>CAVPIO010000004.1:0-1155970 GCA_963705005.1 uncultured Chitinophagaceae bacterium
CGTGGTCAAGATCCTCGAGGAGCCGAAGAACGCGCTCGTCAAGCAGTACCAGCGCTTCTTCAACTACGACTCGATCGAGCTCGTCTTCACCGACGACGCGCTCTGGGAGATCGCCGACAAGGCACTCGAGCGCGAGACGGGCGCCCGCGGCCTCCGCTCGATCATCGAGAACGCGCTGCTCGACGTGATGTTCGAGCTGCCCTCCCGCAAGGACGTCTCCAAGTGCGTGATCACCAAGGAGACGATCCAGAAGGGCCTGAAGCCGACGCTCGTCACCTCGAGCGCCGGCTCCGGGCTCGACCTCGCGGACGGGCTCGCGGCCGGCGAGAGCGCGTGACCGCCCGACGTGAAGGCCGGAGACAACTACGGGCCCGAGCGAGTGGCTGGAGATCACGCAGGAGCGGATCGACCCGTTCGCCGAGGCGACCGGCGACGACCAGTGGATCCACGTCGATCCCGAGAAGGCGGCGCAGGGGCCGTTCGGGACGACGATCGCGCACGGGTTCCTGACGCTCTCGCTGCTCGTCAAGTTCCTGTACGAGGTGCGGCCCGAGCGCGGCGAGTTCCGGATGGGGATCAACTACGGCGTCAACAAGGTCCGCTTCCCGGCGCCGGTGCCGGTCGGCAGCCGGCTCCGCGCGCAGTTCGAGGTGCTCGAGGTGAACGAGGTCGAGGGCGGCGTCCAGGTCGTCACGAAGGCGCACGGTCGAGCGCGAGGGCGAGGAGAAGCCCGTCTGCGTCGCCGAGATGGTCTCGCGCTACTACCGCTAGACGCTAGACGGCGCGAGGTTCCGCCGATGTCGACGCGCAGATTCGCCGAGTTCCAGGCAACTGCCGCGGCAGATGTGGCCGCACGTCACGCTGCGCTCGATCGGCGAGCGTCGAGCGGACGTCGGTCGTCGTCCACTCGCTCGGCATGGACATCCCGGACCAGCTCGATCCCGGTCTTCCCGGCCTACGAGGAGCGGTTCCTCTGCCTCGTCCTCAGCCTGCTGCGCGCGCCGCGCTCGCCGGGTGATCTACGTCACCTCGCAGCCGATCCACCCGCGGGTCGGTCGACTACTGCTTCGGCCTCGTCCCCGAGCTGGACACGCGCCGAGGCGCGCAGCCGCTTCCAGACGGTCTCGCTCGTCGACGGCAGCAACCGGCCGCTGTCGCAGAAGCTGCTCGAGCGCCCCGGCGCGATCGCAGCGGATCCGCAGCGATGATCGGCGAGCCCGGAGCTCGCGATCATGCTCCCTTCGCACCTCGCCGGCCGAGGTCGAGCTTGCCGTGCGGCTCGGGATCCCGCTCTTCGGCTCGCACCCCGAGCTCGCGTGGCTGGGGACGAAGCAGGGAAGCCGGCGCGTCTTCCTCGAGGAGGACGTGCCGCACCCGCAGGGCTTCGAGGCGGCCGACCGGCGGGAGCTCGAGCGGGCGCTGCGCGAGCTCGCGCGGCGCGCGCGATCGCGAAGCTGAACGCAGGGCGTGAGCGGGCTCGGCAACGCGCAGGTCGACCTCCGCGGCTGGCGCGGCGGCCTGCCGCGGCGCCTCGAGCTCGAGGACATCGAGGCCACGGTCGACGACTACCTCGAGGCGTTCGACGAGCAGGGCGGGATCGTCGAGGAGCTGGTCGAGGGCGACGGACTTCCGCAGCCCGAGCGTGCAGATCAGGATGAGCCCGGCCGGCCAGGTGGACATCCTCTCCACCCACGACCAGGTGCTCGGCGGGCCGCACGGCCAGACCTATTTCGGCTGCCACTTCCCGGCCGACGCCGAGTACGCGCCCAGGCTCGCGGCCGAGGGGCTGAAGGTCGGGCGCCGGCTCGTCGCGGGAGGGCGTGATCGGGCGCGCCGCGGTCGACTTCGTCGCGGTACGCGACGGCGGGCGCGTGGTGATCAACGCGGTCGAGATCAATCTCCGCTGTGGCGGGACGACGCATCCGTTCTTCGCGCTGCAGGCGCTCGACGGACGGGTCTACGATCCGCTCGCCGGCGAGTACCGCACCCGCTTCGGCGATCTCAAGCACTACGCCGCGACCGACCACCTCGACTCGCCCGGCCTATCGGTCGCTGACGCCGGACGACCTGCTCGACGTCGTCGCCGAGCGCGGGCTCGGCTGGGACCGCGAGCGCGAGACGGGCGTGGCGCTGCACATGGTCAGCGCGCTCGCCGTCGCGGGCCGCATCGGCCTGACCGCGATCGGCGACACGCTCCGAGGAGGCGCGGCAGCGACTACTGACGCCGTCAAGGAGAATGAGCCGACGACTGCGCGTCCGGCGCCCATCCGAGTCCATCGGACCCGTGTATAGCCAAACCCCGGTCGCATTGCAACGACCGCGACGAGTGCGGACGCGACCGGGGTCGGGCTGACCCACAGGGCTAGGCCGAGCGGAGCTCGCCGGCCTGCCGGTCCTGCACCTGGTCGAGGATCGTCTCCAGCATGCGGCCCGAGGCGAGCACGTGCTCGCGGGCGAGCAGCGCGCGCGCCCGCGGCGCTGCGGGCGGCGATCGCCTCGCGGATCGCGCGGTGCTGGAGGTCGTTCTGCTCGTACAGGTGGTCGATGTCGAGGCCGGCCGCCCAGACGACGTGCGAGAAGAAGCTCCGCCGCGCGCTCTTCGCGACCCGCTCGACGAACGGCGCGTCGGCGGCCGCGTAGATCACGTCGTGGAAGGCGTGGTTCGCCGAGACCCAGCTCGCGACGAGCGCGCCGTCCTGGGTGCCCTCGCGCGACCGCCGCCGCAGCTCGAGCGTCAGCTCGGCGAAGCGCTTCTCGGCCTCGTCGAGCGCCGCCAGCCCCTCGTCGGTGATCCGCGGCGTCGCCAGCTCGGTCGCGAGGCTCTCGAGCTCGGCGCGGACGAGGAACGCCTCGCGCAGCTCGTCGCGCGAGAGCGTCCGCACGCGGACGCCGCGGTTCGGGACGAACGAGACGAGCCCGAGCGCAGCGAGCCGCCGCAGCGCCTCCCGGACCGGCGTGCGCGAGACCTGGTACTGCTCGGAGAGCTGCTCCTGGCGCAGCACCGTGCCCGGCGCGATCTCGCCGGAGACGATCGCCTCCTCGAGCGCGAGCGCGAGGTCGTCGGCCTTCGTGCCGACCGTTGCCATGGCGGTCAGTCTAGGGCGCTAGCCCGCAGGAGGCGCGACCGCGAAGGTGCAGTCGTCGATCCGCACCGGGACGAACGGCAGCTCGCCGCTCGCGCGAGCCAGTCCTCGATCGCGTGCGCGAGCTCGCTCCTCGTCGCAGTCCTCGACCTGGACGGCGAGGTGCTCGTGGCCGTCGACGAGCTCGCCCTTCAGCCCGTGCTCGGCGAGCGCGGCGACCAGCCCGGCCCGTCGGATCTCCCTGGTCAGCTCAACGGTCGACATCGTCGACTCCTCTCAGTGGGTGGCGGCGAACTGCGCCTCTTCGGTCGAGCCCGTCAGCGCGAGCGTCGAGCTCTGCGCCGCCGGAGACGGCCTCGACCACCTGGTCGAAGTAGCCGGCGCCGACCTCGCGCTGGTGGCGGGTGGCGGTGTAGCCGTGCTCCTCGAGCGCGAACTCGAGCTCCTGGAGCTCGACGTAGGCGGGCATCCCGTCGCTCGCGTAGCCGCGGGCGAGCTCGAACATGCCCGGCGTTCAGCGAGTGGAAGCCGGCGAGCGTGACGAACTGGTAGCGGTAGCCGAGCTCGGCGAGCGTCTCGCGGAACGACGCGATCTCGCGCGTCGTCGAGGTGCCGGCGCCAGTTGAACGACGGCGAGCAGTTGTACGCGAACAGCTTGCCCGGGAACCGCTCGTGCACCGCCTGGGCGAACTCGCGCGCCTCGCCGAGGTCGGGCGTCGAGGTCTCGAACCAGATCAGGTCGGCGTACGGCGCGTAGGCGAGCGCGCGGGCGATCGCCGACTCGAGCCCGGCGCGGATGCGGAAGAAGCCCTCCGGCGTGCGCTCGCCGGTGACGAACTCGGCGTCGGTCTCGTCGACGTCGCTCGTCAGGAGCGTCGCCGAGAGGGCGTCGGTGCGCGCGACCAGGACGGTCGGCACGCCGCAGACGTCGGCGGCGAGCCGGGCGGCGGCGAGCGTGCGCACGAACTGGCGCGGTCGGGACGAGCACCTTGCCGCCGAGGTGGCCGCACTTCTTCTCGGAGGCGAGCTGGTCCTCGAAGTGCACGCCGGCGGCGCCCGCCTCGATCATCGCCTTCATCAGCTCGAACGCGTTCAGCGGCCCGCCGAAGCCGGCCTCGGCGTCGGCGACGATCGGCGCCAGCCAGTACGTGCCGTTCCGCCCTCGGCGTGCTCGATCTGGTCGGCGCGCAGCAGCGCGTTGTTCAGGCGCCGGACGAGCGCCGGCGCCGAGTTGGCCGGGTACAGGCTCTGGTCGGGGTAGGTGTGCCCGGCGAGGTTCGCGTCGGCGGCGACCTGCCAGCCGGACAGGTAGATCGACTTCAGCCCGGCCTTGACCATCTGCACGGCCTGGCCGCCGGTCATCGCGCCGAGCGCGGGGACGCACGGCTCGGTGTGGAGGAGCTGCCAGAGCCGCTCCGCGCCGAGGCGCGCGAGCGTGTGCTCGACCTGGACGGAGCCGCGCAGGCGCTCGACGTCCTCGGCGGTGTAGGGCCGCTCGATCCCGGCCCACCGGTCGGGGCCCGTGCCCGTTCGCGGTCATGCGGCTCCTCTCGCTACTCGTTGTCGTGGTCGCGCTCGCAGAACTCGGGGCACGTGCACTCTGCGAGCGCGGCGGTCGGCACCGCGGCCCGCTCTCGGATACGAACTCGAGCGATTTCGGATCCTAGAACGGCGAAGATACCGGCTGAGACGCTGATAATTGGTCATGTTGGATCCCATTATGCACATTTTGGATCCAAGTAAACCCCGGAGACCGGACGACAGCCGCTCCGTAGAATGGGCGCATGGAGCCGCTGTACAGCCCCGAAGGCGTCGAGGAGCGCTGGCAGCGGACCTGGGAGGAGGAGGGTCTCTACAACGCGGACCCGGATCCGAGCCGCGAGAGCTTCGCGATCGCCCACCCGCCGCCGAACGTCACCGGCGACCTGCACCTCGGCCACGCGCTCCAGCTCTCGCTCGCCGACACGATCGTCCGCACGCGCCGGATGCAGGGCTTCAACGTGCTCTTCCAGCCCGGGTACGACCACGCCGGGCATCTCCACCCAGAACGCGGTCGAGAAGCACCTCGCCGCGCAGGGGAGATCGCGGCAGGACCTCGGCCGCGAGGCGTTCGTCGAGCTCGTCTGGGAGTGGCTCCGCGAGTACGGCGGCAAGATCATGTTCCAGTTCCGCCGGATCGGCGCCTCGCTCGACTACCGCCGCGAGCGGTTCACGATGGACGAGGCGTACGTCCGCGCGGTGATGCGCTTCTTCGTCCACCTCTGGGAGAAGGGCTGGATCTACCGGGCGAACCGGATCGTCAACTGGTGCCCGTTCCACCAGACCTCGCTCTCCGACCTCGAGCTCGCGCACGTCGGACGTCGACGACGCGCTCACCTACGTCCGCTACCCGCTCGCCGACGGCGACGGGCACATCACGATCGCGACCGCGCGGGTGGCGACGATCCCCGCCGACGTCGCGGTCGCCGTCCATCCCGGACGACGAGCGCTACCGCGACGCTGGTCGGGCGCGAGGTGGTCGTGCCCTGGGTCGAGCGGCGCGTGCCGGTGATCGCCGACGAGCGGGTCGAGCTCGACTTCGGCACCGGCGCGCTGAAGGTCACGCCCGGCCACGACCCGAAGGACTACGAGATCGGCCGCGACCACGACCTGCCGGAGCTGACCGTGATCGGCCCGGACGGCCGGATGAACGACCGAGGCGGGCGGGCTCGACGGGCCTGACCCAGGAGGAGGCCGAGGAGCGGATCCTCGCCTGGCTGCGCGAGCGCGACCAGCTCGAGAAGCGCGAGTCGTACCGGCACACGGTCGCGCTCTGCGACCGCTGCAAGAACCGGATCGAGCCGCTGATCTCGCCGCAGTGGTGGTGCTCGATGGAGGAGCTGAAGCGCCCGGCGCTCGAGGCGCTGCGCTCCGGCCGCGTCCGCTTCCACCCCGAGTCGCAGCACCGCTTCGCGATCGCCTCGCTCGAGGAGGCGCCCGACTGGAACATCTCGCGCCAGATCTGGTGGGGCCACCAGCTGCCGCTCTGGCAGTGCCCCGACGGCCACTGGACGTGCGCGGAGGAGGAGCCCGACGCGTGCGCCGAGTGCGGCTCGGGCGAGCTGACGCGCAGCGAGGACGTGCTCGACACGTGGTTCTCGTCGGCGCTCTGGCCGTTCGCGACGCTCGGCTGGCCCGACGACACCGAGGACCTGCGCGCGTTCTACCCCGGCGACCTGAACACGACCGCCCGGGACATCATCCGCCTCTGGGAGAACCGGATGATCTTCGCCGGGCTCGAGCTGATGGGCGACGTCCCGTTCTCGCGACGTCGTCATCCACTCGCTCGTGCACGCGCCGACGGGCGGCCGGATGTCGAAGAGCCTCGGCACCGGGATGAACCCGCTCGCGCTGATCGAGCGCTACGGCGCCGACGCGACCCGCTACGGGCTGATGAAGATGGCCTCGTCGCAGGACGTGACCTTCTCGGAGGGCGCGATCGAGGAGGGGCGGAAGCTCGCGAAGAAGCTCTGGAACGCAGTCGCCGCTGCTGATCCTGCAGCAGGCGACGAGGGGTCGACCGGCGAGCGGCCGACGTCGCTCGAGGAGCGCTGGATCCTCGCGCGGCTCTCGCAGTCGCAGCGCGCGATCGAGCGCTACCTCGCCGAGTTCGACTTCTCGCACCTCGTCGACGAGCTCTACCACCTGACCTTCGACGACTTCTGCGACTGGTACGCGGAGGCGATCAAGCCGCGGCTCTACGGCGGCGACGCCGACGCGCGGGCGACGGCGCTCGCCGCGCTCGAGCGGCTGCTGAAGCTGCTCCACCCGGCGATGCCGCACGTGACCGAGGAGATCTGGTCGAACCTGCCCGGCGCGCAGACGTCGCGCTGATCGTCGCGCCCTGGCCCGAGGCCGGCGACGAGTCCGAGGCCGGCGCGCTCGACGCGCGTCCAGGCCGCGGCGGCCACCTTCCGGCGCAGCGGCGTGCTCGTCCCGCTCGAGGGCGACGAGAAGCGGATCTTCGACGTCGTCGTGAAGCCGGAGCGGCAGAAGGCGAACGGCAACGTCGAGGCCGAGCGCGAGCGGCTGCGCGGCGAGATCGCCCGGGCCGAGAAGATGCTCGCGAACGAGCGCTTCGTCTCGAACGCGCCCGCCGAGGTCGTCGAGGCGGAGCGGGAGAAGCTCGCGCGCTACCGCCGCGAGCTCGATGCCATCTCCGGCGACTGACTGGGTCGCGGGGCTCTCCCCGTGGCCCGAGGAGTTCGGGCTCGACCGGATGCGCGCGCTGCTCGCCGAGCTCGGCGACCCGCAGCTCGCCTTCCCGTCGATCCACGTCGTCGGCACGAACGGCAAGTCGACGACCACGCGGCTGACGGCGGCGCTGCTCCGGGCGAAGGGCTCCGCGTCGGCGCGTACACGTCGCCCGCACGTGTCCGGCTGGCACGAGCGGCTCGACACCGATGCCGACGGGGTTCGAGCGGGCGGTCGCGCGCGTGCGGCCGGCGGCCGAGCGCGCTGGGCGCGACCCAGTTCGAGGCGCTGACCGCGGCCGCGCTGGCGGAGTTCGCGGCCGCCGAGGTCGACGCCGCGGTCGTCGAGGCGGGGCTCGGCGGGCGGCTCGACGCGACGAACGTGCTCCGCGCCCCGGTCGTCGTGCTCACCAACGTCGGCCTCGACCACACCGACGCAGCTCGGCGAGACGCGGGAGGAGATCGCCGCCGAGAAGCTCGCGGTCGTCCAGCCAGGGCGCCGCCGTCGTCCTCTGCGAGCCCGAGTGGCAGGCGCTCGCGCGCTCGTCGGGCGCCGAGACGATCGTGCTCACCGGCCGCAGCAACCTCGCGCTCGCCGTCGCCGCGGCGGAGACGTTCCTCGGCCGGCCCGGTCGATCCGCGCCGCGGCGGAGGCGACTGTCCCTGCCCGGCCGGCTCGAGCGGCGCGGCGAGGCGCCGCTCGAGATCTGGGACGGCGCGCACAACCTCGACGGCGTCGGCTGGCTCCTGCCGCGCGTGCCCGGACCGCCGCTACGTCGTCGTCGCCTCGATCCTCGCGCGACAAGGACGCGGACGGGATGCTGGCGGCGCTCTCGGCGCTCGGCGACACGCTCGTCGCGACCGACGTCGAGCAACACCCGCGCGCTGCCCGCCGCCGAACTTGCAAGGCTTGGCAGCCGATGGTTCACGAGAACGGAGCAGGAACGGGACCCCGCCGCCGCGCTCGCCGCGCACGCGCGATCGCCGGGCCGGACGGAGCGGTCCTGGTCACGGGGTCGCTGTACCTGCTCGCCGACCTCGCCGGGCGCGGCGAAGGCGTACCATCCAGCACGGGACGCGACTGAGCGTCTACGTCTTCGCCGCCATCGTGATCGCGGCGTTTGCAGGAATTGCGTTCGCGGTGGGGTACGTCGTCGGGAAGCTCCTGCTCTGAGCCATGAACTCCATCCTCTTCGCCGACAACACGACCACCACGACCGGCAACGGCGTCTTCAACGGCGTCGAACGACTTCTTCAACTCCGGCACGTGGCTCGTGATCCGGAACCTGGCGATCTTCTTCGTCGTCGTCTTCTGGCTGGCCAGCGCGTACTGGGTCTACAAGGACGCGCGCCGGCGGATCGAGGATCCGTGGCTGGTCGCGATGGCGACGCTGCTCGGCCTCGTGCCGCCGTTCATCGGCCCGCTCGTCTACCTCTTCTTCCGGCCGCCGGAGTACCTCGAGGACGTCCGCGAGCGCGAGCTCGAGATCCGCGCGATGGAGGAGCAGCTCGGGCAGCCGGCGCGTCGCACTGCCCGGTGTGCCGCGCGCGCGGTCGAGCCCGAGTTCCTCGTCTGCCCGGTCTGCACGACGAAGCTGAAGCAGGCGTGCGCGAGCTGCAAGGCGCCGCTCGAGCCGCTCTGGCAGGTGTGCCCGTACTGCGAGACGCCGATCGTCCGCCGCTCGCCCGTGTTCGAGGAGACGATGCGCTCCCGCCGAGCCGCTCCACGAGCCGCTGCGCATGCCGCGGCGCCGGCGGCACGCGCGGTCGGCGAAGACACCGCCGAGGCGCCTGAGCGGCGATCAGTAGACTCGCGCCGCGATGGCGGTCGAGCGCACACTCGTCCTGATCAAGCCGGACGCCGTCGAGCGCGGGCTGGCCGGCGAGATCCTGCGCCGCTTCGAGGCGCGCGGGCTGGCGATGCGCGCCGGCCAGGCTGCTGACGGTCGACCGCGAGCTGGCCGAGCAGCACTACGCCGAGCACGCCGAGAAGCCGTTCTTCGGCGAGCTCGTCGAGTTCATCACCTCGGCGCCGACGCTCGCGCTCGTGCTCGAGGGCGAGGGGGCGATCGCGGTCGTCCGCTCGACGATGGGCTCGACGAACCCGGCCGACTCGGCGCCGGGGACGATCCGCGGCGACCTCGCGCTCTCGATGCCGGACAACCTCGTGCACGGCTCCGACTCGCCGGAGTCGGCCGCGCGCGAGATCGCGCTGTGGTTCGGCGATGGCGATGCTCGTCTGACGCTGCGCACAACCGCGCCGACCTGGGACCGCCTGCAGCGACGAGTACCAGGCGCGGAACGCCGAGTTCATCGGGCGGAAGGACGAGCCGCGCTGGGGGATGTGGCAGCTGCCGGACTCGGAGCTCGGGATCCTCGGCGACGTCGCGGGCAAGGACGTGCTCGAGCTCGGCTGCGGCGCGGCGCAGTGGTCGATCCTGCTCGCCGCGGCGCGGCGCGCGGGTCGTCGGGCTCGACAACTCGGCGCGGCAGCTCGAGCACGCGCGCGAGCTGATGGCCGCGGCCGGCGTCGACTTCCCGCTCGTCCACGCGCAGCGCCGAGGAGGTGCCGCTGCCGGACGCGAGCTTCGACGTCGTCTTCTGCGACCACGGCGCGATGACCTTCGGCGACCCGTACCGGACGGTGCCCGGAGGCGTCGCGGCTGCTGCGGCCGGGCGGGCTGTTCGCGTTCTCGCACTCGACGCCGCTCGCGATGTGCTGCTTCGACGACGAGGCCGAGACGATGGCAGCGGCGGCTCGTCACGCCGTACTTCGGGATGCACCGCTTCGACGAGCTGCCGGACGAGCCCGTCGAGTTCAACCTGCCCGTACGGCGAGTGGATCCGGCTCTTCCGCGAGAACGGCTTCCGCGTCGAGGCGCTGGTCGAGGTGCAGCCGCCGGAGGGCGCGGAGTCGACCTACCGCACGCGCCGAGGAGACGGAGTGGGCGCGCTCGTGGCCGATGGAGGAGATCTGGCGATGCCGGAAGAGGCCTGACCGAGCACGCCGCCGGCAACCGGGAGGCTGGGCGACGCGAGGCCGCGAGCTACGTCGCCGGCGCCGAGCGCAACTGGGCGGCGGACGAGATCACCTGGGGGATCCTCGACGTCCCCGAGAGCGAGGTCGGACTGCTCGGCGACGTCGCCGGCAAGGACGTCGTCGAGCTCGGCTGCGGCACGGCGTACGTCTCTGCGTGGCT
The DNA here is from genome assembly GCA_963705005.1 of uncultured Chitinophagaceae bacterium. Classification (GTDB taxonomy): domain Bacteria; phylum Bacteroidota; class Bacteroidia; order Chitinophagales; family Chitinophagaceae; genus Puia. Next base: position 10,516 of record CAVPIO010000004.1, read on the forward strand.
CGCCCGCCGCGGCGCGCGGGTCGGTCGGCGTCGACCTGACCGCGGAGCAGCTCGACGACGGCGCGGCGCGATGCAGGCCGAGCACGGGCTCGAGTTCCCGCTCGTCCACGCGAGCGCCGAGGACGTGCCGCTGCCGGACGCGTCGTTCGACCTCGCGGTCTCGGAGTACGGCGCGTCGATCTGGTGCGACCCGGACCTCTGGATCGCCGAGGCGGCGCGGCTGCTCCGCCCGGGCGGCGAGCTCGTCTTCCTCGTCAACGGGACGTTCGCTGATGCTGACCTCGCCCGACGTCGAGCCGGTCGAGCCGGCCGGCACCGAGCTGCTGCGGCCCGTACTTCGGGATGCGCCGGTTCGAGTGGGTGGACGACGACGTCGATCGACTTCCACCTCGGCTACGGCGACTGGATCCGCGTGCTCACCTCGCACGGCTTCGAGGTCGAGCGGCTGGTCGAGCTGCGCAACCCGGGCCACGACGCGGGCCGGTACGACCTGTTCACCGCCGAGTGGGCCGAGCGCTGGCCGGCCGAGGAGATGTGGAAGGCGCGCAAGGTCGGCGTGAGCGTCCGCCGGCGCCGCCGCTGCTCCTCGCCTCGACCTCGCCGCAGCGCCGCGCGATCCTCGAGCAGCTCGGGCTCCCGTTCGACGTCGTCGCGCCCGCGCTACGAGGAGCACGACCCGCCCGACGCCGACCCGGTCGAGCTCGTGCGCGCGCACGCGCAGGGGAAGGCGCGGTCGGTCGCGGACGAGGCCGGCGACCGGCCCGGTGCTCGGCGTCGACACGACGGTCGTCTGCGGCGGCCGCGTCTACGGCAAGGCGGCGAGGCCGGAGGAGGCGGCGGAGATGCTCGACGCGCTCGGCGGCGCGACGCACGAGGTCGTCTCGGGCCTCTGCCTGCTCACGCCCGGCTGGGAGGAGCTGCACACGGAGACGACGCGCGTCACGTTCCGCCCGCTGACCGCCCGCGACATCGCCGCGTACGTCGCGTCCGGCGAGTGGGAGGGCCGCGCCGGCGCCTACGCGATCCAGGGCCTCGGCGCCGCGCCTCGTCGAGCGGATCGAGGGCGACTACCTGAACGTCGTCGGCCTCCCGGCGGCGCTGCTCGTCCGCCTGCTGGCCGAGCGCTTCGCCGGCGCGTACGGGTTCGGCTAGCGGCCACTCATGACAGGCTCGAGCCTGTCAGCCTGCAGGGGAATCGCGGCTCGGCTGTACACTGGCCTCCCCGTGGGTCTCTTCGATCACCTGACCGGTTTCGGCGGACGCGACATGGCCGTCGACCTCGGCACCGCGAACACGCTCGTCTACGTCCGCGGCCGCGGCATCGTGCTCTCCGAGCCGTCCGTCGTCGCGATCGACCAGCGCACCGGCGAGGTGCACGCGGTCGGGCGTCGAGGCGAAGCGGATGCTCGGCCGGACGCCCGGGACGATCACCGCGATCCGCCCGCTGAAGGACGGCGTGATCGCCGACTTCGACGTCACCGAGCAGATGCTCCGCCACTTCATCCAGAAGGTGCACCAGAACCGCTTCGCGCACCCGCGCGTCGTCGTCTGCGTCCCGTCCGGCGTCACCGGCGTCGAGCGGCGGGCCGTCGAGGAGGCGACGCTCTCCGCCGGCGCGCGCCAGGCGTACCTGATCGAGGAGCCGATGGCCGCCGCGATCGGCGCCGGCCTGCCGATCGCCGAGCCGACCGGGAACATGATCGTCGACATCGGCGGCGGCACGACCGAGGTCGCCGTGATCTCGCTCGGCGGCATCGTCGTCTCCCAGAGCCTCCGCGTCGGCGGCGACGAGATGGACGAGGCGATCATCAACTACGTCAAGCGCGAGTACAAGCTGCTGATCGGCCAGCAGACCGCCGAGGAGATCAAGCTCGAGGTCGGCTCGGCGTGGGGGATGCGCGAGGAGGTGCAGGCGGAGGTCCGCGGCCGCGACCTGGTCACCGGCCTGCCGAAGACGATCATCCTCTCCTCCGAGGAGGTCCGGCACGCGCTCGAGGATCCGGTCAACCAGATCGTCGACGCGATCAAGCAGACGCTCGACAAGACCCCGCCCGAGCTGTCCGCGGACATCATGGACCGCGGGATCGTCCTCGCCGGCGGCGGCGCGCTCCTGCACGGGCTCGACGAGCGGCTGCGCCACGAGACGCACATGCCGATGCACCTCGCCGAGTCGCCGCTGACCTGCGTCGCCGTCGGCTCGGGCCGGAGCCTCGAGGAGTTCGAGGTCATCCACCGCACGCCAGCGCAAGGGCCGCGGCCGCGTCGGACCAGCACAGGCAACCACCGGCTAGACCGCGCGACCGGAACAACCCGCCGCCGCCTCGCCTACACTAAGCCGTTCGGTGCCTCGCGGAAGGTCATCTGCGCGCGTGGCGGCGATCGGATCGTCCGCCCAGCGCTCCATCGTCCACGCCCTCGGCCCGCGCCAGCGCGGTCGTGCGCCGGCGACTCGTCGTCGGCGATTCTCATCGTCCTCTCGCTCGCGCTCGTCACCGTCTACTTCCGCGAGTCGGACGGCGGCTTCCTGCACGGCGTCCAGTCGACCGGCGCGAGCGTCCTGCAGGCCGTTCGAGGTCGCCGCCGAGCGCGTCGCCAGCCCGTTCCGAGGACGCGGCGAGCTGGTTCGGCGGCCTGCTGCACGCGAAGTCCGACAACAAGAAGCTGCGCAAGGAGGTCGACCAGCTCCGCGCAGCAGGCGATCCTCAACCAGTCCGCCCTGCGCGAGAACGCGCAGCTGAAGCAGCTGCTCAACTACCTGGAGAGCCCGCGCTTCCCGAAGGACTACCGGCCCGTCGCCGCCCGCGTGATCGCCCGGGCGCCGAGCCAGTTCGCCCAGCAGATCGTCGTCTCCGCCGGCAAGAACAACGGCATCTCGAAGCACGACGCGGTCGTCACCGCCGAGGGCCTCGTCGGCGAGGTGACGAAGGTGGCGTCGAACGTCGCGCAGGTGACGCTGCTCACCGACGACTCGAGCGCCGTCTCGGCGCTCGACATCGCCACGAACGCGTCCGGGATCGCCCAGCACGGGCAGTCGGCTCGCTGACCGTCGACCGGGTGACCAAGGACCAGGTCGTCAACCGCGGCGACGTGCTCGTCACCGCCGGCTGGCGCTCCGGCGACCTCTCGTCGCTCTACCCGCGCGGGATCCCGGTCTGCCTGGTCACGCAGGTCGGCCAGTCCGACACCGACCTCTACAAGCAGATCCAGTGCGACCCGTTCGTCGACTTCTCGACGCTCGAGGCCGTGATCGTCCTCGTCCGGAAGGCCGATCGACCAGTGATCCTCGACTGGCTGAAGGCGGCGGCGTTCGTCTTCGTCGCCGCGATCCTCCAGGTGTCGGTCTTCTCCGACGTGACGATCCTGCACGGGACGCCCGACCTGCTGCTCGTGACGATCATCTGCGTCGCGCTCCTGCGCGGGCCGATCGTCGGCGCGGCGGTCGGCTTCTGGGGCGGCCTGCTCGTCGACACCGCGAACCTCGGCACGCTCGGCGTCACCTCGCTCCTGCTGACGGTCGCCGGCTACTGGATCGGCCGCTACGGCGAGACCACCGGCCGCGACCGCTCGCACGCGCCGTTCGTCTCCGTGGTCGTGATCACGTTCCTGTACGCGCTCGGCTCGCTGGCCTTCCACTACGTGCTCGGCGACCCGGCGCCGGCGCGCGCGGTGCTCTGGAGCACGCTCTTCCAGGGGATCGCGCTCAACCTGATCCTGACCTGGCCGGTCTACGCGCTCGCGCGGCTCGTGCTGCCGCAGCCGGCCGCGGCGCGAGCGGGTCGAGAGGATCCACGCCGTTGGCTAGCACGACCGGCAACCGGGCCGACCGCTTCCTGCCGCCCGACCCGCGGGTCGAGGAGCCGTACCTCTTCACGCCGCGGATGGCGCTGCGGGTCGCGATCCTCGGCGCGATCGCGCTCGCCGTCTTCGCCGTGCTGCTTCCTCCGGCTGTGGTCGCTGCAGATCCTCTCCGGGCTCGAAGTACGAGGCCGCCGCGCGGAACAACCAGCTGCGCACCGTTCCCGATCGAGGCGCCAGCGCGGCCCGATCCTCGACCGGAAGGGCCGCACGCTCGTCACGAACGTCGGCCTCGACCGCCGTCGACGTCGTCCCGATCGACCTGCCGAAGCAGGGCCGCTACGCCGAGATGAAGCGGCTCTCGATGGTCCTGAACGTGCCGCTGCCCAAGCTGCTCGCGCAGCCTCGAGCAGGGGATGAAGAACCCGCTGACGCCGGTGACGATGCAGGTCGCCGTCCACGAGGACCAGGTCGCCTACCTCGCCGAGCACCAACCGCGAGTTCCCGGGCGTCCAGATCGACGCCGACCTACCTGCGCAAGTACAACACCGAGGCGCTGCTCGCGCACGTCCTCGGCTACGTCGGCGAGATCTCTCCGGCGCAGCTCGCCGTCTACAAGAAGCACTACAAGAGCTGCCAGACCACCCGCGGCGAAGGAGGCGAACGTCCCCTGCCCGGGCGACCGGATCGGCCAGGCCGGGGTGGAGCAGAGCTACGACAAGTACCTCCGCGGCCGCTCCGGGCGAGAAGCTCCAGCGGGTCAACTCGCTCGGCGGCAAGGTCGGCAAGCGCCGGTCGTCACGCGGGCGCCGACGGCCGGGCTACCCGATCCGGCTGACGATCGACATCTCGCTCCAGCGGGCGGCCGAGCGGGCGCTCCAGTACGGCATCAGCCTCGCGCACGCAGGACGGCCACTGGCTCGCGAACGGCGGCGCGATCGTGGCGATGAACCCGTCGAACGGCGAGATCCTCGCGATGGCGTCCTCGCCGACGTACAAGCCGAGCATCTTCGTCGGCCGGACCGACCCGAAGAAGCTCGCGCCGCTGCTCGACCCGAAGACGGCGAAGGCGGACAACTACCCCGGCCTGAACCGCGTGACCGAGGGCCTCTATCCGCCCGGCTCGACGTTCAAGCCGGTGACCGCGCTGGCGGCGATGCAGGAGCGGCTGATCTCGCCGTTCCAGACGATCCCGTGCACGCCCAGCTTCGAGGTGCACGGCCAGGTCTTCAAGAACTGGGACCCGTACGTCGAACCAGCCGATGACCCTGCCCGCAGGCGATCGGCGCCTCCTGCGACACGTACTTCTACAACCTCGGCTACGCGTTCTACGCGCTGCCGCCCGACCGCGGCCACCCGCTCCAGGGCTGGGCGAGCCGCTTCGGGTTCGGCGCGCCGACCGGGATCGACGTCGGGCCCGAGCAGGCCGGCCTCCTGCCGACGCCCGAGTGGCGCCAGGCGACGTACACGAAGAAGACCGACCCGTGCTACTGGCAGATCGACCGGCTCTGGAAGCCCGGCGACTCGATCCAGCTCGCGATCGGCCAGAAGGACCTGCTGGTCACGCCGCTCCAGATGGTGCGCTTCTACTCGCTGATCGCGAACGGCGGCAAGCTCGTCACGCCGCACGTCGCTCTACGCGGTCGACGAGCCCGGCAGCGGCCGCCACTACCTCAACCCGCCCGCGCCCGAAGCCGAGCAACGTCGACCCGGCCGCGCTCGCGGTCGTCCGCGACGGCCTCTACCGCGCCACGCACGCCTCGTACGGCACCGCGACCGCCGTCTTCGGCAACTTCCCGATCCCGATCGCCGGCAAGACGGGCACGGCCGAGAAGGTCGTCCAGCCGCCGGGCTACGCGCAGCCGCTGCTCCAGGACCAGTCCTGGTGGTGCGGCTACGGGCCGGCCGACGCGACCGAGACGCCGAAGATCGCCGTCTGCGCCGTGATCGAGAACGGCGGCCACGGCGGCACGGCGGCCGCGCCGGCGGCGCTGAAGGTCTTCGAGCAGTTCTTCCACACCAAGACGCACCGGCGGCCTCGGGCCGATCCACTCCGACTAGCCATGGCCGACCTCGTCTACACCCCCACCGAGCGGTCCCGCGCCAGGGCGCGCCGCCGCGAGCTCACGCAGGAGGCGCCGCTCCTCGCGCGGCTCGACTGGGTGATGCTCGGCGCGGTCCTCGCGCATCGTCGCGCTACGGGCTCTGGGCGATCGCCGGCATCACGCGCCACGACGTGCGCCGGCAGCCCCGACTACTACGTCTACCGCCAGCTCGTCTTCGTCGCGATCGGCCTGCGTCGGCCTCGTCGCCGCGATCCTGATCGACCCCGAGATCTACCACCGCTTCGAGAAGCAGATCTACGTCGGGACGCTCGCTCCTGTTCGTGTTCGTGTTCCTCGCCGGCACGGTCGCCCGCGGCTCGAAGCGCTGGATCGACCTCGGCTTCTTCCGCTTCCAGCCGTCCGAGTTCGGGAAGCTGCTCATCGTCCTCGCGCTCGCCGGCTTCCTCGCCGACCGGTTCCGGCGGATGGGCGAGTGGCGGACGTCGCTGACCGCGGTCGCGCTCGCGCTGCCGCCGATGCTGCTCGTGTTCATCCAGCCGGACATCGGCTCCGCGCTCGTCTACGCCGCCGCGCTCGTCGGCGTGCTGTTCGTCGCCGGCGTGCGCTGGCTGCACCTCGGCGATCTTCGCGATCGTCGCGGTCGTGCTCGCGCTCAGCGTGCTCTGGTGGCTGCCGTCGGCCGGCATGCCGGTGCTGAAGGGCTACCAGAACGAGCCGCCTGACCGGGTTCTTCCATCCCGACCAGGATCCGCGCGGCTCGACCTACAACGTCGACGCAGTCGATCACCGCGGTCGGCTCCGGCGGCCCGACCGGCCGCGGCGTCGCCGGCGCGACGCAGACGAGCCTCGACTTCCTGCCCGAGCACGCGACCGACTTCGTGTTCGCGTCGCTCGCCGAGCAGCGCGGCTTCTTCGGCGCGGCGTTCCTGCTGATGCTCTACCTGCTCGTCGTCTGGCGCGGCCTGAGGGTGGTGGCGTCCGCCAGGGATCCGTACTCGGCGATCGTCGCCGGCGGGATCGTCTTCGCGTTCCTCTTCCAGATCTTCGTCAACGTCGGGATGACGATCGGGATCGCGCCGGTGACCGGCATCCCGTTGCCGTTGGTCAGCGTCGGCGGCTCGTCGATGATCGCGAACCTGCTCGCGATCGGCGTGCTCCAGGCGATCCACGCGCGCGGCCGCGGACGCGCGCGGCTCGCCCGCTGGTGAAGACGAAGCGGTCGGGGCTCGGTCGACGCCGGCGTCGCTGATGTCGGCGTCGTCCAGGGCCTGCGCTCGTCCGCGCGGCGAGGACCGGCCGCTCGTCGTCTCCGGGCCCGCGGCGCTCGTTCCCGTCCTCGTCGAGGAGCTCACCCGCGGCGGCGTCGCCGCCGCGGTGCGCGAGCAGGGACCGGTCGAAGGGCGCGGCTGGCGCTCGTGCTACGTCCTCGCCGGCGCCGCCGACCGACGAGGACGAGCGCCTGCTCCAGCGAGGCGGCGCGCGGCGCGGTCTGCCGGTCGTCGCGGTCGTCCCGCGACGGCGGACGCGCCGGCCACGTCCCCTACGTCCTCGACGAGAACGTCGTGCGCGTCGGCGGCGGCGCGGGCTTCCCGGTCGACGAGATCGCGCAGGCGGCTCGCACGCGCGCTCGGCGAGGCGGCGACGCCGCTCGCCGCCCGCCTGCCCGTGCTGCGCGAAGCGGTGTGCGAGGAGCTGATCCGGAAGTTCTCGCGCCAGAACGCGCGTCATCGGCGTCGCCGTCTTCGTGCCGGGCGCCGACCTGCCGATCCTGACCGCTGAACCAGGTCCGGCTCGTGCTGCGGATCGCCGACGCGCACGGCTTCGAGATCGACCGGGAGCGGCTTCCCGGAGGTGCTCGCGCGTGATCGGATCGGGCTTCGGCTTCCGTGCGCTCGCGCGGAAGGCGATCGGGTACGTCCCGTTCGTCGGCTGGGTGGTGAAGGGCGCGGATCGCCTACGCGGGCACGCGCGCGCTCGGCGAGGCGGCGGTGCGGTACTTCGAGCGGCGCGCGCCGGTGACCAGGGTCGCGGGCGAGCGCGTACGCTTTCCCGTAGCGGTCCGTCCGACTGGCTCCCTAGCATCGCGGCCGTCAGCGACCGGAGGGAGCGCCAGATGGTCGACAAGCGCGAGGCGGAGGAGCTGCTCATGATCGAGGAGGCCGACGCCTGGTTCGAGTACCTCGAGGCGACGCGCAACCAGTCGGAGACGCGCTACCGCGAGGTCGAGCCGTGGGCGTGGGCCCGCCTGAACCAGCGGCTTCGTGCCATCCGCACGCGTCGGGCGAAGCTCCGGCCCGCCGCCGCGTAAGTCGAACCGCGCTCGGGGCATGCCCGAGGCGACTGATACCCTGACGGGCGAGGCATTCATGCCGAGCTCTTACCACATCAACCAGCTGCGCACCGACGCCCGCATCGGGCGGGTCGTCGCCGTTGCGCGCACACGAGAAGGAGAACGATCTTTCGAACAAGATGCTTTTAACTATCGGGGAGCCATTTAAATCCTTTCTGGAAAACGCAATCAAATGTAAACAATTATTTTACGGCTGAACATCCGGTCATTATTTGAGGTTAAATTGATTTTAAATATTGGCTACCTTCAGTTCTGAATAAAAGGAACTGCTCTCTATGAATAAGAGACTGATAAAGATATTTTTTGGTGTTTCCATTGGTCTTTATATGCTACTGGTTTGTTTTAATAATATAATAGATTATGGTTCAAATTTTGAATTTGTGAGCAAGGTTTCCGGTATGGAAGATATCTTTTCAAATAAACGAAATGGGTGGCGGTCCATTAACAGTAAGTTATTACAAAATATTTTCTACTTAATCATTATTGCGTGGGAGCTGTTGATAACAATATTTGTTGCTATTGGTATTATACGGATGGTCAGTAAATTAAAATCAAGCGCGGTAGATTTCGAATATTCAAAGAAGTTCCTGACCATAGGATTATTTTTGGGGGTTATACTTTGGTTCAGCCTGTTTGTTACAATAGGAGGAGAATGGTTCTTGATGTGGCAATCAAAAATTTGGAATGGTCAAAATACTGCGTTCCTGTTAACTATTTGTTTTATGCTATTTCTAATATATCAGAACATGCATGATGACTAGGCGGAGTGCTATTGGTTCACTTTTGTAAAGCCGTTATGGATGTAAGGCAAACAGGTACGGTCATTATTGGGGCGAGCATTTCGGGTTTATCTTCCGCCGCCTCTTTGCAAAGGCAAAATATTGAATATATAATTATTGAAAAGGAGAATCGGGTGGGGATGCCATGGCGTAATCATTACGACCGCCTCCATTTGCACACAAGCAAGAGATTTTCAAATTTGCCATATAAGAAATTTGGAAGAACAATTTCCCGGTATCCGACCAGGCAGGATGTGGTTGATTATCTTGATGAGTACCAGGGAGAATTCAATATCAATCCGGTATTTAATGCGGAAGCTATATCTGTAAAAAAAGTGGCTGGCGATTGGATCACTGAAACGACCAACGGTTCATTCAAATCCAAATACCTGATCATGGCAACGGGCCCTTACGGTAAACCTAAGCCCATCAACTTTCAGGGCATGGAAACATTTCCCGGAAATATCATGCATAGTTACGAATACAAAACAGGCAATGACTTTAAAGGGCAAAAAGTACTGGTAATAGGTTTTGGTAACTCAGCCTGTGAAATTGCGATTGATTTATTCGAACAGGGTTCAATCCCTTCCATGTCGGTTCGCTCTCCTGTAAATGTGGTTCCGCGGGATGTTTTGGGTATACCTGTACTGGAAATAAGTCTGCTGTTGAGGCGTCTTTCGCCCCGTATAGCCGATAGGATCAGTGCCCCATTGATAAGCTGGCTAATTGGAGATCTAACCAAACTGGGTCTAAAAAAAATGCCTTACGGCGCGCTGGAAGAAATTCGCAGGGATGGGAATGTTCCATTATTGGACATTGGTACAATTCAACATATCCGCAAAGGGCATATTAATATTTATGATGATATTAAATATATCGATGGCAAAACCATTCATTTCAAAGATGGCAATAAGGAAGTTTTTGATGTCATAGTTGCCGGTATCGGATATTACCGGGATTATGCTGAAATAGTTGATGTTGATAAGAGTCGTTTCGGGGACCTGCAGGTATGCGCAGACAATCAAAAATATTTTGGGAAAGATGGCTTATATTTCTGTGGTTACTGGGTGAGTCCCACGGGTCAAATCCGGGAAATCGCCTTGGATGCGCAAAAAATTGCGGGACATATTGCCAAAGAAGAAGGCCGCTTGAAAATTCCGCCTCCATGAGACCTCAAATGTGTTTCGGAACTTCTTTATCTTTAATAGTATAATCTAATTTTATGGCGAAACAAATTACGCAAAAAGTAAAATTCAGGAAGACGAAACCCAAGGCCCTCTTCAATCTCTACATGAATAAAAAACAGCATGGACATATTGCGGGCTCGCCGGTTGAAATTTCATCCAAAGCCGGTGCTCCGTTCAACGCACATGGTGGCTATATCACTGGTCAAAGTATTTACACTGTAAAAGATAAAATCATTGTACAAACCTGGCGTGGGTCCAACTGGGACGCTGGCGATCCGGATTCAATTTTTACCATTATTCTGGAACCAAAAGGGAAGGATACCGTTTTACACGCCATCCACAGCAATGTACCGGATGCCCATGCGGAAAGTATCGAAAAAGGATGGTTTGACCATTACTGGAACCCCTGGAAGCAACATCTTGCCGGAAAGAAGATCAAGCGTCCGAAAATGTAGTTTCAAACTGCTGAAATTTACATTGTGAAAACTCAAGATTTCCCTTTTGAACCTGATATCAATCCCATACCGTTTTCGTGTTCTTGTATTGCTTTGCTCACTGACCACGCTTACATATATGGACCGTATCTGCATATCCATTGTAGGCGTTCGCATAAAATCAGAACTGCACCTGAACAACGAACAATTTGGTTGGGTGCTGGCAGCCTTTGCACTTGCATACGCTTTGTTTGAAATCCCTTCGGGTATGCTGGGAGACAGGATCGGGCCGAGGAAAGTTTTTATCCGGATCGTTTTATTTTGGTCATTCTTCACCGCGCTTACAGGACTGGCCAATGGTCTCATTACCCTGATCGCAATCCGCTTCCTGTTTGGAGCTGGCGAATCCGGAACTTATCCTAATAGTATCCTCGTCGTATCGAGATGGTTCCCCGTAATCGAAACAGGGAAGGCCTTATCATGGGTAGGCATTGGCTCACAGTTAGGCGCGGCCATTGCGCCACTTATTATTGTTCCCATAGCTATTGCTTATGGATGGAGGATTCCTTTTTTTGTAATTGGTTCTGTAGGGATTGTATGGGCGGGGGTTTGTTACTCATGGTTTCGTGATTTCCCCGAACAAATGAAGGCAATGCCCGCATCGGAAAAGAAAATGATCGAATTGTCATGCCGCCATAAGGATCAGCAACATCTGGTACCATGGAAATTGATTTTTCGTAACAGCACACTATGGCCGCTAATGCTCATGTATTTCTGTTGTCAGTGGGCCAATTATTTTTTTATTGCATGGATGCCGGTTTACCTTCAGGAAGGCCGGGGTTTTACAGAGAATTCGATGAAGGAGATCACCTCTGTTCTATTTATAGTTGGCGTCAGTGGTTTCATTGCAGGAGGGGCGGCAGGCGACTGGATTCTTAAACGCAAAGGACTGAGGAAAGGCAGAAGGCTGACGGGGATGCTTGGCCTGGGAGTATGCGGCTTTTTATTATTCTTAGCTGCAATAACTTCTAACAACAGCATTACGGCTTCCTGCCTGATAGGCGCTAATTTTTCATTTTCATTTGGCGTGATGGTTTCTTATGCTGTTTGCGCTGATATTGGCAGGAATAATGCGGGCACAGTCACCGGTGCAATGAATTTTTTCGGACAGATGGGTGCATTTTCTCTTGCCATTATTTTTGGGAAGATTGTCCAGGTGACGCATCATTTCGATTATCCTCTTTACCTGTTGGCCATTGTAATGATTATTGGATGCCTGCTCTGGATGGCTATTGATCCCGAAAACCCTCTGCCTTTAATGGAAGGGAAAAATGAAACAACAATCCAGCATCCTACCTTCCGTTTGCCCGCAGAACAGTGATTTCTTTCTTATCCTGATCATCGTAGGTTTTTTTGACGATATAATGCCATTGCTTGTCCGCTACATCCACAAAGAAGATATCGCCGGTCTTGTGACTGGCGACAGCGTCCTGGAATTCTTTAGGCATCATTTCTATTCCGAAAAACCAACCGGTGTCGCCATGCGTGGTGTTTCCATCCATAGTGTATTGATCAGAGAGCTGATCGAAGGATGCGCCTGTGGTAGCTTTTTGCAGGATAAGTTTTTTGAGGCTGTCGACCTGGGGCACCGTTAATGAAGATCCGTCCAGGAAGATATAATTTGCCCGGTAAGCAATTATTTCTGTTGCCTCAAGGACTTTATAAGTCACGTAACCGACAGAAAAGATATCGCCCTTCTGTTGTCGTAACAATCTCTTGTCAATTAGAGATGAGTCTTTGCTGTTTGACAGCTTGAGCAGGGCCGGTTTAAGCGTCTTATTGGCATCGATGAATTGTTGTGCTTCCTGGACAGTTCCGATCTTTTGAAATTGTTCAGTTACTGTTAATTGTGCAAATATGGGTGCCGAAAAGAGGAGGAATAAGCCCACAAGGCTGGTTTTCATATTTTTATTTTTAGTCTGCTGCATTGAAAAAACATGGCCACGATTTGCTGTTTATATAATGCCAATCGGCTATTATGAAGGTACTGTTTTTTCATAGTATCCCTCTGTCAGGACATCTCTCGTTACGTGATTAACCTGGAATGGGTTGCCTCGTGGCCGGTCCCTTAACTTTCTGTATCAGAATGCAATGTACCCGTCGTGCTATATTAAAAGGCTAACGGAACTCTTCATATTGGAAGCCGTTAGCCTTTATGTTAAAATATTCTGCCTGTTAGAATATTTATTTCGAACTAAGTTCGGGTCTGAAGACCAGTAATTCTGACCAGCGTTTTTCTACGGCATCACTATAATCTTTCAGGAACGCATCAAAAGAACCTTCGCCGTTGGCAGTGTTGTAAAGGTCTTTCAATGGTTTGCGATAGCCCAGGGCCAATTCCTTGAGGCCGGCTTTTAGGCGTGTGACAGTAATATATCCAGGATCTCCGGATGCTATTGACTGGTACACTGCAACGGATTCCCCGCCTGACTGCCAGGCATTTTTCATTTTTTTTAGCAGCTCCGGAATGGAGTTGATCTTACCGGGTTTGGCGATCATGTGATTTATGATGATCTTTTCTGCATAGTCCGTGAGTTGCACTGTGCTCAGATCAGCTTGGAATTCAACGTAGGTGGCATCTCCACGATCCTGTGTTAGCGGAGCCACATTTTTATCCCAGTCGGCTGTATGTTCAGCACTCAAATCTTTCCGGCCATCAAGTAGTTCCCAGCTGTTTGGCCCTTCAGTGACCATGTATCCGCCTGCATCAGGTCCGGATTCAATGTACCAAACCCGCCATTTCCAGTCGCCGGTATGGTATTTCTGGGCATGCGCTGCAATTGCTTTTTCAAATTCAGCAATCTTTTCCTGTTTGGGAAAGATCCTGGTTGAATTGATGACATTTTTTGCCTGGCTGAACCCGATAAAAGGGATCAAAAGCCAGATGGCTAGCATTTTTCTCATGTGTGTTTAATTAAGGATGTGAAAAAATAAAAGCTGCGGGGATTCCGTAAGGAGGATAAGCTAAACAGGCAGATCTTTAACAAGCCCAAGATAAGGGTAAATACTTACCTGGAGAAATAATGGGGAATGAGTGAAAATAATAAAACGCGTAATTCAGCCGACGGCGGGTTACCTTATTGTAAGCTGCCCCAATCCGGAATATATTTTATCGAAAGATGCGGTCATTTGCCGTGGATGGAAAATACGGAACAGGTTCGGAATTCTTTTGAAGCGCTTTACAGAAGTCTGAATTGATCGTTAAACAATTAATTCATCACCCTTACATATTTTTCAATATTGAGCCTGTTAATTCCAGTCGAATCGACTTTTTCTATGCCTTTCTGAACCAGGGTATCATTACTAATGGTGATAGTAAATGGAAAGGAATTATGCTCCCAGACCCGGTCGTTGCAGAATTCCAGATTTTCGGTGTATGTATTGCCATCCAGTGAATAAGTGCCTCCGCCGGAGGAAAAGAATGCTGTTGAGTCCTTACCCTTGGTCAGATCATGGCCCAGAAAAGCAAAATGGGAGCCATTGATGATCTTGATAAATTTTTTATTTTTCGTATAGTCAGTGACCGTCGTATCGTTCTTCTCGACAAGGGTACCTGAAATCAATTGCCAGGTGCCAACGATCGGTAAAGTGCTTTTTTGATTTTCGCAGGAAATCAGCATAACAGAAAACAAAATAATTCCGGTGAGCATTTTCATATGCAGTTATTTATTTTGTTTAAAAATATCAATAATATTTGACAAGTCGCTCCATGTTAAAAGATGGATTTCATTGTTCACCGGCAGCGTACCTGTCTGTTAGTTTTCTCCTGTTGCCTAATATCATGTAAACGCCGATGGAGAATGTATACTTTCTGTCTGCCGTAAAGCTTTTTCCAAATCCGGCGACAACCATTGTCCGGTCGCCGGTGGAATCCTTGCCAAAGCTCAGGCCAAAATTTAGCCTGTAACCCCAAAAATCCATATCGCCGGACCGATACTCATCAATCAAATTTGAATTGTCGTACGAACCTGCTATCTGATAGCCTGCACCTGCGCCAAGCATGAAACCAACCCCGCTGGTCGCAGAGTTTCCGGCTGCGGCGCCGAAGTTGAACTCCAGCATTGCAGGTACATCCAGGCCAAAGTAACCGGTGTGGTAATAATTATCTGAAGAATATCCACCAGAAATGGGCAGCGTCAAAGCCATTGCAAAATCGCGGCCCTGTACAATTCTCAGGCCGGGAGTCAGGTTAATTGCCGGGAATAGAAAGAGCCTTCCTTTTTCCGGCCAGGATGCATTTAGATTCACCCCGCAGCGGAAATATCCGATGGATGCCGGCTTTTGCGCAATCGCCGGACTTCCAAAGAACAGCGCTATCAAAAATAAACTGGTCAGATCTATTTTCATCTTCATGGTATTTTTGATATAAAACTATCCCGGTAAACAGGCTATTCATAATCGAATACTACAAACAGATCATATTAGAATTGCGGAAACTGCAAGCACAGAGTTATTTACCGGTATTTTTTAGCAGAATTTAAGAATTTGAAGAACGGCTCCCTGTTCCTTAATTAATTATGTTTAAATTCAGATTGCCAAAATGCTATTGGAACCTAAATAATTAAAAGCCTTCATGAAAAATTTTCTTCTTACTGTGGTTTTCTGCAGTTTGTGCGTATGGCGGGGAATGGCAACAGGACCTCTTCCACGTATTGCGATTGCCGGACTTGGAATTGAATCGAGCACATTTTCTCCGGCGCTTACCGATGAAGCAGCATTTCATGCAAAATATGGTGCTGATGTTTTCTCCCTGTATCCCTTTTTGTCCGCAGATTCGCCCCTTCGCCGTCGCGCAACATGGATTCCAACCTTGGTCGGCCATGCCCTGCCGGGAGGCGCAGTTACCAGGGAAGCCTACGAATCACTGGTACGAAAGACGCTGGATTCTCTTAGAAAAAATGGGCCCTTCGACGGACTATATTTCGACATTCATGGCGCCATGAGTGTGGTTGGCCTGGATGATCCCGAAGGCGACTTTATTACAAGAATCCGCAGCGTGATCGGGAAATCAACGATTATATCAACATCCATGGATCTGCATGGAAATGTATCCTGGCGTCTGGCGGAAAATACCGATCTGATTACCTGTTACCGGCTGGCGCCGCACGAAGATGCAATGGAAACGAAACAAAGGGCTGTGGAAAACCTGATTGACCGGATTGAAACCGGGAAGGGAAAACCTGCCTGTAAAGCCTGGATTCCAATTCCCATTTTGCTGCCTGGGGAAAAAACAAGCACCAGAATTGAACCCGCAAAAAGCGTGTATAAAGCAGTCGCTCCGGCTGCATCACAAAATGGTATTATTGATGCTGCCATATGGGTCGGATATGCATGGGCAGATGAACCTCGTAATCATGCGGTCGTTATGGTTACGGGAGACGATAAAGAGAAGGTAATCTACACGGCGGAGCAGTTGGCGCATAGGTTTTGGGACGCCAGATCCGGTTTTGCATTTGTGGCACCCACTGGGACCCTGGAGGAATGCCTTCATCATGCGCTTCTAAGTCAGACCCATCCCTTCTTTATTAGTGACATGGGGGATAATCCTACTGCAGGTGGTGCAGGCGATGTCACATGGACCCTGACGGAATTACTGTCCCGCCCCGAATTTAAATCCGTGAACGGTCCTTCTCTCATCTATGCATCAATCCCGGGCCCGGATCTAATAAAAAAAGCAATTGAAGCTGGCGTGGGTGGAAATGTAAGTGGTTATGCCGGGGCAAAAGTAGATTCACGGTATGCGCCTCCTGTTAAGATCTCAGGTAAAGTTGAATCCATAGTATATGGCGATAAGGATGCCGAAGTTGAAGTGGCTATCCGGGTTGGAAGTATACATATTATTGTTACGCAAAAACGGAAACCCTATCACAAAGAGATTGATTTTACCAGGTTGGGACTTACTCCCCGTGAATCAGATATAGTAATTGTTAAGATTGGTTATCTGGAACCTGAGCTTTACGCAATGAAAGCTGACTGGATGATGGCGCTGACACCCGGCGGGGTAGATCAAAACCTGGAGCATCTTCAATACAAGAGAATTCAGCGGCCTATGTTTCCATTCGATAAGGAAATGAAAGAACCGGATCTTTCGGCCAGGATTGTTCCCTCATCCGATCATGCACAATAATGATTCAGAGCGTCTTCAGCTGAATATTATGTTACTGGTTCAAAGCCTGTTCCAGTTGTCCGTTGGCCTTTGCCTCTGATAGCTTTTTAAATTGCCTTGACATTTTAATATTATTTTCCGGATTCTCACAATAGGTAAGAAGGATCGACATGGCATTTAGTTCGACAACTTTCAGATCTTTGGAAGCTGCAGGGGTACCCAATGAGTATTTTGCCATCGCTGCCATGTAAAGCCCGAGCAAGTCACTGTTCCCATTAAATATTTTACTTAAAGACTTGTCTATTGTAAATGCATAGTCGGGCGTGCCCTTCATCCATTTTATCATGAATTGAAGTGAGTTTTGCCTGTCAGCGTTAATTTTCTCGAATGGCGTGGATAGCAAATAGGTTGAAGCCTGTAATGCAACCGGATTCGCAGTCCTGTAGTCTGAAGCCTTTTCCAGGGTTACACTTCCATAATTCGGGTAAGGTTGGGAAAATGAAACCTTACAAATTAATACAATGCAAAGAAAAAGGAAGCATTTCATTTTAGATGGTTTGGTGGTTCTAAGGTAAATAAATGAGATGACTTCAATTTCCCCGGCTTTCTATTAAATTTAATGCAGATTGTTACCGCGACTGGTTAAATTCCTATCTTAACCATGACTGGTTTATTTACCAGTTCACCCTGGGAAATCTATCTGAGCATTAATACTGCCAGGAGCTCGTTTTTAGGAAAGTGCATTCTTGGAATGGCCGCAAAATAGTTAACTTCAAACTATATATAAATGTAGCATGAAGGCAAATGCCGTCTTTTTTCTTTTGTTGATACTTTGCATTGGACTGCCCGGATTTATTCGGGTTAATGGAAATGGAGATGATTGGAAAGATTTGTTCAACGGGAAAGATTTTCAGGGATGGGATACCTATCTCGGTCCGCCTTTGGATTCTTCCGGAACGAAACTGAGCGAACTACCCGTTGGATTGAACAAGGATCCTCATCACGTATTCTCAGTCGTGGACCAGCAAGGAGAAAAACTGATTCGTATTTCCGGAGAAGGATTCGGGGCTATATCTACCCATCAGGAATATGATAATTTTCATCTTCAGCTCAAATTTAAGTGGGGTTCAACAACCTGGGGGCCTAAAAGGAATAAGAAGAGAGATAGCGGACTGCTTTATTTTTCCGTTGGACCTCAGGGAGCGGATTACGGAGCGTGGATGCGCTCCCAGGAATTCCAGATTGAAGAAGGAAATTGCGGCGAATATTGGGGAGTGGCAGGCGGAATGGAAGACATTCCGGCATTAAAGCTATCAGACACTTCTTATGTCTATCATTCAGGAGCTCCCCTGATTACATTTAGCGCGACCAGCAAAGTAGGAAGATATTGTAAAAAAGCTACGGATTCCGAAAAACCCAGCGGCGAATGGAATACGCTTGATTTATATTGCCTGAATGGCACCAGCGTGCATCTGATAAATAATAAAGTGATGATGAAGCTGTTTCATTCCAGCCAATATGAGCAGGGTAAAGTAATTCCACTCCTGAAAGGGAAATTGCAGATTCAATGCGAAGGTGCGGAAGTCTTTTATAAGGAAATCAAAATAAAACCAATAAAGGAAATTCCTGCGGACCTGTTGAATCAATAAAACATTTTGTGGAATCGCGCCGAAATTCCTTTCCATATTTATTTTTACTATCTTGTTAGCCAAAGCCCCCTAACCTATAAGCTAACCGGATGAAAAGGAATATTTCCCTGTTAATCAGCCTCTTCTTTATAGTACCCCTTTTTGCCCAACCGGTCATTTATAATTTTTCCCCAGGATCGGGTCCGGTTGGAACAAGCGTTACCATAAAAGGGAAGGGATTCAATTCGGTTCCTGCAAATAATCTTGTTTATTTTGGTGCAGTCAGGGCCCAGATTTCCGGTGGAAACGATACAGTCCTGCAAGATCAACGAAACCGTAAAAATTCTCAAGGGGAATTATATTCATTTTGCCCGATTCAGGACAGTCTTTCAGGGTCAGACAAAGGCGAAAGCCTGACCGGCTTTTATGATAATTCTAAAGCGTGGCTTATAAAATAAACTAACTTTAGCGTGTCCAGTTCCAGGGTAGAAAATCTTAAAAATCTCAGATATGCCGATTTATATGGACCGGCACGATGTGTCAGCTAATGTAACCGCTGGGGACGTGGCAAAATTGCATCAGGAAGATGTGAAAATACAACATCAGTTTGGATGCAGGGGGCTCACTTATTGGTTTGATGATAAAAGGAAAACAGCCTTTTGTTTAATTGAAGCACCAGACGAAAAGGCCATTGAAAAAATGCACAATGAGGCCCACGGCCAGGTGCCAAACAGCATTATTGAAGTAGAAGCCAGCATAGTAGAGTCTTTTTTAGGCAGGATTGAGGATCCCGAAAAAGCAAAGGACAGCACGTTGAATATCATTAATGACCCTGCTTTCCGAACCATCATGGTCATAGGGATAAAACACTCAGCGCTGGTGCCTGGAGCTGATTTCCAATTTGAACCGGAATTGAGGAGTTTAAGTGATTCCATCATCAATATATTGAAAGCCCGGGCAGGGAAACCGGTTGAACATACAGACTACCGTTACCTGGTTTCTTTCAAATCGGTAACAAATACCGTCCTGGCTGCATCGGAAATCCGGTTGCTGATTAAAGATTTCAATAAGGATCTCAAGCATGGCAAAATGATGTTTAAGATTGGTTTAAGCGCGGGTGTTCCGGTAACGAAAAAACAATTGATTTTTGAGGATACAATAAAATTAGCTCAACGCATGTGTGAAATTGTAAAAGGAGAAATTATAGTTTCAGCCGAGGTTAAGGATTTATGCAAAAGTGAAAATGCAAATGCTTTCAGAAAAGCGGAGGGTTTCTTTTTTCTTACTCCGGAAGATGAGAAATTTCTTACTCTCCTGATGGACTATACTGATTCTGCCTGGACCAATACAAATTTGAAAGTGGATGATTTTAGCAGGCCCATGGGTTACAGCAAATCCCGATTGTACCGCAAAATGATTTTACTCACGGGTAAATCCCCCAATACATTTATAAAGGAATACAGGCTTAAAGAAGCGCTAAAATTATTGGATAAAAGTGCCGGCAACATTTCAGAAATTGCCTTTGAAACGGGTTTTACCAGTCCGTCTTATTTTTCCAAATGTTTCCAGAAAAGATACGGGCGTTTGCCTTCTGATTATCTGCTCGTTAATGAAGGACGAACCCTTCCGGTTCAGTCATCTAATTGATTTGAATCAAAATTACCTGCATTTGAACTAAAAGTTGCAGGGTTCCTATTCATCAAGGCCTAGTTTTGAACAGGCAAATTTTGCCTGTCGTACCCTGTTATTATCTGACAGTTAAATGACAGGATCATTTCCTAAAAAATATTCCTTATCAGATCTTAAAATGTAATGTTATGCCCAACGCTGTAAAAGATTTAAACATTTCGGTTATTGAAGAATTCGCATCCGGACTCAGAGGAAGGATCGTTCTCCCGGATCATTCAAACTATGACGAGACACGAAAATTGTTCAATGAAATGATTGATAAGCATCCCGGGATGTTTGTGATGTGCGTGGATGTTGCTGATGTGATGCAGGCTGTAAATTTTGCCAGAGAAAATAAATTATTGGTTGCGGTCAGGGGAGGCGGACATAATGGAGGTGGCCTGGGCCTCTGCGATGATGGTTTGATTATTGATTTATCCGGGATCAAATTTGTGCTGGTTGATCCCGTTGAAAAAACAGTGAGGGTGGGGGGAGGAAATGTATGGGGGGAAGTTGATCATGCTACGCATCCCTTCGGACTTGCCGTTCCGGCGGGAATAATATCTACTACGGGTGTAGGCGGTTTGACCCTTGGAGGAGGGGTTGGTCACTTATCGAGAAAATATGGACTTACCATTGATAATTTATTGGAAGCCGACATGGTTTTGGCAGATGGGACATTTGTTACTGTAAACGCAAAGCAAAATGCCGACCTGTTCTGGGCTATCCGCGGCGGAGGTGGAAACTTTGGGGTAGTCACTTCATTTAAATTTCAGGCTCACCCTGTTAAGAATGTTTTCGGTGGCCCCACTTTGTGGCCAATTGAAAAGACAAATGAAATCATGGAATGGTATCACAAATTTATTCACCAGGCTCCTGACGAATTAAATGGTTTTATTGCTACCCTGGTTATACCGGGACCCCCATTTCCGGCACATCTTCACAACAAGCAGTTTTGCGGGATTGTATGGTGCTATGCCGGAGATCTGGATAAAGCAAAAGAAGTATTCAAACCCATTCTTGCGATGAATCCTTTGTTTGAACATGTTGGCCCAATGCCTTATCCATTTATACAAAAATTGTTTGATGGCTTGTTCCCTCCGGGATTGCAATGGTACTGGAGAGCAGATTTTTTTAATGAATTGGAAGCGGGCGCAAGGAGTAAACATTTAGAATTTGGGTCGAAGATTCCGACACCCCTTTCTCAAATGCACCTTTACCCTATTAGCGGAGCTGCCGGCAGAGTGGCAAGTGACGCGACTCCCTGGGCCTACAGAGATGCCCGGTATGCGGGGGTAATTGTTGGAGTGGATCCGGATTCCGCAAATGCAGAAAAAATCACAAACTGGTGCAAAGATTATTGGACTGCATTACATCCTTATTCATCGGGCGGCGCCTATTTAAACTTTATAATGAATGAAGGACAGGACCGCATAAAATCAAGCTACAAACACAATTATGACCGGTTAACAAAAATCAAGAGAAAGTACGACCCGACTAATTTCTTCAGGGTAAATCAAAATATTTTGCCAGCCGACATGAATTGATTTTCTCGTCTAGTGCGCTACTAAAAAACATTTGGCAGTGGAGAAACCTGCTGAAGAAAGCCTGGCATAATAAACTCCTGGAGGGAGGGTTTGCGGAAAGTTAACCGTAAACTCGGGTTGATTTGACCTGGATCGACTTACGGTATTTCCGAAGGCATCAAATATTACAATAGAATACTCTTCATTTGCTTTGAGATTAATCCTGCCAAAAAGCGATCTTCCATTTGAAGGGTTTGGATAAATACTCAACAACGTTAAATCATTATCACAATTATTGACCGGAATGGTATTGAAGTATTTAAAGTTTCCGTCAAGCCCTGTTTGCTTTAACCGGAAATAAGAGATTTTCCCGTTAGTCTCACCTGCGGTAAAAGTATAGTTTTGAGTAGTAGAGGAATTTCCTGCAGTTTTTACGGTTCCGACAGCTTCCCAGTTAGAACCATCTTCGCTTCGTTCAACAGTAAAATAGTCATTATTCGTTTCCGAAGCGGTGGACCATCTTAAAGCAATATTGTTATTATTACATTCTCCTGTGAAGGATAAAAGGTCAATCGGTAAAACGATTGAACTTGTGGAAATAAACGTGGCCATCTGAGCTATCCATTCACCACTTGCGCTTGTAAAAGTTGCGTTGTACGCGCCCACGGCGGCAGCGTTTTTGTCTTCAATAATATTGCTGTTAGCTGTTGACCTGTTGGTATAACCAGCGCCTGTTGATAATACACCGGAAGCACCGATGCTTGCCCCATAGATCAACTCATTGTTATAGGTAGTGGTCTTGGTGCCACTGCTGACAGCAGCCGCATTACCTATGGCAACCGAGCTTTGATCCAATGGATCGAAAGTGGCGATCCCTGAATATTCGCTCATATAAATTTGGGAAAAACTTGTGGGAGCGCCGGAAAGCTTCGCTGTAACCGTTATAGCTGCTCCGCCTCCAATGATGTTATAAGCATACCAAAGTTCCGCTCTGTAGTTGACCCCATTCCAGTTTGTGGGTCCGTTTATTCTTGAGTAGCTGTTCCCTTTATTGTCGGTCACAGACGTAATACTCCTGGTTTGCCCGTCCCAGTCCAGATGGACAACAATTAAATTTCCTGAAGTACCCGCAGCCGCAAATGTGCGGGCAATGGTTGTAGCCGTGGTCGTCTGGTACAAGGTAGTGGTTTGGACATGTGTTTGCCCTATACTCTGCTTAAGAGTCCCGAATAATAATACAAATGATATGCTTATGCTCTTGAACATATATACCTGGTCTTGTTTTTTCTGAAAATAACTGTTCATATTCTGGTTTTCTTTCCTGACCGATCATTTTCAACTTCCATTCCGAATTAAAACAGACTGATTATCAATAAATTGAGCAATCTTAAAGCTGGCTATTTTTCCCAGGATTGTATTTCTTTCCAAAAAAGGGAAAATTCTCAATTTAAAAGCGACTGTAATCCTTAGGCATGTGCCGGAGTAAAATAGCTCAGGCCTTATCAGGCTCCACAGAGAGAAATCAATTGCCGCCACATTTGAACGCTTCATGTAACTTTGAAAAGCAGGTTTGAAAATGAAGGAGATCACCGATATCATTAAGGCTTTTGATCAGGCTAAGAAAGACGGGAAGCGGTCTGCACTGGCTACCGTCGTGCTTGTGGAGGGTTCTTCTTATCGCCGGCCCGGAGCCCGGATGCTGGTTACGGAAGATGGCCGGTTAACAGGAGCCATCAGTGGAGGATGTCTTGAAGGGGATGCGTTACGCAAAGCCTTATTCGCCATAACGAGCGAGCAGAATAAACTCGTGGTCTATGATACGCTGGATGAGGATGATCTAAAATTCGGAGTTCAATTGGGCTGCAATGGTATCGTGCACATTTTGTTTGAGCCTTTGGATATCAAAAGAGAAAACAACCCCATTGATTTTCTGAAAAAAATGATATCAGGAAGGCAGGATGCCGTACTGGTTAGTTTTTTTGCAAGTGGCCAGGCGGATCAGCCCGGAACCTGCCTGCTCTACCAGGAGGATCTTCTTTCGGGACGATCACCGGAAAATATAAAGGAGGATCTGGGGGCAGATATAAGGGACGCATTTGGAAAGAAATTTTCCTGCTTTAAAGATTATAAAGCCGGAGAACAATCACTCAAAGCATTTATTGAATTCATTAAGCCACCCGTTGCATTGGTGATTGCCGGGGCGGGAAACGACGTACATCCGTTGGTCGAAATGGCCGGCATGCTGGGATGGCATACTACGGTGGTTGACGGAAGGTCAGATTATGCCACCAGGCAACGTTTTCCAAAGGCAGATCAGGTTTTAGTTTCAAAACCTGCCATGGTACTCGGGCAGCTTCGGCCGGATGCAGTAACGGCCTTTCTTTTGATGACTCATAACTATAATTACGACCTGGCCCTGCTGAAGGAATTGATCACGATCGACTATGCGTATATCGGCATACTCGGACCGGCCCAGAAGCGTGACCGGATGCTTTGGGATCTGCAGGAGCAGGGCATTTTTCTTAACCAAAAACAGCGCTCTGGAATTTACGCCCCTGTTGGTCTGGACATAGGTGCCGAAACTGCCGCCGAAATTTCCCTTTCGGTTTTATCCGAAATAAATGCCTTCTTTACCGGATGTGAAGGATCATCACTCAGACTAAAACCAAATCCTATTCACAGTTTAGTAGCAGATTTGCCAGGTCATGGATAAAACCGGAATCATCATACTTGCAGCTGGTCCTTCGCTGCGTTTGGGTAAACCCAAGCAGCTCCTGGTTTACCAGGGAAAGACGCTGGTGGTGAACATTGTTGAAGAAGCACAGAAAGCCAATTTGAACCCGGTGGTAGTCGTGACCGGTGCAAGTTCTGATTCCGTATCAAGGGAATTGGAAAACAAAAATGTGGAAATCGTCTATAATGACAGATGGCAAACCGGCATGGCATCCGGAATCGTAGCCGGGGTTTCAAAAATATTAGCATTGAGCCCTGAAACAGATTCACTGATCATCGCAGTATGTGATCAGCCGTTTGTTTCGGCAGCCTTATTCGGACAACTGATGAAAATGAAGACTGAGCAAAACAAAGGAATAGTCGGATCCGCATATGCGGGAACAATCGGCACTCCGGTCCTGTTTGGGAAAACATATTTTGAAAAATTGTTGTTGTTACAAGGCGGGGAAGGAGCAAAAAAAATATTAAATACCCACCGGGCCGATCTCGCCTGCGTTAATTTTAACCAGGGAAGTATTGATGTTGACACAACGGAAGATTATGACCGGTTGCTTTTAAGAACAAGATAGCGATGATAAAAGATTTATTTGACCGCGTGCATGATTATCTGAGGATTTCGCTCACCGATAACTGTAATCTCCGCTGCTTTTATTGCATGCCGGAAGAAGATTATGATTTTACACCCGCTCCCCGTTTGATGCAAACCGGAGAGATCGAGAAGATTTCCAGGTTATTTGTTGAAGAGGGCGTTAAAAAGATCCGGCTCACCGGAGGGGAACCACTCGTTCGAAAAGATGCTGCCCGCATTGTGGAATCTTTAGGTTCTTTGCCTGTGGAACTGGTCATGACAACAAACGGAACCCGCGTGCATGAATTTCTATCCGTATTTAAATCAGCAAATATCAGGACAATAAATATTAGCCTGGATACCCTTCAGCCGGATAAATTCCTGCTCGTCACCAGGCGTAATCTTTTCCACCAGGTGCGCAGCAATATCGAATTGCTTTTGCAGCACGACTTTCAGGTAAAAATAAATATGGTGGTGATGAAAGGTTTTAATGATGAGGAAATCAATGATTTTATTTGCTGGACAACGCATATTCCCGTACAGATCCGGTTCATAGAGTTTATGCCCTTCAGCGGCAATCGGTGGAGGAATGACAAGGTTTACAGCATGGATGAGATCCTGGACAAAATCGGTAAGCAATATGAATTTTTGCCTGTTAAAGGGGGAGCAAATGATACAGCCAGGCATTTTATGATCCCAGGACATGTGGGCTCTTTTGCAGTGATAAGTACCATGAGTGCACCATTCTGCAGTGGCTGTAACCGGATGCGACTCACTGCAGACGGCAAGCTGAAGAACTGTCTTTTTTCGTCCGGTGAAACCGATCTGCTCTCCGCCCTGCGGAAGGGAGAAGATATTGTATCCTTAATTCATCAGACGATCCGGGCAAAAGCAAAACAACTCGGCGGTCAGTTTTCAGGCACTTTTGAAATGCTCGATGCGGCAAAAATTCAAAACAGGAGTATGATTACGATTGGCGGATAATTAAATCAGGACCGACAAAGCCACCGGAAGAAGGTAATTGAAATGGCTGAGCAGAATTCTAATTGAAAGCGTAAAATAGAAATATGGGTCCGAAGGAGTTTATTCCAGTTGCAGAAGCCCGAACCATCATTGCCAGCAAGGCCAAAACACTTCCTCCCGTTATTCTTCCGATTGAAAAAACGCTCGGGCTTACCCTTGCTGAAGATGTATATGCTGCGCTGGATATTCCGGCCTTTGATCAGTCCTCCATGGATGGTTATGCAATTTGTTTAGAGGACATTTCAGATACTTTGCCTTTGCAGGGGGTTATTCCGGCAGGGTCTTTCCAGCAGGTGGAACTTATTAAGAAGCATGCGATGCGGATTTTTACCGGAGCGCCTCTTCCCCTTGGCGCTGATACCGTACTGATGCAGGAAATAGTTTCGGCCGACCCGACGCAAATACGGATCGAAAACAGGCAAATAGAAAAAGGAAGGTTTGTCAGACCTCGTGGTTCAGAAATAAAAAAAGGAGAGTTGGTTTTGCAAAAGGGCGCTTGCTTATCAGCTCCCCTGATTGGCTTATTGGCAAGCATTGGACTTCCCCGGGTAAGCATCTATCCTTCCCCTGTTACTACGATTATCGCCACCGGCAAAGAATTGCAATATCCCGGCAATGCACTGGGATTCGGACAGGTTTATGAATCTAATGTTTATTTCCTATTGGTTGCCTTGCGGCAGTGTCTTGCCCCTGAGATTCATATTCTGTATGCAGGGGATGAACTAACTATTGTTCAGCAAAAACTTGCGCTCGCCCTTGAAAACAGCCACCTGGTGCTGCTTACAGGAGGCGTAAGTGTTGGCGACTATGATTTTGTTCGAAGGGCGGCTGACCTCAACGGGATCGAATGTCAATTTCACAAAGTGAGGCAAAAACCGGGAAAACCATTTTATTTTGGAACAAAAGGAAATCAACTGATCTTCGGGCTTCCGGGTAATCCCGCTTCCGTAGTCACCTGTTTTTACGAGTATGTTTTACCTGCCATCGGTTTGATAATGCAAGGTTCAGAGGCTAACAGGATGAGCGCTGCAATATTGAAAGAAGATTTTCGCAAAGTGAAGGGTCTCACGCAGTTTCTGAAAGGAAAGGTTGAAAACGGGATCGTCACGATTCTTGAAGCACAGGAATCATTCAGGCTCCGGTCTTTCGCGCAAGCCAATTGCCTGGTCTGTCTGGACGAGCAAAGACTGCAATACGAAAAAGGGGAAAAGGTAACCATCCGGCTGTTGCCGGGTTAATTAAAATAAAGACTACAGCCATTAGCGCTTTGTTTATTTTTGTAAACCCGATAGCGGGACTTTCTGGCCGCGTACTTATGGTGGCCGCCTGGAAATTATTATGGCAGTAAAAGTCTACTTATTCGGACAGCTTAAAGAACTGACCGGTTTATCCGAGCTCATGGTGGATGGGATTTCGGATACCGATGGGTTGATGAAGAAAATGGCCGGAAAATTTCCCAAAATGAAAGACATACCCTGCCTGATTGCAGTGGACAGAGAAATAAT
This sequence comes from uncultured Chitinophagaceae bacterium, assembly GCA_963705005.1. Taxonomy (GTDB): domain Bacteria; phylum Bacteroidota; class Bacteroidia; order Chitinophagales; family Chitinophagaceae; genus Puia. The sequence goes on from CAVPIO010000004.1 coordinate 37,944, forward strand.
TCATTCAAATGTATTGTTGAGAGAAGGCCAGGAGTTGGCGCTCCTGCCTCCTTATTCCGGAGGATAATCATGAAAGAAAGGGTCAGGGACATTTTTATAGAAGGTCCGATCACTGCGAAATTTATCGCGGAAAAAATTGCGGCCCATCAGTCCAAAACCGGGATTGGGGGGCATAGCATTTTCCTGGGTCAGGTGAGGACCGATATAACCCTGGATAAAAAAGTTATTGAGATTGAATACAGCAGTTACCGCGAAATGGCTTTGGAAATGACAAACAGCATCCGGGAGCATATCATTTCAAAGTATGGCCTCACCTGCATGCACATTTATCATTCCCTTGGAAGAGTCGCGGCCGGAGAAATATGTTTTTTCGTGTTTACTTCCGCCCCTCACCGAAAGGCAGCCATTGACGCTTGCTCGGAAACGGTGGACAGGATAAAAGCAGACTTGCCGGTTTGGGGGAAGGAAATTTTAGAAGATGAAAGCTTTCAGTGGAAAACCAATTTACCCTGATGAAAGATATCCTCAATAAGCATTCCACACTCCGAAAGGCTACGGCAACCGCAAGGGTTATCCTCCAAAACCCGGCTGCTATGAATGCGATTATTCAGAAAGCGGTTCCTAAAGGTGATGTATTTGAATTTTCCCGGGCGGCGGGCCTGCTTGCCATAAAAAAAACGGCAGATGTTATACCGGACTGTCACCCCTTGCCTATAGAATATTCCGCGATAAGGTTTTCAACTGAAGGGCTTATAATAAATATTTCGGTTGAAGTACACACGATCTATAAAACCGGTGTTGAAGTGGAGGCAATGCATGGTGCGGCAGTTGTGGCACTCACTATTTATGATATGCTGAAACCCCTGGATAAACAAATCGAGATCAGTTCCATTCGCCTGGAAAAAAAATCTGGTGGTAAGAGCGATTTGAAAAAAGAGCTCAGGCAGCATATCCGATGTGCGGTCATCGTTTGTTCAGACAGTATTTCGATGGGAGAGACGGAAGATAAATCGGGTAAGGCGGTGATTGAGAAACTCAAAGTTTTCGGGATCAGCAATCCCTCTTATGAAATCATCGCTGATGATCTTGCCGGGGTGCAGAAAAAAGCCAGGCATTATAGTTCGCTTGATTATGAGTTGATCCTGTTTACCGGTGGAACTGGCCTTTCGCCCAGGGACATTACGCCTGAAGCTATAGAACCGCTGCTTGATCGCAAAATTCCCGGAATCATGGAGGCATCAAGAAGTTACGGTCAGAACCGGACACCATACGCAATGCTATCCAGAGGGGTTGCAGGGTTCATAAAGAACAGCCTGGTCATTACTTTACCAGGTTCCGTTTCAGGTGCTTCAGATTCAATAGATGCCCTCTTTCCTTATGTGCTTCACTTATTTTCTGTAAAAGCAGGTGAAAGGCATGAAAAATAGTTTATGAATAAAATGGCTTAGCACGGGTTTTGATGGATTGACCAAATTCTAAATAAATATTTCCTAAAGCAAAGACTAACTAAATCTCTTGTAAAAAAGGAATAAATTTGATACATCCGGTTTCAGATCGCCAATAATAATAAATTCTGCGTATGGCTTCCATTTCATTAACCGTAAACAAGAAAAAATACCAGATTGATGCAGACCCTGAGATGCCACTCTTGTGGGCTCTTCGGGACATCATAGGGCTCAAGGGAACTAAATTCGGCTGCGGGATGGCTCAGTGCGGGGCCTGCACAGTTCACCTGGATGGGGAAGCGGTGCGCTCCTGCGTCACCCTGCTCGGAAGGGCAGAAGGCCAGGAGATTGTAACCATCGAAGGAATTTCGGACAACACTTCCCATCCGCTTCAAAAAGCCTGGATCGAATTACAGGTCCCGCAATGCGGATATTGTCAGTCTGGCCAGATCATGTCTGCCGCCGTTCTGCTCCGGGAAAATCCGCATCCGACAGATCAGGATATTGACGAAGCCATGATGGGCAATCTTTGCAGATGTGGAACCTATACACGGATCCGCAAAGCCATTCACCGGGCTGCGGAAATCATGAACGGATAAAAAAACTGGCTATGTCACAAAATCTTATAGTTAAAGATTCTGCACCGGGATCCGGGCTTGACCGCCGGCATTTTTTGCGTTTGTCGGGGTTAAGCGGTCTGGGACTCGTTTTGGGGCTGGGATGGAAACCAGATGGCCATGAACTGATTGCCACAGGCGCGGATGCGGTTACCGTGAAGCTGAATCCTTTTGTCATTATAGAAAGTTCGGGTACTATTTCCATCATGAATCCCATGCCGGATATGGGGCAGGGGACGTTTCAATCCGTTCCGGCCATGATCGCGGAGGAGCTGGAAGTTTCGCTGGAGCAGATCAGGATTTTACAAACGGGGGGCGAAAAAGAATATGGCCGTCAAACGGCGGGCGGAAGCAATTCCATTCGGGGTCAATACCAGAAACTGCGTACAGTTGGCGCTGCCGGAAAGGAAATGCTGATCCTTGCTGCCAGCCAGCGCTGGAAGGTTCCGGTTACTGATTGTTATGCATCGGTAGGAATCGTTTACCACAAACCATCCGGTAAATCTTTTACTTATGGTGATTTGGCGGAAGCGGCGGCCCGGCTGCCTGTTCCCCAGAACCCCCAATTAAAAGATCCAAAAGATTTTAAGATCCTGGGTAAGAATTATCCAAGGCCGGATGTTCCGCTCAAGGTTTCCGGCAAGGCAGTTTACGGGATCGATGTGGAATTGCCTGGAATGGTATATGCTTCAGTAGCACATTGCCCGGTCTTTAACAGTAAGCTGATCAGTTATGATGACGCCGAAACCATGCGAATTAAAGGTGTAAAAAAATTGATCAGATTCCAGCGTGCCCTTGGTGGCCATAAATACGATGCGGTTGCTGTAATAGGAGATACTTACTGGGCGGCCTACCAGGGAAAACTTGCATTGAAAACAAATTGGGATTTTGAAGGGAATGATGCCTTCGATACGGAAAAATACGAACAAAACCTCCGCGATATGGCCGGCAATGAAGGCCAGGTGGTGCACAGTGAAGGTGACTTTGAAAGTTCATTTAAGTCAGCCCCCGTCCAGATAACCGCTCTTTATGAATTGCCGATGCTTTCCCATTCACCTATGGAACCGCAGAACTGCACGGCGCAATGGCATGGAAAGGATATGGTGGAGGTCTGGGTTTCCTCTCAGGGCGCTGACCGCGTCAAGGCTGAAATCGCAAAGAACCTTGATATTCCTTCCGACAATATCAAAGTAAATATTCTTTTCAGCGGAGGTGGCTTTGGAAGAAGATTGTACAATGATTATGCAGTGGAAGCCGCGAGCATTGCGCGGGAACTGGAAACGCCGGTAAAGCTGATCTGGACCCGGGAAGAAGATACCCAGCTCGGGCCGTTCAGGCCACCCACTTTTTCCGCCATGAAAGCGGGACTTGCCGCCGATGGAAAACCGCTTGCCTTTCAGCATAAAGTGATCTCACCTTCGATGGGATCCACGCTGGAAGACAAAAAAGATACCAGCGGAGAAAGTTCATCGATGACAGAAGGCATCAGTACACAGGCATACGAGTTGCCCAATATGAAAAATGAATATGTTTTCTCCCAGATCCATATTCCCCTGGCGGCCTGGCGTTCGGTAACCAGTTCCACGGTTGCTTTTGCTCATGAATGTTTTATCGATGAGATGGCTGTTAAGGCGGGTATGGATCCCCTCGAATACAGATTGGAAATACTGCTGACAAAACCATCGGATACAAAAAGGCTGCTACAGAAACTCAAGGAAGTTTCTCATTGGGAAAAACCACTTCCAGAAGGCTGGGGACGTGGGGTAGCGCAATATGAATTTTTTGCCGGACTCGGAGGATATGTAGTCGAAGTATCCAGTAAGGATAAGAGTAGCATTCACATCGAAAAAGTTTATATGGTGATCGATCTGGGAACCGTGGTAAACCCGGATACCGTTGCCTTGCAGGTGGAGGGTGCCGCTACTATGGCGCTGACCGCCGCCACAAAGAGCGCGATCACTTTTAGAAACGGCCAGACCCGTCAAACCAATTTTCACAATTATCCGCTCGTACGCATTAATGAAATGCCTGAGGTGGAAGTGCATATAATCGCGGAAGGCGGACCCAAGATCAGAGGCGTCGGCGAACCCGGCCTGCCCCCATTTGCCCCGGCTCTCGCCAATGCTATTTTTGCTGCCACAGGAAAACGTATCCGTAAACTGCCTTTCAACATGAATAAAGTTTGAACTGGTATGATCAATTTCAAAAAATGGGTTGGTATTATTTTTTTGATGGCAGGTCTCATCGCCGGAGGTTCTGCTTTTATTCTGCCATTAAAAGAAAAAAATGAAATATTATATGCCGGTAAAGTTTCCGGCAATGAACATCCGCCAGACAGCATAATTTCCAAGAAGTCATTCCTCGAAGCTTATAAGGTCCTGATGAGTCCGCGCTGCATGAATTGCCATCCTTCCGGCGATGCACCTTTGCAGGGCGAGGACAGTCATATTCATACCCAGGGCGTGGTGCGCGGAAAAGATGGTAAAGGAATGTATGCGCTTAAGTGTTCGAACTGTCATCAGCCAAAGAACATTCCCGGTGTGGGTATGCCGCCCGGAAATCCAAAATGGCAACTCCCTCCGGCCAGCTCCAGGATGGTTTTTCAGGGGAGGAGTCCACGAGAACTTGCCGCGCAAATGCTCAATACGAAAGAAAACGGAGGAAGGAATAAAGCACAACTGATCGATCATGTTGTGAATGATACGCTCGTCGCAGCAGGCTGGCATCCGGGGCAGGGTCTTTCTCTTCCGCCATTGACCCATAAAGAATTCGCCAGACAATTTAAACAATGGCTGGATAAGGGAGCCTATCTTCCGGATTAATAACCTGATCGGAATCAACCATAATCAGTTCAACATGCTTCATTTCTCGTGCATGTAATAGTCAAATTGTGGCAGCCATAGCAAAATAATTGCAATGAAAACCGGTCAAAAAATCAAAAGGAGAGATTTCATTAGAATTGTTGCCTTGCCAGGTGCAGCCTTGTTTATCGTAGGCTATCTGGATATAAAAAACAAAGCCCCCCAAATCGTGAACCTGTCTGCCAGTGCCCCTGGCACCAGAATGAATGCCTATGTTTTTATTGATTCTTCGGCGGGGATCACCCTTTACAATCACCGTCCGGAAATGGGGCAGGGAACTTTTGAATCCATACCCATGATCATCGCCGAGGAACTGGAAGTTGATATTGCGAAAGTGAACATCAGGGCATCTCCGGCAGATCGCAAATTATATGGTAACCAGATGGTTGTCGGCAGCAGTAGCATATCCGGCAATTTCGAATTGATGCGCAGGATTGGCGCTTCCGCAAAAGAAACATTGATAACAGCCGCCGCGAATCGGTGGCATGTGCTTCCGGGCGATTGTTATGCCCATGATGCAACGGTCATTCACCGGTCAACCGGAAGAAAGCTTAGTTATATTGAGCTTGCAGAAGATGCATCCAGATTATCTCCGCCCCAAAACCCGAAACTGAAAGACCCGAAGGATTTTACCATCATCGGCACTTCAGCTTTCCGGAAAGATATTCCCTCAAAAACTAACGGAGAGGCTGTATTTGGTTTGGATTGCAGCGTAAAAGGGATGTTGTATGCATCAGTTGAAAGATCTCCGGTTTTCCTGGGGAGATTGGTCAGTTATGACGATTCAAAGGCTAAAGCAGTGAAAGGCGTGAAATACGTATTGAAGACCCAGCGCAATGTATGGGGCCACCGGAGAGAAGGAGTAGCTGTATTGGCTGACACTTACTGGGCTGCAGCTCAGGGAAGAAAGGCCCTGGAAGTAAAATGGGATAACGGCGACCTCGAATCCTGGTCAACAAAAAAAATAAAAGAGGATTATAAAAAGGCCTCTGCGCAGGACGGAGTTGTATTTGAAGAAAAAGGGAGTTTTTCAAAAGTTTATGATTCAGCACCTGTAAAAATGGAGGCGTCATACGAAACACCTTATCAGGCTCATGTGCCCATGGAACCGATGAATGCCATTGTGCATGCAAAAAAGGACAGCTGCGAGTACTGGGGCTCGACGCAAAACCCTAATGGCTTTCGTTCGCAGCTTGCCGGGCAATGTGGGATAACTGAAGATAATGTAACTATTCACTATACCTATATGGGTGGCGCATTCGGCCGCAGAAGTTTAACAGATGTTGCCGAAGAAGCCGCTGATCTCTCCATGAAAACCGGCCTGCCTGTACAGGTTGTCTGGACCCGTGAAGATGATCTTACGCAAGGACCATTCAGGGCCTGCTCGCTCAATGTTTGCAAAGGCGCGCTGGATGGTAAAGGAAATCCCATCGGGCTCGAACATAAAGTGATTTGCCAGGACATACGAAATCAAACCGGCGACGATGATCGCGCTACTGATGGGATTGCCGGCGGAATAAATACAGATTATCTCATTCCGAACATGGTAATTAAAGGCGTCCTTCGTAAATTTTATATTCCGATATCGTATTGGCGTTCTGTTTATCATTCTACCAACTGTTTTGCACACGAATCGTTTATAGATGAGCTGGCCGTGGCAGCTAAGAAAGACCCGCTCGACTTTCGCCTTTCATTGCTCAAAAACCATGAACGATATACAGCTTTGCTGAAAGCAATTGCTGAAAAAACCGGCTGGTACCATTCCCATGAGAAGGACACCGGGAAAGGAGTGGCCATTGTTGAGCGTTCAGAAACCTTTGTTGCGGCGGTTGCAGAAGTTGCAGCCAAAGATGGGAATGTGAGCGTGATGAAAATAACCGTAGCGATAGATTGCGGTATCGTAGTGAATCCGGATATTATAAAATCCCAGACCGAGGGTTGCGTGGTCATGGGTCTTACGGCGGCATACAAAAGTGGATTGACAATTGAAAAAGGAAGGGTGGTCGAACAGAATTTTAACAATTACCAGATGATGCGTATTAATGAATGCCCGGAAATAGAAGTGATCGTAATGAAAAATGGCTATGACCCCAGTGGAGGTGGAGAACCCGGCCTGCCTCCCATTGCACCTGCTCTCACAAACGCCATATTTAACCTGACGGGGAAAAGAATACGTGAATTACCTTTCAATTTGGATATGGTTTAGGGCCGCTCTTTATCTCTTCCTTCAGGCAATATATTATATTGCCTGATTTGTTATAGCCATTTTTTATTATTTTATGGCATCTGAAGAGACCAATAAATCCAAATGGAACATAATACAGGAAGAAAATAATTACATTGCTAAACGACATGGCAAAACAGTGGCTGTTAAATAAAAAGATAGTTATTATTGGCGGTACTGACGGCCTTGGATTATCAGCCGCCCTGGCCTGTATCGGGGAAGGAGCGGGGGTCATAGCAGTAGGCAATAATCCCGAACGGTCTGAAGAAGTAAGCAGTCAGTTTATGAATAGGGGCGCTGTAATAATTGGTGATGCCAGGGAGGAAGGGGTAGCTGAAAATGCAATCCAGGCCTGTATTGAGCGATTTGGAGGTTTTGATGGATTATACCATGTTGCGGGAGGAAGTGGCAGAAAATTCGGTGACGGGCCTTTACACGAAATGACAGCTGAAGGTTGGCACCAAACTATGGTACTCAATCTCACGAGCCTTATGTTTTCGAACCGTGCCGCTTTAAATTGTCTTATCAATTATAATCAAGGAGGAGTGATATTGAATATGGGTTCCGTGCTGGGCATTTCTCCTTCTCCAAGGTATTTTTCCACGCATGCCTATGCAGCAGCCAAGTCCGCGATCATCGGGCTCAGCAAATCAATGGCATCCTATTATGCTCATTATAACATCAGGGTAAATGTCATCGCACCCGGGTTGTTAAAAACGCCGATGTCACAAAGGGCAGCTGCAGATGAAGACATCATGCAATTCATTCAAACCAAGCAACCATTGGAAGGAGGAAGAATAGGAATACCGGAGGATGTGGATGGAGCTGCTGTTTTCTTATTGTCTGATTATTCTAAATTTATTACCGGGCAGGTTATTTTAGTGGATGGGGGCTGGAGTGTTTCTGAAGGACAATATTAAACAACCTACATGTCGAAAGTATTAATCGGGGTTGATTTGGGAGGAACCAGGATCAAATCGGTTGCATTGGACGAAGAAGGAACCATTCTTCAGCAGTTGTATACACCCACATATGATGGCGATGATTCAGTCTGGAAGAAGGCCGCGGCAGCCGGCATTGAAGAATTGAGATCAAAACTTGGGACTTCTGATTTTGTCGTGGGCATTTCGGCGCCTGGCCTTCCCAACGAAACAAATTCAGCTATTGCGCATATGCCAGGGCGTTTGAAAGGATTGGAAAATTTTGATTGGTCATCTTTGGTGAACCATAAAACATGGGTATTGAATGACGCGTTTGGCGCTTTGATGGCGGAAGCAAAACTGGGCGTGGCGAAAAATAAAAAAAATGTCGTTTTGATCACTTTGGGAACAGGCGTGGGCGGCGCCATTCTTATTGATGGAAAACTGTACCAGGGCAGTTTTCAGAAAGCAGGTCATATTGGCCATATCACGCTTGACGATGAGGGGGAGCCGGATATTACAGGAATGCCAGGCAGTCTCGAGGATGCCATTGGTAATGCCACCATTCAAAAAAGATCTCTGGGCAGATTCAGTGATACATATGGGTTGCTGGATGCATACAGGACAGGTGATCATTTTGCAAAGGAAGTTTGGCTGTCATCGGTTAAAAAACTGGCAATCGGTATTGCATGCGTCACCAATGTATTGTCGCCTGAGTGTGTCGTTCTTGCCGGTGGCATCACGGAAGCAGACCATGAATTGTTCGAACCGCTTGAACATTTTTTGTCTCTGTATGAATGGCGTGCCGGTGGCAACAAGACGGTAATTCTGAAATCACAATTTGGTGACATGGCCGGGGCCATTGGTGCAGCTTGTTTCGCCATGATGCAGGATAGTTAATAAAAAACATTTTCAATCATGAATGTCATTAAATCTTATGTAGATAAATGCAGGACCATTGCGGATAAAGTGGAGGCGCAGCAGGAAAAAATAGCTGCGGCAGCTCATTGGTTTGCACAAAGTATACTATCAGGAAGGGTGGTTCATGTATTTGGTTCAGGACATAGCCGGATCATGGCTGAAGAATTGTGGCCCCGCTATGGTTCTTTTCCCGGCTTTAATCCCATCGTAGAATTATCACTTACTTATCACAATAATGTAGTGGGTGCCAACGGTCAGCGCCAGGCGATGTTTCTGGAAAATGTTCCGGGATTGGCGGAACGTATTCTCCGTAATTTTGGAGTGGATCAAAAAGACACTGCCCTGGTGATTTCCTCGAGTGGCTGCAATATTGTTCCGATTGAAATGGCCGAACTATTCCGCAATAAAGCTGTAAAGGTTGTGGCACTGATTACGAAAGATCACCTGGAAAAATCCGTCAGTAAAAGAAAGGATGGAAAAAAGCTTACAGATTTTGCTGATATTGTGTTGGACAGCGGCGCTCCCGCTGGTGATTCCATGATATATATCCCGGGGCTTGACACACCTGTTTCCCCGGGTTCTACCATCGGAGGCGTAATGATCGTTAATTCCATCAAGGCCGAAGTCGCACGCATTTTAACCGGGTCTGGTCATCCTCCGAAAGTACTCACGGCACCCATCATTGTTGGAGCCGAGAGGGCTCAATTACTTTTTGAATCTGCCTATGATGAACATGCCCATCGAATGGCTGAGGTATATCGAATGGCTGGAAACTGATTATAAATCATATAAAAAAAATGACAAAACAAGTAATTCGAACGACCGTTGTCGGGAGCTATCCCTTTCCGGGATGGCTTGAATTTGCATGTCAAAACCTGGATAAATTTGGAGCCGCCGATATTGAAGAGATGATTGAAGATGCTGTAATTGCTGCAATACATGACCAGACAGCAGCAGGATTGGATACAATTACAGATGGCGAACAAACCAGGCTGGACTTCAATCTTTCTTTTTATGGTTATATCCACGGCATCCGGGCGAATGAAACCGAAACCAGAAAGTTTGGTCCGGCAGCGCATGATCAAAGGGGCAAACATGATATCACTGATGTATTGACTGCACCGAAAGGCCTTGGCGTTGTAAAAGAATATTTAAGGCTCAAAAAACTTGCACCTCAGGGCCCTGTTCTAAAAGCCAGCATACCGGGGCCCTATACACTGAGCGGCAGATTATTGCCAAATGATCGGTACAAAGATCGCTATGCCATTACGGAAGCGTTGCTGCCCATGGTGGGTAAGGAATTGGAAGGGCTGGTAGCGGCAGGTTGCAATGAGATAACCGTGGATGAACCTTCCATGAGCTGTTATGCTTATAAAGAAGACAGCAGGAGATTTGTGGATATTTTCAATCGGACGGTGGCACCCGTTGTAGGGAAATGCCGGCTTTCCACGCATATGTGCTTTGGCAATTTCAAGGGCCGCCCTGTTGGATACAGAAGTATCAGGCCCATGTTGCCGGATTTCCTGGATCTCCGTGTGAATGAGATTCACATAGAAATGGCAAACAGGGAATTTGCAGAAATTGAGTTGCTGGAAACATTTGCCGAAAAAATGGATGTGGCCGTGGGCATCATCGACGTAAAAAATTATTATATTGAAACACCTGAAGACGTAGCCGGGCGAATCAAAAGATGCCTTCAATATGTTCCCGCCGAAAAATTATCGGTCGCCCCCGATTGCGGATTAAGCCAGACGGCCCGATGGGCCGCCAGGCAAAAACTCGTAAACCTCGTAAAGGGCACTCAAATGGTAAACCAACAATTGTAAGGTATGCCGCTGAAAGCCGCAAGGATCAAAGACGAAGATCTTGTCAGGGAAGTGGAAAAATATAGCCATGATGAAAAACAATTTCATTTGTGGTGGCTGGGGCAAAGTGGATATCTGTTGTTGTGGAATGGGAAAAAGATTTTAATAGATCCTTACCTGTCGGATTCCCTCACGAAGAAATATGCCAACACAAATAAACCTCATATCCGGATCAGCGAAAGGGTGGTAGACCCTCAATTGTTAAAAAATATTTCAATAGTTACATCCAGTCATAATCATACCGATCACCTGGATGGGGAGACCCTGCTTCCCCTGATAAAAAACAATCCTGATATTACTTTCATCATTCCCGAGGCCAATCGTCACTTTGTGTGTGAACGCGTACAACTGCCTAAAGCATTTCCGGTCGGATTAACGGATGGTAAAACAATTTCAGCCGGAGATTTTTTTTTCATGGGCTGCCTGCCAAACATAATGAAATAGAAAGGGATGAAGAAGGAAACTGCAAATTCATGGGTTATGTAATCCGTTTTGGGCAATGGAGCATTTATCATAGTGGGGACACGCTATGGTTTGATGGGATGGAAGAATTAATAAAGCCCTTTCATATTGATGTTGCGCTCTTACCCATCAATGGCAATGACCCCGCAAGAGGCGTTGCGGGAAATTTAAACCCGGGGGAAGCAGCTGCGCTGGGCAAGGCCATCGGGGCATCTGTAGTTATTCCCTGCCATTACGATATGTTCGTTTTCAATACTGCCGACCCGAAAGAATTTGAAATGGAAGCAAAAAAAATCGGTCAAAATTATCATATTCTGGAGCAGGGCGGTCATTTTAGCAGCTTAGATTTGAATCAGGACGGTCAAACTAATGCTGTGGAAAGAGCGATCTGACATAGAAACAGCAAAACAGGGTTCCCAGTAGATTGATAAAGAAGATAAAAAAGGTTCCCCGCAGATAGGGTGATTGAAACATTGTGATCCTTCTTTCATTGCCAAGGATTAAGGGAGCAATAAACGAAAATATTCCGAGCCAGAGTATCCATCCGAAAGCCGTACTCATTCCAAGAGCTGACTGATCCCTTCCTGAAGCCGAATCCATTCCATAAAATGTAAAAAAACAGAGCAGGAGATTGCAGATGGTGATCCACTTCAAAGGAGGGTAAATTTTCATCTGAGGAAGATATTAAATTCCTGTGACACTGATTAGATTCCCGGCTGATTTTCCGGGAGTTTCTTCTTTGACATTCGTAGTATTGCCCGGATTAATGCAATTGACCCTATTATAATGCCTGCCAGACCAACTATGGCTACAAGCACGGCAAGCCCTTCCGCTCCACTGCATGTTAATGTGCACGCAAGTGCTGCAAGCAAATAAGCAAGTCCAACTGCTGCAACAATGGTTATAATAATTAATATTGCTTTTGCTGCTACAAGGTTGTTACCCTTTGCTTTTGCCTTTACATAAAACTTCAACTGTTTGAAAAATTCATGCTTCAGTATTTTTTTTTCGGGCCGGGTAAGCTCGTTTCCGGACCTGTATTTCAAAGACCGAATAATTTCTTCCGCTGTCGAATCCTTTCCTCTGGCGGCGGACACCTGATTAACCAGTGTTGAAGATAATCTGCCGCTGTCTTTAGAAAAGCAGCTCCTTGAAATAAAGCTAATCATACAAAAGGCGCAGAATGCCAGGGTAAAGTCACAGGATTTTTGAAAAAAGTAGATTTTTCTCTTGTTTTTGAATCTGCCGGACCCCGGCGTTGGGGATATACAAAAAAAGCCAGAATGTAAACCAGCAAGGCCGGATAAAACCCATACGCTGAGATAATGAGGTTGATTTTGACAAGGAGCCAACCTGCGAGGATCCCTAATAAAGCCAGGCCAAGGTGGATTAATACAATGATTAAGCGAGCCTTAGCCTGGTTTGCCTTAGCCCAAATGGAGATTTGTTTCATGTGTTATTTTTTAGGTTGCTGTACATTCATTTCAAAGCTATATTGCTGAATGAGCCATCCCTAATTGGTTTTAAGTCGTGATTCTAAAATGGAAGCAGAAACTGCCTGAGTTAACAGGATTCGAAAGGGCAAAAATGAAAACCTGCCAAAAAAGAATAGAGGTTATATGATTTCTGCAGGTTTTACTAAAATCACTCTATTTATTGGAGATTTCTGCGAAACATTGGCTTCAGAATCTCACACAACAAATAGACGTATCATGGCTTATGCTAAGGGTTTGGAATGCCCTCAAAAATGACTTTAAGCTAATTGGTATTTCAGTGAGAGATGATAGATAAGGAGGTTGCTGATTTCAATTCCTCTTTTCGTTAAAGCTGGTTTATCCTCTTTAGAATAATATGTTTGTCAGTCCGGGTCTTTGCCAGCGAAAGCGCTTTTTTAAAATGCTGCTTTGCCAGCTTGTTGTCGATGTCTTTATAAAGCTCGCCGAGCAACGTAAAGTAAAAGTGATTGTTGTTTAATTTCAACTTCTCTGCTTCAATGATTGCTTCTGCCTTTCCATTGACTTTGGAAAGCACATAAGTTCTGTTTAGCGCCGCGATTGGTGAATATTCCATTTGCAACAACTGATTAAAGAGTTGTAAAATATTTTCCCATTTTTCTTTTGTATCCTCCTTAATGGTATGCCAATATGCAATACCCGCTTCCAAGTGATACTTTGAAATTTGGGTTCCTTTCGATGCCTGATGAAGGAAATATGCTCCTTTGGAAATTAATTCGCGATCCCAAAGAGATTCATCCTGGTCCTCGTATAAAATGATTTCTGCATTTTCGTTTTTTCTTGCTTTGAATCGTGAAGAATGAAAGCACATTAATGAGAGCAGGGCATTTACGGACGATTGATTTGTTTGTTCATTTTCAATGAGCAGATAAGTCAGCCGCATAGCTTCCTGGCAAAGGTCTTCTCGCAAAACAGAGTCCTGGCTTTCGGAATAATAGCCTTCATTGAAAAGTAAATACAAAGTCGTAAGAACAGTTTCTAGCCGCTGATCTATTTCGGCTTCAGGCGGAAATTCAATTTTTACTTTTTCAACTCTTAGTTTTTCTTTGCCCGGAAAAGCCGCTTGTTAATGGTTTCTTTATTGGTCAATAAAGCATTGGCAATTTCTTCAATCCCAAACCCGCAAAGGATACGAAGCGACAGGCCTATCTGAGCTTCCGTTGAAATAGCCGGGTGACAAATGGCAAATAGCATTTGGAGCTGGCTGTCGGTAATGTTTTTATCGGACAGATCAATTTCAATTTCCTGAATTGCGGATGAAGAATGTTTTACTTGGTCTGCAATTTTTCCGGTAAAGAGGTGGTTTCGGTGAATCGAATTTTTGGCTTTATTTTTTGCGACTGTATAAAGCCATGCCGTTGGATTTTCAGGAATTCCTTTATATGTCCAGGTTTCAAGAGCTGATAGAAAAGTTTCACTGGCGATGTCTTCTGCAATTCCGATATGTTCAATACCAAAAAGCTTGCAAAGTACAGCAGCGATTTTTCTGAATTCTGTCCTGAATAAGTGTGGTATTAATTCTTGTTGCTCCATAAAATAAAGAATGCTCTAGTAAATGCAAAAAGGCATTAAGGCCTCTTAATGAGGAGCATCCCCTTTGCAATTTTTCTTACTTCCACACTATTGCCTTCACCCTGCAAAACGGGGCATCCCTTAGCAAATTCAACGGCTTCATCAACAGAATCGGCTTTAACGATAATGAATCCCCCAATGGTTTCTTTGATTTCACCAAACGGACCATTGGTGACAACCTTATTGGATCTTATTATCTTACTCGTCTTTCAAAAGGAAGACCAGTGCCTCCGCTGAATTTATTTTGGGCGGCGATACCCCCGATCCAATCCATAGTTTGTTTCATCCATATCTGGATTTGTTCCGGAGATGCCACTTTTTCACCATCCTCATGCCTCATAATTAATGCAAATTCTTCCATTTCCTTAAATTTTAATGGTTATTAAATGTATGAACTATACTTTTATAACAAACGGGATTGCGTGAACTGGACAATATCAGAAAATATTTTTCGGGTGCTCATTGCAGGGCCCTTAAACGAAGCAGCTCAGCTGATTGTGGGTGCGCCTTCCAAATAAATAATTGCCTTTCTAATATAGTTTGAGCATTGAATAAAACAGAGAATGCCGGCGCCAGACAGGGGGTGGCTAACTAAAAGATGAAACCTGCGCAGTTAAAAGATCTTTGTCTTGCCTGAGGAATGTTCTATTTTTAGTTATGCCAATGATCTATCATCTTGCTATCCTTTGGTAATGGTTTAAATGCTACTTCCTTGAAATAAACAATATCGTCATCTCCGTGATTCTGCAAACCAATATAACCTGCCAGTGGTCTCAGCCCCCGGTAAGGTTCAAAATCAAATTTTCTTTCCGGCGTAGGATCGCCTTCCTTGTAGTCAGTAACTTTCTCCCCATTTACATAAACAATGGTTCGCGGGCCATCGAGGGTAATTTCCATTGTATTCCATTCGGGCCCGGGTTTGCCCGGTTTGGACAAGGGCTTCGTTAAAGAATACAAAGTACCTGTTACATGATATTCGTTTTCATTTGAAGTTTCGGGATGATTGTCAATTTGAACCTCGTAACCATAAAATACCGGCATCCAGGCTTCCCGGGGTTCAAGAGGTATGCGAATGAAAACACCGGAATTGCTGTTGGACTTTTGCATTTGATAAACCACTTTTATTATGCAATTGCTGAATTTCCCTTTGGTGCAATATAATAGCCCCATTCCGCCGTGACTGGCGATCATTCCGTCTTTCACCAGGTGGGTTCCGGGGCCGACCTGTCTCCAGCCATTGAGATCCTGGCCGTCGAAAAGCTGAGTCCAGCCATCGTCAGAAGAAATCGGGGCGTTTTGGGCGGCGGAATTCAAGCTGCATAACAGAAGTACTATGCAGGAGCTTAGGAAATAGCAGAGCGTTTTCCTGATCATTTGATAGAAATTGTCCATAAAATTAGGAATAAAACCAATCATAATTTCATACGATTGTAACTAAACAGAAACACGAGCGTCATGATGCCCGAAGCAATAGTCTCCCCGGATCCCGGATTTTCATAATGAATTATTTTGCCCGAGAGCAAGGAGATTGCTGTATAAAAGGATTAACTTATTATCAGAATTGATGTGTGATGCCGAACGATGAATTCAGATTGAGTGAATTTAGGAAAGCCCTGCGGCAGAATGCTCATGGCCAGGTGGTTGATCTGGATAAGAACTATACCCACAAATTCAATTTTCAGATCCACCGCTACGAGCATGTATTGCAGAATTCAAGAATGTTCTCACCCCCTAACAGGTGGTCCTACTACCGGATTGGTTTATTAAGGCAGGGAGAAGGTGAATTGGTTTCGGGTATCTATAAGTTCAGCGCAAGGAAAAACACCCTGGTTATAATCCCTTCCCGGGTAGTGACTTCAAGCAGGAATTGGACATCAGACGTGAAGGGATTTATACTCCTGTTCAATATTGATTTCTTTTTGGAAAATAATTTCTCGCATGAATTTATCAGGAGCAAAAAAGTATTGACCACATCCATCCGCCCTTATATTCACCTCAACGACGAACAGGCAGGAAAGATTGCGGATATTTTCGAAACTATTCTGGTCGAAAAGCACGCTGAACACGATAATAAGAATGAGTTGATCGCTGTAAAAATCATTGAACTGCTGGTGATTGTTGAACGGTTGTTCCAGGAGGAACTTGGTTTGGCGGCACATCCGCCATCTGTAGAAATACTTAGAAATTTTATTGATTTACTGGATACCCATTTTACGAAACAGCACTCCGTAAGGTTCTATGCTGAAAAGCTGTTGATTCACCCGAATCATCTTAATGCATTGATCAAGAAACACACGGGATTGTCTGCCAAGGAATCTATCCGGAATAAACTCTTACTTGAAACAAAATACCTGCTTCATTCAACAAAATCTTCCATCAAGCAGATCTCAAATGAGATGGGTTTCAGGGATCCGAACAACTTCAGTTCATTTTTTGCAAGGTTTGAAAAGCTGTCGCCAGCAAATTACAGGTCTGCTTTTTGTTGAAATTCAAAGACATTTAGTTGATTTATAAAGATTCGTTTTTTATGAATGACTGACCTTTGCAGTCCCTTAGAAAAATGGATCAGATTACGATACTCGTTGTTGAAGACCACCCGTTGATAAGAAAAGCATGGGTGTTTATGTTGAACCAGGACTTTCGTTTTAAGGTCATTGCCGAATGCGAGAGCGGAGAAACGGCAGTTGAATTAGCCAGGGAATTATGCCCCGGCATCGTTATTATGGATATACGTTTGCGGGGAATCAGTGGTATTGAAGCAACTCAGCTGATTCGTGAATCCTGTCCTCACACAAAAATCATCGGACTTTCATTTCATATCCGTCCGGAATATGTTCAGGAGATGCTGGAAAGTGGAGCGACCGGTTATGTGACTAAAATCTCCTCTCCGGAAGAGATTTTTAAAGCGATCCTTGAAGTGCACAGTGGCAGGACTTATATCTGCAGCGAAATAAAGAATACACTGTCCCGGGAATTCAGGATTCGGGGGGATCAGAAATAGTAGAACGATCCCATTCAAAAATCTAAGCGAGCCGTAAACCTTCAGCTATGCTCGCATATCGGTCCAATCTTCAAAATATCTTATATTGAAACCCCAAAGTGCACATAAACATTGTGAAAAACCGGTTTATTTGTATCACCGGGCGAAAAACAGCTGCCCGGCTTATCATTTGCAATAGCATGTTAATTACGTGGAAAGCACGCTCCAAAAGCACCCTTTAAATTTTTCCGTACCCGCGGTTAATCCTACCCGGTGGTAACCATGTAACCATTTGCTTATTACGGTTTTAAACTTGTTTTATGGCAAGAAAAATATTATCGTTCCTGGCATGTTTGGCCTGTTTTGTCAATACTTCAATGTATGGCCAGGACAGTGCGCAGACCCCTGTTAAATGGGATCTCCAGACCTGTCTCGACTATGCTTCCAAAAATAATTATGAATTAAACAGCTTGCGGCTCAGCAAACAAACCAGTGAACAATCCCTGCTATTATCAAGAGCCGCCGTACTGCCGGGCGTATCAGGTACCGCGACCGAATATTATACCCATAGCAAGAATGCCAATCCTGTGGTTGGCGGCTTCCAAACGGAGAGCTCTTTTTCCAGTAACTACAGTATCAGTTCCACATGGACCCTATTCAACGGTGGTTTTTTGAAAGATGACATCAAACAAAAAACCCTGCAGGTGAATTCGGCCAGCCTGGATATCGTGCAGCAGCAGGATGATATCACATTGCAGGTGACTCAGGCATATCTGAATATTTTGCTTTCCAAAGAAAATATTATTTACGAGCAGGATCTTCTGAATACCTCACAAAGCCAGTTAAAACAGGGGCAACAGCAATTCGATGCCGGAAGCATTGCAAAAAAAGATCTTGTCACCTTACAGGCCCAGCTGGCAACTGACAAATATAATATGGTGAGCGCGCAAAATGCAGAACGGCAAAATATACTCACCCTGAAACAATTGCTACTGCTACCTTCGGCATTTGTATTTGATGTGGCAGTTCCGGACACCCTGATCGCCACCGCGCTGATCCCTTCCCTTGAGGAAGTGCAGAAAGTGGCCCTGGATACCAGACCCGAAGTAAAAATCAGTGAACTCGGCGTTCAGATAGCGCAATTGGACCTGGCCAAAGCAAGGGCGGAATATCTGCCGACGGCTTCCATAGGCGCAGCGCTGGCTACAGGTTATTCTAACAATGCATCGGACGTTTATCTTAAACAGCTTGACAATAATTTCTATCAGCAACTTGGGCTAACACTCTCTGTGCCGATATTCACCAGGCGGGTCAACAAGACGAATGTAGAAAAATCAAAAATTGAAGTGGAGCAGGCGGATCTCACCCTGAAAAATACAAAAACGGTTCTGTCACAAACGGTGGAACAGGCTTATATAAATGTGTTGAATGCGCAGGGGCAATATGATGCAGCTGTGGAACAGGTGACCTCCACCCGGGAAGGATACCGGATAGCAACCGAAGAATTAAAAGTTGGGGCTGTGAATACGGTGGACATGCTTTTGCAGAAAAACCTGTACGTCCAGGCCCTTCAAAATTATATACAGGCAAAATACAGTGCAGCGCTTAATATCCGCATCTATAATTTTTATAAAGGTGAACCGATTAAATTGTAAACAGACTCCCGCCGGGAAAAATGAACGGCAGATAAAACAAACTATAAACAGATGAAAAAAGGAAAAATATTCGGCATTATTATTTTAATAGCACTTGCTGCAGGCGGAACCTGGTATTATTTCCTGCGAAAGGAAGAAAAGCCTGTTGTACTGGATACTGAAAAGCCTGAATATGGATATATTGCCATGAGCGTTACAGCAACTGGCACGATCGAGCCGGTGGACACCGTTTCCGTGGGAACACAGGTTTCCGGAACGATTAAATATGTTTATGCTGATTTCAATTCCAAAGTAAAAAAGGGCCAGTTGGTCGCTGAATTGGACAAGTCCCTCCTGGAAGCGCAGGTTAATCAGAACAAGGCCAACCTCGAGGTTGCAAAAAGCCAGGAAGTTTATGCAAAAAGTACATACGACAGGCAGAATTTGTTGTTCCAGACCGGTGCCATCAGTAAAGCTGATTATGAAACGGCAATGAACCAGTACAATACAGCCAAAGCAACGGTCCAGAGTAATCAGGCTCAGTTAGATGCCGCGGAAAAAAATCTTTCCTATGCAGATATTTATTCTCCGGTTACTGGCGTAGTAATGGTGCGCAATGTGAATATTGGCCAGACGGTTGCTTCCAGCTTCAGTACCCCAACCTTGTTTGTGATCGCAAAAGATATCTCAAAGATGCAGGTACAGGCGGCAGTTGATGAGGCCGATATTGGAAACGTGAGAAGAAGCCAGCGGGTCACTTTTACGGTGGATGCTTTTCCTGAGAACCTTTTTTCAGGAACAGTGGAAGAAATTCGGCTTCAACCTACCATATCAGCCAACGTGGTCACCTATACGACCATCATTAACGCACCAAACAACGATCTGAAATTAAAGCCAGGCATGACGGCCAATATTATTATCTATACCAAAGAAGATACCAATGCACTTCTTGTGTCTGCCAAGGCACTGAAATTCAAACCCGTTGCATCGCTCGCCAAGCAATTTAAAATGCAGGCATCGTCGGCTGATTCTTCCGGTTCAGCTTCAACCCATCATAAATCAGCAGGCAGTATGCGCAGGAGGGATTCATCATCCGGAAAAATGAATGATACCCTGGTTGTTATAACGCCCCAGAAAGCATTTGTATGGGTAATAGAAAATGACAGCCTGATCCAAAAAAGAATCATTATAGGTTTGAATGATGATACGCATGTGCAGGTATTACATGGTTTATCTACGGATGATGAAGTGGTTGACGGCATTGAAAATCCGGCGACCGCGCCAACGGCTTCCTCGGGCGCAGAAAAGAGTCCTTTCATGCCTCAAAGGCGGAATACCACTCCCAAAAAACCACCTCAGTCAAAATAATTGAAAAGGAGTATAAACAGTGCATTCGATGGGCAATAAGATTTTGGAGATTAAAAATATCAAGCGCGAATTCAGGATGGGCACGGAAACAGTGCGGGCATTAAAAGGTGTTTCTTTTGACGTAAATGCAGGTGAATTCGTAACCATCATGGGCAGCAGTGGTTCCGGCAAAACGACCTTGCTGAATATACTTGGATGCCTGGATAAACCGACGGACGGGAATTATTTACTGGATGGAGTGGACATTGGCAAACTTGAAAGGAACGAACTTGCCCACCTCAGAAATATTAAGATTGGATTTGTGTTCCAGGCATATAACCTGCTGCCGCGCACATCCGCTTTGGAAAATGTGGAATTACCTTTATTGTATAATCCGACCATTCCGCAAAAAGAGAGAAGGGAGAGAGCTATGCATGCTTTGGAATCTGTGAAGCTTGCGGAAAGACTTGACCATACCCCAAATCAATTGTCGGGCGGTCAGCAACAGCGTGTCGCCATTGCCAGGGCGCTGGTAAATGAACCGGTGATGATCCTTGCCGATGAAGCAACCGGCAACCTGGATTCCAGAACATCTTATGAAATCATGGCCCTGATCCAGGAACTTAATCAGCAGCATGGGAAAACGATCGTCTTTGTTACCCATGAACCGGATATCGCAAGTTTCAGCAACCGGACCATAACCTTAAAGGACGGTAAGGTAATTAAAGACAGTCTTAATGAAGGCAAACGATCCGCAAAAGAGGTGATCGCATCTCTGCCTGTAACGGATGATTATTAAATATGATTTATGAATGTAATAAACCTTCTGCGCATTGCCTTCAGGGCCCTCCAGCGAAATAAACTGAGGGCATTTCTTACCATGCTGGGAATCATCATCGGCGTAGGTGCTGTTATTGCGATGGTGGCTATCGGGCAGGGTTCCAAGAAAAGCATCCAGGACCAATTATCAAGTATGGGTTCAAACATGATCACCATTCGCCCAAACAGCAATGTTGTTGCCGGAGCAAGGCTGGATGCGGGGAGTGTGCAAACATTGAAAATTGAGGATGTGAAAGCATTGCAAAAACAAGGACAATATATCAGCGATATTTCGCCCGCTGCTTCAACAAAGGGTCAGGCCATTAACGGCGCTTTGAACTGGCCAACTACCATCCAGGGCGTCAGTCCGCAGTACCTCGATATCCGTGCATGGCAGGTGAAAGATGGTATTGCATTTACGGATGCCGATGTTACTGCAGCGGCGAAAGTGTGCCTGCTCGGTCAAACTGTTGTTAACAATCTTTTTGTAGGGGGCGAAAGTCCGGTGGGTAAAATCATTCGCTTCAATAAAATTCCTTTTCAGGTCATCGGCGTGCTGGCACAAAAAGGCGAAAATGCTTTTGGCCAGGATCAGGATGATATCATTCTCACGCCTTACACAACGGTGCAGGAAAGGATATTGTCAACTATTTATTTTCAGAATATTTATGTATCAGCTTTGAATGAGCAGGTGACCGATGCGGCTGTTGCGGAAATATCACAGATACTCCGGCAATCTCATCGCCTGAAGCCAACCGATATAGATGATTTTGCTGTGCGGACCCAGGAGGAACTGATCAATACCTTCAGCTCAACCAGCCAGTTGCTGACTGTATTGCTCACGGCCATCGCCGGCATTTCATTGATTATCGGCGGAATTGGAATTATGAATATCATGTATGTATCTGTTACGGAACGCACGCGTGAAATCGGGCTTCGCATGGCTATCGGTGCCAGGGGAGGGGATATTTTATTGCAGTTTCTGATTGAAGCCATCCTGATCAGTATTACGGGTGGTGTCATCGGCGTGGGGTTGGGAATCGTGGCTTCCAAACTGGTGAGCATATTTTTATCCTGGCCGACCCTGATCTCCGAATCCTCCATCGTTCTTTCATTTCTCGTCTGTGCCCTGACGGGAGTTTTTTTTGGTTATTATCCTGCACAGAAAGCATCGCGCCTCGATCCGATCGAAGCATTGAGATATGAGTAGTGTATTCATAAATATGAATAATTTATTGACCAGCACGCTCCGGCAAATATTAATTTTTCTGGCGGCCGCCCTCTGCCCCTCTGCGATCAAACTTCCGGCCCGGCAATTGACCCTGCATCATTATCTCTATGTTGCTGTTCCTGGTATTCGAAATTATTTGCAATATGGTGGTCATGGCCTGCTGGTGTTTGACATGGACCATGGATTCAGGTTTGTCAAGCGGATTCCAACTGCAGGCCTGGACAAAAACGGCCAACCTTCCAACGTGAAAGGCGTAGCCGTCAGCTTGTACACAAATTGTATTTATATCAGTACCATTGAATCCCTTCAATGCCTCGACCTGCTTACTGAAAAATTGGTCTGGGAGAAATCCTTTGGAAATGGGTGTGACCGGATGTCCGTTTCGCCGGATGGGAAAACCATTTATCTTCCTTCATTTGAGGGCGACGATTGGAAGGTCCTGGATGCAAAAACAGGAAACGTACTCCATAAAATCATCACCCATTCTGCTTCTCACAATACGATCTATGGATTGGACGGAAAGCGCGTGTATCTCGAAGGGTTGAAATCTGACTATTTAACGGTGGTGAACGCCTCGGATCAAAGCATAGTTTCTGAAGTAGGTCCGTTTGCGAATCATATCAGGCCGTTTACGATCAATGGCAGACAAACCCGTTGTTTTGTTAATATTGACGGACTACTCGGTTTTGAAATCGGAGATTTGAAAACGGGCAGGAAGACAGATCATATCGAAGTGAACGGATTTCACACGGGGCCTGTAAAAAGACATGGATGCCCGAGCCATGGAATTGCACTCAGTCCCGACGAGCAGGAGCTTTGGCTAGCGGACGGGTTTAATGATTGTGTACATATTTTTGATATCAGCAAAAAGGAAATCAGACAGGGGCCAAGCATAAAACTAAGTGATCAGCCCGGATGGATAACGTTCAGCATTGATGGAAAATATGCAATGCCTTCTACTGGGGATATTGTAGATGCCGGTAAAAAGAAAATCGTCGCAACACTGGCTGATGAAACAGGAGCACGGGTCCAAAGCGAAAAAATGCTGGAACTGGAATTTTCTGGGAAGCATCTGGTCAGAGCCGGCGACCAGTTTGGCATTGGAAGAAATCTTCGGTGATAACCTGGCCGAACCGTTGCTGGTTTTTAAGTAAATTGGTATGTCATATCAAATAATGTTTCATATGAAAAGAATAATGACCGTTTTGTTTTTAACCGGAATTTCCTGGACTAATACCAAGGTTCCTCAATCCGGAAAGTTGGAAACAGTTTCAATAGAAGGCAGGTGGGATATTACCGTTTATGATTCAGAAAGACAATTTCCTTCCTGGCTGGAAGTACGCCATTCGGGATTACATACGCTGGTGGGCCGGTTTGTCGGCGGTGGGGGAAGCGCCCGCCCCATTTCGAAGATTAACTTTAACGATGGTAAGATGAGTTTTACTATTCCACCGCAGTGGGAGCCGGAAAATAAAGATCTTTTAGTAGAGGGCAGTCTACAGGGTGATAGTTTAACAGGTTCTATGCTTGTTCCGAGTGGAAAGAAATACCGGTGGGTAGGTATTCGCGCCCCTTCTCTGAAGCGTGAATCAGAACCGCAATGGGCCGATCCCATGAATCTTTTTGATGGCAAGGACCTTAAAGGCTGGCATGCACTCGGCAAAAATCAATGGGTGGCGGAATCCGGGATGCTCCGGAGCCCTGCATCCGGTTCCAATATTGAAACTGATCAAACCTTTGAGGACTTTAAACTCCATGTAGAATTCAGGTATCCGAAAGGAAGTAATAGTGGTGTTTATCTCAGGGGGCGTTATGAAGTACAGATTGAGGATAGCAAAGGGCAGGAGCCCCTGAATGATCAGCTTGGCGCTGTGTACGGATTTCTGGCCCCAAGTGAAATGATGGCAAAGGACGCGGGCGAATGGCAATCATACGATATAACCCTGGTGGGTAGAATGGTCAGCGTTGTGGTAAATGGAAAAATGGTTATCTGTAACCAGGAAATTCCAGGAATAACCGGCGGTGCAATCGACAGTAAAGAAGGGAACCCGGGCCCAATTTACTTTCAGGGGGACCACGGACCTATTGACTTCCGGAATATTGAAATTTCACTTCCAAAATAAAGGCCATGAACAAAGTCAGACGAGTCAGGTTCATCGTACTATTATTAACAGTTTCCTTAATCAATTTTAAAGCTGATGCCCAAAAAATGGGCACATGGAGGATTGCCTCGATTCCTCACGAATTATTTTGGGAAAACCCGCCCGAAAAATATTTTATAAAAGGAAACCAATTGGTAATTGTAGCCGGACAGAAAACGGATATGTTCAGAGACCCGAATGTGACTTACAACACTGATAATGCACCGAAGCTTCTATTTAAAGCTGATGATAACTTTGTACTTACCGCATCAGTTGAACATGCTTTTGCTAATAAATGGGATGGGGGAGCAATTGTAATCAGGCAGGACAGTTTAAATTGGATCAAGTTTTGTTTTGAAAAAGATTATACCGGCGCAAAAAGAGTGGTAAGTGTTGTAACAAAAAACATTTCCGACGACTGCAACTCAGTTGAGATTAAAGCAAATAAGGTTTTTTATAAAGTTGCGAAGGCCGATAATGTAATCACACTTTATTATTCTGTAAACGGCATGAAATGGTTCCTGATCAGACATCTTCAATTTGATACACATAAAGGTTTTCAGGTAGGTTTTCTGGCACAATCACCAACCGGTAACAGATGTGAAGTAAGATTTTCAAATATAACATACAGAATAAAGAAAATCAAAGATCCATACACCGGCGAATAGTGCCAGTATCCATATTCAATGCTGTTACAATTTGCTGATTAAAATTTCATTATGGTTTTGGACAAATGCCATTTTTGATTTCCGTCACTTTTAAGCATGATTATCCGGTCGGCGTTCTCAAGTTCAATAAAATAACCGGGTGTATCTTTTATGGAATATCCGAACAGATTGGTAATCCAGTAACCTTCATAATCCCTTTTGATTTCCACCTGAAGGAAAGCAGGAAGCCTGTCTGAAAGTATATTATTTGCAATTCCCATTAAGTCAGCGTCTTCACTGTAAAAGGCAAATAGTACCTCTCCACGAAAGCTAAAACTTGCTTTGAAATAGTTTGCTATTTTTTCCCATTTCACATTTCCGGCCTGTGAAAAATCACTATTAAATTCGGAGGTTATGGATTCCGGAACTTTGGTATCATTGCTTTTTGCATAAGTGGCCGTAAAAGTGAAAATGAGGAATGCCATTAATATTACAATTGGCTTTTTCATTTTTTTTGTTTTAGGATGAATAAATAATAAAGAATAATGACGGGGCAAAAGTATAATTGCATTCCAGGCTATTACAACAAATGAGACGTAATCGTGGAAAGTTGCGACAAAGACCCGTTTTCTTAACCAATTAAAAAATGGTTACCGGGCCATGGACCGGTTCAATTCCGGGTACAGGTTCCGGGAAGTCATCGTATTTTGGTATTTCTCCTCGCCCGTACAATGCTGCTGCTTTCATTGTTTTTGTTTTTCACAAAAATCAACTGCTTATTTCTGCCAAACGATAACAATTGTTACTCCTAATATTCATGCCTCCTCTGATTTAGCCGACCGGCCAATTCTTCTTTTTTGATATTTATTTGTCTGCCAATCGGTTTCCCATCGCGGTAGGTGATGACATTCAATTGATCGGAACCGAACGGAAAGCTAATTGGTTTGCCATCGTATTTAGGGTAAAATGAATCCGGGTTCGTATAATCGAAAGAATAGTAAATGTCGAGTCCTTTTATTTCTGTCGACAATATCACGTTAAAATCCCGTCCGGCCGTCCGTACAGGTTTAAAGATCACGTTGTAGGCACTTCTTGCATATTTGATTCCCGCAGCGTCAAACCGTACAAACTGGAATTCCATTCTCTTAATAAAATCATCCCAGTTCCGGCTGACCCTGGGACTCCAATACACTTCAGAGAGCGCGAGCGCCCGTGGCCATGTCATGTATTCCACCTGGCGAAAATTCGGAACTCTTTCCGTCCACAGATTTCCCTGCCCTCCCAAAATATATTTTTCATCAACACTGTCAGGAACCGGATCCCAATTATAAGAATCGCTCAGGAGGCACATTCCATAAGTTGGCGGTTCCGCATTGATTTCACCCTGGTAAAGGTCGAGGTAGGTATAATCCCAGGGTGTCATTACCACATGATGTTGCATCTTTGCAGCTTCTATCCCGCCCTTCATTCCTCTCCAGCTCATGACCGTTGCCTCCGGTGCCAGGCCGCCCTCCAGTATTTCATCCCATCCGATCAGCTTTTTACCTTTGCTCTCCAGTATTTTCTCCACTCTCTTTACAAAATAACTCTGCAATTCATCTACATTTTTCAGATGCTCATCAGCCATCCGTTTTTGACACTTCGGACAGTCCGCCCAAAAACCCTTATAAGCCTCGTCACCACCGACGTGAATATATTCACAGGGAAATAAAGCCGCCAGCTCTGTAAATATTTTATCCAGTACAAGAAAAACCGAATCATTGCCGATACATAATGCATTATCATCCCTGACCGGATCATGAAATCCTGCATTTACAGTGTAAGGCAACTGCGTGCAGGAAAGATTGGGGTAAGCGGTTATTAAGGCGAGACTATGGGCGGGTACATCAATTTCGGGTAAGATGGTCACGTTTCGCTGCTGTGCGTATTTAATGATTTCCCGCATATCATCCTGCGTGTAAAACCCTCCATCAGTTGCAGGCTCGTGTGCCAGCGCCGGCAGGAACTGCCCCCATGCACCGGTACGTTTCACACGCCAGGCACCCACGTTGGTAAGTTGTGGCAGGCTCTTTATCTCGATCCGCCAACCCTGGTCATCACTCAGATGCAGGTGTAGTACATTATATTTAAACATGACTATTTCATCAATGTATTTCTCCACCTCCTCTTTGGTGAAGAAATGGCGGCTCACATCAAGCATGATCCCGCGCCAGCCAAAACGGGGATAATCGGTGATTTCTGCGCAAGGCATACCCAGGCGCTTTTGTTCGCCGCCGAAAATCGTTCTGGCATCAGGTGGAAGCAGCTGCAATAAGGTTTGCATACCGTAAAAAATTCCAGCAACGGTATTTGCACTCAGGGAAACAGATGAAGGGCTGACCGACAAAATATAACCTTCCTTACCAATTTGTTTTTGGCTTCCGCCCGGGATCAGGCTTAGATGAATACCGTTCTTTCCGGATTTCTTTTGTTGAATGCTGACGCCCGATGTTAAGGCCAATTGATTTACAAACCATTTTGCTGTTTCATTCAATTCCTGGCCCGGCGTATTAATAATCAGGGGAACTGAATGATCAAACATAAACTTTCCAGGCCGGTCAACCAGGCTGACGGGTTGCGGGATGAGATGGATTGGGGAATTATCCGTCGCCCTTGCAGCTGGCTGAAATAAAATAAGTAGAAAAAAACAAAAACAAACCCGGGTATCCAATTTTTTCATCTTGAAAATTTGAGTACCGAATATAATTAAAAAATCATGGAGAAAGTTCCCGGCCCTTTTATAGTTTTATAATTTCAATTCTCCCCAGCCTTCCCTGTATTTCCTTTTTACAAATTGATTGGCGGGCTCAAAATTGGTGATCCGCATATTTTCTCCGTCCCATTTGTAGCTGATGTAACGGCCGGGCGTTTCGTATTCTTCCATGGCTCCGTAAACCGGATCGTTCTTTTTTACCTTTTGGCGCAAATTAAAGCTTCTCAATAGGAGGTTTCCCATGAGTACGGTTTCGGTAAGCGGACCTGCATATCCGACGAATGGCGAATCCACTTCAGCATTTCCATGACCAGCTATGCAGGCATCAACCCACTGCCACCAGTGGCCATCCATATCTCCTTCCACGCGGGGATATTTTTGAGGAATATTTATTTCTTTGTTACGCGAAAGTGGTAATAGCCTCGGAATGGTTCCTCCCCAGCCGCAGGAAGCTTTACCCTTGGTTCCGACAAATAAAGTGCCGCCCTCGTAATCATTTACTTCGGGGCTGTCTGCGAGCGCCTCATTTTCATTCACATCCGGATCGAGTTCATCCGGCCGGTCAGGCACCATTCCGCCATCCATCCAATAAAGTTTGAGATCCCGACCGTCTTTTAATTTGAATGTATATCTGAGTTGGCTGGCGACAGGAATGCTTTCGGGGAAATCCGCTTCCTTAAATATCCCGGAATAGATCGTGCTGGCGCTACAGGTAACTTCCGTAGGATAACCAAGATCAAGCAATTTGAAAGAAGGTCCGATGATATGGCATGCCATATCGCCCAGGGCGCCTGTGCCAAATCTCCACCAGCCACGCCAGTTAAAAGGCACCAGGTTGTCAATATAATCCGTTTTTTCTGCGGTTCCCAACCAGAGATCCCAATTCAATTCTTTTGGAACCGGTGGATGTTTGTCGGGCCAGGGAATACCCTGGGGCCAAACCGGGCGGTTTGTCCAGTTATACACTTTTTCTATGTCGCCCAGCAATCCGGCTTCGAACCATTCCCTCAGGGTCCGCATGCCACCACTGGATGCGCCCTGGTCGCCCATTTGCGTAACTACCTTATATTTTTTTGCCGCTTCCGTGAGTATGCGCGCTTCATATATATCATGGGTAAGCGGTTTTTGCAGGTAAAGATGTTTGTTCAGCTGCATTGCACTTAAACCGACAATGGCGTGATTATGATCTGGTATGGCAACAGAAACCGCATCAAAATGCTTACTTTCCTTCTGGAATAATTCACGCCAGTCTTCGTAGAATCCAGCTTTCGGAAATTCCTTTCGCCTTGGGGCAGCCATCCGCTGATCTACATCGCAGAGAAATGCTATGACCGCATTCTTTTTGGGCGCAGTCGCATAATGATGAATATCATTTTCCGCTTCACCGCCACATCCGATGGCGGCTATGTATAACTTATCGCTGGGGGCAACAAATCCCCTGCCACCCAATACATGCCTGGGAACAATATAGAACCCAGCCGCGGTCAATGCGGATTGTTTGATAAAATCTCCGCGGCTAATCCTTCCGTTGCCCTCTTTTGTCTTGATTTTTTTCATATTGAGAATATTTGTGAAAAGAAAAAAATGCTGAAAGCCTTAACCAGGATCGGATTACTTCATCTCATTGGTAAAACCTGCGCTCTGTTCGGCTTTGCTGCCATGCAAATCAAGATTCCATGCAGAGGTCAGTATGTACGGTACTCCATCCCCGGCATCTTTGTTCAGATAGCTGCAATCTATATTTCTGGTTTCACCGGATGCCATCAATAAGTAATTGTCTGTGAAAATTACAGGAAGTATGTCATCAGCTCCCTTCTTTTTCAATGCACGGATATGCACAAAGAAGGCTATGGCCTTACCCGTATTCGTGATATGGATATGCTGGATGGTCTCCGTTGTATTTTTTTCCGTCGTATAACTAACCTTCAGGGGAGTCAAAGGCAGATTTTGCAAACCCTGATAATCCGTAAATGCAGATTGGGGTGTGTAAAACCAGGTTGATTTTTTCCAGTTGAGGGAATCTGCGGCTTTCGATAACCAGTACCAGTTCTGTGATATGATTTTTGCAGATGGATCTTTCATTTCCAGCCTGAGGAAATAGACTGAATCCAGACCGGCTATATCAGGAATAGCAAAGCATCTTTTGATGTTATCGGGGCCAACAGAAGCAGTTACGGAATGCTCGTATTTCATAGATCCATCACCGTTATAGACGGTGGCTATAATGCTAAGGTCATTGAATGGTTTCAACAGGGAGTTGTTGATGATCACTTCCTTAGATTTATATGAATACTGAACATGAAGTGTCTCCATGGACTTCTTCATACCAAAGTAGGTGCCGGCGGGATATAAGTAATAATCATAGGTATGCCATATCAGGCTGGGCCAGGGATTGCTCAGCATCCATTGCACAACACCGGTTGCCCGATTATATTTATTCAGGCCGTAGGATTCCATCATTGCCCGGTGCCCTTCATAATTCTGGGCTTGCGCTTTTGCCACAAAATCCCGGATGGTTGAAGAGGGTCCGTATCTTTCGGATAGTGCCTGGTTAAAAATATTTGTATTGCCGAATTGCATGGTTCCGCAATGATATTGCCAGAGGCTGTTGCTCGTGGAAAGAGAATCTTCAGGGATGAATTTAAGCAGGCTTTCCATAGGGGGAATGGAAGGACCGGGAGATATTTCTGTTGCAAAACTCCAGGCACCTCCATGCCTGCTGGTGTCAGCTTCCCAGTATACCGGTGGCACCCATTCGTATGGGCCGTCCATCTTTACACCGCTGCGTCCGGATACTTTGGAAACCTCGGAAGTTGCAGTGGCAAGAATAGGATCCGGAAATTTCAATTCTTTTTCAACATTTAAATAATCTCTTTCAACAGCCGTATCTCTTGGCGGCATATCGCTGCCATTGAGCCAGGTTAAAATGCAAGCCTTATTTCTTAGCCAGTACATCACGCTCCTGTCTGATTCAATGGCTACATTTCTTTTTACACTATCCCATTTATCCGGGTATTGCCAGGCGCCGCAACACATCCAGCCGGTCATGACCAGCAATCCGTATTTATCGCAGAGTTGATAAAAATGATCATCCTCCAGTTTCCCTTCCGAGCGAACAATATTCATATGCATATCCCGCACGAGCCTGATTTCCTGTTCCTGCCTTTCTTCAGAACGACGCTGGAATATATCCGGCGCCCATGCGGCTCCGCGAAGCAGGATCGGTTTTCCATTCACGATAAATTTCCTTGACATGCTGTCGATCATTTCAGATGTGATTTGCCGGATACCGAAATTCTCGGTAACCTCACTTCCTGTTTTTCCGCTTCTGACCACTTCAAGTTTAATGTTGTTCAATTGCGGCTGACCATATTGCCATGGCCACCAGATGCGGGGGTTTTTGATGTTCAGCTGCGGATAATCCTGTGGATCGAAATTCACATCTTTTGTTTCACCCGGCTGCAGATGCACTTCCTGCTGAAAGCTGATATCATCATTTATTTTTCCTTTAATCAATGCGGATGCTGATTTGTCTGAATAGTTAATCAGCTCGGCATCCACCTGTAAATGTGCCGTAGCCAGGGAAGGCAGGTCGAATGTGGTCGTGACCAGCGGATATCGCACTGCTATCTTATCGCAGGAGCCGATCTCCACATCATTTACAATACCGCCGTTATAATCTGAAGGGTAATGGATCCAGTCAGCATAATCAATGGCCAGGTCTCCTCCGCGCTTGTTTGGATTGAAGGGACGTGCTACCTGTAGTGCCAATACATTGGTCCCCGTGTATTTAATTTTGGTGCTTATGTCGAGATCAAAAATCCGGAATGGTCCGATAATGTGACTTGAATCGGCAATCAGCTCTCCGTTTAGCCACACATTTGCACGGTAGTTTATTCCATGAAGGATAAGGGTAATATTTTTTCCTTTATCAGAAGGAGATAATACAAATTCCTTTCTGAACCACCATGGACTGTCAAATTCCGGACCCGCAATCTTTTCCAGATTTTTCCCGTAAAACGGATCAAAATCATAGTGCTTGTTCTTCAGCAGGCCCGCGATGATGGTGGAAGGCAGGCTGATATTGTACCATCCTGCCGGTTTGTACGCCGGCGTTGAAATTTCACTACCAGGTACGGTAACGGTCATGGATGACTGCATTTCCCATCCACTCCGGAGAACCATATTTCCATTTTTATTTTGCTGCGCATCAAGACGCATGCAGAGGAATATAAGCAGGATAATCGTTACAAGTTTTCCCATGTTATAATCGTTAGGAGACTAAGTTACAATATCTGGAGAAAGTTCATTTCGTATTTTTAAATTTAATTGGGTGCGGTTTCGCTTTCTTCTTTAGATTTATAGTCTTAAACGATTGCCCGTGCAGAGGAAATCCTTCATCTATATTTCCTTTATGGCGCTGGGGGCCATGGCCATCCCGCTGCTGGACTGTGCCGGCCGGAACAGGGAAATAAAAAAAAACCTGATCCCTCCGGCATTCCTGTCGCGCATCTGCGATGCAAAAACAATCCGGGGAATAGGGGAAGCTTACAACGCGCGGTTTCCGGCCCGGGCCTCCGAAGATACACTGATAGATCTGCTCCTGGCGGATGAAGCCGGCCCCGGGGCCACGAGGCAGTCCGGAGAAACGGAGACCCGTTCTTTTCTGGAGAAGAAAATACAAAAGGATTTTAATACCGCTAATACAGTTGTGATGAACGGGTGGATTTTATCTGTTACTGAGGCACAGCAGGCCGCACTTTTTTCAATTATGACATCCTAAATATGGTCTATGCACATTGATGCCAGGAAGCTCCGGAACGGTTCTGTGATCGAGGGCGACATCTGCATTGCGGGCGCGGGTGCCGCCGGAATAAGCATCGCACTTGAATGGATAAATTCCCCTCATAAAATAATTCTGCTGGAAGGAGGTGGATTTGAATATGACGAAAAAGTGCAGGATTTATACGATGGCAAAACAACCGGGCAACATTATTTTCCTTTAAGATCGGCCCGGTTACATTATTTCGGAGGCACAACCGGACACTGGGCGGGTTACTGCTCAACGATGGACGAGATTGATTTTCAAAAAAGGGATTGGGTTCCATATAGCGGCTGGCCGATCACAAGAAAAGACCTGGATCCTTTTTATGCCAGGGCACAGAAAAACGTGGAACTGGGGCCTTATGAATATAACCTGGATTACTGGCAAAAAAAGGATCCTGATTTAATTTCCCTCCCGTTCGACAAAAATGTGGTCTGGAACAAGATCTGGCAATTCAGTCCGCCCACCCGCTTCGGAACGAAATACAGGAAAAGGATCGAAGACGCAAAGAATATTCAGCTTTACACTTATGCAAACCTGACGGATATAATTTCCAATGAAAATGTATCTGCCGTTAATCAGGTTACCGTGAAAAATTACGCCGGAAAGGAGCATACCGTTCATGCAAAATATTTCATCCTGGCCTGCGGGGCAATTCAGAATGCCAGGATACTGCTGGCTTCCAATAAGCAAACTCCGCAAGGGCTGGGCAATGACCACGGCCTGGTCGGAAGATTTTTTATGGAACATCTGGAAATTAAATCCGGCGAACTTTGGCTCGACAGGCCCAACCTCATGAAATTATACCTGTTGGATTTTCCCCTGACTAAAATGAGGGCCGAACTCGCCATCAGCGCCGGAAAGCAGAAGGAGTTCAGAATACTCAACGGAACCGTTTCTCTATCACCTTTAGCTTCGGCCAGAAATACAAGGCCGATCATCGATGTATGGACCGGGAAAGATCCCCGCAAAGATATTGTAGACCTGTATCAGAATTTTAGAAAATCGGATCATGCAAAACCACCGGCAGGTGCGTCGCCCATCGATAAAGCATTTCAGCTTTTTACCAGGGTGGAACAGGCTCCCAATCCATCCTCCCGGATTATACTGGACAAGGAAAAGGATTCGCTGGGCATGCCCAGGTCAATATTGAATTGGATACTGACCCCGCTGGAAAAGAAAAGCATCAGAAAAATCGACGAGCTTATCGGACAGCAGGCAGGTCTTGCAGGTGTTGCGCGCGTAAAGCTGCTGGACTATTTGTGGGATGAAAATGATTACACATGGCCTTCATTCACCGGAGGCGGCTGGCATCATATGGGCACCACCCGCATGAGCGAAGATTCTAAAGCCGGCGTTGTGGATGCCGACTGCAAGGTTCACGGTATTGCTAATATGTATGTCGCGGGATCCTCCTGTTTCGTCACTGCAGCCGCACCAAATCCAACGCTCACACTGATTGCACTGAGCATTCGACTTTCGGATCACTTAAAGGGAAAGCTGAAACGGCATTAAGAAATTCAGGCAAATACAGCCGGGTAATTATTCATCCTGATTTTGCAATGATTAAGAGAAACACGATATATTTATACATCAATCCCCATTCTCCGTCATAATCTCGCCAGGCATACATGTTGATTTTCACATTTCTGATGTCCTGGCCGATTATTAAAAAGGCATTATTATGAAGCGCAACTATTACATCGTAAGCCTCATTATGCTTACTTTCTTTGTAATTTCTTTTCTTACGAATGTAATCGGGCCGTTGATTCCCGATATGATCAATGGGTTTCATCTCAGTCTCACCCTGGTCGCCCTTCTGCCATTTGCTTTTTTTATCGCTTATGGGGTTATGTCCATTCCTTCCGGAATGCTTATTGAGAAATACAAAGAAAAGAAAATCATGGCAGTGGGATTCGTTGTAGCTTTTTTAGGCTCCCTCATGCTCGCGGTCTTCCCAAACTATTTAACTGCTGTAATTTCTCTTTTCCTGATCGGCTGCGGCATGGCCATGCTGCAGGTGGTGATAAATCCTTTACTGCGGACTTCTGGCGGCGAGGAGCACTATGCGTTTAATTCAGTACTGGCTCAATTGATTTTCGGACTGGCTTCTTTTATTAGTCCGCTGGTTTATTCTTACCTCGTGCTACGCCTTAAAGAAGGTTCACGCACCGGTCTGATTTCAACATTCCGCTCGCTTGTTCCTTCGGACCTGCCATGGATTTCACTTTACTGGGTGTTTACTATTATCTGCCTGCTGATGATCCTGATCATTTTATTTTCAAAATTTCCAAAAGTGGAACTGAGCAAGGAAGAAAAGGTGGGCGCCTGGCAGACGCATGTGATGTTATTCAAACAACCCGTGGTACTGTTGTTCTTTATAGCCATGTTTTGTTATGTAGGCACTGAGCAGGGAGTTGCCAACTGGATATCCCAGTTCTTGTCAACCTATCATGGATTTGATCCGCAAACCAGGGGTGCGGATGCTGTGGCTTATTTCTGGGGCCTGATGACCGCCGGCGGAGTAGTTGGATTATTGCTGCTAAAGATCATGGACAGCCGGAAAGTGTTGATCAGTTTCACTATTCTCGCACTGATTTGCCTTAGTGTTGCACTTTTCGGCCCGGCCAGGATTTCCCTGATCGCATTTCCCTGCGTGGGTTTTTTTGCTTCCGTTATGTATCCGATAATTTTTTCACTGGCACTGAATTCCGTAAACGAACACCATGGGTCTTTTTCCGGGATATTGGTAACCGGCATTATCGGAGGAGCCGTTATTCCCCTGATCATCGGATGGCTGGGCGACCATCTCGGGCTTCGCTCAGGTATGTTCTTTTTATATATTACGCTTGGTTATATCCTCAGCATCGGATTTTGGGCAAAACCGATCATTACGAATAAAACCATTCAGCTTTTTAAGAGCAAAGAGCAACCATAATATAATTAAATGAAAAATAACCCGGAGGAATATGTAATCGGCATAGACCTTGGCGGAACGAATGTGCGTTGCGGCATGGTGAATGAAAATGCTGTTTCTGCCATTCATTCCAAACGCATCAATAATCAGGCATCCGTCGAAGAGGTAATGAAAGACATTTTTGGGCTCGCGGACCAGTTGATCAATAATATCGGTGAAAGCCATCGGCATCGGTGTTCCCAGCGTAGTGGACCTGGAAGAGGGGATTGTTTATGATGTGCAGAATATTCCATCCTGGAAGGAAGTGCCGCTAAAGAAGTTAATGGAAGAAAGGTATCATGTGCCTGTGATCGTAAATAACGATGCGAATTGTTTTGTACTTGGAGAACTTTATTACGGAAAAGGAAAAGATCAGCGATCCCTGATTGGCCTCACGATCGGTACAGGACTGGGCGCGGGGATTATTATTCACGATAAATTATATGCCGGGGCCAATTGCGGTGCGGGCGAATTTGGGATGGTGGATTACCTGGAAAAATTTTATGAGTATTATGCATGCGGACAATTCTTTCAAAATGTTTACGGGGTTGACGGGGAAATAGTTTTCAAAAAGGCGGCAGCAGGTGATGCGGAAGCTATCCGCATGTACGGTGAAATGGGTACTCACCTCGGAAATGCTATAAAGACCATCCTTTACACTTATGATATCAGTCTGATTATCCTTGGAGGCTCGGTCCGCCTGGCTTATCCCTATTTCTCGGAGAACATGTGGAAACAGATTCATACCCTGGTCTATCCCCGCTCCGCAGAACGCCTGCAGATAAAAATATCTGAACTGGAAAATTGTGGTATTCTGGGTGCCGCAGCACTTTATTACGATTCGATCAGGTAAAGGAGGTTTTATTTTTCAATGCTGTTGTACCTGCCCGGCGAAGGCAGGTATCCATTATTTTTCGGGATGATTCCATAAACAGTTTAATGCCGGAGAAAATTCAGTTCGGTTTCATTGCCGAACCTCCCAGCCAAAAAAGCGCCTGGAGTATGAGCTGATTCTGGATTTCGCTGCTGAATGTAGAGGATAGTTCCTTGTTGGTTTTGTGCTCATAGTCCATATCATTATGACCCATATTCATGTAAATCATCCTGTAATTTTTGTTGGTCCATACAACAGGATAAAAGCCGCTGTGCCAGATTTCGGATAGTTTAGGTCCGGTTCCCAATGGAAAACTGCTAGAATCAATCGAAAGGAGGATATCAATATTTGGATTGGTTCTCAAATCATTTGTCCAACGGTACCATTCACTGGGAGCGGATTTGAATGTTTCCGGCAAATTCCGGGTTACCGGATGATGCCTGTCTTCCACCCGCAAAATGGCTGGGGTCGGCCTCCAGGTATTGCTCAGGTAAGAACCGGATCCCAGGAATTCATTGTGATACCAGTCCCAGTTCTGCGGGAATTCTGAGGGCGTCAGAGCAAATCCTGAAAAATGAAAGCCCATCCATCCGCCGCCATGGTCCATATAATTTTTGAATGCTTCTCTTTGGGCGGGAGAATCGGGGCGCGTATCCAAAAAAATCACCACCTGGTAACGGGATAGAAAACCAGGATTCAGGTTGTTCCAGTTATTGGTCGAATCGTAGATGAAATGGTATTTTAGCCCCATTTCAGGGAACCATTTGTTCGCTTCATGTACAAAACTGATATGGGCCAGATCATTTCTTTCCGTGTAAAAACCGAGGACCCTGAATTCAGCCTGGCCTGCTTGCGCTCTCCCTTGGGAAAGGCAAAAGGCCAGCAGGCAAAATATCATAAAGCGTTTGAGCGTTTTGCAGGGAACTGTGCTGGGATTCATCATTCTATTATTATATTGATATGAAGTTAACCGATTTAACCTGCAACCTGCGCAAAGGCTGCCGGACCCGGCAGGAAGACATATTTTAAGTAAATTCGCCGCAAGGCGTTCAGGAGACAAAGGCAGCAGGAAACCTTAATTTTATGGAATAAGGAATGAAAGATCTTTTAATAAAAAGTTTCAGAAAAGCAAATAACAAGCTGATATTACTGGATTATGATGGAACGCTGGTGGACTATGTGAAAGTGCCTCAGGAGGCGAGGCCGTCCGAAAACCTGTTGTCAGCCCTGCTGAAACTAAATAAATCGCCCCACACCCGGGTGGTTATAATCACAGGCAGGGCCTACCAGGACATAAACGGGTTTGTGGGTCACCTGCCAATAGATATTGTGGCCGAACATGGAGCTATGATCCGTGAGGACCTGAAATGGAAGCAACTTATCGCTGACGATGGAAAATGGCAGCATTTGTTTTTTCCGATGCTGGAAAAGTTTACCAAGACCTGCCCCGGCTCATTTATTGAACATAAGAGGTTTTCCCTGGCCTATCATTACAGGAATGCCGATGCAGATTGCGGGTATTCGCGCTCGCGTGCACTGATCGGGGAATTATCAGTCCGCGCACCTGAATTCGGACTTAAAATTATGGATGGCAAAAAAGTGGTGGAAGTCAGGCGGAAAGACATTGATAAAGGTAAAGGAACTATTTACGTGCTTGGGAGGGCAGACTATGATTTTATTTTATCCATAGGAGATGACCAAACAGACGAGGATATGTTTGAGGTATTAAAATCCAATGAAGATGCATATACCATTAAGGTGGGAATGGGCGAAACTTCGGCTAAATACAGGCTGGATAATGTGCAACAGGTGATCGTGTTAATAAATGAACTGCTATGAAAATAAACCTGGCCCTGGTTATTTCAATTATTGGCGCTGTTGGTGTGGTAGCCTTTGGCTTCACTGCTTTTCAAATCTCATCTGAACACCAGTTGCTAAACACGGAGCTTGAAACCAAGACCATCCAGGTGGCGGAGGTGTTTTACAAATCCCATTTTTCACATATAGGGAAAGAAGACAGCCTTCATTTCAAAGATATTACGGACAGCCTGATCACTCAATACCGTTTCAGCGGACTGGCAGTTTATTATAATAATGACAGCCTGGTTGCGCTCAACCCTGCAGCTGAACCCTACCTAAAATATTCTTCCGATTATATTGCGCAGGCGCTTGCAGCGGATTCATCCATGGGGAATCTCCTGAGCATTCACGGCAAAAAGTTATATGAATACATCCGGCTGACAGATAAACGTGACCTGCCGGAGGGTGCAATTATTTTTTATGTCGATGCGGATTACATAACCAATATCGTAAAGAGTATCTGGCTGAGAAATTTTATCCGCTGGTTTCTTCAGGCCCTCGTTATTTCCGTTGTCACCCTGCTTGTGGTAAAATGGGGCATACTAACGCCTCTAAACAGGGTCGTGGAATGGGTAAAGGCAGTACGCTTCGGGAATGTAGATCAGTTAAAGAAAAGACCCCGGATCAATTTCCTCGAGCCCCTTTATAAAGAGATTTCGGGAATTGCGCAGGCGATGCAGGAAGCGAAAGCGATTGCTCAGGAGGAAGCACAGCTGCGGACCACGGGTGAAGCAATCTGGACCCACGAACGGTTGAATGAAGAAATGAAGCAGCTTTTGCAGGATAAGATCATGGTGGTTGTTTCAAATCGCGAACCCTATATGCATGTTCATGCCGGCAAGGAAATCAAATGCATTGTTCCTGCAAGTGGTATGGTAACTGCCATGGAGCCGATATTAAAAGCCTGTGGGGGCTTATGGATTGCTTCGGGTAGCGGGGATGCGGATAAGGAAACAGTCGATAAACATGATAAGGTGCAGGTTCCTCCCTATGAAGGAAAATACACCCTTAGGAGGATCTGGCTTACAAGGGAACAGGAGAATCATTATTATTATGGATTTTCCAACGAAGGTTTATGGCCCCTCTGTCATATTGCACATACCCGGCCGGTTTTCAGAAAAGAAGATTGGAACTATTACCAGGAAGTAAATGAAATGTATGCAAAAGCAGTGCTGGAGGAAATCAAGGATCAGGAAGAACCATTTATTCTGGTGCAGGATTATCACTTCGCGCTTTTGCCAAAATTGATCAAGGATCAGCGGCCCGATGCCAAAGTGGCTATTTTCTGGCATATTCCCTGGCCCAATCCTGAGTCCTTCGGCATTTGTCCCTGGCAAAAAGAATTATTAAGAGGAATGCTTGGTGGGGACCTGATTGGATTTCATACGCAATATCATTGTAACAATTTTCTGGAAACAGTAAATACCTCGATGGAGTCCAGGGTGATATGGGAGAACTTCTCTGTGAAGATCGGCAACCATTTTACCCTGGTAAAGCCATTTCCGATAAGTATTTCATTTACATTAAAGGATTACGAAAATGATGATGGCAACAAGGAAGATCCCACCGAACTCCTGAAGCAGCATGGACTCAATGCGCAATATATGGGCATTGGAGTAGACAGGCTGGATTACACCAAGGGACTGATCGAAAAATTTCTGGCTATCGAAAGATTTCTTGAGAAATATGCCGGATACCGCGGAAAGTTCACATTTGTCCAGATCGCTGCGCCCAGCCGGTCCCTGTTAAAAAGCTATGCCGATATTACCAGTGCTGTGGAAAACGAGGTTAACCGGATCAACTGGAAATTCAAATCTAAAAACTGGCAGCCCATTCTGTTTCTGAAGCGTCATCACAGCCATGAAGAGATCAAGCCATATTATAAAAGCGCCGATTTGTGCATGGTTACGTCCCTGCACGATGGCATGAACCTGGTCGCCAAGGAATTCATTGCTTCCCGAAGCCAGAATGATGGCGTACTTATCCTGAGCAGGTTCGCGGGTGCATCACAGGAACTTCACGGGGCCCTCATCATCAATCCATATGACGTGGAACAGACGGCGGATTCCATCAGGGAAGCGCTGGAAATGCCCAAACCTCAACAGGTACAAAAAATGAAACTCATGCGCCGCGTGATCATGGGCCATAATGTGTATTCCTGGGCATCAAATATTTTAAGAGCTATGGCCACAATCCAAAATTAATACTCAGGCTAAAACTGTTTCTGGTAGACGAAAGTGACCGATTGCCCGACCGGGGATGTTCCGTTTGAAGAAAAAATATTCTTAAAATGAGCACCAATATTTGAAAGGCCGTATAAACACCAGGATCTGACGCTATTGTCCAGCATTATATAGGGATGCTTGAATTTTTTTATAAGCTTATTATATATTACCGTCTTATTGTAAAACAAGCGGTGCATCGGATGGAGTGGTTCGTGGAATACGTGCATGATCCTGAGCTGGTTCAGTTCTGCAACTTTTTCCAGGCTGTGGTCAGTCCAGGTAGAAGCATGGTGCGGAGGCATATTCAGATAAAAGTTGACGGCATCCCGGATAAAAGAATCTGCACTGGGCACGGCAACGATCAGGCGGCCACCGGGCTTAAGGCAATCCAGGCAGGCTTTGATGAATTTACCCGGATTGGGGACATGTTCCAGGACCTGAAAACAGCAAACAACATCGTATTTATTATTATTTTCCAGGGCGTGATCTTCAATATTTTGGTTAAGAAGATGAATGCCGGTTTTCCTGGCCTTTGAAATGGCATCTTCGCTAAATTCCAGTCCGGTGTAGGATTTAAACCTGATAAAACCTACAAAAAGCCCTTCTCCGGATCCAATTTCCAATACATCATCAGTAGGCTGAATGAATTTTGCTGCTTCTTTGAATTCGGATTTTTCATGAAGATAATAGCCCTTGTATTTTTGCAGGTCGTCATAAAACATTCCGTCTCCAATAGCCTGCGGCAAATACATTCTAAGACCACAATTATTGCAGGTACAATAGTTTATTTCCTTTTCTTTAAAGAACCTTTTGACATCAACACCGGCTCTTTTTCTGTAGAGGCTTATGAGTGCGCCAGTATTGATTTTTTCTGTAACGGTGAGGTTGCCACTGTTGCAGAGAATGCATTTTTCATTGAGCATAGGCTGTAAAAATACACATAATGGTATAATGAAACACAGTGGTCAACGGGACAAACCAAGGACTGAAGCATCCATTTTAAATCTTACTTTTACGCCCAAAGCGGTCCCCTGTCTTACTATGAGTGATCCTTTAATTTCTGTACTTATTCCAACGTACAATGTAGAAAAATACATAAGGGAAGCGGTTGAAAGCATATCCAACCAAACCTACCGCAACCTGGAAATCATTGTGGTTGATGATGGATCCACTGACAATACCTATTCCGTTCTGGAGGAATTGAAATCAAAAGACCCCCGCATCAGGTTATTTAAAATGGGCGTCAATCGGGGCATCGTGGCCACGCTGAATTTTGCGCTTACTCAGGCAACAGGATCCTATATAGCCAGAATGGACGGAGATGACGTGAGCATGCCGGAGCGTTTGCAAAAACAATATCTTTTCCTGCAGCAGCACCCGGATGTTGCGCTGGTTGGGTTGAACATAATCATCGTTAATGAGCAAGGCGAGTTGATCTATAAAGACAATTACCTGCATGATTTTGATAAAATAAGGCTGGGGCTAAAATATGCATCCCCCATCCCTCACGTCTGGCTGACCACCCGCGACCTGTACCGGAAAATCGGAAACTACCGGATCCAGACCGCCGAGGATTTTGATTTTATTCTGCGTGCGATTGATGCAGGGTTCGAAGTGACCAATCATCCCGAATACTTATACCATCAGCGTATCCGGCATGGCAATACATCAACCACCTCCGGCCTGCTGCAACGGAAAGCGGTTAAATATGCACTTAAACTTCATCAGGAGCGCGCGGAATCGGGAAAGCAGACGGATTCCTATTCCGGGGAGGATCTGCAACTTGCACTTAGAAGCGGCCCATTGGAAAAGATCTTGTTCCAGCGTTCTTCTGATTTTCACTATCATTATTTAACGGTCAAGAATAAATCGAGGTTTGTTTCTCTTTTCTGGCTGAGTCTTGCTGTGCTGGTATCTCCCTACCATCAGATTTCCCATCTGTACAAAAGAAAAAAATACAAAAAACTTAAAAACCTGCCAAAAACATAAATCAAAACTCACCGATTCAATAATATTCTTTCATTAAAATCCATTATATTGCCTGAATTTTTCAATGGAAGCAACGATTAACGTTGTTTCACGTATAGCTGGGAGAGCTAAATTAACCAAGCCAACTGTTTGAAATGAAATTTGCCCTGATTCGTATTTTATCCTGTATTTCCATTTTTCTTCCGGTAGTTGCGAAATCACAATCTAATGCAGATGACAGCAGTGCTTACGAGGCCTCTGTTGCCAATACCATTTCTATATATTTTAACCAGATCGGAGACCAGTCGGGGCTTTATAACGGTCGTCTATATGCCAGGTATGAATTTCCGTTTGCCTTTGGAAGCCCATATTTTTTGTCAGGTGATTTTAATGATGGCTCCATCATTTATAGCGGCGTCCTCTATACTCATGTACCTTTATTATTTGACGAGCTCAGAGGCCAGGTCATAACCAGGGACCATGGTTATGGACTGCAGTTGGTAAATGAACGCATCAGTGAATTTTCTTTATTGGGTCATCGCATGATCCGCGTGGTCGGGGATAGTTTAAATGTAAATTCTCTCTCAACCGGTTTTTATGAATTGTTGTATTCCGGAAAATCCGAGGTGCTCACCCAAACCCGCATGAATATGCAGGAGAAGCTTACCAGCACAGAAATATTAAGAATAATTGTAAGGCATGAAGATTACCTCATTAGAGTTGGCATAAATTATCGGAAGGTAAATTCAAAACGTGAACTGCTTGATATCATGAGCGATCATAGAAA
The DNA here is from genome assembly GCA_963705005.1 of uncultured Chitinophagaceae bacterium. Classification (GTDB taxonomy): domain Bacteria; phylum Bacteroidota; class Bacteroidia; order Chitinophagales; family Chitinophagaceae; genus Puia. The sequence goes on from CAVPIO010000004.1 coordinate 81,391, forward strand.
GCAGATTCAGCAATTCATGAGAAAGAACAGACTGCGCTACCGCAAAGACACTGAAAACGCGCTTATTAAAACGGCCGCTTTCTACGACCAATTATCGAAGTAATATGATCCACCGTATTCTATTTATAATTCTGCCGGTTATCCTGTTGTGCGTATCCCTCGAATCCCCGGGGCAAAAAAATCCGCAGAACCTGATCTCGGGCAATTATCGCGGGGCGACCATCGAGGAATTTGTCACGGACGTGGAAAGTCAGACGAACTATTTTTTTTATTATGATGTTTCCAAATTCGACAGTCTCCGCATTACACTTTATGCGAACCGGGAATCGCTCAGCGCAGTGCTGGACCGTGCATTTTCCAAATCAGGTTTTTATTATTCCATCGATCCGCATCAGCAGGTTTTTCTGACAAAGGATGCGGTGGTTCAAACCAATCTTACAACAGAGTTTGTGGATTCATCAAAAACGAAACATGCTGCTGGATTAACGGATGAGGACTACGGGGAAAGCCAGGAAAAGCATGTTAAGAAAGCCACCATTGAGAATAAACTCTTTCAGATAGGGGAAAATAGCGCAAACAACGGGCAGCCCAACGCGATCATTTCCGGTTACGTGCGGGATATGAAAACCGGAGAGCCGGTGGTAGGCGCGTCAGTTTATATTGACAAGCCCAGGATTGGTGTAGCCTCGGATCAGTATGGATATTATGCCATTTCCCTGCCCAAAGGACGGCGCATATTGAATATTCAAAGCATCGGCATGAAGGATACGAGGCGCCAGCTTTTGCTGAAAGGTGATGGAAAGATGAATATAGATCTTGAGAGCCAGGTAATGATGCTTAAGAACGTGATTGTGTCAGGCCAGAAAATAAGTAATGTAAGGGGCATGGAAATGGGCCTTCAGAAACTGGATGTTAAAACCATTAAACAGGTACCGGTCGTTTTCGGAGAAGCGGATGTGTTGAAGGTGGTCCTTACTTTGCCCGGCGTGAAATCGGTTGGCGAAGCAAGTACAGGATTAAATGTGCGCGGAGGTGCAGCAGATCAAAACCTTATTTTGTTTAATGAGGCTACCATTTTCAACCCTACCCATTTTTTCGGGCTTTTTTCCGCTTTCAACCCGGAAGTTGTTAAAAGCGTAGAATTATACAAGAGCAGTATACCAGCAAGGTATGGTGGCCGCTTGTCTTCGGTGCTCGATATTACCAGTCGCGAAGGAAATAAAAAAGAAATCACCGGCTCGGCAGGGATCGGACTGCTCACCAGCCGGCTCGATATCGAAGGCCCGCTGGTTAAAGATAAAACATCATTTATCCTGGGTGGAAGAACCACTTATGCTGACTGGCTTTTGAATCTCCTGCCAGAACAATATAAGAACAGCAAAGCTTCATTTTATGATCTCAACCTGGATGTGAGTCACGAGATCAATAAAAGAAACAATTTGTATTTTACAGCTTATACAAGCAGCGATCATTTCAACCTTAACAGTGATACCACATACGATTACAAGAATGTGAATTTCTCGCTTAAATGGAAGCATAATTTCAATGATAAGCTGTATGGCGTATTCACGACGGGTTATGACAGGTATCAATACGATATTTCCAGCCAGGCAAATCCTGTAAATGCCTATAAGCTGACATTCGATATAAACCAGGAATACCTGAAGGCGCATTTCAATTATTACCTGAGCTCTTCGCATTCAGTGGAATTCGGACTGAATTCCATTTATTATAAATTAGATCCGGGTAACTATGAGCCCTTCGGTAAGAGGTCCCTGGTAGCACCCGACGTGGTGAATGCACAACGGGCACTGGAAAGCGCATTGTATGTCAGTGACACGTACACGATTACGGATAGATTTTCAGTAGAAGCCGGCATACGGTATTCGATATACAATTACCTGGGGCCGCAATCGGTAAATCAGTATGCTTCGGGATTTCCTAAAACGGCTGACGACATTGTGACTACAAAATCATATTCCAGCGGCAGTTTCATAAAAACTTATGGAGGTCCGGAATACCGCATTTCCGTGAAATATGAAATATCGGATAGCTTTTCTATAAAAGCGGGTTACAATACCCAGCGACAGTATACGCATGTGCTATCTAATACCGCTGCCATCGCACCCACAGATATCTGGCAGTTAAGCGATCCGAATATCAAGCCTCAGTCCGGAGACCAGATCTCCCTCGGGCTATACAAAAATTTCCTGTCCAATACAGTTGAAACCTCCGTTGAGGTATATTATAAAAATATCCAGCATTATCTTGACTATAAAAGCGGCGCCGTACTGGTGTTGAATCATCATATTGAAACGGATGTGCTCAATACGATTGGCAAAGCATACGGAGTTGAGCTGATGATTAAGAAACTTACCGGCAAGCTGAATGGCTGGATCAGCTATAGCTATTCCCGTACCCTGTTGAAGCAGGATGATCCGAATGCAGGGGAGATCATAAATGAAGGAAAATATTATCCCGCCAATTATGATCAGCCGCATTCCGCCACCGTTATCGCCAATTACCGCGTCAACCACAGGTTCAGTATTTCGGCAAATGGCACATACAGTACCGGCAGGCCGATCACTTTGCCTATTGGTGTGTTTTTCTATGACAATTCCTACAGAACACTGTATGCCGACAGAAATGCATACCGCATACCAGATTATTTCCGCGTCGATTTTTCAATGAATATCGAGGGGAATCACAGGATCCACCAGAAAACACACAATTCCTGGACCCTGGGCGTATATAATCTGACCGGAAGAAAAAACCCCTATTCAGTTTATTATCTGTCCCAGAACGGGATGATAAACGGGTACAAGCTTTCCATTTTTGGCAGCGCTATTCCTTATGTAAACTATAATATCAGGTTCTAAAATCGAGATATGAAAACAATCCACTGGTTGCTGCTGCTATTTGTGCTTGCTGGAGGATGCACTCAAAAATATAATGCCCCGTATCATTTCCCGAGTGTGGGTTATTTGGTAGTGGAAGGCTATATCAACGCCGATACCTTTCCCACCAATTTCACATTGAGCCGCGTAACCAATCTTGATTCGCAATATTATGTCGGTGAGCCTGGCGCTGTAGTAAATGTTGAAGCCCAAAACGGCACTATCTTTCCCATTCCGGATGTCGGGAACGGAGCATATTCCGGTGGCCCATTACCGCTGGATATCAGCCAGCAGTATAGGGTGAGGATAACCACAGCTGATGGCCAGCAATTCCTGTCTGATTACGTCCCGGTGAATATTACTCCGCCCATTGACAGTTTGAGTTGGAAGACCACATCCACAGGCGTAAATATTTATGTTTCTTCCCATGATCCCCAAAATAAAATCAATTACTATCAGTGGAAATATGATGAGACCTGGGAATACCATTCTGCATACGAATCAGCCTATGAATATTCGGGCGGCATGATCGTAAACAGGCCAATTGGTGACTTTGTCTATACATGCTGGCAAACAAATAGCTCTACCGACATCATCATTGGTTCTTCGGCAAAATTAAGTTCGAATATTATTTATGAACAGCCAGTTGCAACGGTGCCCTATTCAAATTCCGACAAGCTGTCTGTAAGATATAGTATCCTGGTAAGGCAATATGCACTAACGGATGACTGGTACAGCTTTAATCAAAAAATTCAAAAGAATACCGAAAATCTCGGATCCATTTTCGACGCCCAGCCATCCGAAATAACCGGTAATATCCACTGCCTCACCAACCCCAATGAACCGGTAGTCGGTTTTATCGGTTGCACCAGTGAAACTGACGCAAGAATCTTCATTGACAGGGAACAATTGCCGCCGTCGCAATCCATCTTTACCGGATACGAAGATTGTACGGAGGATACGGTAGTAAATACACCGCTTGCCCTGTCCACGGCATATGGTACCGGAGATCTTATTCCTGTCTCGTTGTACTATAAGGGCCCCGTTCTTTTCGGAATAGTCGGAAGTTCTTCTTTTTGCGTCGATTGCAGGCTAAAAGGTGGATTTACCCAAAAGCCTGATTTCTGGCAATAATTATAAGCTTAACTATGCGCAAATCCTGGTTACTTTTTTTTGTTTCAATTTCCCTTTCAGGGTTTTATGCACATGCTCAGAATGCAATGGCAGAAAAGGCCATACGCGATGGTTTTAATGGTTATCGAACTGCATATATCCGGGAGAAGTTGTATGTGCATACGGACAAGAATTTTTACCTCACAGGTGAAATTCTCTGGTTCAGGATCTACGACGTGGATGCTTCTTTTCAACGGCCGGTTGACATCAGCAAAATTGCGTATATAGAACTTCTGGACGATTCCAATAAATCTGTTCTTCAGCAAAAAGTCTCACTCAGGCCGGGAGAAGCAAGCGGCTCCTTTATCATTCCACCTGGCATACCTACCGGTAATTACAGGTTCAGGGCTTATACCCGGTGGATGAGAAATTTCGGGCCGGATTATTTTTTTTCGAAGATCATCAGTATTGTAAATCCCCACAAGCTGGAGGTTGACTCTGTAGCAAAAAAAACAGACAGGTACGATATCCAGTTTTTTCCTGAAGGCGGCAACCTGATCCAGAACCTGGAAACTAAGGTCGGATTCAGGATCACAGACGCCTATGGAATGGGGATGGATTGCGCCGGCAGGATAGTGGATAATAACCAGGATACCATATTAAAATTTCAGCCGGTGATCTTCGGTCTTGGTCATTTTATGTTCACCCCCCTGACCGGCCATACATACAAGGCCATTGTCAATTTTCCCAATGGAAACCAGGTCACCAGGGACCTGCCCTTGGCTTATGCAAGCGGTTATGAAATGAACGTTTCTAAAACAGCAGATAAGCAACTGAGCGTTACCGTTAGTGCTTCGGGAAACCCGGATCCGGCGATGTATGTTTATCTTTTTGTCCATACCCGCGGAGACCTTAAAAAATTTGAAGGACAATATCTCAAGGATGGAAAAGCCGTCTTTTCAATAAACACGGATGATCTGGGAGATGGTATTTCGCATTTTACGGTTTTTAATTTCAACGAATTGCCGGTATGCGAGCGTTTATATTTCAAATACCCGCAGAAGGCATTTCAGATTCAGGTGTCTCCGATGGATGCCTATGAAACAAGGAAAAAAATTCAACTTGATCTTTCAACCTCGGATCATGAGGGCAAGCCGGTCCCTGCAGATATGTCCATGGCAGTTTACCGCCTGGATTCCCTTCAGACCCTGGATAAAACAGATATCAGGGAATACCTGTACCTGTCTTCCGAACTGGGCGGTGGAATAGAATCTCCCGAATATTATTTTAGCGATAGCAGTGCCGGAAGGGAAGAAGCCATGGATAACCTCATGTTAACCCAGGGTTGGAGAAGGTTTAAATGGCAGGATCTCCTGCAAAATAAACCAGCACCCGTTCAGTTAATGCCGGAATATAACGGACATATTATACAGGGAAGACTGATTGACAATAAAACAGGAGCAGGCACTCCTGACCTGGAAGCCTATCTTTCTATTCCATCAACGAGAACACAATTCCGGGTCAGCTCCAGTAATGCAGAGGGACGTGTGAATTTTGAAATGACCGGTATGTATGGTTCACAGGAGATTGTGATACAGACAAATCCGAAGGAAGACAGCATCAGCCATATTGATATAGAAAGTCCGTTCGACCACCAGTTTACGTCAAACCAGCTCCCGGATATTTCAGTCCCATCAATAACTTCTCCTGTATTGCTTGATGAAAGCATTCATGCACAGGTACAGCAAATTTATAACGGTAATAAAATGCAGCAGTTCATCATGCCTGCCATGGATACCAATTCCTTTTATGTTACTCCGGATGAAGGATACCTGCTGGACGATTACACCCGGTTCCTGACCATGGAGGAAGTACTTCGTGAATATGTAACTTCAGTGGACGTGCTCAGAAGGCGCGATAAATTTCAATTGCTTGTTTTCAATTACCCATTAAAAGAGTTTTTTCGCTCCCCGCCATTGATCTTAATTGATGGAGTTCCTGTTTTTGATCCCAATAAATTATTTCATCAGGATCCGCTTAAAATCCGCCGCATTGATCTCATCACCAGGCAATATTTTCTGGGGGATCTGCCGTTTGATGGCGTTGTGAATTGCACCACCTACCACGGAGATCTGGATGGATTTGACATGGATCCGCACGCCACAGTGCTCGATTATCCGGGTATTCCGGGGCAAAGGCAATTTTTTACACCGGTATACGAAACGGAACAGGCAATCAACAGCCGGATGCCTGATTTCAGAACTCTTTTATACTGGTCCCCTCAAATAAAAACGGGCCCTGACGGAAAGCATCAGGTTAGTTTTTATACTTCCGACCTTCCGGGGAAATATGCAATGGTGGTTCAGGGCCTTACAGAAAATGGTGAACCGGGAAGCCGCGTTTTGTTTTTTACGGTTAAAAAATGATTGTAATCATAATTTACGCATCCGCATTTTTCCGCCGATATCCGGCAGGAATCCGGTAAGCAATCCGATAAGCGGTAAAAAAGCACATACCTGATAGACATATATAATTCCTTTTTGATCGGCCAGGGCACCTAGTACGGCAGAGCCCAGGCCACCCATTCCAAAAGCAAAACCAAAAAATAATCCCGAGATCATGCCGATTTTACCGGGTAATAATTCCTGCGCATACACGAGTATCGCGGAAAAAGCAGATGCCAGCACCACCCCGATGATAATAGCCAATGCAGCTGTCCAGAAAAGACCGGCATGGGGTAGGATGAGGGTAAAAGGCGCAACCCCCAAAATGGAGAACCAGATTACATATTTTCTTCCGAAACGATCCCCAAGCGGACCGCCGAGTAAGGTGCCCGCAGCGACTGAAAATAAAAAAATAAAAAGATAGATCTGCGATGTTTGAACTGAAACGTGAAATTTTGCAATGAGGTAAAAAGTAAAATAACTGGTCATGGAAGCCAGATAAAAATATTTTGAAAAGATCAGGACCAATAAAATAATAATCGAAAAAGTAATTTTTCGCTGGGAAAAATGATGGTCCTCTCCGTGTATATTCCTTACTTTTCCCTTTATCCGGTTTGTATTTGCTTTGTACCAGCGGCCGACCATAACCAGCACGGTCATCGCCATCAGCGCCAGGATGCTGAACCAGCCGATGCTGGACTGTCCATAAGGCACGATGATCAAAGCGGCCAGCAGGGGTCCCAGCGAACTGCCCGCATTTCCCCCTACCTGGAAAATGGATTGGGCCAGACCACGCTTTCCGCCGGATGCCATATAGGCCACTTTGGAAGCTTCGGGATGAAAAACACTCGATCCTATTCCAATCAATCCCACGGACACGAGCAGCATGGCAAAGTTTCCGGCACGGGACAAAAATAAAAGACCGACAAGGGTGAAGCCCATACCGGTGACAAGGGAGAAAGGTTTTGGTTTCCTGTCAGTGTAGGAACCCACCATGGGCTGCAGGAGGGAAGCTGCCATCTGAAAAGTGAGTGTGATAAGACCCACTTGGGAAAAATTCAGGTGGAAGCTGTTTTTAACCACCGGGTAAATGGAAGGGATCAGAGATTGTATAGTATCGTTGAGCAGATGCGAAAAACTGATCATGAGCAAAATAGAATATACGGTAGTCTGCGTTATTTCCCTAACACGCTCAGGAACGGCTACTCCTTCTTTATTCATTTTGGTTTTCTTTTCCCATCCGGATTATTCCGGTGATTGTATTAATAAATTTACTCAATGCGAATCATCCTCCTTAAATTCTTCATTCCACCTCAGGAGGAACGGTTTCGGGAGATCAGGGAGTGGATCCTGCGTTCCGAACCTGGTATTGGAATGAATGACATTATAAATATTGGGTCCTTCCGGTTTTTTTTCGACAAAGGAAATATTATTTTCAATGAACCGCAGGCGATTGCTGGTAAATGAGCGGTAAGCACAGTATTCCACTGAGATTGGTTCGGATAAGGTTTTAATTTGTTTAAGCTGATATTGGATATGCGAACTGATCAATAAATTATAAAAAATCCCCGTCAGCGACCAAACCAGATTTATGCCCAGTGATGCATACAATGCAGTTCCTAAAATCCGCCCGCCAAGGGAAGGAAGGCATTCTGATATCAACAATACGATAACCGGGAAAAACCATAATTGGGGAACAAACCGCGCCCACCAGGGTTCGGGTACGATTAATACGGATACTAAAATAATTGCCAGGCCAAGAACGCCATACCTGAAAACGGCCTGTTTGGAAAAGCGGAATGCCATCCATACCAGCAGCGCAATGCAGATTAGCAAAATGCCACTGAAAAAAGGACCGAATGCCGATAGTTTCAATTCTGCATTATTTGCATTCAGCAAATCCTTTTTATTTACCGAAAAGGGGATTTTGAGGGCGGCTCCTACCGATTCCTTATCTGCAGCCTGATCATCCGAATGTGTGGCCAGGGAAACAAAAAATTTTTCAAACCGGTTCATATTCCGGAAGAGCGAAGGCGTGATATCGTAGATTTCATTTTTGGTTTCCTGAAGTCCGTCAAACACCTGATTGGTGGTGATCAGATTTGTAAAGTAAGGATGAAACCCGACAAAGCAGGCACCAAAAATACTGGCAATTGAACACATATAGAATACTCTTCTGAAACGCTTCCAGTCTTTTCTGATCATCAGCAGGAGGAGAAATCCAATGCAGAAAATGCCGGTATAGACCAGGGATGTGTATTTGATATTTACACCGGTCGTGATCAGCAAACCCAAGGCAAGAAGGTAGTATTTGTTCTCTTCCAGCACAAATAAACAAAACGTAATTGCAAGACAAAGCAGGATGGAAACCATCACACCGTCTACACAGTAGGTAAAGAGCTGGGAAACAGTAACCGGATTAAAACAGGCGAGAATACTGATTATCCATTTTTTAGCCGGTGATATCCGCTCAATTTTATATAATAAAGAAAGACATAAGAAAAAAGTGCCGCCCAGTATAATCAGGTTTACTGCTTTCCCTGATTCAATCCGGTTGGTAAGTTTATAAATGGCGGCTTCTGTAATTTCCGTTCCTTTCGATAAATGGTTAAGATTTAAATATTTAAAATTAACGAAGGAAACGGGGGAATCAATTGAATCATTGACGGATCTGTCGGGTCCTGAACACCACACGTCTTTTGAATGAGGAATGGGTTCTGAGCTGGGAACCGGCAAGAGTTTTAAGTAGGGATTGAATCCTGTTTTCAGCTCATTAATAGTTTCCTGATGATACCACTGGCCATCGAACGAAACATCATAGATGACACTTGCCAGGAGGATGGAGACAATACAGAAGGTTAAGAGGATTCCGCTGGTCCTGATAAAAAACCACTTCTTTTTTTTACCCAGCAAATATCCCGATGCAAAAAAATGAGTGACAAGCATCAGCATGCAGGCCAGCGGAAATTGCCAAAAGGAAATGGAATATCCCCGGATAAGGCTGGCGGCACATATTATGAGGGTATATGTGATCAGGCTGATTAACCCGAGTCCGATTAGAAAATACTGTTTTGAGATCCGGGTGTTTCTTTCCATTTTAATTTTTCCTGGTCTGCAAGATAATTCATGGGGAAATATGACCAGCGTTTTCCTCGCGTATCCGGCTTTGAATAAGTTTGCTTAGTCTTACTTTTGTAATAGTACACTTAACTCCATACATCATGCGCAGGATAGTTTTGCCGGTCCTGATCCTTGTCTCAATCACAACCCGGGCACAAAAAACAGATCTGCGCCTGCAAAAACAAATCGGGCAATTATTATCCGGTTTCCATGGCAGCGCAGGTGTGTACGTGCATGACCTGAAAAAAAACCGGATTGCCGGGGTAAATGCCGATACCATTTTTCCGACAGCAAGCATAGTTAAGATTCCAATACTCATTGGCATTATGAGCAGGATCCGCCGGCATGAACTGGAATATCATCAGGTGATGATCTATAAGGATACTTTGAATTACGATCCGGGAGAAGATATCCTGGCTTCCTTTAAACCGGATGAAAAAATCCTTCTGAGCAAACTGATGCTGCTTTCCATTACCCTCAGCGACAATACTGCAAGCCTTATGCTCCAGGGAATAGCGGGAGGCGGGGCAAGGATTAATGAATTGATGGACAGTCTTGGTTTTAGCCATACCCGGGTCAATAGCCGGACACCCGGCCGTGAACAGGACCGGGAACGGCTTGGCTGGGGTGAAACGACGCCCCGTGAAATAGTGGAGATGGTCGAAAAAATCAAGCGGGGTGAAATTCTTGACATGCAGTCGGACGAACGGATGATGCGCATTTTAGGAAGGCAATATTGGGATGAGGTTGCACTTTCGCAAATTCCACCCGATATTTTCGTTGCTTCCAAAAGCGGGGCTGTGGACGAGAGCAGGAATGAAGTGCTCTTTGTAAATTCACCGCACCCTTATATATTCAGCATATTTACCAAAAACAATAAAGACCAAAGTTGGAACTACAATAATGAAGCGTGGGTGCTGACGCGTAAAATATCTGCCCTTCTCTGGAAATATTTCAATCCTGGATCAGCATGGAAGGGTGAGCCGGAGGAGAAATAAGGAACACATTTATTATTTAACAGATTTAATGCAGCCATTATTTGAAAATTTTTGCCTTCCCCAACATGAAACTCACCACCTGCTACCCTCTGCTGCTAATCCTATCGGCCGGCTCCTGCATAACTCCAAGGGCCTATTTAATGAGCCCGATGGATGTGAATTCAGGACCGTATCGCTCTTTACCCACCACTGCCGATTCGAATAAATCGGCTACTTATGCAAGTTTTGCCTTCAATGTTGGCGGCTCCAACCAGGAATTGAGAGATGCCGTTCTGGGAGGGCGGGCAGACATTCACCGCGGTTATCAGTTTGGACATTTCCAGGCTTATTTTGGAGGAGGCCTCAGTCTGGGGAATTATTCTGTTAATGATTCTTACCATTATGGGAATTATTATTATTCAAATCCCGGATTGAATGACACGACTTATCATTTTGTTGGATCCAATAAGTTTTTCGGAACCTATGAATTGTATGGCGGCATAAACCTGGTTATTCCATTCGGGAATGGGAGAGGGGAATGGCGCGTTATCGGTATTGAAACTTCCTTTAATAAAGAATACGGTAACTATCTCCAGTTCCGGAAGTCTCTTCCGGATTCATCAGCGGACATTGTAGCTACTTACGATCATATGTTCACGCTGGGTGGAACATCGGAGATTGTCGGGATATCCAGGCATGGCACGGAAATCGGTTATAAGTGGGCGTTGGGATCTGTCCTTTTCCCAAATGGAAACTATCACGGTGATGAAACCAATTCCCGCCCTTATTATTTTTCCCAGAGCCTGCATGTTACCAAGAAAAAGGTCACCGGCTTTATGCAGGTTAACATTGGCACCCATGCGGCGAGTTTCCAGTTTGGGGTGAATTATAATTTGAGTAAAAAATAAAAATTTAAAAGTAAAAAACCCGATGCGGAGAGTCCCTATCGTAAATTTCAGCAGGCACTGGCCTGGAATCACCAGAAAAATATTTTTCTCTTCAGCATTTTTTTTAGTTGTCGCGGCGGTTATGGCACAGGCGGATTTTAACGACAGTCTTGCGCAATCCAGGAACCGCATCACCCAGGGGGCCATGATTACGCTGGGCAGCTGGGCAACAGCCAATATAGCAAGTGGTTTTATAATTGCATTACAAACACAGGGTGAGGCAAAATATGCATGGAGAATGAATGCCTATTGGAATTTCATTAATCTGGGTTTGGCCGGCATGGGATATCTCAATCTGCGTAAAGCCCTGCTGAAGAAATATTCATTATCAGATAACCTCGGGTCCCAGGAAACGATTGAAAAATTATATGTGTTTAACCTGGCACTCGATCTTGTTTACATTACCGGTGGATTTTATTTACGGGAACGGGGTAATAATCAGGATAAGCAGAACAGCCGCGATCAATTTAAAGGTTATGGAACAAGTATTGTGATTCAGGGCGGTTTTCTCCTTCTCATGGATGCCGTAATGATTTCATTGCATCATAAGAATACTTTGCGCTTAAACGATAAAGTAAGGAGGTTGGAATTAAATTCCGCCCCCGGAGGCCTGGGCATGGTTTATCATTTCTAGACACTGATCTCCCTTTTCCTTGCAGTTACTTTCCATTCATCTATTATCCGGTTGTTTTGTATGATCACCGCCTTGTCGTAAAGAGACACGGAAGGACAAATATGCCTTGGAACGCCATACAATACGCGGCCAATCGGGTAAGCTGCCATATCAGCTACCGTTAAAGTCAGGTGTTCCTCGCTGTGTGCAAGGGGAATGGCATCCATTGCATTTAAAAAGAAAACGCGGGGCTGTGGATTTTCGGAGGCAACCGCTTTATAACCCAGGTCCACACAAATAATATTGGGTGCAGGCACAGAAATGACGCGGCATAGAAGCAGGGCGGCAAAATCAAAAGGCTGCTCAGGCAAATTTTCCGAATAGCCTTTATCCCAGAATACGAAAGTGCCCGGACTGCATTCCCTGTCGCCTTGCCTGGCATGGATGAGCCAGGTTGGCGATCCACCAGCAACAAGCGTGATGGGGTGCCCTGCAAGGACCTCAAGCGTTTTCTTCAAGGGCCCGACTTCCGCAAAAGCCTCAAGACAACGGACCTGCCTGGTATGCAGTTCCAGATCGTGAATATGTCCGTCGTATGCATGCAACCCCACAACGCGTATTCCTTTTAAGTTCCGGATTCTCTCATAGAATTCGATCGCAGATTCCGGTAAGATGCCTGTCCTGTTCATGCCGACATTCAAATCAATGAAAACATCCGCACTTCGCTTTGCCGGAAGAAAGTATTCTGAAATCGCCTTGGCTCCTTCTGAAGAATCAACTAAACAGGAAAAACGGGTTGCATGATATTTCTTTGCCAGCATGAAAAAGCGCCTGATCTTCGGTCCGGCCGGCGGATACGCCAGCAATACATCCTTTGCCCGCGCCAGCCCCAGCATTTCTGCTTCTGCGATGGTTGCACATTTGAATTTACTGATTCCTTCATCCATCATCATGCGGACCACAGCAGCCATTTTATTGGTTTTTACATGCGGACGTACTCTATCCGCATGAACGGTTTCGAGCAGACGGCGGATATTCTCCCTGACCCTTTCTTTATAAATACAAAGAGCTGGAGAATCGATCTTATCTGACTCATTGATCACAAACCATGGCTGGTTTTCCATAATTGAAAATTAAACTAATTCAAATAATGCTTCGATTTCAACTGGAATATTGTCCGGCAGCGAACCCATGCCCACGGCGCTTCTCACACCAATTCCATTTTCCTTTCCCCATATCTCGGCAAACAGTTCACTGCATCCATTAATAATGAATGGATGTTTTTCGAAAGAAGGATCGGCATTTACCATACCCAGTACCTTGATCACCCGTTTTACTCTGTCCAGGCTTCCCAGATGGGATCGCAGGGTGGAGAGAATGGTTAGTCCGGCCTGCCTTGCCGCCTTTTTCCCCTCTTCCATATTCATTCCCGCACCGATCTTACCGATGATCAGCTGCTTGTTTGGGAGAACCGGACCATGGCCTGAAACATAACAATGTTTGCCATCGATCAGCAGTGGAATATAAACACCCATAGGTGCAGGTGGGGGCGGCAAATCCAGATCCAGGCGCTTGAAATTTTCTTCGGGCAACATATAAATATATTTAATGGCTGATAAAAAAATTGATGAGCAAAACCATGAGCAGGCCGACAATTGAAACAATGGTTTCCATGGCGCTCCAGGTTTTTATGGTATCCTTTATACTCAGATTGAAATATTCCTTGAACATCCAGAATCCGGAATCATTCACGTGGGAAAACATTAAACTGCCTGCGCCTGTTGCCAGCACAATCAGGCTCGGGCTTACGGCGCTGCCCGCAATCATGGGTGCAACAATGCCTGCTGTGGTAAGTCCTGCTACTGTGGCCGATCCCAGGCATACCCGGATCAAAGCCGCTATGCCCCATGCAGCGAGGATGGGATGCGTGCTAAAACTTTTCATGGAAGCCGCGATCTGGTCACTGGTGCCGCTATCCATTAATATTTGTTTCAGTGCTCCCGCTCCCCCGATGATCAGCAGGATCAGGGCAATATCTTTTACTGCATCCGCCAGGGAATTCATGCAGGGTTCTAATTTTTTTCCTTTTTTCAATACCAGTGCATATAGTGCGTAAGCCAGGGTAACCAGCAAGGCCACGCTTGGATCTCCCAGCACCATAAGGGTCTTCACTAACCAGTTTCCGGGGGATCCGGAAAGACTGGCAAGTGTTCCTGCGGCAATGAGCACTACCGGCAGCAAGGCGGTGATCAGGCTGTCGGCAAGGCCCGGCAACTCCTCGTCAGTCATGGTTTTTCCGGCAAAAGTAGCCAGGGGTTTTTGGGTATATTTTTTTAGTGTCAGGGAAAAAAGAGGACCCGCTATGATCACCGTTGGAATTGCTGCAATAAATCCATAAAGTAATGTAAGGCCCAGGTCTGCGTGATACTGTTTGATCAGGGCTGTTGGCGACGGGTGTGGAGGGAGATAACCATGCGTTACGGACAGGGATGCCAGCATGGGCAGTCCGATATAAACAGCCGGGATATTAAATTTATAAGATAGCGTAATGACAAGCGGCACCATCAGTACGAATCCGATTCCGTAAAACAATGGAATCCCTACAATGAAAGCCGTGATCACCAATGCCCATACGATGTATTTTCTTCCGAAGCTGTTCATGAGGGTTGTAACGATGCGCTGCGCTGCACCGCTATCTGCAATGAGTTTTCCAAGCATGGCGCCTACGACGAGGATCACGACCAGGGATCCCAGCAAATCCCCCATGCCTTTCTGTACGGAATCCGTTACTGTTGCTACAGACATTCCATTGGCGAAACCAATTCCCATGGAAACCAGCAGAAAAGAAATAAATGTATTTATTTTGAACCAGGTAATCAGTAAAACGAGTATGACAATACCTGAAAACAAAATGATAAAGGACATGCAGTGCGTTTTCGGGATGAGAAAAGAAGGATCAAATTAAGGCATTTCGTGAAAAACCTTAAAGCTGTTTTTTTTGAATACAGCCCGGATTGTTAATAACCCTTTAATTTGCAGTTATGTTAATCGTAGACGCTCATCTTGACCTCGCTATGAACGTGATGGAATGGAACAGGGACCTGAAACAACCTGTCCGGAATCTTCGTGAACGGGAAGCAGGTCTCAGCGACAAACCAGACCGGGGAAGAAACATGGTTTCATTACCCGCACTGAGAGAAGGAAAGATAGGATTAGTGGTTGCGACGCAGATCGCCCGGTACGTAAGAAAAGGAAGCCCCCTGCCAGGGTGGCATTCTCCGGAGCAGGCCTGGGCTCAAACGCAGGCCCAGCTTGCATGGTACAAGGCTATGACCGAAGAAGGCGAAATGCAGCACGTGAAGGATCTGCAAACCCTGGATGCCCATATAAAGATGTGGGCGGACGCATCGCAGCCTGACAATAAAAAACCCGTCGGATTTATACTCAGTCTCGAGGGCGCCGACTCGCTCGTAAACCTTTCTTACCTGGAAAAAGCTTATGGTTATGGTCTGCGCGCCCTGGGTCCGGCCCATTACGGGGAAGGACGTTATGCGGGTGGCACAGGTACGGAAGACGGATTCAGTGCCGAAGGCAAACTGTTACTGAAGGAAATGCAGTCTCTCCATATCATCCTGGACATAACACATCTCACAGATAAAGGATTTCTGGAAGCCATGGATCTTTTTCAGGGTAATATCTGGGCAAGCCATCACAATTGCAGGGCCCTGGTAAAAAATCAGAGACAACTCACTGATGAGCAGATAAAAATCCTGATCAGCAAAGGGGCTGTTATCGGAGGTGTCCTGGATGCCTGGATGCTTACGGATGGCTGGCTGAGAGGGGTCTCACTGCCAAAGGCCACCGGTACTGATCTGAACCGGCTGATCGATCATTATGATCATATATGCCAGATTGCTGGTAACAGCAACCACATCGCTATTGGCAGTGATCTCGACGGAATGTTTGGCACGGAACAATCGCCTTATGATATGGATACCATCTCTGATCTGCAAAAACTTCCTGGTCTTTTAAAAGCCAGGGGTTATACTGCTGACGATATAGAAAAAGTATTGCATGGAAACTGGTTGCGGTTTTTGCGGAAGGCGTGGGGAGGGTGATGGTTGATGGTTGATGGTTGATGGTTGATGGTTGATGGTTGATGGAAGAATTAACTTCGTAAGGTAGATATTGGTTGACAGAAAAAATAAATCTCAATTAAAAGAAAGGATGTCAAATACTGAATCTGGTTTCGATTTTCAGCATTCAATGCTCAATTCGCCAATCATTTTGCCTGGCGCTTTTGGTGTTAGGCGCTTACTGTTTCACATTAAGCAAATATCGTTTCGCATTCAGTGTATGGCGTTTATTAATCAGCGTTTCCGGTTTCCGTTTAAGCATTCCGCATTCCGCTTTTTACTTTATACTTGCTCGCTGGTATTTTTATTCTCCGGAAAATTGTTTGCTCAGCAGGGGAACAATGCAACGTCGTCGATGGTGGACTCTGGTTATTATACCTCATTCGACAATACAAAAATTTATTTCGAAAAGTGCGGATCCGGAGATCCCGTTTTGCTGCTTCACGGATTCATGGGCAACAGCAGCGGATGGAAACGAAGTGATTTATATAAACAGTTATTGGAAAAGGGCTACGAAGTTATCCTGATTGATTTAAGGGGGAACGGTAAATCGGATCATCCTCACCGGGAAGATGCATTTGCAAACGATGCAGAGTGCAGGGATATCACCGGCCTGATGGATTTTCTGAAAATCAAAAGTTATGATCTCGTTGGCTATTCGAGAGGATCCATCATTGCGGCGCGGGTATTGCGGAACGATCCGCGTGTGCGTAAAGCTGTAATCGGTGGCATGGGTGCGGCGTTTACAGATACTTCCTGGAAATTACCAAAGGCTTTGTATGAATCCCTCATTCATTCTCCGGCGCCTGAATTTGAAGGGATGAAAAACTATGTAAGAAAACAAAACCTGGATTCAGTTTCGCTGGCTTACATGCAAAAGCGGCAGCCCTTTACTTCGCCGGAGGAATTGGGAAAAATAAAGCAGCAAGTTTTATTGATTCGTGGCAATGTGGACAGTACCAACGGTTCAACCCCTGCTCTTCAGGCTATGATCCCCCATTCCATTTACGTAACGGTGCCCGGAAACCATAATGAAACCAGTGGTACAAAACCTTTTGCTGACCAGGTTATCGCCTTTCTTAAACAATGACCGTGACCGGAGGAAACCTTTTACCTTTGTCCCTCGAAAATTTCGCTTATGAATAAAATTCTTTTTCTCAGCAGCCTGATCGTCTTACCGGCTTTTTCAGCGCCGTCCCGCCACGTGGAAGCCAGACATAATCAACAGGTCGGCCCTTCTGCCCTGGCAGCAAAAATTATGGTTTATTCCACTGCGGAAAATACAAATCTGAGACTAACACCGACGGATTCGGTGGAATTAACCGATTTCGGGCAACCACTGGAAACCCAACCCTGTATTTTCGTAGATCCGGATAAATCCTTTCAAACCTTTATGGGCATTGGGGGTGCATTAACAGACGCATCTGCCGAAACCTATGCCAAACTTCCAAAAGCAAAGCAGGCCGAAATACTGAGAAATTATTTTGATCCGAAGCTGGGGATCGGCTATACCCTTGCGCGCACGAATATTCAGAGCTGTGACTTTTCGAGTGATTCCTACAGCTATGTGAAGGATAATGACCCGGAACTAAAATCCTTTTCTGTAGCACACGATGAAAAATACCGGATTCCATTTATCAGGCAGGCCATGGCAGCAGCAGGTGGAAAGCTTACCGTTTTTGCCACGCCCTGGAGTCCTCCGGCCTGGATGAAAAATAATCATGATATGCTTCATGGCGGTAAACTGCTGCCTGCGTTCGATCAGAGCTGGGCCAATTTATACGTTGCTTTTATCAAGGCATATGAAAAGTCAGGCATACCCATCTGGGGATTGTCCACACAAAACGAACCCATGGCCACGCAGACCTGGGAATCCTGTATCTATACTGGCGAGGAAGAAAGGGATTTCATAAAGAATTTTTTGGGCCCCACACTCCAACGGGCAGGCCTGGGAGATAAAAAGATCATTGCCTGGGATCACAACCGCGACCTGATGTATCAGCGGGCCAGCACGGTTCTCGATGATCCGGAAGCTGCCAAATACGTTTGGGGTGTGGGTTTTCATTGGTATGAAAGCTGGACCGGCGGAGGAAAAATATTTGATAATGTAAGACGCGTTGCCGAGGCATATCCCAATACCAATCTCATTTTTACCGAAGGCTGCCCGGAAAGATTCAACCCCGCTATGATATCCGATTGGAAATGGGGCGAGGAATATGGAAGGAATATGATCGAGGATTTCAATAACGGAACAGTAGGCTGGGTGGACTGGAATATCCTGCTGGATGAAAAAGGCGGTCCCAATCATGTAGGAAATTTCTGTTTTGCTCCCGTTCATGCAAACACGCAAACAGGCGAAATCACTTACCTGAACTCCTTTTATTATATCGGCCATTTCTCCAGGTTCATAAGGCCCGGTGCCAAAAGGATCATTAGTTCTTCGAGTCGCGGGCAATTGCTTACAACGGCCTTCCGAAATCCGGATGGGTCCCTTATCACGGTTGTAATGAATCAGAGCGGGGAAAAAATCAATTACCATTTATGGATAAAAGGAAAGGCGGCGGCTATTACGAGCCTGGCACATTCCATACAAACCATTGTAATGGAATAAAATAAATCCATAGACTGAATCAAATTAAAGCTGTTTATCCGGGAGTGCTGAGCTCCCGCCAAAATACGATTATGCGAAAATACCTGTTAGCAGGCGCCAGGATCCTATTCGGATTCATGGTTTTGGAATCCTGCCACTCTTCCGAAGGAAATGCCGGCTATTCACCGGCTCCCATAGCTGCACTTCCGGTGATTACCTTAACCAATGAGCCATTCACGAGCTATCAGGAATATAGTGCAACGCTCGAAGGGATAAAAGACGTTGAGATACGCCCCCAGGTGAATGGTTATATTGATAAAATATTCATTGATGAAGGAGCACAGGTAAAAAAGGGCCAGCCACTGTTCAAGATCAACGACCATCCTTACAGGGAGATGCTCAATAATGCTAAAGCCACACTCGCAGCCGCAAAAGCCAATCTCGCCAGCGCGGAGATCAATGTCGATAAGTTAACTCCGTTGGTTCAGCACAATGTGGTTTCGCCCGTGCAATTGAAATCTGCACAGGCCGTATATGATGCGTCTGCAGCCAGTGTGGCCCAGGCACAGGCGCAGGTGGGGAATGCCGAGATCAATATCGGTTACAGCCTGATCAGGGCGCCGATGGAGGGCTATGTAGGCAGAATTCATTTTAAAACGGGCAGCCTTGTTGGTCTTACCACCGCAGATCCGCTCACGATTCTGTCTGAAATAAAAGACGTGCGGGCCTATTTTTCTTTCAGCGAAACTGACTTCATGCGGTTCAGGCAGCAGTATCCCGGCAATACGATCGCTGAAAAATTAAAACACGTGCCGCCGGTGGAGTTGATCCTGGCAGACAATTCCATATATCCGGAAAAAGGAAAAGTAGAGGCCGTTTCGGGCCAGTTCATCAGCGGCACCGGAGCCATTCCTTTCCGGGCCAGCTTCCCGAATGCAAATGGCAACCTGCGGTCAGGAAACACAGGACGTGTCCGGATTCCAACGGTTACGCCATCCGGCATCGTGATACCACAGGAGTCAACTTTCGAATTACAGGATAAGGTATTCGTTTTCCTGGTTGGCGACAGTAACAAGGTCAGAAGTGTGCCTATAAATATTGGTGGCAGATCGGGTAACTATTACCTGATTGACAGAGGCGTAAAACCGGGCGACCGAATCGTGTATTCCGGCGTGGACAGGCTCCGGGATGGCGCTGTAATTCAACCCCAGCCCATGTCACTGGATAGCTTACTTAAAGTGAGACCCCTGTAGGCTGCAGGTCTGATTCATTACCGATAATTTTTTTCAGATGTTCAGAAGATTTATTGAAAGACCGGTATTATCAACAGTAATTTCCATCATACTTACCCTGCTGGGATTGATTTCGATGTTTTCTCTGTCGATCACCCAGTTCCCTGACATCGCACCGCCGACAGTAAATGTGTCGGCAACCTATCCCGGTGCGAATGCGGAAGTCGTTGCCCGCGCAGTAGCAACGCCTATTGAGGAAGCCATTAACGGGGTCGAAAATATGACCTACATGACTTCTACCTCGGGGAATGACGGAACCATGTCCCTCAATGTTTATTTTAAGCTGGGCACCAATCCTGACCTCGCTGCTGTGAATGTGCAGAATCGGGTATCCAAGGCCGTTAGCCAGGTACCGCAGGAAGTAGTGCAGGCGGGTATCTCTACCCAGAAGCAGCAAAACAGTATGATCATGGTGCCGTTGTTGTATAGCACAGACAGCGCTTACGACGAAAAATTCCTGCAGAATTACACCAAGATCAATATCATTCCGGAGATCCAGCGCGTTCCCGGTGTAGGCCAGGCTTCCGTTTTCGGTGCGAAAGATTATTCCATGCGGATCTGGTTGCAGCCTGACCGGCTGAATGCGAATAATCTCGGGGTTCAGGATGTTTTGAATGCGATCCACGACCAGAATCTGGAAGCAGCTCCGGGAAGATTTGGCGAATCCAGCACAGCCTCTTTTGAATACATTCTTAAGTACAGGGGAAAACTTTCCCAGCAAACGGATTACGAAAATATCATCATCAAAGCGGGGGCAGACGGATCAATCATCAGGCTCAAGGATGTGGCGCGCGTGGAGTTTGGCGCTTTCTCCTACAGCTCAAACTCCCTGGTACAGGGAAAGCCCGGGACCGGACTGGCCATCTTTCAAACAGCGGGCTCCAATGCCAATGATATCCTCATTGCAGTTGATCAGGTGCTGAAAAAAGCAGCTACGAATTTCCCTACCGGAGTTCACTATTTTACGATGTTCAGTGCAAAGGATTTCCTGGACGCTTCCATCACCCAGGTTGAAGAAACCCTCGTCGAAGCTTTCATACTGGTGTTCATTGTTGTATTTCTTTTTCTTCAGGATTTCAGATCAACGCTTATTCCTGCCATTGCTGTGCCTGTTGCCATCGTGGGCACTTTCTTTTTCATGAAATTATTCGGATTCACAATAAATCTCCTGACCCTTTTTGCCCTTGTGCTCGCTATCGGTATTGTGGTGGATGATGCTATTGTTGTTGTGGAAGCCGTACACTCGAAAATGGAAAGGACGGGCATGGCTGCCAAAGAGGCTACGATCAGTTCCATGAATGAGATCTCGGGGGTAATCATTTCGATCACCCTGGTCATGGCCGCCGTATTTGTTCCGGTCGGATTCATGCAGGGCCCGGCAGGTGTGTTTTACCGGCAGTTTGCTTTTACACTCGCCATTGCGATTCTCATCTCTGCCCTCAATGCACTTACGCTCAGCCCGGCCCTCTGTGCACTCTTCTTAAAGAATAATTCTCATGCGGATGGGCAGAAAAAAAGGATTTGCAGGAAGGTTCGGTGATGCTTTCAATGCCGGTTTTAAATCCACCACAGTTCGGTATTCGCATGCCGTGCATTTTCTTATCCGCCGCAAATGGATAGCAGTCCTGGGTTTGGTGACTGTGGTGCTGGCCATGATTTGGTTGATGAATACGACGCCATCCGGTTTTATTCCTACGGAGGATCAGAGCTTTGTAATCCTGTCCATAAGCCTTCCCCCGGAGCCTCGCTAGACCGGACCGCGGCCGTTTCGAAAAAAGTAGACAGCCTGCTCAGCCAGATTGAAGCGGTTGACAGGAGAGGAATTGTTACCGGGTTGAGTATTGTGGCCAATTCAACCAGCTCCGCTTATGCCACGGGATTCATTAAACTTAAACCACCCGAAAAAAGAGGACCCATAAAACATATTGCCGACGTGATGTCGGCCATCAACCGGAAATTATCAGTTATCAAAGAAGCGAGTGTGTTTGTATTTACGGTTCCTACCGTACAGGGATTCGGAAATACCAGCGGATTTGAATTCATATTAGAGGATCGCACGGGCGGATCGTTGGAAAAACTGGGTTCCGTTGCAAATGACTTTATCGCCGAGCTTTTTAAACGAAAAGAAATTGCCTATGCGTTGACTACTTTCAATACATTGAACCCGCAGTATATGCTCAACGTGGACAATGCCAAAGCAAAGCAGCTGGGCGTGTCCGTTAGTGACATACTCGGGACACTCCAGGTATATTTTGGAAGTAGTTTTGCCTCCGATTTCAATCGTTTTGGCAAATATTACCGGGTCATAGTTCAGGCTGATGTACCCTATCGGTACGGCCCTGCTTCCCTCGACGGCATTTATGTGAAGAATGATCTGGGCCAGATGGTACCGATGACAACGCTTGTTCAGTTACAAAGGGTCTATGGCCCGGAAACTGTAAACCGCACGAACCTGTTCAATTCGGTTACAATTACCGGTACCGTAAGGCCGGGATTCAGTTCCGGCGATGCGATCAACGCTATCCAGGAAACGGGAGATCAGCATTTGCCCCGGGGGTTTTCTTTTGAATGGTCGGGAATGACCAGGGAAGAAAAAGGCGCGACCAGTCAAACCAGCCTGATTTTTATTTTAAGCGTTGTGTTTGTTTACTTTCTCCTTTCTGCCCAATATGAAAGTTACATCCTGCCGTTTGCCGTGCTGCTCTCCATCCCAACGGGTATACTGGGGGTATTTCTTTTTATTAATCTGGTGGGGATAGAAAATAATATTTATGTGCAGGTTGGCCTCATCATGCTTATTGGCCTGCTCGCGAAGAACGCGATCCTGATCGTTGAATATGCCGTCCAGCGCAGACGTTCCGGCATGGACTTAACGACTGCGGCACTCGAAGCGGCTAAGCTTCGCTTGCGTCCTATCCTGATGACTTCATTTGCGTTTGTTGTCGGCCTGCTCCCATTAACCTGGGCTACCGGCGGATCTGCCCTCGGCAATCGATCTATCGGCGCGGGCGCAGTAGGAGGGATGCTTACCGGAGTGATCCTCGGCGTATTTATTATTCCGGTGCTCTTTGTGATCTTCCAGTTCCTGCAGGAAAAAGTGGTCGGAAAACCAAAACCACTCAGAACGAAATATGAGCTTAAATCAGAATGAACCATGCGGTCCTTAAAAACCAAAAGAGAGTGGATGAATATGACTGATTTTTTCAGATACCTATTTTATCTCGGCCTGATGCTGTTTAGTGTTTCCTGCATTACGGGAAAGAATTACCACCGCCCTTCTCTCGCTCTCCCCGGGAGTTTCGGTGACCAAAAGAGTTATTCCGATACGAACAGTATTGCCGACCTGAGCTGGAAAGATTTTATAACAGATCCGGAACTTCAGCAGCTGATAGATAGCGGCATAAACAGGAATTACGATTTGCAACTCGCCATGCGAAGGATCGGTATTGCATATGAACAGGTAAAGCAGTCGAAATTCCTGTGGTATCCTCAGGTTGATCTGCAGTTAAGCGGGCAGATAGACCGGCTGTCTGAGAATAGCCTGAATGGAATCAGCACGAATAGTTTCCTGGGGAAGAATTATATAGAAGATTATCTCAGTCAGCTCAATATGAGTTGGGAAATAGATATCTGGGGCAAGATCAGCCGTCAGAAGGAATCCGCTCTGGCTTTGTATCTTCAATCCTATGAAGCGGCAAAAGCCGTGCAGACACAGCTGGTTTCAGACATTGCGCAGGGATTCTTTAACCTCCTTATGCTTGATCAGCAGCTCAGGGTGACCAAAGAAAACCTTGATCTGAATGATCACTTTGTGCAGATGACCCGACTGCTTTACGATGCAGGTGAAGTCACTTACCTCGCCGTGCAACAGGCGGAATCGCAGAAACAATCCACATCTCTGCTCATTCCGCAATTGGAACAAAGCATTTCGATTCAGGAAAATGCCCTGCAGGTTTTGACGGGAAGTCTGCCTGGTCCGGTGATGCACGGGGATTCATTAAATGATTTGCATTTCCAGGACACATTGTCTGCCGGCCTCCCTGTTGCCTTACTGAGCCGCAGACCCGATGTTCGTTCAAACGAAATGGCGTTGGTCTCTGCAAATGCTCAGGTTGGTATCGCGCAGGCTAATATGTATCCCGCAATTAACCTTACGGCGGGTGCAGGACTGGAATCTTTTAAGGCCAGCAACTGGTTTAATATTCCGAATTCATTATTCGGAATTGCCACGGGAACGATCATTCAGCCCCTGTTCAGAAGAAGGGCATTAAAAACCCAATATGAAACGGCAAAGCTGCAAAGGGAAGAAGCGGTAATTCAATTCAGGCAATCCGTGCTCATTGCCGTTTCAGAAGTGAACAATGCGCTGGTGCAGATCGATAAGCTTAGAGAACAGGAAACGCTGGCAACGGCCCAGACAGATACGCTGAAAGCTGCTGTATCCAATGCGCAATATTTGTTTCAGTCAGACATGGCCAATTACCTGGAAGTGGTTACTGCACAACAGAACGCATTGCAGGCGCAGCTGAATCTGGCTTCCATCCGGCGGCAGAAACTGGACGCGAAGATTGAATTGTACCGGGCTTTAGGGGGAGGATGGAGATAGGTTGATAGTTGATGGTTGATGGTTGATGGACTTTATTTGTGAATTCGCATACGAACTCTATCATCCATCAACTCTAACTCAGGAATTCCTGAAAACTCAAAAACGGATGCAACAATCTTCCATAAAGATAAATAAGCGGTGCTGCAACCGGACGGTGATTCTTCCAGACTTTGTATTCGTCTTTCATAAACCGGTTCCAGTTTGTTCCATTGAGTTGGGCGCGGCCGAGTGTTATACAGGGCTCGTGAATTTTAGTAGTATGCCACCATCCGCATGGAAAAAATAAGGTTTCCCCTTCATTCACTGTAACAACAACAGACCTGGCTTCGCGGAATAAAGGGAATTGGGTATAGTCGGGATTCCAAACATCCACAGATGAAAATTTAGGGTTATCCTTTTTCGGATACATAAATTTATTCTGGTCCGGGCCATAAAGGAAAAACTCCTTTGATCCATATACCTGCGTGATCTGCGTATTCATGTATAGTGCATCAAAATGCAGAAAGGGAAAAGCAGAACCACGCCCGCCTAAAAAAAGTTCATAGATTTCAGTTCCGTATATCATTGATCGCGGAACCAGCGGGTGGTTAATACGGTCAACTTTTCCAAATGCGATATCCGGGCGTATTTCTTTCAGCAATTCAGGAAAACTCTTTTCTACATTGAAACTGAATGGATATGGAGCAGGATTTTCCGTGGACGCGCTCAGCATCCGGTCAACAAAATCAGCCATATTGTAAGTAACTCCCTTGACTTCCCTGGTGAGATGACCGTATTTTTCTTTAAAAAAAGCTGGTGTGAATTTTCCAATGGCACTCCATTTACTCACTGCATCCGTAAGCACGACCGGTATCGCCGGCTTAACATATTCTTCAATCAGCTCTTTGCGGGTAAGGTTCGACCGTTTGTCTACGGCAGTAAGCGTTCTGCTATCAATGGAGGGTTTGGACATACTTGCTCGGTTTAGCTATATACTCTTCGGCTTCCATCAAAAGCATTGGATTCTTATTTTTAGTAGAAGTTTCAACATTGTAGATACTTAGAGGAATCCACAACGGCTAAAAGTAATTTTTTTGGTTGAAATTTAAAAATTTTTCCGCTACAACTCTGCTGCATAAAGAGTTATATTCTGCTCATTAGTGAACCGGTCAAAGAATCTGCGACAGCCTGTCTTCATAAGAGAATCAAATTTTTCAGAAACAATGCAGCATGTTCAAATTCAAGATCTACTTCCATTACCTTAATTTTATTCAAACAACGTTTATGAACAGAAGAAAATTTTTGAAAACGGGCTCCCTGACTGGTATCGGTTTTACTACTGCCGGCCTCGGATCTCTCCGGGCGTCCGAATTAAAACCGGAGGATCGCAAAGTATCCGCAGGAGATCCGGCGTTTAGCCTTGAAGAAATTTCGATAGGCGATTTGCAGAAGAAAATGCAACAAAATGAAACAACATCTGTATCGATAACGAAAGCCTACCTCGATCGCATAAAGCAAATTGATAAGCAGGGACCAAAACTCAATGCCGTGATTGAAATTAATCCTGATGCCATCACAATGGCTGAGCGGATGGACAATGAAAGAAAACAGGGAAAGATAAGAAGTGCGCTCCACGGAATTCCTATCCTGGTAAAAGACAATATCAATACCGGGGATCAGCAAATGACCACGGCAGGTTCTGTGGCACTGCTGGGAAACAAAGCAAAAGAAGATGCATTTATTATACATCAGCTGCGGGAGGCCGGCGTGGTTTTACTGGGAAAAACGAACCTCAGCGAATGGGCGAATTTCCGTTGCTCCCATTCCACCAGCGCATGGAGCAGCCGGGGCGGACAAACGAAATGCCCATATATCCTGGACAGAAATCCTTCAGGATCCAGCGCCGGTTCCGGCTCCGCCGCCGCAGCAAATCTTTGTACGGTTAGTGTGGGAACCGAAACAGACGGCTCGATCGTTTCGCCCGCATCAGTTAATGGCTTGGTCGGCATAAAACCTACTGTAGGCTTATGGAGCCGTACCGGGATCATTCCAATTTCCGCAACACAGGATACGGCCGGCCCCATGGCCCGAACCGTAACAGATGCTGCCATATTACTCGGCGGCGGTACGGGAGAAGATCCTTCGGATCACGCGACCCTTAATAATAATGGGAAAGGATTAAAGGATTATACTTCTTTTCTAAACTCCGACGGGTTAAGAGGGAAGCGTTTAGGAGTGGAGAAATCCCATCTGGAAGGCAGTCCATTTCTTGTAGCGCTCCTTCGGGACGCCATAAAAGTATTGGAATCCCATGGTGCAACGGTGATTGAAGTGGACGTTCTGGGGCCTCTCAAAACTTTGGGAAATGCGGAATTCCAGGTATTGTTGTATGAATTTAAAGACGGACTGGATCGTTACCTGGCTTCATCCCAGGCCCATGTTAAATCCCTGAAGGAGGTGATCATTTTTAACCTTGCCAATGAATCAGTGACCATGCCTTATTTCAATCAGGATACGCTGATTGAAAGTAATGGTAAAGGCAATCTGGATAGCAAAGAATACCTGGATGCTCTTGCAAAGACTACCGGATTCCGTCAGACCATCAGGGACCTCATAACAAAAAATAAGCTGGATGCACTCACGGGTATTACCAATGGGGCCGCCTGCTGCATCGACCTTGTGAATGGTGACTATGATAACGGACCTTCATTATCAACCCCGGCAGCCATTACCGGCTTCCCTCATATAACGGTCCCGATGGGACAGGTGCATGGATTGCCTGTTGGAATCTCTTTTTACGGTGATGCATATACGGAGCCGGCCCTGATCTCTATGGCTTTTGCCTATGAACAGGCTTCCCTTCAGAGAAGGAAGCCGGCTTTTCAACAGGATCTCGTATCCTAGTGTTCGAATTTGTCAATTAGCATGCGGACTACGGCAAAGCGCCCTTTTTTCCGAAATTTTATGCTTTAAAATTTAGTATTTATGACTGTATCCAGGCGGTCGGAAAGGGTAGTTTTCCACTATCATATTATACATAAATTTTATGTGTAATATGTTAATTATAAATCTATTGACACCAGGTTAAAGAGAGGGTTGGGAAAATCCGGGAACACTCAGAAATCCGGAGCAAACAGGTTCATTGGAAATTCCACTGACTAATGGTTTCTAATTCTATGATTATCTGAAAAATATGTTTAATTTGGCTCTGTTTGTTTTGATTTTAAAACCCCTTTTCCATGGAAGTTAAAAGAGTGGGGGATATCTCCCAGGAAGAATTCATGAATGAATTTTATCTGAAAGGTATTCCCGTGGTATTTGAAAATGCATCAAGGGTCTGGAAAGCAAAAGACCTTTTTAGTCCGGATTGGTTTCGTGAAAATTTTGGTAATCGTAGCACAGATGTGAAAGGAACAACCTATACTATGCGTGAGATCATGGACATGGTTGAATCCAGTTCCGAATCCAAACCCGCTCCTTATCCTTGTATTTTCGATATTCCCGAAACACTTCCCGAACTGCTTCCCCTGCTTGAGCCGCTGGATTTGAATTATGCAAAGCCAAACTGGTTGAGAACAAAATGGTTTAGCCGCGGACATTGGGGAAGCGCCACCGAGGTTTTTATTGGAGGACCCGGGGGTAAGTTTCCTTATCTGCATCTCGATTATTACCATCTCAATGCCTGGATAACCCAGCTTTACGGGGAGAAAAGATTTACCGTATTTCCACGAGGCCAGGAGCATTTGCTCTATCCGAAAGCCGACGATCCCTGGCGCTCTGAACTTAATATTTTTGAACCCGATTATGAGAAATTTCCGCTTTATAAAGAAGCGACACCAATTCATTTTACTGTAGGGCCGGGAGAAACTTTATTTATTCCCTTCGGCACCTGGCACACCGCCTATTCCTTAACGCCAACGATTTCTGTTGCGTTTGACCAGCTCAATCGCAAAAATTATAAGGACTTTTTGAAAGACGTATGGGAATTCAGAAAAAAAGACAGCAAGCTGAAGGCGGTGGCCACATATTCCTATGCGTGGCTAGCCGGCCAATCCTGCAGGATTACCGAAGGCTGATGATGATTCCATATCCAGAAAACACCTGCTTTTAAGAGGATCACCACGCCCGGGTTGCCGGGGAGTGATATTTAATCTATAACCCGAAGGAAATGCTAGATTTTCGTTACTTTCTAAAAAATAACCTTATACCTCCGAGCCATGCGTGTGATTGAATCTTCGTTCAGGAATATGGAGGGTGGGGCAAAAGAATTTGTACAAACACTTTTTTACCCCCATGTTGACAAGGCACCCGATGCTGTTGCAGTGCGTCACGGGAAAAATATACTTACCTATGCGCAACTTGAACAGCAATCCACCACACTTGCAGCATCAATCCTGAAATATTCGCCTGCCTCCGCCATCATCGGTGTAAGTACCACACGGAATACAGAAATGATCGTGGCTGTGATTGCCATTTTGAAATCGGGTAAGGCTTATATGCCAATAGACCCCGATTATCCTGCAGATCGTTTGAAACAAATGATTGCGGATTCCGGTATTGATTTATGTATCTGTCTTCCCGAAGAAGCAGCCCTCTTTAAATCCCAGGGTCTTAATACTATCGATCCCTCCAACCCCCCTGGCGTCCGCTTTTCCGGCCCGCCCGCTTTTACCCGGGGCAGTTTGGCCTACATCCTGTTCACATCCGGGTCAACCGGCAAGCCAAAAGGAGTTTGCATGGGTCATGCAGCACTTGTTAACCTCTTAATCTGGCAACAAAAGAATTCGAAATCTGCAGCAGGAATAAATACACTTCAGTTTGCACCATTAAATTTTGATGTTTCTTTTCAGGAAATATTTTCAACGCTGAGTACTGGTGGAACCCTGGTACTTATTGATGATGACCTCAGGCTGGACCCTCCCCAGCTGCTTCGTTTTATCAGAGATGAATCCATTCATCGCATATTTGTTCCTTTTGTTGCCCTGCAGTATCTCACAGAAGCTGCGGATGCCATAAATCTATTTCCGGATTCTTTGCAGGAGGTGATTACAGCCGGAGAGCAACTCAAGATTACCCGGCAGCTGATCCGTTTTTTTAAGGCATTGCCGGATTGCGT
This sequence comes from uncultured Chitinophagaceae bacterium, assembly GCA_963705005.1. GTDB lineage: Bacteria > Bacteroidota > Bacteroidia > Chitinophagales > Chitinophagaceae > Puia. The sequence continues at coordinate 111,221 of CAVPIO010000004.1, forward strand.
TTTATTTAATCAGTATGGCCCTACCGAGTGCCACGTGGTTTCGGCTCTTAGGCTGGAAGGAGACCCCGAAGAATGGCCGCCGCTCCCTTCCATCGGAAAGCCCATTGATTACTGCTCAATAATTATTTTAGATGAAAAAGGAAGGCAAATTCCTGCTGGAGAGATCGGCGAACTTTGCATCGGCGGAGTTTGTGTTGCTGAAGGATATCTCAATCGTCCCGAGCTTAATGCTGAAAAATTTGTTCTGTGGCAGGATCCTCATGCAGGCCCTGTTAGAATTTATAAAACCGGCGATCTTGCCAAATACACGAAAGATGGTAATATAGAATTTTTGGGAAGAAGGGATGACCAGGTCAAGATCCGCGGCTACCGGGTTGAACCGGGCGAAATTGAGGTTTTACTTAGTGCAAATTCGGGGATCCGCCAGGTTGTGGTGCTAGCCAGAGAAGATTTACCCGGACAATTACGACTGGTTGCATACCTCGTTTCCTCAGATGGCCAAAAAAATACAGCGGCTTTGAGAGAGGCCCTGCATGGGCAGGTCCCGGATTATATGATGCCATCGGCTTTCGTTTGGCTTGATGAACTGCCGAAAACATCCAGCGGGAAGGTTGACAAACGTGCATTGCCAAAACCAGACAATAAAAGACCAGATCTACCGGTGCTGTTTAAAGCACCTGCATCAAAAACAGAAAAAATAATTAGTTCGGTCTGGCTTGGCCTATTGCCATACGACCGGATCGGAGCAGACGATAATTTTTTTGAGCTGGGCGGCAATTCCCTGCTGGCAGTAAAAACCGTTTCCGTTTTACAACTGCAGCATCAGCTCCGGTTGCCCGTAACCAGGATCTACCAGGGCCCCACAATTCGCAGCATCGCGGCTTTCCTTGATGGCCTATCGGAAAAATCCGGCTCGACTGTCAGAAATAAATCCCGTGGTGACGCCGCGGGACAGGTCTCCGGAAACTACGATATCGCGGTCATTGCCATGGCGGGCCGTTTTCCCGGAGCACAAACTATTGATGAATTCTGGGAGGTTTTGAAAGAAGGCCGGGAGACCGTTTCTTTTTTTACCAAAGAAGAATTGGACCCTTCGGTTTCCCCATCTCTGGCCAATGATCCCGATTATGTGCGGGCGCGTGGTATCATTTCAGACACAAAAAATTTTGATTCTGCTTTTTTCGGCATCAATCCAAAATTGGCTGATTTAATGGATCCGCAGCAACGGATCTTCCTCGAAATTGCCTGGGAAACGCTGGAAAAAGCCGGGTACCTGCCTTCGCATTATAACGGATCCATTGGCGTTTTTGCCGGTTCAGGAAATAATTCCTATTACCTGAATAATGTTCTAAGCCGCCGCGACCTGGTAGAAAGAATGGGCGCGTTCCAGGTAATGACCTACAATGAAAAGGACTATATAGCATCCCGTACTGCTTTTGCACTGGATCTGAAAGGCCCCGCTGTAAGTATCCACTCGGCCTGCTCAACTTCTTTGCTGGCTATTGCAGAAGCAGTGGACAGTCTCCGTAAAGGCCAGTGTGATATTGCTCTCGCCGGTGCTGCATCCATCACGGTACCGCTTAAAAGCGGACATATTTACCAGGAAGGTGCAATGTTCAGCCGGGATGGCCACACAAGACCTTTCGACGCCGATGCACAGGGTACCGTTTTCAGCGATGGTGCAGGCATTGTGTTATTAAAACCAAAACTGGCTGCCGAACGCGACGGGGATAAAATTTGGGCCCTGATAAAAGGAGTCGGTATCAACAATGACGGCGGCGGGAAAGGAAGTTTTACCGCACCCAGCGCTTCGGGCCAGGCCGGCGCTATCCGCATGGCATTGGAAGATGGAACTGTGGACGCGTCCACACTGGGTTACATTGAAGCACATGGAACAGCTACGCCGCTCGGTGATCCGATCGAGATGGAGGGACTGAATCTGGCATTTGGAAAACAGGAAAAATTGGGTTTTTGCGCCCTTGGCTCAGTCAAAAGCAACATGGGCCACCTTACTGCAGCAGCAGGCGCAGCCGGGTTAATAAAAACTGTATTATCGCTGCATTATCAGCAACTGCCGCCTTCCATTCACTACAGCAAACCCAACCCCGAAATAGATTTTGAGAACAGCCCTTTCTTTGTCAATGATAAATTCAGAAAATGGGAAACTAAATCGGTACGCAGAGCCGGTGTAAGTTCTTTTGGTGTCGGTGGAACGAACGTTCATGTGGTGCTGGAAGAATATAGGAATCCGGTGCATGGTTCAGATTCCGGCAAACCGTTTCAGCTGATTGGCTGGTCGGCCAAAACAGATGCTACCAGGGATGCATATGCGCAAAAGCTGGCTGCCTGGATAGAGAAGAGCTCAGCAGTAAATCTTGCGGATCTTTCATTTACGTTGCAGATGACAAGGGCGGACTTCAAGAGCCGCCGATTTGCTGTAGCTGATTCCCCTGCGTCGCTTCTGCGACAATTGAGAGCGCAAAAACCTCTGCCCTCCGAAGCGCTTAGGCTGGAGGAGGCCCCAAACGGTCCTGTCTTTGTATTTCCCGGTCAGGGATCTCAGGCTGTCCAAATGGGTCTGGGGCTCTATCAATCTGAAAAAGTTTTCAGGGATGCAGTAGACGAATGCGCCGAACTCCTTAAGCCCATATTGAATGAAGATATTCGCGACGTGATTTATCCGGTGGCGGGCGGCGAGGCGGCGGAAGAAAAGATCAACAATACGCTTTATACCCAGCCTGCGCTGTTTTCTATTGAATATGCTACTGCCAGATTGTGGATGAGCTGGGGAGTCCATCCGAAGGCTTTCATCGGCCATAGCATTGGAGAATTTGTGGCCGCTCACCTGGCGGGAGTATTCAGTCTGGCCGATGGCCTCAGGCTGGTTGCCACGCGCGGCAAACTGATGGGCTCTTTGGAACGCGGCAGTATGCTAGGCGTACGCGGCCGCCATGAGGAGGTGACCGCACTCATGCCATCTACGCTTTCACTTGCTGCCATCAATAGTCCGGGCCTGTGCGTTGTTTCAGGAACAACGGATTCTATTCAGTCATTTTCCAAATTCCTGGAAGAAAAAAATATTCGCAGTAAACTATTGCATACGAGTCATGCCTTTCATTCTGCCATGATGGATGAAGTGGTTGAACCATTCAGGAAAGTGGCAGAGACGATACATTTAAAAGCGCCAACAATCCCCATTATTTCTACAGTAACCGGAGACTGGTTGAGTGATGAAGAAGCTACCGATCCCCGTTACTGGGCCGGGCATCTGCGCAATACTGTGCGTTTTTCGCCTGCGGTGATTCGCGCGCTGGATGAAGGATTTAGCCTGATGCTGGAAGCCGGCCCGCGAAATGTGGCCAGCACCCTGATCCGTCAGCATAATCAATCAAAAGTTCCGGTGGCAGTCAGCAGCCTCGAATCTCTTGAAGGACAATCGGATTATGCTTCCATAATGAAAGCAGCGGGACAACTCTGGATGCATGGCGTGGAAATTGACTGGCGCGGATTTTATTCCGGGCAACAACGCCAGCTGATCGAACTGCCGGGATATGCATTTGCAAAGACAGTTCACTGGGTGGATCCCTTAAACAGTAATGCAGAACAGGAGCATGCAATACCTGGCCAGGAGGCATCTTCTTTTGAATATACAAATAAAGAAATACCGATCAATCAACCTACCAAGATGAGAAAGACAATTCTGATTGAGAGAATTAAAGAAATATTGGAAAACACTTCCGGAATTGAAATGGGTGCAGTGAATCCTGATATGAGCTTTATTGAAATGGGTCTGGATTCGCTTTTGCTGACACAAATCACGTTGCAAATGAAAAAGGAATTCGGTGTTCCTGTAAGTTTCCGGCAACTCAATGAATCTTGTGGTACGCTGGACCTGCTTGCCTCTTACCTCGATGAGAAATTGCCTCCCGGACAATTTGCAGCTGATCCGGGGCTTGCAACCAGGCCTGCTTCTGCCAATTCAGCTTCCCAGCCGGCGGGCACCAATGCGAATAATTCCGGTGCACTTTCTCTCATCACCCAACAGATCCAGTTGCTTGCGCAGCAGGTAGCCCTGCTGAATGGAAACGCTATCGCAGCTCCTGCGGTCAATGGGATCCAGGCTGGTTCGGGCAGGAAGGAATTGTCCGCCCCAGAAATCAGTGCAGAAGAAATGACCGAACTGAAAAAACCTTTTGGTGCTACCGCGCGTATTGAGAAACAGGTAACAAAACTTACTGCAAAACAGGAAGCTTTTCTGAATTCTTTTACGCGGAGGTATAATAATAAAACACTCAAAAGCAAAAATTACACGCAGCTTCACCGCGACTATATGGCGGACCCGCGGGTCGTTTCAGGATTTAAGCCCCTGACCAAAGAAATTGTTTATCCCCTGGTGGTGAGCCGTTCCAAAGGAAGCCGACTCTGGGATATTGACGGGAATGAATATATTGACGTGCTGAATGGATTTGGATCCAACCTGTTTGGGTACCAGCCGGAATTTATTCTGAATGCGCTTAAATCGCAGATAGACCGGGGTTTTGAGATCGGACCACAGCACGAGTTGGCAGGGCCGGTATGCAAACTGATTTGTGAATTTACCGGGTTAGAAAGATCTGCCCTCTGCAATACAGGATCCGAAGCTGTGCTGGGTGCGATGCGAATAGCCAGAACCGTTACCGGACGTTCCCTCATCGTGGCCTTTGCCGGTTCTTATCATGGAATAACGGATGAAGTGATTGTGCGGGGTACTAAAAAATTAAAATCATTTCCTGCAGCTCCGGGGATTATGCCGGAATCCGTTCAGAATATGTTGATCCTGGATTATGGAACGGAAGAAAGCCTGAACATCATCCGGCAAAGGAGCCATGAACTGGCGGCCGTGTTGGTGGAACCTGTTCAGAGCCGGCGTCCGGAATTCCAACCTGTTGAATTCCTGAAGAATCTGAGAAAGATCACTGCTGACTCGGGAACAGTGCTGATTTTTGATGAAGTGATCACCGGATTCCGTATGCATCCTGCGGGTACACAGGGCATGTTTGGCATACTAGCCGATCTGGGCACCTATGGAAAAGTTATGGCCGGCGGGCTGCCCATTGGCGTTATCGCAGGTAAAAAGGAATTTATGAATGCGCTCGACGGCGGAACCTGGAATTTTGGGGACAATTCCACGCCTGAAGCTGGCGTTACGTATTTTGCAGGCACTTTTGTGCGGCACCCGCTGGCGCTGGCGGCCGCAAAGGCGTCGCTTGATTATATGAAGGCCAAAGGACCGGCCCTGCAGGAAGAACTAACGGCTAAGACTAAACGCATGACCGATGCGATTAACCTGATTTGTGAACAACATCGCCTGCCATTATTTATTGCTCAGTTCGGTTCGCTATGGAAAATAAAATTCAAGGAAGAAATGCCCTATGCAGAGCTGCTGTTTACACTAATGCGGGAAAAGGGCATCCATATCTGGGATGGCTTTCCCTGCTTTCTCACTGAAGCCCACAGCGCGGAAGACATAAATCGGATTGTTAAAAAATTTGAAGAAAGTGCAGAGGAAATGATAGCGGCGGAATTTCTTCCTTCCCGGGGAAAAGAGGAAAATAATAGTCAGCACCGGATTCAGGAAGAACCACCCGTTCCGGGAGCAAGGCTCGGAAGAGATCTGCAGGGAAATCCCGCATGGTTTATCAATGATCCCGGACGGCCTGGGAAATATATGCAAGTGAATTAAAATGATGAATCTGGATAAGAACCATATTACTGATCTGGCCAAACCAGTGGAATTTGATCCCTTCGGAGACCGTGAAATCATCCGTGTTACACCAGCTGTTGAACCCCAGCTGGAGATTTGGGTTTCCTGTGCCATTGGCGGGGCCGATGCCAACCGGTCTTACAATGAGTCGGTATCCCTGCTCCTGAATGGTGCATTTGATCTATCCGCGATGGAAAGGTCCATTCAGGATCTTATCCAAAGGCATGAAGCGCTTCGGTCTGCATTCAGTGCGGATGGCAGCCAGATCTGCATTTATAAGGCTGTTCCTTCGAATCTGGTCTACTGCGATCTGACAACAAACAATGGTCCGCAGCAAGAACAATTCATTTATGATTTTAAAGCAAAAGACGCTTCCACGGCCTTTGATCTTCTGAATGGCCCGCTGTTCCGGTTTGCTTTATTCAAACTAAGTGAAAACGCTCATTACTTCACCCTCACTGCGCACCATATCATTTGCGATGGCTGGTCCGTCGGCATTATGCTGCAGGACCTGAGCAAATTTTATTCTGCACACACAAAGGCTGAACCGGTTTCAATTCCTGATGCCATCCCCTTCAGCCGGTATGCAGAAGACCAGTGGATCTTCTACCAAAGCAAAGCCTATGGAGAAACAGAACAATACTGGATTGATCAGTATAAGGATCAGGTACCGCAAATGAATATGCCGATTGATTTTCCGCGGCCGACTTTGAGAACATATAAAAGTCAACGAGACGATTATGCATTGGACGCTGAGCTGGTTGCAGCTGTAAAAAAAATCGGTGCAAAATCGGGTAGCAGCCTGGTATCCACCTTGCTGTCAACTTTTGAAATTTTTCTTTACAGGCTGACGGGTCAGGAGGATATTGTGCTGGGACTTCCCGCAGCCGGACAATCAGCCAGTGGCCTTCGTGCGCTTGTCGGGCATTGTGTGCATTTGCTGCCACTTAGAAGTCATCCCCATGGGGAGCTTTCCTTTATTGATTACATCAAACAGCGGAAATCCAAGATTTTTGATGATTACGATCATCAGGAATTTACTTTTGGCAGCTTATTAAAGAAACTCAACATACCCCGGGACCCATCCCGCATTCCGCTGGTTCCGGTGGTATTTAATATGGATCTTGGCCTGGATGACGGCGTGGCATTTGAAGGAATGACACACCAGTTATTCTACAATCCGCGTGCTTACGAAAATTTTGAATTGTCTTTGAATGCCAGCGGATCAGAGCAATCACTTGTACTGGAATGGTCTTATAATACCCGGCTGTTCAAGCCCGCTACCATCCGGGCCATGATGGAAGAATTTGAAACACTTCTCCGCGTTGTTGTAAAGAACCCGGAAATCAGGATAAAGGATATCCCTGCTGCACAAGGCAAACACGTTCAGGTTCCAGTACTCTCAGGCGCGTTTCCGGAAGAGAAAACGATCGTTGATTTATTTTCAGAACAAGCTGGAAATATGCCCGACCTACCAGCGATATTATTTGAGAATGAACAACTAACTTATCGGGAACTGGATGAAATAAGCAATCAGCTTGGCCATTATCTGAAGAAAAAAGGCGTGAGACCGGAAACCCTGGTGCCCGTTTGCATTGAACGGTCTGTGAATTCCCTGGTAGGGATTCTTGGCATATTGAAAGCCGGAGCTGCCTATGTGCCCATTGACCCTGAATATCCGGCCGAGCGTATTTCTTTCATGTTGCAGGACACTTCGGCAAGCCTTATCGTTAGCAGCCGCCATTGCAGGGATAAAATCCCCCCGCATGAAAACAGGGAATTGGTGGTGCTCGAAGACGTCTGGGACAAAATAAGTCAGGAGCCCGTTGTATCGCCCCGGAACGCCTGCGATGCGCGCGGATTGGCCTATGTTATTTATACTTCGGGTTCAACAGGTAAACCCAAAGGCGTCATGATTGAACACCGGAACGTGGTGAGTCTGGTAAAAGCGGTTGACTATGTGCAACTGAGCGGGAAAGATGTGTTATTGTCAACCGGATCTCCTTCTTTTGATGCTACCACTTTCGAATACTGGGCTATGTTGCTGAATGGTGGCCAGTTGGTGATCTGTTCTGAACAGACTCTGCTGAATGCCAGTTTGCTTAAAGAAGAGATCAACAGGAGAAAGGTTAATATCATGTGGTTTACTTCCAGCTTCCTGAATCAATGGGTGGATCTGGATATGGGTCTTTTTGAAGGATTAAAAACAATATTGGCAGGCGGAGAGAAATTGTCTGAAAAGCATATTGAAAAGCTTAGGAAAACCTATCCCGCCTTAACGATTATCAACGGATACGGCCCTACAGAAAACACTACTTTTTCATTGACCTATCAGATAAAAGAAAAGGAAATCAGTCACGCGATTCCAATCGGCAGGCCGCTGAATAACCGGACTGCCTACGTGTTGAATGCACAACAGCAGTTGAGTGCAATTGGCACCGCGGGTGAACTTTTTGTCGGCGGTGCGGGTGTTGCTCGCGGTTATTTAAACCAGCCTGGATTAACCCGTGAAAAATTTATTCCGGATCCGTTCAGTCCTGAGCCCGGTGCCAGGATGTACCGCACAGGAGATATGGCAAGATGTCTTTCCGACGGGAATATAGAATTCCTTGGCCGCGTAGATGACCAGGTGAAGATTCGCGGCTTCCGAATCGAATTGGGCGAAATTGAACAGGTGCTGAAACAATACCGCGGAATAAAACATGCTGTTGTTGTTGCGAAAGAAGATAAGGAAAACGATAAGCGCCTGATCGGTTATGTGGTTCCGGATGGAGAATTTAATAAGGAGGGAATTATCAGTTTTCTCCAGTCTAAATTGCCTGCCTACATGGTTCCGCGCCTCTTCATTGAATTAAATAAAATTCCCTTAACAAGCAATGGCAAACTGGATAAAAGAGCGCTTCCCGACCCCGATCTGCTGCCGGGGTATGGTAGAAAAAAGAACCGGGAACCACAAACAGATGTACAGAAACTCATTGCAGGTATCTGGACCGACGCATTGAAACTAAGACAGATCAGCATAGATGATGATTTTTTTGAATTAGGCGGCCATTCCCTGATTGCCGTCAAGGTGATGAAAAGTATTGAAGAAAAGACTGGCCAGCGGTTGCCTATTACGGCATTGTTTGAAGCACCCACGGTAGAAAAACTAAGTTTGATGCTGGACATGGATGAAAAATCCATATCATGGAAATCACTTGTGCCGATCAAACCCGATGGTAATAAACCTCCTCTTTATATTGTGCATGGATCGGGTCTGACTGTTTTGGTATTTCATTCGCTTGCCAAAGGACTGGATACCAATCAGCCGGTCTATGGACTTCAGGCAAGAGGTTTGAACGGTGTGGATGAACCATTCGATACGATGGAAGATATTGCTGCCTGTTACATATCCGAAATACTCGAACAGAATCCGGATGGGCCATATAATCTTGCCGGATATTCCTTTGGTGGCATTGTTGCATTTGAAATGGCAAAACAGCTGGAAGTGATGGGTAAGCAAGTGAACATGCTTGCTATCTTTGACACATATGCAGATAATTCTGCCCATTTTGATGATTGGCTTCTCAAGATGAGTAAAAAATTCAGACGCCAATTTCCGAAGTTTAAGTTTATTCTGCAGTCATTTCTAAAAAATCCGGGTAAAACGATTGCCTATCAGCTGGGTCTCGTAAATTATAAGGTTAACCGCCTGCTGGCCCCTACCGGATTGGTTGAAAAACAACTCGATGAGGATGAACATCTGGAGCACTCCGATAAGATCAACCAAAAACATGATATCGCTTTCGAAAAGTATAAGATGAGTCCTTATAACGGAACCATTGATTTGTTCCGGGTGAAAAGCCGGATGTATTACCTCGATGATCCTATCTATCTTGGCTGGAAGCCTTTTGCCTTGCAGGGTCTGAACATCCATGAGATTTCCGGCGACCATAAAACTTTCCTGTTATCACCAAATGTTCAGGAACTCGCCCGCCTGCTCAGGGGCATCCTGAATGAACGAAATCGCGATAAACAGTCCAGGCAGGATATTTCAAAGCCTACCGTAGTGCTTAAAGCGATCTGAAAAATGTCAACTCTGCATTGTTCTTCAGGTGATCCGGTAAGTTTTCTTAATTCTCCGCAGGATATTTTTTTGCCGGCAAAAACTGTACAGTTTTGGAAATTTCCTGTTTCGAAAATAAAACGGTCCCTTTTATCCGAAAAAGAGATTGCCCTTGCCGGCCGTTTTCGCCAGGAGGCCGACAGATTACGATTCACAACGGGAAGGCAAATGCTGCGGCTGCTGGGCTCACAGTACCTTTCTGTTGCTCCGGAGGAAATTGTAATTTTCAGTGAGCGGCATCAAAAGCCGGTAATTAGTAGTCCGCTTAACCAGCCTTTCCATTTCAATATCAGCCATTCCGGTGAATGGGTGCTGATCGCTTTTGCTGATTCGGAATTGGGGGTTGACATAGAAGAAATAAAGACTTCATTTTCATTTCAAACAATTATCCAGGATCAGTTCAGCGAAGCCGAACGTAATTTTCTTTATAATTCATCTGATCCTTTGCATTCATTTTATAACTTATGGACAAGAAAAGAAGCTTTGCTCAAAGCCTGGGGTACCGGGTTGAAGGAGGATCTCCGTGAAATTCCCTGCCTCGATGGCATGCACGAATTGCCTTCAATAAAAAATTCATGGCAGTTGATCAGCTTTATGATGGAAGGCCATTATAAGGCCGCTTTAGCATACGCACAGCAAATCCATACTGTGCATTATTTCGACGGAAGCTCTCTTGCTGTTTAGGTTTGCCGGATAATTCATGTCCAATCAAAATTCACAATTCTCCCATTGAGTCTCCACCGTGCAGGCCTTGGATTTGTAAGCCAGTCCAGCGGTTCACCCAGGGGTTGCGGGCCTGCCGCCATTTCAAAACTTTTTTTAATAACCTGCTTTTGTTCTGCGCCGACAGCTTCGGGTTGGGCTGAAATGAATAATGGTGCGCTGCTTTCAGTTAGCAATTGAAGCCACTGTTTATTTTCCTTCCATGGAATGTTCGTGGTGAGGCCAACACAATCACCATCTGCCGCATAAAATGCATTGTGTTGCGGAAGACGGAAGCCCAGCGTATTCACGCCCATTTTCACCGTACGGGCCCATTCTTTTCCACTTGTGTCATCCCCGATGCGGTTCAGTTCAAACATACCTGCCGATAAATGACTCATCGTATTACAGCCGATCAGATAAATATTCCCGGCTGCCTGGCGAATTGTCCGGTATAATTCAAGTAATATTTCAGAATTCGTCTTTGACCGGTCGTTAAAATGCCATCCCGGGGAAGTCAGTTCTTCATTCATCTCAAATCCCCAGCGCCCGAAAAAATCATAGGTGCTGTAGTCCTGCTTCACCAGTTCATATCCCCAGTTTTTATACAGGCGGATGGTATCACCGATCCGTTGGAGATTTTCAGGAATCGTCGGATCAATATAACGGTTCTTCGCATTCCTGTCTTCTTCCCGGAGAGGGATGAGTGCGGCGGGTTTGTCGTTTTTATTTGCCAGGAGGGGCCGGGTCCATAAACCCGGACGCATGCCTAGTTTTTTTATTTCCGTTGCGACAACGGACATGTCACCGAATTTGGAATTGGCCCTGCTGTAGTCATCACCCCAGCAGCATTCCTCATTTCCCCTGGCCGATTTAAGCGACCAACCATCATCTATAACCGAAAATGGCGGATTGGAGGAATCCTTTGCCAGGGTGGCCATGAGGCTCGTATGGCGCAGTATCAGATCTTTTGAGTTATTTCCGTAAGCAAAATACCAGTCGTTGATTCCATATACGGGCTTTTTGGGAAGAATGGGATTATTGCACATCATTTTACAAAACCTTGCGTCAGTTTGAAAGGGCGTTTCTGAAGGCAAACTTTTCGTACCAAGGATTTCTGCTAAATGAATTGTACGATCGCCAGCCATTACGCCCGATCCTCCGGAATGAGTATCTAGAAAAAGTTCCAGCCCCTGAGGTCCGGCCTGCCAGTAGCAAATGCTATTTGCGCCGGTCTTCACACCAAAGGCATGCGTATCGCGGCCATCATGAATGAGCAGGTACCAGGGCGCTTTCCGTTTGGGTGATGCGGTTTCCCAGGCCAGATCACCATAAGATCTTTCCCAATGATCTCCGAGGTATTTTGAGTCTGATGAGAAAGCCAGTTTCCAGCCGAGCTTTATTTTTTCTATTTCACGACCGGGAGCCATGAGTTCCACTTTTACCCCATCCTTTGAATCCTCCAGGAGAACTACGATCTGCTCATAGGTCCAACGGTCTCCCGACCCTGTTAACCGGAGCCATTTACCGGAACTCAGCACTTCCACTTCTGAAGGCAAATGAATTGTTTGACAGGGTTCACCTGAAACCGGATTTATTCCCGTTAATAACAGGGATGCGGCAGAAAAGCCGGATAGTTGCAGAAATCTTCTTCTTAACATGCCGGATAAATGGTTATTTAAATTGAAAATAGATCAAAGCGATTGCTGAAATGGTCATCAGTAAAAAAGTGATTACTCCCAATATATTCGAAAGCCTGTTATTCACGTGGTCCTTCATAATCTTTTTATTATTGCAAATATGCAGCACGACGGCAATCATCACGGGGGAGGTGAGACCATATAAAATTGCCGTATAGAGAAGGGCCTTCATCACACTGATACCTGAAAAATTAATCAACAGACCTACCGCAAGAGAAAGTATGATTGCCATATAAAATCCTTTGGCTTCGTGAAACTTTTTATCCAGGCCCTGCTGCCATCCGAAAGATTCGGCGAGCATGTAGGATAGGGAACCTGCCAGTACCGGGATAGCCAGGAAACCTGTGCCGATCACACCTAATGCAAAACAGAAATAGGAAAGTTTGCCCGCCAGAGGCGCCAGGGCGCCTGCTGCCTGTTCAACCGTATCGATCTGATGAATGCCGCGGTCGTGCAAAACAACGCCCGTCGTGAGTATGATGAACAACATGACGAGGTTGGAAGCAAACATGCCGGTATTTACGTCCGTCGTCATGTCGCTGAGAATTCTTTTGTCTACGATCACGCGGCTCACCTTATGATTGACATTTTCTGCCTCCATGGTGGCCTGCCAGAAAAACAAATAAGGAGAGATGGTTGTTCCCAAAATGGCTACCATCATTTCGATAAATTCTTTGTCAAGTTTCACATGGGGAACCAGGGTATTCAGCAGCACCTCTTTCCAATCCACATGCACCAGAAAAGGAACGACCAGGTACAAAAACATGGAAAGACAAAGCCATTTCAGCACACGTGCTATTTTCTGATAGGTAAAAAGAACGATGCAGAACATTAATAAAATGGTGAACAAAACGGTGAAAACGGGTGCGGGAACTTTCGGAACAAGCAGGTTGCTGACTGCACCCATGCCAGCAATATCAGAGCCTATATTTAGAATGATGGCGGGGATGCTGAAGATCAGCATCAGGTAAAGGATCACCGGACGGTAGAATTTTTTAAGCGTGTTGGTGAGGCCATGGCTGGTTACAATTCCGATTCTGGCACACATGCCCTGCAGTGAAGCCATGAGCGGAAAAGTAAAAAGAGCCATCCATAAGAGCTGCAGTCCAAAGTTGGCGCCCGTCTGCGAATAAGTTGCAATGCCCGAAGGATCATCATCACTTGCCCCGGTAATCAGACCGGGGCCCAGAACATTTAAATAGCGACGGAATCTTCCTTTTAATTTCATGCGGGGAACCTAAGCATTCTTTATTAATGGAAGGTAAATCAAAAAAGGAGGAGAAGCTGGAACCAAGTCCGTGGATAAGGCATATGCAAAGATGCGATTAAAATATGGGGGTATTTAACTAAAGGAATAACAAGACCGGGTAGAAAGATCCTCAGCCCTGATAAAATCATTTACAATTTTAGAAATTGCCTCATATTCCAGCAGGAATCCGTCATGGCCGTACATGGAAGGGATCGAATGAAAATCAGCTCCCGTAATGTTTTCTGCAAGAAAGACCTGTTCTTTTCTGGGAAATAACAAGTCCGATTGAATGCTGATCACATGCGTTCTTGCCTTGATCTGTTGCAGAGCCTGGACGGTGCTCCCGCGACGGCGGCCCACATGATGAGCATCCATGCTCTGCGAAAGCCGGTAATAACTAAACGCGTTAAACCTTTTCGCCAGTTTCTCACCCTGATAAATCTGATACGACTCACTGCGGTAAGGACCCAGGGCGGCCGGATCGGTATCGTTCTGATAAAGATCGTAGGTCTCCGGATGCCGGTAGGAAAGCAGGGCTACGCCGCGTGCCAGCTTCATTCCCTGAATACCCGCAAGGGGCTGGCGTTGAAGCCAGCCAGGATCCATTTCAATACAAAGCCTTTGGGAAGCGTTGAACGCTTTACCCCAGGACGAATGAACGGCATTGCTGGCAATGGGCACGATGTGCTCGAACAGCCCTGGCTCTTCTATTGCCCATTCCAGTAATTGCTGCCCTCCCATGGAACCGCCGATGCCGATCTTAATTTTCTTAATGCCCAGAAATTCCCGGAGTGGCTGATATGCCCGGATCATATCGCGGGTAGTAAAAAACGGGAAGTCGTGATAAAAGGGCTGGCCTGTAACCGGATTATTCTCCAGCGGACCAATACTTCCATAACAACTTCCCGGCATGTTCACACAAACCAAAAAATATTTCTCCGGGTCAAATAGATTTCCCTTGCCAACCAATCCGGGCCACCAGTCTTCCGGATTGCTGTTTGCCGTCAGCGCATGGAATATCCAAACGACATTCGACTTATCTGCATTCAGCTTGCCGATTGCATGATAGCCGAGATGATATCCTGGCAGCGTAAATCCTGATTCCAGCCTGAACGGCTGACGATTGAAAAAAACTGTTGGTGACAATAGGTTCAGCGTTTCGTTATGCGGTTACTTGATCTTTTTCAAAAACTTTCTCAAATGCCTGCTGGAAATCTGCTTTGATATCGTCTATATGTTCTATCCCCACGCTTATCCGGATCTGGTTGGGTTTTACACCGGCTGCCAGTTGATCGGCCTCGCTGAGCTGCTCATGCGTTGTAGAAGCCGGATGGATCACGAGTGTTTTTGCGTCACCGAGATTAGCCAGATGACTCGCCAGTTTCAGGTTGTCAATGATCCTGCCGGCATTTTCCTTGCCACCCTTCACTCCGAAATTCAACACCGGGGCTGCTCCTTTCTTAAAATACTTTTTAGCCAGCTGGTGATAGGGACTCGAAGTCAAACCCGGATAGTCTACGAAATCAACCTGTGGATGTTTCTCCAGCCATTGCGCCAGGGCAAGCGTGTTCTCCACATGTCTCTGCACGCGGAGGGATAAGGTTTCCACACCCTGTAGTAACAGGAAGGAATTAAACGGACTTTGAGAAGTGCCAAAATCGCGCAGACCTTCTACCCGTGCACGAATGGCAAATGCAATATTGGGCAGTCCCAGCGGGTTCCCTTCTCCGAATACCTCCCAGAATTTCAATCCATGGTATCCTTCAGAAGGTTCGGAAAAACCGGGAAATTTGCCGTTGCCCCAATTATAGTTTCCTCCGTCAACCACAATACCTCCGATGCAGGTACCATGCCCCCCAATCCACTTGGTGGTCGCTTCAACCACAACATTCGCTCCATGTTCGAAAGGCCTGAAAAGATATCCCGCGGCTCCAAATGTATTGTCAACAACCAAAGGCAGGTCGTATTCTTTCGCTATGGCGGCAATTTTGTCAAAATCAGAAACATTCAGCTTCGGGTTACCCACGGTTTCCAGATACAGCGCTTTCGTGTTCTTATCTATATGCGGAATGAAACTTTCCGGATCGTCTCCATTGGCAAAACGGGCTTCAATACCTAAATTCTTGAAGGTAACTTTAAACTGATTGTACGTTCCACCGTAAAGGAAAGAAGTAGTAACAAAATTGTCTCCGGATCCCATGATATTTGTGAGCGCCAGGAACTGCGAAGCCTGGCCGGAACTTGTTGCAACGGCGGCCACTCCACCTTCCAGGGCAGCAATGCGTTGCTCAAATACATCCGTTGTCGGATTCATGATCCTGGTATAGATATTCCCGAATTGGCGTAACCCAAAAAGGTTGGCTGCATGTTCAGCATTATCGAATGCAAATGAGGTGGTCTGATAAATCGGAACTGCCCTTGCTTTGGTGGTAGGATCTGCTTGCTGGCCGGCATGCAGCTGCAATGTTTCGAATTGAAGTGGTGAACTCATAATAATAGATTTAAAAAATGAATAAAACAGAATTGTATGGGCAGAGTGGAACGATCCGGGTCAGGACAAAAAACAACATCGCCTTTGATGGCAGGATGAAAATTTAAGGATTGATGTTGCTGGTTTCATTGATCCTGCAAAAATAACAGAGTGAGGAATAAGGGCAAAATAATGTTCAGTTTTAATTATAGGGGATTCTCCCCATTTTTAAGACATCTTACCCTTATTTTATACGCAGAATCGGTCTTTTCCCCATTGTTTTGTTCCTCCTTGAACGTTTGTCTGCCCGGGAAGAGCTTATTCCGCCCGGACCCGTTACGGCGACAGACTTTTCCTCTGTGATTGTCTTCAGGAAAATCATCCGATGATGATAAATATTATTTTTTGAAAACCGACTCGAAAAATAATTTCATATCGCTCCAGGACGCTGAATCAGCAGCGGCATTATAGGCAATAGGCAGGTTGAATTTTTTTCCGAGCGCCGTTGCTTCAGGATTGGTAAAAGCATGTTTGGCCCCGGCATATTTGATGAATGTGTAGCGGGCACCAACAGAATCCATAGATTTCTTAAATGCATCCCTTGCACTTTCCGGAACGAATGTATCATCTCCGCCCTGGCAAACAAGAATATCTCCGCGAATAACGTCTTTCTGAGGAACAACACCGCTCAGGTCTCCATGGAAACTAACGGTGCCTGCCAGGGACGAACCCAGTTTCGCAGCATTTAATACAATGTATCCGCCAAAGCAATACCCGATGGCTGCGACCCGGGAAGTATCTGCCTGGGGGAATGTTTTCGCTTTCTCAATAGCAGCATCTAATCTCGTTTTTGCCAGGGCAGGATTGGAATAATAAGGTTTGGTGAACGCCATGGCTTCGGCAGGAGTAGAAGCTGTTCTGCCTTCTCCAAACATGTCTGCGTCCAGCGCAAAATATCCAAGTGCCGCTAATTGTTTGGCACGGGTTTTCGGATAGTCAGTCAAACCCCACCATTCATGCACGACAATCACAACGGGCAGTCTTCCCATACGATTTTCATCATAAGCAATAAATCCATGGCATTCCATACTGTCTGCCCTGTAAAGAACGTCTGCTGTTTTTATTGAAGGCGTTTCGGTGGCCGTATCTGCTGTGGTGTTAACTGCAGGTGCAGTGGAACCATTATTTCCGCATGCTGCAAGAATAAATAAAGAAATTGTAGCACAGATCCATTTGATTGAAGCCGGTCGCATATATCTCAGTTTTAATTATATGAAAAATAAACCGGGACCAAAGATAATCGGTTTATATATTTTCCGGATCAGGTTTTATCCAGCAGGTCCACTACGCCCTCTCTTTTTAATATCAGGTATCCGATGCGATCGTTGCTGATACCTTCCTTCAGTAGATAATTGAATTCCAGCTGGTCTTCTTTAACATTCGTTTCAAAATATTTGAAAGAAATGTTGGGAAAGGGCTTTAGTTCTTCGGCGATCTCATACAAATGCGTTGAAAGAATAAATAAGGAGGTCTTGATTTTAATCAGACCGCGGATAACCACTGAAGAACATTTCATCGCGTCTTCCACGTTGGTGCCCTTAAACAGTTCATCAATCAGTACGAGCCATTTCTTTTGATCACTTATCCTTACAATCGTGTTCTTGATCCTTTGCACCTCATTGAAGAAATAGCTTTCTCCTTTCACGACATTGTCCACCACATTTATATTGCTGAGTATTCCATCGAACAGGCTGAGCTTCATATTCAGCGCGGGAACACCCATGCCCAGGTGGGCCAGAAAAATGGCACAGCCTACAGCCCGGATGAATGTGCTTTTGCCGGCCATATTGGCCCCGGTCAAAAAAACAAAATTGCTTCCGGCATCCATTTTAACATCATAAGACACGGGGGCTGTAATGAGCAGATGATACAATCCCGATATTTCAACAAACGGGTCTTCCTGAGGGGTGAACTCAGGCATGACCAGTTGATATTGCCTGGAAGCCAGGGCCATTGAATACCAGGCATCGAGTTTTCCAAAAATCCCGATCAGGTCCAGTGCGGTTGTCTTAAACCGTTTCCGGATAAAGTGACCGTATTTAACTACTTCAGAGGGACTCAATTTTTTGCCTGGTTTTCTTTCGGCCAGTGAAATCAGCATCTCATGATCCAATAATCTGGAAACCCTTTGCAGCATGGCTGCCAGCAAAGGAGGGCAGGGTTCGGTAACTGCAAGGGATGCAATGGATTTCATACCCCGGATAAAATCGGCAAAATGACTTATAGAATACCGCGTAAGGGAAAAATCCGGAGCGTGTAACAGTTTGTACGTCCTTGAAGAAACCAGATCATGGCTGGCAGGAATTTCATCCAGGGGAGTTTCATAAAACCGCTCCATGACCATGACAGTACCATTGGAAATGGATGGCCCCCAGGCGCTTTCGTTGCGCAGGATAATAGAAAGGATTTGCTGGGTTTCCTGGATTTTTTCCAGATTGCTGAACGGCTGATTGAATAGTTGGTAGAGCTGTGTTCGGCCTCCTACTGTTCTGGTTTGATCCAGCTTATTGAACAGGGAGAATTCGTCAGCCGTTTCAAAAACAGACAGATCTGTATATGTTGTTTGGTCTATTTGCATGGCGAAATCATGAGCCGGAGATTATTTACGGTCAAAGGATAGTCTTTTTCCTTTTTGTGATTCATCGAATTGTGCATTTCCATAAACCATGTGCCCATTAACAAAAGTATTTATTATGGAGGCAGGTAAACGCATTCCTTCGAATGGGCTCCAGCCACATTTATACAGAATATTACCTGCATGTATATGCGAAGGGGTATGCAAGTCCACCATCACCAGATCCGCAAAATAACCTTCCCGGATAAAGCCTCTTCCCCTGATCTGAAAACATTCGGCAACGGCGTGGCTCATTTTTTCGACCACTTTCTCAATTGATATTTTCCCCTGGCTCACATGATGCAGCATCAAAGGAAGGGCATGCTGTACGAGCGGCAAACCAGCATGGGCATGCAGGTAATCACCGGCCTCTCCCGGAAGTTTTTCGGGCAAGCCTGATTCATTTCGGAAATAACCTTTTTCTGCCAAAGTGTGCGGGGCATGATCGGTCGCGATCAGGTCCAGCCGGTCATCCAGAAGGGCCTTCCATAAGGCATCCCGGTTATCCGGCCGCTTGATGGCGGGATTGCATTTGATCAGGTTTCCGAGCCGGGTATAATCGTCCGCAGAAAAATGGAGGTGATGCACGCAGACCTCGGCTGTAATCCGTTTTTCCCTGAGCGGTAAGAAGTTACTGAAAAGCTGCATTTCTTTTTCTGTTGACAGATGGAATATGTGCAGCCTCGATCCATGTTTTTTCGCAAACCGGATGGCAGTCAGGGACGATTCAAAACAGGCTTCTTCATTCCGTATCAGGGGATGGTCGGCTGCCCCGGGCTTGCGGTTTTCCAATTTGTATTTGTCCAGGTTCCGGCGGATGATATTTTCATCCTCACAATGCGTTGCAATGAGCAATTCAGATCCGGCAAACAAACGGTCCAGTGTTAAAAAATTATCCACTAAAAGGTTTCCTGTAGATGAACCCATAAATATTTTTATTCCGCATACTTCATTTTTCTTTTCATTTGTTTTAAACACTTCTTCCAGATTGCTGTTGGAAGTACCCATATAAAATGAATAGTTTGCGAGAGAAGTCTGTGCTGCAATCGCATACTTGTCCTCCAGCAATTCCTGGGTGAACGCCGGGGGCAGCGTGTTGGGCATCTCCATGAAAGAGGTTATGCCTCCTGCAACAGCGGCGCGGGACTCTGTGTAAATATTGCCTTTATGCGTAAGACCGGGTTCCCGGAAATGGACCTGGTCATCTATACATCCCGGAAGCAGATGCAATCCTTCACCATTCATTTCTTCCGTTGCCAATACGCCCGAAATACCGTTGCTGATTTTTTCAATGATCCCGTTCCGGATAAGCAGATCGCTGGTGAATGTGCGGCCTTCGTTAACGATGGAAATATTCTTTATCAGGTAATTTTGCATATCTTGGAACGAAATCGTAAACAGCTTACATGATGCAATTTATTAAAAGCATTGCAAGGCATGTGATAATTCTAATGCTGCCTGTCATCGGTTTTTCTCAATCTACCTATCTTCCCCAAGGATCAAAATATGAGCATTTTCTTGACCGCCTAAGTATATTGCTTCAGAATAATCCGGACCTGAATGTTTATACTGTCAAACCCCTGAGCCGCAAACTGGCAGTTGATGTGGCGGAGCAAGCGGATTCACTGCGTAAATTTTATCCATACGACAGTTACTATCATCTTTCAGGAACGGATCAGGAAACCCTGCAGAGCCTGCTGATGAATAACAGTGAGTGGGTTCACGGAGACAAAACCTCATTCCAAAGCAAGCACCCGTTGTGGAACAGCTTTTATAAGACCAGGGCCAACTTTATCCAGGTAAATCAAAAGGATTTTTTTCTTGCCATCGATCCGGTGATCCAGCAACAGCAGTCCGTTGAATCCGGAAATAATGAACGCGTTTTTCTAAATTCAAAGGGACTCACTTTGCGGGGGCTTATTGGCGATCATCTGGGTTTCTCAAGTTATATTACGGATAACCAGGAACGGGGACCCAGCTTTTTTCAGGAACTGGTTACTGCAAGTGGCTTCCCCGCAGTTCCGGGTGCCGGTTATTTCAAACCTTTCAAAGTGACGGCTTTTGATTATTTCGATGCAAGGGGTTCTGTTAATATAGACTTCTGGAAATATTTCACTGCTCAGTTCGGATACGATAAAAACTTTATTGGTAATGGCTACCGCAGCCTCTTCCTGAGCGATAATTCGGCGCCTTATCTCTTCTTAAAAATCAATACCAGGATCTGGAAATTAAACTATCAGGATATTTTCATGGAGCTGGTCAGCCAGCATCAGCCAGGAGATTACCTTTATCCGAGAAAGTATGCGGTGGTGCATCATCTGAGCGTTAATGCCACACCCTGGCTGAATGTTGGTTTGTATGATAATGTTGTTTTCAGCAGGGCAAATTATTTTGATTTCTCCTATCTGAATCCGGTTATCTTCCTGGTAGCAGCGCAGCAGGAAAATGGAAGTCCGGACAAGACCACGGTGGGCCTGGATTTCAAAGCAAATATCGGTCACGCCACACAGGCATACGGTCAACTGCTTATCAATGAATTTGTGCTTCATCAGATATTGCATTATTCCGCAGGCTGGTGGGGGAACAAGCAGGGCGTGCAGCTTGGCCTGAAATACATAGACGCGTTTGATATAAAGAATCTGGATTTCCAATTTGAGACCAACCTGGTGCGCCCGTTTACCTACTCACATAATGATACGGTTTCCAATTATTCCCATTACAATCAACCGCTGGCCCATCCGCTGGGTTCCAATTTCATTGAATTTATTGGCATCGCAAATTATCAGCCTGTGTACAAATGGATCGTGGAACTGAAATGCATTTATTACCGCCAGGGTTTGGATTCCGGAGGTATTAATTACGGCGGAAATATCTTTCTGAATTACAATACAAGGCCATATGACTTCGGGTTTGGTCTCCCGTCCGGTGTTCCGGCAAATTGTTTGAATGCCTCGGCCTATGTTTCATACCAATGGAAAGAGAACGTTTTCCTGGAAGCATCTGCAATGTACCGTTCGTTTACCAAACACGATATCCTTACCACTACCACCAGTTCTACCACATTTACGCTGGGATTCAGGATGAATATGTTCCGCAGGATTTATGATTATTGATCACTATCCCTCAAAGATCAGGGAAAAGACAATCATGCGGGAACGCAGCTTGTCAATGGTGCTGGAATAGATGAGGTTCGGATCCCTGCTATGGACGTTTATGATCCCGTTGCTGATCTTGAGTTCCGGCGAAAGGATAAATACCGGGAAGAAAATCTGACAGCCCAAGCCTGCTTCTATGCTGAAATCGTAAGGTTTCAGCTTCACAAGGTCATCTGCTTTCCTCGAGCTTGCATTGGATGCGAGGTCATACTGATAATTGACACCACCCAGCATATATATCCGGAAATTATCTATGCGATCAGACAGGAACTTTACCTGCAATGGGAATCCCAGGAGGATAGATTCCACTTGTTTGGTGGCAATTGGTTTTTCACCGGGGGGAGGATATTTTATATTATAGGTCAGGTTCTTATAGGAAAACATCAGCTGTGGAAATACGATCCGGAATTCAAGATGGGGACTGAACTTAAACGTATGCATGCCGGCCAGTCCGAAGCCGCCGGTGTTTTCCGGGTTGACGGAGAGCACGCTGTCACTCTGCAAAAACGAGGGGTGGGCCTCCACCTGAAAGTGCGAGTTATTATAGATAAGGGCAATCCCCAGATGATAAAATTTGCTGTCGTGATCAGGTAAGTTTATAGCATCCCTGAGTTGGCCACGGGCCACTGATGAAAACATCAGGAGGATGACGATGGGTAAGAACCGGCCGAAATTTCTTTTGTTCCGCAGTAAATCGTGCATATACCTAAACTGAGCTTTTTGCTGTATGTGTTAATAAATCCGGTTTTTTTCAGGATACCTTCAAAAGCATCTCCTTCCGGAAAGGCATTGACAGAATCATTCAGATATTGGTATGCATCCAGATTTCCGGATACTATTTTTCCGATACGGGGAGCCAAATACCGGAGATAAATTTTATAGAGCGGCAGAAATGGTCCTTTCCGGGGTCTTGAGAACTCGAGGATCATGATTTTGCCCCCTGGTTTCAGCACTCTGAACATTTCGGACAGACCTTTCTCCAGGTTTTGGAAATTGCGCACCCCAAAAGCTACGGTCACCGCTTCAAACGAAGCGCCGGGAAAATTTATTGCCTCGGAATCGCCTTCCTGGAGGGTTATCAGAGGGTTTAACCCCAGTTTAGCAATCTTCTGCTTTCCAAGGTCAAGCATGCCGGTTGATATATCAATCCCCGTTATTTTTTCAGGCCGGAGGAGCTTTGCCATCATGACAGGAAGGTCGGCTGTCCCGGTAGCCACATCCAATATGATACCCGGGTGGATGGATTCCAGTTCCCGGATAGCTGTTTTTCTCCAGCGCCTGTCTGCCCCGCCGCTTAGAAAGCGGTTCAGAAAATCATACCTGCTGGCGATTTTGTCAAACATGTCCGCTACCTGCTGCTTTTTACCTAACAGGGAATCTTTGAAAGGAACAATCGTATCGTGCGGATATTCTGTCATGGGATGCAAAATTAAAAAGTAAAAATTAAAAAGTAAAAAGAGGTCTGTGCTGCCTCCTTTTACTTTTTAATTTTTACTTTTTAATTACATAAATTATGGTCTCAGAGTCAGCACCCACTCTATTTATCCCACCATAACATGTCTGTTAACTGAACTGTCGGTACATTGTTTCCGTTAGTGGAAATTTCTACAGAAGGATAATCCACCCTGCGTATAAATGTTGAGAGATGGGCATCTGCAGGCAATGCAAAATCCTTATAATTATAATCATTACGGCGCATA
This sequence comes from uncultured Chitinophagaceae bacterium, assembly GCA_963705005.1. Taxonomy (GTDB): domain Bacteria; phylum Bacteroidota; class Bacteroidia; order Chitinophagales; family Chitinophagaceae; genus Puia. The sequence goes on from CAVPIO010000004.1 coordinate 134,719, forward strand.
TCATCCCATGTAACCGGCAGCAGAAAGCAGGCTATATATTTTTCTTTCATGATCAGCGCTTCAGTAATGCCGGCTGCTCCCACTGCTACGGCCGGGTCCGTTGTGTAGCGGGTAATGGCCGTATCCGGAACATTTAATTTCTGCATATGGGCTTTGATTCCGGCCAGGTAAGCATCATATGCTTTTTGATTTTGACCCGACCGGAACTGAGCCTCAGCTTCCATGAATTTGGATTCTGCATAGGTTGCTATCTGCAAAGGTGAACCTGGAATTGAATACCATTTGTCAACGGACAGGTAACATTCTTCCTGGTCCGTTCCTGATCCGATCCGCCCTGCTCCGTTTTTTGTTCCCCTGTAATCTCCGAATTGGGTAGTATCGGTTATGAGCGGAAGCCTGGGATCAAAAACGCCGTAGGTTGCTCCATCAGTTGCGTTTACAAAGTAGCTGGACAACCAGCCATCCAGGTCCAGCCCTGCATTGTTGATGGCTACCTGTGCCCAGGGGCTGGGGCCATCGAACAAGCCCACTTGCGCATCATCATCATTGGAGGCATAGGAATTACTGAGTGCAGCGAGCACTGCCGCAGGATCATAAGAACTTGTTTTTGTAATTTCATTAAGCAGCCTGGCTTCCAGCAGATACGCGGTTTTTATCCACGCTGTATTGTCGCCGCCATGAATAAAATCAGATTTGGAATCCAGCTGGCCGTCAACAGAAGGATCGCTAAGCAGAGAAATCCCTTCATTCAATAACGCGATGCAGGAATCATATAATACCTGCTGATCGTCGTACTTCGCAGTAAAATTCGTAGCACCCTGAAAAGCCTGGGTATATGGAATATCTCCCCAGAGATTCAGCGATAACTGCAAATTGTATGCGGTGAGGATATCGGCCAAACCCTCGTAAGCCCCCAGGGATTTGGCCACCGCCAGTTGCCTCATAGAATGCATATCCGTTAACAGGTCATAAATAAAGTTCCAGGTAGAAGAAGGATCTATGCTGTTGTAAGTATCCAGATCACTTCCCGAACTGGGTGAAGCGAGGTATTGCACATAGTATGAGGTAATATTGCTCACCCTGAATGTGGTCAGTGCAGACCCGTTGGTCCCGTGAGCCAGCAATCCTGCGATCGGAGGCTCCGAAGCAGCATTCGGATTCTGATTTATATTTAAATACTTCCTGCAACTGCTGAATAATAATGCCAGCAGAAAAAAGCCTAATATGGGTTGTTTATATTTTTTCATGGTACAAAAAGTTAAAAGTTGAAGTTTAAATTAAACATATAACTTTTCAATGCCGGGTAAGTAAAGCCCGCAAGGCCATTGAGATTACTGTTGGCGGGCGCCGAACTGGATTCCGGGTCGAATCCCAGGTATTTAGTATACATCCAGAGATTGATTCCGGTGAAACCGACGCTGGCTGACCTGACGAACGATTTTGTCAGCCATTTGGGATTAAGTGTATAGGTAAGGCTAAGTGTTCTGAGCTTGATAAAAGAAGCATCTTCTACAAAGTTTTCACTGATTCCCCGATACACATTCCGGTAATAGCCATCCCCATAATCGACTCCGTCCGGTCCAACACCCTGTCCAAGCCACACAGCTTTGGTATTCGGTGTTCCATCTGCCATCACGCCGGGAAATACAATGGTTTGATTCCGGTTCAATGTATAATCAGCTATGCCGAAGGCGGCCATAAAATTGTTCAGCTGATCATTCTTTTTTACATCAAAATGTGCGTCAAAGAGGAAATAAAGGCTGAAGTTTTTGTAGGTTATTGTATTGCTGATGCCGGTAACCCATCTGGGATATGCATTTCCCAGAATTTTCTGATCGGTGGATGGTGTCAGAATAGGGAATCCGTCGGACCCGATCAGCAAAGGCTTGCTCTTATCAACGTGAAGGGGATCCTCGTCATTATGTGCATAATAACGGGTCCACGGCGTTCCGAAGATATCACCTACGGATTCCCCCGGAATGTATTTCATCGTTACGCCGGAATGAGAATAGCCGCTTTGTGTTCCCACAATAATTTCCTTGAGGCCCTTATAAATGCTGAGAACTTTGTTGTCGTTGTGTGAAAGATTAAAACCAATGTTCCAGTTGAAATTCTTACTGGTAACCGGTCTGGCATTCAGCGTAATTTCTATTCCCTTGTTTTCAATCTCTCCTGCATTAAGTGTAAGGCTTGTAAAACCTGAAGTCGGACTTGTGGATACAGGAATGATCTGGTCCCTGCTGTTTGATTTATACCAGGTGAAATTCAGACTTATCCTATTATTAAAGAAGTTGAGATCGGTTCCCAATTCGAATGTGGTTGTAAACTCAGGTTTCAGGCTTGCAATGCCACCCCGGTTATCCAGTGTCCATTGGTTTACCCCGTTAATCGGACCTTCGGGATTTATAGGATCACTTGACAGGGGAATATAGACCGTACTCGTGCTATAAGGTGATGCATCCTTACCGATTCCGGCCAGGGAAGCCCTCAGTTTGCCATAACTTAGCCAGGAAGGGATATTTTTTATCTGCTGACTAAATACATAACCAAGACTCGCGGAACTGTAGAAAAAGGATCTGTTTTTTTCTTCCAGCGATGATGTCCAATCATTCCGACCGGTGAACGAAAGAAAAAGACAGTCATCATAAGCAAGTGCCAGCTCTCCGTAAGCCCCGACAATCCGGTATTGAGTAAGGGAATTGCTGGCAACAATCTTACGCGCGTTGGAAAGGTCGAATAAATTGTATACATCCAGTGTATCTCCACGAACACTCGTATTGGTTGTTTGCTGATCGAGCAGGTCATGGCCGATGCGAAGCGTAGTTTGTAATTTCCCCCATTTATGGTCGAAGGTCAGCAGCAGGTTTGAATTGATTGAACGGTAGTTGATATGGTATTTGCCCACAAACCCAAATTCATTGTCTTCATCAATGATTTCATTTGGCACCCCCAGCGGACCTGGTGCCGTTGCGGTGCGATTATCTGAATACTGATCTATTCCAAAACGGTAAGTGGCAGAAAACCAATTGACCGGCGCGTAGCTGGCGTAACCACTTGCTATGGTGTGGAACACGTCGGAAATGAATTTATTGGTTGCTGCCTTATACCATGCATTTCCATTATAAGCCGGGTATTCATTTACAGTTCCATCGGGCTTTAAATAATTTCTTACGTCCCATCGCGGAGCCCAATAACTCATTTCCTCATTGAACCGGTCTGCATCATAAAAATTGCCGGTGGTATTGGAATATAAGATATCAGCACCTGCCCTGAGCCTGTCGCTGAATTGCCAACGGCCGCTCAACCTGGAAGAGATATTCTTATAATAAGTAAAAGGGAGTACACCATTCTGATCAAAATAAGAAACAGATCCGGAAAGGGATGATTTTTCAGTTCCTCCGGAAAGTGAAATGCTGTGCCTGAACTGGTTTCCCGTTTTGTAAGCATGTTTATATTGATCGAATAATTTAGCTGGATGTGTTGGGTCTATTGCCCTGGCATCAGCTACCGTTGGACCCCAGTCCGGCCAGAAACTTGTGGTATCGTATACCCCATGAAATCCTTGTGTATAAGTGCCCTGTACCTTTGGAAATTTGTCTCCTTCATCTATGCTGTAACTCCCGGAATAACTCACGGACATTTTTCCTGATTTTGCTGTCTTTGTTGTAATCACGATTACTCCGTTGGCACCTCGCAGACCATACAGTGCCGTAGCTGCACCGCCCCGGAGTATGTTAACACTTTCTATATCATCCGGGTTAATATCTGAGGCCCGGTTGGACATCTGAACGCCCCTGCCGCCGTCGGTTCCCAGGGAAGAAGTGGTATTATCGATGGGTATCCCGTCAACTACGTATAATGGTTGGTTTGATTTATCGGGATTCAGAGAATTTACACCACGTATAATGATGCTGGCACCCTGTCCGGGGCCTCCTCCCGCACTCGATATGGTAACGCCCGCTATTTTGCCCTGCAGTGCGTTGATCAGATTAGGTTGATGAGAAGCCACCAGGTCTGCCCCGCTCACCTCTTGCGAAGCATAGCCCAGGCTTTTCACGGATCTTTTAATGCCCAGGGCTGTTACCACAACATCGTTCAGTGTGTTGATCTCAGCCTCCAGAACGACATTGAACTCCGAGATTCCATTGTCTTTTACGGTTAATGTTCGTGTTTGGCTTAGATAACCCACGGCTGAAACCTGAATGGTATAGGTACCGGCTTTAAGTCCGGGAAAATCGAATTCTCCTTTTTCGTCAGCGGCGGAACCGGCCTTTAAACCGATGATAGTTACGGATGCCGCCCCAATGGGTTCTCCATTTTCATTGGTAATCTTGCCGTGAATACCTCCTTCAAAAAAATCAGGACCATTGTGAATGCCCGTGATCTCCGGAACAATTGCCGAACTGATGTGAATTCTTTTGATGATTATATTATTATCTAACTGCTCATACATCAGATCAGTTCCACCAAGCAGCACCTGGAGCAATTTTGCAACCGAAACTCCGGAAGAATTGTAATTGATATGCTCATATTCGCTAACATCTTTTGTTTTGAAGGTGAAGAGGAGTTTTGTTTCAGATTCAATTTTATGGAACGCCTGCTTTAAACTCGCATTCTTTAACCTGATCGGAATAATGGTTTTATTAAGATCCTGGGTAATCCCTTTACCTGCCAGGAGAAAGCTGCTGAACAGCAAGCCCACAGACAAAATATAAAGTTTTATAAGCAGCGGGTTGATGGTTTTTTTCATACATCGTAGCTTTATGGGTTACTGAATAATATAGGTGCTATCTCTCTGATATAACTGGGTATCGGTTAGTTTGCACAGGATTTCCAGCGCCTGGCTGATGCCCTGCTCCCGCCGGAATCGCGTGGAAATTTTAAGCTGACGGATATTGGTATCTGAAATTTGTATGCTGGCACTGTAAACTCTTTGCAGGTCGGCAATAATGTTCTGCAAAGGTTCATCCTCATAAATGAGATTCCCCTGTTGCCACCCCGCAACCGTGTTGACGGCAATATTTTTTTCTATCACCGTGCTGTCTGCATCATCTACTCTTACCTGTTGTCCCTTAAGCAGCATGGCAACCAACTTAGTTCCGCGGCTTACTTTAACTTTCCCTCTGCTGACGGAAACAGTAATATTCGTTCTTTCGGGATAAGCATTGATATTAAAGGCGGTACCCATAACCGTAGTTAATATTTGTCTGGTATGGATAAGAAATGGATGTTCGGCCGCATGCTTGACATCAAAATATGCTTCTCCTGACAAAGTCACTTCTCTGTTTCCCTTTCCAAAATGGTCAGGATATTCCAATAAACTGCCTGCATTCAGCCAAACCTGTGTACTGTCTGGCAGCAGCAGGTACTTATATTCCGCCCTTTCTGTTATACTTTTTCTCAAGGCAGACAGGCTCGCCCTGGAAACGGGCCTGGCAGGTGCCGGCCTGAGAAAAAGGATGCCAACGGAAATGATGCTGATCAGGCAGGCGCCCGCCAGTACCTTGTGTAATGTTTTATGGCTGGGACGGACTTCCTGAAGGAAAACCGGTTCTGTTTCTTGTCCCGCAGGAATGACCAACTCACCCATGTGATCAACATAGGATTCAGAAGCATTCCGGATCTCTTCATACGTTTCGCGGATCAACTGACGGAGGGTTTCATCATCTCCCGAAGCCCGGATATATTGAAAAAGTTCATCCAGTTCTTCCGGTGTGCAAGCGTTTGATAAATATTTCTTAAAGATCAGTGCTATTCTTTTTTCCATAAATGCAGGGATCGTTCAGGTATAGACGATCTGGAAAAGAAATTGTACTATTCCCTCCGGGAATTTATTTTTCAGATTAGAAAAAGCGAATGCTTCTCAGGCGGGAGCGAAGATATTGCAATGCGTTTGATAGCTGATTTTTTACCGTATTAGAAGAAATGTTCATTTCTTTGGCAATCTGACGGTAATTGAGAGACTGTTCTTTGCTAAGCCGATAAATGATTTTTCGGCGGGTGGGAAGATCTTCAATGGCTTCTGAGAGTAAGCGGCCGCTCTCCCTGGCTTCCAATTGCAGTTCGGTATCGTTCTTCATTTCCCCGATCCTTTGCCAGGTGACATCTTTCAACCGCCTGTCTGCAGCGGTTTTTCGCAAATAGTCGATAAGTTTGTTTTCAGTGACCCGGTAAAGCCAGGCTTCTTTATTTTCTATTTTATGAAATTGGCTACGGTGTTCCCATAATTTCAAAAACACATCCTGCACTACATCTTTTGCAAGCTGTTCGCATTTGGTCACGCGCAACGCCAATGCGTGCAGGGGTTGCGCATATTCCTTAACCGTATTGGAAAATGCCGCTTCCAATTCATCCTTTCCAGATAGATTTGCCATAAGCTGCGGTTGTTTTGGCCAGACCAATTTAGCTAAATTGTGTTTACCGCGGATTTTATTTTTTTAGAAGGAACATGGGGGGCGTCTCCTTTTTAAGGTAAAATGTTTTGAAATATTATCTTGCAGTATGGAAATCAGATCTGCAGCATATGTGATCAGCAGCCCGGATTATCAAAGCTGTCCGGCAGCAGGACTTCCCGAATATGCATTTATCGGAAGAAGCAATGTAGGTAAATCTTCCCTGATCAATATGATTACCGATATGGACAAGCTGGCGAAAACCTCTTCTTCGCCAGGAAAAACACAATTGATCAATCATTTTACGATCGAAAGTATCAACGATAAAAGAGAGGTTTTTAAATGGTGGCTGGTTGACCTTCCCGGATACGGTTTTGCAAAAGCATCGCAGGTGAACCGGAAAAAATGGGATAAAATGATCGAAGATTTTCTGAGAAAGCGGGAGACCCTGGCACAAGTGTTTTTGCTCATTGACAGCCGTCATAGCCCCCAGAAACCCGATCTTGATTTCGTCGGCAAACTGGGTAAATGGGAGATTCCTTTTTCCCTGGTGTTTACAAAGACGGATAAGGAAGATCAGCGGACAGTTCAGGCCAATATCAGAATCTTCCTGGACAAAATGCTCGAAACCTGGCAGTTCCTGCCACGGCATTTTACCAGCAGCGCCGTAAAAAAAACAGGCAGAAAAGAACTGCTCCGGTACATCGGAGAATTAAATGAATCGCTGACGGAAGACGACTAAAGCGGTTTGCGTGAAATCAGTTCACCACTTTATTTGCGCAACTGCTGCTGGCAAAAGCCTCCGGTTTGGCTTTGAAGGCAAAACCCATGCCCAGGATATAACCCATGGCTTCCTTTAATGCATCATTGCTCTTGAAGTTAGGGTTGGTATTTATATCTGCGTGAACTTCCATATCCACATTGTATTTGGTGAACAAAGGGCAAAGTTCATACGCGATCTCGATGCTGCGCGCAACTTCAACGAGCATACGCTCTTTAATGCTGTAACGGGCTTTTGTTTTTTCATTGTGAATGAACATAAAGCCACCATGTCCTTCCCTAAGAAAAACAATCACTGTTGCAAATTCTGTTTCTGCGCCTTTAACCTGTGAATCGGTTCCGATGCAAACTTTCAAATGATATCCATTCCTGGTCTCCCGCCGGATAGCATTTTCCACTTCGCGGGCAATGGGTAGTTCAATGAGGTCGCCGTTAAATTTTCGCCATAGCATAGTGTAATGGGTTTTTCGAATTTAGCGAAAAATCACATCTGAAAAAAATAGTTGGGAATCAGAGGACGATTTTTTGGGAACCGGACCCTTCTTCATTGTACCATTGCAGCACCAGCACAGCTTTTGCGGAAGAATTGGCCTGGATCTGGTTCCACCCCTTTCTCAGTGTTCCCTCCGTGAGTAAGCGCCCGGTGATATCAAACAGGCGGTAGGCGTACTCACCTGTACTATTTAGCCCTATAGAACCTGGCTGCTGGGTTTCTATTTTTACCGCTTCATTTTTCTGGTTAAAACCCGCTCCGGATATTATTACGGTTTTCCGGTACCCAATATTGTTGGGTGCTCCGGCAATCAATGCGGTATCATTCTGGATATTCGCAGCGCCGGCAGAGGAACTGCCCTTTATCCAGTCAGCATGCTTATAAAACGGGATCCCCATCAGCGGCGCCTCATTGGAAAGTATATTGTTTTCGCCTCCACTCAGTTCGGAAATCATGATGCCATAGGAATCATAAAGGCTCTGGTGCTGCAATCCAAGCGTATGCCCTATCTCGTGAGTTGCTGCAGCCGCAATAAATAAAGGATTGTTGGTAAGTTGATCCGTAAAGACCCAGGCCGGCGTTTCATCGCCCCAAACAAAGGAACCGACTGCCGAAACACCGGCGGCGGGTCCGTACCAATTACCATTTGGTGTAATGATGATGCGCGTCCTTTGATAAATTGGCGCACGTGCATACATCCCGGGATCTGTTGTCAGGTTCAGGTTGAACAGCGTAAAATGATCGGCGATCTTCTTGAATATCCAGGTAATGGTTGCTGCTGAGAGCCCTGATGGTTCTGCAATGATTTTTCCATTTTCATTCCATAAAGTGCCTTCAACGGTTGCACCATCAAAATCCAGATAAACTGTTGCGGCGGCTGGCGTATAGCTGTTCAGCAGCGGCGCCTGCGCGCTGGTCCCGCCATGCATATGCAAGAACAGGAAAAGAAAGATATATGGTAAGCGATTTTTCATTCTGCAACCAGGTATCGCTGTTCTGCCCTGATGAAAAAATAATGCCCGTCCTTTTCAACCAATAACATGCCATCCGGATCATGAAGCCTGAGGAGATGACCGGTATATTGAATGGAACCGTCCGGTTTAACCGACCGCGACAGGCTCAGCATTGCTCCCCGCATATTTTCCGTGCTCACCAATACGGTGCTCACCAAAGGACCTTTTTCCGTGTGGTTTTGAATGTTGCCATTCAACTGGAAAGCAGCAGACAGTTGCAGTTTACATGCGCCTGTTGAATGAAATAATTTTTCCAGCGCTTCGGTGCTGACTTCTATTTTTGCCTGGTAAGGAATATTTTCCGGGAATGGTTTATCCTGGGCAGAAAGGAGCAGGCTATTCAAAAGACCGTAGCCGCAAATAAGGGTTTTCAGGGTATTCATCAGATAGAGATCCCCGCTTTCCTCGCAGGGGTGCTACCCTTAAAAACGTCATTGCAGGGGGTAAATTGTCTCATTCCCAGGGATTCCCATTCCTGGAAAGGAGTAGGGGGAAACTATGGTAATTTGAAAATTTGAAAATGTGGAAATGTGGGAATGTGTGAATGCGGCAATGTGGCAGTGGGATGTGGAAATGTGGAAATGAAATAGAGGGATCCTAATTTACACATTTTCAAATTACCACATTCCCCCATTTGGTCTCTGTATCAAAAGCGCACATAATTTGTATCAAAAACGAACTCATTCGTATATTGGGCATACCTATTCTCTTGTAAATCACTTGTGTTTTTTTCCGGCATATAATTAGATGATTCCTGAATCTGTATTTTCTTCAAGGTCATTTTACTGCGAAAAATAAACCATCAGCTATGATTTTACACTATATTAAGATCGCTTTGCGCAATCTTTCAAAGCAAAAAATTCTTGCTTTCATTAATGTATTCGGGCTATCTGTTGGCATTGCCTGCTTTAGCCTCTTTTTATTGTATGCAGTAAATGAATTCAGTTACGATCGGTTTCATAAAAATGGCAATGAAATATACCGTGTTATTGACTGGTTTGCCGGAAATAAGGATCGTGGGCCGGGTGGTGATGCTTCATCATACACTCCTTTGGGTCCTGCAATGAAAAAGGACCTGCCAGATATTGAGAATTTCGTGCGCTTCCAGGAGGGTTGGGGAGAACACTTCGTGAAAGCAGATAATAAGATCAGCCGTTCTTCCATATCCTTTGCTGATCCGCAAATACTGAATGTTTTTTCATTCAAATTAATTGCGGGGAATGCTGCCTATGCTCTGAAAGACCCTCATAGCCTTATTTTAACGCGGGAAAAGGCTTTACAACTATTTGGCGGAACAGATATTATCGGGGAAAGACTAGATATAAAAATGAATGATCAGCAGGATCAATTTGAGGCATTTAAGGTTGGTGGCGTTGTTGAAAATATACCAGCCACTTCTACCATTCAGTTTAACATACTTGGGAATTTTGATTATGTGCTTGGTACTGAAGACGGGAAAGCAAGCGCAGGAAACTGGCATATGACCATCGGAATTAACAGCTATGTGCAGGTGAGGAAAGGAAGCCATTTGATGAATGAGCCGAAGAAGCTGGCTGAATTCAGGCATAAATATTATGCGGAGGATGAAGCATTTATGCTTAAGACTGGCCGATGGGACGGCAAAGGTCCATTTCCGCTTAGCTTCAAATTACAGCCCCTTCGGGACATGCACACCAGTGTTAACGTGGATTCAGGTGCCCCTGGCAGCACAACCAACCCAAAAAATTTGTGGATACTCATTAGTATTGCTGCCGGAATATTATTAATTGCATGTATCAATTTCACCACGCTGGCGATTGGACGCTCTGCAGGGCGGGCAAAAGAAGTCGGCGTAAGAAAAGTAATCGGAAGCGGTCGGAACAAACTGATTTACCAGTTCCTTACAGAGTCCATATTATTAAGTATCCTTTCCGGTGCACTTGGATTACTGTTAGCAAATGGACTATTACCTTTTTTTAATCAGCTGTGCGGAAGGCAATTGAGTTTTTCATTGAGCCAGTTCCCGCAATTAATTTGGATATTGGCCGGATTAATCCTTTTGGTGGGGTTGTTGGCGGGAAGTTATCCTGCCTTAGTGCTTTCGGGATTCAGGCCCGTGGAAGTATTGAAAAGCAGGATCAGATTAGGTGGATCTAATTTTTTCACAAAATCACTGGTTACTTTTCAATTTGCCCTTTCCATTGCATTAATTATTTCCACCCTGATTATTTTCAGGCAACTCCATTTTCTCCGCTCTAAATATCTCGGTCTGACCAAAGAAAATGTCATAGCCATTAATGCGGAAGGCATTGATGCAAAAAGAATATACCCCTTATTCAGGCAATCGTTGCAATCCCAGCGGCAAATTATCGGAGTGGCGGGTTCTGAAATAGGTTTGGGTGAAGGACAGGGACAAATGGGCGATGGCTATACTTTTGGCGACAAGGAATTTGGCGCCATAGAATATCCTATTGACCAATTTTACCTGAAATTAATGGGCATGCGGTTGATTGCAGGCCGCAACTTTGACCCGGCCATTGCAAGCGATACTACGAATGCGGTTATCATAAATGAAACCCTAGCAAAAACTGTTTTGGGCATGACTGCAGAAAAATCAATCGGCCGGCAATTCAAAAGCAGAAACAATAATTTCAAAACAATTATCGGAGTCATAAGGGATTTTAATTTTGAATCCCTGGACCATGCAGTTAGGCCGCAGTTATTCACCATGCCAGGCAATTTCACTCCCTCCAAATTTTTTGTGAGAACCCCGCCCGGTGATCCTGCGGCCTCACTTTCCCTTCTGGAAGCGAAATGGAAAAATATTGTTCCTGATTTGCCCTTTAAATACAGCTTTCTGGATGAAGACCTCGACCGTTTTTATAAATCGGAAGAAAAATGGAGCAGCATTCTTGGATGGGCCGGTGGTATTTCTATTTTTCTTGCCTGTTTGGGTCTATTCGGACTGGCTGCATTGGCTGCGGTAAACCGCACCAAGGAGATTGGAATTCGAAAAGTACTGGGCGCATCTGTATCTACCATTGTGCATTTGTTATCTATGGATTTTCTAAAGTTGGTACTGATCGCCTTACTGATCGCATCGCCGGCCGCATTGTATTTCATGCACAAATGGCTGCTGGATTATGCATACAGGATTGATATTGGCTGGTGGGTATTTGTCATAACAGGAATCATTGCTTTTCTGATTGCCTTCCTCACTATTTGCCTTCAGGCTGTCAAAGCAGCAATTGCCAACCCGGTGAAAAGCCTGAGAATGGAGTAGGGAGGAATTTGATAATTTGATAATTTGATAATTTGAAAATGTGTTAATGAGATAATGTGCTCATGTGCAAATATGTAAATGAAAGGCAGCAGTCAGGCTGCATTAATTAACACATTTTCACATTTTCAAATTTTCAAATTTCTCTCAGTATTGCCCGGTAGAAAGCAGCACGAGTGTGCATGCAGCCTGTACATTTATGCCCCCGTCCTTTAAGAGCTTTTCCAGTTCCGGGTTTTCGGCACCCGGATTGAAAATGACTCTTTTGGGATTTAAGGAAAGTATATAATCGTAGTAAGCTTTTTGGTTATTAGGATTCAGGTAGAGGGTTACGGTATCAATATCCTTAGTGGAACTCGTTTCAGTTTGAACGGGCACATCTTCCACCATGGCCTTTCTTTTACCGATGCCAATCACCGGATGACCGTGCGAGCGCAATCTTTTTATAGCCAGATTACTATACCTCTCTGGATTATCCGAAGCTCCGAGAACAATTGTTTTTTTAGGTGGGGAAGACATAGAAAATAAACAATCAAATGGATTAAATGTTCACCAGGATCATTGCGTTTGCAATACGAACTTTATAGGCTGAATCTTAAGCGTTCTCTCCGGCCTTCCATTTTTTATGGCTGGTTCCCATTTCCCGGAGAGTCTGATCATTCGCAGGGCTTCTCTGTCGAGAGAATATTCGACGGATTTTGAAATGGCGGGATCAATTACGTTTCCCTGCTCATCGACTATGAAAACCGTTCTTACCTCACCCTGTTTTTCATTATCGACTGCGCGGTCAGGGTAATGCAGGTTTTTAATTAAAAATTTTTTCCATTGTTCAAATCCACCGCCATATTCCGGCTCCTTATCCCCTGGATTTTCCTCTTCCTCATTTAATCGCGGGCTCTTACTATAGTCAATGGTATGGGTGAGGCTGTCGTGCTGATAATCGTACCGCTTGTCCATGACCAGGGTATCGCCTGGTAAAAAACGGTATTTGTAAAATTCACCTTCTTTTTTCCCATCCTTAAAATGACCGACGGAATCCAGGTTCCCTGTTTGATAATAATAGCATGCCAATCCATCCAATTCTGTACCATCGTGGTCCTTGTATGTTTCCATTTTTATCATCGGTCCCCACATATGATAATAATTATATACCCAGTTTCCCTCTTCATTTTCATGAACCCAAACCAGGTATTTTGCTGAATCCGCAACCGTCTGTTTCCAGCCGGCATCCAGGACGTAGAATGATTCCTTGGGTTGGGATGAGGAGCAGAGATAACAAAGTGTGATAGAAAGAGTAAGTATTGTTTTCATGAGAAATATGCAAAGTAATTTACGATTTTATCCAATTAAAATTACAAGTCCCGAAAAGAAGTTTTCCGGTATACCCATTGCAATTTCCCTGAAAGAAAATATTCATATATGAATTTTATGGAGCCCGGGAATGATTGTAGCGTAATCTTCCGGCAGGGATATTTTCACCTTACGCATCAGTTTTCATTTCTTATATTGCCATATGCGGGAAACAGACCTTGCCAATGCTGACTTTCAGCTTGCTCTGCAGTTTGTCAATCAAACTGCCCAGCATATTTTTCTTACCGGAAAGGCGGGAACCGGTAAAACAACTTTTTTGAAATATATCAGGGAGCATGCCAATAAGAAAATGGCTGTTGTTGCTCCGACCGGCGTTGCGGCCATTAACGCGGGAGGCGTCACCATGCATTCTTTTTTTCAACTGCCCTTCCGCCCGTTTATTCCCGGAACCCTGGGCGGCTGGAGCCAGTCCGGCCAGTTTACGGATGAATCCGCCCTTTTAAAAAACATTCGTTTCTCCGCAGCAAAAAAGGAGCTGATTCAGGAATTGGATCTGCTGGTGATCGATGAAGTGAGCATGCTTCGCGCTGACATGCTGGACGCTATGGATGCAGTGCTCAGATATTACAGGAAAATTTCATGCCCTTTCGGCGGTCTTCAGGTCCTTTTTATCGGTGACCTTTTCCAGCTTGCTCCTGTGGTCGATAAATCGTCATGGGAGACGCTAAAGAATTACTATCAGAGCCCTTTCTTTTTTGACGCACTGGTCCTGAAGAATTGCTCTATGGTAAATATTTCATTGAAGAAGATTTACCGTCAAAAAGATGCGTCATTTATAGAACTGCTGAATGGCATTCGCAATAATGCCATTACTGAAAATGAACTGGATATCCTTCATGAACGTTATGAACCCGGGTTTCAACCGGCCCATGGTGAGCAATACATCACCCTGACTACGCACAATGCAAGGGCCGATGCCATTAATAAATACGAACTGGAAAAATTGTCCGGCTCGGTTTTTTCTTTTGAAGCCGAGGTTAATGGCGATTTTGATCCCGGATCCGTGACTGCAGAAACCCAATTGTACCTAAAGAAGGGAGCGCAAGTCATGTTCGTAAAAAACGATAAGGGCGAGAACCGGCGGTATTTCAACGGCAAGATTGGGGCCATAAGCAGTATCACTCAAACTGAAATCCGGGTGCGCTTCCCGGATGAAACGGGTGAGCTCACGATTGAAAAAGAAACCTGGAATAATATCCGTTATCATTATGACCGCGAGAAAGGAACGGTGGAAGAAGAAACAGTCGGCAGTTTTATTCAATACCCCGTGAGACTGGCCTGGGCCATAACCATTCATAAGAGTCAGGGACTGACGTTTGACAAAGCCATCATCGATGCGGGCGCATCCTTTGCTCCAGGTCAGGTTTACGTTGCCCTGAGCAGGCTGACTTCCCTGGAAGGATTGATATTGCATTCGCGCATTCATGCGGGCAGCATTATGACTGACCCGCGGGTGATTGGCTTTTCAGAGGCTGGAGAAGCACCTAACCTTTTACGGGAACGACTACGGCAGGAGCAGGCCGTTTTTGTGCTGCGTCTGATTGAAGAAGCTTTTCAATGGACTAAAATATCAGCGGCATTCAGGAATCATTATGAATCGCATCAGCATCTTCTGATTCAGTCAAATGATCAATCGGCGGAATGGGCAAAGCGTATGCTGGATCGGGCAGCAGAAGAAGTGCTGGTGGCAGAGCGATTTGGTAAACAGCTTTCAGCGCTTTTATTATCCGCAAAGGAAGATGGGTATGGGCCCTTGCAGCCAAGGATCGCAGCGGCCTGCAACTATTTCTTTAAGGTGATTGATCTGCTGTTGGGGGCCCTTGAAAAGCGAAAAACGGAATCAAAAAAAGTGGTCAGGGCCAGGAAATATGCGAAAGAATTAACCGGACTCGAAAGGGTATTGCTTTTTAAAAGAGGACAGCTTAACCAGGCTTTGCGGATGGGAGAAGGGCTTTTAAAAGGAATGGATGTGAATGATTTGTTTGATATGATCAACCCGGCTTCACCCGCTGTTGAAAAAGAAAAAAAAGAAGAGCCGGTCCCGAAGTTAAAGAAGGGTGAGACCCGGCGATTAAGCCTTGCTTTATTCAGGGAAAATAAAACTATTCACGAAATCGCCAGGCTGCGCGGGCTTGCCGTTACTACCATTGAAAATCATCTGGCTTCATTTATCACAACAGGAGAATTGGATATTCACGAGCTGGTGACCCGGGAAAAGATAGAGACCATTCAGTCGGCAATAACGGTTGCCGGAGATGCCCTGCTCGGTCCCATCAAGGAAAAATTGGGCGGGTCATTTTCTTACCTGGAAATCAAGGCAGTTATGAAATACCGGGAAAAAATAATTAATTGACAAGAAAAAAAATGTGCAATTTTTTGTTCCTAAAATTTTTCGCCGTGCGTGCTCCGGATAAGACTGCGGATAATATCGGGAAAAGGCTTAAGCGCGCGAAGGAGCAGCTCGGATAAAAAAGGATTGCCGAAAAAACGCTGAAGCACCCGTCCCGTCCGAAGCCGTCGCGCGAAAGTCCGGTTCCATTGCTTTTGATAATCGGCCTCCATCCGGGCACGATCATAGATATGACTGAAAAATTTATCCAGACAGACTGCCGCAAGCTTTGATCCGTGCAGGGCCATGCTCATACCGTTGCCGCATAAGGGCGTGATCATGCCGGCTGCATCACCCACACATAAAACATGATCTACCAGCTGTGTCTTTTTTGCAAAGCTGATCTGTGAAATCGTCAACGGACTTTCATACAATTTTTCAACATTTGCGAACAGCTCGCGAAGTTTCGGATTTTGTTCGAGTATTCTGTTTTCCATTTCCGGAATGGAATGCCCGCTTTTTTTTAAATTTTCTGCCAGTGTCAGATAGCAAAGGCAATAGCGGTCTTCCTCGATTTTAGACATTCCGCAATAACCGCCGGAGAAATTGTGCAGAGCAATCTGTTTTGCAGGGAACGACGCGCGGACATGATATTTTACTGCAACATAATTTGCCTTTCGCGAAGAATGAATGAAAGACCGTTTCCATTTTACATCCAGGTTGCTTCTTTTTCCATAGCAGCCGCAAACTGTTCGGGCCCGAAACAGGCCAGCAGAAGTACTGATGGTGAAAATTTCTTTTTCATATTCTGTTCCGGTAACTCTTGTATTTTCAAAAAGGAAGGTCCCTTCATTCCTGGCAATAACTGCGAGTGCCGCATCCAGCTTGAACCGGCTGATGCCAAAACCGCCCAAAGGCAGAAATTCTGTAATGGACTTTCCGTTGGGCGCACTGATCGTCACCTGCTCTATCCGCGGCAAGTTCCAATCATTCAGGGGAAGCCCTAATTGGTTTAGAAAATCCCAACTCTCCATACTGATGTATTCACCGCAAACCTTGTGAAAAGGATAAGATTCCTTTTCAAATAAAGCGACACGATAACCTTCGCGCGAAAGTTGAATAGCGAGTGACAATCCGGCTAAACCGCCACCGATAACGGCAGTATCGAATATGGCAGGAGGGTTTGTCATGACGGAACGATCAGCAGCCAGCGGAATGCCCATTTCCATTTGAGTGTATAGTGAAGTATGCCGGCCTTTTGTAATATATTTTTTAATTCATTTCTTTTGAAGCCGCGAAGTACAGACAAAGGCGCATCGTGCTTTACCAGGTATGAGCGCGAAAAAAGAACCGTCAATAAACGGATCGCATAGTAAGCCACGCGATGCCGGTGCAGGTCATTGATAAAAAATCCTTTGTTTGCATTTTGGCGCATCCAGCAAAACATATCGGCCAGCTGTTCTTCGGTGAAATGATGGCAAAATAAGGATGAAAAAAGGATATCCGGCTTGGTATCAAAAATAACTTTGCGGTAATCACTAACAATGAACTCCGGTAATTTTTTCCAGCCTCCCTTTTTCTGCCACCGAAATGCAATCAGGATTCAGATCAATGCCGGTGCAGTGAAGTGTTGTTTGAAATGAATCCATGCTTGCCTGGATGGCGCGCAGGTTATCACCGCCGCCACAGCCGATTTCACAAACATTGATATTTCGATGTTTAGCAGCCAGGGTTTTAAATCCTTCAACGGTAACGGTATGGCCACCAAGGCGGCGGTTGATCATTTCAAGTTCGTACAAATTCCGTGCGATGTCCGCTGCGGGAATACCAGGCTGGTCTAGCAGTTCAGGTTTATAGCTGCGATGGATAAAATCCATAGGGCAATGTATGGGAATTCTGCAGGCTAATTGCCCGCAATAAAGGTTTCCATGGTGAGACCGGGTCCGAATGCCGCCCCGAATACAGTATGTTGCGCGCCATTTTTGAATTTATTTAGAATCCTGTCCAGAACAAACAGAATGGTCGGGGATGACATATTCCCAAAATCGTGCAGCACCTCATAACAGGCATCCAGTTTTTCTTTTGGCAACTTCAAACTTTTTTCAATGGCTTCCAGAATTTTTCTCCCTCCGGGATGAATACACCAGTCTGTAATGGATTCTCCGGAAAGGCGGAGTTTTTTGAGCGCATTGTCCACCAGGTTTTTGAAATCCTCTTCAATCAGGTTCGGCACATAACTGCGCAGGGTCATTTCAAATCCTGTGGAAGATAATTCCCAGCTCATATCCTGTCTTCCCCTGGGTATTATCTCAGCATAAAATCCCTGAATTCTCAGCCCTTCAGTCTCATCTGATTCACCGCTAACCAAAACGGCTGCCGATCCATCCCCGAAGAGAAGGCTGGAAGTAATATTATCACTGCTGACTTCCTGCTGGAAATGCAGGGTGCAAAGCTCGGTGCAAACGATCATCACCCGCGCATCGGGTTCAGATTTACAGATTGTATCGGCCAGCTTCAAAGCATGAACAGCGGCGTAGCAGCCCATAAAGTTTACGGAAGTCCTGAAAATATTCCGGGGAAGATCCAGCAGTTCCACCAGTTGCAGATCCAGGCCGGGAGCGCTCAAACCAGTACAGGTTACTGTGATGAGATGCGTAATTTCCTTTGGAGAGATCCTGTTTTTCAGACAATTCCGAATGGCTTCCGCCGAAAGGCCAGGTGCAAATTGGTTAAATAATTTCATCCTGTGTTCAAGGGTGGGAATGGGTTCCAGATTTTCCGCAGCCGGATAAAAGGTCCAGCTTTCCGGCGGTCTGCTATAATCAGACAGGATAGAATACCGGTTCGAAATACCGCTCTGATGATACAGGTATTTCAATTTCCTGCGATCTTTTTCATTGAAAGCATAGATGCGGCTCATAAAACTCAGGATCTCGTCCTGGTTATGTTTAAATCGCGGAAGAGCCGTACCAATGGATATGATCTTACTCAATAATGCTAATTAAAAGTTATTCTTTACCCTGACAGATTATAATGCATGAGAAATACAACAATAAAGCCAAGGTTTGTGCAAAAGGAAGCAATTCCGTTCATCCTCATTGTATGAACAAAGTTGGCCTCAGCGGGGTCCCGCCATACTTTTACAGCCCACACCATAAAGTATACGATAACGGGCACCATGCAGGTTGCAAACACAAGGAATTCTTTTATTTCCAAAGAAAGCTGGAAATACAGAGTCAGCGCGGCAAATGCAATGGCGTAGACGATTCCGCAGAAAATGAAGGTTCCCCTGTATCCCAGAACGGCACTCAGGGTGCGGACGCCGTCCTTTTCATCGGCAGCATGCTGATATATTTGTGTCAACGGATAAAAGCCTCCAATCAGAAGGGAAGCAGTGATCATTCCTTCCAGGGGCACATGCAAACTCATTTCGCGGCCAGCTCCATGATAAACCATAAAAAAAATCAGGGCGCCCTGAAAAATGACCACAGTCAGATAACCCCACACCGGATATTTCTTCAACCGGATCCCGCGCGCACTATATGCCCGCGAAGCAAGGATATACAGCAAGGTTCCCATCATGAAATAAATACTTATGCCCAGGCTCAGCAAAACAGCCAGAAGATCCATTAAAATGGTCACGTAAAATAATTGCCGGGTTGGAGCCGGAGGGGATTTTAACCCACCGATACTTTCTTCATCCCGGTCCACATAACTGTTATATCCATTGCTGGAAGGATAAAGCAAAATATGAAGGATTAAAAAGATCAGTATGGCACGATACGTATCGGGATGCAGCAACTGGCTCAGCGCAAACCAATAAACCGGCATCAGAAAAAAAGAAAAATGAAATCGCAGTAATTGAAAAGTTGAACGGAAAAACGGCATAAGAAGGCAGACTTTGATTTAAAATTTCTTCCGCGGATGAGAAAAATATGGGGAATGATTCAGTCCCGCTTTATTCTTTCCCCCATCAAACGGAAACATTTCCCGATGCGGGATAATTTATTGAAGATAATACTATGGTTGTCAATTTTTTACGCAATGGTATAGATTTCGTTTATTGTATGCCATGTCTGATATGCTCACAGCCACACATGGTGGGCAGCAGCCTGCAAACAAAGAAGCGGTTCTATTACTTAATATATTGCGACGGTTAAACAAGCATTCGTAAGGGCTCCTCAAGGAGTCCTTTCAATGTTTGCAGGAATGAAGCGCCGGTTGCCCCATCCACCACACGGTGATCGCAGCTCAGGGTAAGCCTCATAATATTTCCGGGGAGGATCGTGCCGTTTTTCACTACAGGTACCTGCTGAATAGCACCAATGGCCAGGATACATGCGTCCGGCGGATTGATAATGGCGGTGAAATCGTCTATTCCAAACATGCCGAGGTTAGAAATAGTAAAAGTGCTCCCTTCCCAATCTGCCGGCTGGAGTTTTTTATTTTTTGCTTTTAGTGCAAGGTCTTTTACTTCTGTGGCGATCTGCGACAAGGATTTACTGTCAGCAAAACGAACCACGGGAACCAGCAATCCGTCTTCCACAGCTACAGCCACACCGATATTCACATGGTGATTGATACGGATCTTATCACCCAGCCAACTGCTATTGACCGCAGGATGTTTCTTCAGCCCAACGGCAACAGCTTTGAGAACAATATCATTGAATGAAATTTTTACATTCGAACCTTCATTGAGTTTTGCCCTGCTTTCAACCACTTTGTCCATGTCAACTGACATATTCAGATAAAAATGCGGCGCCGTGAATTTGCTTTCAGCCAACCGTTTGGCAATGACCTTGCGCATCTGGGAAACCGGAACTTCATCAAAGCTCACCTGTCCTGTCGGAATATTTGTGCCAGGTGCAGATCGGACCGTATCTGCGGATGAGGGAGCGCCAGCGGGTTGGTATTCAGATACATCCTTTTTCACGATGCGCCCATTATCGCCGCTACCATGAAGTGTGGACAAATCTATTCCTTTTTCTGATGCCATTTTTTTAGCGAGGGGGGACGCCTTTATCCTTCCGTCCCCATTAACGGTCAATTGGTGCTGTTCCGCAGGGACTGCAGAAGCAACCTCCGGCATTTCCCGGTCTTGCGTTGCAGGCGGGGCCTTCCCTTTATTTTTTGTGGCGTCAACGATTTGTTGCACGTTTACTTTTCCTTCCTCTCCAATAATGGCAAGGAGATCATTGACCGCAATCTTCTGGCCCTTTTCTGCACCTGCATATAATAATTTTCCTTCCTTATAACTTTCAAGCTCCATAGTTGCTTTATCTGTTTCAATATCCGCAAGGATGTCTCCTTTTTTTACATTGTCGCCAACTTTTTTGTGCCATTCGGCAATCACACCTTCCGTCATTGTATCACTCAGGCGGGGCATGAGGATCACTTCCTGCATGCTGGTTATATCCGGTGCAGAACGCTGTGCAGCAGGCTGAGGAGCGGCTGTGTTTTTTGCCTGTTCAGCAGCTGGTTTTTCTGCCGGTCCGGAAGATGCCGGGACAGGAGCGGCTGCGCCTTTTCCCTGTTCAGCACCCGGTTTTTCCGCCGGTCCGGAAGATGCCGGAACAGGAGCGGACGAACCGCCTTTTTTAACCAGTGAACTGATGTCTTCGCCGGGTTTTCCGATAATGGCAAGCAGGTCATTCACCTGGATCTTTCCGCCTTTATCCGTACCGGTAAAAAGAAGAGTGCCATCTTTATAGCTTTCGAGGTCCATTGTCGCCTTATCTGTTTCAACTTCAGCCAGCAATTCGCCTTTTTTCACGGTGTCACCTACTTTTTTATGCCAGGCGGCAATGACTCCTTCTGTCATGGTATCACTTAACCGGGGCATTAAAATGACTTCAGCCATAAAACAGGATAATTTTTTTAGGAAGCCCGAAATTAATGCAAAAACTGCATTTAGTTGACAATTGACAATGGCCAGTTAACAATCGGCGGTTGAAAATGGGGATGTCCAAACCTGCAAGGGTCAGCGTTCCGACGCTAACTGAATTTCTTTTACATTCCCTGTTCTTTTAAGCACGCCCCAGTTTTGTAATTCACCTTTGATTGCCCTCCTGGCTGATTTGAAAAGCACGTACCACATCAGCCAGCGCCAAACCAGTCTTTGGGGGATAAGCCAAAGCAGCTTCACCATGTTTTCCTTCTCAAAGCTGAACGCCAAAACCGCAACGGCTACGTCCACCAGCATGAAGATCAGGTAATAGGTTGCAATGCGTGTGGCATTGCCTGTAAGCAGACCAACCACCATAAAAAAATCAGCCAGGGGTATAATAGCGGGAATGATATATTGGAAAATGAGAATATTGGGGAGGGCAACCCATCCTAATGACTTATTCCTCGTGCTGAATAACATGTCCCTGTTCTTCCAGAAAGTCTGCATGACGCCAAAACTCCAGCGAAACCTTTGCTTGATAAACATCTTCAGGGTTTCCGGTGATTCGGTCATCGCAATGGCATCTGCTTCATTTTGCACCAGGTAATCACAGCGCAGCAGCCGGATAGTGAGATCGCAATCTTCTGCGAGCGTGTCGGAAGTAAAGCCCCCGGCTTCTTCAATGGCAGATTTGCGGAAGGCACCAATCGCGCCAGGCACAACCGTGATGGCATTTACGTAAGCAAATGCCTTCCGGTCGAAGTTCTGACTGCTGATATATTCAATGGACTGCCAGCGGGTAAGCAGATTCACTTTGTTGCCGACTTTCACGTTTCCTGCTACCGCGCCTACTTTTTTCCCGCCTGGATATTTCACGTCCACGAAATGCATGATCAGTTTGGAAATGGCATCCGGCAATAGTTTTGTATCTGCATCAATGCATATCAAAAATTCCGCTGAGGTTTGCTGCATGCCATAATTCAGGGCGGAGGCCTTGCCGCCATTCGGTTTTGTAAAAACGCGCACACGGTGGTTATCCCTGAAGGCCTGCATGACCTTGCGGTATGTATCATCCCGGCTTCCGTCATCCACAAAAATAACTTCAAAATGGGGGTAGTCGGATTTTAATAGATTCTGAACCGAGCTAACCGCATTTACTTCTTCATTGAAAGCCGGTACAAGGATGCTGACCAGGGGCGCCCCTGAACCATCGCGGAACCAGAATGGTCTCAGGCCGAAATCCTTTTCCCAACGATGCTGTTTGCTGGCGATAACAGCCATGAACAGAATGCGCAGCAGAGAAAGGATAATAAAAAGGATGAAAAGGGATGCAAGCAAATGGCTTCCCAGATATGCTGACACAGCAACGAGATAATTTAATTGAAGAAGGTAATAACCGCTGCCCCTGGGAACATGGGGCATCAGATCTTCTTTTTTCTTTCCCAGCAAATCGGCGATTGTTGTAAAAGTATATCCCTTTCCTTTAAAGTAATGTATGATCCGAGGCAGCGCCTCCACGGTGGCAGCACGACTGTCTCCCCCTGCATCGTGCAACAGGATAATATTTCCACTGAGATTTTGCCTTGTCATTTCCTCTTTGCCCCGGATTACCCTGGCCACGATGGAATCTGCAGGCGTGCCCGGCTCCCAGTCAAGCGGGTCAATGGACTCGCCAATGTCAAGATAATTTTTTTGTCGCGCAATGGCCACAGGAATAAGCTCCTCCGCTTTTTGCGGTTCAAAGTCCGCGTTGTACGGAGCCCTGAATAAGATTGTGGAGTGCCCTGTTATGCATTCTATAAGCAGGCGCGTGGCATCCATTTCAATAACTGCCCGCTTTCGGCTTACTTTAGCAATGTTCGGATGCGTGAATGTGTGATTGCCGATTTCATGTCCTTCATTGTAAATCCGCTTTACAATGGGAATATTATTTTCAGCATTGATGCCCACAAGAAAGAAAGCGGCGGGTACTTTTTCGCGGCTGAGAATATCCAGGATTTGCGGCGTATATACAGGATCGGGGCCGTCGTCAAATGTCAGCACCAGTTTCTTTTTATCCTTTGTGCCATACTTCCTGGCGACCCATTTCGAGGGCAGGCTGTCATATAATTCTTCGCTGATCAGCAGCTCGCTGGTATCCAGTTCCGGCCGTATCTTCCCGGTGGTGGGACCACCAATCACGTCGAGCACCTCGCCTTCGCCGGAATATGCCGGCGTTTCATCCAGACTGAATGACTTAACGGTGGAGAACAGCCGAAAATCGAAATTCTTAAGGCTGTCCTTGCTCATGTCATGGTCATAAAAGTCCCACATCCGCGAATCCTCGCTTCCGAGCCTCCACAATGCAACTCCGCTAAGTCCGGATTCAACCGCAAATCGCATAGAGTTAAAAGTGGTTGCGGCATCTGTAAAGTGCACCTGGTGGGTTGCTCCGCTATCGTCATCATAACTGAAGTGCAGGTTATAGGAATCGTTGTCGAAATCAATTTTTCCGTCAAAGCTCAGCGCGAGGGTCAGGGCATCCTGATAGCTGATAGGCTCTGCGGATATGGCTTTGCCATTATCATCCATTTTCCAGTTATATCCAAAACCGGCGACGGCAAGGATCAACTTGGAATCGGGAATTTTTTTTGCCACGTCATCAATGGCGCCTTCGATCCATTTCTGATGGCAGATGGGACCGGGCTGGGTTCCGTCAGAGTATTGGTCATAGGCCATAACAACTACATAGTCATTGTATTTGGCCAGTTCCGTAAAATTATAATCCTGGTTAAAGGGAGTAACATCCTGGGTAACGAGAAATCCGCGCGCATGCATTTTTTCATATAACTCCTTCTGGAAAGACACCAGCATTTCATTCTTTTTTTCAATCAGGTCCTCGAAGTCAATGTTAATGCCATCCAGCTTGTAGGTATCCATCATGCGGAGGATATCACTGATCAGTCTTTCTTTTTTTTCCGGATCAGTGAGTATGCGATGGACCACGTCTCCACGGAATGTCTGGTTAACATTATTCGTCAGCATAGGCACGATCTTCACGCCCGCCTTGCTCATGATGTCGAGGGCTTTTTTGTCAATGGATGAAGTAAGGGTATCCGCGCTGGCATCCAGAAAAAACCATTCCGGCAACACCAAATTCAACCTGGCGATATTTTGTTCCAGGGAAGTGAAGGAAGCAGGCGACCAGTTCACATAAAAAGCCGCGCGGATTCCTGCACCAAATTTCTTAAAGGAATAAAAGCTGGAATCCGCCTGCACGATGATCCCGTTTTTTTTCCGGAATTTTTTTGATATCGGATAGGCGCCGGATTTATAGGCTTCCTTTTCATTAATGTATTTACGGAAGCCGCCATACTGGCGGCCGATCCTGCTCTTGCTGAATAGCCATCCGGAGCTGTCCAGCAAAACTTCCTTTTCTTTCACACTGATCATATTGGGAAGGGTAGGCATGTAAACGCGGGTCATGGTGAGGACGATTACAATTATTCCCAGCACCATAAAAAGGGCTACAAGGCGGCTGCTCCATTTAAACCGCGACCAACGCGAGGATGAACTGGTTTGAAAAACCTGGGTCGTAGAATTTCCGGCCATAAAAAGTTGATAAAGTTCCCGCGAAACAGCGAGCCAGCCAATTCAGGCGGGTTAAATTAGAAGATTTTTAGCATATGTAAGAAAATGATTTTTACCTTGACCGGGGATGAGGATCATCCATTTTCTAATAGTCCAGTTCCAGCTTCAGTCTGTCTTTTAATTCCTTCAGGAGCGGATATTGTTCGGCGATTTGCTGGAATTGTTCCCTTTTGCTCAGTGTTTTTTCCTGATGGATATGTTGGCTTCCGTTTTCCCTGACGGAAACGGAGAAAGAAAGATTTTTGTTATTGAAAACCTGTTGCAGCAAATCCGAAAGATTCCTTTTTTCCTGTTCAATGAACCGCTGTTCCAGGATATTATTGGTGAGGATCTCAAAGCTTTGTTCGTCAATTATATTCAGAACAGCACCCTCAAAGCTCTGCGACGATGTGTGCTTGTTTTCTTTGAGATTCCCGGTGAACTGGTTCCATGTGACCTGTAATAAACCCGCCTCCAGGGGCTTTGGACGATCGGCCGCATCCACGTGCTTGCGGTTAAGGACCTGCTGCCGGATCTTGGAAAGAGTTCCCAGGCTCGTAGAAGGCGAATTGGGGATTCCTGCGGGCAGGAGTGACGGTTTTTCAACCGGCTCCTCCATGATCAACCGGGGTTGTTGTTGGGGCTCAGGTTCCGACAGGGCATCCGGTCTCGTTGAATCCGCTTTCCCTAAGGGCATGGGTTTTTTCTCCCTGATTTCAGGGGGGGATCATCCGGTAGGCAACCGGTTTTACGGATTCAGTTCCTTTTTTTTTATCTCCGGCCGGGTCCATGAGATGAATCGCCTGATCGAGATAGGCCAGTTTGATCAGGGCAAGTTCCACATGCAGTCTTTTATTCCGGGCGGTTTTATAATGCATTTCAGATTCATTCAGAACGTTCAATGCGCTGATCAGAAAACCAGCCTCCATATTTTGGGCGGTGGAAATATATTTTTCTTTGAATTCGCCAACAACTTCCAGCAGGCTTGCAGCTTTTTCATCTTTGCAGATGAGCAGGTTTCGGATAAATTCCGCAAAACCATCCAGGAGCAGGTCGCCTTCAAATCCCTTCCGGTTGATCTCATCGTAAATAAGCAGGGCATCAGCTAGATTTTGTCCGCGTATCGCATCCATCAATTTGAAATAATAAACGGCGTCAAGAATATTCAAATGGTCGAGCGCATCCTGATAGCTGATTTTTCCATCTGAGAAGCTGGCCATCTTATCCATGATGCTGAGGGCATCGCGCATGCAACCTTCACTTTTTTGCGCGATCATTTCTATGGCCGATTTGTCCCAGCTGATATTTTCCTTTACGCAGATCTCCTCCAGGTGATCCATGATATCCTGGTTGGTAATGCGTTTGAAATCAAAAACCTGGCAGCGGCTGAGAATGGTTGGAAGAATCTTATGCTTTTCTGTTGTGGCAAGGATGAAAATGGCATAGGACGGCGGCTCTTCGAGAGTTTTCAAAAACGCATTGAAAGCCGATGAACTGAGCATGTGCACTTCATCAATGATATATACCTTGTATTTTCCGGGCTGGGGTGCAAAGCGAACCTGCTCCACCAGCGAACGGATATCATCCACCGAGTTGTTGCAGGCTGCATCGAGTTCATGAATATTCAGAGAAGTGCCTTCATTAAAGGAAATGCAGGATGGGCATTGATTGCATGCTTCCCCGTCAGCAGCGGGGTTTTCGCAATTTATGGCTTTTGCAAGTATGCGGGCACAGGTGGTCTTCCCTACGCCGCGGGGCCCGCAAAATAAAAAAGCATGCGCGAGCTGATGGTTACGGATGGCGTTTTTCAGGGTGGTGGTAATGTGCGACTGACCCACGACGGTTGAAAAAAGTTGCGGTCTGTATTTTCTCGCTGAAACGATAAATTTATTCATAACCGGGCTGCCTCCTGCTATCTTTTTCGCTGCAATAATAATGAAGTTTTAGAAGATGGGATGCCTTTTAAATTCCCTGGTACGATCAAAGATATATCGGTATGTGCTGAGCTGCCTGCTTTGGTAGGTATCTCCAAGGCCCTTGATGAGATTGATCATCTTAGGGTTGAAATCGCCGATCCATTGCATTTCATATTCAGTGTAGTGGGTCAGACGGACAATCTTCTCCGCTTCCACGATCATAAAAGAATCCACACCCGTTCCCTGGAACTCCGGTACGATGCCAAATACGATGCCTGTGAATTTTTTGTTCGGCTTTGTCTTTTTTATCCACAGGAATTTAAGTTTATTCAGCATTCCGAATTTTCCATTCAAATATTTAAACCATTGGTTCAGATCCGGAATATTCACGAACATCGCAACGGGATTATCATCATGATATGCAAACCACACCAGCTTCGGGTCAATCACCGCTTTCATTTCCCTGAAGAGATGGTCCACCTGTTCCACGCGCATATGTTTCATGCCACCGTGGCCGGCCCAGGCCTTATTATAAATTTCTGTAAAATCGAGGGCATACTTATGCAACCTGCCCAATTCGATCTGCCGGGCTGCGAAGGCCGGGTCCTGGCTGAGCGTGTCATGCCGCTGTTGAACTTTTCCAATAATCTTTTTTTGAGGGTCCAGGCTAAAGCAGAGCTGGTGAAAAAATACGCGGAACCCATAATTTTCAAAAAGGTCCTGGTAATAAGGCGGGTTGAAATTCATTCGGTACATGGGCTCATGAAATCCCTGGGTCAGCAGTCCCCACCAGGTATCCCGCTCGCCGAAATTGATCGGACCGTCCATGGCTTCCATGCCTCTTTGCATCAGCCAATGCCGGGCCACGTCGAATAGCATATCAGCTGCCATGTGATCCTGGATGCAATCAAAAAAACCAATACCGCCAACCGGAAATTCATCCCCCTTCGTCTTATATTTTTTATTTACAAATGCCGCGATCCTGCCGATTTTTTTGCCATCTTCAGCGCAAAGGATCCATCGTGCACATTCACCCTGGCGGAATGACTTGTTTTTTACCGGGTCAAAAACCTGGTTTACGTCCTGATCCAGGGGCCGGATATAGCCGGGAAATTCACCCAGCAATTCAACATTCACGGCAATGAAATCCCGGGCCTGTGCAGCATTCTGAACCTGTGTTAATTGCATCATGAAGGCATTAAGCGCGGCAAAAATAGTTCAAATGAGAAGAGCCGGGTGAGGGAAAATTTTCAGAACGTATTTATTTTCAATTTCGGCATTTTTCATTGCGGATTTCTGGCAGGTGTCACTTAACTTTGCAGCCGATTTTAAGTCGACCTATTTAAAAGATTCTCTATGCCAAATGCAGGCAAAATCAAGCAGATTATCGGTGCGGTTGTTGACGTGCAGTTTCATGAAAAGCTTCCGGAAATATACAATGCCCTGGAACTCAGGAAGCCGGGCGGGGATACCCTGGTTCTGGAGGTTCAGCAACACCTGGGCGAGGATAGTGTGCGCTGCATCGCGATGGACGGTACGGAAGGCTTGATGCGTGGTTTGGAAGTGTTGGATACTGGTTTGGCCATAACCATGCCTGTAGGAGAAGCGATTAAGGGCAGGTTATTTAATGTAACGGGAGATCCGATTGACGGCTTGCCCGCTGTTTCGAAAGTTAATGGCCGCCCGATCCACAGCAAACCACCAGCTTTTGAGAACCTGAGCGTAAGCACGGAAGTGCTGTTTACCGGTATTAAGGTCATTGATCTGATCGAACCCTATGCAAAAGGTGGGAAAATAGGTCTTTTTGGGGGTGCCGGAGTAGGGAAAACCGTATTGATTCAGGAACTGATTAATAATATCGCCAAAACCTATGCCGGAGTATCTGTATTTGCCGGGGTCGGTGAGCGTACACGCGAGGGGAATGATCTGATGAGGGAAATGATTGAGGCCGGTATCATGAAATATGGCGACCATTTCAAACATAGCATGGAAAATGGCGGATGGGATCTGTCCAAAGTTGACATGAAGGAACTTTCCGAATCCAAAGCCACTTTTGTATTTGGCCAGATGAATGAGCCTCCCGGAGCCCGAGCCCGTGTTGCCTTGAGCGGATTGACCGTTGCTGAATATTACAGGGACGGAGATGGGAAGGGCCAGGGACGTGATATCTTATTTTTTGTCGACAATATCTTCCGTTTCACGCAGGCTGGGTCAGAAGTATCAGCCCTGTTGGGTCGGATGCCCTCTGCAGTAGGATACCAGCCAACCCTGGCTACAGAAATGGGATTGATGCAGGAAAGGATTACCTCTACGAAGAATGGTTCCATCACTTCTGTTCAGGCCGTATATGTTCCGGCAGATGATCTTACCGATCCCGCTCCTGCAACTACATTTGCCCATCTTGATGCGACTACAGTCCTGGACCGCAAGATTGCCGATCTGGGTATTTATCCTGCCGTGAATCCGCTGGATTCCACATCCCGGATCCTGAGCCCGCAAATTGTTGGCGATGCCCATTACGATTGCGCCAACCGCGTAAAACTAACTCTTCAGAGATACAAAGAATTACAGGATATCATTGCCATTCTGGGTCTGGATGAACTAAGCGATGAAGACCAGTTGATCGTGAAGCGGGCACGCAAAGTGCAGCGTTTTCTCTCCCAGCCATTTCATGTTGCCGAAGCTTTTACTGGTTTGAAAGGCGTGTTGGTGCCAATTGAAGAAACCATCCGCGGATTCAATATGATCATGGATGGTGAAACGGATGAGTATCCCGAAGCTGCTTTTAACCTGGTAGGGACCATTGATGATGCCATTGAGAAAGGTAGAAAGCTGATGGCGCAGGCGCAGGGATAGTCGCTTGAAGTGTGAACTTCGTAAATCTAATAATTTGAAAATTTGATAATTTGAAAATTAGTAAATGAGGAAAGCCGCTCATCCAGAATTTTCAATTTTTAAATTTTTAAATTTTTCAAATTCCTCCCATGAACCTCGAAATCCTCACTCCCGAACGCAAATTATTCAGCGACGCTGTCTATGGTGTGCAGCTGCCCGGCGTTTCAGGATCATTTGAAGTGCTTGACAAGCATGCGCCGCTCGTGAGCGCATTAAAAGCCGGCCGGATAAAAGTGCTGAACGACAAGACCCATACCACGGAGTTTGAAATTCAGAGCGGATTTGTAGAAGTCATGCACAACCGGGTGACTGTTTTGGTGGAGGGAGCAAAACACGTTTAGTTGAGTTGCGGATCCGTGGGGAAATTGATCATCATGAGATAATTTCCACCTAGAAGCCTGATCGCCTCTTTCCATATTTCATCCGCTTTTTTATGAAAGATCAATTTTCGGTTTGCCTTGACCGGTAGCCATGATTTTACCTTCAGTTCGTCGTCGAGCTGGCCTCCGGCCCATCCGGAGTAGCCGATATAAAAGCGGATTTTGCTTACCTCAATCTCGCCGGCGCGGATCAGGGAAATTGCTTTTTCAAAATCGCCTCCCCAGAAGATCCCGTCCACCACTTCGTATCCTCCCTGAATGAGGTCGGGGTACTGATGCAGAAAATGAATGGTATCCGTTTGTACCGGACCGCCGAAATAAACAGGTATTTCCAGATCCTCCGCGTCGAGAACCAGGTCTTTCAGGCTATATTCGTATGTCTTATTCAAAAGAAAACCAAAGCTTCCTTCGCTCTGATGCTCACAAAGGAACACAACCGACCTTTTAAAATTGGGATCTTTAAGAAATGGGTCAGCGATCAGCAGTATGCCAGGGGCGGGACTGTCCATATACGTAAATTAACTAATCCGAAGGATATTGTTTAATAAATTTGTGGCTCTTAGTGAGCCTGTCCGGTTCTGTTTTTTCCGGGTTTAATACCAGTCTGCGTGAAGAAAAACTTTTCCATAATTTTTATTTTGATCAGCGTTTCACTGGTCGGCATGATCTATATCCAATGGAACTGGATCACCACCATGGTGGAAAATAAACAGGAAGAGCTTCACCATAAACTGGTTGATGTAACCACGGATGTGGCGAGGGATCTTATTGATTATAAACAGACGGCGATTTTAGGATCTCAGTTGCTTCGGTCGAAGCCTGGATTTAACCCGATAGCTGCCGATGCGCTTAAAGAGTTTTGGCCGACTCCCCTGGTCTCTCAGAAATTCAGCTTTGATGAGATCCAGGATAAACTACACAAGGCATTCATCTACCGCGGTTTAAAAGATACCAAATTTGAATTTTGCATTTTTTCAGAAATGACGATCAATGGTACAATGGGACCAAATACCTACGAAATGAAATCGCCAAATTTTTTCGAGGCATTTACAGATACTGTACATAACACGAGCACCATATTGCCGCTTGTTGTCAGCACGAGTGAAATCAGCAGCAGCGAGCCCTTTGAAACGCTGTCAATCGTAGTCCCGGATTACAAATCTGTGGTTATGAAACAAATGCGGCTAAAGATTTCCGGAGTGATATTTTTTACCCTGATCATCATCACGTCTTTTTATGTAACGGTGCATACTTTGCTGAGGCAAAAAAAACTCAGCGAAATCAAAAATGATTTTATAAACAATATGACGCATGAGTTCAAGACCCCACTGGCTACTATTTCGCTGGCCGTAGATGCCATGCGGAATGAAAAAGTTGTACACGACCGGGGCAAATCAGAATATTTCAGCAGCATCATCAAAGAGGAAAACAGGCGGATGAACAAGCAGGTGGAAACCATATTGCAGGCGGCACTGATTGACCGGCAGGAACTCCAGCTGAGCCTGCAGCCTATTCATGCACACCAGGTAATCCAGCATGTGATGGATAATTTTGCGCTGCAGTTTCAGGAGATTCGGGCAAACATCATGCTCGAACTAAACGCCCGTTATGATCTTGTGGAAGCCGACGAAGTTCATTTTACAAACCTGATATCCAACCTGATTGATAACGCCGTTAAATATTCGCGCGAAAAACCATCCATAAGAATTTCCACACACAACACGGGAAAAAATCTCATTGTCCGCCTTGAAGACAATGGTATCGGCATGAACAAGGAAACCCAGCGCAGGATCTTTGAAAAATTTTATCGCGCGCATACCGGAAATGTCCATAATGTAAAGGGCTTCGGATTGGGCCTGAGCTATGTGAAATCCGTAGTGGACGCCCACCATGGCAGGATCAAGGTGGAAAGTGCAGTGGGTAAGGGAACCACATTTACGGTAGAGATCCCTTTAGTCCGTAAGGAACATGCACCCGTCTCCGTAGCTTAAAAAGCGATAGTCGTTCTTAAGCGCGAATTGATATACTTTCTTCCAGTCCTCTCCGATCAGGGCCCCCACGAGCAGGAGCAATGTAGATTTCGGGAGGTGAAAATTGGTAATCAGTCCGCGTATGATTTTGAATTGATAGCCAGGTACAATAAATAACTGCGTTCGGGTGACCAGAGTTTTACCCGGCCGCCGGCCGGTCCATTCCAGCAAGGAATGCAAAGCTTCTTCTACGGTTATATCTGTATCAGTCTGGTATGGATCCCATTGTCCGATAGTTAGTTCCGAAGCCGTTATATTTTTATTACGGACAGTTTTAACGCCCAGCCAATAAAGACTTTCTATAGTTCTTAATGTTGTTGTTCCTACCGCTATAATGTAGCCTGATAATTTTTTTACCAGGATCTCTAACGTATCCAGCCCTACTTCAATGAATTCTTCATGCATCAGGTGGTCGCTTAAACGCTCTGACTTTACCGGCATGAAGGTTCCGGCGCCTACATGAAGCGTAACGTAGAGCCGGGAAATATTCCGTTTTGTAAGGGAATCAAAAACCTCCGGCGTAAAGTGCAATCCTGCCGTGGGCGCGGCAACCGATCCTTCTTCACTCGCATATATGGTTTGATATCGTTCCGCGTCCAGGGTCTCGGCCTGGCGTCTCAGATATGGCGGCAGAGGAATGGAGCCAAGCGCGTGAAGGACTTCCGAAAAATCAAGCGAATCAGGTGACCATGAAAATTCGATAATAAAATAATCTGTTTTTTTTTCGATGAATCTTGCATGCAGGGTAAGGCCGGTTGTTTTCTTTTCGAGTATCGTATCTCTTTTCCATTTGGAAGCACCGCCAATCAAACATTTCCAGCGGAATTTTTCCTTTGTATGCATTGCAACATGCATATCACTGTGCGGATCATCGGGTTCCAGGCAAAAAATTTCTATCTGTCCGCCGCTTCGCTTATTAAAAATCAAACGAGCCCCGATCACT
Organism: uncultured Chitinophagaceae bacterium; assembly: GCA_963705005.1. Taxonomy (GTDB): domain Bacteria; phylum Bacteroidota; class Bacteroidia; order Chitinophagales; family Chitinophagaceae; genus Puia. The sequence continues at coordinate 168,016 of CAVPIO010000004.1, forward strand.
TTGCTATTATTAAAAATCATCAGGCACTGCGGGGAAAGAAATTCAGCAAGGCGGGAAAACCGGGTTTCCCGGATCTTTCCCTGACGATATACCAGCAGTCTCGATGCATCGCGGTCTGCCAGCGGATAGCGGGCAATTTTTTCTTCCGGGAGGTCATAATTGAATTCCGAGATCCGGAGGTCAACTGGAAAATTCTCTGGCTTGGGCATTGACTATGAATTGGCTTTTCCACGCTTATTCACACCTATTCACATATTGTACACAGGAGCATTCCTCAACATATAGGCAAAATCCGGGGTAAACCCTTAGCCAGATTGTCTTTGAAAGAAAATAATTCCTGTGGAAAAATTAAAATCTTCCAAATTAGTTTGATAAGTGGGAAAAAGTGTTATTTTGTGTGAATTATTCAAAACATTGTTTCAAGTCCTTATAAATGAATGGTTTTCTAGGGGAATACGAGGTAACGCTCGATGCAAAAGGGCGGTTTCTCCTGCCGGCTTCGCTCAAAAAGCAGACCGGGGAGGAGGGGAGCCAGTTTGTAATAAACCGGGGATTTGAAAAATGTCTGGGCCTGTATCCCATGAAAAGCTGGGAGCCCCTTTTTGAAGAGATCAGCAAGTTGAATGATTTTGACCCGAAGGTAAGGTCATTCAGGCGATATTTTTTGAACGGAGCTACGATGATGGAGCTGGATTCAGCGGGCAGGCTGTTGATCCCCCAAAGTTTAAAGGAATACGCCGGGTTGGAAAAAGATATCGTGCTGGTTACAGCGGTGAACAAAATAGAAATCTGGGATAAAGCTAAGTACCAACAGTTCTTTGAAACCTTTTCACCGGATGATTTCAGCGGCCTGGCCAACGAAGTTATGAATGGTAAACCTGATAAATGATTTGTATGACGGGATCATCTCCCCCGTATCATATACCTGTATTGCTTTCAGAAGCGATGGACGGTTTGAATGTCAGGGCGAATGGGATCTATGTTGATTGCACCTTTGGCGGAGGTGGACATTCAGCAGGGATCCTGTCGCTCCTGAATAAAGAAGGCAGGCTGTATGGGTTTGATCAGGATGCGGATTCAAAAAGGAATGCCTTGCCCGATGAGCGATTTCATTTCATCCCGCATAATTTCCGCCACCTGCAGCGGCTGCTGCGGCTGAATGGAATTTCCACTGTAGACGGAATTCTGGCTGACCTGGGGGTTAGCAGTCATCAGTTCGATGATGCTTCCCGGGGATTTTCCACCCGGATGGATGCAGCCCTGGATATGCGCATGGACAAGCGGCAGGAGTTGACGGCTGCGGAAATCCTTAACAAGTACAGCGAGGAGGATCTGCACAGGATTTTTGAGCAGTATGGGGAAGTGACCAATTCAAAAACACTCGCCAGGTCAATTGTCGGTTTAAGAGCAGCGACAGCATTTCGTACCATCAGCGGATTCACACAGGCAATTTCAACATTGGTGAAGGGCAATCCTAACCGGTACTTCGCACAGGTTTTTCAGGCTTTGCGAATCGAAGTAAATGATGAGGTGATGGCGCTCCGGGAATTGCTGGAACAAATTCCGGCACTCCTCAAATCGGGCGGCCGTGTTGTGATCATCAGCTTTCATTCGCTTGAAGACAGAATGGTAAAGCAATTTTTCAGGAACGGAACTTTTGATGAAAAAGACAGCCTGGATCCCTACGGAACAACTTCAGCAGTTAAAACATTGCGGATAATTACTAAAAAACCAATCATTCCATCAGCCCTGGAATTGAAAATAAACCCCCGCGCGCGAAGCGCAAAACTCCGAATCGCAGAAAGAATATGACCGAATGAATCCCTAACTAAGAAAGCTCAGTATGATAATCTGGTACCCTTTATTTTCTTATTCGCCGCATTGAAAAATATGAACGTCCAAAAAAATGATCAGAAACGGAAAGTGAGACTTATCCTCCGCTACCAGTGGATGATTCGCAACCTTCCCTTTTTTCTTTTCCTGGCGTTTTTAGCAGTGCTCTATATATATAATGGTCATTACGCAGATCGCGTTGTCCGGGACATTGGAAAAACAGGAAGGGAATTGAAAGAATTGAAATACGAATATAAAAGCCTGAAAAGTGAAGTGATGTTCCGCAGCAAGCAAAGTGAACTTGCAAAAGCAGTAGAACCTTTTGGACTGAAAGAATTGTCATTACCACCCATGGTGCTTGATGACAGCAGCATAACGGCATCAAAATAATTTTTAACAACCACATCCCCGATACCCGGTGGAATTGAGACGAGACATACTATGGAGGGTTTACCTGTGCTTCCTTGGAATTGTCCTGGTATGTGTTGCAGTATTGGGGAAAGTGTTTTATATCCAGCAGGTCCAGGGAAATTACTGGAGGGGGATGAGCGACAGCCTTCACCAGAAATATGTTGATCTCAGTGCCGAAAGAGGAACGATTTATAGTGAAGACGGAAATATGCTGAGTACTTCAATACCTTATTTTAATATCTATATTGATTTCGCCGCCGACGGGCTCAGGGAAAAGAACGGGAAGCGGTTCAAAGAAAATGTGGACTCCCTCTCCGGTTGCCTTGCCGCTCTTTTCAAAGACCAGTCAGCTGGCGCCTACAAAAAAGAATTACAGCAGGGCTATAAGAATGAAGACCGGTACTATTCGCTTCACAGGAATCTCACTTTTGATCAATATAAACAGCTGAGGGATTTTCCATTGGTAAGACAAGGCAGAAATAAAAGCGGATTTATTACAGAAACATCCAGTAAGCGCCTGAATCCGTTTGGGCTTCTCGCTAACAGGACCATTGGTCTTTCAAGATCCAATGCTCAGAATGTGGGGCTGGAAAGAACCTATGATAGTTTTTTGAAAGGAGAAAACGGAAGGAGGCTGGTCCGTTATATGGCTGCAGGAACCTACATTCCGGTAGAAGGCTATGAGATTGATCCGGAAAATGGGAAAGACATTCTCACAACGATTGACGTAAATACTCAGGACATCGCAGAAAATGCATTGCTGGAAATGATGCAGGAAAATGATTGCGAACATGGCACCTGCATTGTGATGGAAGTTTCCACCGGAAAAATCCGGGCCATGGCCAACCTGGGAAAACAACCGGATGGAACATACTGGGAAGACCTCAACTATGCGATCCGCGCTTCGGAACCAGGATCTACATTCAAGCTTGCCACTTTGCTCTCCCTCCTGGAAGATCACGCTGTAACCCTGAATGACCATGTTAACCTGGAAGGCGGCAAATGGAAAGTGGGCAAACGTACTGTGTATGATTCGGAGAAACACGGCCAGGGAGAATATACGGTACAACAGGCTTTTGAACTCAGTTCAAACGTGGGCATGGCCAAACTGGCCGTGGCGCATTATGCACGGCAGCCCGAAGTATTTGTCGACCACCTGAAAAAACTAAGACTCAACCAGATCACCGGAATAGATCTGGCCGGGGAAACACAACCCATCATAAAGAGCCCAAAGTCACGTTCCTGGAGCGCCACCACTTTGCCCTGGATGGCTTTTGGCTATGAAGTGCTGGTTAGTCCGTTGCAAACACTCACATTATATAATGCCGTTGCTAACCATGGAGAAATGGTGAAACCCTACCTGGTGAATGCCGTTCAGGATGCCGGAGGAATTGAAAAGGAAAACCGGCCGGTTACGCTGATCGATAAAATCTGTTCTGATAAAACACTTAATGAACTCAGGACCTGCCTCGAAGGCGTTTGCACCGAGGGAACAGCAAAAACTGTTTTCAAGAATTCTTTCTATTCCGTTGCAGGAAAAACCGGAACCGCACTTGTTGCAAACGGGAACAGGGGCTATGCAGATCATATTTACCAATCTTCATTTGTCGGATATTTCCCTGCGAACCACCCGAAATATTCCTGCATCGTGGTGATCAAAAACAAACCATTTGCTAAAAAATATTTTGGAGCGCTTGTGGCCGCGCCGGTGTTCAGGGAAATAGGGGATAAACTCATGAGCCTTGAAACAGATAATTCGGACAACAGCCTTTATGTCTCTTCGAATTTCCTGATGAAGAAAGACAGCTCTGCTTTTTATTATGCGGGATGTGTACCGGGAATGAAAAAATTTTTGCAAACACTGGATATGCCCTATGTAGATTCTTCTGCTGGTAAGGAATGGGGTAAGATGTATCCCGCCCATTACCAAACAGTGATTGCGACAAAAACGGAAGAGGCAAAGCGCGTACCCGATGTAAAAGGCATGGGATTAAGAGATGCGCTCTACCTCATGGAATCCGGGAACATCCACGTGCTTGCGAAGGGGTCGGGAAAAGTAACGCGGCAAAGCATTCCACCGGGTACCGCGATTGGAAAAAATCAAAAACTGACTTTAGAATTGAATTAATGAATCTGCAGGACATATTATATAAGGTGGCAATCCGCTCTGTTCACGGAAAACTTCAGGTGAATGTGAAAGACCTCCAACTGGACTCCAGAAAAGTAGAGAAAGGTTCTGCCTTCATTGCTGTAAAAGGTGTCCACGTGGATGGACACCAATTCATTCCGGCAGTTGCAGCTAAAAAGCCCGCGGCCATCATTTGTGAACGGATGCCTGAAAAAACGGAGGACAGCATCACCTATATACAGGTAGAAAGCACGGCTGTTGCTGCGGGTCTGCTTGCTCATAATTTTTTCGGACAGCCTTCTGAAAAAATGAAACTTATCGGGATCACCGGAACGAATGGCAAAACAACGATTGCCACCCTGCTTTTCAAGCTCTTTAGTTCTTTCGGCTATACCTGCGGACTACTCAGCACTGTAGAAAATCATATTGGCGATGAGGTGCTTCCGGCAACACATACAACGCCGGATCCACTATCCCTTAATGCGCTGCTCAGGGATATGTACGCTGCTTCCTGCAGCCATGTTTTCATGGAAGTAAGCTCCCATGCCATTGACCAGCACCGCATTGAAGGATTGCATTTTTCAGGAGGCATATTCAGCAATATCACGCATGATCACCTGGATTATCACAAAACCTTCGATGAATATATCCGCGTTAAGAAATCTTTTTTCGACGGATTGCCCTCTGCTGTGTTCGCTCTCTCAAATGCGGATGATAAGCGCGGTACAGTCATGTTGCAGAATACCAATGCCGCCAAATATTATTATGCCCTCAAGACCACGGCAGATTTCAAAGGGAAGATCCTGGAAAATAATCTCACCGGCCTTGTGATGATGGTGAACGACAGGGAGGCCCATTTCAGATTGATCGGCGAATTCAACGCTTACAATCTCCTGGCGGTTTACGGAGCGGCCAATTGCCTGGGTGAAGAAAAAGAAGACATACTGAGAAACCTGAGCGGGCTGACGGGTGCAGAAGGCAGGTTCGATTACATCCTTTCGCGGAAAGAAAAGATTATGGGTATTGTAGATTATGCGCATACGCCGGATGCGCTGGAAAATGTGCTGAGTACCCTGCGCAAACTACGGAAAAGCGAAGAGCGCATCATCACGGTTGTGGGATGCGGTGGTGACAGGGACAAAACCAAGAGGCCTATTATGGGAGAGGTAGCCTGTCAGCTTAGCGACCAGGTTGTTTTTACCTCGGACAATCCGAGGAGCGAAGAAGCGGATGCTATTTTGAAAGACATGGAAGCAGGCTTGAACACTGCCGCAAGAAGAAAATTCATATCGGTGACAGACCGGAAAGAAGCGATCAAAACGGCCGTGACCCTTTCGAAGCCTGCAGATATCCTGCTGGTTGCGGGAAAAGGACATGAAAAATATCAGGAGATCAAAGGAGTGAAATATCCATTCGACGACAAAGCAGTTTTAAGAGAAATATTTGAGACGCTGGATAAATAAATTAGTTTGAATGCATCTTGGACGGTGACATAAAACAGCCAGAACACCAACATGTTGTATCATTTATTCGATTGGTTAAAGCAATCCGGGGTTAAGATACCTGGCGGAACATTGTTCCAGTTCATTACATTCCGCGTATTGCTGGCTGTTATTTTGTCTCTTGTCATCACGATGTTATTTGGAAGAAGGCTCATTCAATTCGCTTCGAAACCTGCAGGTGGGAGAAAGTGTTCGCGAACTGGGGCTCGAAGGCGAACAGCAAAAAAAGGGAACACCAACCATGGGGGGGATCATTATCATCCTGGCCATTCTGATACCCACATTATTGCTGGCGAATCTGAACAAAGCCTATATCCGCCTGATGATTTTCAGTACGCTTTGGATGGGCATGATCGGATTCATTGATGATTACCTGAAGCTGAGGGCTAAGCAGATTGCACAGAAACAAGGTTATGCCTATAAAAAAGGAGATAATGACGGATTGGCGGGTTGGTTTAAGATATTGGGCCAGGTTGTTCTGGGTTTCGTTGTGGCAGCCACACTTTATTTTAACAGCAACACGAAGGTGTGGCGGGAATTTATCGGTGATGGAAAGCCCATGGATACCACGGGGATAAAGAAAGTGGTGTTGGATGGAAAGGAGAAACTATTTGTGGTAGTGAGTGAGCCGATTACGACCATTCCTTTTGTGAAGAACCACGAGTTCCGCTATTCCAGATTATTGCCGGATGCCTGGCATGGAGCAACCTGGATATTGTACATCATCATTGTCATATTTATTATAACTGCCGTATCTAACGGAGCCAATATTACGGATGGTGTGGATGGTTTAGCGACGGGAGTGAGCGCTGTAATTGGAGGCTGTCTCGGCGTTTTTGCCTATGCCAGCGGCAACCTGCGGTTTGCCGAGTACCTGAACATAATGTATATCCCAAACCTGGGCGAGTTATCCATTTTCATTGGCGCGCTGATAGGCGCTTGCCTGGGATTTCTTTGGTATAACGCCTATCCTGCAAGTGTTTTCATGGGAGATACGGGCAGTCTGACCCTGGGCGGCATCATTGCAGCGCTTGCGTTCATAGTAAGAAAGGAATTATTGATACCGATATTCTGCGGTGTGTTCCTGGTTGAGAATATCAGCGTGGTGTTGCAGGTTGCATATTTTAAATACACGAAAAAAAAGTACGGAGACGGTCGAAGGGTATTTCTGATGAGCCCTTTGCACCATCATTATCAAAAGCTGGGATATCAGGAGAGCAAAATTGTGACGAGATTCTGGATCGTGACTATATTATGTGTGGTGTTCGCGATTGTAACCCTGAAGATCAGATAGTGTGTAATAAGGCATTGATGGAAAACCAACCCTGAGAATCCAACCGGGAAAACTGTGAAGTCAAAAGATTGTGTTGCTGAATTCTGTTCATGCTTTTGAAAAACCCCAAATCCGTTCTGTTAAGAACAGATGAAAAAACCCGAATCAGGCATGCTGAAACGAATGATCATACTGGGCGCCGGAGAAAGTGGACTTGGCGCGGCAATCCTGGCTTCTCAAAATGAGTATGCGGTGTTTGTTTCGGATGCAGGGAAGATACCGGAGAAGAACAGAAAAATACTGGACGAAAAAGGCATTGAATACGAGGAAGGAAAGCACAGTGAGGAAAGAATAATGAATGGCGAGGAAGTGGTGAAGAGTCCCGGGATTCCGGAGAAAAACGGCCTGGTAAAGCAAATAAGGGCAAAAGGTATTCCGGTGATCAGTGAGATTGAACTGGCTTTCCGGCATAAAGGAGAGAGCCGGATTGTGGGGATCACGGGCAGTAACGGAAAAACAACAACCACTTCCCTGACCTATCATATTTGCAAGCATGGCGGTCTCGATTGTGCGCTGGTTGGAAATATCGGGATTTCATTTGCTAGGCAGGTAGCGGAAGATCCGAAACCCTGGTATATCGCGGAGATCAGCAGTTTTCAGTTGGATGATATCAAAACATTCAGGCCGGATATCGCGATACTGACCAATATCACGGAGGATCATCTGGACAGGTATGATTATCAGTTCGGGAAGTATATCAGGAGCAAATTCAGTATTGTAAAGCTTCAGAAAAAGGAGGACTATTTTATTTACTGCGAAGACGACCCTGTGATAAAACAACATTTAAACGAATATAATTTTCATATCTAACCCATTACCATTTACCATGCAACAGGAACCAAAACAGGGAGGCTTCATAAGGAACGGGCAGATGACACTGAAAACCGGAAATGAAACCATACTGATGAGTATTTACGATTTTGCGCTGAAGGGCATACACAATCAATATAATACCCTTGCGGCCGGATTGGCGGCGGCCACCATTGGCATTCGCAAAGAAAAAATCAGGGAGGCGGTGCAGAGTTTTGCTTCCCTTGAGCATCGAATGGAATATGTGAGTACCGTGCGGGGAGTTGAATTCATCAACGACAGCAAGGCCACCAATGTCAATTCCACGTGGTACGCGCTGGAAACCATGCAAAAACCGGTCATCCTGATCCTTGGTGGTGTGGATAAAGGAAATGATTATGGCCTGCTCCGCAATCTCGTAAGGGAAAAAGTAAAAGCCATTGTATGCATGGGCCTGGATAACAGGAAAATTCATGAGGCATTTCAGCACGATGTCAGCGTGATCGTAAATACGGGCAGCGCCCGGGACGCAGTGAAAAGCAGTTTTCAACTGGCAGCTAAAGGAGATGTGGTTTTGCTGAGTCCCGCCTGCGCCAGTTTTGATTTGTTTAAAAATTATGAAGACCGGGGTTTGCAGTTTAAGGAAGCGGTAAGGGATTTGTGAAACAGTAAAAATTAAAAAATAAAAAGTCTTGCCGGAAGCTATTTCAATAGAAAAACGCGCTTTTAAGCGACTGGGTTCGAGAACCAGGGGTGATAAAGTGATCTGGGCTGTTGTACTGATGCTCGCGATGATTTCCCTGCTCGCAGTTTACAGTTCAACGGGTCTGCTTGCCTACAAAATGTATAAAGGCAATACAGAGATTTATCTTTTTAAACAATTCGCTTTTATTATTATAGGTGTTCTCATTATTTATTTTGCACACCAGGTTAACTATATTATATATGCAAGGGTGGCAAAGATCCTCTTCCTGATCTCCATCCCCTTATTAATCTATACTTTATTTTTCGGGGTGAAGCTGAATGAAGGAAGCCGCTGGATCAGGCTGCCCATCATCAATCTCACTTTTCAGACATCCGATCTGGCAAAACTTGCGCTCATCATGTATATCAGCCGCCTGCTGAGCCGCAAGCAGGATGTAATAAAAGATTTCCGCCAGGGCTTTTTACCGGTCATCGCTCCGGTAGCTATTGTTTGTTTGTTGATCGCACCCGCTAATCTTTCCACGGCCCTGCTTATCGGGGCCACCTGCATGATGCTGATGTTTATCGGACGCGTAAGCGGCAAGCATTTGCTGCTCACGATCAGCATTTCGATGATTCCGGTCCTCATCCTCGTGCTCGCTGCCATGATTCGACATAAGTCCGGAGACCCATCTGTAACAAAACCAAAACAGGAGACCCATTCCAATCTGTTCGTAAGAGTGGATACCTGGATCAACCGCGTGGAGAATTTCATGTATGGCGACCGGATGGCCAGGGAAGATGAAAATTACCAGGTAGATCAGGCAAAGATCGCTGTAGCTAACGGCGGATGGATCGGTCTGGGACCGGGGAATAGCCGGCAGCGTAATTTTTTGCCGCATCCCTATTCGGATTTTATCTATGCTATCATTATAGAAGAGTATGGATTGGTAGGTGGTGCTCTCATTATGTTTATTTACCTGGTATTCCTGTTCAGGAGCATCAGGATATTTAAGAAATGCCCTTTCGCTTTTGGCGCGTTTCTGGCCCTGGGACTGAGTTTTACGCTGATGATCCAGGCCATTGCCAATATGGCTGTGAACGTAAACCTGTTTCCGGTAACCGGTGTAACCCTGCCTTTGATCAGCATGGGTGGGAGCTCTTTTTTATTTACCTGCATGGCCATTGGAATCATATTAAGTGTTGCCAGGAATGCCGAGCGGACGGAAGGGGAGCCGGTGGCGGAGGAGGGTGGTTAATTTGAGAATTTGAGAATTTGAAAATTTGAAAATGAGTTTATTCAATATTCCTTTTGATGAAGAGAATGTAGCCTGTATTCATTTTCAAATTTTCAAATTTTCAAATTTTCAAATTCGAAAGAATTGAGCAATCGCATCATCATAGCCGGGGGTGGAACAGGCGGACATATTTTCCCCGCGGTTGCCATAGCGAACGCACTGAAAAAACAGGAAGCGGGTATCCAGATCCTGTTTGTGGGAGCCAAAGGAAAAATGGAAATGGAAAAAGTGCCGGAAGCCGGCTACACGATAAAGGGGATTGATATTGCGGGGTTTAACCGAAGTTCTTTGATAAAAAATATCATGCTGCCATACAAGCTGGTTAAAAGTTTTTTCCAGGTAAGGAGAATTTTCAATGCCTTCCGGCCGGATGCGGCCATCGGCGTCGGCGGGTATTCCAGTTTTCCTGTATTGCGTTATGCCCAGGCGAAGGGAATTCCAAGTTTTATTCACGAATCCAATTCCTTTGCAGGCAAATCCAATATCCTGCTCGGGAAAAAAGCAACCCGAATTTTTGCAGCAAGCGACGGAATGGAAAAATTTTTCCCGGCAGACCGCCTGATGTATACCGGGAATCCGGTACGAGGGCAGATCGTCGGCAGCAAAATAACCAGGGCAGAGGGCCTGGCGTTTTTCGGATTTGAGCCGGGGTACACAACCGTATTGATTACAGGTGGAAGCCTTGGCGCAAAAAGTATCAATGAAGCCATCGATGCCGGAATTCCTTTGCTGAAGAAGAATCGGATCCAATTGATCTGGCAAACAGGGAAAACCTTCGCGGCGAAAGCTGCGGAACACGCTGCCGAAAGCAGGCTGATATGGTCAAACCAGTTTATTACAAAAATGGAATATGCTTATGCAGCGGCGGATATTGTTGTTTCAAGATCAGGCAGTGTGTTGATGAATTGTGTGCGGTTAAAAAGCCGGTGATTTTTGTTCCTTACCCTTATGCAGCTGAAGACCATCAGACCGTCAATGCGCAGAACCTGGTAAATAAACATGCAGGCATCCTGGTTCCGGATAAGGAAGCCATGAATAAGCTGGTTGCTGTGCTGATTGACCTGGCGAATGATAAAAAGGAACAGGAGCTGCTGAAAGAAAATATTGGGAGGCTGGCGATCACGGATGCTGATGAAAAGATTGCACAGAAATTCTTAAAGTGCTCCATGGCTGATTTGAACAATATAAAAGCGGTTTATTTGATAGGGATCGGCGGAATCGGGATGAGTGCTTTGGCAAGGTATTTCAAGTGCCAGGGCAAGACAAGTGAATGGATATGATAAGACGGAAACAGCACTCACCCGTCAATTGATTCAGGAGGGGATCGGAGTTCACTATGAGGAAAATGTGGAGATGATTCCGAAAAATGTGGACTGGTCGTTTATACACCCGCGATACCAAAAGATCATCTGAATTGAAATATTACCGGGAACATGGATACGAGCTGTTGAAAAGAAGTGATGTGTTGGGATTGATCACCGAAAGTTCTTTTAATATCTGTGTGGCCGGAACGCATGGAAAAACGACGATCAGTACGCATGATCGCACATATCCTGCGAGATAGCGGCTATGGATGCAATGCATTTCTTGGCGGGATTTCTGTCAACTATAACACGAATTTCTGGAGCAGTGAAAGAAATGTTTGTGTGGTGGAAGCGGATGAATATGACCGGAGTTTTTTGAAACTTAATCCTGACATTGCTGTGATCAGCTCGATGGATGCCGGACCACCTGGATATTTATGGAACGGCGGCAGCAGTGGAAGAGGCATTTATTGAGTTCTCCGAAAAATTAAAAACCGGGGGTACTGCTGATCCACAAAAATGGATTGCGGATTCCAAAGCCGGAAAGGGCCATCACGGCCAGCTGAAACCTATAGCTGAACGACGGCAGGCGGACACTATGCCAGAAAATATCCGGATTGAAGAAGGAAGTTATTATTTGATGTTCCGGGAATGGACTGGTTATGAAGAAAGTGAAGCTGAACATGGGAGGGATGCACAATGTTGAAAATACGGTGGCAGCCATTGCTGTTAGCCAGAGACTGGGATTAACGGATGAGCAGATAATCAGGCTGTGGATCTTTCAAGGGAGTGAAACGAAGATTTGAGTACCATCGTTGCGGGAGGGAATGGTGGTTTATATTGATGATTATGCCCATCATCCGGAAGAATTGAGTGCATTGATCAGCAGGGCAAAAGAGTTGTTTCCCGACAGAAAATGTATCGCTGATTTTTCAGCCGCATTTGTTTTCGAGGACACGCGATTTTGCGGATGCATTTGCGGAAAGCCTGGACCTGGCGGATGAAGTGATTCTCTTGCCCATTTATCCGGCAAGAGAATTACCCATCGAAGGAGTGAGCAGAAAATGATAGTGGAGAAAATGAATAACATGAAAAGACAAATACTGGGAAAGAAGGAATTTTGGATTGGATAAGAGTCGGCCACAGGAATAAAGAAAAATTATTGATCATACAGCGGGGGCCGGAGATATTGACAGCGCTGGTAGAACCACAGATTGAAAAAATATTGAACAAATCATAAATGAATATTCAAGGACATCCTTTCAAAAAAAATAATTTCCGTAGAGCTCTGGTGCATCACCTCGGCGGCGGCCGTGTCTTGCCCTGCTGGTGGCTGCAATCAACAAAAAGAACAGCAGCTCTGCAAGGATATGGATATCCAGATCAATACGGAAGGGAAAGAAACATTTCTTGACAAGAAAAAGTGATCCTCCAGCTTGGAGAAGGAAGGACTGAAGGATTTAGAAGACAAGCGGGTTCAGACCTTTGACCTGAAGAAAATGGAAAATGCTTTCGAAGGAATCCATGGATAAAGGATGCACAGCTTTACTTTGATAATAACGAGGTGCTGAAAGTGCAGATCACCGAAAGGGAACCGGTAGCAAGATATTTACGGTTTCAGGAAACAGTTATTATATGGACAGCTGCGGTAAACAGTTGCCGCTGGCCGGACGATTCCTGTGAAGTTGCCTGTATTTACAGGCTTTCCGTCGGAAAAAATGGGGCTTCACGCTGATAGTGTGCTGGATCATCAGATAAAAGCATTAAGCTTTGTTATTTGAACAGGATCCTTTCTGGTCGGGCGCACATTGAACAGGTCAACATTACACCTCGAAAACATTTGAAATGATTCCTCTGATCGGAAACCAGGTGATTGAATTCGGAGACGGGAATGATTATGTAGAAAAGTTCCGCCGCCTGTTTATATTCTATAAAGAGGTATGTAAAACCGGGTTTGAAAAATATTCCAGGATCGATGTGCAATATGCGGGACAGGTAATCGGAACCCGCCGAGGAGGTCCTGTTTCAAAAAATGATTCCCTCCAGGCCATGAGGAACTATGGACATGATCCGGACATCGCGGCAGATGGAAGCGGATACCGGCAGGAACAGGGAAGTGAAACCGCTGGAGAAAAACCCGATTACCGAACAGAGACCTGAAAAGTTATGATTTCCCGGAAGAAAAAGATAGTGTAATCGGAATCAAACCAAGAGATAAACGATAAAAACAACTATAAATTAAACTAAACTATGAACCAGGAACAACCCATTATCGTAGGACTCGATATCGGAACGACAAAGATCGCTGCCATTGCAGGCCGAAAAAACGAATACGGCAAACTGGAAATACTTGGTTTTGGCCGCGCCAATTCCAATGGGGTAAAACATGGCCAGGTACTGAATATCGATGAAACCATCAAGGCCATCCAGATGGCGCTGGACAATTGCTATGCATCGAATCCCAACCTGAGCGATTGCGAGGTATACGTCGGCATTGCCGGGCATCATATCAAAAGCCTGCAGACCCGCGGAGATATCGTTCGTCAGAATACGGAAGAGGAGATCACCCAACGGGAGATCGATCAACTGGTGGCCGATCAGTACAAAACCTATATTCCGGCCGGCGACCAGATCATCGATGTGATTCCGCAGGAATTCACAGTCGACAATTTCCAGAATATCATCAGCCCCATCGGTTATGGCGGGGTAAAAGTCGGCGCCAATTTTCATATCATCACCGGCGATAAGAATGCGATCCGAAATATCAACCGCGCAGTGGAAAAAAGCGGTCTGCAAACCAAGGACCTGGTACTGCAACCGCTGGCTTCGGCTGCTGCCGTTATGGGCCAGGAAGACCTGGAAGCGGGCGTGGCCATCGTGGACATCGGCGGCGGCACAACCGACCTGGCCGTTTTTTATGAAGGTATCCTGAAACATACCGCCGTGATTCCTTTCGGCGGAGAGAATATCACCAATGATATCAAAACAGGTCTTGGCGTATTAAAGACACAGGCCGAACAAATGAAAGTCCAGTTCGGTTCGGCACTTTCCAACGAAGCCAAAGGCAAATGCCTTTATCACTATTCCCGGTTTGCGCGGAATGCCGGCCAAAGAGATCAGCGTAAAAAATCTGGCCAATATCATCCAGGCGAGGATGAGCGAGATCATGGATTTCGTCACCTACCATCTGAAACAGGTGGGTCTCGATAACAAGATGCTGAACGGTGGCATCGTGCTGACAGGCGGTGGTTCGCAGTTGAAACACCTGATCCAGCTGACAGAATATGTGACCGGGCTCAATGCCCGCATCGGATATCCGACGGAACATCTGGCCGCAGGCCATATCGAAGAGCTGGCCAAACCTACTTATTCCACCTGTATCGGCTTGATCCTGAAAGGATACAGCGATTATGAACACAACCGCAAGCAATTTGAACAGGCGATTATGAAAGTGGAAGTCCCCGACAGGATCTGAGAAAACAGGCAGTACCGGAGGAAATGGTCATGCCTGAAGAAGACCGTGCAGAAAGAAAGAGTAAGAAACCGGAAAGGGCATCAAGGATTTCTGGGGCAAATTCAAGGACGGCATCATTGATTTGTTCAAAGAAGAAGAAGATCACGCACTATAAATGAATTCCACACTTATTTTACCTTTAATCATTCTACTTATGATCCATTTTGATTTACCCAAAGAAAAATCATCCATCATCAAAGTCATTGGTGTGGGTGGTGGTGGAAGCAATGCAGTGAACCACATGTTCAGCCAGAACATCGAAGGCGTGAATTTTATTATATGCAATACCGATGCGCAGGCGATCGCGCTAAGCAATGTCCCAATAAGATACAGCTCGGCCCACATCTTACCCAGGGACTGGGTGCCGGAGCAAATCCGGATATCGGCAGACAGGCTACGGAAGAAAGCCTCGAGGAGATCAAGAGGATACTCGAAGTGAATACCAAAATGGCGTTTATTACTGCCGGAATGGGCGGCGGAACAGGAACCGGCGGCGCGCCGATCATTTCCAAGATATGTAAAGACCTGGGCATCCTTACCGTCGGCATCGTCACCACGCCATTTTCCTATGAAGGAGAAAACGGCAGGCAGGCGGAAGAAGGCATCAGGTGCTGAAACAATATGTGGACACGCTGCTGGTCATCAGCAATGACAAGCTGCGTCACCAGTTCGGCAACCTAAAAATGAAGGAGGCCTTTGCAAAGGCCGACAATGTGCTGGCAACCGCTGCAAAATGTATTACGGATGTGATCAACAGCACCGGCCAGATCAATGTGGACTTTGCCGATGTCTGCACCGTAATGCGCAATGGCGGCGTAGCCATCCTTGGCAGTGCCGCGGCATCAGGGAGACAACCGGGCGCAAAAAGCCATCGAAGAAGCACTGAATTCCCCATTGCTCAACGACAATGATATCCGCGGCGCAAAATGGATACTGATCAATATCAATTCTGCGAAGGCGAACATGAGTTCACTATGGATGAAGTGGAGATCATCCAGAACCACCTGCTCAGCCAGGCCGGTCCGAAGACACAGATGTGATCCTGGGCCTTGGTTATGATAACCACCTGATGCGATAAAATCGGCATTACACTTATAGCACGGGATTTGAACATAAGGATCCATTTCCCCGCACGCAAAAACCAGAGTGCAACCAAAGAAAGAGGAAAAAATTGTAATCCCGCTCGAAGATGCCCGGGCAGGAAAAGTGCAGCGCAAGGAAAAACGGCCTGATCTGAATTACAGGATAGATCCAGGCCTTTCGGAGGCAAAAATGCGCGCTTGCACCGGAGATGCAGCCAAACTGGTAGAAGCTTCACATCAGCGGAACCGGCGAAGAGTATGGGAACTGTCGTTGAATATCCCAGCCACGCAGAACAACCGTGTTCCCTCGGAAACTCCGTTGGAAAAAACTATCCGGCCACGAGACAATAGAATGGATACTTTCGCAGGATCAGGATACTATTCCTACATTACCCGAAAAGAAAACGGATTCTACTGCACCTGCCGAGTTCTCCCGCGTTCTGCAGCGTCCGGAGGATACCTTGCAAGGCCATCCAATATTTATGCAGAAGAACAGCAGCAGAAAAACAATCCCTTCCTGAAAACATTCCTTTGAAGGATCCAAAGATCTTGACTACCGTTGCGAAAAATCCAAGTCCAGGAAGAAACCGCTTCACCCGACATGCAACTGGTATTCAGGGACAGATTCCAGCGGCGGATGTGCCTGGGGCCCATCCAACTCAATCGCTTTCTATGGCGGAACAGCCTGCAGAGGAACCTGCCGTGCAGGACGAAGCGGAAGGTCTCAAACGCCGTGCGGCCGAACGGATCAACAAGTTGCGCAACTTGTCGTTCAACATCAATGCTGCCGATCCGAATAATGAGTTCGAAACTGTGCCGGCTTACATCCGCCGAAATCTGGAATTGTACAATACGATCAACAATGTAGAGAATTTCTACAGCAAGTATGAAGTAAAAGCCGACAAGAACAATCATGGAGAAATCAGCACCATCAATACTTTTTTGGATGGCAAGAAACCGGATTAATTACGGGTTTTTGAATATAGTTTGTTTTTAGTTGTTTAATTCCCTCCGGTTTTCCGGGGGGATTTTTTACTGCGGAATCCAAACCTGATAATAGCAGCACATGTCTTCAGTTATCATTACAGGAGGAACCGGACTGGTCGGTACAGCACTTACACGACTGCTGATGATGCAGGGACATTCTGTGATCATTTTATCCCGCGATCCCGCTTCGCTCCGGAGTCATTCTCCTTCAGTAAATTATGCGGCCTGGAACATCCGGGAACAATCCATCAACGAAGATGCAATTAGAAATGCGCAGCATATCATACATCTTGCCGGCGCAGGAGTCGCGGATAAACGATGGACGCTTAAAAGAAAAAAGGAAATTCAGGAGAGCCGGATAAAGAGTAGCGCGCTGCTGGTGAAAGCCCTTGCACAAATTCCCAACCAGGTGGAATCTGTAGTAAGTGCTTCGGCAATCGGATGGTATGAGGAAAGTTCGGGAGTACAAAGGTTTGAATCGGATCCGCCGGATCCGGGCTTTCTGGGTGAGACCTGCCGTTTATGGGAAGAGAGTATTCAACCTGTAACCGGGCTCGGCAAAAGACTGGTCATACTGCGGTCGGGCATTGCATTAAGTAATGAGGGGGGAGCGTTTACTGAATTCAAGAAGCCGGTTGAGCTGGGAATTGCAGCCATACTCGGCAACGGTCGCCAGATCATAAGCTGGATACACATTGACGATTTGTGCAGGTTATACCTGGAAGCCATGATCAATCTGCATTGGACAGGCGTTTACAACGCTGTGGCACCACAGCCGGTGACCAACAAAACCCTTATGGTAGCGCTCGGTAAAAAAATGAAACGGAATTATTATATCGCCGTTCCTGTTGCCGGTTTTTTACTCCGCTTACTGTTGGGAGAAAAAAGTGTGGAAGTCCTGAAGAGCAGCAATGTGAGTTGCGAAAAAATAAAAAAAGAGGGTTTTCAGTTTATTTATCCAACCCTGGATGCCGCTCTGCGTGGGCTTCTTCAGCGATAGATTTTATTTCTTTTCATTCTTTAAGCTGGATTCCGGGATCCTCGTTTTCGCTGGTGCATTGGTGTAAAAGGCCGGATTCACCTTTGTGCTGTCGCCCTGATAAACCCAGGTAATATGGTTGATGTATTTATTGAAAACGCGGTCCACATCGGCCACGCTTACCTTTTTCAGGTCCTCATTAAAGGTCAGCGCCCGTCGCCAGTTCTGATTTAATATTTCATTTGAAGCAAGTGAAGAAGCCTGGGCAGAATTGGTTTCCATCTTATAATAAAAGGCAGTGATGTATTCGGTTTTCCCGTCTTTAACTTCGTCCGCAGTAAATCCATCTTTTTTTATTTTATCAATCAACTGGTCAATTACGGCTTTATACTTATTTGGATTGGTCGTTGACACCACAATGGAGGTGGAAGGATATAGTCCTCCGTTGAATGTTACGTATGGAGCATAAGACAATCCATTGTTCGTTCTCACTTCCAGGAAATCTCGGTTGCTGAAGATGTGCATGGCGAGGGTAAACGCATTGAAATCAGGCGTACCCGGTTGGGGGGCCGCCGCAACGCCTTCGATATAATTTGTAGCGAGCTCTTTCTTATCCGACTTAAAAGTATTTTTTGAAGGGATGTAATTAAATCGGGTAATTTTAACGGGAGTTCCCTGCGGAATATTTGCCGTCAGGCCCTGAATCATTTTTTCAAGCGCGGAGCGATCAACATCTCCAACAACTACGATCAGCATTCTTGACCGGGTGAGGAGGGATGTATAATAGGTTTTTGTTTCTGCTGCATCCAGTTTAGTAATACTTTCTTCCGTTCCGTTAGGATCTTTTGCATAATCCTTCCCTGCAAATGCCGTTTGCTTGGCCAGTTTGTCAATAGCCTGATCCGGCTGGGATTCATTTGATTTCAGTTGGTTGATGGCATCATGTTTTATGCGGTCAAATTCCTTTGTGTCAAACAGAGGTGCTGTCAGCGCATCCGTATAGAGCGGCCACACAGTTGCCAGGTCACTGCTTATGCAGTTCAAACGCAGATAGGAATAATCCATGCCGGAGGTTCCGCTGATTTCCGCGCTGACTTTATCGAGCTTATTCTTAAAACTGTTCTTATCGTCCCTGTTGGTACCACATTCCGCCAATGCGGTCATGGCCAGCTTTTCAATTCCTGCTTTGTCTGCGGGGTAATTCTGAACGCCTCCTTTAAAAATGCAACGGACCTCAACAATCTCATTTCCGCTGGGCTGAACAATTACTTTCACTCCGTTCACAGTCATCTCGTAGGCATCCTTGTTTTGTGCGGCTGCAGGTAAATTCATAGCGATCCCCAGCATACTGCCTAAGCATATTGTTATTATCGGTTGAATGCGCATGATTGAAAATTTTTAAAATTATGAAGCGGGTTTGAAATCCGCAGATGCATTGAATTTTTTGTTCATGGCCGGGTTAATGATCATTCCTGCCACATAGGGTTTGCCGGTGATATAGCGGTTCACAAATCGTTTGATATCGTCTCTTGTTACTTTCTGGCAATTGCTATCATAGTCAGTAAAATAATCGAGGCTTGCGCTGCACCAACTATAAGTAAGGTTGTGCGGTAGTTGGGATGGTTTCTCTTTTTGGCGGATCGCATCCCGGCGCATGATCTGCTTGGCATCCTCCAACTGTGCGTCCGTGAAATAATCGTCGTTTCCCCACTGCTTTACCTGGTTCAGTATTTCATCGTTGCATTCTTTTAGTTTGCCGGGATTGGGTACCAATAAAAGAAGGACGGGTCCTACGTATTTGAGCGTATTATAACTCGCGTTGGCAGTGCTGGTAAGGCCCTTATCCACAAGCGCTTGCTGCCATTTGGAGGAGTTCATTCCGAGAATAGTAAAGAATACATCGGCGGCTACGGTGGATGCCGAATCATGACGCGTGTCCGGCCCCTGCCACCCGAACAATTCCAACGGCGTCTGGGCAATCGTAGATTCCTTCACAAAGTATTGGGTTGAAGTCAAAGGTGAGAACTCAGGAATAGGAAATTTTACCTGCGGATCGAATCCGCTGGATTCCCAACTGCCGAAAATGTTATTTGCCTTGGCAAACGCATCCTCATGCTTTACATCACCGCAGATCACCAGGATGGAATTATTTGGAAAATAATATTTGTTCTTGATGATCATCATCTTTTCAGGTGTAGCGGTATTGATCACTTCGTGAATGCCGATAGGATTCTTTCGCGTAATAAGGTCCCCCCAGAGCTTTTTCTGACCTTCCAAAAATAACTGGGCAAACGGATTGCTTTCCAGCCGCTGGAATTCGCCATCCACTACGGGTCGTTCTTTTTTCATGTCTTCCACACGGTAAATCGGAAAACGAATGGCCGCATTCATAAAGCGAAGGCCCGCATCCAGACTGTCCTTATCAAAAGTAAAATAGTAGTTTACCCGTTCGTTACCTGTGGTTCCATTCCAGATGGCCCCGAGTTCCTGTGTGCGCTTGAGGAATTTTTCCTGGTCAGGATAATCCTTGTTTGCCTTAAAAAACATATGCTCAAAAAGATGTGAAAGTCCGCTGTACTCAGGACCTTCGGTAAAAGCGCCATTTTTTACCGCGATCTCTATAGTCGCGAGCGGGACCTTGCTGTTCTCGATAACAACGACCTCCAAACCATTGGGCATTTTTTCCCAATAATAGTTTTGAGGAAGGCGCGGCTGTGCATAATTAACTCCCGCCAGTAACGCCATTGTGCAGGTGAAGATGATTTTTTTCATTTAAGGAATTTTAAGTTTACCGATTTCATTTAGCTCATGCTTTTGTCAGAGGTCGCTTTTATAGAACCTCCAGCTTACAAAAAATATATAGATCAATAAATAAATCATAGCCAGAGAAAGGTATAAAGGAATATGTTGTTCCCACACCTTCATATGGTCCGGGGCCATCATCCTGGGTGCAAAAGGTTGCGGTATCAGGCGGTCCGTTACTTCTTCAGGAAGATAGTCCACCCAGTCCACCTTGTATTTATTCCTGCCAAGGGAAACAACAAATTGTTCCAGTATCATGTATAAGAAAAAAATGCCCATCGCGAGTCCTGCTTTCCGGATCATCATGGCAAAAATTACCGCGATCATGGAATACGAGAACAGCTCAACAAAAAAGAAAATGACAAACCGGAATTGTGCCCAACCCGGATCTGCATTTCCCGGTTCGAGTGTATGAAAACCAAAATATAAGCAGGTGAGAAATACGATGCAAGTCACAAATAATGAAAGCAAGGCGGTTTCCCAAATTTTGATGGAAATAAACCTCCCCCTGCTCCATCCGTCAATGATATTCTGACGGTGCGTGCGGTAGGTAAATTCATTGGTGAGGAGGGTGATAATTAAAATGGCGGGAATGAACAGAAGAAGGCCGGCATTATAAGGGACTGTTTTCCATACATTAGGAAATGAAAATGGATTCCCAAGCAGGTTTTTACCATTCACTTTGGGGAATGTATTATTGGTAACATCGAAGATCACGTAATTAAAAGCAGGGATGCAAACAGTTATAATGCCGAGGAGAATCCAGAAGGTCCGGTAGTTTTTCACTTTCATCCATTCGATCCGGGCTGTATTGAAAAATCCGTTCATGGGTTAGTTGCTTACATTATTGGTGAGCGCTATGAATTCAGATTCCAGGCTTTTCTTACGAAGCTGCAGGTGATTCAGCACCACGCCATGGTCAAAACAAAATTGATTTAATGCCCCGGCATCCGGTGAATTTGTTTCCAGAAAAACAAGCAGGTTATTTCCGGCTTCTTCCATTCTTTTGATTCCGGGGAACTCACTGAGAATTGCTTTCAGTTTGTCATTATTTCCACAGCCCATTTCGAGCCATTCTTCATTACTCAAAACTGAACGGACATCCCCCGAAGTGATCAGATTACCTTGCTGGAGAATGGCTACATGAGAGCAGACTTTCTCCACTTCGGACAAAAGATGACTTGCAAGGATAATTGTTTTTCCTTCTTTGGCAAGTTCGATGATCAGTTCCCGTATCTCGGCGATCCCGCTGGGATCCAGACCGTTGGTCGGCTCATCAAACACCAGCACAGAGGGATTACCCAGCAGGCAGGAGGCGATGGCCAGGCGCTGTTTCATGCCTAGCGAATAGGTCTGAAATTTCGAATGCCTTCTCTCGTATAACCTTACCAGCCTGATCACACGCTCAATATCTTCAGGAGGCCTTTCTTTGATGGCTGCGGCAATCCGGAGATTGCGCTGCCCGGAGAGATAATGATAAAAGTTTGGCGTTTCAAGCAGGGTGCCGATTTCCTTTCTCTGTTTTTCAGTGGGCAATTTCCCGAACCAGGTGAAGCTTCCCCCGCTGGGTTTGAGTACATCCATGACCACACCAAGCAAGGTGGTTTTACCGCTTCCGTTAGGTCCGAGGATACCGAATACAGATCCTGGAGGAACATCAAATGATACTCCCTTCAGCGCCTGAATTTTGCCATAGGATTTGCTGATATTGTTCAAGGAAAGAATAGAAGTCATCAATCGCGAAATGGATCACTAAAGTAAGGAATAAAATCGCTTCGGCACCATCTATTGAGGAGGATGGTATTTTTCATGATAGATACTGGAAAAATCTCCAAGAACGGCAATTCCTTTTTTATTCCATTTTAGCTTATTCAGTTTGAGGAGATCAATTTCGGATGGCAGTACTTTACGGGTGAAGGGATTCAGGGTTCCACCTGCTTTTAATGGTTCGGCCAATGGATCATACTGAAAATACGGATCGCATACCGTGCCGCGTGGATACATGATTCCAGGCTGCCCTTGTCCGCGAATGTCGAGGTTGCGGGGATGACCAAGCCCAATGGTATGCCCGAATTCATGTGCGGCCGTGGTGGAATTATTCAGTAGATTATCCAGCTTGAAATAACCGGTATTGCATTTGATTCCATCTACAAAGGAAATATGAACAGGAGAGAATTCCTCAATGCGGAAATAGTTGTTTCTCGGATCCGTATTGTACCAGACTGTTTCTGGTTTTAGATCCGGCGCATAAATTCCATTTATGATGAACTCCACAAGGGTAACTTTACCATTTATGTGCACAGTACCCCGGGCTTCGTTCCAGTGAGTGGCCATATCCGCGCCGATGGCTAAAGCCAAATCCTGTGTAACTGCATCCCCATAGAAATAAAAATCGGAACGAATGATCAGCTTATGGATGTGCTTGAACAACTCTGCTTCTCCCATAAATAATATTCAACAGCATATTGTTCCGCAATCAGATCAGGGAACAAAATGGCGAAGCTAAAAATCAATGAAATACTTCCTGTAATTTATTAGCCAGATCCTCACCGCGCAATCCTTTCGCGATAATCCTTCCATCTTTATCCAGCTAAATAGTTCATTGGAATGCCCTGCACTCCATAAAGTGCAACAACATCGGCCTTCCATCCTTTCAGATCCGAAACCTGCGACCAGTTTAGTCCGTCTTTTTTGATGGCTTCTTCCCATTTGTCTTTTTTTGTATCCAGGGATACGCCCAGAATGTTAAATCCCTTTGCGTGAAACTGATGGTAGGCTTTAACAACGGAAGGATTTTCCTGGCGGCAAGGTCCGCACCAACTCGCCCAGAAATCCACCAGTACATATTTTCCCCTGAATGAGGCGAGGCTCAATGGTTTCCCGTTTTCATCGGTTGATGTAAAGCCCGGAGCCTCTTTGCCGATGGCGGTCAGTTTCGCTTTTGTCACCAGGTCCTTTACAATACGGCCCCAATAACTGGATTGCATCGGGGCGTTCAATGTTTTGTAAAGGCTGTCCAATTGATTTGCATCCGGGTTGTAAGAAAAATTTGTATAGATCTCATAGACAGAGACATTCGATCCGGGATGGGCTTTTACATAATCTGCTGTAATTTTTTTTTGCACCTGGTCAAGAGAATCATATTGCTTCTCCAGTTTCTCTGTTGTTTTCCTATCTTTTGCAGCCTTGGCAGAATCATATTTTTTATCGATGACTGCCATGGTTGCCCCGGTTGCATTATCAATCAAATTTTTGTAGACATTGTATTCATCCTGCACAGGTATTCCTGAAATCAGTGCTGAATTCATAGAATCTTTTTTTGCCAGTATGGTCATTCTTCCATTCTGTAAAAAAAACCCTTTGTCAGATTCTTTTGCACCATCCTTCTGTATTATATAGCAATATTCCGCACTGTCAGCCTTACCCTTGAATGTAAAATATCCGTGATCAAGCTTTACAGAATCCGTTTTACTGCCAAAATCGCGGTGAAGAAGATAAACAGTTCCGGTATCCTGCCCAGTTATTTTTCCCAGGATAATATAAGAGGTATCTTTTTCAGCATGCTCTGCCTTACCCGATCCCGAGGAATGACATGCAGAAAAGAAAAGCGCTGCACAACTGAACCCTGCAATAAATATTTTTTTCATATTATTTTATTTAATTTCTGATCGGTTTCCCGGTCTTTAATACAGCCTGCAATCTTTCGAGCGTTTTCTTTTCTCCGCAAAGAGAAAGAAATGCTTCCCTTTCGAGGTCAAGCAGGTATTGTTCTGAAACCTGTGCAGGCTCACTCAGATCGCCACCGCACATAACAAAGGCCAGTTTTTTTGCAACCAGCACATCGTGGTCAGTGGCGTAGTTGGCCTTCCGCATGCCATTGATGCCGGCGTACAGAGCGCCCAGCGCCGACCTTCCCAAAACCTTTACATCACTGCGGGGTGTCGGTGTCGAGTAACCATCCTCGTATAATTCCAGGGCAGCAGTCTTGGCATCCGCGATCCGGCGGTCAGGATTTATAGATACCAGGTCCCTTTCCCTTTTCAGTATTCCCAGTTCGAATGCTTCGAATGCCGAGGTGGAAACTTTTGCTGTTGCAATGGTAAAGAAACGATTCTTCAATGGTATGGTTTCCGGCTCGTCGGTGTGCAAATCATCTGAGGCGCGGAGGGTAAACTCTTTTGTTCCACCTCCTCCCGGAATAAGACCCACACCCAGCTCCACCAGTCCGATATAGGATTCCGCTGCGGGAATCACCTTATCTGCGTGCAGGCTAAGTTCACAAGCTCCTCCCAGGCTGAGCCCATGCGGTGCAACCACCACGGGCACTGCAGAATATCTCGCGCGCATTGTCGTATTCTGGAATAAACGGACAGCCATATCCAGCTCGTCAAACTCCTGCTCCACAGCCAGCATGAAGATCATGCCGATATTGGCGCCGGCAGAAAAGTTCTGACCTTCGTTTGCGATCACCAATCCTTTATATTTTTCTTCAGCCATGCCAATGGAGCGCTGAATGCCCTCCAGTACTTCACCGCCAATGGTTCCGAGTTTGGTATACCATTCCAGTCCCAGCACCTCGTCGCCGAGATGATAAATTCTTGCTGCACTGTTTTTCCATAAGGTCTGGTTTTCAAAATTCTTCATCACGATGAACGCACTGCTCTTTCCCGAAACAACAGGAACATAATCCTTATTGCCGGGCGAATAGCAAAATTTATTGCCATTCTCCACCTTATAGAATTGCTTAAATCCCCTGGAGAGCATACCGGATACCCAGTCAGCCGCTTTATAGCCGGCGGACTGCATTTTCTGAATTGTTTCTTCAACACCAAAAAGGTCCCAGGTTTCAAAAGCACCAATCTCCCATCCAAAACCCGCCTTCATGGCATCGTCCACGCGATAAATTTCATCACTGATCTCCGGAATTCTGTGGGAGACATAGGAAAATAACGAATAATGAAAATTGCGGTAAAAATCTCCCGCCTTATCTTTTCCCTCTATAAGCAGCTTTAATCTTGCCCGGAGATCCTCGGATTGTTTAGCTGTTTCAAGGGTGGCAAATGCCGCCCTGGCCCTTTGCTTATATTCGAAGGAAGCGATGTCAAGCGTATAGATTTCCTTTTCACCCTTATCATTTTTTCTTTTGGAAAAAAACCCCTGGCCTGTTTTATCACCGAGCCAGTTATTAGCGATCATTTTTTCAAGCCACGCAGGAATAATAAAAGTATTCCGTGCTTCGTCATCCGGACAATTTTCATATACACCCCTGGCCACTTTCACGAGCGTATCTATTCCAACCACATCTGCTGTACGGAAAGTTGCTGATTTGGGCCGGCCGATAACAGGTCCGGTAAGGGCCTCCACCTGGTCAATGTTCAGTGCCAGCTTATCCATCAATCCGAAAATGGCCATGATGCTGAATACGCCCACGCGATTGGCAATAAAGGCCGGCGTGTCTTTACAAAGCACGGTGGTTTTCCCGAGATGGAGATCACCGTAGTGCAGCAGGAACTCCACTACCGCCGGATCCGTATCCTGTGTCGGAATAATTTCCAGCAGGCGCAGGTAACGCGGTGGATTAAAAAAATGGGTGCCGCAAAAATGTTTTTTAAAATCGTCCGATCGGCCGGAAGTCATCAGATGAATGGGAATGCCGGAAGTATTTGAACTGACCAGGGTTCCGGGTTTGCGGAATTTCTCCAATTCCGTAAAAATCCCAGCCTTCACATCCAGCTGCTCCACAACAACTTCAATGATCCAGTCATATCCACCGAGCTCCTTCATGCTATCCATGAAATTTCCAGTCGTGATTCTCTTGACGGAGTCTTGCGTATATACCGGGGAAGGGTTCGACTTTACTGCGGCCGTCAATGCCTCGTTTACGATACGGTTTTTCACGGCCGGATGATCAAGGGAAAGTTTTTTTGCCTGCTCAGCTTCATTCAGCTCAGTGGGTGCCCGGTCTAACAGCAATACCTGGACGCCCGTTCCGGCCAAAAGACAGGCAATCCGGGAACCCATGACCCCGCTTCCCAATACAGCGACTTTTTTTATGATTCTTTTCATAACCTGGCCATTAAAAAATTAAGAAACATTCGAACCCGGATTTGTTTTTTCGTCGGGAGCAATAAAAATCAGTTTTCCATGTGCATCTTCTGCCATCAGGATCATCCCATTGCTTTCAATACCTTTCATTTTTCTGGGAGCCAGGTTAGCTATTACAATCACCTGTTTACCCACGATGGCCACCGGATCAAAATGCTGGGCGATACCTGATACAATGGTCCGTTTTTCAGAGCCCAGGTCCACTTCCAGCTTTAATCAGCTTATCTGTCTTAGCCACTTTTTCTGCCTGGGTGATGATGCCGGTCTTCAGGTCCAGCCTGGCAAAATCCTCATATTGGATTTCGGGTTTATTTTCCGTCGCGGCATCCGGGGCAGCAGTCGTTTCGATCTTATTGGCTTTAATCGAATTCCGGTGCAGTTTTTCCATTTGCGCATGAATTTCCGCGTCCTCGATTTTTCTAAAAAGTAATTCTGGTGCGCGCAGGCTGTACCCGCTTTTCAGGAGCCCGGGTTTACCGGCGTTTTCCCAATCCAGGATCCGGTCGACCACTTTCATCATGCGCAGCATTTTTTTTGCCGTACCCGGAAGAAAAGGATTGATCAGAATGGCCAGGTTGGCTGTGAGCTGGAGGCAGAGATAGAGGCAATTATCTATCAGCGCTTTATTTTCAGCAGTTGTGATTTCTTTGCCCGCTTTTTTCCATGGCTCTTTATCCTGAAGGTATTTATTTCCTTTTCTTGCGAGGTCTATGATCGTGAAGAGGGCGTCCCGGAATTTATATTGATCGAGCAGGTCTTCCACAGCAGTTTTTGTTTCGCGGATCTGATGTAGAAGTTCTTCATCCGTCTTATCCTGCGATGCTTCATGCCACACGGGTACCTTGCCGGCGATGAGCTTGTGCATAAGGACAAAAGTCCGGTTCACAAAATTTCCGAAAATAGAAACGAGTTCGCTGTTATTCCTGTCCTGGAAATCTTTCCAGGTAAAGTCATTGTCTTTTGTTTCGGGTGCATTGGCGCAAAGCACATATCGCAGAACGTCTTCGCATCCCGGGAAATCCTGAATGTATTCATGAACCCAAACGGCCCAATTGCGGCTGGTTGATACTTTTTCTCCTTCGATATTCAAAAATTCATTTGCCGGTACATTGTCGGGCAATACAAAATGGCCATGGGCCTTCAGCATGGCCGGAAAAATGATACAATGAAAAACAATGTTGTCTTTTCCGATAAAATGCACAAGCTTGGTATCCGGCTGGCACCAGTAATCGGCCCAGTGGGGTGTTAATTCCTTCGTTGCGGAGATGTATCCGATAGGGGCATCAAACCATACATAAAGTACTTTCCCCTCGGCATCCGGGAGCGGGACCTTTATACCCCAGTTACTGTCGCGCGTCATCGCGCGGCTTTGCAGTCCGTTATCCAGCCAGCTTTTACACTGACCGTACACATTATTCTTCCATTCTTTATGACCCTCAAGGATCCATTCCTTCAGAAAGGTTTCATATTTCTGCAATGGAAAATACCAGTGTTTGGTTTTTCTTTTAACAGGAACGGCATCACTCAGGGTGCTGCGTGGATTAATCAGTTGTTCGGCGCTTAAGGAAGATCCGCATCTCTCGCATTGGTCGCCAAAAGCATTTGGGTTTCCGCAAACGGGACAGGTACCTGTGATATACCGGTCGGCCAGAAATGTTTTTGCCTTTTCATCATAGTATTGTTCCGTTTCCTTTTCTTCAAAAAGCTGTTCATCATACAGGGTCCTGAAAAAATCCGATGCTGTTTTATGGTGAACAGGATTGCTGCGTCCTGCGAATAGATATCAAATGAAATATGCATCTGTTCAAAACCTTCCCTGATCATCGCGTGGTATTTATCCACTACTTCTTGTGGCGATATGCCTTCTTTCATTGCGCGGATGGTAATCGGAACGCCATGTTCATCGCTTCCGCCGACAAACAGAATGTCCTTCTTGCGGGCACGTTCGATACCGGCAATAGATATCCGCAGGGATATAACAGCCTGCGAGATGACCGATATGAAGGGGCCCGTTTGCATAGGGAAGAGCGGCAGTAACAAGTATCCGGTTATATTCTTTCATAGTTCATGACGGCGATGCTGGTTGGGCACCGCAAAGAGCACAAAAATACCGATTCAAATCCATTGTCCCGTTTTCTATCCGCGCGACTTAAGCGGATCAACTTTCGGCCGAGAGGGGCGTCCTTCCTTGGCAATTCCGCTTCATCCTTTAACTTTAGTTAATGAAGCGCAAACATTTTCTCTCGTCCCTGATTGCCAGTCCCCTGATCCCCGTCATTTCCTCCCGCCCGTTTTTCGGGAAACCCCCATCACCGAAGCGGTCAGAAGAGCTTTTCAGCATTCCACCTTACCTGAAACCGGGAAATGAAATAGGCATCACCTGTCCGGCCGGTCATATGGATGCTTCCGAACTGGAACCGGCGCTTACGACGATCCAAAGCTGGGGATTTAAACTGCGTTTAGGCAGCACCGTGGGCAAGCGGGATTTTACTTTCGGCGGAACAGATGAAGACCGCAGGGCCGATTTTCAACAGATGCTGGATGATCCTTCCCTTCAGGCGATCTTATGTGCCCGCGGTGGATACGGTTGTATCCGATTCATTGATCAGCTGGATTTCACGAAGTTTGTGGCCAGACCAAAATGGATTATAGGGTTCAGTGATGTTACCGTGATCCATGCGCACCTCAATCATAATTTCCGGATTGCTTCCATTCATTCTAAAATGTGCAATAGTTTTCCTGACCGGCTGAATGAGGCCGAACCCATGCAGTTAAGAAGTATTGTTTCCATCCGGACGGCGCTTACAGGTAACCGGGTGGAATACCCGCTCGTTCCGGATCCGGGTAACAGAAACGGCACCGGTTCCGGACTACTTACCGGGGGAAACCTGAAGACCATTGAAAATCTTGCCGGAACAGCGTCTGACCTGCATACCGAAGGAATGATCCTTTTTGTTGAAGACGTGGATGAATATTTGTACAGCATCGACCGTATGTTTTTTAGTTTAAGGAGAACAGGGAAACTGGATAAACTGGCCGGACTGATTATCGGTGGCTTTAAGGTGAAGCCGGATGATGCGGGTGATGAATTCGGAAGAAGTGTTTATAATATTGTCCTTGAGCATGTGGGCTCCTATCAATACCCGGTATGTTTTAATTTTCCAACAGGTCACCAGAAAGCCAATTTTGCATTGAAGTGTGGTGTCAAACATCAGTTGACCGTCAGCGAACAGGAAGTCATTTTTAAAGAAATCTGATATGGCTCAAATACCCCCTTATTTGTCTGGCGGCGATACGATCGGTATTGTCTGCCCCGCCGGATATATGTCGGCCGAAAACACAGCGCGCTGCGCGGCTACCCTCACTCAATGGGGATTTAAAGTAAGAACGGGCAGGACGGTCGGCGGAGATTCCACCAACTATTTTTCCGGGACGGACGAAGAGCGTCTGGCTGACCTGCAGTCCATGCTGGATGATGAGGAAGTAAAGGCCATTTTGTTTGGTCGCGGCGGATATGGCATCGGGCGAATCATAGACCGGATAAGCTTTAAACGGTTTCGTAAATCACCCAAATGGGTACTTGGTTATAGCGATATCACCCTGCTCCACGCCCATATTTACGCGAACTATGATATTGCAACCGCACATTCTCCGATGGCTGGCGCTTTCAATGAAAAACCGGAGCCTGATAAATATACCCATTCAATTTATGAATTGCTCACGGGCAAACCGCTTTCCTACACCTGCGAACCACATCCTTTCAATCGCAGGGGGGAAGTA
The DNA here is from genome assembly GCA_963705005.1 of uncultured Chitinophagaceae bacterium. Taxonomy (GTDB): domain Bacteria; phylum Bacteroidota; class Bacteroidia; order Chitinophagales; family Chitinophagaceae; genus Puia. The sequence goes on from CAVPIO010000004.1 coordinate 198,547, forward strand.
AAAGCTATACTCACCGGAGGTAATCTGACATTGCTGGCCCATGCTGTTGGTGGTTCATCGGATCTTAAAACCAAGGGCTGCCTGCTTTTTCTGGAAGACATTGGCGAATATCTTTATAATATCGACCGCATGCTCTATCAGTTAAAGCGCGCGGGAAAACTTCATAAACCCGGGGGCATCATCATCGGCAGCTTTACGGATTGTAAGGACACGGAGAGGCCATTTGGAAAGAATGCCTACGAAATCATCCGGGATGTGCTGGATGAATTCGATTATCCAATTTGTTTTGGCTTTCCTGTGGGACATGCAATGGAAAATTTTGCACTGAAATGCGGCGTGGAGTATAGGCTGAAAGTTGGGAACAACAAGGTTTCGCTTTCGGAACTTGGGAGGTGACGGGTTATGGTTTATGGATTGTGTCCCGATTAATTGCTTCTTTATTGGCTGGTTTACCCAAACCTTTATTATTTTCCACCAATAATCTTTCGCAGACAGTATGGCTCAGCGTATCGGCGGCCCGACTTCCATAGCTAACGATCATAGACCCGTCAAAAGATTCGACGGATTTAATTTTAATTTTTGTTCCCAGCCTGATCTCCCGGTTATTCAGGAATTTCAAAAATTCGGAAGAGCTGTGAATAACAGCGCAAATCTTTACCGTTTCACCGGCATGGCAGTCTGAAAGCTTATCGTAGGCGATCCATGCGAATTTTCCATTTTTGTCCGGAATAGACGCGCCATGCGGATCTATCTTGGGAAAGCCCAGCAGTTCGTCTATTTTATCAAAAAATACTGAAGACCGGACATGCTCTACCTGTTCGGCTATGTCATGCACTTCTTCCCATCCGAATCCCATCTTGCCCACCAGGAACATTTCGGTAAGCCGGTGCTTGCGGATAACCAGGGCCGCCTCCTTTTTCCCTTTTTCAGTCAATCGCAGAGGCTTATAACTTTCATAATGCACTAATTTTTTCTCTGCCAGCTTTTTCATCATGCTGGTAACGGTCGGCATCTTTATGTCCAACTGTTTGGATAAATCATTTACGTTGACCTCGCCAGCATTGTTCGCCAGGTTGAACAGGGCCTTCAGGTAGTTCTCTTCTGTGAGGGAAATCATATTTCAAAAATACCTAAAAGTTTGAATGATTATATAATGAAGATATGCGCAAGAAAATATTTTGTTAGATAGCACTAACATTGTAGTTTTGGAGTTAGAATAAGTAGAGTGAAACATGCCATCAAAAATACTCTTCATTACGTTTTTTACCTGGCTTAATTATATAGCAATGGCTCAAAACCGTATAATTACAGGAAGGGTCACCTCCCAGGGTGGGCCACTTGAATCAGCTTCGGTGACCATTGCGGGCACCCGTCTGGGAACGACGACCACTACGAATGGGGATTACCACCTGGATCACGTTCCCCTGGATACCTGCCAGATCCTTGTTTCATTAATTGGATATCTGCCCAGGCGTATCCAACTCTTGCCATTGAAAAAGACGACTCTAGTAAATGTCGAACTGGAAAAAGCTGTAGCGAATTTGAATCAGGTCATTGTTACGGGGGTTTCCAATGCGACCCTGATCCGGGAAGACCCCCAGCCTATGGAGATCGTATCATCAAAAGATATAGAGCAAAGCTCGACCGATAACGTAATCGAAGCCATTGCTGCGCACGCGCCGGGGTTTGAGGCGGTTAAGACAGGGCCGAATGTCTCAAAGCCCTTTATCAATGGCCTGGGATACAACCGGGTGCTGACCCTGTATGACGGCCTCCGGGTGGAGACCCAGCAATGGGGCGACGAGCATGGCGTACCGGAAGATGACTATATTATTGAAAGGGCGGAAATCATCAAAGGCCCGGCCAGCCTAATGTATGGATCTGATGCCATTGCTGGTGTCTTAAGCTTGTTTCCAGTCATTCCTCACGTACAGGACAAGGCCCTGCATATACGTTTTCTGTCAGAATATCAAACGAACAACGGGCTGATCGGTAACAGTCTGACGCTGTCCAGGGCTGCCAAACACTGGTCATGGGCTTTACGAGGTTCCACACGGGACGCCCGCAACTATACCAACCCGATAGACGGGAGAGTATATCTTACGGGTTATAAGATGGTGAACGCTTCAGGGTTTTTGGGCTACAATACCCTAAAAGGATATTCCCATATCAATTTTACTTATTATGATAACCGTCAGGGTATACCCGACGGCAGCAGGGATTCTCTTACCCGGAAATTCACCTACCAGATCTATGAATCGCCAGGTGAAAATATAGTTCAACCTCAGTTTGACAATATCAAGGAAAGGCCCATCGTGCCGGAGAATGTGCTGAATTCCTATTCGCTGAGCCCACTATCCCAGCATATCCGGGATTACCGCCTATATACGGATCATTCCTACCAGATTGGTCATGGAGATATCAAGGCTTCACTGGGGGCGGAAGAGAATCGCCGCAGGGAATTCGACCACCCTACTGATCCTGTCCGCCCCGGCGAATACATCATTTTGAAAACCATTGACTACGGATTGCGCTATAATGCGCCTTCTTTTGGAAATATTGAACCGTCTCTCGGGGTAAACGGCATGTACCAGTCCAATTCTAATGACAAAACCGCGACCGATTATCCTATCCCGGATTACTATCTCTTTGATGTAGGATTTTATGGTTATGGCAAATGGAAGTTGGACAAATGGACAATATCTGGAGGCGTTCGTTACGACCACCGCAGTGAAAAGGGCGATCCAATGTATAGCAAGCCAGATCCCATAACCGGCTTTTACCATCAGGTACCTTTGAGTGATTCCAGCGGGGCTCTCCATCCCTTTTCACCCTTCCTGCTGCACTTCCAAGGCATATCCGGTAGTATTGGATCTACTTATCAGTTAAATGACCAGATTAGTCTAAAAGCAAATATCGCCAGGGGATACCGATCACCTAATATTACAGAGATCGCATCTAACGGTCTTGATCCCGGAGCGCATATCTATTATGAGGGAAACCTGCATTTTATTCCCGAGTTCAGTTTGCAGGAAGACTTAGGGATCAGCGGAGAATTTGCTGACCTGTCTTTTGCTTTCAATGCCTTCAACAATTACATCCGGCATTATATCTATGAGGATCAGGATGTGGATGCCCATGGCAACCCGGTGGTGATCATCTCCGGCAACAAAACGTTTCAATTTCAGCAGACCAATGCACAATTATATGGGGGAGACGCTGAACTTGGCATTCATCCACGGAACTGGACTGGATTTCAGTTGGATAATGCTCTTTCCTGTGTCTACGGGTACAACCGCAACCCCAGGTACAGTAAGATGAAGGACCAGGGCGAATACCTGCCCTTCATTCCCCCAGCCCGGCTGCTCAGCGATGCCAGCTATACCTTCTCTAATAAGAAGAGAACCAACCAGACATTCACCTTCAAAGCGGAGATGGATCACAATTGGGCGCAGAACCGCTACCTGGGATTAAACAAAACAGAAACGGCTACTGCTGCTTATACCTTGTTTAATGTATCTGTTCACACCGAATTGAATTATACAAAACTGAAAAAACTGCAAGTTCAGCTACAAGTAAATAATTTGCTGAATACTGCCTATCAGAATCATTTAAGCAGGCTTCAATACTTTGAATATTATAAAGACTCACCCGGCGGACACTTTGGGATATACGACATGGGCAGGAACATTTGCCTTAAGACAATATGGAATATTTTATGATGCAGGCAAGGAGGGGCGATCAATGTCCGCCATGAATTATCCATAATCCATCACGCATAATTCATAATTCATACCTGATTCATTCCCCATTCTCCCCCTTCCATTGTACTTTTGTAAATGATTTTTTTAAAGCCTCTCTTCCATTTTCAAATTATCTTATTTTCAAATTGACAATGCGCCGTATCAGAAAATTCCTTCTTCTAACATTGGGTGAAAAGCGCTATCTCTGGTTGCTGGCAACCACTTTCCAAAAATTGTATAAAACCGGCCGGCTTGGGGTCGATTATCAGGATATTTATTTTTTGAAGAACCTGATCCGGCGGGGAGATCAATGTATTGACATTGGCGCTCACCTGGGCTATTTTACACTTGAGCTCAGCCGGCTTGCAGGCAGTAACGGGCACGTTTATGCGATCGAACCCATGTCCGGGTTTTTCCGGACCCTGGAATCCCTAATCAGAAAGCGGAAGATCCGCAATGTGACCCTGGAGCAATACGCCATGGGCGGTGAGGAGGACTATGTGGAAATGGGTATTCCCCTGGTGGACAAGACCAAAAAATTTGCCTACGCGCGCGCGGTTCAGTACAATAGATTTCTTGAATATGTGGAATCGGAAAAGATAAGGAATATACGGGGCGATGAGCACTTCGGGCACCTGCGGAGCGTTGACTTCATCAAAGCGGACGTGGAAGGGTTGGAGCTGGCTGTGTTACAGTCGTTCATGGAAATCATCCGGAAGCACCGGCCGGTCATTTTATGTGAGCTGGGCGACACCCGGGAACGAGCGAGGCTCCTGGAATTAATTCAGGGAAACGGATACGGGATGTATTACCTGGAGAATAAGAAATTAAGACCAATGGTGCCAGAAAGCCCCATTAAAACGGTTTCCCATAATCATTATTTCATTCCGGAAAACAGGCGCGATGATTTTAAAAAACGTCTTTTAATCGTTGATGGTTGATGTGATGGTGATGGTAGATGGTAGATGGTAGATGGATCCCAGGTACGAACGCACACTTAAAGTCCATCAACTATCAACCATCAACCATCAACTCTCTCAATTCTCCCCCGTCCTCTTCAAATTCAAATCAGGCATGGGCGAAACAATGAGCGGAAACTTTTCGATCGTAACATTGGATGGATCCAGGCCGAATCCGCGTTCTTCGGAAAGGCTGACCTCTTTTAGCCAGAAATATAATTTCATGATGATCCTTTCAATAAAAGGAAGTTCATTATCCTGACTGAGGTATTTTTCCATCACGATAATCTGGAAATCGCCTACAACATTATTTCTTTCCAGGGATTCATAGCGGCTGGTAATATTTACTTCTTTATTTTTAACCAGGTCCTCAACAACTTTTCGGAACATGAGGTTGATTTTCGGCTCAATTCTGAAACCAAGCCGGAATTCCACCCGGATGATGTCGTTTGGTATGATATGCTCCACAGAATACTCCGCTGTGTAGGGATCATCAAGCGTATCAATATGTACGAACCAATAAATATCTGCGCGTTTGGGTTTTTTGTTCAGGATGGAATAAATGATCTTATGCTCGATTTCTTTGGGATTGTTTGCACTGGTCATGTACATCAGGTGCGTTGTAAACTTGGGAACGGTGCGGTCATTGCTCAGCTCCTGTATCTGCGGCAGGTAGTTTTCCATCCGGACGAATTCCACATATCTGTTTTTGATTTTTCGGGAACGGAACCATACATACATGATAATGGAAAGGGCGCCACCAACGATCAGGGTCACAAAACCGCCGTGTGGAAATTTTTCCAGATTAGCGAATAGAAAACTGAATTCGATGATCAGGTATACGGTCAGGTACAGGTAGATAAACCCCGAGCGTGCCCGTCTCGAGATCAGGTAATTGGCAAAAAGAATAGAAGTGGCCAGCATGCAGAGTGTAATGGCCAGCCCGTATGCTGCTACCATATGGGAAGAGGATCGGAAATAAATCGTTATTCCGCTACAACCGATAAACAACATGAAGTTGATTGCAGGAATATAAAGTTGTCCTTTTTGTTCCGTTGGATAACTGATACGGAATTTTGGCCAGAGGTTAAGGCGCATGGCTTTCGCTGATCAGCGTAAAGGATCCGCTGATCAGGGCCTGGCTGGCAATGATGGCCGCCGCCGTGGCAATGAGGATGCCGGGAATAAGGAACCAGGCCGGCATGATGCTGTAAAAAACGTTGTTGTGGCCAGTATCGAAAATTTGCCCCATATGCGTATGAAGTAGCCAGGCGCCCTGGCCGAGATAGTTCAGGATCAGGCAGGTCTTAACATAGATCCAGGATACGCGGATATTACTTCTTCCCACGTGGCCCAGATCCGAGTACAATGCTTCTGCACCTGTGGTACAAAGGAACACGGCGCCGAGAAGCCAGAACCCTTTCGGGTAGAGCGTGAGCAGTTCAATAGCGTAAAGCGGACTCAGCGCTTTAAATATCTGAAGGTCATCCAGCAGGTGGCCGCTTCCCAATACAGCCATCATGGCGAACCAGATGAACATGATGGGACCGAATAATTTTCCTATGGACTGTGTTCCGAATTGCTGCAAAAAAAAGAGCACCACCATAATGCCCAATACAATATAAACGATCGTGTCTTCCGGAATATAATCCAGAACGGGTAACTGCCGTAATCCTTCAATGGCCGAGGTAACAGAGATGGGCGGAGTGATCATACCATCGGCGAGCAGGGCTGCGCCACCGATCATGGCCGGCAAAACCAGCCATCTTTTCTGCCGTCGCACAAGGGCATAAAGGGAAAAGATTCCGCCCTCTCCTTTATTGTCTGCCTTTAGCGTAAGCCAAACATATTTAATCGTGGTCTGCAGGGTGAGTGTCCAGATAATACAGGAAAGGCTGCCAAGAATCAGCATTTCAGAAATAACCCTGCCGCTAACGATGGCGTTTAATACATAAAGAGGGAGGTACCGATATCTCCGTAAATAATACCCAAAGCAATGACCAATGTGGCCAGCGTGACCTTATTAATTTGTTTGCTCACGGAGTGTAAGTTATTTTACGGTTTTGATTCAGGACGAATTTTTCAAGGCAAACAATCGCTGGTCCCGAGGGCCGTCACAAAGATATAGGTAATAGGATGAAATTAACAGATTCTGAACGGAGTTTTGAGTAACTTACTTCTTGTACCAACCTACTATTAACCGTATATATATGAAATTACGATTCCTCGGCCTGCTGCTTCTATTTCCCGTGTTGATGCAGGCTCAGCGCATCCTGTATTCAGAGCCTGAACAGGACGATAGCCGAAGAACTAATTTCGATATTATAGGCCGCGTTTCCGGTAATATTCTGGTTTTCAAGAACAACCATTTCAGCAACGCCATTTCGATTTACAACGATGAAATGAAGTTGATCCAGCGCGTTCCGATAGACTTTCTTCCGGATAAATACGTGAATATTGATTTTATACAGTATCCGGATTTCTGTTATATGTTGTATGAATATCAGAAAAAGAACGTGGTCCATTTCTCGGCGGTAAAACTAAACGGAATGGGGAAGCGTATAGGCGAACCCATGGATCTGGATACCACACAGGTCAGGTCAAACAATAACAATAAGATTTATACCAATATTGTAAGTGAAGACAAGCAATATCTGATGATCCTGAAGATCAATAGCAAAAACCAACGGGCCTATGGTTTTTCCACTTTTCTCTTCAATAAGAACCTGGAATTGCAGGACAGGCACCGGATCAATATGGATGTGGAAGATCGCAACAATAAGTTTACCCATTTTGAGCTCGATAACGATGGAGGTTTAGTTTTTGCAAAATTCATCAACAGCAGCAACGGGGAATATGTTTCCAAGGTTTCCCTCGTTACCAAGGCTGCTCTGGCTGATACTTTTTCCATCAGGGATATCGGCGCGGGAGACCGGATTCTGGATGAGCTTAAGATAAAGGTTGACAACTTCAATAAGCGCTATCTGATCTCGGCATTTTATTACAAGCAGCGACACGGAAATATTGAGGGCCTGTATACTGTGACCTGGGATAAAGAAACTGGCAACAAACTGAAGGAAACCCTCACCGTTTTTAATGATGAATTGAGGTCACTTGCCAAAAGTTCGGAGTCCAGCGTCAAAATGGCCTTCAATGATTTTTTTATCAAGAACGTTGTAGTTAAAAAAGATGGAGGGTACCTGCTGATCAGCGAGGCCGAGTACACCACATCGCGCGGGGGTCCGTTTAACCGCTGGGATTACATGTATGGATACTCGCCATACATGGGGCCAATGGATTATTATTCTCCTTATTACAGCCCTTATTCTCCCTGGAACCGGTACGGCTATAGCGGCCTCAATATAAACCGGTACAACGCGGAAAATATTATGGTGCTTTCATTCGATAGGAGCGGCAACCTGGAATGGAGTAATGTTATTCCGAAAAGTCAATTTGATGACGACGGCAACACCCTGATTTCCTATCAACTCGTCAATACCGGCGGCGCTTTGCATTTTTTGTATAACCAGTACGAACGTAGAACGATGTTGTTGACGGATCAGAGTATTGCGCCTGATGGTAAGCTTACACGTTATCCGACCCTTCGCAACCTGGATAAAGGCTATGAGTTTATGACAAGATTCGGTAAACAGATCAGCAGTAATCAAATTTTAATACCTTGCCTGTACAGGAACTATCTTTGTTTGGCTAAAATAGATTTTTAAAACAACCTGCCGGTGATCGGTATTTTTAAACAAAAGGCCCCCACCAATGCCTTTCTGCTGTTTGTTTACGCGCTGGTGCTGAAGTTTTCCATTTTTCTTCATCCGTATTCACCGTTGCTGCATCCGGAGGATAATTATCTCTACCGCTTCATATTGACGGGCCTGGATTCAATGTTTGGTCATGCCGCTCTTCCATTTGCCATCCTGAGTTTCATTTTATTATTTTCCCAGGCCACCCTCCTGAATAGCATTTGCAATTATCATAAGATCCTTCCAAAAGCAAACTATTTACCCGGGATGTCCTATATCCTTGTTACTTCACTGTTGCCTGACTGGAGACATTTTTCCGCTCCGCTGCTCATCAATTCCATCATTATCTGGTGTTGGTACAGAATGATCGGATTGTATAACAGCAATTCTCCGGTAGCTTCCATTTTTAATATCGGTTTGCTTCTCGGACTGGCCACGCTTCTTTATATTCCGGCTATCGCTTTTTTATTGCTTTTGTTTTTTGCTTTACTGATCATGCGCCCTTTCAGGATACAGGAATGGTTTGTCGGCTTCATCGGCTTCACTTCTCCCTATTATTTCCTGCTGTTGATTCTGTATTTCATTCATCAGCTGAATTGGAAAAACCTTGTGCCGGCAATTAATTTTGTGCTGCCGGAGGTGCCGAATGCCCTCTGGATCACGGCAGGCATCAGTATGCTGATTATTCCTTTTGTAGTGGGTGGCGTCTTTGTTCAAAACAATTTAAATAAAATGCTGATCCATGTGAGGAAAAGCTGGACCCTGCTGCTCATATTCCTGATCGTAGCCGTGCTCGCGATCCTGATCAATAAAGCCGGATCTTACGAAAATTGGATCGTCACTGCAATGCCCTTTGCCGTATTTCATTCAGCAGCTTATTACTATCCAACAAAAAAAGGACTGCCCTTACTTTTGCACTGGCTTTGCTTTTCGATTGCTGTGGTCATCAACTATCTTCTCTGATTTCCCCATTCGCAGGAAAGAATTATCTTTATCCTGTAATTCTTCCACATGAAATTTGGAGTAATTGTATTTCCGGGTTCTAACTGCGACAGGGACATGCAATTTGCTCTGCAGGAAGATCTTGGTCAGGAAGTGGTTATGCTTTGGCACAAGGACACGGACCTCAGCATGTTCGCAACCGAAGATTGTATCGTGCTGCCAGGAGGATTTTCTTATGGCGATTATCTCCGCTGCGGGGCAATTGCCCGGTTCAGTCCGCTCATGCAGCCACTGATCCAGTTTGCTGAGCGCGGTGGCATGGTGCTGGGGGTATGCAACGGCTTCCAGATTCTTTGTGAATCACATTTGTTGCCTGGCATACTGTTGCGCAATGCAAATCAGCAATTCATAAGTAAGAATATTTATCTCACCCAGGATAATGGCCGCCCGCTGAAAATTCCGATTGCCCATGGTGAAGGAAGATACTATGCAGATGACAGAACCCTGGATGAATTGGAATCCAACGGTCAGGTGCTTTGGAAGTATTGTGATGAAAAGGGCAATATAACCCCGGAGTCCAACTGCAACGGAAGCACCCGCAATATTGCCGGTATTTGCGATAAGAACAGGAATGTATTCGGCCTGATGCCCCACCCTGAACGGGCGAGTTCAGAGTTGCTGGGAAATACGGATGGCCGCCTTCTTTTCCGGCAGCTTTTCCTTATCAGAAAAATTCAATCCGGCCACCGGCATCCCGAGTTGGCAAATATTTAGATTAAACCTGCTATGCCCATACGGTTCGCAGCCTTATTCCTGCTATTCATACCTTTTCATCAGCTTCGGGCGCAGGATAGTACGGCGGTTGCCTGGCGCGTTTCCTCTGCTAAACTCAGCAGCGGGTACCAACTGGTTTTTAAAGCAACAATCAAACCCGGATGGCAATTGTACGGACCAGATCAGGATATCAGCGGGTCGCCATCCATGGAGCTTTTGTTTGCTGACAGCTCTATCAACGCGAAAAAGCCTTTTATTTCCGTCGGAAAATCTCTTAAAAGAAATATCAGCTTGTTTGACAACAAGCCTTTTAGCTTGTACGACACAGGTGGAACTTTTACGGTTCCCCTCAGAATTAATGGAGCCATTCCCGCGCATTTGCTGGGTACGCTCAATTTCTTTTATGGGAAGAGCAATGAATTCTATACCGGCAGCCTTGGATTCACCGCTGATCTGGCAGGTGGTATAAGCAAGGCTGCACGAATCCGAATCCCTGGCCTGGATCTGAAAAATCCGGTAAGCCGTTGCGGGGATGCGGGAACTTCAGGAAAAGGATTGCTGAGCATTTTCCTTTTGGGGCTGGTGGGCGGCTTCATTGCCCTGCTGACACCTTGTGTGTTTCCACTAATTCCGCTTACAGTTTCTTTTTTTACGAAGAAAGCGGATAGTCAGGGGAAAGGAGTTGGCCATGCATTCCTATACGGATTCTTTATTTTTCTTATCTATCTTTTGCTGAGCCTTCCGTTCCATTTGCTTGATCACACCGATCCCGAAGTGCTGAATAATATATCCACCAATGTATGGCTTAACCTGGGGTTCTTTGTGATTTTCGTGGTCTTTGCAATCTCCTTTTTTGGATATTTTGAAATTAATCTTCCGGGCAGTGTCGCCAATTCTGTAAATAATAAATCCGCCGGCACCAGTGTTGCCGGCATTTTTTTTATGGCGCTCACCCTGGCGATCGTTTCTTTTTCCTGTACCGGGCCGATTCTTGGTACCCTGCTGGCAGGGGCACTATCCAATAACGGCGGAGCTACCCAGCTTACATTTGGGATGGGGGGATTCGGACTTGGCCTTGCCCTGCCTTTTGCCATTTTTGCCCTTTTCCCGGGATGGCTAAGCTCCCTGCCCAAGTCAGGCGGATGGCTTGCTTCCGTGAAGGTGGTGCTCGGCTTTCTTGAGCTGGCCATGGCAGTAAAATTCCTTTCCAATGCAGATTTGGTTCAACAATGGGGATTGATCAAAAGGGAAATTTTTATCGGGTTCTGGGTCCTTATTGGGCTGCTGATCACCTTGTACCTGCTTGGAATAATCCAGGTTTCCCCATGATAGCCCTGTGGAAAAATTCAGTAAACTCCGGATTGGTTTTATAGCCCTGTTTGCTGCAGGCACCATATATCTTATACCCGGAATAACAAATACAGAATCAGCCAATCTTTCCCTGATCAGCGGATTCCCGCCTCCCCTGTGTTATTCTGTGTACCGCAACCCCGTGAATTGTAAACAAGGCATTGAACCGCAAAGGAACGATTATGAAAAGGCGCTGGCCCTTGCAAAAACAGAACATAAGCCGCTGTTAATTGATTTTACCGGATGGGCATGTGTAAACTGCAGGCGGATGGAGGAAAATGTATGGACAGACAATGAGGTGAAAAAGTTGATGAAGGACTCCTTTGTGGTGGTTTCCTTATATGTTGACGAACGAAGGCTGTTACCCGGGCCGCAGCAAATGACCTATACAACCAAAGACAGCACCAATAAGAAAATGATTACCGTCGGGGACAAATGGGCCACATTCCAGTCTGAAAACTTCAATGCGGTTTCCCAGCCCCAGTATGCTATTGTTAGTCCCGAAGAGAAAATCCTCACCTATACCAAGGGCTATACGCCCAGGCCTTCTGAATTCTCCGCGTGGCTGAATTGCGGACTGAAAGCCTTTAGAGGAATGGGCAATTGACAATGAATAATTCTCAACTCCATCAAAACAAAACTTCCGGTGACAAAGGGAACTCTTTTATTGAGGATCCTCCGGCACCGGAAGTAAATCAAAAAATTTGCTGAAAAAAGAAAGTAAAATTGAACTTATAGGGCAATTCTTTTTTCTGTCATCATTTTACGCAGGTTGATCAGCCCGTAGCGCATGCGGCCCAATGCTGTATTGATGCTGCAATTGGTCAGGGAGGCGATTTCCTTAAAACTCAGGTCGGCATAATGCCGCAGAATAATCACCTCGCGCTGGTCCTCAGGAAGGAGGTCGAGCATCCGCCTCACGCGGTCGTGGCTCTGCCTTTTCATGATTTTTACGTCAGCGCCGTCTTCTGTGAAATTGATAACTTCGAAAATGTCCCGGTCATCACTGGTCTTGATGGTAGGGGTCCTCTTCACCTTGCGGAAATGGTCCACGCAGAGGTTGTGAGCAATGCGCATAGCCCAGGGAAGGAATTTTCCTTCTTCTGTGTACCGGCCGCCACGAATGGTGTCGATAATCTTAATCAGAACGTCCTGGAAAATGTCCTCGGCAAGATACTTGTCCTTAACGAGGAAGAGAATAGATGTGTACAGCTTGTCTTTGTGGCGGATAACCAGGGCCTCCAGGGCCTGCAGGTCGCCATCGCGAAACGAATGGATTAATTCATGATCGGTTTTCGTACGTAGCGAATTCATAAACTTCTACGGTTTTTAAAGGTGATAGGATATATGTTGGATTTTGGAATGCTTGGCTTTTCGGTGTAGAAGTGCTTACTCGATAAAATTTATTTTATTGTGATGTTAAAATATTTAATCAGGAATTAAAGATATACAATTTTTGGAAAAAACAACATTTTGGGAAAATTATTTGTTCTAATGATTCCCAGGCGTCTGTCCTGAATTGGGAAAACGCTTTCTAATTGTTTCAGTTCCAATATATTTGTTGTTCTCATTTATGGCAGAAACTATAAAGGCAAAAAAAAATCCGGGAAAAACAGGCAGGTTAAAGGCCCTGGATTCGATCCGGATTAAAGGGGCCAGGGTACATAATCTAAAGAATGTTTCAGTTGATTTCCCGCGCAATAAATTTATTGTGGTGACCGGTGTATCCGGTTCGGGTAAATCTTCGTTGACCATCGACACCTTATTTGCAGAAGGCCAGCGCCGTTATGCAGAAAGCCTTAGCGCATATGCCCGCCAGTTCATGGCGAGGATGGACAAACCCGATGTGGACTATATCAAGGGCCTATGCCCTGCCATTGCCATTGAGCAGAAGGTAAGCACCCGGACGCCCAGGTCTACCGTTGGCAGCATGACGGAAATGTATGACTATCTTCGCCTGCTTTTCGCCAGGATCGGTACTACATTTTCTCCCGTTTCGGGAAAGCAGGTCAGAAAGAACGATGTTCAGGACGTGATCCGTGAGATCCAGGCTCAGAAGACGGGCGACAAAATACTAATGCTGGTTCCCTTTAAGCAGCATCTGAACAGGAGCAATACAGAAGAGCTCAATATCCTGCTGCAAAAGGGATTTGCGAGGATGTACATCAATAAAGAAACGCTGAGGATTGAAGACCTGCTACCTCAGGACGGGGTTTTGCCGGGAAAGGCGACCAGGGCCCCGGAACCAAAATTGCCTAAAAATAATTCCTACCTGCTGATTGACCGCATTGTGGTGAAGGACTTCGATGAGGATGACCTGCATCGGTTGGCGGATTCCATCGGGACGGCATTCTATGAGGGCGAAGGGGAAATGGTGCTGGAGGTTGATGGAGTAAAGCAAATTCCTTTCAGCAATCGCTTTGAAATGGATGGGATCCGTTTTGAGGAGCCGGTGCCCAATCTTTTTTCCTTTAATAATCCGTTTGGTGCCTGCCCTGTCTGTGAAGGTTTCGGACAGGTCCTCGGAATCGATCCTGACCTGGTAATTCCAGACAAGCGTCTGAGTGTGTATGAGGGTGCAGTGGCGCCATGGAAAGGGGAAAAGCTGAGTGCCTGGAAAGACCATTTTATCAAGAACGTCCGCAAACAGGATTTTCCGATACATAAACCGGTCATGGACCTGACGAAGGCGCAGTACACCCTTTTGTGGGAAGGAGACAAAGCGGCCAGCGGTATCAATGATTTCTTTGCCGAGGTGGAAAAGAACCTGTATAAGGTTCAATACCGGGTATTATTATCCCGGTACCGCGGGAGGACGGTCTGCCCGGCCTGCAGGGGGTATCGCCTTCGCCCCGAAGCGCTGTATGTGAAGATTGGAGGACTGCATATTGGCGAAGTCTGCGAGATGCCGGTGAGCAGATTGTCAGTATGGTTTGGGGAACTTTCCGTTTCTGAATTTCAGCAACAGGTAGCCAAACGGATCCTGATTGAGATCCGCAATCGGCTGACTACTTTGCTGGACGTAGGTCTGGGATATCTTACCCTGAACCGGCTGGCGAATTCGCTGAGCGGTGGCGAAAGCCAGCGAATCCAGCTTACACGATCCCTGGGAAGCAATCTCACCAATTCATTATATATATTGGACGAACCCTCCATCGGCCTGCATTCCCGGGACACCCAGCGGCTGATTGCTGTGCTGAAGCAGCTGCGCAACCTGGGCAACACGGTTGTAGTTGTTGAGCACGATGAAATGATGATGCGGGAAGCGGATCATATTATTGATATGGGACCGCTGGCCAGCCACCTGGGAGGTGAAGTGGTTGCTGAAGGTGATTTTGAAGCGATTATTCAGAACGAACAAAGCCTCACGGGCAAATACCTGCGCGGTGATCTCCGGATTGAACCACCCGGGAAACTAAGGGCATGGAAGCGATCTGTTACTGTGAATGAAGCCCGGCAGCACAACCTTAAAAATATAACGGTGGAGTTCCCGCTCAATATATTATGTGTGGTAAGCGGGGTAAGCGGAAGCGGAAAAACGACGCTGGTCAAGCAGATTTTATATCCCGGCTTGCAGAAGATGAAGGGAGAATTTGCAGATAAAGTGGGTGCACACAAATCAATTAGCGGTGACATAGACTCTATAAGCCAGGTTGAACTGGTCGACCAAAACCCGATTGGCAAATCATCCCGCAGCAATCCTGTAACTTATATCAAAGCCTACGATGAAATCCGGGATCTCTATTCGAAACAACCCCTGAGTAAATTGAGAGGTTTTCAGCCGAAACATTTTTCTTTTAACGTGGATGGAGGCAGGTGCGATGCCTGTAAAGGGGAGGGAGAACAGGTTGTGGAAATGCAATTTCTGGCGGATGTCCATCTGACCTGTGAAGTATGCGGCGGTAAAAGATTTAAGGAAGAAGTGCTTGAAGTGCATTACCGCAATAAGAGCATTCACGATGTACTCGAACTCAGCGTGGATGATGCAATAGAATTTTTCAGGGATGAAAAAGATATCACTCAAAAAATCAAACCACTGAGTGATGTGGGATTGGGATACATCAAGCTGGGACAATCCTCCGATACACTATCGGGCGGAGAAGCGCAGCGCGTGAAACTGGCCACTTTTCTCGGTAAAGGGAAAAGCCTCGGTCAGATCCTTTTCATATTTGATGAACCAACTACAGGACTCCATTTTCATGATATTAAAAAGCTCCTGGCTTCTTTCCGGGCGCTGATAGATCAGGGCCATTCTGTGCTGGTTGTGGAGCACAATATGGATGTTATCAGGTCCGCGGACTGGGTCATAGATCTTGGTCCGGAGGCCGGGGATGCAGGCGGTGGTCTTGTTTACACGGGGATTCCCGGAGGGTTAAAAAAATCCAAAGCCAGTTATACGGGAAAGTTTATCTAATCCCGGTCGGAAGAATTTCCTGGTTATCATGCTCATTCATTTACTACCATACCAGATTATATAATATAATTTCTCTGATACACATTTGCCTTCATCTGATCATTTTCGTCAGCAAAATCATGAGGAATTGGAGAACTCCCACGCCTACAATCCACACCAGGGTTTCTGTTTTATTTTTATTCATCCGGTCAATCAAATCAATTTTGATCATATTCATTCGTTCAATTAATTCAATTTTGTCCGCTTTCGCCCGCTCAAGCAAATCAATTTTGTCTGCTTTCGCCCGCTCAATCAATTCAATTTTGTCCGCTTTCGCCCGCTCAATCAAATCAATTTTGTCTTCTTTGATTAAGAAAACATTCGTTTTCGTATCCAACTCTGCCCTCACTTCGGCGTGGATAAATTGCATGAGCTCAAATGTTTCCTGTTCACCCATTTTTTTTCGCAATACATTATATAAGGTGATTTCGTTAATGCCCATTATTCAAAGTTAGAAACATTATCAATCCCTATCAATACCACGAATAGGGTGTTTTAACCTTAAATTACCTTAACCTGTTGAGGCTTTTTATCAGCTTCTGGTCTCTGGAAATTCCCCTTGCCGCGAGGAAAAGAAAAATGGGTATCAGTAAACTGAGCACTGCAGTGAGCGCATAAGTTCCATTGGTAAATTTCAATGTCTGCTTATAATAGAGGAATAAATTGAGGAGAGAAAAAAGAAGACTTACAATCACGATTCGCAGTTGAATTTTCCGGTTCTTATATAGAAAAATATCAATGACCGATGCACAAATTAAACCGATCGTGATCACCAGGATCCAGAGATTAAAAGCCGCATTCAGGTATTGATAGCTGATAGGCTGACCGGGAACTTGCAGGTTTCCACTATAAAAAGAAAGACGGATGGTGAAGAAAGCGCAAACGGCTGCAAAAAGAAGCCAAACGGATTGCATGCGTTGAAGCATTGGTTGATCTGTTTAGTATTAAAAAATCAGTAATTCCAGTCAGGGTACAAAGGAAAATCCTTCATCCGTTCATTCACCTTTTTCCGTATGGCATTCAACACCGGCTCTTCATCGGCATGCAGGAGTGCTTCATCCATCCAGTCAACTATTTCACTCATGTCCTGCTTCATCATGCCACGGGTAGTGATAGCAGGAACGCCAACGCGGATACCTGAAGTTACGAAAGCGCTTTTATCGTCGAATGGAACCATATTTTTATTTACCGTAATATCTGCTTTGCCAAGGGCTATTTCGGCCTTCTTTCCGCTGATATTTTTGTTCCGCAGATCAATCAGCAATAAGTGATTATCCGTTCCGCCTGAAACAATATCATATCCCTTTTTTGAAAAACAACTGCTCATGGCCTGTGCATTTATGATGATCTGTCTGGCATAATCCGTGAATTCATCAGAAAGGATTTCGCCGAAACTGATGGCCTTGGCAGCGATCACGTGTTCGAGCGGTCCGCCCTGGGTGCCCGGGAAAACGGCCATGTCCAGGAGGTTACTCATAGGACGGATATTTCCTTTATTGTCTTTTAGTCCGAAAGGATTGTCGAAATCTTTTTTCATGAGGATAATGCCACCGCGGGGACCCCGAAGTGTTTTATGCGTGGTGGAAGTAACAAAATGACAATCCTCAAACGGGGAGGATAATAATTTTTTGGCAATAAGCCCGGCAGGATGAGCCATATCGCACATTACCAGGGCGCCGACGCTGTCTGCAATCCGTCGGATCCTGGGGTAGTCCCAATCACGGCTGTAGGCTGAAGCGCCGCAAATAAGAAGTTTTGGCCTCTCCTTTTTTGCAGTCTGCTCCATCATATCATAATCTACACGGCCGTCTTCCTTTTTCACCCCATAAAAAACAGGATGATATAATTTGCCTGAGAAATTAACTGGAGATCCGTGGGTAAGGTGACCGCCCATGCTCAGATCCAAACCCAGGATCCTATCACCGGGTTGCAGAACTGCCAGCATCACAGCAGCATTTGCCTGTGCACCGCTGTGGGGCTGCACGTTGGCATAATCACAGTCGAAGATTTTTTTGAGCCGGTCAATGGCCAGTTGTTCAGTCTGGTCAACAAATTCGCAGCCGCCATAATATCTGCGTCCTGGATAACCTTCCGCGTATTTGTTGGTCATTACATTTCCCATCGCCTGCATCACCTGGACGGACGTAAAATTCTCAGATGCAATAAGCTCTATACCATGTCTTTGACGTTCAAGTTCCTGCTGAATGATTTCGAATACCAGGTTATCTCTTTGCATGGCGCAAAAATAGGTCAACTAATTATAAAAGATTCAGGACGGATTGATTTGATTTAAGAATTGTATGGAGAATAATGAATGATGATCCGGATTATTTTCAGATCAAAGCCGCCGCATGCAGCACATTTAAATTAAGATTGAAAATAGAAATTTCATTACTTTCGGGCTTTTTAGCTGGAATTTAAACCAGGACAGGATCAGCCGGGTCAGCCGGACCAGCCGGAAGACGGTCCGCTTTATTTACCTGGCAAATACTGATTATGAAAGCAATCATTCCCGTAGCTGGAGCCGGTACAAAATTACGACCGCATACCTATACCCAACCAAAAGCGCTGATTCCGTTGGCAGGCAAGACCATACTGAGCATTATCGTTGATCAGCTGCTTGAAGCGGGAATCAACGAATTTATTTTTATTGTCGGGTACCTGGGCACCAAGATCCAGGATTATGTTGTAGACAAATATCCGGGCCTGAACGCCCGTTTTGTTTTTCAGAATGAAAGACACGGAATTGGTCATGCAATACTTTTAACAAAAGACCTGGTGGGAGATGATGAAATATTCATTGTGCTCGGTGATACAATTTGCGAATACGATACCCGCTCGGTTCTTGAAAAACAGGTTTCCACACTGGGCGTCAAAAGAGTGGATGACCCCAGGGATTTTGGCGTAGCTGAAATTGAAGAAGATGGATTTATCAGCCTGGTAGTAGAAAAACCACAGATTCCAAAATCCAATATGGCGCTTGTAGGTATTTACCGCATCCGGGAAACTTCACTTCTGTTTAGTTGTCTCGAAAGCAATATCAAAAGTCAGCTTACGAGTTACGGAGAATATAATCTGACGGATGCGATTGAATGCATGATCCGCAACGGAGTGAAATTTGAATCTTTCAAAGTGCAGAACTGGTTTGACTGCGGCAAAAAAGAAACCCTGCTGGAATCCAATGCCAAACTGCTCAAGAAATTCGGAAGTAATATTGCGCCGGATCACCAACTGGAAAATACCATCATCATTCATCCTGTAAATATTGCATCCGGATGCGATATCAAAAATTCCATCATCGGACCGAATGTAGCGATAGGCGAAAAAACTTCAGTCAACTATTCTATCATCAAGGATTCTATTATCGGATCCTTCGCAGACCTGTTCGATATTGTGCTTACCCATTCTCTCATTGGAAGTGATACGGAGGTAAAAGGTGAAAGCCGGAGTTTAAATATCGGCGATAATACGGAGATTGATTTGGGGGAAAGCTGAGGAGGAGTTTTGTATTATGGGATGAGAACAGTTCATAAATAGCTTACTTCATTCCCAAAATCCGGAGCAAGGGGTATTCTGAATCATCGGGGAGGAGCTCGCCCGAATCAGGAAGCACTTCAACATTGATCTTCACGGTCTTTTTTTCTGTAATATCAATGACATCCTCGTATTTATATTTCTGATATCCCTTCTTCTCAAAGCGGAGATTAACATGGTTTGAGGGCAGTTGTTTAAAATAATAATTCCCTTCATTATCTGTGATAGTCGCTTCGCTGGGGTTGGCATTTCCGGAAACTTCTGCAGATACCAATACGCCGGAAACCGGCTTTTTGGTTATGGCATCCACCACCTGGCCCCGAATGAGGCATGGGCCGGATTTCCCATTACTTGCAAACAGGCTGCAGGCTAAAAAGGAAGCAACGATCAGAAAAAACAGACCAAGATACTTTTTCATGATGTTTCAGGTTTACAAGATAGAGGATCGGCATGGGTTTTCCTAAATTCATCCCAGATATTTTCAACGATCCTGGCAGCGGGAAGAATGTCTCCGACAAGCGAGCAGGCCTGACCGATTTCAAGTTCTCCTTCTTCCAGATCCCCTTCAAACATCCCTCTCTTCGCTCTTCCTTTTCCCAGCAAATCCCTTAATTCATTTTCAGATGCACCTTTCCGTTCAGCCTCAGACAGCAGCTCGTAAAATCTGTTTTTCAGCAGGCGCACCGGCATCAATAACTTTAATGACAATGAAGTGTCCCCTTCCGTTGCATGGAGCGCTTTATTTTTAAAATCCGGATGGGACGATGCTTCTTCACTCAGTACAAAACGCGTTCCCATCTGGACTCCCTGCGCACCCAGGCTAAGGGCTGCGAACATCTGCCTGCCGGTTACAATTCCACCGGCAGCTATTACCGGGATGTCTACAGAGCTAACAACCGCGGGGATCAATACCATCGAAGTCGTTTCCTCCCTACCGTTATGGCCGCCTGCCTCAAACCCTTCCGCCACCACCGCATCGCAGCCTGCCGCCTGGGCCTTTCGGGCAAATTTGCTGCTGCTCACCACATGCACTACCCTGATGCCCTCCTGCTTTAGGACGGTGGTCCAGGCCTCGGGGTTACCGGCTGAAGTAAAAACAATGGGAATTTTTTCTTCTATGACCACCCGGATATGCTTTTCAATCTCCGGATAAAGCAAGGGGATATTTACGCCAAAATGTGCAGACGTGGCGGCTTTGCATTTTTTAATATGTTCCCTTAAGGTATCGGGATACATGCTGCCGCTGCCAATAAGGCCAAGCCCGCCTGAATTACTTACAGCAGAAGCCAGGCGCCACCCGCTATTCCAGACCATACCGGCCTGGACAATGGGGTATTTAATCCCGAACAACCTGGTGATCGCATTGGAGAAAACCATTCAACGATAAAGATAGCCCCGTTGATAGTTTGTTTTTTTTAATTCTTGCTAAAAAAGTATATTTATGGGGGATCTTTCAAGATAGAGGAATGAATAAACCTTTGCTGCTACTTCTGGGTGCGGGCTGTATGGTTTCCTGCCATAAAGACGGAGATAGTCCGGCCAATACCTGGACCTGGTTCGGTAACCAAAATACGGCAGTTTACAATTATGTTCTCATAAACGCCAACCAGGTTATCAACAAAGCGGACAGCAATGAACTGCATATCGGGGTCAGCGCAGCTTTTATTGACAGCAGCAGCAGGCAGGTAACGGAAGTGAATACCTTAATGGTAAACAATCAGCAGATCCAGCCAGGGGTTGATTATACTTACAATTACAATTACAGCCCCGGTAGCTCCAAAGACCTTCCTCTTTTTGGTACCGATATAATGGTGACTATCCGTGGAACGGGAGATAATGACACAGTCAGCAGTTCTGTTTACCTGCCCAAGCAACTCATGCGCCTGATTTCCGATTACCCTGACACTGTACACTTAAAGCTTGGGGTTCCACTGAGCTGGACCCCTGATCAGGACAATACCTGGGGAAATGTATTGATCCAACTCTTCTATTACGTTGATCTCAGCAAAAAAGCGGATTCGACCCTTCCCGCAAAGATCAATACGGTAAGCATTACCGTACCGGATAACGGGAATTATTTCCTGTCTCCCAAGGATCTGGGGCCTTTCCCCACCCATGCTATAATCGGAATTACGATAGCGCGCGGAACTCAGAATGAAGCCATTCTGCCTCTCTCCCGCAAGCGTATCTTTTATTTTTCCAGTGCTTCCGTTAGCACTACTCCCTTACCGGTAAGGGATTAGGGCGATCATTGTTTTTTCCACGCCCATTTCCACATGGTTTTCCAGCCCGGCTTTTTACCATACATCAGGATTCCTGTCCTGTAGATTTTTCCCGCCATCCAGGTAGTGAACAAAAACCCGGCTGCGAGGAATGCCATCGAAAGCAAAAGCTGCCAGTATGGAACGCTGCCAGGAACACCATAAGGGATCCTGGCCATCATCACGATCGGGGAACTGAAAGGGATTATGCTTGCCCAAACGGAGAGCGATCCGCCCGGATCCTGGGCAGCGATGGACATGATGATAAAAGAAAAAATGATTGGCATGCTGATCGGTAATAAAAGGGACTGGGCTTCCTGCGGATCTTCGTTCACAACACTTCCCACGGCGGCAAAAAGTGAAGCGTAAAAAAGATAACCGCCGAGGAAATAATAAATAAAACAGCCGATGATCAGCAGCCAGTTGGTATTGGCAATGGATTGTTTTACCTCAAAAATCTGGCGTGCGGCTTCGCTCGATTGAACGGAGGAAGCGCTTGTCATGGCATTTGTCTGCTGCATATTGTTTACCTCCGTGAGCAATTCATGAGGAATAAAGGCCTGTGCTACGCCTGCAAGCAATACGATCAGGCCGATCCACAGGATAAACTGCGTAAGACCTACGGCCCCGATGCCCACGATCTTTCCCAGCATGAGGGGGAAGGGTTTGACAGAACTCACAATAACCTCCGCAACCCGGCTGGTTTTTTCTTCCATCACGCCACGCATCACAGCTGCGCCATAAATAAAAGTGAGCAGATAAATTAAAAACCCGCAAGCATAACCTATGCCATAGGAAAGCCCCTGGCTCGAAGCTTTTGAATTCTTGCCTTCATCAGAGAAAGTCTTTAGCTCGGCAATATCGGCATCATTTCGGATGGAGTCAAGTCGCGCGCGGGTCAGGTTGGTTTTTGTGAATATCAGGTGGTCGGAGATCGCGGAAGAAATCCGTTTTTCCAGATCATCGATATTGGCGAGCCCCAGCTGTTTTTTATATTTTAACCGTAAGATTGTTTTTTCCCCTTCTTTCAGGACGGGAATGATCAGCACGGCGGTACAATTCTTTTCCGTGTAGTTCAGGCTGTCGATGCCCGGACCGAAATCAAAGCTGATGGTTGAATCACTATTGAGATAGTCTTTAAAATATCCGTTCTGATCAATCACTGCGACGCGATGGCTTGTCTTTCCTTTAATTGCAAGTGCCACTGTTCCTGATATGAGCAGAACAATCATTATGGGCAGGAGAAAAGTGGAAAGAAGAAATGTTTTATTCCTGACGCGTGTAATATATTCCCTGCGGATGATTAAACCGATTTTGTTCATACAATCAGGATTGAATGGTTTGAAACTGACGGGAAACGGAAGTTCCTTCTACCAGTTTAATGAAAATTTCGTTCAGAGAAGGCAGGAGTTCCGTAAAAGCGGAAATGCTGCTCCTCCCGCCGATGAAATATTCCAGCACTTCATTGGGTGTATGGCCCTCCTTAATTCGCAGCGTGATGGTGTCATCATGCTGCGTTAGCAGATCAAAAAAAGTATTGCTGAGGTTTTCGGGAAGTGGTCGCGCCGTAATGCGGAAAAGATTTTCCTTGAATTGTTGCTTCACATCTGAAATGCGACCGTCAAGGATCTTTTGTCCTTTATTGATCAGGATGATATGATTACATATTTCTTCCACCTGTTCCATCCGGTGTGTGCTGAAGATAATAGACGAACCGTTGGCCGCAAGCCGGAAGATTTCATCTTTAATCAGGTTTGCATTGATCGGATCAAGGCCGCTGAATGGTTCATCCAGAATAATCAATTCAGGTTCGTGCAATACAGTAATCACGAATTGAAGTTTCTGAGCCATGCCCTTGCTCAGGTCCTCAATTTTTTTATTCCACCAGCTTTGCATTTCAAAACGCTGGAACCATTTCTTAACACTGGCTGTGGCTTCGGCCCCGGACAAGCCTTTTAACCGGGCCAGATAAATGGCCTGTTCCCCGATTTTCATTTTCTTATAAAGTCCCCGTTCTTCAGGCATATATCCGATGCGGTGCGCATCATTATCCGGATTGAATTTTTTTCCGTTCAGCATGATGTCCCCTTCATCGGGATAGAATATGCCGGTGATCATGCGGATGAGGGTCGTTTTGCCTGCACCATTGGGGCCAAGCAATCCGAAGATGGTACCTTTTTCTATTTTAAAACTGATATCATCCACTGCTTTCTGCGTGGCAAAATATTTTTTCAGATGAAACACTTCAAGCCTTGACATGAATCGTTGTTTTGGATGAAAAAATTCCGGCAATTGTTGCGGCTACACGCTCACCATCCATGGCAGCGCTCATGATGCCGCCGGCATATCCGGCTCCCTCGCCGCAGGGAAATAGATTTTTCACTTGCGGGTGCGCCAGGGTGTCGGGGTCCCGTGGTATCCGCAAGGGAGAGGAGGTTCTTGATTCCGTTGCAACAATCACTGCTTCGTTGGTATAGTAACCTTTCATTTTTTTACCGAACTCCTGGAAGCTTTTTCGCAAACTTCGCGCAATCAATGATGGAAATACGTCCGCTACCGTGAGGAAGTCAGTCCCGGAACATAGGAACAATCCGGCAAAGAAACAGAATGTTTATTATTTACGAAATCGATCATCCGCTGGCCGGGTGCTTTGAAGCGGCCGCCTCCGATCTGAAATGCCTTTTGTTCCACTGATGATTGAAAATACATAGCCGCCAAAGCTCTGTGTTTTTCAAATTCTTTCCAATCCGCCGCTTCTATATTGACTACGATACCTGAATTGGCATAAGGGTTATTCCGCCTGGAAGGGGACCAGCCGTTGACGACCAATTCGCCTTCACCCGTCGCTGCCGGCGCAATGATTCCTCCCGGGCACATGCAAAATGAAAAAACGGTTTTGGGATTTACGTCACTGACCAACTGATAAGATGCCGGGGGCAGATGCTTTGCCCGGGCATCAGCGGGGCCTGGAAAATGATATTGGATGGCATTGATGAGCTCCTGGGGATGTTCCACGCGCACGCCCAGAGCAAAGGGCTTTGGTTCGATTTGGATTTTTTTCTGGTGAAGCAGTTGAAAGATATCCCTTGCTGAATGCCCGGTTGCCAGGATCAATGCATCAGCAGGATAGCAAGCACCATCTGCAGTAAATACTTCCCGGATGCTGTCGTTTACAGATGACCAGCCGGTGAGTTTTTTCTCAAAAAGCAATTCACCGCCGCATGCTATAATAAAATGCCTCAGTGCTGTAATGATGCCGGGCAGTTTATTCGTTCCGATATGCGGGTGTGCATCATATAATATAGACTCGTCCGCCCCGAACTGAACGAAGAGATCCAGGATACGATGGATATTTCCCCTCTTATTACTTCTAGTATATAATTTGCCGTCGCTGTATGTGCCGGCGCCTCCCTCTCCGAAACAGTAATTGCTTTCGGGGTTGATGATGCCTTCCTTATTCAAAAGGGCCAGGTCGCGGCGGCGCGCGCGTGTATCCTTGCCTCTTTCGAGAAGCACAGGCCGGATGCCTGCTTCGATGAGCCGCAGCGCAGCAAAGAGCCCTGCAGGCCCGGCACCGGCGATAAGCACAGTCTTTGCGGCATGCGAAACATCCTTCGCGGATTGATGAGTGATCTGCCGCTGAAGATAGGGTTCATTGATAAATGCCGTTGCTGTTAGGAGTATCCGGGGATATTTAGATCTTGCGTCTACGGTCCGTTTGAGAAGATGAAATCCGGTAATGCTTTTTTCGGGAAACCGACTGACCGCGCGAGTTCAATTTTAATCAGTTCTTCGCTGGCGGCGACTGAAGGTTCAACTTTTATCTGAATTATTTTTTGCATCCAAAATTATCGTAACCGTCGGGCAGAAAGTACTAAAAAATCAGTAGATGGTAAAACCAGGGAAGGAAAATTTTCTAAAAAAATTTTCTGTTCAATTTATAATCAGGTAGTTTCCTTGAACTGCCTGGTTTACCATGCTTTAATGAAAGGTATGATGAAACCCGGAAAAAGGCTCTAAATTTTTTTTCAAAAAATCGGATCATAAAATAGAATGGTATCAAATTATCTGTATCTTCAATCGGTTCTCAACAATATTATATGGAGAAATATTTTAATCCAGCGCACCGTTCATTTGCCGTCTCCATTTTTACACTGCGCAAACCGCAGCTCCGCTTGAGTTTTGTTGATCCCGCTCTTTTTGTGAATCGTCGTCTGATGGCGGTACACCGAAGTCCGTCGTAATTTACTGACTGGTGATGCACGGGTAAATTTAATCCATCAGTTTAATCTTGAGCTTTCCCGGTTCTTTATTTTTGAAGGTAAAATAACATGGTCTCTTATGCTTCGGATGGCTACTTGAAATAACCAACTAATAAAAAATTTTTTTTTCAGAAAATAATCTTGATATTCGTCCCCCTGCGAAAATTTGGTCCTGAATTCCCTTGAAAACCTTAAAAAAACGATTTTTAACACAGCCTTAAAACTGCTTTTTTTGTAATGCCGAAAACCTTTGAAAAAGTCTGGACCAATTGCCTCGAAATAATAAAAGATATCGTAGAGTGGCAACATTATAAAACCTGGTTTGAACCCATTCGTCCGGTTGAATTAAAGAGCAAATTTTGGTGATCCAGGTTCCGAGCCAGTTTTTTTATGAGTACCTGGAAGAGCATTATGTGAATTTATTGGCAAAAACTTTGCGAAGGATTTTGGGCAAGGAGGCGAGGCTTGAATACCGGATCATGGTGGATAGCGGAAATCAGCAAAACAAACCTTTAACCATGGATGTTCCGGCGCACAGTTATAAAACATTTTCAAATAATGAAATGGATTTTCCCCTGATTATCAATAATCCGGTCAAAAATCCATTTGTTATTCCCGGGCTCAAGAAAATGCAGATTGATGCCCAGCTGAATCCTGTTTATACTTTTGAAGCTTTTATTGAAGGTGATTGCAACCGGGTTGCGCGCAGGGCGGGGAAAACAGTGGCCGAGAAGCCGGGCGCCAATTCCTTTAATCCCCTTGTCATTTATGGCGGGGTGGGGTTGGGCAAAACACATCTGGCCCAGGCCATCGGGAATGAGGTGCGCAGGACGCACCACAACAAAGTGGTATTATACGTGAGTTCCGAGAAGTTTATTAATCAGTTTATTGATCACAGCCGGAACAATGCTATCAATGATTTCATTCATTTTTACCAATTGGTGGACGTGCTGATCATCGATGATGTACAGTTCTTCAACCGGGCAGAGAGATCGCAGGATGCATTTTTTGCCATATTCAACCATCTGCATCAGTCGGGCAAGCAATTGATACTGACCTCGGATAAGCCACCCAAGGATCTCGAGGGTGTTCAGGAAAGACTGCTGAGCCGGTTCCGCTGGGGCCTCAGTGCTGACCTCCAGGTACCTGATTATGAAACGCGGATCGAGATCCTGGAAAGGAAGATGAAGAATGATGGATTGGAGATGCCCAGGGAAGTGGTTAAATACCTTGCTTATAACATTAATAGCAATGTGCGGGAACTCGAAGGCGCATTGATATCACTTCTGGCACAATCTTCGCTAAACAAGAGGGAAATTGACCTGGAATTGTCGAAAAAAGTGTTAAGAAATTTTGTGAAGACGAGCAGTAAGGAAATTACGATTGAAACTATTCAGCGGATGGTATGCGAATATTTCGATCTTCCTTATGATAAGCTCCTCCAGAAGACCAGGAAGAGGGAGATCGTGCAGGCCCGGCAGATCACCATGTATCTTGCCAAGGCATTTACGAAAAATTCTTTGAAAACCATCGGTGAACATTTCGGGGGGAGGGACCATACTACGGTGATCCATTCCTGCCAGACCGTCAAGGATCTGATGGATACCGACAGCCTGTTTCGCGAAAACGTAACCGAACTCCAGCAAAAAGTGCAGCTTGCGGCCATGTAGATTTTCCCCTTAAAATAAACAAGATATTGCCCATCGGATTCCGGTGGGTTTTTTTATTGGGTATGTTCAGGAAAAAATGACTTGCAGGAAATGGTGCATCTGATTGCCGTAAAAAGTAAAGAGCATAGTCGACAGCAGGTAGCCCCCAAAGAAGCTGGCCAGGAGAAGGGGTTTGGATATGGATTGCATGCCCCGGAGTGTTTCAGTCAATCGTTTTTTCATTGCAGTTTTTTTCGGATTCTTGGATCAGTATAGAAAACGTTGCTTCATGTAGAAATATTGCGCGGCAAGCAGGGCCGGCCTCAGATGTTTTCAAATCTCTTTTTGCCTGACCCTCAAAAAATCAGCCCATGCTCCGGGGATAAAAATGGCGAGGGTTTGCAATTAATCTTTATTTTTGCATCCCCCGAAAAGAATGTGGATCTTACGGTTATAAAAACGATTTGGAGAGGTGCCTGAGTGGCCGAAAGGGCCGGTTTGCTAAACCGTTATACGAGCTTAAACTTGTATCGAGGGTTCGAATCCCTCCCTCTCCGCAAGCAAAAAAGAATTGCCCCGCTAAAAGCGGGGCGTTTTTGTTTTGAAGCCCTGCCAAGCTTGCTTGAGCAGGGCGGAAAAACGAAAACATAAGGGAGCGAAGCGACCGGCAATTCTTTTTTGTTTAGCAACCCCCACCAACGGGATCACCTCGGGTAATCCCTCCCTCTCCGCCAGCCCAACAACTGATCCCGCCGACAAGGTCGGCGGGATTTTCGTTTGAAGCAGACGGGGAGAGTTCACTCGTCCCGGATGCAGAAAATGAAAATCCGCCATCGCGCAGCGAGGGCGGGATCAGTTGTGGGCTGAAGCATCCCACCCGGGGATCATCGTAGATAATCCCTCCCTGCCGCTTGTAATTAATGGTATATCAAGCTATTATTTACCCGCAAATTCAGCATTGCAGGTATTCTTATTTTATGATGTTCACAGGTTGAATAATCCAAATATTGTACGTAAATTAGTACTTATATAAGTACTTAAAAAAAATTAAAATTCTATGAGAGTTGTCAATTATTCTGATTTCCGAAACAATCTTTCTGAAAGCCTGAATGCTGTAAATGATAACAAGGAGATCGTTGTAGTATCTCGTACTAAAGGTAAAAATGTAGTTGTGATGGATTTGGAAGAGTACAATTCAATTCAGGAAACCATGCATCTCACCAGTACCCCGGCCAACCGTAAGAGATTGCAATCGGCTATGGCAGAAATGGAAAATAAAAAGTATTCAAAGCGCAAACTTATAGAAGAGTAATGGAATTAGTGTGGCAGACAAATGCGTGGGAAGACTATTTATACTGGCAGAGCCAGGATAAAAAAATATTACTACGGATCAATGAATTAATAAAGGATACCATTCGCACGCCATTCAAAGGAATTGGTAAACCTGAACCGCTGAAAGGAAATTTATCCGGCTGCTGGAGTCGCAGGATAACTGATGAACACAGACTGGTTTATGCTATTCGGGAAAAGAGATTGCACATTCTTCAATGTCGGTTTCACTACTAACAAAAGGGCGGCCAGGGCCCCGCGATAACGGGAGTTATCGGGCAAAAGCGGGAGCGCCTGAAAAAAATTTGAAGGTTGCTGTCCAGTTTCAGGCTTTTCGGTCATTATTAGTGAAAACACAATCACATGACCGTAACAAAGAACACAACCAAAAAACAACTGAGCGCTTATTGGATCTCAACCGGACTATTAACTTTCGGGATGTTATCCGGTGGTATCGCCCAGCTATTGCACGCGAAATGGAATGTCGGAGGTATGGTACATCTGGGTTACCCGCTTTATTTCATGACTATTATCGGCACCTGGAAGATACTCGGCGTAGCTACTCTTCTGGTTCCGGGCTACCGGCTGCTTAAAGAATGGGCCTACGCTGGTTTCTTTTTTCTGATGACCGGCGCAGTAGTTTCACACCTGGCGAGCGGGGATCGAATCACTCAGGTTGTTGCGCAGTCTATATTCGTGGTTCTCATCACTCTGTCCTGGAAGCTCCGCCCGGCAAAGCGGAAGCTTTCCATTCGCTTTAATTCATAATGTCAAATATTGGGTTCCGAAACCAGCCAGCTCGCCACCCTTTCCGTCCCATGATTGAACGACATTATAAAAGAGGCTAAGGGTTTTGTTATTTTAGAATAATTGTTAGCAAGAATGAAAATAAATTTTAAATACAAAATAACAGCCGCTTAACCCCAGCTTAACCCTTTTATCCACTTCCAGGCTTTCACTATCGCATTGATATGGCCAGGAAACTTAATTTCACGGCCAATCACTATAAAACTATTAGCATGAAACGAATGAAATATTTATTATTTGGTTTTATGCTGTACCTGCAGGCCGCGACAGCACAGCACCCTTTTAAATATGATAATACGGTTTATAAAGCTGTATATCTGACCGAGGCATTCCGGTTAATGGATTCCATGCAAAATTTTTTACTCCTTGATGTGAGAAGTCCGGGTGAATATGACGACACGGCACGCGCTACGGTTTTGAATTTGGGCCGGATAAAAGGATCTGTAAACATAAGTATTGACTCAGTGCCTTCTCATATGGCGGAATTAAAAAAACATATTAATCAGCCGGTCTTTGTTTACTGCTCCCACAGTCAGCGGTCCAGGAGAGTTAGTAAACTGCTTGCTGAAAATGGTTTTAAAAATGTCTATAATATCAATGGAGGCATGACCCTGGTAAATGAATTGGATGATACCGGGTTCCCTTATAAAAATAAAGTCCTCATAACCAATCTGGCATATAAAAATATAGCTTCTACAGATGCATTACATTTAATTGAAAATAACCCGGACCTGGTGATTATTGACATCAGAACTAAAGAGGAGTTTGAATCAAAGGATAGTCTTGAGCAAAACAATATCGGCCATCTGAAGAATGCTATCAACATCCCCCAGGCTGAATTTTCAAAAAAGATTACAGACTATAAGATTGCGAAAAATAGTCCGATCCTGCTCTGTGACCTGCATGGGTATAATAGCATGGATGTAGTTGATATATTAAGGGCAAATGGATTTACCAGGATTTATAATTTATTTGAAGGACTGGAAGCGTTTATATGTGATCACAGGTTGAATAGGGTTTTGGTAAATCAATTGTTCTCAGATCCGCCGGCTTATCAAATGGTGGATCCGGGGAGTTCCATTGATTTATTAACGCAACGATCTGATCTGGTAATAATAGATACAAGGCCTGCTGAAGAATTTGAGAATAAGGCGGCCATGTCCCATTTAAATCTTGGACATATAAAGGGCGCCATTCACATCAGTTCCCCGGACTCCGTGAAAATATTTGTTGGCCAAAAAGACAAATCAACAGCGTTTTTGATATACGGATCGGGCTCTGATATGGGTGCCATTGTTTCCAGGGAACTGGTTAAAGAGGGATATCAGAATGTAAACTTTCTTTGCCAGGGCCTCTATCATTTTGTATGGTCCACAGCCAATATTGAAGATTGTAAAGCAGGAAAGGAATTCCTGACAGATCACGAAGGACTGTATTAAATGTATGAATTAATGCACGCTGCTTCGGTTACGATTGGCTTGTCTCTGGGATTGATAGGTGCGAGAGTTTCCAGGATTTTCATAATTGCACCGGATTTCAATTTCTGTATTTCTCAGGCACTGGCCCAATAGGCATATTGGCCGGTGGCGTTTTGGCGCTGAGAATAATGATATCTCTCACACCCCGGCCTTCATTTACGCTTTCGCCGGCAACCTTTATTTCAGTTCCATAGTGCCATACCCTTTTATCATTCCAGAAAATCAATTGGCCGGCGGGTATTACGGAGTTGAATATTAATGGTTCTGTCTTTTTACCCTCATCATCCATCACATATTGACTGACACCTGAATCGGCAGTTACATTATTCCTGTTAACCACCAGCATCCCAACATGCCGGTTGCCATCCTGGTGAAAGCCTTCGACCGCAGGCAGACCAGTCCGGTTGGCGTAGCAATCTACTCTTTGAAATTGCACCAGGAGGATGGCGTCGCCCCACCCAAAAAAGGCCGCATAGAGAATTAATAATTCATGAAAATCAGGGCTATCAATAATGCCATTGCTGATGCGGGGATATTCTCTCCGCATATCTCCATGAACAGGATTGTATTTTATGGATTGTTGTAAAGCATATTGCGGCAGATTCCAGCAGCAATAACCCGTTTCCCCCGATTGCCAGTTCGGCTTGCCGGAGCTGAGATAATGGTTGCTTTCTTCCTCAATCATTCCGCTTAACCTGTTTACAGCAGCTATATGCTCATCTATTCCTTTAATGGCAGCGGCTTTAATATGTTTTATTCTAAACCATGCAATCGACTTGTACCGGTATCCCTGTTTTATGTATGGATCCGCCGGAATGGCATCAAAGTAGGGGGACCAGCTCCCGACATTAATGAATTTTGTAGCATCCATTGCCTCGTACAAAAAATTTGACAAATCCAATTCAACGGGCGGTTGATCCGGTGTAACTATAGCATGTGCCAGGGATTTTAAGTCAGCCGTATGAGGAGGCACATTCAATTCCATATTTACAAATTTGCCTTGTCAGGGGAATCAATCATTTTCCTGAGTATCACCTGATAAAGGTACCAAAGATGTCTTGGCTATTGGTATGTTTTGGAACGATTCTTATGAATGGTTTTCTGCCCAAAATTATCTTTGATCCTTTGGGTATAAGCGGATCCAAAGAATCCGGTGTTAAAAAAATAACTAAGATGCCACGTGATAGTTTTTTTCTGCAAATGTATGGGTTCGCGTTGCTGATGGTTGCTTTGCCTGTCTTATCGGCCCCAGGTTGGTGAGCCGGAATTGAACACCGATAAATGCGACCAGCAATATGGAAGTGATAATCGTACTTATTTTTGTTTCGGGTCTCCTTATGCCCGCCAGGAAATAAGAAGGAACAAATACGAAGCTTCCGATTCCAAGACCGGCGAGCCAAAGTATAAGCCAGGTAACAGGCCCAGGTTGCAAGTTGGATGAGGGCTGGACCAGGCACTTCATCAGCATACAGAAGAAGTAAAGCATTAATGATAACGTACCGCTGCTATAGGTGATTAAATCTCTCCTGGATTTAAGTTCCTTTATTAAAAGGATAAATACCAGGGGAAGAAATAGCAGAACGAAACTCACAAAGCCTAAAAAAAGAAGGAAATCCGTAATTCGGAATAACATTATTTTTCCCAGGGATCCCCCAATAAATCCGGCAGCAGAGAACGCCCCGCTCAGAATCATTGCTTTTTTCATAATCAATTTGTTTTTATATGATGAAAACAGGAGGATTTCCTCCTCTATTTCCTTTAATTCATGCTCATAAAAGGTTCTGATCGCGAAAGCATAAAATTTTTCAAAATCACCGTTTTCTTCAAGATTTTGCTCAATAAGAATACAGATATGATCCAGGAGATTTAACCGCAAACTCTCTGTTTCTATGCCCCGGACCTTAAGGTCATGAAGTATATAATCTATATTTTGATCCGTGATGGAATACATTTATGCCATTTTCGATTTTATGTCCAGCAGAAAGACCATGGTATTTATGAACTCTGTAATTTCATTAAGCTTTTCCCTGTTTTTTGCCCTGCCCGTTACACTTAAACTGTAATATTTCCGGACCCGTTTGCCAATGTATTCAGTTTGCGTTGTCACCAAGCTTTCAGCTTCCAGAGCGTGCAGGGTTGGGTATAAAGCACCTTCGGTGATTTGTATTTTATCACGGGTTAATTCCTTTACTTTCTGCGTAATTTCATAGCCATACATTTTTTTGTTGTCTGCCAGCAATTTCAGAATTATCGTTTTAAGTGTTCCCTTTATTAATTCAGGAGAGTATGCCATGGTGGGTGATATTTAAACCAAATCAAATATACATAAGATTCAGATGCATTGCAATATTAAGTTAATTTTTTTTTTACCATTATAAGGGCTTAACCAACGTTGATTTTATCCGTTTCAACCCCGATTTTGGTCCATTCGTCTAAATCATTACGAAAATGACCCATCATTTCCAATCTTTATTGTACTATGAAAACGTCCCGGAATTGCCTGGAATGCGGAAAACTCCTTACCGAAGCTGTGGAACAGTTTTCCATGGAGGTGTACGGTTATCCTTTATGCCTGAAGCACCAGGCCTATATTACTGAATCAGGGGCAAGCCCCCAGGCAATCGACCTGTATTTTGCCTTAAAGTCAGAAAAAATACCTGTTGTTCTGGAATATTGGGATGGGCACAAGCACGTTGACATTGCGCTCCCCGGCAAATTATATATAGAGGTAAATGGTCCCCATCATTATGAAAGCATTCAGGCGCTGATCGATCTTCGCAGAACGGTATACTCGCTCAAAGGGGATATATCTACAATATGGATTCCAAATTACCTGGTAAGTCATCCCGCATTATTTCGCCAAACGGTGGAAGAACTTACGAAAGCCTGCAGGTCCCTGATAAATCCTGCTCCTTTTCTCAACCTGGCTCTTTCTTTCAACTAGCCAATCATCTGTATTGTTTTATCCGGAGACCATAGCCGGATTTCCAAGCCATGCGACTGCTCCTTTATTGAAATATCAATACAGGCTGACAAAACAAAAGGCTGATTCACGCTATTTCAATACTGAAATAAGAGAATCAACCTTGGAATTGATCTTCAATAGGGCTAATTATCTGCGCCCAAACCTTCCACGATAAAGCGGACGGCCATAATAATAGGGCCTGTGGTATCCGCGATAAATGTATGGGCTTGGATATGCGTAATCATACACCGGAGGGTAAGAAGGGGCATAGATCCTGGGGTAGGCCGGTCCGTAAATAACGGGTGCAGACAATACCGGCCTGACAAATACCCTTGCGTGCGGAAATCCGAAACCCCGGCTATAACCGTGAAATCTTTGAGAAAAACCGCTCAGGGAAATAAGTAGTCCGGCAACGAGCAGGCTGGGAAAAAGGATGCGTTTCATAATGTTGAGATTTAAATTTGCGACAAGTGATTTGAATGCTTATCTGTTTATTAGAGGGCTTTAGGGGAGCATGGTTTAATGGGAATTCCCCTTTCCTTACAAAAGGATTGTTAATATAAAAACCCCGCGGGGCCTGATTAAACGGGATATTTGCCTATCCATTCGTAATCTTGTTTGCGGATTGCTTAAAAATAATAAAGTTTAAATTTTTAGTTATGATGAAAGAATTACTGTTCGTAATTGCCATTGGAGGATGGCTTGGCGGGAACCCGGGCGAACAAAAGGCCGTGGGCAATACCGAGATAACAAAATGGCAGTACGGAAAAAAGGGAGCCGTTTCACTCACTTACGATGATGGGTCATCCAATCAATTCAGCAGGGCATTGCCCATTATGAGAAGGCTGAAGTTACCTGCTACTTTTTTTGTCATTACCGGCCCCATCGCCGGATCGAATTATCAGGCTAAGTTTATCGGCAGGCCCGTAAAGGAAATAATCAGTGAATCTGCCAATGTTCCTACCAATGCAGATAATTTTTTTGAACGGGCTTCGGCAGCGAGATATCTTGGCTATAAAGGCACGATAGCATACTATGACCGGGCCGATGCAAGATTTGAATCCGGTAAAAAAGAACTGGCATACGCCATCATGGACTCGCTTTATAGTATCGTGAGAAGCGGCAGTCTGGAACCCGGAGAGACCCTCAGCAATGAAGTGATGCAGGAAAAAGGACTAACCTGGGACAGTCTCAAACAATTTGCCGCTGAAGGTTATGAACCTGCAAGCCATACGGTCACCCATGCTCATCTGGCCATACTGGATACAGCCAATATGCTCTATGAGCTTGAAAAAAGCAAGGAAGATATTCTCGGGCACCTGGGCGTGAAATATACCTTCTCGGCCGAAGTACCTTATGGTATTGAAGATCCCAGGGTAATGAAATATGGCCTCCCGGTTTACCTCACACTGAGGAACAGCATGCCGGAGCCATTCATGAAAGAAATAAATCGCGGCTACAGAGATCAGCCGGGAGCTTTTGCCAATAAGGAATACGTGCAGTGGCAAAGGGGACCCATTACGAGGACCAGCATGGAACAGATGCAATCCTGGGTGGATACCACGCTGGCACACGATAATATCTGGCTGGTCCTGGTTTTTCATGGTGTGGATGATATCGGATGGGAACCTTTGACCCACGAACGCCTGGACACATATTTCCAGTTTATAAAACAGCGGGATGACAGACTTTGGATTGCAACCTTCGGGGATGTAGCCAGGTACCTGAGGGAAAGAATGGACGCCAAAGTACAGGCAGATGTAAAAGGAAAAGAAATTGTGGTAAACCTTAGCCATTCCCTGGATCCCGTGCAGTATAGACTTCCTTTAACCTTAAAGACCTATGTGCCGGCCGGTTGGAAAAATGTGAGTGTATTGCAGGGTGATAAAACCCAGCGGGTTGCTTCTGAAAAGGACGAAAAAGGGACTTTTGTTCTTTATCAGGCAAGGCCTAATGCTGAGCCGGTCAAATTATCTCAGGGAAATGCTGGATAATTAAAAAGTAAAAAGTAAAAAGTAAAAAATGGAGCCTTCCATTCGGGCTAAGTTTCAGCGAGCATAGGAAAACAGGAGGATCCCGAGGTTTTTATCCGTAGATAAGATCCGGCACGCCTTCATGATGAACCTGTTCATGCGGGTTGGCTTTTTTCAGGAAATCCTTATGGAGTGTGGTGGCCATCATTTCAGCCGATGCAACCTGGTAATTAGCGATATCTGAAATTTCCTGATCGGTCAGGTCTTTATACAGCCAGGCCTCGGCCAGATTTCCCGAAAGAATGGTGGGCATTCTTTCTTTGCTGTTATGGATTTGCTTCATCAGCGTATTCGCTTCAGTGGTTACAATGGCAAATGTATTGACCGTGATATTTGTGTCTTTGTCAGTCCACGGATTATAAATGCCTGCAAAATAAAATTCAGGCTGATCGCGCATTTGAACCAGATAGGGAAATCTTTCGGGCGTCTTTAGCAGCTTTCCGCTTTTGCCAACAACCTGCACATGTCGCCATTCATAAAATCCGTTGGAAGGAACCAGGCAGCGCCGGTGAAGGGCCGCATCTTTAAACATCCTGCCTAACAATTCTTCACTGGTTGCATTCAGGGTAGTATATCCCCTGATGTATTTACCGGTGGCGTCTTTATAACCATTCCGGAATTTATCTACCGATTCTTTATTTTTCAACCAGGAAGGCAGAAATCCCCATTGCATATTTATCCGCTCTGTTTCATGGGTTCCCGGGAGAAGCCTGATAACCGGGAATTCATTATAGTCAAATCCTTTGAAAATAGCGAGCTCTTCGCTCAGGAAAGCCACTTGTTTTTCTAAATCTTTCAGGCGGTCATACTCTGTTCTGGCAACTTTTATCCCGTTGTAGTAGCACATGATAATTATTTGAACTGATGCTCGATTTTTTTACCAAGTTCAATGACCAGATGAGCCAGCTTGGGGTCCTGCGGAATAGATGTCCAAAAGGATTGACCGCCGGCTCCTGCTGCCCTGGTTAAATAAAGGTAGGATTTATTGAAAACGATCTGATAAAGGATCATCCCGTTACATTCAATCTTGTTGCAGGTATACCTGTTTTCCCTGTATTCAATCAGGCTTGTTTTAGTTATTGGAATTGCGGAATTCATGGTAATCGGTTTATTAAAAACAACGGAAGGGATATTTTGGTTTATATATTCCGGTCATGAAACAGGGATCTTCCTCTTATTAAAAGCCCTTCCCCGAATCTTTTTTTAATATGATCGATGGATTGATAAAGGCTGATCATTTCCTGCCTGTCCTCAAAAAGATTGATCTGGTAAGTGCCGGGGATAAGATGACTAAAACGGATCCCAATGAGACGGATCAGCTGACGCCGTTCGAAGAGCCGGGTAAACAGGTTGTGAGCCACTTTGAACAGTTCATGATCCGTATTGGTATAAGGGATCATTTTCTGGATATCGTGCGTCTCAAAATCAGAATACCGGATTTTCACCGTCACACATCCCGTCAGCCGCTGTTGCTGTCTCAGCTCGAAAGCTATTTTTTCAGTCATCCGGTTGAGTTCACTCAAAAGAAACTGAACATCGATGGTATCCTGCTGATAGGTTCTTTCGGTAGATATGGATTTTTGTTCGCGGTAAGGGATTACCAGGGATTCATCTATGCCCTGCGACCTCCGCCACAGTTCAACACCACTTTTTCCCAAAAAAGTTTGCATCATCCCGACCGGTATCTCGCTTAATTTCTTCACTGTCTCGATGCCCATCTTGAGCAGCTTATACCCGGTTTGCGTTCCGACTCCGGGGATCTTCATAATACTCAAAGGAGCCAGGAATGATTTCTCATAGCCAAAAGGGATCTCCATCTGTCCGTTGGGTTTGGCTTCATTGGTGGCTACTTTGCTGATCAGCTTATTGCTGGCGAGACCATAGGAAACCGGCAAGCCGCTTTCGCGGATCACTTTTGCTTTTAGTTCATCAGTGAATTTTTTGCAGCCATGGAATTTATCCATCCCGGTGAGGTTTACATAGAACTCATCGATGGAAGCTTTTTCAAAAACAGGAACGGTCTCCCTGATGATGTCCGTGACGGTTTTAGAATATTTGCTATAGGCTTCAAAATCGCTTTTGATCACGATGGCATGAGTGCACAACCTTTTTGCCATATACATGGGCATGGCGCTGTGGATCCCGAATTTCCGGGCTTCATAGCTGCAGGCAGCGACCACCCCGCGGTCATTGCTTCCCCCGATCAGGATAGGTTTGCCGGCCAGGGCCGGATTGCGCAGTTGCTCAACCGATACAAAAAAAGTATCGAGGTCCAGGTGTGCAATATGCCTTTCGCTTGCCATGACCGTTAACTGAGATTTTCGTAGATTCTTTTTTTATGCCCGACTTTCTCCATCCTGTTCACTTCAATGCTGTGCACGCCAAAATCTTCCGCGACCTTGCCCCTGACCCGGTAAAACCCACTGTCGTGGAACGGGAAATTCCTCGCCGAGTCCGGAAAATGAACGGTATCGATCCAGTTTAATTCTGCGTCTACAAAAGTTCCAAAGAACATTTCGTCATTGTATTTGGTCACCACATGCTTGCGGGCAATAAAATAGGTGAGCACAGATATGGTTTTTCCTGTATGCAGGTGTAAATCAGCGGCTCTGATATATTTCCCCGGATCATCATCCACCAGTTCAAAAGGATTGGTCAGTGGAAAACCTAGGATTTCGATCTGATCATAAAGATCATCCAGGCGGGTGTCAACCAATTCAGGCAGGGTAAATTCCACCGGCGCTTCATGAAAAAGTGCGGGGCCGTTATGCAGCTCCGGCTGATTTTTCTTTTGTAAAAAATTTGCTTCCCAGAGTAAATGCTTTTTTGATTTGCCCGTGAACCGGAATGCTCCAATGCTGATCAATGTATTGAGCTGTTCCAATCCTACGGCTGTTCTTTCAATAAAATCCTGGAGATGCAGGTACGCACCATGATTTCTCCGCTCCTCCAGGATCTGCTCCACGAGCTTATCCTGCAGACGTTTGACGTGTACAAAACCGGTATAGACTTTACTGCCCTGAATATTGCTGTACTTATCACTCCGGTTAATACAGGGCGGCTCAATATCGCCTCCGATCTTTAACAATTCCAAAAAATAAAGTTCTGTTGAATAAAATCCGCCAAAATTATTGATGACGGCAACCATGAACTCCTTCGGATAATAGGTTTTCAGATAAAGACTCATATAGCTTTCCGCGGCAAAACTGGCCGAATGGGCTTTGTTGAAAGAATAACCGGCAAAACTTTCCATCTGTCGCCAGATCTCCGCCGTCAGCATCTCGTCCCTTTCCAATTTCTTTGAACTGGAAAAGAATTCCTCTTTGATCATCTCGAATTGATTATTCGACCGGTATTTGCCAGACATGGCGCGTCTCAATATGTCGGCCTTCCCCAGATCAAGTCCCCCATAATAATGCGCAATTTTTATCACGTCTTCCTGGAAGACCATCACGCCGAAGGTTTCCGATAAATGTTCTTCAAACAGGGGGTGCAGGTAATGAATCTTATCCCGGTTATGATAACGGTAAATATATTCTTTCATCATTCCCGATTGCGCCACGCCGGGACGGATGATGGAACTTGCTGCAACCAGCGTGATATAATCATCACAACGCAGTTTCTTGAGCAGCTGGCGCATGGCCGGCGATTCAATATAAAAGCATCCGATAGAATTGGCATTCCTGATCTCTGTGGCTACATTTTTATCTTTCTTAAATGTTTCCAGGTCGTGAATATCTATGCTGACTCCCCTGTTTTGTTTGATGAGCCGCTGCGCTTCCCTGATATGACTCAATCCGCGCTGGCTCAGGATATCAAATTTATTCATGCCGATATCTTCGGCTACGAACATATCGATCTGCGCTGTAGGGAATCCCTTGGGCGGCATGAAGAGAGATACGTAGTTTACAATGGGTTCCTGGGTGATCAGCATGCCGCAGGGATGCAGCGAAGGATAACTTGGAAATCCCTGCATGAGCTTTCCATATTGCAGGATCAGCCTGCTATTGCTGTCCCTGGCCGTATTGGTCCGCTGAAGCTCTACAATTTCTTTATCAGGCATGCCCAGAACCTTGCCCAGCTGCCGGATAATGGAATCATGTTTAAAAGTGGGATAGGAGCCCAGCAGGGCAACCTGGCTTTTGCCATAACGCTTAAAGATATAATCCATCACATCATCCCGGTCAGTGTGGGAGAAATCAATATCGAAATCCGGCGGTGATTTGCGATGCGGATTTAAAAACCGCTCAAAATATAAATTGAGCTCGATGGGATTCACATTGGTGATGAAAAGACAGTAGGCTACAATCGAGTTGGCTCCGCTGCCCCGGCCGACATAATAATATTCCCGGAGCTGGGCATAACGGATAAAATCCCAGTTGATTAAAAAATAGCTGTTAAACCCCAGGTCGTTGATGATCTTTAATTCTTTTTTTAACCGCTCTGCAGCTAATTTGTTATTTGGGCCAAACCGTTTTTTAAGCCCTTCCGTAGCCAGTTTTTCCAGGAAGACCCGGTCGTCTTCTTTTGTTCCGCCATAGGTATTTTTATTTTTATCTATGCCGAATTGCATTTCAATATGGCATTGATCCATCAGCTTATAGGTGTTGGTAACTATAAATGAATAGGCACTGAATTTATTCAAGAGTTCCGAAGGAGAAAGAAAGGTTTCCGTCGGTTCGCATTGTTCCTCTTTAGACAATTTCGCCAGGATGGTATTTTTTGCAATGCAGCGAAGCAGACGGTGCAAAGAAAAATGAGCTTTATCCTGAACGGTTACCGGTTGACGGATAACCAGTTTATGCTGATGTTTACGAAGATCCGGATTGAACAGCCTCGTTAGCTCTGATGGCAATATTCCAATGCGCTCATTCAACAGCAGGTCCTCCGGATTTTTTGCGCCCAGCGGATAGACCACAAATCCGTCCCGGCTATCCGAAAAAAAGAATTGATCCGTACCGGCTTCCGGAAAATCTTTCCCGGTCAGCAGATGCTCCGATACAAAATCATGAATCCATGCAAGACCTTTATTGTTTGCAGCGAGTAAAATATAAAGTAATTGATCCTGGTTGCGTATCTCAACACCAGCAATGGGTTTAATGCCTGCTTCCCTGCAAAGCTTTACAAAATCCCAGGTATCACAGGTAGCGTTGATATTGGTGAGTGCCAACGCTGTAACGCCTTTATCCAGGGCCGTTTGAACGAGTTCCCGGGTTGAAAAAGTACCGTACAGAAAACTAAAATAAGTCTTGCAGTTGAGATACATGACACTGCAAGAATACTAATTAATTTAGTTTTATACTACTAATTTTATTAGTTATTGATTATCAATCACTCCCAACCGTTCGGGAAAAAGATGAGTTAGGGGTAAATGGGCTAATGGGCTAATGTGTAAATGTGAGAATGTGCTAATGTGTAAATGTGTAAATGTGAGAAAGAAAAAGGCATATGATAAAAATGAATGCATCATTTTTGCAACAAAATAAGGTAGTCATTCATTTACACATTAGCACATTCTCACATTTACACATTAGCCCATTTACTCCTAAATCTCTCTGCTGATTAATTAACTATATAAATTAATTATGGATATCGAAATTAACGCCTGCCGGTGGTGGCATATGATGACGGTCATAGTATTCACGGGTATGATGATGATACTGGTGATAGTACCGGTGTTCCACGCAACCGGTTGTGGCCAATAAAATGGTCATCAATAACAATAGAGACAACCCGTGTTTAAAAATCTTTTGCATCATTGAACAATTTATACCTGCGTGTTCAATAATCATGCCCCGGGCCCGCTTTTCCCGGACCGAAAGCAGTAACCCGAGGATACTCAAAGCACAATCCTTTTGCCTTCGCGTGCGGATTGCATGGCCGCTTCCAATATTTTAACAACGATCAGGTTATTCTCAAGGGAAGAAAGATCGTTCCCGGGATTCAGTTCCCCGCGCAATACGGCTGCCAGGTAAACTAAATTATCTGTGTATGCAGCAGGCTTTACTTCCACTTTATCATAGCTGTCGTGAAGCCTTTCCTGCAGGGTATTGCTATTCAGGGCATGGAGATAGCCCGTTTCACCAAATACTTCCAGATCCTTGATGCCGAAAGGCCAGCTCCAGGATGCTTCAATAAGACCGGTAGCGCCGGGGTATTCAAGCAGGATCGTAGCATCATCATCCACTTTGGGATAAAGATCCGGTTTATAATGCCGGGTGATGGCTGTAACCGCAATGGGCGCTTTCCCTTCCATCAGCCAGGTCATCAGGTTGGCTCCGTAACAACCGAAATCAACCAGGGCACCTGCACCATTCTTCGCCGGATCTGTGAGCCATTTTAAAAAATCCGGACTGCAACCAATCTCGATAGGTCCCTGGTGACCATCATGCACAACCATCTTGCGGATATTTCCAATGGCTTTTTGCGCATGTATCATTTCATAAACCTGCTGGTTGCTG
Organism: uncultured Chitinophagaceae bacterium; assembly: GCA_963705005.1. Classification (GTDB taxonomy): domain Bacteria; phylum Bacteroidota; class Bacteroidia; order Chitinophagales; family Chitinophagaceae; genus Puia. The sequence continues at coordinate 241,302 of CAVPIO010000004.1, forward strand.
CCATACCAGGTCGTTTCATAATTTGTGAGAATATGGATATGATATTGATTGGCCAGAGCTGCCATCCGTTCCGCCTGCTTTACGCTGATGGCCAGGGGCTTTTCCACCATTACGGAAACCCCTTTCGGAGCGCAGGCTTCCACTACGGCGAGGTGATCCGCTATTGGATTATAGGCCAGCACCGCATCAGGTTTTATATGATCCAACATGGCTGATACGCTGGTATAGAAGAGGGAATCCGGCAACTTATATTTTTTCTTATAGCGCTGCACCAATTCCGCATCGCTCTCTGCAATGCCCAGAATGATCACTCTTCCCTGTTTATAATTCTCCATAAGTCCGTATACATGATCATGTTTAAGACCGGCCACGCCTACCCGGAGCGGTTGCTGCTGAGCGATGGCAAGTCCGGCAAAGGATAAAAGAATTCCCAGCAAAGCGGCTGTTTTCATTTTATAGTATTTATATGGGAAAATAGGATTTATATAGTTCATTCCGGTTGAAAAAAACTGAACCGGTACTTCATATTGTCTCATCTTCTTATTTTTATCCTTCCAAACCACCAGATTCTTCCTACTGCTTAATAAATAAAATCATGAAAAAACTAGTTTCATTATTCGCTGTATCCATTTTTTTTATAGCATCAGTCGGAGCTCAGATTCAGCCAAGGTGGATGCAACAACCTGCTATTTCACCCGACGGGAAATGGATTGCCTTCGAATATAAAGGCAACCTGTTCAAAGTTCCGGCTGAAGGAGGTCCGGCCATCGCATTGACCATAAACAGTGCTTATAACGGGTATCCCGTCTGGAGTCATGATAGTAAAGAAATCGCGTTTGGTTCCGACCGGTATGGCAGCTTTGATGTTTATATCATGCAGGCCGACGGCAGCAGCGTGAATCGCCTGACGTTTAACTCCAGCAAGGATATTCCATATGATTTCACGCCGGATGATCAAAGCGTGGTTTTTGGTACGGACCAGCATGATGTTTATACTTCGGTTAGATTTCCGCTGGACGGACTGTTTATGAAATTATTCGAGGTTCCGGCAAAAGGAGGGAAAAGTATTATGCTCAATAGTGCCGGAACGGAATACCTGCATTATAATGGCCGGGGCGACAAATTTATTTTTCAGGACAGAAAGGGTTATGAAGATCCCTGGAGGAAACATCATACTTCAGCTGTAACCAGGGATATCTGGGTATATGATATGCCCCATAAAACATATACGCAGGTGTCTGACTTTAAAGGCGAGGACCGGGAGCCGGTCTGGGGAAACGGCGACACATTTTATTATCTGAGCGAAAGGAACGGGACGCAGAATTTATTCAGGTCTTCTCTCGATAAAACAAGTGATGTACAGCAGCTGACGAAATTTGATAAAAACCCGGTGCGGAATCTTTCCCGCTCAAAGGATGGGAAATTCGCATTCACTTATAACGGTGATATATATACGCTCATTGAAGGTCAGGAGCCGGTAAAGCTCATGATCACCCTGAGTGCGGATTTTGCTGCAAGTCAGATCACCGTCATTCCGGTGAAAGGCGAAGTTTCAGAAATCGCGGTGTCACCCAATGGGAAAGAGGTGGCATTTGTATTTCGCGGAGATATTTTTGTGAGTTCGGCAGACGGATCCACAACCCGTCGCGTTACCAATACGCCATTTCAGGAAAGAATGCTGCAGTTCAGTCCGGATGGTCGTTCGCTTCTTTACTCGGTTGAACATTCCTCCTGGGATATTCAGCAGGTGAGCATTGTTAATAAGGATGAACCCTATTTTTATGCCGCTACGCTGTTAAAAACGGAAGATATTATTGCCGGTCCCGGGGATGAGTTCCAGGGTGTCTATTCGCCGGATGGCAAAAAGATTGCCTACCTGGAAGAAAGAAATATTTTGAAATCATACAATATGGCGACGAAGGCGGTCACCACCCTCATACCCGAAGGAGTCAATTTCTCTTACAGGGATGGAGATCAGTATTTCACCTGGTCACCTGACAGCAAATACCTGCTTGCCGAATCAGCAGAAGGTGGGGGATGGGGAAAGGATGATGTTGTACTGATCGGTGATGATGCATCCGGGAAAAGGATAAACCTGACCCAAAGCGGATTCAGCGACGAATATCCCCAGTGGGGCCTGGATGGAAGGATGATGTATTGGACAAGCGACAAGAACGGAATGAAAAATCTCAGCCGCGGCAGCCAGACCGATGTATATGCCATGTTCTTTGACCAGAAAGCCTGGGATCGCTTTCAATTGAACAAGGAAGATTTCGACCTCAAGACGGAAGAAGAAAAAAAGGACTCTGCCAAATCCAAAAAAACGCCGGAGCCTCTGAACCCAAACCTGAAGAACCTGGAGGACCGGACGCAAAGGCTGTCAATAAATTCCGCCATTCTGCGCACGCCGAAACTATCAAAGGATGGCGAAAAGCTCTATTACCTTGCCCGGTATGATAAGGGATATGATCTTTGGGAAACCATATTGCGCACCCATGAAACCAAATTACTGGCTAAGCTGGAAGCCAAGGGAGGAAGCCTGGATTTGACCAGGGACGGAAAATTCCTGTTTGTGCTGGCTGACGGAAATATACAGAAAGTGAATGTGGAGGATGGCAAGATTTCACCGGTTAAGATCAATTCGGACATGGAGCTTAATGCGGACGCTGAAAGGGCATATATTTTTGATCATATCTGGAAACAGGTAAGAAAGAAATTATTCGATCCGAATATCCAGGGAGTGGACTGGGATTATTTTCATGATACCTATAAGCAATTCCTTCCTGACATTAATAACAATTACGATTTTCAGGTTTTGCTCAGCGAGTTTTTGGGTGAACTGAATGTTTCGCATACAGGTGGGCGTTATTATCCTGATTTTCCAAACGGGGATGAAACTGCCGCCCTGGGTTTGCTTTATGATCTGAGTAAAAAAGGAGATGGGCTTTGGGTCAAAGAGATATTGCCTGACGGTCCTTTCGATGTGAATGGAACACATATGAACGGTAACTCGGTGATCGATAAGATTGATGGTGTTGCCATAACGGGCGATTTCGACTGGGCCACCCTGCTCAACCGGAAGGCCGGAAAGTTTACGCTTATCAGTTTCCATGATGCATCTTCCGGCGCCAAATATGAGGAAACCATCAAGCCCATCAAACCCAGAACAGAAGGTAATGTTCTTTTATATAATCGTTGGGTAAAACGGATGGAATTTCTGACAGATAGCCTGTCCGGAGGCAAAGTAGGCTATGTGCATGTGCGCAGCATGGATGATCCCAGTTTCCGGGTAACCTTTGATAAGGTGCTTGGAAAAAACATAAATAAAAAAGCGCTGATCGTAGATTCCAGATTCAACGGAGGGGGCTGGCTACACGACGACCTGGTTACTTTTTTAAGCGGAAAACTTTATTTCACCATGCGGCCCCAGAGCCATGTGACCCTGGGGGGCGAACCGCTGAACAAATGGACAAAGCCCAGTTGCGTGCTGATGAGCGAATGCAATTATTCAGACGCATTTATGTTCCCATATGCGTATAAAGAATTAGGTATCGGCAAATTGGTTGGCATGCCGGTAGCTGGTACGGGGACAGCCGTGTGGTGGGAAACTCAGATCGACAAAACCATTGTATTCGGTATTCCCATGATATCTACTTACGGAGCCGGCGAAACCCATCCCACGGAAAATCATGAGCTGGAGCCCGATATTCGCGTACCAAACGAATATGAAAAGATTCTAAATGGTGAGGATCAGCAATTGGAAGCCGCGGTGCAGGAGATGTTGAAGACAATTAAAGATTGAGCCGAATATATTTACCCGAAAGATATTACGGGATGATATTAAATTCAATGATTCAGGCATTTTGAATAACGCGGACCAAATTGTAACTTTAATTGGTTAAACCGGAATGTATGAGATGCCGCCTGATTGAATGTTTTGCCATCCTTTCTCTGATCATAATGTCTTCGGCCTGCAAAAAAAGCGTGACCAACACGGCCGCGGCCGGAGCTACTGTGTATGTTGCCGGAAATGGCGCAAATTCAGCCTTATACTGGGAAAACGGTATTGCCATTGTTTTACCAAAACAATCACCAAATAATTATTCTACTGCTTCTTCGATCTTTGTTTCTGACACGGATGTATACGTGGCGGGCAGTGAGTACACCGGAAATATCAATACGGGAGTCGCGATAAATGCAGTGTATTGGAAAAACGGAACCGAAATCATGCTTACCAATTTGCCCAATGCGCAGAGGGCATTTGCGAATTCGATTTTTGTATCCGGAGGGGATGTTTATGTTGCAGGATACGAACTGACGAGTGATAGTGTTGGTATTGCCGTTTACTGGAAAAATGGTGATCTTGTTAACCTGACTCCGATAACCCCGCCTTATCCCACTCCTCCTGTGCCGCCGGTAAATACGATCGGATCTTATCACTTGTTTGATTATGCGGAGGCTTTTTCAATATATGTATCAGGCAATGATGTATATGTTTCCGGCTACGATCAATTTTTTAAGGCAGCATACTGGAAAAACGGAGTGAAAACGCAGTTGTCGGATGAATACCAGATCAGTAATGCCAATTCAATCTTTGTTTCCGGCAATGATGTCTATACGGCTGGCTGGCTCAATGATTCTGCAGTGTACTGGAAAAATACGACGATCAACTACCTCCAGGATCCAATGCCTGCCCAGGCTTATTCAGTTTATGTTTCCGGCACTGATGTATATGTGGCTGGAGGTCAGGATGGCTTTGCACAATATTGGAAAAACGGCACAATTACAAACCTGCAATCCGGCGATGCATCCTGGGCAAATTCAATTTTCGTCTCCGGCAATAATGTTTACGTAGCGGGAGGTAAAACGGATATACCCCAGTATTGGAAAAACGGGGCAACCACCAATCTGTCCATCCAGAAGAGTGGCCAAGCCAGCGCCTCCGGGATATTCGTAACGAACCCATAAAAAATTTAGGCATGCGGCAGACAGTAGCATGAACAATCATCCCGTGATTTATTTTACGGTTTGAGCATTGTTTTTAACTGGTATGATCATTTTGGTCAGACATAAATCGCACTCACAATTCCTGCGGGCATAAATGCTTTATTGGTATTGTCCTGGGTATAGCGGTCTTCAGAAATCTTATAGGTGAGCGACATGCCTGTTACGATCAGGCTTCCTTTCGGCGTCGGCAATTTTATGGAAATGGTTTGTGCGGGCACGGTAGTGCTGTTGTATGCAAAGACCAGTTCAGTAGAAGAACTTCCTATTGCATAGCCTTTTTCTGTATCACAAACGCCCACTGAGATTTTGCAATTCACAGAAACCGTTAGAGCCGGCGCTTCAAATGATTCTTCCGGCACAAAAGCCGGAATCTTTATCTGCAGCAGGCCGGAAGAAGGGGAGCTGACGTTAAACTGAACCTTCCATCTTTCCCTTACCGTGCGGCCCTTACCCGTAAAATCAAACCTGGTGATAAGGCCCGCACGATGGCCCGGACCAGCGCTCTGGCCCCTGGCCGATTGGAGCCATTGAAAGACAGCCGCTACCAGGCTGGTCTGCATTTTCCTTTCAGCCGGATGAGGGATCACCGGACGCAATTGTTCCCGGATCGCTTTGCTGATCCTGGAGGCCCGGCCAAACTCAGCGGCCCTTAACCTGGTGGCCTTGGTCTGCCCGAACTTACCTGGGGCAGAGCGTACATAAAACTTATCGCCTACCCGGTAGTGGATGAGGTTCCCTATTCTTCCCGTGAACCCCATGGGTGATTGTGTTGCCATAAGAAATTCATTTAAGTATATGTATTGTTCTGCTCATGACGTATAATCCTTTTACTCTTGTTCTACATTGGTTCTATATGGATTCATATCAAATCCGGAGTAAGTCCGGTAATTACCGGACTTACTCCGGACTTTCAGTGAACAAATATACTACTCATTTTGAATAAGAACTAAAGTAATATCAAGCAGAAGTATTCTCCACGGCCACCATGTCTGCAATAGAAAAATAAAATCATCGCTTTATGGGACTCAGGCAGGTTCTACAGGTCAATTGTTTTCCGTAATTTGAATGGAATAGCAAGCTATACCGGGATATGAAAATTATCAAAGAAAAACATCCTCTGGTTATGCGCTGGACGCATTGGATTAATTTTCCCATTTTGGCGATAATGATCTGGAGTGGTATGCTCATTTACTGGGCAAACGATGTTTATACCGTCACTATATTCGGTCATACTTTTGTCCAGTTCTTTCCTGATTGGTTTTATAAGCTATTGCATATTCCACATCGGTTAGCCGAAGGGATGGCATATCACTTTCTGTTCATGTGGTTCTTTACCCTAAACGGATTTTTTTACATTTTGTATACCATAATCTCGGGCGAGTGGCGTGAACTGGTTCCCCAAAAAAAATCCTTTAAAGAAGCCTGGCTGGTTTTGTTACACGATCTCCATATCCGGAAAACAATACCGCCGCAAAACAAATATAATGCAGCTCAAAGGATCGCTTATACGGCCATCATTGTCATGGGTCTTGGCTCTTTGGTAACCGGGCTGGCTATTTATAAGCCAGTTCAATTTTATTGGCTGACCTGGATTTGCGGGGGTTATCATCTGGCGAGGATACTGCATTTTGTCTTAACACTGGGCTATGTGCTTTTTTTTGTGATTCATGTTGTGCAGGTTATCCTTGCGGGATGGAACAATTTCAGATCTGTCATCTCTGGTTTTGAAGTGCTGGAAGAATCTCCTCCTATTATGGTGGAGATGGCCGCTGAACCGCAGAATACATCGACAATGGAGGTCGCCGCCGAAGAGAAGAATACATCAACAGATCAGAGCGATATCGCTGATCAGGCGAAGGATGACCAAATCAATCCTGCAAATAACATAGAATGAAAATGTCAATAAAAAAAAAGGAAAAGAAATTACTTACTGTTGAACAGAGGATAAAAAGGAGAAATTTTCTATCCTTCACTGGCTTTTTTTTATTGGGAGGCGCCGGACTTGGAGGCTGGAAATGGCTTTATCATTCCCCTGCGGAAACAGCAGGTATTACAGCAGGCACGGCCAAACCATTAAGACGGGCATTGAACAGGACGGAACTCTTTTTCAGGAATTTCTTTAGCAATAACCATTTGGTTAAAACCTATCCGAAGTCCATGGCGGCCAGGAAGGTAAGGGTCAATGCCCATATTGGAATCGAAGCTGAAGGGTTCAAGCCTGAAAGCTGGCAACTTGCCCTGGTAAAAAGCGCCGGCGATATAGTGAATTTAACCATTGAAGAAATCAAAAGCCTCCCTAAAACAGAAATTGTCTATGATTTTAAATGTGTCGAGGGATGGGATCAAATCCAGCATTGGGCAGGTGTCAGATTTGTTGATTTTGTAACTCATTATGATTTACAACAACAGACCAAGATGCAATATGTGGGTATGGAAACGCCAAACGGGGAATATTATATAGGTTTAGATATGGAGAGTGCCTTGCATCCGCAGACCATATTGGCTTATGAAATGAATGAACAACCACTGGCAATTGAACACGGAGCGCCACTTCGGTTGATTATACCAGTTAAATATGGGATTAAGAACCTCAAGCGTATAGGGACGATCAGCTTCAGCAATCATCGTCCGCGCGATTACTGGGCTGAGCGGGGTTATGATTATTATTCGGGTCTGTAAATCAAAAAGATCCGCGTAAGGATTTATTACGTATGTATACTTAAACCATGTAAAAATAGAATATGAAAAAGTTATTTTTAATAATATTTCCCATCGTGACTTTGGCAATGAATGCTTGCAGCCAAAGCCATTCTACGAATAAATCGACCGGCAGCTCTGAAGATACCAAAACCTTTCCCGATGCTAAACCTGACAGTTACTGGAAAAGCATTTTATCTCCTGAAGCTTATCAGATCATGGTTTTAAAGGGAACAGAGACACCATTTAAAAATCCATATTGGGATAACCATCAGAAGGGAATCTATGTAAGTGCGGCTACCGGTAAGCCAATATTCAGTTCGGAAACCAAGTTCGAGTCCGGCACCGGCTGGCCCAGTTTCTATCAGCCCATCGATCCAAAGGCCATTATGATTGTTGAAGATACCTCTTATGGTATGGTAAGGGACGAAGTAGTGGAAAGAAGCACCGGGTTACATCTGGGTCATGTTTTTAATGATGGCCCTGCGCCAACAGGCAAAAGGTATTGCATGAATTCCTATGCGTTTAAATTTATTCCATCAAAATAATTTAATGACATCTCAAATTTGGTTTTCCATCCATCGGCTTAGGCAAGCAAGCTTGCCACGCCTCTGAATGAAAAAACCCCGGCTTTCGCCGGGGACATTTTTGTGTGCGGAAGAGGAGATTAGCTTCGCTGATCTCAGGGTGGGGCTTATACAAAAATGCCCCACGCGCCTACGGCGCTTTGGTTTTTCCATCCATCGGCTTAGGCAAGCAAGCTTGCCACGCCTCTGAATGAAAAAACCCCGGCTTTCGCCGGGGACATTTTTGTGTGCGGAAGAGGAGATTCGAACTCCCACGCCAGTTACGGCGCTACCACCTCAAAGTAGTGCGTCTACCAGTTTCGCCACCTCCGCAAACCTCAAAATGGACTGCAAAAATAACGTTTCCCAATTAGAATTTCTTCATTTTCAAATTTTCAAATTTTCAAATTTTCAAATTCTCTTCAGCACTATCCGAAACGTCGTCCCCTTCCCCGGCTCCGAATGCTTCACAAATAATTCTCCCTTATGGTATTCCTCCATGATCCGTTTCGATAAGGTCAGGCCCAGTCCCCAGCCTCTTTTCTTGGTTGTGAATCCCGGATCGAATACCCGCCTGACGTTAGATGCTGAAATACCCTTGCCCGTATCCGAAACATCAATGACTACTGACTGCTGCTCGTCTTTAATATCGACGCTGATTTTTCCCTTACCTTCCATGGCATCCAGCGCATTCTTGAAAAGATTTTCAATCACCCAGTCAAACAGAGGTTTGGAGATTTCGGCCTCCACAAATTTTGATCCGTGTGTTTCCAACACGAACTGTACTTTCGAAGTAGTGCGTTTGCGGATGTATTCTATCATCTGTTGAACCTGGAATAAAATATCATATTTTTCCAGGCTGGGAATGCTGCCGATCTTGCTGAACCTGTCTGAAATAAGCTTCAGCCGGTCAACGTCTTTCTGCAGTTCGGAGACAGTTTCAGCAGACATCCCTTCTTCTTTTAACATTTCAATCCAGCCTTGAAGGGATGAAAGCGGAGTACCCAGCTGATGGGCCGTTTCTTTGGCCATGCCCACCCACACCTGGTTTTGCGTGGCACGATTGCTTGTGCTGATGGAATAAATGATAAAGAAAACCAGCACAGCCACCAGGAGCAGTTGAATGATCGGGTAATAACGAACCTGGTCCAGCAGTGCAGTATGACCGTAATAATACCGGTTCGCCGTATAGGGCGAATCGCTCCATTTTATTTCCAGGGGCGGATTCTGCGACCGGAAAGTTTTTAACTTATCCGAAAGATAAGATTTGTTATGCGCTGCTTTCAGGGTATCCAGATTGAAATAATTGGTGATGCTGTCTTTTTCATTGGTTTCGATAACCGGAATGGAATGCTGCTCGTTTCGGATGAGATTGGGGAGCGTCAGATCGGGATTGAGGATTGCTTTACTTGCGGCCAGCCACTGTTCTATCTTCTGCTGCTCCTCTCTTTCGATCTTTTCGGCGAGGTATTGGGAATAGAGGATCGTACCGCACACAATACCGATCCCCAGAAGTGCGAGCAGCCAGCGCCAGTTGAACCGGAATCCGATCATGCCGCTAAAGTAGTTAAAGACGGTCATATCACTAATTCAGGGCATGGTTCTCTGCAGAACCCTTATTTTTGGCGCAATTTTCTTACCGTAACGAATTCAATTGCCGGCTAAAGTATCAGTAGTTATTCTCAATTTTAACGGGCGTAAATACCTGGAGCAGTTTCTGCCTTCAGTATTGGCAAGTACTTATTCCAATTTTGACCTGGTGGTGGCTGATAATGCTTCCTCGGATGATTCCGTGGACTTTCTCCGGAATAATTTCCCGCAGGTGCGACTGATTTTACTTGACAGGAATTATGGTTATTCAGGAGGGTACAACCAGGCATTGAAGCAGGTGGAAAGTGAATATTATGTTTTGTTGAATTCGGATGTAGAGGTATCTCCCGGATGGATAGAACCCGCGGTCAGCCTCATGGAGAACGATCGGTCGATCGGTGCCTGCCAACCTAAAATCTTAAGTTTTAACCTGAAGGACCGTTTTGAATATGCCGGGGCCTCAGGCGGATGGATGGATTGCCTGGGATATCCCTTCGCCAGGGGAAGGATATTTGATATCTGCGAACAGGATCATGGGCAATACGAAGACACGCAGAAAATTTTCTGGGCCAGTGGTGCAGCGATGTTTGTTCGGGCAGAATTATTTCATGCAACAAAAGGACTGGATACCTATTTTTTTGCGCACATGGAAGAAATTGATTTTTGCTGGCGCCTCCAGCTGATGGGTTACGGAATATATGTTTGCCCGGCCTCTGTTGTATACCATGTCGGCGGTGGCACTTTGCCCAAAGGAGATGAAAGGAAGGTATTTCTGAATTTCCGCAACAATATGATCATGCTGGCCAAGAATTTGCCGAAGCGCCAGTCGTTCTGGAAGATTCCATTAAGGATATTACTTGATAATATCTCGGCGTGGAAGTCCTTGTTAGCCGGTGAGGCAGTATACTTTTTTGCTATTGCCGAATCACATCTGGCATTTGTTAAATGGCTTTTTTTTAAGAAAAGCAAGAGTGTTTTTCCGCTGCAGAGAAAAGCCAGGTTGTCAGGTTGGTACCAGCGCTGCGTTGCCTGGAAGCATTTTGTGAAGGGAAAAAATACTTTTGATGAAATTGTAGACGATAAAAGCTGATTTTTTCTCCGAATCTGTTATTTTTGCACTGTAATCAACTGATTCTTATGGAAGATGAACCGATAGAATACAAGGATCCGAAGCTCAAGGACATCACGTATAATTGGGTGAATTCGTCTGTATTTCTTTTTTACCTGGAAACATTTTGTATCGTGGCCCTTTTAATCGGAGCATGTTATGGACTGTATTCGCACAGGTATAAAGGCAAACCCGAGGTGGTTGTTCCCGCCAATACACTGTACACTCCGGAATACAAGTAAGATTTCGTTTTGATCCGGCCTGAATGCTTAAATTTGCCGTCCCAGGAAAAGTTCTTAAGAAAGGTCATATGCGGAAGTAGCTCATTTGGTAGAGCGCGACCTTGCCAAGGTCGGGGTGGCCGGTTCGAGCCCGGTCTTCCGCTCAGGGATTCCATCCGCGCAAAGGGATGGAATTTTTTATTTGAAAACATACCCGGGTGGCGGAACTGGTAGACGCGCAGGACTTAAAATCCTGTCTGCAGAAATGCGGGTACGGGTTCAATTCCCGTCTCGGGTACTTTGCCGGATTTAGGTCCGGCTTTTTTTATTATTTTATTTCTAAAGGTTTGGCAGTGATATCCTAAAAAAGGTCGCTCAGGAAAAGTAGCTAATATCAAAAAAGCTTTGCTATTGCATTTCATTTTTGGATCGCTGACTTACTAGCATTGAAAAGATTTGCCGGGCAAACCAATAATTACTTTCTGAGATCCACTTCTCATTCAATTCGTCCAGGCTCTTCCTTATCCAGTTGATGATTTTCAATATTCCTTATCAAATGCTGCAGTCGTTCGGCATTCTGACGAATTATTGATAAGTAAGTTTTATTCTCTTCATTATAACTATTCATCTCCAGCAAATCAAGAGATAGAAAAATATGAGTAAGTGGAGCATTGGCTTCATGCCGAAGTACTCCCGACGAAGTTTTCATATTTTTAGTTTTTAAATCAATGAATCCCTCTAAATCAAATTCGCGAAACGAACGAACGTACGTTCGTACAATGAAGAATTAAAACAATAACCTCGCCAAAAAATAATCAGGCGATCCAAACAGGAACAGTATTGAAAAACAATAATTTATAAATTTTGGTCGCTAAGCTGCAGAGCCTTAATTCTGCTCAGTAAGCGTAGTTTCCGCAAACTTTTGTGATGTTGCAATCTTTCTATTACAGGACTGATCCTTTTAATTGCAGTTTGGTCGCCTGATTCCCTGGCGAATGATTCAAGAAATTGAATGAGGATGCGATGATCATTGTATTTTCCAATTTGAGAGGAAATGCTCTTTAAAGTTTTAGCCGGCAAATTATTATTTAAGAAGTCTTTCTGTTTTTTACTGCTCCAATATTTCACACTGTACTGAATATCTTTCGCTTGTTTTCTGATTCCGTGAATTGCCGAATCGGAAATAGAAGCGACATCCATCCCTATCGTAATTTTATCTGCCTTTTTATCAAAATATCGTGCATTTTTTTTAGAACTTAACTCTATTTTTTGCAATCTGTTTTTAAGTTGCCTAAGTTGTTTTTCATAATCCAGATTATTCCATTCTTTTCTTAATCTGAAAAATTCAGTTGAAAGCCATGATTTAAACGCTACGGGAATATCCATTTCATGCAGGATCATTTTTTTCGCAACCTGGATATTCCTTAACGAACCTGCAAGTGTGTAGATCTTTTTATATGAATTAAATATTCTCTTATCTGCCTTTTGCCACCTGAGCAGGGCTCTGAGTTTTTTAAATGCAATTCTAAGTTTATGAATTTTTGTAGCGTCAAATGCCGATTGGATCTTGCGCGTATATTTTGTAAGATTTTCGAATTGGGAAATGACGGCGTCTTGTAAAGTTTGCGCGGCCATAATAGTATCCTGCTTTATTAGGCTAATTCACGGAGTATCAGAAGCAGAAAGGGCAAAATATAGGCCAACAGACTTATCGCATTTCTATAAAGAACTCCTTCTGGAAAATTTTCTCCTTTAGAAAAGTGCCATACGTTGGAAAATAAAAAAGACCCCGGCGTTGCCGGAGTCCCCGTCGAAATGGAGTAAAGCTCATTCAGGATGGCCATCCATGCAAGGAGCGATTGGAATAGCTAATAGCGTTATTAAAGATCTTGTTTAATATTGGTTTCTTCCAGAACAGGAACCGGTATAGATGAGGGGGCCTGATTTGATTCAAGTTTTATTTTCAGTATCTCTTCAAGCCGGTGGTGCGACGGAACCAGGATGGCTGCGATCAGTACCAGGGCCGTCAGCATCAGCACCGGCGTATGGTGGGTAATGGATTCCAGCCAGGGATGGATCAGGAGGGAGATAAATTCGAAAAATAAAAGCAATCCGACAAGCACCATGAATTCGATGACACCGGATCTGATTTTTTTTCTGCGGAGAATCAAAACCAGTAAGAAAAAGAGAGGGATAAAGGCGGCAATGGCCAGAAGCTGAATATTTTCACGGCGGTCCTCCTCCGCCCTGATACGGTCCGATTCCATTTCCTGCTCCCTTACCTGTTCTTTGAAAACAAGCGTTTGAAATTCACGTGCTTTTTGCTGGTTGTACAAGCTGTCTTTGATGGCCATACTCAGTTCCATATAGTGCAGCGTGCTATCAAAATTGTTTTGCGAACGGTAAGCATTGGTAAGAAGTATAGCCGCTTCAAGTTCCCCGAGTTGAAATGGTGTTGACATGCCGATGGTCAGTGTTTTTCTTGCATATGCAATACCGGAACCTGTTTTGGAAATTGCGAGATAGGTCTTCGCTATCCCATTGCAGGCTTCCATCAAATCCTTGTATACTTTTTGTGATTCCAGAAGTACGATGCTCTGATCATAAAATCGGATCGCCTGAGAGTAGTCTTGTTTTTTATAGTAAACATTTCCAAAGATCAATGGTATATATCCATAGTGCGGTCTGCCATAGTTCTGTATATCATTTTCGGTGGCAAGGTTCAGGTAGTAAAGAGCAGAATCCAGCTTGCCGGATTTCTCATAAATACTCCCTGTGATGGTATAGATGTCTGTCAGAATATTTTTACCTGCGATGGATTTACATTTTTCAGCATACAACAGCGCGTTGGCATAATCTGACTGATCACGGTATATGGAAGCCAGCGCGCGATAGGTGTCTGCTATGGCAGCCCGGTCAGCCAGTTTTTCAAATATCTGGAGAGCCTGCAGTATGAAAGCGAGTGCTTTGGGATAATTACCCATGATCCAGTAATTTCCGCCAAGCAGATAGTAGGCCTTGCCTTCCTCCTGATTCAAATTTGACCTTTCAGCTAGAAGTAGCGCCTGCTGCGCATAGCGTATACTCGAATCCGTATTTAAGAAAATGAATTTTTCAGCGGACTCAGTAAGCAGACGGACGGAAGCAGTATCGGGCAGATCTGGTTCGGCGATGACAGGAGATTTTAGGATGAAAAACAGAGCGGACAATATGAAGTATTTCATATTCTGACATTTGTAGAAAAAGATAAGACTTTTACAAAAATCTTTGCAATTTAATTGACTCGATAGTCCTATTTTTATCAGGCCGTCAGGGGTTATAGAGCCCACAACCCCCAATATTTTGGCCGGCTGTTCAAATTGAATTTCATTTCTGGTGCTTCGCCGGTTCAGGTCCGGCCTTTTTGTGGGCAGGTGTTATTCTGCTTCGTATATTTCGGAGGTTTATGGAAACTAAACGATCAATTGAGGAAATGTATCTTTATCGGATCTTTGAACGGGAGGTTTTTTGTAAATTATGAAATTGGCTGCCAGCGCTTCCAGTTATTTTTTGCTCATTTTCCTAATGATGTTTTCCTGCAGAAAGGCCTATGATCCACCCGCGATCAAGGGCAATAACCATTTTCTGGCGGTGGATGGTTTTATTTATACCGGAGTCGGCGTTATAAGTATAATTACCCTTTCGAGATCAGTCAACCTGGATGAATCCGGCGAGCATATTCCTGAATTGAGTGCCGAGGTGGCAATTCAGTCTTCGGGCGGCGATTCTTATAACCTGACCGATTCAACAGGAGCAGGGATTTACGTAAGTCAGGCCTTATCTCTGGATTCGATACATCAGTACCGGCTGGCGATCACTACCTCTGACGGAAATAAATTTCAGTCCGATTTTGTTTCCACCAAACAGGGTCCGCCGATTGACAGCCTGAGTTGGCAACTGGTAAATGATCCTGTTACTAATCAGCAGGCGGCGGACATCTATGTGAATGCCCACGACCCTTCGAATGCCACGCGCTATTATCGCTGGGATTTCCTGGAAACTTTTAAGCATTTTTCTGTTTATGATACAAACTGGGGAGATTCCAATGGCATAATCTATCCGCAGCCCACAGGATTTAGTATTCATGGATGCTGGTCCACACTTCCTTCAACTGATATCTTACTTGGAACTTCAATCGCACTCAGCCAGGATGTGATCAGCCATATGCAGGTTGCCAACATACAGCAGGACGATCCGATCCTGGACGTCGGTTGCAGTTTTCTGATCAGGCAATACCCGCTCACGGAACAAGGATATAATTACTGGTTAACCGTTCAGAAAAATTCCCAGTCACTGGGCGGATTGTTTGATCTGCAGCCTGCCCAGGTTAACGGAAACCTGCATTGTATTACGAATCCTGCTTTTCCGGCGCTTGGATTTATTTCCGCCTCCAATGTGCAGGAAAAAAGAATTTATATCAGTAATACAAGCCTCCCGGGCTGGCAGTCCCAGCATTTGGATACCGCCACGGCCTGTAAGACGGTGGACATTCCGGTGGATCCGTTGAACACCCTGGTATTTAATTATCCTGACACCGCCTATGGCCCGTATTATTTTCCTACTCCCAACGATCTGCTTGTTGCTCCAAAGATCTGCCTGGATTGCCGCTACCAGGGCGGAACGAATATGAAGCCATCTTTCTGGCCGCTGAATGATTGAGGATACAAAGGTCTTTGTCATTTTACATTTTCAACATCGCATTTTATATGGGTCACCCTTGCTGAGGCAACTACTGCGGTAACAATTACCGAAATCCTTGATTTGTCAATATTGTTCAGCAGCCGGATTCCTTTGCCCAGAAAAATGGGTGCAATGTCAATGGTAAAATTGTCAATCAAACCCGCATTCAGATACTGTTGAATGGTGTCCCCACCGCCCATGACTCTTACATCTTTTCCAGCCGCACTATTTTTTCCTTTTTTCAGTGCGGTTTCAATTCCGTCATTGATAAAGTAAAAAGTAGTTGACCCTTTTTGTATCCAGGGTTCACGAACTTCATGTGTGAGAACATATACCGCAGCCTTGAACAAATCCTCGGGCCAATTTGCCTCACCTTCTTCAAACATTCGTTTTCCCATGATGAAGGCGCCAACGTTTGCAAAACCCTCTTCAATTATGGTATTGTCGGGATTTTTTGTTTCACCTCCTTCTTTTCCCTGCATTTGAAGAAAGGCTTTTTGATTATGCATCCATTTATGAATCTCCAGTCCGCCGTCTCCTAACGGGATTTGGGGACTGCGATTTTCTCCTGCCATGAAACCGTCCAGTGAAATACCGGTTTGAAAAAATACTTTGCTCATTTTAATCTTTTTTAGGTTACAATTATTTAATTCTCATCGGCTTTTTACAAATGCTTCCCATTCTCCTTTTGCCAGGCAGGTTCCTGGTGACTATCCAGTCTTGTACTCCCATTAAAACTTTTCGTGGATGGGATCCTTAAATTCGTTCGTACCGTTTAATCATCGGCGATTTTCATAACTGAACATAGGGTGTATCGGGAACGGACACTAAATTGCGCAACTGAGTATGGCTATATTGATGATTGATAGCAAGTTAGAAATCCGGCATTTTATTAGATTTGACTTTAAGTTATTCATTTCATTCCATCCATTATAGTGAAAATATGATAAAAAACTACCTGAAAATCGCATTGCGCTTTCTGCGTAAGAACAAGATGCATTCCCTTATCAATATTACCGGGTTATCTGTGGGCATGGCAGTCGCCGTGCTTATCGCGCTGTGGATCTGGGACGAATTATCTTTCAATAAAACCTTCCAAAACTACGACCGTATTGCACAGGTCATGCAAAACCAGACTTTTGACGGAGAAGTTGGTTCGCAAAGAGCCTTTCCTTATGTAATGGGGAATGAATTAATGAAAAGTTTTGGAAGTGATTTCAAATACAGTTGCATGGCGTCGTGGACGAATGATCACATATTATCCTTTGCTGATAAAATAATCACGAAGGGAGGAAATTTTATGGAACCGCAGATCACTGAAATGCTTTCCCTGAAAATGATTGAAGGAACGCGCGCAGCTTTAAAAGACAATCATTCAATAATACTTTCTGCGTCGACAGCTAACGAATTATTTGGTAAAACAGATCCTGTCAATAAAATTATAAAGATCGATAACCAGTTTTCTGTGAAAGTGACAGGCGTTTATGAAGATATGCCTTACAATTCCGATTTTAAGGATTTGACCTTTATTGCACCATGGCAAATTTATATTGATAGTTGGAATTGGCCCTGGAAATTTACCAATCCCTGGCGTACGAATGGATTTCAAACGCAGAATTACCAATATCATACAGAGATTTCCTGGTGGATTTTTGCAGCGGCTGCATCAGGTGCTTTATTCATTACTCTGCTCACAGTAAGTTTTCAGGCCATTAAGGCAGCATTGGCGAACCCGGTCAACAGTCTTCGGTCCGAATAGACCGAGGCAGGTAAACAATGCAAAGTAGTGAAAGAAGATGTAAGGAAATGTTTCAAAAAAATCGCATCCCTGCATTAATTAATCGGGCATTCTGATGCGGCGATAATTCTGTAATCCTCATTCCTTTGAAGAAAAGCAATTACCTTGTTTCCGGATGGAATAAAATCCGGAGGGATAGCAAAACTAATTTCCTTCTGTATTTCATGGGTTGTAACTGCCTTAAGGTTTCTTACAATATTTACATGCTCCAGATGTCTTCCTTCATTTTCTCCTCCCTTTACCTGGCTTGAACTGCTGTCCTGTACAAGAGCAAAATAAAGCATGCAATCCTGGAATTGAGGTGAGTTATAATTCACAACCACATTATTTTTAGCTGCATTTGCAGTAATATGAATCAGGCCCTTTTCATCGTCTGCGGTGTATTTGGAAATATCACGATAGAGCTTTCCCTTATCAGACCCGACGAATTCATCATTTCCATTAACTACGATTTCCGGTGTATACGCACTTTCAAGACCAAACCTGGCAATATATTTTTGCTGTCTTTCGGTCCAGGCCGCATTACTGAATTTATCCTTCCAGCCGCCCCTGTCCCAATAGTCCACATGATAGCCAAGGATAAATACGTTTTTTCGACCCTCCTTTGAAAGTCCATTTACCAAAGCATCTGCCGGCGGACAACTTGAGCATCCCTCGGAAGTAAATAATTCAATCAGGGCGAAGCCTTTATCATTGTCCCCACCCCGATTGGCTTTAGTTGGTGAATTTTCTTTTTTGATCGCTTTGCTCTGGTAAATGCTTCTCATCCCCAGAAGAAAGACGACTAATAGGAAAACGCCAATAAGTGTTGTGAATATTGCCTTCATTTTATGTTTGCCGAAAAAACGCAAGTCTATTCCAACCAAAGGTAAGAAGACCTGTTCTAGTTCCCAGACAAGGGATCAGCCATATCCGCTGCCTTCCTTTCAGGTTTTCTAAATTCTATATTCTGGATACAGGTTTACAATCGCACGGATCGTATCATAAGCGAACAATAATTTTCATGCGGAGAATTAATTCTTAATTGAAAACCAATATATTATAAAATCCCAAGCTTGTTTTGTCAATACTGGTTGCAATAATTTTCTTTACCTTTTGAAAGATGCGTTTTCCTTTTTTCAATAATCCTTTTAATTTTTATGCCAGTAAATGATTCGCGTTCTAAAAACGATATATCCCTTGCCGAATGGGCCCTTATTGATGAATTTCGTGCAGGCAAATTTAAGAACCTGGATTTTCCCCGGATAGCCCGCGAAGATTTTAATCTTAACGGAATAGAATTTGTCAACACACTTTTCGAAGTCCCTACGCTGGAATACCTCAAAGCTTTGAAGCAGCGCGCGACTGATCAGGGAATTACCATGGTCCTGATCATGGTGGATGAGGAAGGCGACGGTTGCGCTCCTACGAAAGAAGAACGCAAACAATTTGTAACCCACCACCAAAAATGGGTGGATGCGGCTCATTATCTCGACTGCCATGCCATACGGACAAACTGCAGGGGGCCGCTGGGGGTGAAAAAGCAGGAGGCATTAAACTGGGCAGCGGAATCCTATCATATGCTTTTGGACTATAGCAAGCCATCTGGAATTACGATCATGATAGAAAATCATGGCGGTGTTTCTGATGATGCGGATTGGATGCTCGCCCTCTTGAAGGAAGTGGACGACCCGGATTTTGGAACCTATCCTGACTGGCGCAGTCCCGGGCTTGAATATGATAATTACGATTATCTGGAAAAAGTTCTTCCCTATGCAAAAGGAATGTCCTATCGCAATCAGCCCACGGAAACGCTTACAAGGAAAATGATCGAATGCTGCGAAGTTGCCGGTTATCGCGGGTGGTACGGGATCGAATCCAAAGGGCGTGAAGAAGTGAAGAAAGGCATTGCATTATTAAAGAAATACCTGATCGGTAATGCAAAAATTGGCCAATAAGTTCTGTTCATGCACTGAGTCCGATCCAATATTGGCAAATTACACAAGCCATCGAAATTAGCAGAGTGCTTAGAAACCGCTTCCTCGTTCGTTGCAAATATTCTCATTTTCTTTATCCATTCCTGAACGCCGCTTAAATTGTAAATCAATTTCAAAATCAGCACGAAAAAAAATTATATTATCACAGATATCAACGTGTTTTGCCACCCAACTGAATTGGTTTTCCGTAATGGAACTTTAAACGAACCGCATCAATGGCCAAGTCTCCAGCCAAGATATATCTGCAAAAGATAATTCTTTACATTAACTGTAGGAATAAAGCTGGGCTGGGTTCCGGATGAGAATGAACTGGGGTTTTTATATAGGTTATTCAGGCTGAAATTCGCTCTTGCGCCGACCAGCAGTCCCATGTATGGATGTACTTCTATTCCGGCACCTAAACCATAATCAAAGCGGTTATAGTAATCCAATAATTTTCCGTATTGGGCATATTGGGTGCCAGACAATGGGTTTTGAGTACTGTCTGATTTAGCATTCAGCAAATAGGCCACCTGCATCCCTACCTGAACCTGAAAAAACCGTGTAATACTGATGCAGAGATACTGTGGCAGCATGATATAGTCGAGACTGACCTTGCCCGAGTAACCATTGGTCTGGTAATCATACCCCTGTCTGGAAAAAACCAATTCAGTTTTTGAACCCAGGATCTTTTTCGGAGAGGTGGAATAGAAAATTCCGACATTAAATCCGGTGTTGCCGCTGTTGTCGATCGATGAAGCATTGGTGACATTGGCAAAGTTCAGTCCCGCTTTGATGCCTATCTGGGCAAGGGCAAGGCATGGGGATATAAGGAACAGGCAAAAGAGGGTCTTTTTCATGTTGTTTATTTTTACGGTTAGCGATTAAATTCTCTTATATTATTGTTTTGCCGACATAAGGAAGATAAGTTTTTTTTGAGTCAATAGCTGTTCTTTTCATATTTTTTTTTGGCCTCTGAGAGCGACCGGATCCCCTGTTGCCGGGGGTAACCACGCTCCGACCCATTCCCCCGGCATATGAATTGAATGTATCTGCTACTAAAAGAATATGCAATCCCTGAATGAATTGAAAACGCCCGGATTCTTCGAACGTTTCGCCACAAGTGTCTCGAAGGCGACCGGCAGTACCACGGCCTTTGTGATTGCTTTTATTATTGTTATTGTCTGGGGAGCTTCGGGCCCGGTTTTTCATTATTCAGAAGACTGGCAATTGATCATCAATACGGGAACCACCATCATTACATTTTTAATGGTGTTCCTGATCCAAAAAGCGCAGAATAAGGATTCCCTGGCCATCCAGCTAAAATTAAATGAGCTGGTCGCCGCACATGAATTCGCAAGCAACCGCCTGGTTAATGTTGAAAATATGTCTGAAGAGGAAATGAAGGTGATTCAAAAATATTACTCTAAAATGAAGGAGCTGACAAAGAAGGACGAAAGTCCCCAGCAAACCCATTCCATTGACGAATCAGTTGCCGCTGAAGAAGTCAAAAAAGACGGGGATTCTCATCTCGCCTGAAATAATCCATAATATCGAGTGCTTGTTTATTTTTGTTCAGTCATGGGGATTTGGCCGGCAACTCAAATAACCGGATGATTTTCTTTCTCCGATGGCTGAGGAGAGAATTCCTCACTTCAGGCGGTTTCCAAAAAGGCCAGTGAGTGTGCCCAGGCTTCTTTTGCCGCAAGCGGGTTGTAACTGGGTCGCTCATCGCAATTGAAGCCATGATCCGCATTGGAAATGATAACGTTCGTATACTCTTTCCCCGCAGCCTTCACTGCGTTTATAATTATATCTATCTTATCCGGTGTAATATGCTTGTCCTGGCCGCCCCAAAAGAAGAGATGTTGGCCATGCAGGCGGGGTGCTTCTCCGGTCAGTTGCTCCAAACCGCCACCATAATAAGAAACGGCAGCAGATATAGGCAGAATCGTGTTGGCGAGAAAAGATACACGGCCACCCATGCAGAAACCAATGCTTCCCAGCTTTTCTTTTTTGATGACCGTTTGTTTCAATAACCAGTTATAACCCGCTTCAATATCAGCACAAAGGCCTTCCCGGGTTATGGCCTGGATATGGGGCATCACCCTGGAAAAGTCGTTATAAGGAAGCTCGATGCGCCGGGCAGTCCGGTGAAAAAAATCAGGAGTAATAACTGCATACCCCTCTTTGCACAATCGTTCGGCAACCTGGCGGATATGGTTGTTGATGCCAAAAGCTTCCTGGCAAAGGAGGATTGCGGGGAAAGGGCCCCGGCCTTCAGGGAAGGCGGCGTAAACATCTATTTCAGTGCCATCGGCGACGGGGATGCTGTTGAATTCATGATTGATCATGTGATGTGATTTGGAATACCTCACGACGGTGCATCCCAAAAAGATGTATCGATGGCATTATTTCTTTTGGAAAGAAGAACTCAGAGTCCCTTAATATAAACTGCGCTGTCCTTGAAAGTATCCAGTTTCATTTCTACAAAGAAATTCTTAACACCGCCTGTTTTGGCAGCAGCAAAGAATTCTCTCCAGTCAATGATACCCTGCCCGATCGGAACTTCTTTTTTATCGGCGGTCCAATCCGAAAGGTGAGATGAAATAAATCTGCCCGGGTATTTATTAAAATATGTGGCGGCCTTGAAACCCAGGGTGATCACCTGGGTCTGGAACTGCATTTTAACTAAAGCCGGATCGAAATGACTCATGAGTGCATCATAAATCAATTGCCCATCCAGTTCCTTAAATTCCATCGTATGATTATGAAAACCGGTTTCCATTCCGGCGCTCTTGATCTTCTCTGCTATCTTATTCAGTTTATCAACGGATTCCAGGTAATTCTGCATGGTATCATTTGGCGGTTGCAGCCAGAAACTTGAACAAATCATTTGGGTAAGACCCAATCCGTGTGCAAATTCGATCCGGTCATCCAGTTTATCTTTGAGCTCATCGAAAGTGAAATGACAACTCGGACAGTGAAGGCCTGCGTCCTCAATAGTCTTGCGCATATCGGAGGGCTTCATGCTTACCAGGGGACCGAAACCGGAATCCACGTATCCCGGAGGAGAGCACATTTCCGTAAGCTGGTATCCCCAGCCAGCCATCATTTTCAGGGTTCCGGCAAAATCCTTGGCAATCAGATCCCTTATGGGAAAGGTCTGGAATCCTATGGGGTGGTTTATAAATTCCGGATTGGCACTCAGCCACTGGGGTAATTGTGAAAGTGCCCATGCAGATCCCAGCGCAGCCGTACTCCTGCCAATAAATGATCTTCTGTTTAATTTGTTCATGATTGGGTTTTTAATATTGCCTGACTTAACCGGCCTTAAATTCTAAATGGTTGCGGGATCAAAGCCTGTTCTGTAATCGCGGGACAGGTATTTATTCGCCTCCGGAACATTTGTGATTTGTCTGCTGGCTGCATCATATTTCAATAGCCGGTGGGATCTCAAAGCGACTCCATATAGATTTATGGCCTCCGTAATGTGTTCCGATTCGGAAAAGTTTCCGGTATATTGTTTTCCGCTCTTACAGGCGTCTATGAATAGTTGCAGCGCTGCTTTGGTCCTGTCTCCCATATCGCCCCGCCTTCTCCTTGGCGTTTCATTGGCCTCGCTTTCGTGTGTGAGGAGCCGCGGATTGTCTACATTGAATCCTGCAAGGATCTTGCCCTTATCTCCAACGAACATCATGCCTTCAGTAGGCAATTGTTTATTATTTGAAGCTAATTCCAGTGGGCAGGCCGGCTGCATTCCTCCGTCGTACCAGATCAGATCAATCGCAGGCCTGGATCCTTTGGCCGGATATTTAAAACGGGTCGTACTTGCCATCGGGTAGGAGAAATCGTTTTGAACTTCAAACGGAACGGAATCCCGCATATCGACGACATGACTTAAAGTAGGTTCAACCACCGTAGGAGAATCCAGTCTGTAATGCATTAAACACAGTCCACAGACTATAATATCCCATATCTGCCATAGAGCCGCCGCCGAAATCATACCAGCCTCTGAATACCATGTTCGTATAGTTCGGACTATAAGGACGGTCCGCTTCCGGACCCAGCCATAAGTTCCAATCCAATCCGGCCGGAACAGGCGTTGTATCCACCGGAAGGGTAGGGTATTGAGGCCACACCGGACGATTCGTCCAGTTATGTACTTCCAAAAGTGTTCCGATGGAGCCATCATTAATCCATTTCATCACGGGTTCCATGGATCCGTTTGCATCCCAGGGCAGCAGGTGCGTTATCCTATCGCTTGACCTGGCCAGTTCAAGTAATTTTTTTCCCTCCAGCAACCGGTTCGAAAGCGGCTTATGCATCAGCACATGTTTTTTCCTTTTTAACGCTGCGGTTGCGATCAAGGCGTGTAGATGATCCGGCGTCATGATTTTTACGGCATCCAGATCTTTTTCCTTATCCAGCAGTTCACGGAAATCCGCGTAAGCATTGCAACCCTTGTATTTTAATTCCGGGCGAACATTCGCATAAAAAGTTTCTATAATTGACTTTCCGTTTTCTCTTCCACCAGGAATCAGATTGTCTCCTCCGCTGTTCCAGTCAGGATTTTTTATTGCCGTCCGGATTTCATTTCTGAGACCATCTTTATCCCAGTCCCTGTACCCGCGTGCCTCTGTATTGGGATCACAAACGGCCACCACCTGAAATCCCTCCACAGCAAGCAGCGGAAGCATTTCTCTTATGCCTTCCGTTCCTGTGCCGATATACGCCAGCGTGACCTTATCACTGGGTGCAATAAATTTTTTTCCTCCAAGAACATGTCTTGGAACTATTGTAAAGGCCAGGGCACCTGAGGCAACTACCTCAACGAATTTGCGCCGGTTGATTTTTGAACTGCTGCTCTCCGGAGTAAGACTATTTTCATCCTGGGAATTTTGGCTTTCGCCGATTGGAAATGGATCTTGTTTCATATCATGCATTTTTATCGTTAGAGGCATAAAGTTTAATGATAAAAACCAGGATGACAAAAAAAAAGACATAACAGCAATTAGTCCGGACCTGAAAAAGCTCCTCGATTAAAGGCGGCCCGGAGAATCAATAATTTCATCCGGTTTGCATCCCTGATCGCCCGATCCCCCTGTTAATCAACCGTTAACAATAATTCATCAAGGGCCAATTTTAATTTTTTTAATTTTATAAGGCTATCCGGCACCTCCTATTTCCTTTTCCGGAAAATCTGACGAATATCCATGAATGCGAATTCCTATCAGGTATTCCCTGGGATTAAATTATAATGCATGATTTTAAAAGGGGTCAATCCGCTTAGCAGCTCTGTAATATTCCGGGGCCTGATGCTCATTACCTGTTGTCTCACAGTTAATTTGGGTGCCCGGGCGCAGGCTGCACCGGCTGCGGATAGCAGCAGTTATTTAACATTGGATCAGTGCATTGATTACGCGTTCAAGCATCAGCCCGCACTGGCCCAGTCCAATATTAATATTTCAATTACCAAACTCACGAACGCGATTGCCTTGTCGGGCTGGTTGCCCCAGGTAAACCTCACCGGAAGCATTACGCATTATAATGAACTGCCTACTAATTTTATTTCGGACACGGCCCATCCGGGAAATCCGATCAAGCAGCAAACAGGGGTCATCAACACTTCTATACCCGTGTTGTCCGTAACCCAGGCTATTTTTAGTCCCGGCCTTTTATATGCTGCAAAAAGCGAGCGCTTATATGTTCAGCAGGCGTTACAGATTACGGACAGCACTAAAATCGGGCTTGTTACCGATGTCAGCAAAGCATTTTACAACCTGCTGCTCACCCTGGAGCAGATCAATGTATTAAAGGAAGATACGGCCAGGTTAGCGAAAAACCTGGCCGATGCCTATCATCAATATGTTGGCGGAATTGTGGACATGACCGATTATCAGGAGGCAGCCATTTCCCTGAATAATTCGAAGGCCCAATTAAAGCAGGCCGCAGAAAATGTGGTTCCGCTATATGCAACGTTAAAGCAATTCATGGGTTATCCGCCTGCCGATCAGTTCAATGTGAGCTTTGACACCGTTCAGATGAAGCGGGATATCATTTTTGATACCACGCAGCAACTCGTATTCGAGAAGCGAATTGAATTCCAGCTTCTTCAAACGAACAGATATATCCAGCACCAGCTTACTGATTATTATCGCCTGGCATTTCTACCAACGGTTTCCGCATTTTTTAATTATAATTTTGAGTTTGAAAACAATAATTTCTCTTCGCTTTATGGGAATGCATATCCATATTCCTACCTGGGCCTGTCCGTAAGCCTGCCGATATTTACGGGTTTCGCCAGATTGGAAAATATTCGAAAAGCCAGGTTGCAGGAGCAGTTGCTCGACTGGAGCCAGGTTAGCCTGAAGTCCCAGATATACACGGAATATACTACGGCCCTGGCCAATTATAAAGGCAATCTTTACAACCTCCGGATGATGCAGGACAATGTGGCCATGGCCAGAAATGTGTATGATATTGTAGCCCTTCAATATCAGCAGGGTGTTGTGGCTTATTTAAATGTGATAACGGCCGAGTCCAACCTGATCACTTCCGAAATCGGTTATCTGAATGCATTGTTCACCGTATTGTCGAATAAGGTGGATCTGCAGAAGGCCATGGGATTTATTACTTATAATCATTAAAACATCCAATAAATCTTCTTAATGTACAAGACTATTTCAATTTTATTCATCACCTGTAGTGTTGTTTTATTCTCCTGCAAGCATAAACCGCCTCCCCCGCCTACTGTGGTGCCGGTAAATGTAATTACGGCAGTTCCACAGTTAGTATTTTATTATGATAAATATCCTTCTACAACGGAGGCACTGAGCGAGGTTGCGTTGCGTCCCGAGGTCCCGGGTTATATAACAGGAATATTTTTTACGGAAGGAACGCATGTAAAAAAAGGACAAAAATTATATGAGATCGACAAAAGATTGTACCAGGCGAATTACGATGCAGCCGTTGCCAATGTGAAAGTTGCAGATGGCAACGAGGTTCAGGCTAAGCAGGATGCCGACCGGTATACCTATCTGAATAATCATAATGCAATTGCCAAACAGGTCCTTGATCATGCTGTAATTGCATTGCAAAATGCAGAAAACCAAACCAAAGCGGCCCAGGAAGCCGTGAAAACAGCAAAAACGAATCTGACTTATGCCTCCGTTTACGCTCCCTTTGATGGAACGATCGGTTTTAGCCAGGTGAAAATGGGAGACATGGCTTCCGTAGGCACCACGATATTGAATACGATTTCTACTATTGATCCGATGGCAGTTGATTTCCTGATCAATGAAAAACAACTGACGCATTTTGAGGACTTTCAAAGTCACAGGAAGAAACAGCCGGATTCCTTATTTACCATACTGATGCCGGACAATACACTTTATCCTCATACAGGAAAAATAGCCGTCATTGACCGGGCAGTTGATCCGCAAACCGGCGCAATCCGGATCCGGCTTGTATTTCCCAATCCGAATTATGGTTTGAAGGCGGGTATGAGTTGCGTTGTGCGGGTACACAACCAGGACACGTCTCCGCAATTGGTAATACCCGGCAAGGCGGTTGTTGAACAAATGGGTGAATATTTTGTGTTTGTAGTGAAAGATACCATTATCAGTCATCATAGTGATTCGGCTAAAAAGCAGGAGACCGATACAGCCGGACAGAAAGGCCCTAAATTTTATGCAATTCAAAAAAAGGTTCAGCTCGGCCAAACGATTGGCGGGAATGTGATTATAAAAAGTGGAATTGATGAAGGAGACCTCATTGTAGTTGATGGCGTGCAATCATTGCACGAAGGCTCGCAGGTGGATGTTGGTAAGAAACAACAATCCGGCGGAAAAGGAAGTGACAGCACGCAAAGCAATATGCAGCGGGGCGCGGGCAAAAAGGACAGCAGTGTAAATGACTAGTATGCTGTCAAGGATGTGATTTGTGCAATAAAATATATTCGACAATATGCGAATAACAATGATGAATAAATTATGATAGCTAATACATTTATTAAACGCCCGGTAACTGCGATGGTTGTTTCTATAGTGTTGGTGATTGCCGGAGCAATTTGTATATTAAGTTTACCCGTTGACCAGTATCCTGATATCACTCCTCCCATTGTGCAGGTGAACGGACAGTTTACCGGCGCCGATGCACAAACGGTGGAACAAACTGTTGCTACGCCAATCGAGGGACAGGTGAACGGCACACCTGGCATGGAATACATGCAAAGCAACAGCACCAACAACGGGCTGATGTCCATGAATGTAACCTTCAATATCGGAACGGATATTGATATTGCCACACTTGATGTGCAAAACCGGGTGAGCATTGCAACGCCTTTATTACCGGCCGTGGCAAGCCGGTTGGGTATTACCGTTCGAGCGGTGAACCCAAGCATGCTGATGATGGTGGCTGTGTATGCACCGAATGGACACTCATAACATTACTTTTCTTGATAATTATACCAATATATTTATTCAGGATGCATTGCTCCGCGTTCCCGGCGTGGGCAGTATCAACCGTTTTACTGATGATTTCAGCATGCGCATCTGGATGAATCCGGAAAAAATGGCGGCCTATAAGTCTAACGCCGCAGGATATTATCAGTGCATTGAATGCGCAAAACGTGCAGGTAGCGGCAGGATCCGCAGGAGTTCCGCCCCAGCAAAAAACACAAACCTTTGAAATCGGTATTCTCGTAAACGGAAGGCTGAGCAAGGTTTCGGAGTTTGAAAACATAATCGTAAAAACATTACCTGCCACCGGAGAGCTGGTTTACTTGAAAGATGTTGCCAGGGTGGAATTGGGTAAATTTACTTTTTCAAGCAATTCATTTGTTGATGGGCACCGGGCTTCTTTCTTGCGCATTTACCAGGCGCCCGGAAGCAATGCACTGGAAACTGCAAAGGGCATTTATAAGGAACTGGCTTTATTAAGGCAGACTTTTCCGGCCGATGTGGAATATTCAGTTCCTTTTGAATCGGTCACCGTTGTAAAGGTTTCCATGGCCGATGTGGTGGGAACATTATTAAAGACCTTAGGCCTTGTTGCGATTGTTGTGTTTTTATTTCTTCAAAACTTTCGCTCTACATTAATCCCTGTTCTTGCCATTCCGGTATCCATTTTAGGAACTTTCTGTTTTTTCATCCCGCTGGGATTTACCATCAATACCCTCACGATGTTTGGTTTTGTGCTGGCCATTGGCATTGTGGTGGATGATGCAATTATTGTGGTGGAAGCCGTACAACATTATATTGATCACCAAAAGATGTCGCCGAAAGAAGCAACCTATCATGCGATGAAAGACATTTCCGCGCCTGTTGTGGCGATTGCGCTGATACTCGCTGCCGTATTCGTTCCGGTAGGATTTATTCCGGGTATTGTTGGAAGGTTGTATCAGCAGTTTGCCATCACGATCGCGATATCTGTAATACTTTCTGCATTCATCGCATTATCATTAACTCCAGCGCTGTGCACATTATTATTAAAACCTTCCGACCCGGATAAACAAGAAGAAAGGCCTGAATAAGATTTTCTTTTCATTTAATAATTGGTTTGAAAGGGTTACAGACAAATATACGAATGGTGTCAAAAGAAGTATAAAAGCCTCGAGGTTTGTTGTGATATTGCTGCTTTGTATTTGCGTCGCGGCATACTTTTTATTTCAGAATAAACCAACAGGTTTTATTCCTTCGGAAGACGATGGTAACCTGTACGTCACTTTTCAATTACCTCCGGCATCTTCAACCGCCGGGTCTGTTGATGTGATGACTAAATTGATGAAAGTGGTTACCACAACTCCCGGCGTTGCACATTATGCTGCTCTTTCAGGATTGAATGTGGTGAATAATGCGACCAATTCCAATTCGGGAACAATTTATGTGCAGCTTAAACCATGGGATGAGCGCAGTGATGTCTGAACAGCAGGTGCCGGGAATTATCAGGGTGATGCAAAGAACGAATTACAGAGGCAGGAATAAAAAATGCAAATGTTGAAGTGATTCAGCCATCGCCGATTCCGGGTGTTGGAGAAACGGTTGGATTTAGCATGCAGATTGAACAACGCAGTACCAGTGATGATTTGCATGCATTTGAAAATGTAGTGAACAAATTTATAAGTGAGGCAAATAAAAATCCTGCGATAACAAATGCATTCAGTTTTTATTCTGCACACACACCCAGTTGCAATCTTACCGTTGACCGGGAAAAGTGTGAGAAGTTGGGTGTAAATATCGGGGATGTGTTCACGACGATACAGGCATTCATGGGGAGTTTGTACATCAATGATTTTACGGTTTACAACCGCACATTCCATGTTGTAGTTCAGGCAGACACAGCGTTTCGCTCGCTGATAACGGATATAGATAAATATTATGTGCGCAATCAGGATAGCACGATGGTTCCGCTCGGCACGCTGGTGAGTTATTCGCCGACGGAAACCGCCCCTTTGATATCCCATTTTAATATTTTTCGTTCCGCAGAAATTGATGGCGCTTCTGCAGTGGGATTCAGCAGCACGCAGGCTACGGATTCGCTCATCGCCATTGCAAACAGGGTTCTTCCCGAAGGGTATAATTACGAATTTTCCGGATTGAGTTATGAGGAGATCCGCGCCGGGTCGACCACTATTTATATTTTCCTGTTCTCCATCACCTTTGTATTTCTTTTCCTCGCTGCGTTATATGAGAGCTGGTCAGTTCCGTTTTCGGTATTGCTTGCAGTGCCTATCGGCGCGTTCGGGGCTATTCTTACATTGGTGTTCGTGCCGAGTTTAACGGATAATGTATATGCACAGATAGGTTTGATTACATTAATAGGTTTGGCGGCAAAGAACGCGATATTAATTGTTGAGTTTGCCAAAATACGTGTTGACCGTGGCGAAGAACTTATCAAATCAACATTGGAGGCAGTGAAGCTTCGCTTACGCCCGATCATCATGACGTCCCTTGCGTTTATGCTGGGCGTGCTGCCCCTGGTGCTGGCAACGGGCGCCGGCGCTGTTGCAAGAAGAACAATTGGTTTTACCGTTCTCGGTGGCATGACTGCGGCTTCAACACTGGCTATCTTCATTGTGCCTGTTCTTTTTGTAGTGATCACCCGCGCGTCCTACGGTAAGGAAAAGTTAGCATGGCTGAAGGCGAATCACGACCAGTTGATGGAGAAAGCAAAAAAAGTTGAACAGCAGGATATTGATGCGGAATTAGAATACGAGATTGAAAAATCGCGGGAGCATAATAAACCTCAGGAGGGATGATTGCGAGCACATTTATAAAAAGACCGGTTACTGCAATCGTAATATCATTGGTATTAGTGATTTCGGGAATTATTTGTCTTTTGAATCTCGCAGTTGACCAATATCCGAATATATCACCTCCGAGTGTTTCAGTTAATGGGTCGTATACGGGTGCAGACGCAGAGACCGTTGAACAAACGGTGGCGATTCCTATTGAAGAACAGGTGAACGGCACACCCGGCATGGAATACATGACAAGCACCAGCACCAATAGCGGCGGCGTGGGCATCAGGGTAACATTTAATATCGGCACCAACGTACATATTGCAGCGCTTAATGTTCAAAACCGGCTGGGTATAGCACAACCGCAACTCCCTGCGGTAGTAAGTAAATTGGGGTTAACAGTGCGGGCGAGTAATCCCGATCAGCTGATGCTCGTATCCGTGTATTCGCCAAAGCATACCCATGATATTACATTCCTGGATAACTACACCAACGTATTTATTGAAGATGCCATTATTGCGCGTGCCTGGTGTTGGAGATGTGACCGCCCGTACGGATCAGTTTAGTATGCGTATATGGATGAACCCGGATAAAATGGCTTCCTATAGTTTAACGCCCACTGATGTCGTTAACGCATTGAACGCACAAAATGTATATGTAGCAGCCGGCGCTGCCGGGGCGCCACCTCAAAACACATCACAAACGCATGAAATAGGGATACTGGTAAACGGCATGCTTAGTAAGGCTGAAGATTACCGGAAAATTATTGTGAAAACAATTCCAACAACCGGGGAACTGGTTTACCTGAAAGATGTGGCCAGGGTTGAATTGGGTAAGTTTACTTTTTCAAGCAACGCTTTCGTTGACGGAAACAGGTGTTCTCTGCTGATGATTTATCAATCCCCCGGAAGCAACGCGCTACAAACCGCTGATAATGTATATGCAGCTCTCGCACAATTAAAAAAATCTTTTCCGTCGGATGTAGATTATATTGTATCCTTTGAATCTGTAACGATTATAAGAGTTTCAATGCAGGAAGTAATGGGTACCCTGCTAAAGGCGCTTGGGTTTGGTTGCTATCGTTGTATTCCTGTTCCTGCAAAACTGGCGTTCTACCATCATACCTATATTGGCTATCCCGGTCTCTATATTAGGCACTTTTTGTTTCTTTATCCCCCTGGGTTTCACGATAAATACGCTCACCATGTTTGGCTTTGTGCTGGCTATTGGTATAGTGGTTGATGATGCCATCATCGTGGTGGAAGCTGTCCAGCACTATATTGATGAGCAGCACATGTCGCCCAAGGAGGCGACTTACCGTGCCATGAAGGATATATCCGCGCCCGTGGTAGCCATTGCATTGATTCTTGCTGCGGTATTTGTGCCTGTTGGCTTTATTCCGGGTATAGTGGGACGATTATACCAGCAATTTGCCATCACGATTGCTATATCAGTCATACTTTCTGCTTTCATTGCCTTATCACTGACGCCTGCGCTTTGCACGATATTATTGAGGCCTTCGCACATTAACAATAAATCAAAATACCTGGGTAAATTTTTCTATCGCTTTGATCAGTGGTTCGAAAGGTTCACTGAAAAATATACGCATGGTGTAAAAAGAAGTATTCATTATTCAAAATTTGTCATTGTTATTTTGGTTTGTATTTGTGCTGGGGCATATCTTTTATTTAAAAGCAAGCCATCCGGATTCGTGCCTTTTGAAGATGGAGGGCGACTCTATGTTACTTACCAGTTACCTGATGCTTCTGCAACTATTCAGTCAGTGAATGTGATGAACAAGCTGATGGCTGTGGTTACTGCCACGCCGGGAATATTGCATTATACGGCCGTATCCGGGTATAATATATTGAACGGCGGTGCCACTTCAAATGCAGGTTCTATGTTTGTCATGCTTAAACCATGGGACCAGCGTACCACGACGGAAACGAAAGTGCCGGGCATAATGAATGTGCTCAAAAAAAGAATAGCCGATGCGGGTATAAAAAACGCGAATGTGGTGGTTATTCCGCCGCCACCCATCAGGGGCATTGGAATTGCAGCTGGTTTCAGCATGCAAATTGAGCAGGGTAGCTCAACGGATGATATCCATACTTTTGAAAAAGTGGTTCAAAAATTTGTTGCAGAGGCGCATAAAGTCCCGTCAATATCCACAGCCTTCTGTTATTTTTCAGCACATACTCCAAGTTATGAGCTTACAGTTGACAGGGAAAAATGTGAAAAGCTGGGCGTAAATATTTCAAGTGTTTTCACGACCATGCAGGCTTATATGGGCAGTTTGTTTGTAAATAACTTTACTTTATACAATCGCACATACCATGTGGTCATACAGGCGGATACCGTATACCGGGCGCTTATATCCGATATGAATAAATACTATGTGCGTAACCAGGCTGGTGCAATGGTTCCGCTGAGTACCCTTATCACCTATAAATCCACCATAGCCGCTCCGCTTATTGCCCACTTTAATATTTTCCGTTCTGCGGAGGTTGACGGCTCCATACCACCCGGATATAGCAGCGGCCAGAGCATTGAGGATTTGAAAGCCTTAGCCGTAAAGGCATTGCCGCGCGGATACACATATGATTTTTCGGGACTGAGTTATGAAGAAATAAAAGCCGGCTCTCTTACTGTGTACATATTTCTTTTTTGTATCATTTTCGTTTTTCTTTTTCTTGCCGCACTTTATGAAAGTTGGTCCGTACCCTTTTCTGTGATGCTGGCGGTTCCGATAAGCGCTTTCGGCGCCATCCTGGCCCTCACCTGCATCCCTCCCCTTACGAATAATGTATATGCACAAATAGGACTGATCACATTAATAGGTTTATCGGCAAAAAATGCGATACTGATCGTAGAATTTGCCAAGCTGAGAGTGGATCACGGCGAAGAAGTAGTTAAAGCCACTCTTGAGGCAGTACGACTACGTTTGAGGCCAATTATCATGACATCTATGGCATTTATCCTCGGCGTATTACCGCTTGCTTTAGCAACGGGTGCCGGCGCGGCTTCCAGGAATACGATCGGCGTAACCGTTTTTGGCGGCATGGTTGCGTCCACAACGCTCGCCATATTTATTGTTCCGGTTTTATTTGTGGTGATCACCCGTTTTTCTTATGGCAAAAAACAACTTGCGTGGCTGCAGGCGCATCGTGAAGAATTATTAGAAAAATCAAAGAAGGCAGAGGAACAAAATATTGACCCGGAACTGGAATACGAGATAGCCCAGGCCAATGCGCAACACGAATCCGGTAAACCCTGATTGTATTCCCACCAGCAGGAATCTGCGCAATAAAAACTCACTCACCCGGGCACTGCTTCCCAAACTACATGGTGTCCATCGTTATCAGGTTATTATTCTTTAGTAAAGTATGCAAATGTGCATATCCCGTTTGGCGGAAATTAATTCTCTCTTAGGTACTCCAGGCAATTTTTTGCAATACAGGCAGATTTCCCGGTAAGCCATTAACAAGGAAGGTAACATTTACTTCTGCAAACCCTTTAGCCTTGAAAGGCAATTAGGAACGGGCATGTCAGGAGAATAATTTAGAGGCAGCATTTCAATTCATTAAAACCTTTTTTATGATAACCCTGATCATCTTCTGGGCGCTTAGAAATCACCTGAAACGGAAATATGCGTCAATCAAATCTTTAATAATAAAAATATTTCCGGCATTGTTCGCTTTGATATCTATTTCAATCAATGTGAATGCCCAGGAACATACTTCACTCTACAATATCCTTCACAACGGAGAAATAAAGGGGACGCTGGCTGTTTATCAGAAGGTGGAAGGAGGGCATGTACATATCAAAATAGAATCTGAAGTAAAAACGCGTTTTCTTTTCATGATCGTTGTTAAATCTGTAGAGGAAGCCATTTTTGAGGACGGGATTTTGGTTTATTCGTCCCTATACCGCAAGGTCAATGGCCAGGAAAAGGTCAATCAGAAATTAGAGTATAATGGCGGCTCCTATAAGATGATCAGCACCGAAGATGCCACTGAACTGCCGGTTTATCCGATCCGTTATTCTGTTCTTTCACTTTATTGCCAGGAGCCTGTCAATATCAGGAGAGTATATTCTGATAATTTCCGGCAATACGTAGAGGTCAAAAAGGTGGATAATAACAAATATCGAATGATACTCCCTAACGGCAATTCCAACTATTACTCTTACAGAAACGGGGTTTGTATAAGTGTTGAAGTAGACCAACTATATAATATGGAGTTCCGGTTAAAATAATAAATCATTTTTATGGCATCAGATTTTTTTATATTGGGAATAATCACTGTCTGCTATATTTTCTTCTTCATGATTAGTTGTGTTGCCTGGACAAAGGGTAGTATTTCCCTTACAGGCAGCACTGAATTGATCCCTGCATTAAATGGCATTACAGTAAAGCATATTTCAGGAATTTGTGTTCTTGGCCTGCCTGTTATTTCATTATATAAGCCATGGATGTATTTATTTGCCGCTCCGACTGATTTTTCCCTCGTAAAGGAGTTGGTCCTCCTGGTCCTGATGATCGCTGCTGCCCATATTGCCCTGCTCAATGGGGTGAGAAAGAGCAGGACCAGGCAGAAGCATGACTCTGGCAGGCGGACTGGAAAGACTTCAGCGGTAACGTTGTACCTGGCAATACGGATATTCTTCCTGGTTGTATACGAATGTTTTTTCAGAGGCTTGCTTTTGACAGTTTGTATAGATGTATATGGAATTCCGTTGGCAATTACCATCAATCTGATTTTCTATGCCGGAATTCATGTTTTCAACGGTTCTGCCGAAATGATTTCCTGCCTTCCTTTTGGTCTGTTGTTATGCACATTAACGATCTGGTATCAGTCTGTGATGCCCGCTATAGCTCTGCACCTGATCCTATCGCTCGTTTATGAAAATTATTTAATCTTCACACCTGGCCTTTCACCCAAAATCATGAAATCATGAAAATCTTCATTACCGGCGGTACCGGATATTTGGGTCATTCCCTTTCCATGAAACTCGCTGAGCAGGGAAATATAATTCATTTGATGTTGCGCGATCCGCAGTCAGCTTTTGTTCCCCGGCATCCGAATATCCTGGTATTTAAGGGCGATATCCTTGACCGTTCTTCAATTGCAGCCGCCATGAAAGGATGCAAACAAGTCTTTCACATTGCCGCAGCAGTAAAATTCTGGGCAAAAAACCCGGATGAAATATTCCGGACGAATGTGGAGGGAACGTTGAATGTTCTGGAGTCAGCCAGGGAAGAAAGGGTTTCCCGATTTGTATTTACGAGCACCTGCGGCGTAATTGGTTCCTGTATTAAAGAACCGATGACAGAGAACGATCCGCGTATTTCGGCATTTACACTGGATTACGAATTATCAAAAAAAATAGCAGAGGACATGGTAATCCGGTATGCAAAACAAGGTATGCATGCGCTGGTCGTATCTCCGTCTAAAGTTTATGGCCCCGGAAAGGTTTCACAAAATTATAATGCAAATGCAGTAATAGAGCAGTTTATCAGGAGGAAAATCGCCTTTATTCCCTCCCCCGGATCATACCGTGCATGCTTCGCATTTATTGATGACGTAGTGAATGGTCATTTGCTGGCCATGGAAAAAGGAAGATCGGGTGAAAAATATATTCTGGGCGGTGTAAACATTTCATATCATGAGTTTTTCAGCCTTGTCAGCCAAATTTCACGTATTAATGGCCGTATAGTGAGGCTTTCGAAAAACCTGGTAAGAGGGTGGGCGTTTTTACAAACACTGAACTATGTAATTATCGGCAGGCCTCCCCTGATTACTATGGGGTCAATCGATCGGTTTTTCAGTAATTATTGTTTCTCGAGTAATAAGGCAATCTGTGAACTGGGCTATAAAATTACTCCGATTGAGGCGGCGCTGAAGCAAACGATTCATCATTTAAATCAATCTAAATATGCATAATAAAATGTATACACTTATAACGGGCGCAAGCGAGGGACTGGGAAAATCCTTTGCTTTTGAATGTGCCACGCGAAATATGAACCTTGTACTGGTTGCACTGCCTGACAGCGGCTTGAAAGAACTCGCAGATTTTATTCGAAGGAATTTTCCGGTATCAGTAATGGCATTCGAGAGAGATTTGACCGAATCATTATCCTGCGAGGGGCTTTTATCGGAAATACAAAATCAGGACCTGCATTTACAGGTACTCATCAATAATGCGGGGATCGGAAGTACCATGCCTTTTGCTGAAGGAAGTGTTGAACTTTATGAAAGGCAAATCAAGTTAAATGTACTTGCCACCACCATTATCACCCGGTTGTTTCTCGAAAACCTGGAAAGGAACACACCCTCTTATATACTGAATGTAGGCAGCATGGCTTCTTTTTTCTTTCTCCGGCGGAAGGAGGTTTATGGGGCAACCAAATCCTATATACACTTTTTCAGCAGGAGTCTCCGAAAAGAAGTGATTAAGGATGGAATTCATGTTAGTGTATTATGTCCTGGCGGAATAAATACAAATCTATCTGTGACTCTTCTTAATAGAAAACTTGGCTGGCTTTCGAAATTAGCCGTTATGAACCCTGAACAGGTGGCTGCGGTTGCCATAGCAGGGCTGTTTAAGGGAAAAGCGGTTATTGTTCCGGGCGTCATGAATAATATATTTATGTTCCTCGATAGATTGTTGCCTGAATTCATCCAGGCCAGGATCACCAGCTATGGAATGAAAAACTTGAAAGTGGAAGACCTGTATAAGAGACTGTTGAGGAGTGAAAAGCCAATATCAAGGGTCGAAAGCAAAGTGGCTTAATAATATCTGGAAGAACCTTGCATGACATTTTAAGAAACAAATGTTTTATGCTGATGGATTTTTGCACGAAGGTTGCTAAAAAAATGACTTCGGTTTTTTTCCCCTACGGTACTTATTTGAGTTGATTTGCTGATCAGATTTTTTATTGACTGGTAAATTTGATTGCAGAATCTTTCATCGCGGGTGGAAATGAAATCAATTACACTGTGATTGAGGTAAGTGACCTTTATTTTACCCAGATCGGCTAAAACTGTGTTGTCTCCAAGGGCCAGTTCATTATAGAACATGTTAAAATCAGGGGAATCGGAAGCCGGTTCTGAATGGATGGCAAACTTTTTCCCGGACTCTGCCTGTCTTTCAATGTGGTTTACCAATTCTTCCAGTTTATTATAAATGACGAGAATGTCTTCATTGGACTCAAATACGTCGCATTCGCGGTAATATTCGATTTGCTGAATGGTTATGTTGATACCTTCCAGGTTCCAAATTTCAGTGGTCGGAATTTTATTATACTGCTGAATTATTTTTTTTCCCATTTCCATAAATTCCGGATGGTATTCATTTTTCAGTGAGAATTTTTTGCCTTTCAGCGATTCGTATAAAAGAATGGATTTCATCCAAAGAAAGATCTTGAACGCAGACAGCTCGGCTATCTGGAAAAAGTTGATCCAGGGAATATCCTTGGTCAGGAAATAGAAATGTCTGTTTTCAAACCCGTTTAAATAGGTAAAGGTTTGTAATAAATTTTTGAGATATGGTTCAAAAGATTCGCCGGGAGCAGTATATAACTTTCCCGAAAAAATAAATGAGTCACTTTGGAGATGGAGAAATTGGTCGAGCGATATTTTATAATGAGATGAAAGTTTCTGAATTTCTTCAAAAGAAATGGGCTTCTCACTCCTGATGCGCCGATAAGCACTGTCGTTGCTTATGTTCAGCAGTTCCGCGATTTCATCCACAAAGGAAAGATGCGGAGGCAGGTTGTTTTTGATATGGTTGAAAAAAAGCTGCTGTACGGAGTGTTGATCCATATTCAGTTTTTTTGATTAAAACGCAAAAGGGTTAAAAAAATATTGCAGTAACGGTTCTCCCGATAAATTTAAGATTATTTTTTGCATCCGGCAATTCATTAAATTGCAGGCAGGGTAGGTTGTCGGGTTTAATTTTGATTATTGAATCTGGCTTACAGAATATAGCCAGGATGAAGGAATGCTGTCGAAATGGAGATTTTTGCGAAAGATCCTACAATTCATTTTTCTTCATCTGCGAGACGGCATAGTCGCAAGCCCGCGCAGTCATGGCCATATAAGTCAGCGACGGATTTTGGCAGGAGGTGGAGGTCATGCACGCACCATCGGTTACAAATACATTCGGGCAACTGTGTAGCTGATTCCATTTATTCAACATGGATGTTTTCGGATCCTTGCCCATTCTCACGCCTCCCATCTCATGTATATCCAGGCCGGGTGCCTGCTTGCTGTCTGAAGTCTTAATTTCTGTAAACCCCGCTTTACTGTACATTTCGCTGAGTTGCTCCATGAAATCTTTAACCATCTTTTCATCATTGTCGTCATAATCAACCGAAATATCCAGCAGCGGAATACCCCAGTCATCTTTCTTGTCCGCATCCAGGGATACAAAATTGGTCAATTTTGGAATGGTCTCGCCCATCATGTGGGAGCCTACGCGCCAGGGACCAGGATCTTTTTTGGCAAGACTTTCCTTTAAGGCAGGTCCAAATCCTTCGGGCTTTGGAAAAGAATACCTTGCTCCGAAAAACCCGGCGGCATAACCGCGAAGAAAATCTGTTTCCTGGCGAAGCACATTCCTGAAACGTGGAATATAAGCGCTGGTTGGTCGTCCACCCGCCGTCGTCGTATCTTTAAATCCATCGTATATCGCAGAAATATGACCGCGGTAATTATGAAAGGCAAAATATTTTCCAAGAACGCCACTATCATTTCCCAGACCATTGGGAAACCTTGCCGACTTTGAGTTTAGCAGAATGAGATTAGTGTTCAGGGCCGCCGCATTTACAAAAATGATTCTTGCATAATACTCGCTCATCTCTTTTGTATGGCTATCTATGACCCGCACGCCAGTGGCCTTATTCAATTTTTCGTCATAGATAACGGAGTGAACAACGGAGAACGGGCGCAAGTCCATGTTTCCGGTTTTTTGGGCCCATGGTATGGTAGTAGAATTGCTCGCAAAATATCCTCCGAAAGGACAGCCTCGCTGGCAGAGGTTTCTATTCTGGCATTGGCCGCGCCCCTGATCCAAATGGATCTGCCTGGGTTCAGTAAGATGCGCACAACGTGCATAAATAACATGCCTGTCAGTATAGTTCTTTGAAACAAAATCCTTGAAATAATTTTCTACGCAGCTGAGTTCGAGCGGAGGCAAAAATTCTCCATCGGGCAAAACGGCCAGACCGTCTTTATTACCAGAGATGCCGGCAAATTTCTCGACATAACTGTACCAGGGTGCAATGTCCTTATACCTTACCGGCCAGTCAACTGCAAAACCATCCCTTGCCGGCCCTTCGAAATCAAAATCACTCCAGCGCTGGGTTTGTCGTGCCCACATTAAGGATTTTCCACCGACCTGATAGCCGCGTATCCAGTCGAACGGTTTTTCCTGCACGTAGGGATGCTCCGTGTCCTTAACAAAAAAATGCATGGCATCCTCCCGGAATGCATAACATCGGCTTACTACGGGATTGGCTTCCTGGATTGCCTCGGGTACCTGCCCCCGGTGTTCAAATTCCCAGGGCATCATATTTGTTGTGGGATAATCTTTAAGATGCACAACATCACGTCCTCTTTCGAGTACAAGTGTTTTTAATCCCTTTTCAGTTAATTCTTTTGCTGCCCATCCACCGCTCATGCCCGAGCCGATGACGATCGCATCAAAACTTCGGTTTTTCACTCCATCCTTATTCTCGCCCATATCAAAGTATTAATGAATTATGCTGCCTTTAACGGAACGCAGCCCTGAAATTTACCGGGGATCATCTTGTAGCCACGGATATTGGTTAAATAGAATTGCGAAGTGCTGTAGGCCTGTATGGTTAGCCTTTTTACGGACTGATAGAAGAAATTAAGATTTGCATCGTCATTTTTTTTGCCATCCAGATCTGAAACAATCGCGTTTTTCTGCAGAGCGCTGCAATCAACAAAGGATTTGCCGGATTTTTCCTTTCCAAATTTTTCAAACCCCTTCAGTCCCAGTTCAAATTTTTCCTGATTCTCTTTGGGGAAGCAATCATCGACCATTTTCAATGCAAACAGATGCGCGGATAGATCCCCGGCACCCGGTGAGTCCGTTTTTGGGAGAATGGTCTCCATCAGCCCGGCAAGCATTTTTTCCTGTTCTGCCGAGATACTTATCCTTTTCAGAAGTATCGAAACTTTCTCATCGTTTTGAAAGCAGGAAGGCAGGAGCACTGTTCCTGCACAAATAAAAAGAAGCTGTTGAATAGCCACGCGTCTGTTTGGCATTGAATTTGGCGCTTATGAGTGAATCATGAGAGTTCTTCTAAAGGCAAGCAGCGGTTTGGCCGGTTTATCAAATTTACAAAAACCAGATCAAAAACTTTAAGATTAAATATACCTGGGTGGTCTTTCTTTGGGCGGTTCGCCTTCAATTATATCTTCTTTGAGAGTGCTCCCTTTGCTTTTTTTATCGGAGCAAAAGGACCGTATTTATGTTGTCGCTCCGAAAAGCTATCCGTATAGGGCCCAAAGGGATAATCAACCGGTTTAGTATTGAGCACAGGCCAGTCATACTTAAAAAACTTAACCGGCCGTGGCTTTGAATTTATGAATCCTGCAACATCCCAGATTTGTTCATCGGTCAGTTGGGGAGCAGGATACCTGGTGCCGAAAGGCATGGAATATTTAATGTACCCCGCCAATTTGCTGAGCCGGTACAAACCGGCTGCTGTGTTGTAGCTATGTTCGCCCCAGAGCGGCGGATAGCTGTATGAATTCTTATCGGATGCTAAGATACCCTGGCCGTCTGCCCCGTGGCAAACCTGGCATTTCAGTCGAAAAACAATCTTGCCTCTGATCGTGTCGGCCTGTCTGTCCAGGAAGGGGAGTTCCTCCGCACCGGCACCACGGGGCCTTGATCCTTTCAGAACTTCTTTTCCCACCCATTTCAAATAGGCTACCATACTTTTCATTTCCATGCTGCCGCTATCTATTTTCCTGCCATTCAGGCTTCTTTCCATGCATTCATTTATCCTGAATTCTATGGATTCGATCCTTCCGCTTCTGGGCCTGAACAAGGGATACATGGAAGCTACCGCAGCAAAGCTGTTGGAAAAAATGCGGGTACCTGCATCAAGATGGCAATTCTGACAATTCATTCCGTTTGCCTGGTGATTGATGGTACCCGCCGGACCGAAATAAAATGAAGTATTTGCAATAAGCTTTCGTCCTAAACGGATCAAATCGCCCTCTGTCGTATGAGGAATGAGATTTGTGTCTGGCGCCAGCCATTCTGTCTTCTCTGAAATTTTAGATACCGGTCCGCCGGCTCCTGAATCCGCACTTTTTTTATGACCGGGAAAAAAAATAATTTCCCCTGCCACAATAATAAGCAGAATGGCAATTAAGATAATAACTGTTGCTCGCTTCATTCGCCCACAAAGCAATATGAACAACCATGTTCCTGCGTACGACCTACGGCCCAGACCCCGGATGGAACGACCTGGATGCCCGGCAATATGCCAGCCACCCACTCTTTTTTGATGTCCGCTGCATTCATATTCATGGCTCCAGCCGATATGGCACTGAATACGGTAAGGGCAACATCACAGGCACAAAAAAGTACGCCATCGTCCATAAGCTGATTAATACCGATGTCCACATTCCCCAGACCCGGCGCGGAATAGTCCCCGGGCTTCGGTTGCCAGAACGGATTGCGAACTGAAGGGGCGTTGGTTTTCGGATCATTAATTTTGAATGTTTCTCCGAATTTATATTTAGCCCAAATATCATTTCCAAGGGCATAGGGAATGGCGCTGTGCCGCAGGATCACAACTGCTGTACAATCCTTTGCCGCTGCGCCATTCGTCATCAAAAATACTTTTGGCCACGCAAAGGGAAAGATCTCGTGAGGAGCGGTAACATCAAAAACAATCTTGTGTTTTCCTTTAATTCTGGCGAGCCATAGCTCTGGATCGTCGGCATCTTTGAAGGCCGTTTCTGTCAGAGACATTGCTTTTGCCGGGTTCGGAAGCGTGGCCATGCCAACGGCAGCCGCTCCGGCGG
The DNA here is from genome assembly GCA_963705005.1 of uncultured Chitinophagaceae bacterium. Classification (GTDB taxonomy): domain Bacteria; phylum Bacteroidota; class Bacteroidia; order Chitinophagales; family Chitinophagaceae; genus Puia. The sequence continues at coordinate 284,282 of CAVPIO010000004.1, forward strand.
CGAGTTTCCCGAGAAAATCCCTTCTCGGGTTTCCATTTTTCTGGTTGGTGTTTTCCATGTCAAATTGATTTGGTTGGACTGTAAGCTAAAATCCCTTTTGGATAAAATATTGGAAAAAAGTGACAATTATCAGATTTTCAGGGCCATCTCAAAACCGAGCGGCTGCTCGAAATATCGTGTTGGGGCGCACCCTGCAAAATGTTGAAATTCATTAATAAAATGACTTTGATCGCAATAGCCCAGCCCATTAGTGAAATAAGGCCAATTTGGCTTTTGATTTTTTTCAAGATATTTTATGGTCTCCTTGAAACGTACAATCCGCACATACATTTTTGGATATAACCCAGCCTGATCCAAAAAATAACGCTCGAGGCTTCTTCGGGTAATAAATACTTCTCTTTCCAGTTGGTTAACGGTTATATTTCCTTTTGCCTCGTGGATCAGCCTCACTGCTTCTTCCAGATTTTTGCAGTTTCCCTGCTGCTGAAGCCGCTCAAGAAAAAAAACATCCAGCAATTTTATTTGCTTTTTATTGTCCTGGCATTCCCTTAATTGCTGAATGAATAAGACAATTTCATTTCCCAATAAACTAATCAAATTGGTACTCCGGTTAATAAAACGATGCGCTGGTACCTTAAATAATTTATACCAGCCCAAAGGTTTCAGATTTATAATCAGCCGGTTCATACCATTAAATACCTTTATCCGGCAGGTTCGGTTATTCTGACCGATCAGTATATCTGAAGGAACATATTCCTGATTATCCAGGTCAAAAATTGTTTTTTCCCGACCGAGATTGAAAGAAAGTTGCTGGTTAACTTTTGGGAGAAAACTATAATCCGTGCAGGGACCATCCAATTCTGCCTTCACATACAAATAAGAGTCGATTACATTCCGTAGTAAATTATCGGGCCGGAATGACTGGGTGTAAAACATATAGTCATTTTAATTCGTAGGATGGTTCAAAAACTAAATGAAAGTTAGGCAATTTCATTATCCGGTGTTTCTAAACTCATTTAATTTTATCCGGCTGACAGGCTTTTTCGGTTCAGATTACAATTACGGCAGGTTAAAATAATTTTTTCGGTTCTACAGAAGGGCATGATAAAGAATTTCAACCGGATGCAAGGCTATCCTTCCGGTTCCGTCTTTAATCTGGTGGCGGCAACTTGTTCCCGGCGCAGCAATGATAACATCTTCTGCTTCTTTCCTTATGGCAGGCAACAAGACCAGTTCGCCAATTTTCATGGAAAGCTCATAATGCTCTTTTTCAAAACCAAAGGATCCTGCCATTCCGCAACAGCCTGAGGGAATGGTTTCCACCTTATAATTTTCGGGAATGGAAAGCATGCTGACGGTAGGGGTGATAGAGGATAATGCTTTCTGCTGGCAATGCCCATGCAATTTAATAATCCGTTTTTCTTTCGTGAAAAGCTCCTTTTTAATATTTCCCCTTGCTATTTCAATGGCCATGAATTCGTCTATCATGAATGTGTTTTTCGACAGAATTTTGGCCGCTTCGAGATTTTCATCATCTGCCAGATCAATATATTCATCCCGGAAAGCCAGTATAGCACTGGGTTCAATTCCGAGCAGGGGAGATTCGGTGTTCACCAGCTTACTCAGGGCAACTATATTTTTGTTCGCTATTTTTTTTGCTTCTCTCAGCAAACCTTTGGACATCCAGGCCCTTCCGCTTTCTTCATGTGCGGGAATAATCACTTCGTAGCCCAATTTTTCCAATAAGAGTATGGCTTTGATGCCTATTTCCGTGTCATTGTAATTGGTAAATTCATCGCAAAACAAATACAGTTTTCTACCACTCCCGGCGCGATTCGGCGGAGTGGCCGATTTTCTTTTCTTATACCATTTTAACAAACTTGATTTATGCAGGGTAGGCATGGACCGGTCGTAAGCAAAGCCTGAAATGCGCTTTATTAAACTGCTGACCGCCGGATTGGTCATCATGAAATTATAGATCCCCGGGGCGAGGGATCCAAGTCTGGCTGAGCGGTTGAAATTCGCGATAAGCTTTGAGCGGAAGGGCACACCGTTGGCATCATGATATTGCTGGAGAAATTCTGCCTTGAGTTTGGCCACGTCAACATTGGAAGGGCATTCTGATTTGCAGGCCTTGCAGCTTAGGCAAAGATCCATGACATCCATTATTTCCTTTTGATCGAAGCGGTTAAGCTTGTTGGAATTGGTGAGGAATTCCCTCAAAATATTTGCTCTTGCCCTCGTTGTATCTTTTTCATTCCTGGTAGCCATATAGGAAGGACACATCGTTCCGCCGGACAGATGGGTTTTGCGGCAATCGCCCGTGCCATTGCATTGTTCAGCATGCTGTAATACGTTCTGGCCCTTGAAACGAAAAACGGTTTTGAATTCAGGTGTTTTTTGCCCGGGTTCATAACGCAGCATGGTATTCATCGGAGGCGTATCCACGATCTTGCCCGGGTTAAAAATATTTACAGGATCCCAGGTGCTTTTAATGGTTCTGAATAATTCATAATTCCTGTTGCCGACCATTTGCCTGATGAATTCTCCCCTCAGCCTTCCATCTCCGTGCTCCCCACTCAAGGAACCCTGGTATTTTTTAACCAGGGACGCTATTTCCTCGGCGATGGTCCTGAAGAGTTTATTTCCCTCTGCTGTTTTCAGGTTAATGATAGGACGAAGGTGTATTTCGCCGGAACCCGCATGGGCATAGTGCACGGCATGCAAACCATATTTTTCAAGAATCAAATTAAAATCAGAAATATATTGTGGGAGGTCCTGCACATCTACTGCCGTGTCCTCAATAACCGGCACGGCCTTTTCATCTCCCGGCATATTGCCCAGCAGGCCCAGTCCGGCTTTCCGCAGGCTCCAGATTTTTTTGCTGTCTTCTCCAAATAACAAAGGAAAATAGTATCCCAGACCTGCCCGTTTCATTTCATCAGCCACCTGATTTGCGATCTCTTCAATTTCTTTCCTGCCAGGCCTTTTGAATTCAATGACGAGGATGGCGCCCGGATCGCCTTTCACAAAGAAACGGTTCTTGCTTTGCTCGATATTTTCTTTGGTGCACTCGAGAATATAATGGTCGATCAGTTCACTGGCACTGGGGTGATATTTAATCGCAATCAGGTTAGCACGCAGGGATTCGTCCACAGAATGGAAATGAACACAAAGCAAACCGGTTTCCCCCGGAGGGATCGGAATAATATTCAATTTTATTTCCGTGATGAATGCCAGTGTGCCTTCTGAACCGGCAATAAGTTTGCAAAAATTAAAATCGGGCCCGCCTGCAACAAAAGGTGCTGAATTCATCAGCAGGTCCAGCGCATATCCGGTATTCCTTCTTTCTACACTTTTCTTCGGAAACTGATTCTCTATTTCAGTCTGGTTACCAGTATTGCCCAGCATGGATCTTACGGTCCTGTAAATACTTCCCTCCAGATCCTGGCGCTCGCACTTCAGGTGAAATTCATCAATGCCTACCGATGTGAATACGGTTTCGGAGCCGTCGCTGAGCAGGACGCTCACCGCAAGCAGGTGTTCCCTTGTGCTTCCGTAGACGACAGAATTGGAACCGCAGGAATTATTTCCTACCATGCCTCCGATCATCGCGCGGTTGGCTGTGGAAGTTTCCGGCCCAAAAAACAAACCATGAGGCTTCAGGAACATATTCAGTTCATCCCGGATCACCCCTGGCTGCACCCTCACCCAATGCTCTGCAGTATTCAGCTCAAGGATCTGGTTGAAGTTTTTGGAAACGTCCACGATGATTCCATTACCGACAACCTGGCCTGCCAACGAGGTGCCTGCAGTTCTTGGTACGAGAGAAGTTTGATTTTCCCTTGCAAAATCAATCAGTATCCGGAGGTCATCCTTTGATTTTGGAATGGCCACGGCCAGGGGCATCTCCCGGTAGGCAGACGCGTCGGTAGCGTAAAGGATCCTCATACGGTCATCCGTATAGAGTTCGCCTGCCAATTGCCCGGATAATGCGCCCAGCTTTTCATTCATGGAGTCCATGCTGCGCGAAATTATAAAACAATGGGCTTTTGAGTGAATTGTTTTTCCTGCTTACCAGTTAGCGGTATTCTTTTGTTGCATTTGCTTCACCATCGAATAGATAATTCCCAGCATGCAACTGAATATCAGCAAGCTAATATTTCAGGTAAGAAAATAATCGTGCCGATAATGGCACTCATTATCGAAGCCAGAAGAACAGCTCCGGCGGCAACGTCTTTTACGATTTTAATTTGCGGATGAAATGCCGGCTCCACGATATCAGCCAATTTTTCCAGAGCACTATTGAGCATTTCCAAACAGAGCACGGATCCGCTGCACAATAAAACAGCCATCCATTTCAGGGAAGAGATATTAAAGAAAACAGACAGTATCAGGGTGCAGGCACAAATGATGGACTGAATTCTTCCGTTCCTTTCGTGAAGAAAGAAATAGCGCAGACCCGAAAATGCAGTTATAAACGATCTCCCTGTTTTTTGTTTCATTTTAAATAGTTGAATAGCCGGATAAAAAACCTGACCCGGTTTTTAATGGTTCTTTTCAGATAAAGATCTGATTTTATGTATTTAGAGTTGACAGGTCCGCGCCATACCAATTTATTTTCTTGCTGGCATACATAGTGAGTGCAAGTATAAGGAATAGACCGATACTTCCTACCAGCAGTTTCTTCATTTTAAAACGGAGTTTATGAAAATGTTAATTCTTTTAGCCGGCGCCCCATGTTTTATGGCAGCTCTCGTCAAGGCCCGGCCGGCAACTCCAAACGGAGGGGGAACCGGGAATTTAACAGGAATCAGGTCAGCGGAGCACCACGGGGTGGCATGGGATTTTCCCGGCTTGGTCAGGATTTGCCAACTGGTTCGATATTTGCCGCAGCAATAGAATACCTGAAAAGGACTATTTTTTAATTTTAAAACATGAGTTATGACAACAAAAGAAGCAGTAATGACAACAAAGCAAATTGCAGGGCGCCTACACTCCCTTTGTTCTGAAGGAAAGTATGAAGATGCCCAGAAAGAATTGTTTTCGCAAAATGCAATCAGCATTGAGCCTGAGGCTTCCGCGGGATTTGAAAAAGAAACCAGGGGTCTGCAGGCCATTATCAAGAAAGGACATAAGTTTGAAGAAATGGTTGAAGATGTACATGGTATCAAGATTTCCGATCCTATTGTTGCCGGCAATGCCATTGCCATGAAGCTGGATATGGATGTTACCATGAAAGGCCGGGGTCGTTCAAACATGACAGAAATTTGTGTTTACCAGGTCAAGGATGGTAAAATTGCTTTGGAACAATTTTTTATGTAACCGGAACATTGTACAGGTAGAGAAACACCTGCACGATATGAAAAGTCATTTGAAACCGGTTTACTTGAAAAGGGCCGGTTTCAAATGGCTTCTGGTTCAACCGGTATTCCTAGAATCCCTGAATCCATCTCAGTCCCGGCGTTACCTGCCTGAAAAAATCATGGAAGAAAATAGCCGGTTCAATTTTTGTTTTGCCTTCGAATAATGATATACTTCCGGCTCCCAAACGGATGGTATGGTTGTCGAAATATTCACCCTCCCTCCTGATCAGGTAACCAATAGAAAATACGGTCAGCAGGGTGGATTCCTTCCTGGGGTCGTGATCACGGACAAATCCCTGCCCCCAGGTCAGCGTTAGGAAATCATTGCGGAATGTTTTCAGCGTGCCCTGGGTATTCTGGAAAAGGAACTGCGGTTCCCATAGGAGACCTATATCATATTTGAATACAGCGTTGCTGATGGTTAAGGTGGCTCCAAGACTGAATGAGGGAACAAAATAGTTTTTATAATTCTGAACATTGACGGAAATAACCGTTTTTATGAAGTCACCATGACCTTCAAAATATCCTTTTGGCAACTTTGCAGATATCCCAGGATCTCTTTGCAGATGCATCATGCCGGTTTTTTCCCGCTGCCACCCGGAATTCACATTATTCTGCAGACTGAGTATTTTATCATTCAGGCCGGAGGCGAGAATAGAAGGCAATTCATCGAGTTGATTAACAAAAAAGCTAACCTGGTAATATCGGATATCAGGAAAAGGTTTCCTCAGGGTAACCTTGGCCTGAAAGTGAACCGCTCCTATAAAATTTACTGTATCCTGTTCCAATTTTAAGGCTGCCAGGTCGCCCTTATTCAATAGGAAAATAGAACCTTTTGGTTTAGACTGCTGGAACCGGATCTCCTTTCTTCCAGAAGAATCCATCAGGTAATCGATTCTTTTGGAGGTTATTTCATCAGAAAGGGAATCTCGGAGATATGCTATATCCTGCAAGAATACACGCAGGAGAGAATCCATATTTTTCAGCCGGTCGAGATCGGACATCTCTTTCAATTCTATCTGAAGTTTATTTCCTTTCCCCAGATCTATAAGGAAACGGCGGCTGAACTTATCGGATGAAAGCTCAAATTTTTTGTCTGCGCCGCTGATGGGCGTCTTTTCCTGGGCAAAAAGCGAGCCCTTGATGCTCCCTGAGAGCATCAGCATGAACAGGATCTTTTTCATATTACTTAGTTTGAAGAAGGAAGGCTGATTTTTAAGATTCCATTTTCTGAATGACCGGATTCCATGTAGTTATTTTGCGGAATGTTCTGACCAATCAATTGTAGTTGCAGCGAAAGTCTGCCGGAATTCCTGACCCATTTATGGTCTTCTGGGGGCGGCTCATCCAGTTCATTCACATGCACTACCCGAAGTTTCCCTTTTGCGATAAATGGATTCGTTTTTGTTGTTGCCGGATCGTGAAGAGATATGGCAGCACCCGCCTGAGGAAGGGGGGGGGTTGGCACATGACTGACCATTAGGACTTGTGCAGATTCTGGTTTTGCCGTCCATAAGGAAATGTTGCTGCGAACGATTGAATGGTTGTTCTTTTCAGACTGAATGGCTATAACAGATCTGCCTTGTTTCTTTTCAATTATTTTCTGAATGCCCTTCTCGTTATTTGAAACGGTTTCATCCCGTAAAATTGGATTTTGTTTTTTGGCCAGTTGTTCCGGATTTGTCCGGTGCTGCGTAACTGCATTTGCAGCATGAGAATTAACCGGATTCCCGGTTTTGTTAGTTTCCAGGATGCTGGCCATAATTAAGGATATCACGAGGCAGGCTGCAGCAGCCCAGTACCAAATCTTTATATTTCGGTTTTGGCTTTTGTGCAGAAGCAAATGCAGTTTGTCCCAGGCCAGGTTTTTATCCATTGGGCTCTCTCCGGGAAGAGTGGAAAGCTCTTCCAGCTTATTCTTCAGGCCTGAGCTTTCAGCGTGTTTTTCTTCTGGCATAATCGGTTCCATTTTGAAGTAACATTTTTTGTAAAAGGGATCTGGCCTTACTCAATTGCGATTTGGATGTCCCTTCCGAAATATTCAACAAGGAGGCCACTTCCCTGTGATTCATTCCTTCAATTACGTAAAGATTAAAAACTGTTCTGTAGCCCACCGGAAGCTGTACAATCAGGGCAAAAATTTCTGAAGCAGATAGTTGAGCGAGCACTTCTTCGTTCAGGGGAATTTCTTCTGCAGCGGATTCCGTGATCAGGGTGAATGCGTTCCTTTTTCGGAGGAACATCAGGCATTCATTGACCATGATTTTTTTCGACCAGGCGTAAAATGCTCCGTCTCCTTCATAATGAAAATTATCCAGGCCTTTGAATAGCTTGTAAAAACCATCCAGCAATATTTCCTCGGCATTTTCCCTGATCTTCACATAACGCCGGCATACCATAAGCATTCTGTCTGCCATCAGGTCAAAAAGAAGCTTCTGTGCTGCGGCACTGCCTTGTTTTGCCTCTCTGACCAGTTCGGCTATTTCCATTAATCTTTTGGTATTGATCCTTCTAAAGATAGGAATGCCGTTTGAGGTAAAAGCGTTGCCCGGCGGCCCTTTTTATTTCATGTCTCAATCATACTCCCTGATAACTAAGAAGAAGTTATCTTTTTAAAGAAAGCAGGCGGGTCAGATTCCATTAAGAGCTTCATGCTGGAAATGACAGCTTCTGCAAAACCCGGCAAGGCCGCCAGGTTGATTCCCCAGAAGCTGGTATCTTCCAGAACGGTATTTACAAGTAATTGTATATTGCCTCCCGCCCGGGCCCAAAGAGCACTGTATTTTTCAGCAAAATCATCCTGAAGGATATACTCGGTTCCGTGCAGGTTGCCTGCAAATCTGTTTTCGCTCTTTCTTTCAGATCTCATAAACAAAAGCCAGGCCGCGAATCCCGCGGCCATTAACCGGGGAGGGCTGTCTTTTTTTTCGTAATGCCTTTGAATGGTTTGAACATTCCTTGTCTTCATTTTGGAGGTATACTGCAGGCAAATGCTCAGCCAGCGGTGCTGCATATATGGATTCCTGAACCGGTCCATCACGGCCATCGCGAACGCACGCGCTTCATTTGCCTTGATTGTTTCGGATTGAATGGAAGGTATGATTTCCTCCAGCAGGAGGCCTGTATCAAATTCGGCAAAACCCTCATTTTCCATTGCCTGTTTTACAAACTGAAAACCTGCCCAAACGGCCAGTCCGCAGCAAAAAGTATGTGAGCCATTTAGCAGTCTCAGTTTGAGCTCGCGGAACTTACTGATATCCCCGCTTATAATAATCCGTTTATCTGCTTCGGCGAAGGATAATATTTCTCTCACATCTTCCGATGCAGATTCTATGGCCCATAAACGGTAGACTTCCGACATGATCATCAGGTCGTCAGTGTAACCAAGTTTACTGCTCATTTCTTTTTTCTCGGATTCCGGCAGGCTTCCGGGAACAATGCAATCCACCAGCGAGCTGCAGAATGTATTTGCGGTTTCCAGCCAGTGAATAAAATTTTTATCCAGCTTAAGATTTTTGCTTTTTGTGACCAGGATTTCTTTCAGTAGTTGACCATTATCCGGTATGAGCTCCGTGGGAATAATGACCATCCCGGCCTCGGAGCTTGCGTTAAAGCAGCGATAACGTTCCTGCAGGAATGCCAGCAATTTACCGGGAAAAGAGTGCGGAACGGGAGAGCGGGGGTCGTCATCAGCTAGAACGAGTCCGGCTTCCGTGGTATTGGAAATAATAATTTGCAATTCCGGATTCGCTGCGCACGCCAGCACTTCATTCCACTGCTGTTGAGCCGACAAAACGCGACTGATAGAGGCATTGATGACCATCTTGTTAATCGTTTCATCCTTCTCCAGGCCCTTTATACAAAGCGTATACAAATTATCCTGCTTCGGGAATGCGCTGCTGTCGCCCTGGCTTGTTGATTTTATAACGACCACACGCCCATTAAAAATCCCCAGTTTATTTGCCTTATCTATGAAATAATCCGGGAGTGCCCGCAATAAAACGCCGGTGCCAAATTGCAATACTTTTTCCGGTAGTTCAAAAATCCGGTTCAAAGGGATATCCGAAATCCCGGAATTCCTGATCTTTTCCAAATTTTTTATTGATAATATCATGGCATTTGTTTCCGTTATCCCGCGTTATGGCCGGCTTTTCCTGATTGATTCAACAACCACTCAGCCAGGTCCGCTGCTGCCCGGTCATTCTCAAATTCAGGCGGTAGATTTTTTCTATCCAAATATTCATTGTAAAACCAGGGATCGCCTACAGCAAATACGGTTCCTTTCCCGACCCTGGAAATGGCCATAATAATGTCTCCTCCCTGCCTGAAATAAGCTTTCGCCGGCTTCTGAACATGGAGCGTACTCATTTCTTTTATAAAGATTTTTCTTGCTCTCCGGAAAATAGCATCGTGATCATCGAGGTAAAATGCGCCCATTTCAACACGATTTCCGGTTACACGATTCCGGCAGTCTTCGTTAAAATGAATGCCAAATCGCCCGGCCAGCTGGTTAAAATGAAGAAATTCTGCATTGGCGGAATCATTACCCATCAATAACAATACGCCGCCGGATTTTACCCAGTCGTAAATCGCATCCGCATCTTTAGGGGAAACAAAATGAGGACTCGCCGTTTCTTTTTCCGTATCCGGATCTACGATAATATAGACATCGGCATGCTGCAGGGAGGCGCGCGTGGGCTCAGTTGTAAGCGATTCAATGGCGGCACCTGACTGGCGAAAAATATTTCCAAACCCGGAAAATCCGCTGTTTGCCTGATCCTCCCAGGTATAATGATACCGGATCAGGTGCCCCCTGGCATCTTTTTTATATTCATTATTAAAATAATAATCTAAAACGACTATTTTCCCCCGGCCAGGCAGTCCTCCATTCACCAAATCCATCTTTCCCTTAAGCGTGAGGGAAGCAGTTGTATTTATTGGATTTTTTTTGCCTGTACAATCATCATGACGGGTTGGGGGCAAACTGAAAAAACCAATGAGAATAAATAAAATATTGCGCATCGGGTCCTGGCTGTGAATTGAAATCAATAGAGCATATTGCCGCTGTCAAAATAACGAAAATTTCACTTACCTATCTATGGTTTATTCTTTGCACCAATTATCCGGAGCTTTCAGGTTCGAAGCAGCGGAATTTGCTAACTTCACAGATGGATATTGGATATGCTCAAGTGATTTCTTATGCAAAGAATCGATGCCCATGTGCACTTCTGGGAATATGATCCCTTACGAAATTCATGGATCACGGATGAGATGGCTGTTTTGAAAAGAGATTTCCTTCCTGGCGATATTCAGCCGCTGCTCGATATACATGAGATGGATGGTTGCGTGCTGATACAGGTAAACCAGTCGGAAACGGAAAATGATTTTTTTCTAAAGCTGGCTTCTGAAAATACATTCATCAAAGGGATCGTCGGCTGGGTTGATCTTACTGCCGCAAACGTTTCTGAACGCCTGGCAGCATACCAGCATTCTTCCAAGATCTGCGGATTCCGGCATATTCTGCAAAATGAAGCAGACCGTTCTTTTATGCTGCGGCCTGATTTCAAAAGAGGGATCAGCGCGCTTTGCAAATTTGATTATACCTATGACCTGCTCATTTATTCCGATCAGTTGCCGCATGCTGCCGGGCTGGTCAAATCGTTTCCCAACCAGCCGTTTATAATTGATCACCTGGCCAAACCGGCGATCAGGGAAATGGAAATTGCTTTCTGGAAACAGCAACTATATAATATCTCCCGCATGGATAATGTATATTGCAAATTGTCAGGTATGGTAACCGAATCCCATTGGAATGACTGGGACAAAGAAAGCTTCGCACCCTACCTTGATGCAGTAGTTGAATCCTTCGGTGTTGACCGTATCGTGTTCGGATCCGACTGGCCCGCTTGCCTACCAGCCGCATCTTATGGAGAGGTATTAGAAATAATCGAGAATTACTTTTCTTCATTTTCCATTTTGGAGCAGGAGAAATTATTCGGAGGCAATGCAATGACTTTTTATGGTTTGTAAATCTATTTAAACGCTTATATGAAATTGATCAGGTGGTTAAAAGGAAGGAAGGCATTCCCAGGTGTCGTTATCGATGGCGCATTGTATAGACTGAAAGATTGGCCTGAGGATTATGATGAAATGTTTTTTGGAGGCGACGGGTTGATGCGGTTGAAATCCTTCATTCATAAAAAACGGGATAAACTCAAAAAATTGGATGATCAAACGCCTCTTACTGCACCGGTTGTGCGGCCATCCAAAATCGTATGCATAGGGCTTAACTATGCTGATCATGCCAGGGAAACCAAGGCTGAACCACCGACCGAGCCCGTTATCTTCCTGAAATCAACCACGGCACTGTGCGGGCCCTTCGACAAAATAATCATCCCGAAAAATTCCAAAAAAACGGATTGGGAAGTGGAACTTGCTGTAGTGATTAGTAAAAAAGCTTCTTATGTTGAGGAAAAGGATGCTGCGGATCATATTGCCGGTTATTGCCTGCATAATGACGTAAGCGAGAGGGAATTTCAAATAGAGAGAAGTGGCACCTGGGATAAGGGCAAAGGCTGTGACAGCTTTGCTCCGCTCGGCCCCTGGCTGGTTACGCCCGATGAGATCCCGGATGTAAATAAGCTAAAACTTTGGTTAAAGGTTAACGGGAAGCAGATGCAGGATAGCACGACAGCCAATCTCATTTTTAAGATCCCATTCTTAATTTCGTATATCAGTCATTTTATGACCCTTCTCCCCGGCGATATTATTTCGACCGGAACACCCGCGGGTGTGGGACTTGGCATGAAGCCGCCCACTTATCTTAAGCCCGGGGATTTGGTTGAACTCGGTATTGACGGCCTGGGCACGGCCCGGCAGGAGGTAATTGCTTACTCCCCAAAATAATTACATGGCAGCGAAAAACAGATATTGTCTCGCGCTGGATCTGAAGGATGATCCTGCCCTGATTGAAGCCTACAAAGCCCATCACCGCAAAGTATGGCCGGAGGTCATTAAAAGTATCCGGGATTCAGGCATTCAGCATATGGAAATTTATCATTGCGGGAACCGGCTTTTCATGATCATTGAAACGGGTCCGGATTTTTCGTTTGAAAAAAAGAACGCGGATGACCTGCGCAATGCCAAAGTGCAGGAATGGGAACATTTGATGGAAGCCTACCAGCAGATATTACCGGGAACGGGGAAAGGAATAAAATGGCGACTGATGGAAAAGGTTTTCTCTCTATAAGAATTTCGCATACTCACCTTCTGGGCCGGTAGCCGCCACTGTTGCTGTCGCGCGGCTTTTCTTCCGCTTCACGAACAACCAATTCTTTCCCTCCCCGAAGGCGTGCACCATGAAGTGCGTCAATAGCTTCTTTCGCTTCCAGGGCAACGGTCATTTCCAGGAAGCCAAATCCCCTGCTTTTCCTGGTTTCCCGGTCAATGGCCACTTTGGCTGAGCTTACTTCACCGTAGAGTTCAAACATTTCCTTTAAATCGGTGTCATCAAAATCATAGGGTAGGCCTGCAACAAAAAGTTTCATGATCTGAATATAAGACCCCAAATCTACTTTATTCCCTTCATCAACTGCATCTTTTTTTGTAAAACTGCCAGCCCCGCTTCAAAGTCACCATCTGGCATGATTTTTCAATATTCTGTCTCTAAACGATCAACATATGAAAAAGATCCTGGCGCTTTTGTACCTGATACTCGCAATGTTTCTGCTTGATGGCTGTGAAGTGGCAGGCGCCATTTTTAAAGCAGGCGTTTGGGTAGGTGTGATCATTGTGTTGCTGGTGATAGGAGTTATTGTCTGGCTGGTTACCCGGGGTGCAGGGAAATCCTGAACTCCCTTTTTCAGGCATCGGAGGTTCTTTTTGTACATTCGCCTGCATGAAATTGCTCCCACTCCCGCTATTATTCGCGTTGTCAATGCAAACGCAGGTTTCGGCCCAAATCAGGACGGATGCATTCTTACAAAAGATACTTGAATCCGGAGGGGATTCCCTCTTTCACCAGGTATTACTTCAGAAAAACAAATACCGGGTTCAAATTATTTATACACGGATAAACCGGGACTCAAAAAACAAGCCTTCTTTTAAGAATTTCTATTTTAATGCAGGAGACAGCCTTTATTACTATCCGGCTTCCACAGTGAAATTGCCCCTGGCGCTTCTTTCTCTTGAAAAACTCAACCGGATGCATGCGGCGGGGGTTGATAAATTTACAACCATTCAATACGATAGCAGCTATCCCGGACAAAAGACCCTTTATAAAGACAGCACTTCGGCCAGTGGCCTGCCTTCTATCGCCCAGTTTATCCGGAAAGCATTTCTGATCAGCGATAATGACGCTTACAACCGGATGTATGAATTTGTTGGGCAGCAGGAGATCAACCGCAACCTGCATGATAAAGGATATCTGCAAATGCGCATCGTCAGGCAGTTTATGCCAATGAATGAAGAAGAAAACCGACATACCAACCAGATCAGGTTTCTGAATTCGGCAGGCAAAACAATATTCACTCAGCAGGCAGCTTATAACCGGGATTCTTTCGATTTTTCCCGGAAGGTTATGCTTGGAAAAGGGTACATAAACGGGAAAGACAGTCTCGTGAATGAGCCCATGAATTTCACCAGGCATAACAATATCCCATTGGAAGATTTGCAGCAAATATTACAATCCGTTCTCTTCCCCATCTCCGTGCCTGAAAAACAAAGATTCAGGCTAAAACCGGATGACTACGAATTCCTGTACCGGTATTTGTCACAATACCCATCGGAAACCCCCTATCCGAAATATGATACCAGCATTTTCTACGACAGTTATGTAAAATTTTTTTACCGGCAGCAACGCAGGCCTTCGGTGCGCATTTTCAATAAAGCCGGATGGGCATATGGCTGTTTAACCGATGTTTCCTACGTTGCAGACTTCAAAAACCGGATCGAATTTATGGTCACTGCAACTGTGTATGCCAACGAAAATGAGATCCTGAACGATGATAAATATGAATATGACAAGGTGGGCTTTCCTTTTCTATACCAGCTGGGACAAATAATCTATCAATATGATCTTCTTCGGGAGAGGAAATTCCTGCCTGACCTGAAAGCATTTAAATTAACCTATGAACACAGGGACCCGGAAGATGTGCGGCCATCCATTCGTGATGTGGACAATTAATCATGGCTACCATAACTATTAGGGAAAAGGACGCAAAAACAAAGGCCCGCAAAATTTTGCGGGCCTTATTTCTACTCAAGAGGGTATTATAATTGGGTCACAATTACATTTTCGGAAATCTTGCGGTTAACCACAAACCTGCGTTCGACCTGTTCATTTGCAGTACGGATAACGAACGTCGGATGAATTTCACCTTCTTCCTTTGGTAAACGAATGGATTTGGAAAAATGAGCATCCTTGTAAGCCTGCTGATAAACAATTTCACCGGCATCATTCTTTACGATCAGCCAGAATTTTTCACCTGATTTATTATCGAAATTCAGATGGAATACGAAATTGTTTTCTGTAACACCAACATAATTAACAGACACTTCCTGGTCAACAGGATTGACTATTTTTTCAATGATTGGTGCTGCATGCACAGATGCGGACCCAAGGGAAAGCAAGAGCGCTGCTGCGAGTACCGGTGCGGATTTCTTTAAACTAAACTTTGAGAATACTGGTTTCATAATGTTACGATTTAATTAGAACTGAAATAAAATAGCTAAAAAAATTTTCCGGCGAGCTGGGTTAACACTATTATGTTTTCAGTCGGTACAAATGTAGATCTGCTTTGATCAGGAATGAAACCATATTGTGTGCAGTTTCATCATGGCAAACCCTCTTATCAAAATGTTAAAACCCTTGCTGGACAAGGGTTTTAAGCAAAACAAGCTATGATGACCAACGGGAGAAACAGCCTGCCGGTTCACCAGATTTTCACACGCAGGCTATCCGGTCTGTACATGGAATCGGAGCGTTCTACATGAAATGCTTCATAAAAAGCCGCTGTGTTGGAAGCAGGACCGTTTACTCTCCACATCGGTGAAGAATGCGGGTTGGTTAGGGCAAGGGTTCTCTCGCGTTCCGGACGGACTTTTATCCTCCAGATCTGGGCGAGCGAAAGGAAAAAGCGTTGATCCGGTGTAAATCCGTTTATTTTTTCATCTCCGCTTCCCTGGGCAGTTTTTTTGAAAGCTGCATAAGCGATGGCGATACCGCCGTTATCCGCAATATTTTCTCCTTCGGTAAGTTCGCCATTGAGATGTAAAGTGTCCACTGCAATGTATCCGTTGTATTGATCAATGATTTTTTGCGCCCGTTGTTTGAATCTTTTTGCATCTTCCTGTGTCCACCATTCTTTCAGATTTCCATCGGCATCATATTGACGGCCCTGATCGTCAAATCCATGGGTTATTTCGTGGCCGATCACCATACCGATGCCGCCATAATTTACGGCGTCATCGCCTGAAACAAAATAGAACGGAGGCTGAAGAATGCCGGCAGGAAAATTAATATTGTTCTGTGTCGGTTCATAATATGCATTGATCGTGGGCGGTGTCATATCCCATTCAGACCGGTCAACCGGTTTTCCGATCTTGTTGATGGCTCTTTTGTAGCTGTAGTTGGCAGTTGCCTTAAGGTTAGCTATGATGTCATCCCGGGTAATATGGATAGAAGAATAGTCCTTCCACTTATCAGGGTAACCTACTTTTTTAACGATAGCATGCAGTTTCTGCACGGCTTTTTGCCTCGTGGAATCACTCATCCAGCTGAGCTGTTGCAACCTTTCAGCATACGTGGAAAGAATATTATCTATCAGTTCATTAATTTTTTGCCTCGATTCCGGAGGGAAATATTTTTGCACGTATAACTGGCCGAGGGCATCGCCGAGCTGACTGTCGACCATAGAAGTCATTCTTTTCCACCTTTCCTTCATTTGTGATTGTCCGGTCAGCAACCTGGTATAGTCGAATTTTGCGTTTACGAAATCATGGGAGAGGTAGTCTGCATCGTCATTCAGTACATGAAAGCTCAGATAATTTTT
This sequence comes from uncultured Chitinophagaceae bacterium, assembly GCA_963705005.1. GTDB lineage: Bacteria > Bacteroidota > Bacteroidia > Chitinophagales > Chitinophagaceae > Puia. The sequence continues at coordinate 300,699 of CAVPIO010000004.1, forward strand.
GAGTGTCTGTATGGGTGTTTTCTGAAAAATGGAATATAGCCCCCGGAAGAACGCTGGTTGTCCCATCAAAATAGAATCCGAAGGCACTCCGAGCTTTTCCAGGAAATCCTTAAATCCGTGAAAGGCTTTGTTTATTGAATTTACCGATTCTTTATGGTAATTGGCAATGGGATCACGGAGCGCCACCGGAGTCTTGGAAACCTTTGCCAGCGCCGTTTCCAGCTGCATCACCGAGTTTGCCCTTTTTACTGCTTCTGCCGGCTGATTCCCAATCAGGGTGAAGATCCTGGTAGTATAGGCTAGGTATGCATTTCTGATCTTTTCTGTTGCCGAATCATTCTTGAAATAATAATCCCTGCTGGGCAAACCAAGTCCGCCCTGGTCAAAATGTGCAATATTGATTGTGCTGTTTCTGTCGTCGGCACTAACGGTAAATGAAAAGAAAGGGGCATGATTCACAGCATAAGCCGCTGAGACCAAATTCATCAGATCTTTATAATTTTTTACCCGTTCAATGGCATCCAGTTCAGGCTTAACCGGGTTATAGCCCCTTTTTTCTATACCGTCGGAATCCATGGCGCTGAGATAAAGATCACCGGTTTGCTGGAATATAGATCCAGGAGCAGCACCTGAAAGTTTTGATACAGAATCCAGTATTTTATGCAAACGTACTATTGAACTATCCTGCAGGGTCGAAAAGCTGCCCCAGGAGAATTGGGAGGCAGGGATCATGGTATTCTTCAGCCATGTTCCATTCGCATATAAAAAGAAGTTGTTCTGGGGGTGCACCGAAGTATCCATTGCGGAGAAATCGATCGGATCGGTTTTGGCCATTTTATCGGAATCTGCAGACTGCTGACATGAAAAAAACATCAAAAAAACTCCGGAAAATAAAAGAGAAGAAAATTTCATATTAGCATTATTTATTATGTGCGAATGTAATCGTTATCAATGTTATAAAAATGTTTTTTTAGCAGTGGGCAGATTTTGCAAAATTATTTTTCAAAAAAACTAAATTAAACAAACGTTTAATTAATTTTGTGCCCATGAAACCCGAATATTCCATAAAACAGCAGCAACTGATGGACACGGCGGAGCAATTATTTTCCAGGAAGGGATTCGAGGGCACTTCAGTGCGGGATATTGCCGAGGAGGCTGGCATCAATACTGCAATGATCTCTTATTATTTTGGTTCAAAAGAAAAACTAATGGAGGCGATTTTCGAGCAGAGGAGCTTGAATATCAGGGAGCAAGTGGATTTATTGCTGAAAGATGAGCGACTGGATGCGTTTCAGAAAGTGTATCGCCTGGTGGACGAATACATTGACAAGATCATGCAGCGGAAAAAATTTCATCGCATCCTGCTCTGCGAGGAAGTGATCAATCAGAATCCGGTTATCGTGGAACTGTTGGCCAAAATGAAGAACCGAAATTCATCCTGGATCAGTGATCTCATCCGCCATGGCCAGAAGAAGGGACTCTTTAAAAAACAGGTGGATATACCTATGATGATGAATACGCTGATTGGCACGATCACCCATATTTTGGTTAACCTTGAGTTTTACAGATCGTATCACAACCTTGAATCATTATCGGAAGAAGAATTTGAAAAAGTAATTAAGAAGAGATTGTCCGCGCATATCAAAATTATTTTCAAAGCAATACTAACAAATGAATCTTAGAACAAATTTTTCACGGTTGGTTTTCTCATGTCTGCTGATATCATCCCTCAGGGGAATGGGTCAGGACAGTGTGCGGAATATTACCCTGAAAGAAGCAATAGACCTTGGCGTCAGGAATAGTAAGCAGTTGAAGGCAGCCAGGGCAAGGATTGATCAGGCAACTGCTGCGCTTACGGAAGCCAAACAAAAAAAGCTGCCTGATTTCAAGGTCAGCGGCTCCTATCTGAGAGTAACGCAGCCAAATATTGATCTTAAAATAAAGATCAATAGCAATAATGGCGGGTCGGGCGGCAGCTCCGGCAATGCCAATAATATTAAAGTGGATCAGGCCGCTTATGGGATCGCCAACCTATCGCTTCCATTGTACTCCGGGCTCCGCATCCAATACGGAATCCGGTCTGCGGAATTTTTAGAGAAGGCGGCAACATTGGATGCAGACAATAATAAAGAGGCTGTGATCCTTAATATCATCGGGGCCTTCAGCAACCTGTACAAGGCCAATGCAAACCTGCGGTTGATCAGGGAAGACCTTGAGCAGTCAAGATCCCGCGATTCGGATTTCAGTAACCTGGAGAAGAATGGGTTGCTGGCAAGAAACGATGAATTAAAAGCTGCCCTTCAAACCTCAACGATTGAATTAAATCTGGTGGATGCGGAAAGTAATTTCCGGGTGGCCGATGTCAACATGAATTTATTACTCGGTCTTCCGGAACATGAACAACTTGTTCCTGATTCCAATAGCCTGGCCCAGCCAGGACCACTTAATGCAATTGAGGATTATGAGCAGCTGGCGATCCGAAGCCGCAAGGATGTTCTGGCGCAGGGATACAGGAGAAAGGCTTCAGCTGTGGGCATCCAGGAGGCAAAGAGCGATTATTATCCCAGCCTTGCTTTAACAGGTGGATACATTGCTGCCGATATTCCCAATCTAATTACCATCACGAATGCCGTTACTTACGGGATTGGCGTTTCATACAGTCTTTCTTCTTTGTGGAAGACGAATGCAAAAGTTGACCAGGCAAAAGCCAGGCTTGCTGAGGTGGAAGCAAATGAAGAATACCTGGATGATCAGGTAAAGCTGGAGATCAATCAGGCATACGAGCAATATATATCCGCCACGAAGAAAATGGAAGTCAGCCGTCTCGCAATCGAGCAGGCAACAGAAAATTATAAAATAACAAAGAATAAATACGACAATAGCCTGGTAACTGTCACTGATTTGCTGGATGCGAATGTTTCTTTATTGCAATCCAGGATCAACCTGGAACTGGCAAGAGCGGATGCAATCGTAGCCTATAACACGCTGTTGGAAAAAGCAGGCGTGCTAACCAATTCCCTTGATACTACTAAATAAATATACTCACTAATTGAAAAGTTTCTATGGCAACTGAAAAACAAAATGGCGATCAATCCCAACCGCAGAAAAGGAGTAAGGTATTTCTCATCATCCTCATTCTACTGGTGCTTGCCGGCGCATCGTTCGGAATAAGCAAGTGGAACCACGGCAAGCATCATATGGAAACCGATGATGCGCAGGTAGAGGCCAATATCAGTCCGATCATTCCGCGTGTTTCAGGATACGTAAAGGAAGTGAGGGTCACAGATAATCAAAAAGTCAAACAAGGAGATACACTGTTAATCCTGGATGACCGCGATCTGCGAATCAAGCTGGAGCAGGCACAGGCTGCACTGGCAACTGCTGAAAGCAATCTTCTTTCCGCCAAGGCTTCAACTGTTGCAGCACGTTCAAATATCGGCACTTCACAAGTCGCCGTGCTTGAGGTGGATGCCCAGATTGAAAAGGCAAAAGTGAATCTGTGGCAGACAACCCAGGAATATAACCGGTATTCCAATCTGATTAAAGATCATTCTGTGACTCAGCAGCAGTTTGAAGACAAGCAGGCCGCAAAGGAATCCGCTGAAAAACAATTGCAGATTCTGGAGGAACAAAAAAAGCAGGCTTCCAGTCAGACCAATGCCGTATCCAGCCAAAGCAAGGCTACATCTTCACAGATCAGCGTTGCAAGTGCCATGATCAAGCAAAGGCAGGTAGACGTGGATGATGCCAGGCTGAACCTGACCTATTGCGTTATTACCGCGCCGGCAGACGGGCTCGTTTCGAAAGTGAATGTGCAGGTGGGTCAATATCTTAATGCCGGCCAATCCACTTTTAGTATTGTACTCGATCAGCGCTTATGGGTCGTGGCGAATTTTAAAGAAACACAATATAATAAGATCAGGATTGGTCAGACCGTGATCGTAGACGCGGATGCGCTGCCCGGTCATGAATTCGAGGGCAAGGTATCTTCTTTCTCCCCGGCTACGGGTGCGCGTTTTGCCCTTTTGCCTCCGGATAATGCCAGTGGCAACTTCGTAAAGGTCGTCCAGCGTCTGCCCATAAAAGTTGATTTTGACAATCCCGATGATTCGCTGCTGAGCAGGCTGAAAGCTGGAATGAATGTGGAAGTGGACGTTCACATTGACGGTAAATAATTTTTATTCTGAAATTGAAATCTATGGAACTCCGGCGGGATTCTCTGGTTGAATACGGATCAAGGCGGGTGATCATTACGCTGACCGCCATCACTTGTGCCTTACTGGAAATCATTGATGCGACCATCGTAAATGTTGCCCTGAATGATATGCGTGGCAACCTGGGGGCCACACTTACGGAAATAGCCTGGGTAATTACAGCTTATGCAATCGGAAATGTAATTATCATCCCCATGACCAGCTGGCTTTCGAATCAGTTTGGAAGACGGGTCTATTTTGCGGCTTCCATCATGATCTTTACCGTTTGTTCCTTTTTGTGCGGAAATGCCAATGGCATCTGGGAACTGGTATTTTTCAGGTTTATGCAGGGCCTGGGCGGGGGAGCCCTGCTTGCTACTTCGCAAACGATTATCACCGAAGTTTATCCACAGGAAAAACGGGGTATGGCACAAGCAATTTATGGACTGGGCGTGATTGTTGGTCCTACACTGGGACCTCCGCTGGGAGGATATATAGTGGATCATTTCTCATGGCCTTATATTTTTTATATCAATATTCCGATTGGTGTAATTGCCACCCTGCTTACGCTCCAGTTCATACGCAATCCGAATTATGGCGAAAAAAGTGCATTGGCTGATATTGACTGGGTTGGTATTTTCCTGCTTGCGTTATCAGTAGGTTCTTTGCAATATGTACTTGAGAAAGGTCAGGATGACGATTGGTTCGCTGACAAATTCATTGTCCTGTTCAGTTGCCTGACAGTGCTGGGTGGGTTCTTTTTTGTATGGAGGGAAACCATTTTTCGAAACCCCATTGTGAATTTCCGGGTTTTGAAAAACGGCAACCTGCGCATTGGCACGGTGCTGACATTCATATTGGGTTTCGGATTATACGGATCCACTTTTGTCATTCCGATTTACACCCAAAGTACCCTGGGATGGACAGCCGAGCAGTCGGGCATGTTAATGGTGGCGTCTTCTGTATCAACAGCATTTATGATGCCTGTAATCGGTCAGATCCTGCAGAAAGGAGTACCGCAGCAACCCCTGGTAGCCATCGGCATGCTTTTCTTTGCCATATTTTGTTTCTGGGGTTATAAGATCCTCACTAACGATACCGGCTCAGAAGCTTTTTTCTGGATGCTGGTGGTCAGGGGCGCGGGTATGGCGATGTTGTTTATTCCAATCACAACCCTATCGCTGAGTACTTTGAAAGGTGCAGAGATCGGTCAGGGTGTATCCTTTACCGGGATGATGCGGCAGGTTGGAGGTTCTTTCGGAGTTGCTATCATAACCACGTTCATGGCCCGGCAGAATATGGCACACCGTAGTAATCTGGTAAGCAAACTAAGCATAAATGATCCGAATGTTCAAAACCGCCTGAATATTTTACAGCACGGATTCATGGCAAAAGGCATGCAGTCTGATCTGGCACTTAAATCTGCTTACAAGGCGCTGGATTATTCTGTAACCGCCCAGGCCAATGTGCAAACTTATATGGATGTATTTTTATACCTGGGGGTGATCTTTGTCATTTGCGTGCCATTCATATTGCTTGTAAAAGGCGGCAAACAAAAAGCTTCCATGGGAGGCATGCATTAGATAAGGTCTTACAACAAACAAAAATGACCCGCCTTAACGGGTCATTTTGTATATCCAAACTAACCGTATTCTGTTTAATTCTTAATGAACTTGCTTACCATGGTTTTTCTGTTGGCGATATTGATTTGGATCGTGTACATCCCTGCAGCAAGCTGATTTATTGTAAAGGTCCGGGTAACAACTTCTGATGTTTTTTCAACCTGGTCAATCAGTACAGTTCTTCCATTCATATCATACACATTGATCTTTGTTGTTCCCGTAACGGTACTGGTAATTCTTCCGTTAACTACATCGTGTGCAGGATTTGGATAGATCAGCAATTGATCTTCAAGAGCGGATCCCTTATCAACAGTGATGGTCATCATGGCTGTTGCGGTGATTCCCTGGTTATCGGTAACAGTTACCTGAAACTCATAGGTTCCAACCTCAAGACCAGCGACCGTAACCTTTGAATTATCCATTGGGGAGCTTGTGACATTTGTTGGTCCGTTAACCTCCTGCCATTGATAAGACGAGATCGTTCCATCGGGGTCATTAGAAAGCGAGGCATCGAGCACGTAAGTATTCACAGGCAAGGTTATGGTTGCATCCGGTCCTGCATTTGCAACCGGCGATTGGTCAACTTTGGAAACAGCCGGATTAACGGTTACTGTCACCTGGTCCTTGGCTGTTGCGCCATCATTGTCGGTCACAGTAAGTTCGAACACATACTGGCCAACAACCAACTGTGATACGCCTGGAGTAGCCGTGTTTGCTCCGCTTATAACAGAGATTGAAGGTCCTGATACCTGTCTCCAGCTATAACCTGTGATTGATCCGTCCGGATCAAAAGAACTATTACCATTGAGCGAGATGCTATTTGCCGGAGCCGTGATGGTGAGATTACTTCCTGCGTTGGCTACCGGCGCCTGGTTAGGCACAATGGGTTGCGGGTTAACCGTAACGGTCATCTGATCAGTAGCCGTAGCGCCATTATTATCTGTCACCGTAAGTTCAAATACATAGGTTCCCGGTTGCAATCCGATAACGGAAGGCGTCGCGGTATTGGAGTTGCTGATGGTGATTGTTCCCGGACCTGAAACCTTGACCCAGCTGTAAGCGCTGATGGTACCGTCGGGATCTGATGAACCGGATCCATCCAGGTTGACAGAATTTGCCGGGGCGGTAATTGTTTGATCGGCGCCTGCATTGGCAACTGGCGGAATATTCGGCGCGTTAACAACAGTAATTTTTACCAGGCCATTGGAACTGGCGCCGCTATTGTCTGTAACGGTTAACTTATAAGTATACTGGCCGAAGATTAGTCCGCTCAGGTTCAGTGAAGCCGTATTTGCACCAGTCTCGCCTGGACTGTTCGGCCCGGAAACCTCTGTCCATGCGTACGTGCTGATAGTGCCATCCGGATCATAGGATTTTGATCCATCCAGCGTTGCTGAATTGGTCGGCAACGTGATGGTGAAGCTTAATCCGGCGTTTGCAACGGGCGCTATGTTTGCGGCTGCATTCACTGTGATGATCACGGAATCTGAAGCAGTACCCCCGGTATTGTCCGTTACTGTCAAAAGGAAAATATATTTGCCGGCCTGCAGATTATTCAATACATCCTGTGCCGTGTTGGTAAGGGAAACAGCTGAAGGTCCTGAGCTTTCAGCCCACACATAACTGACAATACTTCCTGAGGAAGCGCTTGAACCGCTGCCGTCGATCGTTACCGTATTTGTTGGCAGGGTAATGGTCTGATTCGCTCCTGCATTGGCAACAGGTGGCTGCGGACCGGCCGCGGAAACGGTAATTTTTACTTGTGCACTTGAGGTTGCTCCCTTATTATCCGTTACGGTAAGTTGAAAAGTATACTGTCCCGCAACAAGATTGCCTGCAGTCGCAACAGATGCAGTGGCACCTGTAAGCGTGGACGCAGAAGGGCCGGCAACCTGAGTCCAGCTATAGGAGGAAATTGTTCCATCCGGATCTGATGAAAGTGATCCATCCAGCGTAACGCTATTCACCGGAAGGGTGATGGATTTGCTGCTACCCGCATTGGCAACAGGAGGCAAATTCGCCGCTGCATTTACCGTGACTGTAAGGGTATCAGAAGCTGTTGCTCCCGAATTGTCGGTAACCTTCAGAGCGAATACATAAATGCCCTGCTGCAGTCCTGAGATGCCAGTAGACACAGTTGCAGGAGAAGCAATGGTGGCTGCGGAAGGACCTGAGGTCTGACTCCAGGCATATGCCGTAATGCTTCCGTCCTGATCTTTTGACGCACTTCCATCCACTGTTACTGAATTTGTTGGAAGGGTAATGGTTTGTCCTGCCCCTGCATTTGCTATGGGCGGAAGGTTCGCGGCAGGATTCACGACAACGGTATCGAAAGCAGACGCCGTTGCATTGCTATTATCTGTTACGGTTAGTTTATAAATATAGGTTCCCTGAGTAAGTCCGGTTACAGTTGTCGTTGATGCATTTGGCGCGGTAATGGTTCCTCCTGTTCCTGAACTAAGTACCCAGAGATAACTGGCAATACCATTATCCGGATCATAGGAATTTGAACCATCCAGATTAGCAGTGTTCACAGGCAGCGTGATGGTTATTTTAGGATTTGCCACCGCTACCGGAGGCTGATTGGGCGGCGGAATTATAGTACCCCCATGTTGAACAGCGCCGATATCATAGGCACCGATCCTTGCATTGTGATAATAGTCATCTGTTATCCATGATACGGTAACTCCTTTACCCAGCACAGGACTGCTGGCAACCGGAATACCTGTTACCGGATCTACCACGCCATTGGGGTTGGGGAAATACATATTGTTGGATGAATCAGGAACCCAGGTTTGACTGGACTGGTCCATGGCGACTGGTGGTTTGCCACGGGTAAGGAGGTTGAAGGCGAGATTATTTTTTACCTCACAGATCCAGGGAGTCGGATACTGCCCGATCACAGCAACCGATGCCCAGTAGCCAATATTATCACTTTTATTTCCGGACGTATTGTTATATACATAACAATTACCGCCTGTGGTATAGGTGCTGATCTCACCCGCTTCCACACGCGTATCGATGGTCCCGTAAACTGTACTGTTCAGGTCAATATTATTGTAGAAATATGTTTTGCCTGTGGATCCAAGACCGCAGTTCCAAATCCTCATGATATATCCACGCCCGCCCGTTCTGTAGATATTGTGAAAATAACCATTGCCGATCATATAAAAAATACCCACATCTCCCAATACGGTGTTGATGCCATTGTAAGTTACTCTCCAGTCATGCGCATTCGTCCGGAATATTGTACCCCGCACCTCCGTTCCGTTGCTCGTGGTACTGTCGATCTTGATACGTGAAAAAATAACGCTGTCCATAAAACAAACCGGCACCTGCACATCACCCCAGCTTCCCTGCAAAAGCAATCCTGTTTTGAAAAGTGTGAGGCTGTCGAATGTAACCTGGTAAAATTTCAGGGAAGTAGTATCTCCGTTATATAAGTTATTATCTGCCGCATCATTGGCAGATCCGTTTACATTGTAGAAGGAAATGTTTTTTTCGACGCAACGCCTGAAGTTTCCGTCCCACCGGATCGCAATGCCGGTCATATTATTAAATTGAAATCCGGAAAAAGTACATCCCACTAATGAATTGAGGGAAACCTGGCCTCCGAAAATAACAGTTCCACCATTATTGGTGATTGTAATGCCATTCAGATTTTGAAAGGAGCCACCGGTATATTGACCTGCCTGAATAGCCAGTACATCTCCAGGATTAAGACCGTTCATATTCGTTACTGAAACAAAGCCAAACCCTGTACCAATCACAACGGTTTTCGCCCTGACCACAGAAACACTAAACAACAAAAGAAAAGCGGAAAGTAAAATGGAGCGTGGAGACAGAAATCTCCCGCAAAAGGGTAGAATGCCTTTCATAGACTTGGATTTATGGATTTTTCAAAGTTACAGATACAGCAAAAGTCAGTTTTGAGAAACAAATTTCCTGCCAAAGTCAGTCGTTTTTGGTATTATATTGGAAAGTCAACGATTATTTTTCTCAGGCTAATCGGGAAGTGCGGGGGAATTTTCTTTGATCAAAATTCCAGCCAAAAATATAAATCTGTAATAAATGTGAATAAAACGCTTATGGCCTGAAATGCAGGTCAGGAGCGGATTTGCGTAGAAATACGAGTAATAATTAAAGTGATGCGTAGAAGTACGCTTAATAATTAAATGATATAGACTTCGGCAATCTATTGAGAATTATACTGGTAGATAATCTTTGCCATGATCTCCTTTCTTTTGTTGAAACAGGTCTCGGCCGACTTCAACCCGCGACTATCATATTCGTATATCCACCGTTCATAATCGTCTGATCCCGCTGGAACAAAAATCATGGATGCAATGCCCGCGGGTCCGTAATCAAAAATATAGTCCGGTAATAATCTCTGCGCTTTTTCATTATACCGCACAATATCTGTGAGTCTTTGATCGTTGTCGTAATAATAATAAACCGCAGGCAGGTTTTCTTTTTGGTGAACCGGTCTTTCTTCAATAATATTTCCCTTTTCATCTGCTGTGAAATTCACCACGGTCGTATCTGACCCATTCTTAATTTTTAACATGAGCACGGCCTTCCCGTTCTTATAGGTCCAGATATGTTTTTCGTTTGTCATCAACTTGTTGTCCGTTTCCAATGATGTATTGATGATGGTATCGATTTCTCCTTCAGCATTGTAATTGTAAAGAGTAGTGCTTTTATAGGTGTCACTCGTGTCTTCTGTCTTTATTAATCTTCCGTTTGCATCATAAAAAGAAAAGAGGACGGATGGTTGCACGTCGGCCGATCTGGTAAAAGTCTGAATGCTGCGGTAATCGGGAGAAACGGTCTGCGTGCACTCGAAACCCGGCGTCGGCTCTCCGTTCCTTTCCGTGCTTAGGATTACTACCTTTCCAACTTTATTTGCGAAATAGGATTTCCAGGTAAGCTGGGTCTGGCGGGTATCAAGAATATCCTTATAATAATACTGTGAACGGACAGGGACCGCTGAAAGCACGATAAATAAAACCTGCAAATACCTGCTACATATCATATCCATTAGTTAGCGACATGGGGTAAACGGGAAAAGACCGTCTTAATTATAATCGAATATCTTTATTTTTAATTAAATTTCAGCATTGTCACACGGTAAGGTCCGCGCGGAAAAAATTTGTCTTAATTGCGGTTCTCCGGTACCGCAAAGATATTGCCCGGTTTGCGGCCAGGAAAATATTGAACCCCGGCAGACAGCCTGGCACCTCGTCTCGCATTTTTTTTCAGATATTACTCATTTTGATGGCAAGTTCTTCGTAACTGTAAAGGATCTGTTCCGAAGGCCGGGCTTTCTTTCCAGGGAATACAGAGTGGGCAGGAGAGCGAGTTACCTGGATCCCATAAGAATGTATATTTTCACTTCGGCTTTTTTCTTTATTATTTTCTTCTCGATGGTTGACGCTGGGAAAATGAATTTTGGAAACAGTGCAAAAAACCTGCGTATCGGAACCGATTCGGATCGCCGCAAACAAATTGAAATGCTGGAGGGCCAGGCCCTGTCTGGCGCGAATGATGCAAAGGATTCCGCAAATATACGGAGGGCTTTTGCGTTTAACCGAAATGAAAAGCCAGGCGTATTGCCTGATTCTCTCAGGAATGGTCAGATCACGCTGATGGGTAATAAAGAAGATTATCACTCGGTCGGGCAATATGATTCCGCCCAACTGTCCATTCCTTCAGCAAAGCGGGATTCCTGGTTGAAAAGGATGCTTAAGAGAAAGGGAATTGAGATGAACGAAAAGTTTAAGGAAGACAAGTCTGCGCTTTTTAAAGAATGGGTAAATGTCTTTATTCACAATTTCCCCAAATTGCTTTTTCTCTCACTGCCCCTGTTTGCCTTTTTGCTGAAGCTGCTCTATGTTCGTCGAAAACAGTTTTACTATGTGGATCACGGTATATTTGCTGTGCATCTTTATATTTTTTCATTTCTGACCCTGCTGGTATATTTCCTCTTAAGAAAAATGGAGACGCTCTCAGGCTGGCATTGGATAAGCTGGCCTGCAATCATCGTTTTGCTATTTCCCCTTTGGTATTATTACAGGGCAATGCGGATTTTCTACGGACAGGGTAGAATAAAGACCATATTCAAGTATTTTTTACTTTTTTGGGGCTCATTCCTGATTCAGCTTTTCCTCCTGGTGATATTTTTCGTTTTTTCCATTTTTGAATTATAGTTTATGGAATCAGAATCCGTTTCAGATGCTTTTTTGCGGCTTGTTAAGATTATGGATGAGCTCAGGGAACAATGTCCCTGGGACCGCAGGCAGACCATCCAAACCCTGAGATCGATGACCATAGAGGAACTCTACGAGCTGGCGGATGCCGTTCTCGCTGAAAACTGGATGGGGATCAAAGAGGAGCTGGGAGACCTTTTTCTGCACCTTCTTTTTTATGCACGAATTGGAAAGGAGCAGGAAAAGTTCACACTGGAAGAAGTGCTGAATGGTATCAGTGAAAAGCTCATCTCCCGGCATCCGCACATTTATGGCGATGTAAAAGTTAAAGATGAAGCCGATGTTAAGCGCAACTGGGAAAACCTGAAATTAAAAGAAGGGAAAAAATCTGTTTTGGGCGGAATACCTGCGGCCCTCCCGGCCGTTGTAAAGGCGATCCGGCTCCAGGAGAAAGCCAGGCAGGTGGGTTTTGAATGGAACAACAGCCAGGAAGTTTGGGAAAAGGTAGAGGAAGAAACCCGGGAATTAAAGGAAGCGGAGGGTTCCGGCGATTCGCTGCATATAGAAGAGGAATTCGGTGATTTGCTGTTCTCGCTCATCAATTATGCACGATTTTTGCATGTAGATGCCGAAACTGCCCTCGAGCGCACCAACCGCAAATTCATTGAACGATTTACTAAAATGGAGCAAGCTGTTGTTTTAACCGGCAAGCAGATGACGGATCTTTCGCTGGAAGAGTTAGACGCCGTTTGGAACGCCGTTAAAAAGCAAAAACTTTACGATTGATTGCCTTTCTCAAAAAATTTTTTCGCAGGAATGTTTACCTGATGCTTGCTGGCATCGTTCTTTTCTTTGCGGCCTATATCATCAATAACTATCTCAGCGGATTATCCACAACACGCATTCTGCGAAACTCCATCGAATCTTTCTTACAGGAGCGTGAATCGGATTTTCAGCAATTGCTGAAGGATGAAAACCTCATTCGCAGGTTATCTGATAAAAATTATTCGCGTACTGATCTTGATAACCTGATGGATAAACAATATGGAATTCTCATCTATGAGCGGAACCACCCATTCAGTGAACACCTCACGTTCTGGAGTGATCAGTCATCCGTATTGCCAGACAGCATGCTGCTCAAAGCTGACGGAAATTATTTTGTGAACCTGAGCAACGGGCAGTTTGAAATCATCAAGCATTCTTTTGAGGTGGTTCCTTATCCGCTTACGGTAATCGCTCTTATTCCCGTGCGCTGGCAGTATTATATTTCTCCGGAAAATCTCAAGCCCGAATTCGTCGGTTTTCCGTCAGCAGAAAAGCGGGTTCGCATTTCTCTGACTCCAACACCTTTCCCCGTGAAAAACCTGGGAAGGGAAACACTTTTTTATCTCCAGAGAACAGAATCATACCATGTGGCGAAATATAGTCTGGTTCTTCTTCTGGTCGTGTTTGTCGGAGTGCTGGTTTTGCTGGTGATCGTGCACAATATGGCCCACGCCATTGCTGAAAAATATGACCGGATAGCGGGCATTCTTTTTCTTGCCATAACCATTCTCATTTTCAGAACCATCAGCTACAGCTTTCCGGAGATCCTGCATTTAAGGCAGTATGAATTGTTTGATCCCACCATTTACAGTTCCAATTTTGTACTCCGGTCCCTTGGAGACCTGCTCATCAATGCGCTTCTGTTTTGCTGGATCGTTTTGTTTGTAAGGCAGGAAATGGGAGAGTGGGTCTTTCCGAAGTTCAGAAGTTTTTGGAAGCGCTGGATGGTGATCGTTTGCGCGATGGGTATTCTGGTGACCATCACTTTTCTATTTGCGGATATCGTACAGAGTCTTCTGGCCGATGCCAGGATATCTTTTAATGTCACCAATTTATTCAGCCTCACCATTTACAGCGTTGTCAGTTTCATCATACTCGCCGCGCTGGCGCTGAGCTATTTCTTTTTTACGCAAATCCTTCTGCGGCTCGTGCGCGGCCTGATCGAAAAAAATATATTGCCCGTTTTTATTCTTGTGGCCACCATCGGGCTAAGCTTTCTCACCTTCCATTCGGGAACAGCTGTTGTAGAGCTTGACATCTATGTGCTGATCTGGCTTCTTTGTTATTTGTGGCTCATGATGAGGAATCTTTTTTCGGGACTTCATTACCAGCTGAATGTGTCGGAAATATTATTCTGGCTGTTTATTTTCTCCAGTTCCATTTCCGTGATCATCATTTTCGAAAACCAGAAAATTGAGCTGGATCAGCGCAAGCGGCTTGCCGACCGGCTGGCAGAAGAAATAGATCCTTCCAGTGAAAAACTCGTGAGCATGTCACTTATTTATTTCGACAATGATTTTATGCTTCGAGAGTTCAACCGCTTCCGCAATCCGGCGGAAAATCACTTTCTGAAAGACAGCCTGATCAACAATAATTTCAGTGCGTATCTCAGCAAATACGATACGAAAATCTATACCTATGATTCCGCTGAGAAACCACTCTTCAACCAGGTTCCGGTTTCCTTTGATACCCTCAATACGATTTTTAAACTTCAGGGGAAACCAACAACGATTCCCAACCTGATGTATTATGAGAGATCGTACGACAAATTCAGCTATATCTATAAGAAAGTCATCCAGGCCCCGGCAGGGAAAATTGTCGGCTACCTTTTTGTCCAGGCCGAGCCCAGGAGTTATATGAGCGAAGGATTGGTGCCTCAGCTGACCCAGCAGCGAAAGGAATTTCTCCCCGAATATTCGCCGATATATTCCTATGCCATCTATAGCAATAATGAACTGGTCACTTATTATAACAACTATCCATTTCCCACCCAGCTGGATGACAGCATGATCCCCAAAAAGGATTTTTACCAGAAAAAAAATAATGGCTACGACGAACTATGGCACAGCATTTCAGATGACAAGCTGATCGTGATCGCAAAGAAGGATAACCTGGTCATTGAGGCGATTACTTTATTTTCTTATCTCTTCAGTGCATTTCTGATCCTCGTGGCCTTATTCTGGTTCAGTTCGGTGCTTATACAAACAGGCCTTCACTGGCAGCAGCTGAAAGAATACCTGCAGCTGAACATCCGGTCCCAAATCCATACCACCATCATTTTTGTAAGCCTGTTTCTTTTCCTGGTGATCGGGGTATCTACGATTTTCTTTCTCATCAACAGATACAACCGGAATAACCAGGACAGACTGAGTGCCTCACTTAAAGTGATGACCGCCGAGATAGAAAGCCGCCTGGCGCGATACCAGCGGCAAGACCTTTCTGTAAACCCCATCCTGAGCGTGCCAAGGGATGATCTGGAAAAAATGATCAACAACACGGCGGAGATCCACAATGCCGATATTAATCTGTATGACCTCAATGGTAACCTGATCGTTTCTTCTAATCCTTTTATTTATACGAAGGGCATTCTGAGCGAGCAGATGAATCCGCTCGCCTATTTTTATATGAACAGGCTGAATTCCGTAGAATTCTTCAACCAGGAGAAAATGGGTGGCATCAGTTTCCAGAGTATTTATTGTCCCGTCCGCATTGGAAAGGGACATGCGAGTGCATATCTGAACATACCTTCCTTCAATACAGAGGATGAATTGAATGATGAAATTTCAAGGTTCCTGGTTACCATTATGAACCTGAATGTATTTATTTTCCTGATTGCCGGCACCATTGCACTCTTTCTGACCAACCGCATTACTTCTTCCTTTACGCTGATCTCGGAGAAAATGAGGGAGGTAAATTTGAGCAAGACCAACGAAGCCATCGAATGGAAAAAGAATGACGAAATCGGCGGCCTGATCAAGGAATACAATCGCATGGTGGCGCAGCTGGAAGAGAGCGCTGCCGCCCTGGCCAAGAGTGAACGTGAGGGTGCCTGGAGGGAAATGGCGAGGCAGGTAGCTCATGAAATCAAGAACCCCCTGACCCCGATGAAGCTGAGTATTCAATACCTGCAGAAAGCTAATAACAGCGATGCCGGAAATGTAAAGGAACTTACAGCAAACGTGGCGAAGACCCTGGTGGAGCAGATCGATCATTTATCAAAGATTGCAGCTGACTTCTCGCAGTTTGCCAATATCGGAAATCCCCGAAGGGAAATCGTTGACCTCCATGAAATGCTTTTTTCCCTTGTCTCTTTATATGAAACAATGGAGAACCTGCTTTTTAAGTGGGTTCCTGTTCGTGAAAAGATCATGGTATATGCCGATAAGACACAGCTGAACCGCCTGTTCACCAATCTGCTCCAGAATGCCTTTGAAGCCTGTCATGAAAAGGAAACATGCGTGATCAGCGTGAGCGAAGAATTGATCGGAGACCGCATCCGGATCAAGATAAGCGACAACGGAGAAGGAATTCCGGAACAAATGCAATCCAAAATATTCATTCCGAATTTCACTACAAAATCTTCCGGCACCGGCCTGGGACTTGCTATGAGCAAGACCATCGTGGAACAGGCCAAGGGCAGGATCTGGTTTGAAACATCAATGAATGAGGGAAGCACTTTTTATGTTGAATTGCCAATTGCGGGCATGAATGGTTGAAAGAAAGGGTTGATGGTTGGGATGGTTGATGGTTGATCGACTTCCGTTGCGGATTTACACCTGATTTCCATAAACCATCAACCATCAACCCTTTCTTTCAACTTTTTTTACTGACAAATCTTTTCATCTGCTCAAGCGAAAAGCTGCTCAGATTTTGTTCAGCCCGCAATCCGCCTTTCTGTGCTGCCAGCACGCCATAATGAATATCGTGGTAGCCTGCGATGGAATGCGCATCGGGATCTATGGAGATCAGCACATTTTTCCGGAGTGCATAATCGATCCAGCGCCAGTCAAGGTCCAGCCGCCGCGGATGAGCGTTGAGTTCAATCACCACCTGATGCGCTGCACAGGCTTCAATCAGCCTCTGATGATCTACCGGATATCCCGGGCGGCTTAGTAATAACCGGCCTGTAGGATGGCCCAGGATGCGTGTGTGAGGATTTTCGATTGCACGCAGCAGGCGGTTCATGGCTTTTTCCTCACTCATCTTCAGGTTTGAATGCACCGATGCAATCACCAGGTCGAATGTTGCCAGGATCCCGTCGCCGTAGTCGAGGTTGCCATCATTCAGGATATCACTCTCGATGCTCTTGAAAATATGAAAGGGTGCGAGCTGAAGGTTGAGCTCTTCAATATGGCGGTGCTGCTCCCGGACGCGTTCTTCGGAAAGCCCGTTGGCATAAAAGGCCGACTTGCTGTGGTCGCTGATCACGAGGTATTCAAATCCCTGTTCAATGCAGGCTCTGGCCATTTGTTCAATGGTCTGGGATCCGTCGCTCCAGTTGCTGTGGCTATGTATGATGCCCTTGATATCGGAAGTCCGAATAAGAGGCAGGAGATTTGCGGATCTGTCCAGCATGGCGGGATCTTCACGCAATGCTGCAGGAATGAAAGAAATTCCGGCTTCCTGAAAAATGAATTCTTCCGAAGACGGATTCGGGACCGCTTGAAATTTTTCCTTCCAGGCGCCAAGAAAGGCTTCGCTTGCGCTGGTTTCAAAGAGCGTCGTATAAAATGTTTCGGAAGGAATGCAGTGAAATTTCAACGAAATATTTTCTGGCCCCGAAACGGTAAGGATTTCGTTCGTGGTTTGCGAAGTCTGGAATTCCATTCCGGATAAATAGGAAGAAAGATCTTCCGGCGGAATATTGCAGACCCATTCCGGCTGATCAACAATTTCAAGTTGTCTGCGGAAGGAACCCGTCAGGGCAATCAGGTGTTGCGGAAAGGATTCTCTGAGGTTTTTATGAATCTGGAGGGCATAGCCTTCCACTTCAGCGAAGAGAAAGCTTCCCTGACTCTTCAGATAGAACGTAATTGTGTCCCGAATATTATTCTGTGACTTCTCTCCAAATCCTTTGTAAAGGAGAAGGCGGTTTTCGTTGCATGCATACATAAGTTCACCGATGGATTCGATTTCCATCTCCTTCCAGACGGTGGAAATCTTTTTTGGACCCAGACCCTTGATTTTGAGCATTTCGATGACTCCGGGGGGTGTTTTTTGAATTATCTCCCGAAGTTGACCCAGCTCGCCGGTTTGCACAATTTCAACGATTTGCTTGCCGATACTCGGTCCGATGCCTTTGATCGGGATGATTTTTTCGCGTGCAAGCACGGTCAGGTCCTCCGTTAATTTATCGATGTTGAAGGCAGCCACTGCGTAGGATTTTGTTTTAAAAGAATTCTCACCGTGGATGTCCATGAGTTTGGCGAGAAGGGAAAAACTTTCTGCTATATAAGCATTGTCAACCGCCATGGGCTTGAGTTTGAGAAGATGAAGGCACAAAGGTACTAAAACAAAAAGTCCCCCGGAATGTTCCGGGGGACTTTGATATTTTCAGCCAACTAAGGAAGAAATTATTTCTTCTTTGCAGACTTCTTAGCAGCTTTCTTTTTCGGAGCTGCTTTCTTTTTTGGAGCTGCTTTTTTCTTAGCTGCTTTTTTTGCTGTTGCCATTGTTTGTAGAATTTAAATGGTTAGTAAACTAATTTACGTAGTAAAAATATAAATTCTTTAGAATTATCCAAAAGTTTTTTTGAATTATTCCAAATAATCACTACGTATTGAAATTTTACTGGACCGTGGCAGGTGCCGGAAGAACGTGAACAAATGTTCTGTCGGCCTTTCCTTTTTTAAATTCTACCACACCATCGGTGAGCGCAAATAAGCTGAAGTCTCTGCCAACACCTACATTTTTTCCCGGATGATAAACGGTACCGCGTTGACGAACGATGATGTTGCCGGATACGGCAGCCTGGCCACCAAAAATTTTAACACCGAGTCTTTTACTCTGCGAATCGCGGCCGTTCTTTACGCTGCCTTCGCCTTTCTTGTGTGCCATGCTGAACTAATTTGAAAATTTGAGAATTTGAAAATGACCTTACGCGATTTCTGTCACTTTGATTTTCGTATAGTGGGTACGGTGACCATGTTTTTTCCGGAACCCTTTTCTTCTGTTCATCTTAAAAGAAATCACTTTATCTCCCTGCACATGGCCAAGAATTTCGGCTTTGATCACCTGCTTAACGTCTTTGCCGATGGCAAATTTTCCTTTTGCAGTAGACAGTATCACGTCTTTAAATTCCACTTTGTCCCCCGTCTGCCCATCAATGCGGGGAACAAACAAAGTCTGGTCTTTTTCAACCCTGAACTGGCTTCCTGCGATTTGAACGACTGCGAACATACGATGCAATATTAGGGCTGCGAAGGTAAGGGGATTAGGGGTAATTTCGAAGCTTTCCTTCAAAAAACTTGGGTCCGGAAAGCGACAAGCGGGGGTATTGGCTTTTATTGTAGGTTTGTCGTTCAATCGCCTGCCTGAAAATATGAAGATCAAGTCATTTTTAGCCAAGCCCTTTGCTTCTTATATATATAGGAGTATCCGCAAGGAAATGAGCTCCGCCCCGGAGGATCAGGAGAATATCCTGAAAAGCCTCCTGAAAACCGGGTCCAGGACTGTTTTTGGCAGGGAGCATCACCTGGAAACGGTTAAAACTTACGAAGAATTCAAAGCTGCTGTCCCACTCCGTGACTACGAACAGTTCAAACCCTATATCGACCAGATCAAGCAGGGCAAACACAATATATTATGGAAGGGGCAGCCGATTTATTTTGCCAAAACCTCCGGAACCACCAGCGGGATTAAATATATTCCCATCTCCAAGGACTCTATTTCCAATCACATCAATACGGCCCGGAACGCCCTGCTTTGTTATATGGCCGAAACTGGCAATTCCGCCTTTGCCAACGGGAAGATGATTTTTCTTTCAGGTTCCCCCGAACTGGAAAGGATCGCCGGCATCCCGACCGGCAGGCTTAGCGGCATCGTCAATCATCATATACCCCATTACCTGCGTACCAACCAGCTGCCCAGCTATGAAACGAACTGCATTGAAGAATGGGAAACCAAACTTGACAAGATCGTGGAAGAAACGATCAGTCAGGATATGACCCTGATCAGCGGGATACCTCCCTGGATGCAGATGTATTTCGACCGGCTCATGGCAGTATCGGGCAAACAGATGAAGGATCTTTTTCCGAATTTTTCTGTATTGGTCCACGGGGGTGTGAATTTTGAACCTTATAAAGACCGCCTGCTGGACAGTATCGGCAAACAGGTGGATACCATTGAGACCTATCCGGCATCGGAAGGTTTTTTCGCATTTCAGGACAGCCAGCAGGAAGAAGGGCTTTTATTAAACAGCAACAGCGGCATCTTTTTTGAATTCATTCCGGCAGCAGAAATTTTTCAGGAGAAGCCTTCACGAGTCTCGCTGAAGGAAGTGCAGACCGGAGTCAACTATGCGCTGATCGTAAACAATAACGCAGGTCTCTGGGGATATAATATCGGGGATACCCTGCGGTTTGTTTCCACCAATCCTTACCGAATCGTGGTGACGGGCCGGATCAAGCACTATATATCAGCTTTCGGCGAACATGTGATCGGCGAGGAAGTGGAATATAGCCTGATGAAAGCTGCCAAGGAAGAAGGCGTGCAGATCAATGAGTTTACCGTGGCTCCATTTATTATGCGCCAGGGAGAAGGGAAATCTTTTCACGAATGGTTCGTTGAATTTGAACAGCGTCCGGCGGACATGCACGCATTTGCAACAAAAGTGGATAGAAACCTCCGGGCCAAAAATATTTATTATGATGATCTCATCTCCGGAAATATTCTGCAGCCCCTGCAGATCCATCCCGTCAAGAAAAATGGATTCATAGATTATATGAAATCCATTGGTAAACTCGGCGGACAAAATAAAGTGCCGCATCTCAGTAACGATCGCAGTTTTGCGGAAGAACTGGGAAAATACAGTGACTGACCTCTCTGCGCATACAATGGGAATTTGCTACTTTTAACCTTCATCCCGGAAGTCTATGGTGAATAATCAGCAAAAGAAAAGGGTTGCCCTGTTTGGTTCTACGGGATCGGTGGGAACGCAGGCCCTGGAAGTGATTGCAGCTAATCAGGAACTTTTTTCTGCAGAAGTGCTCACTGCACAACAGAATGCCGATCTGCTGATCAAACAGGCGCAGAAATTTTTGCCTGATATTGTTGTTATCGGTGATGAATCCAAATATCAAATGGTAAAGGAGGCACTTGCTCCGCACCCCATCAAAGTTTTTGCCGGAGCGCAATCATTAATAGAAGTGGCTGCAATGGATTCCTATGATGTGATGATGGCGGCTATTGTAGGATTTGCAGGACTCATGCCCACGCTGAAGGCCATTGAATGCGGAAAGACGATTGCCCTCGCCAATAAAGAAACCCTGGTGGTGGCCGGAGATATCGTAATGCGCAAAGCAGTTGAGAATCGCGCGCCGATCATTCCCGTGGATTCGGAACATTCAGCCATTTTTCAATGTCTGCTGGGTGAAACACGCAACAGGATAGAGAAAGTGGTACTTACCGCTTCAGGCGGACCATTCCTCGGGAAAAAACCTAATTTTCTCGTCAATGTAAAAAGGGATCATGCATTGCAGCATCCGAACTGGGCCATGGGAGCAAAGATCTCCATTGATTCGGCTACGCTGATGAACAAGGGGCTGGAAATGATTGAGGCCAGATGGCTTTTTAACCTGAATCCCTCACAGATCCAGGTGGTGATTCATCCGCAGAGCATTATTCACAGCATGGTTCAATTTGAAGACGGAAGCATCAAGGCACAGATGGGATTGCCCGACATGAAACTGCCGATCCAGTATGCCCTGGGTTTCCCGGTCCGCCTTCAGAATAAAATGCCGAGGTATTCTTTTAATAAACCGGACAAGCTGAGTTTTGAAGATCCGGACATCCGGACGTTCCGGAATTTACAGCTGGCCATTGATGCACTTAAAAAAGGAGGCAATGCGGGCTGTGTACTGAATGCGGCGAATGAAATTGCTGTTTATGCATTCCTGAAGAACCGTATCGGATTTCTTGACATGACCGATTTAATTGAAAAAACCATTCACAAAATCCCCTTTTTGGATCAACCCACGCTGGAAGATTATTTTGACAGCGATGGGGAGGCCCGTAACTTCGCGGCTTCTTTAATTAAATTGTAAAATTCACCTAAAGCCTTGCAGGGACGCCGCCTGCAGCTGACCTTTGCACGATGAATAGTTCCCCGATTTTGCTTGTAATAGACTGGGCTGATGCCGGAGTAAAAGCCGTTCAGCTGATTCTTTCCCTATCATTGATTGTGATCGTACATGAGTTTGGCCATTATCTTCCATCCAAGATATTCAAATGCCGCGTAGAAAAATTTTTCCTGTTTTTTGATCCCTGGTTTGCCCTTTTCAAAAAAAAGATAGGCGATACGGTTTATGGCATCGGCTGGCTTCCGCTCGGGGGATATGTGAAGATTGCAGGCATGGTGGATGAGAGCATGGATAAGGAACAGATGAGTCTGCCGCCGCAGCCCTGGGAATTCAGAAGCAAACCTGCATGGCAGCGCCTGATTATCATGCTTGGTGGCGTAACCATGAATGTATTGATGGCCTTTGTGATCTATGCAATGATCCTCTATACCTGGGGAGATAAAAAGATCCCGATGTCGAGTCTTACTTATGGGGTGGCTGTGAACGATAGTATGATGTACGATCTGGGATTCCGGGACGGAGATAAAATATTTGCAGTTAACGGTGATTCCGTTGCCTACCTTGACGATCTCCCGATGAAATTATTGCTGGGTGAAAACGTTGAGCTGGAAAGGAACGGAGTAAGGCAAACCATTAACCTGCCACACGATCTCATTGGTAAACTGGTAGAAAAAAAAGGGACCAGCAAATTCTGGTTCTATCCGCGCATTCCGGTGATCGCGAATCTGATTCCGGATACTACAAGTGCATACAAAGCCGGATTGAAACGATTTGACCGCATAGCAACCGTAGATGGAATATCTACACCCTTTTATGAAGAATTTAAAAAAGCGCTGAGAGCCCATGAGGGAAAAAATGTAGCAATAACCGTAGAACGAAATGCTGCAATAGATACACTGCATATGACGGTAAGCGATACCGGAACGGTCGGTTTCTTCCTGCTTAGTGACATGGAAACGCTGGACAGTCTCGGACTGATCAGGATTGAATGGAAGCAATATGGATTCCTGGCTTCATTCCCCGCTGGTGTCCGTCTCGCCGGCGAGAAGTTGAAATCTTACATTGATCAGTTCAAAAAAATACTCTCCCCGAAAACCGGCGCCTATAAAGGTGTTGGCGGGTTTAAAGCCATTGGATCGATTTTTCCTTCGATGTGGGACTGGCAGTCGTTCTGGACCATTACCGCCTTTCTTGCCATTGCACTTGCATTCATGAACCTTTTGCCCATACCCGCTCTGGATGGCGGCCATGTATTGTTTACGCTGCTGGAGATGATTACGGGACGAAAGCCCAGCCAGAAATTACTTGAGTATGCACAGGTGGCCGGCATGGTTCTTTTGCTCGGACTCATGATCTACGCCAATGGCAATGACTGGTTCGGATGGGGCAGGGGCAAGTGAGGATTCTCCCCAAAAAGGCTTCCCGCCTTTTTAGAACGGTTACCCTCTTTTTTCAGCCACTTACATGGCTATTCATGCAGTATACACAGTTCCCTTTTAACGGCTTTTTTTATCAGGTACTTTGAGGTGGATTTATTTGAGAAGGCAATCGAAGCCATTAACCTTAAACCTTTTTATGAAAAAGCTGGAAAGCATGTCGGGGTTCTATTATATAGGAACACGCCATGACAATATTGCGAAACTGGTTAACATTTATCAGCGCGGGTATGCATGTGAAAACCTGGAGCGGGCGATCGCGGAGCTTACCATGCAAGGCGCGTCCCGACCAGACATGATTTGCTGCGAGTCCGATTTCGGCCGGCGTGAAATAGGACGATTCGCTGATAAGCTCAGGGGCCATCCAATGCTTTCCGGGATTCCATTTATAATCGATGCAACTGCGATTACGGCGGCTGATCAAAATTATTATGTGAAGAACAAACTGGCGGATGACATACTGATTATTAAGGAATGGGATGAAAAAAATCTCGATGCAAAAATCCGCTTCCTTCATAAATTCAAGACAAAGGCGATTGCATTGGATGAACAAACCAGCCCGGCGGTTGCATCTTTTGCCCCGGCATCGATAAATAGCTTCCTGAAAAGATGCTTTGATGTACTGATCGCAGCTGCTGCACTTGTTATCCTGTCGCCTTTATTTTTACTGATCGCGATGGCAGTTTGGATGGAATCGAGAGGCCCTGTCATTTATGTTTCCAAAAGGGCTGGCAGGGGTTACCGTATTTTTAATTTTTATAAATTCAGGACCATGTTCGACGGCGCCGATCTCCGCATCGGAGAATTCGAACACCTCAATCAATACCATGACGCAAAAGAAACCAGATTCTTCAAAATAAACAATGATCCGCGGATCACAGGTGTTGGACGTTTTCTCCGTAATACGAGTCTCGATGAGCTGCCGCAGCTGATCAATGTGCTGACCGGAGATATGTCCCTTGTTGGTAATCGTCCGCTGCCCCTTTATGAGGCCGCAACATTGACAACGGATGATCTTGCAAAACGGTTTCTCGCACCTGCCGGCATCACCGGTCTATGGCAGATAAAAAAAAGAGGAAGAGAAGAAATGTCAGTTGAAGAAAGGATCAGCCTCGATATCGATTACGCTAACAACTCTAATTTCTTATATGATCTATGGATCATGGCCAATACGCCACAGGCCCTGATCCAGAAAGCGAATACATAATTGACTATCTTAGAAAAACGCTTACCTGTTAATGATTGCTGAAATTACCCATACCTGGTCTCCACCCTGCGGTATAAAAAAGTTTTTTAACCCTTATTTCCGTATCCGTATCCTTTTTTTTGTTTGTTTTTGCCTGCCTGCTGTTTCTTTCGTTTCCGCCCAAACCTTCAATGTAGACAGCCTGATCCGCTGGGTCAATGCGCATCCGCAGAATGATTCCGCCAAGATCCATGTAATGCACCGGATTAGTTATATGCTTAGCGAAACGGATACAAAAAAATCCTTTGATTATTACGAACGGGTTTCCATATTGAGTGATTCACTGCATTTTACTTTTGGTAAAGCGCTGGCCAGCATAAACCTGGGCATTCTACTTTCGTCGGCAGGAAATTATGAATCGAGCACCAAAGCCTTTTTCAATGCCATAGACCTGGCCGAATCCTGCGGTGCGTACCGCGTGAAAGCGGTTGCCTTGAACAATATCGGAGAGAATTTCGCCTCCCTGAGGGACTTTGACAAGTGCCGCAATTATGCGACCCAGGCCATCAATATCAACAGCTCCATCCGCGCCTGGCGCGGGGTGGCTATCAACTATGAGTTGCTTAACCGGTGCGATCTGGAACAGGGACTGTATGATCACGCCAGGCTAAACCTCGACAAGGGCATGCCTTTCGCCCTGGAGGCCAATGAAAATTATATTTTATCGCAGTTCTATCTGGGATATGGAAAACTGAACGCTGTATTTCATCATAAGGATTCGGCGGATTTTTATTTCAACAAGGCCATCACCACGGCCAGGGAAACCGCTGATTTGAGGAATGAATATCAGGTATACCTGGCAGAAGCAAAATACCTAAGCTATATTTCCGCGCACGATAAGATTGTGCTACTCGGAAAGGCCATGCAGCTGGCCAATCAGACCCATTTTGCTGAGGGCAGGGTCAAAGCTGCTGAACAGTTGTCATCCGTTTATGATCTCCTCAACAGGAAGGATTCGTCGATTTTTTATTACCGGATGTATCGCTCTGTTGCCGATTCTCTTTTTTCTGAAAATAACAGGCGAAACACCATCGTGAATGAATCGGAATGGATGATCAGGAGAAAGGAACTCGAGAACAATAACCTGAAGCAGCTTGCCGCTGCACAAAAAAAACAGATTGCTTTTAAAGACATCTTATTGTTTTCCGTTGGCATTGGATTCCTGCTCACCCTGCTCGTCGCTTTTTTGCTTTACAAATCGATCCAGGGCAAAAAGAGAAAAGATGAATCGGAGTATAAACAGAAAATTGCCGAAACGGAAATGCAGGCATTGAGGGCGCAGATGAACCCGCATTTCTTTTTTAACAGTCTGAATAGCATTGAGAATTTTATTATGCAGAATGAGAAGAAGCTGGCGTCTGATTATCTGAATAAATTTGCCCGGTTTATCCGGAGCATTCTGGACAGCAGTTCGAATGAACTGATAGAGTTGAATAAGGACATCGAATCCCTGCAACTGTATATCGATCTTGAACAATTGCGCTTCAATTGCAAGTTCAGCTTTTGTTGTGATGTTGATCCTATTCTGATGCAGGGAGAATATTATGTGCCTTCCCTCCTGGTGCAGCCTTTTCTTGAGAATGCCATTGTTCATGGCGTTGGACCAAGTGATCGCGAGGACCTCAAAATTTCCCTGCAGGTAAGGCTTAATCATTCCATGATCCATTATATCATCGAGGATAATGGCATCGGGCGCGTGCAGTCCCGTGCCTATAACGACCTGAATAAGCCCTTTCATAAGAGTGTCGGGATGAAAATTACGCAGGACAGGATAAATATTTTTAACCAGGATCCGGGTTTATCAGGCAGCGTAAAAATTATTGACCTTTATGACGAAGAGCGCAAGCCAGCGGGTACAAGGATAGAATTTGCAATAAAATTGGTTTCTTATGCAAACGATCAAAGCCATATTGGTTGATGATGAACTGAACAGCCTGCAAAACCTGCGGCTTAAAATTCAGGAATATTGTCCTTCCGTCCGGGTCCTTGCCCAAACGCAGCGCCCGGAAGAAGCCATTGTGCTGATCCAGCAGCATAAGCCGGATGTTATCTTCCTGGATATTGAAATGCCGCGTATGAATGGCTTCAAAATGCTCGAAGAAATTCCCGATATTGATTTTGAGATCATTTTTATTACGGCATATAATCACTACGCCATTAATGCGATACGGATCAGTGCCTTTGACTATCTCGTAAAACCCGTATCCATTACTGACCTGCAGCATACGGTTGAGAGGCTGGTCCATTTCGCCGGGAAAAAATCTGCAGAAAGAGCGGAGATATTGAAGAAGCATCTGGCATATCCAAAAACGCAGGAAGACCAGATTGCGATACCGGCAAATGACGGGTTGGAATTCATCCAGATAAAGCAAATTATCAGAATTGAATCCAGTTCAAATTATTCCAAACTGATTTTGCAAAACGGCCAGGTGCTTGTCGTAACCAGGCAGCTTAAGGACTTCGAAGAGCTACTTGGCGACTATCGTTTTTACCGTATCCACCATTCCCATCTTATCAACCTGAATTATATCGCCAAATACCTCCGCGGTGATGGTGGCCAGATCACCATGAAAAACGGGGACATTATTGATGTATCCCGCCGGAAAAAGGAAATTTTCCTGAAATTGATCGGGGGCTGAATAAGAGCTCCAAACCTGATAAGGGTGTCACCAAAAACAAAAATGCCCGCCAGGGCATTTATTTGGTTTCAATTATTTATTATCGCCGCTCGTGCTCTGCCGGACGATTCGCGTGCTGCGGGTGGCCCTGTGGTCTTGGATGCTGCCCCTGCCCGTGTTGAATTTGGGCATGCTGATTATTATTCGTGGCATTGCGGTTGTTTCCTGCTGCACGGTTGGCAATATGCCCGTTCGCATTCGCCCTGTTGTTGCTGACCGCAGCTGCATGACCCTGGGGGTTATACCGGTTACCATTGACCCTGTTCATGGCGACCGTAGCAGGACGACCATGATTTACTGAAGCAAACTGATTTCGGTCACGACCCATGACCTGCTGATGGTTGACCTGCTCGCTGGTGGCCTGCACATGTTGTTCCCGCATGGCCATTTGTTCCTGGGCATTCGGACGGGCGGCAAGCCCACCTGGCCCACCGTTGAAACTTGTGCGGTTATTGATCACCGTTGTATTGATCACGGTCCGGTTTACATAGGTGTTATGAACGACCGAAGTATTCACATTCATTACCGCGGTATTATATCTGAAGCCGCCTCCCTGCCACATGCCGCCAACAAACCCGGAGCCCCCATAACCATAGCCATAATTTACACCGCCGTAAAATCCAACGTGCGTGCCCCAGTAGCCTGCATGCCATCCGTAAACGCCGCCGGCAAAACCCCAATAGGGTGGAGTCCATAAATAGCCAATATGCGGAGGCCGCACCCAAACACCCGGAACCCAATAATAGCCATCATCTGCGTAGGCCCAATAACCAGGGGTCCACAGGAAGCCATCCATGGGACAGGCAGGCTGAACATAAACAGGTAGGGGCGGGGGAGCGATCCTGGCAGAGATACTGACTTCCATACCCACCTGGCCATCGGCAGTGAACACCGCGGTTGCGAGACTGAGGCAGGCGATGCTTAATTTAAAAAGGCTTTTCAATTTGATTGTTTTATTGATAAGATATGGTGCTTATTACAAGTAATATACCCCTTATTCCTTAAACAGAGCAATAACATCTCATTAATAAGCACCGCCATGAAAGTTAAGATCCGGGAATTTTTTTTTATAAATATCAATTAATATTTGGAACGTACGTATCAAATCGTATCTTCATGATATGAAAGCATGGAGGACTAATCGAAGTAATACCATGGTTCCCGCCAAATCTGAGTTGGAAGTTTTAAAGCTCTTGTGGAAACACGGCCCTTCCACCGTCCGTTTTGTACACGATAAGTTAAATGAGGAGATTAAGACGGTTCAATATACTTCCACATTAAAGCTGATGCAGATCATGACTGAAAAAGGCATGCTGAAAAGAGATGAAACCAATATGAAGCATATATACAGCCCGGTCCTGGAAGAACAAAAGACCATGGGGCTTATTTTAGAGCGGTTCCTTCATTCAATGTACAATGGCTCCATCAGCAGCCTGCTGGTTGCCTTTTTGAATAATAATAAATCTCATAAGAAGGAATTGCAAAAGATTAAAGATTTACTAGGCAAGCTGGACAAGGATGAATAATCATTTTCAAATTATATTTTATGCACATTCCTTTCATTAAACAGTTGTTTTCAAATGAAACTGCCTCGGCATTATGCTGGACGCTTTTTCATTCACTATGGGAGGGATTGGTATTTGTCATCGCTGCCGGGATCGCAATGATGGTCACAAAAAAGTGCCGCCCGGCAATCAGGTACAATATTTTATCCGTAGAATTTCTACTTTTCATAATTGTTTCCATTCTTACATTTATCCGGGAATGGACCAGTCGTATTTCCGCAATTGGTTTTCAGGATTTAGTAAACCATCATGTGATTTCGTCCCGTGTTGACATCCAACCACGGGTATTTATTTATGATGATGGGAAACAACAATTTTTGAATAAGGTGATGGACTTCATTTCCTTGCATGCATCACTAATTGCATCGATCTGGTTTGTGATATTGAGTGTGAAATTCGTGAAAATTATTTCTACGCTTCTTTATGCGCAATATATCAGGGATTACAGAACGCATACAGCATCTACCTACTGGAGAGACAAAATAACATCACTCTGCAAACAGCTGCAAATCAGTAAGCCGGTGATGCTTCTGGAATCTGAAATTATCAACATCCCCGCCGTTTTCGGGCATATAAAGCCTGTGATATTTATCCCTTTGGGTCTGTTGGCGAATCTTCCGCCGGAACAGGTCGAAGCGAGCTTAATCCATGAATTGGCACATATCCGCCGGAATGACTATCTGGTCAATTTTTTACAGAATATGGCAGAAACATTATTTTTTTTCAATCCCGCGGTGCTCTGGATTTCGGCTCTTATCCGGGAAGAAAGAGAAAACTGCTGTGACGATATTGCCATCGGTCAAACAAAAGACAAAAAACAATTTGTCCGGGCCCTTTTGAGTTTCGGAGAGCTTTCTGTTTATAATAATTCAAAACACGTTATTGCATTTTCCGGGAATAGAAATCATCTTTTTAACAGGATAAAAAGAATTGTACTTAACAAAAACAAAACATTAAATCCGGTTGAAAATATCTTTTTGGCAGGTAGCCTTGTTATTATGAGTTTTTTGACGATTTCCTTTTCTCAGAAAATGGAGATGAGTCCATCAAAGAACAACTCTTCTATTAAAATAACAGACAGCCTGCCTGTTTCGGAATCCGTACCGGCAGTTTCAGCAAAGCCGGCAGTTATTTTCTCCGGGGCTAAGGGCTCATTTTCAGGAAAACTTGAAATTAATTCTCCAAATGGAATAGTTCGAATGACCGGGAAATTCGAAACCATTTCTCCGCTGCTGCCGCAGAAATCCATTGATGACACTTTACCTCCGGTTAAAGGCAAAGCACAGAAGGCCCTGGATATTTCGAGTGCTGACGGTGACTTAAGGATATTAGAGGATATTTCAGCAGATGGCAGTGGCTCAGGTGTTGAAGAAACCATCATTGCAGATTACAATGGGATTATTTATAAGATCATTAAGGTAAATAAGGCAATTACCAAATTATATGTTGATGGAGAGATAATTTCCAATGAGAAAATATCCAATTATCAAGGGGTCATAGGTAAAATTGATGAACAGGTGGAGAGGATGCGGGCTGAACAGGAAATAAGAAATAAAGAGCAGGAGCAGAGGAATGTTGAGCAGGCAAAAAGAAATAAAGAACAGGAGCTGAGAAATGCTGAGCAGGCAGTAAAAAATAAGGAGCAGGAACAAAGAAATGCTGAGCAGGCAATCCGAAATAAAGAGCAGGAACGAATGAATGCTGAGCAGGCAAAAAGGGACAAAGCCCAGGAACAAAGAAATGCTGATCAGGCAATGCGAAATAAAGAGCAGGAACGAATAGATGCTGAGCAGGCAATAAGAGACAAAGCCCAGGAACAAAGAGACCTTGAACAGGCAATCAGAAACAAGGAGCAGGAACAGAGAAATTTAGTTTTTAAAAGTATCATTGATGATTTATTAAGGGAGAATATAATAAAGGATTCAAAAAGCCTGAGGTCATTTACCCTCAATACCGAAGTGATGATTGTAAATGGTGAAAGACAACCCTCAGAAGTACATGAAAGGTTCAAAAAAAAATATCTCAAGTCTCCTGCTGATCAATATAATTATCAGAATTATTGACAAAGCCGGGGAGGGTTTTTTCACTTCATCTATTGCTTATAAAGGAGAAGGAAGCCATGCGGTATTTACTGAGCATGACCTCGGTGCGCAGGCCCTTGAATGATTCAAACGGACATTTAGTGGAGAACATATTCACGAGCCATGCCGGTACGGTTCCACCGGGATCCACATTAATTTGGTAACTGACGTGGATTGTTTTTTTATCGACAGGCATGACGGTCCAGACGGCTTTGGATTCAGGTACCCTGACAAGGGCCTTTTTTTCAGGAATATAGCCCGGAATATCCGTTTCCTCCACCTTCATGACTTTGCTTGCCGGATCCTGGCTGATCACCATGTGAACAATGAGGT
The DNA here is from genome assembly GCA_963705005.1 of uncultured Chitinophagaceae bacterium. Lineage (GTDB taxonomy): Bacteria > Bacteroidota > Bacteroidia > Chitinophagales > Chitinophagaceae > Puia. The sequence goes on from CAVPIO010000004.1 coordinate 332,186, forward strand.
CACGGTTGGTCAGCGGCCAGGGACAATTCATCTCCGTGTAAAAATATATTTCGGAGTCGCTGACTTTTTTTAACATCAGGCATGATTTGGTACCATATGCCCACTGCACATGATTGGGCAGATCTATCATGACATCTGCAAATTCAGAAAGGGTTCCCTGCATATTAAAATCTGCCTTGACCTCATTAATCTTGGAATGATCGCTGGCGCGGCTGAATATTTTAATACCGTCTTTGTCTTTTTTGAGACTCCAGCCACCCTCCTGGGCAGCTGCGGAGAAAAAACTGAAGAGAACGGGAAAAAGAGCCAACAATAAATTTTTTTTCATGGTACGAGTAGTCAATGATACGGAAAACCATTCCACATGTCCTGGAAACCACGGTTTTTTTGAACTTCTTAACAATAGATTTGAATAACCTTAAGATTTGTACGGATTGGAATGGAAATAATTGCCCGGAATGCTCCAAAATATCAGCAACTCCATCAAGGTACAATATAATAACGCTCCAGGTCCCTAGCCGGTTGCAATCGCTAAAAACAAGGAAACCTGCCATTCAGCAGGTTTCTTTAGAACATGACAAATTCCTACTTCTTATTGCCTTGCTTTTCTGGTTGTTTTTTTCCGGCTTCATCATTTCGCGTATTGCCCTGGCCCTGGTTGTCATGACCTCCGTGCTTCATGCCATCATGTTGCCCTTCCTGTTGTGTTTTAGAAGCTTTTTTGTTTTGTTCTTTAGCTGCTTCATTTTGATTGGAAGCATCTTCGTGATGATTGTGTTTCATTTGGAAAGTTTTTATTCCTTAAGGGTTCAAATCGCGTGCCCGCTGCCTCCGCATATCAGGAGTGAAGGCGGACGGGTCATGGCCTGCAGGGAAATCGTAAGGGTGCTGAAACCAGGAGGAACAGCATTGATTTCAGGGTTTATGCATACAGGAGAATACGAAAGGGAATTCAGGAAGCCGGGCCTGGCTACAGGCAGGTCCTTTTCGTTTCTTGGGCCACTGGTGCTGCATTTTATTGTAAAAGCCAGGAAGGCCCGGGGCCCGGGAGCCAAAATTAAAATTTAATATTTCCGGGACAGGCTAAGGCAGGCCCTGGCGTTCAAAATAAATTTTCCTTTCAGCTAGTCCTATTTGCCCTAAAACAGTCTTTATATAACTGTTCAGTGTACCGGTGAAACCAGGTGATTCCGGCCTTTGGTTCAGCGGTAATGCAGGTGAATCAATATCCTGTTAACTTTATTAAAAGTTTCGCACAATGAAGATGATAACCCTCCTGATCGCAGTTCTTTTCATTTATGATTGCAATGCCCAACCTTTGCCCCTGGATCCACTGATCCGGATGGGAAAATTGCCCAACGGCTTCACATATTATATCCGCAGGAATACAGAACCTGCAAAACGCGTACAGCTTTACCTCGTCAATAAGGTCGGGTCTGTTCTTGAAAGGGAGGACCAGCGCGGACTGGCACATTTCATGGAGCACATGAGTTTTAACGGAACCATGCATTTCCCGAAAAATGACCTGGTCCACTATCTTCAGAAATCAGGTGTTCGATTTGGCGCCGACCTCAATGCATACACGAGTTTTGATGAAACAGTTTATCAGTTGCCGATTCCGACGGATGACCCGGTCCTGCTAAGAAACGGTCTGCTGATTCTCAGGGACTGGGCCTCAAATGCCACGCTTGCTATAAAAGATATAAATGAGGAACGCGGTGTTGTATTGGAAGAAAAAAGACTGGGCAAAGGAGCAGAAGAAAGAATGGACAGGAAAATTTTTCCTGTTATCTTAAATAATTCCCGGTATGCAGAGCGCCTGCCCATCGGGGTAGACAAAGTGCTGAATAATTTCCAGCGGCCGGCGATTCTGGATTTTTATAAGGACTGGTACCGGCCGGACTTACAGGCCCTGATCGTGGTTGGGGACATAAATGTGGATTCCATGCAAGCCCGGATCAAGGTTCTATTCAGCGATCTCAAAAATCCTGTGAACGAAAAACCGCGCACAAAATATACCGTGCCGCTCACCGGTAAGAACCAGTTTATAGCCGTCACGGACAAAGAGTTCCCCTACACCGTTATCCAGGTGCTGGTGAAGAAAAAAGCACTTATTGCCAAAACGCGGCAGGAATATGACCAGCTTGTCAACCAGAACCTGTTCAATCAAATGATTGGCGCCAGGATAGCCGAACTTTCGCAGGAGCCGAATCCGCCATTTATTGAAGCAAACGCGGAAACAGGAAGTTTGCTTGGTGGCCTGGATGCATTCACTGTTACTATCGTTGCAAAACCAGGGCAACTTGAAAATAGTTTTGTTTCTGTTTGGAAGCTGATCCGGCAGGTAAAGGAATTTGGATTTACGGAGACCGAATTCGGGCGTGCAAAAGATAATTATATCAGCTTTCTTGCCTCCGCGCTGAGGGATAAGGGCAAGCAGAATTCGCAGGATCTGGTGGAAGAATATGCACGCAATTTCCTGACGGGAGAATCTGCGCCGGGCATCCAGGCAGAGTATGACATGGCCGTCGCACATTTTAAAACCGCAAAGCTTTCAGATATCAATGCGCTGGATCCGGTTTATATCTCCGACAGTAACCGGGATATCGTCATCATGGCTGCTGATAAAGATAGCATGTCCCTTCCCGGCCACGCAACGGTAAATCACTGGATGGATTCCGTGAATAAAATCCAGTTGTCGCCATACCAGGATAAGGTTATTAACGAAGCCCTGCTTTCCTCGATATTGCCTGCAGGAAAAGTAACTGAAGAAAAGAAAATTCCGGAACTCGGAATCACCACCCTGGTCCTGAGCAACGGCTTAAAAGTAATATTGAAACCTACTGATTTTAAGAATGATGAGATCCGGTTTCATGGATTCAGCCCGGGAGGGAGTTCCTTGTACGCTGACAGTGACTATGAATCGGCATCAAATGCGGCAAATATTGTCGAAAATTCAGGCCTAGGCCATTTTAAACCGACCGACTTTCAGAAACTATTAAGCGGAAAACGGGTAAGCGTTGAGCCCTATGTTTCCGAAAGATCGGAAGGTATCCGGGGCGAGAGTACGCCAAAGGATCTGGAAACGGCCCTTGAGCTGGTTTATCTTTATTTTACCGCGCCAAGAAAAGACAGCACGATTTTCCAGAATATCATTGACCAGTCGGCCCCGGAAATTGCAAACCGCTACAGCGATCCGGAAAATGTATTTGCAGATACGGTCGCTGCAGTATTAGGTGATCATTCCATTCGCAGAACGGGACCGAGCCTGGAAAAATTGCGCGAAATCAACCTGGATAAGGCAATAGCAGTCTATAAGGAACGATTTGCCAATGCGGGCGATTTCACTTTTATTTTCGATGGAAATTTCTCCATTGACAGCATCCGGCCACTCCTGGAAAAATACCTGGGTTCTCTTCCTTCTGCTCAGGCGAAAGAAGAAGCCAGGGACCTGAATATCCATATTCCGAAAGGGAAAATCGAAGCCCTTGCCCGCGCAGGCAAAGAGTCCAAGGCATCGGTGAGGCTGGTCATTAGCGGGGATTACCATTACAGCCCCGAGAACAATATTCAGTTGACTGCGCTCAGCGAGATCCTGCAGTTCAGGGTCCTCGACCGGCTCAGGGAAAAAGAGGGCGAAACATACAGTCCGGGAGTAAGGGTTATTTACAATAAATATCCTGCCAACCGGTATGCATTCACGATCGAATTTGGCTGCGCTCCGGAAAACGTGGAAAAGCTGATCGCGGACGCTAAAGATGAAATCAATAAACTAAAAACAACCGGCGCCACAGCGCTTGATATCATGAAATTTTCTACCGAAGAAGAGCGGCAATACGAACTGCATATAAAGGAAAATCAGTTTTGGCTGAATTGGCTCAGTTCTCAATATCAGAACGGGGATGAACTGACAGCGATTCTAAATTATCCGGCATTGATCAAAGAAGTAACAACAGGTTCCGTAAAAGCTGCTGCAAATCTCTATCTGAACGAAAATAATTTTATCAAAATGGTACTGCTGCCCGGAAACAGCAAATAGAAAATACTCCGGTTTGATTCAAAGAAATTATTTTTATCCTTTCTTTATACAAAAAAGGAGGCAATCTTGAACAGTTTTAAACCCTTTTTACGTCCTGGCGTTGCTAAATGCTGCACCATACTTATTTTATTTTTGTTTGGTGTGCTAGGCATTCAGGCCCAGGATTCAACTGCAAAATATCATGCCTGGTGGAGGGAAGGTTATGGATTCCGGCCGAAGAAAAATCCCAGGGCCGATTTGCTTTCGCGAATTAGCGTAAGCAAAAACAAACTGGTCAATTCAAAGAATGAAACCATTTTATTTCGCGGCCTATCGATAGCGGACCCTGATAAAATTGAGCACCAGGGCCATTGGAATAAAGCGCTGTTTGATGCCGTGAAGGAAATGGGAGCCACACTGGTCAGGATTCCGGTTCATCCCGTTGCCTGGCGTGAGCTTGGACCTGAAAAATACCTTCAATTGCTTGATTCGGCCGTTGAATGGTGCACGGACCGGAATATTTATATCATTATTGACTGGCATTCCATCGGCAATTTGCAAATGGAACTTTTCCAGGATCCGATGTATAACACCTCACGAAAAGAGACCTATGAATTCTGGCGCGTGATTGCAAGGCATTTCAGCGGCAACAACACCGTTGCTTTTTATGAAATATTCAACGAGCCCACAACTTATCGTGGACAATTGGGAAGTATAAGCTGGAGCGAGTGGAAAAAAATAAATGAAGACATCATTTCACTGATCAGGGCATACGACAATCAAACAATTCCCCTTGTTGCGGGATTCGATTGGGCCTACGACCTCACACCACTGCACGATGATCCCCTGAATCTGGAAGGAATTGCATACGTTGCCCATCCTTATCCCAATAAACGCGTTCCGCCCTGGGAGCCTAAATGGGAGGAGGACTTTGGCTTCGCAGCCAGCCGATATCCGGTCATCGCAACCGAAATTGGCTTTGGAATGCAAAAAGGCCAGGCACCCGGTCCCGGCGATTATGGGACCTTAATTACAAAATACCTCGAGGGCCGGGGCATCAGTTGGGTAGCCTGGGTCTTTGATCCTGAATGGCAGCCCGCTTTATTACAATCCTGGGATCATTTTGAGTTGACCGGCAGCGGTGAGTTCTTTAAGAAAGCCATGCACGGAATGACGGGCAAATGATTTCAAGATTAGCCCAGGGGTACGTCGCGTGATGGCCTTTTAGCTGCATCTGTCTTTGGCAATTCGATGGTAAGGATGCCTTCCGCATAAGCAGCGCTTATTTTTTCGGTATCCACTTTCCCTTTTAATTCAAACACCCGATGTATATCTCCGGGACGATATTCCCTTCTTGTAAAATGTGTACCGGCATTTTCATTTCCGGGCTTGCATTGAATGGTGAGCACATCATTTTGTGTTGTGATAGAAATATCTTCTTTTTCAATTGCCGGTGCATACAAATAAAGAGTGTACCCTTCTTTCGTTTCTTCGATGTTTACGGGCGCAGTTTTATAAAGCCCGGAATGTTTCCAGCCTCCATGCCCGCATCTTTCATACCTGCCTTGCATTTATTTAATTTTAAATTAGTGAATAGAATCTTTTAGAGGCTCCCTGCCCGGATTCGTACCCCTGGTATCCCGATGGTCATCCCGGCTGCTGCTATCGTCACAACGGTAGTGATTATAGCGGCCATAGTACCATCCTCTATGCCAACCCCAGGTTCTTCGGCCGACAAAAGCCGACAGGGCTATATAGGTTGCGACCGCAACCAGAAAAGCGATCAGAAAATTTCCGCGTCTCATGATTTTGTTTTATAAAATTGTTAATGAATATTTATTTTCCTTTCTTCTGTCCCTGAATTCCTGGCCTGATAGCCACCCTGGCCGTCAATCGGAACTATATCCTGATAACGATCATCGTAATAGGGATGTCCCCAGCAGGATCCGTATCCTGCTCTTCTCCAGGGTCTTCCAAAAAAAATCCGGGAAAGAAAAAAAATAAGGAAAAGTAAAAAAAGGAATGGGAGGACAAATGGGACAAAATAAAAAGCCGCCCCAAGCAGCATTCCAAATATTATGGCTCTTATTGTAAATCGCATATAATTTAATTTATCTGAAATAAACTCTTCCATAAGGATGACGGATCAACCAGCTTTTTACTTTATCCGGGAAATAATTTATTTTGAAAGGGTTTTTACACAAAAAAAGACCCTGGATGGATCTTTTCAAAAGGCGAACCAGGTGAAATAAGGTTTATTCTTCCGGCTGATTTTTATCAGCGGCACGGTTATGCCATTCCTTCCTGAATTTTTCTCTTTCTTCCTGGGAAAGATCCATTAGTTTGGAACGCCAGTGAGCACCCCCTTTTCTGAAGCCCCTCGGCGGACCCGGGCGGAAGGATCCAAAGAGCATCTTACATAATATAAGGAGCCCGAGCGCTTTGGCATAGGTGATCGTGCCGGCATGGATTATGGAAGGAAGAATTGCATTCCACAAAAGCATCACGACCCAGCCTGAAATCAGGATCACAGCAATGATAATCACGGGGATGAAATAAAAGCGCCTTCTTTTGTTTTCCATACCAGTTTTTTTAATAATTGATAAACTCATCATACAGGGTTCGCAACCGCTTGCGTAAATGTTTTACCGCATACCCTTTCCGGGAAATCAGGGTCTTCATATTTTCGCCGGTCTGCGCCGCTATTTCCGCAAAGGTCCTGCCTTCCAGCTCATTCAGTATGAAAATTTCCCGCTGTTCCGAAGGTAATTCCATTAGTCCTTCGTTAAGCTGTTCCCAGAATAAATTTTTCAGGTATTGCATTTCCGGATTGTTGGCATCTGCCAGCAGGATTTCTTTAAAATTCAATTCACCTTCCTCATTTTCATAAGCATAATCCTCCAGGGATTCAGGGTTATTTTTCCGGTAACGGTCAATAATTTTATTGCGTGCCACCCGGTACAGCCATGCGCCCACCTGGTCAATTATTTCTGTTGTGTTTGAAAGCTGAAACCAAACGTCCTGTAAAATATCCTGCGCGTCCTCGTCTGTATTTACTTTGCCGCGGATAAACGCAAAAAGCCTTTTGCCATACTCTTTTACGGAGTCACCTATGCTATAAGTTCCGGGTTGTGCCATCAGGCGATATTGAACAGGTAGACGGATGAAGAGGGTAATTACTTTATCAATATCCAACCACTCGACGTGAGGAATTAATAAATGTCCGGTTGAATGCTTGCTTTAACCGGCGGTTTAGTAAAATATGGATTTTCTTTATTTATTCTTGCATTCTGGCAGGCAACCAGCTGCCATTGATTATGAGCAAGACGATAGAAGTCAATAAAGCTGATATATTGGTCAAAAGTCATATTGATATCAGCAACCCGGAACCGGATATTTGCTTTGCCATAGACCCAGCCGAAATTCCCTTCGATGGTGGCAGTCGATTTTTCCGGGAGAATAAACAGGTATTCAAGCGCTCCTGTAGCAATATTCTTCAGCAGGGAGGATTTATCGTCCACCACGCCGTTCGTATGTATATAAACAAGATCATCGGCCAATAGCCTGGAAAGCGTGGTTGTATCTCGGCTTGTCAGCGCCTCGTATCGTGTTTTCTCCAGTCCCATCAGTTTTTCCCTGGCCGAAAGCTGGGCTCGGGCGACAAAGGAGGCAGTCACCAATACAAATGAGCAACAAAATTTAAACAATACCGTCTTCGTATTCATTCGGTGATGAATAAGGGTTCAAGTTTTGATAGGATGAATCACAATTCAAATGTCGGGATTCTTATTGGCATTATTTAGTAAATGAGAAGGTATTCTTCATTCATGAAACAATCAGATGCAGTTTATTGAAACCGGCACTTTCATTATTTTATGCAGATTGGAAAACCGGGGCCCTTGCATTGAAGTGCATAAAATAGATAAATCGGAACGTGCACAGGAATATTTTATTGCTGAGCAGCCGCAGTAAGACTCTGGAAGCGGCCATGCAGAGCGCAAAGGCTGACACCAGGGTTTTAAAATGCCAATGAGTTTTTGTAAAGCAATCTTCCTGGCCGCACTTACAGACTGCTGATTACGGCAATCATTTTGTCGGCCTCAGGTTGTTGAAAATTGGTTATCCCGTCGTCAAACACCAGCGTATACCAGGAACCTTCCTTTTTCTTATCCACTCTTTTGATCGTATAGTCTCTGAATTCAGCCACATCGCCGGTGGACCCGGCCTTCAGGGTTGACAGACCCTTTTGAAAATACTTCAGTTGTTCCAGATTGGGAAACCGGAGGGTTTTCATGATCACTTCATTAAGATATTCCTGACTGCGGAAGACCAGCACGTAACAGGTATCTGATTCCTTGGTAACCCTTTGCAGGTTAATTGGCCATGTTGCTGACCGCAGATTGAGCAGATCGATCGTAGCTGTATTGACAATTTTAAACTGGGCCTTTACAGCAAATGGTATGCACAAGCAAATAAAAAAAAGCTTTTTCATATCAATATTAGTTTTTGGAATGCTAACCGTTGTATAACGGCTAAAATGACGATGTATTATTGTGTGGTAATAGTTTCAATCAATTTATCAGCCTCGGGCTGTTGGAAATTGGTCAATCCGTAGTCAAATCGCAGGAGGTACCATGTTGGCTGTTTCTTTATATCTGTCCTTTTTATGGAATAATCCTTATAATTGGCAATGTCCCCGTTGGTACCTTTTTTCAGGGCCGATAGTCCCTGTCCGAAATATTTCAATTGCTCCAAATTGGCAAAAGGCAGGGTATCCAGCAACACGCCATTGAGCACCTGCTCATCCCGGAATTCCAGTGCATAAGAGACGCCAGATGGATTTGTAATCCTGTAAAGGTTTATCGGCCAGGGGTCCATGCGTACCTGGATAAGGTTGGTCCAGGACTCATGCGCAATAGTAAATCCCGCAGTACCCATCAACGGTATTATGGCGAACAGGATGTATTTTTTCATAGATATTCTTGGTTTTGCAATATATAAGTATATGCTAAAATTAGCAATGGGCCCTGAACACACACTTCTGGTAAGGGTATCTGTTTAGCTGGCCCAGTCATTTGAGAATGAGGTTTTTACAGTAGTTAAAACTGAAAAAGCAGCTATATATTATGTTAAGTTTTCACCTTTTTTACACAAATTTCCCCCACCCAGGGGAATTGTTATAAGGCCTGGATCAGGAATCCATAAAATTGGAGATCCCTGCAGGTTTTATTGACATATTAGTACTTTTCAATGACTATTTTTGCGTCGTAAAAAATTGAATCAAAAAAATCACATGAAAAATTTTTTCAGCCTGCTTATCGGCCTGGTTTCCGCATTTACCATATATGCGCAAACGCCCAATTGGCAGAATAAGGATTTGCAAGCCGATACTGTATTCGGGATCAGCGCAGAAAAAGCCTATTCAACGATCATAAATCCTAAAAAAGCAAAGACAGTTCTCGTTGCCGTAATTGACGGCGGTGTTGATACTGCGCATGAGGACCTTAAGTCCATTATCTGGGTTAACCCCCGGGAAGTGTTTAACGGTAAGGATGATGATCATAATGGGTACGCCGATGATGTGCATGGATGGGACTTCATTGGCGGACCGGCTGGGGACATACATTACGAAACCCTGGAATTGACCCGCCTCATAAGGAAAGAGCATGCCCTCTATGACAACCTTCCTGATTCCCTGATCCCGGAGCAATACCGAAAGATGAAAAAGGATTATGACAAACAGCTTGCCAGGGCAAAGGCAGGAGAGGACAGGCTGGTAAAGTTTAAGGATATGGTGGACTCCATGGTTCAAAAGATAGGAAAAGAAAATCCAACAAGGGAGGATTTTAACAACTATCAGGCCGTGGATGATCGTGAGAAAAATATAAAGTTCATCATGCTGAATCAACTTCAGCGCAATCCTGATTTATCCGCATTTAAGAAGGAAATAGCTGAAGGAATTGAGCATTTTAAGACCCTGGTCGATTATCACCTGAATCTCAATTATGATCCTCGTTCCATCGTTGGAGATAATGTTCAGGACAGCGTGCAAAGAGATTATGGGAATGATGATGTTACAGGTCCGGATGCCAATCACGGAACACATGTTTCCGGCATTATCGGGGCGGTGCGGGACAATAATATCGGCATCAAAGGTATTGCCGACAAGGTTGAGATTATGGCGGTGCGTGTTGTGCCGGATGGAGACGAAAGGGATAAAGACGTCGCTAATGGAATCCGATATGCTGCCGACAATGGCGCAAGGGTTATCAATATGAGTTTCGGTAAGGCCTATTCTCAATGTAAATCTGTTGTGGATGATGCGGTTAAGTACGCCATGAGCAAGGATGTGCTGATCGTGCATGCAGCCGGAAATGATGGAGAAAACCTGGACAGCAATGAAAATTTTCCAAACCGCCACTATGTGGACGGTGGTGAAGCCGGTGCCTGGATTGAAGTCGGCGCGTCAGGTGAAAAAAACGATTCCAACCTTGTTGCTTCATTCTCGAACTATGGTAAAACAAGTGTCGACGTTTTTGCTCCGGGTGTAAGAATATATTCCACCACCCAGGGTAATCACTATGAATACTACAGCGGAACCAGCATGGCCTCACCGGTTGTAGCCGGCGAGGCAGCGCTGATCCGGGAATACTATCCGAAGCTTACGGCGATGCAGGTAAAGGATATTATCATGCGGTCCGTAGTTAAAGTGGATCATCCGGTATATGTGAAAGACGGTTCCGGGAAGAAAAAATTGGTTCCGTTTACAGACGTCTGCATATCGGGAGGTATCGTCAATGTGTATAACGCTTTGCAGCTGGCAAAGCATTAATGAATAAGGCCCGAATAAATATTTTTGAGGTTCAATTATTTGCTCCTGTAATTTCCAAGGCTTACCTTTTGGAATCCTTTTCAGGAGGTTGAACTTCAGAAATAGGGTGAGTGACCAGGATGCAGATAATTAAAATCTCAGGAATGATGCTGCCCTCTTTACTGAACGCTAAAACGCAACAAAGAAATGCAGGATGCCCTGCCCTTGTCTGCTTAACAATTGGACTGTGCATTTTCCTTAACCAGTCCCGGGCGCAGGAGCAGGAGTTGAGTTATATCGCAACAGATGTAAACCATAGGGCGGGTCATCTGCCAACTTTTTTTGACAGGGAAACTCCGAAAGGCAGCCCATATTTCGTTCAGGGATGGCTTCGCGGGGTCGTACAGCTGGCCAATCAACACCAAATCCCGGAGAAAGATCAGTCGCTGTTTTTTAACTATGATAAGTTGAACAACCAACTCTTTGTAACTGATGGAGTGGATAAGATTTGGTCCTACCCGGGAGAATTTGTTTCCGGTTTTGCTCTTGTCGACAGCATGAATACATATGCCTTTGAAAAAATTCCCTGGATAAGCAATGAATTCTTTCTGCAGCAATTACTCAAATCGCCCAGGGGCTATTCATTGTATAAGCGGCTGATAACAAAACTCAAACCTGCAAACTATAAGTCCGTCGGCTATTATTCAACCGGAAATAAATATGACGAATACACTGACTTTTACGAATACTATATTATTTATCCCGGGGAAAAGATATTCAAAAAATTCTACCTGAACGAAGGTGCTATTCGCAAAGCCCTGAAGGGCGAATCAGTTAACCTGGATAATTTCTTCACCGGGAATAGCGGCCCGCTCAATGAGGAGAAATTGCTGGCGATGATGAGGTTTATTAATGATAAGAAGGAATAGGAAGCTAAAAATTATAATTTTTCGATAGCTTAGTCCGCATAAACCCCAATATGCAGCCAGCTTCCTTACCGTTGTCGAAACGTCCGACAGATATCGCCCTGATCATCTTTTTTATTATTAACCTGTTTTTTGTTACGTATATAGTCGATCTGGAACAGTTGGTGATTTCCAATGCCGATCATTTTCGGTATCCTCTATGGCCGCCTGCAAGAATGGTAGACCTGGTGCACTGGTATGGACGAAATTTCGATCCGGTACTTATAGCGCGACCAGCCTGGTGGCGCGCCACCATTTGGATAGACGCCCTCTTCTTCGGACCTTTCTATGCATTTGCAATCTATGCTTATGCCAAAGGGCTAAAGTGGATCAGATTTGGGAGTATCATCTGGGCTTCGGTTATGCTGACCAACGTAACCATTATTTTATTCGAGGAGGTGCTGGGGGAACATGCTTCACCTGAATTGTTTCGGGTGTTCCTCGCCAATGCGGCCTGGGTGGTTTTTCCGCTGATCGTCTTGTTTCGAATGTGGAAATCCACCGATCCTTTCGCGGCTGGTCGCCCTGATAATCAAAATAAGCCGGCATGAACTTCAAAGAAAAATATGGACCTGTCGCACTGGTGGCCGGTGCATCAACAGGTCTTGGTGCAGCATATGCGCATGCACTGGCAGCGCGCGGGCTCGACCTGGTGATTGTAGCCAGGCGAAAGGAATTGCTTGATGACACTGCGCATATTATTTCCTCTGAATATAAAGTAAGGGTCTTACCGGTTGTTTGTGATCTTGCTTCTTCAAACGCGACTGAGCAAATTCAAAATGCCACGAATGGGATGTCAATCAATTGCCTGGTGTACAACGCAGCTGCATCATATATTGGTCCCTTCCTTTCGGTAGCGGTATCGGAACATACCAGAATAACCACCGTGAACACGATCACTCCCCTGAAATTGATTTATGCTTTTGCAGGAAATATGATAGAACAGAAAAGAGGCGCCATCGTCCTGATGTCTTCTCTGGCGGGTTTCCAGGGATCCGGATATCTAACTGCCTATGCCGCAAGCAAGGCCTTCGGGCGCATACTGGCTGAGAGCCTTTGGTATGAGTGGAAATTAAAAGGTGTTGACGTGATTGCCTGTTGCGCGGGAGCTACGGCAACGCCAAATTATTTTGATTCAAGCCCGAGGGAAACAGGTTTCCCGGCACCAAGGCCGCAAGCTCCGGAAAAGGTTGTGGAAGCTTGCCTGAGAAGGATTGGTAAAACACCTTCTTTCATCAGCGGGAACGGAAACAGAATAGTGTCCTTCCTCATGCAGCATGTCCTTTCAGAAAAGATGGCGATTAACCTGATGGGAAATACAACCCGCAGGATGTACGGCATAAACGACTGAAGAAATGCGCAGATCACTATGAGCAATCCTGCAATATATTGAACAGTCTTATTTTTGCATATGAGCTAAAAAGATCTGCTCCTGTTCTGGCTCACGCTTCCCGATTTGCTGATAAAAATTGTGCATAAATGAGATCCGTTAGTTCAATATGTATTTTACTGCTGACAGTCTTTTCCATTTCAATGTGGACAGATAATGATTTTTGCGGTATTAGGAATACGGCATTCCAGGGCGGAGAAATAGTATCATTTAAAATATATTATTCGGTTGCAGGAGTATATTTCGGTGCGGGAGAGGCAGGTTTCAATGTGAATCCGGAAAAGTTTGAAGGCAAGGCAGTTTATCATATTACAGGAACTGGGAAAACGAACGGTTTTGTCGACAATGGTTTCAGGGTAAGGGATAGGTATGATACATATATTGATACCGGAACATTGCAACCATATAAATTTATCCGGAATGTTGACGAGGGCGGCCATAAAATCTACGAAAATATTGCATTCAATAAAACGGCCAACACGGCTATTTCTTCAGCAGGAGTTTACAAAGTGCCTGCCTGTGTTCAGGATGTATTGAGTGCGATTTTTTATGCGCGCAATATGGATTTCGATAAGTACAAGCCAGACGATAAAATCCCATTTTCCATGTTCCTCGATAATCAGGTGTACAATTTATACATTCGGTACCTGGGCAGGGAGATCATCAAAACGAAGTACGGCAAATTCAGAACCATTAAATTCAGACCGCTCCTGATAAAGGGTACTATATTTAACGGAGGTGAAAAAATGACGGTGTGGGTTAGTGATGATTCCAACCATATTCCTCTTAAAGTTGTAAGTCCGATTGTCGTCGGTGATATCAGCGCCGAAATGGTAAACTACCGCAATGCGAGGCATCCCATGAGTTCATTAATAAGTCCGCACTAAATTATCTTTGACAGGAATGGCAATAACTTCGGAAGGAAGGCATTGAGCGAAGGGATCGCCATTTGTCCGGGACCGGTTATGCTTACTGCAAGCTGGAGCCGGCATCACCCATGCCTTGCGTATGCATATCCTTGCGCTTAAATAAATTCAGGTCCATTTTTCCGAAGCGGTATGTAAACACCAGGCGGACCAGTTGCGGATCTTTAAGACGATCGTACTCCTGCGCGAAAAATGCGCTTTGACTATATTGGTCCGACCAGCGTGTGCGGAAAATATCGCTCATGCTAACTGTTACGGATGCAGCATTATTTTTCAGGAAAGTCTTCTTGACCGCAAGATCGACGCCATAAAATGGCTTGATGTACCCCTGGGAAGAACTTTGGGTATTGGAGCCCGGCGGGCCAAACTGGTTCGAATTCTGGTTCACCGGCAGATTCGTTTTCGACTGGTAGATAGCTGTCAACTGCACGGTGAAATTAGAAGGCAGCTTGAAATTGCTGTTGAACTTGCCAAACCAGCTCCATAGAGCCGCCTGTGAAGGCTGCTTCAGGTTTTCTGTATTGATATGGGAATTGTATGCATTCAGGTTCAGGGAAATGTCCCACCAGTTGGTAATCCTGTCGGTGGACGTAATTTCGGCGCCTGTCGTGTACGCATTGTTCGCATTTTCATAGGTATTGATCAGTATCTGTTTCCCAATGGGATTCAGTCCGCTGTCCTGAAAACGCGTGATCATGTTGTTGGTGTATTTATAATAACCGGAGATCAGCAGGGTATTGCTGTGCGCAAAGGTCTTGATATATGACAACTCGAAAGATTCTGTGAACTCGGGGACAAGGTTGGGGTTACCGCGCGTAATGTTGAGGGTATCTGAATAATCAGTATAGGGAATCAACTGGAAAAAGCCTGGCCGGTTAATCTTGCGGGTCGCGCTGAATTGCAACTCCTGGTCGTGCTTAAGTTTTTCGCTTAAAAAGATCGATGGGAAAATACTCACCGGATAAGTATTACTAAAATGCTGTCCTGTATTGAGCAGATCTCCTGAATAACTGGAGCTTTCCGCCCTTAACCCCAATGCATAACCGAAATTACCGATGCCACTTGTAAAATTCACATAAGCTGCATAAACCCGGTTTGTGCTCTTGTAATTGCTGGTGCCCAGCGAATCCAGTAAGGCGTTTCCATTCTGATCCAGTGTATAGGTATTGTTATCATTGGTCAGCTTCTGTATGCTGGCACGGAGACCTGCTTCCAGTTTTGATTTTGAACCGAGGGGATCAGTATAATCCGTCTGTACTGTAAAGAAAGCAGGATCAGCAGTGCCCAGGGTCTGCTGTTGCGTAACAGAAGAGACCGGTGTGCCTGGCAGACCCGTATAATAATCGGTTGTATATAATGCGGTAGAATGCGCATTCACGCCGAAATAAGAACCGTCTGCAGTTAGTTCTTCTCCCGTCTTGTCAAAAATATGCTTCATTCCGGTCTGGACTCCGTTCACGTCAAAGCTGCGTACATTATTTGATTTGCGCAATGAATAGGTTGTTACTTTTCCCAGCGGCCCTGTACTGTCTGTTTCAATATCAGATACATCTGTTGGTTTGAAAGTACCATGCACTTTAATATAGGATGCAGAGAGGGTTGTTTTATTGCTTGCAAAATAATCAGCGCCTATCTGGCCGAATATAAACTGACCTTTGTTCCTGCTCAAATCCTGTTGCAACAGGTGAGTCGTTGTGGCCAGATACGTATACCGGTCAGTATTACCGGTCGTCTTACCGTCGGTGGCATTGATCAGGCCGTTAGCAGTTATATTCACTTTTCCCTGGCGGACATTAAATCCGGCGAGTGCGTTGGGAGCGCCATGGGAATCTATTCCCGCAGAAATATTGCCGTTATATCCTTTTTTCCGGTTTTTCTTGAGAATAATATTAAGAATGCCTGCCCCTCCACCGGACGCGTCGTATTTGGCCGAAGGGTTTGTCATCACTTCCACGCTTTCGATTGCATCCGCCGGGATCTCATCGAGGGACAAAGTGGTGGGTCTTCCATCCACGAAGATCGTTGGCGTTGCACCGCGCAGGGTAACATTGCCATCGATGTCCACATTTACGGAAGGAACATTGCGCATCACATCCAGGGCCGTTCCCCCGGCACTGACGATATTCTTTTCTACATTGAACACTTTTTTATCCAGCTCGAGTTTCATGGAAGGAGCGCTGGAAGTGACGACCACGGAACTCAGTGTCTTCACATCATTTGTCAGCCTGATTACCCCCAGGTCCTTGTCAAAGGAAGGTATGCTTCCATAGGGAGAAGCGTTTGCCGGAGCCCCCGCCTGGTTGCCTGCAGTTTCCTGCGTGATCGTAAAAGAAACGTCCTGGCTTTTATATCCGGTGGCAGATGCTCTTAACACCAGCGGGATGGAGATGGGCAGTTCCTCAAAATCAAACTCGCCGTTCGCCTTGGTATCCATCCCTTTCAGCAAGAGCAGTTTCTTTTTCTTGGTCACAGGGTCAACAACAGATTTTAACAGGAGGGCCGAGACGGCGCCAATCGATGCACCTGTTGAATCCGCGATTTTTCCAAAGACGCGGCCAATGGTTGGCGGTCCCCCCGGTCTTGCGCCAGGAGCAGATTGCTTCGGTGCCTGTGCAATAGCTATCAAAGCGAAAAAGAAGGAAAAGGCTGTAGTGGTAATTTTTTTTCTCACAATTCAATATTTTAACAGCAAATTTAATTTATCAATTTCAAGCAACTAATGGATAACCGCCAACAAGGGAAATACCTCGGCCACCGAAGGAAAAAACTCGGTAAAAGCAGTACTGCTAAACCAAAATTGTTTGAACACTAACATTATAGCAATTGAGATCGCCGGGTTTGGACATTTTCAGGCAAATTTTTAATCTTTTTGCATTCTGGCCCATACCGTTCAACACATTTTATTATGATGAGCCTGATTTCTCATTGGCGGCTGATAAAACAGAATCTTGCGGGGATCCCGGGTAATCCGTTAAAAAAATCCTTAAATTGAAAAATGAATTCAGAAGAATTAAGAACCCTGCAGGCGCCGCTGAAGGACAAATACCGGAATCAACCCGAATCCGCTATGATTACACTTAAAGCGGAAGGGAAAATAGGCGAGGGTATTTCCTGCAAAGTTGAAACAGGAAGCGCATTAGTGAGCGCGGGTTTACATCCGGCAACGGGGGGTGATGGATTGCTGGCCTGTTCGGGCGACTTACTTCTGGAGGCCCTGGTCGCCTGTGCAGGAGTGACCCTGCGCGCAGTGTCCACTGCAATCGGTGTTGAAATCAGAGATGGCATAGTAAAAGCTGAAGGTGATTTGGATTTCCGTGGCACCCTGGGCATTTCAAAGGAGGTTCCTGTAGGATTCAGATCAATCCGCCTTGGTTTTTTTCTTGACACTGACGCCACGGCGGAGCAGCTTCAGAGTTTAGCAAAGCTGACCGAAAGGTATTGCGTAGTTTATCAGACACTCACGAAGGGTGTTTCAGTTGAAACAACTTATGGTAAGATGTAAGGATTATATTTTCCCGGATATTTTCCAACAGCGAACAGCATTTGTTGCTTTGGACCACCGCAATAATCAGGGAGTTTTCCGCGGTTCCTGATATATGCCCCATATGTTCCCTGCAGGATCGCTGAAGCGTGCGGTTATTTCCGGTGCATCCAAACCGATCGGTTGAACCATTTTACCACCATTCGCTTTTATCGCTTCAAGAATTGCAACGGCATCATCCACCATGATGTATATCAGCATGCCGGTTTGCGTGGTTGATTTGCGATCCAGTAGCCATCTGCCGCTGACCTGACCAACGGTGTCGTCAAATGATTTAGTTCCATCATCCCGGGTCCTGATGTTCCAGCCAAAGGTCTTTTGGTAAAAACCGGCTGATTCTTCGATGCTACGAGCCGGTAATTCTATATAACATATTTTCCCGTTTCCGGTTGTAGGGAGTTTTTGTTTTTCCATTGCTGACAATTTAAATTTTATGATATTAATTTTCTTAGCGCTTTTTTATTCTATCGTCACTTTCTTCCAGCATAAAAATTGTTTCTACAGGCTTGTTGAATACCCTGGCAATTTTCAGTGCCAATAATGCGGAAGGGACATATTTATTGCTTTCAATAGAATTGATAGTTTGCCTCGAAACATCAACCTGCTCTGCCAGTTCTGCCTGGGTGATGTTCTTTATGGCCCGTTCCACCCTGATATTATTCTTCATGGCGCTTATCTGTTTTTAATGAACGGTTCAAACGGAAAATAACCCACCTGAAGCGAACGATGAAAAATACAAGCGGCACCCATATGTTCAACCTTAAAATGTCAAAGAGATCAATGCCGGTTGTGAAAATCAAACTGCCTAAAAGGATCAGATAATTCAGATAGATCGCCCATCGCAAAGAGTCCAGACGCAGCTGGGATATTTGTTCATCTTCAATCTTTTCTTTGGAAAATGCAATTAAGAACAGGCCGGTCAAAACCAGGATGGTCGATACGATATTAAACAGGTGTTCGTTCGTAAAAAGAACGGAATCAGCCGGGCTTGCCGGCAGGTGGTGACTACCAAGGCCGGGATAGGCCATTTCCCAGATTAACCTGATGGGAATATGCAACAGAATTAAGCCAAGGCCAATAAAGCGGCTTTTATATGAAAATAGATAGTTTGTCCTCATTTTGTCAAGTATTGTATACCGAATGTAAAGTTTATTTTACATATAGCAAGCATATTTGACAATTTTTTTATTTTTGGGCTGGAAATCCACTGTCAAAAGAAATAAAGGAATAATGCTTTCCTTTGAGACTCAATGCAAAACACTAAAATCAACAGCATGAAAAAAGTATTGTTTTTATTGTCCGGTGGCTTCCTGGTTGCGGCATGCAATCACAGCACAAGTCCGGATACGGTGGTCCCGGCAAAGGATACGCTTACCTATGCTTACAAGGCCACATATTCTTCCGATATATCAGTGCCCGGCGACCCTGTAAATGCACAAAAAGTATTGCAGGTGTGGAAAATGTTTGAGACTGCAAAAATCCAGGAAATGAAGCCCTACTTCGCTGATTCCGTGAAATACGACGATGCCCATGGAATGCATTTTTACGGTCCGACTGAAAAATTGCTTGGTTATGCGAAGAGTGATATTGATGGTCTTGATTCCATGCGATTTGATATTATTGCATGGCAAAGCGCGCATGTTAATGATAAGAATGAGGACTGGGTTAATATCTGGTCAAGGGAAAGACGATATCCAAAAAATGCTGGCAAAGCGGATACTGTATTAATGCAGGAAAACTGGAAAATAAAAAATGGGAAAGTTGTTTCATTCGATCAATATCTGGCTAAAATGTGATAGAACTGGTAGCATTCCATTTATAGCGGGGATATTGCAAAATGTATGAATTAGTATTATTTTGTTTGCCCAAACAGGTTTTTCATGAAGACTCCACTGGCATTCTTTATAATATTCATTTTCATTTTTTTTTCCTGTTCAAAATCACGGACGCCCGGCACCAGTGAGCCGGCAACAGTATATGTAGGTGGATTGTCCGGGACTCCGGGATTAACGACTCAGGGCGTGGTCTGGGTAAATGGCCAGTCTACAAGCATTCCGAACACTTCGTCTGTAACTGCTATCTGCATTTCCGGCGGAGATGTATATGTACTGCAGGGAAATACCTATTTGAAGAACGGAAACCCGGTAACCATTCCGGATGTGTACGCCAGCAGTTCCATTTTGGTTTCAGGACAGGACGTATATGTGATCGGCCGAACCCTTGCCAGCAGTAATTCAGGCGTCGGAAGTACGGCCGCTGCCGTTTACTGGAAAAACGGGGTTGAAATAAATCTTACCCAGAACCTTGCAGATGTGGTAGCAGCCACCACAACCGGAATTGCAGTTTCGGGCAGCGATGTGTATGTTTCGGGCTACCTGTATGTGAATGGAAACGATACCAATGATGCCGTTTATTGGAAAAACGGCATACTCCATTATCTGCCCGATGGGTATATGGCCAAATGCATCGCTGTATCCGGTAATGATGTGTATGTAGGTGGCAGCTCTTTGCACAGCAGTGATAAATATTGGATAAACGGTGTGGAACAATCGCTTGGTAACAATGCCTGGGTCAACACCATCACGACTTCCGGAAGCGATGTTTATATTGCCGGTTTCACAGCCTCAGGGCCAGATCAGGCCACTTACTGGAAAAACGGAATATCGGTTCCTCTGCCGGAAGGATATGCGGGAACCGGAATTGCTGTGAGCGGCACTGATGTTTATGTTTCCGGCAATACGAACGGAGGCAATGCCGTATTTTGGAAAAATACCCTCGTGGATACACTGGGGAACGGAGAAGCCAGCTGCATAGCAGTCGGGAATTAATTGTTTCTGCGAGAACGAAATCCCATATGCGTTCTGCTCTCTGTCCATCTACCTGCATTCAGATCTTTCATTCAATCATCATCCACTTCAATAGGCCTTTGCTTGCCCATGATCGGAAATGTCTAAATAACATTTGGTGAGACGGAAATTTAACATATCTTAGTGTACTATTACAATAATACACTAAAGGGATTTTCATGGTTTCTGTTTCCAATCTTCACTTCTCTTACGGACAGAAAAATGTATTTAACGGACTGAACCTTTCCCTTGAAGCGGGCTATATCTATGGCCTATTGGGAAAAAACGGAACCGGCAAATCTACTTTGCTGAGGAGTATGGCAGGGCTCCTGTTTCCGCAGAAAGGCAGTATCGATATTTTGGGTTTTAATCCTTCCCTGCGCAAACCTGGTTTTTTGCAGCAGCTCTTCCTCGTGCCGGAAGAATTCTACCTGCCGGATATCAGTCTGGAAAAATTACTTAAGTATCAGGCGGCTTTTTACCCGAAGTTCAATTACAGGCAATTTGAAAAATACATTCATGAATTTGAAATCCCCAGGGCAAATAC
Source organism: uncultured Chitinophagaceae bacterium (assembly GCA_963705005.1). Taxonomy (GTDB): domain Bacteria; phylum Bacteroidota; class Bacteroidia; order Chitinophagales; family Chitinophagaceae; genus Puia. The sequence continues at coordinate 353,230 of CAVPIO010000004.1, forward strand.
CCTGCAGGAGATGAGTTATGGGCAGAAAAAGAAAGTCCTTATCAGTTTTTGCCTGGCCACCAATTCCGCCCTCATGCTGCTGGATGAGCCAACCAATGGACTCGACATCGTAAGCAAGAGCCAGTTCAGGAAAATAATTGCCGGGGCGCTTGATGAAAATAAATGCATCATCATCAGTACGCACCAGGTCAAGGACCTGGAAAGCCTGATTGACCGGGTAACCGTTATTGATGAAGGAAAGATCCTTTTTGATCAGACAGTTGATTTTATTACGAAAAGACTCTTATTTAAAATTTCCTTTGATGCGTCTGAAGTTGCTCAATCATTATACAGCGAATCTTCACTGAGAGGGCATGCCATTGTAAGAAACAATCCGGAAGGGGAGGAAGGAAAGCTTGACCTGGAATTGCTCTACAAGGCGATCATAAGCAACCACCATCTTGTTGAATCCGCATTTAAAGCATAATCATGAACCAGGTATTTAATTTGGAGCGGTGGCTTTTAGTCGTGAATGAACACGGATCCCGGAACCGGAAAAGATATCTGCTTTCGCTCATGGCCATAGCCGGACTCATTGTGGGATTTTATTCCTTTTACATTTTGGCGAGCCGGAGACCCATACCACCGTTTCTTCAATCCCTGACTTATTTTATTGGTTTATATTTTTCAGGCTGTCTATTTGGGAGTATGTTATTTGATGACTTAAACAATGGCCCAAAGGGCATAGCTGCATTATTGATTCCGGCATCCCACCTCGAGAAACTGCTTTGCCAGGTATTATTTGGCATGATCATTTTTTTCATTTTTTATACCCTGGTTTTTTACCTGGTCGATATTCCCATGGTGAGCCTGGCCAATGCATGGGGAGCCCAATGGCATAAGAGTTCCTCAGAGGCAAACCTTCCTTTTTCGCCTTCTAACATCACCAATGTATTTTCTTCCCGCGAAGAGATGATGCCTTTACCCTTTATCGAGCATCTGAATGCATACCTCTTCAAGGCCTTTTTCGTGGCCCAGTCAACCTATATTCTGGGATCCGTATACTTCAGGAAATTCAGTTTTATCAGAACGACTATCGCGCTTTTGGCCTTGTTTTTTTTCCTTTTCATTTATTTCGAAATATTCCTGAGCGGATTGATGCCGCCAAACTCCTGGTATTATAGCCTTACAAGCTGGCTGACTCATCACAACCAGGCAACGGAATATGTCTTATTACCCGGATGGGCCGATAAATTATTTTATTTTCTGATGGGATACCCTTTTGCGTTTATTTTTCTTGCAGCTACCTATTTCCGGCTAAAGGAAAAGCAAATTTAGAGAAGACAAATATATTTTATGGAATTCAGGGAGTCGCAGGCCATATATCTTCAGATTGCAGATTTTGTGTGCGAGCGGATTTTACTTAAAGAATGGAAACCGGCAGAACGAATCCCTTCCGTGAGGGAACTGGCAGTTCAATTGGAAGTAAACCCAAATACGGTAATGAGAACCTATGAATTTCTGCAACAGCACGATATAATATACAACGAGCGGGGTGTCGGTTTTTTTGTGGCCACAAATGCAATTAAACACGCGGTGACCTACAGGAAAGACGAATTCCTGAATAAGGATCTTTCCCACATCTTCCGGAACATGTATCTCTTAAATATTTATCCGGAAGATTTGCAAAGCCGTTTTGAGAAATATAAAAAGCAGCATTTCAGCTAAAATTAGGTTTATGAGAACCAGTAATAAAATACTAATCTTCACTGTTCTGTTTATTGCACTCATTGGCTCGGCTGTCCATTTAACTTTATATGGGAGGTATAAATCGGGTCATTTTATCAGCGAGGAGCAAATTAAAAAATTGATTTTTGATTCTCATGACCTTCGGGATATCAGGCATGTAAGCCTTAGAGGCCTTATGAATGTTAGGATAATTACTGCTGACAAGCCAAAACTGGAAGTGAATAAGAAAATGAGAGAAAGGATTAATTTTCAAATTAAAGAAGACAGCTTGTTTGTTTGGGGAGATACAAGTATTTATCCCTTAAGAAAAAATAGTTTCGGACCAATTGTAGAAAACCAGGAAACGGATTTATATGTTACTGCCGGAGTACCCATCGAGACATCCTATTGCATCATACAGGTGCGGGGCTCCGTAAATTCTATGACTGCACCTGACTACCAGTTCCATATTTCAAATACCAGGTTGCAATTAGGAGAATTTAGGTTTCTGGACAGCACAACGCACTATTTTAATGAAGTGCGGGTAAAAGCGAGTGCGCAGAGCCAGGTCAGCTTCACCAATAAAATTGATTCATTGCACGCGGAGCTGATCAATTCATCCCTTAGTAAAGATGGAGGCCGTTTGGGTTACCTGAACCTTAGGGCCGATGATTCATCTACTGTTTTTCTGAGCGGACAGGATCTCAAATTAATAATGCCCGGAAATAAATAGGGCTACAAAAATAAATTTATGCAACTCGTTATTAAATCGCTCTCAAAGACCTATCCAAATGCTGTGAAGGCCGTAAAAAATGTATCCCTGACCCTGGAACAGGGCATGTTTGGATTACTCGGTCCCAATGGAGCAGGAAAATCTTCCTTAATGCGGACGATTGCTACACTGCAGGAAGCAGATGAAGGAAGCATTTTTCTGGATGAATTAGATGTACTTAAGCAGAAAAGGGAATTGAGGCAATTACTCGGATACCTGCCCCAGGAGTTTGGGGTTTACCCCAGAATTACTGCATTGCAAATGCTGGATCATATCGCCCGGCTCAAGGGCGTCAATAATGCATCAGAAAGGAAGGACCTGGTGGAGGCTTTGCTTGATAATGTAAATCTGTACAAGGATAAAAATAAAAAGCTGGGCACTTATTCCGGAGGTATGAAGCAACGCTTCGGCATTGCGCAGGCCCTGATAGGTAATCCAAAGCTCATCATAGTTGATGAGCCCACGGCCGGCCTGGATCCGGCCGAACGTAACCGTTTTTATAATCTCTTAAGCTATCTGGGCGAAAATACCATTGTGATCCTTTCCACGCACATCGTAGAAGATGTCAGTACGCTTTGCTCCCGGTTCGCTATAATTAATGAAGGAGAAGTATTGTACTCGGGTACACCGGACGGCGCAATTGAAGAGATCACCGGCAGGATTTACGGCAAGTCCATCGCCAAAAATGAAGTACAACAATACAAAGCTGGTTACCAGGTAATTTCAACCCAGCTAAGGGCTGGCCAATTATACATCAGGGTCTATAGTGAATCAGATCCGGGTAAGGGGTTTGTGCCTGTTATTCCAAACCTGGAGGATGTCTATTTCAGGAACGTCGGAGAAAAGGCAGCCATAGCCGATTATTAAATCAGGAACCATATTGTAACGGGTTATGAAAAATAAAATTTCAAAAAAGGCAGCTTTTGCATTTGCAGAAATATTTTTGTTCGAATTAAAATACCGGCTTAAAAGACCTGATACGTATTTATACTTTATCGTTTTTTTTCTGATTTCCTTCTTGTCCTTTTCAACGGGCAGTGTACCGGCACAGTATAACTCTTATGTCAATGCTCCGCTGGTGATTACAAAATATTTGGCTTTTTTTAGTTTCTTCATGATGGTGATAACGGCTGCAATAATGGGAGCGCCATTGTACAGGGATATCGAGTATAATACACATGAATATTATTTGTCTTATCCTATAACAAGGAATGATTATTTCTGGGGAAGGTTTCTTGGCTCCTTTTTTTTCGTGGTCATTATAGGCTCGTCTTTAGTCTGGGGATCTTTGATCGGAACCTGGCTCGGCCCCAAAATAGGCTGGTTACCGGCTGACCAGGTGGGACCCTATCATTTCAGCGCTTATTTGCAGCCTTTTTTCTTTTTCTTAATTCCGAATTTATTTTTAACCTCCTGCATATTTTTCGGACTCGTAGCCTATACGAAAAATGTAAAGGTTATATACACCGGAGGCGTCATTTTATACCTGGGTTATATTACTTCCCTTTTCATACTGCATAACCTGAGTAATAAAAATGATATTTTTTATATGGATGCTTTTGGAATTACGCCCATAACAATTATCGGAGGAAATTTTTCGCCACAGCAAAGTAATACAGAATTTATTGCACTTCACGGTTTGATGCTGACCAACCGGATTATCTGGATGGTAGTTGGACTAGGCATCCTGGGAATTACATATTACAGGTTCAGTCTTACCCGTTTTTTCAACGGCAGCCGGGGTGGAAAGGAAAAAAACCTTCAACCAGATAAGAAGCCAGGATTTCTGAAAAGAATTCCAGCCGTGATAACAGGGTTTGGGAAAGGATACAGGCGAAGCGTAATGTATACGCTGGCAAAGATTGAGTTATTAAGCGTTGTACGCGATAATTATTTCAGACTTATCCTGGGTACGGGTATTCTTTTCCTTGGATTTATTTTCTGGATGGGTTTCGGAAACCGGTTTGGTGTGCAGGACCTTCCCCGAACCGTTGTCTATATGGATATTTACAATCACAATTTTATTTTTTTCATATTCATAATCCTTCTTTTTTATACCGGAGAAGCCGTTCACAGAGAAAAGGTTACCCGTTTCGCAATTATCAATGATGCGCTTCCTCCGGCTGACTGGATCCTGTATACATCCAAATTGATTGCGCTTGTTTGCGTGGCCCTTCTTCTCGCTACCGTGCCGGTACTGGTTGGAATAACAATACAACTTGCCAGGGGATATACGATACTGAATATCCCGGTATATCTGGAGGCCTGCTATGCCATATCCTTGCCACTTTTTATGGAAATGATCATGTTCTCATTTGCAATTCACGTTCTGATCAATAATAAATTTGCCGGTCATGCGGTCGGATTTGTTATCTGGACTCTGATGCTGTTAGGTCCCGCCACTGGCCGGTTTGATTATAAACTTCTTTTATATTCCTATACACCGGATTATGTTTTCTCCGACCTGGATGGGATATCCCCTGCAGTTAAACCACTTTTCTGGTTTAATATTTATTGGCTTTGTGCGGGCGCCCTGTTATTGATTCTGGCCATTTTGTTTTATTACCGCGGAATTATCAGTTCATTCAGAGAAAGAATAAGGCTTGCGAAACACCGGTTTACAGGAAAAATTGGGGTTTTTACCAGCATGATTTTTGTGGGATTCCTTTGCACCGGCTTCTATAATTATTATAATGTCAGTTTCCTGAATACCTGGCTGACCAGGCAGGAACGCGATAGTAGAAAAGTAGAGTTTGAAAAAAACCTGAAGAAATACGCAAAAGACCCCCTTCCCACTGTAACTAAACTGCAGCTTTTCGCTGATATTTTTCCAGCGGAAAGAAGGGCATCATCCAGGGCATTCGTTACATTGGTCAATAAGACGCATTTGCCCATTTCGAGGTTATTGCTGGACGGGGACCAGCTCAGCGCTTATGAGATCAAATACAATGGAAGCCAAATTCCATTCACCAATCCATTGATTTATCCGAGAGCCAGATTCAGTTTGCTCAGTGCCTCCTGCGATACTTCCATGTATCGACTTTACCGGTTCCCACAACCGTGGCAACCCGGAGATACCGCGATAATTGAAGTGAATTCTACAATAGGAATCAGGGGATTTTCAAATGGTATTTCGGGCGTGGATATCCTTCACAACGGAACAGCGTTCGCAGGAGGGTTGCCCGAAATGGGATATGATGATGACGAGGAATTAATGGACGAATCAAAACGTAAAGAATATAAGCTGCCTGAAAGGGAACCTGAGTATCCACCGCAGAATGACTCGGTAGGGCAAACTCATTTGATATTTCTCGACCAGCCGGCCGGTTTAATGGAAATGGAATCTACATTAAGTACTTCAGCAGATCAGGTGGCGATTGCACCCGGAACTTTAGTGAAAAAATGGATTCAGCATGGCAGGGCCTATTATCATTACAAGCAGGAATCGGCCTCCTATCCATCCAGTGCGATCGTTTCAGCAAACTATTCGATAATGAATGATAAGGTTGTTTTGGAAAATGGTAAATCTGTTGGTATCGAGCTTTATTTTGAAAAATCGAACAGTTCGAACCTGAAAAGATTTATGGACGCTTATAAAGACGGACTCAATTATTTTTCAAAAGTCTATGGCGATTATCCATTCAAACAAATACGTTCGGTTGAATCCACGCATTTATACCAGTGATATGGCATCTTTCGTGGACCTGCAGGCTTTTTCCGAGCGATTCGGATGGAATGCATCGTTTGATAAACCCGGGCTTTTCGATTATTGCTATTTTTATTCCATCTACCAATTGGGCCATCAGTGGTGGATGTACCAGGTCGCGCCCAACCATACCTTGGGATCCAATAGTATTTCCGAAGGGCTTGCGAAATATGGGGCCTTTCTTTTGTATGAAAAAAAATTTGGTATCGACAGGATGCGGGAGTTTCTCATGGGAGAATGCTGGTACTATATCTGGAGGCACCGTTTTGATTTTGAAAAGGAATATCCTTTGATCAATTCAAATAAGGGCTGGGTCTGGGATACCAAGGCGGGAGTCATTTTATTCGGGTTGAAGGATTTGATTGGAAAGGATAGTCTGAATGCAGCATTGAGGGAGTTTTATGAAAAATATTCCTGTCGCGATTCACCTCCTTATCCCGGCTGCAACGACCTTTACAGGATCATTAAAAAACATGTTCCGGACTCCCTTCAGTATTATCTGACAGATTCCTGGGAAAAAATTACGATTTACAATAATAAAGTGGAAGCAGTAGCAGTCAGTTCGCTTGGTAAGAATGATGAATATAAAGTTCATATCAGGTTGTTCACCGGTAAGACCTATTCGGATAGTGCAGGAAAAGATATCCCCGCCAAATACATGAATGATATAATCGAAATCGGAATAACCGCCGGTCAAAAGAAATCAGAGCAGGAAATATCCAGGTTCATTTATCTCAAAAAACTCAGATTTACGGCTGGTGAACATGAATTAGATATCATTGTAAAAGGGAAACCCGGAATGGTTAGCATTGATCCTTATCACAGGCTAATTGATGATAATGCCGACGATAATTTTAAAAACATAAATTAGAGTGTTTAACCTGCTCATTTAAAATCGCCTGCCCAGTATGATTTTAAATATGCCCCTGTCCGTAGCGTCGGTAAAGCCGATGCCATAACCTGCATTAAATTCCCAGGCGGCCCCAAAATTCAGGTCGGTTACAAAGAACAATTGATGCTGTTGCTCCTGGTAGGGATCGTAGTGAAAAAAAGGTCCGGTACTCCCATAATATTCCAGGCCCAGGGCGACAAGTTTGGAGATGTCAAGACTCCATTTGACGTTTGGAGAAAAAATAAGTCCCCGGTTCTGATCGGGTCCTTTAAAGCTTTGATCTAAAGTAGGATTAAGCGAAACATACCAGGGCCCCCATTTCTTGTCAATAATCGGCCTGATTTCAAGGGTGCTGGTATTTGAGGAATAGGCTGCTTTTTGAAATCCGAATTCAAAAGATAAGCTGAGCCCAACTGGCCAATGCCAGCTTTGGGGTATTGCGAACCTTGGTCTGATATGAGAGCCAACATATGCTGTGCGGCCGTCCGTTCCCAGCGAATTAAAAAAATAAAAGCCAGTCTCAAACCAGGGCGTCCAGCCATGCGTGATCTCAACAGTTTCATGAAAAACATGATTGGTGGGCAAAACACCATCCTCCACTTTCCTGCTGCCTTCCGATGTAAAGTTGCTGTGCAGCTCGACCATGGTATGGCCCTTATCAACTAATTCTGATCCGTAAACCTGAATTTCATAATTATCCTGCGCATTAACCTGTGTGCACATTCCGAAAAAAAATAAGGCAATATAGAATTTCAGCATGCCAGCTTGAAATTATCCTCTTTAAGGAAAATTCTCTCAAAATTACAGCGTCAATAATTAATACTTTTGAGATAAATTTAACCGGGCTTATAAATTCATAAGCCTAGACGCAAAACCTGCTTTTTTTAAAAGATTCCGGCCTTCGGCCGGGAATCTTCCGATTTCCCCCAGAATTGCCTTGTACATTTGCATATTTTCCCCAATTGCCCCATGAACGTAAAATATGTTTTCCTAAGTTTTCTTTTATTTACTCAAATCAAAGGAATATCTCAAACCCTTTCTGTTGCGAAAGGAGATGGCCAATTCACCGGCCGGGTGCTTGATTCCGTTTCTCATTCACCCATTGAATATGCGACCGTTACCCTGATATCAGAAACCACCAGGAAACCTGTGAACGGTGCGGTTACAAATGAAAAGGGACAGTTCAGCGTGCAGATCAAAAATACAGGATATTTTAAGATACTCTTTGAGTCCATCGGGTATAACGCCTATTCCATAAACCATATCCGCCTGGATAAAAAAGCCGCCGCCCTGAATTTGCGGAATATTTTTTTATCAAAGATGGAAAACAGCCTTCAGGCCGTTACGGTTACTGCACCGGCAAACCTCGTCGAGAATAAGATTGATAAAATGGTATTCAATGCCGAGAAGGACCTCACATCACAGGGAGGGGTAGCTACGGATATTCTCAAAAAAATTCCCATGGTGTCCGTTGATGTGGACGGAAATGTTGAGCTTGCCGGCAGCTCCAGTATCCGGTTTTTAATCAATGGGAAACCGTCTACGGCATTTGGGAGCAATATAACCGATGTCCTTCAATCCATTCCTTCGAGTCAGATCAAAAGTATTGAAGTGATCACTAATCCGGGAGCCAAATATGATGCGGAAGGTCTTGGCGGAATCATTAATATTATTTTAAAGCACAGTTCCGTGAGGGGCGTAAATGGCAGCCTTTCCCTTTCGGCAGGAACCCGCGTGGAGAATGGTTCCTTTAACCTGGATGCCCGGCGTGGAAACTTTGGAATAAACGCATTCGTAAGCGGAAATGCGAGGCTTCAATTCACGACGCCAAGTCAGTCGTCACGGATCTCCCAGGATACCAGCGCAAAGACCAATGTGCAGCTGGATCAGGACAACAGTAATCTATTTCAGCGCCATGGAATGGAAACAGGTTTCGGATTTGACTGGACCTACCGGGAGAAAAATAACTTCTCGGGATCCTTCGGTTATAATGTATTTGGAAACCGGAGCCAGGGCCTTACGAATCAGTCCCAGTCGGTTACGGACCAGGGAAACGGAAGCCTGCTGCAGCAGGTCCTTTCGCTGAGCCAAACCCAGAGTGCCTTTCATTTATATAATACAGATGCGAGCCTCAACTACAAAAGAACCTTTAATAAGGAAGATCAGGAACTCGAAATCGAACTGCGCTCAAGTACAGGGATAAATAACGTGAATTCAGATAACAACCAGTTTATTTTACCTCAGGATTCTTTGTATTTCGGAACAAACAGCCTGAATAAAGGCACGGAACGGGAAACAGAACTGCAGCTGGATTATACTCAGCCCCTGGGAAAGAAGACCAATTGGGGGATGGGGGGAAAATTGGATTTCCGTGATATACATAACAGGTCTGATGTGCTCAGCCTGCAACCGGTAACGGACAATTATTATTTTGATACTACACTTTCCAACCGGTTAACTTATCACCAGAAAGTATTTGCATTATATAGTGAAATCAGCCTGCCTGTTTCCGGTTTATTTGATATGAAGATCGGAGCAAGGTACGAGCGGACGGAACTGAATGCCAATTTTTCAAATGTCGCCGTCCAGGTTCCGGAGCCCGGATATAATACCTGGGTCCCTTCTTTATTCTTCATGAAAAAACTAAGCGATCGCCATACTTTTAAACTCAGCTATTCCAAAAGAATAGAAAGGCCGGACTACAGGGATTTAAATCCATTTGTGAATACGATCGATCCGAAAAATATCAGCGCCGGTAACCCATACCTCAAGCCGGAAATAGGAAACCGCGTTGAGTTCAGCTATATCTACAGTATGAAGACAGCGGGCTCCATCATGGTAACTGCATTCTACAGGACATCTGACAATGATATTCAACCCTATATTGTTTATTATCCGGATCTCCTGGTTGGTGATACAACTTATACCAATGTTGCAGTAAGTACCCGTCAAAATATCGGGCTGGAAAAAGATCTGGGAATTAATATTTTCAGTAACATCCATCTCAGTAATAAGCTTGACTTAAGGAACAACCTTTTCTTTTTTCAACGACATACGATCAATGCGCTGAACGAAGGTTATAATGCGAATAGCATTAACTACAGGTTGAATATGAATATTTCCTATCAGTTTGCGAAAACCCTGGCCGGTGAATTCTTTGCCAATTTCCGTTCTCCCCGTAATGAAGTTCAGGGCAGATATCCCTCCTTCAGCACATATAACCTGGCCCTTCGCAAGCAGTTCTGGAACAAAAAAGCAAGCATTGCCCTGACTGCCACCAATCCCTTCAGCAAGTATGTAGATGAAAAGACAGAACTCTTTGGTCCGGATTTTATGGTTAACGCGGAACGCAAAATTCCATTCCGCTCTTTTGGCATTAATTTTACCTGGAAGTTCGGGAGGCTCGATTTTAAAAAACCAAAAGAAGAGGGTCCCGATACAACGATTCCCGCTACTGACGGGTAATAACACCCCTGTTATATTATAAGCTTTGCCTTATAAGCAAATTTAATCAGGCCAACTGTATTCTTTACGTTTAACTTGTTCAAAAGATTTTGCCGGTGGGCATCTACCGTCCTTTTGCCCAGAATGAGCGCTTCGGCTATTTCCTCATTAGTCATTTCCATGGCAATCAGTTTCAGTACCTCAATTTCCCGCTTTGTGAGTTTCTGCACTCTTTCAGTGTTGCTAATGATTTCTTTTTGCGGGCCCTCAATAATTTTAGTGGCAACTTCATTGGAATAGTAAATTTTTCCACTCAATATTGTTTTGATGGCCAGAAGCAACTGTGCAGGTTCAATATTTTTGAGCACATATCCATGTGCTCCTGCGTCGATCATTCCCTGAATATAGGGCAATTCATCATAATTGGAGAGGGCCAGGACTTTGATATCACTCCTGTATCGAAGGATCCGTGTTATGGTCTCTGCGCCTGAAATCCCCGGCATGCGGTAATCGATAATGATCAGTTGATATTCCTTGCGGTTGATCTTTTTTAAAGCCTCTTCGCCGCTATCCGCTTCGTCTATCTCGAATTGTAATACCTTTTTAAGTGATCCCAGCATCATCCGGAGGCCATCCCTGACCATTTTATGATCATCTACCAGGAGCACCTGGATTATCTGTGAATTATTTTTATTTTTTGCAGTCATCATTGTTCTTCCAGTGGAATTACTACTGTATATGTTGTACCCTTTCCCTTTTCACTCCTGATCTGGATCTCGCCCTTATGTGACTTTACCCTGGATTGCACGTTTTGAAGGCCCATACCTTTTGCCGAACGTGTGGAATGATCGAAGCCCTGACCGTTATCCGAGAGTATGATCTGGATATTCCTTTCATCATACTTAAAAATAATGCTGATTTTAGATGCATCGCTATGCTTCATCGAGTTGTTTATGAATTCCTGTATGACCCTGTAGATATCTATCTCCAGTTTTTTCAGCATCCGGGGAAGCTCTTCCGGGTGAAATATTTCAAACTCAATTTTCTTTCCATAGCGCGTTTTGTTACATAGTTCCTGTACCGCATCCAGCAACCCGAATTCTTCCAGCGTGTTGGGCATGAGATTGAAACAGATATCACGCATGTCTGTTAAAATCCCTGAAAGTGCATCACTGGATTTTTCCAGGATTTCTTTTTCAACTCTGTTGTTTAGCGTTTCTCCCAGGGAGGAAATAAAGAATTTAATGGCTGAGAGTTGCTGCCCCAGACTATCGTGTAAATCAAGTGCAAGACGCCTTCGCTCTTTCTCCTGCGTATCAATGATGGCGCGGATGATGAGGTTCTCTGTTTTTAACTGAAGCGTCATATCTTTTGCCGAAAGTAATATGGCTTTTTTATTTCCACCTTCATCCAATAAATACGCTGCATTCAACTGGACCGGTATCCGTTTTCCTGAAGCTGAAAAAATAAAACTTTCTTTGGCTACCGGGCCCGTTTCCATTTTTAATTCTCTCAAAATATCCTTAAAAAAAGTGCCTTTTTCAACCGGGTGCAGCTCGTCAAACGCTCTTCCTTTCACGCTTTCCAGGTCGTATTCCAATTGCTCACTTACCGCTCTATTGATATTCTCCACCATACCTTTTTTATCCAGGATGAAAACCATATCAGAAACCGTATTGAAAATGTTGGTAAAGTAATTTCTTGAAATGGTGATCGACTTAAGTTCTTCACCAAGCATATTTACTCCGGCAATGAAAGCGTCCACTTCGTCCAGACGCCTGGAGATGGCCAGGCGCTTATCAAATTTCCCGAGTGAATAATTACTAAGCAGCCGGTTTATTTTATTGAAACGCTCATCCAATAGAATTTAATTAAGGTTTTAAGTAACGAATTGCGCTAACCATTTTGACGCACTGCCGGTGTTGGAAAAGATCCTGACCGGCATACTGGTTTTATTTACCGCTAGAAAAAAATTCCCCAGAAAAGATCCAAATGGAGAATCTAAAATGATAGCAGCAGCCTTAAGGCCTTTGATTCCTTCAGGTGATGAGAGGAACTGCCTCGCCTCTTTATCCATGCTGATGACTCCCTGATTATAAATGAGTGCGGGAAATATCTTGTTTTCTGTAAACGATAATCTGCTTTGAACGATTTGCCGCGCTATAGAAAGATTAATCTTCAATCCTTTTTTATAAATCCCAACCAGTATGCCATCCTTTATTTCTAAATGAACGTAATCAGTATCCAGCTCCGTGTTCATAAACAGGGTTTTGACAGTTCAAGTATAGTCAGTTAAAATACGGAGCCTGCTCAAATTTACAGAAACGGCTTTTTTTAAGGAAATCCGGCAATTCGGGTCATAAATGAATAAGGTCATTGGGAAAGACAACCTGGTATTCCTGCTGACTATCCGTATAAACACCTAAGGGTTTATACTTAGGTAGTATTTTTAAATTCAGTATTTTATGCCTTGTCTCACAGGTCAAAAAAAAGAAGGTTTGATACTATTTTCCAAAGATCAACTTCATTTATGGCCAAGACCTCTTCATATTATGATACGGTAGATCAGATCGTAAGTTACGGAGCGCAAAAAGGGATCCTGCATTTGTATAACGAAGACAATCAGTTTGATGGCAATAAAATTTCGATCGCAGGGAAGGAAGTGATCAATTTTGGGTCCTGCAGTTATCTGGGCCTTGAATTTGATCCGCGTTTAAAGCAGGGCGCAAAAGATGCCATTGATCGGTTCGGTACTCAATTTTCAGAATCAAGAGCCTATGTTTCTCTTGGGCTTTACAATGAGCTGGAAGGTTTATTGGAGGGCCTGTTTGGATATCCCTGCGTTGTTACGCCGACTACCACCTTAGGGCATATTTCCAATATACCGGTCCTGGTCAGAGATGATGAGGTTGTTATCCTGGATCACCAGGTGCATCATTCTGTTCAAACGGCAGTTACCCTCCTTCGGGCACGCGGTGTTCATATAGAATTGATCCGTCACAACCGGCTCGACCTGCTTGAGGAAAAAATAAAGCAATTGCGACAGAAATATCGCAGGATCTGGTATATGGCAGACGGCATTTATTCGATGTACGGAGACGGAAGTCCGGTCGATGAAATCTACTCTCTGATGGATAATTACGCTGAACTATATTATTACGTAGATGATGCCCATGGAATGAGCATATTCGGTGAGAACGGAAGAGGATCTGTATTGAACTGTCGGCCTATGCATCCTAAAATGGTGATGGCAACTTCCTTAAACAAGGCTTTTGCATCAGGCGGTGCTGTACTGGTTTACCCTAACCGCGAATGGGCGAGAAAGGTAAGAACCTGCGGTGGCCCGCTGATCACTTCAGGACCAATGCAACCTTCAGGTCTGGGTGCGGCAATTGCTTCAGCCAAAATTCATTTGTCACCGGAAATAAAAATGCTTCAGCAGGACCTGATGGATAAAATTCATTTCACCCGTCTCATGCTGAAGAAATATGGTTTACCTCTGATTTCACAATCCGATGCTTCGATATTTTTTATCGGGGTCAGTCTTCCTAAACTGGGTTATAATCTTGTCAGGCACATGCTTAACAAGGGTTACTATCTTAACCTGGGCATATTCCCTGCGGTACCAATGAAAAACACGGGCATTCGTTTTACAATAACCCGGCTCCATAGTTTTTCTCAGATAGAAGCGATGATCAGGACAATGGCCGGCGCTCTTCCCCAGGCTCTAAAAGAAGAGGGAATGACCCTTGATCAAATCTACAAAGCGTTTAAACTGCCCTTGCCCGAGGAGGAATTACTGAACCGTTCCGTTACTTCCCTGATTCAGCAGCGTTTGTCACTGAGGGTTGAAATGCACAAAAGTATCAGGGAGCTGAACAAAAAAGAATGGAACCGGATTTTCGAAGGCAGGGGAACCTTTGATGCGGATGGATTGGATCTGCTGGAGCATGCTTTCACAAATGCCGGGGCTCCGGAAGATGACTGGGCTCTTTGACTATATTATAATCAGGGACAATGAGGGAAAAATTATTCTTGCCACTTTTTGCACCTCGACACTATGGAAAGACGATATGCTTTCTCCTGCCTCCATATCCAGGCAGGTGGAGGAAGAGAGAAAAAAGAATCCATATTATCTCACCAGCAAGGTACTCTCCACCGGTTCTTTACTTACGGAAGGGGAGCATTTATTTATAGATTATTCTTCAGATCTGTGGAAAGAAGCCTTGCAGCTTTTTCTTGAGAAACTGGGTTTCCTGCAGGAAAAGTATAAGGCAAATCAGGTCCTTATCCGGGATTTCCATTCGCAAAATAATGCCCTGGATAATTTTATGGTTGACAATGGATTTTTTAAGATCTCCATGCCTGATACGCATAAACTGAAAATAGATTGGGCCGATATGCAAGGTTTTTTCGGGTCCCTGTCCAAATGGTCAAAAATTCAGCTTAAAAAGAAGGTCAAAAGAAATGAAGATAAATTCATCATTGATTTTGTCCGCGTTGAACATTCAGAAAGCACGATCGACCTGTATTACGAACTCTATTGCAATGTCCACGGGCATGGCTTTGAATTAAATACTTTTCCATTGTCAAAGCATGTTTTTCTAGCCCTTGCCAAACATCCGGATTGGGAAATAATGGTATTGAAATTAAAGGAACAAGCCCCGGCAGCTAAGCCTGTCGGAGTCGTTTTCAGTCACGTTGCGGGCCATACTTATATCCCCATGATTATCGGCCTGGACTATCGGTACAACAGGGAATTTAATATCTACAGGCAGGCACTTTATCAGTTGGTTGTGAGAGCAACGGAGCTTGGGAAAAAGAATATGGACCTGGGATTTTCTGCATCTATAGAGAAAATGAAAATGGGCGCTAAACCCATTTCAGTGCATGCGTATATGAATAGCAGGGACAATTTTAATCAGGCAGTACTTGTTCAGATGAATAAAATTCAGGATAAAACATACTAGCAATGCAGGCTATGCGTTTGGGGTCAATGGTTATTCATGAAGATTACGAAGGGCGAATATTGCCAGTTCAGTTTACATGGGAAATTGCAACTCTTAGAAGAGTTTGGGGAATTATTGTGTGAAAAATGCTATGAAAACCGATCAGTGCAATTATTTCGCCTTTGCGATTTTTATGTTGAAGTGATGGTCAACAATTCAAACTCCAAAGCAGAAAGGGCCGAACCTGTCAAGACTTTTAATCAGTTTTTGTTTTATTATCAATGATTGGGTACCCGGTCCGCACCATGCAAAATCAGTTCCCTGCAGCAATCGATATCTCACATTCCCTCTATAATAACTCAACAGGCAAAAGCTTTGTTTAGCGTCCGTCATCGTGTGCGTCCGTTCTGGGATCGTATCCTGAAATGGAAGGATATGAAGAAATGATCTGCTGACCAGGAAAAATCTTTTCTACTTTTTTGCATTTCCAGCCCAGTTCATGATCGGAGGTGCTCTAGTTGCAAGTGAACAATTCCGGAATTGCTGTTTAACAACTGCGAGGTTCATGGCCGCCGGAAATGTGTGAATAATATAACTTTTTTTTGGAATTGTGTAACTCTTGATTACTATAAATAGCTCATTTTTATGGACTTACATCAACCTTTAATCAGGAATGGGAGTGATATGTGTTCTGAAGAAAATTTTAATTGATTTCATCCGGCCATTGTCCCTGCTCTGAAATTAAAATCAATTTGCTCTAATCTCCTGCCGACATGATAATAATCAGGTTCTCTTTTGATTTGTGTTATCCATTTTGCTTTTATTTCCTGATAGTTTTAGGAGGATGTAATTTTTCTCTAACCAGGTTTAAATTTCATATAACATGAAAGAAAGATACATTTATCGGCACTCTTTCAATTTACCTACCTTATTTTTTAGCATCGCTCTCCTGGGATTAAACTTATTTTTTTTCTGGTCTTATGGACAACAGACTCCATGGACTTCCCCAACCTTTGCCAACGGAGTGAAGAATCCTCTGGCTGGTGACAACAGTGGATTGGCTCAAGCCAGAACAATGTATGTTGCAAATTGCGGCCCCTGCCATGGAGAAAAGGGCAAAGGAGATGGTCCGGCTGCCCCAGGTCTAAACCCAAAGCCTGCCGATCATACTTCTGCTGCTGTACAAAGTGAATCGGATGGTTCTCTTTTTTGGAAACTCTCTGAAGGCCGAAATCCGATGCCTGGCTACAAGAAAATATTTTCCGATCAGCAAAGATGGGCGTTGATCAATTACATCCGCACGCTGGCAAAATATTCCAAAAAGAAATAATACTGCTGATCAATAATTATAAAGAACCCCAAATACGGATTTTATGAGATCAGAAAGATTACTAATTCAAACCATGGTTTTTACTTTAGGATTCTCAATATCCGGAAATATAGCCAAGGCACAACAGCCATCAGTTGATTCTGCCCTCATGGACAGAGTGTCAACACTCGAGCAACAGATAGCCGATCAGAAGCCTGGCGAAAGTCATTTTATGGTGGTAGGGCTTGCTACTTTCGGTTTTGTACAGAGCAAAACTACTTATACTCCCATCGGCGGGACCAGTCAATCGGTAAAAACAAACAGTCTGGGCGATGCAGACCGTTATGAACTCAGTCCGATGCTGTTGTGGAGACATGGCACAAAATTCCTTGTTGAATTCGAGCCATCTTTTGATGGTAATTCCCTGGGAGTAAACTGGGCGAATATCACCTATTTTGCTGCTCCGGGACTAGCCATTCATGCCGGATATTTTGTTTTGCCTTTTGGAATTTACAACAAACGATTGGCCGCAGGGTGGATAGATAAAGTGGCACCTGATCCTGTCGGTGTGGATTTGCCGGGTACTGATTTTGGGATTGGAGTGAGCGGGGGCATGCCCTTAGGAAATATGAAATGGAGTTATGACCTGAGCCTGACAAACGGACTGCAGCTCTTACCGGATGGTGAAATACAAAATGCAGGTATAGTAGATAACAATAGAAACAAAACGGTTACCGGGAGATTTGCACTCCTCCCATTTTCCAATTCATCTCTTGAGATTGGCTTATCCGGCTTATACGGTGGCGTGGCTGACGCGGGTTCCAATTATAATAATGCAAATACTACCATGTACGGGGTCGACCTTAGTTATGTAAAGACATTTAAGCCGATTCTTATCAATTTCAAAGGGCAATACAGCAGGATAAATGTTAACGGTCAGAATTATATAAAACCTACCGATTCTTCGGCCTATACTTTCGATAATAAGACAACTTCCGCATTTGCACAAATATCCATCATACCGGTAACGGCAGGGAATAAAATATTGAAAAACCTCGAATTGGCGTTCCGATACGTCAATTTTACCACACCCGGTAATTCTCTTTGGGGTCAAAATTATGATGAAGAGGATATCGGACTTGACTATTGGCTAACCTGGAGGACTGTTGTTAAGTTTACCTATGCCAAAACCCATTCTGTCAGCACCGCTAATGTTTCTGCCGGCGGTGTCGGCGGTGTTACAGATACCAGTAATATTTATTTGCAATTTTCAATTCAGTTTTAATTAATATATTGTATGAAAACGTTTAACAGTAGGAAAATGTCGTGGATAATGATATGTGGACTTGGAACTTTACTAGTCATTATAATGAACAGTTGTGTGGAAAGCCAAAAGGTGGCTGCCAAAACCGGTCCGCAACTTTGGGCGGAAAATTGCCAAAGATGTCACAATACACCCTCACCTAATTCTTTTTCTCATGAACAATGGGTAACAATTGGCATGCATATGCAAACGAGGGCTCAGCTTACTGACAAGGAAAGAGACAAAATAGTTGCGTTTTTAACTCAGTAAAAATCGATCATATTTTTATACTCAATAAATATCAGGAATATGAAACGTTTATTTATATATATTATAACGGGTAGCATAACCTTTTTAGCCATACGATGCGGATCAAAACCTCAAGCGCCTAATAATAGTGATTCTACTCTGGCAGACAGTAATCATATGAAAACAAAGACCGACACCGTTCTTGTTCTTGCGGGTATTAATTCCAAAGGTGTAGGACGCTTTCAGAATATCCAACTAACACATCCCCTCGATGAAAAAATGGTGGCGAGTGGCAAAGCAATTTACCAGTCAAAATGTTTTGCTTGTCATAAACTCAATAAAGAAATGCTGGTTGGGCCCGGATGGACAGGCGTCACAGACAGAAGAACTCCGGAATGGATTATGAACTGGATCACCAATACAAAGGTCATGCTGGATAAGGACCTGGAAGCACAGGCAGATATGGCCATCTGTTTAATACGAATGCCCAATCAGGACCTCACGGATAAACAAGCAAGGGACGTTTTAGAATTCATGCGCAAAAACGATGGCAAAAAATGAGGAGATAATGCATATTGTCAGCAGTCCCTATATTTTTGACAGCGCATTATTTGTAAGCCATTTTGTTAACCTTATTGCCTGCTTGCCCTTTATTTTCTAAGATCTCATTCGTTCTTTCCAGAGCTTTTTCAAAAGTGGGGGTAACATTAGCCTTTCCTATTTGAAATAACAAGCGCGCCCTGTTTAGTTCGTCCATTACCTGCTCACTGATTACTTCAGAAAGGATCAATTTACTACCTCTTCTTTTAATCTCTGCATTTACATCCTTCAATATCCGGATACCCGTGGCATCAATCATCGGCACGTTCCTCATCCGGATAATAAGTACCGATGCCGGATTTTCGATCGTTTTCATCGTATCCTTAAATTTGTATGCAGCCCCGAAAAACAGCGGCCCGCTTATTTCAAATACATCCACTCCTCCCGGCAAACCATCAAGGATGGGCGCATCTTCATTATTATCATCCCGAGATGGGCTGGTTTGAAGTACGGAACTGGCCTTCATCATTTTCCGCATGAATAAAAAAGCCGCCAGGATCATTCCTATTTCTATGGCCACGGTCAGGTCTATTAAAACAGTTAGCAGGAAAGTGGACAGCAACACAGCCGAATCACTTTTGGATCCTTTGCATACAAAAAGGAAACTTTGTGCTTCACTCATATGCCATGCAACGACTACCAGGATGCCCGCCAGTGTAGCCATCGGGATAAGTGCTGCCCATTTTCCAACAAAAAACATAATGAGCAGCAACGTCAATGCGTGGATGATGCCCGCAACAGGCGTCCGTCCGCCATTTTTAATATTGGTTGCAGTACGGGCAATGGCACCAGTTGCTGGAATGCCGCCAAATATAGAAGAGCAGATATTAGCCACACCCTGAGCAATAAGCTCCGTATTTGAACGATGATTGCCTCCGGTCATTCCGTCAGCCACAACAGCAGACAATAAAGATTCTATGCTTCCCAGCATGGCAATGGTAAATGCCGGCCTGATAAGCTGTTGCATAGTGGCAAAGCTCACGCCGGGAATGACCGGCCGGGGTAATGACGAAGGTATTGCTCCGAAACGGCTACCTATTGTTTCGACCGGAATTTTGAAGAAATGAACGGCAAATGTGGTCAGGATAATCGCAATCAATGAACCCGGCACCTTGTGCGTTACGCGCGGCCATATCAATATGGCAACCAGTGTAAAACCTCCAATGATCAGCGCATAGAGATTTATGGAGGAAATCTGATGTCCGTATGCTAACCATTTACTGATAAAATCAGCCGGAACATTTCCCATTTTTAGCCCCAAAAAATCTTTGACCTGGGAAGAAAAAATGATCACTGCTATCCCCGAGGTAAAACCGATAATCAGAGGATAAGGGATAAACTTAATTACATTGCCCAGTCGTACAAGTCCCATTATGATGAGCAGCAGACCTGCAATAAAAGTGGCAATTATTAAACCATTGACGCCAAATTGCTGGACTATGCCGTAAACTACAACGATAAAGGCGCCTGTCGGACCTCCGATCTGAACACGGCTGCCTCCAAGCGCGGATATAATAAATCCGGCAATAATTGCCGTAAAAAGGCCTTTTTCAGGTGAAACCCCGGAAGCGATGGCAAATGCGATTGCCAGAGGCAACGCTACAACAGCAACGATCACACCGGCTAAAGCGTCCTTATAAAATTGCGGCCTGCTGTAATTTTTAAGGGTATCAATAATTTTAGGTTTAAATATCATTACCTGTTTACCTTTTAATATTCATTGGATGGGAAATGTGACCGCCTATAATTCCAGAATTATCCTTAAACCTACCATTTACAAAATGGTCTTGGTATGGCGGGAATCAGCAGGAAGACTGATATTTATCATCTTTTGACAAGGCTACCTTTTATAAATAAACTAATCTGGGAAAATCGGGAGAATTGCGGAAAAGATCTGATCCTATTTTCTATTATACAGCTGCACATCCACGATTTTGCCATCCATTTCCTTTACGCTCAGTAGTTTCTGCCTGAAATTTCCAGGCTCATTTTTCTCCAAAAAAACATGGAACTTAACAGAGGACATGCCTGTGGAGAAAAATGTTTTTTTATTTGTAGCATTCTGACGAACCTTAAATGTTTTTCCCACCGTACCGTGCATCTTATAACCGGCCAGCAGTTGGTGAAGCTTTAATCTTGTCTTCTTTCCGGCGTCCAGTTTTTTTCCCCGCTGCAGATGATTCACAAAACCCTGCATCGCGATTCCCTTTGAAAGCAGGTATTTGCGTCTTTCCTTTCGGGAGTCGTCAATAAAAACTTTTTTGCTTTTGCTTTTTATTCCAACGGATTTTTTCATCTGATCCGATTTTCCCGTTACAATCTGCAGCGAAGGGTCACCCAATAAATTAAACTGACTGAGCGTCTTCAGGTCGAATGGAGACAGGTCCGGGCCATGATTGAAAATATACTTTTGTCTTGCTTCGAGCAAAGCCCTTCCGGTGGATGCTCCGCCCAGGATATTCATCATAAAATACTGGGTCATGAGATCGGCCTGGCTATTAATTGTGGAGGGACCATAGGCAGCAGTAGTGCTGCCCAACATGGCAATTGCCCCATTTTTGAAATATGCATTGCAGATCGGCATGGAATGAGGCAGTTTGTCTGCCGCGGGCCGGTAAAGCTCGGCGCCATAACAACATTCAGCAGCCACAACGGTATTTTTTTTAACCTTTCCGGAAAGTTTGGTTGAGGTCATCGCCTTGGGAAAGCTTTCTCCAATCTGGCCATACCAATAAGGCTCGGATTCCGCTCCATGACAATTGAAAAAATGACTCAATGGTTTGAGTTGGGACGCTTTCCAATGGTCCTTCTTCGGAGGTACCAGGTTCACCCTGGCGCTCGAATAAATTGCCTTTACACTTTCGTCCGTTGAACGCCTCCAAAGTGGAACGCTCACTGCAAAATAAGATTCATATATTTTTTTTGGTTTGGGAGCGAAGGCGATAATATTATTTATTGAATTTGTAACCAGGTCAATATCAGCAATGCCGTTAATATCGGCCAGCCTTCCGACCACACGGACGGGGGAAAGAAACGAATTGGGATCGGAACTATAAGGACTATTACACGCGTAAGGCAGATCACTCGGCACCCAGCGGTCATCCGTCGGGTCTCCCCGGTACACAGGATTATATAATAGTTGCTGGGGGATAATATCAATGGCCCCGAAAATCAATATATAATCCGGATTAAAATGATGATAAAGGGCATCTATGCAGTCCTTATAATCCTTTTTTGTAGATTTTCCCGGCACGATCGCCCTGATTCTTAAGGAAGATAGTTTAGGTTTGTCATCCAGGAAAATAAGCGATGAATTCAATCCTTTTCCTTTATCCGAGGCAATCAGTTTATTGATCAGCGAGAGAATTGTAGGATATTCCCCGCCATATTTCTTACTTAAGACCGATTCAATGGTCAGGATCAGCTTGTCGGTTGTTGGCATGATCGTAGTTTTGATTGCAAAATGAAATTTATAATTCAACCAGGGGGATTGGAGATAATCCAGGCGTAATGATAAGGTTGGAGAAAACTTTTCCTTCGGGAATACATCGAAGTTAGAAAGTATTTTCCATTAATCCGGCTACATGGAAACCTCTATAACACGGTCCGGCTAAACCCTGGTTATTAAATTTATATATCAGTTTTCTATAGAATTTCAACTATTTATTTTAGATTCACTAAACACTTTTTGGATCGTTCCTCTCTCATGGAAGCATCCGGATTATCTCTTTTGTTTTTTTGCTCCAAACCCGAATGAGGATTAAGAAATTTATTTAGATTGAATATGTCTTTCGTCGCATTTATCCGGCAGTATTTTCTTTACCTGCTATACTTTTTGCTGGCTGCCAACCTGATTGTAATCAATAAAATGCACGAGCACGACGAAATGCTCAAGAGCAAATGGTCACCCTATGGAATTGTCAGCCTGGAACTCAGTTTCAGCCAGCCGCAGCAGGATTCCATCTTAAGAACCTGGGACAGCACATCCAAGGGATTTATTTTTTTTGGGTCTGGTTGCACGGAGTTCAGGAGGACTATTAGCGCCATCCAGGTTGCTCACAGGCAGAATAACAAGGATTATTATTTTATCTTTTTCTATATCTCCCTTCTCCTGGTGCTATTTGTCAAATTGTATCCGGAAGACTGGCCGGCCCTGGGATTAAATGCCGGAATTGACCTGATCTTTATTGCCGGCCTGCTTGACGCTGCCGGAGACTTTTTTATTGCGCGTGCCTTGCACGACCATCAGGTAGCAGCCTGGCAGATCTGGCTTCCCTCCACGGTCAAATGGACCCTCCTTATTATCATTAGTATTTTCCTGATTGTACAGATGTTCCGGCAGGGATGGATCCTTACGTTACTGCAGAAAATATCATTTTACCTGGCCGGGACAGCAAGACTAATTTTCGATTTCCGCATCGTGGTGCTGGGGCTCGCGGTACTTTTTCTCGCACTCTGGGCCGTCGACCAGGGGAGGGACCTGATGCTGATCATCAACAGCCACAAAACAGGCCCCATTGCTTTTCTGATTGCAATAAGTGTTCTTGCAGTACTAAATTGGTATTTGCCTAAGCTGTATATTTTAGAGACCGGTTCCAGGATTTCAGCTTTTGATTTTGTCAGGGGTAAATGGAGCGTTGACTCCATCCCACGCATTAAAAATTCCCTTGACGGAGCAAGGCTGATGGGCACCCTGACCTTCCTGATCCCGGCAGTATGTATGCTGAATGCGATGCGGATCTTCGGTATTCCTTATCTCCTCGATGATATTCATCCTTTGATCCTGCTTGCCATCACACTTGGATTTTACCAGATTGCCCTGGTAGAAGAATGGATAAGCAATATATTCTCGCCCAAGGGCATTGTAAATAAGGCAAGGTTTTTCCTGCTCATCGGAGTCATTCTTGTTTTCATCATATCACTTGGTTTTTTTCAGGAGAATGTGCAACCGGATTTTTTGGCCATGCTCGCGCTGGATTTGTTTTTGTTGTCCTTTGCATTTCTTGTTTTCGCTACGATCAGAACATGTGACTGGGGAAATCTGCAGCCACGTATCCGCAATATGACTCCATTTGTGATTATGCCGGGCATGTTATTGCTATTCATTTTCCTATTTGCGAATATTACTCCGGAACTGTTTTTCTTCAATGAAAAGCGCAGACTGCTTACACTTCCCATGATCATCTGCGCGATTTCATTTTACAGTATCCTGTTTACCTATCTTTTGCTGGCTGGCCGCATGTGGAATATCCGCATCATAACCTTTCTGATCATTGCAGGAATGGTGATCTCCAGTGTATTAAAAAACTCTTACCACCAGGTCAGGATGCTTGAGACCAGGAATGATTATCCTTCCACTGATTCCCTGCATCAATATATTGCATCCTGGTTGCTGAAACGCAGAGCAGAAATCGACTCTTTTAATTTACATACGAATGATTCCTTTCCCGTTTTTATTGTAAATGCTTATGGAGGCGGCATACGGGCCGCAGCCTGGACAACTATGCTGGTCAGTAAACTTGATCAGCGTTTTGTTGATTCTGGATCAAGACCTTTCCAGCATTATGTGCTGGCTTATTCGGGAGCTTCGGGAGGAACCATCGGTTTGTCTTTGTTATGTGCCGCGAGATATAACTTGCCTGTGGGACCGACGCCAGACACCTGGAAGAGCCTCTATGAAAATGACTTTCTTACGCCTATGATTATTGGCCTTATGGGACGGGACGCCTGGAACTCATCCTTTGATCTTCATGTTTGCCCGGACCGGTCCGTATTGCAGGAAAGGATTTGGGAAGAAAGGCTTAAGGAAATCGGCATAAAATACGACTCCCCATATGTCAGGTACTGGGATTCTTCAGGGTCGGCCGGCAGATACGAGGTTCCCCTTCTTTTTTCAAATACCTACAATGTCGATTCCGGACTCAAGGCGATCGTAGCACCTGTCCATCTGAGCCATCTGCAATTTCCTGGAACTGTATTTGTAGAAGATCTTCTTCAGGAGGATGATAAAAATGCACTCAAGCTCAGCACGGGGGCCTTTTTAAGTGCCAGATTTCCATTCGTCAGTCCCACTGGGAAAATAGACGACTTCCATCATTTTATGGATGGCGGACTCAAGGAGAATTCGGGGGCCGAGACCTCCCGCGAGATCATGGAAGTGTTTGACAAGACCTTAAAGAAACTCAGAAAATCGGATTCCGTTTATAATAACGTAAAGGTGATCATGCTTTCGATTCCCAACACGATTCTTGGAACTGATTCGCTGCAGACTGCTGCAAACCTTTATGAGCTTACTGCTCCACTGACCGCACTAATGAATAATTGGGTGGGCAATACCCGCAAGGCCGATACCATAAATGCAAAAAATATTGATGCCTATT
This sequence comes from uncultured Chitinophagaceae bacterium, assembly GCA_963705005.1. Classification (GTDB taxonomy): domain Bacteria; phylum Bacteroidota; class Bacteroidia; order Chitinophagales; family Chitinophagaceae; genus Puia. The sequence continues at coordinate 378,541 of CAVPIO010000004.1, forward strand.
ATCATTACCATTATTATCAGCTGAGGCCCGTCGGGATATGCGTCGACAATTTTAAACCCGTTCTGCCACTCGGATGGCAAATATCAGATTATGCGCTGGACCAAATGGAGTCGGGCCTCGACACGATCAAGCCAGACCTCGATGCCATCATCAAAATAGTGAAGCCGGGGCCCGGATCAATTCCTTGAACATTATTCAAAACTCCAGGATTATTATTTGTTTTTAAGATTCTATTTCCTCCTCTTCCAATGAATGAATTTTCCGAAATGGTTTAGCGCTGTTTAAATTACACATTTACTCAATCAGGGGATACCCTGATACATTAATTACACATTTAACTCAATCAGGGGAAACCCTGATACATTCTGCTTCGCTGAAAAGCAGTTCTTCATTTGAAATCAATATTTATAAGCATTTTTCTTGAACTCCGTATCAGAAGCAGCCTTTGCCTTTGTAGGCTGTGATTTCGTAAAATAAATGCTTCAATATTACGTTGATTATAAAACGATCATCCTTGGGATGATGCTTACAGGGCGCCGTTTTCCCGACGCTGGAAGGTTTCTTTTTTTTGGAGTGTACTCCTGAATATGAAGCCCGTTGACGAAAGAAATTCCAGTTCAACATCATTTTAGGTTATCATCTGTCCGGCATACGCTTAAGTTAATGATTAAGATTTTTAGTTAGTCAACATTTATTCATTTAAAACCATGCTTATGAAAAGGGTTCTATTTCTTGCTTTGTGTAGTGTTTTTGCAGTTAGTTTGCAGGCTCAGATCCGTTTTGGAATAAAAGGAGGTCTTAACCTGGCTAGCATTTCAACCTCTGACGCACCCGGGGTTTCCTACAGTATGAAAGCCGACTTTAATGGAGGAGTTTTGGTGTCAATTCCTATAGCAGGCAGATTCAGCCTCCAGCCTGAAGCAGTGTATTCAGGACAGGGATCGGCCATTAAGGTCGATTCTATTTCCGGGAAGTACAATTTTCAATTTATTAATGTTCCGGTCTTAATTAAGTACCATCTCATCAGTGGCTTGTCAGTAGAGACCGGTCCCCAGTTTGGCTTATTGATCGGCGCAAAGGTGAAACAGGATGGCGGTGCATCGGCCGATATTAAGGATCAGTTGAAGACCTCGGACTTCGGCTGGACCGTCGGTTTGAATTTTTTACTGCCAATGAACTTTGGCGTGGATGCCCGTTATAATTTCGGTCTCACCAATTTCCTGAAAGATGACGGTGAGGGTGGCGGATCAATCAAAAATGGCGTTGCGCAGGTCGGCGTCTTTTATTTATTTGGAAAATAAATAACCTGGTGCTAATATTTAAAAGGAGTTGTTGCGAGAGCAATAACTCCTTTTATATTTTCCGCCTGCCTGAATGGATGATTCTGGGAAATTCTGCAATGGGTTTACATTTTGACAAGATCCGGATTGAAAAGAAGAGGGAAAAAATCGCCTTCAAGTTTTTCTCCTTTTTTGAATAATGGTGTACCTGCCAACAAAGATTCATCTGCATTTGAGCAGGTTCCATCAGCGAAAACATTGATGACAAAAGCACGCCGTTGCCTTCCTGTTGTATTGGCATGAGAGCCGTGCACGAGCAAGGGATGGTGAAAACTTGCATATCCGGCCTTTAATGGAATAGGAACCGGATTGAACTGGACTTTCTGTTTTTCGCTTAGCTTCGGCATGAGCCCTTCCATATTCCCTGCAAGGGAAGGTTTCTCCAGCAGTCCCCAGCGATGACTTTTGGGCACATAATACAAACACCCGTTTTCCTCATCTGAATCATCGAGGCCGCACCAGCAGGTTAAATGCTGCATAGGCACACTTCTCACCCAGTAGGAGTAATCCTGATGCCATGCAACCACACCTCCATGCCGGGCAGGCTTGCAAAATAACTGGTCATGCCAGAAGCGGACTGCCCTGTTGCCCAGCAACTGGCTCGCGGCCATTAAAAACCTGGGATTCCATAAAATATCATGGAACCCGGGGGAAATCCGCCATGCTCCCAATGCATGGAAAAGCACTTTGCCCGGGTCTACGGATTCATTGGTCGAAAATTCGTAAAACAAAGAATTACCCGGATGGTTTGGGTTTGCCAGCTCTTGTAATTCATCTCTAAGCAATCCGATCTGATATTCATCCAGCATCTTTATTCCGGACACGTAACCGAATTCTTCGTAGTACTTGATCTGCTCTTCCGTAAGTCTGAACTGATCCCACTGCTCTTTTGCTGAGGGCCATTGAAATATTTTACTCACAAGCCCGTGTACTTTACTAAGGTCTCTTACCGGCATAATTTTTTTTATTTCGTACACCCTGGCATACGATTTCCTTTAATTTCTTTTTTTGCTTAGAAAATCAATAATTGCCGCCCTGTATTCCTCGTCCTTTTCCTTTAATTCTATCCAGTGTGCGGCCTCATTAACATTGAGAAATAATTCTGCATAGTTCTTTTCGTCTTTACTTTCCATGAATATTTTATAATCCGCGGCAATCACACTCTGGCTTCCGCCCAAACTATCCTTATTATAAATATCACCCAGACTTATGCAATCGAAAGAAAGAGAGTCTATGAAAATACTTGCAGTATCCGGCTTTTGCTTGTAAAGCTGTTGAAGAATAACAAGGAAATTATTACTTGCCTGACCGGTGCTCTCAATTCGTCCGGGGGCATACCCCTTTTTCGGGACATAAAGCGTGAATCCGATATTTTTATTATCATAATTGGATTGAATGGTGAATGCCCGGCGCTTAGGAAGGTCCCGAACTCCGGTAAACGATAGCCTCAGGTCTGCGCCCCGCGCGGAGACCCTCCCCTGATTAATGACCATTGCTTCTCCTGTAAGTTTATTCGTGTCCCGGTGATCTGCAATTGCGGCCTTGTTGGCGGAAGGATTGTTCGAGCACGCCAAAAGACTTAAAAATCCGAATAATGCAACTATCTTATACATATCGATGGAATGGAAGTTAAATAAAGTCTTTCTAAATCGGGCAAATTGATTATGCCCGTGCTTTTTCCTATAACCGGGAGAACCATCCCGGCATCACAAAAGCTTCTGTTGGCTTTTGGCTGGGCAACAGTACAATCGGTGCATATAAAAATTTAGTGGTAATGACTTATGATTAAAAAGATCAACTCAATCACCCGATTATTACGGATTCTTGAAAATGCTGAAGTATTTTATCCAGGGGCCAATTTCTTCGCCGTATTGTTTAGCCATGACCCTGGCTATCTGACACAGATGAGCAAGATCATGGACAACCCAGGTCGCAAGCAGTTGTTGAAGAGTTACTTCACCAAATTCCGGATGAACCCCCTTTTTGTTCAGCATACCTTCGCTGAGATTATAGGATTTCAAAATTTTGAGATTCCCAATCCTTAGTGCTTTGAATTCATGAAGGAGCTGCTTCAAAGATTTACCTCTGCTTTCTTTAAATTGGGCCAGCCGGTCAAAGGGTGCAAATCTTTTATTTTCTTTTTCATCTAAAATGATCATCATCCTCGGGATCCAATCCGTCTTTTCACCGTGAATAAGATGACCCATTACATCATAAGGCGACCACGTATTTTCTCCTTCATTATTTGAAACCCATTTATCATTCAGGCCGGCTAATAATTCTTCAAGAACCTGTGGCGTCCTTTCCAATATTTCGAAAGACTCGTCCAAATTGAATACCAAGGAAAATATTTTAAATCTTTATGCGGCAAATTTAGAGACTTTTTTTAGGATCTTGCACAGAAGTGCTTTTTCTTTGGATTACTATACCAGCAATCAATATCCTATTCGTATTTTAAATGTAGTATTTTCAAATAATTACCAATGCAGATATTGAAACTTATAGAGCGATTCTTGAAGCTGGCACTGCAATAGGTTCATTATTTTTGCAAAAACCAATCTATGTCAAGAATTTTCATCACCGGTTCTTCCGATGGCCTGGGGCAGATGGCAGCCCGTCTGCTGCTGGCTCAGGGCCACGAAGTTGTATTGCATGGCCGCAATAAATCCAGGACTGCTGATGCCTTGGCTGCTGTTCCCGGAGCGGAAACAGCCCTCACGGGTGACCTTTCAAGCATCGCGGAGACCGTTCATCTTGCTGAACAGGTGAATGATCTTGGTCCGTTCGACGCTGTTATTCATAATGCAGGCGTAGGAGATAAAGAACGCCGGCGCATAGAAACTGCTGATGGCCTGTCCCATGTTTTTGCAATTAATAGTCTGGCACCTTATATCCTCACCTGCCTGATCAACCGGCCTAAGCGTCTGATCTATCTCAGCTCGGGTCTTCATGGCAGGGGGAGTGCGGATATGAAAGACCTCATTTGGAAGGAGAAAAAATGGAATGGCCTGCAGGCTTATTCAGATTCAAAACTACAGGATGTGATCCTGGCCTTTGCTTTTGCAAGAAAATGGCCTGATCTTTTTTCGAATGCTCTTGACCCTGGCTGGGTGGCAACAAAAATGGGAGGGAGCAGTGCACCCGACAGCCTGGAAGAAGGTTCATTGACCCAGGCCTGGCTGGCCGCAAGCAATGATCCGAAGGTGATGGTCACAGGGAAGTATTTTTATCACCAGAAGTTAAAGCCCTGCCATCCGGCAGCCGCTGATACGGAGGTGCAGGAAAGATTCCTGTCTGAATGCGCAAGGATTTCAGGGATAACACTTCCTCTTTCGTAAATTCATTTATTATATTATCCCAAATATTGCCGATATGAAAAATATTTTACCCGCTATTGCATTTTGCCAGATGATTTTCCTGACCAGTTGTAATACCCAGGTTAAGGAACCAGAAAATAAAACGGACTCTGTCGGTAAAATTGAAATATATGATTACGCGGCCGCTAACCTCATAGATACAAATGCGACCATCGAAATTCTCGGCAGGCATTATACCTGGTCCGAAGGCCCCGTTTGGATCGCTGATAAAAAGATGTTGCTGTTTTCCGATGTGCGGCAGAATAAAATATACCGGTGGACCATGGGGGACACGCCTGTCGTATTTCTAACACCCTCCGGTTATACGGACACCGCTTATCGTAACGGCGAAAATGGTTCAAACGGCCTCGCACTTGATAAAAATGGAAAATTATTGCTCTGTCAATCAGGCAACAGGCAGGTCGCCAGGTTGGATGCATCGCTGGATTCGCCCAAGCCCAAATTCACCATTCTTGCCCCAAATTATATGGGTAAGAAATTTAACAGTCCGAACGACCTCATTGCTGACAGCAAAAACAATATTTACTTCACCGATCCCATCTACGGATTGCCTAAGGGAGCGGATGATCCCACAAGGGAATTAAAATTTGAGGGGGTTTATAAAATCAGCACGGATGGCAAGGTTTCACTACTGATTGATTCTATTTCCAGGCCAAATGGAATCGCCCTTTCCCTGGACGAGAAGATTTTATATGTCGGTAGCAGCGACGATAAACATACGGGCTGGTTCGCTTTTCATCTTGATGGAAACGGTAATATCCAAAGCGGCGGGATTTTGCTTGATGGGGCTAAGCTGAAGGGAAAAGCAACCGTTAAGCAGGGAGCCGACGGGTTTAAGATAGACAAGAATGGAAATATCTTCGGCGCAGGCCCGGACGGCATCAATATTATTTCGCCCGCAGGAAAGCTGTTGGGATTGATAAGAATCTATAACCGCCCCGTTTCAAATTGTGCTTTCAACGAAACAAAAGATGTATTGTATATTACGGCTGATGACGAGGTTCTTAGAGTAAAGTTGCACTAAAAATTTAATGAAGCAATAAATGATTTTCCTGCGTCAATTATTGCTAAACCACTTATATGAAAAGGTTTTTATTGGCCGTGTCCGTTTGCATTACTCTGTTGCTTACTGCTTTTATCACTGGCCCCGACAAAGATCATAAGACTTTGGAGATTGGCGCCCAGGCTCCTGATTTCAATCTTATCGGTGTTGATGGAAAGATGTATACCCTGGCATCTTTTAGAAGCGCACAGATTCTCGTTGTTGTTTTTACCTGTAATCATTGTCCGACCGCACAGGCCTATGAAGACCGTATCATCAAACTGACCTCCGATTATGCAAATAAAAACGTGGCGGTAGTAGCCATTATGCCGAATGACCCTTCATGCCTCCGTCTGGATGAACTTGATTTTTCGGATCTGGGGGATTCATATGCGGAAATGAAGATAAGGGCGAAAGAAAAGAAATTCAACTTTCCTTATTTATACGATGGGAAGACGGAAACGGCGTCCAATGCCTATGGCCCGGTGGCCACGCCTCATGTTTTTGTTTTTGACAAAGAACGGAAATTGCAATATGAAGGAAGGGTGGATGATATGGAAAACCCCTTCAAAACCCCGCAACACACGGATGCGCGGAATGCAATTGAAGCTTTATTGAATAACCGCGAAGTTCCGGTAAAAACGACCAAGGTTTTTGGCTGTTCTATTAAATGGTCGGATAAAAAGGGACTTGTCGAACAGTTTCGTGAAGCCTGGGCAAAGGAACCTGTGCATTTGGAAATGATTGATGAGGACAGTATAAAATCTATGATGAAGAACTCTTCTGGTAAATTGCGGTTAATTAATGTATGGTCTGCCGGATCCGTTCCTTCTGAACAGGAATTTCCTGAATTCGTTTCCATTAACAGGATGTACAGGGACCGTGATTTTGAATTTATCAGTATCAGCGCCGATGAGCCGGCCAATAAAGCCAGGGTGCTTAAATTCCTGCAAATGCAGCAGGCATCTAATTCCAACTTTCTGTTTAATGTAAATGACAAAAAGAAACTGGCTAAGGCTATAGATCCTTCCTGGCATGGAGACCTGCCTTATACAGTCCTGGTTGAACCGGGAGGGAATATTTTATATGCTCACCATGGGCCTATCGATCCCGCGAAATTAAAAACGACAATTGTAAATAATCATTTAATTGGAAGGTTTCCATAAATTCAGCCGGAATTCTCAGGGCCTGGTAAAAGCAATCCAAAACGACTGAATTTGATCTGGAGGTATTTAGTTATAAGGATTCAGAGTGTTATTATCATGTAAATGGGTTTAAGAATGCTTCGGCGTTTTCTCCTAAGGAACGATCCAATCATTATCCTCCTCTCTTGGAATAAAGAATCCTTTAATGGAATTCGGATTGCGTATACAAAGTTGAATATGGCTTTTTTCATAAAAGCCTGCTGTTGGATACAATGGATTTCCTTCAATAAACATCCCTCTGACTGAATCGAAAGGTCGAAAATTTATTTTTTAGTCTATAATTATGCAGGTTTTCTATAACGGCACAATCCAGTTTGCGGATAAGCAAATACCTCGAAGCCCTACGGGAATATTTTCGGGCAAAGTTAAACCAAGCTGGATATACGCAGCTGTTAAGTTGTCGTAAGATTGCCTTGTGAGATCTATGAATTCACTTTCCAGAAGGTCAAGGCAAAATCCCAGGTCAATCACTGCTCCTAAAATTGCAGGCTTTTTAATTGCTTTTTTGTCTTGTCTTGGATTTAAATGCAAATCCTGAGCGAATTCAAGAGCGCGTTGAGCATTATTCTCCCAGAAATACATTCCATTGCCGAGCCAGTCATAATCGTTCTTGCTATTATTTAGCATAGACCGGTTGTTTATTATCTTATCCTGAGTTGTTTTATCGCAACCATGAAAACCAATGAGAAGGCCTGGCTTGGCGGGGTACATTACCGAACAGGTTTGAAAACCGTGGTCAGATTTCCTTTGGGAGTAATCAGCTTAAGATCGAGCAAAAGCTTCCTGGCCGCATGCTTTGAGTTAGTAACTTCAGCGTGTTGGCGTTTAAGCCCTTCTTTCATTGCCTGGATTTCTTTTTTACTCACTATACAAAAGTAATCAAAAGTAGCTAAAAGCAGAATTTTGTGGCAAATGTAGCCAAATGTAAGATTTAGGGTTTACTGCATAGACCAATCCTTCTCAAACAGTCCTTTAAGATTCACATGAACTTTCTTACTATCAAAATCATTTTCAGGTGCAGAATTGTTCTTAAGAAGTAAACTTGAAATAGGCTGGAAATGAAAGCGACTTTCAGCTCGGCTTTAACAAAATCCTGACAATTCTATCTGTATGTTTAATGAAAAAATAATGCGCTTCAGCCTGACGGTCATTCCCTGCCTGATTTCCATTTTTGCTGTTGCGCAACGGGATATGCTGGTTCTTCAAAAAAACTGGAGGCATATCCATACTTATTCAGTTGGACAGGAATTGAAAATAGAAACCATTTACCAGCAGGTCTTTCAGGGCACTATAACGGCAATCCGAAACGACAGTATTTTTATAAATGATATTCCCTTCCATTATAAAGAAATTGCGGTCATTCACCGGCTGAGACTCTGGTCGGGTGACCTCTTATTTGGCATGGCATTGATGGCGACAGGAGCAGGAATTCTGGTATTGGGATCGGTAAACGGGCTGATCCATGAAAACGACATCAACAATTGGTACAATACTTCCAGCCTTTTTATTGCGGGTGCCTTAATTGTTGCAGGATATTTTCTCCGTAAGGCCTACTTCATAAAATATCCGATCGGTAAAAAATTTAAGCTGCTTTATATTCCAATGAGCTCAGAGACACAGGGTCCGAGGCCATTTTAATCAATTAAGTTGATTTTATGAAGCATTGATATATGAGCCTTATATCGACCTTATGTCATTTGCAGTTAAGGGTCATTTTTAATCAGAAAAATTGATATTTGAAGAGGGCCGGGTTATTTTACCTGCTTTCAAAACGACCGGTTTTTTCGGTTATCTTAATCCGGTACATAACCTCTTTAATCCGGTTTCTGTCATCAATGAGATGAGTCGGTTCATGTTCATGAGGGTGAACGGAAGCGATGGTTAGTAGGTCAAGGATACTATTGTATAAATATTTCCTGGCGTCAAGCGCTTCGTTATCAAAAAGTTCTTCAAAAATACCCCAGGCAATTACACTCTCCCAGTTAGACATACTGCTCATCGCATCCACTTCGAAGCAAACGAATGGATTGTTGCGCATGATATCCAGTTTTAATCCCTCATTGGTTTGGCCAATGATGTGCACACCATCAAACACATAGGTTACGGGCGTGATGTATGATTTTTTCGCATCGTGATAACCAATCCTGCCAATGGCATTTCGGGTCAGGAGATTATTGATCTGAATATCTGAAAGAGTTCCGAGCATATGTTTAGTTTTTTGATATTTCACAATTTTTATACATTGCCTGTAACCTGTCTGCCATCGCTTATGTCATGCAATCCGAAGGGTGCCCGGATAAGAATCCTGTTATTGATCTCTGCAGCTCGATATATGCATTGAAGATATATTTCAACCGGTCATAAAGATCATTTTCGCAAGGTTCAATCCTGGGTGTGTCATAAGTTTGACTATGTCCCGCCCAATAAGTTGTACCATTATTCAGGCTGGAGAGCAGAATACCCTCTACGGCATCCAGGGATTGGCCAAGGGTCAGGATTTCCTTCTTAAACCGCATTTTTTCAGACAGTAAAGTTTTATCCTGCTGTATAGTGCTCAACTCTGAATTGACTCTTTTCAATTCGTTCCTGATTGCCTGGATCTGGCTGACCCAATGCATGCACTCCTTGTATAGAAATCCGGGTGTCATTTTTCAGTGTGTTTTGTTAATCCGCTTTTTCCCGCGCCCTTGAAACTTTTCAAAGGTATTTCGTGAGGTTCTGCAAGTGACTAACCTGAATGTCAATCCGGAATGATTTTAGTCAGGAGCTGCCCCGGAAAATGACATGAGAAGGATCATTCCAACATAGAACTCAAATCATGGGAATCTCCTCCTGTAAGCACTTTATTTACATTTAAACCAGGCAGTTGAGTGCCCATAATATGATAAACCAGTCAAATCAGATAGGCGAATTGGAACTTGTGTCAGATATCGTAGCAAAAGATTACCGCACTGCTATTGTTTTCTGGAAATATGACATCGATTTTTGCTGTGGCGGCAGATTGCCGTTGGAGGATGCCTGCCTTGCCAAAGCTGTGAACCTGCAAACCGTTAAGGATGAACTGGAGCGGGTCATTCATCAGGGTTCGGTAACCAATACATTGAAATACAAGGAATGGAATCTTGATTTTCTGATGGATTATATCATTCATGTCCATCATACCTACCTGAAAACAATTTTACCTTTATTTCATGTCCGGATTGAGGAATTTGGGACAAAGCATAAGAAAAACTATGGCTACCTGCCCGAGCTTTTGGACATCTTCAGGAAATTGGAAATGGAAACATGGCCCCATTTAAGCCAGGAAGAGGAGATCGCTTTCCCCTATATCCGGCAGATGGAATATGCTTACAACAATAAGGAAGCATATGCCGGTCTTCTGGTCAGAACATTAAGCAAACCCGTAGAAGAGCTTATAAAACACAATCACCGCCTGATGACAAAATTCCTGAGCAGGATCAGAGAAATTACAGCCAACTATAAGGCCCCCGAAAACGCATGCATTACGCATAAGACGTTGTTTACACTCTCCTGCATGAAATAGACGGCAATCTTTCGCAACACCTGTATCTGGAAAATGACATTCTGCTGCCAAAAGCGATAGCCATGGAAAATGAATTACTTCTCCTGGTGGGTTGAAACATAACAGGCTTCGGATCACCAGGCGGGATCTATCCATTTTCTTCAGTACGCCAGATTTTTTAATTTATTAATGTCCTGGATCCGGATTTTACCTTCTTTGATTTCCAGTAATTTTTCAGCCTTAAAATCACTCAGGGTGCGGATCAGTGATTCGGTGGCGGTTCCAACGTAGTGAGCGATATCATCGCGTGAGATATCCAGTGATTGACCGGAAGATTCCTCTTTACCGAACTTGGAGTAAATATCTATGAGCGCACCGGCAACCCGCTTGCGCAGGGAACTATAAGCCAGGCTTAACAAACGGTCTTCTTTATCCTGTACGTTTTGGGCAACAATTTTAATGAATCTTTTCGCAATCCCTTCGTCCCTATAGATCAGGGAAAGAAATTCTTCCTTTGGAATCAGCACAATTTCTGCATCTTCTAAAACGCTTGCCGAATCCTTATAGTTGCTTTCTTCCAGTATAGGCAGATAACCCATAAAATCTCCTGCAGAATAGAGATTGGTGATATAGTCCTTTCCATCTTCATGAAGCCGGTAAGCTTTAACCTTGCCTGTTTTCAGATAATACAGGTATTTTGACCTTTTCCCTTCCTGATAGAGATGCGATTTTTTTGGCAATTGCTCGGATTCATAATTCTCCAACTTCATATCGATGAGTCCGGATCCGCGCAAGTTATCCAGTAATTCATTAACTCCTTTTTCGCCCTCGGCATATTTCCCGCGGAGAATTTCATATTTTTTTAACCTGATCTCAATGGCATTCAAGAGCTCGATATCGTCGAAAGGCTTGGTAATAAAATCATCAGCGCCCATTTCCATTCCCTTCCGGAAATCCAGCCGTTCAGTTTTGGCAGTGAGAAAAATAAAAGGGATATGTTCGGTTGCGGGATTCTTTCTCAAGAGATGAAGAACTCCATACCCGTCCAATTCGGGCATCATGATATCACAAATAATCAGATCGGGATTCTTATCTAAGGCCATTTCCATTCCCTTTTTCCCATTTACTGCCGTGAGTGTTTGATATCCGGCAAGGGATAATATTTCGGCTATATTTTCCCTGATTTCGTCATGATCATCTATGATTAATATGGTTTGCATAATTTATTTTTCAGTTATACCGGTGATATAGGCAGGCTGACAAAGACCGTGGTGCCGGAATTCAGCCTGCTTTCCAGCCAGATGGATCCTTTCAGCAGGTCAACATATCCTTTTACAATATGCAATCCGAGACCCGTGCCTTCGATATTGATCGCATTTTTCCCCCGGAAGAAACTGCTGAACAAATGCTGCTGGTCTTCTTCTGATATGCCCACGCCTTCATCCTTTACTGACAGCATCAGATAATCATTTTGTTCCCTGATATCCAGGGTAATGACCGATCCTTCATCTGAAAACTTAATGGCATTGCCCAAAAGATTGATCAGGATATTTTTCAACAGGCGCTTATCTGTGACAAATTCTCTGCCGCCCGTATAATACTGGTAAATCTGCTGGCCTTTTTTCTGGGTTGATTTCATTTCGTCAATGACCTCTTCCAGAAATTCCTGTACATTGAATGAGGAGGTTTCGGCTTTTATGCGGCTCTCATCCAATTTTCCCAGCGAAAGGAAATCTTCAAGCAGTTCATTGAGGTGTTTGACTGAGTCCTTGATGCGTTTAATGTGTTTATCCCGCTTGTCCTGTTCACCTTCTTTTGTATACCTTGATATCAGTGCGGCAGACGATAATACAGTACTTAAGGGGGTCCGGAATTCGTGGGATGCCATGGAAACAAACCTGGATTTTATTTCATTCAATTCCTTTTCCTTATTTAACGCTTCGTTCACTTCCTTTTGGGATTTCTCGAGCTCTTTCAGGGCTTCCTGCAGGATCCTGGTCCGCTGTTCCACTTTCGTTTCCAGCTCGGCATTCAGTTTGCGCATGTCCGCGGTTATTTTTTCAAGCTGCGCCCTTTGGTTCAGCATGCTTTGTTCGGATTGCTTACGTTGTGTAATATCCACAATGAAAGCAATCACGAAAAGCGCATCATTCTGCCTGTAATAACTCAGACTCACTTCTACCGGAAACTCCCTGCCGTCTTTAGTTTTGGCAAACAGGTTACGGCCGTGCCCCATGGTGCGGTTGGCCGGTTGTTCGTTAAACGAGTTACGGTATTGCAGATGGGCATGATGAAAGCGGCCGGGTATAAGCGTTTCGACAGACTTATTAATTAATTCCTCTTTTTCATAGTTGAATAATCTTAGGGCTGCAGGATTTATAAGGATGATTTCCCCCTTCTCATTGGTGAGAATGATGCCTTCGGTGGCATATTCGAATAAGGCACTCACCTGGCCTACGTTTGAGTTTTCTGAATTGTACAATCTCTTCACAGCTCCTTATTTTTTGAAATGTACATTAAATTGGGCTGGACCTTCAACAAATCTAAAAATCCGCAATTGCTTGTACAATCATTTTCCTATAAATCCTTCGATTTGAATTTACGAACGGCCATCCAGACGGGTACTGAAATCCAAAGGATCATGGCTGCGAAGGCGTAGAACATCCCCCAATAACTGCCAAAAAAGTCCTTGAACAGTGCGCCGGTATAGCCCATCATGGCTGCAATATCAAGTTTTAATAAGATGAGTATCCGCCCAAGATCGATGGGGTTTAATGAACTCAATCCGATCGTAGCTTTCTCCATTGGGTAATCACTGAACTGGAATAGAATAAATAATGTGATCCCGTCGTAGATCAGGGCGAAATAGAACCATAACAGGATTGAAATACCTATTCCTTTGGCCTTGTCTCTGGTAATCACCGATGCCAATAGGGCCAGTGCTACAAATACGAGGGTCAGGGCCAAACCAACCACAATCATCATTAATCCCGCAGCTGAAGGGCTATACAAAAGTATCGGCAGGCCGGCTCCGACAAGAAAGGCGAACAGCATCGATACGGATAGGCCCATAAAGATGCTCATGATCAAACCTGTTCTTTTTATGGGCTGGGATACCAACAATTCGATGAACTCTGTTGAATTATATACGTAAATGGTAGAAAAGATAATGCTGATCAGCGGTACAACGATCAGTATGATGTTGAGCAGGCTCAGCAAACCCTTTGCCTCATTGTCTTCCAGGTTGAAAACACTTAAGGAAATGACCAGCAGAAATAATGTATAGCCAAGCACGATCCGGTTGCGGAGAATATCCAGGACCACGTATTTAATTATTTTTTTCATGACCGCGAATTTGATTTCATCACCTTCGCTATGGCCCTGGTTAACTTTTCTTCCCCGGTATCTTCCTTTAACTGTTGAAGGCTTTTATGAAATTTGAGCTTTCCTTCCTGGAGATAAATGATTTCTGTTGTAATATCTTCCAGATCACTAAGAATATGAGAGGTAACCAGGATGAGTTTACCCTGTTGTTTTTGTGAAATAATCTTCTCTTTCAGGATTTCCGATGAAACCGGATCCAGACCCGCAGTTGGCTCATCCAGAATGAGTACGTCCGGATTGAACAGAAATGCAAGACTGGCGCTGACTTTCTGCCGTGTACCTCCCGAAAGGGTGCGCATGCGTTTGTGGAGGATTTTGTCTAACCCGAAAGCGCTGACCAGTTCTTCATCAAGACCGGAGGCGGAACTTCTCCTGATATCTTTCATCATTTCAAACACCTGGGCTATGCTCATGTTATCGGGGAACCGGCCGGTTTGTGGCATATAACCGATCTGCGCGCGATAGGTCCAATCGTGAGCAATATTTTTATTATTAAATGTAATAAACCCATTGTCCGGAACCACCATTCCAAGCAGGCATTTTATGAATGTAGTTTTACCTGAACCATTCGGGCCAACCACGGAAATGCTCTGCCCTTTATTGCAGGTCAGGCTCACATTATCCAGGGCTTTCAGCCTGCCAAATTTCTTATTTACGTTTGTTGCGATGATCATAAGGATAAGGGTTTCATCATAGGGTAATCATCTCTCAGGTCAATTGGGGTGATACTTGGCATTACTTTTTCGGCTTTATCCAGCAGGGAAACAATAAAACTCCGGAAAAGCATCATCGTCGTGGGGTTTCTCTCGGCGATCATGGAATACATACTCACTGGCCGGTAGGGGACATCGCCAATCCCATCCCGGTTCAGATCATAACCTTCATATTTGTCCCAGTAATTATTAATGAATTTGCTCAGTACCAGCGAGCCATTCGTTGCAATATCAAAAGTGTTGCCTTTAAAATTATTTTTCAGAATCATATTGTCTGAACAACTCGCCTGGATTTTCATTGCCCATCCGTTTCCTTTGAACGCGTTTTTTGTAACCAGTATGCGGGTGGTCCCTTCCATGTATATGCCGCAGGTATTATTGGAAAAATGGTTTGCTTCGGCACGGCTATCCGTTATTTCCTTCATCAGGATGCCGTAGGCCGAACCACCCTGGTTATTTTCGAAAGTGTTACCCAGCATAGTCACGCCATGGGAAAACATCACAGAGACGCCGGAGCCGTTATTATTGAACACATTATTTCTATAGGTATCGTTATGAGAAAACATAAAATGCAATCCGTAACGCACATTACTGAAGCTGTTGTTGTGCTCAATGAGCGAGTTGGTTACAAACTCAAAATAAATTCCATCCCTGTGCCGGGTGATGGTATTATTGATGATCTGCATGCTGTCACATTTCCAGCAATGAATACCATTTCCGGACTCGATTTCATCGGCGGCGTTCGAACGCAGGGAGTTATTGATGATCGTACAATGAACCGCATGCTGGCAATAAATTCCGAAGAATGTATTTTCCAGCCTGTTTGAGTTGATCACGACATTTTTTGAATCGTAAATTTTTATCCCGGCAATATCGTTCCATCCTGAAAAACCGGAATTACATAGATCAAATCCTTCAATGGTCACCTGGTCTGATTTCACGGAAATGATCTCGTATATATGCTCTCCGTCCAGTACCGGCATATTGAGTCCTTTGAGAAAAAGCGCCTTACTGATCAGTAATCCTTTTTCCTTATAAATACCTTTTTCTACAAGAATGGTATCTCCCGCAGCAGCCTGGTTTACAGCTTTCTGAACAGAAGAAAGCCCACCCTGCTTATTTACCCGCCATGTTTTTGCGGAAACCAGGAAAGGAATTAATAAGAGTACCGTTATTATTTGTATAAGTCTGCCCATTTGACCAGTTGACCATTGAATTTCTGTTGATAAAATATTGCACTGTCCTGGTTTTCAAATGCCACAACATTACCACCCATCGGAGTATGTAATGATTCAGCGGCCAGGAGAAAACTGCCCGCTGGCTTTATAAACTGATTACTACGGCAGAAATCAACAAAATAAATTGAGGCGATTTCTTTTTTAGCGATCATGGGTGACTGCATGAATTGCAGGAGGCAATGCATGTCATCAAACTTGAAAACCCTTCCTTTCCTGGTCAGGACCTCAGCGCCAAATTTTTTATCCTGAATGCCCATCTTACAGTAATCGCAGTTATCCCGCCCGTAACGAATGGGTTCAGGAGTTGATGTGCATCCTGAGAACAGAATCGGCACAGAAAGTAAAAAAGCAGCGATGGCGACAGGGGAGAATTTTATTGCAAATTTTTTATTCTTTCTCAACTGCAGCACCAGGGCCACGCTGAGCAATATGCCAACTGCAACAAAAATCCAACCACCATAATCAGGAATGGAATAGGCCGTAAAATTGAGCAGCTGTTTATATCCGATCAGCGGTGGCTGGTAAACCATTCCCGGAACCTTGATAGGAGCTGCAGGATCGAGATTATGCCCGTAATTATATTCCCAACGGTAAAAATCAATCATGGAGGTAAAAGCAATCAGCATAAAAAGTGAATACCAGCCATAAAAGAACCATTTCCGGTTATAGAGTGCTACCAACAACCCGATCACAAGGAACCCGCCGATGATGTAAGGCAGGGCTATAAATTCCACAAAGTCACGCGTGTGCAGGGTGGCCATGCCGATATAATGATTCAGTCCGTTAACGATATCCACGGCGCCTCCTATTTTATGGGAATAAATCTGCAGGACCAGTCCTTCGGGATATTGGGGCGCGGTGAGTTCAATTCGCCAGATAGGTAAATACAAAACGGCTATCATCGCCAGGGAGGAAATAACAATGATCAATCGGGAATAAGGAGACAGCCGGCTTTTCATCAGAATTACTTTAAGTGATTAGTTTTTTGCTACGGCCGAATCGGGTTGGTTAGTGCTAAATGACAGTGGAACTTTGCTGCCCGCCAGTGACACGCGCACATAGCCCTGCATTTCCTGATGAAGGGCGCTGCAGAAATCTGTGCAGTAAACCGGGTAGATGCCAGCTTTTTCCGGAACCCATTTCAGGGTGCAGGTTTCTCCCGGCATGATCAATATTTCTGCATTATTATTCCCCTTCACAGCAAAACCATGCGGGATATCCCAATCCTGTTCCTGATTGGTCACATGGAAATAAACCTCATCTCCAACCCTTACCCCTTCAATATTATCTGGCACAAAATGAGAACGGATGGCCGTCATATACACGTGCACCTTATTTCCCTGCCGCACTACTTTAGCTTCTTTTTCACCTTTGGTGGCGTAAGGATTTTGATTGTCTTCAATTTTGAAAAATTTTACGGATTGCTGACGGATCAGGTCTGCTGCTATCGCCTGTGCATAGTGGGGTTCACCAATGGTAGGAAAATCGAGCAGCAATTGCATCTTGTCTCCGGAAATGTCATACAGCTGGGCGCTTTGCGCCAGCTCGGGGCCTGTAGGAAGGTACCTGTCCTTGGTAATTTTATTATAAGCAATCAGATATTTATCGGAGGGTTTCCTGGTATCGCCACCAGGAATGCTTAAGTGACCTACCGAATAATAAGTAGGCGCCCGGTCCAGCACTTTCAGGTCTTTCAGTCTCCATTTCACCACTTCAGAGGAAACGAAGAACGAAGTGTACGCGTTACCTCGGCTGTCAAATTCAGTATGGAGCGGTCCGAGGCCTGGTTTCTTTACTTCTCCGTATAAAGCTGCTTCATATTTAATCACGGGAATACCATCATAATCACCTTCATAATTTTTATCTGCTATCGCTTTTATTATTTTGCTGAACGAAAACACAGGGATCAGCGCAGCCAGTTTGCCGCTTCCTACAATATATTCTCCGGTGGGATCAACATCGCAACCGTGGGGAGATTTGGGGCAGGGAATAAAGTAAATGAAATCTTTAAGTACTTTCGGATCCAGCATCAGCACATCATTCTCAATGGTGCTGTTGGCCGTTTGGGTTTTCTCATTGTATATATTGTGGATATATGCAGCTTTCGTTTTCACGCCCTTACCCTGTTTGATAAATTCTTCTGCTTTTTTCCAGTTCACCGCCATAATAAAATCCTTATCCCGTTGCGAAGCATTTACTTCCAGGAGGGTATGCGCCTGCTCTGTATTGTAACATGAGAAAAAGAACCAGTCGTGCGATGGGCCCTTCCCCGCATGGCTGAGATCGAAATCCACAGGCGGTAGCATTATCTGAAAGGAGATGCTCATGCGCCCGGTTTTAGGATCAACGCTAATGAAACTGACGGTTCCGTGAAAATTTTCTTTATAGGAACTGATGGGCACATCCAGGTTATTTCCCATGGGAACGCTGAAACGTGTGCCTGCCACCACATATTCTGTATTTTCCGTGATGAAAGGAGAAGAGTGATTGCCCGCACTGTTTGGCAGTTCCAGGATTTCGTCAGTTCTGAAAGTAGACAGGTTGATCCGCGCCACGCGCGGCGTATTATTTGCATTTGCAAACAACCACCGTCCATCGGCTATTCCATTGGTTTGGGAAAGTTCCAGGTGATGCTGGTCGTCCCAGGGTACAAACCCATGAGTTGTATTCAGCATGGGTTTGGTTTCTTCGCTGTAGCCATAGCCGTTTTCGGGGAAAACGGAAAATACCGGGATGATTTTCAGAACCCTGCCGGAAGGTATTCCGTAAACCGTTACCTGGCCGTTGAACCCTCCGGACACAAAATTGTAGAACTCGTCATATTTGCCCGGGGCAACATAAACTTTCGATGCCGCATCCGCAGAGACTACCGTTGCTGCATTTTTTGGCCTGCAGGCACTGAGGGATATGAGCGCAGTTATCCCTACAGCCAATACCAGAAGCTGGTGAGCTGATTTCATAATAAAATTGTATTTAAGTTTTCTTATCTTATGCCATCGTTTTCCCGCATGAATTCAAGCATCTTACGGGCATCCTCATCCGAGAGGTTCTGGTTGGGCATTTTAACCATGCATATTTCCAGCATCGCCTGGGCGGAAGTATCTTTGTTCAGCATTTCATCAGTATTAGTCACGAAGTTCATGATCCATTCGGGTTTTCTTCTTTGTGTAACCCCTTTCCAGCCCGGGCCTACCAGTTTTTCGGTGGTAAGTTTATGGCAGCCGGAACATTTCAGGTCGTAAATGGTCTTGCCTCCGTCAGCCATCTTTTTATCGAGGTTTGCTGCCAGATCGATATGTTTGAACTTCCCGACGCCTTCAGCAGGGGAAGAAGCAGAATCAGCAGTAGCAGACTGATCGCCTGCGGGTTTTTCCTTCTTATCAGAACCGTTATTGGAACAGGCAAAGGTCAGTCCGAGAAAAGCGGCGATCACGAGGATCTTTTTCATAAATAAAATGGTTGAGTTAACAATGAAAGGCAAGATTAAGAAAGGCTTAAATCTATTGTATGACTAAAATCATAGATTTATATGAGTTTTGAATGTTTGGTCATAATTTTCGTCATGACTGAAATTTATTTTTGCAAAAAACCACATGGTAAAGGACTGGTTTCACCAATGCAGGCGCTGGGCATGCCTAAGCCTCCTGAATTTCACCCTGCTTTCACTGGCCGGGGTTTTGCTTCGTTATAAGATCGCGTTCTCGCTGACTGCATTGAATTATAAAAACCTGCTGAATGCGCACTCTCATTTCGGTTTTGCAGGATGGGTATCCATGGCTATTTTCACGGCCTTTGTTTACCATCTGTCGCATGACAGGGGCTCAATCCCAAAAACCTACCGGTATCAGTTTAATCTCGGCCAGGTGGCCAATTTTGGTATGCTGATCAGCTTTATCTTCCAGGGCTATGCAGCCGTTTCTATCGGCTTTTCCTGTTTATCCGTTTTGTTCTCCTATTGGTTCGCCTGGCAGTTCAGCAAAGACCTGAAAAGAAGCAATTTGTCCTTACCTATAAAATATTTTGCCAGAGCTGCTTTGTTCTTTTATGTTCTTTCCTCCATAGGTCCGTTTTTGCTTGGATATATCTTGTCACAAAGGATTTATGATAGCAGCATTTATCAGAATTCCATTTATTTATTTCTTCATTTTCAATACAATGGCTTTTTTAGCTTTGCCGTATTAGCTATTTTCTTCCAGTCATTGCATTCCGCGAAAATTCAGGTTGACGCAAAAAAAGTCTTGCTGGTTTTCTGGTTGCTTTTTGTAGCCTGCATACCGGCTTATTGCTTATCCGTCCTTTGGACCAATCCGCCTTCATGGGTTTTTATAGTGGCCGCTTTTGCAGGGCTGACCCAATGGACCGGTGTTCTGGTGCTCTTACAAATATTATGGACCATACGTTCAGGGCTGAATGCTGCATTTTCGGTCCATGTCAAAACATTTTGGGTTTTATCCCTGGTTGCTTTTTGCTTTAAAATTTTGTTGCAGGGCTTGTCTGTGGTCCCTGCCCTGGGAAAGTATGCTTTTGGGATCAGGCCGGTTATTATATGCTACCTGCATCTCGTATTGCTCGGCTTTATCAGCTTTTTCCTGGTGGGCTTTTTCTTATCAGTGAAGTTATTCCGGCCCGTGAGTAAAACAAATTCCGGAATAGCCATCTTCCTCTTCATTACTGGTGTTTTGGCAAATGAAATCTTTTTGCTCTTACAGGCAGTATATGCGCTCGCCGGAAAAGCCTGGGAATCCTCAGGTAGTTATTTGCTGGGTGCGGCGATCTCTATATTTGTCGCCCTGTCACTTTTCCTGGCACAACAGATCAAATACCGGAATTCACCGGGTATGGCCATTCCTGCGTGATTTACTCCAAGTCATAACGGAGCCTGAGCCAGGTCATACATTTTCCCGGTACCAACATAAACCTTTGCAAGAACAGGAAGGTGAAGAAAAGAATAATACATTCCTCGGAAATCTGCTGTATAGCAATGCCATTTAAAAAAAGCCTATTCCGTTTTTGCTTACCGCCGCAGACCTTTCAATCCGACCACAGCTTAATCGTTCAAACATGAAATATATTTTCCTTGCACCGGTGATCGCGATAATATTTTGCGCATGCCAAACAAATAATAATGTTAAACAGGATTTGGTCCTCGGTTCCCCGAAAGCCACGATCAGCAGCCAGCCGAATAAAGATACAGGTATAAGAGGGCCTCTGGCTTATGCACCGGATGTACCAAAAACGCGGGATGGGGATACCATTGATGTAAAAATGGATGTGCACCACCGGATGTTCAGGATTGCAAATAACGTAAGCTTCACAGCCTGGATGTTTGGAGATGCCGTTCCGGGTCCTGTTTTAAAAGTTCGCGTAGGCCAGACCGTTAAATTTTCCATGACAGACCGCTCGAATGAGACGATGAATAGCGTTGGGATGGATATGAATATGGCACCCATGCAGCATTCGATTGACTTCCATGCGGCCATGGTAAATCCGGAAGACAAATACAGGAGCGTTCAACCTGGCGAGACAATATCGTTCACCTGGACGGCCAATTACCCCGGCGTATTTATGTATCACTGCGGCACACCGATGGTGCTCATGCATATGATCTACGGAATGATCGGCATGGTTATCGTTGAGCCAAAGAATGGATTTCCCGGAAAACCGGACCGGGAATTTGCGATTATTCAAAATGAATACTACCTGACTCAGAAAGGCGATTACTATGTACCTGATACGGCCAAGGCAAGACTTAAGCAACCCAGTTTTGTAACATTCAATGGGAAGGTTGCCCAATATGTTGTGCATCCGCTAAAAGTGAAAGCGGGGGAGCGGATCCGTTTATACATCATGAACGACGGCCCTAACAACGCGACCAATTTTCATGTGATCGGAACAATCCTTGATAAGGTGTGGCTTGACGGAAATCCGGCAAACCAGTTGGTCGGCATGCAATCTGTTTTCCTTGGTCCTGCCAGTGGGGCCATCGTGGAATTTGTTATACCGGAAAAAGGAACATACACTTTCGTGGATCATTCTTTCGCTGACGCGGATATGGGCGCAATGGGCTCATTTCACGCTGATTGATTCCATCTATTACTTCCTGTTGCTATATCACCGTTATTCTACCCTGATCAAAATCATAAGGGCAGTTGACCCATCTTACTATTTCCACATTATTCCTAAACTACTTTTACAACATGAAAGCACTCGTATATCACGGACCAGGCAAAAAGTCCTGGGATGAAGTGACAAAGCCCATTTTAGAGGAACCAACCGATGCCATTGTAAAGATCATCAAAACCACCATCTGTGGCACGGATCTGCACATTCTCAAAGGAGATGTGCCGGAAGTAACCGAAGGCCGGATACTGGGGCATGAAGGGATTGGGATAATACAAGAAGTGGGAAATTCTGTGAGCACTTTTAAAAAGGGCGACCGGGTGCTCATTTCCTGCATCAGCTCCTGCGGGAAATGCGAGTATTGTAAAAAAGGAATGTATTCCCATTGTATGAATGGCGGATGGATACTTGGTCATCTCATAGATGGGACCCAGGCTGAATATGTGAGGATACCTTTTGCTGATAACAGTCTTTATCATATCCCGGCGGGTTCAAGTGACGACGCTATGGTGATGTTAAGTGATATTCTTCCAACCGGCTTTGAATGCGGCGTACTTAATGGGCAGGTGAAACCCGGGGACACGGTGGCGATTGTGGGATCTGGCCCAATTGGTCTAGCCGTTTTACTAACTGCTCAGTTTTATACCCCGGCCCGCATCATTATGATTGATATGGATGATAACCGGCTTGAGGCAGCCAAAAAATTTGGGGCTACAGATATAATTAATAGCCAAAAGAATGATGTGGTCAAAGCCATATTCGCCCTAACGGGAAACAAAGGAGTAGATGTTGCGGTAGAAGCTGTCGGCGTGCCGGCAACTTTTGAACTTTGTCAATCCATTATTGCGCCTGGCGGCCATATCGCCAATGTTGGCGTGCATGGTAAATCTGTGGAGCTTCACCTTGAAAAATTATGGGCGCAGAATATCACCATCACCACCAGGCTTGTAGATACAGTAACAACGCCCATGTTACTCAAAACTGTAAATTCCGGAAAGCTCGAACCGGAAAAACTAATTACCCATCATTTTAAGTTTAATAATATTCTTGAAGCTTATGAAACTTTTGGGAATGCAGCGAAGGAGAAAAGCCTGAAGGTTATCCTGAGTAATGAATAAATAATTTTTTAAAAACATTTTATGAAAAAAATACTTTTTGCCTGCGATGGAGATCATTTCCCCGAAGGCGCATTTAAATTTATCAAGTCTCTTCAGGCCAGTGAACCCTTAACCCTGAAAGGGATGTTTTTTACAGGAATGGCTATCCGGCAACTGAGTCCCCCGGTCTATAGTTCTTTGGCTCCCCCATATATCAGCTTGGTAAAAGAAGAAAGACAATCCCTTATTAAAAGCAGAGATAGATTTATTCATGAATGTGAATCTTATGGTATCAGGCACAAGATCGAAGAATATGAGGATGGTTGGGATCTGCGCCAGTTTATCAGGGAGACCCGGTTTGCTGACCTGGCACTGATCAGCGAACAATTGTTTTGTAAGGACATACCCGGGGATCAGCCGAATTCATTCATGGAGGAAGCTTTGAGGATGGCTGAATGCCCTGTGGTGATCATTCCGGAAAGTTTTTCAACTGTTGAGCGTGTCGTGATAACCTATGATGGCAAAAAAGAAAGCGCATTCGCTCTGAAACAGTTCAGTCATCTTATTCCCCAATATGACGAATTGCCTGTTGAGTTCGTTTATGTAAAAGATGATGATACGGACGATATTCCCGACATGCAGTTACTGAAAGAGTATTCGAATGCCCATTTTGACGCGGGCAATATTACCAAACTTCATTTTCACGCAGACCAGTCTTTCAGAGAATGGTTGCAAAATAAAAAGAATACGCTGCTGGTTGCCGGCTCTTTTTCAAGGTCAGGTACTTCTATGGTATTCAAGCCGAGTTTTGTTGAGCAGATAATTGCGAAAAGCTCCATTCCGGTATTTATTGCCCATAATGTTTAAAAGCCCCGTTTTAATCCATATCCATAATTTATGTATTTAACTTCAGTACAAGCTGTGGGACAGATCAAATCCGGAAGCAATTTGTTCATACAAACCGCAACGGCTGCCCCGCAGCAGCTTATCAAGGCCCTGGCAGAGCGGGCTGGCGAACTAAAAAGCATTACTATTTATCAAATGCATACGGAAGGAGAAGCGCCTTATGCTGCAAGGGGAATGGAAGATGTGTTCAGGGTAAAATGTTTTTTCATCGGAGCCAATCTCCGAAAAGCAGTTCAGGAAGGAAGAGCTGACTATATTCCTGTATTTCTAAGCGAGATTCCGAACCTGTTCAGAAGCGGCAAAATAAAAATTGATTTTGCCCTCATTCAGGTATCTCCTCCGGATGAACATGGGTTTTGTTCAATGGGCGTATCTGTGGATATTGCTCCGGCAGTTTTAGAAACAGCTTCATGCATCATTGCCCAGGTCAATCCGAAGATGCCCCGAACTCACGGAGCCGGATTCATCCACATCAGCAAAATCAATTCTTTGGTTGAAGTGAACGACGAAATTCCTGAAATCAAAATGGAGGAAACGGATGAACTGACATGTTCCATTGCACGGCATGTGGCCTCTTTGATTGAAGATGGTGCAACCTTGCAAATGGGAATTGGCAAGATTCCCAATGCAGTGCTCACCATGCTGGGCGGACACAAACAACTGGGCATTCATACGGAAATGTTCTCAGACGGAATTATCGATTTGATCCAGGCTGGAGTAATTACCGGTGAACTGAAGAAGAAACGGCGATATAAAATCGTTTCCAGTTTTATGCTTGGAACCAAACGCCTGTATCAGTTTGTAGATGATAATCCGCTCATTGAAATGCTGGACATTGCATATGTGAACGATACCCATATTATTCGCCAAAATCCCAAAGTGACCGCCATCAATAGTGCTTTGGAAGTGGATATTACCGGACAGATCTGCGCTGACTCCATAGGCCATAAAATGTATTCCGGTGTTGGAGGTCAAATGGATTTTATGCGTGGTGCATCATTATCTGAAGGCGGGAAACCCATTATCGCCCTGCTTTCTGTAACCAGCATGGGGGAAAGCAAAATTGTTTCAATGCTCAAACCGGGAGCCGGTGTTGTTACTACCCGGGCACATGTCCACTATATTGTCACCGAATTCGGAATAGCCTACCTGCACGGGAAATCGCTTACGGAACGCGCAAAATCATTAATTGATATTGCCCATCCTATGCACCGGGAGGAATTATCCCGTCAAATGCAGGACCGGACCTTTCACCGGAAGAAAGAAACCAGTCTCGCTGGTTGAATTATAACAGCTAAAATCCGGATTCCGGATTTCAATTCAAACAAAAACCATCTATTGGAAAATGAAGGTATGCCGTTTTGGATCCTTGTCATTGTCTGTGCTTAGCATTCGTTTTTTGAAATCACGAATTAAAAGCAGATGGTTTATCCCAGACGCCGGACGATATGACAACGATCACTCTTTTCACTCACGGTGATCATTAAAATAGCGACCTCTAACGATTAGTTTTGTCCAAATCATTAAACATTATGGAAAGGGTAATACATTCGGCAGAACGGTTAGGAAAGTTCGCAAAGTTCGCAATTGGAGTAGCAATTATAGGCTTATCGTCATTTTCCGGCAAATACGGAAAGAATACGAATAGTGCGAAAATTTCTCAGCAGGCAGATATTACTGTTAAAGGCACATCCAATCTTCATGACTGGACAATGGAAGCAAAAAATATTTCCTGCTCGGTAAAATTCAATTTCCTGCCTGGCAATAATAATGTTCCGAATACTCTAACAGAGCTTAACCTGTCTGTTCCGGTGCAGGATTTAAAAAGCGGTAAGTCATCGATGGATTCTAAGGCTTATTCTGCATTGAAAGTAAAACAATTCAATGCCATCGTATTCACGTTAACCTCCGCTACCATTTCGCCTGAACCAAAAAATAAATTTCAGGTAGAAACAAAGGGAAACCTGAGTATTGCCGGCGTTACCAGGCCGGTCTCTTTGCAGGTTGGCTGCGGGTTGGATGCGGTTGGAACAATTACCTGTAGTGGCTCCGAAAAGCTCAAAATGACGGATTACCAGATAAAGCCACCTGTTTATATGTTGGGTGCCCTGAAAACCGGCGACGAATTAACCATAGGGTTTACCGTAACTGTAAAAAAATAGGCTTTAAGTAATCAAGCCATAATCACTCATGAACAAGTGCATTCTTTTTCTCTTTTTGAATTTTACCTGGATGACCCCGCCTCTCCGTGTTCCGGATACTTATACACTATCCGCCGGATACGCGGTTACCATCCTGGGCACTTCTAATCTTCGGAACTGGAAAGATACTGTAGGCAGCGTCGCTGGAATTATAGTCATCGGTTTAAACGAGGATGCCGCCATGCAACTTTATTCCCTTCAGATAAATATGAAAGTAAATTCTATAAAGAGCAGCCTGGGCACCGGCCTGGATAAAAAAACCTATCGTGCGCTCAAAGCAGCGACAAATCCGGAAATCATTTTCAGGGTTGATGTTCCTGTAAAAATAAGACAGATTAATCCGGGTGAAGATGCCTGGCAATTAAAAGGGTATTTAACACTTGCAGGTATATGCAGGCCGGTTACTATGCAGGTAAATGCCTTGAAACTGGAAAAAGGAAAGCTTCAGCTCGAAGGTTCAGAAGCCATAAACATGACTGATTACGGCATCAGGCCTCCTTCAGCATTATTCGGAACCGTAAAAGCGAGGCCTGAGATCATTATTAATTTCAAAACAAATTTCTACGTCAAACAAAACAAAATATGAAACAATCAATGAGGGTTATTCGCTGCATGCTATGGATATGTTGTATGGGCGCCGGGCTTTCTGCAAGGGCCCAGCATCAGCAGATGCAGTATTTCAGGCCAAATGATAAGAATGGCATTAATGTCTTTGAGACCACAAAAGCAGATTCAGTTTCTTTTCGCAAAATGAAAGTGAAAGTGGGTGGCAACTTTGAACAAAGCTTTCAGGCACTGAGAGACCAGAACACAGCCCTTGCCATGACAGCGCCCGGTTTTACCGGAAACGTCAATACCCTGATGCCGCTTACGAACGGGTTTGACCTGGCCATGGCCAACCTGAATATTGACGCACAACTATCGGACGGTATCAGAGTAAACCTGACTACCTATCTTTCGTCCAGGCACCACGAAGACACCTGGGTTAAAGGAGGTTATATCCAGTTTGATAAATTGCTTTTTATGCACAGCGCCTTCATCGATCGCCTGATGGAAAGGTTAACGATAAAGGTTGGACAATTTGATGTGGATTATGGTGATCAGCATTACCGCAGAACTGATGGGGGCAATACTATATATAATCCTTTTGTTGAGAATTATATTATGGATGAATTTGCAACAGAACTCGGAGCTGAAGTTTTTTACCATCATCCATCCGGATTGTTTGTTATGGGTGGAGTAACCAATGGTGAATTGAATCCAACGGTAGTGGCAGCAACCAAAATAGATTCTGCAACCGGCCAATTGAATCATTATTCCGCTGCTTTTCATGGAAAACTGGGCTATGATAAGCAGCTTAACCGGGATATCCGTTTTCGGCTCACGGGGTCATTCTATATGGATCAGAGCGCCAGCAGCAATACCTTGTTTGGAGGAGACCGGACCGGGTCGCATTACTTCTATGTAATGGAAAACGCAAATGTCGCGAAGGGAACAGCAATTTCCGATGAAGTGGATTATAGCCCTTTTTCAGGAAGGTTCAATCCCGGTTTCTCGGAAGCGGTAACGACATTTATGGTAAATCCTTTTGTAAAATATAAAGGACTGGAATTCTTTGGAACCATTGAAAAAGCCAGCGGCAGGTCGATTTCTGAAACCAGTACCCGGCAGGCTACGCAATATGCCGCAGACCTGATCTATCGCTTCCCGGCAAAGACGCAGAATTTTTGGATCGGTGTTCGTTACAATACGCTGACCGCGGCCATGCAGGTCGTTGCGCAGAATATTACGATTAACCGGGAAGTGGCGTCCGCCGGTTGGTTCCTGACCAACAATATTATGCTTAAGGTGGAATACGTCAATCAGGATTACCTCCATTACCCTGCTGATAATATACTTAACGGAGGAAGGTTCAAAGGAACGATGGTAGAAGCCTCGATCGGATTTTGAGGACGAAATAATGCAGCGTATGGATCATGAATGTAGTGTCACCGAATTTGTCATCTTGGGAAGTCCGTTTCAGTATAAATTTCAATTAAAAATGCCTTATAAAATATTTAATTTATAAGGCATTAATTTTATTGGGCGGAGCTAGTGAGAATTGAACGGCCTCTATAAACTTTCAGCGTATCAAAGATTATTTTTATTCAATCAGTAATTCGTGATCAGAGAAAAGAAAAATGCGAATTCGGGCTTAGTCAGAGACATTATCATTGGAATGTCAGACGGATTGACTGTCCCTTTTGCCCTTACAGCTGGGCTCAGCGGTGTTTTAAATACCACGCATTTGATTATTGTTTCAGGTCTTTCCGAAATAGCGGCAGGATGTATCTCTATGGGATTAGGAGGGTATCTGGCAGGCCAGTCAGAGGTAGAGCATTACGACAAAGAGTTGAAGGAGGAATATAGGGAGATTGAAAGTACGCCAAAGCTTGAGTTAAAGGAAGTTGAAGATATACTTTCTGGTATGGGAGTGGATAAGAGTTTAAGTAAGCAAGTGGCATTGCAAATAAGCAAGGACAAAAACAGATGGGCTGACTTTATGATGAAACTTGAACTCGAATTGGAAAAGCCGGCCAAGAACAGAGCTTCTAAAAGTGCAGGCACGATTGCCCTTTCCTATATGGTAGGAGGATTTATTCCGCTATTTCCTTATATTATCATCCAGGACAGCAGAAGAGGTCTGTATGTTTCCTGCATAGTTACAATCATTGCATTAATTATATTTGGCTACTTTAAAAGTAAGGTTACAGGTCAACCCATAGTAAAAGGAACGATTAAGGTAGCAGTAACCGGAATAATCGCTGCTGCTGCGGCTTATGGATTAGCTAAGGCCGTCAGTTAATAAAAATATTTGGCCAACATATTGCCATGCAGGATCTTTCATTAACCAAGCCATTAGATCAGTTCTGGAATCTCCGGAAGATAGATGCCCTGAAACACTTATCCTGCTCTGAAAATGGACTATCAGGCGAAGAAGCTGCCCGGCGGATAAAGAATTATGGTCCGAATACTTTCAAAGCCCGTTCACGTTCATCAGCGCTTCTTTTGTTTCTGTCGCAATTTAAAAGCCCCATTACTATTTTACTTATCGTAGCCGCCTTGTTATCCATGGGCCTCGGAGATTTTACTGATGCGATCATCATCCTAATCATTATTATAGTAAGCAGCTTTCTTGGTTTTTGGCAGGAAAGGGGAGCGGCCAATGCCGTTGATGAATTATTGAAGATGGTTCAGATAAAATGCCAAATATTAAGAGAAGATAAGCAAACGGAGTTCCCGGTTGAAAATGTGGTTCCGGGAGACATCATTTTTTTATCTGCCGGTGATGTGATCCCTGCCGACAGTTTGCTTTTGGATTCCAAAGAATTATTTATAGATGAAGCAGCCTTTACAGGTGAGACCTTTCCAGTCGAAAAAAGTGTTGGATTGGTTCCTGCTGATGCGCCCCTGGCTAAAAGAACCAATTCTCTATTTATGGGTTCTCATGTAATTAGTGGTGCAGCCAGGGTGCTTGTTATAAAAACAGGGAAACAAACAGAATTTGGTAAAATATCCGAGAAACTGCGGGTAAAATCTCCTGAAACGGATTTTGAAAAAGGAATTCGGCATTTTGGGTATTTGCTCATGGAAATTACTTTAATACTCGTTCTTATCATTTTTGCTACTAATATATTGCTCCATAAACCAGCTTTGGATTCTTTTTTGTTTTCTCTTGCTTTGGCTGTGGGACTCACTCCTCAGTTACTTCCTGCTATTATTTCTGTAAACCTGTCTGTTGGAGCAAGAGCCATGGCTAAACAACAGGTAATCGTCAAGCGACTTTCTGCCATTGAAAATTTCGGCAGCATGAATATTCTTTGTTCAGATAAGACCGGTACAATCACAGCCGGGAAAGTAACGCTCAGGGATGCTCTGGACATGGATGGCAAACATTCCACCAAAACACTTCATTTCGCCTGGTTAAATGCTAACCTGCAACAGGGATTTAAAAATCCGATTGATGAAACGATTCGCTCAACTTTTCCAGGGGATCCGAACGAGTTTACTGTTCAATCAGAAATACCCTATGATTTTATCCGAAAAAGACTTACGATACAAGTTAAGAATCTGAACCAGAATTTCGCCATCACCAAAGGCGCCCTGAATTCCGTTTTGGATATCTGTGAGCAGGCTGAAACTGCTGAAGGCCAGGTGATATCAATAAAAGATAAACTGGATAATATTACGGAGAAATATAAAACACTCAGTGCTTCCGGCTTACGTGTACTGGGAGTTGCCTATAAAAATGGGAACAATGACCATGATTTTAACCGCGATGACGAAAAAAATATGGTTTTTCTGGGTTTTATAACTTTATTTGATCCGCCGAAAAAGGATGTTCGGCAAACCATCATCAACCTGAATAATTTAGGCGTACAACTTAAATTAATAACAGGTGATAATGCGCTGGTGGCCGAAAGTCTCGCCAAAGAGGTAGGCATTGAAAACCCGGTCATACTTACCGGTTTACAAATGACAAATCTCAGTGATAGGGCTCTGTTTCAACAAGCCGCGCGTACCGATATTTTCGCCGAGGTGGAACCAAATCAAAAAGAGCGGATTATTCTGTTTTTGAAGAAATCCGGCAATGTGATAGGTTTCATGGGCGATGGCATTAATGATGCGCCAGCATTACACGCAGCCGACGTTGGCATATCTGTAGATTCAGCAGTTGATGTAGCCAAGGAGGCCGCAGATATTGTTTTGTTAGCCCAGGATTTAAATGTGCTCATTTCGGGTATTGTGGAGGGACGGAAGACCTTCACCAACACAATGAAATATATTTTTATGGCAACGAGTGCCAACTTTGGGAATATGTTCAGCATGGCAGGTGCTTCTTTGTTTCTGTCTTTTCTTCCATTGCTTCCCAAACAAATACTTCTCACCAATCTATTGACCGATTTCCCGGAAATGACGATTTCTACGGATCGGGTAGATACGGTTGCAATTAATAAACCTCATCGTTGGGATATCCGATTTATCCGGCGCTTCATGATTTTATTTGGCTTACTGAGCTCCGTATTCGACTACCTTACTTTTGGCGTTTTATTGTTTTTTATGAAAGCAAATGAGAGAACATTTCAAACCGGCTGGTTTGTTGAATCTGTCGTTTCTGCAACCCTGATCGTATTGGTAGTGCGCACCAGGCTGCCCTTTTTTAAGAGTTTGCCAGGTAAATATTTGAGCATGGCAACAGCACTTATAGTGTTGATTGTTCTGGCTCTTCCTTTTATACCTTTTGCGGGCCTGTTCGGATTTGTTCGATTGCCATTGTCATTTTATGCCTGGATGATGCTAATAGTGAGCGCATATGTGCTTACAGCTGAACTTGCCAAACAATGGTTTTATCGAAAGATAAAAAATCAGACCTGATGGGATATTGATATACTTTTTGTAGTTAGTTTCGGATCAGTCAAATGTACGAAAAGAGAATCCCGTTCAGGAAAGGGTATTGTCAGGATTTTCCTGCCGCGGAAGTGCAAAAATTGACCAGGCAAAAGAATATATATCCGGTTCTTACGTTGTATGTAAAGCATAACCCCTTTCAATCCAAAGTTCCCATTCCTTAGACTATTAAATCAATATGAAACACCTATTATTTCTCCCTGTTTATTTATTGACAGCAATTTCATACGGACAAAGCAACAAATTTTCCTTTAAACTTGGCTCAGAATACGATTTGCCCCGTAAAACAGAAGACCTTGCTTTTTTCGGCAACCAGCGGGACGGCATAGTAAACCTTTCTTTGAAAAAAGAAGAGCTCATTATCGTAAGGTTCGACGCGGCCACCCTGAACAAAACCATTGAAAAAAAAATTGATCTGCCTGAAGCAACGAGAAATTTTAACAGTGAGGAAGTAGTTGATTTTAATAATAATAATTATTACTGGCTCCATAGCGACTGGGACAAGGAGAGCGGAGATGAAATGCTGTATTTTGATAAAATAGACGTGGAAAACGGTAAAATTGCAGATGCGAATCACCTGATGTTCAAAACGACCAAGATTGCGGGCAACGCTACACTAAAAGGTTTTTATAATTATAAAACCACCGACAAATACCAATACAACTACGATGCGGATCAGAAAAAACTCATGGTAAGTTATCGGTTGCATCCGGAAGAAAGAAATGATAAGAAAAATTATGACAAGATCGGCTTCCAGGTTTTTGATGAAAGCTTAAATAAGATATGGGGTGGTGAATTTAGGATGCCTTACACGGAAGCGATCATGGATAATGCCGATTTTTCAGTGGATTCCAAAGGTAATGCCTACCTGCTGGCCAAAGTGTATGATTCGGATTCCAGAAAGGAAAAGGATAAAAGTTCAGGAAAACCTGCTTATCATTATGAAGTATTTAAATTTACGAAAGACAGTAAGAAAATAATTATCGCGCCTATCTCCATCGAAGACAATTACATTAAGGAAACCACCCTTATAGAAAATTCCCTTCATGAAATGATCATTGCCTGCACTTACAGTAAAAAATCCAAGGGCATCGGAACAGACGGAATATTTTTAGCCATGCTTGACCAGGACGGCAAAGTGATTAAATACAAGAGCGGCTATTATGAATTTCCAAAGGAAGAGCTGGCAAAATTTGAGTCCGCCCGGAGTAAGCGGAAAATGGAAAGGAAGGATGATTATGAAACTCCTGATTTGAAAGTACGCGATGTGCTGGTTGATAATGACGGTGGTATCTTTATTTCCTGTGAAGAGTATCGTGTGGTGGTAACTTCGTACACAGATACAAGAGGGATGACCTACTATACCAGAACGTACTATTACGAGGACATACTGGGCTCAAAAATCGGTGTGGACGGGAGATTTGAATGGTTAAGAAAAATCCCTAAAAGGCAGAAAGGCTCTAACGGGAGAGGCACAATGAGCTTTAAATTAATCAGCGACGCGTCCGGTTATTATTTTCTTTACCTGGATAATTTGAAAAACCTTCACCTGACTGAAGATGAGGTTCCCAAATACCACGAGGATGGCTATGGGGGACAGGTAATGGTCACTAAACTGGATAAGAATGGCAATCTGAGCAAGGAACTTCTTTTTGATACCAGGGAAGAAGATATCATGATTTTCCCGGCAGATTTTTACAGGATCAATGGCAACCAGTTCATTGGCAGGGCCAGGTTAAAAAGAAACCTGTACCAGCCCATATTGATCACCAGCAAGTAGCTCATAGCTAATATGTTCATCAGGTTGTGCGGGTCACAATCCGTTATCAGGCAGATTCAAAAGAGCATTTAATCCGAGAATTTTACAACTAATTCTATAAATTTTGTAAGATTAAGGGCGATTCTTGCGTTAGCTTTGTGACACAATATGGCAATAGCTACCAACATAGGCCGGTTTTTTCTTAAATTGTTCAAAGCCCTGTTTGTGCATAAAAAAGATTGCTGCAAATAGGTTTAAAGAGGAGAACTGCAATGGTCAGGAGTTTGAAGTCAGATTGGATTGACCATTTTTAGTTCGAACCCAGCCAAAATAATTCTACTTTTATGTAGATTTTGAATGAAAAAGATTGTAGTCAGCATATTAGCCTTCGTTTACCTCTCCACATCCATTGGGGCAACCGTGCACCTTCATTATTGCATGGGGAAACTCCTGTCCTGGGGTTTCATTGACCACGATACCAAGGATTGCGATTTCTGTGGAATGCCCAAAAAAGCCGACAATGATTATTGTCTTTCAGCAAAAAGCGGCTGCTGTAAAGATGAAAGCAAGCAGATAAAAGCAGAGGGTGATCAAAAGATTTCTAGCTCCGGATTGCAGGTATTAAATTTTTTCACACAGGCTGCCGTTAATAGCCATTTGGGACAAGCGGATTTTCCTATTTCTTCGCTTGCCATATCCTATCCCATTAATCATACTCCACCTCTGAAGGGTAGGGTCGCCGTCTTTCTCCTCAACCGCAATTTTCGTATTTGATATATTGTTCTTCAGCTATTACCCAATATTCTGTTGGGTCAGCGTGCTTTTAATTCACTAAGGCACCCGGTTTATTTATTCCTTTTTGTGAGACATTAAAAATTAAATGTATGAAAGCGATTAAAGCATTACTCGTTATTTCTTTTGCATTAATGATAACCACTTCTACCAGCGTAAGCGTATTTGCGCAAACGGCAAAAAGCAAAGTACCGAAAACAGATACGGCGGTTAAAAAAGTTTACAGCTGTCCGATGGATCCGGAAGTAGTCAGTAATAAACCGGGCAAATGCCCCAAATGCGGGATGGATTTGGTGGAGAAAAAGATGCCTGCAAAAAAGAAGGAAAGCGCCAAAAAAGACTAGTCTGCTTTCAAGCGGCAAACTGTATATGAAGCAAACCAGGATAAAAGTATAATTATGGTTCACAAATTAATTGAACTCGCTTTACGGAACAGGCTGATCGTAATTATGGCTGCAACCGGTCTGTTGATTTGGGGGCTTTATTCGGTAAACCGGAACCCGGTCGACGCGATTCCTGATCTGAGCGAAAACCAGGTCATCGTGTTTACTGAATGGACGGGGCGAAGCCCGCAGATCATCGAAGACCAGATTACCTATCCCCTGGTGAGCAACCTTCAGGGAATCCCGAAGGTGAAAAACATCCGGGGCACTTCCATGTTCGGGATGAGCTTTGTTTACGTTGTATTTGATGATGATGCGGACATCTATTGGGCACGCACCCGCGTGATGGAAAGATTGAATTATGCGCAGCGCCTGCTACCACAGGGAATAACACCGTCACTCGGTCCTGATGGGACGGGCGTGGGACATATTTTCTGGTATCACCTGGACGCTCCGAAAATGGATCTGGGAGAGCAAAGAGCCCTGCAGGACTGGTATATCAAATTTGCACTGCAAACTGTGCCAGGTGTGGCCGAGGTCGCTTCTTTCGGCGGATTTGAAAAGCAGTATCAATTGGTAGTTGATCCGGTCAGATTGCAGTTTTATAATCTTTCCATGATGGATGTGATGAAAAGGATAAAAGCAGGAAATAATGATGTAGGCGGAAGGAAACTTGAAATGGGCGATATGGCTTATATCATCCGGGGCCTGGGTTACATCAAGAACAAAGAGGATATAGAGAATATTGGCCTGGGTATGTCCGGAGGAATTCCGGTACGCGTCAAAGATATCGGCACCGTTCAAATGGGCGGCGATCTGAGGCTGGGGATATTTGATGCAAACGGACAGGGAGAGGTGGTTGGTGGGATTGTTGTCATGCGTTATGGAGAGAATGCTGACCGCGTGATCGGTGAAATTAAAAAGAAGATGGCTGATGTGCAGAAAGGACTACCCGAAGGAGTCAGCTTTAAAATTGACTATGACCGGAGTGACCTGATTGAAGCCGCTATCGCAAATATTAAAGGAAAATTGCTGGAAGAGATCAGTATCGTCTGCATTATTGTGATCCTTTTTCTCCTGCATTGGCGGAGCGCTTTGAGTATCATAATCCAAATTCCTATTACGATTGCCATCAGTTTTATCCTGCTCAACACATTTGGGCTTTCCTCCAATATCATGTCATTAACCGGCATTGCCCTGGCCATAGGGGTTATCGTGGACAATGGCATTATCATGAGCGAAAACGCATATCGCCATTTATCAGAATGGCAAAATAGTCACGCTCCTAATTAATTATCATGAGTACAGCATCAGCGAAAAAGAAATGGTGGCAGTCGGATAATTATAAAATCCCCGAAGCAGAACGCATGAGCATCATTGAGCAGGCCTGTAAACAGGTTTCACGAGGCGTTTTCTTTTCCACGGTCATCATTATTACTTCATTCCTGCCTGTATTCCTGCTCACCGGCCAGGAAGGCAAGCTGTTTCATCCGCTGGCCTATACCAAAACTTTTATCATGGTGGTGGACGCTATTCTGGTCGTCACCCTGGCTCCGGTGCTGATTTCCTTTTTCATGCGGGGACGGTTCAGGCCGGAAAATTCCAACCCGGTTAACCGGCTGCTGGAAAGAATTTATGAGCCGGTCATCCGGGCCTGTATTAAATGGCGGAAGACAACGATTGCTGTCAATATCCTTGCCCTTGTTGTCAGCGTACCCCTGATCATGAGCCTGGGCACAGAATTTATGCCACCGCTTGATGAAGGAACAATTTTATTCATGCCGGTAACGCTTCCCGACGTTTCCAATAGTGAAGTAAAAAGGATTTTGCAGGTGCAGGATAAGATCATTACTTCCCTGCCGGAAGTAAAATCGGTATTGGGAAAAGCAGGCAGAGCGGCCACGGCTACGGATAATTCTCCGATCAATATGATAGAGACGATCGTTCTACTTAAACCAAAAAATGAATGGAGGAGCGGAATCACGAAAAATGAAATTATAAATGAGCTGAATATCAAATTACAAATACCCGGGGTAACCAATGGATGGACACAGCCCATTATCAACCGGATCAATATGCTTTCAACGGGCATCCGTACCGACGTAGGTGTAAAAGTGTATGGACAGAATCTGGATAGTATCTATGCCTTGTCACAATCTGTAAAAAGGGAATTATCGGGTATTAAAGGCGTTAAAGACTTGTATGTTGAACCTGTCACAGGCGGAAAATATATTGATATAACCATTAAACGAGATCAGATTGACAGGTATGATCTGAGTGTGGACGAAGTCAACGCCGTTATTGAAGGGGCCCTTGGGGGGGCGCAAATTACGAACACCATTGAAGGCCGTCAGCGTTTTTCTGTGAACGCCCGGTTTGGTCAGGATTTCAGGAACAATTTGCAAGCATTGAAACGATTGCCCGTGCAAACCACTGGATTTGGGCCAATTCCTTTACAGGCTATTGCGGATATAAATATCACGGAAGGTCCGCCCATGATCAATTCCGAAAATGCTTTGCTGCGTGGTACCGTACTATTCAATGTACGTGACCGGGATCTGGGCAGTACCGTATCTGAGGCACAGCAGCGACTAAATAAGATGATCGGCAGGATGCCAAAGGGATATTTTTTCGAATGGAGCGGTCAGTTCGAAAACCTGATCCGCAGTGAAAAAACCTTAAAATTAATCCTGCCCATCGTGCTGCTTGTGATTTTCATCAGTATGTATTTTGCGTTCCATTCTGCGCGGGAAGCCATACTCAGTTTAATCACAATCCCATTTGCACTGATTGGTGGCGCTTACATGATCTATTTCTGGGGAGTGAATTTATCCGTTGCTGTAGCTGTCGGTTTCATTGCCCTGTTCGGACTTGCAGTTGAAACCAATATTGTCATGGTTATTTATTTAAATGATGCCATGCAGCAACTGGTCTTAAAAAAGGGTAATTCCAGAGAGACGATTACAAAAGCTGATTTGCTGGAATATGTGATCTACGGAGCAGCTAAACGGTTGCGTCCAAAAATCATGACGGTGAGTGTATCCTTATTTGCTCTGGTACCGATCCTATGGAGCAGTGGGGTTGGCAGTGATGTGATGAAACCCATCGTGCTTCCGATGATCGGAGGAGTTATTACTTCAGCCATTTATATTTTATTGGTCACGCCCTTAATCTTTCTGATGGCAAAGGAATATGAACTGAACAAATATGGAAAAATCGAGATCCCGGAAGCAGATCTCCGGGTCAAAAATTACGCAGCATGAAAAAGATATTCTTATTGATCAGCCTGATTTGTTTTCATCAGGAAAACATAATGGCACAGACTATAAAACTGTCGGATATTTTGGACAGTGTTCAAACTACCCATCCGCTCCTGAAAATGTACGATGCAGAAGTTCATTCGCTGGATGAAGCTGCCAAAGGCGCCCGCAGCTGGATGGCACCTGAGCTTTCCAGTGGAATCTGGATGACTCCCTATAATGTAAACTTATGGAGCAATAAAGGTTCGGCGGGACCCGGCATGGGCCAATATATGATCTCAGCCGAACAAATGTTTCCCAATGGTAAATACAATATTGCCAATGAAAAATATATGCAGGCCATGTCATCCGTGGAATCAGAAAACAGAAAATCGGCCCTGAATGAGCTTTTTTCCAGGGCCAAGGATAATTACGATGCCTGGATCATTATTGAAAAAAAGCTACTCATCATTGATGAAAATGAAAAGTTATTGGAGCTCATGATCACCAATGCAGAAACCAGGTATAAGAACGGCCTGGGAAAAGTCAGCGCTTATTACAAAGCAAAAGCTGCACAGGCGAACCTGGCTAACATGCGCATCATGTTGCAAAATGAAGCATTGCAGAAACGCATTGCACTGAATACCCTGATGAGCCGGAATAAGCTCAGTGTATTTTCGATTGATACTTCCATTACCATCAAAGAATATGCAAATTCAGTCTTTGACAGCACGCTATTTTATACCAGCCGGAGTGACATACAAGCCATTGACAGAAACATAGAATTGACAAATTTGAAACAGGAAGTAGAAAAGCAAAGTCTCAATCCTCAATTTGGAGTGCAGTTTGCACACATGTTCGGTTTTGGAGGTTTCCCTGAACAATTCACGCTTATGGGAACAGTAAAAATCCCGTTTGCAAAATGGTCATCCAGGGAAAGCAAAGCAAATATCGAGAGCCTGAAATGGAAGGCTGTGTCGTTGGATAATCAAAGGCAATCAATGGCCAATGAATATGCAGGCATGGCTTATGGCCTGCTTCAGGATATTGCCGCAAAAAAGAAACAATTGCTGCTGTTTGAAGACAACATAATACCGGCTTTAAGGAAAAATTATCAGAGCACGCTATTGGCCTATGAGCAGAATACCGAGGAATTATTTTCACTTTATGACGCATGGGAGGCACTGAATAATACACAGCTCGAATACCTTGATCAGTTGGGTCAGTTATTGTCGTTCCAGGTTAGCCTGGAAAAAATATTGGAGATTAAATAATTGACAATGAAAATCAAAATATTCTTATACGGATTTTCCCTGATTTTATATTTCGCCGGCTGCAATGAAGGGCAGCAGAAAGCGGGCGGCATGGTAGTGGTTAAGAAAAATCCAGGGGCGGCGACCACCAGCAATATGGCATTGGAAACTTTATTGATACCGACCAATGAAGGGGTCGTATCCTCCCTGGCGGTTACCAGTCCTGAGCGCAGGAAGATGGCCGTACTTGTTCAAGCCTATGGAGCCATTGAATACGACAGCAGGTATGCCTTTGCTATTTCAGCAAAGATATCAGGACGCATTGAAAAAATGTATGTCCGTTACCGCTACCAGGAGATAAAAAAGGGGCAAAAAATTATGGACATATACAGCCCTGAAATATTAACAGCGGAGCAAAACTTATTATTCCTTTTACGCAGCGATGCCGGAAATACCTCGTTTATTCAGGCCGCGAAGGAAAGATTGCTTTTATTGGGAATGGGCCGGGAACAACTTGGCCAGGTGATCCAAACCGGTAAGCCTGAATACTCGGTTAGCATATATAGCAATTATAGTGGTCATGTACATGAAGCCGGAATGATGCAGGATGGTTTGCAACAGCCGGGCCCAATGCCTGGATCTGGACCCCTAACCCAGGAATTATCTATTAAGGAAGGCATGTATGTTCAAAAAGGCCAAACCTTGCTCATGATCATGGATCATCATATGGTGTGGGCTGCTTTGCAGATTTTTACTTTGGATGAATCCCTGGTTAAAGCGGGCAGCAGGGTCCGCATTATTCCGGAAACGGATGAATCGGCCTTAATAGAAGGACGTATAGATTTTATTGAACCGTTTTTCCGGCCTGAAAGAAAAACGCTTACGGCCAGGGTATATTTTCACAATGAAGCCATGTTGCCGGTCGGAACCCATGTTACGGCAACTATTTATACAATCAAACAAAACAGCTTATGGCTGCCGGAAAGCTCCGTTCTTTCTCTCGGAATGAACAATATTGTATTTAAGAAAGCCAGTGGTGGATTCATGGCGCACAAAATAACTGCCGGGATTCATTCAGGAGGAAATGTTGAGGTGATCAGCGGCCTTAGTGAAAAAGATAGTGTGGCAGTGAATGGACAGTATTTTATGGATAGCGAGAGTTTTATTAAATCGCCCTAATT
This sequence comes from uncultured Chitinophagaceae bacterium, assembly GCA_963705005.1. GTDB lineage: Bacteria > Bacteroidota > Bacteroidia > Chitinophagales > Chitinophagaceae > Puia. The sequence continues at coordinate 418,742 of CAVPIO010000004.1, forward strand.
AAATTGATATGCGTCAATGCAATTTGAAGACAGAATATGCTGGAAAACATATTTATTCCCTGTCTTTTTTAAGAAGCAGTTTTTTGCTTTCGTTAGCTTGCCTGGCAGGATTCGCAATCTCCTGTAAGCATGGCTCAACAAAAGCCAGTGAAACAGCGACAGTAAAAGAGGTCTATTACACCTGCAGCATGCATCCGCAAATAAGGGAGGATCACCCCGGTAAATGCCCTATTTGCCAGATGGAATTAATCGCAGTTCCAAAAAGCAGTATCAAAGAGGCAGGGGAAATACATCTTAATGAGGAGCAAATCAGATTGGGTAGTATTCATGTGGATACTATCAAAAATGGAACTATTGGCGACCAAATGCTGTTTACAGGAATATTGAATTTTAATCAGCAGAAATTATCCTCCGTAAGCACGCGCGTGGAAGGAAGAATAGAAAAATTATATGTAAAGAAAACCGGAGATTATGTCCATAGAGGGGAACCCCTGTATGATCTTTATAGCGAACAATTAAATAATGCAAGGCAGGAATACGCGAATGCCCTGGAGCAACAAAAAATTATTGGTAATTCCCTTATCAATTATGGAGCCATTGTAGAAAGTGCCAAAGCAAAGCTGCTCTTATGGGGTTTGACAGAAGCCCAGATTGCCCGGCTCGCCGGAAATAATCAGCAATCAACGGTTACGACATTTTATAGTCCGGAGGACGGATATGTTACTGCATTGAATATTCAGGAAGGTGCTTACGCGACAGAAGGCTCAGCTGTTTTGCAGCTGGCTGATTTGTCCACCCTTTGGGCGGAAGCACAGGTATTTACCACCCAACTTTCTTCATTGGATAAGAATAGCCGGGTCACTGTAAGGATTCCAGACCTGAACAATGAGATTATTCGGGGAGCCATTGATTTTGTAAATCCGGAGATTGATCCGGATACGCGCATTAATCTCGTGCGCGTTAGTATTCCAAATGTAAATAACCGGTTACATCCCGGAATGCCTGTCTATATCATTGCCAGCAATAATCAGCATCATTCCATAATACTTCCTGCCGGCGCAGTATTGACGGATAGCAAAGGATCTGCTGTTTGGGTCGAGACAAGGCCCGGTGTTTACTCCGTTCATATGGTCGAAACAGGTTTAAGCGACGAAAATATAATTGAAATAAAAAGCGGTTTACAGGCGGGTGATATGGTCGTAACCCGGGGTGCTTATCTCATCAATAGCGAATATATATTTGAGAATGGAAGCAATCCAATGGAAGGTATGAACATGAGAAAAAATTAAATGCAGCGGCAATTGATCCCGCTCCAAAATTCTACAACTCTTATTCAAAAAAGGTAGCAGGCGCGAATCAGGGACTTTAAAGATATTTGCTATAGTTAATGAAGAACCTTTTACTTTAAAATCATTCAGCCTTGAATCATTTTTTTAGCTCATTGCTTGAGGCCTTACGAATGTCGCTCGGTATGTTCTGGCAGATTGCCTGGAGCCTTGCGCTCGGATTTACCATCACATCTGTCATTGAAGTGGCCATTTCAAGAGAGAAAATAATAAACCGGTTTGGTAAGACCGGCTTTAAAGAAATTGCCCTGGCTACTTTGATTGGGGCAATAAGTTCAAGTTGCTCCTATGCTGCGGCATCTACGAGCCGGTCTCTTTTTAAAAAAGGAGCATCGTTGATTTCTTCACTGGCCTTTTTATTCAGTTCCACCAACCTGGTTATCGAGCTTGGAATTATTCTCTGGATGTTAATGGGATGGCAATTTGCTGTAGCTGAATGGATCGGGGGCATTGTTTTGATTTCGATCATGTCTATGATTGTAAAATTTACTTATCCAAAAACGATTGTTGAAGCGGCCCGGGGCCACGTGGAGCCACCTAAGCAAGCCTCTTGCAGTCATAACCATTCCAGTCATGATGGGCACCATCAAAGCATGGCAACAGGAGAAACCTCTTTTCGAAGGAAAATGGCAGACCCGGAGATACGCCGGAAAATAGCTGGTAATTATTATATGGAGTGGTCTATGCTTTGGAAAGATCTTGTGATCGGTCTTTTAATTGCCGGATTGATTGGAGTATTTGTACCTCAGCATGTTTTTGATATTCTTTTTTTAAAAAATTCTCCCCTGATGGTGAGGGAGATGGTCAGCACATTCATTGGACCCGTGATAGCCATTCTTACTTTTGTTTGTTCCATTGGAAATGTACCGTTGGCGGCTATATTCTGGTCGCAGGGCATGTGTTTCTCCGGAGTGCTATCCTTTCTATACGCAGATCTTATCGTAATGCCTTTGCTTGATGTTTACCGGAAATATTACGGATGGAAATTAATGGGGTACATACTTATTGTATTTTTTACCACAATGGTTATTTCCGGACTGATCATGTCCCTTCCTTTTAATTATTTCCACCTCATTCCTGATCGAAATATCAATATTCGGGAAACGTTAATGAGTTTCAAAATTAATTATACTTTTTACCTGAATGTGATATTTGGAATTACCTCTCTTTATTTCTTTTTACTTACAAAGACTGGTGATAAGCAGGTTTCCGCGCATAGCCATCATTAAATTCAGATCGTGCAAAAAATGCTTAGGAGGCCATGTGTTTTAAGCATCTTTTACCTGAAAGCAACTATTTTTGGACTTTAACCGTATTGGAAACATGGCGCGGGCATTTGCTTTGTCTCTTTTTTTCTCCTGCAGCCTGCTTTTCTCAGGCAGCTGCAAAAAGACTGTAATCAGCTTTGCGAATACAGGTTCAATTATCGGGGGCGATCCCAGAACTGGGCCATGCGATGGAGGCACATTCATCCAGATTGATGGCCATCCGAACCCGAATAATCCTTCAACGGGTTACTATGATATTGGAGCATTGCCAGCTTCGTTCCATATCAATTATTACGGAAAATTTCCAATAAGAGTTAAACTCAATTACCAGGTTGATGGTAAGTGCGGTGGAAACTATGTTGATATTGGCAGCATTGAACAAATTAATTAGGCTTCTTTTGCTGGTGTCATGATTGCAAATAATGATGCGAAGTTGCTTAAGTATGACATTCTTTCTCTGTCGTTATGTTTAGACTTGCTTCTATTGGAACTTCCAAATCACTGGCATCGTTTCATCCCAGTATCTCAAACATTCGCTTGCCTCAATATGAACTTCAGAATTCAGGCCTCAAAGCATCACATGAGCGTCTGGTAACGAGCAAAGAATGTCCATTTATTATTAGTCAATATAGTAATTTTGATAATATACTTGTGTTTAAACTTTTGGCGAAGCAATCTCAGATAAAAGATCGAAATCAACCTCCGGCATAATCAAGGATGTTGCAATGCCTGGTCTGCAAAAATGCGCTATTCCAGATAACCGATGCAAGAAGATAAATTACTGGAGGTGCACTTCAATCATAATAAGTAAAATCTATGAAATCCCATACCAGCCTTAATGTTGCCCATAGGATAGGATTTGTTTTTCTTGGTTTGCTTGCATTTTCCCAGATTGCGAGCGCCCAGAAACGCATATTGTCAATTAAAGAAATGCTTATCCTTGTGCAATCAGGGCAACCTGAGTTGCAGTCATATCAGAAACAAACAGAAGCGGCAGGGCATAATATCGACCTTGCCAAAAATACATTGGTGCCGAACCTGACGGCGGGCTACCAGGCCGGTTACGCTACCTACAATAATATTACGGGCATGAGCTATCCCGGGTTAATGATGCCGATCACCGGACCTTCTTCTGCCGGCAACACTTATGAACCTGTTCCGGGTACTGCCCTTTCCGGGCTGTTTCAATGGACACCACTTACTTTTGGACAGCGGAAGGCGGCAGTTGAAAAAGCGGTTGCACAATTCAAACTGGCAGCCGGATATTATGACGATGCTTTATTCCGCCAGCAATATGCGGGGATTACAGTTTACCTGGATTTGTTATATCTCAAAAAGCTTCTTGGCAGCCAGCAATCAAATATAGATCGTACCCAGGCAGGTTTGCAACAATCCCTGGTGCTAGCTAAAGAAGGATTGCGTCCTGGGCTCGATACCGTCCAATTCCAATCCTCACTCGCGCAGGCAGAAATGGACTTGTTAACTACTCAACGTCTTTATCAGTCACAAGTTTTAGAACTGTTCCGGCTGACCGGCATTCCGGGTACTCCGGATAACCTGATATTATCAGACACGCTGTTAGCTGCGCAGCTGCCCATTCTTCCTGATAGCGCGGGCCTTTACACTCAAAACCCGGATTATAAGTATTATGAAGCGCGGGTCGCGGTAAGTGCAGCCAATTTGAGAGAAATAGACCGGGCATGGCGTCCCAGGTTCGATATATGGGCTAATGCTTATGCCCGCGGATCAGGGGTAGAATCAAATGGAACGATTGATAAAGCAAGTGGATGGTCTTTGACAAGGAGCAATTTTGGGGCGGGCGTTCAGCTCAGTTTTCCAATCCTTCAATTTTCCAGGGTGAATATACAAAAAAAGCAATATGGCTCTCTTCTTAAAGCAGATGAATTGCACTTGTCACAGGTATCTATCGATATTCAAAAACAGATCGAAACTGCCCAGATTATTTACGGGCAGAATCTGCTGATCGCAGAACTTGCGCCTGTTCAATCCAAAGCAGCCCGGAATGCATATGACGGTCTGAAGCAAAGCTACGAGAGCGGACTGGTTGATTTTACCCGGCTTACGCAGGGGCAATATCAGCTTCTGAATGCAGAGGCAATGGATGCTAATGCTTTTTTACAAGTTTGGAAATCCTTACTCGAAATCGCCGTATCGAGGGGTGACCTGACTGTCTTTACGAATCAATTGAAATAATTAATATAGTATGATAAAATTAATTGTTGCGGCGTTACGGCACCCTGTAACGATTCTGGTAACCGTAATTGCCATTGTTTTCTTTTCATACCTGGCCATCCGCAATTCAAAAATAGATATCTTTCCCCGCCTCGGAATCCCTACCGTATATGTTGCCCAGCCATACGGAGGTTTGTCGCCCGAGCAAATGGAAGGATTTGTTACTTCTTATTACGAATACCATTTCCTGTACATCACAGGAGTCAAATATGTAGATTCCAGGAATATTCAGGGAGCCGCACTTATTAAGATAGAATTCAATGAAGGGACCGACATGAGCCAGGCGATGGCCGAAGTGGTTGGCTATGTAAATCGCGCACGGGCTTTTATGCCACCGGGTACTGTACCTCCTTTCATCACCCGTTTTGATGCAGGTAGCGTTCCTGTGGGTCAGCTGGTATTCAGATCCGACACCCGTTCACTGGGGGAAATATCCGACCTTGCTTTGTTCCGCGTGCGTCCGATGTTTTCTACCTTACCCGGCGTTTCCGCACCTCCTCCATTCGGAGGCAATCAAAAAACCGTCGTTGTTACTGTGGACCCAGAAAAATTGCGCGGTTATGATTTGTCACCGGACCAGGTGGTTCAATCAATGGTCAGGTTCAACAGTATCTCGCCTGCTGGCAATGTTAGCATTGGCGATACTACTTTTATAACGCCACAGAATAGTGTAATCGAAACATTGCAGGATTTGCAAAACATTCCTCTGCAATTAGAAAGCGGCCCCGTTGTTTATATCCGCGATATTGCAACTGTGAGTATGGGAACGGATATCACGACCAGCTATGCCCTGGTAAACGGAAAGCGTTCTGTATATATTCCGGTAACCAAGCGAGCGGATGCTTCCACCTGGGATGTGGTAAAAAGAGTGAAAGCCGCACTGCCGGATATGCAGGCATCCATTCCATCAGACATAAAAGTAACTTATGAATTTGACCAGTCCGGCTATGTAATCAATTCACTCAAAAGCTTGTTATTCGAAGGAGGTTTAGGAGCAATTCTTACCGGCCTTATGGTACTGCTTTTCCTCGGCGATAAACGCAGCGCTTTGATTGTAATAATGACCATTCCCCTCGCCCTGCTTTCTGCGGTAACCTTGCTATATCTGACCGGACAAACGGTTAATATCATGACACTGGGTGGTCTTGCATTGTCTGTTGGAATCCTTGTGGATGAGTCAACAGTTACAATCGAAAATATACACCGGCATATGGAAATGGGCAAGAACAGGCCGCGTGCCATTTCGGATGCTTGCAAAGAAATTGCCGGGGCAAAATTGCTTATCCTCCTTAGTGTTCTGGCTGTTTTTGTACCTGCCCTATTCATGACCGGAATACCCCGGGCGATGTTCATGCCTCTGTCCCTTGCTGTGGGCTTTGCCATGATCGCTTCCTTTCTGCTCTCCCAAACCTTTGTTCCTGTGGTTTCCGACTGGATGCTGATGAGTCACCTCGCCGTAAGGAAGGACCAGGGAAGGCAAAGTCGGTTTGACCGGTTCAGAAATCGCTATATCAAAGGGGGAGAACGGTTCAAGGCTAAATACCGTGTTCTCTCCGTTCTCTTTGTTCTTATTGCAATTGGCCTGGGATTTCTGATTTTTACTTACACCGGAACTGAGCTATTCCCCCAGACTGACAGCGGACAGGCTCAGGTTCGGTTACGCCTGCCAGTTGGTACCCGGTTTGAACGTACCGAAGATGCCACACGTAAATTATTATCACTTACTGAAAGCATTGCCGGCAAAGGAAATGTAGAAATAACATCTGCTTTCATAGGAACTCAGCCCTCGAGTTACCCCGTTAATTATATTTACTTATGGACCAGCGGTCCGAATGAATCGGTCACCAAGATCAGGATCAAGCCCGGTGCAATTCCGATGCAAAAATTCCGGGAGCAGCTCAGGGCTGCTGTTGCAAAGGAAATGCCCGGCATCAGAATGTCTTTTGAGCCGGGGGATATTGTGGAGCAGGTGCTCAGCCTGGGAAGTACGAGTCCGGTAGAAATAGCCATTGCAAACAGAAACCTGGAAGAAGGTAAAAAAACGGCACAAAAATTATTGGAAAAATTAAAAAGCATATCGGCGTTAAGGGACCTTCAGATAGCAACGCCACTTGACTATCCGGCTATTCAACTTGATGTTGACCGCGTCCGGGCTGGTCAATTGGGCATTTCCGGTACGCAGATTGCAAATTCTACTGTCGCCGCTACATCTTCCAGCCGGTTTACTACTCCAAGTTATTGGCTTGATAAAACCTCGGGAACTGCTTACCAGGTACAGGTGGAATATCCAGGATACCAAATGAACAGCACAGCCCAATTGGAAGCGATCCCGGTATCATCCGGCACAGGTGGAAAAACACATTATCTGAACGAAGTAGCCAGCTGGAAACATACGACCATTCCTGGGGAATATGACCGCCTGAATCAACAGCGCTATATAACCATTACCGCTAATATCCAGCAAAACGACAGGGGATCTGTTTTCAAAGAAGTGCGTCAGGCCATTTCAAATATGGGCAGTCTGCCTAACGGAGCCAAAATATTATTGCGTGGTCAGCCGGTGTTACTTCAACAGACGCTGCAAAGCCTGCAGTTCGGTTTACTCGTGGCCGTCCTCGTTATTTTTCTGACTATGGCCATTTATTTTCAATCATTCCGGGTAGCCGTAGTGGCTTTATCAATCATACCTTCGGTAATTGCGGGATCCCTGCTCATGCTGCTTATTACTGGTCAAACCATGAATATACAATCCTATATGGGAACGATCATGGCTGTAGGGGTAGCAATTGCGAATGCGGTCTTATTCATTACAAGTGCAGAATATTCCAGGAAATCCCAAGACTCTTCACCGCATCTGGCAGCTGCTGCCAATCGCTTGCGCCCCATCCTGATGACCAGCGCCGCTATGATTGCTGGTATGCTGCCAATGGCCCTCGGGCTCACAGAAGGAGGTGACCAGACGGCGCCGCTGGGAATTGCGGTGATCGGTGGAATGATTTTTTCGGCTTTCAGCGTTTTGGTTTTTCTGCCCCATATATATCAATGGCTGATAGGTCGAAAGAAATATACACCCGTATCCCTGGATCCGGATGATCAAAACAGCAAAAATTATGATATCAGATAATATGCACTATTTAAATATTATAAAATCGCTAACCTTATATACAGTGGTCTCCATTTGCGCTGGTTGTGGTAACAGTGGAAAACAGGACGCGAAAACGACTGCCAGTGAAGCAACCGTTTTAGATACTGTTCCGGTATTTATATTAAGGGTCGATACACTTAAAAAGACGATTGAATTGCCAGGCGAATTGCTTCCTTATGAACAGACAGATCTGTACGCCAAAATATCAGGCTTCGTGCAAACCATGAAGGTGGACATCGGAGACCCTGTACGGAAAGGGCAAACCCTGGCAATCCTGGAAGCGCCGGAAGTAAATACGCAATTGGCAGAAGCTGAGTCTTCCGTACAGGCCGCAAAAGCAAAATGGACTGCGAGCAAAGATGATTATGACCGTTTATTCAGGGCATCAAGGAATTCTTCTCCGGGCATTGTGGCTCCAGTTGATCTGGAGCGCAGTCTTGATCAGATGAAGGCCGACAGCGCAACTTTCGAGGCGGCAATGCAAAAAGCAAAGGCTTATAAAGAAGTATCGGGGTATTTATATATTACCGCCCCTTTTGACGGGGTGATAACGGCCCGCATGGCAGATCCGGGCGCCTTGGTGGGAATTCATTCGATGTTATTGACAATTCAAAATAACAAAACACTCCGTCTGAGGGTAGCAGTGCCGGAAATGTATTTTGCCTCTGCAGGTAAAGACCGGAATATTCTGTTCAGTGTGGATGCATATCCTGAACTGCAGTTTAGCGGAATTCTCACACGAAAAACAGGTACGATTGATCCTGTTACGCGCACAGAACTCTGGGAGTTTGAGATTGATAATAGTAAACATTTATTGAAAGCAGGGATTTTCGCCTATGCAAAAATAAACTTAACACGCAGTGGCCCATCTTATATTGTCCCTTCTACAGCAATTGCAACAACCCTTGAGCGAAAATTCGTTATTAAAGTAACACAAGGGAAAGCCGAGTGGGTGGATGTACTCCAGGGAATTACAACTGATAGCGGTGTGGAAATATTCGGGAATCTTAAAAAAGGAGATACCCTGTTGGTAAAAGCCACGGATGAGCGGAAATCAGGCAGCGAATCTTATTGGAAGGTCCGGTAAATTTCAGTTGTCATGAAACAGGATAAAAATCATTGGGAAAATATTTACCGGACAAAACAGCCGGATGAAGTCAGCTGGACCCAGGAATTCCCCCAAACTACACTGAACTTCATTCATGATTTTAAATTGCCAAAAACGGCCAGGATTATTGATGTTGGAGGAGGCGATAGCAGGCTGGTTGATTTTCTAATTGATCAGGGTTACAATGATATCACCGTGCTGGATATTTCCGCAAAAGCCCTGGAAAAGGCCAGAACAAGACTAGGCAACCGGGCGGATAAAGTAAAATGGATTGCGCAGGATATTAGAGAATTTAAATCCGATAATCTCTTTGACCTCTGGCATGACCGCGCAACCTTTCATTTCTTAACATCTAAAGAGGAGATCAGTAAATACCTTTCAACAGCTAAGGATTGTGTGAAAGTCAATGGTTATGTCATCATTGGAACCTTTTCTGTTCAGGGTCCTGAAACATGCAGTGGCCTGCCCGTGCAGAGATACAATGAGCATTTGCTGACCGAGGGATTTTCCGACGGATTTGAAAAAATGAGCTGTTCCACTGAGGATCATATTACCCCATTTAATACAAAACAAAATTTTATTTTCTGCTCTTTCAGGAGGAGTGAAGCAACGCCACATATCATTAAAGAAAACACACTCCATTGATGGGATAAGGAATTTTGATTTATCAGCATGATTAAAAATTATTTAAAAACTACCATTGGAATTTCCATACACATATATAGGCGATCCTATCAATTCAGATTGAATACTCAATCAACATATTTAAAGGAATAACATTAATGGCCTGGTATTTCCTTTTGATGTAAAAGAGCTTTTATTTCCGTGATTTTTACCCCCTCGCCTTTCTTAAAATATGCATACGATGAATGACAATAAAACGGTTTGGAATACCAAGAAAATACTGGACGAATTATCTCAGCATGACAAGCTGAAGATAGTTGTCAGCTCGTCAGATCCGAAATATTCATTACCCAAACATCAATATGAAAAATTTAAGACCCCACATAGAGGGGATGCATACTTTTTTATGTTTTTTGAAAAAGGTATTACCGATCACCTGGTAGACTGGCAGAAGGTAAGAATTTCGGGCGGGCAATTGCTCTTTATCATGCCGAATCAAGTACATGCTTCACCGCTATTGAAAAAAGGATTAAAATTCCATACGCTTAGTTTTGCTCAAAATTTAGTATCACTCATTCCCCAACAATTACTCTTTTTGATAAATCCCTTCAATACAGCAAAAATAACATTTGACGACATTTCCAGGAAAAGAGTGATCAGTCTTTTTGAAACGCTCAATCAACTTTTACATACTGACGATAGAAAAAACGATATTGACCTTATCCTGGCTTATTTAAGCAGCCTTTTAACTGAGTTTAAAACCGCCTATTTTAATGGTCAGAATTCCGGCAACGCTGATGCCCATGACATTTCAACTTTTATCCAGTTTAAGATCCGGATTGAAAATGAATTTAAATCTCAACCTCTAGTCGCCGCAGTAGCCGCCGAACTTTTGATCTCAGAAAATAAGCTGTATGAAATAGTTAAACACTATTCAGGTTTTTCGCCAAAAGAATATTTAATCCAACGTTTGATTCTCGAAGCTCAGCGTATTATTTTCTACGACAGACCAAGCGTTAAAGAATTAGCTTATGAGTTGGGCTTTTCCGACCCTGATTATTTTTCACGGTTATTTAAAAAAAAGACCGGGAAAAGTATCAGCTGCTTTTTAGATTATATTCAGGATTTGTCCTGAAGAAAATGGAATTAGTCCAGCTCTTCCAAATTTAATCTGCTAACATTTGTGCTAAATAAGCATAATGAAAAATGCTTTAATTAAGTTACTGGCAGGATATTCAGTCCGTGCGCTATTTTTTATTTTCTTGCTTTCCACTCAAAGGTTATTGTCACAAACTGATTTAAAGGAAAAAAATATGAACCATTTGAAGTTAACAAAAAATTCGACTGCTACTGTTCGTTATATCGTCAATGATGTCGATGCCAGTATTTCCTTCTATACGGACCTGTTAGGTTTTGAGGTTGTTATGCACCCGGCGGCGGAATTTGCAATTCTTTCGAAAGGGAACTTGCGTTTATTATTAAGTAAGGTAAGCGGTAAAGGCGGAGGTGGGCAGGCCATGCCAGACGGAGCGATCCCTAGTCCCGGCGGCTGGAACCGTTTTGAATTAGAAGTTGATGATTTAGAGGCAACCGTTGCGGAACTTAAAACTAAACATGCGCAGTTTCGTAATGATATTGTAATAGGGATAGGAGGGAACCAAATCCTTTTAAAGGACCCTTCGGGAAATCTTGTCGAGTTATTTCAATCAACCCGGTGACCTTGAAGATACTTGAGGACTTGTCTTGCCCGATTTCTGGATGTCTTTAGAACCTGCCATAAGCCACAAACACAGCCAAAAACATAATTACCGCAGTAAATACAATGGGCCTGTAGCTTTTAATAACGACATGGAAGAGAGTTGCGCTTAGCATGATGAGTGCCAATCCAACCGCTGCCCAGGCTGTTAGCACCTTTAAGACGCCTAATAACATGGGAACCAGGATACCTATTGCCCCCATTAGTTCAGCTAAACCTATCAATTTTACCAGGCCTCCGCCTACATACCTCATTTCGGGAATTCTTTTAACTTGCTGTTCTTTTTTTTGGAGAAGTTTGGATAGCGAAGCATAAATAAAAAATGCGGAGAGAATTCCTTGTACAATCCATAATGCGGTGTTCATGATCATTAAATATTTATTGTGAATAATTATTCGGTCTCCAAAACAATGATTTCAGTGGTTACCCAATAAGCTATAGTTCGGCGCCTTCGGGTGGCCGTGGTAGACGGCAGCTTAGTTGCCTTCATAATTTGATTCTCATTTTTGAATATTGATTGGTTTATACCACAATAATGATTGAGAATGCTAAAATTGGACACGAAAGGGCAAATTTTTATCCAGGCCTTCTATTTTCGTTTGAAGAATTTGCTTTCCGGGCACATTCGACAAGATGCCAGGAATTCTTCTTCTGGCTCAAATCCCTGCGAAATTGCAACCAGAAATCCACCATGAGGTATCTCGGCAACTTTAAAAAGATTATTCTTTTTTGCATTCAAAGCGGATAGATCGACCATTCATTTGCGAGGCATTTGGGGCCATTTCGCGTTTTGCTTCATGTTTCCCGAATTCCCTACCTCAATAAGCCGGTTTTTCGGTGAAATCCTGTGGGGCCAAAAAACAAAAAGCCCGTAAAATCGGTACTTTACGAGCTTTGATACAATACGGTTTTTAAAAAGCGCTACTCCCTTTACAATTTTCGAACTTTTTTGTGAGAGTCGAGTTCCTTTTCCAGAAGCAAGCGCTTCGGGAACAAAATGTTCTCACCAGTATATCGAATAGTTTGGCCGTTGTCACTTATTGACCAGGGTCATTTTTTACTTTTCATATTCAGTATACTCAAATCAAGGGTAGACATCTGGTTAGCCAATGCAGAATAAAAATGATCCTTGTTTTTTCTGATGGTCGACAGAAGTCGGACGGCCTTATCGGATTCGCCATTCATCAGGTAGCTGAACGCAAGGAAATATTCTGCCTCATCCTTAAAATAACGATCATGCTTTTTGGCATTTTCTGCCAGCACCGCCTGGAACTGCTCCTCGGCGATCTGGTATTGATGAAGCTCCAGATCTGCCATGCCCGCTAAGAAATAGTATTTGGCCGTTTTGGCAGATTCCTCATTGTAGAGCCTGGCTACCTTATTCCAGTCCTTGCTCTTATAAGCTTCTTCAAGGGTATCGGTAGAACCCGTTCCTCTTGTGGTGCCGAGATCGTAGGCAGAATAATAATTCTGATAAATTCCCTTAGCCGTTACGGAATAATATTTATACATCGCCACACATCCCAGTAAGGCCATGCCCAGGGCGCCAATACGCAGGCTGTTTCTGGACATAATACCGGCAACGGCGCCCTTCGGCTTCGATGCTGCAAAGGGAGCTTTGTGCTGGCCTCGAATACAAATCACGCTATCTGCTGAAGACATCTTGTCCGACTGATCAACCTGAAAATCATAGGATTGCTTTTCCATATTGGGCTTTTTTAAGTGGTTACTCTTAGTAACCAGTCGGAGTTTGGACGTAACCAAAACGAAATATTTTATTTCATATTTTCCCTAAATAGGAAATATACCTTCCTCAAAAGACAAGGAAACAATACGAGGCCTGATTGGTAAAGTAGTCACGGAAACGCCTACTAGTAAAAGGTTACGGATGAAAAATAAAAGCCCGGCATTGTGAACGGGACACAATGCCGGGCTGGTGGAGGTGAGGAGAATCGAACTCCTGTCCAAACATATTCTCCGAAAGCTTTCTACATGCTTATTTGCTTATTGGTTGTCGGGAAACCACCGGAACGCAACAAACCTATGATCTCCTTAGCTGGATGGTCTTAAGCAACGGTCACAGCCTTCCGTTGCAGCATCCTCTATTTGTTTTTAGTCGGCGGCCAGACCTGGTAAAAGGAAAACCTGCCCGGCGGCCCTAATGACTACTTAATCACTGATTAGGCAGCCATGGCATACTGAGTATTGCCATTTGAATTTTGAATATTCAGATTTACGTGCTAATTATCCAACGCACGACATGCTTATTCTTTCAAAGATCTACGCTGTCAAAACCAGGCACCCCCGGATTAGCGAACCTGCAAAGTTAGTTTATTTTTTGCTGTTTTACGAACCTGATATGATAAGGGCTCGTATCCATTCTGGCCTGCTGTTGCTGCCGGCTTTGGTTAAAGGCAGTCAAGCACTCATTGACACGGCCCGTTTCCCGTCCCCTCAAAGAAAATAATTTGACCAGCCCTTTGGCCGGGTTTACGCAGGAGCATTGCTGAAATGCGGGCGAGGAACTATTGGTTTATCTTCGTATAACCCTTAAAGACGAACGCGTCGCAGGCCGAAGTTTAATCGAAGGTTCGCATAAAGGGAAGGCGTTCCGCAAGGTCCGCTCCGGCGGAATGTGAAGAATGCTTTCCTGAAAAAACTGCAATTGCTTCCTATGCACAATTACTTTCTGAGCTGTGATTGGGGAACTTCCGCTTTTCGTCTCCGCCTGGTAGACGTCCGGACCAGCCAAATTATGGAAGAGATTATTTCCGGTGAGGGTATGTCCTCAACGTTTAACCGCTGGAAAATCCGCCTGGAACAAAGTCCTGTTTCCCGCGAGGATTATGGTTTGATGGTATTGCAAAATCAGGTTCAGGCCCTAGGTAAAAAAACAACCATCCCTTTATCCGGTGTCCCTGTTTTGATTTCGGGAATGGCTTCCTCTTCCATTGGCATCCGGGAACTGCCTTATGCCGGTTTGCCCTTTTCACTGGACGGCGCGGACATGCGGGTGGAGGTTATTGAACCACACGCGAATTTTCATCATGAAGTGATGCTGATATCCGGAATAAGGACCCGGGATGATGTAATCAGGGGAGAAGAAACACAGATGGTCGGACTGGCCTCTCATCCTGGCGCAGATTTTAATGAAGAGGTCGTATGCCTGTTCCCAGGCACCCACTCCAAACACGTGAAAGTAAAAAAAGGTAAACTGGTGGATTTCAAAACCTATATTACCGGAGAACTGTTTGACCTTTTGACCCGGCATAGCATTTTGAAAGAGGCAGTTTCTGCATCAAGCCCTCCATTGGACAAGGATGGCAGGGATGCTTTCAGATCAGGTATTACTGAGTCCGGTATAACAAATCTGCTAAACAGTTTATTTTCGGTGCGCGTAAGTCATCTTTTTAAAGTGCGTTCGAAAGAGCAGAATTTCCTTTTCCTGAGTGGCTTACTTATCGGGACTGAATTGAAGGGTTTACAGCAGGATGCTGTTGGAAGAATCCAATTGTGCAGCGGAAGCAATTTGTTCTCTCTTTACGAGCTTGCCCTGGACCATTTAGATCTTCGCGCAAAGTCCGTCCTCGTGGATCCCGGAATCATAGATAAATCTGCCGTCGAAGGGCAAATAAAAATATTTCAGCATCATTATGACCGGTAAACAAACATCCGATAAAGAAAATAATCTATTCTCCTGGAAAGAATTTTTGAAAATGCCTGTTGTAGGGATCCTGCGTAATATATCTCCGGAAGAGGTCGCGCAGATCCTTCCCTTGTACCGTGCAGCCGGACTTACCAGCATTGAAGTAACAATGAATTCTGCAGGAGCCGAAGATATCCTCCGCCATGCTCATTCTGCATATGGAAATCAATTGAATGTTGGCGCCGGTACAGTCTGTTCACTCCGCGAATTGGGTATCGCCCTTGAAGCAGGAGCCCAATTTATTGTGACTCCGGTCACGGACGAGGAAATCATAAGTCGCTGCGTTGAAATCGGGATTCCGGTTTTCCCTGGCGCATTTACGCCTACCGAGATTTTTAAAGCATGGAAAACAGGCGCTGATATAGTAAAAGTATTTCCGGCAACCGCACTCCAGCCGCAATATATAAAGGATCTCAAAGGCCCCATGAACGAAATTAAGTTAATGCCAACGGGAGGAATTGATAAGCTTAAGGCAAGTGCATGGCTGGAAGCAGGAGCAACTGCGGTTGGAATGGGTAGCGAACTCTTTGACAGAAAGTTCATCCGTGATAAAAACTGGGAGGCGCTTCAATTGCATTTTGAGGCATTGGTAAATTCCATAAGCCTTAGCGCCGGATAAACATCTGCTCCATCTTCAAATGGTCACGCTTTCTGCATTTCACAGCTCATTTTGCCCGTTTCCCGGTAATTATCCGGTTTGTTGTCTTTTGTCTGGGTAAATTTAGGAAGGCAGATCGTTGATATTTAGTTTCCTCCTTATTATCATTATCATTGGGAGTATATGAAAGGACAACTGGCATTTAGAAAGTTAGAAATCCGGATCGCATTGCTTAGTTCGGCCGGCATTTCCGTTCTCATGATCATTCCCAGGATTTTTAATCATGTTTTTTTTAATCTGCTCGACAGCTTAAGAGATGCAAGTCTTACCTACCTGTTTACCCTGCTCTTGTGGTATTGTAACTTCCTGTTCAATGCCTGGGAAGAACAGCGGAGGCATGAAAAAAGTGGTCATCAGTCGTTTCCTGTTCTGCGATTGCTCTTTACCTCGATCATCGCGCTTGTGGTGATGTACCCGCTTTCCTCTCTGTTGCGCATCAGAACCGATTCGGAACTAAGCCGTACCGAATTTTTGGTATACCGCGGTTTCGTTATCAATTTATTCATGTTTATCGTCGTCTATTCATTAAACCTGTTTAAGCGATACCGGTTTACGGAGTTGGAAAACCAGGAATTAAAAACGGAAAACCTCGATGCACAATTAGGCCAGCTCCGGAACCAGCTCAATCCCCACTTTCTTTTTAATTCACTCAATACGTTAAAAGTAATGGTGAAGGAGGCTAATCCGAAGAGCATGGAGTTTATTATTAAGACGGCAGAGCTTTACCGTTATCTGCTTCAGAGCCAAACTACCGACCTTGTCAGCTTGAAAGAAGAATTGCAGGTGGCCAATGCCTTTGTCTTCATTCTCCAGCAAAGATTTGAACAGGGTCTATTAGTAAATATTGAAATACCGGCAGAATTGCTGAATAAAAAAATCCCTCCGTTCGCTATCCAGCTATTGATTGAAAATGCGATCAAACATAATATTATTTCCAATTCGAAACCCCTTACTATTTCGGTTTATTCGTCAGGGAACGAATCCATATCGGTTGCAAATTCGCTTCAAAGAAGGCGGTCGATGGAGGCAAGTACAAAAATTGGATTAAAAAACCTGGAGAAGCGGTACAAGCTGATTGGAAGCCGCTCAATTGAAATAATGGAGGACGAAGCAAAGTTCAGTGTTAAATTACCCCTTTTCTAAAGGGACTTGAAATTTGATACTTGTTTAAAAAAATGAAATGAAAGTCGTTATTATTGAAGATGAAGTTAAGACGGCCCGGGATCTGGAACAGAGCTTGAAAAGGGCTGATCCGGATATCGAGGTCATCCGGCATATTGATTCTGTTGAATCCGGAATTGCTTATTTTAAGGATAACCCAACGCCAGATCTTATTTACTCAGATATCCAGATCTCCGATGGACTCAGTTTTGAGATCTTTAAGGAACTTAAGGTCTATCCTCCTGTGATTTTTTGCACCGCATACAATGAATATGCATTGGAGGCCTTTCGCTCAAACGGCATTGATTATATTCTTAAGCCTTTTGATGAAGAATCGATTTCGTCCTCCCTGAATAAATTTAAAACGCTCAGGGGAAATTATAATAAAGATGAAACAGGCAAACTTTTAAAATTATTGGAGCAGTTAGCCGAGCCCCATAAGCATTCATTGCTGATAAGCTTCAGAGACAAAATATTTCCCGTCAAGGTAGAATCGATCGCTTATTTCTATGTTGCCAATGAGACAACGATGCTTAATACCGACGGAAACCTGTATCCTGTTCAATATTCCCTCGATGTGCTGGAAAATATGCTGGACCCAAAACTTTTCTTCCGGGTCAACAGGCAGTACCTCGTAAACCGAAGCTTTATCATCGAAGCAGAACAATATTTTGCAAGAAAACTCGCGGTAAAACTTTCAGTTTATGTTAAAGAAAACATAACGGTAAGCAAGGCTAAATCCGCCCAATTCCTCCTTTGGCTGGAACAATAATTTCGGACGCCATTTCACCTGCCGCTTTGCCCGCTTCGCGGGTTTTTTGCTTTCATCCCGGTTGAATTCCATCTACTTTTGCGACCCGGAAATGGGGCAGTTCGGCTGCTGACCGAATGATTTCCTTATCAGTCCATAAGAATTTGTAAATGACCAGGACCAAAACTTCGTTTTAAATGCGATCCAAAAACCAAAAACAAATTGCTTCGCCATGGCAGTGTCTTATTCTAAACCAGGTACAACGATGAGCACGAAAGCGAGTTCTCCGTTGGAATCCTTTAGCAACAAGCTTTATATTCACCTGCTTTCTGAGCTGAGGGATAAAAAGCGTATGGGACTTAGTGAAAGTGAGTATATTGAAACCTGCTTTGAGGTCAGCCTGAAGTATTGGAACGATCTTCGCCAATGGGTCAGGAACTACGAATTTATCAACACCGATGAGGAAATATTATTTTTCAAACACATCAAGCCGCATTTTACTTCCAAAATAGAATACTATATGCTTTGTTACCAGGCAAAGCTCTTCAGGCCCCAGAATAACAATGAAGAGATCACCCAGTTTTGGAAACGGGAACTTGAAAAAATGCAAAAGCACTATACCGATCATCAGACATTCTACACTTATTACCATGATGGCGAAACCAGTAATGATCAGGATTGGTTTCTAAGGATTCACAATGAGGATGAGGATATTTATTCCGCCCGCATTTATGATGAGCCTGCTACCCAAAGCACGCATGATTACCTGGTTTCCCTCATTATTGCCCACGGCATGTATACCAACTATGTGAAAGGAAAGATGAAGGTTTTATAAAACTTTCTCTTATTCCTGCAACATCTACCTGTTTCCCTTGTCTTTCCCGGGGCTTTAATTATCCGTCTATGGGGCAGGGTTTTAAAAATAACGGACAATCAGCGTATCAAAACCGGGCAGTTTCTAATATTCATTTTAAATAAATTATTGATTTGTAGCGCTTTAGCGACTTGGCATTTGCTTGGAGCCCTATTTTTCGAGTCATGTAATTTTTTTAGGAGTCAAAGTATTATAATAAAAGAATCAATGACCTTCCCATGCTTAAGAATTATTTGCTGATTGCCTTCAGGAACCTCAAAAAGGATAGAGTCTTTTCCATGATTAATATCCTTGGTCTTGCCCTGGGCATGGCCTGCAGTCTCCTGATTCTCTTATGGATCCGCGATGAACGCAACCAGGATAAGTTTAATAAAAACACGACGCAATTATACAGCGTTTATGAAAGGCAGTATTATGATAACAAAATAGATGCCTTCCATTCTACGCCCGGCATAATGGCGGATGAAATGAAAAGGGTTTTGCCCGAGGTAAAGTATGCCAGCGGAATGGCCTGGGAAGATCCCGCCACTTTTCAGGTAGGGGACAAGATCATGGAGGAAAAAGGCAATCATGCAGGAATGGATTTTTTTCTGATGTTCAGCTACAAACTCCTTCAGGGTGAGGCTGCAACGGCATTGAATACACCCTCCACGATCGCCATTTCGAGAAAAATGGCAAATGATTTCTTCGGATCTCCTGATCTGGCGATAGGGAAAACCATCAGATACGAAAACAGGAAAGATTTTAAGGTGACCGCGGTATTTGAAAACGTTCCCGAGGAAGCATCTGAGAAATTTGACTACCTCATTAACTGGCATGCGTTCCTGGAAGACAACTCCTGGGCAAAAGAATGGGGAAATAATGGCCCCCGCACTTTGCTGATGTTGAAACAAGGCACCAATCCGGTAGCTTTTGAACAAAAGATAGTCCACTTTTTAGACAACTATAATAAGGAGCAGGGCAAAGGGTTTCATATCCAGCTGGGCATTCAGCGGTTCGACGATATGTATCTCCATTCGCATTTTGGTTTAAATGGAAAATTGGAAGGAGGAAGGATTGAATATGTGAGGCTGTTTAGTATTATCGCCATTTTTATCCTGCTGATCGCCTGCATTAATTTCATGAACCTGACCACCGCGCGGTCTGTAAAAAGAGCAAAAGAAATCGGTGTAAGGAAAGTAGTCGGCGCACTCCGCTCTTCTCTGATGAAACAATTTATTGGAGAAGCCATTTTGCTGGCCTTTATAGCCGTGTTCATTGCTTTGATGGTGGTAGCTGTGGTATTGCCTGCATTCAATACACTAACACAAAAACAGATTGTATTTCCATATGCAAATATTGTATTCTGGGCAAGCATCTTATTATTGACAGGATTTACAGGATTAATTTCCGGCAGCTATCCGGCAATTTTCCTGTCCTCCTTTAAACCGGTTACGGTGCTTAAAGGAGTCTTGAAGCTCCAGAGCGGCAGCATATGGTTTCGCAAGGGTCTCGTTGTTTTCCAGTTTGTACTTTCAATCGTCCTGATCATCGGTACCATTGTAATTTCAAGGCAGATTAACTATATCCAGACAACCGACCTTGGATATAATCGGGAAAACCTGCTTTATATTCCGATGTCAGGTGAACTTCCAAAACAATATGAGCTTTTTAAGCAGGAATCCCTAAATATGCCCGGAATAAAAGAAGTATCAAGGATTTCTCAGACACCAACTGAGATCCAAAACGGCACTTATGGGGTTGACTGGGATGGGAAAGACCCGAATTCAAAACCCATGTTCACGCAGGCATCAATAGGGTATGATTTTGCATCAACAATGAATATCAGGGTTCTTGAGGGAAGGGAGTTCTCACAGTCATTCGGAACAGACACAGTCGGATACATACTGAACGAGCAGGCGCTGAAAAAAATAGGATTTAAGAATCCAATTGGCAGCAGGCTTACTTTCTGGGGAAAGAAAGGAACGGTTGTCGGTGTGATAAAGGACTTTCATTTCAATTCACTGCACGTGCCGGTAAATGCGCTGATCCTTCGCCTTGGAGAAAAAGATGATTATGGAAGCATGCTGGTTAAAACACGCGCAGGTCAAACGAAAGCGGCCCTCGCCAGTTTGGAAAAATTATGTAAGCAGCTGAACCCGAAGTTTCCCTTTACCTTTCAATTTTCAGAAGACGAGTATCAAAAGTTATATACGAGTGAAATCATGGTAGGCAGGCTTTCCAGCTATTTTGCATTTCTCGCTATTTTCATTTCCTGCTTAGGATTGCTGGGCCTGGCTATGTTCACTGCCGAACAAAAAACAAAAGAAATCGGGATCAGGAAAGTGCTTGGTGCCAGTATCACATCTCTTTTCAGTTTATTGTCAAAGGAATTTTTAATGCTCGTTTTTGTCGCCCTTCTCATAGCAACACCAATCGCCTGGTTTATGATGGGTAAGTGGCTTGAAGATTATGCATACAAGACAAATATCAGCTGGTGGATGTTCGTGATTGCCGGGCTTGTGGCCATCATTATTACGCTTTTTACGGTAAGTTTCCAGGCCGTGAAAGCAGCGCTTGCGAACCCGGTGAAAAGCCTGAGAACAGAATAGATTAAAAAGTAAAAATTAAAAAGTAAAAATTGGAAAGAAATAATTAAAAATTAAAAATTAAAATAGAGATTATGAAAAAGTATATCATTCTTATCATGGTGGCAGGTTTGGCTTTTACGGCTTCGGCACAATCGAGAGAAGGCATGCTGTATATGACTAAAACCTTGTCGGCTGATGATATTAAGCAGGTAGAGGCAAATACTTCAGGGGGCGGCATTAAGGTTTCGGGTGTAAATGCTTCGGAAGCACGTGTTGAAGTATATGTATCGGAGAACAATGGCCGGCTTTCAAATTTGTCAAAGGAAGAAATCCAGAAAAGACTGGAGGAGGATTATGAATTTTCAGTTACATCTTCCGACCATAAACTGGTTGCTATTGCAAAGACAAAAAGAGGATTTCACGACTGGAAAAGATCACTGAATGTATCGTTTGACATTTATGTTCCCAACCAGTCGTCTACCCACCTCAATACCAGCGGAGGCGGAATCATGCTGGAAAATCTCAGCGGCACTGAAGACTTCAATACCAGTGGCGGTGGCCTGATGGTCAAAAAAGTAAGTGGTCAGATTACCGGACGCACTTCAGGAGGAGGTATTCATGTTGAAGATTCGAAAGATAATATTGATCTGTCAACCAGCGGCGGCGGTATTGAAGCTGAACGCTGCAATGGTAATATAAAGTTGAATACTTCCGGGGGTGGACTGGAATTAAACGACCTGGATGGTACTATTTCTGCCGTAACCAGTGGTGGCGGCATAAATGGAGGGAAAATCAAGGGTGAATTATCCACACACACTTCGGGCGGAAGTATTAATCTTGAAGATCTTTCTGCCAGCATTGATGCCTCCACCAGTGGCGGTAATATTGACGTGGCAATAATTCAACCGGGTAAGTTTGTGAAACTCCGCAATTCAGGCGGAAGAATAAATTTGCGTATTCCAAAAAATACAGGATTCAATCTTAATATAAATGCAGATAAGATCAATACGGAATCTCTCAGCAATTTCAATGGAACTTTTAAGGAAGATGAGATCTATGGCTCCCTTAATGGAGGCGGCATCCCCGTTACAGTCGATGCCGGCGGCGGAAGAATAAACTTATCATTCAGATAAACTTCTTTAATCATCCTGCCCTTCAGAAAAATTCCGGGCAGAAACCCCGGTTTTGATTCTCTTAGAATGACTAATATTCTGGCCCTGCTTAATGCAGGGCTTTTTTATGGGAAAATATTCCGCATTCTCCAAAAATCACCAGCCTAAGGAAAAACACCTGATATGAACAGGGAAAGAGGATTGGATTCAAAGGCAAATACATAAAGGAAGGAGAACTATCGGACAAGGATTTAGGGCTGGACGAATAAAAAGTATAATTTTATCCGGACTACCGATCCTGACGGAGATTCTATGAGTTATCTTTGGTTTCAATATCCGGAAGCAGGAACCTATAAAGGACTGGTCAGTTTCAGACCCTATGCATCCAATCTCTATGATTTACCGGTTACAGCACCGGTGGTTGACAGCCCCCGTACTATACATTTTATTTTGAAGGTAACGGATAAAGGAACGCCTCCGCTTACACGGTATAAAAGGGTTATTGTAACTGTTTTTCCATGAAATGGATATTTATTTTCATTTTGTTTTCTTTGTTATCATGCGATAAGGGGCCAATCTGCTTTATTACAGCAGCCGAAATACAAAAGCATGCGCCGCAAAAATTAATTGTTTCTTACGGGGCCGGACAAAAAATTGCTGCGCTCTATGATTCCGGGTGGGACAACTCCAAAGGCGGCGCCTATTTATTCTATAAGGATGAAAAATTAAAGTCATATACCTATTATCAAAACCTTAAAAAACCTGTTTACCGGGAGGAATATAATGAAAATGGCGTGATGACCAGATCTGAAGGCAGCCCGATGGTTGACCGGATTATATCTGAGATAAATCTGGATTCTGCCTTTTTTCAGATTTATTTTTTTAAACTCCAGAAAACATTTCAGAAGTTAAAGATTACCATCAACAAAAACCCACCCTTGCTTTTCCCACTCCTCGATGATTCAGTTAATTCCAATATCAAAGTGGTTTCGTTTGGATTAAATACCAAAGATTTGACCAACCTGAATATATATACACACCTGGAATACCTGAACGACTGCTCCAAAATAAATCATATTCTTTCCGATACCCTAAGGCTTGTAAAGAATCCGCATATATCACCCGCAAATGCTAAATAAACATATTTGCCTTGCATAAAATTATTTCCAGGACCAGGCTGATGAAACTTTCGTTTCTTTTATCCTTCCCTTTTTGCGGAATATCCGGATTATTCTCCCAGAAGATTGTGGAAGTGAGTTATAAGCAGGATTCCAGGGGCTTCGCTGTTTTTACTGCATTTAATCATGCATACTGCAACTATATCCTGGAAGTCCATTTTACCACTTTTAACAATGTACAATCGGACCGTTCCCTCCCTTACCGCGCAGAAATAAAACCCGGTTTGAATAAACTGTTTTCAATTTCGCCGGTGAATCCAAATGATCCCATAAAATTTAGTTATGCCAGCAGCTACAATAAGGGATGCATTCAACCCAAAGTGGATACGGGTTTCGTTTATTTGCTGCCCATCAGCGCCGGAAAAGAGACCCAGGCCTACGTACTTGGCAGCATGGTAAAACCCGCTGATCAGGCTGCTCCGCAAAACAACTGGTATGTGATCCGCCTGAGAATGAAGCCGGGTGATACGATTTACGCATCAAGGAGGGGCGTGGTCACGGAGGTTGAAGACAACGATGCTACGAATGACGCAGGACTTCCCAGTGCAGGGCATGAAAACTACATTGAAGTGGTGCATTCGGATTGCTCGTTCGGCCATTATGGAATTCTGAGAAAAGGCAGCGCACTGGTAAAGCCCGGCCAACTGGTGAAACCCGGCCAGCCAATCGGCCTGGTGGGCGGAGATAAGTTTGGCCGCGGTTCAGAAGCCAGGGTCAGCGTTTATTACAATCAGGAAGTGGACACATCTCAAAACGGAGAAAATGTTTGGAAGATGGTTATGATTTATGTTCCAATACCATTCTGGACAAAAAATAATGGCAGAACAATGCTGAAGAATGGTGCGGATTATATTAGTGAATTTCCTTTGGCGATCGTGAATAGGGAATTCCCGAAACTTAGGGTGGGGAAGAAAGTAAAAAGTAAAAAATAAAAATTGAAGATCGTCGGGCTTTGGCTTGAGTTGTAATTAGTAAAGCGGTTTCCATGAAATATTTGCGAGTAGTTTGTTGCCTTGTATTTTCCATCATCACTGCCGAAGGTTTCAGTCAGGAAGACCTGATCACGAATATCCCTTCCCGTAATACTTATAGCCTCGATGGACAATGGCAGTATATTGTGGACCCCTATGAAACGGGGATCTATGATTATCGACACAAGGAACTTCCGCAAAATGATCCCCAGGCTTATTGGAATCCGGATACGGCCCAAAATAAATCTGACCGGAAGGAATATGGTTATTCAGACAAATATGTGCTGAAGGTTCCGGGCGACTGGAACTCGCAGCTTCCGGAGTTTTTATATTATGAAGGGACTTTATGGTATAAAAAATCCTTTGATTATCATAAATCGAAAAACACTGACAGGATCTTTCTTTATTTTGGCGCGGTCAACTATCGCGCAGATGTTTATCTGAACGGCAAAAAACTCGGCATGCATACCGGCGGTTTTACGCCATTCAATTTTGAGATACCCGGTTCCCTGCTGAAGGAAAAAGGAAATTTTCTGGTGATCCGGGTTGACAATAAAAGATCCGCTGAAGGCGTGCCGACCCTGAATACGGACTGGTGGAATTACGGAGGCATCACGCGGAGTGTAAAACTCATTGAATTACCCGCTCCGGCGATCCGTGATTATGTAATTCAGTTAAAATCAAAATCTGAAACGAAGGGAGAGGTGGAAGGCTGGGTAAAACTGGACAGCGTGATCAGTGGGGATAAGTTGAGGATCGAAATTCCTGCATTAAAAATAAATAAAATATTTCCGGTAACGGGGAAAGAGGTTGCAGTTCATTTCATACTTCCTCCCTTCCAGCCCTGGTCACCGGAAACTCCGGTTTGTTATCGGGTGATCATCAGTAATAGTGCTGACAGGATCGAGGAAAAAATTGGTTTTCGAACTATTGAAACTCGTAACAGGGAAATTTTATTGAACGGGAAGCCTGTTTTTCTGCGTGGTGTTTGCATTCACGAAGAAATACCACAACAGGGTAGGCGTGCTTTCAGTCCGCAGGACGCCATGCAATTACTCGGATGGGCCAGGGAATTAGGTTGTAATATGGTCCGTTTGGCGCATTACCCCCATGATGAGAGTATGACCCGCCTGGCCGATTCATTGGGAATCATGGTCTGGTCCGAGATTCCGGTATACTGGACCATTGATTTTTCAAGTGCAGCCGTCCTGGAGAATGCTGAAAAGCAACTGAATGAAATGATAACGAGGGATCACAACCGCGCCAGCATCATTATCTGGTCCGTCGGAAATGAAACGCCGGTAAGCCAAACGCGTACTCATTTTATGAAAACCCTGGTGGATTCCGCGAAGATCATGGATCCGACCCGTTTGCTGACGGCAGCCCTGGAAGTGAATCTGCGCTCGAATCAGCAAACGAGGATGGTTGATGATCCGCTGGGCGAATACCTGGATCTGATTGCATTCAATGAATACCTGGGTTGGTATGGGGGAACGCCCGCGAGTTGCAGGACGGCCAATTGGGGAACAAAATATGATAAACCTTTTTTTATCAGCGAAACAGGTGCAGGAGCCCTGGGCGGTTTTCATGCAGATTCACTTACTGTCTGGAGCGAGGAGTATCAGGAATGGTATTTCAGGGAACAGGTTTCCATGTTTAAACGTATGCCGGCGGGGTTTTCAGGAGTATCGCCATGGATACTGGCGGATTTCCGTTCGCCCCGCAGGAACAACCCTGTTTATCAGGACGGTTGGAACAGAAAGGGCCTGATTGATCAGCAGGGCGGAAAAAAGAAAGCATTTTTTATTTTGAAGCAATACTATGGAGAGATTATTTTAACTCCTTCCACACTTCGATGATTTCTTCGGCATGGGTGCTGCTTTTGGGCTTTTCAAAAATTTTCCTAATCACTCCGTGTTCGTCAATGAGAAAGGTTGTGCGGATCAATCCCATATAATCCCGCCCAAACAATTGTTTTTCTCCCCAAACTCCGTATTTATCAATGATGGCATGATCTGGATCTGCAATCAAGGCAAAGGGCAGGTGAAATTTATTTATAAATTTTTTATGACTTTTTTCATTATCCGGACTAATACCCAGAATGACAAACCCCTGTTTCTTGAGTAAGGAGTAATTGTCCCGGAGATTACAGGCTTCTATTGTACAGGTTGGTGTATCGTCCTCAGGATAAAAATAAAGTATTACGCGCCTGCCCTTGAATTCAGACAGGGATACTTTCTTGCCGTTTTGATCATTGCCCGCAAAAACGGGGGCTTTTTCACCTTCTTTCAAATTTGTCATAACAATGTATTGATGCTAAAAAGGCCGGATAAATATCCAGCCCCCTATGCAATGGACGATGCATTTAAACTCTTGCAGAAAGCTCTTTACCGGCTTTAAATTTCGCTACTTTTTTTGCCTTTATTTTGATCGTTGCTCCCGTTTGCGGATTACGGCCGTTTCGTGCTGCACGTTTGGATACCGAGAAAGTGCCGAATCCAACGAGTGTCACCTTGTCTCCTTTTTTAAGCGTTTTCCCAACAGCTTCTGTAAAGGAATCCAGGGTAGCGCCCGCCTGTGTTTTAGTGATACCGACATCTTCAGAGATTTTGGCAATCAATTCAGCTTTGTTCATGGATTTATTTTTTAATGATTCTGTTAAAGAACAAATATAAGCGCTATTTATTTACCGGGTATCCTTTGCTTATCCAGTCTGTCTTTATATTGGTCGAAATATTCAGCAATTGCTGATGAGTGAATCCCATTTCATTCATCAGGGAAAATGCGGGGCGTATATTGGGGCAATGCTCAAAAGGGCAGCAGCCACAATAGATGACAATATCTGCATTCCTGGAAAATTTATCCAGCTGCTGCTTTAACTTCTCATAGTTGCTTTTTTCATGAGCGGGCCCCATATCCAGGGAACCCTTGATTACGGCTCCTGGTCCCACGCAGATCACAACAGGATGTTTTACTGTTGGATCACTGAGGGTTTTGGCCAAATCTGCAGGAGCCAGCAATTGGTTTTCAGTCCAGGGTTCCGGATTATTTTTTTGTCCAGAGCCGGCTGTTGAAAGCGCACCAATGCCCAGAGAGAGGATCAGGAACAAAATTATATTCAATCTCAGCCGGTTCATCTTTTTCCTCATATTAAAATGAGCGGAATAAAGTTATTATTCTTCGCCCATTTCGAGAATTTTATTTCATTCGCAGAACCGCTACATTCTTATTCCGATGATCAGAAATAAGGAGCAAAGGATAAAGAGGATAATCATCAACGGATAAATGAATCTGATCCATGCTTTATAACTCACATTCGTCAGTGCGAGCGATGGTAATATTAATCCCGTTGGCGTAATAAAACCCATGATGCCCATGCCATATAAGTAGGCGTTTACAATTTCGCGGCCCGGTACGCCTGCCGCCAGAGCGAGAGATCCCATGATGGGCATCGTTACCACCGCCATTCCGGAGGAGGAAGAAATAAAAATGGTGAAAATGATATAGAGTATCAGGAGAATGATAATAAAGAATGCGGGCGACAAATGGCTGACCAGGCTGGCGGAATAATAAAGGATTGTGTCGCTGATATATCCATTGTTAAGAATGATCGTTACGCCACGCGCTGTGCCAACAATCAGGGATACGCCAAGCAGGGACTCGGCCCCCTGGATAAATTTGGTTATGAATAGTCTTTCTTTCATGCGGAGTACCACCGCCGTTATCATTGAAGAAAGTAGAAAAAGTGCTGACATTTCAGGCAGCCACCAACCGAGGAAAACCACGCCGAAGATCATCATCAGAAAAGTGCCCAGGAAAATAAATAAAAGTAAGCGCGTTTGACCACTGAGTTTTTGCTTTGTGCCAGTATCATTCGGGAGAGGCGTGTATGGACTTTTAACGTCCCCATCCGTGCGATAAACCAGGGATAATGCAGGATTGGCTTTTACCTTTTTTGCATAATTCACGATATAAAGGATGGTAATTAGAGTGGATGCGGCAAACATGAGTACTCTTCCCGTTAATCCATCGGTCCAGTTTACACCGGCCACCTGGGACGCTATAATAGTTGAGAAAGGGTTCGAGAAGGATGCAAGTGTGCCCAGGTTGGTTCCGGCAAATATCACCGCAACCGGTATGATCAGGTCATAGCCGGCCGCCAGAAAAAGAGGCGTCATGACGGGGTAAAATACCAGGGCTTCTTCGGCCATGCCATAGGAGGCACCTGCAAAGGAAAAGAGAAAAGTGAGAATGATAATTAACCATTTTTCCTTGCCTTTCATATTATGGGATAATGCAATCAATGATTTCTCTAAAGTGCCGGATGAATTGAAAACATTCAGAAAGGCGCCAATAAACAGAACGAAGAATACAATTTCAACCGCATCGTAAAGGCCTTTTACCGGCGCTTTAAGAACCGCTACAGCACCCTGGCCGTTTTGCGGAAGACGGTGATAAGTGCCGGGTATGGAAACGGGTTTTCTTATTTCACCATTTTTGAATTTTTCCGCCCGGATAAGCATGTGAAGACTGTCCAGCGTTTTCTGCGCGAATGGGAGATGTGTTTGTTTTCCCGACGCAGTGACCACGAATGAATTATTTTCAATAGAAAGGTTGTTATATTGGCCTGCGGGCATCAGCCAGGTTGCAATAGCTGCCACTACAATGATCAGCATCAGAATAACCAGCGGGGAAGGAGGGGTCTTTTTGAGCATTTAATAAGTTATCGATTCCACCATTTCCAGAATTCTGACCTGGGGATTAAACATGACACTGCCTTCAACCCTTTCCCATAGTTTACGAAGGGCAGCAAGGGTTCTTTGAGCATCTTCCAGGTTGTCAAATTCAAGGTCTATTATAACGTAGAGGGGATCATCGGAGGCCCGGTAAATATGATAACACTTTATGCCGGATTTTCTCCGGTCAATCGGATCTGTATCAAAAGCTTTTTTCCAGCCTTCAAAATTGGGAACCTTATGTTCAATGCGCAGGATATGCATGGGAAATGGTTGGCCGGAATTAAAGATAGTTTACTTTTTTTTCAAATAGGCGCATGGAATATTTTGGGCCGTATAATTAATTCCGTAAGCAACTTTAAGCAGTCTGGATACAGTTTCCGAGATTACCGGTTCTCTTCTGTGCATCTGGGGGAGAAGGCCCATCATGGCATAACTGATGGGATTTACCGCTGGAATCAAAGTCTCCCATTCATAGGTTCTGCCCCAGATTAGTCCGGCTACCGTTATCTTCAAATCAACCGGTTGGGAGAGCAGGTAGTTCTGCATATCCAATGAATTGTTGGAATTTTGGTTGACTGTGTGAAAAATGGGCGTCTGCCCGCCAAATCCATATTCATCAATACCTGCAGTGGCATTGATATCGGCTCCATGGGCAACCAGTATTTTCGCGCAGGACAAATGATTGAATTCTGCACAGATGTGAATCAGGCTGGCTTTATACAAAGGCGTATAGGCACATTTCAGGCTGTATTCACGGCTGACTGCTTCAGGATCATTTATTAGTTGCGTTTCGAGTGATTTCTCATCATCCAGGAGCACGGAAAGCAATATTTTATCGCCAAAATACAGGCCGTAGTCGACAAAAGCTTTAACGCATTGCTTAAACCTGGAAGTTCGTCCGTATTCACTTGTCAGTTCGTATATAAGCGGCTCGTTCCTGAACTTATCATTTGGATTTACTCCATTAGAGAAGCATTCTCTGATGCCTTCCACCGAATGGACCTCAATTTCACCAATAATTTTTTCGAAATAATCCATATCAGGATAATTGTCAGTCTAAAACAAATTACAAAAATGGTATCAAATGGCCAAAGCAGAATGATGGTTTCAAGAAGGTTGTTTATCTTTATTTAGAAAATCGACCGCACTTTAGGAAACGATTCATTTCTCATTAAAACTACCCGACCATGTCTGATCCAAAATCTTTGTCGCAAATTGAAATTACTCCGCTTGCCAGCATCGACGAGTGGGAGGAAGATGTATTAAAAAGATATCCTGAGGAAGGCGTTCCGGTAAGTAACAAACAAAAAGATGAATTCCGGAATTATGAAGCCCCTGCCAGAGATTCGGTCCGCGAATTTTACCGCCTGAATCATACTTATCAGACTTACGATTTTGTGCAGGAGAAAAGAAAAGATTTTCTGCAATTCAATAAAAAACAGATGCCTGTTTGGGATGCTTTCCAGTTCCTGAACCAACTCGTGGATGATTCCGATCCGGATACTGACCTTGACCAGTTCCAGCATCTGTTGCAAACGGCAGAAGCCATTCGTGCGGACGGTCACCCGGACTGGATGGTCATGGTTGGGTTGATCCACGATATGGGAAAAGTGCTTTGTCTTTTTGGAGAACCGCAGTGGGCCGTTGTCGGCGACACTTTCCCGGTCGGTTGTGCTCATTCGGATAAGGTTGTTTATCCGGAATTTTTCGACCAGAACCCCGATACCCGCGACGAAAAGTTCAAATCAACTTTCGGCGTTTATAATCCCAATTGTGGTTTGAGGAACGTAACCATGTCCTGGGGGCACGACGAATATGTTTACCAGATGATGAAGAATTCATTGCCGGAATCTGCATTGTATATGCTCCGGTATCATTCCTTTTATGCATGGCACCGGGAAGGCGCTTATGAATATTTACTCGATGATCACGACCGCGAAATGCTGAAGTGGGTAAAATTATTCAACCCCTACGATTTATATTCAAAAAGCCCCAAGCCTCCGGACTGGAATGAATTAAGACCATATTATGAAGTGCTGGTAAAAAAATATTTGCCCGAAACACTAAAACTCTGATCAGCATTATCAAAGCCAATCTTTATTCAAACCAACTAATCAGCAAATTGACCCGTGCATAAATTACAGGCAGCAGACTATGTCGTGTTTTTTATCTATTTCATAGTCGTTTCCGCCTACGGGTATTATGTTTATCACAAAAAGAAATACGCAACAACTGATTCAAAGGATTTTTTTCTCGCCGAAGGTTCCCTTACCTGGTGGGCCATTGGCGCGTCCCTGATTGCTTCAAATATTTCAGCGGAACATTTTATCGGCATGTCGGGTTCGGGTTTTGCCCTGGGGTTGGCCATCTCATCCTATGAATGGATGGCCGCTGCCACCCTGATCATCGTCGCCATTTTTATTCTTCCGATTTATCTGAAGAATAAAATTTTTACGATGCCGCAATTTCTTGCCAGGCGTTATAATGACCGGGTAAGTACCATCATGGCTGTATTCTGGTTGTTGGTCTATGTTTTTGTAAACCTGACTTCCATTATTTATCTTGGCGCATTGGCCATTACCTCCATCTCCGATATTTCCTTTGGATGGAGCATTGCAGGACTCAGTATATTTTCCATTATTGTGACCCTGGGCGGAATGAAAGTGATCGGATATACTGATGTGATCCAGGTGCTGGTATTGATTGTGGGCGGCCTTGTTACTACCTATCTCGCCCTTAACCTGCTCTCCGAACATTTTGGATTTGGAAAAGATGTGCTGAAGGGTCTTTCTATTTTAAGAAAGGAAGCGCCGGATCATTTCCACATGATATTTCACAAAGGCGATCCGTATTTCCAGGACCTTCCGGGCATGTCTGTGCTGGTGGGTGGTTTATGGATCAATAATCTCGCCTATTGGGGATGCAATCAATATATCATTCAGCGTGCTTTGGGCGCCAATTTAAAAACGGCACGAAGCGGAATCTTGTTTGCCGCTTTCTTAAAATTGCTTGTTCCCGTAATTGTGGTATTGCCTGGTATAACCATGTTTGTATTGCACAAGAACGGAATGTTTCAGAAGGAAATGATGCAGGCTGGCGCGATCAAGCCCGATCATGCATACCCAACCCTGATGAACCTTTTGCCTGCAGGATTGAAAGGCGTGGCTTTTGCAGCATTGACAGCGGCGGTAGTGGCTTCACTAGCAGGGAAGGCCAATAGTATTTCAACCATTTTCTCCCTGGATATTTACAAAAAATTTGTCAACAGGGAAGCATCTGAAAAACAATTGGTAGGCATCGGTAAATGGGTCGTTATTGTAGCGATGTTAATTGCTGCCCTGATTGCGCCAGCGCTGAAAAACCTGGATCAGGCCTACCAATTTATCCAGGAGTATGTGGGATTTATTTCGCCGGGCGTGCTGGCGATTTTCCTGATGGGGTTCTTCTGGAAGCGCACAACTGCGGCTGCGGCACTTACAGGCACCTTACTCACCATTCCTATTTCAACTGTGCTGAAATTCCTACCCACATGGACCAGTGGGGCATTTCCGGATTTTCCATTCCTTGACAGAATGTCCATCACATTTGTGATTATTTTGACCATTATGATAATCATTAGTCTGGCCAAACCCCCGAAGGATGCGGCTGCGCATACGATTGTAATCGACAAAAAGGAATTTATCGTATCGCCTGCTTTTATTGTGGGATCCGTGATCATCCTGGGAATCCTGGCAGCCTTATATACCGTGTATTGGTGATCCCGGCATGGCCATTGATGATAGAATAAGGGGAAAAGCATAATTTTGGTATTCCAATTCGCTTCTTTCTACCAGGATCTTTAATAACCACGCATTATGAACAAGAAAATTTACACGCCGGTTGCAATCGTTGTATTCGCATTATTCTTAGGAAGTTGTGTTCCTACCAGAAAGTTTAAAGAATCCCAGATGGCATTGCAATCGGCAAGGAACGATAGCGCCCTGCTTGCGGCCAAAGTAAGTACACTGGAGTCCAATGTTTCTCAACTAAAAGGTCAAATTAATGACCTTAATGCCCAGGTTGGCGATCTCACGAACAAGGCGGGACAGCTTTCCACGGACGCTGCAAACAAGCAATCGCAGTTGAGCAAGAGTCAGGCCGAACTGCAGAACCAGCAGCAAAGGCTTGCCCATTTGCAGGCCCTGATGGACCAACAGCAAAAAGCAACCCAGGAGATCAGGCAAAAAATGGCCGATGCTCTTGTTGGATTTAAATCAAATGAGCTCTCGGTTTCCATCAAGAACGGTAAAGTATATGTCAGCCTTCAGGAAAATCTGCTGTTCCCATCTGGCAGCGCCGTAGTGAACCCGAAAGGGAAGGAAGCACTTGGTAAACTTGCCGAAGTGCTGAATTCGAATCCGGATATCACAGTAGACATTGAAGGCCATACCGATTCTATTCCCATTCGGGGGAGATATAAGGATAACTGGGACCTGAGTACGGCCCGGGCCAATTCCATAGTGCGGATTTTAACCCAGGATTATTCAGTGGATCCGGTGAGGGTTATTGCCTCCGGACATAGCCTTTACGATCCGGTACAGCCAAACAGCTCACCCGAAGGAAGGGCGCTTAACAGGAGAACTGAAATCATCCTTTCACCCAAGCTCGATGAGCTGTATAAGTTGCTGGAAACGCCGAATACTTAAGAAGTAAAAATTAAAAATTAAAAAGCGGTTCCCTATGGATCGCAATCCCAAATATCAGGCTCCATTTTTTACTTTTTACTTTTTAATTTTTAATTTTCAATAGTACCTCCCCACATACTTATCCTCTACAATCGCTTTTTTCAATTCGAAGGGATCGATGGCTCCTTCTTTTGCATATACAATTTTTCCTCCGGGTTCAACGAGAATGGTATAGGGCAGGGCGCCCGGCCATTTCGGATCAACAGCATCTATGAGATTGTATTTATTGTCACCGCTATAAATATAATTTGTGGCAGAAGCCTCCTGTTTCTTAAGGAATTCAAGCGCCTTGTTTTCTTTTGACGGTTCATCTGCACTGATACTGATAAATTCAAAATCCCTTTTACGGTACATCCGGTTCATGGTAATGAAATCAGAAAATTCTGTGACGCAAGGTCCGCACCAGGTGGCCCAGACGTTGATCAGCCGCAGTTTATCTGAATTGTTTTTCACCAGGGCCCGGATGCCCGCTTCACCGATAGTGTCCAGGGTCACTGGCTCTTTTGCCCATTCTTCCTTTGCTTTATTGATCCAGCTACTTTTTTCCGCCCATTTAATGGAGCAGCCGAATACTTTTGTCGTGGCTACGGGCACGGGTTTACCCGCCAGTAATGCATCAATGGCATTCCTTGTGTCGAATTCGCTAGGAGTTTTGGTGGGTTTTTCCATATTATCAATCCGGCCACTATAGCGGAGGATCCGGTCTTTGTCGAAGATAAATACATGGGGAGTGGCTATAGGGCCATAGGCAAGCGACACTTTTTCATTTGCCCCGTCGTATAAATAAGGGAAGTTAAATTTTTTTTCTTTTGCCCTTACTTTCATTTCCTCAAAGGAATCTCCCATGTCAGTATATCCCAGTTCATCGAGGTTGATCGAGCTGGGATCATTGGGCATGATAGCCACAACAGCAACATGCCTTGGTGCATAATCGCTCGTCAACCGGATGATCCGGTCTTCATATGCCTGCGCAGTCGGACAATGATCGCAGGTAAATACGATCACTAAGACATCGGCCTTGCTAAAAGAAGCCAGCGAATAGCTCTTTCCATCCGTTCCGGGCAAGCTGAAATGCAGGAGCTTTCGAACCGATAGGCAATGTTTTATGTTCTGCGTAAATGCTATTTTTCAAATCTGAATGGGTCCTGAAGGCGGATATACCCGCCACAAGCACCAGGCTGCACAAATAAAGAAAAAAGGTCTTCATATCCCGGAATTTTAAACAAATTTGCTATAAGTCAAAAGGTAGCCATTTTTAAAAAAACTAAATCCCTGTAGCAAAAAAATATTTACATATGAAGTAGGGTTGAAGTAGCGGCCGCCGGAAATTATATAATAGTTTTTTGCCTGATGTAGTACTGATGTAGCTAAATCGTAGAAATTTGTTTCAAAGATCCTACATTTATAATCAGAAACAGATTGCTCAGCTTAAATTATTGCCATGACATCAAGAAGAGTATTTATTAAATCTGCCTCAGCCTTATCTGCCGCCGTGTTCGTAAAAGGCCCTCTTACAGCATTTCAGCAACCGGCCCTGATCGGGCTGCAATTGTACACCGTGCGGGACGCCATGAAAAAAGACCCGGTACCAACACTGGAAAGGTTGCCAGGATAGGCTACAATTCTGTTGAATCGGCAACTTACACCGGAACGCAGAAGTTTTATGGGATGGATCGCGGCCGCCTATAAGAAAGTATTGAGTGATAACGGATTGGTAATTCCAGAGCGGTCATTACAGGCTGGGAGACCGAAAAAACGCCAACGGTTGTAAACGGAACCATGCTGCATGAGTGGCAAAAAGCGGTGGATGATGCGTCGGCGGTGGGTTTGAAGTATATGGTATGCGCCTATTTTTCAGAAGACGAACGCGGCGGATCTGGATCATTACAAAGAGCTGGCTGAAGAATTCAACAAAGCAGCAGAGACCTGCAGGAAGTCGGGGATTCAGTTCTGTTATCATAACCACAATTTCGAATTTGTGGCCCAGGATGGAGTTTTACCCTATCATGTATTACTCGAAAACACGGATAAGGACCTGGTAAAAATGGAAATGGATTTGTACTGGATGAAAAAAGCCGGCCAGGATCCCATTGAAATATTTCAGAAACATCCGGGAAGGTTTCCGCTCTGGCATGTGAAAGACATGTCCAATACGCCGGATCAGAGTTTTGCCGAAGTGGGCAACGGGATCATAGATTTCAAAACCATATTCAAACATAAGGACCAGGCGGGCATGAAGTATTTCTTTGTGGAGCAGGACAAATGCCCGGGTTCCCCATTCGACAGTATCACCCAAAGCTATAATTACATTAAGAAAAACCTGGTTTAATTGGGTATGTTGACGGTGACAGTTGGCATTTACGCTTACGGCTTAAGAATCCGGGTAGAAAAGATTCATCAGAAAATCAAATAGATTGGTTTCTGTACTGATCTTCAGTTTTTTCCTCAGCCGGTATCTGCCGATTTCAACACCCCTTACAGAAATACTTTCCAGTTGGGCAATTTCCTTGCTGGATAAATTCATCCTCAGATAGGCGCAGAGCTTGAGTTCATGCGGACTCAGTGTGTGGATAGCGTCGACTTTGATATTGACTCAGAAAATCGCTGTGCACATGGTCGAAGTGCTGGGCGAATTGTTCCCAGTCCTTATCCATTTTATTTTCTTCACTCAGAATGCGCATGATTTTTTTAAATTCGTCGGGTGCCGCATGACCGTTTGCATTTTTCTTAATCCGGCTCATTTCTTCCTTGATATTACCAAGCAATTCCCCTTTTTGCACCAGGTGCATGGCGGTGGATGCAAGCTCCGTATTTTTAAATGCAATTTCTGCCTCCAGTTTTTCATTCCTGAGTTTTACGATTTCTTTTTCGGATTTTTCCAGTTCCAGTTCGTGCAGATAGGTCAGTCTCTTTTGTTCTTCCTCATATTTCTGCTGCTGCTCCATGAATAATCTGTTTTTGGCGCCTGAAAATCAGGTAGATAATGCCCCGATCAGCAACGTATAGGTCAGATAGGCCCCAGTTGTTTGGTACCAGGGTGGCAGGACGATAAATGCATAGATTTTTACAGTGGATTCGTTGCCCAGGTTATTTTTTGCTTTTACCTGGAATTCATAATTCCCGGGCGGCAGGTTGGTATATTCTTTTTCGGATTTTTTTGACCATTCTGACCAATAGGTATCGAAACCCTTCAGCATATAACTGTACTGCACATTCGATTGCTGGGCATATACCGGTGCCGAATATTCAAAATGCAGGGAATTCATATTGCTGGTTACACTGGGAATCGCGTTTTCCGGCTGGATAAACGGCTGATTGATTTGCGTTGAAATATCCGCCAAACAAAAGGCTGTCTGACTTTTCCAAAAGCTTTTACCGAACGGATCATTACCTCGAGCCCATACCGGTTCTTTTTATACTCTTCATAGTTGATATGATAAAATCCTTTTTCCGATCCCACCAGGATATTCGAATTATTATAAGGATAAACATTTTCCCATCCCGCTCACCATTTTACCATTCAGTTCGGGGAAATAAATGATTTTGGGAACTTTCCAGGAAAAATCAATTACCCCCAGATTTTTATCTTCCACGAACCAGATATTTCCAGATGCATCTTCTTTCAGATAACGGATATTGCGATTGCCAAAAAATCCATAGAAATAAGGAGGATTGTTCAAACCGGTCGGTTTTAGGATCGTATTCATAGATTCCCTTTTCCGTTGCCACAACGATCCGGTTGAGTACTTTAAACAATTGATTTTTTACAGAAGAAGGCAAGCCCGTGCTTTTTCTGTATACAATCTGGACTCGTGCTGTCTCATCCGGATGAGTAATCAATTTTATACACTCCGCGGTACGGATGCCCTACCCAGATGATATTATTATTATCCATGGCCACAAATTGCGAATATTCATTGAAACCCGGAATATTCCCTTTTGAAATGAACTGGTTATTTCTCCCATTCGAATATATCCAGACCCGACGTCATTTCCTGCCAAGTACAAGCTTGGAGGGAATACATTATAAAAAGGCAGAAAGCTGTGATAGCCTGACCGGGTATTCAGAGGAACCAGGTGGTTCCCTTGTAATTTCATAGGCTCCATCGTGATGACCCAGCAATAGATCGCCATTGATATTCGAAAGGCACCAGGATGAACCTTTGTATATGTCCTACAGGTATAAAATCGCCATCCACAAAACTGAGATCCGTTTTACCGTTCAGTGGAACTTTGTAAAACCCATTCGAAGTGCCCACATACAATTCATCCTGGTAGACCAGGGAGGTATATCCTTTGCCTTCATTCATTTTTTCAGGATAAATATGTTTAATGGCGTTGTTATACGCTATAAAGTCTATCCCGTCGTCAAGCCCAAGCCAGAGATTATTGTCCTTATCAAGAAAAAGAGTAAGAATATTATTTATTTGTAAACCTTCTTTACGGGAGAGATTCTGGATCACTTCACCCTTTTTATTGATTACATAACAGCCATTCAGGTTGGTGCCAACGGCTATCCAGTCTTTGGTGACGCGGATGGCAGTGAGTATGCGCTGGTTCTGAAAAGGGTTTAGATCCTGCGAACCTGAAAGGGGATAGTTTATCGTTATATAATACATAAAAACCAGTATGTGATGGTGGCCAGAAACAAACTGTCATTCTCCAAAAGAGAACATGGAAGACAGCAATAAAGCCGGGAGGTAGACGGCTTGTATCCATGAAAGATGGTCCAGAGCCCGTTATTGAATTTCATGAGACCGTTTTTCAGATCCTGTGCAATGAGGGTATTATTGCCCAGGCCGAGAAAATCCCATTCGTTGCGTGCCGGATAAACAGTGATTGAATTCCTGTTGTATTGAAAGATCTTTTCCTTTGACCTGAAAAAAATATCATTCCCGACGACATACAATATTCCAGATATCAGTAAAGGAATAGTCTATTTTTGGATATTAAACGTCTTTAGGGAAGTAAAAGAAAGTTTTCCGCTTTGGTCCGGAGAGAAATATCCAAAATCATCCTGTCCACCAACATAGATCCGGTTATCTTTTCCCATGGCCACGGAACGGACAATCGATTTATTGGGAAGGGAATATAATTTCCAGGACGAACCATCGAAAATTGAGCAGACCCTCCAGGTTTGCGAAATACATAATCCCGTTCTGATCTTCGACTATGCCCCGGTTTTCAGTTCCTGCATTGTAGTTGCGTTGTAGTAGTTGATGATATCCGGGATACCAATGGGATTCTGCCCAAATGATACACTAATTCCTACGACAAGTAAAATGATGATCCCGGCTTTCATGGTGAATCAATCTGAACCAAATATACAGGCAAAGCAAGCAAAAAAATAACAGCGGGGCCTCCCTGATGCCCACCAGGCACCCTGATTCCCCTTTAAAATCTTGATATGATGTAGTGATGTTGTAGTGGAATCAAACCGGGTCCAGTTTATTTTTTACGTTGAAGTAGTATTGAAGTAGCTATAAAACGTATCTTAATTGTTCTGAAATCTAAATTCGTCGCGCCACCGGTTTCTCACCTTTTAAATTTTTACCATACATGAAGCAATTGCCTTGCCATCCTCATAATGATTGCTTCCCATGCTGTATATGCACAGGAAAACCCGGTCGGTATTTTTGATTCCCACACTGATGTGGGAACCAATGTAAAGCCGGGAAGTGCAACCTATATTCCAGGGACCCAGCAATATATAATCTCCGGCGCTGGGTACAATATTTGGGCCGATCATGATGAATTTCAGTTTGTATGGAAGAAAATGAAAGGCGATTTTATCCTTTATACCCGGGCCGAGTTCCTGGGAAACTGGGTGGGTTACCACCGGAAAATAGGTTGGATGGTGCGTAAGTCGCTGGATGGCAATTCCCCCCATGTGAATGCCGTGGAGCATGGTGACGGTCTTACCTCACTTCAGTTCCGCAGAACAGCCGGCGCCCAAACCGAGGAAATCAAATCCAAACTTACCAAGGCCAATATTCTGCAACTGGAAAGAAAGGGTGATCAGTACATCATGCGGGCGGCAATTTACGGGCAGCCTTTTGTAACCGATACGATCCGTGGTATTGATTTGGGTGATGAGGTTTATGTGGGTCTTTTTGTGGGCTCTCATAATTCCGACGTCATGGAAACGGGGGTATTCAGCAATGTCCGCATAACCGTTCCTTTTCATGGAGATGCAGATGGGGATACAGAAATGACCCTGGGAAGCAATCTCGAATTGCTGGAAGTGGCTTCCGGGAAAAGAGATATCATTTATACAGTTCCTTATTCCATTCAGGCACCCAACTGGAACGCCGATGGAAAGAGCCTGATCTTTAATGATTACAAAGGGATCATTTATAATTTTAACCTTGATTCCAAAGTTCCCACGCCCATAAATACCGGCAGCATTACGCATAATAATAACGATCATGTGATCTCATTTAACGGCAGGATGCTGGGCTTGAGCAATTCCGATAGATCACTCGGGGGCTCGATCATATACACTGTACCGATAGAAGGTGGCACGCCAAAACAAATCACACCACGCGGACCTTCTTATTTGCATGGATGGTCTCCGGATGGAAACTTCCTGGTATTTTGCGGCGAGCGCAATGGGGAGTTCGACGTTTATAAGATTCCGTCCACCGGCGGAAAAGAAGTCAGGCTTACCAATACCAAGGGATTGGATGACGGTCCCGAATACAGCCCCGACGGGAAATATATTTATTTTAATTCTGTCAGATCGGGTTCCATGCAGATCTGGCGAATGAAACCGGATGGGTCGGATCAGGAGCAGGTCACCAATGATGAATTCAATAATTGGTTTGCACATATTTCCCCTGACGGCAAATGGATCTGCTTTATTTCTTTTCTGAAAGAAGAAGTGCAGCCGGGTATCCATCCTCCTTATAAACATGTATATATCCGGCTGATGCCCTTCAGTGGCGGCCCTGCAAAAGTGATTGCTTATTTTTACGGAGGTCAGGGCAGCATCAATACACCCTCCTGGTCGCCGGATAGTAAGCGGATTGCGTTTGTGAGTAATACGGTGAACTAATGTGTTAATTTGATAATTTGATAATTTGAAAATGGAAGGCAATGTTCTAAGGGGAAATGTAGTAATGTGTAAATTTAATGTCTGAAGCGAACCAGATCATTGGCTAATGGCCAGTATTCGAAATTAGAATATATTAATTTGCTTAATAATTTGAATGGTCGATGATTAATAATATTGTGCCTGCCCGCATTTTCAAATTTTCAAATTTTCAAATTTTCAAATTCTTAACTACGCTTAAGCGGAACACCCATTTTCAAATTTTCAAATTTTCAAATTTTCAAATTCATCTCATTTCCAAATTAACACAATGCCTCCTCCTCCTCCTTCCCGCCATTGTCCTTGCCCAAAACAAGCCGGTGAGCCAGGTGAAACTGGAAAGGTTTTTTCTTCAGTCTTCCGCAGTAATTGGGGACAATGGGGAAGCATTTTCTAATACGGATTATAAAAGTCCCGACTACTGGTTTCCCGTAACCGTGCCATCCACCGTGCTTACCGGGCTGGTCCAAAATAAAGTTTATCCGGATCCCTATTCGGGAATGAACAATATGCTTATTCCGGACGCATCGGATTCCTTTAATCAGCAATGGCGGCTTGAGCAATACAGTTTTCTGCCAAACAATCCCAACCCCTGGAAAAAACCTTACTGGTACCGAACTGTTTTCTCTGTGTCCGCAGCCGATGCAGGAAAACGTTTTCAGCTGGTTTTTAAAGGCATCAACTATCGCGCGGCGGTATGGCTGAATGGAAAACGCATTGCTGATTCCTCCGTAATGGTGGGCATGTTTGCTGAATACAGCCTGAATGTGAGCAGGGAAATAAGGCCTGGAAAGGAAAACGCCCTGGCTGTGGAAATCTATCCGCTGGATTACCCGGGCCTGCCATCACATCCTCAACTAGATGCACTGGGCGACTTTTATCCAAATGGAGGCCCTACCGGCGATATCGGCAAAAACGTGACCATGCTCAGCTCCGTGGGCTGGGACTGGATACCCGAAGTCCGGGATAGAAATATGGGTATCTGGCAACCGGTTTTCCTGCGCACTACGGGTCACGTGATCATTACCCACCCGCAAATTATTACGGACCTGCCGGGTCTTCCGGATACCTCGGTCGCAAAAATCAATTTGCACCTGACGCTTGATAATGATGCGGCCACCAAACAGGAAGGAAATCTGAAAATTACCATTTCACCGGAAAATTTTAAGGGTGAATCGCTGTCTTTTATGAAGACAGCTAACGTAAATGCAGCCGGCACAGGCCAGATCAGCCTGGGGCCGGACGAAATCCGCGCACTGACCATCCATCAGCCAAAACTATGGTCACCTAACGGATATGGGCAACCGAATCTTTACCGCATCCGGATTCAGTTCATGCAGACCGGAAGGCTGAGTGACGATACTTCTTTTATTTTCGGCATCCGCACGGTTTCTTCCAAAGCGGTAAACGATAACGGCTGGGTGCGCCGGGATTTTTATGTAAACGGAAGGCGGGTTCACCTGCTGGGCGGCGCCTGGGTACCCGAC
The DNA here is from genome assembly GCA_963705005.1 of uncultured Chitinophagaceae bacterium. Classification (GTDB taxonomy): domain Bacteria; phylum Bacteroidota; class Bacteroidia; order Chitinophagales; family Chitinophagaceae; genus Puia. Next base: position 461,266 of record CAVPIO010000004.1, read on the forward strand.
ATGATGCTGAACCGGGACTCCCTTCGCTACGATTATGAACTGCATCTTTGTCGCAATGCAAACATAAACCTGGTCAGGATCTGGGGCGGTGGCCTAGGAGAAACGGATAATTTTTATGAGCTGGCCGACCGCTATGGTTTACTGGTATGGCAGGATTTCTGGATTACCGGCGACACCCATGGGGGATTTAAGGGATCGGCTGACTGGCCGCTGGAAACCCATGTTTTTCTGGACAATGTGGTGAATACAATTTACAGGATCCGGAATCATCCCAGCCTGCTGGTGTGGACCGGCGGCAACGAGGGCCACGCACGCGAAGAATTATATAATGGCATGCGGGACAATGTGGCTCTACTGGATGGCACCCGCCCATTCATTCCCTGTTCCTCCGGTTTTTCAAAAGCACCGAAGGAGTGGAAAGGATCATGGCCCGACGATCAACCTGCTGGTGTATATAGCGGGGGACCGTATTCCTGGGTGGGTGAGCTGCAGTATTACAAACTGGTTGACCGGGGAAGGGATTGGGTTTTTAAAGATGAGACCGGAATTCCGTCCCAGCCACCCTATAATTCCCTGATTAAAATAATTCCAGACCTGGTGCCGGACAGCACCCTGCCTTATCCGCTGAATAATTCCTGGGGTTATCATGACGCATGTTCAGGGAATGGAAAGTATGATGTTTATTATAAGGATATGGTGAAACGTTTTGGAAAACCGGAGAGCCTGAAGGATTTTTCGATAAAGATGCAGCTGATGAATGCATCCGGATACCGCGCCATTTTTGAAGCAGCAGCTCATAAATTGAATGAAACAGGTGGTGTGATGCTTTGGAAGCTTAATGCCGCTTTCCCGAGCGTGATATGGCAGATCTATGACTGGTATCTCGAGCCGAACGCAGGATATTATTTTATCCAGAATGCCTGTGAGCCCATGCACGTGCAACTAAACTACGATGATTCATCGGTCGCTGTGGTAAACCGAAGTTATTATCCGCAAAATAATCTGAATTGCCGCGTGCAGATTTTTGCGCTGGATGGCAGGTCTGTTTATAATCAGGCGCTAAAAGCAAGCCTTGCCGCTGAATCGGCCACGCCAATACTCTCCCTGAAACAGATTCTCCAAAAAACACAGGGCATCTGTTTTGTCGCCCTTGACCTGATCAACGCCGCGGGCAAAAACCTTTCCCACAACGTATACTGGCTGAGCGCCGGCAATGACTTTAAGGATCTGAAACAAATGCCCATGGCGCGGCTGGAAACCAGACTGCTGAAAACAGAAAGATCGCATGCCGAAAACAAATGGACTTTTGAGATCCGGAACAGTTCTGGTCAGCTGGCTTTTTTCATCAATCCCCAGCTATGGGAAGACGGGGAGGAGATCATGCCCAGTTTCTGGTCGTCCAACTATTTTTCTCTTTCACCGGGAGAGAAAACAATGGTCACTGTTTCCTGCCCCGCTGTATTATCATCCAAAAATCCCTTGCTAAAGCTGGAAGGCTGGAATACATCAAACCAGCAAATCGTTTTGGGCGAAAAGAAATTTTCCAAATAAGGCACACGGCATCCCATGATGTAATAATGAAGTATTATTTCAGGCTAAAATCGATCTTTTTGAGAAGCTGATGTGGTATTGATGTAGTAAAAAATCTTGGTAAGCCGCGATTCGAGAATAGATTTGGCGACTAAACGCTGCATATGAAATTGCCCGTCGCCATTACTGCTCTGCTTATTTTTTGCAGTATCTCTTCACGCTCTCAAACCGGCCAGGTAGGAATTTTTGATAATCAACAGGATATCGGCTATGTGAAACATGCCGGATCAGCTGTGTATGACCAGGCAACACAATCCTACATCATAAAAGGTTCCGGTGCCAATATCTGGTTCAACGAAGATCAGTTTCACTATGCCTACAAGAAAATAAGCGGGGATTTCATTCTTACAGCCGATTTTGCCTTCACTGGTGATACAGCGGGAGCTGTCGGTCACCGTAAAATCGGTTGGATGGTCAGGGAATCTACGGCCGCAGACGCTGTGAGCATGAATGCCTGCTCGCATATAGATGGTTTGATCGCCTTGCAATGGCGAGAAATGAAAGGGGCATTCATGCAGGATCCCCAGGGAGAGATTTTCTATCCGAAAAAGGGATTGCAAACCATGCAATTGGAAAGGAAGGGCAGGACCCTGATCATGCGAATGGCAAATCCGGGAGAGCCATTACAATTTGTAGGGAAACACGATTTGATTGATTTAAAGGATACTGTGCTGGCTGGCATATACATTTGCGCACATGATTCCAATGCCCTGGTTTCTGCCCGCGTATGGAACCTACGGATTGATCATCCCGTGGAAAATATCTATCAGCCAAATCCATTATTGGTCAAACCGCCTTCGATGGAGGTCATGGGCAGCCGTTTGGAGATCATGAATGTGGCGGATGGGGACCGGAAAGTCATTTATGAATCAAAGGGACGATTCGAGGCTCCGAACTGGATGCCGGATGGGAAAAAACTATTGTTCAATGATCACGGTTCCCTGTATACTATCCCGGCAGAAGGTGGTATACCGGAGAAATTAAATACCGGAACTGCGGCTAAAATTAATAATGATCACGGCATTTCATTCGATGGAAAAACACTGGCCATAAGTAATTCCCGGGAAGGAATGCCCGGAGGTGGTTCGTCTGTATATATTTTACCGCTTACTGGCGGAGAACCTAAACTGCTTACTGAACAAACACCTTCCTACTGGCACGGCTGGAATCCCAACAATAAGGAAGTCTGTTTTGTAGCCCAGCGCGGGAGCAGGATTTATAACCTCTATAAGCAATCCATTAACGGAGGCAAAGAAATACAACTCACGTTCAATACAAAGGGCCATGTGGATGGTCCGGAATATTCTCCCGACGGGAAATATATCTATTACAATGCGAACAGGACGGGCACCATGCAGATCTGGCGGATGAAGCCGGATGGTTCCGGACAGGAGCAAATAACTTTTGATCAGTATCATAACTGGTTTCCGCACATTTCGCCTGATGGGAAGTGGATTGTATTTATTTCATTTCCAACGGACATAGATCCGAATTCGCATCCATCCTATCAAAATGTCATGCTTCGCCTGATGCCTGCATCGGGTGGGGCTCCCAGGGTGTTGGCTTATTTATTTGGCGGGCAGGGAACGCTGAACGCGCCATCCTGGTCGCCGGATAGTAAACGAATTGCTTTTGTGAGTAATTCGGATAAATAATTGCAGATCGCTGACAGGCATACCAGAGCTGGTCCCTGTTTTTCGATGGGTTTATTTCGATTTTAGATTGTCTGAGTTTAATTCCTTGTTGAGAATATCTGAATCAGTTTGATAATAACTAAAACAACGATTGCTTATGCCAAAGAAAATAGCCGGGCTGCAAAAAATCAGCTGCATGCTCTTAGGGTTTCTCCTGTTTTCATGCGCCGTATTTGCCCAAAGAAAAATTAGCGGAAGGGTGATTAATAAAACCAATCAACAACCCGTAACTAATGCAACTGTACTTATAAGAGGAACAGTGACCGCGACCCAAACAGATTCCTCCGGAGCCTTTAGCATAGAAGTTCCAAAAAACAACAGTGTACTTGAAATCTCATCCATTGGATTTGAGAGTGCACAAATACAAATCGCCGGGAAGACTGATATCGGTGAAATCCAGCTTGCTATTTCTACCAGTGACCTGAATGAGGTTTTCGTAACCGGGTATACTTCCCAAAAAAAGCGGGATATTACGGGATCGGTGGCTGTTGTTAATGTAGGCGAAATGAAAGAGACACCTTCGGGAAGTACTGAAGCTTTGTTACAGGGACAGGCTTCCGGTGTTACTGTTTTCACCACCGGTGCGCCTGGAGGAGCTTCTGTGGTTCAGATCCGGGGTATTACTTCATCAGGAAATTCGGCGCCACTGGTGCTCATTGACGGCGTGCCCGGAAGTATGCATGATATCAATTCAAATGATATTGAATCCATACAGGTACTAAAAGACGCCGGAAGTGCTGCTATCTATGGTGTGCGCGGATCCAACGGTGTAATTGTAATTACTACAAGGAGGGGTGTAGGCAGAATGCGGATTTCTTATGATGCTTATGTAGGCACTCAAAGGCCTCTGAGTAAGAGCTGGGATCTTGCCACACCAACGCAAACAGGACAGGCCAAATGGGCTCAGGCCTTCAATGACGGGCTCACACCCTCTGATCCGCAATATGGTAGCGGGGCAACACCGGTTGTACCCTATTACATAACACCAACCGGCGCTCCCCAGGGTGCCCCGAATACCAGTCTGGCCGACTATAACCTCTACACCAATCATATTACGCTGGCTGATCAACAAGGCAATAATTGGTTTAATGATATATTCAAGCCTGCACTTATCATGAGCCATAATATTTCTGTAAGCGGCGGAACGGGGAAATCAACCTATTTTATGTCCTTTAATTATTTCGACCAGGATGGCACCCTGATCGAAACAAGTTTAAAACGTTATTCCGTACGCGTCAATTCTACTTTTAGTTTGGCTGATGATCACGTGCGCGTAGGGGAAAATGCGTACGTAATGTACAAGACGAACCCGGGATATCTGAATGCCCCTGGTGTAAATAGCACGAATTCCATCAATGCTGCATTTCAGCTTCCAAATATTATCCCGGTGCACGATATCGCGGGCAATTATGCAGGTGGGATTTCTCAGGGGCTTGGGAACGCATCCAACGCGGTAGCAATTCAGGAACGTCAGGCAAATAATGTTAACCAGGATTACCAGGTCATAGGAAATGTATTCGCCGAAGCTGATTTTCTGAAACATTTTACCTTTCACACCAGTGTGGGCGGAAATTTTGACAACTACTATTTAAATGGGTTTGCCACTACACCATATGAAAATGCTGAAAATAATACGGCAGCCAACCTGTACACAGAAACCTATGGTTCGAACTCCAGCCTGATTTGGACCAATACATTAAAGTACACTAACACATGGGGTAAAAACAATCTTTCACTTCTTGGCGGTACCGAGTATATCTATAATACCGGAAGGGGAAGTAACGCAACCAGGGGAAATTATTACATCACCGATTCAAGCAATTTAACAGTTTCACCAAACCTGTGGACCCTGAATTTCGGACAGGCCTCCACCCAAACCAATAATTCAAGTATTGTTGGAGATAATGGTATAGTCACCCCATACCAGCTGGCTATTTTTTCGCTCTTTGGCAGGCTGGATTATAATTATGATGGGAAATATCTTTTGAGCGCCACCATTCGCAGAGACGGTTCTTCTGTATTCGTTCCGGCCCAGCGATATGGCAATTTCCCGTCCATTACAGGAGGTTGGAGAATTTCGCAGGAAAATTTCATGAAAAATATAGATTGGATTGATGAACTGAAAATACGTGGTGGTTGGGGAAAATTAGGATCAATCAGCAATATCAACCCTACGAATGCATACACTTTGTATGGCCAGGTGGTCAACCAGTCCTATTATGATATCAATGGTACGAGTAATAACCCGGTAGCAGGGCTTTATGTCAGCCAGTATGGCAATCCCAATACAACCTGGGAGCAGGATATCCTGACCAATATCGGGTTTGACGCAACAATCATAAAAAACAAAATTGATTTCAGTTTTGACTGGTATAAGAAACTGATCAGCGGCCTGCTATTCGTGCCGAAAGTTCCCGGAATCAATGGAGCAACGCTGGATCCATTTCTCAATTCGGGCAATGTTCAAAATACGGGAATTGATATGTCACTTGCCTATCACGGATATATCCATTCGGATCTCAGGTTTGACCTGACCGGTACGTTTACATCATATAACAATAAGGTCGTGAGTCTCCCTGCCGGAACCCTTTACATAGATCAACCCACCGGTGCGCAAACTGTCACTTCAAGGATACAACCGGGGCAACCTCTTGGTGAATTCTTTGGGTACAAGGTTATCGGATTGTTCCAAAGCTATGCTGATGTAAAGAGTTCTCCAAAGCAGCAGGACGCGGCCCCTGGCAGATTTAAGTACGCGGATGTGAACCACGATGGAGTGATTGATAATAACGACAGGACATTTTTTGGCAATCCAAATCCAAAATTCAGTGCGGGTCTGAATATTTCGTTGGATTACAAAAACTTTGATCTCTACATGTTCCTGTACGCATCTGTAGGCAATGAAATTCTGAATTCGGTTAAAGGGTCAACCGATTTTCCCCAGGGTTTTGGTAACCAGATAAGCAAGAATGTGGCTCTCAATTCAGCAAGGCTTATTGGTTCAAACGGACAGCCAACAAGCATTAATGATTCTTCGGCTCATGTAGCGAATCCCGGAACGGATGTCCCGATGCTTGAACAGAGTGCCAATTTCAGCAATTCAGGCGTATTCAATTCTTATACAATGGAAAGTGGTTCTTTTCTCCGTTGCAGAAACCTTACAATCGGATACACCGTTGTTTCCAGTGCACTGAAGCGTTTGCGTTTTGATAAACTTAGGATATATATTCAGGCGCTGAATCTGTTTACGGTCACCAAATATTCAGGATTGGATCCGGAACTAAATCCAGGCAGCAATACAGTATTTGGCATTGATGGTGGTGTGTACCCGAATAATCAAATAACATATAATGTGGGTGTAAATCTTACTATACATTAATTCATTTTATAAAATCAGATTTATATGAGAAATTTATTAAAGTGGAAAATACCTGCCGTATGTGTGGTTAGTGCATTGATCATTTATGCCTGCAGCAATAAATTAAATCTGCAACCGCAGGGATCCCTGCTCGCTTCAAATGTTAATAATAATTCTGGCGTTCAGGGATTGCTGATCGGAGCGTATGCTCTTTTGTCGGGTGAAAATGTGCCTGGTCAGAATCTTGGAAATGGAAGCGGAGCCTCAAATTATGTTTACGGTAATGAGGCCGCTGACGATGCATATAAAGGTTCTACTCCCTCAGACCAGCCCGATGCCATACCGATCCTCACATGGTCATTGGCACAGGCCGGCACCAGTTCTTATCTGGATGAGAAATGGGTAATCCTGTACTCTGGTATTCAACGGGCAAATGATGTCATCCGCACGCTTCGCCTTTCTCCTTCGATTTCGCCGGCGGATACGGTTGAATATGTGGCAGAAGCCAGGTTCCTGCGCGGCTTTTACCATCTGGAAGGAAAAAAAATGTGGAACAATTTCCCTTACGTAGACGAGAGCATCTCCTACGTAAATGGAAATCTGAGCGTTCCCAATTACGCCGCCGGCAGTTTTATAGATATATGGCCAAAAATAGAAGCGGATCTAAGTTATGCCGTAGCCAATTTGCCGGGCACACAACCCAATATCGGAAGGGTAAATAAATGGGCAGCTATGGCTTTTCTGGCGAAAGCATATATGTTTGAGCACAAGTACTCCGATGCAAAACCATTGTTGGATCAGATAATTACTACGGGCACAACTTCTAATGGGACACATTATGCACTTGAGCCCATTTATGAAAGCAATTTTAATCCTGCTCAAAAAAATGGCTCAGAAAGCGTTTTTGCCTGCCAGACTTCGGTGAACGACGGCTCGTCCATTGCGACTAACGGGGGAAATGGGGACACTGGCGATGAACTGAATTTTCCTTATAATCACGGACCTGGCTGTTGCGGGTTTGACAATCCATCATGGAACCTCGTACAAGCTTATAAGACCGACGCAAACGGGCTCCCTTTTTTGGATGGAAGTTTTAACAACGCCCCCCTGGTGAGTGCCAGCACCAGCCCCTGGACGGGAACGGTGGATCCACGCCTTGACTGGGCCGTCGGCAGGCCGGGCAAACCTTATTTTGACTGGGGCATCATCGATACCACCTGGATTCGCGACCAGACAAATGATGGATTTTTTGTCCCCAAAAAGAACGGCTACGCCCTAAGTCAGCAGGGAACATATTCTTCTACGGAAACTGTATTCTGGGGCGCCGCCGAAGTGGATGCGAATAATGTAAATCTTTGCCGTTTTGCAGATGTTTTGTTATGGGATGCTGAATGCGAGGCGCAAATTGGTAGTCTGGACCAGGCTGAAACCTACGTAAATATGGTTCGGCAAAGAGCTGCCAATCCTGTTGGGTATGTCTATTTGAATGCCACTTATGATGCGGCCCACAGCATGTATACGCCACAAACAACGCCGGCTGATAATTATAAAGTGAGTCAGTATCCTGCTGGTGCTTTTACTTCTCAGGGGCAAGCTTATGCAATAAATGCGATTCAAATGGAAAGAAGGTTGGAACTCGCGATTGAAGGCCACCGTTTCTTCGACCTGGCAAGATATGATAACGGAACCGGGTCAATGGCTGCTACGTTGAACGCTTATGTTTCGGTTGAAAAAAACAGGCATTCATTTTATTTAGTAAACAATACGGCTCAATTTACGAAAGGGGTCAATGAATATTTCGCCATACCTCAGAATGAATTAGACGCTGAAAATGCCACCGGGAAAATATACCTGAAGCAGAACCCCGGGTACCAGTAAAGTGAATTGATCACGCATGATGCGGCTAAGGGGAAAGAATTTGGCTGGAACTGTTTTTCTGAAACAAAATCCGGGATATAACCGGTAAGCAGTATGTCAATGGTAGCAATTAGAAAGCGCCCGCAATTCATTTGCGGGCCTTTCTTTAACTTTGCTGAAATTTTATTTTATGGGAGTCGATGCTAAAAATATTGCCACCTTTCTTTTGGGTGCAGCCGCGGGCCTGGCAGCTCATAAATATATGACCATGACGCCTGAAGAAAAAGAAAAATTAGCCGCAAGCCTGAAGGACAAAGCACACCAGTTTAAGGATGAAGCAGAAAATGCGGCAGACAAGGCCAAAGACTATTTTACAGAATTGAAATCGAAAGGCAGTGAAGCATTAAAGACGCATTTTCCCGATGCTGATAAGATAATGCAGAATTTGTTTGGAAAAAAGGATGGTGGTGGTAGTGCTGCGGGGAAAACTAATTAATTGTTGACGGTTGACAGTTGATGGTTGATGGACTTTATGGGCGAATCCGTACCTGATTTCCATTAACCATCAACCATCAACCATCAACAATTAAAAAATGAATCTATTATTTAACCTTCAATACTATCCCCACCTGAAAGTTCGTAATATCATAACCGGCTTCGGCGTTGAACCCGAACTGGGGTGAAACAAAATAAGAAGCGCCGACGAATCCTCCGAACACCGGTATTACCTGGTTATAACTATTATTACCGTAAGTGTTGTCATTGTATCCCCAGTGATGAAACCCTATTCCGCCAGATATTCCGCCGTAAGTATCCAGACCTGGAACCTGCCAACCATAATGCCAGGCAGATCTGGCTGCTATAATAAAAGTGCTTGCCCGATAACCAGAGCCAAAATTGTATCCCCCATTGGAAAATGAGCCGCCTGCCTCAGGTCCTAAGGTGATCACGCCCGGGCCGGCCTGCCAGAGTCCCCATTCGGCAGAAACTTTAAATCCGAAGCCCGTACCATAGTTGTCGCCCCGGTAATCGGCGCCAACGCCGAGGCCAAGATTGACGACCGTGGTCCCTACTTGTACCGGATTAAGTTCACCATGATTGTTACGATAAGATTGAGCAAGGACGGAATTGGAGCAGGCAATAAGTCCGATCACAATTAAGATAGCCGGGATGAATTTGATTTTTTTCATACTGCAAATATAATTATGAGTATGACTATAAAAAAAGGGCCAGGATAGAAATCCAGCCCGGTTTAAAATCCAATATCCTATGAAAAACCATGTTTAATGAAACAAGCTATGTACCAGTATAAAGTATATCAATATATCATATAATTATAATATTTATTTATATTTGTTAATCAATCATTTATGTTTCCAACTCTAAAGACCTTTTCCCTGTACTTTTACGGTCTTCCTAGTTTAAGCTCCCTTAATTTTTCCCTGTTGTGGAAATTTTATCCCAACTGTAGCCAAATGAGGCACGAATTTTTTATTAGATCATAGCGTGAGGCTGGCAAAACCCGGCAAAAACAAAAGCATATGAAGGAAAAATCAAGCGAATCCACACCCCTGCGTCCGGAAGGAGAACGCACAATCGATGCTGCGATGGTTACTATTGATCTTCCGGACTATATCAGGGAAATCAAAAAGGAATCATCCTGGAAGGAAAGCGATCGCAATGCAATCACCATTTTCAAGTCAGATCATTTACGGCTCTTGCTGATTGCTCTGCATCCCGGAGCCCAAATGGCCCGGCACACTGCGCCGGGAATTATCCATCTGCAGGTTCTTGAAGGAGGAATTTTTTTTCAAACGGACACGCAATCCATTGATTTGAAAAAGGGACAGGCTGTCGTGCTGCATGAAAGGATTCCGCATAGTTTAACCGCAAAATCCGAAGCAGTTTTTTTGCTTTCGATTAGTATCAGCTGAAGCACGAAAGTCCCTGGCATAAGTTTTAAAGCAATAATAATTGACAATCATGGACAAAACACAAAACGATAATCTTACCGGAACTAATGAAGGCGGGCTTTATCCAAACCTTCCATTAAGGTATTTAACGGCATCTTCCATTATCGGGGATAAAGTGCGAAACGGAAAAGATGAACACCTTGGTGAGATAAAGGATATCATGCTGGACATCCAGACTGGTAAGATCGATTATCTCGTAGTTGAATTCGGCGGCTTTCTTGGCATCGGGGTAAAATATTTTGCGATCCCATTCAGATTAATCCGCGTGGACGCAGACAGAAAGTTATTTATTTTCGATCAACCCAGGGAAGTGCTGGAACAAGCTCCGGGTTTTGATATGGATCACTGGCCGGATACGAATCTTCCGCTCAATCAGATCTATAGTTACTGGAGGTTTATTTGATCTGCAGAATCCCGGAGGATCTTATTTCCCTTTTGCCAGATCTTCTGCGCGATCAGCCAGATCATCAGCCTCTCCTTCCAGCTTTTCCTTTATGTCATCCAGACAACCCATTAATTTTTCCCAGGTTTCCGAACCTTTCGCAGGAGCGATGAGAATCCCAATGCCGATTCCAAGTAATAGGGTGAGTAATGTCTTGCTCATTTCTTTTATTTAAATAAATATCTCAAATCTTAAGCCAGCCGGGAACGCATAGCTGAAAATAAATTAGCTCAGACAGGTGTTGACAGTATGATTTCCATTCGCTATTCCTGATTACCTTCGACCGAACAACTTCCCGGGCCATGAACTTAAAAATATCAGCAATTCTTTTAGCGGGTCTGTTCTCTTTTTGGCAGGTCAGGAGTCAGGGTAATCAAAATCTATCCGTAACCATGAAAGCAGTGACTGTGAATTTCATGCTGGACGAAAATGGAAAGCCTGCTTACGATCTATCCTATGGCAACAAAAAGGTCATCCGTCCATCCCAAATGGGATTTATATTGTCGAATCAGGATGCTTTTGATGCCGGCTTTGTGCTGCTGGGTTCCGAAAGGATTTCGCATGACGATACCTGGAATCCTGTTTGGGGAGAAGTTCATTCAATCCGGGATCATTACGAACAACTTACCGTTCATCTAAAACAAAAGAACAGCAATCGGTTACTCGATATCATATTTCGTGCTTTTGAAGACGGCGTGGGATTTAGATATTATTTTCCAAAACAGGCGGAGCTGAAATATTTTATAGTAACAGATGAAGAAACACAATTCAGTTTGACCGGCGACCATAAAGTGTTTTGGATTCCGGGGGATTATGATACGAATGAATATTCTTACAGCACCTCTTCCATCAGTGGGGTGGATAATAAGAATATAGTTGATAACAGCACGGCGATTGCTGTGCGGGTCGCGCCGGACCGCTATGCGGTCCAGACTCCGTTGATGATGAAGTCAACAGATGGATTGTATATTAATATACACGAAGCGGCCCTCGTCAATTATCCTGCCATGCAACTTCATGTTGACCGGACTACATATAAACTAACTTCCAGTCTTGTTCCGGATGCATTTGGCAACAAGGCATATTTGCATGCGCCCTTCGCCACTCCGTGGAGAACGATTATCGTCAGCGATAATGCGGCTGATATTCTTTCATCCAGGATCATTCTTAACCTGAATGAGCCCAACAGCATCGGTAATACGTCCTGGATCAAACCCATGAAATTTGTAGGCGTATGGTGGGAAATGCAAACGGGGAAAAGTGGCTGGAACTATTCGGACTATCCCGACAGCACCGATGCGGCAGGCAAACTTATTCCCAATCACCGCCATGGGGCCAATACAGTCAATGTAAAAAGATATATCGACTTTGCAGCTGCCAATGGGATTCCGGCCGTGCTGGTGGAAGGATGGGATAAGGGATGGGAAGATTGGTTTGGAAACTGGAAAGAGAATGTATTTGACTTTGTTACGCCTTACCCAGATTTTGATGTGCAGGAGTTACAGGCATATGCCGCATCCAAAGCTGTACAGCTGATCATGCACAATGAAACCTCAGGCTCAGCAACAAATTACGAAAGACAGATGGATACGGCGTTTCGTTTTATGATTAATCACGGATATCATGCGGTGAAAACAGGATACGTGGGCAGGATCATTCCAAGAGGGGAACATCACGACGGTCAATGGATGGTGAATCATTACCAGCGTGTTGCAGAAAAAGCAGCCTACTATCATGTGATGCTGGATGCACATGAACCAGTGAGGCCGACAGGTTTGCAAAGAACCTATCCGAACTGGATGGCCTGCGAAGCTGCGCGCGGAAATGAGTACAATGCTTTCAGCAAGGGCAATACGCCCGAACATGAAACCATACTTCCGTTTACCCGGCTGATGGGAGGCCCGATGGATTATACGCCCGGGATATTTAAATTAACACATTATTCCTCTGATACAAGCAGAAGAATACACACGACCCTGGCCAAACAACTTGCTCTTTATATAACCATTTATAGTCCGGTTCAAATGGTGGCCGATCTGCCAGAAAATTATGAGGCGCATATGGATGCCTTCCAATTTATCCGTGATGTACCTGTAGATTGGGACGATACCAAAATTCTGGCAGCCGAACCCGGAGATTATATTGCCATCGCAAGAAAACAAAAAGGAAGTGATAACTGGTTTATCGGCGTCATTACGAACGAGCGCAAAAGGGACATGAGCGCAGATCTTTCATTTCTCGACAAAGGGAGAAAATATATAGCAACCGTTTATGGGGATGCGGAAAATGCTGACTGGCAGCAGAATCCTGAAGCATATACGATCAAAAAAATTACAGTAGACCATACGAGCCATTTATTACTGCGTCTCGCCAGCGGGGGAGGAGCAGCGGTTTCAATTATGCCGATAAAATCTGCCGCCGCCAGGTAATGATAATACCGCATGTCCTGCGAAGGCAGTATTTAATTAAATTAAAATAGCGGAGATTTAAGCTCAACGCAATACTTTTGCAAAAAATTTGAGTTTTTCATGCGCCGTGATGATGTTCCCTCGGAAAAAAGTATTCCTATCGCGCCTTCCCTGGATCTTGAAGAGGAAGATGCATCGGTAAATCCGAATGTCAGCACCAGGTTGTTTTTTATCAGCATACAGGTCGTTTTCAATGCCATTGTGATTGGATTCATTGCAAAAATTATGGTTGCGCTGATCAACCTGATTACAAATATATCTTTCTATGGAAGGGTTTCGCTTCAGGATGCAAGCCCCGCCGGCAATCATCTTGGTCATTGGGTGATTATTGTGCCTGTGATCGGAGGACTGCTCGTTGGGATCATGGCCAGGGTTGGATCAAAAGCCATCCGGGGACACGGTATTCCCGAAGCCATGGAACAGGTCCTCACCAATAAGAGCCGTATCAAACCCATGGTTACCCTGCTCAAGCCGATTTCAGCAGCATTTTCGATTGGCACTGGTGGACCGTTTGGGGCGGAAGGACCCATTATATCTACTGGCGGTGCATTCGGGTCTCTTACCGGCCAGCTGATGCATATCACACCCAACGAGCGGAAAGTTATGCTGACTGCTGGAGCTACCGCCGGCATGGCAGCAATTTTCGGCACACCGATCTCCTCCGTTTTGCTTGCAGTGGAATTATTGTTATTTGAATTTTCTCCCCGGTCCATGATCCCCGTCGCCCTGGCCTGCGCAACAGGCGCTGCAATGCATTTGTTCCTCTTTGGAACCAACCCGGTCTTTGGCATGCCTAATATTCCGGAACCATCTTATCAGGCCCTTATCATTTATGTGGTGCTGGGAGCAATCATTGGAGTCATAGCAGCATTCATAACCAAAAGTGTTTACTGGATTGAGGACCTTTTTGAAAAGTCCCCAATCCATTGGATGTGGTGGCCCGCGATCGGTGCGGTGGCTGTTGGAGTAATTGGTTATTTTGCGCCGAACACGATGGGTGTTGGATATTATAATATTTCGAACTTACTCACAGGATCCCCTGCGCTGCCGCTGATCATCGCACTCAGCCTGCTTAAGTTCATCTCCTGGGCCGTATCTCTTGGCAGCGGAACATCCGGTGGAACGCTGGCACCCCTGCTGACCATTGGCGGGGGCACCGGATTGCTATTGGGAATAGTTGTATTGAAATTATTCCCCCACGCCAATATTAATCTTCCTACCTGCGCGCTTATCGGAATGGCGGCAATGTTCGCCGGATCTGCCCGGGCCCTGCTGACCTCCATTGTTTTTGCATTTGAGACCACTCAACAGCCTCATGGTTTATTGCCCTTGCTCGGCGCATGCACGGCTTCTTATTTTATTTCATTTTTCATGATGAAAAGTACAATCATGACTGAAAAAATAAATCGCCGTGGCGTGATCACTCCTGAAAATTACGAGCCGGATGTCTTGCAAAGCATGCATGTTTCGGAAGTGATGAATGATGATCTTTCGAAATTTCAGCGAACAGACCCCATGCGATTTTATGTTTATCCCGAAACGCGCATGAGCCTTGCGATAGATCTGATGGACAGATACAAAACGGAATTAATGCCCGTTGTTTCAAAAGATAACAAGAAGCAGGTACTTGGCCTGATCACTCCCTCACTCATCTTTGCCGCTTATAGAAAACACCGCCATGCAAACGAAGATCAGCGAACAATCTCCCTTAAACGGAAAGGCTATGAAATCATGGTCAAAGGGAGGCAGAGATTCAGAAGGGACTAGGCGGGGCATCCTTTTTGCGGAGATCCAACAGAACAGGAAATGAAGGCTAAAAAATTTATTAAATTAAAATTGATCCTATGTGGGAAGAATCAGACAAAAAACTGCACAAAGAATTTAAGTTCAAAGACTTTTCCGAAGCATTTGCTTTTATGACGCGTGTTGCCCTGGAGGCAGAAAAGATGGATCATCATCCCCTGTGGACCAACGAATACAATAAGGTGGAGTTTTGGCTGTCTACCCACGATGCCGGAAATACCGTTACAGACAAAGATCGCAAGCTGGCAAAAAAAATTGATGCACTGATACCCTGACTTGCAATGACCCAGGTCAGCGGGTTCCCGCCTGATCTAACAGGAGTAGTATCAGATTTTTTGCACTTTCAGCACTTCAAGCATTCCGCTTTTAATATTGAATTCAATGATGCGAACCTTGCCTTTGTACCCATTGTATAATACAGTAGGCACTTCGATCCAAACACTGCGCCCGGGCTTGCCGTTCACCGTGCAACTGGCCATCATCTGAATTCTATCATCGGTGGTCTTTCTTTGTTTGAATACGGCTTCCACATCGGTATACACAGGAAATTCTGAGGTTTGCTCTTCCATGATAAGATTATTGTGATTCGTTCATTAAGTATCCGTCAAAATCCACCGGCCTTTCGTCTGGGAGAACCTGTCATTCATTCATTCATTCATTATGATTTCCATTTCCTTAATCAGGGCCCGAACCAGGGAAGGATCGATATTATTTGTTTTTTCCGGGAAAGCGCTTATTTGAATTGCCCGGAAGTTTCCTTCATCATCCCTTTCCAAAACGATTTCCGAATCATCAATATGAAAAAGGAATTGATGTGTATAGGCGCTGATCCGGAGCTTCCCCGCCAGCTCTTTTTCAATTCCATTATGCGAAACTGTAATATTAAATGATTCCTCCATAGTTGCCAGGAGGCAAAGTTAATTCAATATTAATTTTGTCTTGTTTTCAATTTATCCGGTAATTTTGCGGACCCGGCCGCTAATAAAAATCACAACAATGAAAACAAGTATTGGAATTTCCGATGGGAACAGAAAGACAGTTGCTGAACAATTGGCAAAATTACTGGCTGATGAGTTCATTCTGTATACTAAAACACTGAATGCACACTGGAATATTGAAGGGCCTGACTTCCACTCCGTGCATTTATACTTTGAGGAACTGTATGAACAATCGGCGGAAATAGTGGACAGCGTTGCTGAACGCATCAGGCAGCTGGGTCATTACGCGCCAGCGACATTAAGGGATTTCCTTGAGCTCACCCACCTGACTGAAAAAATAAAGGGCGGCAATACCAGTTCCAGCCTCATTAAAAACCTGCTGGAAGACCATGAAAGCATCATTGAATTCATCCGTGGTAATGTGAATGAATTTGCAGATGCACATAAAGATGCAGGCACCAGCGATTACGTGACCGGTCTTATGGAAAAACATGAAAAGACAGCCTGGATGCTCAGGGCCCATATCAAATAGTTCCTTACCAATTCATCAGCTTTCTTAAATAAGCCGTTAGCTCTTCCGCAATTTTCTTCTGTTCTGCAGATGTCGGATGACCACCACATCCGCCGTGGTATCTTTTGGAGAAGGCAAATAAATGAACACGGGAATCCCCGTGCAGGTTTTCATATTTCACTATGGAGCCAAGATATTTTATCATTAGTTTTTTCAGGAATTCATCCCCCATCGGACTAGTAAGCAAGATAATTTCTGTATGTGGATAATCCTTTCTGATAGTGGCAATGAAACCGGCATAGGTTTTACAAAATACGGTTGAGTCCTGTTGCCCGTCATTCTGCCCCAGGCAGATCGTAACGAGGTCTGGTTGATATTTATTAAAATCCCAGGCAATTTTATTATCCCTGGTGCTGACCTTATCAAATACCTGCGGCATCAGGATATCCATATCGCAGCAACTGTGAATGAGTCCAATACCCGAAACGGCGGTTAATTGATATTGTGCGTTCAACGCGCGGGCTGTTCGCGGACCGTAACTCAGGTAGGCATTGTGCTGGTCGTACCATTCCCCTTTGCCGCATGGAAAGACCGATGTATCACTCCCGGTTCCGCAAGTGATCGAATTACCGATGCATTCTATCTTCCTTGATGGGAGTGTTACGGGTAATAATTTGCTGCAACGCAATCCGACAAATTCCAGATATCCGATGCTGGCTTCTGTATTCTTCACGATGACGAGATGGTGAACGGTATTGCTCAAATGGTAGCCAACTATAATTCTATTCTCTTTTTCTTTTAGTTTTAATCTTTGCGGCTGCTGATTATCCAATTTGATTTCAAGGTAATTGTGATCCTTCCCGTAAAGCATTTCATCATTGATCATGATATCGCAGGAAGTTCCCCTGAATCTTACGGTGACGTAAGTTCCGGGATTCCAGAAACGCGGTTTTGCGGGATCCGAAAAATCAATTCTGCCGGTATATTTTACGAGTGGATTGGCCGCTCCAAAAAAGGGCAGGTTAGCGGTTTGAGCAAGGCAGGTGGAAAGAATAAATAACTGAAAAAGGATCAGAAATACTTTCATCTACAATGGAATTTAGACCCGGAATCGTAAAACTACGATCTAAAATTGAGGGGTTCCTCGCTTGGCCTGCATTCATCAAACAACTAGTTTTGACTTATCCAATATCACTGAAACAACCGAATATCCGAAAAACCACTTGAGTTCATTTTCACCGTCCTAGCGAAAACCTTAAATTCAAGTTCTCTGAAAAGCCCCTGACTAATCCTTGGGGGTTTTTTCGTTTTCGTAATTATTAGCCGATGATATAGTTGATAGTTGACGGTTGACAGAATTCCAGTGCAAATTCGCAATTAAAGGCCGTCAACCGTCAACCGTCAACTGTCAACCGGACTCACCCCACCTGGATGGGCAAAAATCGCCCGATTTAGCCTTTTGGCGTGGCCGGATAGCCTTTATTTTGGTAAAAGGCCTTAATAATGAAAAAAAAACCCTGTAATGGATGAGCGATCAGAACTAATGTGCTATATTGTCGCCTATTAAATTGTATTGGAATGAAAATATTTGTAGCCGGTCTGCCTTTCGCTGTTAGTGACCAGGAATTGCAGGAAATTTTTGAACCTTATGGAACAGTAGGTTCTGCAAAAGTTATTTTAGACAGAGAGACCCATAAGAGCCGCGGTTTTGGTTTTGTGGAGTTCGCCAGTAATGAAGAAGCTGAAAAAGCCATTAAGGCCCTTGACGGCACCAGCCTGGAAGGAAGAACGCTTACCGTAAAAGTTGCTGAGGATAAAAATCCTGGCGGCGGCGGTGGTGGTTATCGCGGCGGTGGCGGTGGTGGTAATCGGAGCGGCGGCGGTGGTTATAACCGCGACCGTAACCGTTATTAAAACGCTTACTCTTCTTCAGCAGCTTTATGGCTGCTGATCTCAAACCTTTTTACGGATTTACTTAACGTATTCAGGTGCCTGATAAATCAATTATTCAGGCACCTGAATATTTATTGACAATGGACAATGGGCAATAGTTAAGAGCTATTTTATTCAGTTCTCAGACTCTTCACCGGATTGGCCACTGCTGCCCTTATTGCCTGGAAACTGACAGTAATAAAAGCAATCATTAAAGCAAGAACGCCTGCCAGGGCAAATACCTTCCATCCAATACCAACCCTATATGCAAATCCCTGCAGCCATTTGCCCATTATCCACCGGGCTGCAGGAAACGCGATGGCAACACTAATTAGAATAGGTTTCAGGAAATCCTTTGAAAGCATCTTTACAATACCTGTAACACTTGCCCCCAACACTTTTCGCACACCGATCTCCTTGATCCTTTTCTGCGCAGCATATGCAGCCAGCCCGAACAAGCCAAGGCAGGATATAACGACAGAAAGCGCGGTGAACACGCCAAACAGCTTGCCCATCTGTTGCTCTGAAAAATAAAGTGTAGACAGTTCTTCATCTACAAAGCCATAAGAGAAAGGATAATCTGCGTATACATTCCTGAAAACTTTTTTAATCTGGGCTAAAATGCCTTTCATCTTCTCGGGAGTTGTCCTGATTACTAAGTTGCCCCCTGAGCCATTATATTTCAATACAAGCGGTTCTACAGCCTGATGAACAGGCTTGAAATTAAAATCTCTCACCACACCTATGATATAGCCCTTTCTGCCATTAACGCTTAATGGCTTCCCGATTGCGGAGGCCATGTCCATTTGCATTATCCTCAGGGCTGTTTCATTTACCACATAATTGTTTCTGTCGCCCTGAAAATCTTTTGCAAAAAACCTACCGGCTATAACGTGCATGCCGAAAGTCTTTGCAAAGTTTTCATCCACTCCCAAATGCGGGAACACAATTTGTAAATGAGGGTCCTTGCCCGGCCATATCACATCGGTAGTGCCTGTGCTGAGGTTTGTCGGCAGATAATTAATGATAGAATATTCTGTAATGCCTGGATATTCGCTCAATGTGGATTTCAGGGCCTGGTAATTATTCCCCAGATCGCCTATCTGAGGCATTTTTATATACATCAGATTTTCTTTATTGAAGCCAATATCGCGTGTCCTTATGAACCGGAGCTGGTCATAAATTACCAGCGTGCTGATGATGAGGATAATGGAAATACTGAACTGAACAACAACCAACCCGTTTCTGAAAAATGATTTTTGCCCGGGTAATGATTTAATCCCTTTTAATACTTTTATTGGCCTAAAAGAGGATAGGTATAATGCGGGATAGGAACCTGAAAGAAGGCCTACAACCAGAGGAGTGCCTAAAAGCGCAATATTGGTTTTTAGATCTAATAAACTGAAAGAAATATCTTTTGCAGTCAGCTGGTTGAAAAAGGGCAACAGCAAACTGGCCATGGCAAAGCCAACAAACAATGAAATAAAAGATAATAAAACAGATTCCCCTAAAAATTGTCCAATCAGATGGCTTCGTAATGCGCCAATTGTTTTGCGGAGCCCAACTTCCTTTGCTCTTTGGCCCGACATAGCTGTGGACAAATTCATAAAATTAATGCAGGCAATAATGATAATAAAAAGGGCGATCAGAGAAAAAATTCGGACGAATTCTATACTGCCCTGTCCGTTCACATCCAGCAATAAATGGCCGGAACGCAAATGTATATCAGTTAGTGGTTGCATGTTAAATTCACCCTTGCTATTTTCCTTATTGTTCTCAGAGAATAGGTTGAAGAGTGCCTTATTGATTTTGGCAATTTGGTGATCTGAAGCCCGGAAACTTTTATCCATTTGTACATACGTGTACATGTCAAAGTTTCCCCAGGACCCATCGTAATCAATATGTTTTTCGTAAAGTTCTATCGGGAGTAAAAAATCAAACTGTAAGTGCGAATTAGCAGGGATATCTTTCAATACGCCCGAAACGGTCAGGCTGTTCGTTTTAATATCATTGTCCTCCCGTATTGTTTTGCCAATGGCATCTGTAGTGCCAAAATATTTTCTTGCGAGAGATTCTGTTATCACAATCAACCCTGGCGATGAGAGCGCATTGGCCATGGTGCCATTTATCAGAGGATAACTAAAAATGCGTAGAAAGTTTGTATCAGCATAAAGCCCATTTTTTTGTTCAAACTTCCTGTTATTTACAGTAAATATAGCACCTGTGGCCTTCAGCCTTGTTACATTTATTATCTCCGGGATTGCATTCTTTATCACAGTCCCCATGGGCACTGGTATCACCGCAGCTTTTGAACCGGTTACATTGGAAGTTATCCTGTATATGGCTTTTGCATTCGCATTGAATTGATCATAGTTCAATTCATCTGCAACCCATAAAAAGATCAGGATACTGCAGCACATTCCAATACTAAGCCCCAAAATATTCAACAAGGAGAAAGACTTGTGATATTTAATGCTTCTTAATGCTGTTTTGAGATAGTTTTTGATCATGATAAAAGCAGGTCAGCCTTTATTTAAGGCAAAAACGTGCCAAAACAAAAGACTATGGTTCTCAATAACTTGAAAAAGATTTTATTTTGAAAAATGTCCGGTTTTAGCATTTAAATTGACTGGTATTGATACTCCCATTCTCAATTAATCAAAGTAAAAACATTATTCCCTCTATTACAATCTGGCAAGGCCTCGTCCGGATCGAGGGTTACCGATGCAAGGGCTGAACTGAGATCGGCGTGAAAGCTGATTTCCTTTCTATGGAACCAGGCCTCAATCGGGATGATCATGCGCCGTTTGCTGCCATTTGTAAATTTCAGTTCCAGGATGCAGGGCAATGCCATTTGTTTTTTATTGACCATGCGGATATCCACGCCCTGTGCATAGTCATTACCGGTATATTTCACACTTACCACCGCCAGATCGAATGCCCAGTTATGAAAAAACCATTCTTTCCAGAACCAGGAGAGGTCTTCGCCTGCTGCATTTTCCATGGTTCTGAAAAAATCATCCGGCTGCGGATGCTTGTAACACCAGGACTGAATGTATTTTTTGAATGCGTAATCAAACCGGTCCTTTCCGAGGATTTGTTCTCTTAGCAGCACCAGCCCGAAGGCAGTCTTGAAATAAGTTATGGGATGGCGGCTTGGTTCGGCGATTGCATCCGGGGCGGTCATGATCACAGGGGCTTCCGGATCGCCAAGCGTTTGCACTATCTCTGCAGCCGGATTTCCTCCATTCGGCGCATACTCTGGATCCCTCTTTGGAGCATATTCCCCCTGATGAAATTCATCCGTAGCATAGACATCAATAAATGTGTTGAACCCTTCATCCATCCAGGCAAAGCGCCGTTCATCGGTGCCCACGATCATTGGGAACCAGTTATGCCCGATTTCGTGTGTAGTCACTCCAAAAAGGTCCTTGCCCTTGTCTTTCCATCCGTCAAATACAATTCCGGGGTATTCCATGCCGCCGGCAAGGCCTGCCTCATTCACGGCTACCGGGTACGGATAAACGAACCATTGCCTGGAAAAATACTCTATCGAAGCCTTTAAATATTCCGTGGCTCGCCCCCAGGCATCATGCCCTTCGCTCTCTATGGGATAGACTGACATGGCCAGGCATTTTTTACCACCGGGAAGGTTCACGGCGGCAGCATCCCATATATAGGAACTGCTCGCTCCGAAAGCTACGTCGCGGGTGCCGGTCATGCTGAAATGCCAGGTCAGCCTGCCCTGTTGTTTGGGTCTTGATCGTGGATCATTTATTTCCTGAGGGGACCGGATCATAATGGTCTGATCGCTTTTTTTTGCTGCCTCCAGCCTTTGAAACTGAAGCGGGGTCAATACTTCCATGGGGTTCATCAACTGGCCGGAACCGGCAACGATCATATTCCAGGGAACAGTGATTCGATAATCGATATTTCCATAATCCAGAAAGAATTCGCCACTTCCCAAAAATGGCAGCGTATTCCACCCAACATGCGCGTCATACACACACATGCGCGGAAACCATTGGGCTATCTCATAGATCTTCCCGTTTTTTGTATCTAAATAATCTGTGCGGTTCCCGATTGGTCCGGGGACCGTATAGTGATAATGAATCAACAATTTCAACTGGCCGCCCCCGGGTGCCAGCTTATGTGCAAGCCGCACCTGCATCCGGGTATCTGTAATTATAAATTCCGGCTTTTCCAAATGGTTACCGTATTGAATGGAAACAGCATCTATGGTATAGCCGGTGGTATGGCCCCTGGCAATTGAATCATTTGTAAAATTTGATCGCGCATCCGGTTTGTATATATTCTGATCGAGCTGGACCCATAAAAATGACAAGGAATCATGACTATTGTTGGTATAAGTAATCCGGTCGGAAGCCGAAAGTTCATTCAGCATCGTATCCAGCAGAGCATCTATCCGGTAGTCGCACCTGTTCTGCCAATAGGCGGCGCCGGGTGCGCCATTTGAGGCATTCCGCTCATTTCCCGGGGAAGTATAGAAGAGAGGAGAAAAGATTGCTGAAGGTCGGAATTCTGAAATGGTATCCGCAGTGGACCGGATCGAAGGCTGCTGGGAGAATACGGAGCTGAAAAAGATTACCGGCAATAATAAACTGAATGCGCTTATTTTTTTTATGTCCATCCTTAAAAAATTACTGCACAATGGTTTGGCCAAATGAGCCGGTAAAGATATTATTTTTATGATGAATGTTACTGTACTCCGAACACGACATTCTGTATTATCATTATATTACGAAGAGACATGGATTGGAAATTGATTTATATTTATTGCCCAACAATACGAAATGAATCATGGAAACCCGCAGGGAGTTTATAAAGAAGGCAGGTTTATTATCGGGAGCAGCAGGAATCTTCAGTGTAATGCCGGCTTCCATTCAAAAGGCCATGGCTATTAATCCTGCTCCTGGAAGCAGCTTTCTTGATGCGGAGCATGTGGTTCTTCTCATGCAGGAGAACCGTTCTTTTGATCATTGTTTTGGAACTCTGCGCGGGGTGCGCGGATTCAATGATCCCAGAGCCATTACGCTGCCGGATAAAAATCCGGTTTGGTTGCAATCCAATGCGGCGGGCGAAACTTATGCCCCTTTTCACCTGGATATTAAAAACACAAGATCAACCTGGATGCATTCTCTTCCCCATAGTTGGCAGAACCAGGTAGATGCGCGCAACGATGGTAAATATGATCAATGGTTGAATGTTAAACGATCGCACGATTATCCGACGATGCCACTCACCATGGGTTTTTATGACCGGGGGGACATTCCATTTTATTATGCGCTGGCTGATGCATTCACAGTTTGCGATCAGCATTTTTGTTCTTCACTCACCGGAACCAGTCCTAACAGAAATTATTTCTGGACCGGAACCACGCGGGATAAACAGGATGAAAATTCGAGGGCCCTTGTCTGGAATGAAGACATGGATTTTGAAGCCCTGAGCTGGAGAACTTTTCCTGAATTGCTGGAAGAAAATGATATTTCATGGAAGGTTTATCAGAATGATCTGAGCGTTGGCGTTGGATTTGAAGGAGAAGAAGATGCATGGCTTTCTAATTTTGGCGACAATAACCTGGAGTTTTTTGATCAGTATCATGCCCGTTTGAATCCGCGCCACCTGGCTTATATTCAGAAAAGAATAGCTTCCCTCCCAGATGAAATCCAGGAACTGCAAAACAAATTGAAATCGCTGCCCGCCACCGGCCCTTCTCTCGCTTCAAAGAAAAAAGAACTGAATGAAAAACAAATGGATTTGGCAGACCTGAAAAAGGAAATGGAGAACCACACGGCGGAAGCTTATGAAAAGCTTACTGCCCGCGAAAAAAACCTTCATCAAAAAGGACTCTCAACGAATACTGGCGATCCGGATTTTCACCGGCTGACTGAACTAACCTATAATGATAATGGTATTGAAAGGAAAATGCTGGTGCCCAAGGGGGATATTTTGCATCAGTTCAGGGAGGACGTAAAGACGGGCTCGCTCCCCACCGTTTCCTGGCTCGTGGCACCGGAAAACTTCTCTGATCATCCCTCCGCACCATGGTATGGTGCCTGGTATCTATCTGAGGTGATTGATATCCTTACACAAAATCCCGAGGTCTGGAAGAAAACAATCTTCCTTCTGACCTATGATGAGAATGACGGATATTTCGATCACGTGCCACCGTTTGTTTCTCCTCATTCCCATAAAACCGGAACAGGCAAGGTTTCATCCGGCATAGACACGCGCGTTGAGTTTGTAGATTTCAAGCAGGAGAAAGAAAGAAACGGGTTTCCAGGTAATTATTCCCGGGAAAGTTCTATAGGACTCGGTTACAGGGTGCCGTTAGTGATCGCATCTCCATGGACCAGGGGAGGCTTTGTCAATTCTGAGGTTTTCGATCATACCTCATCCCTTCAATTTCTCGAAGAATTCCTCAGCAGGAAAACAGGCAAACAAATCAAAGAAGAGAATATCAGCGACTGGCGGCGCACGGTTTGCGGCAACCTCGTCTCCGTATTTCGCCCGTTCAACAACGAAAAAGCAGGTGCACCCGCATTCCCCGATAAGGATAGTTTTCTGGAAGGCATACATAAGGCGCAATTCAGGGAATTGCCCAGGGAGTTCAAGCTGCTTACTCCCGGGGAAACGGCACTGATGAGAAAAGATCTTTATAGCTCCCCTTATATGCCGAAGCAGGAAAACGGGATCCGGCCGTCCTGCGCTTTGCCTTATCAGTTGTATGTTGAAGGCAGGCTGAGTCCGGATAAAAAAACTTTTGATATCCGGTTTGAAGCCATGGATGATGTGTTTGCGCAAGCGGCCTGCGGATCGGCATTTCAGGTTTATGCACCCGACAAATACAGAAAGGAAGATGATGCGACCGGTTTTGAATCTGTCCGCACCTGGACATACGCGGTGAAACGGGCCGACCATATTGAAGACAGCTGGCCCCTGGATGCCTTTGAAAATGATCAGTATCATTTATGTGTTTACGGGCCGAATGGATTCTTTCGTGAATTTTCAGGAGACGGGGCGGATCCTGCGATGGAAGTGCTTTGCGAATATGAAATAAAGTCCGGTGCAAAAAACAAGCTGACCGGAAATATTGCACTGAATCTGCTGAATACCGGAGATCAGCAGCTGACAGTGGAAATTACTGATAATGCCTATAAGGCCCATCCCATTGAAAAAATACTTCAGAATTCGGGCATCGCTGGGGACCGCAGCGTTGTAATGCTGAATCTTTCCAAAAGCTTTGGCTGGTACGATTTCAGCGTGAAACTAAGCGGAGGAGGATCTTTTGAAAAAAGATATGCCGGTCGTGTGGAAACGGGCAAACATAGTTACAGTGATCCTTTTATGGGCAGGATGTTGTGAACTGCATTGTTACCTGCATTTATTCTCTGGCCGGATAAATTCCTCAGCTGCGAATTCAATATTTTTATTCCTTTCAGCGAAACAAAATCAAAAACTGTTTGATGATACCAAAAAGTTGTATCAAAACCGCACAGCACTGTATCGAAATTGTAAGGCATTCGCCATAGTCATTTTCATAATCAATTCTCTTTCACGCAAATAAAAATCAGGCATTCTACTGGCATACCTGGTTGCTGCAGGAGAATAACTGATAATTTATTTCTTTATCGGGATTTCGTTAAAACGGTTTAACAGAATATTTTCCTTTGCAATGCAACTTTCATTTCTTTAGTCGGACTAATGATGGATGAAAGCATTTTAAGAGTGTGTAACCTGAGGCGTAAAAAACGCTTCTAATCATAATCGAAAAACAATAACAAAATGAAAAAGACTTATCTCCTGATACTCACCCTTCTTTTAGGAATCAGCAGTATCAGTTTGGCTTCTTCCGGTGATGAAAAAATCAGCCGCGCAACACTCATATCCTTTAAGCAGGATTTTAAAAAGGCGACCGATGTTTCCTGGAGCGAGACGGCCACCTGCTTCAAGGTAACTTTCAATCTCGACGACCTGGTGATGTATGCTTATTATGATAAGTCAACATCTGAACTGATTGCCGTTACCCGCTTTCTTCTTTCTAACCAGCTTCCGTTGAATCTTCAGAAGCAATTGCGTGCAAAATTAAATGATGGCTGGATCGTTGATCTGTTTGAAGTGGCTGCAGAGGGCGATACCTTCTATTATGCGACCATCGACAACGGTTCTCAAAAACTCATTTACAAATCTTCCGGGTACTCGGATTGGAACCTGGTTTCGAAGATGGGAAGGTGAGGAGGAAATTTTGGGAATTTGAAAATTTGAAAATTTGAAAATGAATACAATTTCCAGGCCCGCACAGCGCACGGATCAGCAAACTGTATGGGCATTTTATTTTCAAATTTTCAAATTTTCAAATGGACTAACGGTGTAAATTTGCACCCAACCAATGGTCTCCAATCAACTCAAGCCAAGCTGGAAAGACCGGCTGAAAGCCCTTCGCAATCTTCCGGCTTTTTTTAAACTGGTTTGGGCTGCAAGTCCCTGGATGACCATTGCTAATATAAGTCTCCGATTACTGAGATCGGCAATTCCCATTTCTGTTTTATATGTTGGCCGCCTCATAATCGATGAAGCGACATTGCTAAACAGGGCTCATGGTTCCGGTTACATGTCCCATTTGTGGGCTCTGGTCCTGATCGAATTTTCTCTCGCAATTTTCAACGATGCGCTTGGTCGCTGCGTTACCCTGTTAGATAGCCTGCTTGGAGATCTTTTCGGGAATATCAGTTCCGTGCGCATTATGGAGCATGCGTCTAAACTAGATCTCGAGCAATTTGAGGATGCGATTTTTTATGACAAGCTGGAAAGGGCGAGGCAGCAGACCACAGGTCGCACGATTTTACTTTCACAGGTGCTGAGCCAGGCGCAGGATATCATCACCATGGGATTTCTGGCAGCTGGACTTATTTATTTTAGTCCCTGGCTGATTGCATTATTGTTTATCAGTATTCTACCATCCTTTATTGGAGAGTCTTATTTCAATGATCAGACATATGCATTAAACCGAAGGCAGACTCCCGAAAGAAGGGAACTTGATTACCTGCGCTACCTGGGCGCCAGCGATGAGACTGCCAAAGAAGTAAAAATTTTCGGACTCTCAGGTTTTATAATTGACAAGTTCAGGGCACTCGCTGATAAATTTTATCTCAGTAACCGGAAAATTGCAATTGACCGCTCATTTTGGGGCACAGGATTGACTGTACTCGGGAGCCTTGGTTATTACAGCGCCTACGTATATATTATTCTTCAATTCATTCATGGTTCGATCAGCATCGGCCAGCTCACTTTTCTTGCTGGATCATTTCGCCAGTTAAAATCGCTGATGGAGTCTGTTCTGACGCGCTTTACTGCCGTGTCCCAGGGTGCCATTTATCTTAGTGATTTTTTTGAATTCTTTGAGATCAGTCCCAGGATAATTTCGGCTGAATCTGCTCTTCGCTTTCCAAACTCTATCCGGCAGGGCTTTGTTTTTGAGAATGTAGGTTTTCGTTATCAGAATGCTGAACGCTGGGCCGCCAGAAATTTAAATTTCACCTTAAATGCAGGAGAAAAAATTGCCCTGGTGGGCGAGAATGGAGCCGGTAAAACGACCCTTGTTAAATTGCTGGCCAGGTTATACGAACCTACCGAAGGAAGGATCCTTTTGGATGGAGTTGATCTTACTGAATATGATCTGAATAGCCTTCGCCAAAACATAGGCGTGATTTTTCAGGACTATCTCCGCTACCAGATGCGCGTCTCCGATAATATTGCAGTTGGAAATATCCAGGAGAAAGAGAACAAACCGAGGATCGTTTCCGCAGCAGAGCAAAGTCTGGCTGCAGGTTTAGTCGGGCGCCTTCCCGCCGGATACGATCAGATGCTGGGCCGGCGTTTTACTGAAGGTGTTGAGCTTTCCGGAGGTGAATGGCAAAAGGTCGGACTGGCAAGAGCGTATATGCGGGATGCGCAGGTACTGATCCTGGATGAACCAACATCCGCATTGGACGCACGTGCCGAATTTGAAGTGTTCCAGCGTTTTGCTGCGCTTACGAAAGGAAAAACAGCCGTGCTGATTTCACACCGGTTTTCTACAGTTCGAATGGCTGACCGCATCCTGGTTTTGCAGGAAGGAAAGCTGATTGAATCCGGCACCCATGAAGAACTGATCGCAAAGAAAGGCATGTATTCAGAATTGTTTAATCTCCAGGCCAAAGGATATCAGTAATTAATTTGAAAATTTGAAAATATGTAAATAGGTAAATGCATTTGGTTGAGACGGTTTCATTTTCAAATTATCAAATTTTCAAAAATAGACGATGAGCGGAAAACTGCAATATTGTCCAAGATGCAAAAAAGCGTTCGGCTGTAATAAAGAAAATATTTCTGCCTGCGACTGCATGCAGATCTCACTCAGCAATGCAGCCAAAACATATCTTGCGAGCACCTTTTATGGATGTCTCTGTAATGATTGTCTGGTGGCCATTGAACAGCTTATTGCCCGAGAAAAAGAATACCCTTTTCCCGGGCTCGGGGGAGAACTCACGGAAGGCGTTCATTATTATATGGAAGATGGATACCGCGTGTTCACGGAATTTTATCATATCTCCCGCGGATATTGCTGCCGCAGTGGCTGCAGGCATTGTGCCTATGGATTTAAACGGAGGTATGCGGAGTAAATGGCAAATCAAACGCAACCGCCTCGTGTTCAAAATGCCCTTTATGAGATCCGTCGCAAAAAGGCTTGTTCCGGGATAACCCGCAGCGGCAAATAGAAATGATTTCGCGGCCTTCGATTCCGTAAGGCGCGCCCGTTATATCTACCATTTCAAAATCGCCCTGTATTTTTAATGATCCGTTGCTTTTTACTGTGATGATTGTGCTGGCCATAATGCTTTGCAGATTTAAAATGAAATTAGACAAAGTTTGTGATTTGCTTTGCCTTCTTTTTTCCGTAAAGCCATTGAATGATTCTTTATTCGCCGATGGTATCGCTGTCCCGGATTTCATCAGACGGATTTGTGATGATCTGATCCCCGGCTTTTAATTTCCCGTAAACTTCAACTTTACCTCCAGCTTTATTGCCAGTTGTTACGTCAACGCTGAATGCTTTTTGATTTCGAACAGCCACCACATATTTCCTTTCTGTTGTTATGAGAACGGCCGTCTCAGGCACCATGAATGCATCTGGATTTCCCTTGGAATAAACCAGCACATCAGCATACATTCCCGGAGAAAGCAGATCATGATTATTCTTTACATCTATTTCCATTCTTTCGGACCGAAATTGCGTGTTTACATTCATGGATTGTCTGCTGATGAGATCCGGTCATTTTTTTCTCTGGCAATGCACTGGTATAAAATGAAATGGTGTCCTTGTCTTTCAGGTTCACTGCAATATTTTCCGGCATATCCACCTGAAGGCGCAAATGGGAAATCTCTTTTAATTCCAGCATGGGTTTGATCTCTTGGAGTCGGCGCTGATCAGGGCGCCCGGGTGCACATTCCGTTCCGTGATAACCCCATCAAACGGAGCGGTTACCCTCAGATAGGCCTGCATGGTTTCCTGCATCTGCCAATTGACTTTTTTCTGCATTACTCACCGCGCTGTCCGCTTCCATTTTGGATTTCAGCGATTGAAAAATCCAGGGGAGATATGGCTCCCGCTGTGCTGGACGCTTCCAGCAACCGCAGATAATGTTCTTTATCAATGGAAAAATCTGCCTAGACTGCTGGCATATTTTTCCCTGGCCTGCCAGACTGGCCTGCGCCAATTCCGGTGCTTCGAGCTCCATCAGCAACTGACCTTTCATAACCCTGGACCCGATATCGACCAGTACCGATTTTTACATAACCATTCACTTTTGGAAAGATGCTCACTTCCTCATAGGCGGCGAGCTGGCCGGGAAATTTAATGCGGATGCCACGCCAGCTTTTTCAACAGTCGCCAATTGATAATGTCACGGTTGCTTTATTATTTTCTCCGGTCTTTTATCTTCCGCCCTGTCCGATGAGCAGGCGGCCAAAAGAAAAAGTACCGGGATAAATAAAAAATAAAATACTTCATGCATGAAAATTTATTTAATGATTTGAATCTTCGGGTAATAAGTGAAACGGAATGGTAAGATGCATTTTGTCTGAACCCAACCGTAAACCAGGGGCACGATAAATAATGCTGCAAATGTAGATGCCGCAAGTCCGCCGATCACAGCGCACCCAGGGGTGCAGACTGATCACCGGCATCGCCTATGCCGCTGGCCATGGGATCATTCCTGCAATCATTGCCATGCTTGTCATTAATATGGGACGCAACCGTATGCCTGCACTTACCCACGCTGCTTTAAATGGATCCTTATATTCCAGCCGCAAGGATTCTGCATTGGTTACAATCAGAATAGCATTCGCAACAGAGACACCGGTCGACATGATAATTCCCATATAGGATTGCAGATTAAGAGTTGAGCCGGTTGCAAGCAGCATGAGGATAGCACCCAATAGAACCGCAGGAACGGTTGCCAGAACGGAAATCGCTAATCCGAAAGACTGATAGTTGGCCGCCAGCAACAGGAGAATAACAACAATGGCAACCAGTAATCCGGTTTGTAGAGAATCCAGCGTTTCGGTCAATAGAGATGACATGCCACGCACTTCGGCAATCAGTGCCCGGTGGTGGTGTTCCCAAGATCCCGGACGGCTTTTTGTACGGCGACCGTTGCTGTGCCCAGGTCCTTATGATTGATATTGGCGCTTACGGTCAGGAACCTGCGGGGGCCGGACCGGTCGTATTCACCCGGCAGTGTGTCCATGCTAAATTGAGCTACATCTGATAAAATGGGCCGGATCTTACCTTTTACCAGGGGAATGGATTTCAATTGTTCAACGGAATTCATCAGGTATTCCGGTACTTGCACCTGCACCTGGTAGGTATAAGCCACTTTTGTATCTAGCCATTGCACTTTCTCCGTAAAACGGCTGGAAGAAGTTGCATCAGTTATGCTTCTGGCCACCTCATTCAGGTCCAGACCCATTTGGGCAAGGCGAAAGCGGTCAATGATGCATATTGATGGTCGGAAAGTGAAGTGGCTGCGCTATTTGTACATCCCGCAGGTAAGGGATTTCCCTGAGAAGATTGACAAGATTTTGCGAATAGTCTTTTATATTTTCAAAATTTTTTCCTGCAACACGAACTTCAATGGGTGTTGCTGCGCCCTGGGCCATGATCTTTTCCGTGAGCTCAATCGGCTCAAAGGAAATGCTTACGCCAGGATATCCTGCGTAAATATTTTCTCTCAGCCTGTCTTTTAGCTTGTCCAGATTTACTTTATATCCTCTGTCCAGTTCGAGCTCCATAAGCGCCTCGTTGGTACCACTATTAAAAATATAGAGATTGCTCGTTCCGTAACTGCTGGGAACAAACCCGACATAAGCCGAACTGATGGCAACATGTCCGTTTACAGTGGAATCAATAATATTCAATATGCCTTTTACTGTTCTTTCGGTTTTCTCGAGGCGTGTTCCCTCCGGTTCTTTAATGCGGATCTCCAATTCACCGGCATTGCTTTTGGGGAGCAGGTCCTTTCCGATGAACATGAAACAAAGGCCTGCACCTGTGAGGGAAAGAAGAACGTAGACGGACACGATGAGTTTTCGCCTGCGGCATCCATTTCTCCAATCTTCCCGTGAGCATAATTTTCACTCTTTGAAAAAATCCATTTTCCGAAGTATGTCTTTTATCCTCATTCGCATGATTCTTCACTTCTTTGATCTCGCGATCATCCAAAGCCAGGCCTGCGTGCGCATGGTATTGACCATGTCTGTAACGGAACATATCTTCTTTCAGAAGCCAATTCGAAATGACCGGCACCAGGGTCTGGGCGGCTATAAAAGAAAATATCATGGCAAAACCGATGGATAAGGACAATGGAAGAAACATCGCTTTGGGCACACCGGTCATCACAAATGAGGGTGCAAAAACCGCCAGGATACAAATCAGGATCAGCAAGAGAGGAAAAGAAATTTCCTCGCAGGCATCCAGGATGGCCTGTCGTTTCGGTTTCCCCATTTCCAGATGCTGATGAATATTTTCAATGGTGACCGTAGCCTGGTCCACCAGTACACCGATAGCCAGTGCCAGGCCGCTCAGGGTCATGATATTGATGGTTTGTCCGAACAGGTTCAGGAACAAAACACTGCTTAATATAGCCACAGGAATGGTTATGATTACGACCAGGCTGCTGCGCCAGTCCCGCAAAAACAAAAGCACCATCAGTCCGGTGAGGATTGCACCCAGGATACCTTCAGTCATCAGGCTTTTTACCGCGTCGATCACAAAAACGGATTGGTCAAACTCATAACTCAACTGTACATCATCCGGCATCAGATTTTTCATCTCCGGCAATTTCGACTTCAGGTTTTGCACCACATCCCAGGTGGATGCTTCAGCCGTTTTCACAACCGGAATATAAACCGAACGTTTTCCATTGATCAATGCGTAGTCAACCGTAACATCTGAAGCGTCAGCTACTGTGGCAACATCATGAATGAATACAGTGGAAGCTCCTTTGGTAACCAGCGGGATATCTTCAAATTCCTGCACATGATCTTCCAGGGAGTTTACGGTGGTTACATACATCATGCTGTCGATTCGCAGGTTTCCTGCCGGGGTCATTGCATTATTATTTGCAATGGCTTCTACCACCTGGTCTGGCGAAATATTAAAGCGGCGCAATTTTTCCGGATCAACGTTTATGACAATGGATCTGGAATTGGCTCCGAACGCCGGAGGTGCAGATAGACCGGCCACAGAGGCAAACATAGGCCGGATGCGGGTTGCCACCAGGTCATAAATTTCTTTCAGGGATTTGATTTTGCTGCTGAATACAAGCTGCCCTACGGGAAGAGACGATGCATCAAACCGGATCACCTGGGGCGGGAGGGCTCCGGGCGGAAAAAATTTAGAGGCCCGGTTCACTTGCAAACCCAACTGGGCTGAAGCTTCCGCCATATTGGTATTTTCATAAAAGGAAAGTTTGATGAGGGTAAGTCCCTGGATATTCTTGCTCTCAATGCTTTTTATCCCGTTTACATAAAGGAACTGATCCATGCATACGGGTTGAAAAAAAACCTTCCATCTGCTCGGGCGACATGCCGCCGTAGGATTCGATTACATAAATCGTGGGCAGGTTCAGGTTTGGAAAAATATCTATGGGAATTTTCCGTATCGCTTCTATGGAGAACAATAACAATCCCATGAATAATACGAGAACCGTGATTGGTCTTTTTAAAGCTGCTTTTACCATTACGGTTATTTTATTGATTTGATGAAATTATCTACACTTCCGGTTGCCGAAGCTTTATCCAGTTGAGCCAGGTACCAGTCTGCCAGCGTTTCAATAAAGTCATTTTGTGACCGGTCCAAAACAAAAGCGGCGTTTGTCAGGTCAACCAGGTTAATGATGCCTGCTTTATATTGGGCCAGCTCCTGCGCATAAACGTCTTGGGCAGCCGACAGCTGAACCGGTAATTCCAATAAATTGGTTTCAGCAGTTTGAATGGCACTTGTCGCCTGCAGATACCCCGAATGTAGGGCCAGCTTTTCCTGCTGCAGGGCCAGGTCGCTGGCTCTTGTTTCAAACTGGTATACCCTCAACCTGTCACGCTTGTGAATTCCGTTAAATAAATCATATTGAAAAGAAACTCCCGCCAGATAGTTCAATCTTTGATAGCCCAAACCCTGCGATAATGAATTGTACTGATCATTGTAGGCTATACTTGATCCTCTCGCCCAGCCGGAACCGGTCAACATGATCCTGGGCAGATAACTTTTGCTGATCAGCTGCTCTTGCGCCAGGAATGTATTCTTCTGACTTTCGTAATAATCCAGGAAAGGGTTATGGGTACTATCGGCCTGCTGATTGGCAATGCTGGATTGAATTTTTATATAGGTATTCGTGGCCGTATCAATCTGCAGGTTGGGTACGGGAATGCCAGTTAAAAAGGAAATTTGTTCCTTTAACTGAAAAATTTCTCCCTGCGTTTGATTATACGTGATCCGGCTTTTTGACAATTCTGCCTTTGCCAGGGAAGAGTCTGAGCCTGGTTTTATGCCCGATAGGGTCAGTGCTCTAATCACCAAAAAAATGTTTTCATAACGATCCACATTTTGTTTATTCACAACCAGCCGGAACTGATTTTTAAGAAGATTGAAATACAGTTGGGCAGCCTGGATTTTTAAAATGTAGAGTTCCTTTTCCCGGTCGGCCTGCGAAAGGTTAACATAGGACCTTGCATTTTCGATGAAGGCATGCCGGTACCCGAAATCAACCAGGTCGTATTGTGCAGATAAGACGGCGATATTACCGGTGGAAGACTGACCGTCATTCTCTTTCCGAACGCCAGCAGAAGTGGAAGGAATGATTCCGAAAGTATTATAACTGCCCGGAAGCGAATTGTCCGTTCCAATACCGATCTGCTCATTTGCTCTCAGGGAAGGCAAAAATAAATGCTGTGCATCCGTGACGGCCGCCTCGGCACTGTTCACCAGCGCCTGCTTTTGTAATAATTGGGGATAGTAGAGTTGCGCGCTGTTCACCAATTCCTGTAAGGAATAATTCGGTTGTTGGGCAAAAAGGGAAAACAGGGGGATGAATAATAAAAACCCTGTTAATGCAGGGATCTTCCTGTCATATTCAGTAACCATAAAAATCTAAATGAATGGATAAATGATGATTGCTAAGAAAAAATATTATTATGTGGTGGTCCCCGGAGCGTCATTGCTTGTAAAAAAGGAAAAGAAATAAAATGAACGGCGTAGGTGGGAAGATCGGGACAGACTTTATATTCAACCGGAGGCTGGAGCATCCATTTATTGAGGAAAGGCAGGATTTCCGGCTGAAAATGCTTGTTTAACCGAAAACCTGTTTGATGCTGACTCGGTTTGTTGTGATGCTTTTCCGGGCGCTTATTGGATGCAGATTTAATGTTAAAGGAATAATTATTCTGCACGCCGGAGTTTCCGGAAATACCAAAATTGAAAAACAATTGTACGACGAGGAAAAAAGGGCAAAAGGCTACCAAAATGGCCCTGGAAAGAAAATGATATGAAGGTTTGGGGTTAAGCACGAATCATTTCGATTTTTCTAATGTTGAGAGCGGTCTGAATCAAAGCGTGAAAATGATCCGCAAAGGTATAAAGAAATCTACGGAATGGGATAGAAACGCTGGATTTAACATTATGATCTTGTTTTACCCAACTTTAAAGCTATTCAGGGTAAAGTGCGATCGTTCTTATTTGGTTAAAATGAGCAGGCTGTTTTATATTTGGAAATAATATTTCCTTATGAGGAAACTCGTTTCTTTCAGTCTTCTCCTTTTAACTTTTATAACGATGTCTTTTTTTCGCGCTAAGAAGATCAAAGTGATCTTTTTCGGAGACTCCCTTACCGAAATGGGAATGCAACCGCACGGATACGTTACGATTGCCGACAGCCTGCTAAATGGCGGCGGAAATGGCCAGTATGAAATTGTTGGTGCTGGTGTGAGCGGAAATAAAGTGTATGATCTATACCTGCGCATGGACGACGATGTGATCAGCAAATCACCGGATATAGTGGTGATCTGGATAGGTGTCAACGATGTCTGGCATAAAAAAATGGGAACCGGCACCGATGCAGATAAATTTGAAAGATTTTATCTGGCCCTGATCAAAAAATTGAAAGCAGCGAATGCAAAGCTGATCATTTGCACGCCTTCCACCATTGGTGAAAAAAATGATTGCACAAACGAGCAAGACGGAGATATGAATAAATATGCCGGCATTGTACGCAGGATTGCTGCAGAACAAAAGGTAGAACTGATTGATTTACGCAAAGAATTTGAAGATTATGAGAGGAATCACAACCCGGGCAATATGGAAAAAGGAATTCTTACCCTTGACGGAGTCCATCTTAATGAAAATGGAAATCGCTTTGTGGCGAACCTGATGGCCGATGCAATAAAGAAAATACATTGACCGGGCACTCTATCCCTGGTCGTTCCCGGCAGGAGCGTGATAAACAACGGAAGAATTTGCAGGATTCCAGTAGTTTCCGGAAATGATGAGCAGGCTGATCATTTTTATGCTGTTGTCATAATAATCGAAATCTTTCAGTTTGAATTGAACCAGATAGTCCCAAATGGAATTCAACCACCTTTGATTTGCAGGATCAACCATGGCCGCAATGGCAAAAGGACCGATAAAGCTCAGCGCTTCGTAGTGCCTGCTGCGGATATCATCTCCCTCCAGCGTATAGCCTGCTGAAATATTATCCGGATTATCGGATGTGGTCTGCCTGATCCAGCGGTTGATCTTTTTTACCAGTTCGGAAGACCGCTTGTCGCCCGTAAGCAGGTAATCTGTCGCAATCCGCCATGGAACACGACAGGCATTATAGTTATAACATCCGTCGTAGCGGGATTCCAGGTACCGGGGATGCGCAGGCTGAGCAGTATGATTTATATGGACAATAAAATCCGGAATCAGGCCGGCATCATTGCTGTAAGTTTCCTGCATCAGGGAGAATAGCCTGTAGTTCCTGTCCACCACTTTATTCCATTGCGCATCGCCCGTTGCCATCTCAAACAGTTTGCAATGCAATGGCATAAAATCAGATGAGCGCATATCAAAATAATCCTTACTGTCATTCTCAACGGCATCGCTGAGTAAAATGCTGTAGGAATCCCGGTTGATCTCATATTGCATGATGGAGTGGATCGTATTACGCGCTGCGGAGAGGTAATTGTATTTCCCCCTGGAACCCCATTGATCATGGGCCAGGAGCAAGGCATAGGCGATATCCATATCGCCATCTGTAGCAGAAGTCTGATCTTTGTTTTTGCTGTCGGAGAACTGCGACCAGGCCATGAGCGGGGATTCAGGTTTGCTCGGATGGGCGATCACGTACCGGAAAAGGCTATCGAAGGTTCCATGGGCTACCGGATCTGCACCCGCCATCAGGGCGGTAATGATCATGCCGTATCCCTGTCCTTCGGAGACACTCTGAAAACGGGAACCCTCTTCTTCAAAAAATACATAGGCCTGATCCATCCCGGGAGAAGCATGGATATACTGTCTTTTCCAGTTTTGATAAAAATGCAAAACCTGGTCATCCATTTTCTTTTGCGAAATATGGTTGGGTTTGATGCAACCCTTATAATAGGAAACATGTTGCGGAAACGGCCGGTTGACCATCTGGGAAAAGGATGTATTTGCCATCAGGACGAAGATGAGCAGGGTAAAACCGGATCTGGGCATATAAGGGAAACGAATTTTCTTGCGCCTCATTGCTTTTTATAACAGGCAGGCTACAATTTAGTTGCAGAGCCTGTTACCATCTGAATTTATATTGTTAATTTTTAAGGGCAGGCTTAAATCCGGTCCAATAATTAAAGGGTATCACTTGAAAACCACTTTGTTGTAAATTGGACTTCCAAAATCAACAGCTATTGAACAAGTATTCCGTCACAAATCCAAAACTTTCCTTTTTTTTACTGCTGGCTCTTAGCCGCGTCGCCATCGGACAGGTGCATCAGATGCCTGCCTATCCCCTGATCAGCCATGATCCTTATTTCAGCATCTGGTCATTCAGCGATACTGTAACCGCATCACCAACTAAACATTGGACGGGAGCCGATCAGTCCCTTATAGCCAGGATCACGGTGGATGGGAAAAATTACCGCATTCTGGGCAGGGACAGTTCAGCAAATGAAATGCCCGGCGGAGACCTGGCAGGGGTTCAAAATCAGGTAACGGTGACGGCTACCCGAACAATATACGATTTTGCTTGCGGACCTGTGAATGTGCGCATGCAATTTACTTCGCCGCTGATCCTGAATGACCTTCATTTGCTGTCGCGGCCCGTTTCTTATATTTCTTTCCAGATCAGCGCCGGAGACCACCGGACGCATAAAGTGCAATTGCATTTCATCGCTTCGGCAAACCTGGCGGTGAATCTTGCTGCACAGGATGTGCAGAGTACAAAACTTTCCACGGCATCGCTGAATCTGTTGAGGTCGGGTACCAGGGACCAGCCCGTGCTCGCCAGGAAAGGAGATGATCTCCGCATCGACTGGGGATACGTTTATCTGGGAGCAGCTAAAAAAGAATTATCCCTTCAAACTATTTCGGGAAGGGACCTGAGGACGGATTTCCCTGTGGAACTCATCAGCACAAAGCCAAGAAATCATCTTTTATTGCTGGGCTATGATGATCTTTATTCCATCCAGTACTTCCATTCCAACCTCAAGCCCTGGTGGAAGCTGGAGCCTGGCAGCAGTATTGAAAAGGAAATGGACGCTGCGCTGACACAATACCCGGCCATCCTTAAAAAATGCGACAGCGCCGATCTGCAGGTATATCAGGATGCGTTTGCGGCAGGAGGTGAACATTATGCCAAACTCTGCGTTGCTGCATACCGGCAAAGTGTTTCCGCACACAAACTCGTGAAAAGCCCGGAGGGCGATTTGCTATTTTTATCCAAGGAAAATTTCAGCAACGGCTGCATCAGTACCGTGGATGTAACCTATCCTTCGGCTCCTTTATACCTTATGTACAATCCGGAACTGTTGAAAGGAATGCTCAATGGTATTTTTTATTACTGCGAAAGCGGGCGCTATGCAAAGCTGTATGCGGCACATGACCTGGGTACCTATCCGCTCGCGAATGGAGAGATTTACGGAGAAGGCATGCCGGTGGAGGAATCAGGAAACATGATCATTCTCACTGCCGCGATAGTAAAGAGAGAAGGTAATGCGGCTTATGCAGCCAGGCACGGAAAAATTTTATCGCAATGGGTAAATTATCTTGCACAGAAAGGACTGGACCCCGCCGATCAGTTGTGCACTGATGATTTTGCAGGACATCTGGCACGCAATGCCAACCTATCATTGAAAGCGATCGTGGCGATCCGTTGTTTTGGCATGATGGCGGAAATGCAAGGCCAGCAGTTCGTCGCAAAAAGATACAATGATTTGGCCTCAAATATGGTGCGCCAATGGATAAAACTCGCAGATGCAGGCGACCATTATGCCCTGACCTTTAATGATAAAAATACCTGGAGCCAGAAATATAATCTCGTATGGGATAAAGTGCTTGATCTGCACCTTTTTCCTGATTCAGTCTCCCGGAAAGAAATAGCCTATTATCTGGGCAGGCAAAAGCCCTTCGGGTTGCCTCTCGACAGCCGTAAAACCTATACCAAATCGGATTGGATCCTGTGGACGTCCACGTTGGCCGGCAACCGGCAGGACTTTGAGTCCCTCGTAAATCCAGTGTATAAATACCTAACGGAGACCCCTACGCGCGTACCGCTAAGCGACTGGCATGAAACGCTCGATGGCCGAAAAGTGGGATTTCAGGCGCGCAGTGTTGTGGGAGGATATTTTATGGAATCATTGTACTTCAAACTACATCATTGAGAACCAGGTGCTGCTCCGTTTCAAAATGCTCAGGCATAAATATGAGCATGCAGGAATTCATTATTGAATTTTCCTGAAGGATCATAGGTTGTCACCAGCTTCTTAAAGTCTTCCAGTTTTTCATAACGGGATTCCAGCACCTTCGCTGACAACGTAAATAACTTTCCCCAGTGGGGTCTGGCATTAAAGGGCGCAAGCTCTTTTTCTATCAGGGGCAATAATTTACTTACCGCGGGCCAGTCGGGCTTCCAGGTGAAATGAATGGTTACCGAATCCTGGTTCCTGCATGGGCTCATCCACAGATCATCTGCGGCAATTGTGCGAATTTCAGTGATGAGTAAATGCGGGCTCACCTGCTTCCCAAGTCGCGCGACTGCAGCAATAGCTTCAATGGCATGATCGTGCGCAACAAAATATTCCGACTGCAATTCCTTGCCGCTGCTGGGTGTAAAGCCCATCTTAAAATGGGGCAGCCTTTCGTACCAGGGCCCGGGCACGCCCATTTGTTCGGTACAGTTTTCAGCGGAAAGAGCTATGATCGGATGAAGGTTTTTCGTGGCAGCTTTGGCACCGAAGAAATCGGCGGGCACCTCCTGTTTATTCCCGGGATCATATTTTGATTTTATCCAAACCTCGTTGATATATTCCGTTTCCCAGTCTGTAAAAAGACTTACACTGTAACCGGCAGAAACAATCCTGTCAAAGTGTTTATTCAATTCGGCCACAGGCAGGTGAACAAAAACATTTTGACGCATCATGTAAGTTGGCTGAATGGCCAGCTTAACCTTAGTGATCAGGCCCAGGGCGCCCAATCCTACAACAGCACCCGGAAACCAGACCTCTTTATCCCGGGAAAAATGGTTAACGCTGCCATCAGCAGTTACGATTTCCAATGATTTTACGGCCGTGGAGAGATTACCGTTGGTTACACCTGAACCATGCGTTGCTGTTGTAATTGAACCGGCAACAGATATATGGGGCAGTGAGGCAAGATTGTGCAACGCAAATCCTTTGTTGTGGAGCCAGGGACTAAGTTCGCCATATTTTATTCCACCTTCTACGGTTACCGTGCGCGCGGATGTGTCCAGTTCCACCACTTTGTTCAATTCTTTCGATGAAATCAGGTTGTATTTGCTATCGGCAATATTATTGAAGCAATGCCGGGTTCCGAGCCCTCTCAATTTCCTGCATTTTTTTACGAGGGCCTGGACTTCCTCTACAGAACGGGGATAAAACACATTATTCGTACTATAGGTTAAGTTGCCCGACCAGTTTTTTAATTTTTCCTGTTGCACCCAATGCTTCAGCGGAGAAAAAAAAGGAGCGGCCATGGAGGTGGAGGTTAACCGGATGAAGGTTTTTCTTTTCATTTCACTAATGATAATACAATGTAATAATTTTATTGTGAATAGTGCTGCTCGTTGTTTTCTTATCTTTGCAATATGCATTATGTTTCTGCTGAAGGCCTTGGGAAATCCTTTGGAATCAACCCGCTTTTTGACAATATTTCCTTTCATATCGAGTCTGGCGACAAGATCGCATTGATCGCGAAAAACGGAACAGGAAAGTCTACACTGCTTAAGATTCTTGCAGGAAAAGAAACAGCCGACAGTGGAAAAGTGTGGATCTCAAAAGAGATCACCGTTGCTTTTTTTGAGCAGGAACCCCGTTTTCAGGAAGAACTTTCGCTGCTCGACAATATCTTTCACCACAATCATCCGGTAATCGCGGCCATTAAAGCCTTTGAGGCAGCCGGAGAGAGTGGCGATACCGATGCCCTGATGGTAAGCATTGACCAGATGGACCATCTCAGTGCCTGGGATTTTGACGCTAAGGTTAAACAGATACTCACCAGACTGAATATTGATCACCTGATCCAGCCTGTCAAAAACCTCAGCGGGGGGCAGCGCAAACGTGTTGCACTCGCCAGAACCCTTATCGATATCGGCTTTGGAAATCCGGAAGTCCTGCTGATCATGGACGAGCCGACCAATCACCTCGATATAGATATGGTGGAGTGGCTGGAAAACTACCTCAACCAGCAAAACATCAGCTTGCTGCTGGTTTCGCATGACCGCTATTTCCTCGATAATGTATGCAATGAGATTTGGGAGATGGATCGCAGTGCCCTTCATGAATACAAGGGAGATTATGCAAATTACCTCGAAAAAAAAGCCGCGCGCATCGAAAGCGACCTGGCCAGCATAGATAAGGCCAGAAACCTCTACCGAAAAGAACTCGAATGGATGCTCAGGCAGCCCAAGGCACGGACGACGAAATCGAAAAGCAGGCAGGATTCTTTTTATGAAGTGGAAGCCAGGGCCAAACAAAACCTGGATGAGCAAAAACTGAAGCTG
The DNA here is from genome assembly GCA_963705005.1 of uncultured Chitinophagaceae bacterium. Taxonomy (GTDB): domain Bacteria; phylum Bacteroidota; class Bacteroidia; order Chitinophagales; family Chitinophagaceae; genus Puia. Next base: position 503,645 of record CAVPIO010000004.1, read on the forward strand.
GAAATGAAAATGAGCCGGCTGGGCGGTAAGGTGGCTGAACTAAAAAAAGTGAATAAAAGTTTTGGCGATAAGATAATCCTCAAAGGCTTTGACTATACATTCAAACGGGGTGACCGGATCGGTGTGGTGGGGAAAAATGGCTCCGGTAAAACCACTTTCCTGAATATGCTGCAGGGATTGGAACCGGCTGACAGCGGCAAGATCAATATCGGCGACACTGTAGTGTTTGGAAATTATTCACAGCTCGGTTTGCAGGTTAAAGAAGATAAGCGCGTGATTGAATTTGTAAAGGATATTGCGGAAAGTTTCCCCCTTGCCGGGGGCGGTTCACTCAGTGCCGGACAATTCCTGAATCTTTTTCTGTTTCCTCCCGACAAACAATACACCTATATTTCAAGCCTGAGCGGTGGTGAGAAGAAAAGACTTCATCTGTTATCCATCCTTTTCCGGAATCCGAATTTCCTCATCCTGGATGAACCCACGAACGACCTCGATCTTCCCACATTATCGGTGCTTGAAAATTTTCTCCTGGACTTTCAGGGTTGTCTTGTAATGGTTTCGCACGACAGGTATTTCATGGACAGGATGGTGGAGCATTTATTTATTTTCGAGGGAGAGGGCGCTATCCGCGATTTCCCGGGGAATTATGGCTTGTACCAACTTTGGTTGAAGACAAAAGAAACTCCTTCTTCCACAATTGAAAACGGGCCATCCTCTGCCCCTGCCAAAGAACCTGCCGACAGGCAGGCAAAACCAAAGCTCTCCTACAAGGAAAGAAAAGAACTCGAAATATTGGAAAAAGAAATGGAAGTCCTCAGCCGCGAAAAGGAAAATATCACAGAAAGATTGCATGAACAATCCCTGGCCTATGAAGAAGTTCAGCAATTGGCCCTGCGATTCAATACAATCACTGAGGACCTTCACACCAAAGAATCCCGCTGGCTGGAATTATGTGAAATGCAGGAATCCTAGCCGCTCGGGGGCAGGATTTGCTATCCATTTCCCAGGCAATTCATCACAACTATACCGGATCATTCACTATTTTTATAATCTCATCATCTTATTCATCCAACTCCACCGGTATGCAGGTCATTGCAGGCGTTTTATTTCATTTTATCGGCGGATTTGCTTCAGGCAGCTTTTATATGCCCTTTAAGGCGGTGAAAGGCTGGGCCTGGGAAAATTTCTGGATCGTCGGTGGTCTCTTTTCCTGGCTTATTGTACCGCCGCTTGCGGCCTGGTTAACGATTCCTCATTTTGCTGAAATCATTTCAGGTGCATCCAGGGAAGTGTTTGGCTATACATTTTTGTTTGGATTATTATGGGGAATAGGGGGTTTAACCTATGGCCTGGGAGTCCGTTACCTGGGCATGTCGCTCGGCAATTCCGTTGTGCTTGGCTTCTGCTCTGCGTTCGGGGCCCTGGTGCCTTCCATCTATTATAATTTTTTTCCTGCACCGGGGAAAACTTCTTTCCACGACATGATCAGCAGCCATTGGGGACGCATAGTGATTGCCGGTGTTGTCCTTTGCCTGTTCGGTATTTATCTCTGCGGTAAAGCGGGCATGAGAAAGGAAAAAGAAGTTCCCGATGTCGAGAAAAAAAAATCCATTGCAGAATTCAATCTCACCAGGGGTTTGGTTGTTGCAATTATTTCCGGCATTCTCAGCGCCTGTTTTAATTTCGGTATCGAATCAGGTAAGCCGTTGGCTTATCAGGCAGTATCGATTGGATCGAATCCCCTGTATCAGAATAACGTGACCTACGTGGTGCTGTTGTGGGGAGGCCTGACGACCAACTTTATCTGGTGCTTTTTTTTGAACCTGCGCAACCGAACCTTTGGGAAATACACTGACAAAAACACGCCGCTTGTTAAAAATTATTTGTTCTCTGCACTCGCCGGAACCACCTGGTTCCTTCAATTCTTTTTCTACGGTATGGGAGAAAGTAAGCTCGGCAATGGGGCCAGCTCATGGATACTCCATATGGCATTCATAATCCTGGTTGCGAACATGTGGGGATTGATATTGAAAGAATGGAATTCGGTAAGCAGGAAAACAAAAGCAACGATCATCGCAGGCATTGCCACCATCATGTTATCCGTTATATTGGTGGGCTATGGAAATGCATTGAAACAGGGTTAAAATAAGAGAAAATTATTATGAAGGAAACAAGATCATTTACACACGTGCAATATTTATGGGATGATGCGACGGCGGCTTCATTTAACGGCGACGAAGTGGGCCTGCTCATTTACCGCTCCAACCTGCTGGGCGCTGATCTCCGCCTCACGAATTACGGCGGGGGAAATACTTCCTGTAAAATTCAAATGCAGGACCCGCTGACAGGTAAGGAAACTGAAGTGATGTTCGTGAAAGGATCCGGTGGTGATTTAGGGACACTCAAAAAAAACGGACTATCGGTTTTGTACATGGATCGCCTGAATGGATTGAAAAGTAGATATCGGGGCATCGACCATGAAGATGAAATGGTGGAATTATTCAACCATTGCATTTTCGAACTTCAGTCCAAAGCGCCATCTATAGATACTGCCCTGCATGCATTTCTCCCCTTCCGGCATATTGATCATCTGCATCCCGATGCCGCAATTGCGGTTGCTGCAGCGAAGGATGGAAAAAAAATTACGGAAGAGATTTTTAACGGAAACCTGGGTTGGGTCGACTGGCAGCGGCCTGGATTTGATTTGGGATTAAAGTTGAGCGCATGCCTGGACGCGCATCCCGGCATTCGGGGCATTATGCTTGGCTCGCACGGATTGTTCACCTGGGGCGACAGTGCTCATCAGAGTTATGTCAATACACTCGAAGTGATTGAACAATGCGCGGATTATATTGAAAAAAATACGGGTAAAAGCAGACCGGTTTTCGGAGGGATGAAAATAAATTCATTGCCTCCCGGGGAAAGAAAAGAAAAAGCTGCGGCTCTTATGCCGGTGCTTCGCGGCTATGTGTCAGCCAAAACGCCAATGATCGGTCATTTTTCGGACGCCGCTTCGGTATTAGAATTCATCAACGCCCGGGATCTGGAGAAACTTGCACCGATGGGCACAAGCTGCCCGGATCATTTTCTGAGAACAAAGATAAGTCCCCTGATTCTTCCACTTTCAGCCACAGATGGACTTGAAGATATTTCTGCGCTGCAGCAAAAACTGAGTCCAGCCTTCGACACTTATCGTAAAATGTATAAGGAATATTATGAACGACATAAACATGAGGATAGTCCCCCGATGCGCGATCCGAATCCTGTGGTCATGTTATATCCGGGTATCGGTATGTTTACTTTTGCAAAAGATAAGGCCACCGCGAGGATTGCGTCGGAATTTTATTCCAATGCGATCCACGTGATGAAAGGCTCGGAAGCCATTTCTTCTTACAGTTCCTTACCCAGGCAGGAAGCATTTGATATTGAATATTGGCTATTGGAAGAAGCAAAACTGCAACGGATGCCAAAACCCAGGCCACTCATGGGCCGTGTTGCCCTGATCACAGGAAGTGCGGGAGGCATTGGAAAGGCAATCGCAAAGAAAATGGCGCAGGAAGGAGCCGTCGTCATGTTGAATGATAATGATGAGGCCCGGCTCGAAATTGCAACGCAGGAATTCAGGCAGCAATTCGGAAAAGACGGTTTTGAGTCGGGACTACTGGATGTGACGGCACCAGGGTCCATTCAGAAAATCTTTCAGGAAACCGTGATTGCATTCGGCGGCGTGGACATCCTGGTCAATTGTGCCGGAATCTCCATCTCAAAAACAATAGAGGAACATACCGAATCGGACTGGGATAAACTATATGAGGTGCTGGTAAAGGGACAATTCCTCATGACGCAAAAAGCAATTGAGATCATGCGGAAGCAAAACATGGGTGCAGACATAATTAATATCGTCAGTAAGAATGCACTTGTTTCTGGTCCGAATAATGCAGCTTATGGATCGGCTAAAGCGGCCCAGTTACACCTTAGCCGGCTGAATGCTGCAGAACTCGGTAAGGATCATATCCGGGTAAATGTGGTCAATCCCGATGCGGTGATCCATGACAGTAAAATATGGGAAGGGGAGTGGGCTGCCGGCCGGGCGAAAGCTTATGGCATCAGCGTGGAAGAGTTGCCTGCTTATTACGCAAAACGAACCTTGCTGAATGAAATGATCCTACCGGAAGACGTGGCGAACGCATGTTTCGCCTTTGTGGGCGGCTTGCTTAATAAATCCACAGGTAATGTGTTGAATGTGGATGGGGGCGTGGCTGCGGCCTTTGTGCGATGAAAATTTGATAGTATCTTAGATAACTAAAGAGTCGATTCATGTTGTTGGATAAATTAAATATTAGTCAGCATAATCAGGATGCACTTTCTGCACACAAAAAAAGACTTCAGTTCATATGCGATGAAATAAAAGATCCGGATTCCATAATTCAAAAGCTGGAAAAATTCCAGGTGGCCATTCCCAGTTGGGCCCTGGGAACCGGAGGCACACGGTTCGGCAGGTTTCCACGTGGAGGCGAGCCGCGGAGCCTGGAAGAAAAAATTGAGGACATCGGCCTCCTGCATGCGCTGAATCGATCCGGCGGGGCCATTTCCCTCCATATTCCCTGGGATATCCCTTCGGACCCTGCAATGATCCGGAGCCTTGCTGCGCAATACGGATTGCGTTTCGATGCCATGAACTCCAATACATTCCAGGACCAGCAAGGTCAGGAACTGAGTTATAAATTCGGTTCCTTGCAACACACAGATAAAGCAGTCAGAAAGCAGGCGATCGAGCACAATATAGAAGTGATCAGACATGGTGTTGAACTTGGTTCAGAATCACTTACGGTATGGCTGGCTGATGGATCAAGTTTTCCCGGTCAGTTGAATTTCAGGAAAGCATTTCAGCGCACCCTCGATGCGCTGCAGGAAATATATTCACATCTTCCTGAAAATTGGAAAATGTTTGTCGAGTACAAGGCCTATGAACCGAATTTTTATTCCACAACGGTTGGCGACTGGGGTCAGTCCCTGCTTTACGTCCAAAAGCTCGGTCCAAAAGCCTTTACGCTGGTGGATCTGGGCCATCACCTGCCTAATGCAAATATTGAACAGATCGTTGCTTTGCTGCTAATGGAAGGAAAAGCTGGGCGGTTTCCATTTCAATGATTCGAAATATGGGGATGATGACCTCACAGTGGGCAGCATAAAACCTTATCAGCTTTTTTTGATTTTTAATGAATTGGTTGAAGGGATGGATGCGCGTGGAATGGATCATGCGTTGGATCTGGCCTGGATGATTGATGCTTCGCACAATGTGAAGGATCCGCTGGAGGATTTATTGCAATCAGTGGAAGCTATACTGATCAGTTATGCCCAGGCGCTCCTGATTGACCACAAGCGCCTGGAGTTGGCAAGAACGGAGAATGATGTTGTTCAGGCACAGGAAATATTACAACACGCTTTCCGAACGGATACGCGGCCGCTTGTGGCCGAAGCCCGGTTTCGTGCAGGCGCAGCACTGGATCCCCTGCATGTTTTCCGGGAAGCGCGCGTAAGGGAAAAATTAATGAAAGAAAGGGGCAGTAAATCATTTGCAACGGGATTATAATGATGCATGCGCTGCCAGTCATAGCTATATTTGATATTGGCCGCACCAACAAAAAGCAGGTTTTGTTCGACGCTCAATACCGGCTCCTCGATGAGCATAATATCCGGCTTCCGGAAACGACTGATGAAGATGGATTTCCTTCCGAAGATCTGCATCTGCTGAAAACCTGGATTAAGGAAAGGTTTGCAGCACTGAAACTAAGAAAAGACATTGAACTGAAGGCAGTGAATATTTCTGCTTACGGTGCATCGCTTGTTCATTTGAATACTGAGATGCGGCCGCTTACACCTCTTTATAATTACCTGAAGCCTTTTCCGGTTTTTTTGCAGGATGAATTCAACAGGAAATACGACGCTGACTTCCAGCTTGGAAATCATACAGCTTCTCCGGAATTAGGGAATTTGAATTCCGGAATGCAATTGTACCGCCTGAAGAAGCAAAGCCCTGAAATATTTAAAATGATCAGGTATTCCCTGCATTTACCACAGTGGCTCAGCTTCTTACTTTCTGGCGTTTGCGTGTCAGAGCTGACCAGCATAGGATGCCATACCCGGCTATGGGATTTTGAAAAACAGGATTATCATGAATGGGTAAATGAAGAAGGGTTGAAAGAAAAATTCCCTGCCATATGGCCCGGAACAAAAGTTGCCGGGCATCAGGACGGGGTTTTGACAGGCGTGGGATTGCACGACAGTTCAGCTGCGTTGATTCCCTATTCGTCTGCATTCAATGAACCCTTTGTATTACTATCTACCGGAACCTGGTCTGTCAGCCTGAACCCGTTCAATCATTCAGCCCTGACGGATCAGCAATTGAAACAAGACTGTTTGTGTTATTTATCTTTGCAGGGCAAGCCGATAAAAGCCTCAAGGCTGTTTGCCGGAAAGGATCATGAAGTTTTTACCAGGAAACTGGCTGATCAATTTAATTGTGCAGACGATTATTTTCTCAAGGTAAAACTGGATCGACATTTTGTGGAAAAATGGTTTGCTGCAAAAGCTGAGGAAATAACATCATTCTGTTCTGCTATTCACCCATTGGGTTCTTATGAGGAAGCATACCACGTGTTCATGATCAATCTTGTGCGCCAGCAGAAAAATGCAATAGAACTGATTTTGGAATCCGAATCCAAAGGAAAAATTTTCGTTGATGGCGGCTTCAGCAAAAACGCGTTGTTTATGCATTTGCTTGCACTTTCTTTCCCGGAGCAAAAAGTCTTTGCGGCACCCCTCGCACATGCCTCTGCACTCGGTGCTGCACTGAGTATTCATTCATCCTGGAACCCTGAGCCAATACCTGCAGATTTGCTGCAATTGGGTTTGCATTCCTGAAATCAGCCCCACACTAATGACATGAAATCTTACTTCCAGTGCAGGACCTGTTTATTATTTCGGCTCTTTCATGTGCAATACCGTACACATTATTGTATCAAAAAAGAACACTGACTAAAGTTACAGGCATATAAACTGCTGAATATCACTCCTATGCCTTATTGGCACCAGGTTGGAAAGAAATACTGCAACGGAAACTTTGGTTTAATTTTATTATCATGTTCAGTAATAATCTCCGCTTTTCTTACCGCAACCTGAAACGACAGAAGATTTATTCTTTTATTAATATCAGCGGACTTGCGATTAGCCTGGCTGCATGCTGGCTGATCTCTCTTTACGTTGCTGATGAATTGAGTTTTGACAGGTTCAATCAAAAAGCTGACAGGATTGTCCGCGTGGTGCAGCATGCCCATTGGGATGGAGGCAGTCTAAACATCGCACTTACTTCGGCTCCCTTTGCGCCAGCGCTGAAACAGAACTTTCCGGAAATAGAAGACGCGGTCCGAATCGATCCGGAGGGTGGTGGTGTAATTCAGCATGGCAACGGTAATTTGAAAGTGGAGGATATGATCGTAGCGGACAAATCATTGTTTAATGTATTTACCTATAAATTTCTGGAAGGAAATCCGGAAACTGCCTTATCCGATCCGGGTTCTATAGTGATCACGGAAAGCCTTGCCCGCACACTATTTGGTTCAGCTGATGCGGCCATGAATCAACTTGTCATCTTTCCCGGTAATGCTTCAAGCCGGGTTACCGCAGTGATTCAGGACATTCCCGAAAATGCACATCTGCGTTTTCGCGCCGTGCGGCCATTACCAGATAATTTTACTTCCGGATGGCAGAATGCTTCTCTCTATACCTACCTTCTCCTGAAAAACAGTTCCGGCATAAATTCACTTCGGGCCGGTCTTCCTGGGTTTGCCAGCAGAACAATTAAAAAGGAGATGCAGGTGACGGACTATGCCATTGAACTTCAGCCTTTGCTTTCGATTCATCTGCATTCTAATCTTGACTATGAGATCAGTGCGAATGGAAGCATGACAAGAGTTTATATTTTTAGCGGCATTGCCTTGCTGATCTTGTTAATTGCCATCATCAATTATATCAATCTCGCTACTGCACGGTCTTCTGCCCGGGTCCGTGAGATCGGGATCCGGAAAACGATTGGTTCCGGAAGGATGCAGCTGGCCTCTCTTTTCATTACTGAAGCCATGCTGGTAACATGTATAGCAGGGATACTGGCGCTCGTGATTGTTCAGTTTTCCATGCCTTTTTTCAGGGAGCTCACAGGCAAAAAGCTTTCGCTCCGGAATTTTGGTATTTATCCGACGCTTGCATTTACCCTATTGTTTTCTATGCTGATCGGATTGATCAGCGGCATATATCCATCCGTTTTTTTATCCAGGTTCAGAACCATCCCCGCGCTCAAAGGCAATATGGGGAATATTCGCGGTACTGTATTGTTCAGGAAATCACTGATGGTTATCCAGTTCGTAATAACGGTCTTCATGATCTCCGCATCTTTTGTCATCTACAGGCAGTTGCAGTATGCTACCCATTCGGATCTTGGATTTAATAAAGAACAGGTAGTGACTTTTCATATCGACAACAGAAACCTGCGCGCCCAGATCCCCCTTATCAAAGCAAGGCTCCTGCAGAGTCCGCTGATTGAAGGGGTTGCAGTTGCAGGAAATCCGATAGGCAATAATGATCTGGGCATGCGTGGGTATTTATATAAAAAGAATGATGGGGCCATGGCACCGGTTGCCAAAGCAGTGCAGGAACTTATCGTGGACGCGGACTATCTTCCTACCATGCAGATCAGACTGGATGCAGGCAGGAATTTCTCTGATCAGTTGGCAACAGACCAGACGAACTCCATTCTGGTAAATGAGACCCTGGTAAGGGAACTGGGATGGACACATCCCGTAGGAATGAAAATGCAAAAAGTGGATTCAGGATCGGCAACAATGACCGTTATTGGAGTGATCCGTGATTTTCATACCTATTCCTTACAACATAAAGTACAACCGCTGGTACTTATTCCTCCGCCGAATGTTCAGGAAAAGGATAATTTATATGTCCGGCTGGCTAAAGGAAAATCAGATCAGGCTTTGGCTTACCTGGATCAGGTTTATAAAAGTTTCGATGCTGGCAATCCTGCTGAATACCATTTCCTGGATCAGAATTTTGCGCGTCAATATGCAATGGAACAAAAACAGGAAACCCTTGCTTTTGTCTTCACTATGCTTGCCGTTTTATTATCTGTGCTGGGATTATTCGGACTTGTAACTTTTACCGCCCAACAGCTCACTAAAGAGATCGGTATCCGCAAAGTTATGGGCGCTTCAGTGGTGAATATTGTTCAACTTGTTTCAAAAGACTTTTTGAAACTGGTCGCCTTGGCCGCAGTAATTGCCCTGCCTGTTTCCTGGTATGCCATGCATCAATGGCTTTCCGATTTTGCCTATCGGATTCCTTTGCAATGGTGGGTATTTGTAATGGCTGGCCTGCTTTCAGCGATGATTGCGCTGATCACCATGTGCATCCGTGCCATTCAGGCTGCCCGTGTAAATCCAATTAAAAGCCTCCGCGCGGAATAGGATTTGAGCCCTCTGCGAAAGTGGAATTGCTATACAGTAATCGCATAAATCCTCCGTCAATTCATTGGTTTTAGAGGTTGCCGGAAAGACGGCCGGATATTCCTTTTAATACCCAAATCCAGCCTGTTTCCCAAAAAATCTGATTGTAATCAAGTGATTTAATATTTTGATAATCATCGTATTATGAACAAATCGTATTTTCCCCCGTTAAACTACTTATGAAGCCGGAAGCCCGCTGTATATCTTTAAACCGTACAGCTCCGACAATGAAAAACCCAAACGACCGTACCCCCCGGAACACGCTGTACTCACTCCCAATATTCCTATGATCCATCATCATTTGTTCTAAATCCATCCCTGGGTTCGGCATTGTTTTACACATAAATTAAAACGATGTTGAAATCACCATTGACCATTTGCCTTTGCAGTTCATTTTTTCTTTTGCCTGTTAGTTTTGGAAAAGCGGATTCTGGTGTGGACTCATCAAAAAGTCACACACAAGGAACGCAACTGACCTTTTCACCTTTGGCACCAAAAGCCCCGCTTAACAGGCAGGAGATGGTTTTCATGAAGAACTATATCCGGAAGAGCAAAAGTAACCTGGTAATAATAAAACATCGGAGCCCGGTTCCTTTTACTATCATTGACTCCGTATTCAGGGTCTACGGCTTGCCCCTACAACTGAAGTACCTTGCGGTGATCGAATCGGAGTTAAAACCTTCGGCGACATCTCATGTAGGTGCCCTCGGACCCTGGCAGCTGATGCCGGGGACTGCGCGGATCCTCGGACTTAAAACTTCTGCAAAATCTGATGAGCGGAAGAACTATTACAAGAGCACACAGGCAGCTGCCAGGTACCTCAAAGATCTATATGCCCAGTTTGGTGACTGGCTACTGGTGATTGCTGCCTACAATGGCGGCCCGAAGCCTGTCTACTCAGCTATTGACAGGTCCGGCAGCCGTAATTTCTGGACCCTCCAGCGTTATCTCCCTCAGGAAACCAGTCAGCATGTGAAGAAGTTTATTGCTACAAACTATTATTTCGAAGGAAGGGGTAGCTTCACTACTTTAACAAGATCCGAAGCGATTCAATACAAGAAGACGTTAAAAGCCTTTGCAGTTTCTCATGTAGTAAAGACCGCTGCCAATGAATCTGCCGAAAAAGAAAGTGAGTCAGCCGATGATAAATTTGAGCGGCTCATGAAATCCTCGGCAGCTCTTTTACAAAGGTCAAATCATCTCCTGGCAGGATCAGATCTTTAGGAACCTATATTCTTCAGAAAATATTCTACAGATAATTCTCAAGCCCCCAGGCCCGCTAAAGAGGTAACCGGATATTGGATATCCAGTTCCGCAGCAATCGGCCAGTTCTCCGGGCGACCAAGGAAACAAATGCTTATATTTAAATTCTTAAAATAACAAAATGGCAGACAAAAAACAAAATACCGCAACCAGCCCCGAGAAATCATTTTTTGAAAAACTAGGTGATCAGGCAGTCCATGTAAAAGAGGAATTGGTGCAGGGGAAAGACAACCTGGTAGAATTTGCCGGCGAGGCGATCGATTCGGTGAAGGCGAAAATTCAGGAATTCAAAAAAAAGAAGGCCAAACCAGCAAAGAAAGCAGCCTCAAAGCCCAAAAAACGAATAAAAAAAATTGCCGCGAAAAAAGTTATCAAAGCAGCACGTAAAAAAACTGTTTCCGCCTCTAAACGAAAACCTGTAAAAAAAGCCGCTAAGAAATCAGGCAGAAAAAAATCTGCAGGACCCGCAAAGAAAGCCGCTACCAAAAGAAGAAAAAAATAAATATACTTTCTTCCTCTTTGCCGGGCATTCATCCGCAATCATTCCGTGAGTAATTACTTTCGGATGGGTCCCATGCTTTGGATGATTCAGATCCCGCACCTGGCATCAGGGAAGCATAAAATCGCAAAACCAGAAACCCCGGACCTCCTCCTTTGGCAAGGAATATACCGGATCAAGGGATTTGATTTCAAGCGGCCGATATTCAAGTTCTCCTTTAATGAAAGGGACCGGACACTTGAAAACAGGCCCGTCTGTACAAAATGTATGAAATTCTCCGTTCTCGCCACAGCAGTCGACCGACGCAGGCAAATCTTCCAGAAATTGCCAGTCCAATTTCCGGCCTGCCCAAACTTTTGATAAATACCCATCATGGATGCAGCAGGTATGGGCTGCAAATCCTTTCCCGATAAAGTTCTCCAGCAGCCTGCGCGTATCGCTTTTCCAAAGAGGGAAAATGGCATGCATGCCCAGGGCCCTCAATTTTTCTTCCCTGTATCTTCTCAGATCTTCAAGAAATATATCTCCAAAGGCAATGGTATCCAAACCTTCCGATTTTAATTCCAGCAACATTTTTTCCATTTGTTCCTCGTATTCTTCATTACTGGTTCCGAATACATAAACTTTACGTAAAGGGATACCGATGCAACCGGACTGGGCTTCGATTAATTCTTCCCTTATCCCATGCATCGATAGTCGCTTATAACAGCCGTTTAACGTGCTCAGCAGAAACCTGATCTCATACTCCCCGCTGAGCATGAGCTGATAAAGGCAATATGAACAATCCTTGCCCCCGCTCCAGGATAATATAAGCGGCTTTTTTTTCATTGAATAAAGCTGGTCATGCTGAAGACACGGATGGTAAAATGTTGTTGATCAGGAAGCCTGATGAAGGTAGAACCAGGCACCCATAATTAAAACTTATTCTGTTAATATATTGATATTCAATTAATTAGATATATTATTACATATTGACTAATTTGGTATGGGAGGGATTGGGACCAGGGTTTTCCTGTATTCTAACCACCTCCATAATCTTCCGTTTAATTTGGATATAAGCAGTATTTTTAGAATACTAACGATTGTTCAATCCTTAAAACAGCTATATGAGTCCCGAACAAAATCCCGTTGTAATTAAAGATGCTCTTGCGAATCCCGCTCCATTGGGGTTGTTTGGTTTTGGCATGACTACGGTTCTCTTAAACCTGCACAATGCCGGCCTTTATGAAATGAATTCCATGATTCTTGCCATGGGTCTTTTTTACGGCGGCATCGCGCAGATTATTGCCGGCATTTTTGAATACAAAAAGAATAATACTTTTGGAATGACAGCTTTCGTTTCTTATGGCTCTTTCTGGCTGACACTTGTAGGATTGATCCTCATGGGCAAATGGGGATGGATTTCCGCTTCCCCGGAACCTGCCATGGTCGCGTACCTCCTCCTCTGGGGCATTTTCACCTTGCTGTTATTTTTTGGTACGCTCAAATTGAATAGGGCCCTTCAATTTGTTTTTGCTACCCTTACCATTTTGTTTTTTTTGCTGGCAATTGGTGATGCCACCAAGAACCCTTCCATCGCACATTTTGCCGGGTATGAAGGAATTGTCTGCGGATGCTCCGCACTCTATGCTGCAACTGCCGCACTGATAAATGAATTGTATGGAAGAACGGTGCTTCCGGTTGGAGTAGTGAAATAAAAATGGTTGATGGTTGATAGTTGATGGTTGATGGAAATCAAGTGCGAGTCCCTGCCTGGAGTCCATCAACCATCAACCATTTTTATCAGCGATCTGCTATCCTCATAATCTCCGATCCCGCAAGCAGAAACGCTCCTACACCATAAGATTCGGTATCGTCAGCTGTAACGGTTTCAGGTTTTTCACCGATCTGCTGCACATTCCCCAGTTTTCCGTCTGCATGTACGCTACCGGAAAGCGCGGCCCATGCGTTTAGTACCGGGGGCAGGTAAACGACCTTGCTGAGCATGCCATGATGAATGCCCCATGCAAGTGCATAGCAGAAAAAGCCTGTTCCGCTGGTTTCTTTTGCGGGATAGTGCAGCGGATCAAGCAAGGACGCGTGCCAGGTTCCGTCGGGCTGCTGCAGTTGAATAATTTTCTCCGCCATATCCCGGTAAAGCTTTTCAAACCGCGGCTTATCCGGATATCCCTGGGGCATATTTTCCATCATTCTTACCAGGCCGGCCATTACCCAGCCGTTGCCACGGGACCAAAAAACTTTACTGCCGTTTTTCTCATGCCGGCCGAAAAAGCGGCTGTCGCGATAGTAAAGCTGTTCTTTTTTGTCATACAGGTAATCTGTGGTTTTCCACCACCACGCACATGCGCTGTCCAGGTATTTCAGATTTTTTGTTGCTGTTGCCAGAAAAGCAAATGCGGGCGGTCCCATAAATAAGGCATCGCACCATGCCCATTCGCGGGCGACGATCCCATCCTTAAATTCCAGACTCTCCGTATGGGGTCTGCTCATGATGCTGTCGGCCTGCCTACGGAAAGGATGGATCCAGGCAGGCTCATGAAAAATCACGGAAAGTTCCGCAAAGGTTTGGGCTACACAATAATCGTCTGCCATGGAGCGGGCCGGACCTGAATTCCAATTCAGATCGCTTCCTATATGTTTCAGAAAATCGAAATAAGCAGTATCCTCTTTTTCTTTTGCAAACGCAAGTAATCCCGCATAGGCTGCACCGTTGGTCCAGTGATACTCAGGATGAGGCCATCCGCCGGTTGTCCATGATCGCAATTGCCAGTCGCCCGCTTTTTTTGAAATCCGATAAACAGAATCAGCAGAAGGAGAATACTGTGAATATGACTGTTGAGTAAATAATAGTCCGACCATTATGCCCAATGGTTTCCATGCGTTTCGTATCATATTAGCTTATTCATTTTAAAAAACCTATATCAACAAATGAAATCAGGGAAAAAATTCCCCAATACAAAACAGTTTGTTAGAAATGGCCGTGCTGTCGATTGGGCCGGATGAATTAATTTTGCAAAATGGACAATACGCATGCTAACGGGATTCAAACAAAGAAACTGGTTATTGTCGGTGGTGGATTTGGTGGTGTAAATCTCGCCCTCGGTTTAAAAGAAAACCCACACTTTCAGATCAGCTTCATTGATAAAAATAATTATAATTTCTTTCCGCCATTGATCTATCAGGTGGCCACAGGTTTTCTCGAAAACTCAAATATCAGTTATCCTTTCCGGAAATTATTCCGGAAATATCATAATATTCAATTCCGCCTGGGAGAGCTGGAATGGGTCGATACGGTTAATCATGTATGTCATTTGAATAACGGAGAGATTCCGTACGATTATCTGGTCTTTGCCACCGGTGCCGAAACAAATTATTTCGGAATGGAGAATGTGAAGAAATATGCCATTCCCATGAAGAATGTGAATGATGCATTGAATATGCGCAATACAATTTTTCAAAGACTCGAGTTGGCAAGTATTTGTACGGATCCGGAGGAGAGGAAGAAATTATTGACCCTGGTTGTTGCTGGCGGCGGCCCCACGGGGGTGGAAGTCTCCGGCATGTTTGCCGATCTCCGCGCGCACAGTCTCCGTAAAGATTATCCTGAACTGAAGGGGATAAAGAGTCAGATCTATCTTATAGACGGCGGCTCCCATTTGCTGGCGCCCATGAGTGCCGCGTCCCAAAAGGATACCTATGATGAGCTTCATAAAATGGGTGTGATCATTAAACTGCATACCCAGGTTAAGGATTATTTCGACGACAAAGTATTTTTGTCGACAGGTGAGATCATTGAAGCAAAAACCCTGATCTGGACAGCAGGTGTAACCGCCATGATGTTTGACGGCATTCCTCAGGAAAGTTATGGCAGGGCAAAGCGTATGGCCACAGATGCATACAATAAAGTTTCAGGCCTGGAAGACGTTTTTGCAATCGGAGACACCTGTATTCAAACGCATGAAGCCGAATATCCCAATGGCCATCCCCAGCTGGCGCAGGTAGCCATGCAGCATGCACGATTGCTTGCAAAGAATCTGGATTCCATAGTGACGGGGAAGGAGCTTAAACCATTTCATTACCGCGACAAGGGAACGATGGCCATTATCGGGCGTAACAGGGCCGTTGCCGATATACCCCGGCCTAAGCTTCATTTCAGGGGATTCATTGCCTGGGCCATGTGGTTGTTCATTCATCTGATTTCCCTGATCAATTACCGGAACCGCATTAAAACATTATACAACTGGATGGTGGCATACATCAATAAGGATCAGTCGCTCCGGTTTATCGTCAGACCCCAAAAAAAAGAAATGGAATTATGGTAAAATCAATCAGCATTTTGTCGCCGCTTATTTTTCTTTCCATGGCCTTTAACGGAACCCGGCATTCCGTAACTCCCGGTCATTCTTCCTATGACACTTCCATTACGGTTTATCCCGGATACCATCTTGTGTGGCAGGATGAATTTAATGGGAATGTGCTGGAAGAGGGCGACTGGAATCATGAAACAGGTGGAAATGGCTGGGGCAATCACGAATTGGAGTATTATACCCCCGGAAATAAGAACGCTTTTCTGCAGAATGGTAATCTCGTGATCGAGGCCAGGAAAGAAGATTTAGGCAATCGCAACTATACCTCAGCCAGGATAACAACGGCGGGTAAGCATGAATTTTTGTATGGAAGGATCGATATGCGTGCCAGGCTTCCGGTTCAACCTGGTATGTGGCCGGCTTTGTGGATGCTGGGAAATGATATCGGTGTTAAAGGCTGGCCGCTTTGCGGAGAAATCGATATCATGGAATTGATTGGGAAAAACCCGAAGCAGGTCGTGGGTTCCTTCCACTGGAAAAATGATGATGGTACGGAAGGCACGCTGAACAACAGGTATTCATTATCCGACGCAGATTTTTCTCAGGACTTTCATCTTTATAGCCTCGTTTGGGAAAAAGACGGGTATGAGATTCTGGTAGACAACCAGGTTTACGTAAAGGTGAAAGCGGGCGAAATCAAAGCGGCTTACAATCCATTTAATCATCCCTTTTTTCTGATCTTCAATGTGGCTGTTGGCGGAGACTGGCCGGGACCACCCGATAGCAGCACGCAGTTTCCCCAGAAGATGTATGTTGATTACGTGAGGGTATATCAGCATTAGTATTCATGGCATAATATTTTAAGTTATTTGAGAAGTCGGGGCAATCAACATGCCTTTGATTTTACAACCTATATATGCCATTTCTCTCGCGGCAGTTGTTTATCAGGGAGTCCTCCATACATCAGGCCGGCAACGGACTGTTTACAAAAAAATATATACCCAGGGGTTCACGCATAATTGAGTATAAGGGCAGAATGTCCACATGGAAAGAGGTGAATCATAGAAAATGCAGCAACCGGTATATTTTTTATATCGACAGAAATCATGTAATCGATGCTTCCAATCATGAGAAGGCATTTGGGCGATATGCGAATGATGCAAAAGGATTATACCGGCACGAAGGGTTGAAGAACAATGCAGCGTATGTGGCCGAGGGCTATAAGGTTTTTATAGAAGCTACACGGGATATTCCTGCCGGCTCCGAGATTCTGGTAGACTATGGCAAAGAATATTGGGATATCATCCGGTACAATCAGAAGATCACTAATAACTGATACATGATCAACGGCACGATCCTGCAAAGCTTTCACTGGTATTTGCCAGCGGACGGAAAACGCTGGCGCCAGTTAAAAGAAGAAGCGCCGAAACTTGCGGATATGGGCATTACCGCGGTCTGGATACCGCCTGCCGGAAAGGGAACAACTGGCGGTTATTCTATCGGGTATGATGTATATGATAACTATGATCTTGGCGAATTCGATCAGAAAGGATCCGTGAGAACGAAATACGGAACGCGCGATGAGTTGATTGCTGCAGCCGGTGCAATCCATCGGGCGGGATTGAAACTTTATGTGGACGCAGTTCTGAATCATATGGGAGGCGCCGACGAAAAGGAGAAAATTATGGTTCGTCGCGTGAACCCCGATAACCGCAATGAATTTATAAGTGAGCCCTTTGAAATTGAGGCGTACACAAAATTTATTTTTCCCGGAAGAAAGGGGAAGTATTCAAAATTTATCTGGGATTTTCATTGTTTCTCCGGCGTTGATCATGCAACCAACCCGGATGAAAATGGAATCTTCAATATTGTCAATAATGAATTTGGAGAAGGGTGGGAAGAAGTGGTGGATGATGAAAAGGGGAACTATGATTACCTGATGTACGACGATATTGAATTCCGGAATCCTGCAGTTCGGGAAGAGATAACGCACTGGGGAAAATGGTTGCATGAAACCCTTCATTACGACGGACTCCGGCTGGATGCCGTAAAACATATTTCACCGAGATTTTTCAATGAATGGCTGGATGTATTGCGTAAGGAAATCAGTCCGGAATTATTTGCAGTGGGCGAATACTGGTCACCTGGAAACCTGCCGCTCCTGCTCAGGTATATTGATGTAACGGGCGGAAGAATGAGCTTGTTTGATGCGCCCCTGCACAAGAATTTTTATGAAGCTTCGCGCATGGGAAAGGAATATAAACTCAATACTATTTTTGAAAACACGCTGGTTTCTGTGCGGGCGGATCTTTCGGTAACCGTGGTTGCCAATCACGATACGCAGCCTTTGCAGGCCCTCGAAGCGCCGGTAGAGCCCTGGTTCAAACCGATTGCCTATTCACTGATCCTTTTACGCGAACAGGGATATCCGTGCATCTTTTATCCTGATTTGTATGGGGCGCATTATACTGACAAGGGACACGATGGCCAGGATCATGAGATCACTCTGAACAAAGTAGATAAGCTGGATCTGCTGATCCTTGCCCGCAAGCAGTTTGCTTTTGGTGAGCAAAAAGATTATTTCGATCATGTCAGTTGCATCGGGTGGACGCGGGCAGGCGATGGGGAGCACGAAGGCTGTGCGGTGCTGATCAGCAACGACCAGGAGGGGTTTAAGGAAATGGAAATCGGAAACCGATATGCAGGTAAACAGTTCACCGACTTTCTGAAAAATCATCCGGGCATCGTAACCCTTGATGAAAAAGGCAGTGGAAATTTCCAGGTTTCAGCGGGGTCTGTGAGTGTTTGGGTGGGAAAGGGTTGATGGTTAGAAAGCCTCCATCATTTTTTTGCTGCCGGCAAAAAATGGAATGCGTTGATGGAGGGATGACGGAGTTATTTGCAGAATTTTTTCTTTTCCGTTTGTTGCTGCACCGCCGGCAACTTCAAGAATAAAGGCAAAGGGATTGCATTCATAAACGAGTCGCAGTTTTCCCTCCGGATTTGTTGTCGTTCCCGGGTACATGAATATTCCCCCTTTGAGCATATTGCGATGAAGGTCAGCCACCATGCTTCCGGTATATCTTTGAGAATAGGGACCCCCGCTGGCTTTGGTTTTCCGCTGGCAGGCGTCGATATACTGCTGTACTTTTTCATTGTAGGCAAAGAAGTTTCCATGATTTACCGAATAGATCATTCCCGATTCTGGGCAGCGGATATCCGGGTGACTGAGGGTGAATTCTCCAATGGAAGGATCGAGCGTAAATCCGTTGACGCCCCTGCGCGTGGCATAGACAAGCATAGTGGAAGATCCGTAAATGATATAACCTGCAGCGACAAGGAATTCTCCTTTCTGCAAAAAATCATTCGACACGCACGGGGAACCTTTCGTGCTTATTCTCCGGTAAACACCAAAGATTGTACCGATGGAAATGTTCACATCGATATTGCTGCTGCCATCGAGCGGATCCATCACTACGACGTACTTGGACTGGTTGCACAGTTCCTCATTAAATGCCACAAAATTATCCAGCTCTTCCGAGGCGATTCCGGCACAGCTTACCCCGCGCTGGAGTACGGCCATAAACTCGGCGTTGGCAAATTCATCAAGCCTTTGAACGGATTCACCCTGTATATTTACGGAGCCTGTTTCACCGAGTATGTCAACCAGTCCGGCCTTATTCACCTCCACATTCACGCGTTTGGCAGCAAGTGCTATATCGCGCAAAAGGTTGCTAAGTTCACCGGTGGCATTAGGCAGGGACCTTAATTCCTGTTTTCTGAATTCTTCGAGGGTCAGGATGTCCCGGTTGATGATCATGCCCACGAAAGTATATAATCTTTGTTTTCAATCTCCAGGGCGGTCCGGGTTAACATCAATGGATGAAAGCTGTCGATCATCACTGCCAGCTCCTTCGTTTCTTTTTCGCCCAGGCTTTTTTCAACCGTTCCGGGATGCGGCCCATGTGGAATCCCCGCGGGATGAAGGGTGATCATACCCCGTGTTACCTGTTTCCGGCTCATGAAGTCACCGTCTACATAGTAGAGTAATTCATCACTATCTATATTGCTATGGTTGTAAGGAACCGGGATGGAAAGGGGATGGTAGTCGAACATCCGGGGAACAAATGAGCAAACAACAAAATTATGCCCTTCAAACGTCAGGTGTACGGGAGGCGGCTGGTGGACGCGGCCGGTAATGGGCTCAAAATCATGGATCGAAAGGGCAAAAGGGTAGCAGCATCCGTCCCATCCGATGGTATCGAAAGGATGATGGCCATAATGAATGCCGTAGAGAACTCCCTGCTTTTTGGTTTTGATCAGAAAATCGCCCTTTTCATTTACTGTCTTTAAGTCGCCCGGAGTCCGGATATCACGCTCGCAATAGGGTGAATTTTCCAGTAATTGACCGTAGCGGCTAAGGTATTTTTTAGGAAAGCGGATCGGACTGAAGGATTCCACCAGGAAAAGGCGGTTTTGGCTCTGGTTGAACTGAATCTGATAGATCGTTCCCCTGGGAATAACGAGATAATCGCCCTCCCGGAAAGGGAGTGAGCCGTATTGGGATTCCAGTATTCCCGCCCCTTCATGCACAAAGATCAGCTCATCCGCGTCTGCATTCTTGTAAAAATAGGCTTTCATGGATTCCTGTGGGGAGGCCAGGGAAATTTGGACATCGTTATTGACCAGGACTGGCTTGCGGCTATCCAGGAAATCGCGGGTTGGTTTTATGTTAAAACCCTCCAGGCTCCTGTGTTTGAGCATTTTTTCTTCCGCAATTTCCGGTTTTACGGAAACCGGCTCATCTGTACGGGTAATGGCCGTGGGGGGATGACAGTGGTATAGCAGGGAGGAATCATCGGAAAAGCCTTCCGTGGAGAAGAGTTGTTCAGCGTACAGGGTACCGTCGGGCTGGCGGAACTGGGTATGCCGTTTGGGCGGGATTTTACCCCGCTGGATATAGGAAGGCATGATAGATATTTGAAATCAAGGTACACCCGTTCCAAAAAATATTTTGTTTTCGTTAAAATATTTTTATTTTTACTGGCACACCTTCCTTTGAAATCTTCTCCCGCGCACTCCTTGTAAGCATTATAAGCGGCTAATGACTTTCCAGGCCCATGCGATCTGTTATCCATTCCTATGAATGCATTTTTTGCATGAATGAAATAAACAGATCAACGATGCAGTTAACGGGCAAATCGACCGGTCTCGACGAAAAGCTGGATGGCTTACTTTCTTTGCTGATGCACGAATTCGAGGATGCCACAACGGTTCCTTTGACTTTGTTCCACGATCGCTACGGTGAGTTATTCGGGGACGACCTGGACGGACTTCAGGAGATCCTTTTTGAAGACGGCCTGGTCAGGGCCATTGTTGGTCCGGAAGGCCTGGGCATGCAGATAACTCCAAAGGGCATGCAGTTTATGGCCAAAGGTGGTTATTCCCGCGAAATCCGGGAAGAAATGATCAGTCATGAAGATGCTCTTCGTGCGCAAAAAACAGCAAAAAGCTGGAATAAGGTCGTCATTATCGGATTTATTCTCGCCATGGCCATTTGTTTTTACCTTCGTCACAGATCCAGTTGATCTAAGGCGCCAATGCGACCGGACTATCCAAATAAAATCTTTACTGATCAGCGCGGAAATTATATTTTCCTAATCGAATTCCTTGCCACAGGTTCGAATTAGTCTTTCTTTGACTGGTATATTTCAGATTCTGATTCAATCCTCACTAACTTATTATTATGGAACGCAGCAAAAGCGTCCGTGTTTCTTCGACTCCGGAAAAGGATTTTCTTCCTTTGTACGGAACGGACCATATCGAATTCTATGTGGGCAATGCCAGGCAGGCAGCACACTATTATATAACGGCTTTTGGATTTCGGGGCATTGCTTATGCGGGACCCGAGACGGGCATCCGCGACCGGGCCAGCTACGTGCTCCGGCAAAACAAGCTGACCTTTGTTTTCACTACCTCGCTCCGGCCGGGAACGCCCATTGCGGAGCATGTCGGCAGGCATGGTGATGGTGTAAAGGCGATTGCACTGATGGTGGATGATGCAGCGCAGGCCTGGAATGAGACGACCCGGCGCGGTGCCCTGAGTTGGCGGGAGCCCGGGCTTGTTTCAGATGAAGACGGCGAGCTTGGCATCAGCGGAATCCGTCTGTATGGAGAAACGGTGCATTTATTCATTGACCGCAAGCACTATACGGGATTATTCATGCCCGGGTTCAGGAAATGGGATCCCGGTTTTGAAAGCAGCGATACCGGCCTCCTCTACGTGGATCATTGCGTGGGCAATGTGGGCTGGAACCAGATGAATAAATGGGTTTCCTTTTATGAAAACGTGATGGGATTTAAGAACATCCTCTCGTTTGACGACGAAGATATTTCTACTGAATATTCAGCTCTGATGAGCAAGGTGATGAGTAACGGCAACGGATTTGTGAAATTTCCGATCAACGAACCCGCCGAAGGCAAAAAAAAATCACAGGTGGAGGAATACCTGGAATTCTACGAAGGCGAAGGCGTACAGCATGTGGCCCTGGCAAGCGATGATATTGTGAAGACCGTAACACAACTCATGCAGCGTGGCGTGGAATTTTTGAGGGTGCCCGACGCATATTATGAAGGTCTTGAAGAAAGGGTCGGCAAGCTCGAGGAGAAAATGCAGCCGCTGAGAAAGCTTGGTATATTGGTTGACCGCGACCCGGAAGGGTATCTTTTACAAATTTTCAGCAAGCCGGTGCAGGACCGCCCCACCGTGTTTTTTGAGATCATCCAGCGCAAAGGCGCAAAAAGCTTTGGCAAAGGAAATTTCAGAGCACTTTTTGAGGCGATGGAGAAGGAACAGGAGAAGAGAGGCAATTTGTAGGGGTTGGTGGTTTATGATTTATCGTTGATGGTTAATGGTTGATGGTTGATGGTTCCTATGTGCGAACCCGCACCCGAATTTCCATCAACCATCAACTATCAACCAACCTGAAGGGGTATTATTTTTAACTGGCACAATGAAATTGATTTCTTTTTTACACAACCAGCAGGAAGCCTTCGGGTTTGTCCTTGAACAAATGGTATTTCCCTTGCATGTTTTGGACGAGCGTTTGCCGGAGTTGATTGATTCGTTTTTACTTCAGTGGGATCTGATGATGCCGCTGGCGAGGGCAGCGGAGAAAAGAATCTCAGCGGATCATCATTTGCAGATTTCAGGGATACCGATGAATGAGATCACCCTGCTGGCGCCAGTGCCCAGGCCGGGTTCATGCCGGGATGCATATGCATTTCGTCAGCATGTGGAAACGTCGAGACGAAACAGACGTCTTCCGATGATTCCCGAATTTGACCAATTCCCGGTTTTTTATTTTACCAACCATCGTTCCATTCGTGGCCCGGGCGAAGTGCCCTGCATGCCCGATCATTTTAAGCAACTGGATTTTGAACTCGAGGCCGCGGTGCTGATCGCAAAACATGGAAGAAATATACGGGCCAAAGAGGCAGATAAATATATCGGAGGGTTTATGATCATGAACGACCTAAGTGCAAGGGCTCTGCAAATGGAAGAGATGAAACTTAACCTGGGTCCTGCTAAAGGAAAGGATTTCGCCACCTGCACAGGCCCCTGGCTGGTGACACCGGATGAACTGGAAAAATTTGAGACTAAATGTGGCGAAGGGCATACCGGCAAAGCCTGGACCCTGGAAATGGAATGCCGGTTGAATGGGCGCGAATATAGCCGGGGTAATCTGAGTGAAATGCAATGGACCTTCGCAGAGATTATCGAGCGTGCAGCGTACGGTGCAGATCTTTATCCGGGAGATATTATCGGAAGCGGCACCGTTGGAACGGGATGCCTGCTCGAACTCAATGGTACATCCGCCATGCAAAATGCCGCTTACATCCCGCAATGGTTGAAAGCCGGGGACCACATAGAAATGGAAATCACCGGTTTGGGCACGCTTAGCAATACAATCACCCGCGAGCGGGATGATTTTTCCCTTTCAGCAGGAAGCGAAAAACAATAATCTAAATTTTTAACAAATGCTTCTAATTCAAAACCCCGAATGCGGAGTTTTACTCTCGGTGCGGAATTAGAATTGCTATAGATCATGCCCAACCGGAATTTGCCTTAATAATTCTAATTATTTATCCAATCCATGAACGCCCGGGCATTTATCCGGAAATTTAATTATTTATTTTAGAAGATTGAAATCAATGCTCACAACAATAAACTCCCTGAAACTACCAATAGATTAACTTTGCATAAATAAATCTAAATCCATTGAAATATATTAAAAACCTCATCATCCAATTTTTACTTTTTAAATTTTAATTTTCGCCTTCCCCATGCAAAAAAAAATCTTCGCGCTCTTCCTTTCTCTCCTGATCGTATTTGCAGTGAATGCACAGGGCCGGCTCATGCCTTATAAATGGTCCTATGAAGCGAAAAAAATTGCGGCCAACACGTATGAACTTCATTTTGTGGTGGACGTCAATAGCCCCTGGCACACGTATTCGCAGTTCACGCCGGATGGAGGACCGATCCCGACTCATTTTACTTTTACCAAAAATCCTTTATACAGCCTCGACGGAAAAGTAAAGGAGGAAGGCAAGCTGCTCAAAAAGCATGAGGCTGTATTTGGTGTTGACGTAAAATATTTTAACGGCAAGGTGGATTTTGTGCAATTGGTAAAATTAAAAGGAAATGCAAAGACCAATTTCTCCGGGGAAGTTGAGTTTATGGTTTGTAATGATCAGCAGTGCCTTCCTCCGGCAACCGAAAAATTTTCCATCCCTCTGAATTGATGCAGGAGACCGGGTACCGTTTGAACAACGCGGGTGAGGGGCAAGCTCTAAAAATATTTAGTTGCTGAACTGATACATGCAACATAAGGTTGCCTGGAATTTATTCTCATGTGACAGGCTTTGCCCCTGTCATCCAAGGGTTTGTTTCTACAGACCCTTCCAAATTATGGATCCTGCGATGGGAATCCGGAATTTCGGGTGCACAAATCCGTTATATATTCTTGTTTTATCATGAGCAGTAGTTTTAATGCCAGGGATTGTGTCTACTCTCCCTGTTTTTCATTTCATCAAAAAGATTAGCTGTTGAATTAGAATTTCCCGAATGTTTTTACTTTTTTCAGGTAAAACGTTCATAAGCGGGCGGAATTGCTTTTATTTTTAGATTCCTGTCATCAAAAAGAATACGTGGATGATGAGATTCCGGCCGCGGATGCTTTTCTTTGCTACCGGGAACTTGCTCCGGGAATTCAGCATTTGAGAAGATTCCTGACAACAGCTGCTATAATGGTTCAAGAAAAGATATTGGTTATTGGCGCCTGCGGCCAAATTGGTACAGAGCTTACACTGGCACTACGTCAGCGCTATGGCGGGGAAACCGTGCTGGCCGCGGATTTGAAGAGGGAATCAGACCTCCTGAAAGGAACCGGCCCCTTTTTGCCGCTGGACGTGATGGATAAGACTACGCTCCAGGTGCAGGTGAAGCGTCATGGCATCAAAAGTATTTACCTGCTTGCTGCAATGCTCTCTGCAACAGGTGAGCAACAACCGCAGCTTGCGTGGCATGTAAATATGGAAAGTTTGCTTAATACGCTGGAGGCGGCCCGGGAGGAACGTGTTCAAAAAGTATTCTGGCCCAGCAGCATTGCGGTATTCGGCCCGGATGCACCGAAAAAGGATTGTCCGCAGAACGCCTGGTCCACCCCCGCAACCGTATATGGCATCAGCAAACTTTCCGGCGAACAATGGTGTCATTATTATTTCAGGCGCTATGGTGTGGATGTGCGAAGTATACGCTATCCCGGGCTGATAAGCTATAAGACTTTGCCAGGCGGAGGGACCACGGATTATGCAATTGAAATTTTTCACGCGGCCATTCGCGGTGAATCCTATTCCTGTTTTCTGCGTGATGACAAACGGCTGCCGATGATGTATATGGACGACGCTGTGCGCGGAACCATCGAGCTCATGGAAGCGCCGGCTTCGCGAATAACCGTCCGCACCGCTTATAATATTGCAGGTATAAGCTTCACACCGGCGGATCTGGCTGCCGAGATAAAAAGCCTGATCCCCGGTTTTTCCATTGAATACAAACCTGACTACCGTCAGGCCATTGCCGAGACCTGGCCCGAGTCCATCCAGGATCAAACGGCCCGCAAGGATTGGGCTTGGCATCCGGAATATAATCTCGCAAAAATGACGGTAGAAATGCTCCGGCATATTACACCTGAGCTTGCAATGAGCACGAAACACTAAAAATAAAGCGCTACTTTAAGGATATGATTTCAGTACTTTTTCATCTGAATAAGAGGCATTATTTTCTCAGGAATAAGCATGGATTTATTATCTTTGCCGCCCAAAATGTCGGCGAGGTAGCTCAGCTGGTTAGAGCATCGGATTCATAACCCGAAGGTCGGCAGTTCAAGTCTGCTCCTCGATACTTTTTCAGATCTGAAGCCCATAAAAATATATTTTAGGACTTCGTCTGCCGTTACCGGATCATTCACTCCTTAGGCTATTAACCGGGTTAGCCAGGGCCGCCCGGATGGATTTGTAGCCGACGGTCAGCCAGGCAATAATTAACGATATAGAAATAGCCAATGAAAATATTCCAATTCCCAAATGGATCCTGTAAGAGAAATTCTGCAGCCAGTTATTCATAAAATACCAGCTCATTGGTGCAGAAATGACAAATGCAATCAGTATTAGCAATATGAATTCTTTGGAGAACAGGTAAACAATATTTTTGACTGAGGCGCCGAGCGTTTTACGGATACCCACTTCTTTTGTCCGCTGCGCTGCCATAAAGAAATAAGACCATACAATCCCAGGCAGGAAATAAAAATCGCAATGGCTGCAAATATTTTATATAAAACGGACAATTGATTCTCCCTTTCATAAAATTTGGCCACTTTTTCATTTAGAAACTGGTACTCAAATACATTATCAGGGAAACTGCTGCTCCACAATTTTTCAACATTTGCAAGAGATTGCTTTAAATTAACGCCCTGCAGTTTAATATTGATCGTTTTATAAACGTCTTTTCATGAACTCATGAGAACGGCCGGAATTTTCATATGCAGGGAGTTTACATTGAAATCCTTTACGACGCCGGTAATTTGAGCAAATTTGGATTTGTCGTCCCACAGAGTAATATATTTTCCTATGGCGGTTTTGGGATCGGTGATTCCCAGTTTCCTGACCAGTGTTTCATTCACAACGTATGCTCGGACCGAATCGCTGTTTTCATATGGACACCCGGCGACAAACGTCAGGTTGTAAAGCTTAAAATATTCCGGATCGGCCCATTTCAAATTTGCGTTAAAATCCGTTTTATTTTGTGAGTTGTTGAATTTAAAATCACTGTTCCAGTTTCCATCATCAGAAGGACTTGCATACCTGAAGCTCACATCCTTAATTCCGGGCTGTTTTAAAAGCTGATCCCGCAAGGCGGAAAGCCTGGTGTGACTCAAGCTATCCAGGGGTATGGGCAGATTAATGACCGCATCCTTATCAAAACCTAAAGGATGGCTATTGAAATAGTTCATCTGATAAATAATTACCAGGATGCCAATAATAAGGATCTGTGCGGTAACGATAAAAGATTTAAAATGAATAAAGGAGAAGAATTGTGATCATTTCGTAATCGTACACATTTGTATCAAACACGGACAGTTATATTTTGGGCCTAAAATCAAAGAGCTACTAATCAACCGCTTAACAATTTGTACACCGTTTGTATTAGTATGGCAAATGTGAACAGATGATAAAAAACTACATCAAAACCGCTTACAGGAGCCTGATAAAAAACAGGGGCTTTAGTGCTATAAATATTTTAGGACTTGCTTTGGGACTGGCAATCTGTTTGCTGATCGTCTTTTATGTTTATGACGAATTGAGTTACGATCGGTATAACGCTAAGGTCGACCGGATTTACCGGTTGAACAATGACATCAAATTCGGAGGAGTTGAAAATTCCTACGCCGTAACGCCCGCACCGGTTGCTGCTGCATTAAAAAGCGATTTTCCTGAAATTGAGCAGGTTTTCCGCTTCAGGGACCGGGGCGGCTTCCAGGTTAAAAAGGGCAACCAGGAAATTCAGGAGCCAAGGATGGTATACGCTGATGCGTCTCTGTTTGATGTATTTACCCTACCCATGATTGATGGAAATCCCGCCAACGCATTAAAGGAACCGCAATCTGTAGTGATTACAGAACGCACGGCTAAGAAATATTTTAACAGGACCAATGTGGTGGGGCAGGTATTGACCTTTAATGGATCTTCGCTTTATAAGATAACGGGTGTGATTGCCAATATTCCTACGCAATCCCATTTTAATTATGATTTTTTCATATCCATGGCCACCCTGGACGAAAGTAAGGAGCAGGCCTGGTTTTCAAATAATTTCAATACTTATATATTACTCAGGCCTGGTGCAGATTTTAAAAAACTGGAAGCCAAACTTCCGGAATTCCTGCGGAAGCATGCAGCCGCCCAGTTGCAAAGTATAATCCATTTAACATTTGAGGCTTTTGAACAAAGTGGAAATTATTTCCGCCTGAGCCTGTTGCCCCTGAAGAAGATTCACCTGGAATCAAACCGGGTAGCTGAACTGAGTCCAAACGGGAATATAGAATATGTTTATATATTTTCTGCGATTGCCCTTTTCATACTGCTGATTGCTTGTATCAATTTCATGAATCTTTCCACGGCGCGCTCTTCGAATCGTGCGCGCGAAGTCGGCGTAAGAAAGGTCCTGGGCTCTCCCCGGAAATACCTGATTGCCCAATTTCTAACCGAGTCCATTATGGTAACCCTTGTTGGCGCCATATTAGCGGTATTCGTGGCCTGGGGACTCCTGCCTTTGTTCAATGAGATGTCCGGTAAGGAATTGACCGTTACTTTCCGTTTGATGATGGAATTATTGCCCGCATTATTTGGATTCATAATTATTATAGGATTCCTCGCGGGATCATATCCCGCATTGTTTCTTTCCGGTTTTCAACCCATCGAAGTGTTGAAAGGAAAGCTTGCCAGGGGTTTTAAAGGCGGAGGACTGCGAAGTTTCATGGTCGTTTTTCAATTTGCTATCTCCATTTTCTTAATCATCAGTACGCTGGTGATATATAACCAGCTGAAATATATCCAGTCCAAGGATCTCGGCTATGACCGCGAGCATGTGTTGATCGTTCAAAATGTGTGGGCGCTTGGTGACAAGGCTAAGACCTTTAAGCAGGAAATCAAGCAATTATCAGGGATTGAAAATGCTACTCTTACAGGGGCATTGCCTACGGCCGACTACAATAACAGCACATCCTTTTTTAAAGACCAGGTGATTGATCAGAAAAGAGCGATCTCATCGCAGGATTGGAGTGTGGACGAAGATTATATCAGCACCCTGGGTATAAAAATGGCGGCGGGCCGGAATTTTTCCAGGGATATGCCTACGGATTCCACTGCGGTGATCATTAACGAAGCTGCTGCAAAACTACTAGCCTTTCCTGATCCGTTGAATCAATTACTTTATGCGCCGAGGGACAGCTATGCGAGCAAATTCCAGGCCTTCCACATAATCGGGGTCACGAAGAATTTTAATTTCCGTTCACTGCGGGATAACGTCACTCCGCTGATCCTTGAGCTAAATGAAGAAAAGGGAGCCCTTAGCGTTCGGATGAAAGCCGGCACCGATATTTCTTCCATGCTGGCACAGGTAAAGGATAAATGGAAAGACATGTCGCCTAACCAGCAGTTCAGCTATTCATTTATGGACGAAGATTTTGATGCACTATACCGCTCTGAGCAGCGGATTGGTAAATTGTTTATTTCCTTTACTTCCCTGGCTATTATCATTGCCTGCCTCGGTCTGTTTGGATTATCCGCCTATGCTGCTGAACAGCGCACCAAGGAAATCGGAATCCGCAAGGTATTGGGCGCGAATATGGCGACCCTGGTCAGCATGCTTTCAAAAGATTTCATCAAGCTGGTGATCATTGCCATTCTTATCGCGACGCCGCTTGCCTGGGTGGCCATGCAAAAATGGCTGCAGGGGTTCGCCTACCGCCAGAATATTTCCTGGTGGGATATTCTGCTTGCCGGTTTTGCAGCCATAATAATTGCGTTTCTTACAATCAGCTTTCAATCTGTCAAAGCGGCGCTGACGAACCCGATCAAAAGTATGCGGACAGAATAGACAGCAGATGGTTAGTCACTCAGCGTTCCTGGGCGGACAGGAATTGTATCAATATCGCACAATAAATTCCAGGGAATTAAGGTAGATGCCTGATTAATAATAATTTATAAACAGGCATTATTTTGGGTTAAGGAAATCATTGCTCATCCTTCACAGCCGTGATCTTCAACTCAATAAAATATGCTAAAAAACTATCTCATTATTGCCTGGAGAAATTTATGGCGCAACAAGTCATT
Organism: uncultured Chitinophagaceae bacterium; assembly: GCA_963705005.1. Classification (GTDB taxonomy): domain Bacteria; phylum Bacteroidota; class Bacteroidia; order Chitinophagales; family Chitinophagaceae; genus Puia. The sequence continues at coordinate 533,731 of CAVPIO010000004.1, forward strand.
CTCCATTATTAACCTGAGTGGATTAGCCATTGGCCTGGGTTGTTTTTTGCTGATTGGAATGTACGTAACCGATGAATTAAGTTTTGACCGGTATAACGTCAAGGCTGATCGGATCTACCGTATTAATGTGGATGCACACTGGGGCGGACAGGATATTCACCTATCCGAAACGCCGGATATCATGGGACCCGTGCTTAAAAAAGATTATCCTCAGGTAGAAGAATATACCCGGCTATATACTCAGACCTTCAACAATAAGTTTATTAAGAAAGGCAATGAATTCATACCCGGGGAGCGTATCTGGTACGCCGATTCAACATTCTTTGATGTATTTACGCTGCCTGCAATAGATGGGAATACCAAAACAGCCCTGAATGATCCTCATGCTTCAGTCATCACCGCATCTACAGCGGTTAAATATTTCGGCACAACCCATGCAGCCGGGAATATGCTCACCATAAAAGAAAATGGGAATACAAATGTTTACAAGGTCAAGGCTGTCATCAGGGACGTCCCAGAGAATTCACATTTTCATTTTGATGTATTATTAGCAATGAATGGTCTGGAATATAACTGGGGTCAGGCAGGCAACCACAATTTTGATACCTACCTCCTGCTTAAAGAAGGGGCCGATTATAAAGCCTTTGATAAAAATTTCTTCCAGTATATAAAAAAATACCTGCTGCCTGAATTGAAAAGCTTCCAGATTAATTCGATGGAAGATTTTGCAAAAGCCGGCAATAAGATGAATTATACCCTGGTACCCCTGACTAAGATCCATTTATACTCTAAACAGATAGACGAAGTGGGTCCGCCCGGAAGCATTCAGTATGTATATATTTTTTCGTTAGTTGCGGTATTCATATTACTTATTGCGTGCGTTAATTTTATGAATCTCACAACGGCTCGTGCGGCCGGCAGGGCAAAGGAAGTAGGCATTCGGAAAGTGTTGGGTACGCAAAGAAAACAACTGATCCGGCAGTTTCTTTCCGAATCCATAGTCATGGTCAGTATTTCTCTGATCCTTGCGCTCGGCCTCGCTGATTTGGCGCTTCCCATGTTTAATTCATTGTCCGGCAAATCTATTAGCCCCGGGCAGTTATTCTCACCCATGATTTTACCAATCGTGATTGGACTGCCATTAATTGTTGGTTTAATTGCCGGAAGTTATCCTGCATTTTTTCTTTCGGCATTTAAACCTATTGATGTATTAAAAGGTAAAATAAAAGCGGGCAGCAAAACTGGCGGGCTAAGGAGCATACTTGTGGTATTTCAATTCACTACATCGATTATCCTGATCATCGGCACCCTCATTGTGTATCGCCAGCTTCATTATATTCAAAATAGAAATATTGGTTTTGACAAGCAGCAGTTGCTGATTGTTAATGGTGCTGATGTGTTGGGGGATAAAATCCAATCGTTCAAAAATGAGGTATTACGATTGTCCGATGTGGAAAGTGGAACGATAAGTTCCTATTTGCCGGTTTCCAATTCATTTCGCAATACGTACAATATCTCCAGGGATGCAGTTTCCAATGCATCTGATAATTTTAATGTGCAATACTGGGCAGCAGACTATGATTATCTGAGAACAATGGGGATGAAATTGGTAAAAGGAAGAAATTTTTCTCATGATTTTGCGGGGGATTCTTCTGCCGTAATCATCAATGAAACCACGGCAAAGATCCTGGGCCATCCAAATCCGGTTGGTAAAAATATATATATCACAGACAACCAGGGTAAGGTAACGGCATATCCGATCATCGGTGTAGTTGGGGATTTTAACTATGAATCCATGCATCAGGATATTGGACCTTTAGTTATGACTTTGTCTCAGGGTCCTGGATTGGTCACTTTCAGGATCAATACAAAAAATATTAATCAGACTATAGCCCGGATTGAAGAAAAGTGGAAGGCCTTGAGCCCGGGGATACCCTATAGTTATCGTTTTATGGATGAATCCTTCAATGAAATGTATAGTGCTGACCAAAGGGTTGGGAAGATTGCAATGATATTTGCGGCACTGGCCATTGTGATCGGATGCCTGGGCATATTCGGACTCTCTGCATTTATCGCGGAACAGCGAACCAGGGAAATTGGCATACGTAAGGTATTAGGTGCCTCTGCCGGGGGTATAGTTCAGTTACTATCGGGGGAATTCGTGAAGCTCCTTGCTGTTGCTTTCATCATCGCTGCTCCGCTGGCCTGGTGGATGATGCATAAGTGGCTTCAGGATTTTGCATACCGGATTGATATTGGCTGGTGGATCTTCCTGGTGGCAGGCACTGCCACATTTTTTATTGCGCTGGCCACGGTCAGCCTTCAGTCCATTAAAGCAGCCACGGCGGATCCGGTAGACTGTTTAAGGGCTGAATGAAACGGGTTGTTTGAATGGCAGGCATAATTGCAATCCGGATTATGAGGGCCATTGCTTCTGACCGCTTTTAATCAAATCCCTCTGAAAAAAAATCCTTTGGGGACATATCAAATCCATCAATAATTTTAAGCAGGGTGCGTAAGCGGATATCGGTAAAATTTCCTGACTCATATTTAGCCATCCCCGCCCTGGATATTTCAATATCGTAAGAGAAGAGTTCATAAGAGCTAAAGCCCTTTTGTTTGCGGAGACTCCTAATTCTTTTACTGAGTTTTGTGAGGAAGGCATCATGATTAAAATGCCCCAAGATTGCCTTTTTACGCTGTAGCTTTTTCTTTGACTTTGCCATACAGCAAGTAACATGATAGATCTTTGATAATTAACCCTGTGTAATAGATCTTTTATAAAACATCTATTATAGTATACATTAATTTATTTTATTCCATACATTTGCTTTGAAATATATTTGCGATTCTTCATAAACTAATTTGAAGCATTCGCTTTGAGTCTCGTAATTGGAACCTCGAAAATTTCATAGGACACGGGACGATAAGTTGAGTGCCCACGCTACGGCGTGGGCTCTTCTTATTCGTGTCCAGGCCATTTCGAGGGCCTCAATTACGGTAAGTTGGGTTCCACGTCTTTTTTGCGTCTTCATTTAATCGGAACACTTCCTACGGAGACTCTCTTTTAGAAATGGATAATAAAGGAGAGCGATGCATTCAGTTACTGAAAATAATGATGAAAAGTCCTTATTACAGGAATTTCGCCTGGGGAACAACGATGCGCTTCAGCATTTCTATAAGATTCACTACCACGCGCTCTGGAACTATGCCCGTAAATTGGTTGAAGATGATCTTCTTGCGGAAGATATTGTCATGGAAACATTTCTGAAGACCTGGGAAAGGCGGGGAAAATTTCAGGATGTAAAAGGGATCGTCTATTACTTGTTTGCTGTCGCCCGCAATGCTTGCCTGGATCAGATCCGTCTGAGTAAAAGAAGGCAGGTTGCGCATGAAGAAATTGGTCATCACCTGGAAAGATCAACGGCAGGGATGGAAACTGAACTGATCCGGGCGGAACTTTGTCAACTCGCTTTTCTGAAAGCAGAGGAACTTCCGGAACAAAGGAAAAAAGTATTCATGATGATTTTCCGGGAAGGATTGGAACTTACGGAAATCTCCGAACGCTTGGGAATATCCATAAATACCGTTAAAACACACCGTGTTTCCGCCCTGAAATCCCTCCGTCAGACCCTGGCCAGGCACCAGTTTATACACTTTAATTTGTTCTTTTTTTAGCTTTAACTTTATTGGGATCAAAAAAAAATGCTAACAGGGTAATTCTGGAATGGGCATTATCCGTTTTCCCTGTGAGCAGATTTCCTGATTATGCAAAAAAGCCCTTCAATTGTTGATATTCTCTGGCGCTATCAGCAGCACGAAACGCTTTCGGAGCTTGACAGGCGAATACTTGAGGACTGGCTCAGGCAGTCCGAAGCAAATGAGGACTTATTTGACGACATCAGCAATGAAGAGGCCTGGAACCGGCAATTAGCAAAGCTAAAGTCCAGGGATAGTAAAGCCACATGGAATCTAATCCGTAAAAGGATCGAAGCCGGACGCAGCAAACGGGCTCCTGTTGGGTTTCACTGGAAAAAATATGCTGCTGTCGCCGCGATTTTTGCAGGTGCGGTTACCGGAACTTTTATTCTTGTTACACATCGGCCTAAAGTAATAAAAGACCAGGATGAACCCCAGGCAGAGCGGTTTAAGAATGACGTAAATCCAGCTTTGCCGAAACCCACACTCACTTTAGCCAACGGAACCGTCATCCGCCTGGATACTGCGCGCAAAGGAAATCTTACAGCATCAAATTTGATTTGGAAAACCGACAGTAATAGCCTTGTTATTCAACAAACAGCAAAACCGGCGGAGGATGAGTTTAGTACGCTGACCACACCCACAGGGACAAGTTATCAGATTAGGCTGGCGGATGGGAGCCGGGTTTGGCTTAATGCTGGTTCGAGTCTGACTTTTCCGGTATCCTTTCCAGGAAATGATAGAAGGGTAATTCTATCCGGAGAGGGCTATTTTGAAATCACAAAAAACATGAACAAGCCATTCCTGGTGGATGCAGGTAATGGGGTGGTCAGGGTATTGGGTACGGAATTTAATGTTAGAAATTACGTAGATGAACCATCAGAGAAAACAACTTTGGTGCAGGGCCTGATAAGTTTGAGAGCCGGAGCTGACAGTACAATACTGAAGCCCGGGCATCAGGCTGTATTGGGGAGAAGCGGAAAAATTAAGATTGCTTCCATTAATACCCAGCAAGCTGTTGCATGGCGGCAAAACCTGTTCTGGTTTCAGGATGAGCCTTTTGACGAGATCATGAACGAAATCGCCAGGTGGTATCCGATTCACGTTACTTACGAGGGTCAATTAACCGAACGATTCTCCGGAATACTTCCACGGAGCCGTTCTTTGATTGAAGTTTTGAAAACATTGGAACTTGAGGATTATGTTCATTTCCGCATCCAGGGAAATGAAGTCCAGGTCATACCCCGGAAAACCTGATAGGGTAAAACCCTTAGCTTGATTAGCTAGTCAAACTTGATTGTAGTTTTAGAATTACGGCAAAGCCCGGCTGTCAGGCTCATGCCCAAACCAAACCACATTATGAGAAAAACTATTTACCTCACCTGCCTCCTGATTTCAGTGCTCATTTGCGCGGTTGTACGCAGTCAGGAAATAACGCTGAACCGCGACGGTGCCCCTTTGCAGGATCTTTTTTTGGAGATCCATAATCAGACCGGTTATTTCTTTTATTATTCAAATAAGGATTTATCGGGAGCAAAACCGGTAACGATTCATGTTACCAAAGCTCCGCTGGAAGAAGTGCTTAATCATTTGTTTTGCAGGGCAGCCATTAACCTACACGGTGGAGGATAAGATTATTGTCGTAAAGAAAAAACAGCCCGTACCCGCAACGCTGAACACAAAACTGGATATCCAGGGAAGGGTTAACCGACACGGAAAATCAACCGATAGCGGGTGCGAACATTACGGTGAATCAACGTGAAGCCCTGGAAACGGATGAGCAGGGATTCATTTCAGATACACGACCTGGACATTGGGGCGGTATTGCTGTTCAGTCTGCGGGGTACAAACCGCAGACCATTTCGATGTCGGGAATAACCATATCCTCCGGGTTGTGTCAAGCCATGCGATAGGAAACCTGGACGAAGTTCAGGTTATTGCCTATGGCACCACGACCAGAAGGTGAACACCGGAAGTGTCAGCACGGTATCGTCAAATACCATCCAATCGCAGCCGGTATCCGATCCGCTGGCGGCCCTGACCGGAAGAATGCCTGGTGTTTTTATTCAGCAGGCATCGGGAGTCCCTGGTGGGGCATTCTCCCTGGAAATCCGCGGCCGAAACAGTGTCCGCTCCGATGGAAACAATCCATTATATATTGTCGACGGGGTGCAATTTTCATCAACAGCACTGGACAATCCTTATACAACCACCGGAGGGGTTCAGTCGAGTCCTTTAAATAATTTGAATCCATCTGATATTGAATCGATCGAAGTGTTGAAAGATGCAGATGCAACGGCTATATACGGATCACGAGGCGCAAACGGGGTTGTTCTCATTACAACAAAAACGGGGAGGGCGGGTAAGACAAGGGTTGACCTTGGGTATTTTACTGGGATCGAACAGATTACCAGAAAGATGGATTTATTAAATACAGTTCAATATCTCCAGATGAAAAAAGAGGCATTTTTGCAGGATGGAATTACGCCTGATGTTTCCAACGCTCCAGACCTGCTTTTGTGGGATACAACCAGGTATACAGATTGGCAAAAGGACCTCATGGGACAAACAGCGCACCGGACGACAGTTGACGCTTCTGTTTCTGGCGGTAATAGCCATACCCAGTTTTTGCTTGGCGGCGAATATTCGGGCGAATCCACCGTTATTCCGGGCGATTTTACTGACAGAAAAGGATCATTTCACATGAGTTTGAACAATAGCTCCGAGGACGATAAATTTGTTACCCATTTACTTTTTAGTTATCTCTACGATTACAGGTTCCAGCCGCAATCAAGCATCATGTCCCGTCTATGCTTTCTCCCGACGCACCGCCTGTTACGATTCCACGGGAGCTTTAAACTGGGCCTCTTCGACATGGATTAATCCTGCAAGCTATTTTTTGCAAACTAACCAGGGGAAAACAAACAACCTACTTGCAAACCTGACACTGTCTTACAAAATTTTACCCGGCTTAGAATTGAAAACCAGCCTTGGATATAATAGCATGGATTTGAATCAGGTTGCTTTAAATCCCCTTGCATCTTATAATCCAGCCTACGGCTTAACTTCCGGCAATGCCCATTTTTCTGACAATAAAACGAGTTCTTGGATTGCAGAACCGGAACTCAGCTTACTGCAAAAAATAGCCAAAGGGAATTTACACTTTCAGCTTGGAGACCCTTCAGCAAAATGCCCAGACAGCTCTTGATCAACTGGGCATCGGATTCTCAAGTGATAAACAGCTTAACAATTTGCAAAATGCCTCCAGCGTAATTGTACTTAACTCGGGAGTTACGGATTATCATTATGTCGGTCTTTTTTCCCGCCTTGGCTTTAATTGGCTTGATAAATACTTGCTGAACCTGAATGCGAGAATAGACGGCTCCAGTCGTTTCGGGCCGGGAAAACAATTTGGTAACTTCGGAGCTTTGGGACTGGCTTGGATCTTTACTAAGGAATCATGGTTCAGAAATCACCTAACCTGGATCAGCTTTGGCAAAATCCGCGGGAGTTATGGCACTGCTGGCAATGATCAAATTCCAGACTACGGTTACCTGGATACATATCAGTCAAATGGTTTTGTTTACCAGGGCATCCCGGCCATGACACCCCAGAGTCTGGCCAATCCGGATTATTCGTGGAAACAATACGCAAATCAGAATAGGGATTACAGACAGGATTTGTTAAGGGTCTTCTTATAAACATCAGCTACTACCGGAACCGTTCTACCAATCAACTGGTTGGTTATTCCTTGCCGGTAATTACCCGGATTTAATTCGGTAATAGCGAACCTGCCGGCGACTGTCCAGAACTATCGGTGGGAAATAGAATGCAATACGGTAAATCTCCTTAAAAATCAATTCAGCTGGACCAGCACAGCCAATATCACCATACCCCGTAACCGGTTGATTGCATATTCCAATCTACCACTCAGTTACGCTAATTCTTACGTGGTAGGCCAATCCTTGTACATTGCAAAAGTGTATCAGTTCCAGGGGATAGATCCGCAAACCGGCATCTATACCTTCCGGGATTATGACAAGGATGGAGTGATTTCATATCCCAATGATGCTCAGTATGTGCAAAAAACCGGGTATGATTTTTATGGCGGTATTGGAAATTCGATTTCCTATAAGGCTTTTCAATTTAATTTATTTATTCAGTTTGTCCGCCAGGTTAACATTAATTATACTTCAAACTTTTTGATGCCTGGGGCTTTGATTTATTCGGCAACTGATAACCAGCCAACCGAAGTGCTTGACCGTTGGGAGAGTCCGGAGAAGACTGGTAAGACAGAGAGATTTACCCAGGATTTTTCATCTGCAGCGGGCCTGGCATACAGCAATTTTCAATTCAGTAACCGGGACTATACCAACGCGTCATTTATAAGGGTAAAAAATATTTCGATATCCTATATTTTCCCCCTGAATCTTCTAAATTCCCTTCATTTGAAGGGAGTTAAGTTCAATTTACAATTTCAAAATCTATTTCACATTTACTCATTATCTGGGTTTTGATCCGGAAACAGGTACAGGACTCCCTCCTTTGAAAGCGGTAGTAGCCGGCATTCAGGTCAGTTTATAATATTTATACAAATGAAAAATTTATTTCCCTCATTGCGTTCCTTTTTTCGCAAATCCCTGAATTGGTTTTTGATCATAGAAATGGCCTGTTCCCATTTCTCCTGCAAAAAATGGGTACAAGTGCCTGTGCCGGATTCGAGATTGAGTACAGGTAGTGTTTTTGCTAATGATGGTACTGCCGAATCCGCCATTGCCGGCGTTTACAGCAGTTTTTGGGATAAGGGTTTTTATATTTCCCTATTGCCAGGATTGTCGGCTGATGAATTTAAAGACTATTCACTTTTTGCCAGCCGTTCTGAATTAAACCAAAATTCAATATTGGCTTCAAACCAGGACGTAAATAGTCTATGGAATTATTTTTATACCAATATCTATCAGTGCAATTCAGTTATTTACGGACTTACAAATCATGAGGGAGTATCAACTCCGGTGAAAACCCAACTTATTGCAGAAGCCCTGACCTGGCGGGCATTTTGTTATTACTATTTAGTGAACCTTTGGGGACCTGTACCTCTAATATTGACGACTGATTACACCCGAAATTCAAATGCAAGCCGTATTTCCGTAGACTCCATACGTGCTCAAATGGTACGAGATCTTCATGATGCGGCACCTGGATTGCCAACAAATTATTCCAATTCAGAAAGAACGAGAATCACGCTCTGGGCTAATTTGGCCATTCAGGCAAGAATTTATGCGTCCTTAAAAAACTGGCCTGAAGTCGAAACGTATACCACCGAAATCATAAACCAAACACTGTTTTCCTTACCAGGTGATCTTGATAGTGTCTTTCTAAAAAATAGCCAGGAGTCTATCTGGCAACTAGAGCCTCTGGGCCCAGGGGAGAGTACTTATGAGGGGAGTCAGTTTATTCTGGAAGGAACGCCCAATGTAGCCGCAATCGACGATAAATTGCTTCAAGCCTTTGAACCCGGAGATCTTCGCAAGACAATGTGGATTGGAATTGAAACGGTAAATGGGATCGATTACGCGTACCCTTTTAAATACAAAGACAAAACGGTTGAGAATCCTCTTAGAGAATATGCCATGGTCCTCCGGCTTGCTGAACAATATCTCCTTCGCGCCGAATCCAGGGCGAATCAAAATAATCTTTCGGGCGGTCTGGAAGATATTAATGCCTTAAGGGAGCGCGCAAACCTTCCGGATGAGACTGCTTCAAACCAGGCGGAACTACTGAATGAAATTACCCAGGAAAGAAGAGTCGAGTTATTCTCCGAATGGGGTGAGCGATGGCTTTATCTAAAAAGGATCGGACAAGCTGATGCCGTTTTTTCAGGTGAAAAAGCTGGCTGGAGATCCACAGATGCACTTTATCCTATACCGCAGACTGAGATTAGCAACGATCCCAAACTCATCCAAAATCCCGGATACTAATTCAATTGATACTATCATGGAAATTTGAGAATTTCTATTAAAAAAAATGAAAAAAATTATATTTTATATCATTCAATTTTGCTCACTATCGTTTTTGTGCGGACAGCAAACCAATGATATGCAATATCCGGAGGTAAACAAGGCCTGTCCGGGATTTGTCCTGGACCATATTTCATACTATCCAAAAAGCCGGGTAACCTCAGGGGAATTAAAAGGCAAACATATCATCCTAGAATTCTTCTCTGCATGGTGTTCGGCTTGCTTTGAAGGCCTTCCTAAATTAAACCGGATTCAGCAGCTTTTCGGAGCAGATTTGCAGATTTTTCTGATTGGGTCAAACACTTATGATTTGCCAAAAACCTACAATAGCTTTAGAGAAAAACAACATTTAATTCTTCCTGTTAGTTTTGATTCGGTGAATTTTAGAAAATTTGATGTTACTGGAGTGCCTTATCTGGTTTGGATAGATGATTGCGGGATTGTTAAAGCGATAACTTCAACCACTGAACTTTCAGATGAACATATCAGGTCTTTTATTCAGAATAAACCATTTTGGGTAAGGGATGTAAGTAACGGTACAGCCGAGCAAGCTGCCAAGAGGATGGATAGTGCTTTTATATTAAATCTGCAGCCTTACGGACAACAGGAATTAGGAGCGAGCAGCCTGATAGCCTGGAATTCCGGTATGCCAAAATTTGATAATTCTCAGCATTTCCATTTCATTGGAAATCATGCCTACTACCAGATCAATTGTATGGATTTAAATCAATTGATTAATTTGGCTTATACCGGAAGGACCCTGATCACCCCACTGGACACCCTATACTATGGGAAGTTGTATGCAAATCCTGTTTTTGAAATGGATAGCACTTTCATTGAAATACCTGATTATACTACGGGGAGAGGATATACAGTTTTTCAATGGTGACTATTTCAGAGAAGGCAACACAGAAATACCTAAAAGAAAAACTGCTCAGTGATCTTGGTACCTATCTGGATCTGGATATCCGGAAAGAACCGCGCATGATGCCATATTCAAAACTAACGGCCTTACCGGGTACGGGTGAAAAGTTAAAGTCAACATATAGTAAACTTATGGTTATCGGAGGTTATGAGGGATTCAATATAAAGGGCTCTCCTATGTCATTTATTATCCAGGTTTTATGGAGTATTAATCAGGATGAGCAACCATATATCGAATGAGAGGGCATCCCCGGGCCGATTGATCTTAACCTGGACGCACTAATGACCGACCTTTCAGATGTCAAAAGGGCATTTGAGAGAAATGGTTTTAGACTTAGCGAAGGACGAAAACTCATGGATGTGCTTGTGGTACGAAAAAAGAATTCCTTAGAATAATTTCAAGCATATTATTCTTTAAAATCATCAAGTGCTGATAAAACAATCCTATTTGCAGGAGGAGAAATTGGAAGCTGGTTTTTTCTGTAGCTCTATTCTACCAATTTCTAAAATAATCAAATTGAAAAGAATAATATTATTTTCATTACTGTCTTCTTCAATATCTTTTTTATTCGGACAGCAGATAAGTAATAAACAATGTCCAGAGGTGAATAAACCCTGCCGGAATTTGTCTTAGATCATATAGGCTATTACCCAAAAACCAGAGTTTCTTCAAAGGAATTAAAAAGGAAACATATTATTCTGGAATTTTTTTCTGCGGGCTGTTCGGCTTGTTTCGATGGCCTTCCTAAATTAAACAGGATACAGCATCAGTTTGGACTCGATTTGCAGATATTCCTGGTTGGAAGGAAGGATTACGATCTGCCCAAAACCTATCATACTTTTAAAGTTAGACAACAACTGATTCTTCCAGTCAGTTTTGACCCGGTAAATTTTAGAAAATTTGATGTCATGTGGTCATCTTATGTGGTCTGGATTGATGACCAGGGCATTGTCAAAGGATTAGCGTCAAGCTGCGAACTTTCAGATGAAAATATTCGAGCTTTTATCCAGAATAAACCATTGCGGGTAAGGACGTTAGTAGGGCTACAGGCAAGAAAGCTTCTCAAAAGATGGATAGTGCTTTTATATTAAGCCTGCAGCCTTATGAAGAACAAGAGTTAACCCGCCTTTCATCGATGGACGGGCATTCCCTGGCCGATTGATCTCAATCTGGATGCCTTGTTGACCGATTTTAACGATGTCACAAAAGTTCTTGAAAGAAACGGTTTTAGACTCGTAAAAGGACAAAAACTCATGAATGCGCTGGTAGTAAGGAAGAAATCCTTCAACGACTAGAGCTTACAAAGGGAAAAGGTAATCACTTAATAGATCATCCTGGAGGATCATGAGATGCTGATGGAAAATAGCCATGCTTGAAATTTTCTTATGGCTAGGGGTTTCTAGATAAATACTTCCGACGTATTGGCCGTTTGAAAGCGAATAAAGATCAATAGTTGAATGTCGAGAGAATATTGAAGATGTTTCATTGTCTGCCATGAGATCGGAATAAACTACTAAATAACGCTCATTTGCACATGCTTCTTGGTTGACAATCGGTGGAGGAGTCAAAAGTATCGTTTTATCTTCTCGTTCAATTTTACCTATTTTTAATTTTGCATTACCTGTTTGTATCTATAGTTTGACCTTTTTATACCAGTTGGATATTACTATCCAACATTAAAAAGGAATTTCTGTAATAATAGAGATAAATAAATCGATCGGAATTGGACAAATGAATGAACATTCCATCAACAGAAAATCGACCATCTATCTGTTTTTCTAAAATAAAATGACTAAGGGGAATCTCTTTTAGGGCGTATGGAACGCTCTACAGATAAAACATCCTGACCTAAATTTTTATCAAAAGAACGCACAATCGCAAGACCTGGCCTCAGCATCATAGATGCGCTAAAACTATTACAGCGAACCCTAATTCGAAAGTTTTTTTTTTGAAAGCAAAATCAGTTACCAATAAGGTGGGGGTAAGGCCTTCCATAAAGTAGACCTGAGGGGAATCTACCTGAACATTAAGAATTCTCCAGGCAATCGGAGATTTATCTCTACAAGTAATTAAACTATATTGTGTATCCTGCAAAGAGTAGTCGGAAGAAAATAATAAGGTTGAATTCAAATAATTGCCCAGATAAATATTGTCCTTAGTATTTCCAGCAAAATAAAATTGCGTGAGCTTAAGATGAGTACTTTTTGAGGGTCGTAACTTATGACCTAGATAATGGCGGCTAAAACCGTTTTGTAATTCAAGAGACTTCGAGATTTGGATGGTCAGGATCAACAAAATAAGACTTCCAACAATACATGTTGATAAAATAATGAATCTGGTCCTCATCTTTAAGGTGTAAAAGGACCGGAAGAACATTCGTTCCGGTCCATATTATTAATTTCAAGGGTGTAATAGAACAGGCGCTGATGTTGCACAGCTTGTCCCCACATTTATGTTCATTCCCTGGAAAGTACATTGTTTATGCCCATTTACACAGTCAGGCGGCAATGAAGTAATAGTCGAACAGGATGGAATTAAGTAAAAATTGGTACTCCTTGGGCTGACATTGGTTCTAGTGGCGAAAGCAGACCCAATTGCTATAATGAAGGCTGCTGCCAATAAAAAACGTAATCTTTTCATAATTGTAAATTTAAAATATTGAAGAAATGTTGCTTACTCTTGATTCAGGTTTTCAGCTTCTCCTGTTTATTGCAATAAATAGTTAAATTATTTTTTGTTTATGCTTTGGCGTGAAATCAAATAGCAATACACCCAACATGCCCAGGCCCGCAAAACCTAAATTGAAAATCAGGTGCTGATTCCAACCTCGCAAATTCTCGAAGGACACCTCCGCAAGAACAAGGTGTAAATTCACTGAATCGGGTGATGAGTACGATATATCCTGTAAAGAGAATCATGAGAGAGAACGAGAGGTACAATCCGGGAAGACGAAGTAATTCACTGGATAACAGCAAAGAAATTCCGATTTCCAGAATAGGGATAATCCAGGAAATTAAAATCGCGTTTCTTGTGAGCAGTGGAGATTGGGAGAGTTGTACTTGAATTTTTGAAAGTCAATGCATTTGCTTGCTGCTGCATAAACAAAGAGAATAATGAAGAGAATACTAATTACCTCCACAATGATTCTTTTTAGCTTTTTTCTGTCATGGCAAAGTTTGTGATACAAAGGTGTGCAGAGAAGTATGCTGCATTCCTAATTATTAGCCATCGGATTTTTATATTCTGTGCCTTTTTATTTATACTTTAGCGGCAGTTCATTTTGGATTATTTATTCATTATTCAGCTTTCTGAAAAGTAGCAGGTGGCATTCCGGTATACGCATTGAAAATCTTGGTGAAATAGTATATATTTTTATAGCCTGTTTCAGCGGCAATTTGCTTAATCGGTCGGTCCATTTTAAGCAGCGATGCTTGGGCTTCAGACATCCTGGCTTCGGTTAGGAATTCCTGAATTGAGAGCCCATAAAAGGATTTGAGTAATCTTCGAAGCCGTTGACCTGAATAATGCCTGCAGCCTTCATCAGGCACTGAAAAATAGGGGTCTATTCTTCACCTCGAGTAATTGATTTTTCATTTCTCTAAGCCAATCTTATCTGTATGGTCATGAGAAAGAGGCTGGAAAGGTCCTTTTTCCTTTTTCCTCATCAGGCAAAGCAGTATTGCCAGGGCGGATTCCTCTATAATAAAGTCTTTACATTTCAGTGAGCAGTCGTGAAACAAGATCTGAGATAAGAAATCAAGCAGGTCCTTGGTTACAATAAAGTTTTTAGCGTTCAAGTATGCAATGCGATCATTTCCGGGTATAACGATCTCTTCCTCAACCCTCCCCATAAATTCCTTACTAAAACAAATCACGAGAAAGAGAGAGGTCATTTTTTCCTTGAACCTCAATGAAAATTCTGAATTCTCTCTGCATATCAGGTTACAGCTTCGTTCATGAAAAGCCCGGGTTGAACCAGGCACGACTTCAACAATACATGATCCCAAAAGATTGAATAGGAGAGTATAGGGTGAAGAAATTAGATTGAATCTCAAAATATCGCTGGCCTTCATCCTGATATGAAAAAAATGCAAATCCATCTGCGGCATCGTCCGGTTTTCATAATTCAATTCACCTGAAGGAGCAATTGCTTTATAAGACCCCCGGGACCTGGCGGAAAAAGGGAGCATGGGTTCTGATGGTACCAGTATCCATTTGCCATATGCTTGAGAAGTAATAATGGCTTCCAATGGCTTTTAGGCGCAAAATATCCTGCATTGCTTGAAAATATTTTGGGAAAACGAACAAAAAGATTTGATTTTTTAATTAAATCCCGGGTAAAACACTTTAGTTATTAGGTGAAAATTCCCTACCTTAATTCCGAACCTAATCTATGCAATTACATCAAATCAGCTTTTGGACGGGGGATTACTATGACCTGCTTCCGCAGGAGGACCCGGAAAATCAGTCCTATTGCTTTGATTACACAGGACCTTTTGGTGCAATTCGTGTCCAACAATCAGAAGGAAAATCAGCCCAATTTTATTTTTATTCCTTTAAGATCGACCAACCGGTCAGGATCAGATTTTGCATCCCTGCTGGAAGCATTTGTATACTGGTAAGTGAGCAAGGCGCTTTCATTCATGTTTGGGATGGGCATTCACGATGCCTTGCCAAATCGCTGGGTGATATATTTTATAATCCGGAAAATCTCTTCACGCTCCAATTTCCAGGACCCGGCAATTACGCGTTGAACCTGGTGCAATTAAGCTCATCCATTTTAGAAGCTCATAGATCATTAAACGCTCCTGTTCAATTGCTGATGGATAAGGCAGAAAATCAACAGGCCATTTGCCTGAACGAACTTCCTTTTGTACTCGATCTTGAGGACAGGATGCGTATTGGAAGAAATAAGATTCAGAGATCGCCAGGTTTCTAAAGAGCTTATATCCACCCAGTGCCTGCTTGTCTTTATTAGAATAGTGGAAAAGCTGATCAGACATGGTTTTGAATTTGTAAATAGCTCGGTGCAGGGTTATGACATGGAAAACCTGGAAAAAGCAGCCGTAGAAATCATGGGAATGCCCTTTCAAAAGATTTCTATTCCTGATCTCGCGAAAAGAAACGGTCTAAGCCCTAACAGGTTTAAACATCTGTTTAAACAGCAGTTTGGCATGACAGTTCATCGTTTTATCCTCAAAATCAGGATGGAAAATGCAAATGGACTGATCGCACATACAGGGCTGTCCATACGTGAGATTGCAACTCAGGTTGGTTATTCAAGCGATGCGACATTTTCAGCCCTCTTTAAAAAGAAAACAGGATTTACCCCAATGGAACTACGAAAAAAAATTGGAAGAAAGATTGCGCGTCCGGGCTCTGAGCTTACCCGGTGAAATACCGAATTGCCTGCAGAAGACCGTAATAAAATTTTCACGAGAGCGGTAACCTGCCTCCAGGGCCAACGAGTCCAGAGGTTTTGATGTATGTATTAGGGCTTCCAGAGACTGCTCTAACAACAATTCGCGCTTTAGTCGCCCGGGTGTCCTGTGGTAAACCTGTTTGCAGATCCAAACCCGTCTTGCTTTAGGAATTCTTGATATTTTTTCATTACGGGCACTCAATCCCATCATCGATTCTTGAACTAACCTGGTTTGATCATATGGCAACACATTTTTTCCATTTTTAGATCCCGACCCCACCGAATAAATAAATGCGTCCGCAATTAAGCGATCAATCAGGGAACCCGCTGCAGATCCATTAGTCTCTGCCCGGAGATTGATCAGTATTTTCACTGCCTCCATGTTTAGAGCAGAAAGGATTTCCGGAATCCGGAGTATTTCTTGCGGCAGGGACGCAGGGTCCATACTAATAATGAGTAACTGTCCCTGCAATCCGGCAGAAGCTTGCTGCTTAATTACATATTCGCCCGGCTCAAATATCTTCCAGTAAAAATGATTTTCAGGAATTTCAATACCACTCAGAAAAAAGCTTCCGCAAAGCGATATAAGGCAGTTCAGACATTTTTCATCGTTACAAAACAAAATGGGAAAATGATTTGAATCTGGCCTGAACACGCCATAGCTACTGGCAACTTTAGCTTTGATGGGATGCAAGGAGGAATATCTGGTCAAAAATCAAAGTTTATCTGATCGAAAAGATAAATCTGTTCTATGAAATTTCCTCAATTTCGGGCAAACCCCTTGGAAACAAATAGTTTAGTTCTAATTAATTTTTAAGTATGGATTCGATGGCAGACTTTTTAAGGCCGGTCGATCCTTTTTCGAAACAGTCTGATTGGGCTGGAAAGGATTTTCCGGAACTGGGATATGATCTCAGTCTCAGGCCAGTCTATATTCCTGATGACCTTCGAACGCTTCATCGCTGGATCAAAAGTCCGGACGAAAAGGTCAATACAATTGAAAGCGGAGATCAGGGCAGCGTTTTGAGCCATTACAAAAGAATCTTATTTTCTACCCGCGGGCAGTCCTTTGTTTTAGTTCGGGGGGATGAAATAGTATGCCAATTTGATATAAAAGGAACGGAAACTGATCCTCTTTATTTTCTCATCCCGACCAGGGTAAATGACTGTGTTTTCAGTTGTCTGATCCCCTATGTAAGCTTGAAAAATAAGACCTGGGTCTCCGGACTTACTCTTTTGCTTGAATTATTTTTTAGTCTTCCTGAAAGTGGCTTTATTTATATACGTGCACCTCGTTTGCCGCATTTCTTTATTCATGATTTGGAAGAATTGGGATTTAGAACCTATGGGAAGATGGTAGATATCAATCTACCAACCATTCTATTATTTAAGGGAAAAGGAATTGCATGATTTGTATCATTTCGCTATTTGGTTCCCCAAAGAATTTATCTCATGAGAAACGGAATAGAAAGCATTGGGCGGATTAAAAAAAAGTAAAGCAAGCCACTATTTCATTCCCTCCTAACTCCCACATAATCAACATATTTCGTAATATTACGCATACCAACGAAGAGTAGTTTTACGTTGTACTTCTGGTTTTGTTGCAATACTTTTAAAGTACTGTTAATCCATTCCTATTAAAATTAAACACTATGGAAGCCATTATTGATTTACTCCAGGCTATTCAACTCAATATGCTGGAAGTTGCGTTTGCTTGTCTTTTTATTTTCGGCATTGGCTATCTGCTTGGATCTAAGAAAGTTAGAAAGCTTACACAGGAAGTGTACGGCTTACAAAAGGATGTGCTCGATTTGAACGAGGAGCTTTTATACGGTGGAAGCGATACGCCGGTGATCGGACTTAATCACGATTCCATGAAGGCGACCAAATTAGCCAAATAAAAAGCAACTTATCGATCCTTTTTACACTGAAGTTCTCAATAACTCATTAATACAAATGGCCAGGCTGGTCCTCCAGCCTGGAATGGTCAGCTTATAGTATTTTTTTATTTTCGAATTATCCAGTAAAGAATATGCCGGCCGCCTTGCAGCTGTCGGATAACCGGAACTGGCTACCGGCAAAACGGTACAGCTGCTTCCGGTAATTTTTTTTATCTCCTCAGCAAATCCATACCAGCTCGTTTCCCCCTCATTGCTATAATGATAAATACCCGGAATGAATTTTCCCCCGGATATTATTTTCATAATGGCTTCTGCAATATCTGCAGCATAAGTGGGTGATCCAACCTGATCATTCACCACCTGGATGGATTCTTTCGTTTTCATTAACCGCATCATGGTCTTCACAAAATTATTTCCGAAATAAGAATAAAGCCAGGATGTCCGGATGACCATGGTCTGCGGATTATTTGCCATGGCAGATTGCTCGCCCTGCAGCTTGGATGCACCGTAAATATTTATCGGATGGGCTGCAGCTTCTTCAGTGAGCGGCATGGAAGATTGCCCTTCAAACACATAATCCGTGGATAATTGAACCAGCTTGCCGCCCTGCCTGGATAAGAATCCCGCAATGATTCCCGGTGCTTCACCATTGATCCTAAATGCCTGCTCCTGTTCTGATTCTGCTTTGTCAACCGCGGTATAAGCCGCACAGTTGATAAGACAGGCGACCGGATTTTCGCTCAGCCATGCACCCATCGTCCCCGCATCATCCAGGGGAAAATGCTCTCTGTTAAGAAAATGAAACCGGAAGCCCGGAAAGCGGTGCGCGATCAGGGCCAGCTCCTTTCCAAGCTGCCCATTCATGCCGGTCACTGCTATGGAATATATTTTTTCATCAGGCATGCTGTTCACTGAATTTGAATTGCAGAATCCGGGGATCAAAGTGAGGGAGCCGGGCATCTTTCTCCGAGATCAGTTCTTTTTCAGGCGGGATCTGCCAATCAATATTTAATCGCGGATCATTATACCGGATCCCGCCCTCGCTTTGCCTGTTATAAAACTGGTCGCATTTATAGGATATCTCTGTGGTAACACTGAGCACGGAAAACCCATGGGCAAAACCTTTTGGAATATAAATCTGCAACCTGTTTTCCGAAGACAATTCAACACTATAGCTTTTTCCGAAGCCCGGCGATCCTGTACGCAGGTCCACGACCACGTCTAAGATTCTTCCCTGCAGCACGCGCACAAGCTTGGACTGAGCATAGGGTTCAAGCTGAAAATGCAATCCGCGAATGACGCCATAGCAGGAAAATGATTGATTGTCCTGCACAAATTCGTTGGTAATCCCGCTGCCCTGGAATATGCGCTTGTTGTAGGATTCAAAAAAATAACCGCGATCATCCGGGTAGACCGTTGGCTCAAACAGAAGAACGCCGGGTAAAGGGGTCGCTGTAAATGGCATGAGGTACTAATTTATTTCTGGTATTGCTTCTCATAATATCGCTGGTAAGCTCCCGAGGTTACCTCTTTAACCCATTCCTCATTGCTCAGGTACCAGTCGACTGTTTTTTCCAATCCTTCCTCAAACTGCAGCGAGGGCTTCCAGCCAAGTTCCCTGTTCAGCCTGGCCGGATCAATGGCATAGCGCATATCGTGTCCCGGTCTGTCTTTGACAAAGCTGATTAGCTTTGCTGATTCACCCTCCGCACGTCCAAGCTTTTTATCCATGATCCTGCAGAGCAGGTTCACAATGTCAATGTTTTTCCATTCATTAAATCCGCCGATATTATATTTTTCGCCAACCCTGCCATGGTGAAATATTTTATCAATGGCCAGCGCATGATCGTCAACATACAACCAGTCACGCACATTCTCTCCCTTTCCATACACCGGAAGAGGGCGGTTGTTCTTAATATTATTGATCATCAGGGGTATCAGCTTTTCCGGAAAATGATGCGAACCATAGTTATTGGAACAATTGGATATTATCACGGGCAAATGATACGTATGATAATAGGCCATCACAAAATGATCAGAAGCTGCTTTGGATGCCGAATAGGGAGAGCGTGGATCATAAGCCGTCGTTTCGGTAAAAAATCCCGTCGGGCCAAGAGATCCATACACTTCATCTGTGGAAACATGGTAAAATAATTTTCCTCTGCTGTCCCTGCTCCATTGTTGCCTGCATACATTCAGCAACACGCAGGTGCCCATCACATTGGTCCTTACAAAGGCCAGTGGGTCTTGAATCGAGCGGTCAACATGACTCTCCGCCGCCAGATGGATTACGGAATCGAAATGATAGGTTTCAAATAATCTGTTAATTCCTTCTGCATCTGTGATATCGCCTTTTTCGAAAATATAATTGGGAGCCGCTTCCACGTCCCGTAAGTTTTCCAGGTTTCCGGCATAGGTAAGGGCATCCAGGTTCAGGATCCGGTAATCCGGATATTTGTTCACGAATAGCCTGATCACATGCGAGCCGATAAAACCCGCGCCCCCGGTGATCATAATGGTTTTGCTGAATGATTTCATTATTGGATCCGGTATTGCCGGTTTGTAATTTAATTCCTGTATACGGTTTTCAGATCTGCTATCAATGCCTTTGTTTATAGGTTGAATAGTTGTTGAACAAAAATAATCATCATTCAGGTTTTCGCAAGCCCAGGTGGAACAACCCCTGACTTTTTACTTTTCAATTGCTGCCTTAAACTCTTTTGGCTCCTTATACCACTCCTCCGGCGGAAGAGATTTGAAATATTCATACGTGATCTTCAGACCTTCTTTCCGGTCAATCTTCGGTTCCCAGTTCAGTATTTTTTTCGCTTTGCTGATATCCGGTCTTCGCTGTTTAGGATCGTCAGCCGGGAGGGGTTTATAAACGATCCTCCTGTTGGTGCCCGTAAGCTTTATCACTTCTTCTGCAAATTCTTTAAGCGTGATCTCGGATGGATTGCCGATGTTGACAGGTAATGCATAATCACTTTTCAGCAAGCGGTAAATGCCTTCAATCAGATCGTCAACATAGCAAAAGGAGCGGGTCTGACTTCCGTCACCGAATACAGTCAGGTCCTCGCCACGCAGCGCCTGCCCGATAAATGCGGGGAGGGCGCGGCCGTCATTCAGTCGCATTCGCGGACCGTATGTATTGAAAATGCGCACAATCCGGGTTTCGAGTTTATGAAAAGTATGGTAAGCCATAGTGATGGCTTCCTGGAAACGCTTGGCTTCATCGTACACGCCGCGAGGGCCGACCGGATTTACATTTCCCCAATATTCTTCAGGTTGCGGATGAACTTGCGGATCGCCGTAGATCTCGGAGGTAGAGGCAACGAGAATGCGCGCTTGTTTTGCTTTTGCGAGACCCAGACAATGGTGCGTACCGAGCGAGCCGACTTTTAAGGTCTGGATCGGGATCTTCAAATAATCGATCGGACTCGCAGGCGATGCAAAATGAAGAATAAAATCCAGCGGACCGGGTACATGAATATACTTGCTTACGTCCTGATGATAGAATTCAAATTGTTCAAGCTTGAATAGATGCTGGATATTTTTTAAATCACCGGTGATCAGGTTATCCATTCCGATCACATGGAATCCTTCCTTAATGAACCTGTCGCATAGATGCGACCCCAAAAATCCTGCTGCACCCGTAATGAGTACGCGTTGTTTGATCATGGGTTCTTTTTATGATAGTTATTGTCAGCCGGAACGGCTATGGCGCGGCCAATGCTTTCATAATAGAAACCGAGTTCACGGATGGCGTTGATATCAAAGAGGTTCCTTCCGTCAAAGATCACTTTGCTCTTCATGGTAGTAACCATTTTCAAAAAATTAGGCGTGCGGAATTCATTCCATTCCGTGGCGATGATCAGTGCATCTGCATTAACGAGCACATCGTACTGATTTTCTCCATAGGAAACCCTGTCCCCGATCTGCGCTTTTACATTGTTCATGGCCTCGGGATCATACACGCCCAGGCTGGCGCCTTCTTTTTTCAGGGCATCAATGATATATAATGCAGGTGCTTCCCGGATGTCATCTGTATTGGGTTTGAATGCAAGGCCCCAGAGAGCAAAATGTTTACCTTTCAGATTTCCGTTAAAATATTTCTTGATTTTGGGAATGAGATGGAGTTTTTGTTTCTCGTTAATATCCATCACGGCATTCAGGATCTGGAATTCATAATTCACGTCCCTGGAAGATTTTATCAGGGCCTGCACATCTTTCGGAAAACAGCTTCCTCCATAACCGATTCCCGGAAACAGAAATCTTCTGCCAATCCGCTCGTCGCTTCCCAGGCCGCGACGGACCATGTCTACATCGGCCCCAAGCCGTTCGCAGAGCTGCGCAATCTCATTCATGAAAGTTATTTTGGTCGCGAGAAAAGAATTTGCCGCGTACTTGGTTAACTCTGCTGACCGCTCATTCATAAAAATCATGGGATTTCCCTGGCGAACAAACGGGCTGTACAATTCTTCCATCACTTTTTTGGCGCGGTCAGAAGATGTGCCGATCACCACGCGGTCGGGCTTCATAAAATCCTCTACTGCCACTCCTTCGCGCAGGAACTCGGGATTGGATACCACATCAAACTCGCCGGAATAATTCTTTAAAATGGCTGCATGTACTTTTTCGGCCGTCCCGACGGGCACTGTACTTTTGTCAATAATTACCTTATATTCTTTCATCATGCTGCCCAGCTGTTCGGCCACACCAAGCACATAGCGCAGATCGGCGGATCCATCGGCGCCGGGCGGGGTGGGGAGCGCAAGGAAAATGATTTCCGCATCCCTGATCCCGGAAGCCATGTCGGTGGTGAATTTCAGGCGTTCTTCCTTTAAATTCCGCAGGAATAATTTGTTGAGTCCGGGCTCATAAATCGTAACCTCTCCCTCCGAAAGCTTTTTTACTTTGTTCGCATCAATATCAACACAGATCACGTCATTTCCGGTTTCGGAAAAGCAGGTACCGGTCACCAATCCTACATATCCTGTTCCTATCACGGCAATCTTCATAAAATGATACTGTTTTGAGTTTAGGGTTTAATAATTCAGTTTAAAAATTCCAGCACGCTGTCCGCAATAAACCGGATCTGTTCCTCATCCATCTCGGTGTGCATGGGAAGTGATATCACGCGCTCCGTGAGCCAGTCCGTCGTTTCCAGCTTCTCCCGGTCAGAATGAAATGCAGCAAACATCTGCTGACGGTGAGCAGGCACGGGATAATAGATCATGGATGGTACCTTCTTCGATGCCAAATATTCCTGCAGCTTATTGCGGTCGGCTCCTTCAAGCAACAATGTGTACTGGTGAAAAACATGCCTGGCATATGCTGCACGGTGGGGCGTGGTGATCCCGGGATGATTGGCGAAAGCCCGGTCGTATTCGTCCGCCACCTTTATTCTCCTCTCAATATACCGGTCGAGGAGGGGCAGTTTCACGTTCAGCACCGCAGCCTGGATGGAATCCAGCCTGCTGTTGCATCCAACCAGTTCGTGGTAGTATCTTTTTAACTGGCCGTGATTGGCAATCATTCGGAACCTTTCTGCCAGGTTCCCATCCCGGGTAAAAAGCGCTCCCCCGTCTCCGTATGCGCCCAGGTTCTTGGAAGGGAAAAACGAGGTGGTTCCCAGAGTACCGATCGTTCCTGTTTTCCAGGTCTTTCCTCCTGGAAAATGGTAGTCGCCACCAATAGCCTGGGCATTATCCTCTATAACGTGCAGGCTATGACCATTTGCAATGTCCATAATCTCTTTCATTGGCGAGGATTGACCATATAAATGGACGGGCACAATGGCCCTGGTTTTTTTACTGATCTTTTTTTCCACAGAAGCTGGATCCAGGCAGAATGTCTTCGGGTCAACGTCCGCAAAAACCGGTCTTAACCGGAGCAGGGCAACTACCTCGGTTGTAGCAATAAATGTAAAAGAAGGTGTTATCACTTCATCTCCCGGCTCAAGGCCAAGGCCCATCAGGGCGATCTGCAGCGCATCTGTACCGTTTGCGCAGGGAATTACATGAGGGATATCAAGGTATGACGATAAGTTCCGGGAGAATTCCGTTACCTGTTTTCCGTTAATAAAAGCTGCAGATTCCAAAACCTCCCGGATGGCGGCATCCACCTGATCCTTAATACCAGCATACTGCTGCTGGAGATCCACCATTTGAATTGGCTTCATCATGCGCATTATTAACGGCCACAAACCTACGCTAAAATAATGGTTTATGCAATGACTCAATCAGTTATGAACGGTTTAGGGAAAGGGTTACATTTGTTGACACAATTATTTAACCGCAAGTTTGAGCATCTTATTATATAACCTTTTTCTCTGGCTTTATCAGATCTCCGTCAGGCTTGTCTCACCCTGGAACCGGAAAGCCGCCGCCTGGATCAAAGGAAGGCGGGGCCTGCTCTCACGTATCGCCTCCTCGGGCATAGGAGAAAGGCGAAAAAAGCTCTGGATGCATTGTGCTTCCCTGGGTGAATTTGAGCAGGGCAAACCAGTGATCGAGGCTCTACGCAGAATGCTTCCTGATATAACGGTGCTCATTACTTTTTTTTCACCCTCCGGCTACCTTGTCGGAAAGGATTATGCGGGTGCCGATTTTGTTTATTATTTGCCAGCGGATTCCTATCTCAATGCGCGGGCCTTTCTGGACATCGTGAACCCGTCTCTGGTGATTTGGATAAAATACGATTACTGGTTTTATTATCTCACCGCTTTGCGTAAGCGGGGTATTCCTGTTTTATTAGTATCCCCCTTGTTCCGGGAGGACCAGCCGTTCTTTAAATGGTATGGTAATCTTCACCGGCTGATGCTCGACAGTTTCCGGGCTTTTTTTGTACAGACAGATTCTTCGAAAAGATTGCTTGGAACCCTGGGCATAAGTCAGTCGGTGATGGTAAGCGGAGATACGCGTTTCGACCGTGTAATTGATATTGCCGGAAGTTTTGAGGACGTGCCGGGCATCGCCATGTTTTGCGGGAGCGCGAGAGTAATCGTTGCCGGTAGTACCTGGGAAGAAGATGAAGAAGAGTTGGATCATTATGCCAACGCACATCCGGAGATCCGGTTTATTCTCGCACCTCATGAGGTGGAAGAAGAACACCTGCGGGACATGGAGGCCTTGTTTCACCGAAGCATTCGGTATTCCGAATTGATAAAAAGACAAATGGAAAAAGGGGTTCGGGCTGACCTGCCCCATGTATTGATCATTGATAATGTAGGCATGCTGGCCAGGCTTTATCACTATGCCACGATATGTTATGTGGGTGGTGGGTTTGGAGAAGATGGTGTACACAATGTACTGGAAGCAGCCGTCTATGGCAAACCGGTTGTAACCGGTCCGGTCATTGAAAAATATGTGGAAGTGGTAGAACTCGCGGAATCCGGCGGGGTAATTATCATTGACAATGCACTGGAAGCGGAATCGGTATTTGAACGCTTATTCGGGAATGAAGATGAGTACGCTTATCATAGCAAAGCGGCCCGCGATTATGTTTATGGAAGAAAGGGAGCAACTGCAAAAATCGTGGAATATATTCAGGAGAACCGCCTGCTGACCAGCTGATAAAAATGCTGAACGATCTCCCGGGAATCATCCCAGCCTAATTTTATTTTCAGTTCTCTTTCCATCCAGTACTCTGCTTCCGGCAGGATCCTGAAATTATTGATGGTCTTGATGCTACGCTCATACATCGGCTCGTCGCCGCGGAAAAGTTCATTGATAAATACAAACCGGTCATTCACGCCAATCGCTTTTCTTAATTCTTTCACCGGCGAGCCTTTGAGCTGCGAACCACGGTCCACCGAACCGCTTTCTTTAAGCCTGTCGTTTATTGAAGGGCTACCTGACCCGATGATATCGTTCAATTCCTGGCCAGTGGGCTGGTGGGCCAGGGTAGGCACTTCTATCAGGGGATCCACCCTCCAGGAAGGTTGTGCTGCTCCATTTTCCGGCGGCTGCGCATTCTCCATCATTTCCTTTGGCTGTTCTTTTTCTTCCGGCGCCGTTACCCGGTGCGTAATATTAATTGATGGCATCACCACTGAAACTCCGGGATTTTTCCTTCCGGTAGCTGTTACCGTATGCAAGCGTGTCAGCTCAGATTCAATCTGTTTGAGGGTCACAAGCATTTGAAGAGGACTGTCCTTTTGTTCGGATTGTTCGTTTAACTTGCTGATCAGATGTTGTAATCTTTCCATCGTGTACAGTCGGACGGGACCGGTAATTGAGTTTAATTGGCGGATATATAAAATTAAAGCAAATATTTAACCAAACTTGGCTTCTGCAAGATGTTTATTGAACCTGCCATGCAGTTTGAGCGTCGCGGATGGATCGAAATCATCTGCGGCTCCATGTTTTCCGGAAAAACCGAGGAACTTATCCGCAGACTGAGGCGCGCCCGGATTGCTAATCTCCGGGTGGCCGTATTCAAGCCGGAAGCCGATAAAAGATACCACCAGGAAAATATTGTTTCCCATAACGAAACCAGCTTGCTTTCTGTTCCTGTCCCAGATGCCGGGTCCATCCTGGAACTTGCAAAATCCATGGATGTAGTCGGCATTGATGAAGGCCAGTTTTTTGATTTAGAATTAATAAATACTTGCGACGCACTGGCATTGCAGGGAACAAGGGTCATCGTTGCCGGGCTGGATATGGATTATCTGGGAAGGCCTTTCGGACCCATTCCTGAACTTCTTGCAAAGGCGGAATATATAACCAAGTTGCATGCCATTTGTATGCAATGCGGCAATATAGCCAACTATTCTTATCGAAAAGGAGGAAGCAAGGAACAGATCGAGCTGGGAAACAAGGAACTTTACGAACCGCGATGCCGCTTCTGTTATGAAAAAGGCGATTTGTTAAAATAAATCTAAAGAAACCAATTGACCACCATCCGGCATATCCTGACGCTATTCAAAAAAGAAGTTTTACTTGAGTTCCGCCAGCAATACAGTTTTTACGGTGTTCTTCTTTATGTAGCCTCCACCATTTTTGTCTTGTACCTGGCTATGGGACAACCGGAAAATACGGTCTGGAACGGGTTATTCTGGATGATGCAATTATTCATTTGCGTCAACGCTGTAGCCAAAAGTTTTTTGCAGGAGAGCAGGGGCAGGCAATTATATTTTTATTCGCTTTGCCATCCGGTACATTTTATGCTGGCCAAGATGATTTTTAATGCCGTTCTTATGCTGCTTATGAGCATGGTGAGCCTGGTTCTGTTTCTGCTTTTTCTGGGCAGCCCATTGAGCCATGCGCTTATTTTTATCGGCGTTTCCTGTTTTGGCGCAATGAGTATCAGCCTTGTTTTCAGTTTTCTTGCGGCCATTGCTGCAAGAGCACAACAAAACGCGGCGCTGATGGCGATACTTGGATTTCCACTGATCATTCCTGAACTGATGTTGCTGATGCGTATGTCCGGCATTGCATTTTCCGATGTTTTTCAAAGCGGATTAATCTCCATAATGTTGCTGCTCCTATGCTTTGACATCATGGTTGTTTTGCTTTCCATTATCCTGTTTCCTTTTCTGTGGAAGGAATAACGGAAGGTTGTTTTTAGGGTTTGGGTGGCTTGCCTTATTTTTGCCACCTGACGATGCCTGCTAATTAAGTAAATCTTATGCTCCGTAGGAACTGGTGGAAAATTTTGAGCTTTCTGTTTCTGCTGTACACATTTACAGCGGGTTTTTTAGGAAATGTGCCCGCAAAACCCATTCTCAACGAAACCATCCGCAACCTTTATTTCCATGTAGCCATGTGGTTCGGAATGATGATCTTCTTCATTGTATCCCTGGTTTATTCATTAAAATATTTGAGGCATAATAATCCTGTTCATGATATCCGGGCCGTGGAATTTGCAAGGACCGGTATCGTATTCGGCACGCTGGGCCTGCTTACAGGCTCCGTTTGGGCCCGTTGGGCCTGGGGGGCTTTCTGGAGCAACGATCCGAAACAGATTGGGGCAGCGGTAGCCCTGCTGATCTATCTCGCATATTTTGTTTTACGCAATTCTTTGACTGACAGAGACAAGTCGGCCCGGATCAGCGCTGTGTACAATGTATTTGCCTTTGCG
The DNA here is from genome assembly GCA_963705005.1 of uncultured Chitinophagaceae bacterium. Lineage (GTDB taxonomy): Bacteria > Bacteroidota > Bacteroidia > Chitinophagales > Chitinophagaceae > Puia. The sequence continues at coordinate 561,781 of CAVPIO010000004.1, forward strand.
ATGCTATTCCCTACCATCTGGATTATTCCCCGGATGGTGGAAAGCCTTCATCCCGGCGGGATGGGAAATCCTGCGTTGGACACTAACGATATCGATAGCCGCATGCGCGTGATCTTCTGGTTCGGCGCAATACCCGGCTGGACGCTGCTGGGTCTGTGGATCACCAATCTGCGTACCCGGATTCAGCTTTTATCCCTAAACCAAGAAAGCAATGTCTAATTCATTTCTGCGTTTATTCTTCACCGTTACCGGAATGCTCAGCGTGTGTTTGCTTCGGGCACAGGACAGTCTTAAGACAGATAAACCGCAAATGGCGGACGCCATGCGTTCCAATGGTAAGATCTATGTGGTGGTTGCTGTTCTGTTGATTATTCTGGCCGGTCTTTTTCTTTATCTTTTTCTGACAGACCGGAAACTAACCAGGATCGAACACAAAAACAAATGAGCAAGTCACCGAGAAATCTTATTCCTTTATTTAAATATGCTTTATGGCTGCCCGTAATGAATATAAGTTTTTTGAAGCGGTAGAGAAGAGTTTTAATAAAGCCGCCCCGTTCACCCATTGGGATCCCGGAATCCTGGAACAAATCAAACAATGCAATGCCGTGTACCGGATGTTCTTCCCGGTTAAAATCGGTGATAAGATCGAAGTGATCAAAGCCTACCGCGTTCAACACTCCCATCATAAAACGCCCTGCAAAGGTGGGATCCGTTTTGCGCTTACCGTAAACCTCGATGAAGTGATGGCACTCGCCGCACTGATGACCTACAAATGCGCAATTGTGAATGTACCCTTTGGCGGCGCAAAAGGGGGAATCGCCATTGATCCGAAAAAGTATTCTGCATACGATCTGGAAAAAATCACACGACGCTATACTTCCGAGCTCATCAAGAAAAATTTTATCGGCCCTGGTACCGACGTACCCGCTCCCGATTACGGAACTGGTGAACGTGAGATGGCCTGGATACTGGATACTTACTTAAGCATGCGCCCTGGCGAAATAGATGCGCTGGGTTGTGTGACCGGTAAACCGGTCACCCAGGGCGGTGTAAGGGGAAGGAGGGAAGCCACCGGGCTGGGCGTTTATTATGGAATTCGCGAAGTATGCAATATTCCTGAGGTAATGAAACGGCTCGGGCTCCAAATGGGCGTGGAGGGAAAGACTGTCGTTGTGCAGGGATTGGGAAATGTAGGTTTTCATGCAGCTAAATTTTTCAGGGAAGGAGGGGCTAAAGTGATCGGTCTGGCAGAATTTGAAGGTGCGATTACGAATCCTGCAGGACTGAATGAAGAAGAAGTATTTGAACATCGCAAAAAAACAGGCTCCATTCTGAATTTTCCCGGTGCAACGAATATCGCACGTTCAACGGATGCACTTGAATTGGACTGCGATATCCTGATCCCGGCAGCTCTGGAAAATGTGATCAACGGGAAAAACGCACCCAGGGTAAAAGCCAGGATCATCGGCGAAGCTGCAAACGGACCCCTCACGCCGGATGCTGATGAAGTGTTTATTAAGAAAGGAGTGCTGGTGGTGCCGGACATGTATCTGAATGCTGGCGGCGTAACCGTTTCATATTTTGAATGGTTGAAAAATCTAAGCCATGTGCGCTATGGCCGTATGGAAAAAAGATTTACGGAAAATCTGAATACCCATATCCTCGGCCAACTCGAAGAGCTCACAGGAAAAACCGTAAAGACAAAAGAGAAGGAGTTCATCATGCATGGTCCTGAAGAAGCTGACCTGGTTTACAGCGGACTTGAAGAAACCATGATCACTGCGACGCACGAGATCATGGCCTGCTGGAAAAGTAATCCTTCCATTCCGGATATGCGCACCGCTGCCTACGTGGTCGCAATTAATAAGGTGGGGACTTCGTATGCGGAATTGGGGATTTTTCCTTGAGTTTGCAAGAGCGTAATTAGAAAGTTGATGGTTGATAGTTGATGGTTGATGGATCTCAGGTGTGAATTCACAATTAATGTCCATCAACCATCAACTATCAACCATCAACTTTTCCCTCTCGCTCATTCATCATACGAAGGCAAAACCGCCATTTCCTCAAAATCCATAACTGCTTTTTTATAAGCATGGCATTCCTGGCCATTGGTAATGACGAGGTATTTTACCGGAATGGCAATATTGTAGTGGAGGGCCTGCCAGATCACGGTTTTGTCGAGCGGCCTGTGCATCGCTTTGCATTCAATCATCATCCAGGGTTTGGCGGCTTTATTATAGACCAGGATGTCGAATCGCTTGTTCATTTCTCCCAGTTTCATTTTCTTTTCAACGGCAATATAACTGGAAGGATATTTTTTTACCTGTAGCAGGTATTGCGTAAAATTCTGACGCACCCACTCTTCATCGGTGAGCCTCACCCACTGTTTGCGCTGTTCATCAAAAATGAATTCTTTACCGTATTCCTCTTCCTTGATCTTATATGGATAGGGTGGGTAATAGATTTTAATCATAGCAGAAGTATTTGCTAAATTTACGCATTCGTTAGCTTTAATAGTTGATGGTTGATAGTTGATGGTTGATGGATCACAGGTGCAAATTCACACATAAAGTCCATCAACCACCAACTATCAACCATCAACCATAAAATTAGTGCATGAAAACCAAAGAAGAAATAGTCTCCAACTGGCTTCCCCGTTACACGGGAGAGAAACTTGAGAATTTTGGCGAGTATATTCTGCTCACAAACTTTTCCCATTACGTGCACCTGTTCGCTGAATTGCACAAAGTGCGCGTGGTCGGAGAGGATAAGCCAATGCCCTGCGCAACGGCCGGAGATATAACCATCATTAATTTCGGAATGGGTAGCCCGACCGCTGCTACTATCGTTGATCTGCTTTCCGCAATCTCCCCGAAAGCGGTTTTATTCCTGGGTAAATGCGGAGGATTGAAAAAGAGAAATAAGCTGGGTGATCTGATCCTGCCTATTGCAGCGATCCGCGGCGAAGGAACATCCAATGATTATTTTCCTCCCGAAGTGCCGGCCCTTCCGGCATTTGCATTGCAAAAAGCTATTTCAACCACAATTCGGGAGTATGAGGTTGACTACTGGACCGGCACAGTTTACACCACCAACCGGCGGATCTGGGAACATGATGATACTTTCAAGGAATACCTGAAGAATATCCGCGCCTATGCGGTGGATATGGAAACTGCAACGATTTTCTCCGTTGGATTTTACAATAAAATACCCACCGGGGCCCTGCTGCTGGTGAGTGATCAGCCCATGATTCCAGATGGAGTAAAAACGGCTGACAGCGACCTGCGGGTTACAGACAGCTTTGTGGAAATGCACCTGAAGATCGGCATTGATTCCCTGAAACAATTGATCAACGGAGGACTAACGGTCAGGCATCTCCGCTTTTAAAATTTACGGATTGCTTCCTTTGCTTCAAATAAATAACTTATCCCTTTCCTTCCGGACAGGCGGCGGAATCCTGCCTGCCCTCCAGGATATTTCGCTGGAACTAAAAGCCGGTGAAATGCTGGCAGTTGTTGGGGAATCCGGATCGGGGAAATCCGTCACTGCCCTTTCAGTTCTTCAATTGCTGCCGGCGAACGCTGCCTGCATCGACCGCGGCGAAATATGGTTTTCGGCCGATGGGATGAAGGCGATTGATCTCCTGAAACTTTCATCTGCTGAAATCCGTTCCCTCCGCGGCAATAGCATCGGCATGATTTTCCAGGAGCCGATGGTATCTCTAAATCCGGTAATGCGCTGCGGCGCACAGGTGATGGAACCGGTCAGGCTCCACAGGAAACTCAACAGATTTGAGGCACGCGAAGAAGTGCTTCAATTATTTAAGAAAGTCAGGCTGCCTGACCCGGAACTTTTATTTGATAAATATCCCCACCAGCTCAGCGGGGGTCAGAAGCAGCGCGTCATGATTGCTATGGCCATCAGTTGCAAACCGGCACTGCTGATATGCGATGAACCGACGACTGCATTGGATGTAACCGTTCAGAAAACGATTCTGGAATTGTTGCGTGATCTGCGGAAATCGGAAAATATGGGCATGCTGTTTATCACGCACGACCTGGGTTTGGTTGCAGATATTGCCGACCGGGTCGCAGTTATGTTCCGCGGCCAGATCGTGGAAACGGGTCCCGTAAAAGAATTATTTTCAAATCCTGAACATCCTTACACGCGCGGATTATTGCTTTGCAGGCCCGTCCTTCATCATAAGGGGGAAACACTGCCCGTGGTAAGCGATTTTCTGAACGGTGGAAAGAAGCAATACACGAAATTTCAGGGCACTGCCCTCAGCAATGCCGGCCTGGATAATGAAGCTCCTGCTTCCAGAAAACCTGAAATATTAGTGAGCGTAAAAAACCTGGATGTCTCGTATTCATCCGGCAAAACCTGGCTGGGAAGGGAGAAACACTGGATAAAAGCTGTCCAGGATGTCAGCTTTGATATTTTTACAGGAGAAACCCTGGGGCTGGTTGGCGAATCCGGATGCGGTAAAACAACTCTGGGCCGGGCGCTGCTCCGGCTGAACAAGCCAGGTTCGGGAAGTATCTGTTATAAAAACCGGGACCTGCTGGCTATGCCGGATGCCGAACTCAGGCCCTTTCGCAAGAATATACAGATCGTATTCCAGGATCCGTATTCTTCCCTGAATCCGAGGCTGATGGTCGGCCCTGCACTTTCAGAACCCTTAAGAATTCACGAACCATTGCTTAGCCGTTCAGAGAGAAAGAAAAAAGTAACGGATCTGTTGCAGAAAGTAAACCTGCAACCGGATGTTTTCAGCCGCTATCCACACGAATTTTCGGGCGGTCAGCGTCAGCGGATTGTGATTGCCAGGGCGCTTACACTTAGTCCCGGTTTTGTGGTGTTTGATGAATCCGTTTCTGCGCTGGATGTTAGCGTTCAGGCCCAGGTACTCAATCTGATCAATGATCTGAAGCGGGAGTTTGGATTCACGGCTGTATTCATTTCTCACGATCTCTCGGTTATCCGATACCTCTGCGACCGCGTGATGGTGATGGAGAACGGTAGGATCGTAGAAACCGGCGAGGCTGAAACCGTTTACAGCCACCCGAAGACAGCTTATACGAGGAACCTGATCGAGGCCATCCCCGGAAAAGGGTTGATGGTTGACGGTTGATAGTTGATGGACTTTCGTCTTGAATTCGCACCTGGGAGCCATCAACTATCAACCGTCAACCGTCAACTATTTTAAAGCGGGTTATTGCATTTTCAACATTCTTAACTACTTTTGCACGCTTGTAAAATCATGCCGTAACATGAATCGAATCGGGTGCCGTAAGACCTGGTTTGAACCATCAGTCATATTCCGTCCTTCCTTCGACTCATGTACCGCGAACTATTTAAATTATGACTGAATGAAGCTTTCCCAGTTCAAATTCGATCTTCCCCTGAACCTTATTGCCCAGCACCCAGCCAAAAGGAGAGAAGACAGCCGGATGATGGTTGTTCATCGCAAAACAGGACAAATAGAAAACAAACACTTCCGGGACGTGATGGAATATTTCAACGACAAAGACGTATTTGTTGTCAATAATACCAAAGTATTCCCTGCGCGTATGTATGGCCGAAAAGAAAAGACCGGCGCCAAGATCGAAGTTTTCCTTCTCAGGGAGCTAAATAAGCCGAACAAATTATGGGATGTGATCGTGGATCCTGCCAGAAAAATCCGGGTGGGAAACAAACTGTATTTTGGCGACAACGATGAGCTGGTTGCTGAAGTGATCGACAATACAACCAGCCGCGGCCGCACAATCCGTTTTTTATGGGAAGGAAATGACGATGAATTCCGCCAGGTGCTGGAAACGCTGGGTGAAACGCCGCTTCCCAAATATATCAAGCGTAAGCCGGACGAAGAAGACAAGGAAAGGTACCAGACCGTATATGCCAAGCACGAGGGCGCTGTGGCTGCGCCCACGGCCGGACTTCATTTCAGCAAGGAACTGATCAAGCGGCTGGAGATAAAAGGTATCCGTTTTGCCGAGGCTACTTTGCATACGGGATTAGGTACTTTTCGTCCGATTGAAGTGGAGGATCTCAGCAAGCACAAGATGGACGCAGAATACTTTCGGATTGACGATGAAGCATGCAGGATTGTAAATAAAGCCCGTATTGGGGGCCATCGGATCTGCTCCGTGGGCACCACGACGATGCGTGCGCTGGAATCTTCTTTTACTGCAGAGAAATTGCTCAAGCCTTCTGAAGGTTGGACGAACACTTTTATTCATCCGCCCTACCAGTTTAACATTGCAGACGCATTGATTACCAATTTTCACCTCCCCAAAACCAGTCTTCTTATCATGGTTTGCGCGTTTGCAGGGTACGACCTGACCATGGATGCTTACAAGAAAGCCATCAAGGATAAGTACCGGTTTTTTAGTTATGGGGATGCCATGCTGCTCATTTGATAGGGGTTTCAGAATGCGCACCAGGCACTAAAATTTAAGGATAATATTATGTAATTTCAGCTACCGGCGGTTAAAGTGTTACCTACTTTTCCCGCGATAGCTTATGAAATTTGATTTCCCAAGAAAAATCAGGAGTGGCTATTTTATAGCTTCATTGTTATTGCTCTTCTCCTATTTTCTTTCCATTACTTCACTCGTTCAGCTTCGTGAACAGAACGAATGGGTGGATCACACGCATGAAGTGATGAATAAAATGGAGCTGCTCTTATCTTATATCAAGGATTCGGAGATCGGATTGAGGGGGTATATCATGTTGAATGATGAAAAATTCCTCTTACCCTATTATACCAGCCGGAAACACGTGGATTCCATTTATCAGATCCTGCAAAATGCTGTAGCGGATAATTCGCTGGAATTTCAGCGGGTGGAATCCCTGCACGGAATGATCGACAGAAAATACAGGATCATTGAGGATCAACTACAATCATTCAAAGACTATCAGCCTAAAGTAAGTGAGGCCATCCGGATCAAAGCATTTGAAAGTAAACAACTGATGGACTCCATCAGGTTTGTCGCGGGGTCAATAGAAAATCGGGAAAGCAGCCTACTGGATATTCGAATGGCAAAAGTAGGCTCCAATAACAAAATTGTATTCGGAATTATTATTGCGGCCGGAATGATTTCCATTCTGCTCATTGTATATTCCCTGGTCACTTTCAATATGGAAAGCCGTGCAAAAAGGAATGCCACGATGCAGGCGGAAGATTACCATAAGCAACTGGAAAAACGGGTCACGGAACTTGACCAGGCCAACCGCGAGCTAATCGAACTCCGGAGCCTGGAAAGATTCACCAGCACGGGTCAGATCGCCCGCGTAATTGCCCATGAAGTGAGGAATCCGCTCACCAATATTGATCTTTCGGCGGCCCACCTTGAAAACAGTAAATTGTCAGCCGAAGATAAAAAAATCTTCCTTGAAATCATATCACGGAATTCAAAACGGATTAACCAGCTGATCAATGAACTCCTTAACGCAACTAAATTCTCTGAACTGGAATATGAAAAAATCAGGGTAAATGAATTGGTTGATGAATCACTTAATGAAGCAGTTGACCGTGCCCTGCTCAACCACGTTCAGATAGAAAAAAAATACAACCCTTCTCCTATATGGTTAAACGTTGACCGGTCCCGGATGAAGATTGCTTTGCTAAATATTATCGTCAACGCCATTGAAGCCATGCCCGCTGAAAATGGCATCCTGAGTGTTGAAACTGCTTCTTCAAACGGATCTTGCCTGATCACAATAAGAGATAATGGAAAAGGGATGGACCCGGAAACGCTTTCCAAGATATTTGACCCGTATTTTACTTCGAAGTCGCAGGGAAACGGACTCGGGATGACGAATACACAAAATATTATATTGAATCACAAGGGGAAAATCCAGGCTTTGAGTATGCCCGGAAAAGGAACTGAATTCACCATCTCGCTTAATATTCTGAAAGACGCCGACCGGAATTCAGTTTAAATGGATCTGCTGATCTTCCGACCATTTGTCTTTCTCGCGGAAAGGATCCGTATCGCCGAAAATTCCCTGGAGATGCTCCATCCAATTTACAAGCTGTTCATAAAGGGCACTCATATGGACTTCGGAAACAGTATGTTTTTGTTCAGCTTCTATTTCATTCCAGATCTCAAGCCCGTTTTTTATTTCCTTTTCATATAGCAATACCACCCGGGTCAGGATCTCTGCAGACACGGGCATATAGCGCTCCATTTCCGCATTTTTCCAGGAAAGAATTCCGTTGATTACCTTAAACTTATACCTGCCTTTGCCGTTCATACCCATAGTCATAAAAAATTCGTGCCAAAATTATGAAACTCCCTGAATCAAGATACGAGTTTGTTTAATAAAAGGATGTTTTCGGATCGTGAAATTGGGAATTGGATGGGATTTCCAAAAGCGGGAAAAAGCTTAGGTTGATGGGGAACAGCTAGTTAGAATAGTTGACGGTTGACGGTTGACTGTTGACGGATCCCCTGCTGGGATTCGCACCTGAAGTCGGTCAACCGTCAACAGTCAACCGTCAACAAACTGCATGCCAGCAAATCTACTTCTCACTCCCGCTCCACTTAAACCACTTAATCCCGAGGCCGGCGAAAACAACTGCGTATCCGATAGTTGCCACAAGGGCTTTGGAGGCAGAAACATCCCAGGATCCGGTATGGATACTGCTCGCAATAATATGTTTTACAGTTCCATAAGGGGACCACAAAACGGCTTCGGCGATTTCTTTTCCCAGCACACCCAGTTCGCCCAGCATGCCCACCATGATAAAAACAAAATATACAAGGCGGCTTGTGGAATGAACGGTCTCGGCGTTTTTTATAAGGCCCACGATCATCTGGCCAAGTCCGAGATAAACTGCGCCTCCCATAATGGATGCGAGGTATCCCATGATGTACCCGGATGCACTCAGCGTAATTTTATCGAAATAAGACCCGGCAATAAAAACGGCGGTTGCCATCAGGAAAATCAGCATCAGTTGTATGGCAAGCCGGCTCACCATGATGGACCAGGTCGGCAGGGGCGCAACCCGAAGGCGCTGAAAAACCCCTTTATCACGGTCACGCGCAACCGAATTTGAATAGCCCATTAAACCGATGGCAATCAGTCCCAGGGTGAGGCAGGTCCCCAATACGAATGTTCCTCCGAGCTTGTCTATCGCAGGTTTCCATGATAAGAGTATAACAACGGGTACAAGCAGGATAAGCATGAATGATTTCCTGTTACGCCACTGGGTGGTGAGATCGGCCCGCAGGAGGGAAGAAAGGACTGTTGATGTGGGTGGTATGGCTTGCATAAGAATTACTTTAAAATAAAATTAAACCCTCACCTGGCTACCGGTGAGTCCGATGAATACGTCCTCGAGTGTAATCTTTCCTTTGCGGGATGCACGGATCACCTCCGGATTAGTCCGGTGCTTGTCGATGAGACCGCCTGGTGTGTCAGTGTTGATTATTTGTCCGTGGTCAATGATTGCGACCCGGTCACATACTGCCTCTGCTTCTTCCATGGAATGGGTGGTGAGTAATATGCCATGTCCCATGTTTCTCAGCGCTTCCATTCTTTCCCATAACTGGCGCCGTGCCTGGGGATCGAGGCCGGTTGTTGGCTCATCAAGCAATACCAGTTTCGGTTCGTGAATGAGCGCTATGACCAGGGAAACTCTTTGCTGCTGGCCGCCGGACAACTGGCCGAATTTTTTTGATCCCGATTCACGCAGATTGATATTATTAAGTATGGAATCCATCTTCTCCTTAGTCAGATCCAGTCCGTAAATCCCGGAATAAAGTTTTAGAATCTCCATTACATTTAATTCGGGCTGAAAACTCGTCGCCTGTAGCTGCACTCCCATATTGGCGCGGGCAAGCAGGGCCTGCTTTTTTACATCGTATCCGGCAACATAGATATCACCCGATTCAGGAACGAGTAATCCTTCCGCCGCGCTGAGGCAGGAAGTTTTGCCAGCGCCATTTGGTCCGAGTAATCCGAAAATCTCCCCTTCCAGCACGGAGAAGGAAACGTTTTTTACTGCGTGAAAATCCTCGTATTTTACGTTGAGGTTTAGGACTTCCAGAACAGCCTGAGATTGAACATGCATATTAATTACCTGTTTGTGTGAGGAATCCGTCTGAGTAACCATCTTCGTTTTCATTAATCATTTAAGATACGATTCAGGGTGAAGTTATTTGCACCAGCTGTTCCCGGAAAGCTTTTTGCGGCGAATAGCCTGCTGGAAGCGGTGAAAATACCGGTTTCGCGGTAAGCCTGTCTTCATTCCTTTAACAACCCGTCAACCAGCTCATTAAATTGCTTCTTAAATATCTCGTAATGATCACCTGTACCCGGACCGTTAAAACCAGTATAAATTTTTCTTACTAACCCTTTCTTATCAATAAAAATGCTGGTAGGGAAAGCCCTGATCATATCGATCTGTGGCAGGGTCTTTTCCGTTCTCAGACTATCGTTTACCGCAACGCCTGTAACCAAAACAGGATATGTAATCCTAAACCGGTTTACAAATGATCCGAGGGATTTTTTTGACTCCTTGAAATTAGTTGTCCTCTCGTAGGCCAGCGCTATGATTTCCACGCCCCTTTGATGGTTTTTTTTATAATAGGAACTTAAAAAGCGGGTCTCATCCATACAATTGGGGCACCAGGATCCCATGATCTGCACAATGACCACCTTGTTTTTAAATCTGTTGTCGTTTATGGAAACCATGGGGCCTGAAATGCTCCTGAATTTGAAATCCAGCCTTGCCTGGTGTTTGTCTTTTAACCTTGTGAGGCTGTATTCATCAGGCAACGCCGCATGCAGATTTTTTTCAGCCGCCCAGGATTCTTTGCTGGTTGCGCCCGCGTAAAACATACCACCTGAGATTTTATCCGGACCTTTAATCTTCGCTGTAAAATAATAAGCGTGACCACCATCAAATGTAGAAAGCCGGAGCGAGTCGCCATCCACAACGCCTTCGAGAAACCGGTAGTCGCCGGTCGTTGTTAAGAAAGTGCCGGTCACTCGTGAACCCTTTTGTTTGAATTCTCCCACGGCTTCCATTCTTCCGTCAGATTCGTCGAACCAGGCCGACCACCGTCCGCTGACATTAAACAAGGGTGCGTTCCGGACCGAAAACCTTTGTGGCTCGTTGAAGACGGCGCGGAATGGCGTCAGCACCTGGCGGTGCCCGTAATTTTTTATCCAGTTTCCATCCAGCTCATTGCCATTGAATAATCGAAGCGCAAAGCGGGAATCGAAAAATGGCATTTCAATGAACACGGAATCCTGCAGCTGACGGATATGGTCAACCAACAGGCGTTCCTTTCCATTCATTACATAAAGAATCTTTTTTCCGGCACTATCCCTGGTTTCAAAATTGAAACGGATTTGGATTCCGTCTTTCCTTAGAATACTGGCCTGCCACACTCCGTCCGGAATTTCATCAGCGGTTTGCCGGGTATTTTTAAGAGCCGATTCCGGATAGCTTTTAGTCTGAATAAATAAAGAAAAAAGAACAAGGCAAACAAAACGAAAGCGGCCAGGAATAAATTTGATCATTACCCTGAAAAATTGAATCCGCAAATTTACGCATCATTTCGCTGACAAATCTCTATCATTGCGATTCCTGATTTTTCATACCTTAGGCAGCGTGGAACGAACAAACCATTTCCACGTTGCCCGTCCGCTATATTTCTTCAAATTATACATATGAAAAAATGCATCTCTGCTTTTTTATTTTGCAGCATCATTACTGCCGTACAGGCCCAGGTTTCGGTAAGCAGGCTACTTTGTGAATACCGGACAAATCCGGTGGGAGTCGATGAACCCACACCGCGTTTTAACTGGCAATTGCAGGCCGGGCACAGAAATGTCAGCCAATCAGCTTTTGAGATCCGCGTAGCCTGGTCACCTGCCGATCTTAAAAAGAACAGGAACCTGGTCTGGAGCAGCGGTAAGGTTTCTTCCGCAGCCTCCGTGCATGTGAAATATGGAGGAAAGGCGCTGGAACCCACAAGGAATTATTACTGGCAGGTGCGTGTATGGGATGAGACCGGTAAGCAATCGGACTGGTCTGCCGTGGCTTTCTGGCAAACTGGTCTGCTGGATACCGCTAACTGGAAAGCAAAATGGATCGCAGCCGGGTCGGTTCCCGATACAGCCGCGGGCCCGAGCCCTTTATTCCGCAAAGAATTCATCGTTGCAAAAAAAGTTTCATCCGCAACGCTATACATTACGAGTCATGGCTTGTATGAGGCTTTTATAAATGGGAAAAAAGCCGGCGACGGTTTGCTGACACCCGGATTTACCAGCTATAACAAGAGACTGCAGTATCAGGCTTATGATGTAAGCGCGCTGGTTCAGGCTGGCAAAAATGCTATCGGTGCCATGCTGGGCTCGGGATGGTACAGAGGACCACTTGCCTGGGCAGGCCATAAAAATATTTATGGAAATTCATTGGCACTTCTGGCCCAGTTGGAAATTCGGTATGCTGATGGCAAGAAAGAATTGATTGTTTCCGACGATCAATGGAAAACCGCAACTGGCGCGATACGCAGTGCTGAAATATATAACGGGGAAACCTGGGATGACAGAAAACTGCTTCAGGGCTGGGCCAATTCCGGATTCAGTGACCGCGACTGGTTGCCTGTATTTGTACGGGATTATCCATTCAATAATATTGTATCCACAGAAAATGAACTGATAAAAAAACATGAAACGTTTAAACCGGTACGCATTTTCAAAACGCCGCAGGGCGATCAGGTAATTGATTTCGGACAAAACCTCGTAGGCTGGGTTGATATAACCGCAAGTGGAAAAAGCGGTGATGAGATCCGCATTTCGCATGCCGAAGTGCTGGACAAAGCCGGAAATTTCTATACTGCCAACCTGCGGGCGGCAAAGCAACAGGACACCTATATTCTCAGCGGCGCAGGCGAAGAACATTTTGAGCCACATTTCACTTTTCAGGGATTTCGTTATGTTAAGGTGGAAGGATATCCGGGTGAAATCAAACCTGAAAATTTTACCGCGGTCGCCTTGTATTCAGATATGCCGGAGACGGGAAATTTCTCCACCTCCGATGCGCTTATCAATCAATTGCAGCATAATATTCAATGGGGCCAGAAAGGGAATTTCCTGGATGTTCCAACGGATTGTCCGCAGCGCGACGAGCGGTTGGGTTGGACCGGAGATGCACAGGCTTTTTCGCGGACAGCTTCCTTTAATATGGGAGTGCGTAATTTTTTTGCCAAATGGCTCATGGACCTCAGCGCAGATCAGTTTTCAGATGGCGGAGTGCCTTTCGTAATTCCAAATGTACTTGGCCCCGGTGCCGGTTCGTCTGCCGGCTGGGCAGATGTCGCTACCATCATTCCCTGGAACATGTATCTCGCATACGGAGACACATCCATAATCGCCCGGCAATATGCTTCAATGAAAGCCTGGGTGAATTATATGAAGGATCATAGCCGGAACGATCTGTGGAATACGGGCTTTCATTTTGGCGACTGGCTTTCGTACCGCTCACCCGACAACGACGAAGAGAGATCCGCCATAACAGATAAATACCTCATCGCACAGTGCTTTTACGCACACTCGACACAGCTGCTCATTCAGGCGGCAAATGTTCTGGGTTTCAGGGATGATGAGGCTAATTACAAGCAGTTACTGGAAAAGATAAAGACCGCTTTCCTGAAAGAATATGTGACGGCTTCTGCAAGAATGGTATCCAATACACAAACTGCCTATGTGCTGGCGCTTGAATTCGATATGCTTCCCGAATCCCTGCGCACACTAGCCGCGGACCGCCTGGTTGAAAACATAAAATCGTATTCCGATCATCTTACCACAGGATTCCTGGGAACGCCCTATCTCTGTGAGGTTTTGGCAAGATTCGGGCATATGGACGAAGCCTACCGGCTCTTATTGCAGGACACTTATCCCTCCTGGTTGTATCCCGTAAAGATGGGCGCGACGACCATTTGGGAACGCTGGGACGGAGAAAAGCCTGACAGCAGTTTCGAGGACCCTGGGATGAATTCCTTCAATCACTATGCTTATGGGGCCATCGGAGACTTCATGTACCGTGTTGTGTCTGGTTTGGATACGGACCCTTCTTCTCCCGGATATAAAAAGATTATCATAAAGCCGCACCCCGGAGGAGATTTCAGTTGGGTTAATGCCGACCTGAATACCTACTATGGCCTGGTCTCCAGCCATTGGAAAATAAAGGGAAATCAATTTGAACTGGATGTTGAAATTCCTGCCAATACGAGCGCTGATATTTATCTGCCAACTACCGATGCGTCCTCCGTTAGGGAAGACGGTCAATCGATTATGGGTGGACAAGGCAGAAGTTTGAAAAAAACAGAAGGAGATTATCAGATGCTGGAAATCGGGTCAGGGAAATATCAATTTGTCTGCAATCTGAAATAACCTGGTTTGAAAACTGTATGATCATGATCCGACAGGCCATCATTCAAACTTTCCGCATTATCTTAACTTTTTTCATGCTTCCCACTTTAACAGCATCGCTAAAGGCGCAAACCGTAATGCCACTTTATCCTGGTCCAATTCCAAATTCAAGACCCGCCCCCGACGAGGAGACTTCCCAATATGCTGATGACGGTATTCTTAGTATCAGTAAGGTTTCCAGGCCTGAATTGACTGTTTATCTTCCTCAGAAAGAAAAGGCTGTCCATCTTGCCATAGTCGTGTGTCCCGGCGGGGGGTACTGGAATATTTCGGCCGGCCACGAAGGTTCTGACGTTGCCAGGCGTTTAAATCAGGATGGCATCGCAGCCTTCGTATTGAAATACAGGATCCCCGATGATCACACGATGGTAAATAAAGAAATTGGTCCCCTGCAGGATGCGCAGCGCGCAATTCAAATAGTCCGGTCGCATTCGAAAGAATGGGGAATCAACCCGAACCGGATTGGTATACTGGGATTTTCTGCAGGTGGGCATCTCGCTGCAAGTGCCGGCACGCATTTTAATAAAACTTATATCTCCAATCCGCAAGGCATTTCATTGCGGCCTGATTTCATGATATTGATTTATCCCGTCATCAGCTTTACGGACTCGATCGGTCATATAGGATCCCGCGATCAACTTCTCGGAAAAAACCCTTCGCAGGAAAAAATAATGGAGTACTCCAATGAATTGCAGGTAACAGATTATACCCCGCCTGCTTTTTTGGTTCATGCAAAGGACGATGATACTGTTCCTTATGCCAACAGCATTGTCTTTGCAGAAGCATTGAAGAAACACCGGGTGCCTGTAAAATTATTAACTTTCGAAAAGGGAGGTCATGGTTTTGGCCTGATCAACAAGACCAGTGACATCCGTTGGATGGATCTCTGTTTGGAGTGGTTGAAGCAATTGAAAATATACAATTGACAATGGAGAATACAGCTGTCTATTGTCCTTTGTCCATTGATAAATCACTCTGTCCTCAGGCTGCTGACCGGATTTGCCATAGCTGCTTTGATCGCCTGCACGCTGATGGTTGCCAGGGCAATGACTGCGGCGAGCAACCAGGCAACTAAAAACACCCACCAGGAAATATCGATCCTGAATGTATAATCCTGCAGCCATTTATTCATGAAATACCAGGCAATCGGAGAAGCGATAAGAAATGCAATTCCAATCAGGATGATAAACTCTCTGGAAAACAGGGCTACAATATTATTTACGGTAGCGCCAAGCACTTTCCGGATACCTACTTCCTTTATCCGTTGCACGGCCATGAAAGAAGCCAGGCCGTACAGACCCAGGCAGCCCAGAAAAATTGCTATTGCCGCGAATATTTTATATAATTGAAACAACTCAGTTTCCTGCTTATAAAACCCATTTACGGCTTCATCCACGAATTGGAATTCAAATACATAATCAGGATATTCCTGATTCCATAATTTTTCGATTGCCTTCAATGTCACCGGTGCATGATCCGATCTTAATTTGATTGCAGCATTATTGTAAGAATTCTTGCTTGTTGAAAAGAGAACAGGTGAATAATTATCCTTGAAACCCGTTGAATGAAAATCCCGGACCACACCAACAATCGGACCTTTAACAAAACCGTCCCATAGATCTATTTCTTTATTTAATATTTTCTCCGGCTCCCTATATCCTAGTTTTCTCATGAGCTCTTCGTTGATCAGGAATTCATGAGCAGTGTCAGAAATAAAATTCCTGCCGGATACCAACGGTATACCATATAGCTTTATGTATTGCGGATCAACCCATTTCACAATGGTATACAATTCACTTGATTTAGCTGCATGGTCAAACTTAAATTCAGTCCAATTATTATTATCCGTCGCCGGGGGGCTGGAATTGAAACTTACATCCTTAATACCTGGCATCTGTACCAGCTGGTCGCGCAAAAAAACAATTTTCCTGCTCACTGTACTGTCCCAGGGGTAACTGACCGTTACAATGGCATCCTTATCAAACCCCATGGATCCGCTGTTGAAGTAATTCATTTGCCGGACCATAATGATTACCCCAATGATCAGCCCCTGGGCGATCACAAATTGAAATATCACCAGGGCCCTCCGCAGGGAGATGCCGCGTGAACTGCGTGCCCCCTGCCTGCTCTTCAAGGCATTGATCGGATTGAATCCGGACAAAACAACCGACGGATAGAATCCCGCCAGCAGGCTGACGGAGACTATCAGGATCAGCAGGAATAAGATGATTGCCGGGGAATAAAAGACATCCTTCGAGAGGGGAAGATCCAGTAGCCTGGAAATAGGTTGTAATAGGATGAAACAAATGATTAGCCCAATAACCACAGAGGCTATAACCAGCAAAAAGGTTTCCAGCAGGAATTTTATTTTCAGCTGCCAGGCCCTGCTGCCTAATACCTTTCGAACGCCCACCTCACGGGCACGGTTAACCGCCTGGGCGGTAGAAAGATTAATGAAATTTACGCAGGCGATGACAATAATAAATAAACCGATCAGCCAGAGTATCCGGATGGTTTTCGGATCAATCGTCCTTCCAAGAAAATTGCCGGTATGACTATAGCTGTCAAAATAATGTACTTTGCTCAGGGATTGTATCACCAGTTCATCCTTATCATCCGCAGGCCTGTTTCTTTTAAAGAGGGCCCTGAGTTTGGGATCGAATGATGCCTTTGATTCGCCGGCGGGCAGCAAAACATAACAATCAAGAGAGGAACTTGAACTTCCCCAGTCGGTAGATTTCGAAAAACCTAAGAAGTCGAAAGGCACTACAATCTTCAGCTGGAAGTCAGTATTTGGCGGAATGGTAGCGAGGATACCGGTGATTTTAAAAACAGCCTTGTTATCAATATTAATTGATTTGCCCATCGCCTTTCTCCAGTCTCCGAAATATTTTTCTGCCGTTTCTTTGCTGAGTACAGCAGAATTCAAATTTCGAAGGGAACTGGCCGGGCTTCCTGCGAGCCAGGGGAAATCAAAAATGTCAAAGAAATCCGGCTCGACGGCAAATAATCCTTTTTTTTCTTTGAATTTTTTTTCAGTTTCACCTTTTTCATCAAGGACAAGAACCTGGTCATTATCGGAAGAAAATATTCCGGATGTTTTTTTCAATTCAGGAAATTCATGTTTTATGATCCCGGCAAGAGGTGCCGGGGCCGCTGCGCCATAAAAAATTGGCCTGTCACCCGGGTGGTGATATTCCGTCAATACGCGGTAAATGCGATCTTTTTTGGAATGGAACTCGTCGAAGCTCGTTTCAAAACGGATAATAATAAATATCACGAGACAAATGGCGATACCCACTGAAAGTCCGGCAATATTGATGAGGGTATAATTTTTATTCCGCCGCAGCCCGCGGAAAGCAGATTTGAAATAGTTCTGGACCATACGATGGAGGATTGAGATCCAGGCGTAGCACAAATACAGTGCCCTTTGCTTAAATATTGTAAATCAATAATTTATATAGACAAAACGAGCTATACTGTCCGGTTTCGATATATACCTGTTCACTTATGAATAGGTGTCATCTAATTGATGTATTTTAAATTTGAAAGGTCTTAATAACTTGAGAGGTGGCCATTCTAAAACTATCGCCAATCCCTGATCATAATAAATTCCAGGGATTATTTTTAAAAAGAATTCTGCATAAGCCAAAACTAAATTGAAAATTATGCCCTCCCGTCATTCCCAATTGTCCATCGTCAATTGTCTGTTGCACAAGCTCCATTTTGCAAAAATCCCATTATTGTTGCTGCTCTTTGCAGGAGCCATGCCGTTTGTCCGGGGGCAATCCGGGCTTTACCGGCTTCTTTCGCCCGATCATAAGCTGGCCATTGAGATTGTTACGGGGGAAACGGTACGATGGTCAGTGTTGCATCTTAATACCCAGGTGCTGCTTCCATCTGAAATTGCGCTGGAGCTGGACAATGGTGAAGTGCTCGGTCACCATGCAGTCGTCAGGAAGTCCGCCAAAATAAGTGTTGATAGAACATTTGCAACAGCATTTTATAAAAAATCAAAAGTATCGGATCAGTACAACGAATTGAGTTTAAGTTTTGCAGGCAATTACGGTCTGATTTTCCGGGCGTATAATGATGGGGTTGCTTACCGGTTTTTTACCCGCAGGAAAGGAGAGCTTACGATCCGGAATGAAACGGCCAGCTTTCATTTTACGGACGATCTGAGCGGGCTTTTCCCTCTCATCCAGGAATACCGGGTACCCGGAGATCCTTATATGAGCAGCTTTGAGTCACTTTACCGGAAAATGTCTCTGAGCCAATTTCCTGCGGATACGCTTGCTTTTCTTCCCGCCCTCATCAACCTGGAAGAGAATAAAAAACTGGCAATTCTCGAAGCCGACCTGGACGACTATCCGGGTATGTTCCTTCAACCGGATAAAAATGTTGCCCATAGTTTGCGTGGAGCATTTGCCAGATATCCTTTGAAGGAAAGCCTTTATGGGAATAAGCTGAACGCAAAAGTAGACGGAAGGGAAAACTTTATTGCTCGGGTGGAGGGCACGAGAAAATTTCCATGGCGGGTGCTGATTCTGAGTGTTTCCGATAAAGAATTGCTCAATAATGACATGATGCAAAAACTGGCTTCCCCATCCCGTGTGGGCGATGTTTCCTGGATACAGCCCGGTAAAGTAGCCTGGGACTGGTGGAACGACTGGAATATTTCGCACGTGAATTTTAAAGCGGGCATCAATACGATGACCTATAAATATTATATTGATTTTGCGGCCGAGTATAAACTCGAATATATTATCATGGATGCCGGATGGAGCAGCGACACCAATCTGCTGGAAGTTTCGCCTGCGATTAACCTCGACAGCATCATTGCTTATGGGAATGCCCGGAATGTCGGCGTGATCCTTTGGTCAACCATGTATGCACTAACAGGAAATGCTGATTCGCTGTTTGCTCATTACAGCAGGATGGGCGTCAAAGGCTTTAAAATAGATTTTCTTGACCGGGACGATCAGCAGATGGTGGGACGCGTATATGATATTGCTGATAAAGCAGCCAAATATAAGCTCGTATTGGATTACCACGGCATGTACAAACCATCGGGACTGCAGAGAACCTATCCAAATGTTTTGAATTGTGAAGGGGTCCGCGGTTTGGAAAATTACAAGTGGTCACCTGTTACCTCGGTTCCGCAATACGATGCCCAGATCCCCTTCATCCGCATGCTCGCCGGGCCAATGGATTACACTCCCGGAGCTATGCGAAATGCAAATAAATCTGCATTCAGACCCATCAGTTCAATGCCCATGAGTTTGGGCACACGCTGTCATCAACTGGCCATGTACACCCTTTATGAAGCGCCTCTTCAGATGCTTTCTGATAATCCGACAACATACCGGCAGGATAGTATCTGCACCCGTTTTATCGCGGCATTTCCGACTGTATTCGACGAAACCGTTGCCATCGATGGCGCCGTAGGTGAGTTTGCGGTTGTTGCCCGCAGGAAAGGAACTGACTGGTACATAGGCGCACTGAATAACTGGACTGACCGGGATCTGGACATACCGCTGAATTTTTTGGGAGAAGGATCGTTTAAGGCTGAATTATTCAGTGATGGTATAAATGCAGGGCGTGATGGTACCGATTATGCGCGCCAGATTTTGCCCGTTCAGCACGATATGGTTATTCATTTGCATCTGGCTGCTGGCGGCGGATGGGCGGGGATTATAAGGAAAAATTAAAAAGTAAAAAGGAAAGGAAGAAATAATAGGTAATTTAGAACTCATGAAAAGAAAGTCTTTTTTTTACTTTTTACTTTTTACTTTTTGCTTTTTTTACTTTGCAAACGCCCAGCCAAACGACATTCAGTATTGGTTAAGTACAGCTGATCGCTCACAATTGCTGGAGAAGCAAATCACTCCGCTTCAATTTAAGAAAGCGATCAGAGACCCGGATGCGATTGTGGTGGATGATTCACAAACCTATCAGACAATCGACGGATTTGGCTTTGCCCTGACCGGAGGAAGTGCTGAGCTCCTCATGGGCATGGGGTCATCGCAGAGAAAAAAAATATTACTGGAAATTTTTGGCAAAGGATCCAATGATCTTTCGGTAAGCTACCTCAGGATCAGCATTGGCGCTTCCGATCTGAACGAAAGGGTTTTTACCTATGATGATATGCCCGAAGGCGAGACGGATCCCGGGTTGAAACATTTCGATCTGCGGGACGATAAAAATTCCGTAATCCCTGTATTGAAAGAAATAATAGCCATTAATCCTTCTATAAAAATTCTTGGCTCTCCCTGGTCGGCCCCTGCCTGGATGAAAACCAACGCCCGGATGAAAGGTGGAAGCCTGAAAAACCAATTTTATGCCGTATATGCGAACTATTTGCTGAAATATATACGCGCCATGCAATTTGAAGGGATTCGGATAGATGCTATAACCGTTCAAAATGAACCGCTGAATGAAAACAATACGCCCAGTATGAAAATGCCGGCAAGAGACCAGCTTATTTTCATCAAATACAACCTGGGTCCGCTCTTCCGCCAAAATGGGATCAGGACAAAAATCATCCTGTACGATCATAACTGCGATGAACCGCAGTATCCGATGACTATTTTGAAAGACCCCCTTGCTGCTGCTTTTGTGGATGGATCTGGTTTTCATCTTTATGCCGGAAAAATAGAGGCTATGTCTGTTGTGCATGACAAATATCCCGGCAAAAAACTATACTTCACAGAACAAATGGTTACCGACGAGGATGGATTTCGTATTGCAGCGCAGGTGGACCGTTTGATCATTGGTGCCATCCGCAACTGGAGCCGTAATGTTTTGCTCTGGAACCTTGCTGCAGACAAGAACAACAAACCGCATACGGATAACGGCGGTTGTACCATGTGCGAGGGTGCACTGACGATTGACGGTAATATCGTTTCCCGCAACCTGGCCTATTACGTTATTGCGCATGCTTCTAAATTTGTGGCACCGGGTTCGGTTCGAATACAATCCTCTCAAACGGAAACCCTTTCCGATGTAGCATTCAGAACCCCGGGAGGTAAAACGGTACTGATTATTGCCAATAATACGCTTGCGAAGCAGAATTTTACAGTTCAGTCAGGAGCAAGATCCTTTGCCACAAGCCTTGATGCCGGAGCTGTTGGCAGTTTTGTTTGGTGATTAAAAATTAAAAAATTAAAAAATGGACCCCGAAGGTCGGGTGACCCCACAGGAGGGTCTATTTTTTACTTTTTAATTTGCCCTGCAACATTCCCAAAAAGATTGCGTCTTAAATTTTGATAAGACTCAATAAATCTATAAAATTTTGGGGTATGTTCAGGAATTTTATAAAGATCGCCTTCCGCACTCTTTGGAAGAATAAAGCATTCACAATAATTAATATCACAGGTCTGGCTATTGGAATGGCAAGCGCCATGTTACTGCTCCTGTGGATTTATGATGAAGTGAGTTATGATCAGTTTCATGAAAAAAAGGATCGCATTTATGAAGCCTGGAACCGTGCAGTGTTCAGTGGTGAATTGCATTGCTGGAACACGACGCCTATGATTCTTGCAAAGACAATGGAAAAAGATTTTCCTGAAGTGGAGCATGCGGTGCTTCCGTTGGACATATTGCTTACCTGATCTCCCGGGATTTCCTGCGCCTCGTCCTGATTTCTTTTCTGATTGCGGCTCCTATTGCCTGGTGGGCGATGTACAGCTGGCTAAAGAATTATCCATATCGGGTAACTATACACTGGTGGGTATTCGCGATCGCAGGCACAGTTTCCGTACTGATTGCCCTTATAACCGTGAGCTATCAATCCATTAAAGCTGCGTTGTCCAATCCGGTGATAAGCCTGCGGACAGAATGATGCAATGGTTAAAGTTTGGCACAATGTGAATAAATGCCGGCGTTTGAATCAATCTGGCACGGTTTTTTGCTGTTTATCCTGAAACAAGTTATGATGGAACAGCAGTCGAAAGAAGCCAGGCTCTTAGACATTTCCCAGGCAGGAAAATCTATTTTTAAGTCTTCTCCAACTGGTTCAGCATCAGCAAAGAGACTTCAAATCAGGGAATCTGTTTCCTGGTCCATTTGTTTTGGGATCGTCGCCGCCATTACCGGGGCACTTCTGGTCTACAAGATCGGCGTCACCATGTCTGTTATCACTTCCATAATGTTTTACTTTTCACTTGGCGGCCTGATATTCTTTATAGCAAAGGCCATCCGTCTCTCCAGATCGCAAAATGTAGTTGTGCGTAGTGAAGCTCCGCATTTGAATTAGACATTTGACAGTTGATGGTTCAGATTTCAACTGTTTTTTAATGGGAATTCTAAATTGCTTCCCGTTCGGCATTTTGCATTAAGCGTTTTGGATTCAGCGTTCAGCCCTCATGACGGATATTTCGCATTCAGGACTCCGTGTAAAATCCTTCTTTCATTCCTGCTTAGCATAAAATAATTCCTTAGGCACTGGAAACTTTGCTTCCAGTAAATACAGATCCAGCCCATCAATGGCATGAAAAATAGCAGAAGGCTCAACCATTCATTTTTTATCAATGGCTGTAAAATGATATTGATAAGCAGCCAGTAAACCGGGTAGCTCAATAACAATGCGACAAAGAGGAATGAATCGAAGTAAACGGATCCCTTTGTCATTTTTTCCACGACTTTTTTGAGGGGAAAATACAGTGGTGCGTTAAGTATCCAGCCAGCCATGGCTGGAACCAGTAAAATCAAGCTGAGCAGGAGGTTAAGGTTCAAGGATGCCTGGTCATCAGCCGTCGCTCCCGGAGTTTTCAGTTTTTGAAATGGGTAGGGTTCTCTGGCAGAAACCAAACCAGTCTGAACTAATTTTAGATCGGGGACTGAAAGCTGCCGGCAGTTGCTGATGAGGATCTGAATCAGATGCGGGTTGCTCTCCGATTGCATCATCCCTGCAGATAAGCGCGAAGCGAGCAGGCGATTGAAATGATGCATTTTTGCGGCATCGGAATGAGAGGGCAGAAGATCATTTTTAGAAATCACATCTCCAAAATGAATTAGTAAAGTCTTCCCCAGGTTCGTAAAGGAATTATAGTTCAGGCTAACAGGAAGTACGCGCATCCGGGAGTTCATGCCTTCTTCATTCATTGCTGCCAGCGCAATCCGGGCTCCGCCTTTTTTCATCGGACGTAATACCCATTGATTTATGCAAAAACCTTCTGCAAAGATCAGGACGATGCCGCCGGTTGAAAGGATTTGTCGGCATTTTTCGAAACTGGCTTCATTACGACCAAGAAATTCCTTTCCCTCACTTAATCGGTAAACCGGAATCGATTTCACGACGCGAAGCAGCCTGCGGGCAACCGGGTTTTGGAATGCGTCCCCCCGCGCAATAAAATGAACCGGCTGCCGGAACAGGCTTCCTAAAATGATAGCATCCAGGAATGCATTGGGATGATTGCAGGCCAAAACCAGCGGGCCCTTTGTCTGAAGTAATTCAGGGCGGTTGACGCGGATTGTCCTGCAAAAAATTTTAAGGCCCAGCCTGACCAAAATGCGAAGCAGATAATACAAGCCTTTGTTCCGGTTTAAATGAATGTAATATCCAAATCTTCAGGCATATCACAAAGAAGGTCTCCATTGAGCCCTGCAGCAGCTGCCGGAAAAATCCCCGGGGTGCCCGGATGCTCCATTTGCTAAAGGCAATTTCAGTTTATCTTAGCTTCTTAATACCCGGGGATATAAAAAAATGGACTATATAGAAATAAACAGAAAAAGTTGGAATGAAAAGACTGACATTCATATCAGATCAGATTTCTATGATAATGAAAATTTTTTGCAGGGAAAATCATCACTGAATAGTATAGAACTGGATTTACTCGGCGATATAGCAGGGAAAAGCATTTTGCATCTTCAATGTCATTTTGGACAGGATAGTATTTCATTAAGCAGGCTGGGAGCGACCGTTACCGGGGTCGACTTATCCGACACCGCTATTAAACGGGCCAAAGAATTTGCATTGAAGATACAGGCTCAAACACAATTTATATGCTGTAATCTTTATGACCTGCCACGCCACCTGGATGAACAATTTGATATTGTATTTACAAGTTATGGAACAATTGGCTGGTTACCGGATCTCGGTAAATGGGCTGAGATCATTTCGCGTTATTTAAAACCCAACGGAAAGTTTATTTTAGTTGAGTTTCATCCTGTCGTTTGGATGTTCGATGATGATTTCACCAAAATGGGATATAATTATTTCAATACAGGAGCAATAATTGAAACTGAAACAGGTACTTATGCTGAGAGGCAGGCTCCGATTAAACTGGAATTTGTAAGCTGGAATCATAGTTTGAGTGAAGTGATTAATAACCTGATTAAAAACGGGCTTGAAATTAATTCATTTTCCGAATTCAACTATTCTCCCTACAATTGTTTTAAGCATACTATAGAGTCAGAACCAGGTAAATTCAGGATAAAACATCTGGATGACAAAATTCCGATGATTTATTCCATTCTTGCAACAAAGAAAAACAGATGGTAATTGTCAATGGTTAAAACGGATTTTGGAGATAAACAATGGATATGGATATGAACGGGTTTTTAATGAGACCAATAAGAAAAGAGGACAATGCTGATATTGCTTCCATTATCCGGAACATATTAACGGAATTTGGAGCGAATAAACCCGGTACGGTTTATTTCGATCCGACAACGGACGATTTATTCAACTTGTTTCAGGTTCCGGATTCTTTCTATTTTATAGCGGAACTGAATGGAAAGACGATTGGCGGTTCCGGTGTTTTTCCAACTCCTGGTTTGCCAGAGGGATATTGCGAGCTTGTAAAATTATACCTCGTTCCGGAGGTGCGGGGTCTTGGCCTGGGTTATCAATTAATGGAAGCCTGTTTCGAAAAAGCCAGGGAATCAGGGTTTAAAAAAATCTATCTGGAAACCATGCCGGAACTCCGCAATGCTTTGGGTCTTTATGAAAAAGCGGGTTTCACTTATTTGACCGGAGCGCTGGGAAAATCGGGCCATTACGGATGTGATCTTTGGATGACAAAGGAACTGGTTCACGGTAAAAAGTAATCTTGATTAAATTTTTAGGGTGAAATAACCCTACCTGAGACCCGGTTTTTTACCCTCATCATAATAAAATAGTTGAGTAAGTTGCCATAAATTTTTATTTTTGTGGAGATGAGTATTAGTCAAATCAGATTGTACGACCTCTTCAGGAAAGAATTGAACTTGCCTGATGATAAAGCGGCCGATTTTGTTCTTGCCGTTGGGGATGTAGTGGAGCTGGATACCAAAAAAGAATTCCTTGCAACGAAAGATGATATTCATATTTTGAAAGATGATATTCATATTTTGAAAGATGATATTCATAATTTAGAACTCAAAATTGAGCAATCAAAAGGGGATATTTATAAGGCCATGTTCCTGACCGGTATTGTTCAACTTATTACAATGCTCGGAGGCGTGATGGCAATTGTAAAATTTATACGATAATTTAGTCCACTATTCAGTTTCAGTCACAACCCTATTTTATATCATGGGCCTTGAGAATTTTGAATGAAATTTCCTTTTGAGCATTTACAAGTGAATCATTTTTCAGTCCGGGACACTCAATATAGTTTGTGAAAAAATAAACATTTTCAGGGGCCTTGGCGTATCCAACATATCAGCCAGTGTATTTTTTTTCCTGATAAAGTTTGTTTGAACCTCTTTTCCCGTAAATAGCCAATCCTGTAAATTCAGTTTCCCGCATTAATTCTTTAACGATAAGCTTTTCAAGCGTTATTACCTTGTGAACGCTGTCATTATTCAATCTTGATTTCTCATTTTTTATGATTCCTTCTTTTAGCCCGATCAGGGTAAGTAAAATATTAAAGGTTGATGCGGGAGGCGAAGATTGATTGTACAATCCTTTGTTATAAAAAGTATAGTTATTGCTATTGGAGTTATATAATACAAACATTCCGTCAACCTGGTATTCTTCATATATTGCTCTGAAATCATTCCTTATTTCTTCGCCGGGCAAAGAATCAGCGCTTATTTTCCAGATATTTTCCTGTGCTGCATTTGGGTGAACCGTTTGCCCCAGCCAGGAATGTTTTGCCAGGCCAAATAGTCCTGCAAGAAACAATCCTGTTAAGTAGTATTGCATTATCAGGCCAAATTAATCAATAGGCCATTCAGGTGCGTACAGGTTGAAATATAATGATCATCCTTTTTCCTGAATTCTTACATTCCTGCTCAGGTAAATGATCAATAATCCCATGCTGGCGATGATGGCAAAGGACACGCGAAGACTCGAGGATTGGGCCACATAACCGATCATTGGAGGAATCAATAAAAAACCCAGGTATCCGATGGATGAAATGGATGCGAGAGCGGCGCCGGGGTTGGACATGGGTATTTTTCCGGCCAGACTGAATACGAAAGGAACGACGCAGGATACGCCAAATCCTGTTAGCAGGTAAGCGACAATGGTGAGTGGAATGAAAGGCGAAAGCACAGTGGTTGTAAGGCCGCAGAATATGAGGATCCCGCTACTGCGGAGAACAAACTGAATTCCGAATCTGTCTGCCAGCCGGTCGCCCAGCACCCTCCCCGTGGTCATCGCAACCATATAGATCACAAACGCAATCGTTGCCAATCCGTTGGAACCGTGAAGCACCTGCTTGATGTAAATCCCGCTCCAGTCATACATGGTATTCTCGCAAGCCATCGAACCAAAACAGATTAGGGAAAAGACCAGCATGCCCCTGGGGGGCAGCGAAAATAGCGGCCTTTTGTTCTTATGCTCCGGCACCTGGTCCAGGGTATCGCGGTAAAAATATAAGGTGAGCGAACTCAGCAAAAGGCTGACGCCAAGCAGATGCCAGCCGGGAATTGTATTGGTCGTAACCATCAGGTAACCGATCGCTGCTCCGGCAAAGCCGGCCAGGCTCCAAACAGCGTGGAAAGAACTCATGATGGACCTGTGATACAGCGCCTGCACGCCAATGGCCTGTGCATTCATCGACAGGTTCATAAGATTGCGGGATGCGCCGAAGAAAAATAATACGATGCCCAGCACCCAGGCATAGGCACTGAACCCAAGGCAGACCAACACCACATTATATATCATGGCTCCGCAAAGCATGATCGTCCTGCTTTTGAAATGATCCAGGAGCTTTCCGGTGAAAGGCATCGTAATGATCAGGCCCACGGGCATCATAAATAACAGTGTACCGAAATGCGCGTCGTTTAATTTAAGGGACTCTTTAATAACCGGAATACGGGAGGTCCAACTGGAATATCCAAACCCGGAAATAAAAAAGTAAACGGCATTAGCCCTTCTCAAACGGGCTAGGGAAATATCGGCCATTGGGGAAATGCGGGTATTCTGTAAATATAGGAGAATAAAACGGTTGAGCGACCGGACACCGAAAGGCCGTCAGCCTCAACCGTCAACCAAAACATCGACAACTCACAATACAAAATTTGACTTATCTTTATTCAGGTTCATACCCAAAAAAAGCAAGCCAATTGTAGAAACAATGGCTTGGTTATGGACCTCACGGTCACATGAGAAAATATTTTTGAATCGCAATATTCTACTATTAAAATATTGCAGAATTGCTTATACGAATATATTCGTGAAATTCGAATTATTCAATACCGTTTATATAGAAACCCCACCGTTACAGTAGAATAATACCGCAAGATTTTACGAGCCTCCTACTGAAATTTATGGAGAAATGGTATGTTGCAACTCCAAATTACATAAAATGATAGCGGGCAAGCCTCCAGTCCTGATTTATTCCGACTTAAAAAAATCCCTTATTGGCCTTTTTACTTTAATCACTCTGGCTGCTGCAGGACAAAACACAGGCAGGACCAGGACTTCCTTTAATGAAGGATGGAGATTCTTTCAGGGAGACCAGGTAGCAGCGAGCAAAGGGGACTTCAATGATTCGGGCTGGCGCTCTTTGAATATACCGCATGATTGGAGTATTGAAGGTCCGTTCAGTGAAAAAAACCCTGCAGGGGTTGGCGGAGGTGCCCTTCCCGGCGGGATTGGATGGTACAGAAAATCCTTCAGCATTTCTACATCAAAAAATACCAGAAATATTTTTATTGACTTTGACGGCATTTATCGCAATAGCGAAGTATGGATAAACGGCCACTATCTGGGTAAAAGACCAAACGGATATATTTCTTTCAGGTATGAACTAACTCCATATCTGAAATCCGGAATCAATAAGATCGCTGTAAGGGTAGACAACTCGCAGCAACCCAATTCCCGCTGGTATTCCGGCTCAGGCATCTATCGCAATGTGTGGTTGGTGACAACAGGCAAGGTTTATGTTGATCACTGGGGCAGTTTTATCACGACACCCAGGATTTCTGATAAGGCTGCAGATGCAGACCTGAAACTGTCGCTGCGTGCGCAGGATGGTTCGGATAGGCAGATAACAGTTTCAACTACTATTTTAGATTCAGCCGGAAAAGAGATTTCAATTGAAACCAAGACTATTCGCCGGGGAAGGGACACCCTGATCAAGGTATCGCAGCACTTCCATATTCCGGACCCTGAACTCTGGTCCATAGACCATCCTTATTTGTATCGTGCAGTAACAAAGGTGAGCGTAGATGGTCAGGAATTGGATGAATATGTTACATCCTTCGGAATCCGTTATTATTCATTTGATTCAAATAACGGATTTTCTCTCAATGGAAAATGGATGAAGATACAGGGCGTTTGCGATCACCATGATCTGGGCTGTCTGGGCGCGGCTGTAAATACAGCCGCCCTCCGCCGCCAGCTGGAGATATTAAAAAGCATGGGTTGTAATGCTATTCGTACTTCTCATAATCCGCCGGCGCCGGAGTTGCTTGATCTGTGCGACCGGATGGGTTTTCTTGTGATGGATGAAGCATTTGATATGTGGAAGAAACAAAAAACTGATTTTGACTACCACCTGGACTGGGACCAATGGCACAGGCAGGACCTGCAGGATCAGGTTCTCAGGGACAGAAATCATCCCTCTGTTTTTATCTGGAGCATTGGCAACGAAATCAACGAGCAATGGTTTCCTAAAGACAGTTCCGGAACCATGATCGCGAGAGAATTGGGGTCCATTATAAAATCGCTGGACACAACAAGACCAATTACCTCTGCTTTAAACAACCCTCATCCGAATAATCCGTTGATCAGGTCCGGCGCGCTCGACCTCATCGGATATAATTATGACCACAGCGACTATCCGGGTTTTCCTGACCGGTTTCCCGGCAAAAAATTCATTGCCACTGAAACGGTTTCAGCTTTTGAATCGAGAGGTTTTTATGAAATGCCATCCGACAGTATCCGGCGATGGGCGGAAAAGCCAAATACTGTTCAGCAGGATGGCACCGTCACGAACACCATCTCCGCTTACGATAATGCTTCTGCGGCCTGGGGATCTACGCATGAAGAGACTTTGAAAATGATTAATAAATACAAATTCTTGTCCGGCCAGTTTATCTGGACAGGATTTGACTATATAGGTGAACCGACACCTTACGGCTGGCCATCCCGGAGTTCTTATTTTGGGATCATCGATCTCGCCGGATTTCCAAAAGATGCATTTTATCTTTATCAAAGTGTATGGACAGATAAGCCCGTATTGCATATTTTTCCCTACTGGAATTGGAAAGAAGGACAGCTGGTGGATGTCTGGGCCTATTATAATCAGGCAGACGAAGTAGAACTTTTTCTCAACGGGAAATCCATGGGTATCAGAAAAAAATCCGGGGATGATCTCCACGTCATGTGGAGATTGAATTATGAACCGGGTACCCTGAAAGCTGTATCCAGAAGAAACGGGCAGGTGGTTTTGACTGAAGAAATTAAAACGGCTGGTCCTGCAGCAAAAATTTTACTCCTGGCCGACAGGGAAAATATCAAAGCGGATGAAAGCGATTTGTCATTTATTACGGTAAGGATCGTCGATAAAACTGGCAACCTGGTTCCGGACGCAGATCAGATGATTAATTTCGACCTCAGCGGACCGGGTAATATCATAGGTGTAGATAATGGGAATGAGGTAAGTCATGAATCTTTTAAAGGGAAATCTCATAAAGCGTATAACGGAATGTGCCTCGCGGTCATTCAATCGCAAAAGATCAAAGGAACAATTACAATTAATGCCTCAGGAGAAGGGCTGGATCCCGCAACAATAAATTTGACGACAAAATAAATGAGGTAATATTCAATTAACACAAGTAGTTTAATTTTAACTTATTTTTTTTTATGATCCGGATAAAATATTTCTGCATTATCTTATTCATGTCTGTTTTTTCTGGCATTTCTTATGCGCAGCAGGATACAACAGCCGAAAGAGTGCATTTGCCGAACGGATGGAGTCTTACCGCACTGGGCAGTTCTTTGCCGCTCGGGGACCTGCCGCTCAACATAGCAGTTTCTCCGTCAAAAAAATTAATAGCTGTTACGAATAACGGGCAGAGCATCCAGACCATCCAATTAATTGATGCCGTAAAGCCGGGAATATTAAGCCAGGTGATCATTCCGAAAAGCTGGCTGGGACTGGTCTTCAGCGGAGACGAAAAATACCTTTATGCTTCAGGTGGAAATGATAACCGGATTCTGAAATACCAGATCATAAATAAAAAACTGGTATTGGCAGACAGCATTGCACTTGGCAGACCCTGGCCGGTAAAAATCTCTCCTACAGGCATGGATATAGATAATGCATCCCAGACCCTCTATGTAGTCACCAAGGAAAATAACAGTCTGTATACAGTTGATTTAAAAACGAAGAAATCAGCATCGATTGCCTTGGGTGCCGAAGCATACACCTGTTTATTATCACCCGATAAAAAGGAATTGTATATTTCTTTATGGGGCGGGGATAAAATTTTAATTTATAATACAAAGATTAAGAAGATAACGGACCGTATCGCTGTCGGAGATAATCCCAATGATATCTGCCTCACAAAAAATGGGAAATATCTTTTTGTGGCCAATGCCAATGATAACAGTGTTTCGGTGATTGATTTGCATACCAGGACCGTGATTGAAACCCTGAATGCAGCACTCTACCCCGCATCTCCCAGTGGTTCCACAACAAATGCCTTAGCACTGAGTTCGGATGAAAAGACCCTATATATTGCCAACGCTGATAATAATTGCCTGGCTGTTTTCGATATAAGCCACCCGGGCTCCGGCAAATCAAAAGGATTTATTCCTGTGGGTTGGTATCCAACAGCGGTTAAGGTGATTGGTAACCGGGTTTTTGTTGCCAACGGAAAGGGGTTTACCTCCCTGCCGAATCCGGAATACAGAGCCTTTGATACCAGCGCTACCTTGTCTTATCAGAAAGGTGCTGAAAAAAAACAGTATATCGCAGGTTTATTTGTGGGAACTTTAAGTTTTTTTAAAGAGCCTGGTTCATCTGCTTTAAGCAATTATTCCCGTCTCGTATATGAAAACACGCCTTACAATAAAAAAAATGAATTGACGGCGCCCGGCGAAAAAGGCAATCCTGTGCCAATGAGGATTGGAGATCCTTCACCCATTAAATATGTGTTTTACATTATCAAGGAAAACAGAACCTATGATCAGGTTTTAGGGGATATGCCTGAAGGTAACGGCGATACAAGCCTATGTATTTTTGGGGAAAATATTACGCCTAATCTGCATGCACTCGCGAGGGAATTTGTTTTGTTAGATAATTTTTATGTGGATGCGGAAGTGAGTGCAGACGGCCACAACTGGAGCATGGGAGGATATGCTACGGACTACCTGGAAAAAACCTGGCCGACCAGTTACGGGGATCGGGGAGGAAACTATGATGGAGAAGGAAACCGGGCAATCGCTAATAATAAGGGCGGCTTTATATGGAATGATTGCGCCCGTGCGGGTGTGAGCTACCGGACCTATGGCGAGTTTGCGGATGACTACAAACCAAATATTCCGGTTCTGAAAGGGCACTACTGTCATTACTATACCAGCTGGGATCAGAAAGTCAGGGACACCACCCGCGTAGGACAGTGGAAAAAGGACTTTGATTCCCTGGTCGCTCATCATGCATTGCCTCATCTGAATACATTGCGCATCATCAATGATCATACGGAAGGACTTAGGAAAGGACGGCCCACGCCTTTTGCACATTGCGCGGATAATGATCTGGCCGTGGGAATGTTCGTTGATTATTTAAGCAAGAGTCCGGTATGGAAAGAAAGTGTGGTCTTTGTATTGGAAGATGATGCGCAGGATGGCCCGGATCATGTGGATGCACACCGCAGCCCTGCTTATGTTGCAGGAGGATTCGTGAAACGGCATATGGTTGATCACACGATGTATTCGACCACTTCAATGCTTCACACCATTGAACTCATCCTGGGCATACCTCCGATGACGCAGTACGATGCGGCCGCCATGCCCATGTGGAGATGCTTTTCGGATACTGCAGATCTTCGCTCTTTTGATGCGAAACCGTTGCGAACCGATATCAATGCAAAAAATACGGTTGAAAATGTATGGCAGCGTAAAAGTGAAACATTTGATTTTTCGAAGGAAGACATGATCCCGGACAGGCAATTTACCGAAGTGATATGGAAAGCGGTTAAGGGGCCAAATGCGATTGTTCCTGCACCCCGGCATGCGGCTTTTGTGAGGTCAAACGAACCGAAGGATGATGATTAGGAATTTTATTTTTCATAAATATTTTATGCAGCCCATGTTTCTTTTTTTGGTGCCGTCTTCGCTATTTTTCTATTCTTCCTGAATCTTTCCCATGCTTCCATGGTTGACTCTCCGCGCCTGAAATATTTTTGTGCAAATAATGCAGGGACAATGGTATTTAGAATGACTACAAAATATTACTCATCGGCGTTCCTGCCTGATCTGGATTTATAAAGCAGTACACTCGCTTTTTCAATTGTGATCAACCCCCCGCAGGCTGCTTTTTCCATAAAAGCGTCCACCTTTTCAACAAAAGCATTGATTTTTTCTTCCTGATCAACGATCTCGACCAGGATTGGAAGGTCTGCGGAAATGTCAATAAATTTGGCTGTGTGCACCCGGGTGGAGGCGCCAAAGGACATGATACCGCGAAGTACGGTACATCCAGCCAAGCCTTGTTTTTTAGCTTCAAAAAGGATAACCTCATATAATGGCTGATGAGCGATTTTATCCATCTCACCTATAAAAATGCGCAGCAATTTGGATTCTGTTTGTAGTTCCATAACTCATGAGATTAGTTTGATTACAAAAATTCCCAGGTATACAGCAGCAAATCCAATAACTACGCTTAACAGGATATAGAGGCCTGCATAAAAGAAACCGCCCTCCTGGAGAAGGCTGATATTTTCAGACGCAAAAGAGGAAAAGGTTGTATAGCCTCCGCATAATCCTGTAGCAAGCAGCAGTCTCAACTCTGGGCTGAGCAGATTGCCTTTGGCAGATAATGCCATTAGCACTCCGATAATAAAACACCCTAGGATGTTTACACTTAAAGTACCGAGCGGTATGGAAGAGGGATAATGCCTTTGAACAAATTGCTGGGTAAGATACCGGCAAATACCGCCCACGCAACTGCCTGCACCTACTAATATTAAACTCCTGGCCATAGTCGTATAAGTTTAATTGATTTAAACTATGATCAGGAGTTATCATTCCCATCCTGGACGGGACACTCAAAGGCGAACTCCATCGCCTGATTCATAGCAAAACTAAGGTATTTTATGATTGGATCAAAATAACCCCCGAACCGAACGACGAGATGGTTTCCTTCCGCGCTGATCCGGATGTTCCCGTATAACGGATTCGAGTAAACGCCCGCGTAAGAGCTTAAGGGAAGTTCGGGCTTATTACTTTTCAGCCCGCCTTCAACTGACTAATTTCATTAAGCTGGGAAACTCCCCTGTGTATAAAGTCTTTTATAAATAAATGACTTCTTTTCATAGGGAAGGGCCGGATAGAAATCCAGCCCTGTTGAAAAATCCAATATCCTATGAAAAACCTAATTGTATTTCCAATCCATGTACCAAATTGCTATTATCCGGTAATGCCTAACCTATAACACTAAAAATCAAGTGAATAAAAATATTAAAATTTCTGACGATCAAATGCAGTTTAAACTTCGATTGGCGGTTTCAGTTCAGAATTGGGGAAATTCCCGTCCAACCTGGGACTGTTCAGGCCAACTCCTGAATGCCGGGCAGGATTTGCTTATCCGCAACCTGCTTTTCAGGATGCCATATCTTTGAACCCGTTTTATATCTATCAAACAAATTACCGCAATGAAAAATTCGCGCAGGGCATTCGTCAAACAGGCCTCATTGGCTGGAACGGGTCTGCTTGTTTCCAAAATGGGTTGGACTGCCAGCAGCTATAAACGGATCATCGGATCAAATGACCGGGTAAGGGTTGGGGTGGTCGGTTTTTCTGACCGGCATAAATCTTCCCATATGCCCTGCTTCATGAATCATTACAAGGAACTGAATTTCGACGTAGTGGCCGTGTCTGATATCTGGAACAGGAGAAGGGAAGAAGGCGCTGCCAGATGGAAGGAGAAAATGCAGCATGATATCGTTGCCTGCCGAAATAATGAGGAGCTCTACGATAGGAAATTAGTGGATGCAGTATTCATCAGTACGGCCGATTTCCAGCATGCTTTACACGCCATCGAAGCCGTTAATGCAGGATGTGATGCTTATGTTGAAAAACCATTTGCCGAAACCATGGCCGACAACCGCGCAGCTTTAAAAGCCATCCGGGCCTCAGATAGAATTGTACAGATCGGTTCCCAGAGAAGAAGCGGGGCTAATTACCAGGCCGCCAATGAATTTATCCGCTCGGGGAAATTCGGTAAGATCAGCATGGTGGAGCTTACCTGGAACGTTAACCAGCCCGGGCGCTGGCGCCGGCCCGGACTTACCGGAATTTTGAAAAAAGAGGATACAGACTGGGATCGCTTTTTACTCAACCGGCCTAAGGATGAATTTGACCCGCGAAAATACCTCGAGTTCCGCTTGTTCTGGCCTTATTCATCCGGCTTGCCCGGCCAGTGGATGAGTCACCAGATCGATACCGTGCATTGGTTTTCCGGTTTGAAGCATCCCCGCAGCGTGGTTGCGAATGGAGGAATTTATATGTGGAAGGATGGCCGGAAAAACTGGGATACCATTACTGCGGTCTTTGATTATGGTCCGGCAGACGATCCTGCAAGCGGTTTCCAGGTCGTGTTTTTGTCCCGCATGCATAACGGCACAGAGAATCCATCAGAAATCTATTATTCAAATGGCGGCGAGCTGAACCTTAACACAAATAAAGTTTCTCCAACGGGCGGACTGACCAAACATTTCGCAGACGAAATGCAAATGCAACCCAACCTGTTACCGGAAATGAGCTTGTCACCCGTAGAGAAAGTAGTGGTTTCTGCAAATACCGGTGGAGATGCGCTTACTTCAAATCATATCCGCAACTGGATGGAGTGCGTACGGAGCCGTAATCAACCACATGCTCCTGTGGAAGCCGGGTACAGCCATGCCATGGCTACCATCATGACCAACGCAGCAGTGCATACGGGAGCAAAAGTTACGTTTGACGAAGAAAACCAGGAAGTGATGGCCGATGGTAAAATATTCCAGTATTAAATGAAGCGGAAAATTATTTATATCATGATTTGCAAGACCCTCTCCCTGATTCTGATGGTCTTGTTTTTTTTGCCTGCTAATGCCCAGGAAAATCAAATGGTAAAACTGGAAAAAGTAAAGAATGAGAATAAGATCAACGTTTTCGTAGGGCAAAAAATATTTACGAGTTTTTTATACCCGGACACGCTGGAGAAGCCGGTTTTATATCCGCTTTTCACATCCAAAGGAACTATGGTCACCCGCGGCTTCCCCCTCAACCCCAG
The DNA here is from genome assembly GCA_963705005.1 of uncultured Chitinophagaceae bacterium. GTDB lineage: Bacteria > Bacteroidota > Bacteroidia > Chitinophagales > Chitinophagaceae > Puia. Next base: position 598,116 of record CAVPIO010000004.1, read on the forward strand.
GGCAGGAGAGCCAACGGACCATCCTCACCATGTTGGCCTTTGGTTAACTTATGAAAATGTAAACGGACTTGATTTCTGGAATAATTCATATGCCATCCCGGCTGAAAAAAAGCATTTATATGGTTGGATAAAAACGGACCGGATAGAAGAGATGAAGGATGGGCAAAGTGCTGTTCTTGTTTACCATGCCAACTGGTGTAATCAGCAGGGAGAAATATTGTTGGAAGAAACTACCCGGTTCGAATTCAGCGGAACCGGAAATCGGCGGATGATAGACCGCGTCACTACACTGAAGGCTGATACGATCATACATTTTACCGATGCGAAAGATGGTATGCTCGGGCTGCGCCTCGCACATGAGTTGCAAATGCCAGCAAAAGAAGACCAGGAATTCAGGGATAACAAAGGAAATATAACCCTTGTGCGGGGCGGAACGGATAGGATTGCAAATGGGAATTATTTAACGAGTGAAGGCAAAACCGGGGATGCTGCCTGGGGAACCCGTGGCGTATGGTGCATGGTTTTTGGAAAAATGGGTGATGATTCGGTAAGTATTGCTATAATTGATCATCCTGAGAATCCCGGGTACCCTACCTATTGGCATGCCCGCGGTTATGGTTTGTTTGCGGCAAATCCCCTTGGCCAGAAAATTTTCAGCAACGGCAAGGAAGAAATGAATCTTCATTTGGAAAAAGGGGAAACCATCCGCTTCCGTTACCGGATTATTATAGAAGAAGGTAAAAATACCATGACGGCGACTGAACTGAATCTGCTGGGGGAAGATTTTGCCAGGGCTGCCAAATAGACCTTGTTTTTACTATAAGGGTAAACAAGATATGGTAATGGTATAGTCATGGTAAAAACAAGGTGGGCTAATGGATTTGAGATCCGTCCGGCAGGCAAAAAGGCGATCGATGCCGGCGGCCGGAGAATTGTATTCCAGATGCTTTTTCTTTGGAACCAATAATGCGGGCTGAAATCGATCCCGTAACTTCAGGGCCTGAGATGCGTTTTATTCTAAATACCTTATTGTTCCTGATATCTAACTGTACAGTCTATGCGCAACAACAGGATTTTCTTACAATGACACCGGAGCAGCGGAGCGCTTATCTGGCAAGGATTCGGGACGCATCCGCAACTGACTGGAAAGCAATGATTGGTCAGCTGGGAATCCATTTGCCTGATCTTCGGCCCGCTTCAGATGATCCAAACAGGCCCGCAAATCTTTTTCAAAAACCAGGCTCATCCAACTGGTATGATCAGGCAGGAAATACCTATGTCCGGTCAGATTGGGGAACTTGGACCAACTACAATGAGTCCAAAGCCGGCGGCTATATTTTACCAGATCCTTTGATATTAAAAAATGGCGACAGGGTAAAAAATTCAGAGGAGTGGTGGCAGTTAAGGCGTCCTGAAATTCTCGATGATTTCAGCAATCTGATCTACGGAAAAATGCCCGGTGGTATTCCTCCTGTTGATTTTAAGGTGACTGAAATTGATAGCCAGGCCCTGAACGGTAAAGCCATTAAGAAAACAATAACAGGACAGCTTCGTGTTTCAAAATATTTCAACGATATGCCCATGGTTGAGATCATCCTCTATACGCCATCAGCTTCAGAAGGACCAGTTCCGCTGATGGTAACTGTGGGTGTGGGATTCCCCGGCGCATTTCCAGGTGCTAAAAATAATGATACCAGCCCATCCGTTGCCATGGTTATTGCGAAAGGGTGGGCGATGGCCACGGTGAATACCGGATTGATTCAAATGGACAATGGTGCAGATTTAAGCAAAGGCATTATCGGTTTCATGCAACAGGGAAAGCCCAGGAAGCCGGATGATTGGGGCGTTATTGCGGCATGGTGCTGGGGATTGAGTCGTGCCATGGATTATTTTGAAACTGATCCTTCAGTCAATTCAAAACACATCGGGATAGAAGGTCATTCGAGATGGGGAAAAACAGCACTGCTTGCCGCTGCGCTCGATCAGCGCTGGGCGATCGTATATTCCAGCTGTTCCGGATCCATGGGTGCTTCATTGGAGAAAAGAAATTATGGTGAAACAATTGATAATGTTGCCGGTCCGGGCGAATATCATTGGATGGCAGGAAACTTTTTAAAATATGCGGGCCATTGGCAGGACATGCCTGTGGACGCGCATGAGCTGATGGCCCTTATCGCTCCGAGACCACTTTTCATCACTGGTGGTACACAGGACCAATGGGCTGATCCAAAAGGCGAATTTCTGGCCTGCTCAGCCGCTTCCCCTGTTTACAGGTTACTTGGGAAAAAAGGTTTGTCTACAACTGAAATGCCGAAGCCGGATGTTTCATTGATCAGCGGGGAGCTTGCTTTCAGGGAACATGAGGGTGGTCATTCTGATTTACCCGACTGGCCGGTTTTTCTTTTATTTGCACAAAGGTATTTCAGGTAGCCCACCGAAAAATTACATTGAAACAGGAATTATGAAATTAGAGGAAACCATGCGGTGGTACGGCCCGGATGATGTCGTACAATTATCAGATATCCGCCAGGCGGGATGCACGGGCGTCGTTACGGCCTTGCATCAAATTCCTGTGGGCGAAACCTGGCCTGCTGAAGAAATAAATAAAAGAAAACGCCTGATCGGATCAGCGGGTATGAATTGGACGGTGGTTGAAAGCCTGCCTGTACATGAAGACATAAAAAAGCAAACAGGCAAATACAAAACCTATATTCAAAACTATCAGCAAAGTCTGCGCAATCTGGCTGCCTGCGGAATAAAAGTAATCACGTATAATTTCATGCCCATTCTCGATTGGTTACGGACAGATGTTCAATATAAAATGAAAGACGGGAGCAGGGCATTATATTTTGAAAGAGCAGCGTTTCTTGCGTTTGACCTTTTTCAATTGAAAAGACCAAATGCTGAAAAAGGATATGACGCAGAAGAGATTGCCTTAGCCCGGCAACGATTTGATCAGATGAGCGACGCCGAAAAGAAAAGCCTCTATCAATCCGCGCTGCTTGGTTTGCCGGGAAGTAAGGAATCATTTTCCGCTGCCCAGGTTCTGGATGCCTTAAAAGCTTACGAGGGCATTTATCCAAAAAAATTAAAAGAACATCTTTATTATTTCCTGCAACAGGTGGCTCCTGTTGCAGAACAGGAAGGATTAAAGCTGGCCATTCACCCCGATGACCCGCCATTCCCGGTTTTAGGATTACCGAGAATTGTTTGCACCGAGGCCGATCTGCTGGATCTATGGAATGCCGTTCCTTCGCAGGCGAATGGAATTTGCTTTTGTACCGGATCTCTCGGCGTCCGTGCTGAAAACGATTTACCCGGAATGATCCGGAGAATGGGCAACCGGATTCATTTTCTTCATTTGCGCAATATAAAACGGGACGAATTAGGGAATTTTTATGAAGCAGATCATTTGTCTGGCGATGTAGACATGTTCCAGGTGATGAAAGAAGTCATCAAGTTAATGAAAAGTGAAAACCGTTCCATCCCAATGCGTCCCGACCATGGTCATCAGATGCTTGATGATCTCAATAAACAAACATATCCCGGTTATAGCGCAATAGGCCGCTTGAGGGGATTGGCCGAACTGAGAGGCCTGGAAATGGGGATCAGGGACTGATTTACAAATTGGCATGATTTTTAGATTCTTACAATTGTTTCTTATTGTACTGAAAAGCGCGGGAAGAAATCTGAATAAACCTTTTCCTAAATCGTAGGAACCTTTTTTATTAACATCAAAAATTGTTCAGTTATGAAAAAAGTCCTACTGGCTGCGTGTGCAGGCCTATGCGTTATTGGAGCCTCGATGGCTTCTGTCAGAAACAATGGTACCCGCTTTTCTTACTCTCAAACTTTAGCAGACACAACACCCAAAGATTCGCCTAAGCTGGCAACCGCTTATCTGAATTCGATAGTGTCAGACACGACTCCTAAAGACTCACCTAAATTGTCGGTTCGATATGTGAGCCGGGTTTTGGCAGATACGACTCCAAAGGACTCTCCTAAATTGGCTACAGCCTATATCAGGTAGTCCGCCTGGATCGCATTCCATTCCCGTTCAAAGGAGCGGTTGTTTTTTGATAAGGCAACCGCTCCATTGATTTCTAAGTTTTATTTATTATTTCATGTGTGAGCGCAAATGAGGTTGACCGAAAGCATTTTTTAAATCAAAAAAAACTTGCTATGCTCAGGAAGATCAGTTCAGTAAAGGAAATTCAACAACTTGCTATCGGCGACAGGTTACTCGATCATTCGGAGCCTGAAAAGGCTAAAACATACGTTGTCAGGAATATCACAAAGGAAATTATTTATGCTATACATGATAGCGGGTTCTACGATCTGAAGGTATTTCGGACAGATAATCCCTCGGAAAGGGATTGGTGGGTCTTAGGTTAGACCACCCTGACCTTTCCCGGTCATTCTGACAAATCCTTCGCCTGCTTTTACACCCAGTTGCCTTCCGCGGAAATCCTCCATGCTGGCGTGACCGCAACTATAGATTCCGGGAGGATCCTGACTGGTATGACAGTATACAGATTTCCTTTTTTGTTCCTGCGTATTGCTGATATCCACAATATCTGTCGGGTGGAAACTCAGGGTTTGTTCACCGGCGCAAACTTCAAAAAAATATAACGGAAATTTTTGCTGCGTGCGTATCCAGGATTGGATCACGAGCAGGCTGGCAATCTGGTGATCTTTGTGGGAATCGATCGGCCAATGTGTGAACACCAGGTCAGGTTGTTCGGCAGCGATGAGCGCCTGCATTTTCCCTACCCAATCATTATTCATGATCGTGTCGCCATCTATTTGCCCGGCAAAAACCGGTCTTGCGTTTAGAATTTTACACGCATTTATTGCTTCCTGCTTTCTTATCGCCGCTGCTTCTGCGTGGGACTTATTTTCGATACCCGCTTCTCCCGTGGTTAAATAAATAATGGTCACTTCGTGTCCTTCATTGGAAAATTTTGCAAGCGTACCGCCGCAACCACTTTCCGGATCATCGGGATGTCCGCCTACGCAGATTATTTTTTTATTCTCCGCATCTTTTTTTTGTAGTCTTTCTGTAAGTGGAAAAAAGGGTAGTAAACCCAATGCGGATCCGGTATTTTTTACAAAATTCCGGCGGCTGAATGTGGTATGTTTCATACAATTAAGGTATCGACTTCCTGTAAATTCATAAATTTTTTTTAGGCCGGCCAGTTGAATGCGATGAAAGAATTCCATACTTTTCAGTTCCCTGTTCACAATAGTTTAATTTTGTGTGTGTCCCGTGAATGTGATGCTGCGAGAATCAATAACAGGAGAAATTTTAAAATGGATTTGTACACTCTAAGTTCAAAGGAATGACCAGAACAGCCTACGATGCCGTTGTTGTTGGATCCGGACCAAACGGATTAGCAGCCGCTATTGCCATACAGCAAAAAGGCCTTTCTGTTTTACTGATCGAAGGCAAAAATGAAATCGGTGGGGGCCTGGCATCAGCCGAACTGACCCTCCCTGGTTTTATTCATGATACTTGTTCGGCCATACATCCCATGGCAGCCGGATCGCCATTCTTCAGGAAGCTTCCCCTTAAAGAACACGGCTTGCAGTTTGTTTATCCCGTCTTCGATGCGGCGCATCCCCTGGATGGTGGCGGGGTGGCCGTACTAAAACGATCTGTCACGGAAACTGCAAATGGTTTAGCTGATAACGGCTATCAGAAATTAATGCAGGATCTGGTGAATGACTGGCCCTGGATTGATTTTGATGTATTGGGTCCTCTTCGTTTCCCGGGCGACCCCTCTGCGATGGCCCGGTTTGGATTCAAAGCACTTAGTTCAGCCACGCAGCTGGCCAGGAGGTTTTCTACCCGGGAAGCCCGTGCACTATGGGGCGGCATGGCTGCCCACAGTATGCTTCCCCTCACTTATTGCGCTACATCTGCCATAGGACTTGTGTTGATGCTGGCCGGTCATCTGCAGGGATGGCCTATTGCAGTTGGCGGTTCATATTCAATCGCAAAGGCACTCGGGTCTTATTTTATTTCATTGGGAGGTGAAATAGAAACAGGATGGTATATTAATTCAATGGAACAGGTTCCCCAAGCACGCGCAGTTTTATTCGACATCACGCCCAGACAATTATTAAGTATTGCCGGCCACCGGTTTTCAGACTTGTACCGGCGCCAACTGAACAAGTACAGGTACGGACCGGGTGTTTTTAAAATTGACTGGGCACTCGACGCACCGATTCCATTCCAGTCGCCCTCCTGCAGGCAGGCAGGAACCATTCATATCGGAAATACATTCGAAGAAATAGCCGCAGCGGAACAAATGGTCTGGGCAGGCAAACTTCCCGAACGGCCCTTTGTCCTTCTTGCACAGCAAAGCTTATTCGACAGCTCCCGGGCTCCGGCTGGCAAACACACGGGATGGGGTTATTGTCACGTGCCCAATGGATCCCGAATCGATATGACGGACGCAATTGAAAAGCAGGTGGAGCGATTTGCCCCAGGTTTCAGGGAGCTCATCCTGGCACGACATGTTTTTACTGCCGCGGAAATGGAAGAATTTAATCCGAATTATATTGGCGGCGATATCGGTGGCGGTGCCCTTGATCTGGGCCAACTGTTTACCCGGCCGGCTCTGCGTTTTTCCCCTTACCGGACTTCGGCCAGGGGAATCTATATCTGTTCTTCTTCCACGCCACCCGGAGGGGGTGCGCATGGCATGTGCGGATATCATGCGGCAAAACGTGCATTAAGAGATATTTTTAAGATAAAATAAATCGGTCTGTTGATCCATTAGGGCGGGCTGTTGATCCATTTGAGAATGAAGCGAATGAAATAAAAAGCATATTTGTATTGCAATCGGGATTGCACAGAATTATTCAACTTCATGAAAAGGATTTATAGTATCGATTTTACAAGAGGGTTCGTAATGATCATCATGGCGCTTGACCATGTTCGGGACCTTCTGCATGTAAACTCAGTTATGCAGAGTCCGACCAATTTGTCATCGACCACAGCAATCTTGTTTTTCACCCGGTGGATCACTCATTTATGTGCGCCGATATTTGTTTTTCTGGCCGGCACATCAGCGTACATGTCTTTTAAAAGAAAAGCCGATTACAAACAAAGCAGGAATTTTCTGCTCAAACGTGGCCTATGGCTGATCCTTCTGGAATTTACAGTCGTAAACTTTGGGCTATTTTTTGATGCCGGTTTTCATATACTCATTTTCGAGGTTATTGCCGCGATTGGTTTTGGATTTATCATCCTTTCTTTACTTCTTAAATCATCTGCAAAGACGATAGCCATTTTGGGACTTGTAATCATATTTTGTCATGACCTGCCGGCCTTTATTCAATCCGGTCAGGGATCAATGAATAAAACTAATTTGTCGCCTCTGTTAAGTCCTGGGGCTTTTCCGTTATTTTCGAATCATATTTTTGATATGGCTTATCCGCCCATTCCCTGGCTGGGTATTATGCTGGTCGGATTTGCCGCAGGAAAATTATTTGAATTGCCCGCTGTCAGAAGGGAAAAAATATTTACAAGGATCGGATTGGGTTCTTTGCTGTTCTTTGTGCTGGTCCGCTTCATCAATATTTATGGCGATCCTTCATTGTGGTCTGTTCAAAAAACGGCCGTTTATACTTTCCTGTCTTTTATGAATATAACCAAGTATCCTCCATCACTTTTATTTTGCTCGGTTACGCTGGGAATTATGTTTTTGGTACTCGCTTTTTCGGAGAGGATGAATAAAAGGGTTGGAGATGTTGTAAGTGTTTATGGAAAAGTGCCCTTGTTCTATTTTATAATCCATTTTTACATCATTCATACCCTGTTGATCATCCTACTATTTTGCCAGGGCTTTCATTGGGCTGATCTGCGCTTTGCTTCGGGAACTTTCGGTAGACCTGATGGCGCCGCAAGTGGCGTGCCACTTTGGGCGGTTTATCTTATTTGGGCATCTCTTGTTCTACTATTATACAAACCCTGCATATGGTATGGAAAATATAAAGCAGGCCACAAACAATGGTGGTTGAGATATATTTAGCTAAAGCTGCCAGGACGCTCCCATGAGGGCACGCATGCTGCGTCCATGATTAAATCGGCAATCCCTATCTTCTAATGATAATACTTTGTGTTTGTTTCATTCCGTTCTGCACAATTTGAATAAAATATACCCCGGAAGGTAGAATAGAAACATCCAGTATTTGATTTGAGGCGTTGCCCGATTGGTGAATGGGGACGATTTGTCCGCTGCTGTTCAATAAGCGGACATTCATCCCGCCATTTCCGGAAGAGGATATAATAATATTTGTGCTTGCCGGATTTGGATAAACAGTAATCCGGGAAATATTGCCATCGAAGTCGACAGTTCGTATGGGAGATAAATAGGTCTTTCCGTCAAAATCCGTATTCTCTAACCGATAATAGGATAATCCGTCATAAGGATTGTTATCAAAATATTCATATTGCGAATCGCCGGTGGATGTTCCTTTTCCATTAATGGTGGCTATACTTTGCCAATGCGTGGCATCGGCGGACCGCAGGATATTAAAATAGCCATTTTGTGTTTCGATGGCAGTTTCCCACTTAATATCAACGCGTTTGCCATACGGTGATGCGGTGAAAGAAACAAGATTCACCGGGAGCGGGGAACTTATTGCATTTATGGATCCAAGAAAAAAAGTATTCGACAGATCGGTCGAGGCCAGCGACACCCTGTTTACCTGCGGGTTAATCGTGGTTCCTGCATTTACTCCGGCTGTACCTACTACGCTGTTGGCCAGTGACAGCCGCAGATCCGTGACGGCCCCAATAAGCCCGTAATCGGTGCCCTGAATCTGGAGATTATAGGATCCGCCAATAATACCGGTTTCTGTCATTGCCCAGTTCAGATCCTTTCTCACTACAATCGTAAACGGTGGATCCGAAATAGATGTGGCTGTGTTGGTTGTTGCATCTGTGTAGCTAAGTGCAATCGTTCCTCCTGTTGTTGGAGGAGTTACCGGCACCGAAACAAACATGGGCCGGTATTCAGCAGCCGTTCCTACCGGGAAGAGGCCTGCGGTTCCGACGGCCGGAATCGTTGCCTTGGCGAACCATCTTGTAAAGGACCCGGTATTGATCATTGTTCCGGATGTGTAATTCAGGGTCCCGGGAAGAGCAGCCGATGTTCCAAGTGTGAGGGTATTGGTATGCAGATCAATATTACCCTGGGTCATGGTCAGACTGGTTGCGACGGCAACAGCATTTTGCAACTGGATACCGCTACCAGAATTATTTTCCGTGAAATTTGTAAAGTTCTCTCCGCCGGTAGTAGTGATTGTTTGCAATGAAGAGCCGTTGAAATTCACAGTGCTGCCTGCTTCGTTGAAGCCCAATGTACCCCAGTTTGTCCAGTTCCCCCCGAGGTTAATGGTATTGGCGCCAGGCGACAGAACCGAAAGCCCGGTGATTGCCAGATTATTGTTAACGGACAAGTTGTTGGAGAGCGTGCTGGTATTTGTGGTAAAGGTCACATTATAGAAATTCATTCCCGCGCTGGTGATGGTGAGGTTGTTGCCTCCGAATACCACGGTGCTGCCATTGGTGGTTGCATCTACTGTCCCGCTGGTATATGTCCAGTTACGGCTTTCTGAAATGATGCCGCTGAGGGTGAGCGTTCCGGTCGTTTTTTGGATGGTTATATTAGGCATCTGTCCCTGGCTGGCAGGGGAATTCCCTGAAAATAACTGGGTTCCGGTTCCGTTGATCAAAATCACCCCTGTTCCGCCGCCTGCAACAGAAGTATTATTAACAGAAATGTTACCCTGAGCCTGAATGGCCGTAGCGCCGGCGACTGTTGTGTTTATAAAAACATTGGAAGTTCCGGTAGTAGATAGTGTACCGCTTACCGTGAGGATAGTTCCGGTATTTACCGATGCAGTATTATTATTATTTCCTTCAAAAGTTACATTGTTTAACGTGTGGCTCCCCGTGAAGCCATATACGCCTGCACCCAGGGGACTGGCAAACACCACCGTTGAATTATTGGTATTTACATCAAGCGCTCCTGCTGAATAAGTCCAGCTACCTTTAACGGTAATGAGGGAGGGAAAGGTTAGTGTTCCTGCCGGTTTGTTTATGGTCACGGAAGGCAGACAATTTTGATTGACAAGCAGCGCGCTGATAATCGATTGGTTGGTTGAACCTGTAAATGTCAGGTTAGTTGTACCACCGCCACCACCGGTATTGGTTAAAACCAGGTTGCCGTTAAGATCTATCGTTCCCGTAGCCAGGGTTATATTGGATCCCCCGATCATGTTCATATTTCCGGAAACAGTAAGTGTTGTTCCCACGGCTGTTGTGAAAGTGAAGTTATTGCTGCCATCAAACGTGATATTATTGAGGGTATGATTTCCAGTTATGTTTAAGGTTCCTTCAAATACAACCGTAGAATTATTCGTGAGCGGATCAAGTGTACCACTGATATAGGTCCAGTTTCCGGTAACCGTCATCAGCGTAGGAAAAACAAGCGTTCCGGAAGCCTTATTAATTGTTACAGCCGGAAATTTTCCCTGGTCAATAACACCTGATGTGGTGATCGTTTGTGTTCCTGTGCCATCGATCAGGATTGTGCCCGAGCTGTTCCCCGTTGTTGCGGTATTGTTATCGACAATATTTCCCTGCACTGCAATTGTGCCCGTATTGATACTGATGAAATTCGCTCCATTTTCAAGATCCAGGGTATTTGTAGCAGTGATTGTGCTGCCGGCGGTAATCGTGACCGTAGTATTTCCAGCTGCTAAAACGGTGAGATTGTAAACTGAAAATATTCCTGCAATTGTAAGGTTGTTTACAATATAACAGGTAGATGTGCCTGCATTGATCGTACCGGCAGTATAGGTAAGATTTGCAGAAAAAGAAATATTGCCCAAAAGGGAAAGCGTCCCTCCCGCCTTATTGATATTGATCACCGGCAATCTGCTCTGATTAACCGTTACTGCGGTACCATCCATCGATTCTGCCCCTGACCCTACAATATTGATCGTAGTGGATCCTCCGCCGCCATTAGCGGTATTCGTCAGGAAAATATTTCCGCTGATGTTGATATTACCGGTATTAAGCACCACATTCCCGGCGCCGGCGATCGTGAGATCTCCACTGCCGGTAAGGGTAGTAGTCGCAGCGATGGCCAGGGTGAGCGTTGCCCCGTTTGCGAAAAACTCCATATTGGCTAGAGAAAGGCTGCCCGTGATATTATAGTTGTTGTTGTTGCCATGGGTAAAACAAAAGGTAGAAGTTCCGGAACTAATTGCTCCAGCGGTGTAAATAAAATTATTTGATACGGCGGGAAAATTCGCGAGGTTCAGCGTGCCTGATGGTTTATTAATGGTAAGTTGTGTAAGCGCTCCTGCTCCTGCAATAGCGCTGCCATTGAAGTTTTGGGTGCCTGCACCGACGATATTAAACTGCGTGTCGCCGCCGCAACCTGTGGCTGTATTTGTACTATTTATGTCTCCGTCTACATCAATCACGCCTCCGGTGAGCCTGTAGGTTGCGCTGCCAGAAGTATTCAGGCTGTTGATTACCGTTATATCTCCGACCACCGCAGACATTGTATAGGTCCTTGAAATACCTACGAACTCCAGATTATAAAAAACTGGGCCGGTACCTGTGATGGCCTGAGCTCCATTGTTTATGCAGTTAAACCTTACAGTTCCGTTGTTGTGGATAAAACTGCCCCCGGTAAAAGCTGCATTGTCTCTCAGTTCGAGAGCGGTGGAAGTGGAAGTGAATGCGGTTCCCGCAACGGTGAAGGCGCCGCCGAAAATAATATCCGCATTGCCGCCTGCGAAATTACCGCCGGAAAAAGATGCCGTCTGAACTGTTGTGATTGGATTTGTACCCTGCGTTATTGTTCCCGTGTACAAGGCGGAAACAGTTATGCTTTTTACGCTTACCGTAATATCCAGGGTACAATTTCCTATACCGTGATTATCGAAATTAACATCATCAGTAGCAACCGGAGCGCTGAACCCTCCCGCGCCACCGGAGACATTTGACCAGTTGGCCATATTATTCCAGTTGGAGGAAGTTCCGGCAACCCAAAACCGGGCTGCCCCGAAAACCTGTTGAAACAAAAACAACAAAAGCATCAGCCCACAGGTAGTGATTACCTTTTTCATAGATATTGATTTTACGCTGTTCTTGCAACGGCTTTTCAACCTTATTATTTTCGCGGAGCCCCTGAATAACATATATAAGTCCAGCTTCTAAATGTTTACCCTTAGGGGTAATTTTTAAAGCCAGGTCATGCGACTGCAGAGAGCTATCCCGGAATTCCGTGAACACGATTTGACGATACCAGTATTTTTTTCAGTAAATTGAAAATTGCGCATATCCTTTTATGAGAGGGTGCCGCTATTTAAATGAAAAGACGGAATTTTATCTGGCGCTCCGCAGGGTTTTCTTTAGGGATATTACCCTGGATAAAGCCGGGCAGACCATGGGGAAGATTTGTTGAAGAGGCAGAAGGCGGGATTCAGGATATTTCTGGTTTTCTTTCGATTGATTGCAATGAGCACATACCGGCGTTTGATTTTTTCTCTATTGATTCCCTGGGCAGGAACATGCTGGCAACAAATATTATTCTTAAAGAAAAGGTTGCTACAGGCAAATTCCGTTCAGAATCATCGAAAACTAAGATTAGTTATTTTTCTGATTCTCAAATAAAGGGATCTTCTCCCTTATGGGAAGTCAATTTAAAAAAGACTTCATTCAGTATTTCTTCCAATCATTCTACGAATGAAAACAGTCCTTTTATTTTTCAGATCAGCCAACCAGCAAATCACGCTACTTTATTGGGAAGGATTGCAGATGAAGACGGCAGTATCTTCCTTCCTGCCGTAATGCATTTCCCGGATATGGGCACACTAAGGATCACCTGCAATGTTCCCGGAACTTCGGTTGCTTACCGCGCCAAGCGTTTTATTGAACATCCGTATGTGCGCTGCGAGTTCCCTGCTGGTACCGCATCTTCACCGGAAAGGATTTATCATTTTGAAGTTGTCAGCATCCATCCGCAAATAGAAGGGATTAACCAGGATGAACGCTACGATTGTTTCCGCAGGAATTTTATAAGTATTTTTCAGTTGAATCCCTTTCTTAAACTGCTGGCCAATAATTCAGCAAGCGATGCATGTGCATTTACACTGTTTACCTATGCAGCAGTAGCCCTGAAGACTCCCCCGCTTGCTGAAGGACTCACTGCTTTGGATTTAGTCAGGGAAACCCTCGATCGTTATCTGGCAGGCCGTCTGGCCTATGGGCTGCTCGGTTACGATTATGATAAGAATTACGATATCCCTGAGTCTTCCACTTCCTGCAACTACCTGGATTCCTATCCTTCACTGCTTATTGCAGCCTGTTATTATGCATCAGGTAGCGGAGACAAGGATTGGTTCAATCACAATTATTCCGGGATTATGAAATGGGCTGATAAAATGCTAAAGACCGATTCGGATCAGGATGGCCTGCTGGAATTTTGCTTATCGGGAAACAGCGGCAGCTGGAAAGGAGACAGTACCATGCGGCCGGCAAACTGGTGGGATACGATCGGTTTCGGGCATAAGGATGCTTATTCCAACGCCCTCGCTTATCATGCTTTGAAGTTATTGGAAGAAACGGCCCGCGCCTGCGGTCACGCTGAAGATGCTGCCATGTTCAAATCCAGGGCCGGAAAATTAAAAGCCATTTATACGAACACGTTTTATAATCCTGCAACAGGCGTGCTTGCAGGATGGAAAAGTGCGGATGGCCAATTGCATGATTATTATTTCACTTTTGTAAACGGAGTGGCCATATGCTACGACCTGATAGAACCGGCGCTCGCCCATCGTATAATGGACAGCATGCTTCTTAAAATGAAGCAGGTGGGCTTCAATAATTTTGAACTCGGATTGCCGGGAAACCTGATACCGGTGATCAGGGCAGATTATACCGACCTTAACCCAGACGTTGGCGGTGGCAAAAGATCCGATAACCTCGACGGTTTTCAGATCTATGAAAACGGCGGTGCAACAGCATGCTTTACCTATTACACGATACGCGCCCTCCAAATGCTGGGCAGAGATAAAGAAGCCGATACCATTCTCCTGCCTTTGCTTAAAAGCATGTCGGCCGGAAATTTCCAGGGAAGATGTGCAAACGGGAAAACAAAAGACTGGAAATCCTGGACCGGTGAATGCTGGGGTTATGAAGGATTCCTGGTTGATAATTATATGTTCCTGCTCACCGTATTAAGCCGTAAATAATTCCCGGATTGGTTCACTGATAAAGCCTCCCTGGGACCGTTCTGAAAAGCTCAGCAGGTAAAACCGAATTTGATTCGGAAAACGATTCCTGAAATTCTTAAATTGGTATCGAAATACCGACTCCGGATGGAATGGTTAAAAAGAAATGAATAATTTAAAAACATGACGAAATGAGAAAAAAATCTTTTTTGGTGATCAGTCTGTTGGTCACGGTAATTAGTGGCATTGTGGCCCAGGGACCTGCACTTAACCATCCAGGCACGACCGGCCCGGGGTGGGCAGATCTTTTTAAAGCCGATCTTTCGGATGGTATTTTCCCCCGCGGTGTCTGGAGGAGTAATGATGGAATTATTACGGCTGCCAAAGATGAGGCGCTTTGGAGCAGGAAGGTTTATCATAATTTTATAGTGGATCTTGAATTTAAAAACGCAAATGGAACGAATAGCGGGGTATTTGTACATGGCAGCGACATGAAAAAATGGACAGAAAATTCTGTGGAAATTCAAATCGCAGATGATTTTGATCCCGAATGGGCGAATTCTCCGCCAAGCTGGCAATGCGCTGCGATTTTCGGCCACCAGGCGGCAACCAGACATCTGGTCAAAAAGCCGGGAGAATGGAATCATTACACCATCTCCTGCATCGGTAGAAAAATCTGGGTGGTATTGAACGGCGAATTGGTCAATACCTGTGATATGAGCTTGTACACTTCTTCCCAAACAAATCCTGATGGCACGAAGATTCCGGCCTGGCTGAGTAAACCCCTGGCTTCCATTGAGCTGGATGGACATATTGGATTTCAGGGCAAGCATGCAGGAGCACCCATTTATTTCAGAAATATCAGAATAAAAGAGTTGGATTGATATGCAATCTTTAGTCCGGATTCCATAAACCTGTTATAAGGAGAGATAATATTGCCTTCCATGCGACCGCGGAACTAATGGAATGCAATGCGCTGAAAGTATTAGAGGGATATGATTTGTCCTTAGCCGGAAAGAATCATCAGGTGTGTAAATTATGAAAAAGCATCATGAAGCCGATTGTTCAGATTTCGCTTGACCTGATTGATCTCGACGAAGCGCTGGAAACAGCTGCAATAGCTATCCGCGCCGGTGTTGATTGGCTTGAGGCAGGAACACCAATGATCCTGTCGCAGGGTTTGCACGGCGTAAGAAAATTGCATGAAGCTTTTCCGCAATGTCCCATCGTGGCGGATCTGAAAACAATGGACGGGGGTTATCTTGAGGCGGAAATGATGGCCCGCGCGGGTGCAACACATGTTGTTGTCATGGCAAGGGCACATGAGGAGACCATTCGTTGTGTGGTCAAGGCAGGGAGAGACTTTGAAATAAAAATAATGGGAGACAACCTGGGATGTCCCGATAAGGTGCAAGCCGTTAAAATGATGGAAGAATTGGGCTGCGACTATATCATTCATCATATTGGTTATGATGAGCGAAGGGGAATTGCGGCGCGTGGTTCACCGATGCCCAGTCCCATGACCGAATTACGTTATATTGTGGAAGCCGTGTCTGTGCCTGTGCAGGCTGTGGGCGGACTTACCCTGGAGCAGGCAATTCAATGCCCTTTGTATGGAGCTCCATTGGTTGTACTTGGAGCTCCGCTGACTATTGATGCAGATGCTTTCAGGACCGCGACCGGCGATCTTGAAACCAGCCTTCGTATGATCTGCGATAAAATACACGGTTATGGAGATATAAAAATTGGCGGAAATATTTAGCTGAGCACTTGAATCGATTTTTCAAATGACCACGAACAAATCAGCAGCTGTTATCAACTTTGGCGCCGCAAAGGGTTCTGTAGAGATCCGCGACTTCGAAAAACCCCTGATTGGGGATGACGACGTATTGCTGGAAGTGGTGAACGTTGGCGTTTGCGGAAGCGATTTGCATCAGTGGACAGCTGATCAAAGCTGGAAGGTGAATTATCCTGTGGTGCTCGGTCATGAGTTCGGAGGTCATATTGCGGAAACCGGCCACAGGGTAATGGATTGGAAAAAAGGTGATCGCGTCGTAAGCGAAACGGCGGCAGTGATAGATACTGATAGTCCGATGTCGCGCCGCGGCCTTTATCAACTTGATCCTTCAAGAAAAGGATTCGGCTACGGCGTGGATGGTGCTATGACACGTTATGTGCGCGTTCCTTCGCGCTGCCTTCACCGGATTCCGGAACATCTCGCTTTCGAAGAAGCTTGTCTTACAGAACCCTGTTCTGTTGCATTCAATGCTGTGGTTGAGAACGCCCGTCTTAAGCCTGGCGACCGGGTGATCGTGCTCGGTCCTGGTACGATTGGAATTTTATGTGCTGCAGTAGCAAGGCTTTGCGGAGCGGAAGTGGCGGTTGTCGGGCTGGAAACCGATAGTTACCGCCTTAAAATTGCAAAGACTTATGGCTGCGAAGCGATCGCGGGAGATGCTGCCAGTTGGGCCAGGCAGGGAGACGGCCTGGGAGCGGATTGCATTATTGATGCAGCAGGAACAAGCATGACCCTGGCAATAGCCATGGCGCTTGTTCGTCCTGGTGGGCATATTACAAAAGTAGGCTGGGGTCCTCAGCCGCTTGGGTTTTCCCTGGATCCTCTGGTGCAAAAAAATATTACGCTGCAGGGAAGTTTCAGTCATAACTGGCCCGTATGGGAAAGAGTAATTGCCTTGCTGTCATCAGGACAATTGAATGTTAAGCCGATCATCGGGGGCATCTGGCCAATAACGGAATGGCATGAGGCATTTGAAAAAATGCATCGGGGTGAAGTAGTAAAAAGTGTACTTAAACCTGTTTAGTCATGAGACTGCAAAATAAAGTGATCATCATCACCGGAAGTACTACGGGTATCGGAAAAGCCATTGCCAAACGCTGTGTTGCCGAGGGAGCAAAGGTTGTTCTTCATGGACTCGAATATGATCTGGGTGAAGAGGTGCGGAATGAGCTGGGCAGGACCCATTCAATTTTACATATTGAAGACATCAGCGTGGAAGGCGCTCCCCAAAGACTGGTTGATCTTGCTATGAACGCTTTTGGCAGGTTGGATGCAGTGGTAAACAACGCCGCAATGGTTGTTTCGTCTAATATTCATACAACAGATCTGGAGTTTTTCCGCAGAGTGATTGAGGTGAATACCCTTTCTCCTTTCGAACTTATCAAGGCGGCCCTGCCCCAGCTGAGCCGGAACCGCGGTTGTGTATTGAATATAGGATCCGTAAATGCCTGGTGCGGAGAACCGAATTTAATGGCATACAGTGTTTCAAAAGGAGCACTTATGACAATGACGCGCAATTTAGGAGACAGCTTGCACCGGGAAAATGGCGTGCGGATCAATCAGATTAATCCGGGTTGGGTATTGACGGAAACGGAAATCCTCCGCAAACGCGATCAGGGATTGGCTGATGATTGGTATAAACAGGTTCCTGCCGTATACGCTCCTTCCGGCCGGATATTACAGCCTGAAGAAATTGGCGCTGCTGCAATTTACTGGCTTGCAGACGAAAGCGGACCAATCAGCGGCCAGGTGGTGGACCTGGAACAGCATCCTTTCATCGGACGAAATTTCCCAAAAGATGAATTGACACTACAGAAAAATTCCAAAATATAAACCCTGATATTTATTTATGCCTCATCTGGCTGCCTTCCCCAAAGCCTTTATGCAGGCACTCTGTAAGGATGGCAGCATGCAAATTGCCGAATGGATTGAGCTTGCCGTAAAGCTGGATATTGATGGCCTGGAATGGTACGCCGGTTTTCTTGAAATGGAGGATGAAAAAAACTGGCTGCGTTTCCGAAGGCAGGTGGAGGATCATGGGAAACAAATTCCAATGATGTGTTGTTCGCCGGATTTCACCCATCCCGACCGGGCTTTCAGGGAAAGGGAAGTAGGGAAACAAAAACGATGGATCGACATGACCCGGGCTTTAGGCGGATCATATTGCCGTGTTTTATCTGGCCAGCGCCGGCCAGGAATTTCTGTTGACGAAGGTTTGCGTTACGCAGTGAATTGTATTGAAGCCTGCCTGTCTTATGCCAATGAAAATGGCGTTTCCCTGATTCTTGAAAATCATTATAAAGATGATTTCTGGGAATATCCGGAGTTTGCACAAAAGACGGATGTATTTTGCAGACTGGTGGACAGCATCCGGCATCCGGATTTCGGTGTAAATTACGATCCAAGCAATGCCTATCTGGCCGGCGAAGAACCGCTGGATCTGTTGAAGCGCATATCAAAACGGGTATTTACCATGCATGCCAGTGATCGTTATCTGCTTCGGGGAACCCTGGAAGATCTCCGTGCGGAAGAAGCCGGAGTGGAGGGTTATGCTTCCCGCCTCAGGCATGGTGAAATCGGCAAAGGATTGAATGATTACGATGCGATTTTCAAGGAGCTGAAAAGCGTTGGGTTTGATGGCTGGATCAGTATTGAGGACGGTGTTGATGGAATGGATCAGCTTGTCCGGAGCGTTTCTTTTTTGCGCCGGAAGATGGAAACACACTGGCCTAAACCCATAGCTGGAAATTTATGATGGCCCATTTGCTATACCCTGCACAATGTTTTCTGGGAGAAGGACCTCTCTGGCATCCGGTCAGGAAATCTTGTTTCTGGACCGACATAGAAGCCAGGAAATTTTATGAGTATAGCTGGCAGGACCATACGGTGAGGACGAGGGCAGTCGATTATAAAGTGACCCTTATTCTCAGGGATAATCATGAGCAATTATTATTGGGGTTGAATGGCGGGTTGGCGAGATATAATTTGGATGAGGATAAGTTGGAATGGCTGCTGGATATTGAAAAAGAGATGTTGGATCACCGCTGCAATGACGGAGCTTGTGATAGCAATGGGAGACTCTGGGTTGGATCCATGCATGCTGAATTTATTACCGGAGCGGGTAGTTTGTATTGTGTGGACGATGATATGACCCTTCAAAAAAAACTGGAACGGGTTTCAATTTCCAACGGTATAGCCTGGTCTCCCGATAATCTTCATATGTATCATATTGACACGCCCAGAGGAACTGTCAGTTCATTCCGTTTCGATCAGGCATCGGGCCAAATAGAATTTGAATCTGTGGCTATTCATATTCCTGCCAAACTGGGTGTTCCGGATGGAATGGCCATAGATGAAGAAGGCATGCTATGGATTGCACACTGGGGCGGATTTGGAGTATACAGATGGAACCCGGGGAACGGGGAACTAATGGACATGATCAATTTACCTGTACCAAATGTCTCATCCTGCGCATTTACGGGTGAACATCTGGATCACCTGGTGATTACGACCGCCCGGCAGGACCTGAATGGAGAGAAGTTGCAAAAGTATCCCGGAAGTGGTGATTTATTTATTGCCATGCCCGGCGTCAAAGGCTTGCCGGAATATAAATGCAAATTTTAGAAAAAGAATAAAAGCGGATTCAGCGTTTTTGGACTTGGATCAGGGGTGGAATAGGAATATAATCCGCAGGCGGGCCAGGAGGATAGACATAAGGGGGGCTTACAACTGAATTCCATCAACCATCAACGATCAACCATCAACGATGTGATAAGCCGCCAATCAGCCGGAACTATTGAAAATGAATCAGATGAGAAAATTCCAGGGAAAAACTTGCGATGAAAATAAGGGTATCAGTGGCGTTAGGGTGAAAGACCATCGATTGATACAAAAGGAAAAGCACCAAGCCTTTTTAGTAATTTCAGCTTTCGCTTCTGTACTTACTGACCCGATGCTTCCTTGAGTTGTTTCTATCTTGTTACAGATTTTCACTTCTCAACTGAGTTACTTCCATCTTTTTACAGATTTCCGTTTCTCAATTACCACACTAAAGTACACAACAGATGGAACCATTTCCAAATTTTTCCCCTTTCTCTTTTACACCCATTACACACATAGTTATGCACATTTCATTTTTGTCGCGAACCCATATCTGGCGCGGGTTTGGCCTTCTATTATCCTTACCAGATTGTTTTTATCGCAACTAATTTTCCCGATGCATCAAACCAAACAGCATACTTGCTGTTGTCCGCATCAATCACCACAACATATCCCTGCAGGGTATTATTAAGGGTTAAGGAAACGGCACTCTCAATTACATAGTTAGGAAAGCTGGTGCTGAGAAAAGAAATTGCATTTGAAGGCAGGGAATCCTGCGTTACCTGTTGTTCAGCTGTGACCGGAGGAGATAATGAAATTCTTTTCAAAAAATTTCCTGATGAGGAAAAGAGGTTTGCATAAAGCCCGTTGTCTTTCGAGATTACCAGTATGGTGCTGTCAAAATTTTCGAAAGCTTTAACCAGTGTATCCATCGGATAATTGCTTGTCATATATGAGGTGATGGAGGAAGGCAGGGCCGCAATGGAAATGCTGTCCTGCTGCTGACCGTTCCTGTTCCTGTAACGCCCTCCATGATGGCGTCCATTGCCATATAAATCGCCAGGGTCGCGTTGCTCGAGCACTTTTTCAAAATTTCCGTTTGCATCAAACAGCAAACCAATGGGTTTTGCGTTGTAGTAAATGATCGCTACGTACCCTCCGATGGTACCGGCACTATTTTTTATTACGAACGCTTTTTCAAAAGTATTACCGGCATAATTGTTATTAAGATAAGTCAATACGCTGTCGGGCAAACCTGATTTATCAATCGAATCTCTGAAATATCCGTACGCAAATGGCTGAATAATGTAAACGGAATCCCGCCCTGAAGAATCCACGGCCACAGCAATTAGGGGAGAAGTTGAGGAAGATGCCGTTGAAGAGGTTGACCGGTTTCCATAAGACAGATCCTTATTACAAGAAATAACAGAGAGCGCAAAAGCTGTAAGTAAAAGAACGCAACTTTCAAATTTAATTCGCTTGCACATGATACCTGGTTTAATTTGATTTGAAATAATATTTATTTTCCATGACGATTAAAACATTCTACGGTCGGATATCCACCCGGGTTGCCTTTTATGGTCCGGGCAAATCCGTTGGATTAAATAGGAAAAAAGAGCGAGAAGGAAGAAATATTGGTCTTAACGATTCATTATCAAAAATGGATTGAAATCGGTGTCCCGTCATTGCTTTTGGAGGACTTTTGGAATGCCGCTCCCCTGAAAGGAACAGAGATGGCCCGAAGCACCCTGTTTTTTTCTTAGAATTATATTTACGTTAATTTTGGTTAACTTATTGCTACTTTTATACTTCTCCGAACACCAAACGCGCTTGCCTGCACTGATATGAGACGCGAACAAACCAATGACTGCGAAATTTGGTCTCAATTTAAGAATGGTGACAAAAATGCTTTTGCGAGCCTTTATCAATCGCATAGCCCTGGTCTCATTTGTTACGGCTCGAAAATTTGTGAGGATCAGGAAGTATTAAAGGATGCCATTCAGGATCTATTTGTTGAATTATGGTACTCACATAAAAATCTTGCTGCTGTTGAATCCGTGAAGTTCTACCTGCTCAAGGCCCTTCGCTACAAGCTTATCCGTTCAGAGAAAAAACGGCAGCAGCAGAGCCCCTTTTTACCGAATTTCCTGAGGCCTGCATTTGCCAGATTTGAATTGCCGGTTGAATCGGCAATCATAGATAAAGAAACAAAGGATTCCCAGGTTCATTTATTGCGAAAAGCGATCAAAAGTCTTTCTAAGAGACAACAGGAAGTGATTCAATTGCGATTTTATCAGGGCCTTTCAAACGACCAGATCGCCCAACTGCTCCAGATGAATTATCAATCAGTTAGTAATCTCCTCTATAATGCGCTTTGCCGGATCAGGAAAGGGCTGAAATCGGCTGTTTTCGCATCTGCACTCAGCACTGTATTGTGCCTATTTTCCTGAGTCGAAAATAAGTTCCGGGTACTTTGAGTATAAATAGGTGATTCTTTACACTTCCTTACGTAACGTTCATCCTCTTTTCAAGCCCAACTAGAACTTTGGAGAATTTTGAAGCCCATATTTTACCTTTTTTGGAAAATGATCAGTTTATTAACTGGGTTATTAGTCCGGATGAGGAAAGCAATGCCTATTGGGGAAAATGGATGGAAGAGCATCCTGAGCAGCTGGATAGCTTATTACAGGCAAAAGAATTGGCTGTTAATTTACGTGAAGCTCAGAAAATCGTAAATGCAGGGCCGCTTTCAGCAGGCATATGGGCCAAAATCAATGAACAGATCGGACCGGCACAGACGGGATTTCCCGTTAGGGCGATCAGGAACCGCACAAGATATAGGATAGCGGCTTCCGTTGCGGCATTACTGATTATTGGATCTGCGATTTTCTACAATCCAAAAAAGGTTCAGGGGAATGAGCAGAAAGAGATCAGCCCTAAAATAGCTGCAATCATCGAAAACAATACTCTTAAAAGACTCAATAGCACAAATCAAAACCAGATAGCCTACCTGGTGGACGGAACTAAAGTTACCATGCGGCCCGGTTCGTCTATTGAATACAGCGTTTTCCTTCAGCAGGATAAAAGAGCGGTCTATTTGAATGGAGACGCTTTTTTTGACGTTGCCAAAGATGCGAACCGTCCTTTTTATGTGTATACCAAAGATATCGTGCTGAAAGTTTTGGGAACAAGCTTCAATGTCAGCAACAATAAACACAATGGCAATATCATAGTACTGGTAAAAACAGGGAAAGTTTCAGTTTCCAAAAATACTAACAGGAATAAAGCAGAATTTATACTCAACCCAAACCAGCTCATTACCTATACCCCGCAATCCAACCGGATCGTTAAATCAGATCTTGACAGTGGAGGAACGAGGTTAAATGAAACACCGGAAGCGCGTCCTATCAATTTCAAATTTGAGGAAATGCCTGTTTCAAAAATATTTGCAACACTTGAGGAAGGCTATGGAATCAGGATAAATTTTGATAAGCAGGTTTTTTCCAGGTGCGATGTCACTACTTCGCTGACAGACGAAGCGTTTGAGGAAAAACTCAAGATTATCTGTGAGGCCATCAGTGCGAACTATAGAATTGCAGACAACCAGGTATTTATCGACGGCAAAGGCTGTCAATAACATTTCGTGGAAAGGCCGCCTATTTTATTCAATGACAAAACTGATTAAAGTTATGAACAAAACCGAAAATCCAAAACATGCTGTCCTATTCATTATGAAAGTTACACTCCTTCAAATTCTCCTGACCCTTAGCTTTGTCAGTTACACATTTGCTAAAAAAGTAAATGGTCAGGAAATATTAAATAAGAAAGTGTCTCTGAATCTGCCGGCCAGAGAGATGAAGTCCGTTTTAAAAACAATTGCGGCTTCTGCAGGCGTGGGATTTACCTACAGCAGTAATATCCTGCCTGCGAAAAAAAAGATCAGCGTTGTGGCCAATAATGAAAGACTTGGTGACTTGCTGATCAGATTATTCAGCCCATTTGAGATTTCATTTGAGGTGATTGGCAATCAGATCATTCTTAAAAAGAATGAAGAAAAAATGGCTTCAATTCAAAATGAAGCTGATGGGTTGGAACCCCTTAAAATAGTGGAGGGAACCGTCGTTTCTGAAGATGGCTTGCCGCTTCTTGGAGTCAGTATAAGTATTGCAGGCACTTCGAGAGGAACTGTAACTGATGAAAAAGGTCATTTTCAAATCCAGGCCAATGACGGGGATGTGCTCATATTTTCATCCGTAGGTTATCTGGACTCAAGAGTAACGGTTGGTAGCTCATCCAATATTCAAATTTCATTGAGAAAATCTGAAAATGCAATGGGTGAAGTAGTGGTTACCGCCCTGGGCATAAAAAGAGAAGCGAGATCCCTGGGCTATTCCGTTCAGAAAGTGGATGGCCCGGACCTGATTAAAGCAGATCCGCCCAATATTGCCAACGGTTTGATCGGGAAGGCAGCCGGTTTGAACATCACTGTACCGAATGGTGTGGAAGGCAGTTCCACGCGCATTGTCATCCGCGGAAACAATAGTTTATATGGAAATAACCAGCCGCTGATTGTAGTGGATGGCGTTACGGTAGATAATGAACCTATTTTACCGCAGGGTCAAAATTTCTCTACAAACGGATTGCTCGATGCATCAAATGTAACCGGATCAAGAGATGTCAGCCAGCCCGGTGTTGACTATGGCTCATTTCTGAATACCATTAACGCAGACGATGTGGAAAGCATTAATGTGTTAAAAGGACCAACAGCGGCGGCTTTATATGGAGCCCGGGGCGCTAACGGAGTTATATTGATTACCACAAAAAAAGGAACCAGGCAGAATGGCCTCGGGATTAATTATAATTTTTCTGACCGGTGGAACACGCCCTACAGGTATATGCAACTGCAGCATGAATACGGAAGCGGCATGACGGAAACTTTATATTCTGCCACGCCTGCCTTTAATAAAGATGCCAGTGGCAACGACAGGGAGTTTACAGAAGGCGATCAATATGGGGCGCACCAGGATTTACCCGGCACGACAATACCTTTTTACAATGTTATTGGTTTCCCCGGCGATGGCGCATCCTGGGGACCCAAAATGCTAGGACAGCCCCTGGTATGGTGGGATGGAACGACACGTCCTTACACGGCAAATCCCAATATTTTCAAAAGTTTTTACAAGAACGGTAGCACGACCACGCACAATATATCTTTTTCAGGCGGCGGCGATATTGGCACTTTGCGGGCATCCTATACCAGAACGGCTAACGATGCAATTACCTATAATAGTAATTACACACAGAATGTATTCAACGTGGGTTCATCCATCAACATCAGCAAAAAGGTAAAGGCGGAAGTTACTGCCAGTTACACCAATTTAAACCGTTTAAATGCACCGGATATTTTATCAGAAAATAGTACAAATAATTCGCCGCTTTCGAACAGCGGTGTAGGGTATATTACAACCTATCATTTGCCGGCGGACTATAAACCATTGGAGAGGAGCCTTACTTTCAATCCTGATGGTTCATTTAATAAGAACCTGGTATCCGGTAACAGCCCATACCCAAGCTCCAGTGTTGGAAACTACTGGTGGAACACGCTGGATAATCAAACCATTTTCACCCAAAACCAGTTATTGGGATCCATCAAATTGACAGGGGATATTTTACCATGGCTGAATGCGACCGGGCATGTGGGAGAAGATTATCTGACCAACCAGTTCGATACCAGGGCCAAACCATACGATCCCGCAGGTGTAGACGGGCTCTATTCAAACGATGTTTCCACCGTATCGATTCAGAATTTTGACGGTATGTTAACCGCTCATAAAGATGATTTGTTTAAGGATTTTGATGCCAGCTTTGCGGTTGGCGCAAGCAACTATCACTACAAATTGTATGATTTGGCCAACAAGAATCCGGGGCCTTTCAACTACCCCTTTACTTATAATATAACAAACTATGCGGGTACGAATCCCTTTCCCATGCCTACGGAAAACAGATTTGAAAGTGAACTTAACTCCGTGTATGGATTATTGAATCTGTCTTATAAAAAATATCTATTTCTGGAGCTGAGTGGAAGAAATGACTGGTCCTCCACCTTGCCGGCTTCCAAATTATCCTTTTTCTATCCATCGGCCAGCCTGAGCTGGGTATTTACTGATGCTCTTAAGATGCAAGGAGTCAGCAGCTGGTTAAGTTATGGTAAACTCAGGCTTGCAGCGGCTTCCAGCGCCAACGGCTATGTTCCTTATCAAACGGTCTTCACGTATAGTCCTGTTACGCACGGAGGTTTCACAACCGGCCTTTCGGTACCAGGCACCCTGCCTTCCCTGTCGATACAACCGCAGCAATCCCGTTCATTTGAAATCGGAACTGACCTCAGCTTTCTTAAGAACCGGGTGAATTTTAATTTTACTTATTATGATATTTATTCCTTCGATCAGATCCTTCCGGTACCTATCGCTACTTCTTCCGGAGCAGATCAGTTAACGATCAATACAGGTGCTTTGCGAAACAG
This sequence comes from uncultured Chitinophagaceae bacterium, assembly GCA_963705005.1. Lineage (GTDB taxonomy): Bacteria > Bacteroidota > Bacteroidia > Chitinophagales > Chitinophagaceae > Puia. Next base: position 624,305 of record CAVPIO010000004.1, read on the forward strand.
AGGCATTGAGTTTATTGTCAATGCTAAAATTATCAGTTCAAGAAATTTCACATGGGATATAACTGTAAATGGTGCGCATAACCGAAATAGAGTGGTTTCCCTTTCGCCGGGAATAGATCAGTTGCCCCTCGGAAGCTGGTTTTCAGGGGATGGAAGCAGCGGTGGAGGAGACGGAGTGAATATGAATGCGCGCGTGGGTGATGATTATGGCAGCATTTACGGATACGACTATTTGTACATGAACGGCCAGAAAGTTGTAAACCTCTGGTATGCGGATGGGATGAATACGGGTAATGGCGCGGTTATAGGCGCACAATACGCCACCACACCCACTTTCGTCAAACTCGGGGATGCCACACCTAAACTGACGGGCGGTATCGGCAATACCGTTTCGTACAAGAGTTTCAGCTTATATGTTTTAACTGATTTTAAGATCGGGGGCCAGATATGGTCAGGAGACTATGCGACGATAATGGGTCAGGGAGAAGCTCCTGAGACAGTTAAGGAAAGGGATGGACATGGGTTACCCTATACTTTTCCGGATGGCAGTACAGGTAATGTCGGCGTGATATTACAGGGCGTGACACCGGATGGTAAACCAAATACAGCCGTTGTGAATTCCTGGTGGAAGTATGCAGGAAATTATCAATCCTGGGATAACGTGCCCATTGTGCGAACCAACAGCATATTTACAAACAGCTGGGGCAAGCTGCGCGAATTAAATATTACTTACCGGCTGCCGAATAGCCTGGTTAGTAAAACCAGGATATTCCAGAGTTTGTCTCTTTCACTAATTGGACGCGACCTGTTTTACTTATTTACAACCTTACCAGATCATATAAATCCTGAAAGTTTGAGTGGAACAACCAATGTGCAGGGAATCCAGTTCGGCGCTTTGCCAAGTGTGCGTTCATTTGGTTTCTCTGTAAAAGCAGGATTTTAATGGAAGTAAATATTATTAACACTAACAAAAAAATTCGTATGACTTACTATAAGAAAAGCAGATTGCCGCTGGCCTTGCTGATCGTGCTGGCAGCCGGGATTGCATCCTGCTCAAAGAATTTCCAAACAATTAACAAGCCCTGGACGGGTTCTACAATAGCTACACTTCCGCAGATTTATGTGGCGTTTGTCAGCAATCTGGCACTTTCAGGTGGCGATCAGAATGACGATAATGGATGGCTGTACCCGATAACGCAGCAGGGTATGGTATATGCCCATCCGGATTTTCCTTACGCATCTACCGGCATATGGAGCAATTTCTATCTTAACCTTTCCAACTATAATGCTTTTATGGGCATTGTATCCGCAAGTCCGGACTCAACCATTTATAACAATGTGAAGTTAATGATGAAGGTATTGAGGGCGTATCAGGCTATTAAGGTGACTGATTTTTATGGTGATATGCCTTATTCAAAAGCCGGAAATGCGGTTGACTACTCGCCATCGAATCCCTCAGTATTAAAACCTCCCTACGATTCCCAGCAAAGCATATATGTCTCCTGTCTCAATGACCTTGAAGACGCGGTCAACGGGTTCAACAGCAGCGACCCGAAGCAATATTCATTCGGGAGTAGTGATTATGTTCTGGAAAATGATATTTCCGGATGGATAAAGTTTGCCAATTCACTTCGCCTGCGTCTGGCATTAAATATTTACGGCAAGGATCCGGCAGATGCTACGCCGCAAATCACGGACGCATTAGCCAAACCTTTATTATCGGATTATACAACCGACAATATCGGCCTTTACCCTGCCAATATTCCGAATATGGATCTCAGTGCAAGACAATACACATTTGGAACAGAATGCAGGCTGCGCATGGGCACGATGATGTGGCAAATGATGTCCAGCACAAACAACCCGGATGGCAGCGGAATATTTGACCCCCGCTGTAATATCTTTTTTGAACCAAATAATGCAGGTCAGTGGAATCCGTTTCCACAAAATCCTACTTCTTCCACCCCGCCTGAAGGAGGAGATCCTTACAATACGCTGAGGGATGCTGACTGGGCAAATAAAAATGGCACAGGCAGCACTGTCAATTTATATGCAAATTTTAATTATTACTGGAGCAGGGATCAAACCATACCCGAATTATTCATGACGGCAGCGGAAGTCCATTTCCTAAAAGCAGAGATCGATGCGCGGGAATTGCAGGTACAGCAGATCTGGCTGCCGCGAAAACGGAATATAACGCGGGCATTGCAGCTTCCCTGAATTTCTGGACCCAGGCTGCCATTAACTCCCCTGTTTGGGTGGTCAACAAACCAGCTGGCCTTCCTACTGATTCAACGATCAATGCTGTCGAAAATAACCCGATCGTTCTGCTGGATCCATCCGATGCAGCCCACGCCACCCAGCAAATTTATGCTCAGGAATGGATTGACATGATACGTCAGCCATGGGATGCATGGACCCTTTTAAAAAGAACAGGAGGCCTGACGCCAATGGATCAAAATAACGCCGCCGGATATACGCAGACCTATGGAAATTATAACAGGTATCAATATCCGAATTCTGAGCAGACCTTTAATAATGCGAACTGGCTGGCTGAAACACATAACAGTGACCTGATCAGCACGAAAATCTGGATTGCGCCCTGAAGTGGTAAATTTATTCCCACTTAAAGGATCTGACGGACCAGGATCCGATTAAGATCGTCCACCCCAGAAGTCCGAGCAATTGCTTCGGCATCTCCCAGATATGTGTGCCTTCAAAGGCAATTTTACGGAGACCCTCTACAAAGAAAGTGAGCGGCAGGAGATTGCAAAATCCCTGTAACCAGTGTGGATAGCTTTCGATGGGGAAAAACAATCCACATAGCAGGATCTGTGGCAAGGTGATCGTATTGGCAACAGGCGAAATAGAGCTCTCATTCTGCAGCACTCCGCTGATGATAAATCCGGTTCCCATAAAGATCCCGAGACCGAAAAGGGAGAAAACGAGCATTTCAGCGAAAGTGGAAAGACCATTGACCAGCGTGAATCCGAATGCGTAATAGCCAAGCGCCACCATGATTATAAAAGCGATCACATGGAAGAAAAGACGGCTTAACATTTCCCCAAGAATAATCGTGCTTTTATTTACCGGAGTCACCCTCAGGCGTTTCAGGACCAGGCTTTGCCTGAGGCTGAACAGCAGGAAAGAAGATCCGAAAACGCCGGCCATGAGTAATGAAAAGCCGAGCTGGCCGGGCAGGATGAAATCAATCTGCTTGTATGTGCGCCCGGGGGTTCGGATAATTTTGAGGGTCGCTATGGTTTTATTTTGGGGGAAGACTTTTTCATTGATCCTTTGAATGGCTTCCCGCAGGATTGTATTGAGCAGGGAAAGGGTAGCAGGCGATGCGCCGGCCGATTCCAGGTTTATGTTGTAGTGTGGCATGGTGGAACCACTCTCGAGGGATATATTCATCACGGCCGTGAGTCGCCCTTTTTTCAAAGCGTCAGACTGTTCCGCTGGGGTCATGCCTCTTTCCAGAACGACGGAAGAAATTTGTTCAAATGCCCTGAATACCAGATTTGCGGTATCACATGCCATTCCTATGGCGAGTTTCGGTTTGGGTGTTTGATCGCCCACCATCGATCCGAAAACCACGATAAAAACGATGGGGAAGAGCAATGAAAAAACAACCGAGGTAGGACTTCGCAATGTAGCCAGCAAGCTGTACCTGGATAACGTGAGCACAGCGCTTAGCTGGTTAGAAAATTTCATTCGCCGGGAATCCTTTGAGGTGTTCAAATATAGGCCATAATATATATTCTCATTGATTTCTGAATCAAAGAACCTTCTTCGGGAATATGGTCAATTCATATTCAGTGACGTTGCCGGAAATTACTTTTTTTGCAGATCCTGATCGGACTGTTTATGGTCATCCTGTTTTCCATCACTTTCATTGATAACGTTTTCGAAAATTATGGGAAGCAGCGATTCCTGAGCATCAGACGGATCATTACGATCTTTATTGACACAGGGGTATTTTTTGCAACCGCTTTCTGAAAGGATCAATAAGAGGATGACGGGGATATAGTAAAGCTTTTTCATAATTCCAATTTGCAGGTGAACTAAAAAATCCAGCACTCGGTCATACAACATTTATCAGCAGGGATAAATGGGCTAAGGATTATTCTCCCTGGCCAGTTTTCCCAAAATCTTTAACGAGTTGTCCAGCTTCAGGTCCCATGGCAGCGCATAACTTAGCCTCGCGCAATTATCAAATTGATCCCCCAGCGTAAACAACTTACCCGGGGCAATGCTGATCTTGTGACGAAGGGCGTTGTGATAAAGGTCCATCACCTTGTTTTTTTTGTCAAATTCAACCCACACAAAAATGCCGCCTTCAGGATGGCTCACCCTGGTTCCTTCGGGAAAGTATTCGCTGATTGCGCGGATATACTGCATGCAATTCGCTCTTAGGATCTGTCGTATTTTGCGAAGATGATTTTCATAACGCCCGTTTTCAAGAATGTCGCCGATCGCTTCATGTGTAAGGGTTGTAGACGAAATGCCGGTGGCCATTTTCAAACGCAGAATTTCCTTATGATATTTTCCGGGAGCTACCCAGCCAACGCGGTAGCCCGGCGCGATTGTTTTGGAAAACGAACCGCACCAGAGCACATTGCCACTCTCGTCGTAGGTTTTGCAGGACTTAGGCCTGCGTGCGCCGAAATAGGTGTCAGCATACAGATCGTCTTCAATCAATGGTATGTTGTAGTGTTCCAGTAAGCGGACAACTTCTTTCTTATGTTCATCCGGCATGCAACTGCCCAGCGGGTTGCTGAAATTGCTGATCAGCAAACATAATTTTATTTTATACTGGGGCAGTGTTTTTTTGAGTTGATCTATTTCAATACCGGTGATGGGATGCGTTGGAATCTCAATGACCTTTAACCTGAGTTGCTGAGCCAGTTGGATAATTCCGAAATAAACGGGACTTTCAACCGCGATGGTATCCCCTGGCTGCGTTAAAGCCAGCATGGAGAGCATAATCGCATGCAGGCAGCCAGAAGTAGTTATAATATCCTTTTCGGTTATCCTTCCTTCCCAGGCAAAAGCCTGCCGGGCGATCTGCCTCCTCAGTTTGATATTTCCCTCCAGACTTTCATATCCGCTCCCTGAATCGGGCAATTGCCGCACCGCCTTTCCCATTGCTTTATTGAGTTTGGCAATTGGCAATAATTCATTTGCCGGAACCCCGAGTGAAAGCAGCGTAATATTTTTCTTATTGAGGCTGTCAAAAGCCAGCTTCACAATATCATCCGGTTGGCAAGCCAAACTGGCTTTTCCGGGCTGACTGGTGGAAGGCAGGCCAGGATATTTTCTTGGCGAAAAAATTACATAGAAACCGGATTGAGGTCTGGATTCAATCAATGATTTTGCTTCCAGATCATAAAAAGCCTGTAGCGCAGTGCTCATGCTAACTCCGTGTTCCCTGCATACCTCCCGTATGGAAGGAATTTTGTCTCCGACCTGCAGGACTTCTTTATTAATCAGGTGTTCAATGGCTTTCGAAATCCGGATATATCGGTATTCTCTGTTTTTTGTTTTGATTCCTTTCATAAATGCGGATTTTACCTGATTTTATATTAGTTTTTTATTCCATTTCCCGTTGCCGGTTCGGAGCAGATGACCGGTTTCTAAATCATCATTTTGCCGGCCACAATGGTGACCGCCTGGCCTGCGATCAATACTCTTTTATCCTTCAGGGAAATCCTGAGTTCGCCTTCCCTGGATGAAACCTGTAAGGCCTGAAATGTTGTTTTTCCCAGCCTGTCTGCCCAGTAGGGGGCAAGACTGCAGTGGGAAGAACCAGTTACTGCATCTTCCATTACACCATCCGGACAAGCAAAATACCTGGATACGAAGTCGTAGGGCGAATCAGAATCTGCAACGGCAGTTAGAATGCATTTATAGTCGTGCAATAATTGGAAGTCCGGAACGAAATTTTTTACCTCTGCAGCAGATTTTAGTTCAATGATGTAGCGATCTGAAGTTTGCCATGCAGACAGAGCAATTCTATTAAACATGGGTTTCAGTTTAGCCGGGATAGGTGCTTGCGCATAATCACAGGCAGGGAAGTCCAATTCAATCCAACCATCGGCGGATTGCGCATAAAAAGGAGTCGGATTACTTTCGAAAAGAATTTTTTGTGTCAGCGGCAGCTTTTCAATTTCATACAAGATGTGCGCACTTGCAAGAGAAGCATGTCCGCAAAGCGGAAGTTCTGCCTTTGGAGTGAACCATCTTATGCCAAAGCCGGTTTCAGTCTGATGGACGAATGCCGTTGCCGGAAGATTATTTTGCCGGGCGATGTTAATCATTGTTGTATCCGGCAGCTTATGTTCCGGAAGACATACCCCGGCCGGATTGCCGCCAAAAGGTCTTCTGGTAAAAGCATTTACTTCAAAATATGGCATCATAAAAGCCTGTTTAAGAGCTGCATTAATGCAAATCCGACCCTGACAGCAAAATTCGAAAAAACTTACCAATCATAACAGATACAATAAAGGCAATTTTCGGCATAACAGTACATTTTTAACTGTTATGCCGAAAATTGCCTTTATTGTATCTGTTATCATATCCTGATTTTTACCAATTTTGCGACCAAAGTAGCATCGACTATGGCTAATGAATCACCTTTAATAATTCATGAAGAAACCCTTGATCCTGCTGATTGGGACGAGTATAGCGTTGTCGCTCACCGGATGGTGGATGATATGATCAGCTTCTTGAAGGGCCTGAGGTCAAAACCCGTATGGGTAAAACCGCCTGAATTGACAAAAACATTTTTTAAGCAGGATCTTCCTTTGGAAAATTCTTCTCTAAATGCTGTTTATGAGGAGTTTTTGAGGCATATTCTTCCTTATCGGAAGGGAAATTTGCATCCCCGTTTTTTTTCCTGGGTGGAAGGAAATGGAAGCTTTACCGGAGCGCTTGCCGATATGCTCGCCTCTGTTATGAATTCAAATCTCGGCGTGGGCGATCACGGCGCAATATATGTGGAACATCAGGTAATCAACTGGTGCAAACAAATCCTGGGCTACCCGCCGGAAAGTACCGGGATACTGGTAAGCGGTGGGTCCGTGGCCAATATTACTGCTTTGATCGTTGCGCGAAATGCATTCATGGGCGGGATCATCAAAAAAAACGGACTCAAAAGCTTGCCGGGCCACCTGGTTATGTATTGCAGCTCCGAAACGCACAATTGTATTTTCAAAGCTGCTGAAATAATCGGAATCGGTTCAGACTATCTTCGAAAAATTCCGGTAAATGATCGCTTTCAAATTGACCTGGACATTCTTCAGAAAACAATACAGGAGGACAAACTCCAGGGCTTATTACCATTTTGTCTTGTAGCCAGCGCAGGCACCGTAAATACAGGCGCTATTGATCCGCTGGAGAAACTCTCACTGATTTGTCAACAGGAGGGCCTATGGTTGCACATCGATGGGGCCATTGGCGCCGTTGTCAATTTGCTACCGGAATTTGGAGCAGAGCTAAAAGGATTGCAGGCAGCAGACAGCATTGCCTTTGATTTGCATAAATGGCTTTATATTAACTATGAAGCTGGTTGCCTGCTTGTCCGGGATGGACATACCCATCGGAGCGCTTTTGTACAACAGGCAAATTATCTTTTGAAGCACGAGCGGGGATTGGCCGCCGGACCAGATTCTTTTTCTAATTACGGTTTAGAACTTTCCAGGGGATTTAAATCGCTGAAGGTCTGGATGAGCATTAAGGAATATGGAATTGAAAAATACAAACGACTTATCCGCCAAAATATAGCTCAGGCTTTTGATATGGGTGAACGGATTAATCAAACTCCCCTGCTGGAGCTATTGACACCTGTAACACTGAATATCGTTTGTTTTCGCTTTAACCCTGGTGGATTGGACAGCATATCCCTCAATGAATTAAACCGGGAAATATTAATGCGCATGCAGGAAAGCGGAATTGCCGCGCCCTCTTATACATTTCTAAAAGAACAGTATGCCATCCGCGTAAGCATCACCAATCACCGGACCCGCATTCAAGACATTGAAACAGTGCTGGATCAAACAATTATGATTGGAAATCAGATTTATAAAAACTACAGTTTACCCACTTGACATCTTATTAGTCAAACCGGGCATCATTATTAAGCAATCTGAAACGGTATCCATTCGTTAATCATGCGTACAGCTCAGCCATGGCAATTATGCGTACGATGTCGGCACAGTCAGGTCTACAGGAACCAATACCTTTACAATAAGCGCCGGGCCTGGCGGAAGCTAGAGATGGTACTGATTATTCCTTTCCGAATAGTTCCATCAGATGCGTTTTCAGGCGGTGAAAAAAATTACGAGCGCCCACACCGTTAAACTCATAACTAAAAGCAAAATGTAGAGCATACTGGTAGCCATTGCCTTTAAAATTGACAGCACAAGAGATTGCCTGTAAACATTTTTCAGGGCAATGACGAGGTAGATAAATAATAAAATTAAGGTCAGGCACAGGATTATTATACCGAAGGCAAAAGAGGTGAAAATTGAACTTAGAATAAACGAGATCATTAATAAAAGAAAAGCGAATGAGTGAAAGTGAATAGAAAAAATTAAATGCCCCACATAAGTATTTTTCCTGCGTCCGTAAAACATCAGCAACAACAGCGCGAAAAGCGGAAGCAGGATAAACATCAGCTTGGGCACATTATGCTGAAACTCTTCTGTTACAGATATTTGACTGCTGCTCCCTAACCTTTTTTTTATACTGATATTTTTTCGGAGAAACAGGCGCATTATGAAATCATCTCTTTTTTTCGCCGGTAAGGAATTTTGAACTGAATCATATTCCTGGAGGTCATTATACTTGGATTCAACAAGGGTAAAGAGAAACCCATTCGGACTGAGGCCTACGAAAATAGATTCATCTTTTTTTGCAGGCAAAACGACAGTATCGAAACTGGATGAGATTTCGCGCACTACTGAATCCCTGATCCTTTCGTACGGCGACGAGGACTTTCGATTCTCAAGGCTTTTTCTTAAGCTATCAGCCAAAAATTGTTTTGCAATGTTGAGGTTTTGTGCAGTGGGTTTATTTTTTTCTGCGTTGTTCTCCCTGGATTTCTGCGTAAACAAAACTATAAAGAAAATAAATGAAATGAAAACATACATCCGTACCGGGTTCAGGTAACGGATCCTCTTTCCCTTAAAATATTCCTGTGTAAGGAAGCCTGGCTTAAATAGTAAATCCCGGAGCGTGGTGAGAAACCTGGAATCATAATGGGTGATGTCCGAAAGAAAATGGGCAATAAGATGGGTTATGGTCTCCTTTGGAATCAGATTTTCCTGCCCGCAATGAGGGCAATACCTGTCTGAAACTTCAGCTCCGCAATTCAGGCAATTCTTTTCTTTTCTAAGATGGGAATTCACTTAGGCTTGTTAACAAAAATAAGTAAATAAATGCAGGGGCCGGTTTGTAACGGCACAGGAGAAACTTTTCAGATGCAGATGTGTTTTATTTAATTTCAAATAAAGTCCAGGGATAAGCTTTCATATCGCGCAAATAAGGAGACTGCCAGTCATATTGTGGATGTGCCGTCAGAAAAGGAATTGCCAAAAAATCATTTCCGTCCGGATTACCCATATGGGCCCAGAACTTCAGCTCTCCTGCGAGCTGCGCCGTAGTTACTTTGGCCTGCACAGTGCCTCCGGGGAAAAAAGGCGGCCAATCGAACTCAGCGCATCCTTTCGGGTCAGTATCTACACGGCCTGAAATCACACATCGGCTCATTTCCTTAGTTTTCAGCAGGTCATTATAAGTGTCTCCTTCAATTATTTTTCCGTTAGCAGCATCTATTTTGCCCTTATATTGTTCCGTAATCTGTTCCCAGCGCCGCCTCCTGGAATTTGGTGAGTTCGTGGAATCCCTGGGATTAAATGTAGTTTCTTCACGAATGAGTTTTTCGTCGCTGGCAAAATTTGATCCGACATAGATGCCATCCTTTGTCCGCCAGACCCTGTGATTTTTAAGGCCCAGTTCGAGACGTGCGATTTCATTTGTTTTAATATCCCCGATGAGCCAGTCATTGGCATAACCCCCATTGTTGCCTGTGGTCATGATCCTTACAAAATCATCAATGCTGTTTGCGTATTGTTCTGCCTTACGTGCCCTGACAAATTCCGGGATGCCCTTCTCATCAAATCCTTTAAACTGCGTAATGGTGGTTTCGGTAATCAGGATCCCTCCGCTATTAATCGAAAAATCGTCACCGCTGTGAATAAACCCTGGGTATATATCCATGAAAATGCGGTTGCCTCTTGCAGGAACAATGTCCGCAATCACGTTCCACCTTTCTCCATGGAGATAATCGGACCAGTTATTATGACCCATGACTATTTTGCCGTCGCTCGTATAAGTGCCGGTTGCAACGAATGCACTGCAATTTCCGGGTGCCTTGTTATCAGCGCTCCCGGGTTTTATTTTCTCAGCCAGGTATGGAATATAATAACCTCCAAGTTCAATATTTCCGTTGAGTGCCACAATATCATAAACATCATATTTCTTTCCTTTTGCCCGGAGCCCGTCGGCAATTCCCTGCATTTCCTGCTGGTATTCCAAATCTATTTTTGACCAGAACATATTCTTAGAGGCATCGCGGAAAAAGGTCCAGCCCTGCCCCGTTTTCTTTTTCATAATCATCTTTTCCATGCGTATGGCTTCGTCGATTTCGCCTGAAAGCAGGAATCCATGCTGGTAACCTATCTGTGAAGGTTTGCCCTCGAGATGAATGCAGATCCATCCGGCGCTGTCTCTGCGCGATGCATGGAGTAAACGGGGATCATTCTTTGCGAAAGCAAAGGAAAAAAGGCTAAGCAGAAAGCCGCCCAAAAGCAGTTTTTTCATTTTCAGGTCTTGTAAATGGAAGTTACCCCTTTTGCCGGATAAATGAACCGCTGAAAATAGGAGGATTCAATTGTTTAAAAGAGGTTCTTTCAAAAGGCTCCCAACAAAATGCATTGGGCGACTGTCTTATTTCAGCTCTGTGTTTGGAGAGGGGTCCTGGCCCGGACTTTTGGAACTTAACTCCTTTTCGTTGTAGTCACGCCGATAATTGCCGATAAGGCTGATTACTACGAGATAACACAGGGCGATCAGTACAAAAGAGGCCAGGATAACAGGAATGTAATCCATAAGATAATTGCTTACTATGGAATAACGCCTTTATTAGCTGGTAAATTATGCCGCCACCGGATTTTAGGGTAATCAGTCCCATTCATTTAACGAATAGTCCCTGAGGATTAATTCTTTGAGTTCTAAAATCCGGAAATCTGAAGCAAGGCCCCTGTCAACATATGAAATGCCCAACGCAATGTATTTCAGCAATTGCAGGCAGCAGATGATGCCAATTGTAAAAACGAATGCTCGCAAATACAGAATATTAACCCGGACCAGGGCCGCAATATTGGAACTCAGGAGGGCAATTAAAGCGGAAATAGCCAGTATGACGATAGCCAGCCTTTTTTTCCTTTTTAATTTCGCCATGCCTGTTTGCAACGCTTCATTCAGCGTATTGTACTGCTTCAATATATTTTGACCCAGCCATTCCAGCTGCATTTTATTTTTATGAATGATGGAGAGCGGATTCCCATCATCTTCTTTAAGCTGTAGCATGGTGGCTACCTGTTCGGGCAGAAAAAGTTGATATACTCCTACTTCAGGCAAAGACCTGATATCTATGGAATCCGGCATAGTGCAAAGTTGGAAAAATAAATTCATTCTTCAATGCCCCGGGTTGAGTTAAGATGGGATGGTCGCTGATTGCCGGGTTGGAAGGCCGGATGTGAAGCTTTCGCCGGAGCAGGTTTTTGACCCTGATTCTCCTGATTATGAATAGGATAAGCGAGGGGGAGGAGTAAGTTGTTAAATTTTATCAAATGGTGCAACAAGTTGCAATATGCTGCGTCTTATCTGCGGAAGACTGAATTTTTCATGCGGGTCCCGCATGACACATTTCATTATTTATCCATGAATTTTCATTACGGAAAGATCCAGCTGAACCAGGCCATTATAGCGATTCAAACAGGAAATTTAAGGAAGGGGGAAAACCTGTTGGCGGAAGCGGAGGGAAAATTAAAAGCATGGAATGTACTTCAATCTGATCTTGCCCTGGCTTATCTGTTGTTGCATGAGAACTCAAAAGCGGTGGCTGTTATCCGGGATGCCCTGCGGCAAAATCCATCATGGGAAGAGCATTTGCCTGCATTTTACGTACTAAAGGATGAGCCTGGGATGGAAGGGCTTATTGATGAAAGGAATTTCGATGAAAAAGACTGGATCAGCGCTATATCATTTCTGAGCGAGTTGAACCGCGACGCCCAGGCCTCTTCTGTTTGTCTGCAAGCGCTTCAGCAATTTCCCCGGTCCTCATATCTTCATTATCTGCATGGCAAAGCCCTGCTCTCAACAGGCAAACAGGAGGAAGCAAAAAAAGAGCTCCAAAGAGCAGTCGAGCTCGATTTCTCCAACGATGAAGCAATAAATTTTCTGCATCATAGTGTCAGATGATCTGACCAGCAAAAAAGATAAGAATCCAAGGAGCTATATAATGGCATATTGCAACCGACCGTGAAGGCTATTATCGGATTAAGTATTTTTATATGATGAAACTGGCCGTTCTTCTTTTTGATGATTTTGAAACGCTGGATGTATTCGGACCAGTTGAAATCTTTGGCAGGCTTCAGGAGCACTTTCAGATATCATTTTATGCCGGGGAAGCCGGACTTGTAAAAAACAGGCATGGTGTTTCCGTCATGGCAAAGAACCTCGATGAATTAGACGGGAAACCTGATGTATTTTTAATCCCGGGTGGTTTTGGAACGCGTATAGAAGTGGAAAATGCTCCATTTGTCAGGAAGATCCGGCGGATTGCGGATTCTGCATCTTATGTGCTTACGGTTTGTACCGGAGCAGCATTGCTTGCCCGTACCGGCTTGCTGGATGGACGACGCGCAACCTCGAACAAAAGAGCTTTTTCCTGGGTCAGGAGCCAGGGTGAAAAGGTGGAGTGGATCCCTAAGGCCCGTTGGGTCGTGGATGGTAAATATTATACTTCGTCAGGGGTTAGCGCCGGGATGGATATGTCAATTGGTTTTCTGGCTGATCTTCACGGATTGGATTTCGCACGCAAAACCGCTTTTGAAATTGAATACAGTTGGCAGGAAGACCCGGAAGAGGATGATTTTCAGGCAGAACCCTAAAGTTTGAATGAAGGTTCTATTGAGGTGTGTAAACTACATAACCCCTTGGGGGAGCCCAAAAATCAGCAATGCCATTTCCGTCGGTCAATTTATTTTCCGGTATATCCGCATTTTCTTTTCCTCTCCATGCCATTGGAATAAACGTCGTGTTATTCCAGGCTGATTGAACGGACCTGCCATTCCATTCCGGCTTGTTATTCAAAACATAGACTAAACCAGGCTGATTTTGATATCCGCGTCTTTGCATGATATAAAGATCATCATCACAATAAAGTAGATCCATTTCCCCTCCTGCATAGTGCTCGTGAGCGCTTACCAGGGCTGCAATACCACTCTTGTTATTCTCCTGCGCAAGATCCCAATTGTAATAGTCCTGCCAAAAAACACAAGGATATCCTTCGTGGGTAAGAATAAAGGAATAAGCCAGCATTTTGTCGTTAATAATTGGATCAGAGACCGCGACATCGTGATTTTCCACAAAAGTCACCGAAAGGGCGGCATTATCATATAGTATTGTACCTGGACGGGCAAGCGTTTGCAGACTGAAACCGTACATATCGCAGAGATCTTTCAATCTGCCGCGAAGGGGAAAGTCGAAAGCCGCACATGGATTATCAGACCAGGAGTTCACTTCATTCATCCATTCCATGATGGTATAGTCTCCTTCCCAGCACTCACCCACACCAAAAGGCGAGAATGCTAAATTATGCCTAACTGTTCTGAGTTCCTGAATCGCTCTTACCATCCAAGCACCATATCCTCTTACACAATCATACCTGAATCCGTCAAACCCGATGGTCTGCAAAAGCCATCTTGCATATTCCAGTAATTGGGTGTAAACTTCAGGATTGCGATGACAGAGGTTTGGCATTTCACCAAAACTGATGGGGTCCAGGCCGTCGATGGTTTCATAAACGGAAGGCTGAAAATCCAGATAGGTCCTCAGAAATTTTCCGCTCAATGGATTAAATTTTGTCCATCTGGTCACTCCGTCAATCGGATTGACTTCCTGCCCGTCAGCGCCGCTGTTTTGATGCAGGACCAAATCAGCATATACCTGCAGATTATTACCGTGTGCAGTATTGATCAGGCTGACCAATTCATCCTTTGAACCAAACCATGTTTTGAGGGATCCTTTCTGATTAATATCCCCAAGATCGTAATAATCATAAGTATCATAACCCATAGAAGTGTTGGAAGCTGCTTTATTGGCCGGTGGCAGCCATAGCGCAGTAAAACCAATTTTACTAAGGGAAGGGATTTTTGCAGAAATTACATTCCACCAATTGAATGCCTGGTTTTCGAATGACGGACAGTTAACGTAAAAGGTTTGTAAAATGACTCCCATTGCGTTTTGTTTTAAGAAGCCGGTATCCTGCTTGCAAAATACGGCATAATCCAATCCGCAACTCCGGGAAAATGTCCCTTGGTCGAATTGAATTTCTTCGGAGTGGTTAACGGGATGGATTCTATATACCTTAGGATAAAATTGCATATTTTGTATTAAACGATTATCAAACATGAAATATCCGGAACTAAAGAATTTTGTCGGAGGAGAGTGGATTGATGCCAGAGGCCTGAAAACCCTGCCTGTAAATTCACCGCTGGATGGAACTTTGCTTTCTGCTGTCCCGCTTTCAGGAACTTCGGAGCTTAATATGGCTGTTGCAGCAGCAAACAAAGCGTTTGCGGGCTGGAGCCGGACTACCATAAAGGAAAGAGTGCAGGTATTCTTCAGATACAAACAATTACTTGAAAAAAACATTACAGAATTATCCTCACTGATCAGTGAAGAAAATGGGAAAACAAACGGTGAGGCCTATGCGGAAATAGAAAAATCGATCGAACTTACTGAGTTCGCCTGCTCACTGCCGCAACTTATTACAGGTGAATTGCTGGAAGTAAGCAGGGGCATTGAATGCCGGGCGGAAAGGGTGCCTATTGGGGTAGTGGCATCCATTGTCCCCTTCAATTTCCCCGCTATGGTTCCCCACTGGACGATTCCAAATGCACTAGCCCTCGGAAATTGCATGGTATTGAAACCTTCCGAGAAAGTTCCATTAAGTTCTTGTCGCCTGGCTGAGTTGCTGAAGGAAGCGGGTCTCCCTCCCGGCGTATTTAACATTGTTCATGGGGATGCGGAATTGGCCGCAGCAATTTGTGACCACCCGGGAATAAAAGCGGTTTCTTTTGTCGGGTCCACGCGGGTGGCCAAATTCATCTACCAGAGGGCGACCCATAATTTTAAGAGGTGTCTTGCATTAGGCGGGGCCAAAAACCATCTTTTGGTATTGCCTGATGCAAATACAGGAATGACAGCTCAGAATATTGTAGCCTCCATGAGTGGATGTGCAGGACAGCGCTGCATGGCCGCATCAGCCATGGTGGGCATCGGTAATGTTGATCACATTATTCAAAGAATCTGTGAAGAAGCCAGGAAGATAATTCCAGGCAAAAATCTGGGAGCAGTAATCAGCAAAGCGGCTAAAGAACGAATCGAAAAATATATTACGGATGCAGAAAAAGAAGGAGCAAGCATTTTGGTTGACGGCAGGCATGCCGAGGTTGAAGGTAAACCGGGCGGATCCTATGTCGGGCCTACGGTGATTGACCATGTACAGCCTCATATGGCGGTGGCCAGAGAAGAAATATTCGGACCTGTCATAAGCATCATGCGCACAGAGACGCTCGAAGAAGCGATTGCTATTGAAAATGCCAGCCCCTACGGCAATGCCGCCAGCGTATTTACCGAAAACGGAGGATATGCAAAATATGTCATTGAAAAAGCAAGCGCAGGCATGATTGGTGTGAACGTGGGAGTTCCGGTTCCGCGCGAACCCTTTTCATTTGGAGGCTGGAATGAAAGCCGTTTTGGTGCCGGTGATATCACGGGGAAAAGCTCGATTGAATTCTGGACCCAGTTAAAAAAGACCACCGTAAAATGGAATCCTGAAGCCGGGGTAAACTGGATGAGCTGAGAGGACTCCTCCTTATCTTATGGCATAGGATTCATTAATATGATAATAACCAGTAAGTATAGGGGGTCCAATTATGTAAAATTTACGGAATTGAATCTAAAAGGAAATATCCCTATATGCAAAAAATTTTTTTACTTTTCCTGATTGTAATAACCGTGGTATGGTCGTGTTCACCTTCGTCGAAAAATGCGCTGGCTGCTCAAAACATAAAGATGCAGTCTGTAGATACATCCAGTGCCCTCGGTGACGGACTTTCCTACAAAACTGCTGTTATAATAAACGAAACTTCTGAAACCAGAGGCGTTCGTGCGGAATACGTCTGGATAAAAGAACACTACATAAATTATCAGGTAGAGCTCAAGCCTGAGCAATCACAACAAGAAGCCTTATGATATCATTAAGATTAAGCTTTCTGACAGCAGGGAACTTGAATTATTTTTTGATATTTCCAGGTTTTATGGAAGGTTCTGACGGACTCAGGCAACCCTCCAGGAGCAATCTGCATTTCCTGATTTTAGGAACCTGAATTTCTTGAAATATTTAAGTTTCTCTTATTTTTAAAGAAATTGGTATTATTAGATCTTCACAACATACATATATGAAAAACTTCATTATTTTCCTGCTTCTCTGCCTGCCTTCGTTTTCCCTGTTCGCCCAACTTAAGAATTCAAGGTGGAAGGGGACAATCCGCGGAGATAATCCGAGGAATGTGATCCTGGATTTTCGCAAAGACACGGTTACCGTATATACAATATCGGACAGTTCAATAGTTGAAACCATGACCTACTCTGCAAAGGATGGAGTAATCGTCCTGCAAAAAATTGATGGCCAAAGTGATTGCGACAACAGCGTTATAGGTAAGTACCATTTTGAAATCAAAGCTGAAGTAATGTACATCAGGCTGCTTGCTGATCCATGCGATGACCGGTCAAGTGCGCTCGACACAACAAAATGGTTCAGGTGGAAGGACCATCCTGAAGTAAATGTTGATGCGTCCATTCTTAAGAAATATGTTGGTGAGTATGAATTTGATCCGGGACACCATATAATCATTACCCTTGAAAACGGACGCCTGCAGGCTGAAGGTCCGAATAACAATCTCCCGAAATCTACCCTATATGCGGAATCAAATACTAAGTTCTTTTTAAAGGTCGCGGGCGTGGAAATTGATTTTGTAAAAGATTCGAAAGGAGGAGTTACTAAATTTATTTCCCACGAAGAAAAGGATTATGAATTGAAAAAGATAAAATAAACCAGGAATTCTGTTTTGTTTACGTAGGCCCCAAACTATCGGTAAGCGATTTTAAGAAAAGAGTGATTTCTCTTATCTCCTGCTTTGTCAGATGCAATGGTTTGTCTGACAAAGTCTGGTTTGGAATCTTAAGCCCCAAACCAGCGCCTCCTCCCCGGTTATAGAATTCCAGGACTTTTGTGAGCGATTTGAAACTCCCATTGTGCATATAGGGTCCAGTCATGGCTATGTTCCTTAGCGTTGGAGTTTTAAATGCAGCGTGATAAAATGGTGAAGGGAAATAAGAAAACCGGCCTTCGTCCTTATCCGGAATGACCTTCTTAAAATTATCAGTTTCGGGAACACCCAGTACTTCATATTCACTCCGGTTAAAAAATGGCGGCGTTGAGCCATTGAAAAACGGAATAAAGTGACATGTTCCGCACTGCGCTTTGCCCATAAATAAATTAAACCCTTTCTTTTGATCAGGTGACAGAGCCTTTTTCTCGCCAAGGAAAAATCGGTCAAAAGCTGAATTCATTGGAGCCAGGCTGCGGAGGAAATTGGAGATGGCCACAGAGACCTGATCTATGGTAATACTATCTTCGGAAGGAAACGCTTCTTTAAAAAGGGTGCGGTATTTCAAATTCTGATTTAGTTTTCGCTCTATAACAGGAATTTGGCCATTCATTTCCTGGGGGCTTTTCAACACATCCAGAATCTGGTCGATCTGGCTTTTCGCCCTCCCATCCCAAAACTGAGCCGATTGGAAGGCTGCATACAGTAGGGTGGGTGTATTTCTTTTAAGCCTGGATTGCTGATCAAGGGCAAGGTTTTTAGTTAAATGATCGGAATAATATTTTTGAGGTTGATGACAGGTAATGCAGGACCTGGAATCATTTCCGGAGAGCTCTCTTTCTGAAAATAGTTTTTTCCCAAGCTTTATCATTGAATTGTATGCATCCATTCCTGCCATATGCACTTCTCCATGCAACAGATCAGGCGCCGAATAGTCAAGGTTAGTTACTGAGCAAATTTTTAACCCTTTTTTTTGAATGAAGGAACTCAATTGATGTTCCAGCGGAATTGCATAGATGGATAAAAATGTTAATCTGTCAAAGGAATCAAAACCCCTATTCGCCTTGAGATAGTGGATCGCCCTTTGAAGAGATTCAGATAATCTGCTGCCTGCTGATCCAGACTGAATGAAATATACTGAAAGAACATATTGAAAAGCTTTGAGGGCTTCGAGCGATTCTGAGATTCCTGTTTTAAGGCAGGGCGCATCATATCCAGCGATATATAGGCACATGATCCTGATAAGTTCTATCCGGATGCTTTCCAACACCTGCCCATCGGAGGGTGAAAATTGATAAACTAAAGCTTGTAAACCCCTTGCCGACTCACTGATAACGATGGCCTGTTCTTCAAGCTCAGCTTTGTGCCTAGCCGGATGCTGGTTGAAAAGTAGGGACTCCAGTTGTTGAAGGCCATGTGGTTCTTCATATTCCATGAAGGGTTCTTCCAACTCATATTTTGCGGGCGCATTAAAGATCCAGGCAGATGCCGGAAAAAAATAATCCAGAAAGAATGAAATTTTCTTATAATCATAGCGGCTCTTTTTGAGCGCATTGATGGCATTCAGGATCGTCAGGGGCTTTGTACTATCAATTTGAAGAATGATATTGGACAATGCAGCGGTTGTATTTTGAAAATCCACAGATCCGGACCTGAACAGGGCAATTGTCCTGTCTGGAATATTTTGTAAATGGTAAGGCGGTTTCATGGAAACCCCTACCAAAAAGGTTAACAATATGATTCCGGAAATAATGGCGTACCGCAAGGATGATCGTCTAATTATCAGTTTTTTTTATCATCGTGAACTGGTCCCTTATAATTCCGTCAGCGCATATCCATCTAAAGTCAAGTCTGCTGCCGTTTACTTCCAACAAACAGGCTCCTCCGTGCGTCGCATCAGAATAAAACATTGCCTTATGTGGAAATGAAGGCTGCATACCGCCTAATTTCCCGGCAGATCCTGTTACCACGTAAACGGTTCCTTTTTCCCGGATATCCTTTTTGAGATATGGCATGCTATTATCAGTTTGATCATTCCTTCCTGAAGATTCGCTGATGGTGTAACGGGCGCTGTCAAATTCTCCCTCCAATCCATAATATCCATATATTAATCTCGATCTTTCATAGTCATGACTGTGGCCGCAAAGCACCAGGTCAACACCATATCTTTCCAGAATGGGAATGAATTGTTCCCTGATTTTCACCAATTCTTCTTCTGTATCTGAATTATGGGAACCCATTGTAAAGGGCGGATGATGCCAGTATGCGATAATCCAATGCCCATGTGTTTGAGCAAGATCCTTTTTTATCCATTCAACCTGCGGCCCCAGCGTGTCATATAACCGCGCACCATCCTCCTTACCATAGGAATCCAGTGAAAGAAAATGAATATTGCCGATATCAAAAGAATAATAAGCTGCTGTATGGGATGCAAGACCACCCGATCGCCCGTCTGCAGGCATACTGAAATTCTGATAATAAGCAATTTCATGTGTTTGCTGGGCAACAGCTGCCGAAAATTCCTTATCATGATAATCGTGATTACCAGGACTAGGAAAAAGAGGATAATTTTTGAGCAGCCGGTCCTTGTAAATATTAAAGAAGTTCATTTGAAATTCTGCATCCGTACCATCGGGATACGTATTATCGCCTAGCAAAATCCAGGCGTTCAGGTATGCCGTCCCCAGGTATTTTAGGAACTGATCCCTTACATTACGCTGATTGACCGAATTATTACCGCAGTCCCCGAAGATGCCGATACGGTAAATAGCGTTGTGGCCGGTTTCGGGCAGACTGAAAAAATAATTGTTGCTATCCCCCTGTAATCGATCGCGGATATCACCGATGGAATAATAGTACCTGGTGAGCGGTTGAAGAGAATGCAGGACAACCTTATGCTCAGTTACCAGCAATGAATCATCGGCATGCAGATCCAGGGAACCGGGTTTACTTCCATAATTCACCCGGCTCCTGCTCAGTGCATCAGTCCGCCACCTGATCATCATGCTGTTCGGAGTAGCGTCCTGCAGATAGGGGCCGCGTAACAATACCGGTAACACGATTGGTGGATCTTCCCCGTCCTTTTCCTGATTTGATTTTTTTTGTTTTGTATTTTGACTGAAAGTCAGGATTGGAAGAAGCATAAGAACCATAAGTAAGCAGACTGCGGATCGACTCATACAGCTTAATGTTTATTGCCATTACCGTCGGAAGTATAAGCTCCGATATCACTGTTGTACGTAGCATTACCTTTACCTATTGCCGGTGAACCTGCATTCAGGTGATAGTCATTCGTAGTGACTGCTCCGTTAGGCGTTGCTACTTTTCCGTCAAAACTTTTAAACATGGGATCCAGGTTGCCTACAGCTGTAGAAATCTGGTCCGATGATTGCGGTTTACCCACACCATCGCTGGGATAAAAATTTCCCCGGATGGAAATTGAGAGGCTGGCCCCTTGGGTAGTGTCAGTATAAGTATCCTGAGAGGCATAGAAAAGATTGTTGCCATATCGGGTATCCGCTGCGGATGTATCTGCATCAACAAATATTTCGAGGCCCTGATAATTATCGACGAAGATGTTATTATATATGTTCCCTCTTGCGTTTACGCCAAGTGAAACCCCTCTTCCGGGTTCAGCCTGCCCTCTTCTCCAGCCGTTGGAGACAAAAGTGTTGTTGTAAACATTAACATTGGTTTGCGGCACCGGTTTCAGATCATTGGTTTCAAGTTTGACACCAGTTCCAGCCTGACTGTAGACCACATTATAAGCCACGTCCCCTGTAATTCCGAGTTTTAAATTAATGGCTTCCCCATCGGTTGATCCGGAACAGGTTATCGTGTTACGCAAAATGGTTACATGTGCATTATTTTCTATCCGGATCAGATCATCCTGTCCATTAGAGAACCAGCAGTCTTCGATATCAACATTGCAGGGGACGACGGAACCTACAAAGACAGATTTTCTCGGACTTCCGGAAGGATCCGGACCGCCTGTGTTCTGAATATTCGCCCACTTGATGGTTACGGAAGGAACCAGGCTGTCACATTGAATACCACCCCAGCTCCCGGGCAGGTTGCTGTCTGAATTAAAGGTGACCGGTTTATCCTGCGTACCCACAATATTAAGAATGCCCTGCACGAAAATTTGGGCGTCATTCTTTATGATTACCGTAACACCTTCCTGGGACGCCAGTGTGTCACCTTGTTTTATTGTCAGATCTCCGGTAATGGTGTAGGTATTTCCGCTGGTAAATGTCCCCTTTACGAAACCTGAAATATTTCCTGCTGTAATAGGGTTGGACACCGGAATCGGTGGTGTTGTTACGGTCGTACTGTCTTTTTTTGAACATGAAGCCAGACCTGTCGCCAGGATAGATGCCATTAGAAAAGCTTGTCTCGTTTTCATTTTTATTTTTATTAAATTTTTAATTGGGTTAATTCGCATAACGAATGCCCAAGCTGAAATTGAATTTGGTTATTTCATCGACGACGAGGAAATTATTAATCTCCTGTTTTGTGTGTGCATTTAGAATATTATTGAATTTTCCAAATACGGTGAAATGTCTGTTCTTAAGTTGATTTTCAATAGACAAGGAAAGGATGGATTGGGGCTGCTGGTAATAGTCATATCCGTAGAGGGGATATACCAGTGCCAGCGATTTTCCAATGTATTCATAAGCCAGCTGAACGAAAAAATGCTGCCTGGCATTCCTGTATATTAAAGAAAGATTAAGGGTATTGTCTACTTCGCCCTGCAAAGCTCTTTTTTGCAGGCTGTCCTTGGCGATATTCTGCGTGAGGTCTATATAAGATTTGGTAGAAGAAATTTCCGAATGGAGGTAAGTATAATTTCCAGTGATTCCGAACAGGCCAAAATATTTAGTGAACTGAAGCTCTGCGCCATATACCTTGGCCGTCCCGAAATTTTGGGGCTGAAATGTTGTTCCATTAACATAAGCCGACTCAATCGGGTCCTGGATTTTCTTGTAGAAAACTCCGGCAAACAATTGCTCTTCTTCACTGGGATAAAATTCGTACCGGACATCATAATTGTCGGCCACCGAATGTTTCAACTGAGGATTGCCCGTCGTAACGGTAGCGCTGGTGGTACTCAGGATATTGGCGGGTACCAGATCATAATAATTGGGTCTGGCAATAGATTTGAAATAAGAAGCCCGGAGGTTGGTTTTTTCGCTTAATTTAAATTTTAAAGAAGCGCTTGGTAATAAATCCGTATAGGTTTTCGTAATACCATTGATGCCTGTTGGATAGAAAGTATTCAATGTATATCCCTGGTTCGTATGTTCCTCCCGAACCCCGCCCAGGAATTCAAATGCAGGAGCAGTCAGTTTAAATTCACCGTAACCTGCTGTTATATCCTCAAATAGCCGGTAATTATTCTTGTCGTAATCATATGTGCCGTGGCTATTGTAAACCGTCCATTGTGCGTCATATATATTGGTATAGATTTGTTTGATCCCGCTGCTGCTTGTAGTAGGCAACAATTGGTATTCATCCTGTATATTGAACCTTGTCTTATTGCGGTATAAACCCCCAACCTTTAAATCGAGATATGTATTGGTTCGAAGTTTTGTTTTGTAGCTGAGGTTTGCGATGCCATCAAAATCCTTGTCCTCATTGTGCTGCCAAACCCTGTCAATGGCATCAAAATAATCTGGCGTTGTCACGAATGTGTAAGGTCCGTGGATATCATTTGTTGAATGAACTGTGTCGATCTTTTTGTTTACTGAAATATCTGCATAATCCGGACTCCTTTTTTTAGCATAAGAGAAAACGCCTGTCCAGTCAAAAAGTAAATGCCTTGAAAGAATATGTTTGCCTTCCAGTTTCGCATTTTCTACAAGTTGTCCGCTCGTCACAGATAAATAATCTGTGCTTACCGGCCCGGTGCCGGGTACGGTTCTTCCGCCGTTGCCGCCTAAGATGGCTGTATCTACGATCGTACGTGCCTGGGCAAGATAACTGTACAATAATACATTTGTAAGAGTAATCTTATTTTTCTCGCTGAAGTTATAATCAAGGTGAATTACTGTGCCGTTATTGAGTTGCTGGGTGGAAAATTGGCGGACGGCATAATCTGAATAAGTGGGTTGAGAAGTATGGACATTGATAGCCGCCTGGTTGAATATTGAATTGCTTCCATAATATTGGTTCTGAAACGTTTCGGCAACAAGAATCCCCAGCTTGTTATTAAAGAACCGGTCGCCCAGTGTGACGGAAAAGATGGAAGTGGGTAATGGATTCATTGGCTTAAAATCCAGATTGGACCGGCTAAAATCCGATGGCTTAGCCGTGTAAGAAGAACCGTATTTTTCAATCAGGCTTTTTTGCTGAATATCTGCCTTGGAAAAATCTTCATATTTCCTGTCGAAAAAGATCCCGCTGTATCCAAAAGATCCAAGAATTTTAAAGACTTTTCTTTCCGGTGCATCTTTCATGACCATATTGACTGTACCCCCGATCGCATCGCCTTCCATATCTGGTGTAAGTGATTTATGTACTTCTATGCTGCCTAGCAGATCGGAAGGGACGATACTGAGTGGAACAAAGCGGGACTTTTCATCAGGACTGGCAATCTTAATTCCGTTAATCAGGGTATTGCTGTACCGGGGATCAAGTCCCCGGATAACAGCATATGCTTCATCTCCGCCGCCATTGCGTTCAATAGTAAGTCCGCTCATTCGTTGCAGCACATTTGCTGCATTGATATCCGGCGAACGCTCCATCGCCTTTGAGGAAATTACATTGACTATATTATTGCTTCTTTGCTCTTTTTGCCGGGCGCCTGCATCTTCTTCCTGGCTGATTTTGCCATATACATCCACGGAGGCCATTGATTTACTATTTTGAATCAGCGGAACATTTATTTCTTCGATCCTATTTTGAACCAGTGATAAATGGGTGGTGTAGGTCATGAATCCTATATATTCGATTTTCAGGTCATAGTCACCATCCGGAATATCTTTAAACTTGAATCCCCCGTCATTATCCGTAACGGTGTTCATTTGATGGCCTTTGTTGTTGGTGCAGGAAACAAAGGCACCGGAAAGTTTTTCTTTACCATTGGTGCTTTCTACTTTTCCCGTGATTGTGGAATGCTGAGAAAAACCTTGAATGCAGATTAAGGAAGCAAGAATTATTAAAATATATTTACTCATTGCAGCTCCGGAAATTGACCGGAACTCAAAAGTGAATAAATGGAGGAAGGAAAAATGTTCCTGAACTGATCTTAATAATTAAGTAAAGATTCATTAAAACAATGATCACTGTAAACTCAGAATTACTACAGATTGTCTTCAGAATTCAAAAGTATAAGTACCCATTTGGTCTTTGTATTAATTTTAATTGTCTAAATATGAACTCCTTATTTATTTGGCGAAAAACTCAATTCTTCAGAATTGGCTCAGAGTACATCCCTAGGTTGCGGACAGATATAGCTGTTTGAATCAGGTTAAAACCTTTATTACTAAAATAATTGATCATGAAAAAACACCGGCACCTCCTGGTTTTTATTGTATTCGCATTTTTCCTTAGCGTTGAAGGCAATGCACAATCCACGGATATTTATTCGTTTGAAAAAAGTATTCCGGTGCCGGGTGATGGGGGTTATGATTATTTGTCCATAGATGTAGTAAACAGACATTTATTTGTTTCGCACGGTACATCCGTCAATGTAATCGATCTTAATACAAGCCAGGTTATCGGTTCGATCGACAGTATGAAAGGGGTTCATGGCATAGCCGTCGATAATGAGGTGAACAAGGGATTTATAACTGATGGGAGGGATAATTCGGTGGTAGCCTTCGACCTAACCACCTTCAGAACCCTTAAAACCATTCCTGTAACTCCTAAAGGCCCGGATGGAATCATGTTCGATCCTTTTTCGAAAAGAATTTTTGCCTTTTGCGGCCATGGTAACAGTGCTTCCGTGATTGATGTGACCGGGCTGAAAGAAATAGCGACCATACCATTGGGGGGTGGACCTGAATTTGCAGTTCCCGACGGGAAGGGGTTAATATATAATAACCTGGAAGACAAAAATAGCCTGAATGTTATTGATTCAAAATCGATGAAAGTTATTCAAACCTACCCTTTGCTTCCGTGTGGTGGCCCAACAGGCCTTGCAATTGACGGAAAGAGCAAACGCGTATTCACCGCCTGTCGCGAAAATAAAGGCATGAGCGTGGTTGATATAACAACGGGTAAAGTGGTTACCACATTGCCGATCGGCGCCGGAGTGGATGCGGTTGCATATGACCCGGCAACCCAGCTAATCTTTTGCTCAAACGCTGATGGAACGACGACGATTATTAAACAGCATGATGCGGATAATTATACTGTTGTCCAGACACTGAATACCCAGTATCGTGCTAAAACAATGGCCCTGGACGAGGCGACCCATAAGATATATTTGAGTGCCCCAAAGTTTGAGACCGGAACAAGAAATATCATACCCGGCTCATTCGCTGTCTTGGTATATAAAATGAATTGACACTGGTAACTCATCTGAATTTAATATTCAGGGAAATAATATTGGAAACAAGATCGACGGACTGGGTATAGTGACCATATCTTATTTCCAGTACATTTAGACTCTTCATGAAAATTCCATTTGGCGGAGCCAGGCGTATCCCCATTCCGAAAAAGTTGCTACTGAAGGCAGCAAGGGCATAATTGCTGGTAAAATACTGATCCTGGGCTGAGTGAACTTCGAATGGCGCAAAATATTTTGTCGCAGACTGAATATAATAGCGGTAAAAAGGAGAAAGGGAAAAGAAGGGAGTGATCTTTATAGGTATTTCCAGACTTGCTGTATGGGATTTCAGACCCCAGCTATCCGCATAGAAACGGTAGTAAGATCTTAGAATGATCCGGTCACCGAGAAAATAATTCAGGCGAAGACCAATGGGAAGTTTGAATCGTAGCGATGGCAGATTTTCAATCGTATCCTTTCCGGTATTGAAATATACCCGGTGAAATGGCAGGCCGAGATAACCGCTTTGATAAACCAGGTCCAAAGTGATGCTTCCCTGCATGCGGGCGTTGAATACCTGAGAAAAAGACAAGGAAGCCGTCAAGGTATTCCTTCCCGCAGATGGAATATTTTGTTTGCTGGTTTTCCCCACGATCTGCCCGTTGTTATAACTAAGGGCTTCCGTGCGACCACTGGCCGTCGTTATGTATACGATACTATCTGATGAAGAAGCATTTTTGATCGAATCAACAGGAATAAATTCTGAAGGCCTGATCATTTTAATATTGTCGAAATAGCTTATAAGCTTGACGCCGAACTCCCCATCCTTATTTGTCTTTTTTGAAAATGAAGTATTGAAACCAATGGAATGATAATAATTGTGTTCTGCGGAATAATAGGCTCCCAATCCGAATTCGGTGCCTTTCTGATCGTTTTTAATTGTCCAATCCAGCGTGGGATATATCCGGGTTCCATTATTCCTGGCATGACCATTTGAATCCACAAATGCCTGGGACGCCGCTGTATGATAGTCAATGCCAAGGCCAGCAGTTAATGAATTTTTTCTTTGCTTATTATCCCAGCCTGAGAATTTAATGTCTATTCCATTGGCGAGATCGGTAACATCGCCTATTCCCTTACTGTCTGTCCTGCCACCCATAACGGCGGATTTATCGGCAGTTTGGTCATAATAACTGGAGACGATATTGACTTCATCCAGTTTTAGTTTTCTGGATTTATATCCAGAGCTGTCTTTTTCATGTTCCTGCGAGAACCCGTGAAAAAATAAGATTATGATGCCAATAAGCGTAAGACAGGTTTTTTTCATAAGCTGCCTATTGTTTAGTTACAACCACAGCCTCCGCCAGTCTTTCCTGCATTTGCTCCGGAAGAGCCCTCCCGGTAAGTTTGAGCGTTCAACTCGTTCTTTTCTGCCTGCCGGTTTGAAAGGGTCATCTCCGAGTCATTGATCCTGCTTTTTTGGTATTCTTTCACCTGTGCACAGGAGGATAAAATTAGTCCTGCAAAAGGAACGACACAAAAGGTCAAAATGGGTTTTATTTTCATATTTGTTGCGTTAAGATAAATGGATATTCCTCGATGTGTAAATAGTATCGTGGTCATCAATAAGAATTGCTTCCATATTTTCAATCTGGTTAATCATATCCATACCTGCCCGAACTCCCATGATCATCATCGGAGTAGCCATGGCGTCAGACATCTCCGCATTCGGCGAAATGATAGTTACACTTTTTATTCCCGTTACAGGCATGCCAGTTCTGGGATCAATAGTATGGGAATACTTTTTCCCACCCACAATTATGAATTTTTCATAATTGCCGGAGGTTGCAATAGACATATTGGTAATATTCAGGTGGGATAAGACGTGGCCTGCCGAATTCGGATCGACGATGCCGATTGTCCATGGTTTTCCATCAGGCTGATAGCCCCAGACGGCAAGATCTCCCGAAGCATTTACAATACCGCTTTCAGCGCCCATGCTTTTCATCACTTGCTTAGCCCTTTCTGCTGCATACCCTTTTCCGATTCCGCCAAACCCGATGCGCATTCCTTTTTCCTTTAAAAAAATTGTAGATTTTTCTTTGTCAAGAATGATATTCCGGTAATTGATGAGATGGACCATTTTACGGGCAGTCTCCCTCTCCGGGAGCGATTTCATTGTTGTATCAAAATTCCACAATCTATTATCCACCGACCCATATGTAATATCAAAAGCACCCTGTGTTAACTGGGATAGCCTGATAG
Source organism: uncultured Chitinophagaceae bacterium (assembly GCA_963705005.1). Classification (GTDB taxonomy): domain Bacteria; phylum Bacteroidota; class Bacteroidia; order Chitinophagales; family Chitinophagaceae; genus Puia. Next base: position 652,592 of record CAVPIO010000004.1, read on the forward strand.
AACGTTCGATAAGATGGTAAGTTTCCCTGCTCACCTGAACTGCTGAAAGGCCGGCATTTTCATTGACCAGGCTGGTCTCACTGTCTTTGCTGAATGTCGTCAGCAGTTTTTCTATCCGTTGAATTTCCGCAATGCCTGCTTCGATGAATTTGGAAGCCCTGATAGGATCAGCGGCCACAACTACAAATTCAAACCTGTTGCCCATTAATTTCAGGGCCTTTTTGTGAACTTCCTGTTCAACAATACAATTACCTGTAAGCATTGATAACAGTTTTTATATCCAAAACAAATTCATCTGGCTTTTCCTCTGGTAGACCCTCCCAATACTTTAATACTTTGCCATCGGCATTTAGCAGGACTGTATATGGAAATTTACCTTTGGAATTGTATTGTTCGGCCATACGGTTGTTTAATTCCTGCTGTTTTGCTGATAACTGATTTTTTTTCATCCTCGGAAAATCAGCATTTACGAGAATTAAGACGGAGTCGGCAAAATCCTTAAAGGACCCGTTATCAAAGATCTCTTTGCGCATCCGGATACATGGTCCGCACCAGTCCGAGCCCGAGAAATTGAGCAATATATATTTATGCTCTTGTTGGGCAATTTGCATGGCTTCAGTCAAATTGCAATGCCAGCCCATGACAGATAAATAAAGAAGCGAAAACAGCAGAGAAAATGCCTTATTCATCGGTTTTCATTAGTAATAAAAGTAGCATAAAGGGGATGATGTATGGAAGGAATAACGAAGGGATAACTTTAAAAGTTGCCTGCAGCGCCCGGTAGTTTATAGATTCGATGATATTTCTTCCCAGTACTTTTGATTCTTAAGGCTATTTAAAATCATCCATGCCCAACCAAATCATCCGGATCAGCTATCTATGCAAACAAGAACACCAATCTTGACTGATCAGCGGAAACTCATCAAAGCCTGCATTGCCGGTGATCGAATCTCTCAGGCGGCATTATATGATCTCTATGCACGTAAGATGCTGGGGATATGCATGTGGTATGCACGAAACAAAGAAGAGGCGGAAGAGATTTTACAGGATGGGTTCCTCAGGATCTTCAGGTACTTACCCGGATATAATTCTAAAGGGCCTTTGGAAAACTGGATGAGAAAAATTATGATCAATGCGGCTTTGCATAAATACCGGACCAAAGCCCGTTTGAATATTGTCCAGACTTTTGACTGGACCCGTGCTTACCTTACCGTTGACGCAACAGTATTGGATTATCTTGAAGCCGGGGATTTGCTGAAGATCGTTCAGCAATTGAGCCCAGGCTATCGCATGGTTTTTAATTTGTTTGTAATGGAGGGGTTGAAACACCGGGAAATAGCCAAAATCCTGGGGATTTCAGAAGGTACTTCCAAATCAAATCTTTCAGACGCCCGGCTGATTTTGCAAAAGGCCCTTTCCAGCCATAAGGGTCGGCTTAAATTAAAGATCGACCGATGATCAAAAAATTCAAAAATATAGATAGCATTTTTAAATCTTCTTACGATGGCTTTGAAGAAGAACCTTCTGCCGGCTTGTGGTCAAAAATAAATGAAGGCCTGGATAAGCAGGATGTAGTGAGATTTAAAAGGAGATTCATCGCCTGGAAAAGAAATACTTTATTGCTTATATTGTTAATGACCATTTATGTACTGTATGATTCCCTGGTCAGAAATCAGGAAATAAATAGGGCAGTAAGCGTAAAACAGCATTCAGCAAAAACGGCCGTCAGTCCTGCGTTTCCCTCACAAGCCCGCACCCTTGCATTGCGTGTTAAAAGCTTTCCCGATTATATCGCCTCAAGAAAGACCATGGAATTCGGAGACATGATTCGATCCAGGCCCACGCAAGCAATTCAGTTTAGTCCTATTGCCCCCCTTGTTACAAACCCGGATTTTTTAGTCCAGGTTTCATATTCGCTGGCATCGAACGCCGATAAACACGCATTCAAAAATGAGGCGGAAGGCAAAAACAACCTGATCAAACCGAATCTATTTAGGCCTTATTGGTCACTTTCTGCTGTGGCTTCCTACGATCAGGTCATGTACAGACTCGATGATGACCTGCCAGGAGATTCCAAGAAAATATTGAAAGCAGGGAAAATCATAAGCCTTCGTTCTCCCTGGCGATTTCAGCAGCTTGGCATTTTAAGAGGCGCTGGTCTTTGCAAACGGGTTTGGTTTATTCGCGGGTTTCAATCGGCATAAACCCTCAGAAAATATATGCTTCAACAGAATCATCCGGAGTTGTCTCTTATAAATATATCACTTCTTCCGGCTACGCGTTTATTAAACCGGGATTGGTAAATTCATCTGTTGGTGATAGCTTAAGTACTGCAACCGCTGATCATCATCTTGTTTTTGTCAGTTTGCCCGTGACAATAGAACGCCAGTTCGGTATGCGCAGGTTTTCTTTTCTGCCTTCTGCAGGTTTTGCTGTTAATTTTTTGGCGAAAGCATCAATATCTACAGTCGTCACGGAACAGTCCCGTGTGGAAGGGGTAACCATAACCAAGCTAAATGGGACGAGGCAGTCGTATTTATCCTTGGATGCAGGGATGGGTTTACAATACCTTCTTACCCCTCATGCGAAGCTTGTTATGGTGCCTTCATTTAAGTATGCCATAACATCCATGACGCATAATAACGTAGTTAATAATTATCCTTACAGCTGGGGTATCGGAATCGGCGTCCAAATGACTTTTTAGTGTTGTTGCTAGCCTTTATTAAAGAAACGTAAAACAACTGCGTTGCATTTTATCAAATCCGGCAATTTCTGGTTAGTTATTGGTCTAATACTCATTTTGCTTGATCCCATTTTTGTTTATTTGAATAGGGCACAATTTATTCACTCCACCAGAAGGTCAATCGACGCTGTAAATTCCTTGCTTCTTACTTTCGGAATCATATTTCTTATTATGGGTATTGGAATAATTTTTTCAGAGAAAACTAAATAACCATGTAGTCATGAAATCAGTTTTGATTTTGCATTTTTACTTAGTTTTATAATGATCAGGCAAAAGGAAAGCCAGATAACGGCAACAAAAAGACCCGCAATGGTATCGCTGGCAAAGTGAACCTGAAGGTAAACCCTGCTTAACCCGATCAGGCATCCAAAAAAGATGAATCCTATCGTCCAAAATATTTTCGTGTATACCGGATAATCTGACTTCCAGACAAGGTAGATCAGTATCCCGCCTAAGGTAAATGCCCCGAGTGTATGTCCGCTGGGAAAACTATAACCTCCTGCTGCATCCAGGTGTCTGAGCAGCGGCCTCGGTCTTCGGAATACATCTTTTAATGCGCAACCCAGTAAAAGGCTTGATAAGGAAATTACGAATATCTGGAAAGCATATTGTATTCGCCCGGTACGGATAAAATAAATTATCATGGCAAGATAAATGGGTATCAGAAAACTTCCGGTTCCAAAAAACGATACAAAAAGAGCGAGTCGGGTAAGCCCAGGAGAGTCAAGAGGCTCTAGCCACCGGAACACCGCGACGTCAAATAAATCCTGCTTTTCATTCAGGATTTCCTGCGTGAGATGCCCAAACAAAACAAGCGCAGATAAAAATAATCCGAAGGCTAATAAAAGCTCCCGCGAAATGATCCTCTGGCGGTAGCCCTCCAATTTATTTTCGATCTGAACTGGCCTGTATGTTTTATCCCTCATAAGTTGATCCTGGCAAGAGACGATTTGAATCATTACCAGCATAAGAAGATTGTACTTTGATATTATTTGGTTGGGAGACCGGCTAAAATGGGTAAAATAAAAGAGCTCACCCAACCATTCTGAATTTTCGGGAGTCAGATTGAAGGAGTAAAATATTTAAATTGCTTCCTTAAGTCATGCTTTGAAATTAAAAAATAAACTTTACATTTTAATAGCAGCATCTACAATTATCCGGATCCTGATAGCATGCTCCCTCGAACTCGGCATTGATGAATCCTATTACGAAACCTATGCACTGCATCTGCAATGGAGTTATTTTGACCATCCGCCTATTGTCGCCCTACTCATCAGGGCAACAACCCTGAATGGATTTTTCAGCAGTGAATTATTTTTGCGTCTCGGACCTATCCTGTGTGCTGCGGTAAATACATATCTGATCTATAAAATTGTGAAGCAGATGGCGGGCGAAAGAAGCGGCTGGTTTGCGGCATGCCTGTTTACCTTCTCTTTTTATTCAAGTATTATTGCAGGTGTGTTTATTTTACCTGATGCTCCCCAGTTATTTTTCTGGTTGCTGAGCATATGGTATATGGTGCTTATTATGGAAGGAAATCCTTCCGGAGGCAACTGGATTTTGCTTGGCCTTGCTGCTGGCTGCTGTATCATGAGCAAAGTGCATGGTGTTTTTTTGTGGGTGGGATTCGGAGGATTTATAATCTTTGAAAGACGGGATTTTTTAAAAAACCCTTATTTATACCTTAGCCTGGTCATTACGCTGATCATCATCTCCCCTCTGTTTTTCTGGAATCTGTCCAATCACTTTATTAGTTATACCTATCACAAAAGCAGGTTTGGGTTCTTTAGCAAAAGGCCTGATTTAGATGACCTTTTCCAACAGGTATTTGGCTCAATTTTTTATAATAATCCGGTTAATTATTTTGTATATATATTAACAGGGATTGCCTTATGGAAAAAGAAAATGGTCTTTCCCGCTGCTTCGAATTTATTACTATGGTTAAGCATTCCCCTGATCCTCGTATTACTTTTTATGTCATTGTTCAATGATACCCTCCCTCATTGGTCCGGCCCCGCCTACACCTGCATTTTATTTCTCGCGGCAATTTATCTTGATAAAATAAATTTGCCCCGCTTTCCCAAATTGCTGGTTGTTTCGGGGCTGATTTTTTTGTTTGTTGCTGTGGTTGGCACACTAGCAGTAAACCTTCTTCCTTTCCGCATTGGATCGGAGAGTAAAAGCTATCTCGGAAAGGGAGATATTGCCCTGGACATGAGTGGATGGAAGGATTTTTCACGCAAATTTGATTCACTTTATTTATCTGATATGCATTCAGGGATTATGAAACCTGGAGCCACAATTATTTCTGACTATTGGTTCCCGGCTGCACATCTTGATTATTATGTTGCGCAACCCCACAAGATTAATTTATTGGCCATCGGCCCACTGCAGGACATCCACAATTATGCCTGGCTGAATGCCTATCGCCAACAACTGAAGAAAGGAGATGACGCCTATTTTATTTATCCTTCCAATTATTACGGACCTCCCAAAGCTGCCCTGAAACAATGTTTTGAGAAGGCGGAAGACAGTATTTTCAGTATCCAATACAGGTTAGAAATACCCGTGAGGAATTTTGTAATTTACCGCATGCATGGTGCTTTGCCGGATCGCCTGCAACAATTATCCATCAACTTCGGCTTAGCCCGAATGACTGCCAAATGAATCTTTGCAGAGGATTTGATAATGGCCACGCACGTTTTACACTCATAATTTTTATCTTAGCTCGTAACTTACGAGCGACCAATCCAGGATATGCCTGGTATATAACAACTCGCCGAAGGGATTAAAATATTTCCTTACTAATCCTACATGACTCTCAAACCATTCGTCAACCCTGAAGATTCCATCCGGGACTCCCGCATCTCCATAAACCTCCCAGGCATCTGCGTAGGAATTGTTCTCAACCATAATGTTTCCCTGGCCGGTCACGGCCACATTCTCAAATCCAAATGTATAACGCCAGGATGAGCCAAGTGCAAAGGGAATGATATATTGCCTTACAAAATAAGTGTTTGTTTTATCCATAAAGCGAATGGTATCTCCCGATTGAAAAACAAAATTGGTGTCAGTCCTATCAGGATACTTGAATTGCCAAATGGCTGCGATTATTCCGCTGGGCCATTTTACTGTGCCAACGATAGTGACGTCCAGATTGTATTGTATGGAACCACTATCCTGGTTTCCTTGAATAGTGGTGTCCCTTACCAGGTAATGCCATTGGTCACCGATTTTGTTGGGGAATACATCCTGGGATGAGGTATTTCCATTATTGGTCTTCTTGCAGGCAATTGCCAGCACCAACAGCATTAGCCCTATGTAAATGGTCCTCAATATTATGATTTTGGTCGTAACAGACACTACGATGTGAAGGACCAAATCGTTGCCTTACACGAACCTTTACTCGGTTCTCAGGCTCTTTACCGGGTTGGCGATGGCCGCTTTGACTGCCTGAAAGCTGACGGTTAGCAAAGCAATTAAAATGGCTGCCGATCCTGCCAGGAAAAAAACCGACCAACTGATGTGGATACGGTAGACAAAATCTTCTAACCAGCTGTTCATTAGAAACCAGGCAACCGGGGAGGCGAAGACAAGTGCAAGGATTACCAGTATGACGAAATCCCTGTTCAGCATCGTCAAGATATTAGCCACAGTAGCCCCGAGCACTTTTCGGATACCTATTTCCTTTGTGCGTTGTTCAGCGGTGAACATGGCAAGACCAAATAATCCCATGCAGGAAATAAAAATGGTAATGATCATGGCCACACTCATTAACCAGGCTGTTTTGGTTTCCTGGTCATATAACCACCTGATAGATTCAGTCAGAAAATTACATTCAAAGGGGTCGTTCGGATATATTTTTTTCCATTCTTTGCCCACCTGGACAAGTATTGCTTTAGCTTCGGCAGCCTGCCTCCCCCTGGTATCCAGTTTTATGGCAATTTCTTTTTCATGCTCAGGCATATGGGCGATTACTACCGGCTTAATAGGTTCATGAAAGGATCCTTCATGAAAATCCGCAACCACGCCGACAATTGGATAATCCTTTCCATCCCACCAGGTGATTGATTTCCCCAATGCTTTTTCCGGCTTTGTAAATCCAAGGCTTTTTGAACAGGTTTGATTAATGACGATTTCTTTCAGGCTATCGCTGTGAAATAAATTTCTTCCAGCCAATAATTTCATCCCGTAAAAAGGAATAAATCCTTCGTTACCCGGTTGGAGGGAAACCTGCAGTTTGATATCATCTTTGCCTTTGTATTCTATATTTCCAATCATGTGCGGAAAACCCATCGGCGCAAATGCTTCCAGGATAACCTCATCCACTCCGGGTATTTGCTTTATACTTTCTGCAAGTACATTTGCCTTCTTGGTATGGTCACTCCAGTTTCTTTGGATAGTAACAATAGCGTCTGTTTTGAATCCCTTATCGCTATCACGCATATAGCGGATTTGGTTACCGATGATCAGGGTAGCGATAATAAAAATGAGTGAAATGCAGAATTGAAAAACGATGAGTGATTTTCTCAGATATGATTTCTCTCTGGTTCTTTTAGCCCCGATACCTTTCAGACTTTGCGCCGGGCGATAGGCAGACAAGACCATTGCTGGATAAAAGCCAGCCAGTAATGATGTGAGTAAACAAACTGCCGATAGGAAACAAAGTGTTGGCAAGGTTAGATTGAAAACTACCCCTTTTGGTATATAGTCGCTAAACATAGAAAGAACCGGATTGACCAGAAAAACGGAAAAACAAACGGCAATCAGGGTGAGCATAAATGTTTCTGTTAGGAACTGGAAGACCAGGCTTGTTCTGCTGCTACCGAGCACTTTTCTTATGCCGGTTTCTTTAGCACGGCGAATGGACTGAGCTGTTGAAAGGTTGATAAAGTTGATCGCAGCTAAAATTAGGATGAACAGGGCAGCACCCATTAAAGCATATAGGGTGGGTAAATAAGCCTTTCTAAATTGGTTGTCACCGTCATCTCCCCTGTGAAAATCCGGAGTAAAGTGAATATTGGATAAGGGCTGAAGCCACATGGTCAGTTTTGACAGGCCGGTTTGTTTTAAGTTTTTTCTAATGAAGGATGCAAATTGTTCATTTACCTGCGCAACGGAAGTGCCTTTAGAAAGTTTAATAAATGCCTGCGAACGGTGGGGACTCAGGCTGGTCCAGTCTTCGGTGGGAATCTGATTTTTCAGGAAACTGTGCGTGGCCGTACTGATCGAAATAAAGTCTGTATATCCAAAATCTGTGTTTTTGCCCCAATCTTTGATAATCCCGGATACACTTACTTTTAATGAATCATCATATATGACCATCTTTCCAAGTAATTTATCGGGGGGCAGATCACCAAAATATTGGCGGGCCCTGCTTTCAGTCAGAACCACTTTGAATGGTTCGTTAAGTGTTGCCGCATTTCCGGCAAGCCATGGGTATTTAAATATATCAAAATAGGAAGCCCCTGTTATAATGCTTGCTATCCCTCCATTTTCCAGGTTTCCGTCAAATTTTTTTGGCGGTTTGTCAATGACAGGTATAATTGTTTTCCTCCCGAAAAGCTGATATCCGGATGCCGCTTCAAATCCCGGAATTTGATTCTGGAATCCCGCCAGATCTGAAAAAGGAGAGTTCAAAAACATCTTTTCACCATTGCCTCTTTGTGCTTCACCTACTATCCGGTAAATGCGGTTCCCTTCCGGCTGAAACCGGTCGAAGCTGAAGTCGTAACTGGTAATGAGGTATATGACCAGGCATGCGCATATTCCAAATGCCAGCCCGGTAACATTGATCAGGGTATATATCTTATGACGCGAAATATTGCGCCAGGCGATTTTGATGTAGTTTTTAAACATGGTCGTATTTTTAAATAACACTTAACCGTTTTTTCGACCAATTAGATGCCAGCAAAATAAGGCGCTACAAATCAATTGTATACATTCAAAGGCCTTTTAATACCGTTCGGTTTCAATACACAAGTTGTTCACTTTTAAAATCTGAAAAACGACTCAGCCTGCTGTGTCAGGTAATGGCGATTCCATACGATTGCTCAATGCTGAGTTTGTTCAATTGCATAACCTATGGCTTCAATAAATTCCTGCGGAAGCAATTCATCCTCTTTACTGGTTATCCGTTGTCTCCAGTAAACTTCAGGCCCGTGACCCGAGCCGGAATAGACCTGAACTCTTCGGGCAGGGTGAACATAGGGCACAAGAGAATAAGAAACATCATAAATCATTTTTTCGTCCAGGTTGAATGCCCGGACCTCAGCCTGGTATCTGAATTTTGAATCCCTGAACCGTATAATGAATTGTTCCTTCACCCTATAAAACTACTTAATATTAGGGCGCGAAGGGTTGGCTTGCTGCTACTATCTTTGCCGAAAATAAGGATATCCGCAACGAATATCCTTCTGAGGTGATCTTTGATGATATCCGCCTCATTTGTTGTGACCATCGCGCATTCGAGACCTTTGCCGTTAGGATGAAATACGAATATGGAATTCTTTGTAGAAGATAACGGACAGCTATTCAGAATTAATTACGAATATTTTGAAAACCGGGGGAATAGTGCTTAATTACTTTTTTCAACCTGGGAAATGGCCAGGTTTAAGGCAGTGGCGGTAAGTGGTTTTGTAAGAAAATGGAATGCTCCCAATGAAATGGCTTTATCAATAATGGCTCTTGAAGAACTGCCTGTGATAAAAATTACCCGCTTATCGCTGAGCATCGACTTATTATTTTCCAGAAAGTTCAATCCCTGACCATCCGGTAAATTTTGATCGAGCAAAACAATAGCCGGGTCATAGTCTGACAGTTCGCGGTTTGCGATGTGCAGCGAGGAGGCACAAACCACCTCGTATCCTGATTTATGCAGGATCCTCATGACAATTTCGCAGAAGTCCTCTTCATCGTCAATCAAAAGAACCCGCTTGTTTCGGTTAGATTCCATATTTAATTTTTCAAATGCCTGAAAATTATTTTCTATTGGGGTACGACTTAAAAAATAATGCCAGGGGTCATGCCCTCTGTTTCTAACCTGATCCTGACGGTTCTAATCAGATTTAATCCGTTTGGGAGATTGGCCGTACTAAAAATGATTAAATTCGGATAAGCATATTTTCTAACAATATTTATTTATGTCTGTTCAGCCACCCGGCGGCATTTCGGGAGTTACAACTTCTACCGCCTGTTTTATTGGTAAAACCATTCGCGGACCTGTGTGTAATCCGCAACTCTGCCTGAGCTATAGTGATTTTGACTTTATTTTTGGTTCGGACTCCACATATAGCGACACAGCCCAGGCAGTGAGTCTTTTCTTTTTGAATGGCGGAACTCAATGCTGGGTCACCCGGATTGTAAACGATGACGGCCCATCGCAAATTTCAGATTACGAAGATGCCTTTGCTGCTGTTGATGAGCATGTGAATCTTTTCAACTTTATGGTCCTGTCAAGGGATAAAAGTATGGGCGCATCGCCTACCCGGACCTTTTATGGAATGGCCAGCATATATTGTCAGAAAAGAAAGGCATTTTTAATTATGGATCCTCCGGCAGAATGGGTAAATATTCAGCAGGTTAATGATCCTGTCCTTGGAATAAATAGTTTAAGAAATGGGCTGGTTAAGGATTCATGTGGAGTCTATTTTCCGAACCTCATAATAACCAATAGTGATGGTTCGCAAACAGAAACCGGCCCTGCCGGCGCCATCGCAGGAATTATGGCCCGTATTGATGACTCTTACGGTGTTTGGAAGGCACCCGCAGGAATAAATGCAGATCTTAAAGGTATCTCCGGCTTAAAATTGGGAATTAAGGATAGCGATAATGAACTGCTCAATTCCGTTGGGATCAATGCAATTCGGGGATTTCCAGACGGAATTTTCTGTTGGGGCGCCCGCACCCTTGATGGAGATGATTCGTTCGCCAGCGATTGGAAATATATTCCCGTGCGTCGTACAGCTCTTTTTATTGAGGAGAGTTTGAATGAAGGATTGAATTGGGTAGTATTTGAACCTAATGGTGAATCTCTTTGGGAGCAAATTCGTCTTGGCGTGGGAGCATTTATGTACGACCTGTTCAGGGAAGGCGCTTTGCAGGGAACAAAACCGGATGAAGCTTTTTTTGTGAAATGCGATAGTGATACGACCACACAAATTGATATCAATAATGGGATTGTCAATATTGAGGTAGGATTTGCACCATTGCAGCCGGCAGAATTTATAATATTAAATCTGCAACTGATCGTTGATCAGCTCAATGGGCCCCCAAATTGAGTACTGCACGCCGTTGCCCCCGGGTGACTTTAATATTTCCTGACTCATTTTTCAGAAGGAAATGAGAAATCCGGGTTCTGGTGCTGAGAAGTTGATACTTTATCCGTGAGTGCTCCGATAAAATCAACCAGATCTGCTTTTTCTTTCACTGTGAGATGCAGGGAATCAGCGGAAAGGGTCTGCTCGGGCACGCTGAGCCCTAATCCGGCGCCGCCTCCCTTATCATAAAACTCGATGACCCTTTCCAGGGAGCTGAACCTGCCATTGTGCATGTAGGGCGAGGTAACAGCAGCATTTCTGACCGTGGGTGTTTTAAAAGAGCCCTTATTCAACGGAACCGGAAAAAAAGAATAGCGGCCCAGGTCGCTATCCAATCTTGGTTTTTCAAAATGATCGTCTGCAGTGACCCCTAAATTTTCGAATTCAGTACTTGTGTAATCAGGTGGGAGAAGGCCATTAAACAAGGGAGCAAAATGACAGCTGCCACAACGGGCTTTTCCCATGAACAGATTAAAACCATTTTGCTGGCCCGGCGTCAGCGCTGCATGATCGCCACTTATGTAACGGTCAAAATCCGAGCGGAAAGGTGCTAAACTACGGATATAGGCTGCCAATGCGCCTTTTATCCGGTCCGGGTCAATTGTGGAATCTGCGGGCCATATTTTTTTATAAGCTTCAGCGTAAACCGGATCCTTAATTAATCTTTTACTAATGCCGGCACCCGATGAATTCATTTCGGATTTACTGTTCAACACCGTATCTATCTGGGCCTCCAGGCTCTGGGCGCGTCCGTCCCAGAATTCGGCATATTGATATCCGGCGTATAGTAGACTAGGGGTATTCCGCGGCAAATCCGATTGTCCATGGAGCGTCCGGTTCCTTGCGAGACCGTCAGTAAAAAAATGCTCGGGGGAATGACAGGTGGCACAGGACCTGGTTCCATCTCCGGAAAGTGCTGGTTCAAAAAACAACTTTTTTCCAAGGCTCAGAATCCTGGGATCATCCTGATTTTCCGTATGCGGGAAGGCATTCCTGTCCAGTGCATCTGGCGAAAATAAATTATCTGCATGCAGGTTGAGGACCGGCAGATTTGGCTGGCCGTCCCCCGTTTCCAGTATGAGCAGATTCAGATATTTTTCTATATGCTGTGCATACCGCGTAATAAAAAAAAGCCGGTCAAAAGAATCAAAATCAGGATGAGCTTTAAGATATTCTTTGCCCCCCTTGATATAAAACCCGAGGCTATCCTGGTAACCATCATTACCCAGACCCGATGCCAAAACCGTATCTATTGAAGCGAGAGCTTCCCGGGATTCTGCTATTCCGCTCTTGATTTCAGGCCCGTCATAACCAGTGATATAAAGAGTCATTATCCGGACCAACTCCTGATGCATGCTTTCCAGCGTATTTTTATCATCCATTTTGAAGCCATTCAACAGAAGCGGGAATGTTTCAGAGGAATTTAACAGCATGCCTGCCTGCTCAACCAGCTTCCCTTTATTCTGATAAGGATTTTTGGTAAGCAACAAGGCTTCTATCAGCTGCAAACCTGCGGGATCTATAACCTCATCTTCCAGGGGATCAACCTCGGGCACCGAAGGCCCGTTATAAATATAAGCCTGGTCCGGAAAAAAGAATTCCAGGAAAAAAGCAAATTTCTTGTATTGCAACCGGCAATTCCTCAGCGCCTCAATGGCATTATTTAGCGAACCTGCATTATCCTCGCGAAGCTGTTCCAACGCTTCTTTTAAGGAGCGCGCCCTGACAGAAAAAATCCGGGATTGATTCTCAGACCAGCTGAGTGCCGCTTTTGATAAATCGCCAGGTTTTTCCATTCGGACCCCAAGCAGAGCGCTTGAAAAAATGCCAAACATACCCAGTACAACCAGATAAATCTTCATACCTGTAATTTAATGTACTACTAAGATTCTTCTATACCCAACCCGCACCGCAAGGATTTCTTGCTTTAACCTTTGAATCACTTTTGAGAAAAACATCATCAGAAAGCCAGTAAATATAAATTTATGTTTACAATTTATGGGAAAAATTGTAAACTATTTTAATTGAACCCTTCCATAACAATACAAAATTTTGACCCTGGAAGAGTTTCCTTTTGCCCAAATGCGAAACAGGGAGGGAAACTGCCAAATGCTAACTTTGCCTCAAGGAAGCTATTGCCCCTCGGCTCCTTCACACAAAAATTCAGAGTTTCCCAGGACCGGATAGGGTTTGGTAAGACGAAATTCTGATGAAGGTTGCAGGAGCGAAGAATAACCAGGAATATGCAAAAGTTCTTATCATACGGCCATACCAGTATTGAAAGACCGCAACCATTGCCCAACTTTAAAGTAGAAGCAAAAAAAATTAAATAAATCGGATGATTTATTGGTACAATTATTTATGTTTACAAAAACATATAATTTATGTTTACATTATCGAACAGACTTATTGCCTCTATTACCCTGCTCGCGATCCTGATTACAGCGGGGTGCGGAGTCAGGCCTTCGAACTACCATGGATTAAGTGAAAGCCTCATCGTGGCTGGATCAGATCAGATCCTGCCAGACAGCATTATCTATCATCGGGTGCGGGTGGATGGAAATGGAAATATTCTCCCCTGGTATTCTTCCAACCTGGGGGAATCTTATGACTATGTGCTGGGCAGGGTATGGAGTTTTTGGAAAAAACTGCCCCTGGATTCCAATGGGGCCAGATACTATATGAATCACCAGGTGTGGAGGCCGGATCATGATAAGCGCGGCATCGGCGGCGACCAGGTGATGATGGCCCTTTCTTCCTGGAACCTGTACTACAATTATACAGGAGATGATTCTGTGCTGGAGAATATGAAGTATATGGCTGATTATTATTTAGCTCATTCCCTGTCATCGCCTGGCTGTAAATGGCCCAATCTCCCTTATCCCTATAATGATTCCGTTGAAGCAGGGATATATGATGGCGACATGATTTTGGGGAAAGGCTATCTCCAGCCGGATAAGGCAGGATCCTTCGGATTTGAATTGGTTCACCTGTATAAAAAAACAGGTGATGAAAAATATCTGGATGCCGCGTTAAAAATAGCAAACACGCTGGCCGCTAAAGTGCAGCCAGGCGACAATGACAATTCTCCATGGCCATTCAAGGTAAATGCCGAGACCGGCGAGCCGGGCGTTATCGTAAATCAGGTGGTTTGGTACGAAGGGCTTTCGAAAGATATCGGGAAGAAAAAAGCGATCATTAAAAAGTCGACCTACACAACCAACTGGACAGGCACCCTGGGATTATTCAGTGAGCTCATTTCACTTCACCAAGGGGACAGCAGTGCGTACAAAAAGGCCTTTGATATTACCCTGAAATGGTTGCAGACTTACCCGGTGAAAACAAATAAATGGGGGCCTTTTTTTGAAGATGTTCCAAGGTGGTCGGATACTCAGATAAACGCAATTACCTACGCGATGTTCATCATGCAGCACCCGCAACTTGACCCTGACTGGAAAAGCACAGTCATGGGTATTCTTCAATGGATACACAAAGAACTGGGGGACAAACAATATATTAAGTTTGGCGTAATCACGACTGACGAACAGACTGCTTACCGGGTTCCCGGAAACAGCCATTCCTCACGCGAAGGTTCAGTTGAATTGATGTACTGGGAAAAAACGGGAGATACCAGCTTTGTCCGCAATGCCATTCGCGAGCTAAACTGGGCAACTTACATGGTAGATACGGATGGAAAAAATTTCTATCCGACCAATGATATTTGGATGACGGACGGTTACGGAGATTATGTTCGTCATTACCTGCGCGCCATGGCAGCAGCGCCGCAATTGGCGCCTGATAATTCCAACCACCTCCTGAGCTCGTCATCGATAGTAAAAAACATTTCTTACGGGCCTGAAGAGATAAAGTATTCAGTATTTGATCCCGCGTCAACGGAAGTTTTCAGGCTAACTGCCAAACCGAAGAAGATTAGTGTGAACGGAACCGGAATAAGCCAGACTGAAAACAACGCGCCCGAAGGGTGGACCTGGCAGTTGCTCGGCAAAGGAGGTGTTTTAGCAATCAATCATGCATCCGGTACGGAGCTGGAGATTGAGGAATAATCCTATGACCTTCCCACGACAGGTTCTATAAATGGCAGATCATCATCACTCCTGGGTTTCAGGAATTCCAGATCGCAACCCTCATCCGCCTGCAGAACCTCCCTGATAAAGAGCCTGGGATAACCGCGTTTATGCAAAACCTGCGGTGGTTTCCACCATGCTTTTCTCTCAGCTAATTCATCATTGCTTATTTCTACACTGAGCTTCCTGTTAATTACATCCACTGTTATAAGATCTCCGGTTTTAACCAGGGCAAAAACCCCTCCCATAGCTGCTTCAGGGGTTACATGCAAGATTACGGTTCCAAAACCGGTTCCGCTCATCCGGGCATCGCTGATGCGAACCATGTCAGTAATACCCATCTTCCGTAATTTTTTAGGTATCGGGATCATGCCCCATTCCGGCATTCCGGGTACAGCTTTCGGGCCTGCATTGCGCAGCACTAAGATCGTTGATGCATCAACTGCAAGGGATTCGTCATCAATCAGCTTCAGCATTTCTTCATAATTCTCAAATACAAAAGCAGCACCCGAATGCTGTAACAGGTGTTTTGATGCCGCAGCAATTTTGATTACGGCGCCTTTTGGTGCCATATTTCCCGACAATATTGCAATGGTAGGTGCGGACATTACCGGCCCGGCGATTGTTTTTATGAGTGTTGCGTCGGTTACTTTTATTTTGGCTAAAAGTGTTTTCAATATTTCTCCTGTGTATGTTTTGACCCCGGTGTCAATCAAGTTTCCAAGTTGAACCATCACGGCAGGTATGCCACCTGCAAGATCGAACTCATCCATAAGTCTTTCTCCGGAAGGCTGTACATTGACAATACAGGGAACACTTTTTCCTATCTCATTAAATATATCGGGATAAAGTTGAATGTTTAATCTTCCTGCAATAGCAGTAAGATGAATCACCGCATTGGTAGAACCTCCCAATGCCATGCAAACGGCTACCGCATTTTTAAAAACCTGCACTGTCAGAATAGTTGCCGGCCGCAGGTCTTCTGCTACCATCTCCACAATTCTTTTTCCGGCTTCCCTGGATAAAGCAAATCTCTTATCAGAGTCAACCGGTAAAGTACTTAACCCAAGTGGCATAATGCCAAGCGCCTCCAGAAGGCCATTCATCGTGGACGCAGTTCCCATGGTATTGCATGATCCAAAACCGCAGCTAAGGGCTTTCCCGATTTTTTCCCATTCTCCTGACGAAATATCACCCATCCGCCATTCTTCCCAATGCTTCCATAAATCGGTTCCGCTTCCTAATTTATCTCCTTTATATATTCCGGCTTTTTTTGGTCCTGCATTTAACTGAATCGTAGGCAGATTGGCACTTAAGGCACCCATCAGCAGACCAGGCACTGTTTTATCACAGTTCCCCAGCAGCACAACCCCGTCAATGGGATAAGCCCGGAGATTTTCTTCCACATCCATCGAAAGCAGGTTCCGGTATAACCCTGCAGTAGGTTTCATCAATTCTTCCCCCAGCGTTATTACGGGAAACTCCAGCGGTATTCCACCTCCATCCCAAATTCCTTTTTTTACTTCTTCTGCAACGGAACGGAGGCTCATATTGCAGTTATTAAGTTCACCCCAGGTGTTGGCAATGCCAATCACAGGCTGTCCGGCATAATCATCCATATTAAAACCAGCAGAGCGCAGTGCACCCTGGTGTAAAAGACCGGTTTCATTTACGCCGAAAAACCAGCGATGACTTCTTAATCCTTTTTTCATGATGGATGTGTATTGTTCACTATATACCTGCCGCCTTGATTTGCTTAACCTGGGCAGATTGCCTGTACTCCCAAACGGTGATGATGATGGTGCTTATTAAGACAAGTAAACCACCTATTATGGAAAGGATGCCAAGTTTTTCGTGAAGCCAAATCACGGCAATCGGAAGAGCAAAAAATGCTATCAGGAAATTGGAGAGCGCTACCTGAATAGCTTCCAGATTCTTCAGGGCTTTAAAAAATAAAATCATCGACAAAAAATTATGAAATACCGTAAGCAATGCCAGCCCGGTCCAGGTTTGGGTAGTAAAAGCAGGAACACGATGCAAAATATTTCCTTCATAATGCCAGGCGAACGGGAAAAGAATTAAAACCATAAAGATATAAGTATAGAAAAGCATTTCAATTGCTGTATAATCCGCTGCAATCTTCTTACAGAGGGTATTGTAAAATCCACTGCCCAGCACCCCGGAAAAAATCAGGACATTTCCAATAATATACTGCATGCTGAAATCCACGCCCATGATATCTTTTAATGAACAAAGTATAACGCCGGCTATAGCTGCCAGAAAACTTATCCATCTCAGGGCATTCATTTTTTCTTTGAGTAAAACAACGGCCAGGAGCGCCGATACAACAGGCAGGGTAAGACTGATAATGGCTGCATTGCTGGCCGTGGACTGTTGTGTGCCAATGGTCATTAAGACCTGAGCGGGAAATTGTCCCAGCAGCGCAAGAACAATAAAAATTTTTAAATGACCCAGCTTTCTTTTTTTGCTTTTTTTAATGTCCTTATATACAAAGGGGATCATGAAAAGGGTTGCAAGCAACATCGGTATGAATACCGTATTGAACGGGCCCACCTGGGCCTGGGTTAATTTAATACAGGTAAATTGCAGGGACCACATCAGGTTGCATGCAAAAAGCGCGGCCCAGGAAACATAGGATTTTAACATTGATCTTATTTAGCTGACTATAATTAGTTTACAATTATAGCAATTATTTGTAAACAAAATATTATTTTCACAGAGCTGGCTCAAAGATGGATCAGGATAATAAATAAATTTCAGATGGAGAATAAAGGAAGATTTACGGGCAGTCATGTATTGATTACAGGTGCTGCCAGAGGAATTGGTTTTGAAATAGCGAATCATTTTGCGCGTGAAGGCGCGGTGCTTTCCATAATGGATTATAATCAGGAATTGCTGGACAGGGCAACACAGGCACTGAAGTCATTGACAACCGCAGTTCATCCGTATTATGCAGACGTGTCCAATCTTTCCATGGTACGCGATGCGGTGGCCGCTGCAGAGAAAATTCAATCCATTGACATACTGATCAACAACGCGGGGATTGCATTTGAAACCCCATTCCTGCAAATTGATGAAAAAGAGTGGAAGCAGATCCTGGACATCAATCTTACGGGTATGTTTTTTGTCGCCCAGACTGTCTGTCGTTTTATGGCCAAAAGAAAAAAAGGAGTGGTTGTAAATATGGGTAGCAAAAACGGTCTTGCTGCCGAGTTCGGCTATGCCCACTATAATGCTTCAAAAGCGGGGGTCATCCTGCTCACCAGGACCATGGCGCTCGAACTTGCTCACCTCAATATCAGGGTTAACGCGGTTTGCCCGGGTTATATATCAACTCCGATGTCCATGGAGATTGATCCTCCCGGCTTTACGGAAAATTTTGTGAAGCAATTTATTCCAATGAACAGGGCTGGAATGGTCGGGGATATTTCGCCGTTGTTTTTATTTCTGGCCGGGGAGGAGAGCAGGTTTATAACCGGTCAGATTATTATCGCCGACGGAGGACAGCTGGCCGGACAGAAACCTGCTGATGATCTTCTGCTAAAAATAAATCCGGGATAAAGATCAAAAGATCAATTCCTGTATTCGCCGTTTGAATATGCAATCACCTGCCCTGGCTTTCCGGTCGCGGTCAGATTTTCGATGTCAGTATAACATGCATTTGTAATCACATCTTTTTTTTATCTTTACCGGGTATGAAAATATGTTTACAAATTAAAATATTTTGTGAACAAGATAATTTATGAAAAAAGATACACTCGCCAGCAAAGCTTTTTTGGAAATAAGAAGAAAGATCCTGAGCAGCCAGTTGCTTCCTAATACCCGGCTGAAAGAAGATGAATGGGCAAAGAAACTTGGGGTAAGCCGGATGGCCGTCAGAGAAGCCTTAACGAGGCTACTGGGAGAAGATATGCTCATGTTAGGCGAAAAAGGTGGTTATTATATCAAACCCCTGCTGCCGGTTGAAATCCGCGAAATCAGAGAATTGCGCGAAGTGCTCGAACTGGGGGCGATGCAGCTGTCCTATAATAAAATGAAGGGGGAGCAATTTGAGAGACTGGAAAAAATTTGTGATGATTATGCATCCATGGCAAAAAAAGGATATTTTAACGGCGCCCTGGAAGCGGATATGAAATTTCACGAAACCCTGGTCGAATATTCCGGAAACAATAAGTTATTACAGGTATACCGCTCTTCCCATATTCCCTTATTTCAGCAAAAAATGGGCAAGTCCCAGATCGGCATTGAGGATCATGAGCAAACGGATGCGGAACACCGGCAAATTATCAAAGCCCTGAAACAAAAAAACCTGAATCTTGCCAAAGAGACGATGATCAAACAGTTCGCCAGGGGCGAAGCCGTAGTACTGGACCTGGGCTGAAACCAGCAGGGGAGGTTGAGAAAGCTTTTTTAGAACCCGGAACCAACTTGCCTCCCCGTCTTCCTTATTTTACATCTTACATCCTTCCGCAAGCCGCATTTTCCAGGATTCCCATAATCCTTTGGCCACTGCCTAAAACCGGCGAAAAAGCATCATGATCTGAAATCCGCCGCTCAAAGCCGCCTTTTTGCAGAAGTCGGAAACCCCATTCGAAAGGATTTCTGAACCCCCCGTTTTCTGTTCAGCCCCTCCCTTAAAAAAAAGACTATTAAAAAAATTGTTTATTTGAAACTATTTTTTATGTTTACAAAAAATATCATTTTTTGTTTACATTAAATTCCCTGACCAATTCTTTCAAACCATTATTTTATACCAAAACTGAAAGATTATGATAATGAATAAAACAGTTCAGCTATTGAAGGCATTACTGTCTGCAAAGCACCAGATGCCGGCTTCCCTGCTTTTACTGGTCATACTGTTTTCTTTTTCGAATCCCGTTTTCGCGCAGCATTCGATTACCGGAAAAGTGACTGATATTTCGAATAACTTAAAAGGGGTTACGGTACAGGTAAAAGGGACAAACATCGCTACGCAGACAGATGATGATGGAAATTTTACAATTTCCGCTGCTCCTAATGCCACGCTTGTTTTTTCTTTTATCGGCTACAGCACGGAGGAGGTCCCTTTAAATAACCGGACCAGTGTTCAGGTGGTATTAACCAGCGCAACCAGTCAGTTGGACCAGATTGTGTTGACCGGCTATACCAGACAATTGAAAAAGGATATCACGGGTTCTGTTGCAGTGGTGGATATGCCTGCGCTAAAATCAATTCCGACCGGAGCCGCTGAACAGGCATTGCAGGGACAGGCTGCGGGAGTTACTGTCATCAATTCCGGGGCTCCCGGCGGTACGAGCAATATTTTCATTCGAGGTATATCTTCATTTGGCGACACGGGACCGTTGGTAATTGTGGATGGTGTGCAGAGCAGCCTTCATGATATAAGCGCGGATGATATAGAATCCATGCAGGTATTGAAGGATGCCGGGGCTGCTTCCATATATGGAGTGCGTGGTTCCAATGGTGTTATTATTGTTACGACCAAAAAAGGGAAGATCGGAGCACCAGCCGTTTCTTATAGCGGATATTATGGCGTTCAGGTCCCTCCCTCCGGAAATGTATTAAATATAGCAAGCCCCGAGGCTTATGCTGCATTCGTAAAAAGACTGGTGCCGGATACCCAGCTGTTTCCCAACGGCACGGTTCCTGATTTTACTTATGCTGGTCCCGGTGTGCGCGGCATTGGCAATGCGGGAGATCCTGCCGTGGATCCTTCAAAATATGTTTATGATCCGGCCAATCCGGATAACGATTACATGATTCAGAAATTGAATAAAGGGCCCCTGGGAACGGATTGGTTTCATCAGGTTTTTAAAACCGCTCCTATCCAAAGCCACTCGCTTACACTCAGTGGCGGAACCGACAAGGCAAACTACCTGTTTTCCCTTGGTTACTTTGATCAGCAGGGCACACTGATCGAAACTTACTTAAAAAGATATTCCGTCAGGATAAATACTGAATTTAAGATTACCAATAAAATCAGGGTTGGTGAAAATGCTTATTTGTTCTATAAGTCCAACCCGCCTTTCAGCAACCAGGATCAGAACAATGCCATCTTTTTCGCTTATTGCATGCCCAACTTTGTTCCTGTTTACAATATCAAAGGTCAGTTCGGCGGAAACTGGGAAGGCCCCGGTGAGCTGGGTGATCGCTGGAATCCGGTAGCCTTGATGAAAAACACTTCTGAGGACCGTAACAATTCCTGGGACATTGTCGGAAACGTGTATGGTGAAGCCGACTTCCTGAAGTATTTTACTTTTCGTACAAGTTTTGGCGGAACAATTGACAACGAGTACAGTTATAATTTCTTTCCCATCCGTTACCAGGATCTCGAACAGCATGACAATGCGAACAGCTATAATGAGAATGCACTCTACAACAGTAGCTGGATATGGACTAATACCGTCGCATACAACGAGACATTCGGTAAGCATAGTATCAAAGTACTGGCCGGCTCTGAGTCCATCGATAATTATGGAAGGGGCGTTGGAGGGTCAGCAAACGGATTTTTCTCCTCCGATCCCAATTACCTGATACTGAATAATGGTACTTCCGGAGTAACAAATTATAGTAAGGCCTATGTGAATACATTGTATTCCCTTTTCTCCCGATTGGATTACGCCTTTAACGACAGGTATCTGTTTGGAGCTACGGTACGCAGGGATGGGTCCTCAAACTTCGGTGAAACAACGAGGTATGGTGTTTTCCCTTCTTTCTCCGCAGGGTGGAGAATTTCCAAGGAGAATTTTATGTCGACGGTCAGCTGGGTTGATGATTTGAAATTGAGAGGGAGCTGGGGAAAACTGGGATCACAAAACAATGTGCCGCCAGCCAACGCTTTTTCTTTGTATAGTTCCGGATTCGGCACATCCTACTATGGGATCGGCGGAACTGGTTCCATTACCCAGGGATTTTACCAGTCCACCATCGGCAATCCGAATACCGGCTGGGAACAGGACGTGATCACCAATGTGGGACTTGATGCTACTGTATTTAATAAGTTCGACATCTCCCTGGAGTGGTACGTAAAGAAAATAAACGGCTTATTGTTCCCGCAGCCCCTGCCTGCAACTGCCGGCGGTGCAACTGCTCCTATCATCAACATTGGTGATATACAGAATAAAGGCTGGGATATTGCCGCAACTTACCATGGAAGAGTTAACAATGACTTTCATTTCGATATTACCGCCAACATTACTGCCTATAAAAACCTGGTCGTAAGCATTCCGGATCCCGGCTACTTTGATGTCGGCACGGTCCGTAATGAAGTGGGACACCCCGTCAGCTCCTTCTTCGGATACAAGTTTGTCGGATTCTTCAAAGATTCTGCTGACGTGGCGAAATCCCCGACTCAGGAAGACGCTGCTCCCGGCCGGTTCAAATATGCAGATGTAAACCATGATGGCCAGATTACACCTGATGACCGGACCTTTATTGGAAATCCCAATCCTAAATTTACTTATGGCTTAAATCTGAGGGCATCTTTTAAAAACTTCGATTTTTCCATGATTCTATACGGTTCGTATGGTAACCAGATTTACAATGCCCTGCGTTCGACCATTACCCACTGGAATGATTATCCTGAGGCTTTGAGTAATGACCTGGTGTTCGGCTCGTGGACACCCACCAATCTGAATGCCAAAGCGCCTATAGCAGAGAATTCAACCAATTTCAGCAATGCAGAGGGATCTTTCTATGTAGAAAACGGATCTTTCCTGAAATGCCGGTCCATGATGCTGGGATATTCTTTAAGTCCGGCTTCCCTAGGAAAACTGGGTATCAAAAAACTGAGGGTATATATTCAGGCAGCCAATCTGTTTTGCATTACGAAGTATTCCGGGCTAGATCCGGAATTAATGGGTACTGCTGAATCCTTTGGCATAGACAATTCCAATTACCCGAACATTTTCAAAAATTACAACTTCGGTGTTAATCTGAATTTTTAAATAAATCCGGTCATTATAAAATATTATGTCATGAAGAAATTAAATCTCAAACTAATTTTTATATGCTGTTTTTCGGCTATAATTATAATATTGATGGCTGCGTGTTCGAAAAATTTTCTCAACAAGGAACCGCAGGGATCTACCAGTGATGCCACCCTGGCGAACAAAGCCGGAGTTGAAGGCCTGCTGATTGGCGCTTATTCACTCCTTGACGGAGAAGGCAGTCCTGATTTAGGAGGCGGCCCTTATTCCGAAGCGGTCAGCAACTGGGTCTGGGGCGGATGCGGTTCCGATGATGCACACAAGGGTTCCACTGATAATGACCAGGATGAAATAGCTTCGGTTGAAAAGCATAATATCAATCCGACAAACGATTACCTCGAAGGAAAATGGGGAGCCCTCTATGCCGGTGTTCAGCGTGCCAACGACGTGCTGCGGATAATGGCAGAGGTAAAGGACGGTTCCATTTCAGCGGCCGATATGACGGAGATCAAGGCCGAAGCGATTTTTTTAAGAGCAGTCTATCACCTGGAAGCCGCAAAAATGTGGAGAAATGTCCCTTATGTTACGGACAGCATTTCCTATCAAAATGGAAACTATGATGTTCCAAACCCTGGCCCGATATGGGCACAACTGGAAACCGATTTTTCCTTTGCCATCGCTAACTTACCTTCCACCCAATCGGATCTCGGGCGGGCGAATTCCTGGGCGGCAAAAGCCTTTCTGGCAAAAGTTTATATGTTTGAACAGAAGTTCAGCGATGCAAAAACACTGCTCGCAGATATCATTACGAATGGGGTAACTACTGCCGGAACAAAATATGCACTTGTCAATTTTGCCGATAACTTCAATCCTTCAAAGGACAATAATACAGAGTCCGTTTTTTCTGTTCAGATGACCGTAAATGATAATTCAAACGGCGCGAATGACAATGAAGGCGACATATTGAACTTTCCTTATGGAGGTGAAACAACCTGCTGCGGATTTTATCAGCCTTCTTTCAGCCTGGTCAATTCCTATAAGACGGACGCCGGCGGATTGCCCCTCCTGGACACCTGGAATGATTTTGATATTACTAATGATCAGGGACTTGCTTCAGACCAGCCCTTTACTCCGTATACAGGAACTCTGGATCCGCGTCTCGATTGGACAGTAGGAAGAAGAGGGATTCCCTTCCTGGACTGGGGCATCATGCCAGGACAGGCATGGGTGAGGGCGCAACCGGAAGGCGGACCCTATGTAGCACTCAAGAATCTTTTTTATAAGAATCAGGAAAGCAGTACTGCAGATCTTGGCGGCGGCTGGGGATTAAACCAGGGCACATCAAATAATTATAAAATGATCCGCTATGCTGATGTGCTGTTGTGGGCGGCAGAATGTGAAGTGGAGGTCGGCAGCCTGGACCAGGCTGAGACCTATGTAAATATGATCAGGAACCGCGCAGCTGATAAAAATGGCTGGGTTAAAGCGGACGTGGCAGACGGAGGCGCCAATTACGGTGGGTATGCAGCCAACTATTTTATAAACCCATATCCGGCCGGGACATTTTCATCTAACGGCCAAGACTATGCGCGTAAGGCTGTCCGCTTCGAAAGAAAGCTTGAATTCGCCATGGAAGGTCATCGTTTCTTCGACTTACAGCGCTGGGATATAGAAACCCCGGGTTATATGGCTGGCGTTTTGAATGATTATATCCAGCATGAAACCCAGATCCCCAATTTTCCTGATGGAATTTTACAGGGAGCGACATTTACACAAGGCCAATATGAGATATATCCGATTCCCCAGCATCAGATTGATCTGAGTGTGAAAAACGGAGCGCCTACGTTGAAACAAAATCCGCATTACTGATGACAGCCCGGATATCTGGCCGCCGCACAATGATCCGAAACGGAACGGCCATTTTGGGAACATGCCTGCTCTCAGCCGCGTACAAACCTGCTGAATCCAGTGCAAAAAGAAACGAGCCTGATCCAGATCCTGTATTTAATGTAATGCAATTTGGTGCAACAGGAAAAAGGCAGGATAATGCGACAAAAGCCTTCCGTGACGCAGTTGGAGCATGCTCACTGAAAGGTGGCGGAACCGTTTACGTTCCGCCCGGACAATATACGGTGGGTACCATACAACTCAGTGACAATATTACCCTGAACATATCGGCCGGTGCAACATTGTTTCTCAGCCAGTCGAGGGAGGATTTCAAACACGGTTCATATTCCATGATCTTTGCCGAGCACGCAAGTAATATTACTGTAACGGGAGGAGGTGTGTTGGACGGCCTGGCTCAATATGACTATAAGGAGATGAATGGAACGGACCCGGAAATTGCTGAGGAAACAGATATTGCAAAGGCTGCCGGTGAAGACATGCGACGCTATTTCAGAAAGAAGACCGCGATGAACACGTACATGTTCACCATGAACGATTGCATCAACTTTAAACTCAGTGATGTTAGTATTATCCATTCTCCACTATGGAATGTCCGCCTGAACGACTGTGACCGGGTCTTTATTCGCGGAATTTATATTTTTTCAGATCTGGAAAAAGGAGTAAATGCAGATGGGATTGATATCTGTTCTTCCGCGAATGTCACAATCTCTGATTCGGTAATTGTCACGGGAGACGATTCCATAGTTGTGAAGTCGATTTCGCGCGATGGTAAAAAGGCGAATCCATGCGAAAATATCACTGTAACCAACTGTATTCTGGAATCTTCATCTACACCGCTGGTGATCGGCACTGAAACCGAGGCCGACATCCGGCATATCGTTTTCAACAACTGTGTGATCAGAAATTCAAACCGCGGATTCGGAATTAATGTACAGGACGGGGCAACAGTCAGCTCGGTTATATTCAGCAATATTACCATAGAAACCAGGAGGCGCCACTGGAACTGGTGGGGGAGTGCCGAATTGTTCAAGTTCGTGCTAAAAAAAAGGCATCCGGATTCCCGGTTGGGAAAAATCAGGGATGTCTTTATCAGTAATATCATTGCGCAGGTCAGAGGTACCAGTATTATCAGTGGCCATCCTGATCAACCCCTGGAGGATATCAGAATTAGTGATCTACGGTTGTTTATGAACCCGGAGGATGCAGCAGATAAAAGAGCCACGGACGCCCTGCGCTTTGAAGAAGTCCGTAATATGAAAATCCGGGATCTCTCAGTGAAATGGGCAACAGATGCGCCGGAAAAAAAATGGCAGCATGCGCTGGTTTTGAAAAATGTATCCGGATTCGAAATAGATTCTTTCTCCGGGCGTCAGGGATTGGAGAACGGTAATGACCCGGTTATTCTTCTTGACAATGTTAAAGACGGTGTTATCCGGGACTCCCGGGCTGATGAAGGATCGCAGGTGTTTATCCACCTGCAGGGAAATGAAAGCAAAGACATCATGCTGAGAAATAACAATACTAAAAAAGCCGGAAGGGATATTACATATGGATATACGGAACTGAAAAAAGTTGTTGACCTGAATTAGGATCCACTTAACCGGTCAGGTAAAAAACAAGGATTATATTTTTTTTAATGTCAATGCTCAAAACCAGAATAATGGGAAATATGTTTTGTTTCAATTCAAAGTCGTCTAAGGCATTTGGAAGATCATCGTTCAAAAATGTTTTTTTATTAATCCTTACACAAATTTTTTTGGTAAGCCCTGCCTTGCAGGCGCAGAACCGGCATGACCGTCCGGATCCGGATCCTTATGTACTGGAGAATGCCAGCCTCAAAGTGGAGTTGGGAAAAGACAGGCCCGTAATCTATCAATACCTGCTGAAAGAAAATAACGGCGTTCTGCCGGGGAGCCCGAATAATTCAGGGCCATCTGTATTATTTTTTCAGGGCTCCAGGTCGGTCATGAGATCTCATACCAAAATCGCCTATAAAGCTTCCCGCGAGGCCAACAGCATCGTTTATCATGCCAACATAACCTATGATAATAAGCAGGCTATTGCATTCGACCTTACTTATACATTGACGGGTAAAGGGATCAATATAGATTTCAACCATGTGGTGGAATCCAATAATTTTTATCTGTTCAATGTTGAGCTGCCGGATCTCATTTCTGTGGAATCAACGGACCCCGTTTCGAAACTGGCCATTCCCGCAGATGCCGGCAGGTTAATCGACGTCAAGAAGGCTTCCATAAAGAATTACGAATATGAAATCGACTGGTTGAACTCTATTCTGGCAGGGATAGCCTATAATTCAAAAGTGATTGCTGTTATGGATACAAAATCAATCGAGAACCATAGCATCGTTAGTGTTTATGAGCGAGGGGACAATAAATTCGGATCCTTTTCCATGCGGCTGGAACATCGTTTAAGGGAATACGATCTTGCGGAATTCGGAACGGTAATTCCGGCTACCGATCCAAAATATTTTTTGAAAGTTCAGGATTCATGCGAGGTTGAAATTTCCATTGCGGGTGATTACGACAGAGACGGGGAAGTTTCATGGGTGGATGGCTCAAAATTGCTCAGGGAAAAAGTAAATGCTGTTCCCAATGCTTATTACCAGGACAAAACTTTTGTCCGCGCCTTCCTTTCGCGGAAAGGAAGTACGGCTGAAAATGTAAGCTTTGACGAGGAGCTCGGGAGGATAAAAAAACTCGCAGCCCAAACGGATTCGGCGGCATACGTTGTTTACCTGTTGGGCTGGCAATACACAGGACATGATACAGGATATCCTTCGGTGGACAAGGTCAATGACAGCCTCGGTGGTTATGAAAAACTCGTCAACCTGATCCGGGAAGCGAGGAAGTATAATGTTAATATTACTTTCTATGATAACTATGATGATTCATATCCGGATCATCCGGGCTGGGATGCGGATGTCATCTGCAGGGACCCGCAGGGTAATCTAATGATAGGTGGCACCTGGGATGGAGAACAATCTTATTTGATAAGCAGTTATAAATACGCCATGAAATCAGGCCTGAGCAGAGTAAGGTTCACGCTTAAGAGATACCCGGTGGAGAAAGCTTATTTTATTGATGTTCTTGCCGGCGGATACCATGGTGGCAGGAAATACGATTTTAATCCTTCGAGCCCGGCGGGAGCTGTGAAAAATTTCGAAGGCAAGCTGAAGATCATTGACGAATTCAATAAAAACGGCCTGGACGTGGCCACAGAAGATTTTACCGGATTTTTTGTGGGCCATGCCGGAACATTCGGAGACATCGTTGCGTTTGACAATATTTATTTCAAAGATGAAGAGCAAATACCTCTGATACCACTAATCTATCATGGAAAAACCAGCTTTGGAATGAAAGTAAGCAGCAGGTCATTGAATGTAAAGACCTTCCTCTATGGTCAGAGAGCCCAGTCGTTTACCAGCCTGCGTTCTGTTTATACTCCCGCGGACTATATCCTCGATGCATTACCCAAACAAAAGCTTTATGGACTACCCATGAAGTCGTACCACAGGTACGGTGATCTCGAACGCGTTGTTTATGAAGATGGCAGCGTAGTGGAGACAGATGTGAAAGCCAATACATATAGCGTGCGATTAAAAGACGGAAGAGTGATAGCCAGGAACTATAGCAGTTTTGTTCCGGTGAAGAAAGACGTTTATATGGCCTGCAGCATGAATGGAGGCCTCATCAGCTATCCTGTTCCGCGAGAATGGACCGACACAAATAAGATTCATGTATTCAAGCTGAACAGCGACGGGACCAGGAATGATACGGATTTTAAAACAGAGAATGGGAACATCGGTTTTAATTCAGATCCCAACGCGCCGTACAAAGTTGTTTATGCAGAATAACTGTTTTCTTTCAGTGTTGGTATTCCATATTAAAAACTGCGCATGAATCCATCTTATATCTAATATTTTACCCATGACACAGAAGATCACGAAGTTTTTTTTCAGTATCTTTTTATCAATTTTATTTTTATTTCCCGCAGAAAATGTTTCCGCCCAGCATTCTGCAGTAATACAGGCTGAAAATGCAAAGCCCGGAACGACCGACTGGATGATCACCAGGGTTGTGCGCGATCCCGATGAACCATACGTGAATGGCTGGCATGTTCGAAAAAAAATCCAGGGCTATGTTTCGCGTACCAGCATCAGGCCCGGGGAAACACTGAAATTTTTTATCAGCACGGATCCTGCGGATAAATATAAGCTCGACATCTTCCGCATGGGATATTATGGGGGGAAAGGTGGCCGTCTGGTTAAATCGATGGTCCTGCAGGGAAAGCCGCAGCCTACTCCACCGGAAGGTCCAGGACATATCATGGAATGCCGCTGGGATGAGAGCGGTAGCCTGCAAATTCCGAAGGATTGGGTGAGTGGTGTTTACCTCGGACTACTCAGCACTTTAACAACCAAAGCCCAGGCTTATATTGTATTCATCGTACGGGACGACCGGAAGGCAGACATTCTATTTCAATGTTCCGATCTCACCTGGCAGGCATATAATCGCTGGCCGCAATGGCATTCGCTTTATGATTCGCCGACTGACCCCTGGGGCGCTTCAGGACCTGTTGGTTATGATCTTAGTTTTAACCGGCCGTATGCGATGTATTGGAACGGATACCCGGCAGGCTTCGAGCCGCAGACAAATGGTTCGGGAGAATTTCTGATGACTGAATTCCCGCTGGCCTACTGGCTTGAAAAGGAAGGATACGATGTAACCTATATTTCAAACATTGATACACATGAAGACGGGCCCGGACTGTTCCGGGGAAAAGTATTTCTGTCTGTGGGTCATGATGAATACTGGACTCCCCGCATGTATGATAATGTGACTAACGCAAGGGACCATGGCGTAAACCTCGCATTCCTTTCCGGCAATTCTGTTTCGGGAAGAATTGAACTTTTCCCGGATTTGAAAGGGCATGCCGATAGAAATATGCGAAAAATAAATCCACGTTTTAATAATGCACAGGACCTGATGGGATCGCATTCTTACGGTGTTGGTTTGGCCAACTGGACCTGCGTGGCTCCGGATCATTGGGCTTTTGAAGGTACAGGTATGAAAAAAGGCGACAGCATTCAAAACCTGGTGGGATGGGAATTTCACGGACCGCCCCTGGCTGATAAAAAAGATATGGTCGTGCTTGCCGAGGGTTATGTAACCACTTATGATGGAAAACCTACAAAAAGACAATACGCTGCTACTATTTACACGGCAGACAAAGGCAATTATGTATTCAATGCTGCAACATGCTGGTGGACACAAGTCTTGTCCGCGCCGCCAGGATATGTAAATCCGCCGAACCGTTATTTTGAAGAAGCGGATCCAAGGGTTCAGCGAATTACCCGTAATGTCCTGGACCACATGATTGCCGTCAAACTTAATAAATGATTTCCTGATGGGGACAACACAGTAAAAAAAATTCCCCAGGATGCTGAGCTATCCATCCTTTGCGTTTAACTCCCCGAAATGCACGGATCCAAACATTCGTGCCGGGGCGTTTATGCGCTGCAAGAGGAATTAAAAGGAGATAAATGGAAAAATCCCAATTATTTGCGGAAGATGTTTTGCTGGTCCCGGAAAAAATCAAATGGATTTTAATACTTCCCTGGTTGCGGCGAGGGTAATATCGATATCCTCTTCTGAATGGGCGTAACTAATGGATCCCTGTTTGCAGGGAATGGGGAAATGATAAATACCCCGTTCTATCAGCGCCTTACGGTAAATGCTGTCGAATTTGAAATCATGATTCTCAAGGATGTCGTGCAGGTCATCCGGTGTTTTTTCGCAGAAATAAACACAAAATGAAGAAGCATTTGTTGAGAGATTAAATGGAATCCCAAATTCATTTAACAGGTTGGTAAGTCCTTTGTACAGGCGATTACTTATTTTATCAATCCAGGCATATGCTTTAGGATTCTTTAAAAATTCAATGGTTGCAATGGAGGCTGCTGTATTTATGGGATGCGCATTATAAGTACCCGCTATCAGCACCCTTTTCGCTGGATCAGGAGAATCAAAAAGATCCATGATTTCCCTTTTCCCACCAATTACTCCGATAGGATAACCATTTGCAACTGCTTTTCCGAAAACTGATAAATGAGGCTTGACTCCCGCAACAGCC
Organism: uncultured Chitinophagaceae bacterium; assembly: GCA_963705005.1. Taxonomy (GTDB): domain Bacteria; phylum Bacteroidota; class Bacteroidia; order Chitinophagales; family Chitinophagaceae; genus Puia. Next base: position 683,751 of record CAVPIO010000004.1, read on the forward strand.
TGGTATCCGCCCAACGCTGACCTGAATCCGGTTTTAACCTCATCAAAAATACAAAGGGCACCATATTTTTCGCAGAGATCAATAAGGCCCTGGAGGTAACCTGGCTTCGGTGATACAATACCTATGTTCTGAAGAACGGGTTCCGTAAGCAGGCAGGCGACCGGATAATTTTTCAATACATATTCGACAGATTCAAGGTCATTAAAATTGACAATATGCACTTTTTCCTTGGTGGATTCCGGTATGCCGGATGAAGAAGCGATGAATGGATATTCGCCCGCAGATAACCTGGGGCCTATCTCTTCCAGATCAGGCATCACGTGCCTTGCGACTTCATTGTGCCATCCATTATAGCCGCCAAGGGTAAGGATGATGTCCTCTCTTTTTGTCCAGGCCCGCGCCAGCCGGATGGCATGTGCAGTTGCCTCACTGCCCGTGTTCGTAATCTGCACCAGTTCAAGGGAAGGAATGGATTCACAAAGAAGTTTTGCCAGCTTAATTTCCAATGGATTAGTACCGCTGCCCATCAGGGACCATTCTGATTTTATAACATCCAGAACGGCATCATTTATTTTGTTGAAATTATGGCCCAGCAAATAAGGTGCGAATCCCGCGTGGTAGTCGATATACTCTTTGCCCGTTATATCATAGATTTTACTGCCTTTGCCTTTAGTAAATACGATTTGAGGGCTTACTTTACGGTTTATCGAAACAACCCCTCCTGCTATATAGTGACCTGCTTCTCTATTGATTTCAGTAAACGGGGTTAGTTTTTCTTTAATCATCATGTACCTTGTTTGGGTTTATTTGCAAATATATGTTTACAATTTAAATATTTTTTTGTTTACACAAATAAAGTTATAAATCTATACTATTCTGCGGAAACCGCATCGTATTTTTCCTTTTAAATTTAGAATAACCCCAGAAATTTCGATGGGAATCTCACCATCACTTTTTTTATGAATTCCATTGAAATTTTATTGACTGCTGATTATAAAAGTATACAAATATCTTATATATTTGTATACAAAATACTCATTTTTACCTACAGTTTCTAAAATAATAAGAATTTAATCTGCGGATGCAGCAGGCATTGCAAAAAGCCGGGGGGAATGTCACCTGAATCAATAGAATCAGGGCATTTGCTGCAGGATCATATTATAATGGCTTTTGGTAGTATGTAGTCATAAGCAATGGCCCGGGAGCAATTTCTATTGCTCCCTTTTTATAATTCGCATAATGATCGGGCATAATGACTGAGCACTAAGGGTAAACACCTACTTTCTGCTAGGCAGGCAGACCTTTTAAAACGAATATGAATTTCAAAATCTACTGATGTGCTAAAATATTAAAGAACTGTGAGTTCATGTGCTGGATTTGATGAACTGCATGGCTTTTTTTGCATTTTTCCAACCTGATGGGGTGAACTTCTTGCCTTCATGCTTATTATAGTCGACAAAAAAATTCTCAATCTCGGTAACCATACTCTTATTTAGCTCGTCAATATTCTGTCATTCCGTATTTTTTTTTCCTTTTCATTTTCCTGTCTGGCCTCCAAGACACCCAATAAACGGGCGCGAACAGGACATCCGGGATAAGCCGGACCTTCCCTAACTTCCAAAATATCCAATGGATCGCCGTCCACTTCGCCTGGGGTTTGTATTTTTGGGATCTTGAGAATTTCCCGATCGAACAAAAACTGGCTCGTTAAATGAAAAAAATATTTTCGTGCTTTTTTATCGTGTCGATATTATTCTTACAAGTATCGGCCCAGACAAAGATCACCATCGCAGTTGCGGCTAACATGCAATACGCCATAGAAGCTATTAAAGTAGAATTTAAAAAGGCTGATAAAGAGGCTGATATTAGGGTTGTATTGGGCGCTTCGGGTAACCTTACGCAACAAATCATGCAGGGTGCACCATTTGATATCTTTATCTCTGCTGATACTTCCTATCCTGAAATATTATGGGACAGTAATTTTGCTGCTCAACCTCCAAAAGTTTATGCCCGGGGTTTGTTGGTTTTATGGACTGCCAAGGCAAACGTTCAACCAGGTATGGATCTTAAAATTTTGTTGAATGATGAGATAAAACATATTGCAATTGCCAATCCCAGAACCGCACCTTATGGCGCAGCCGCGGAATTTATTTTGAAAAAATATGCATTATACAATAAAATATCTTCCAAGCTCGTAACCGGTGAAAGCATCACGCAGACAACCCAGTTCATTGCAACGCGGGCGGCAGACATTGGATTCACGGCAAAGTCGATTGTTATTTCGGATGAAATGAAGGATAAAGGAAGATGGGTAGAATTAATTCACAGCGATTACCCTCCGATTAAGCAGGCAGCCGTGTTATTAAAATACAGCCAGCAAAACAATGTTGCTGAAACAAGAAGGTTTTACGATTTTCTCTTTTCCGATAAAGCAAAAGCTATTTATAAAAAATTTGGATACATTGTACAGTAATGCCTGAACTATCACCTTTGTGGATTACACTTAAGCTGGCATTTTTTACTACGCTTATTTTATTTTGTGTGTCCATACCGATTGCCTATTGGTTATCAAATAAGAAGACGATTTTCAAAACCATAGCAGAAGTCATAGTCAGCATGCCGCTCGTGTTACCGCCAACGGTAATCGGTTTTTATTTGCTTCTGGCCTTCAGCCCGGGAAATGGATTTGGTGCATTTCTGGAAAAATGGTTTGATGTCCGGCTGGTATTTTCATTTGAAGGTTTGCTTATTGCATCGGTAATCTACAGCCTTCCTTTTATGGTGCATCCGATTCAATCCGGACTTGCATCTTTACCTCTGAGTTTAAAAGAAGCATCCTATTCATTGGGGAAAACAGAACGCGTAACCTTATTTAAGGTATTGCTCCCTAATATAAAACCCTCATTGCTTACGGGAATCGTTTTGACCTTTGCACATACGGTGGGTGAATTTGGTGTGGTACTGATGATTGGTGGCAATATTCCCGGAAAAACACGAACGGCATCTGTTGCTATTTTTGATGAAGTGGAATCATTCAATTATCATAATGCAAATATGTATTCGGTAATATTGCTTGCTATTTCTTTTACGGTTTTATTTTTTTTGTATATGTATAACCGGGGGTTACATAAAGTAAGAATATTTTAGAAAAAAAGGTTATTGGAAACCATAAGAAATGATTGAATTCACTCTACAAAAGAAATTACATACTACAGAAGGCGAAATGCAGTTGCAGGTAAGTGGCAGTTTTGAAAAAGGGAAATTTATAAGTCTGTATGGTTCTTCAGGAGCAGGAAAAACAAGTGTATTGCGCATGCTTGCAGGTTTTATGAGGCCCGATGATGGTTTTATAAAAATGGACGATACGGTATGGTTTGATGCAAGGAAGGCTGTTCATATAGAACCGCAGCAGAGGAAGATTGGTTTTGTTTTCCAGGATTATGCACTGTTCCCCAACATGAATGTTCGGGAAAATATTGCTTTCGCATTGGGAAAAAAGGAGCCTTCGGGAATTATTAATGAATTACTTGAATTGACGGGTCTGAACATGCTGGCCTTGAGAAAAATGAATACGCTTTCGGGTGGGCAGAAACAACGCGTCGCGTTGGCAAGGGCCATTGCAACCAGGCCTGCCCTCTTGCTGCTGGATGAACCGTTGTCGGCGATTGATAATACTATGCGGGTGCAATTGCAAACAACTTTGCTGGAAGTACACCGGCGGTATAACCTTACAACAATTCTGGTGAGTCATGATATGGAGGAGATTATCAGATTGTCCGGTATCGTGATTCATTTGGAGCATGGAATGATCAAACAAAACACCTGGCCGGCTGCATTTTTTTTGAATGGCAGCAGTACATCTGCATTGACGGGTCATATTGTTTCCAGGGAAGATGATAGCACTGGAACTTTTACGGTGGTTTTACTGAATAACCGGATGTTGAAAATCAATGCTGCCGGACAGGATGCTCATTTCAGCCTGGGGGAGAAAGTGGAGATTGTTTACAAAAATGCTGTTCCGTCAATTCGTAAACTATAACTAAGCAATCTGATAAAGGTTGCCATTCTTTATTCTACTATTGTACTACTGATTAATGTTAATCCTCAATACTATTCTCGATCTGGAATATTTCAAAATAGAATCCAATTGCACTCTCCAGTGATTTGACCCTTTGAGATGACCAATATATGTATTATATTTGTTATAAATGGGAGCAAATCAACTTATACCGAAGAAACGAGTAGTTATGGTTTATTGGAAGAATAAACCGGCAAATAGTTTTGAAATTTTTTCGAGTCTGAAAAATTTTTGCCTTAGTTACCCTGGGTATAATTATAACACGATGAACAACTATCTGAGTAAAGCGAAAACCGCCTATGAAAATGAAAATATCCGGGTGGAAAGAAAAATCGTTATCCAAAAACCGAAGAAAACGGAGAGTCCGTGGACCAGGGCTATTGTTCCAGTAGTCAGGAAAATAAGGATAATCGGTGCAGACGATCAAGTGAGAGACCTGGAGTATTGGCTTGAAAAACCTGTTTCGGAACGTTTGTTGGCAGTAAGATTTTTGACGGAACAACAGTATCCGACTACAAAAAGAATGGACAAGACAAAAGTTGTAAAAGAAAAAATTAACCGATGATACTGGCTAAAGATTTTGAGGATTTCGTGGGTCTGCTAAACAAACACAATGTTGAGTACATGGTTGTTGGGGGATATGCGTTGGCGATGCATGGCAAACCGAGATCAACGGGAGATCTGGATATCTGGATTAATATATCAAAGGAAAATGCGGACAGAATGTTAAACGTTACTCGTGATTTTGGGTTATCGTCGATGGCTTTTAAAAAAGAAGATTTTTTAAGACCGGGGTATATTAGTCAAATAGGTTATCCTCCACTCAGAATTGATATATTAAACAATATTGATGGTGTGGAATTCAATGCTGCGAAACCAAACATGAAAAGCATCAAGCTGGACAATGGATTGGAATTGAAATTTATCGGTCTTAAAGACCTAATAAAAAATAAGCAAACTACCGGAAGAACTCAGGACCTTGCGGATATTAAGGAAGTTAAAAAGCTATTACCTAAGAAGAACGATGAGGTTCGGAAAAGAGGAAAAAATTTGTAAATTGCCGAATGAAAAGGTCCTTGAATATCCACGATGGATATTTCGCACAAACCCGGCCATTTATTTCGCGGTCTGCCGCCAAAAGTTTCGCATCAAAACCTGCCAGGGGCGTAAATAAAATTTAACAAATCCCTTTTCCCGAATCCGCAACAAACCCGGCCAATTATTTCGCGGCAAACCTCCGCCCATTGGAGTGACAACCAAAAGGAGGTCTGGCGGGAACAACTGGAAAATGACCACACAAAAAAGCTTGGTATTATCTTCACGAACAGGAAGGTAAAGCCGGAAAACGACCAATGGGCAGCGCGTACATGAAGTGTACATAAATAAACCAAAAATCGCTAATGCCTGGTGAGTGAATATAGCAAAATTAATTTGGAAATTTAAGACCTGAGAGCAACGTCATTGCAGTTTTTTTAACTGTTCGGCACCACCGGTATTGTTAGGATTTAACTGCAGGGATTTTTTATACATTCGGATGGCTTCTTCCTTTTGCCCTGTCTTTTCCAATGCTTCCCCGTAACTATCATATACATTCCAGCTTCCGGGAAACAGTTCCGTGTTCAGCTTGAACACTTCCAATGCCTGTGGATAAAAATGAACTGCCGGTAAATGGTAAATAAACTGGTCGCCGATGAAAGCATAACCCAGGGTGTTAAATTCATATTCGCTTAATTGATAGAGAGCCGTATCATTTTTTGCCTTTTCGAGGAATTTCATAGCCGGCCCGGAACCCTCATTGACCAGGAGCTTTCCAAATATATAAGCAGCACTTTTTTTAGGATATATTTTCTGCCCATTTAAAATTTTCAGGGCATCGTTAGCTACGGGTCGCGACAAGGCTTCCCGGCTGATGGAAAATATGATAGCTGTCTGACGTTTTTCCAGATTCCTGGTAAAACTCAGGTACATACCCGCCATTCCGCCTCCATGGTTGACCATCTTGCCCACCTGATCAATCTGCCAGCCAAGCCCCCATACCCCAGGATTAATTTGACCGTTATTCAGCCTGACAGGCGTGAACGCCTCGTTTAGCGTTGCTGCCTTCAGGAGCTTTCCCTCATATAGAGCCTGGTCGTACCGTAAAAGGTCATGAAGCGTAGACACCATATCACCATAACCGCTTAAGTGGTCATGTTTAGCTGCATCGACCAGGAAGGGAATGGAGTCAACCCTGACTAATTTATCCGAATAAAGGTGTGGCCAATAATAGGGAATAGCCATTCGGGATGTTTTTTTGAAACCGGCCGATAGCTGGAAGTAATCCTTCAAAAAAGTGTGCTTCATACCGGCTGGGTGTAATATATTCCGGCTGATATAGGTGCCGATGTTTAAACCGGTTATTTTGGTAATGATGATGGCCAGGACGACAAAGTTGGCGTTATTATAGTCAAACCTGTCGCCGGGTTTAAAGGCAAGCGGTTTGTTCGCTAGCCGGTAACAATCCACCAGGCCTTGATTTGTTAAAATAAGATCCGGATGCCGGCCGATCAATGAGTCAAACGTACCGTAATAAGGCGGTAAACCGGACGTATGAGATAACAATTGCCGGATCGTGATATCCGGGTAAATAAAGCCGGGCAGGTATTTCATCGCGGCATCGTCGAGCTCTAATCGCCCTTTTTCCATTAACTGAAGAATAGACGTGGCTACAAACGTTTTGGTGATGGAACAAACAGGGAACTGGGTCGTTAAGGCGTTCCATTTTTTTGCTTCCGGGTCTGCATAGCCAAAAGACTTTTCGTAAACAACTTTCCCATGTTCAGCGACCAGAACGTTCCCGGTAAACTGTAGGTTTTGGGACAGCCCTGAAAAATAGCTTGCCAGGTTACTTTTAGCGACCTGTGCATGAGCGGTGCATACGATTACAACCAATAAAACGCATAAAATGAACCGACGTTTCACGTTTATTTGAAATTTGAAGCAAATAAACAGGTTTTATTTGAATAAAAATAGAACTAGATTAACCCCTAAATATACCGGTCAGAACCCTCAGTAAGTGTGAGCAAACTTATATAAAGCTAATCTGCCGCCCTACTGAATAAATTGAAAAGGAACACCGAACCTTGGAGAATAGAAGACATTCTTTGTATACACATCCAAAATGCTGTTATTCGCATCCACCAACAAGGAAATATTTACAGTATGGTCGATGGATTCGACAAATCCAGACTGCACTGTTTTTGTCGCTGAATTGACTAGTCCGCTTTCGGTACCAAAGTGACTGATATCACGACTTATGAACATGCTGGGCGCATAAGTATTGAATAAGTCGTATGTATTTTCGTTTGCAGTGCTATATAGATTATTAAAAGACGAAGAGGCCGAAAAGGAGCTTGTCGAAACATTGACTCTTAATTCGCTGTTGTTCTTCTCCCAGGTTAGCAGCCGTTTGGAGTTTGAAATATCCAATACCTTGTCAATTGATCCATTCCTTTTCATGAAATCCTCAACTCCCTGTAAGATTATCTTGCTATTCCAATTTTGAATAAATTTACTTAGCTCTGTTTTATAGTTTTCATAAAAATATTTGTAAAGTTCCTGGCATTTTAAAAACCTTCTGCTGTTTATTTCCAAATAATTAAAATCCTTATTTGAAAGTGTTTGCAAATCTCCGTCGCTGTCAATTATCAATATGTTGTTTAAACTGACTGACCAAATCTTACCAGTCCTTTTCTTTTCATTTTTTACAACTACTTTATTGTTCGCACTGATTGTATAACTGGAATTTTTCGAAATTGAATAGCTCACAGTATTTAATTTAAAATCCTCGTAGTTTATTGCCCTATACTGCCGCAAAATATTATCCTTGGAGTTATTTGTAAACATATCAGAGAAGTCCATGGCTCCGTAATGAATTGATGGAATCGTTAAAGTATATTTCTTTTTCGTTCAGATCTATTGTAATAATGCCCTTTGCAGTATTTCCGTCTTTAAATTTTACTACTCCCGGTGATTCAAACTGTCTTGGGGTAATACTCAGCGAATCAGAATATATATTCCAAATTATTTGAGTGAAACCTGTTAACGGGGATAAAAACAATAAAATGAAAAACGCCGGAAAAAATTTGGATTTACAGACAGTGCCGGGTAGTGGGGCTTTCAAATGCATAACATTCGTTTGAGGGTAACCAAATATACCGAAAAAATAAAGTGTTCGTGTCAATGACAATAGGAAGGAGCTGCTATTAAACCTTATTTTTGATAATAAAAATCATTTATTTCTACAATAAGGTTTGCTATAACAAACATTTCACGCTATATTTGTTCATTATAGCGAACATTATGAATAAACGGTCCATAGTCCCGATTCCCAAACTCCTGAAAATCATGGAAGAACTCGGGGAAAATATAAAACTCGCACGCCTGAGAAGAAAACTTACGACGGACCAGGTCTGCGAACGGGCGGGCATTGGCAGGACCACTTTATGGCAGATCGAAAAAGGTGCACCCCATGTGACGATGGGTGCCTATGCGCAGGTCCTCTTCGTTCTGGGTCTGGAAAAAGACATTCCAAAACTGGGCGCGGATGATGAACTGGGAAGGCGTCTCCAGGATGCAAACCTGGAAACAGGAAAACGGGGGCGAAGGAAAAAATAAAGAAAAAAGATCATGGACATTTTAGTATACGCAGACTGGGTTGAATTAAAGGGCCCGATAAGAATGGGTACACTTTCCGTTACCCACACAAAAGGGCGCGAGGTTTTTTCGTTTGCTTATGATAAAGAATGGCTGAACAGAGGACAGGCTCAGATGCTCGATCCGGATCTGCATCTATTTTCAGGACCGCAGTACGCAGCGACGGATAAAAGGAATTTCGGGATGTTCCTGGATTCCTCGCCGGACCGCTGGGGACATTTACTCATGAAAAGGCGAGAAGCCATCGCCGCAAAACTTGAAAAACGAAAAGAAAAAACACTTTTCCAGGAAGACTACCTGCTCGGCGTATTTGATCAACAGCGGATGGGGGCCCTGCGTTTTAAATTGTCCGAAGACGGGCCTTTCTTAAGTGATAACGCAAATCACGCGGCGCCACCATGGACCTCGCTGCGGGAACTGGAATTCGCGAGTCTGCAGCTTGAGAAAGAAACGTTGTCGGACAAAGATTCACTGAAATGGCTGAATTTGTTACTCGCACCCGGAGCTTCTCTTGGTGGTGCCAGACCGAAAGCCGGCGTTACAGACGAAAAAGGAAATCTCTGGATAGCTAAATTTCCGGCTGCCGCAGACCGCGCAGATACCGGCGCCTGGGAAATGATCGCCAACGAACTGGCTAAAGACGCGGGCCTCGACGTGGCAACCGGACAGGCGAAGCGTTTCAATAACAAACGGCACACGTATTTATCAAAGCGTTTTGACCGGATCGGCACGAAACGCCGGGTACATTTTGCTTCCGCCATGACATTGCTGGGCCGAAGCGATGGCGCAGAAGACATGTCTTATCTGGATATCGCGGGCTTCATCATCAAAAACGGGGCGGACCCGAAACAGGATCTCGAAGAACTCTGGCGCAGGATCGTCTTTAATATCGCAGTTAAAAATACCGACGACCATTTGCGAAACCATGGTTTTTTGCTGACGGCCGGCGGATGGTCGCTATCGCCAGCGTACGATACCAACCCTAATGAGCAGGGCCGCGGCCTGACACTGAATATTTCAGAAACGGACAACGCATTGGACTTTGGCCTCGCCCTCTCCGTGGCAAAATATTTCCGGGTGGAAAAAGATTCGGAATCGATCCTGAAACGGATCCGGCGCTGTGTCGCCAAGTGGCAAACGGTTGCGAAAAAATATGCCATCCCCGCCGCTGAAATCAGCCGGATGGCAAGCGCATTTAAAGAATAAGTAATGACCCGGGGCCTGGGAATTTAGTTTAGCCTTCACCCGGTCCCGAAACTATTTATAAAATTTCGATATGTTAAAGTAGATATTCTGCTTTCTGTCGTCGGTGAACTGAATCGTGATGATGTCAAAAGGTTTTTTGTTGTGACTAACTAGCGCCTGCTGTGCTACCTTTCTGTTCTGCAAGTGAACAGATAGCGTATCAAAATCGTGCATTTTTCCCCTTTGAAATTCATAACATATTGATTTTCTATCTGATAATTATGCGGCATTTTTCTTGCGATCCTGGTCAGTTGCCCTGCCAAAAATTGATAATTTACTAAATTATGTTTAAGTACAACCTGAAGTTTGCCTGGAGAAACTTAGTCAAAGACCGCCAGTTTACGTTGCTGAACCTGATTGGCCTCTCCACAGGGCTGGCCTGCACCCTGTTGATCTATATGTGGGTGTCGGATGAATTGAGTTTTGATAAATTTCATGAAAAGGATAGCCAGATCTATCAGCTGATGGAAAGTCGCAGGTTTCCGGGCAAAGTGGATATTTCAGATGAGTCCTCCGGCGTACTGGGAGAAACCATTGCAAGAGAATTCCCGGAGGTTGAATACGCTGCGGCAGAAGCACCTGCCAACTGGTTTCAGAAATTCACTCTGACCGTCGGAGATAAAAATATAAAGGGGTCAGGACAATATGTAGGTAAGGACTATTTCAATATTTTTTCTTTTAAGCTGCTGGATGGAAACAAAAATAGTGTGCTGAGTGATAAACATTCTATTGTTATTTCTGAGGACCTGGCCCGCAAATTATTTGGTACGACAGAACATTTAATTGGGAAGGGAATTCAGGTGGACCACGACAGCACTTTTTTTGTATCGGGTGTTTTTCAACGCATACCGGAACATTCTTCTGAGCAATTTGACTTCGTTCGATCATTTGAATATTACAAGGACATCGAAAGCTGGGTCAAGAGCTGGGATAATATGGGTCCCCATAATTTTGTTCTTCTGAAAAAAGGAACTGATATCAATCTGTTTAATAAAAAGATCGCGCCTGTTATTTCACGCAATTGTACAGATACATTCCGGACTGCCTACGCGTACAAGTTTTCCGACAATTACCTGCATAATTCCTTTATACATGGCAACCGGACAGGCGGAAAGATTGAATACGTTAGAATGTTTTCGCTTATCGCGATTTTTATCCTGATGATTGCCTGCATTAATTTCATGAATCTTTCCACAGCCAAAGCTTCGAGAAGGCTCAAAGAAGTGGGCATTAAGAAAGTAATCGGAGCCGGTCGCAGGCAACTGATTCTTCAATATATCGGTGAATCACTGGTGATGGGATATATCGCACTCATCGTCGCCGTGGGGGTGGTTGCTCTCCTGCTACCCGAGTTCAATCAATTAACCGACAAACATATGTCCCTGATGCCGGATACTCGTCTTGTTTTAGCAGCGTTCTGCATCGCAGGTTTCACCGGTTTGGTCGCTGGCAGTTATCCGGCTCTTTATTTGTCCGGATTTAAACCCGTTGAGATCCTGAAAGGCAAGCTGATCTCGTCCATTGGTGAGATTTGGGTACGCAGGGGTCTGGTTGTATTTCAGTTTTCATTGTCTGTTCTTTTTATCGTTGCCGTCGGTGTAGTCTACGAGCAAATGAAACTGATCCACAATATCAGTCTGGGATTCAACAAGGACAATGTGATACGGTTCAATGCGGAGGGAAGAGTGCTGGGCCATGAAGAGTCATTCCTGACCGGTCTCAAAAATATTCCCGGTGTTATCAATGCCTCGGGTACTTATCATAGTATCATCGGGAAAAGTTTTGGTGTTAACAATCTGGAATGGGAGGGAAAGAATCCGAAGGACAATAATTATATAGAATGCATGCAATCCGGATATGATTTTATCCCGACGATGGGCATGGAAATGCAGTCGGGCAGGAACTTTTCCAGAACTTTCTACGACACTGCGAGTATGATCCTGAATGAATCAGCTGTTCAGCTTATGGGCCTTAAAAATCCAGTCGGCGCCAACCTGAAATGGTATGGTCAGAAATTTCATGTTATCGGCGTAGTTAAAAATTTTCATTTCGAATCACTGCACGAACCCATCAGACCATTATTCTTAACATTGGCTGATCAGGCCTGGAATGGATGGTACAGAACCATTGTAAGGATTGCAGCAGGCGGGGAAAAGGAAACGCTTGACCGGATCGAAAAATATTATGCGACTTTCAATCCTGGATTTAAATTGGATTATGTGTTCCTGGATGAGGTTTTCCAGAAACAATACGCGTCAGAAAATCAAATGGCAGTGTTGTCAAAATATTTTGCGGGCCTTACGATCCTGATCTCCTGCCTGGGGCTTTTTGGCCTTGCTGCTTTTACCGCCCAGCGAAGGCGGAAAGAGATTGGTATTCGCAAGGTATTGGGAGCAAGCGAGAGAAAAATAGTTGGCATGCTTTCAAAGGAATTCATTCAGTTGGTGGGCATCTCCATTGTTATCGCATCACCCATTGCATGGATAGTGATGAATAACTGGCTTAGCGGGTTTTCTTACAGAACTGAAATTAGCGGATGGCTATTTGTCCTTTCTGGTGGCATTGCATTACTGATCGCGTTAATAACAGTGAGTCTGCAGGCGGTACGAGCAGCGGTTTCGAATCCGGTGATTAGCCTGCGGTCTGAATGAGCCCGGGGAATTGCATGGCAGAATTGGCTGGTGGACACTTCTTACTATAAGCTTCCGGGCAGTCAAAGCAGTAGTTGGATTTTTTCATTTCATTTTTATCAATAAATGTTTTGAAATGTGTAAAACTGTTGCTAGATGGCGTTTTCCTTTACGCACATTTTTTTCAACAAAATCATCATAGAAGTCTATAAAATTATTTTTGTATTGATGGGTGGGCATAAAACCTGTGCCCACAGACTGGCGATCAATCACCAATTGAGATTTTTTGATTTCAAGCATAGCCAAAGCTTCCTTGTTGTGATTTTTTTCAATTTGAGTTTTTGGTTTCGTGTAAGTAAAAATTCCAGCACTCATTTTCTCTGAAGCAGCATGCCCCCAAATAAAACAATAATAAGTTTTCTTTCCAGTGGCAGATTTTCTCTCCTCGATTGTCATAAATTATTGTTTATAACCATGCCACAAACTCTGCTTCATAAGTGTGGGAACTTCTGTGGGAACTTTATGGGAACTTTTTAGTGTGGATAAGCGTAAAAAACTGTTGATAAAAAGCGTGTTAAGAATGCAAAAACTCCTGATAATCAACTGATTATAGGAGTCTTTTCGAGCCCGGGATTGCATTCCTTCCGTCCTGAGATTCAATATTTTGTAAGGTTTGTGTGTCAAATATGTGTCATGAGATTAAGCAGCAATCAAATGTTGAGTTTAATATTCACTTCTTCACAATTCCTTTCTTTTTCCAGGCAAAGTTATATTTTACTGGAAGATCTGCCAGCGTTTTTAAGCTTGGAGTAAAGATGATCAGTAATAGGGTTGAGATTAATGTATTATTTTCTGATCACGGGTCAGGAATTCCCCTTATTAAAAGGTTTGCAACGGATGACGAAATCTCAAGTTTATGGTCATCCAGTTCCATAAAGAGAAACTGGCCCGATGGATTTACCTCGAGGAAGATATAGTCGTTGTCCGGGGTAAGTCTGAAATCAAAGTGACCCATAGATGGGAAGGGCTGTACAAAAACCTCATCACACTTCGCGTGATTGGACTTTTTCATTTTGTCCGCTTAGCAAAGTAAGCTTTGAACGCTTCCTAAATAAAAAACCCCTCGATTTCATCGAGGAGGTTTTAGTGCCCGGGACTGGATTCGAACCAGCACATGGTTTCCCACGCTGCGACCTGAACACAGTGCGTCTACCAATTTCGCCACCCGGGCGGGCGGCAAATGTAGAAGGATTCGCTGAAATCAAAAAATCGGGGGTGGGGTTGAACCCATTGGAGCGAAAAGCTGTCTTCGTTTTTTATCCTTTTTTTCGTATTTTTGCAACCCCGATTTAAAATCTTCGGGGTTTTTATTTATATGGAAGAAAACAACATTCTTAACTCAAACGCTGAAGGACAGGAGCCCGTTGCCGACACGGCAACAGCTGCAGCGACAACAAATGCACCTGTCGCAAACGGAAAGCCGGCTCATCCGGCGCCTACAAAACACGACGATTTCGACTGGACCATCGACAAAAGAAACGTCGCTGCCTACACCAAAGAAGAAAAAGAAAAGTACGATCATGTGTATGACAACACTTTTGTTACGATCACCGACGGGGAGCTGATTAAAGGTCTCGTGGTCGGCGTCACAAAAACCGATGTGGTGGTGAATATCGGTTTCAAAAGTGATGGCCTGGTTTCACTGAATGAATTCCGCGACATCCCCAACCTGAAAAGCGGGGACGAAGTGGAAGTAATGGTGATGGAAAAAGAGGACCGCGAAGGTCATCTTCACCTAAGCCGCAAGCAGGCACGCATCACAAGGGCCTGGGAACGCATTGTTGAAATTCACAAAACCGGAGAAGTGGTTACTGGTACCGTTACCAGCAAAACCAAGGGCGGACTTATCGTTGATGTTTTTGGAATGGAAACCTTCCTTCCGGGATCACAGATCGATGTGAAGCCCGTGACCGACTACGATCAGTTTGTCGGCAAGACCATGGAATTCAAGGTGGTGAAAGTGAATGATGCGATCAAGAATGCCGTGGTTTCCCATAAAGCACTGATCGAAAGTGATATTGAAGCCCAGCGCGCCGAGATCATGAGCAAGCTGGAAAAGGGACAGGTGCTGGAAGGAACCATTAAGAATATTACTGACTTCGGGGCATTCATGGACCTGGGCGGACTCGATGGCCTTTTATATATTACCGATATCAGCTGGGGCAGGATCAGCCATCCCAGCGAAGTGCTTAAACTCGATCAGAAACTACAGGTTGTGGTTCTCGACTTCGATGATGGAAAAAAACGCATCAGCCTCGGCCTGAAACAACTTACACCGCATCCCTGGGACGTACTTCCTGAAAATATCAGAGAAGGAGAAATCGTGAAGGGCAGGGTAGTAAACATAGAAGACTATGGCGCTTTTCTCGAAATCATGCCCGGTGTGGAAGGATTAGTGCACGTGAGCGAAATCACCTGGGCCAATACGCCGATCAATGCAAAGGAATTCTTTAAGCTGGGAGATGAACATCAGGCCCGGATTGTGACGCTCGACAAGAACGCGCGCAAAATGAGCCTTTCCATCAAGCAGCTCAGTGAAGATCCGTGGAGTACTATTGAAACCAAATTTCCGCAGGGCAGCAAGCACAACGGCCTCGTGAAGAATATTACACCTTACGGTGTGTTTGTAGAACTTGCACCGGGCATCGGAGGCATGATCCATATCAGCGATCTGAGCTGGCTGAAACGATTTAACCATCCTTCTGAATATACCAAGGTCGGCCAGCATATCGATGTGCTGATCCTGAGCATTGATAAGGATAACCGCAAGCTGCAGCTGGGTCATAAACAACTGGAAGAAGATCCGTGGAATGCACTCGAGAATACTTTTGCCATCGGAACCATTCATGAAGGAACCGTCATTCGCAAAGACGATAAAGGCGCACTCGTTCAGCTTCCTTATGGTTTGGAAGGATTTGCTCCCAACCGTCATCTTGCAAAAGAAGACGGCAAGCAGGTGCAGGGAGATGAAACCTCCCAGTTCATGGTGATCGAATTTGATCGCAATGAAAAACGGATCGTGTTATCACATACACGTATCTGGGAACAGGCAAGAGCCGATGAAAAGGATACCGCCCGCAAAGAAGCAAAAACGGAGGCAGATAAAACCCGCAAGGTCGTAAAGAATATCCAGAGCAAAGTTGAAAAACCCACGCTCGGCGATCTCGGTACCCTTGCAGAAATCAAAGAGAAACTGAAACAGGAAGAAAAAGGCGGCAACGAGGAAGGGAAGTGATTTTCTTCATTTTTAAATATCAAGCCCGTTTGCAATTGCAAACGGGCTTTTTTTGGTTGATGGTTGATGGTTGATGGTTGACGGATATCAGATGAGGATTCGGAATTAAAATCCATCAACTATCAACTATCAACCATCAACGCTTTCCCCTTTCCTCATGAAACTCCTGCTCCATATTCACCGCCCAGATATTGCTTCTGCTGCTTTGCCCGTGAATAATATTTTCGACAGCGGTAATGGCGGTCATCATGCTGTGGTCCGCATTGTTATACCGGTGCATCCCGTTGCGGCCAATGAGATAAAGATTTTCAAACCTGTCCAGGAAGCCCTGGAGCAGGTGGAATTGATCGTAACTGCCGATATAGGAAGGATAGGCCTTGGGCACTTTAATCACAGTTGCATTGAGCAGAATTTCTCCACGGATCAATCCGGTTTTTTTTATCTCTTCCAGTGCCAGCTGAATGGTATCCGCGGGTTCATTGTTCCAGATCGGATCTGTATCGTGACAAAAATACTCAAGTCCTATCCACACCGTATCCTCATCCTTAACCATGAAAGGACTCCAGTTATTGAAGATCTGAAGTCTTCCCGCCTGCAGATGCTGATCCTGTAAATAAATCCAGTTATCGGTCAACGTGCTTATACTTTCTTCAACATTTTCCATATGTTTTTTGAATAGCAGTCCTACAATGATGAAATCACGGTATTGAAGTCCGGCCGCGATTTGACTAACCATTTCAGGAATCTCAGTGCCGTTTATTCCTTTGATCAGGTATTTAACAGGTATAGTTGAGAAAAAATAATTTCCTTCAATTTCGTTAGTCTGGCCCGAAGAGATTTCTTCACAACTTACAGATCTTATCCTGTTGCCATTATCCGTGTTTATATTTTTCACACAGCTACCAAGCCGGATTTCACCGCCAAGCTCTACTATTCTCCTGGCAACAGCCTCCCACATTTGCCCGGGCCCTTTTTCAGGGTAAAGAAATTGTTCAATGAGACTGGTACTGATTTTTTTCTGGGTCAGGGTCTTATTTTTTTTGAAAACAGAACTGATCGATTGGAGAATGGCCTTTCCGATGTTCAGGTCCTTAATGCGCTGATACCCCCAGTCGGCCGGAATATCCCTGCAGGATACTCCCCAGATTTTTTCAGTATATCCTTTAAAGAATGTGGTATATAATTCATTGCCAAAGCGGTTGATAAAAAAATCTTCCAGATTCAATTCTTTTTTTCGGGGGAATAATTTTGTCTGCGCGTAAGTAAATGCAATCCTGCTGAGCTTGCGGATTCCAAAATTCCGGATTGTCTTTGCATTAAGGCTTAGAGGATAGTCAAAGAATGCATGGTCGTAATAGATGCGTGATTTTCTTTGTCTGACCAGCATTTTCCCGTCGGTGGAGGCCGTTCCTGCTGAACCCACCCCGATGGATGCGGTCCGGTTTTGATAGGCAATGGAAACCGGTTCATTTCCGCCAGGATTATCCAATGGGAGGAATTTTAACCACCAGTCTGTTATCATTTGCGATTTGGAAAAGAACCGGTGGCCCCCGATATCAATTAAATTTCCTTTGTAGTTTATGGTTTTGGAAAGTCCGCCCACCTGTGAATCCATTTCAATGATTATGGGCCTGATACCGGTCCTGGTTAGCAATTCGAAGGCAGCAGTAAGTCCGGCCGGTCCTGCCCCCATTATGATTGCTGTTTCCATGCGGTTTGGTTTTCCGGTATAGTATAAACGATGATCAGGAGACCGAGGAGCCAGCACAGTTCTCCGAGTGTATGCCGCATAAGTATCCAGGGAATATTGATAATATTAAGCAGCAGCCCAAGAAAAAGCAGTAGGGAGGCGGTCTTTCTCCAATCCTTCAACAATAACAATCCAGCCAAAACAACCGGGAACCATTGCACGGTATTGTATTGATGGCGATGAATCGGACTAAAGAACTCAGCGATCAAATATAATAGGAATCCGAGGATCATTATCTGCAATGGCTGGGGGGGATGTTTGCCGGAAACATAAAAGAAAGCTCCGCACAAGGATATGACTAAAATGACTGAAAGTATGCCCATCATGCTTATCGGCATTTTTCTATGGAAAAAATATTCATAAAAGAGAAATGCGTTTCCACATTCGGAATCTATTGTGATCGGGTGTTCTTCTGCATTTTTTTCAATCTCCGAAAAATCAAATCCTTCTTCCTGAGCAACCCGGGGTCCGCGAGGAATTTCCGATTCAGGCAGCGGATGCTGATGATATTGCGCATGCATTTCGACCGCACGGTAATATGACTTCCAAAGGGTGTTCTCGTATGGTGTAAATAAAACAAACAATATATACAATGCCAACCCTGAAATCGAGGCCAATAGAAATAGGATGTGCTTTTTATACTGAACCAAAAACGGAATAAAAACCACCAGGGCAATCGGGCGGCAGAGCACCAGTGCGACTGCACAAAGGCTGGCAAATATTATCCCTGGTTTTTTATTATTGACCAGGCCCGCGATGATGCAGGAAATCAACAAAGCGACAAACAAATAAATCTGCCCCGCGGAAATCAAGTTTTTCCATGCCTCTGTTATCGTAAATAAAACAGCAACACCGGAGATAACTAATCGCTTTGCATGATCTCCCGTTAATGAGCAGATCATTAAAACCATGCCGGCAAGGAAAAAATACTGAAGCCACATCCAGATCCTGGAAATGGTTCGCTGTGGCAGATCACAGAGAGGATATAGTAATTGGTGGAAGAAGGGACTTGCAGTTATATTTGAAAGGAAAGCGCTGCTTTGGTTACGGTTGCCAGGATCCACATAACGTGTGCCATCCCGCGGGGTCCAGAAATAAAAATAAGGTAGCTTCCCGTCTTTCTGCAAACGTGCACCCACCACACGGTTACGTAAATCACCCGGATACTGTTTTTCCAGCTGGATATCCCGGTAAACAGAATGCGCAATAATGCCTGCCAGGACTATTCCATAAAGAATAATGTATTTGTTTTTTAAAAGCATAATTCCATTTTAACCGCTGACTGTTCATCTTACTCAGGGCCGGGACTGGGTAAAAAGTGCTTTTAATTCCTCTGCGTCCTGAGGATTCATTTTTCCGCCCAGGACGAGTCTGAGTTGCCTGCGCCTTAAGGCGCCATCAAACAATTTTTTCTCTATCTCACTCTCAGGAACTATTCCCGGAACGGGTATGGGCCTTCGATCGCTGTCCAATGCAACGAAAGTATAATAAGCTTCGTTGCTTTTATACCTTTGCCGGCTCAGGAAATCCTCGCCCCATACGCTAAGATGAATTTCCATCGAAGTGGTGAAAGCCCGCGTCAGCTTGGCTTCTATATGGACTGCGTTTCCCAGACTGATGGGATTTTCAAACGAAATATTATCTACGGATGCCGTCACTACCGCTGTATTGCAGTGTTTGGTTGCGCATAGAGCGGCTGCAATATCCATCCAGTACAACAACCGGCCGCCCATCAGCTTTCCAAACACATTAGTATCGTTCGGAAGAACGAGCTCTGTCATGATGATCTGTGATTCTCGTGGTGCTTTTTCCATTGGATCTATACTTGATTTTATATTTTGATTTGCTCGCATCCGTTTAAAAACCCCGGTTCTATATCAGCACCTATTCCGGGAGATTCCGGCAACTCTAAAAAATACGCATGGTACTTTATCCCACCGGTCACGGGATCGATCTTATGTCCGAGCAGACAGGTATCCATATCATAGAATTCAATATTATCCTGGGAACTGGCAAAATGTGCAAAGGCAGTGAGTGCAAGCCGGCTTTCAAGCATACCGCCCATCATGCACGGAACCCGGTGTTCCGCACAAACCTGATTTATTTTCAGCGCTTCCAATATGCCGCCGGATTTTGCAAATTTGATATTTACATAATCGCATGCGCCGGCCCGGATCAGGCGAAGTGCATCATGGTGGTCAAATACACTTTCATCCGCCATTATTTTTACGGGCGAGCATGCTTTCAATTCAGGCATAAGATGGTCATTCCATTGCCGCATGGGTTGTTCGCAAAACTGTATATCATATTTGCCCATTTCTGCCAAGGTCGTTTTTGCCGTTTCGAAATCCCATCCCTGGTTTGCGTCTATCCGCAATTGAACAGATTCACCTACAGCCTTACGGATCTGTTTTACGCATGCAGTATCATGTGCCGGGTCTTTTCCAAGTTTAATCTTAATGATCCTGACTCCTTTTTTCACGAATTCAACTGCGGAAGCTGCCATGGCCGCCGGTTCCTGGATACCGATGGTGAGATCTGTTTCCATTGGTTTCCGCATTCCGTGTAAATATTTATAAAGCGGAATGGATTCTGTCTTAGCCGAAATATCGTACAAAGCCATGTCAAATGCACTTTTAACCGTTGCGTTAAAAGCGGTGAAGGCATGCAGTTCGGCCATACGGGACGGTATGTCCAGCGGATCCTTATTCTTCCACAAAGCGGCGAACTCTTTGGCCATTTCGTAGCAAGTGGATTGTGTCTCTCCCGTGATCATGGGAAAAGCGGAACATTCACCGACACCCGATATGTTTTCGTCTGATTGAATCCTTATGAAAAGATTCTGCGCATAGTGCATTGTGCCTGTCGCGATGCTGAATGGATGCATCGGGATACTCAGCTTATAAATACTGGTTTGCGTAATTTTCATTCGTAGAGGGCCGAAAATAAGCAATAATTGGTTATGGAGTTTTCTGTTAAATTTGCTGAATTGAGAAGAGTTGACAGTTGACGATTGACCGTTGACGGACTTTAAGTGCGAATTCGCACCTGAAATCCGTCAACGGTCAACGGTCAACCGTCAACCGTCAAATATCATCCATGATTGCTTCCCCTGTTTCCTTTGATAATACACAAAACGCTTTTGAATATAAATCCGATGCCGAACTTAAAAAAGCACGTTTTCTTTTCCGGAGCATGGGCAATGCCCTCCTCGTGAAATGGGGAATCAGGATAACGCCCTGGGCGATCCGGGCCAGGCTTCCAATCAAAGGAATTATACGCAATACGATCTTCTCCCAATTCGTAGGTGGCGAAACGCTGGAACAAACAGCATCGATCGCGCGGAAACTAGCCTCCTTTCACGTGCAGGCAATTCTGGATTATGGGGTTGAAGGAGGCGACGATGGGGAAACGGGTTTTGACCATGCATGCGTGGAATTTATCAGGGTTATCAACTATGCTTCTTCCCAATCAAATATTCCATTCGTCAGTATTAAAGTGACAGGGTTTGCCCGATTTGAATTACTGGAAAAACTCGACAGTTCCCTGGATTCGGCATCGGGGCCGCTCATGAAGCGGTACGCTTCGGCATTGGCATCATTTACTGAAGCTGAATTCGATGAGTGGAAAAGAGTTCAGGCCAGGATGCACCAGATCTGTGAAGTGGCGGCAGCGAAAGACGTGGGGATACTTGTAGATGCTGAAGAGACCTGGATACAGGATCCTGTGGATGTGCTCAGCATTCAGATGATGGCGGAGTTCAACAAAGAAAAAGTAATCGTATTTAATACTGTACAATTGTATCGCCACGACCGCCTCTCATTTTTAAAAGATATGCTTGAAGCGGCCCTCTTGAAGGATTTTGTACTGGGTGTAAAGCTGGTGAGAGGAGCTTATATGGAGAAGGAGAGGGAAAGGGCGCAAGCCTGTCATTACACTTCTCCCATTCAGAAAGACAAGGAGGCAACGGATCGCGATTATAATTCGGGAGTTGCTTTTTGCATGGATCATCTGGACCATATTTCGGTTATCATTGCCAGTCATAATGAATACAGCAACCTCTACGCTACACAACTGCTTTTGGAAAGGGAGCTCCCGCTTAATCACCCGCATGTTCATTTTTCACAGCTTTACGGCATGAGCGATAATATTACTTTCAACCTGGCCAAGGCTGGATGTTCTGTAAGCAAATACCTGCCCTTTGGGCCGATTGAAGATGTAGTGCCCTATCTTATGCGCAGGGCCGAGGAGAATAGTTCGCTCAGCGGCCAAACGGGGCGCGAACTGGCACTGATTCAGAAAGAATTAGATAGAAGAAAGGGTGAAAAATAACCCCTAATGAGGCGTGCTGCAGACTTTCCGGGCTTGTTTCCATGACAATTATTTATTAGTTTAACAGTCTCACCGTTATAAATCAATAAATTTTTACCCCACCCTCATTAACTCAAAAAAAAGAATATGAAAAAGATTTTAATGGGTTCTCTTGTATTAGTAATCTTTTCTTTGGCGGTAGCCATATTTCAGATTAGCTGCAGAAAATCCGCAATGGCTCAAACAGCAACAACTACAGGTCTGACACAGCTAAACCTGATTCTTTATACGATCATCAGCAATCCACATACTGCCAACCCCACGACAGAGCTATGGTTATCAAACCTGGATGGATCTAATCCACATTCAGTTCCTCTGACCCTTCCTGCGGGACTTTCCTTCGATGGGTCCTCCCGGTTATCTCCTGATGGTAAAACTATTGTCCTGGAGTTAAAGGATGGCGCTACGCCGAATCCGGATGTATACATTTATACCTGCGCTATTGATGGCAGCAATTTTAAGAAAGTTGTTGATGGGTCGCCTACAGTAACTCCTCAATTGAATGGGGTTTATTAAGCACTTTATAAAGTGAAAAGGCCTCTCGTCCTTTAATACAGTCTTTGGCATTGGTTTTACCCCTATTTTTGGTCCCTGATATTGTATCAGAGGTTGTGCAGCTTATGCTCCTAAATAGCGTGAAGCCCAATCCGGACTGCTAGCTCAGCTGGTTCAGAGCGCTGCTTTGACAGAGCAGAGGTCACTGGTTCGAACCCAGTGCAGTCCACCGGAATTATAAATCAAAAAAACAATGCGAATTTTAGTTTTCCAAAGAAAGGCATGCCCGGCGTGAAACTTATGTCATCAACAGGCTGCGGCTCATTCTTCAACCTTGATACCACTTCATATTGAGCGTCCCTCCATCTTGTATTGAACAGGTTTTGTATTTCCAGCCCCACTTCATATTTTCGTTTCGTATAATTGGCACTCAGATCCGTAAGAAAATATCCTTTTGCCACGAGGGAATTGTCTTCATTGGCCGGCCGGTCCTTCATATACCGGTAACTCAAACCTCCGTTCAGCCCATTGGAAAATTTGAAATAAAGCCCTCCTGTACTGTAAAATGGAACAGAGAGGGGAAGATAGTCATCGCCTTTAGCCGCTTTGATATCTCTCGCCTTGCAGAGATTAATATCAAAGTCTGCATACAGCCAGTTAATGAACTCGTACCGCGCAGAGAAATCAATTCCTTCTCTTCGTGTTTGATTGCCCGGGCTAAATGTTCCATCATCTCCATTGTATACGAATTCCTGCTGCAGGAACAGATACCAAACTGAGGCATTGAGGTACAATTGAGGAACGGGTTTCCAATTTATGCCAAGTTCCGCTCCGTATGCCGCGGGCAAAACATCAATCCCCTTATTTTCGGCAACTACTTTTGCATCGTTGGAGTGAAACCCTTTTCCTGTTTTTGCATACAACTGCAGTTTCTCATTGAATGTATATTCAATATTCAGCTTCGGACTGACAATGCCCTTCCCGATAGCGGCCTGCGGGGGATTCAGGAAATCCAAATAGTTGAAATGGAGATAATCCAGGCGTATTCCGGCATCGAGAACCCATTTACCGGTTCTGTAGTTCTCATCCAGATAAGTATTTGAGGTCCACTCCCTCACATTTCCATGTTGGAGGTAGTCCAGTACGTCGTTATAATTTTTTGTATGGCTGAGCTCGCTGCCGTGGATATTATTTATTTGAAATCCGAGACCCGCAGACGAGGTAAGCTCTGCACCGTTTTTGAAATAAGCATGATGAGAAAGCTTTCCGTTATATCCATACAGATCCCTGGATTCCCTTTGCCTTAGCTGATCTCCGTTGACGCTGTCGTTTGCGAAAAATGTTTCGTCATAATTCAAATTAAAGAAGTAATGCGTATAATAGACCTGATTCTCCATAGTCAGCTTATCGGATAGTTCAGAATTGAAACGGATTATGGCCGTAGTGCGGGCAGTATTTCCTCCCTGGGCACTATCTATAAAGCCCCAACGGCTGATGAGACCTTCGGATACGGCTCGTGCAGGAATTTCGCCGGAAGAACGCCAAAGGCTGTTAAAAGTTGAAACTGTGATTTTTAACCGGGTTTTCCGGGATAGGTTTACACTGTATTTTCCAAAAAGATTTGCCCGGTTAAAATGTTGAGCATAATCAAATGGCCCGTCAGTATAAATGGCCTCTCCCGCGATGTAAGCGTTTTCCCCGCGTTGCTGCGCTTTATTACTTAACAGGTTGATGGCCGTCATCACTCTGCCCGTATTGAATTCTCCTGCTTCCAGTTTTACTTCGCTTTTATTGAGTACATCCGCTGTTTTGAAACCAAGATATCCGGCCGTCGTGAAATCCCCATGATCACTGTAATAAGGGCCCTTTCCGTACTCAAGGTTCGTAACCAGCTCCGGGATCAGGAAATGCAGATCGGAGAAACCCTGGCCATGCGCATGGGAAACCAGGTTGAGCGGCATGCCATCCACGGATACGCTGACATCGGTCCCATGATCCGCATCGAATCCGCGGAAAAAAATATGTTCTGCGATACCACCACCCTGATGTTGCATAAGAGAAAGTCCCGGTACCAGGCGCATCAGATCCTGCGCTGAGTTAACCGGGTGAAGGTTCAGATCGATACTGCTAATGGTGCTGAAAGACGCATTATTGGGAAGGGGTTGAATGGTAACCGCTTTCAGGTCCACCGATCCCCGCTTCAATTCAATCAGATAAGGATGAACCGATTTTTGGATTCCAAGCGTTTGCGGTTCATACCCCACAAAGGAAATCCGGAGGGAGTCCACTGGTAGCATAACATGCATTTCAAAATTCCCCTGCTGGTCCGTAATAGCCGTTTTCCCTTTAGGGACAGCCGAAATAATGGCATATTCAAGCGGCTCCCCGGATATCCTGTCAATTACCTTCCCCTTGATTATTGCCTGTGAGTATGAAGATAAAAAACAGAATAAGGGTACAATGGAAATGGTCATTTTTCCTAAAGTGATTGTGTTCAGCATCGATTTATTCGATTTTAACCGGGATCCATACCCGATAATTTACAACCCCAAACGATCATGTCTGTAACAGCTTGAGAAATTGGACATGCAGCCGGATCATCTGTTTGTGCGGCAGCGACTCTGCTATAGCTGAAAACAGCAACTCTAATGGTGTTTATTAAATGATTTTCAGTAAAGGCCAAAAAGGAAAAGCCTATCAGCTCTGCGGCGGATGGAAAAAATCAACTGTATAGGAGTCGAAGACGTGCTCCTGGAAATGAGGATAGTTAAAGCTTATTGATTTGAATGCTGGATGAGAGATTGCAAGACGCGCTTCAAAGGATATGATTTCAAATTTATTTTCACTTTTTCGTTCCGGATTTTCCCTTTCTTTTTTATCCTCACCTTTAAAACGTTTGCATAAGTAGCATTTACCTTCGCATTTCATTTCCGGTTTGTCCCTGTTCTCGCAAAGAAAGGTAGCGATGTAATTTTTTTTCAGTTGGTAATTGAAAAAAATAAGGCACTTGCTGAATGTCTGTCCCAGAAAGCCAATAAGTAATAGTATGACCGGAATTTGCTTGATCACTAAGCAAAGGTAGTTATCAGGGATATTAAACCCCTGTTTTTTTTATTTCCATCAGGTATTCAGGTTCATCCTCATCTGGAATTTGAATTGTTTTCAGATATTTAAAGCCGGCTTTCTTGTATGCTTTTATGGCAACCTGATTTTTTGGTTCAGGACCGACGATGCAGGTTTGGACGAATTCTTTCTTAAAGACCACATCAGCCAAAAACTTTACCATTATTATCACGCCGAATCCCTTATGAAAAAAACCTTTTTCGCCAATAAATAAATCCATACCGGCAACATCGTCTCCGACCTGCACATACCTGCTATAATCAGGGTTGTCCTTTATTAAATAGGTTTGTATGTATCCAACAGGGGTTTGTCCGACATATATTATAAAGCCATCCGTTGGGTCTTGCCTCCTGATCATGGGCAGGTATTCACTAACTAAATCTTCATAAGACCATAGTCTTTTTCCATACCAGGTCCTGACAAATTCGGTATTTAACCATTTCTTCATGAGGTCCAGATCTGATTCTTTCAATTCCTTAAAGGAAATCATTCTGTCATTATTATTCATCTGATAAAATTATCAAATAGATACGCTTTTTTCTCAGGATTATTTATACACTGAAAACGGGAAACAGGCCACATGCTGAGCCTTCTCTTCTTTGAATGAAAACCTGAAGAGTCCCTGCGCGATGCATGTTTTTCTTATGATTTCAAGAATTCGTCCCTTGGTATGGTTGTAACAGGATGGGGGAAGTTTTTGCAGCCCCTGAGATAATAATATTCTAAAAGCAACCGTTATTATCCCAGTGATTATCATAACTGAAGTTTTCTCACGGCCGGTGTGTCTACACTGGCTTTTTTTTTGTTTTTTGATTTGAATTCATAAGTCCCGGCATGCCCGTTTACTGAAAATCTTTTTCCCGTTTTGGGAAAAATTTGACGGCTCCCGCCTTCAGCCCTGAGGTTTTTTGATCCCAATCGTTTACATTCGATTTTCAACCTACCCGTTCATGGCTGATCCTTCCAAAATTTCGCTCGCATTTCCGGGTCGTCCTTTG
Source organism: uncultured Chitinophagaceae bacterium (assembly GCA_963705005.1). GTDB lineage: Bacteria > Bacteroidota > Bacteroidia > Chitinophagales > Chitinophagaceae > Puia. Next base: position 710,431 of record CAVPIO010000004.1, read on the forward strand.
TTATCCGGCAAAAAGGTCTGCGTTCTGGCAGGTGATGTGGGAGGCACCAAGGCTAACCTGGCGATTTTTGAAGCTACAACCGATCGCATCAACCTGATCAAAACATCTACCTACCATTCCGCCCAATATCCTTCCGTAATTAAAATCCTCCAACAGTTTCTTCAGGAAAATCCGGACTCCAGGCCGGAGAGGGTTTCACTTGGAGTGGCCGGACCGGTTTTCGAAGGGCATGCGGAGATTACCAATCTTCCCTGGCATATCGACAAAAAAGAGATCAGCACTGCTACCGGGATTCAACAAATCGCCCTGATCAATGACCTGGAAGCGACGGCCTACGGTCTCGCCGGCATGGAAGAAAAGGATTTCCTGGTCCTGCACCCGGGGGAGCCTTCAATTCAGGGAAATATGGCCGTTCTTGCCCCTGGCACAGGTCTGGGTGAAGCCGGTTTATACTGGGATGGTGAAGTGCATCATCCTTTTGCTACAGAAGGGGGACATGCCGATTTTTCCTGCCGGAACGAAGAGGATCTGGAAATGCACGATTTCCTGCTCGAAAAATTTAAAGTGGTGAGCTGGGAAAGTGTGATCGCAGGACCTGCCATCCACGATATCTATAATTTTTTATGCCAGATCAAAAATCGTCCTGTAAATACAAGAGTTACCGATGCATTTAAAAATGATGATCCTTCGGCGGTGATCAGTGAAGCCGCGGTTTCCGGATCAGATGCTGTTTGCATGGAGGCAATGAAAATTTTTGTCAGGTATCTGGCCAGGGAGTCTGCCAATCTCATCTTGAAAATGAAAGCTACTGGCGGTCTTTTCCTTGCCGGAGGCATTCCGCCCAAAATCGTTCCTTTGCTGAAACAGCCGGATTTTTATGACAACCTGATTGACTGCGACCGTATGCAGGATCTTATTAAGAAAGTTCCGGTTAAATTGCTGCTGAATGACAAGGCGCCCATGATCGGAGCAGGATGGTATGGCTCTTATTATATTTCCGGTTAAACAAAATTGTTCATCATTAAAATTATTATCGAATGAAATCCCGCCGTTCTTTTATTAAACAGGCTTCATTTGTTGCCGGTGGCTCCATGATCGCCTCATCTATTCATTCATCCGCATTCGGATCTATCGGTCGTAAACCCGCTGCCAGTGATCAGATAAATATCGGGGCGATCGGGATCAATGGTATGGGATGGTCGGATCTTAGCGCAGCGCTGAAACAACCCGGAGTAAACGTAGTTGCCTTGTGCGATGTGGATAGAAATGTATTGGATAAAAGAATGTCCGATCTCGCAAAAATGAATGTGAATACTTCCAAAGTAAAAACCTATGGGGATTATCGTGAGTTGCTGAACAATAAAGATGTGGATGCGGTAATCATCGGAACACCTGATCACTGGCACGCGCTCATTATGATGAATGCATGCGCGGCGGGAAAAGATGTATATGTTGAGAAGCCGGTCGGAAATTCTATCGGTGAATGCCGCGCAATGGTAGCGGCTCAGAAAAAATACAATAGGGTAGTGCAGGGCGGTCAATGGCAGCGAAGTGAAAAACATTTTCAGGATGCTGTTGCTTTTGTGCACTCCGGGCTACTGGGAAATATCCGTACAGTGAAAGTATGGTGTTACCAGGACTGGATGAAACCGGGCCCTGTAGTGCCGGATTCTGCTCCTCCTGCTGGTGTTGATTACAAAATGTGGCTGGGCCCGGCACCCATGCGAACTTTTAATTCAAGCCGGTTTCATTTCAATTTCCGTTGGTTCTGGGATTATGCCGGCGGACTGATGACCGATTGGGGCGTGCATCTGATGGATTATGCTCTATTGGGAATGAAAGCCGGTACGCCTAAAACCATTTCGGCGATGGGGGGTGACTTTGCTTACCCGGAACTGTACCAGGAAACACCAGACACCCTGATGACTTTATTTGAATTCGACCATTTCAATGTGTTATGGGATCATGCGATTGGTATCGGCAATGGAGATTTTGGATTGGACCACGGTATTGCTTTCATCGGAAATAATGCGACACTGGTTGTGAGCAGACATGGTTGGGAAGTGATTGATGAACCCCTCAGTAAAAATAAAATCGGTAAACCGATGATGAAACCGGTGGATGACGGCCTGCTTAATCACTGGAAGAATTTTACAGATGTGGTTCGCTCGAGGAAAATGGAAGACCTGCATTGTTCCATTGAAGCGGGCGCACTGGTAGCCACAGTTGCACAACTCGGAAATATCAGCTTTCGCAGCGGCAAAAGGCTAACATGGACAGGAGATAAATTCACAGATGAGGATGTGAATAAGGAATATTTGATGAAGTCTTACCATAATGGTTATGCGCTTCCGGCCGTATGAAAACACCTGACACAATGGGGAAACGTTATTTATTTTTTTTGCCTGTGGTGGCATTGGGTTTTAACGCAATGGCTCAGACCTTTCCCGGATACCGCACAGGGAATTATACTGGTGTAAATGGAGTTTTTTTTAATCCCGCGAGTATTGCAGACAGCAGGTTTAAATGGGACGTGAATGTGTTTGCCTTCAACGGATTTGTTGGTAACGATCAGTCGGGCCTTAAGTTTGATGATATTTCCCGGTCCCTCAACGCTGATTCACTGAAATCCAAATTGCTCCGGGGAAATGAAAAGATCAACAGTCTTTCTTATGCAGATGTATTCGGTCCTTCGTTTATGCTCAGCCTGGGTCCAAGGACTTCTGTAGCGTTCACCACCCGCTCGCGGGTTTTTGCAAATGCAAAGGATGTGAATGGCAACCTGGTAACCGCGGTGCTGGATGCTACACAGCCTGGTATTGTTTCACCAGGCAATTTTAATTCTAATAACGCGGTTATTCATGCAACGGGCTGGACGGAAATCGGCGGTTCCGCTGCGCGTGTACTTACTGATCCGGGCAGCAATAGTTTTCTTAAAGCTGGAATTACACTGAAATATCTTTCAGGAACCGCAGATTCCTATTTCGCCATGAACAGTCTCACAGGCACCATCGGGATTGGCGGCACGAGTACTTATATCACGGGCCCCACTTCGGGCACACTTTCATTGAGTACAACAGGTAATAATTTCTATAATTATAAATTCGGTGATTTTTTTGAATCCAACGGAAGCGGGATTGGCGGGGACCTTGGATTTGTTTATGAATGGCGGCCGGCAGTAGATTACTCCATGTATGAATCCGACCGATTCGCCAATAAATATAAAATTCGGATCGGTGCAGCCCTGCTTGACCTGGGCGTGATCAAATTCAATAAGAGCAGTAATTCAGCGGCTAACTATTCTTTGGATATTCCTCCGGGAAACAGGTTTAACCTCAGCCAGTTCAATGGTAAATCCATCAGCCAGTATAAAGCAGTTATGGACGCAACACCGGCATATTTTATTCCGGGTCAGCCACGAAGCAGTTCTTATCAGGTGAGTCTGCCTGGCACGGTACAGGCCAATGCTGACTGGCTGATTACCGGAGGTTTCGCATTGAATTTAGCTGCCCAGTTAAACATCAACAAACCTTCAGGTTTCAACCTCTATTATTTTAATGCCTACAGTTTTACTCCGCGCTGGGAGAACCGCTTGTTTACTGTGGAAATTCCATTGAGTTATAATGACATGACACAGTTTAATGCAGGCATCGCTTTTCGCGTCGGTCCTTTCTTCGTTGGCTCGGGCAGTTTGCTATCTGCTCTGGTACACGATTCCAAACAAGCGGACCTCCATGTAGGGATTCATTTTGGAATGCCCTATAAGAAAAAGAACAGACCGGACACAGACAAGGATGGTGTTTACGATGATGTTGACAAATGCCCGACGGTTGCCGGTCTGCCGAGGTACCAGGGTTGTCCGATCCCCGATTCGGATGGAGATGGTATAAACGATGAAGAAGATTCCTGCGTGCATGTTCCCGGATTGGCTCGATATCATGGCTGTCCGATTCCCGATACGGATGGAGATGGCATAAACGACGAAGAAGATTCCTGTGTAACTGTACCCGGCCTGCCTCAGTTCCACGGTTGTCCTGACACGGATGGAGACGGGATCCCTGATGCCCAGGATAAATGTCCTACTGTTCCGGGCGTAGCCAAATACCATGGTTGCCCGATCCCTGACCGGGATGGGGATGGGGTAAACGATGAAGAGGATCTTTGTCCTGACCAGCCGGGCCCCGCATCAACAAAAGGATGCCCGGTTGAAAAGATTGCCGTGCAGATTACTGCTGATTTCAAAAACATACTCTTTGATTTTAATAAAGCCACTATCAAGCCCGAGTCAGTAGACATTATCGTGCATGCCGCCAAAATCATGAATGAACAAATCCCGAATGCAAGTTTTTATATTGATGGTTATACTGATAATATCGGAACTGTGTCCCAGAATAAGGGGATGTCAAGAGCAAGGGCCCAGGCAGTCGCAAATGCGCTCACCGATGCCGGGGTTGACAGATCCAGGGTCATTGCAAGGGGTTTTGGAAAGGACAATCCGAAATGCGATAACAAAACAGAACAGGGAAGACGATGTAACCGCAGGGTGGAAGTGGTCATCCGCAATATTGATCAAAAACGCGGGCAGCCGGCAATCAGGCGTACCCTGAAAGATGTTTTACATTAATCATAAAGAGACCGTCACCAATTGACGGCTTTTCCTTTTCCCTTGAGGCTTTACCGGTTATCCCCTGAAATACCCGCTGGGCCACGGTTATAAACCATCTTTTAGAAAAATTAATAGTTTGCGAACCTAAACCTGATTTATGCGACATCTTAAGTTTCTTTTCTCCATTATTTTTATTTTATCGGCCCCTGGTCTGTTCTCCCAAACGGTTGATGCGAATAATCCACTTACTATACATTCGAACCAACCTATTTCCTTCAACAAAGTAAACGCTGCCACGATCCGTCAGGCTGTTTCTTATATTACCCGGTTATCAGACCATAGGATTGAAAAAATAATTGCTCGGTCAAAAACAGGAAATGCAAATACACTCGCCGCTTATGACGAACTGATCTATGATTTGAATGATCTGGGCTTAAAGCTGGAATTGATTGCCGAATCCAATCCGGACGACAGCACCAGGGCAGCTGCTAACAACGGGTCCGAGGCAATATCCGAATACCAGACCAGGCTTTTGTTAAATGAAAAATTATACAAGAAGCTAAAATCTTTTGCAGCTATGTCGGAAAAACAGCTAAAGCCAAATGAGAAAAAATTCATAGGCGAGCAAATCAGGCTCTTTGAAAATAATGGGATGAAGCTGGACAGTGCCGGGCGTCAGGAGCTCCAGGCTATCAGCGACAAACTCACAGAGCTTGGGTTGCTATTTAATAAAAATATAGCAATCTCAACGGACAGTATTCAATATGACGAGGCTGGGCTTGCCGGCGTGCCGGATAACGTGAAGGAAGCATGGAAAACGCCTTCCGGCAAGTATCTTCTATATATTAATACACCGAATGCGCAGAATATTCTTCGATATGCTGACGCAGATCAGAGCCGCAGGCAGATGTATGTAAAATACAGTAACCGGGCCTATCCTGAGAACATTAAGGTACTGGACAGCCTCCTTTACTACAGGCAGAAATCCGCCGAAAAGCTGGGCTACAGAAGCTATGCGGCATATGCTCTTGTGAATAAAATGGCTGCCACACCAGAGCATGTCTGGGAATTCGAAAATAACCTGATAGAAAAACTGGCGCCCAGTGTAACCAGTGACCTGAATGAAATCAGAAACCTCAAACACAATATGCATCCTGAACTTCCGGATTCGATATATGCATGGGATTTGTTCTATTATAAAAAAAACCTGCTGGATACAAAATACAAACTCAATACTGACGAGGTAAAGGAATATTTCGAGATGAACAACACCATCAGGGGGATGTTTGAGGTTTACAAGCGACTGTTGGGCGTGACTGTAAAAGAAACCACAGGCATACCCACCTGGTACGCCAAAGTGAAAACCTTTGAAATGTATAAAGAAGGAAAAAAAATCGGAAGCTTCTATTTCGATTTATATCCAAGGGCAAACAAGTTCACCCATTTTGCCTGCTTTTATATTAGTCAGGCAAGATCTGTCGGGGGGAGAGAAATTCTTCCCGTCGGAGCATTGCTTTGTAATTTTCCCGAAGCTGCGGCCGGTCAGCCCACGCTGGTCGATCATAATGACGTGATCACCCTCTTTCATGAATTCGGACACCTTGTCCATTTCATGCTCGTGCGATCATCTATCGCTTCGCAGCCGCTTAGTTTGAAACCCGATTTCGTTGAGGCGCCGTCGCAGTTCCTGGAGAACTGGTGTTGGCAGTACCCCTGTCTGAAAATTTTTGCCAAAAATTATAAGACCGGCGCTGTGCTGCCTGAATCACTCTTTCAGAAAATGAAAGCTTCGGAGCATGTGCAGGATGGCCTGTATTATATGTCGCAGCTTTATTATGGAAAGATTGACTTTACTTTTCATGATAAATACGACAGCATCAAGGGAATGGATCTTAACAAGGTATCCGAAAACCTGCACCCCATGCTGCAATACCCTTTTGTTGATGGGACTCATTTCATAGCATCCTTCGGTCATCTCAACGAATATGGGGCCAATTACTATGGTTATCTCTGGTCGCGCGTATTTGCACAAGACATGTTTTCTGTATTTGAAAAAAATGGCGTGATGGATTCCAAAACCGGCCTCAGATACCGGAAAGACATTCTGGAAGTTGCAGGCAGTGAAGATGAGATGGATATGCTAAGGCATTTTTTAGGAAGGGAGCCGAATTCGGATGCGTTTATGAAGTCGATAGGGTTATAAAGGATTGAAGGTAGGAATAAAGAGTTGATGGTTGATAGTTGATAGTTGATAGTTGATAGTTGATGGTTGATGGTTGATGGTTGATGGTTGATGGTTGATGGACTTTAATTGCGAATTCGCACCTGATATCCATCAACCATCAACTATCAACTATCAACCCTTTCCCATCAACCATCAACTATCTACCATCAACCTTTTAAAATCATTTTCCCATCGCATATTGAATGCCACCCAAAATATGTTTCAGGTATAATGGATCTGAAAAAGATTCATTGGTATGTCCTAGTTCAGTGTAAAACGCACGGCCGCCATCATATGCATGATACCAGGCCATGGGATGATCGCCTCCGTTTTCTCCGCCCTTATAGGAGCTTTCGTCAATCTTGATCAGTACTGTGATATCAGGGTTTATATCTTTGAAATTATACCACTCGTCCCTGCGCACCCAGCTGTCCGGAAGACCTGCAGTTGATGGATGGTTTTTATCCACAATGATCAGCTTTGCCTCCTGCTGACTCGGGTGACCCTTAAAATATGCACCCGCAAGTTTACCGTACCATGGCCAGTTATATTCACAATCTGTGGCGGCATGTATACCTACATAGCCACCGCCGTGTTCAATATATCCCTGAAATGCCTTTTCCTGTGCAGGACCGAAGACTTTGCCGGTCGGGCTTAAGAAAACAACCGCAGCAAATTTCTTCAGGTTCCTTTTATTAATGGCCAGGGAATCCTCAGTAGCAACCACATCAAATCCATTGGCGGCTCCGAGTTTTTTTATTGCTTCAATGCCGGCAGAAATACTCTCGTGCCGGAAACCATTGGTTTTTGAAAAGATCAGAATGGCCGGTTTTTTAGCTATTGGATTTGCTGAAGACAAGATCAGAAGCAGGGAAAGGGGAAAAAAGGCAATCGCCAGTATTTTTTTCATAAATAAATTATAGTTTTTTTATCCTGATATTGCGGAACCAAACATCAAAACCATGATCCTGAAGATCAATATGGCCTGATCTGTATTTTACAAATCCGGGCATCTTTGCAAACTTGCTGTTTTTCACCAGCGTGCCCCATTGCGCATCCCACATCGTGGTGGAAACAATATGGACGCCATTCATATAAAGATCAAGTTTGCCATGGTCCAGTTTAATTTCCACATCGTTCCATTCACCAACGGTATGAACCGGTTCTGATGAAGAAGCAATCAGATCATATAAATCTCCCGCTCTGTGTTTATGAATTTTACCATCCGGATGACCATCGTTATCCAATACCTGCATTTCCGGACCTGTGTTCCAGGATTCTTTATATTCAGGCGATTCCTTAACCAGGAAAAGCACCCCACTGTTTCCTCCTTTTGAAATTTTCCATTCAAGCTTCAGGTCAAAATTTTCATACTCATCCCGGGTAACAATATCTCCGCCACCTGAGGTCTGGTATCCTGATTTCTTCGAAGCATCGAGGTGCAGAGTGCCATGGTCAGCTTTCCAGGCGCTGCCAATATCCTTTTTACCATAAGTGTGCCAGCCTCCGGTGCTGCTTCCGTCGAATAATAATTTCCATCCATCTTTTTTTTCAGCATCGGTCAGTTGATTACCTGCTTCCTGCCCCTTCGCTGCTATCCCGAGAAAAAGCAGAGAAACCAGGGCGGTCCCGAATTGTTTTACCATGAATTGATTATTTATTTTTAAGAGAAAGGATATAAGTGACCATTTCTTTTACATCGGAAGTATTAAGCGCAGGATGCGGAGTCATGGGAACCGTGCCCCAGACGCCCGATCCGCCATCAATAATCTTATGTACCAGCCTGTTGATAGTAGTATCTGCCGCCGATGGGTACTTTGCGGCCACTTCACTGTAGGCCGGACCGATGCTTGCCCCGGCAGCCTCTTTATGCAGGCGATGACAGGTGGTGCAATCACTGGCTCCGATCAGTTCAAGTCCTTTTTCTGATGAAGCGGAAGCTTCCGGAGCGGTGGTTGTTGTATTGGAGGAATCAGAAGTTTTTGAAGAAGAATTTCCTGAGGAATTACAAGCCATCATGCCGGCAACTGCGCCGCAAAGTAAAACTAGAATTGCTTTTTTCATCGTTGTTTGAATTAGAATGAGTGTTTAAATTTCGTAAAAAAAAACCAATCGCTGCCTGAATTAGGAATCGCCGGAACACAGCAGGCCATGCATCGGATTCCATGATTATTTTAATCCCAGCACAGAACGGTTAAACGCTTCGTCGGAGCCGGTTCCGGCAAAATCATCAAATGCTTTTTCTGTTACGCGGATTATATGATCCCTGATAAAGATAGCGCCTTCTTTTGCGCCATCTTCAGGATGTTTAATGCAGCATTCCCATTCCAGCACCGCCCAGCCGGGAAAATCCCAGGCGGTCAGTTTACTGAAAATGGATTTAAAATCGACCTGCCCGTCCCCCAGGGAACGAAACCTCCCGGCCCGGTCAATCCAGTTTTGATATCCGCCATATACTCCCTGTTTACCTGTCGGATTGAACTCCGCATCTTTTACGTGGAACATACGGATCCGTTCATGGTAAAAATCAATATAAGTCAGGTAATCGAGTTGCTGCAATACAAAGTGTGAAGGATCATATAATAAGCAGGCGCGCGGATGATCACCAACTTCTTTTAAGAACCGTTCATAGCTTACACCATCATGCAGATCCTCACCCGGGTGAATTTCATAACAGAGATCCACTCCGTTTTCATCAAATACATCGAGGATTGGTTTCCACCTTCCCGCGAGTTCTTTAAATCCGGTATCTACCAAACCAGCGGGGCGTTGCGGCCAGGGGTAAAAAGTGTGCCAGAGCAGCGCGCCGCTGAAAGTTGCGTGGGCATTCAGGCCAAGGTTCTTCGAAGCCTTCGCCGCATATTTTAACTGTTGAACGGCCCATTCCTGACGCGCCGGCGGATTATTCCGGAATGCTTCAGGAGCAAACCCATCGAACAAAGCATCATAAGCCGGATGAACGGCAACGAGCTGACCCTGCAGATGCGTGGAGAGCTCTGTAATCTCGAGTCCTTCTGCGCGCACAATACCTTTGATCTCGTCTGCATAGGATTTACTTTCCGCCGCTTTCTTAAGGTCTATGCATCGGGCATCCCAGCTCGGGATCTGCACCCCGATATATCCGAGAGATTTTGCCCACCGGCAAATAGACCCGAGGGAATCGAAGGGCGCTTCATCTCCAAGGAACTGGGCGAGAAATATTGCGGGACCTTTTATTGTTTTCATTATTTACATATTAAATTAAAGTTGATGGTAGATAGTTGATGGTTGATTGACTTTAATTGCGAGTCCGCGCCTGATATCCATCAACTATCAACTATCAACCATCAACCTATTTACAGTCGTACCATTTCTCTTTCGACTGCGATGAACCTACCACATGGTCAATGAATTCCATTCCGCGGATTCCGTCGTCGACGCCGGGAAAATCCAGGCTCTCGGCAGATGGTTTGGTTCCGTCGATGCGGGCCGACAAGGTCTGTGCAAAGTTCCTGTAAATATTTCCGAAGGCTTCGAGATATCCTTCCGGATGCCCGCCCGGTGTTCTCATGTTATGCGTAGCGAATGATGAAAGTGGCTCTTTGTAACCAACACCCGCCCTGAAGATCTGGGTAGGTTGATCCAGCCATTTTAAGACTAGGGAATTGGGTTCCTGCTGACTCCATTCAAGACCCCCTTTCTCTCCATAGATCCGGATCTTCAGGGCATTCTCTTCTCCTGCTGCTACCTGTGAAGCCATCAATACGCCGGCAGCGCCGTTATCGAATCTCAGCAACACATTCCCATCGTCATCCAGCGCGCGCCCTTCTACAAAGATGTTCAAATCGGCGCAGAGCCTGGTAATTCTTAATCCGCTGATATATTCCGCCAGGTGCGCTGCGTGGGTTCCGATATCTCCCATGCATCCGCTCTTGCCTGATTTCTTGGGATCTGTTCGCCAGGCTGCCTGCGCATTGCCTTCCCGTTCCGTCTTTCTGCTCAGCCAGCCCTGCGGATATTCAACCCATATCTTTCGCAGTTTTCCCAGCGCGCCCTGCTTCACCATATACCTGGCCTGCTTTACCATGGGATATCCTGAATACGTGTGCGTGAGGCAGAGAATGAGCCCGGTTTCTTCCACTTTCCTTTTTAATTTTCTTGCTTCATCCAGCGTGAACGTGATGGGTTTTTCTATCACGACATGAAATCCTTTTTCAAGCGCAAGCATGGCCGGTGCAAAATGCGCGAAATTCGGAGTAACAATGGTCACGAAATCAATCCGCTTGTCAGCGGGTTGTTTACTCTCCTTCTCCATCATCTCCTCGTAATTCAGGTAGGTGCGATCGGGCGAAAGGAATAACACTTCGCCGGATAGTTTCGCAATCTCCGGATTAATGCTGAGCGCGCCGCAGGAAAGCTCAACGAGGCCGTCCATATTGAAGGCAAGGCGATGGATGGCACCGATAAAAGCATCTTTGCCTCCCCCAACCATGCCCATTCGTAATTTTCTATTCATATCCTTGGATTTAAGATCATTTTCAATGCAAGTTTATAATAATAATGTACAAATAAGCGGCGGATACGCGAATTGTTTGATTTTTTTATTTTATGAAATAAAAAATTACATTTACTGCCTGTAGGAAGAAATGTATCATTGACGATTCAATTTTAAAACGATTGCCATGCAGACCTCTGTTCCTCACCGTAATCAGCTATTTACTGCCAGCTGTCTGGCCCTGCTGGTTACCTCTCTTTCATTCGGGATCCGGGCCGGAATCCTCAACGATCTCGGTGTTCAGTATCAGCTGAACGCATCCGAGCTTGGGACGATCACTGCCACTGCATTCTGGGGTTTTCCGCTGGCTATCGTGATCGGCGGGTTTATTGTGGATATCATCGGCATGAAAAATTTGCTGGTGCTGGCTTTTATTTTTCATCTGGCCGGAATCCTGCTCACCATATTTGCAGGAGGATACTGGACCTTATTCATTTCCACCTTGCTTATAGGGATCGCCAACGGAACCGTCGAGGCAGCCTGTAATCCGCTCGTGGCTTCTCTTTTTCCAGAAAATAAAACCACAAAGCTCAACCATTTTCATCTCTGGTTTCCAGCGGGTATCGTAATCGGAACACTCATCGTTTTTCTTTTAAATAAGATTGGCGTAAGCTGGCAGGTGGAAGTGGCCACCATGCTCATTCCAACCCTTATCTACGGATTTCTTTTTTCCAAACTCAAATTTCCGGTCACCGAACGCGTGGCAGCCGGTGTCTCCAATAAAGAAATGTACAAATCGCTGCTTTCCGGTCTCTTTTTATTCATGATCATTTGTATGTTCGGCACAGCTATAACCGAATTGTTTACCAATCAGTGGGTGGATGTATTATTCAAAACTGTAACAGACAATGCATTGCTGATCCTCACTTTTGTTGCAGCTATCCAGGTGCTCGGACGCGCTTTTGCGAGCCCTGTTGTCCACCGTCTTTCACCGCAGGGGGTATTGCTGGCGTCGGCCATATTATCTGCACTTGGTATTTATCTGCTTGTTCACCTGCATGGAACAGCTATATTCGGAGGTGCCATTGTATTCGGTTTAGGCGTTGCCTTTTTCTGGCCTTGCATGCTGGGTTTTGTTTCTGAAAATCTGCCAAGGACCGGCGCTGTAGGATTGAATCTGATGGGAGGCGCCGGCATGTTCGCCGTTTCCATTTATATGATATTTATGGGAGGGTATTACGACCAGCTCATGCTTAGAAAATTGCCCGGAGGTGCCAGCCTGGCAGACTATCGCTCCGCCGCGCCTGGAACAGAAATGAGCCGGGCTTTTGACCAGGCAAGAACGGCATCGGGTCCTGAGGTCTTGAATACAACGCTGATCATTCCTGTCATACTGATTGTTGCATTTGCCGGTCTAAATCTGTATATGCGCGGGCGAAAAAAACCAGACCTGCTGGTCGCTTCACCCGCCGGTCATTAATCTGCCGGGGTATAGACCAGGATTTCGTATATTGAAATTTATTACCTGCCATGAATCTGCCGTCATCCAGACGAAAAGTGATCAAAAATATGATTGCCGGCTCCGCTGCCCTTGTAACAGGTGGGCACCTCCTGTCTTCCTATACACCTCAACCCGAACCAGAAAATATTTTGAAACTCAAAGCTAATATCAACCAATCCGTATGCCGCTGGGTTTACGAAAGCATTCCCTACGAAGAATTCTGCCAGCAGGTAAAAGGGCTGGGACTGCAGGCCATTGATTTGGTTGCCCCGAAAGACTGGCCCCTGTTGCAACAGTACAGCCTTTACTGTTCCATGTGTTATGTTGCCGGAGATGTGAGCCTTACCAATGGCTTCAATAATCCCATATATCATGAAAAACTGATTTCCCAATACCTGGAGGTATTTCCATTGATGGCAAAAGCGGGTTACAAGAACGTGATTTGTTTTAGCGGGAGCAGGGCAGGAATGGATGATGAAACAGGATGGAATAATTGTTTGAAAGGCCTGCGGCAAATAATGCCTGCTGCGGAAAAACAGGGCATCATTGTCCACATGGAGTTGCTGAACAGTCGCGTGGATCACAAAGATTATATGTGCGACCATACAAGCTGGGGGGTGACACTTTGCAGAAAACTGGGAAGCCCGAATTTCAAATTGTTATACGATATCTATCATATGCAGATAGATGAAGGGGATGTGATCCGCACGATCCGGAATAATCATGAGTTCATAGGGCATTATCATACGGGCGGAGTTCCGGGACGCCATGAGTTGGACGATACACAGGAACTCTGCTATCCCGCGATTATGAGAGGCATCCTGGAAACGGGTTTTAAAGGCTACGTGGCGCAGGAATTTGTTCCGTCCTCGAAAGACAAAATGGCCTCGCTGAAACAATGCGTTCAGATTTGTGATATATAATAAAAATTAAACAGCTTATCATGGCAGACAATGTTTATGACGCGATTGTAATCGGATCAGGTATCAGCGGTGGATGGGCCGCAAAAGAACTTTGTGAAAAAGGATTGAAAACAATCATGCTGGAGCGTGGTCGCGATATTCCTCATATTAAAGGATACGTGAATGCAAATAAAGAAGCGTGGGATTATCCGCACCGGGGAACACGAACGCAGCAGATGATCAAAGACTATCCGGTGCTGAAAAGGGATTATCCGCTCAATGAAACGAATCTGGATTATTGGTGCAGCGACAAGGATAGTCCGTATACCGAGATCAAACCCTTCGACTGGTTCCGCGGCTATCATGTTGGGGGTAGATCTCTGATGTGGGGCCGCCAAAGCTACAGGTGGAGCGATCATGATTTTGAAGCCAATGCAAAAGATGGTCATGGTGTCGACTGGCCCGTTCGTTACAAAGAAATTGCACCATGGTATGACTATGCGGAAAAATTTGCAGGGATCAGTGGAAACAGGGACGGACTGGAAGTATTGCCAGACGGGCAGTTCATGCCGGCCATGGATATGACCTGCGTGGAAAAAGATTTTGTAGCCCGCATGAAAGATCATTACAAAGGCAAGCGTCCGGTAATCATAGGCAGAACCGCTAATATCACAGAACCTTTGCCTGGCAGGACCAATTGCCAGTTCCGCAATAAATGCTGGCTGGGTTGTCCTTTCGGCGCGTATTTCAGTACGCAATCTTCCACCTTGCCGGCGGCCATGAAAACCGGAAACCTTACCGTAAGACCATGGGCCATCGTTACGCGGATCCTCTATGATAAGGATAAAAAAAGAGCTACGGGAGTAGAGGTACTGGATGGTGAAACAAACAAAACCTACACTTATTTCGCAAAGATCATTTTCCTGAATGCTTCTACCTTAAACAGCGCGTGGGTGCTTATGAATTCGGCCACGGATATTTGGCCCGACGGACTTGGCAGCAGCAGCGGGGAACTTGGCCACAATATTATGGACCATCACCTGGGTGTTGGCGCCGGGGGAATCGTGGAGGGGTTTGATGATAAATATTATTACGGCCGGAGGGCGAACGGCATCTATGTTCCGCGTTTCCGGAATATTTTCGGCGATAAACGGGACTACCTGCGCGGATTCGGTTACCAGGGAGGGAGCAGCCGCGAAGGATACCGGCGTGCGCCTGAAGAAATTGCCATAGGAGTGGATCTGAAAGAAGCCCTGACCGAGCCGGGCCCATGGACACTGAATATCGGTGGCTTTGGAGAAACACTTCCTTATCACGAGAATAAAGTGACGCTGGATAAAACGCGCAAAGACAAATGGGGAATGAATATTCTGGCGATGGATATTGAATACAAGGAGAATGAAGAAAAAATGAGAAAGGATATGCTGAATGACGCAGTGGAAATGTTAACCGCAAGTGGCGTTAAGAACGTGCATGGCCGGAATGGAAATGGAACCCTTGGCCGCGGTATTCATGAAATGGGATCTGCACGTATGGGCAAGGATCCCAAGACCTCCGTGTTAAACAAATACAATCAGATCTGGGATGCGCCCAATGTATTTGTTACAGACGGGTCTTTTATGGTTTCCTCCTCCTGCGTGAATCCTTCCCTCTCCTACATGGCGTTTACGGCGAGAGCGGCAGACCATGCAGTGAGTGAGTTGAAAAAGAGGAATATTTAAGGGTAATTTGATAATTTGAAAATTTGATAATTTGAAAATGTAGGCATTTTTGAAATCTATAATTAAGTATCTGGTTTTCCCATTTTCAAATTTTCAAATTATCTTGCCCTCTCATTTTCGAATTATCAAATTATCAAATTTTCAAATTAAACAAATATGAACAGACGCGAAGCCTTATCCTCCGTTGCCCTGCTGTTGGGAGGCACAATCCTGGGTGCTGAAATGTTTTTGTCGGGCTGCACGAATGCAGATAAAAATATTGGTGCTTCCGGATTGCAATTTTCTCCGGATGATATTTCCTTTCTTGATGAAGTAGGAGAGACCATCATACCTGCAACCAGCACACCCGGTGCCAAGGAAACAAAAATCGGGGAATTCATGAAAACGATTGTGAACGATTGTTATGAAGAAAAAGATCAGAAGATCTTTGTGGATGGTATGAAGAAGCTGGACGATGCCAGCAGGAAAATGAATAATAAATCATTCCTGGAATCCACTCCGGAACAAAGGCACAATCTGCTGGTGGCCCTGGATAAGGAACAAAAAGACTATATGACCGGGAAGAAGCCGCAAGACCCTACGCATTATTTCCGCATGATGAAAGAGCTTACCCTTTGGGGTTATTTCACATCCGAAGAAGGAGCCACCAAGGCGCTGAGATATGTTGCGGTCCCCGGCAGGTACGATGGTTGTATTCCATATAAAAAAGGAGATAAAGCCTGGGCAACCTAGCGGTTGGCCGACTGGTTTTGCTGCTTCAATTTGAGCGCGTTTAACGCCTGGTTCTCTTTGTCAACCAGGTTTTGCTGCGTTTCCAAATCTTTGTTGTTCTTGTAAGCATCAGACTGCGTATTCCTGAGCTTTTTCTCCAGATCTGCCTGTTTGTCCAGGAGCTTGCCCATTTTCTTATGTTCTTTTTCAAGCGCCTCATTGTCTCCTGTTGCGGTTTTCAATATCTCCCTGGACTCTTTATCCTGGTCAATTTTATTTTGCTGCAAATCGCTTTCGTACCCGCGCATCTTCTTGGCGATATCACCGGAGTCATTTTTCAGGCGCACGAATTTAGATTGCGCTTTTCCGACGGCTTCCTGCTGGGTGATGATTTCGTGCTGAATGCCATAGTCT
Source organism: uncultured Chitinophagaceae bacterium (assembly GCA_963705005.1). Lineage (GTDB taxonomy): Bacteria > Bacteroidota > Bacteroidia > Chitinophagales > Chitinophagaceae > Puia. Next base: position 726,984 of record CAVPIO010000004.1, read on the forward strand.
AAAATAAAAGGTTTCAGGTTGTTCAGGAAAATTATGGCGCTGCCGATGGCCGCACTGTCTTCAACATTGGCGGCTAAAAGTGGCTGGTCTTTTTTTACGGGTAATAGACTTAAAATAGTGAGATCCTTTTCGGAACGGCTTTTCCTGCTAATATCAAAATAGCCATCGGTAATAATGGTGCGGCTGCTGTCCAGCGGCATTGATCTGAAAACAACAAAATCTTTATAACGGGAGTCCTTAAATCCTTTTCTGCTCATATAATCCCTGATGGCTGCAGTGACCACGTCTTCTTCGTAGGGCAATTGAAGAGAGGCTACGGCATATCGGTTTTTTTGAAAAACCAGGTTGCTATTGTAAGACTGGGCATGGAGGGAAGGCAAAATAAAAAAGACGGGAATACATACCAGTAAAAGTCTTCTCATAACTGCGGTTTTGTTGTGGTGCTTTTTAAGCGGACTGCAAATTTATGACAAGTTGATAACAAATGGCCCGGATGGTTATTTTCAACCATCCGGGCCCGCTTGTCCAGTCAATATATTGCTAATCCGGAATGCACGCAGCAGCTGCGCACAGAAAGAAATGAATTGGTTTATCTCGATCCGTATCCGATATATCCCTGTGTGGCTTTGCAGCCGCTCTTTTCAGAACCGCGGTAGCTTGCACAGGAACTGAACGCCGCAGCGCAAATCGCGATCATGGTGAAGATTAAAACTGTCTTTCTCATTTTCTATGGGTATTTAAAATTAATAAATAGAGCCTGGTATATTCGGGTAGATCGCACCAGGAAGTTCAGAGGACGGATAAAAATCACTGGACGGGAAACGCAAATCGCTTAATGCCAGGAAAGACAAGTAGTTTTGAGAGGATACAGATCGGGCTGAAGGCAGGATGCTTTACGCGGAAACAATACCGTTTTGTAAGGATAGAGGGAACAGAGCAAAATAAAACAATAAAATCCGGAAATGCAAGGTCTGCGGAGGCCATTTTTTTGTTAATCTCCTTCACTAAGAATAATTTTAAGGCTAAATCCCATCTTATTGCGTGTTCATTTTATAGCCATCGGAGGCAGCGTAATGCATCAGTTGGCCATCGCCCTTATTGACAAGGGATACCAGGTGAGCGGAAGTGACGATGAAATTTTTGAACCTGCCCTTGGAAATCTTTCAAAGAAGGGCATTCTGCCAGGAAAAATGGGGTGGTTCCCGGAGAAAATAACCCCGGGCCTGGATGCTGTGATTCTGGGAATGCATGCTAAAGACGATAATCCTGAATTAAAAAAGGCCCGGGAACTTAATCTGAAGATCTATTCCTTCCCTGAATATATATTCCAGGAAAGCCGGAACAAAAAGCGGGTAGTTGTAGGTGGAAGCCATGGTAAAACCACGACGACCTCCATGATCATGCATGTTCTCAAAGGCTGTGGAAAGGACTTTGACTATATGGTTGGTGCCCGGCTTGCGGGTTTTGAGAATGCGGTTCGCATTACGGATGCACCCGTAATCATTTGTGAAGGAGATGAATATCCTGCCAGCGCCCTGGAAAAAAGACCCAAGTTCCACTTTCTTTTTCCGCATATAGCTGTGCTTACCGGGATCGCCTGGGATCATATTAATGTATTTCCGACATTTGATTTTTACCTGGAGCAATTCCGCATCTTTATCCGCATGATAGAGCCGGGCGGCCTCCTTATATACAACGAAACGGATAAGGTTCTCAGTGGACTTGTGGAGTCCATACAGCCAGCAGTTCGAATAGAAGGATACGGCATTCCGGATCACCGGGTAAAGGATGGAAAGACGGTGCTGATGCTGGAGAATATTAGCCGGGAGCTGAAAGTATTCGGAACCCACAATCTGCTAAACCTGCAGGCTGCCTGGCTGGTCTGCAGGGAACTGGGGGTAGGTGCTCCTGAATTTCTCAACCAGATCTCGGGATTTTCAGGGGCTTCAAAGCGGTTGGAGCTCCTTGCCGAAAAAGAAAATACAAGGCTGTACCGTGATTTTGCCCATGCACCTTCCAAGGTAAAAGCGACTATCGCAGCCATGAAGGAGCAGTTCCCTGAAAGGCGGCTGATCGCCGTGCTTGAATTGCATACTTACAGCAGCCTTCAGGCCGCATTTATGCCTGAATACAGGGGTGCGCTTGACCCGGCTGATATAGCGCTTTTATATTACTCTGGCCATGCACTGGAACTCAAACGTTTGCCTCCGCTTGATCCGGAAATGATCAGGAAAGGCTTTGGCAAAGAAGGTCTGGAAATTATCAATTCGGCACAGGAATTGTCCCGATGGTTAGGTGAACAATCCTACGAAAACACTAATTTGCTGCTGATGAGTTCGGGCAATTTTGATGGGTTGGATATCGCTACCTTTGCTCAGGAAATTACCGCATAACCGATAAAGATTCATGTTACAATTAACCAGACCCCTGGCCGTCATTGACCTTGAAACCACGGGAACCAACCTTGCCACGGACCGGATTGTAGAAATCGCCATCGTGAAACTGATGCCTGATGGAAGTAAGGCCCTGAAGCACAAGCTTATTCACCCTGAAATGCCCATTCCCAGGCAGGCAAGCGATATTCATGGCATTAGCGATGAGCATGTGAAAGACGCCCCTACATTCCGCCAGTCAGCCAATGAATTAAAACAATTTTTGGATCATAGTGACCTGGCAGGATACAATTCGAACCGATTCGATATTCCGCTGCTGGTGGAGGAGTTCCTGCGCATCGGCATTGATTTCGATATGAGGGGAAGAAAACTCGTTGACGTACAAAGGGTATTCCATCTGATGGAGCAAAGGACGCTCACTGCTGCCTATCGCTTTTACTGCGATAAGATCCACGACGGTGCTCATGGAGCTCAGGCGGATGCAGAAGCGACCCTTGAAATCCTGGAGGCCCAAATTGAGCGTTATCCCCAATTGGGAACAGATGTGGACAGCATTATTAAATTCACAGGGGATGACCAGGTTGTAGATTTCGCGAGAAGATTTTCCATGGAAAATGGGATTGAAATCTTTAACTTCGGAAAGCATAAAGGCAGGGCTGTAGCTGATGTATTAAAGAATGAACCCCAGTACTACGACTGGATGATGAAGGGAGATTTTCCATTGCATACCAAACAAAAGCTGACCGAGATTTTCAATAGGGTCATGTTAAAAAAGGATAAAACGGTTAGTTAAGATATCACCAGGTGATTCAACAAAAGCGCTGAATGAACTAATTTTACTGATCAATATTCCTCAGTGGAAAAGATTGCCGTCATACCAACTTATAACGAGAAAGAAAACATATCCGCTATTGTAAACGCGGTATTTGGCCTGAACCAGGGTTATCATATCCTGGTAATTGACGACAATTCACCAGATGGCACAGCAGAGATCGTGCGGCAGCTTCAGCAAAAATATCCGAAAGAATTATTCCTTGAAGAAAGAAAAGGCAAACTTGGCCTCGGTACCGCCTATATCCACGGTTTCAAGTGGGCTGTAGAGAAAGGATACCGGTATATCTTTGAAATGGATGCTGATTTTTCCCACAATCCAAGAGATCTCCAGCGTTTATATGAGGCCTGTAAATTCCATGGGGCGGATCTGGCCGTTGGCTCGCGTTATGTGCAGGGCGGAGGGAATGTAAACTGGCCCAGGGAAAGGATTATTCTATCCAAGGGGGCTTCAATTTATACCCGGCTCATTACCTGGATGCCCATCCGGGATCCGACTGCCGGATTTGTGTGTTATACCCGGGAAGTTTTACAGACCATAAATCTGGACGAGATTCATTTTGCCGGCTATGCTTTCCAGATAGAGATGAAATTTGCCGCCTGGAAGCTGGGCTTTAAGATCAGGGAAGTACCGATCGTTTTCGAAGACCGCAAGTTCGGGGTTTCTAAAATGAATAAGGGCATCGTTAAGGAAGGCATCCTGGGTGTTTTGAAACTGCGCTGGAATTCCATGTTTAAAAACTACCGCAAACGCGTGAAGAATACAGATCCCTCTTTAAATCACTTCAGCCAAAGTATGGCCGTGGAAGGAAAATAATCTTTCTTTGCTTTCTTCATGAAGAGAGCGTTTATCCAATTACACATAGCGGTTTTTCTGGCGGGGTTTACCGGCGTTTTGGGAAGGCTGATCAGTTTAAATGAAGCTTTGCTCGTTTGGTACCGCCTGATCATCACCTGCGCCGCAATCTGGATCCTGTACGCGTTTAAGAAGAAATTGCGTCCGTCAAGCCGTTTACAAATGCTAAAAGCCGCAGCCATCGGGTGCATCCTGGTTTTACACTGGGTGAGTTTTTATGCAGGTATAAAATATGCTACCGTTTCCACCACGCTGGTTTGCTTTTCTGCCATTGGCTTCTTTACAGCTATTCTTGAACCACTTCTTTTACGAAAGAAATTTGATGCGATTGAGATCCTGCTCGGATTGCTGGTGATCTTCGGGATCAGTATTGTATTTCATTTCGATCCGCGTTATAAAACCGGGATCATCATCTCCCTGATTTCTGCCTTTTTTGCGAGTATATTCCCGGTACTGAACCGTCCTTTATTACAAACAATGGATGTGGAATCGGCAACACGTTATCAACTGAGCGGCGGTTTCCTGTTCATGAGTTTGATTCTTCCATTTTACCAGCATCTGTTTCCCTCCGCAATTTCATTTCCTTCCCTGGCTGACTGGTTATGGCTGCTTGTGCTGGCGTTGATCTGTACCGTACTGGCTTATACGCTTTCGATGCGCGCTTTGCAAAAAATCCCGGCATTTACAGTCAATCTTACTTACAATCTCGAACCCATTTATGGGATAGCGCTGGCCTTTCTTATATACAGGGAAGACAAATCAGTAAGCTCCGGGTTTTATTACGGGCTTGCTCTGATTGTTATGGCGATTGTTCTGCAAATGTTAAGGTTGCAACAGATTATGCGGAAGGCGGCTGGTTGAAGAAAGGCAATCAGGCAGCCCGGGTGGAAATATAGCGGACCAGGCTGCGTTTGGCCACGGGCAAGAGCGTTTCGTCCAGCGGGAACTTGAGATTTGTTTCGATTGAATAAACAGCAGGATGGGCGAGCCCGGAATTCCGGCTGAGGAGTTCAGCTTTGATCTGTTCATAAGTATTCCAGATGCTGCGTTGCCAGCTGTCAATATATTCTGTGCGCATGCTCCTGTATTTTTCATCGTGCTTTTCAAAGAAGCTGATCCGGTAACTGTAAACCCGGGTGGCATGGGAAGACCCTTCACTCAATAAAAAATATCCTTCTTTGCTGTTAAGGGGCATGATGCCCACTGGCTGGATGGTAAGCTTCTCTTCCACAAACTCATAGATTTCTGTCCCATTGGTTATTGCTGTTTTCATATGCGTGGCAGAATAGTCGATGATTTCCTCAAGCTCCTGCATCAACTCATCGTCCTGGATCATTTGTTCATATAACACCTGGAGTCTTTCAATTTGCAGGCCCGACAATTTTTTAGGGAATTGTTCCTGAAGGAATTTTTTATTCTCGCGGAAGGCCACAATATTATTATAGTGAAAGATCACTTCAGCCAGCTGAGGATAGAGCTTGTTTTCCCTGAATTGCTGGTTGATATCCTGAAGGTAGGCGAGCAGCGTGTATTTTTTCAATTCGAAATCAATATACCCATCGGCAAACCAGGTTTCGGATAGCGTTTTCATCGTCTTGGGTTTAGTAAGTTATTGAATTTACGACAACTAATGTTAGTATAGAACGATGAGGATGGGAATTTGTTTTGCTGGAAAAGTCTTTAGAATGGTTGATGGTATATGGTGGATGGTGGATGGGATTTGGTGTGAAGTCATATCAGGGATCCATCTACCATCCACCATATACCATCAACGATACAATTTAAGCTGTAAAACCCTCAAGCTCCTTAGCAACGGAAGATAGAAAACTCGCCCCAAGGCTCCCGTCGATGATCCGGTGGTCGTAACTCATCGAGAGGTACATCATCTGACGGATTCCGATGGAATCTCCTTGTTCAGTTTCAATAACCACTGCCCGCTTCTTGATGGCACCGACCGCCAGGATGGCCACCTGCGGCTGATTAATGATCGGCGTGCCCATGAGGCTCCCGAAAACACCTACATTGGTAATTGTAAAAGTACCATCCTGAATATCCTCGGGTTTGAGCTTATTATTGCGGGCCTGACTGGCCAGGGCATTGACCTGCCTTGCAAGACCGACACGATTGAAATTATCGGCATTTTTGATTACCGGCACAATCAGGCTGCCGGAAGGAAGAGCGGTAGCCATGCCGATATTGATATCTTTTTTTATAATGATTTTATCTCCCTGCAATGAACTGTTGATCAGCGGAAATTTTTTAATGCACTTCACCACAGCCTCAATGAATAAAGGTGTCAGCGTAAGTTTTGTTCCTTCCCTTGTTTCGAAATCCGCCTTTTCTTTTTCGCGCCATAATACCAGGTTCGTTACATCTGCTTCGGAAAAGCTGGTCACATGCGGACTCGTTTGCTTACTCCGGACCATGTGTTCTGCGATGAGTTTGCGCATGCGATCCATCTCCCGGATCTCTACATTGCCGCTCATCTGATAGTCCGCAGTTTCTTCAGTATTTATGGCCGATGCATCAGAAGAACCTGCAGATGATTTAGTTTCAAAGGGCCCGCCTGTTTCCTCTGCGCCGGATCCGGCAAAAGATCCATTACCTGCTTTCCGGTGGGAAACATACTGCAGGATATCTTTCTTGGTAACCCGGCCTTCATTACCGGTACCCGGAATGCTCTCCAGCTCGCTTGCAGGTATTCCTTCATTACCAGCAATATTCAATACCAGGGGAGAATAAAAGCGGTTACTGTTGCCGTTAGTCTTTGAATATCCGGCATCAGAAGAAGAGGTGCCGGCAGAATACGCAGTTTCGTCTTGCTGCGGTCCGGGACTAATATAAGGACTATCCGGTTTTTCTGCTGAAACCATTTCAGGTTGCAGTCTTTCGGGCGAAGTAACATAGTGTTCTTCTTTTGCGGGTTCTTCCACATTCGTTTTTATCCTGGCGATGACTGCCCCAACGGGCACGACGTCGTTGACCTGGTAAAGAATCTCTTCCAGGGTTCCTGCCGCAACGGATGGAACTTCGGTGTCTACTTTATCAGTTGCTATGTCCAATAAAGATTCATCCTGTTTTACCGAATCGCCGGGCTTCTTGTGCCACTTGAGAATAGTGGCTTCCATAATGCTCTCACCCATTTTCGGCATGAACAGGTCAACGATCGCCATGATGATGAACTTTAGGTTCGGTCAAAAGTAAATATTAATTATTTAAGTCATGCAGCTGTATGGATCAGCGCTGCGACAAAATAAATTTTCTTAACAAGTTGAGCACATTCGTTGACGTAAGTTCTATATTCCTCTGACGGTCGAACCGGAACCAGAGTTTCCGGGTTTCTGTTGCGTGACGATTTCCAACTGCGATCCAGACTGTCCCCACAGGTTTTGCTTCTGTGCCACCGTCAGGACCCATGATACCGGATACTGCAACCGCATAATCACTATCAAATAAATTCAGCGCTCCTGTTATCATCTCTTTCACGGTTTCCTCACTCACTGCACCGGCAGTTGCAAGTGTATGCGGCCGGACATGCAATACATTTTCTTTAATGCTGTTTTGATAAGGAATTAGCCCTCCCAGAAAATACGCACTCGACCCGGCTATAGAAGTGATAAGATGCGCAATATAACCACCGGTACAACTTTCCGCAGTAGCCAGGGTTTGTTTGCGGCTCTTCAGTAATTTCCCAATCGCTTCCTGCAGGGAAATATCCTCGTCTGTCACGATCCATTCACTCACCAGCGCCTTCAATTCCGTGAAGCGGGAATCTGTTTCCTCACTTATCTGTGCAGGACCATTTCCCATTCCCGTGAGTCGCAGGCGTACCATGCCGTAATTGGGCAGGTAGGCCATCTTTATGGTTGGAGGCAATGCAGATTCAAATTCCTGGATATGGTCTGCCAGAAATGATTCGCCAACACCTGCCGTTAACAGGGTCCGGTGGACAATGAATGGCATTTCAAATTTCTTCTTCAAAAAGGGAATTACTTCTTCCGTCATCATGCCCTTCATTTCGTGGGGGACGCCTGGCATGGAAACAAATATTTTACCTTCTCTTTCAAATTGCATTCCGGGCGCGGTTCCTCGTTTATTCTGTATCACGGTGCAGGCCTCAGGAACCTCGGCCTGTTTCAGGTTGCGTTCGATCATCGGACGTCGCAATACGGTTTCGAAAATATGTCTGACGTTCTGCAAAGCGCCTTCGTTCACGACCAGCCTGCTGTGAAAATAATCGCTCAGGAGCGGTTTTGTTATATCATCCGCCGTGGGCCCTAAACCTCCCGTTATCAGGATGATTCCGGATGCAGCAGACGCCTCATCCAGGGCCTTCCAGATATCATCCCACTGATCGCCAACGGCAATCCGGCGATTCACCCATATGCCTGCTTTATTTAATTCCTGCGCCATCCAGGCACTATTGGTATCGATCACCTGACCGATCAGCAATTCATCACCAATAGTAATAATAGATGCATTTGTCATAACCCCTGCTTCATTGAAGGCATTTGCACAGCATTTCGTTGGTCATTGGAAATAAGGGGCCAGAAGACTCCGAAGTGCAACCGGCATTTCACTTTTTTCAAAAGTTCCCATTTTCACAAAATAGAGAATCACCTTTCCGGTCGTGAGCAATCGCTTCTCCTGGTTATATACTTCGTGATCAAAACTGATGCGGTGGTTAACCGGAAGTTCCCTTAAGATGGTTTTTATGTTGAGCAGGTCATCGTAATGAGCAGGCCGCAAAAACTTGGTCTGCATTTCCACCACCGGCATGATCACACCCAGCGCTTCCATTTCCCTGTATGTAAATCCCAGCTTGCGGATCGACTCCGCCCTGGCTACTTCGAAATACTGGGCATAATTACCGTAATAAACCACATTCATCTGATCAGTTTCGGCGTACCTGACCCTTATCTGCGTTTCCGAAATGAACATACAACGGTTGCATTTAGTTTGCTTTCCTATTTTCCCATCATGCCGTCAACACTTATCCTTCCCGGCCCGATAAACATAATGGTAAATACGCTGGTTAAATAGATGATCCCTAAATCCATATTATGCAGAGGCTGGCCCTGGTGGAACATAAATACAGCAACAGAGAGATTAAGTACGATCACGAAAGCAGCCAACCGCGTGAACAGTCCCAATACCAGCAGCATGGAGCAAAAAACTTCTGCAAAGATTGAAAGTAGCAGGGAGCTCCGGTGTCCGATATGAAAAGGGTCATAAAAAGTGGCGGACATACTGCTGAAATAGGTAAGCTTTGCCAGCCCGTGGGCTATCAGCAAAATGAGTCCGGTCACAACCCGCTGCACAAGCAATGCAAAATTGAAAGCATTATCAGAATATGCAGTAGATAATAATTTTTTCATTGGGAATATTTAAGCCAAAAGTAATGGATTTGGGCTTTTTGGCGTTTGTTCTAAAGAAATGTTAATCCTTTCAGTTATCCACACGTGTTTGGAACAATCTTTGGTTATAGATGAAAATATTCAGAAACTTCGACGCGTGATTAACTATTTCCGGATGAAACGATTACTTTTTCCGTTCCTCCTTGTTTTGTTTTTTTCGGCAAATGCACAGCAGACCTTATACCTGAATGATCCGCAGGCTGCCTTTAAGCAAGCCCAGGAGTATTATCAGAAGCAGTATTACAGTCTGGCCTATCCGATTTTCAAAGAGCTCGAACAGGATCAGCAAAATAAGCTGCAGAACAAGGAGTCCTTTGAATTTCAGAATGTCCATTATTACACGCTGGTATGCTCACTGAACCAGGACGATAGCTCTTCTGTGGCGCCGGCGAAACAGTTTATTGCCACTGAAAACAATGCCTCCCGGGGAGAAATGCTCAGCTATCACCTGGCTGAATATTATTTCCGTCATGGTAATTATGAAGCTGCCCTGCAACTTTACGAAACAGCGGGCATTGACAATCTGAGCAACGCGGAAATTGCAAACGAAAAGTTTCACCAGGGCTATGCGTATTTTGTAAAGAAGGACTTCGATCGCGCCAAGCCATTGCTGGATGCCGTTCGCCAGCTTCCCAGGGATCCAAACTATATTGATGCGAACTATTACTACGGATATATATCCTTTTATCAGAAGAAATATAGCGATGCTTCCGCTGCTTTTTCCGTAGTGGAAAATGATCCCAAATACCACGCTATTGTCCCCTATTATATTGCCAATATTTACCTGATACAAAAACAAAAAGAAAAAGCAATCGCGTACGCAGCTTCGAAATTGCAATCCGGCGATCAGTATTACGATGCGGAACTGCGGCAGCTGACGGGTCATGGGTATTACGAACAGCAGGATTTTCAAAAGGCACTTCCTTATCTTGAATCCTACGTGGCGAAGGCAAAAAAAGTTACGCGCCAGGATATGTTCGAATTGTCATACTGTTATTATCAACTCAAGAATTATAAGAAAGCCATTGAAGGATTCAGGCAACTGGGAGGCCAGGAAGATTCACTTGCACAAAATGCAATGTACCTGTTGGGTGACAGCTATTTGAAAACCGGGCAAAAGGCCAATGCCCGGAATGCCTTTTTGTTCTGCGCTTCAAACAGCAGTTACCCGTCACAAAAAGAAATTTCCCAGTTTCATTATGCCAAGCTTTCCTACGAGTTGGGTTATATGGATGCGGCCCTGACCGGATTCCGGGAATTCCTCGCGGAATATCCGCAATCAGGATATACAGCTGAGGCCAGGGAACTGCTACTAAGTGTGCTGGCGAATACCAGTAATTATAAGGATGCACTGTCTTTGATGGACAGTATGACAAATCCATCAGAAAATGCACGTGAACTGCATGCGAAAATCCTTTATGGAAGAGCCACAGAACTTATCAACGACGGCATGCTGCAGAATGCAAATGAATTATTGGATCAGGCGCTAAGGGAGAAAAATAATACAGCTTACCTTCCATTTATCAATTTCTGGAAAGGAGAAATCGCTTACCGTTCAAATCGTCTGGACGAAGCCATTGTATATTTCTTTGAATATCTGAAAATGCCGACGACCCGGGGAGAAGTAAATCCTGTTGATGCAAAATACACCCTGGGTTACTGTTATCTGAAAAAAGAAAACTATCGCGAGGCGCAGGGATTTTTCGAGCAGGTGGTAAGAAATCCACGGATCAATGCAAGCCCTCTGGAACAGGATGCTTATACCCGGGATGCGGATTGTTATTATATGAACCGGGATTTCAGAACAGCAGTGGCCATGTACACTAAAGTGCTGGATTATTCCTGGCCTTCGGCTGACTATGCCACATTTCAGAAAGCCATGGTGGCCGGAGTAAGTTCTTCCTCCGAAAAGATCTCCCTGCTCAATGGCCTTATCAGGAAATTCCCTACTTCGATCCTGGTGCAGGATGCAAATATGGAGATTGCCAATACATATCTTTCCAACGAACAGTTCAGGGAAACCCTTCCTTATCTGAAAAATGTATTGGGCAGTACTGGCAATGATGCGCTGAAACCGAGAGCCTTTCTGCGTGCAGGCATTGCCTACTTCAATCTGGAGAATAACGCAGAAGCATTGAACCAGTACGACCAGTTGCTGAAACAGTATCCAAATTCTGTTGAGGCCCAGGAAGCATTGGACAACGCAAAATCAATTTACGTAGAGGAAGGCCGCAGCAGCGAGTATGTGAATTTTGCCAAATCGATGGGCATTTCCATTTCCAGCAGTCAGGAAGATCAGCTGGCATACCAGGAAGCGGAGGTACAGTTCAACGACGGCAATTTTTCCGCAGCGCAGCAGAAGTTTGAAGACTATCTTAAAAAATTTCCCGACGGAAAATATTCCCTTGAAGCCAATTACTATAAAAGTGAGATGTATGCCAATCAGAAAAACTGGGCCGCCGCTGTAACAGGCTATGAAACGGTGGCGGATAAAGCGCCTAATAAATTTGCTGAAAAATCACTGTTGCAGGCCGCAAGGCTGAATTTCTTTTATTTGAAGGATTATGCGAAGGCTGAAATCTATTATGCCAGGCTGAAAGACTTTTCATCGTCCCAGGAAAATAAAATGGAAGCCATGCGCGGCCTGCTTCGAAGCCAGTATGAATTGCAACACTGGCCAAATGCGACGGATAACGCCAGGGAACTGCTGGATCAAAAGGGCATTGGTTCCGATGATCGGATTATCGCAAACATGATCATTGGCAAATCATACCTGTCGGATGGGAAATGTGATGCAGCCCTGCCTTATTTCAGAACGGTTACATCATTGAGCCGGGCCACCTATGGCGCAGAAGCGCAATACCAGATCGCGGCCTGCGAATATCAGCAGGACCGGCTGAAAGACGCAGAGAAATCAGCCTTTGAGGTTATCCATAAGTCAGGCTCTTATGAGCTTTGGGTGACCAGGGCGTATTTGTTATTGGGAGATGTGTATCTGAAAGAAAAAGATTATTTCAACGCCAAAGCCACGTTCCAGAGCCTTGTTGAAAATGCGAAGATTGAAGAATTACGTGTTCAGGCCGAACAAAAATTGGATCAGGTAAAAAAGGAAGAATCCGGTAATAGTAAAATCAGCAATGACAACTGAGATGCGGTCTAACCTATTGTATTTTATGAAGGGAATTCTTTGTTCATCTGCCCTCTTACTGGTGGTCACTGCCACTTTACAGGCACAGGATACCACGAAACGAAAGACAATAAACATCACATCTACTTTCAAACCCGCACTTAAAAATACAGCCAAGATCAATTTTAATGCGGAAGCACCGCAAACAGACACCGCACATCCAACCCTATCCTACAATTTGCCGGTTGAGTATTTGACCCTGCAATATCAGCCTGCCGGCCTTAATCCCGTTGCGCTTCCCGGCGATACGCTTAGTATTTGGAAAAATGACAATTATCTTAAAGCCGGTATCGGAAATATCCATCTGCCATACGCGAAAGCCGGATTAAGCTTTGGAGACAGGACGCACAGTTTTTTCAATGTCTTTGCCGAAGGTTATTCATCGAAAGGAAATCTGACCTATCAGAAAAATTCACTCCTTGCAGGAGCCATCACAGGAACTGTTAAAACCCGGAACAACCTGGAATGGAGCGGTAAGCTGGGGGTTCGCGCTGATGGATATTATTTATACGGTTACCAGCCCGATACATTGAAATTTGTCAACAGCCAATTGCAACAGCAGTTTTTGACCTTTGAAGGCAGGATCGGTCTTCGTAATAGTGTGCCGACGGAATACGGCCTCACTTATAACCCGAATTTGAAAGTGATTGCTTTTGGCGACAACCAAATTCCACGCGGAGCGGAGATCAACACCGTGGTAAACCTCCCCTTGCAAAAAACCATCGGGGAACATTTCGGAATCGACCTGGGCGTAACGGCAGATCTTACACATTACGAGGTGACTGACGTTTTTACTATAAATAACAACCTGTTTTACGTGTCCCCCGCAGTATTGTATCATGGCGATAATCTGGCCCTGCACGTGGAACTGACACCTTCCTGGGATCAGCAGGCTTTTCATCTTCTTCCTAATTTTTCCGCAGATTATACAACGGACAATAAAAAATTTACCCTGTTTGCAGCACTTACCGGATATTATGAAAAAGGAAGTTACCAGCGGTTCGAAACGATTAATCCCTGGCTCTGGCAACCTGCATCACTGCTGAATACCAGGGTTCAGGAATTCTATGGTGGATTCAAGGGCTCTTTGAGTAATCATGTTTCCTACCTGGCAAAAGCCGGCCCTTCCGAATACCATAATATGCCACTGTTTCTGAATGATAGCCTCGATGGCAAAAATTTCAAAGTGATATATGAACCGAAACTGGATGTATTCAACGTGCACGGTGAAATGAGTTATACCCAGGGTGAGCAATTCAGTGTCACAGCCGGACTCACGCTAAGAAACTTCCACACCAGGCAGGAATACCGTGCCTGGGGAATGTTACCCCTGGAATTAAGCGCCAGTTTCCGGTGGGAAATATTGAAGGACCTCTGGTTGAAGTCTGACCTCTGGGCATTCGACGGAGCTTCATTCCGGGCGCTGGACAAGTCCCCGCAGACCGGAAATGGAGGATTCGACCTCAATGCGGGCCTTGAGTTCCGCATTACCCGTCAATTTAATCTCTGGTTGCAGATGAACAACCTGACCAATGATAAATATCAGCGATGGAATCAGTATCCTGTTTATGGATTCAATATCTTAGGGGGTGTAATTTATTCTTTTGGAAGAAAATAATCCTCTTTTGGATACCTGATCTATGTACGCAACGCTCAATAAATACCTTTTCCAGCACAAGAGTATCAGCATTCCTGGTCTGGGCACCATCTGGATGGAATCAACACCTGCGAATATAGATGCCGGTACGCGAACGGCGGTGCCTGCTTCTTTCTATTTCCGGTTTGATAAATATTTTGATTCGCCTGACAAAGAGTTTTTTTCCTACCTGGCTGCGAAGCAGCAGATTTCGGATTATGAAGCGCTCAGGCAATACAATGAATTTGCTTATGCATTGCGGGACAGGATCAATCATCTTCAGAATGCAGTTTGGGAGGGTGTCGGTGAGTTGAAAAAGGACGCAGAAGGTAACATTCACTTCGAATCCGCACTACGCAATCCATTTTTCCTGCAGCCGGTTCCTGCCGAGAAACTGATTCGGGCGGATGCACAACATACCCTGCTGGTGGGTGATAGGGAAAGGACCAGCGATGAGATGAGTAAATGGTTTTCGGAAGAACCCGTTCATGGGAACCGCCTGTGGTGGCTGGTTGCCCTGATTGCCGGAATCGCAGCAGCGCTGGTGATCACCATTCATTTTTCGTCCCAGGGATGGAAGGTGGAATCCACCGGAAATCAGCAAACCCTTCAGCTGAATAAATAATTTTCATTTTTTCGCCTGATTAATCATTTTCAAAACCGATGGATGTTACGCCATGCCCAGTATGTAAAAGCGAACAGGTTCATTTTGTACTGAAAGTCCTGGATCACACGGTCTCACATGAATTTTTCGAGATCTGGGAATGCAACCATTGCTCGCTTCGTTTTACAAGAAATGTTCCATCGAATGAAGATATCGGCCGCTATTATGAATCCGAAGACTATATCTCCCACAGCAATACCCGGCGGGGATTCGTAAACACACTATATCACCGGGTGAGGAACCACACGCTTTCCTTGAAATATAATCTGATTCTTTCGGCCACAGGATTGAAACAGGGTAATCACCTGGATATCGGGGCGGGCACGGGCGCTTTTGTACAATACATGAATCGGAAAGGGTGGCAAAGCCAGGGAATCGAACCGGATGCGAAAGCGCGCCAGGTGGCTTTATCAGACCACAACACGAAGCTATTGCCCGCCGATTCATTTCCATCGCTTCCCCTGGCATCATTTGATGCCATAAGTTTGTGGCATGTGCTTGAACATGTACACGGACTTCAATTATACCTTGAGCATATGAAGAAATTATTGAAGCCTTCTGGCAAACTGTTTATCGCTGTTCCGAATTATACCAGTTACGACGGCTTAAAATATAAAGAAAACTGGGCTGCTTATGATGTGCCGAGGCATCTTTACCATTTTTCTCCCGGATCTATGAAATATCTGCTGGATGCCAGCGGACTCAAATTAACCCGGGTGGAACCGATGTGGTTCGACAGCTTTTATATAAGCTTTCTGAGTGAGAAATATGCCCGCGGAAATGCCCCCTTGTTAAAAGGATTTCTGGCAGGAGCTGTTTCAAATATAAAGGCACTCGTTCAGAAGGAACGCTGCAGTTCGCTGATTTACGTTGCGGGAAAGTAAAATTAGTTGATGGTTGATGGTTGATGGTTGATGGTTGATGGACTTCATGCGCGGATTCGAATTAGAAGTCTATCAACCATCAACTAATTATTAAACCGAACTTCATAAATGCTCGGCCAGAGCTTTCCGGTAATATAGACTTTATTTTTTGCGGAATCATAGGCGATGCCATTCATGTATTCAGCATTTGGATATTTTGTCTTCACTTCCTGATATAGCTTGCTGAAATCAGCCTTACCAGTAACCTTGCCGCTTGCCGGATCTATACGTATGATATCCGCCGACTGATAAATATTCGCGTAAATACTTCCTTTAATATATTCCAGTTCATTGATATTACCTACCGCACCGTTGTTATCTGTGACGCTAAACTCCTTAACGGTTCTGAATGTGTTCGGATCAAGATAGGTCAGGTTGCTTGTGCCATCGCTCATGATCAGGTTCACACCATCCGTTGTCATTCCCCAGCCTTCCTTGCTGGGAAAAGAAAACTGGCCAATCCTTTTGAAGGTTTTTGCATCGTAAATAAAACCGGTTTTGTTCGTCCAGGTCAGCTGGTAGATTTTCCCGTTCAAAAAGGTTATTCCTTCTCCGAAATAAATTTTCCTGTCGAGCTCTCCCTTTACTGAAATTTTACCGGTTACCGGGTCAACAATGCCGAATATAGATCGGGTATTGGGATCTTCTTCAGGCGCGCCTGAACTTTCGTAGAGCTTTCCATCGTGCACCATAAGGCCTTCTGTGTAAGAATCCGTATCATGCGGGGTTTCGTTCAGCACAGTATAAGAGATCGCAGCCGGGGCATTGTTATTTGCCGGTTCATCAATGGAACCCGAAGGTTCAGCGGAGCTATTGGAATCTCTGCAGGAGGTGAACGCAAGAATCAATAACAGAGGCAATAAAATCTTTGACATGGTTCAGTTGGTCAGCAAAAATAATTAGTAAAATCTAAAAATCCTCCTAAAAGAAAAAGCGCTCCTTTCAGAACGCTTTTTAACTTTTAGTTTTTAATTTCTCAAATATGGGACTCGATCTTTTTCACAAAATTACTTTTCGGTTGTGCGCCAACGAGTTTGTCAACCACTTTTCCGCCCTTGATAAACAATATAGCAGGAATGGAAGTGATTCCATAATTAATGGATAGTTGCGGATTGTGATCCACATTTACCTTACCCACATTGATCTTGCCGTCATATTCTTTTGAAAGCTCTTCAATTACTGGTCCGATTGCGCGGCAAGGTCCACACCATTCAGCCCAGAAATCAATCACAGTCAATTTATCAGACGCAATCACCTTTTCCTGAAAGTTCGCATCGGTGAATTCATGTGCCATAAGTATTCGTTTTTATTTTATGTAAAAATCCCCTTTTTTTTCCGGAATTTTTGTCGGGTCAGCGACATAGATGCAAAAATGTTTCCATTCCCTTAAATCACTCATTCTGTCACTTTTCAGCTAGGATGATATGATCTGGACTTCCAACTCCGGACTGCTTTGCAAAAAGGCAGCCATTTCGTCATTCATTTCAAATCCACTCTCCAGGGTATGCATGCTGATCCGGCAATTGCTCCTGGATTCCAGTATATTTATTTTCAGGGTGGATTTGCCAGGATGCTGCTTCATGTTCTTCTCTACGAACCGGATCATATGCTCATTGAGGTGACGGGCTTCCAAATCAAGCACCACCTGTTTGGTAAGCGCAGGTTTAATGCTTTCCAGCATCATCATTTTCTCTACCTTGAATTCAAATTCCACGCGGTTGTACCTGGGCTTGAAATAACCCGTCATGAATATGTTTTTTCCTTTTTCCAGATAATTGGAGTAGCGGGCATATTCCTCGCTCCAAACGATAAATTCGCTTTTTCCGGAATAATCCTCGAGGGTAAAAGACCCGAACTGCTTACCTGTTTTCGTTACCCGGTGTTGCGCATCCACCACCAGACCGGCTAAACGGTAAGATTTGGATGGATTGGCCTGCAGGGTCACAGCTTCTTTGATCTCATTGAAGTCAGCCAGGTTAATAATATTATAATGATGGATCTCGAAGCGGAAATGATCCAGCGGATGGCCGCTCATGAACATTCCCGTGACGTCTTTTTCGTGATTGAGCAATTCAGTGAGTGTCCAGGGCTCGCAATTGGGGACCTTGGGTGTTCGTACTTCGAAATCTGCACCTGAATCGCCAAAAAGTGTATTACTGTGCTGTACGTTTTGCGCCTGCACAACATTTCCAAACCGGATGATCTTTTCAAGGCCCGTAGTCGTATCTCCAGGGGGGATATAAAAATATTGCGCCCGGTGCATTTCGGCAAAGCAGTCAAATGCGCCGGCATAAGCCAGGCTTTCCAGGGTTTTTTTATTAACGGTCCGCTGGTTTATCCGTTTGATAAGGTCAAAGATGGAGGTGAAAGGCATTCCTTTCCCTCTTTCTTCAATAATGGCACCTACAGCAGCCTCTCCAACGCCCTTAAGGCCACCAAGCCCGACGCGGATCTCTCCTCTTGTGTTCACTGCGAATCCCTGCTTGGATTCATTCACATCCGGACCGAGTACTTTTAGTCCCATCCGTTTACATTCCTCCATGAAGAAAGTTATTTTTTCTATACTGCCTGAATGGTTCAGCACGGCAGCCATGTATTCTGAGGGGTAATGGGATTTCAGGTAAGCTGTCTGGTAGGCCACGTATGCATAGCAGGTGGAATGCGATTTATTGAATGCGTATTGGGCGAAAGCCTCCCAGTCTGTCCAGATCTTTTCCAGTGCCGCAGCGGCATGGCCTCTTTGGGTTGCGCCTGCAATGAACTGACCTTTCATTTTATCCAGAATGGATTTTTGCTTTTTACCCATGGCCTTGCGGAGCACATCGGCGTCTCCCTTGCTGAACCCGGCAAGTTTCTGTGCGAGCAGCATGACCTGCTCCTGGTAAACCGTGATTCCATATGTGTCTTTCAAAATCTCCTCCATAACGGGAAGATCATAACGGATCGCTTCGCGAAGATGTTTCCGGTCAATGAATGCAGGAATATAAGCCATGGGACCGGGACGGTACAAGGCATTCATCGCCGTGAGGTCGTCGAATTTATCAGGCTTGAGATCACGCAGATATTTCTGCATGCCGGGACTTTCAAACTGAAAGGTACCAATGGTTTCCCCCCGCTGATATAATTCAAATGTTTTTTTATCATCAAGCGGAATCTTATCTATATCAATTGTAACAGCATGATTTTGCTCTATGAGCTCCAGGGCGGTCTTTAGAATATTGAGGGTACGCAATCCGAGGAAGTCCATCTTCAACACACCGGCCTCTTCAATGATGCTGCCTTCAATCTGTGTTACGAGCAGGTCCGAATCCCTGGCCGTGCATACCGGAATGATGTTCGCCAGGTCTTCAGGCGCAATGATAATACCGGCGGCATGCAGGCCCGTATTTCTCACCGATCCTTCGAGGCGTTCGGCTTCATGCAATACATTGCTGCGAAGGTCAGTTCCCAGATAGATCTCCCGGATTTTTTTAATCAATTCCCTGTCGTCGCCGCCCACTCCCTCTTTTTCTTCGAGCGATTTATCGCCGTCTTTAACGGTTAGCGGTGCGTGCAATACTCTCTTCAGTGTGATTCCCGGACGCTCCGGAACCAGCTTTGCCAGGGCGTTTGCTTCGGATAAAGGAAGATCAAGTACCCGCGCTACATCCTTTATGCTCATCCTGGCTGCCATGGTTCCATAGGTAATGATCTGCGCAACCTGGTTCTTTCCGTATTTCTTTACAACATAGTCTATTACTTTTTGCCGGCCCTCATCATCAAAATCCGTATCAATATCGGGCATTGATTTTCTGTCGGGATTGAGAAAACGCTCGAACAGAAGATTGTATTTGATCGGATCAATATTGGTGATGCCGATACAGAATGCAACAACACTCCCCGCAGCCGACCCACGTCCCGGGCCGACGAATACACCCATCTCACGGCCTGCGCGGATGAAGTCACTTACAATTAAAAAATATCCCGCAAACCCCATGGTCCTGATCGTGAACAATTCAAATTCTATCCGCTCCTGCAACTCTGGCGAAATCTCGCTGTACCTTTTCTTCGCACCCTGAAATGTGATGTCTTTTAAATACTCCCACTGATTCAGGTTGCTGTCGGCATGAATTAGAAATGCTTCAGGAATCGGAAAGGCCGGAAGCAGGATATCCTTTTTGAGATTCAGTACCTCCACCCTGTCCTGAACCATTCCTGTATTATCAATGGCTTCGGGAATGTCCTTAAAGAGTTCTGTCATTTCCGCCGTGGTCTTTAAGTAAAACTGGTCGTTCGGAAATTTGAAACGCCGGTTTTTCAGATTCATATCGTCATTTACAAAATCATCATAGCCCGGCGTGGACTGTTTCTCTCCGGTATTGATGCATAGCAATATGTCATGCGCATTGTAATCTTCCCGGTCAGTATAATGACTATCGTTTGTAGCAATCACCGGCACGTTGTATTTCTTGCCCAGCTTGATCAGGAATTCGTTTATTTTTTCCTGCTCCGGCAGTTGATGACGTTGCAACTCGATAAAATAATCTTCTCCGAAGATATTCAGCCACCAGGCGAATTCCTTTTCAGCTTTTTCCTCACCCTCATTCAGAATAGTTTGCGGAACATAGGCGCCTATACAGCAGGTTGTGGCTATGAGCCCTTCATGGTATTTTTCGATAAGGGATTTGTCAATCCGCGGGTACTTGCTGTAAATTCCTTCTATATAGCCTAGCGATGTGAGCCTGGTAAGGTTCTGGTATCCTTTTTTGTTTTTTGCCAGGAGCACCTGGTGAAAACGCTGATCTCTCTGGTCTTTCGTAAAGGTTTTCCTGTGCCGGTCAGCCACAATATAGAATTCACAACCTACAATGGGCTTAACCTTGAGTGAACCATCTTCGTTTTTATGCTTATATGCTTCCGCGACAAACGCAAAAGCACCAAACATGTTACCATGGTCCGTGATGGCGAGGGCCGGCATTTTATCCTTTACCGCCTTGTTATACAGATTCTGGATGGAAGCAGCACCATCCAAAAGTGAATATTGAGTATGGACGTGAAGGTGTGAAAAACTGGACATTGGCTTAGTAGTTGCGGCTGCAATTAACAAAGAATAAAACGCGTTAGGTATTTTTGACCCGGGCTATCTCTCCACATAGAACACACAATTTCATAACAAACTGATAATCAATTTAAAATTGGCATAAATCCGGAAGATTACGAAATGACAAAAACCATATCTTTGTACGCATCCGGTATCTAACAAAAAAATGAAAAATCAGTTCATTTTATGGTTTCTCCTGCTCTTCGGCTTAGGCTGCAATACACTGCGTCCCGGAACCACAGCCGACAATCTGTCTGAGTCCAGGCAAAACAATGCATCACAGGATAAATCTGCGCAGCCCCGGTTCCTGACCGGCATATCCACGGCTGATGAGACGCCGAAGGAGCCGGAAAAGAAGGCGGGTTCTCATTCCGGCTCCGGACATTCTACTTATTCAAAAGCATCATCGGAAATTGAAAGCAGGGAAAGGTTTAACAGCCTTCAGTTCAAGTACGCCATTCTCACGAATTCCCCGATAGAACTGCTAACCAACCAAAAGCTATTGGATTTCATGGATCAATGGTATGGCGTTCCCTATCATTATGGGGGCAGGGATAAGGACGGGATCGATTGTTCCGCCTTTGCGGCCTTGCTGATGGCCAGTGTTTATCAGGTAAATGGGCTTCCCCGGATTTCAAAAGACCAATATACGGTATCCCGCCGGGTAAGAAAAGTGGAATTAAGGGAGGGCGATCTCGTATTTTTTCATACCCTGGGTAAGGGACATTCCGTTACCCATGTGGGGGTCTACCTGTATAACAACCGGTTTATTCACGCATCCATTTCGGGTGTTCAGATCAGTAACCTTGGTGAAGGCTATTATGCCAGTCATTTTGTGGGAGCCGGAAGAGTTATTCCTAACACGGAAAGTGACTGAAATACTGTCACTTGTCCACTGTCATCTTTGATTTAGCATGTTTTTTATTGAGCGGAAACTGCCAACTATTCCCATTTCATGTAATTGGTACAGAATTTAGTGTTAGCTTTGCAGCCCCTTCCAACGGGCCTCTAAAACTTTTCACTAATTTTTAAATTTATACAGTCATGGCTAAAAAGCTAGCGATCTCACCAATTGCAGGTACGAAAAACAGAGTTTTTGTAAAACCTGCGCCGGCCGAAGAAAAAACTTCAGGCGGGATAATTATTCCTGATACGGCTAAAGAAAAGCCCCAAAGAGGCGAAGTAGTCGCAATCAGTGATATAGATGAAGACGGTAAAAAGCCTGTTATTAAAGTGGGCGACGTCGTATTGTACGGAAAATACTCCGGAACTGAAATCAGCTTTGAGGGTCAGGATTTTTTAAGCATGAGGGAATCTGATATTATCGCGAAATTTTAAATCCAATTCAAATTTGAAAATTTGAAAATTTGAGAATGTGTAAATGGGATGGGTTCCTGGTTTACGATTTTCAGGTTTCAGATTTTCAAATTATCAAATTATCAAATTTTCAAATTAAAACACAATGGCTAAACAACTTTTCTTCGACATCGACGCCAGAAATAAAATGAAAAAAGGCGTTGACATCCTGGCTAATGCCGTAAGGGTTACCCTGGGTCCCAAGGGCCGCAATGTGGTAATCGAAAAGAAATTCGGTGCGCCTACCATTACGAAAGATGGTGTTACAGTTGCAAAGGAAATTGAACTGGAAGACCTGATCGAGAATATGGGCGCCCAGATGGTAAAAGAAGTAGCTTCCAAAACTGCGGATATTGCAGGTGATGGTACCACTACGGCGACCGTGCTGGCGCAATCCATCATAAGCGAAGGACTCAAGAATGTTGCTGCAGGCGCCAATCCAATGGACCTGAAACGCGGTATCGACAAAGCTGTCATCTCCGTCGTAAACAGCCTGAAGCAGCAGTCACAGACCATTGGGAACGACAGTAAGAAAATCCAGCAGGTAGCTGCCATTTCATCTAATAATGATGAAAACATCGGAAAGCTGATTGCTGAAGCCTTTACCAAAGTAGGTAAGGAGGGCGTTATTACCGTTGAAGAAGCAAAAGGCACCGATACTACAGTAGATGTAGTGGAAGGGATGCAGTTCGACCGCGGTTATATTTCTCCTTATTTCGTTACCAACAGCGAAAAAATGGAAGCAGAATTGCAGAATCCCTATATTCTTATCTATGATAAGAAGATCTCTGCAATGAAAGATATTTTGCAGATCCTCGAGAAGGTTGCCCAGGGTGGTCGTCCCCTCCTGATCATTGCCGAAGATCTCGAAGGTGAAGCACTTGCTACCCTCGTGGTAAATAAATTGCGTGGTACGCTGAAAGTAGCCGCTGTGAAAGCCCCGGGCTTTGGCGACCGCAGAAAGGAAATGCTCCAGGACATCGCAGTCCTGACCAAGGGTCTCGTAATTAGTGAAGAACAGGGATACAAGCTGGAAAACGCTGATCTGAGCTACCTGGGTTCCGCCTCTTCCATAACCATCGACAAAGACAATACAACTATTGTCGGCGGAAAAGGAAAGAAGGAAGACATTACGGCACGCGTGAACCAGATCAAGGCGCAGATCGAAACTACCACTTCAGATTATGATAAGGAAAAATTGCAGGAACGCCTGGCTAAACTGAGCGGAGGAGTTGCCGTATTGTATATCGGCGCAGCAACAGAAATGGAAATGAAGGAAAAGAAAGACCGCGTTGACGATGCACTACACGCTACAAGAGCTGCCGTTGAAGAAGGAATCGTTCCTGGCGGAGGTGTAGCGTATATCCGCGCTATTGAAGCCCTGGATAAATTGAAAGGTGCATCAAATGAAGATGAAACCACCGGTATCCAGATCGTTAAACGTGCTATCGAAGAACCGCTTCGCCAGATCGTTCATAACTGTGGTATTGAAGGAAGCATTGTTGTGCAGAAGGTAAAAGAAGGAAAAGCTGACTATGGTTTTAATGCAAGGACAGAAGTATATGAAAACCTGCTCAAAGCCGGTGTCATTGATCCTACTAAAGTTACCCGTATTGCCCTCGAAAATGCAGCTTCCATCGCTGGTATGCTGCTGACCACGGAATGTGTGGTAGCAGACAAGCCCAAGAAAGAAGAAGCCCATGTTCATCCGGGCGGAGGCGCACCAGGTATGGGTGGGATGGATTATTAAAAGAACAAATTCAAATAAAAAAACCCTCTTTCAAGAGGGTTTTTTTATTTGAATTTGTTCTTTTAATAAAGTAAAAATTAAAAAGTAAAAATTAAAAAATGAAGCGAACGCTCATTTTTACCTTTCCCAAGTACGAACCAATTTTTAATTTTTACTTTTTAATTTTTACTTCTTCCGCAAGTCCGCAATCGTCTTCTTCTCAAGCAAACGCAAATTGGCATCGCGGACCTGGATCAATACCTCGTGAAGTCCGCAATGCTTTTCATCGCAGTTCCAGCACTTTTCATAAAAATATAAACTAACGCAGGGGAGCAGAGAAATCGGCCCGTCAATAAGTCGCATCACCGTTGCCAGGGTCACCGCGCCGGGATCTTTTGCAAAAAAATATCCGCCGCCCTTCCCTTTTTTGCTTTCCAGGATGCCGGCTTTTCTTAATTCCAGCAGGATATTTTCGAGAAACTTCAGGGGAATTTTTTTCTTTTTTGAGATCTCGGCAATCAATACAGGACCCTCGTTTGCATGCTCTGACAAGTACATGAGGGCCTGAAAAGCGTATTGGGTTTTTTTGGAAAGCATGTGAAGCTTTAATTACAAGTTATATGAAATTAATAACAGTTGAGGCAGTAAACAGTTTCGCCAAAACCCAGGTCTGATCAAAATCCCAGTACATTTTTCATAGAAAAAACCCCTTTTTTATTGCAGATATACTCCGCGGCAAGCACGGCGCCGGCCGCAAACCCTTCCCGGCTGTGCGCTGTATGCCTGATTTCCAGATCGTCAATTTTGGATGAGTAGGTTACTTGATGGATGCCCGGCGCGGGATCTGTCCGATGGCTGATAATGGAAAGCTCGCCACTTGAACCGGCTGCTCTGTTAACCCAGCACTTCAGCGAGGATATATTTTCAATAACCTGTTCTGCCAGGGTGATCGCTGTTCCGCTGGGAGCGTCTTTTTTTTGGGTATGATGTGTCTCCCGGATTTGCACTGTATACTCCGGATGCGTGGCCATCATTGCGGCCAGCCTTTTGTTCAGTTCAAAGAAGATATTTACACCAATGCTGAAATTGCTTGCATAGAGAAAAGTTCCCCCTTTTTTTTCAAATTCTTTTTTCAGGGAATCGTATTTTTCCAGCCAGCCTGTAGAGCCGCATACTACCGGTATTCCTGCTTCCAGGCATTTCCTCAGATTGGCTGCAGCGGAGTCAGGGCCGGTGAACTCAATCGCGACATCGGCATTGGATAAATTAGCCGTGGTTAATTCATGACCATTGTGAATGTCAATTTTCAATACGATTTCATGGCCTTTTTTCAAGGCGATTTCTTCGATGGCCCGGCCCATTTTGCCATATCCTATTAATGCTATGCGCATAGTTGGCAAATATATTAATTCAGGTTGAGTGGCCTTCCCCTTCCTTTATGAATATCAAACACAAAGGTAAGTCCGGCCGCCAGGCCCGGACTCGATATAAACATTGGCTTGACCTTAAAACTCAGGTCATCGCTTACATTAAAATCCCGCAAATGAGCGTCTACCGTAGCATCCACAATATTCAATCCGTAAAATAAAAGAAAGAATAAAACGGAATAGTCCTCATTCTTTCGGAAACTGTCCCTGTTGCTGATAATGCCGTTTATATCATTGCCGCTTACAAAGGGCCGCAGGATGGGGTCCACTCTGGAGAGGCTGTCTCCCTGGCTTTGATTAATTGTAACCACCAGGGCATACTGGCATTTATTATACCAGGTCTTATTGAAGAAAAATGCATAAACAGGAATGCCGACCGCGGCATATACAATGGGCAGTTTCCAGTATTTCCGGTTATAGACCTGCCCCAGCCCGGGTAAAATAGCGGAATAAATGGTTGCCCTGCGCGGATCGTGTTTCTTCCTGAGAATCGAATCCTTTTTACCTGAAACAGCCGAAATGGAACCCTGAAGGATGGTATCCGTTACCGGCTGAATGATTAATTTTGGCACCATTGTGCTGTCAATTATTTCCGGAAGCGTATCCATAACAGGGAAACCAATGCATGCTGACCGGGGAATCCGGATATCATACGCAGCGTTGAAAGGCAGGGGACAGGTGGGCAGAGCAGATGCCCGAATGAAAGAAATTCCCGAAAGAAGGAGAACGAAAACTGCCTGCCTCATACGGAACGCTTAATTTATCTGCACACCAAGCTGATCAAGAATTTTATTGAGCTCCTGAACGGAATAATATTCGATGGAGATACTTCCTTCTCCTTTAACATTATGATTGAGTTTTACCCGGGTGCTGAAATGAGATGCTAAAGTATCTTCAATTTTCCGGTAAGCTTCTGGCAGCCCGCCTTTTACAGATTCTTTAACGTGCGAAACTGTTTTGTATAATTTGCGCACAAGTTCTTCCGTTTGGCGAACGGACAATGATCGTGTTTTGATCTCGTGGAAAAGATATAATTGTTTTTCGACAGTATCTACATTGATCAGCGCGCGGGCATGGCCCATCGAGATCGCATTGTTTCGGAGAGCGATCTGAATATCCGGAGGTAATTTGAGTAAACGAACATAATTGGCAACGGTACTTCTTTCCTTTCCCATTCTTTCAGACACCTGTTCCTGGGTGAAATTAAGTTCATCCATCATCCGCTTGTAACTGATGGCCACTTCCATCGCATTCAGGTCTTCGCGCTGAAGATTCTCCAACAAAGCCAGCTCGAGTAATTGCTGATCATTCGCCTGCCTTATATAGGCTGGGATATCCCTGATACCCGCCAACTTTCCTGCACGGAAACGGCGCTCGCCGGAAACAAGCCTGTACCTGCCTCCGCCTAATTTTGAAACAGTCACGGGCTGAATAATATCATGCATTCGTATTGAAGCCGCAAGCTCCTCCAACGATGTTTCATCGAAATCACGGCGTGGCTGTTTTGGATTCGGCTCTATCAGGTCCAAAGGGATACGCTGAATACCGGTTAGATTTTCAGCGATTGCGGGACGCAATCCTTCGGCTCCGGTTTTGAGATCCGAGTCTATATGCTGGAGCAGAGAGCGGATTCCTTTTCCCAGGGCCTCTTTATCTTTTTTATTCGGCGTGGTCATTTTTATTCTTATTTCCCATTCAACTTATTCCAGGATGCGTTCTTCCTGGGTCATCCTGGTCATGTTGTTTTTCTGCAATACTTCTTTTGCCAGGTTAAGGTAATTCATGGCCCCTTTGCTGTATGCATCATATAAGATCACCGGCTTTCCCACGCTTGGCGCCTCGCTGATTTTCGAATTACGGTGAATAATCGTATTGAAAACAATCTCATCAAAATGTTTGCGCACTTCACTTACCACCTGATTGCATAAACGAAGTCGCCCGTCATACATGGTCATCAGAATTCCTTCAATAGCCAGATTCGGATTCAGCCGGCTTTGTACGATCTTAACTGTGTTTAGCAGTTTGCCCAGGCCCTCCAGGGCGAAGAATTCTGTCTGCACAGGAACAATGACCGAATCAGCGGCAGTAAGCGCGTTTACTGTAATCAGTCCCAGCGAAGGAGAACAATCAATAATAATAAAATCGTAACTGGCGCGCACGGGTTCAAGAATATTCTTCAGCACACTTTCCCGTTCCGGATAATTGATCATTTCAATTTCGGCCCCTACCAGGTCAATATGGGATGGGATCAGGTCCAGGTGCGGCACTTCCGACTTCAGTATCACATCCCTGGCCGGGGTCTGGTTCACCATACAATCATAAAGACTCTGGGTAATATTGTGCAGATCAAATCCTATTCCTGTCGTGCTGTTTGCCTGCGGATCTGCATCCACCAGCAGGGTCTTAAATTCAAGCACCGCAAGGCTTGCCGCCAGATTGATGGCGGACGTTGTTTTTCCAACCCCTCCTTTCTGATTTGCAACTCCGATAATTCTTGCCATATGACCCTTCTGTTTTTTGATGGCTGCCCTGACTGCAAAACCCGGCAAACCTCGTAAAGATGTATCCTATCGGGAAAAGTACAAAATTTAGTTTGCCTTTGCTGCCGGTAAAGTGTAAAAATACAAACTTGCCCGGCGACTTGAGAAAAATACCGGTTCACCCTAACTTGCACTTCCATGTATCTCATTATCTCAGGCACTAACCGCAAGGGCAGCTATACCCTGCGGGTAGCAGAACTTTATCAGTCCCTTCTTAAGGAAAAAAATATTGAGGCTCATATTCTTTCCCTGGTCGATCTGAATGTGCTGGAAAGGAATCCTGCCATTATCAAGATCGAGCAGGAGTGGCTGATACCTTCTAAAAAATTTGTTTTTATAAGCCCGGAATATAATGGGAGCATTCCGGGTGTATTGAAATGCATGATCGATATCAGTGATATTAAAAAAGTCTGGCATGAAAAAAAAGCCCTTCTGACCGGACTCTCCAGAGGAAGGGCCGGCAATCTTCGGGGAATGGACCATCTTACGGGCATATTGCATTATGTGCGCACGACAGTTCATCCGAACAAACTGCCTATTTCCATTGTTGACACCCTGTTCGACCACGGGGGAATGCGTCATGTGGAAACCCTGAAATTGATCGATATCCAACTGGATGAATTCATTGCCTTTTAATTCTGTTGTTAATAATTTTTTATGCGCAATGCAGGTTTTATTCTGGTGATCGCACTGATCATGGCACTCCTGGACCTTTATGTATTTCAGGTGGTGAAGCTTGTCACCCAGAGTTCCTCCCATCGTACAAAATCCATTATTTTCTCGGCTTACTGGACCGTTTCCATTGCGGTGCTACTGCTTTTGCTCCTCCTGCCTTTTATCCAGTTTGACCGGTTGCCAAGGAATATGCGAAATTATCTTTTCGCAACAATTGTTGGTTTGTTTTTTGCAAAATTGCTGGCCGCTGTTTTTTTCCTGGTCGATGATATCCGGAGGCTTATGCAATGGGGAGTTGGAAAAATATTTTTTCGGAATACGGAAGGAGAGAGCGAAGTGGGTGAAGGGATTTCCCGGTCCTTATTCTTAAGTTGGCTCGGCATAGGCGTGGGGGGGACATTATTTTCATCTCTGATCTATGGGTTCAGCAATAAATACAATTATCATATCCACCGGATTCCGCTGCAATTTGAAAACCTGCCTCCTGGCTTTAAGGGCTTGAAGATTGTCCAGATCTCCGATATTCACTCCGGAAGTTTTACAAACAAAAAAGCCGTGGAAAAAGGTGTGCAAATGGCGCTCGACCTGAAACCGGACCTGATCCTTTTTACCGGCGACCTGATTAACGACCGGGCAACCGAGATGGAAGACTACGTGGATGTATTCAGCCGCCTGAATGCACCAATGGGTGTTTTTTCCACGCTCGGAAACCACGACTATGGCGATTATGTTCACTGGCCGGACCCTGAGGCCCGCTTGCAAAATATAGAAAATCTCAAAAAAACAGAGCTGGCCATGGGGTGGAAGCTGCTGATGAATGAGCATGTGGTGCTGGAAAGAGGTGGCGACCAGATTGCGCTGATAGGCATCGAGAACTGGAGCGCTAAAAAGCGGTTTCCGAAATATGGCAAAATGTGGGAAGCTTATCCGGGCGCAGAAAAATATCCGTTCAAGATCCTCATGAGCCATGATCCCAGTCATTGGGATGCGGAAGTGAGACCTAAATACGGGGATATTGATTTAACGCTTGCAGGACATACCCACGGTATGCAGTTTGGCGTCGAGATCGCGGGATTGAAATGGAGTCCCGTTCAATATGTTTATAAAGAATGGGCCGGGCTTTACGAAGA
The DNA here is from genome assembly GCA_963705005.1 of uncultured Chitinophagaceae bacterium. GTDB lineage: Bacteria > Bacteroidota > Bacteroidia > Chitinophagales > Chitinophagaceae > Puia. The sequence goes on from CAVPIO010000004.1 coordinate 756,828, forward strand.
GGGTAAACAAAAACTTTATGTAAACCGTGGGTATGGATTTATTGGTTATCCCGGCCGCGTGGGGATTTTGCCGGAGATCACGTTGATTGTACTGGAGTGAAGTTATGAGCCGTGAGTTATGGGTTATGAGTTTCTTAGCCCATAACCCATAATCATAACTCCCTCGCTTACATCACTAACGACTTGTTAAAAAAATTTCCCGGGAAACGAATCCCTCAATTTGGCCGTTGAGGGTAAATGAATCAAATTCTTAACAACAATCAATTTTATATGAAGAAAGCCTCCTTATTAATATTGTCCGTACTGATTATATCTTGCGGAAGCCTGTTTGCCCAGGGATTTCATCTCGGTTTTAAGTTAGGAACCAACCTTTCTGACATAAATGGCCAGGGCTTTTCAAGTGGATTTAAATGGGGGTTTACTGCCGGTGGATTTGCAGAATTGAATATTAACAAGCATTTCGGAATTCAGCCTGAGTTTTTGTTCAACCAGACAAACACCCGTACGGCTGATAATTTCGACGAAATATACCGCTCAATAGGATACTCCGACAGGGATGTTTACCTGAATTATCTGAGCATTCCCATACTGTTATCGATTAAGCCCATTCCGATACTTAGCATCCTGGTAGGTCCGCAGTTTGGTACAAAACTGAGCGATAATATCGGTACCAGCGCTTTGAATGCATTTAAGTCAGGAGACTTTTCAATTATTGGCGGGGCCCAGGTAAACCTGGGCGGGTTCAAGGCGGGCGCCCGCTATGTTTTCGGTTTGAACAACCTGAACGATATTAATGATAATTATAAGTGGACGAACGAAACGATACAGTTGTATATAGGTGTCAGGATAATTTAGAGGCTGACGGTCAACCAAAGAAATAGTAAAAGCAACCTCCAGGTTGCTTTTACTATTTCTTTGTGGCACCAAACTTGAACAATAGCGGACATTCGGAAAAAGATAGGATAATACCAAAAGAGGTGTTATTTTGTCACCCTTTTGTATTTATGAACGAAAACTTCTTTTTTCAGCGTCCGGAACAGGAAATGGACTTCATGCCCATTATTCCCATTAATGAAACTGAGAATGATAACCTGGCAGACATAGAGATTCCGCAGGAATTGCCTATCCTTCCCCTGCGAAATACGGTTCTTTTCCCGGGAGTTGTGCTTCCGATCACGGTGGGCAGGGATAAGAGCATAAAGGCAGTCAATGACGCCTACAAGACTGACAAACTGATCGGCGTCCTCGCGCAAAAAGACAGTAGTGTGGAAGACCCGGCCATTCATGAACTTGTTGCCGTAGGCACCATCGCCAGGATTATAAAAGTGATCAAAATGCCTGACGGCGGAACAACAGTTATCCTGCAGGGAAAACGCAGGTTCAAAGTGGGTAACATGACCGCCGACGACCCTTATTTCAAGGCCCTGGTCATCCTATTACAGGAAGAAGATGCACCAAAGGACCAGGATTTTGAGGCATATGTGTCCAATATCAAGGATCTGGCAGGTCAGATTATCCAGCTTTCCCCGAATATCCCTACCGAAGCGTCAATCATCCTTAAAAACATTGAGAATCCTGCATTCCTCATTCATTTTATTTCCAGCAACCTGAATACTGAGCTGACCGAAAAGCAGGAACTGCTTCAAACAGATCATATCAAATCGCGGGCGGACCTGCTGATGCAGTTGCTGCAGCGGGAACTTCAGTTTGCTGAACTCAAAAACAAGCTTACAAACCGAACCAAGACAGAACTTGATAAACAGCAAAGGGATTATTTCCTTCAACAGCAATTGAAAAGCATTAAGGATGAACTGGGAGGAGATAGCAATGAACGGGAGCAGCGGGAAATGCAGAAAAAAGCTGAACTGAAAAAGTGGCCGCAGGCCGCCAGGGATATTTTCAAAAAAGGCATCGAAAAGCTGGAGCGCATGCATCCCAGCACGCCGGATTATTCAATCGTTTATAATCACCTGGACCTCATGCTTGATCTACCCTGGAACGATTATACCGAAGATATGTATGATCTGAAGAAAGCATCCAAAGTGCTTGACAATGATCATTACGGAATGAAAAAGGTCAAGGAACGCATTCTCGAATATCTCGCTGTGCTGAAATTAAAGGGAGACATGAAAAGCCCGATCCTTTGTTTTGTCGGACCTCCGGGCATTGGAAAAACTTCCCTTGGTCGGAGCATTGCCAATGCAATCGGCAGAAAATATGTCCGAATAAGCCTGGGCGGACTTCATGATGAAAGTGAGATCCGCGGTCACCGCAAAACATATATCGGCGCCATGCCAGGCAGGATTCTGCAGTCCCTGCGAAAGGTAAAATCTTCCAATCCGGTTATGATCCTCGACGAGATCGATAAAGTGGGATCGGATTTCCGTGGAGATCCTTCCTCTGCATTGCTCGAAGTGCTTGACCCGGAACAAAACAATTCTTTTTACGATAATTACCTTGAGCTTGAATACGATTTGAGCAAAGTTTTGTTTGTTGCAACGGCAAATGATATCTCACATATACAACCTGCTTTGCGGGACCGCATTGAGATCATCGACCTCAGCGGATATGCCATAGAAGAAAAAATTGAGATCGCAAAAAAACACCTTCTTCCAAAACAAAAAGAAGCGCACGGCTTGAACGGACTGGAACTTAAGATGACAGATAAATTGCTGGGCAGGATCATTTCCGATTATACGCGGGAGAGCGGCGTTCGTGAACTGGACCGCCAACTCGCCTCCATCATGCGTTTTGAGGCAAAGGAGCTGGCAGTGAAGCAAAAACTTAAGGCATCGATTACAGAAAAAGATATAGAAAAAGTGCTTGGCAAACCGAGATACAGCAATGACCTTTATAAAGTTGCCAATATGCCAGGTGTTGCCGTAGGTCTCGCGTGGACCTATGTTGGCGGAGATATACTGTTTGTTGAAACCAGCCTGAGTGAGGGAAAAGGCGAACTGAAGCTTACCGGAAACCTGGGCAATGTGATGAAAGAAAGCGCTACCACAGCGCTCACTTATTTGCAATCCAACGCAAAGAAATACGGATTGGATCCCGGAAGCTTCAATAAAAAAACGATCCATGTGCATGTACCTGAGGGCGCCACTCCTAAAGACGGGCCCAGTGCAGGCGTTACCATGATGAGTTCCCTGGCTTCCGCATTCACCGGCAAGCGCATCAAGCCCTATCTCGCAATGACCGGAGAGATTACACTTCGCGGGCAGGTTCTGCCTGTAGGAGGCATCAAAGAAAAAATCCTGGCTGCCAAGCGGGCAGGATTAAAGGAAATTATTCTCTGCTGGCAGAATGAGAAAGACGTCGCAGAAATTGATTCCAACTTTATCCGGGGATTAAAATTTCATTATGTTAAAACAATGCAGCAGGTTTTGGATCTGGCCCTCGTGGAGAAATAATCAGGATTAACAGGTCTTTCACATTCCGGCATTAAACCAATCAATTACCCTCATGTTATATTTAAATCAACAAAGATTTTCATGTTGGTTGTTTTAAGGGTTAAAAAAAGTTCCTCCATGTCTATGGAGGAATTCTTATTTTAAGACCTTTTCACTTTTTATTTTTGATTTTTTACTTTTCCCTTCCTTGAATGCTTCCATAGGTTTCAGCCCGAGCAATGAAAACATGGCATTGTCTTCTTCGAATCCCGGATTTGGCGTTGTAAGCAATTTATCTCCTGCAAATATGGAATTGGCTCCCGCCATAAAACAAAAAGCCTGTTCGGATATGCTCATTTCTGTCCGCCCTGCACTTAATCGCACCATGGTCTTTGGCATGAGTATGCGCGCTGTGGCAATCATGCGGACCATGTCCCAGATATCCACTTTCGGATTATTTTCCAGCGGTGTTCCTTTTATACGAACAAGTGCATTAATGGGAACGCTACCGGGATGCTGAGGCAGTGTACAAAGTGTCAATAGCATATTGATACGATCCCCGTGAGTTTCTCCAAGGCCAACAATGCCTCCTGAACAAACACTTATACCGGCTTTCCGGACGTGTCCGAGTGTATTGAGACGGTCATTGTAGGTGCGCGTACTTATGATTTCCCCGTAATATTCGGATGATGTATCCAGGTTATGATTGTAAGCATATAGTCCTGCATCAGCCAGCTTTTCGGCCTGGGATTCTGTTAACATGCCCAGCGTGCAACAAACCTCCATGCCCATTTCATTTACACCTTTTACCATGTCCAGCACCCGGTCGAAATCACGGTTATCCCTTATCTCGCGCCAGGCCGCACCCATGCAAAAACGGGTGGATCCGGCATCCTTTGCCTTTTTGGCGTATTCCAACACTTCGCCGGTTGGCAGGAGACCGTGAACTTCTACATCAGTATGATAGCGCGCCGCCTGGGGGCAATAAGCACAGTCCTCCGGGCAGCCTCCTGTTTTAACGGAAAGCAGGGTACAGACCTGTACTTCGGCAGTGTTGTTATTCTCGCGGTGAACCGCTGCTGCCCGGTACACCAATTCCAGCAAAGGCAACTCGTAAATCTCCTGGATTTCTTCTTTCGTCCAATTGTTGCGTATCATAAAGTCTTTTTTAAGGTTGAAAGGGATTACAGGTGATAACTCAGGTTTGTTTTGGGTGAAAGGGCCAGCAGGGTCTCATACATCAGCAGAATGGTTTGTTCTATGTCTTTTTTGTTGAGCATCTCCACTGTGGTGTGCATATATCGAAGAGGAATGGAAATCAGTACAGAAGGGCATCCCTCGTGGGCGTAGGCAAAGGAATCGGTATCCGTGCCTGTACTTCGGGAGACTGCCCTCAGCTGAACGGGGATATTTTTCTTTGCTGCCGTTTCCCGAACAAGGGAAAGTAGCTTGTTGTGCACAGCAGGGCCGAATGCCAGAGAAGGTCCTTTTCCGCAGGTTATATCTCCTTCAATAAGCTTATTGACCATCGGTGTTGCCGTATCGTGCGTGACATCCGTAATTATGGCAACATTCGGCCTGATCCTCCGGGCGATCATTTCTGCGCCACGAAGACCAACTTCTTCCTGGACCGCATTTACGATGTATAGTCCGTAGGGTAATTCTTTTTTATTTTCCTTCAGCAAACGGGCCGTTTCCGCAATCATGAATCCACCGATGCGGTTGTCAAAGGCGCGGGCGATCAGGGAATCATAGGCCAGCTCGTCAAATCCGTCCTGGTAAGTGACAACAGAGCCGGGATGGATGCCGAGGTCCTGGATCTCGCTCTTATTTCGGGCCCCGCAATCCAGGAAAAGGTTCTCGAGTTTCGGATGCACTTCCTTGGAATCAGGATTTCCCTGCCGGGTATGAATGGCGGGCCAGCCAAAAACTGCTTTTACAGGGCCTTTGCTGCTATGGATTATGACACGCTGTCCGGGCGCTACCTGATAATCTACGCCGCCATTTCTCTTAAGATACAAGAGCCCTTCCGGGTTAATATAATTGACAAACCAGCTGATTTCATCAGCATGTGCTTCAATCACCACCCTGAAATCCGATTTGGCATTCTTTACAGCCACAGCAGAACCGTAAGGATCTGTGAAATAGCTGTCAGCATATGGCCTGATATAATCAATCCACTTTTTTTGCCCCTCACTCTCAAAACCAACAGGGGAAGGCGTATTGAGGTAATTTTTAAGAAAGGAATAGGAATTTCCGGTGAGTATGGATTTTTTCGACGAGGAAGCAGCGGAGGCTTTGGCCATGCAAGATAATTTGGGCCAAAAATAATCAAATTGGCAGTATCAGCATCAGGAGTCCCGAAAGCATCATCAATCCGTCGAGAACAAAATAATAGAGGTAATCCGAGAAATTTCGTTTTGCGTATGGATAAAGAAAAGCCAGGACAATTCCGGGAAGGAGAAGAACAAGAACAGCGATCAGGGACAGTCCGGTAAAGAGCAGGCCCAGCGTAAAAATGACAAACGCGATCAGTGAAAATATGAAGAGCCGGTTAACACCCTGCTCATCAAAATAGGTGATCATGCTTCGGATGCCTTCTTCCTTATCATCGTCCCGGTCGCGATAATCAAACAAAATACAAATGCCGTAAATCAGAAAAAAGCGGCTGGCTGCAAATAATTTCATCTGGTGATTAAAATGCTCGCCCGCAATGAATACAGGCATGATGGCCGTGACAAAGGTCCATACCATGGTCAGGAAAGTTGTTTTCCCGATAGCAACCTGCTTTAAAAATCTGAAATAAGGCAAAGGGATCTTGGGAGCCGAATAAAGGAATGTGATGAAAGTGGCAAAAAGCAGGGCCACCCAATGATGACGTAATTTGATAAAAAAGACAATAGACCCTATGACGCCGGCAAAATAAAACAGCAGGTGTGTATTTTTATGGTCGTGCGTCCATTTTACCCGGTCCGGAGATTTTAGGGATTGCGGTGTCAGGAACCAGTGAAAATTATAACTGCAGTTACTTGCAAAAAATACAAACCAGAAAAAATCATAGGAGACGGGAAGGTGGAGCACATGGCTTGTTTGCCAGGTCATCAATACCGAACAAAGAGAAATGTATATACTGCTGAAAAGAAAAAAGTTGAAAATTTTCCGGAGCCAGTCCAAGGTTATATTGATTAATGGAGTAGTACAATTTTACCGGTTCTCACGGTATCACTGACCCTCCCTGCAAGATCGGTTAAAAAAAAGCGAAAATCTATGGTGTCATTCTCTCCGTTGTCAATTTGAATAAATTGCCAGTTCAGCGATACACTGAACTGCGCGCTGTTGGCATCCGGAATGGGGTTTTCCGAACTGCTTAATATGGTAAGAAAAGTATCGCTGGTTTCCTGGTTCGGATCGGCAATAGGTTTCAGATTATAACGGTGCCGGATCATGGTCAAACTATCGCCGTCTATCTTGCCATTTTTCTGACTGTATTGCAAAACTGCGTTGAAATTTCCATTTATCGGAACCGTGCTGGTGTAAGATTGCAGGCGCAGACTGGGGTTTGTCAGAAATTTATCTTTGCTGCAACCGAGCGTAAAGAGGAATATGCAATAAATAAGGAGATGGCTCGATTTCATGAAGGGGAATTGACCGCCGCAAATTAACGGATTTTCACGAAATGCTTTAGTATTGTGCCTGTTTTTAAGATCCATTGTATTTTATTTTTGAAATGCTCGCTTGGAAATGAACATCAACGCACCTGATTATCAATACGACAAAATCCCTGCCGGGTTGCCGAAATACTTTGAGCAGGATGCCCTTCGGATCTTTCATATCCAGGTCAATCAAAATGAACTATACCGCGCGTTTGCCCGTTCATTTCATCCCAATTTGGAAGCCATTCCAGGTTTGAAGAAGATTCCTTTTTTGCCTGTTTCCTTTTTTAAAACACAATCCGTAAAGACAGGCTCCTTTGTTCCTGAAATGATTTTCGAAAGCAGTGGCACTACGGCACAGCAGGTTAGCAAACATGCAGTAGCAAGCATTGCATTATACAATGAGAGCATTCTGCGGGGATTCAATTTATTTTATGGACCGGTTACAGATTATTGCATCATCGGGCTCCTTCCTTCTTACCTGGAAAGGAGCGGGTCCTCCCTTGTTTTTATGGTGGATCTCCTGGTACGTAAAAGTAACCATCCGATGAGTGGATTTTATTTATATGCTTACGAGGAATTGAATGAACTGCTCTTGCATCTGGAGAAAAAACAACAGAAAACTTTATTGATCGGAGTGAGTTTCGCGTTGCTCGATTTTGCATCACGATTTCCAATGCATTTGCAATATACACTGGTCATGGAAACCGGAGGCATGAAGGGGCGGCGGCAGGAATTAACCCGCATGCAATTGCACGAAACCCTGAAACAGGCCCTGGGCGTTAAGGAAATCCATTCCGAATACGGAATGACGGAACTCCTGTCCCAGGCTTATGCTACTGACGCGGGACTTTACAGGCCGGTGCCCTGGATGAAGATGCTGGTTCGAAAAGAGGACGATCCGCTTGATGTTCAATTATCAGGGGAAGGTCTCCTGAATATTATTGATCTGGCTAACCGCGATTCCTGCGCTTTTTTGGCAACAGATGATCTTGCAAAAGTTTACAGCGACGGATCTTTTGAAGTGCTGGGCAGATTGGATAACAGCGATATCCGGGGATGCAGTCTACTTTCCCTTTAGTTGTAGGGCGTATCCAGCAGTCCCGTACAGGCAATCGTAGCGCCTTTTTGATTGCTTTCCATGGCCAGTTCGATGAGCCGGATCGTATTAAAACCATGTTCCGGCTTCACCCAAAGTGGTTTCCCATGAACCAGGGTTTCATACAGGTCAGTATAATACCATCCGAAATTTCCGGGCAGCGTCGGATATTTTTCCCTGACTAACTGGCCGTTTATTTCAGTGTGCAGCAGTCCATAGTTTTCTTCGGCTTCCCTTCCCCAGTCTTTTGAAACCGGGAGGATGCCCTGCCTTAATAATGCTTCCTGGGGGTCTTCCCCATATTTCAGAAAGGTTCCCCTGGTTCCGTTAATCATGTAACGCGGCCCGGGCTCACGGACAAGCATACCCGATTTCAATATGATCTTCTTGAATCCGTAGTCCAGCCAAAGCTCAAAATAATCGGTTGTTTTCGCATGCGGATCGTTGCATGCGGAGGTCCGCAGTAATGGATTTTGGCAAACCGAAAAGACAAAAAGCCTGATCAATCAGGTGTGCTCCGAGGTCATATAAAATACCCGTTCCCGGCGCAGCTTCTTCGCGCCAGGCACCCGGCCTTTGTTCCGGCCGGTACCGGTCGTAATGGGCTTCAAATTCCACGATCTCGCCGAGTTTTTTTTCTTTGAGCAGTCGTCGTATGGTTAAGAAGTCTCCCACATATCGCCGGTTTTGAAATACACTAAGCACTTTCCCGGATTCCTTTGCAATCTCCAGGAGTTTTTTCCCTTCTTCTGATGTAATCGTGAAAGGCTTTTCCAATACCACATGCTTTCCTGCATGAAGAGCTTTGGACGTATATTCAAAATGAGTATCGTTAGGTGTGGTGATTACGACCAACTCCAATGAAGGTTCGGCAAGCATTTCATCCATGCTTCTTACCAGCCGGACCTCAGGATATTTTTCTTTGGCCGTATCCGCATGCCTTTGTAATATGCTCAGCAACTGATATTGAGGGTTGGTGGCAATAAATGGAAGATGCATTACCTGTGCAGCTATTCCGTACCCGACTACCCCTGTTTTCATAAAAGTTGTTTCGTGTCCGCGAAGATAAGCCGGGGAAATGCAGGAAGGATTGGATGATGCAAAAATTTCGATCCGGGCTCTGCACTATCGGAAAGGAGGGGCTTTTCAAGCGATTTAATCAGTCTTACGGCATGCGCGGATCATTAAGCCGGCCGGAAGCCGGGGTATTTTCAGAAAAAACCGATGCCGACAAACAAAACTGCTGATTTCCATGTTAGGGGAACAGGGCCCATATTTGATCCTGCCATGGAACGTGATCAATAAACCCGGCTTGGATACCCGAATTATCTCTGTTTTAAATTTAAAAATCTGAAATTGCGTCTTCAAATAAAAATGGGATATTTATAAACAAAAAAAATAAACATGAAAATGGTAAAACACTTCCTGGCCTTTATCCTTACGCTATGCGCGTTTACCGGGATCAGGGCACAAACCGCAGATGATATCATCAATAAACATCTTGATGCCATCGGAGGAAAAGATAAAATCGCCCAGTTAAATTCAATCCGCATGGACAATACTGTGGATGCGATGGGTAACGAAGGTCCCAGCACAATTACAATTCTTAACAACAAGGGATACCGGCTGGAGACTGAAATCAATGGCTCGAAAATCATTCAGGTATTCACCGATAAAGGGGGTTGGTCTGTTAATCCCATGATGGGCGCAACAACACCTCAACCCTTACCGGATGAAATGTACAAACAAGGGAAGGAACAGATTGATTTGCAGGGCGCACTATTCAATTACGCGCAAAAAGGAAATAAGGTTGAGTTTGAGGGTAAAGTTGCCGGCGCCTTTAAGCTGAAATTAACCAGCCCGGATTCTGTGGAAACAACTATTTACATTGATTCGGCTACTTATTTTATAACAAAAATGAGCAGGACGGCCATGATGATGGGCCAAAGCATGGAAGTTTCCAGTACTTTTTCCGATTTCAGAAAAACGGATTTCGGACTTGTATATCCATTTAATATTGAAATTAGTTACGGTGACCAGTTTAGCATCACTTCGAAAGTGAACAAGATCCAGATAAATATTGATGTGGATCCTAAGATTTTTGACATGCCGAAAACTTAGTATTTTTTGAGTAATTACCAAAGGCCCCTTCGCGAAGGGGCTTTTCCATTTCATGCCGCATGTCAATTGTATTTTCATAGCTGGCTTACCGGATGGTGGCACTAGCGCATACAGCAGCGCAGGTCCTGCGTGTCGGTGATAATATAAGTGACCACACCCCAGACCTGCATATCCATGTCTGCCGTGATGCGGATCTCGGGATATTTGGAATTCGCCGGAACGAGCCAGCAACGGTGATCATTTTTTTTGAAAAACTTGACAGTGAATTCTCCGTTCAGCAGGGCAACGACAATATTACCATTTACCGGAACCAGGGACCGGTCTACGATCAGCCTGGCGTGTGGCGGAATAAAAGCACCCATCATGGAATCACCACTGGATTCTACCAGAAAAGTAGAGGCCGGATGCCGGATAAGCTGCAGGGCCAGGTCGACTTTATCTTCAGGGAAATCCACAGCCGGGACAGGAAAACCTGCCGGCACAGCGGCTTCATAATATAATAATTCCATCTGCAAGTATACTAAATTTGTTAGTAATTACCCACTAAATATTATGGGATTTATAAAAAAAGATGAAGGATTGCAACATCCATTTCTCCGGTCCGTCTTTACCAGAACCAGCTTTGTCGTTCCGAAACTGGACGTCCGGTGTTCTGAAAGCGAACAATCCGGGCCTTTCATTTTTATTTATTTATCTGATTTACAGGATCTAATAAAGATGGCATCTGGTTGGATCGGTAATCCGTGCCCTATCATTTAAACTTAGCAGCACATGTTTAAAACAAATCTGAAAATTGCCTGGCGCAATCTCTGGAAGGACCGCCAGTTTACCTTTTTGAATCTTATCGGCCTATCTACCGGACTTGCCTGCACCCTGCTGATATATCTCTGGGTAAATGATGAATTGAGTTTTGACAAGTTTCATGAAAAAGACAGCCAGCTTTATCAGTTGATGGAACACCGGAAATCGGGTGGCGAAGTGAGCATTTCGGATGAGTCATCCGGTATGCTGGGACAAACAATTGCTGCACAGATGCCTGAAGTTGAATATGCCGCTGCGGTAGCTCCGGCGGCCTGGTTTCAAAAATTTACGCTTACGGTTGGAGAAAAAAATATAAAGGCTGTCGGGCAATATGTTGGAAAAGATTATTTCAATATTTTTTCCTTTAAACTTCTTGCAGGAGAAAAAAATAAAGTGCTGGCCGACAAAAACTCCATCGTGTTATCCGAAGACCTGGCGAAAAGACTGTTTAGTACCACAGAAAATATTATCGGGAAACCAGTTCAATTTCAGCAAAGCCAGATTTTTTTTGTAAGTGGCGTTTTTGAAAATATTCCCTATCATTCCAGCGAGCAATTCGATTTCCTGTTATCATTCGAATATTATAAAGATATCCAGAATTGGGTTACAACCTGGAACAATACCGGACCGCATAATTATATTATCTTAAAAAAAGGGACCAATATAGATGTATTCAATAAAAGAATTGCAAATGTAGTTACCCGGAATAGCGGAGACACCACGAGATCTGCATTTGCCTTCCATTATTCGGATAACTACCTGCACAACACATTCATTCATGGAGCACGCCTCGGGGGAAGAATAGAATATGTAAGGCTCTTTTCCATCATTGCTATTTTTATCCTTGCCATTGCCTGTATTAATTTTATGAATTTGTCTACGGCAAAGGCGGCGAGGAGATTGAAAGAAGTGGGCATTAAAAAAGTAGTCGGGGCGGGGCGGAGCCAGCTGATTTTTCAATTCCTGAGCGAATCCATGCTGCTGACTTTATGCTCAGTTATCCTGGCCCTGGCTTTCGTTTGGTTTTTACTGCCTGCCTTCAATGAGCTGACAGGAAAACAAATCCAGTTCCCTTTTGAACCAAAGCTGGTTTCAGGCATTCTGGCGATTACCCTGTTCACCGGATTTTTCGCTGGCAGCTATCCGGCATTATATCTTTCCGGTTTCAATCCCGTATCCGTACTGAAAGGCAAACTCCGCAATTCCCTTGGTGAGGTCTGGGCGAGGAAAGGCCTGGTCATCTTTCAATTTACACTTTCCATCGTATTGATCGTGGGCGTGCTGGTGGTTTACCAGCAAATCAGGTATATACAAACTATAGATCTCGGTTACAACAAGGATAATATTGTTCGTTTTGATGCCGAAGGGAAGATTTCAGGTACGGAAGATATTTTTATTGCCGGGTTGAAAAAAATTCCGGGAGTAATTAATGCATCCTTCACTTTCCACAATATGGTAGGTCGTAATTATGGAAGTAATGGTATGAACTGGGAAGGAAAAAATCCGAATGAATCTGTTTATTTTGAAGGCCTCGGCGGTGGTTATGATTTTACAGAAACGATGGATATGACCATGGTGGCAGGCAGGAGTTTTTCGAAGAAATTTGGGGATGAATCCTCAAAAATTATTTTGAATGAGGCAGCGATCCGGGTGATGGGTCTGAAAAACCCGGTCGGTAAAAATGTGAAATTATTCGATGAGACCAGGCAAATCATCGGGGTAGTAAAAGATTTTCATTATGAGTCCTTGCATGAACCAGTAAAGCCCCTGTACATGATCTTACTGACTCCGAGTGTTGGTCCCTGGAATAAGATCATGGCCAGGATACAGGCAGGGGAGGAAAAGGAAACCATGGAACGCATACAGCAATATTATGAATCCTATAATCCAGGTTTTCCATTCGACTACCATTTCCTGGATGAAGCCTATCAGAAATTATATTCATCGGAAATCCGCGTGAGCATTTTATCGAGGTATTTTGCCGGACTGGCCATTCTTATATCCTGCCTCGGACTTTTTGGTTTGGCGGCATTCACTGCGCAAAAAAGACAAAAGGAAATCGGGATACGCAAAGTGGTGGGCGCTTCGGTGCCGGATCTGGTGCTGATGTTATCCGGAGATTTTTTCAGAATGATCCTGATTGCCATATTGATTGCTTTTCCCTTCTCTTGGTGGGCAATGAATCACTGGCTGGATAGTTTTGCCTACCGTATACAAATAAATGCATTTGTATTTTTGGTAGCAGGCGCATCGGTGATCCTGATAACGCTGATAACCATCAGCTTTCAATCAGTCAAAGCTGCTTTTGCAAATCCGATTAACAGCCTGCGTTCAGAATGACCGATGGCTGGCGAAGGAGGTTTGAGAACTGAGTAATCCTGCTCAGTAGCGGTAACATACGGCATTGATATTCATCCCAGCGCCTATGGAAGCGAATAGCAGGGTGTCACCCGGATTCAACTCATGCGGTGGAAGTTGTTGTTTACGCACCAGATCAAACAAGGTAGGAATTGTGGCAACAGAACTGTTGCCCAGCCAGCCGATGCTCATAGGCATAATATTCTCCGGTGGTTCATCGATTCCATAAAGCTGATATAATCTTTTTATGATGGCTTCATCCATTTTTTCATTCGCCTGATGAATAAATATTTTCTTAATCTCCCGGATGGACACGCTACTTTTTTCCAGGCATAATTTCATTGCAGCGGGAACCTGCTTGATCGCAAATTCATAAACCTTTCGTCCTTTCATTTTTAAATACCGGATATGGGGATTACTCCCTGGGTAATAAGACATTCCCATATTAATGAAATCCACTTCTTCCATTGCATAAGTCTCTGCCGTGTAACCCAATATACCGGAAGAACCGGCTTCGCCTTCCTGTTGTTCCATCACTACAGCACCTGCCCCGTCACTGAAGATCATACTATCCCGGTCATACATGTCGATTACCCTGGACAAGGCTTCTGTACCGATGACCAGGGTTTTTTTTGCCAGGCCTGCCTTTATGTAGGCGTCGGATTGGATAAGCCCCTGCAACCAGCCAGGGCAACCGAATAAAACGTCGTATGCTACGCAATTGGGATTTCGGATTCCTAAAGCATTTTTTATGAGGCTGGCCAGGGAAGGCACAGCCGCAGTCTGAATAGTACCCATGATTACATTTCCGAAATTATGGGCCACAATTAACTGGTCAATGGTTTCAGGATCCACGCGACTGTCCTCTAGTGCCAGTTTGGCTGATTCATAACCCAAATCAGAAGCATTCAGATCATTGCTGGTATAACGCCTTTCTTCAATGCCGGTGATTTTTTTAAACTTGCTTACTACTTCATCCGGATCTGTATGAAGCGGGGTTCCGCCAGAAGAATAAAAAACATGTTTTGCGAAATCCTGGTTTGTCTGGACGAAAGGCGGAATATAGGAACCGGAGCCCGTAATAACTGAATGAAGCATAATGAATCCGGCGGTTAAAAATTAAAAGAGGTTGCGGGATTAAAGATAAATAAAATTGGCAGCAAACTGATTGATACTGGTGGCAGGGAATGTTCAGAAAATGCCGTATTTTGGGAAATGGGTGTTTGGTGGAGTTCATCTTTCTTTTATCCCGCTGCCTGCATCCGGAGTTGCGTCCAGCCGGCTAAAAGCACAAAACCACCTCAAAAAGATCCGGATCGTCCTGATCTTATTGGGTGTCGTGCCGGTAATGGTTATGGCTGGTATTTTTTTTCCGGGAAAAGAGCTATTCCGGGAGATTAGCTGAACGCACGGGTAATGAAACAAGGTTCATCCGGTGCACTCAAAAAGAGGCTAATTCCGAATTGGCAGACGATTTTTCCTTCTTTTGCTTCGGTTCTTTCTTGGGAACCACCGTAATCGCTTCTTTAGCCAGCGAACTTGTCAGGATCTTACCAGCTTTACGAAGCTTTTTGTTGAATTTTTTTTCACTGATCTTTTTGTGATACTCCTTAAGGGATTCAGCCAGCTTGCCCTGGACTTCCTTCAGCATTGTTTTTTTCAGGGACTTCTGGCTATGTTGTTTTACCTTTTTTGCCATAACTGCAATTTTTATAATTTATGTGTTTAAATAAAGGTAACGCGGATTTTATTCTGTCTGTGTTAAGATTTAAGGGCCTGGTCCGGTACCGCCAGATGCCTTTGCCCAATCAGCTCTTAATTAAGGGATTATAATGCATCAATAGGAAAGATTGGCTTCTTTATCGCAGAAATCGGCCCCTTCGTCGCATGAATCCTTCAGGTTTTTATTATATTCCTACATTGGGTCCGATTTCATCTGCATGAATAAAAAATGGTATAATTCCAGGGGCGCTGTTATTTCCTTTCATATCCTGGCCTGGCTGGTTTTATTTTCCCTGCCGGCTCTTTTCCACCGGGAAAGTGATCAGCCCCGGGTGAATTGGAAAGGAATGACTTCCCTGAGGTCACTTGCATTCGATGTCTATTTTATTTCTCTTTTCTATCTGAATTCCTTTCTGCTGATCCCGCGTTTGCTGAACCGGAAAAAAATCGGAACCTATATCCTGATCATTGTTGTTTTGTTTGTGGCCGTTTTAATCGTACTGCCTCAAATTGCCTCCGACAACGGGCAAAAGGGTTTTCACCGGGAAACTTTCTTTCTCATTTTTCCCTACCTGTTTATATGGGCAATGAGTACGGCCTACCGGTTTTTTTCTGACCAGGTGAAAACGGAACAGTTGCTCAAGGAGCGGGAAAATGAAAACCTCAAAACGGAATTGTCTTTTCTAAGATCCCAGGTAAGCCCTCATTTTTTGTTTAACGTCCTCAACAATATGGTTGCCATGGCGAGACTGAAATCAGACCTGCTGGAGCCCTCCCTGATCCGTCTCTCAGGTCTGATGCGTTATATGTTATATGAATCGGATGAAGCCAAGGTTCCCCTGTTCAGGGAAGTGGAGTACGTACACAGTTATATTGAATTACAGAAAGTACGGTATGCGAAAACGCTGACCATACAAACAGACATGGATGCGGGCGGAAACCAACTCATTGAACCGATGCTGCTGATCCCATTTATTGAAAATGCTTTTAAACACGGAACCGGGATCATACAAAATCCGGTAATTGAAATTTCCCTTAAATACACGGAGGGCTTATTGGATTTCCGGGTCAGGAACAAATTTGTTTCCGGCACGGATGAGATCAAGGACCGGGTCTCGGGTATAGGACTGACCAATGTCATCCGGCGTCTGAACCTATTATACGCGCAAAAACATATAATCAGTATTGATAAAGAAAATGGATGGTTCACTGTTTCTTTGCAAATTAAACTGCACGCTTCATGAATGTTTTGGCAGTAGATGATGAACCGCTCGCGCTGGCATTGCTGGAAGACAATATCCGGCAAATGCCCGCTTTCCGGCTGCTGGCATCCTGCAGTAATGCGATGGAAGCCCTTGCCGTACTGTCCAAACAGGAGGTAGATCTGATCTTTCTGGATATCCAGATGCCTGGCCTCACCGGCTTACAATTTCTCCAGTCGCTTTCAGCGAGACCTATGGTCATACTCATCACAGCCTATGAAAAATATGCACTGGAAGGATTTAACCTGGACGTAATTGATTACCTCGTTAAACCGGTTCCTCTGGAAAGGTTTTTGAAAGCATGCCATAAGGCGCAGGATTTTTTCAAACTGAAGAACAACGCTTTTTCGGCGGAGCAGCCTGATTATTTTTTTGTTAATGCAGAATACGGGTTAATAAAAATTGTCATTGCAGACATCGTTATGATTGAAGGATTGAAGGATTACCTGAAGATCCATTTAGCTGAAGGCAAACCCCCCGTCATTCGAATGAGCCTGAAAGCTATTGAAGAAAAACTTCCGTCCAACAAGTTTTTCCGCATCCATAAGTCCTATATCGTAGCTATTGCCCATATAACCTCCATCCGCAAAAATTCCGTTTTTCTGGGTAACCAGGAATTGCCCTTGAGTGATCATTATAAGGATGACCTTCTCCGGGTAATCGGCCAGGGAAACAAAGGATGAAGGATTTGGTCGCAGGAAATTGACCGCTCGTCTCAATTCCGGTTTTCCTTAAGATTGCCAAAGTAGCTTTGCCAATTATTACCAAACGCATTTTATGAAAAAAGTTATACTGTTTATGTTTTCGCTGGCCGGTTTTTTGGCTGTGCAGGCTCAGTTTCCGGGCGGAGGAGGCAAAGTTCCCAATATGGGGCATATTTATGGAAAGATCATAGATAGTGCAGGGCACCCCGTGAGTGAGGCAACCGTGATCGTTCTTCAGAATAAAATGGACTCTGTTTCTAAAAAGAGAAAGTTTATTTTGCTCAAGGGACTTAGCACCACGGCGAACGGGGACTTCGATTTTGAAGACCTTCCCATGTTCGGCGGTCTGAAACTCAAGATCTCTGCATCCGGATATAAGCCCTATGAACAAATGGTTGTTTTTCAGATGAGAATGCCCGCTGGAGGAGCGCCCAGAACAACAACCACAGATCCTTCACAGGCCATGAATTCGATAGGAAATGCCATCAACGGATTCGACAAGGATCTCGGTAATATTAAACTCCAAATAGACATAAAACAGCTCGAATCAGTGACAGTTACGGCTTCTGCGCCCACACTAAAGATGGATATCGATAAGAAAACCTATAACGTGGAGAAAGATATTGTGAATGCAGGCGGCACTGCCCTGGATGTTATGAAGAATGTACCTTCAGTGAATGTAGACATAGATGGCAACGTTACCCTCCGCAACAGTACACCACAGATTTATATTGACGGGCGGCCGACTACGTTAACGCTTGACCAGATCCCCGCTGATGCAATCGAAAGTGTAGAAGTGATCACCAATCCATCTGCGAAATACGATGCTTCGGGCGGCGGTGCGGGCATCCTGAATATTATTTTGAAAAAGAATCGCAAAACCGGATACAACGGAAATGCCAGGGTTGGTGTGGACAGCCGGGGAGGTGTCAACGGCGGTTTGAATTTCAATCTTCGACAGAACAAATTCAATTTTACTGCCGCCGGATTTGTTAACCAGAATCGTGGTGTGACCACGGGACTAACCGACAGAACCAATTATACAGATACGGTAACTACCATTCACCAAACCAATTATGACAAGAATAAAGGTGGCTTTGCCTTTGGAAGTATAGGATTTGATTATTTCATGACTCCACGCACCACTTTTTCCTTAACCGGTATCAAGGTGCATGGAGAATTTAAACCGTATGAACTTCTGAATATCCAGAATAATATCGATTACCCGAGTGGTACCGGTACTTTTTACAGTGACCGTACCTCCAATACCAACAGGATATTTAATGCCGATGGATTCCAATTTGCTTTCAAACATCTCTTTCCGAAGGAAGGTGAGAACATTACGGCGGACGTGAATTATTTTTCTGGCGTAAATCAGAACGATGCATTATACGTCACAGACTATTTTGCCGGCAATCCCGGTTCTCCGGTAGCCCATTTTTCACAGCAGAAAGTAAATGGAAGCGGGAACAATAAATTTTTTACCGCACAAACGGATTATGTGCATCCCTTTAGCGCAAAAACCAAGCTGGAGGCAGGATTGCGGATGAACAGCCAGCAGCTGGTGAGTAATACTTTCAATTATTACGACACCCTGGGAGATAATAATTTCTATTTGGTACCTGCCGCATCCACGAATTATTCGAATACGAATAATGTATATGCTGGTTATATTTCTTTCACCAGTGCAATTAAGGACTTCGGTTACCAGGTTGGATTGCGTGGAGAAAGTTCAAACTATACGGGACAACTTTTTAATACCAAGCAACAATTTGGAAATTCCTATCCGCTCAGTCTTTTCCCCTCAGTTTTTCTTAGCCAGAAACTAAAGAACAAGCAGGAATTGCAGATTAGTTATACACGCCGGATCAACCGGCCGAATTTCTTCCAGCTGATTCCCTATACGAATTATACGGATAGCCTGAATATTACAAGAGGCAATCCGAACCTGGTTCCCCAGTTTACCAATTCGCTGGAGATGTCTTATATGAAAACCTTTAAGGGGAACAGCACATTTTTGGCTTCCGTATATTACAAACGCACGAATAACCTGATCACAAGTTTCCTGGACACATTTACCAATGCCATTTCAGGGAAAAATGATCTCGTCAACACCTATATCAATGCCAGTTACAGTCAGACCGTCGGTGCGGAATTAACATCTGTGAATAATATAACCAGATGGTGGGACCTCACATCCAATATCAATTTGTACAATTCCAAGATCAATACGAGCAATGTTACCGCTTCTCAGAATGCTTTGTGGAGCTGGTTTGGAAAGCTGAACAGTAATTTTAAACTTCCGGCCAAGTTCAAATTACAGATAACCGGAATGTACCAATCCAAAACCAATCTGCCGGTGAATACAGGGGGCGGAGGCATGGGGGGGCCTCCCGGACTAAGCGGTGCACAAAGTGCTTCCCAGGGATATATTGAATCTTTCTGGGCCGTGGATGCTGCCGTAAGCAGGAGTTTTTTCAAAGCAGATGCCGGCACGCTCAGTGTTTCCATAGGTGATATATTCAGGACAAAGCATTCGGATCAACATTCCTCGAGTCAGTTCTTTATTCAGAATTACAACCGTATCCGCGATCCGGACCTGGTTCGGGTTAACTTTTCCTACCGCTTCGGAAAACTGGATGTTTCCCTTTTCAAAAGAAAGAATATGAATTCCTCAGGCTCACAGGATGCCATGCAGGGTATGCAATAATTTTTTTAAAAAATTTAAACAACTGCGCGCAATATGAAATTGCTTTATCTCGCTGCTTCTGCCGTTTTGTTGCAGACTGCAGCCCAAGCTCAGGAGAACCCACCTCAACTGGGTAAACAATCAGTAAAACAAGTAGTCGCCGCCATGACCCTGGAAGAGAAAGCCAGGCTGGTGGTAGGCATGGGATTTAGAATGCCGGGAGCGGGTTCAGGTAGAAGATCAGCGGGAACCACGACTGCAGCCGGAAACGATACTTCGAAAAGGAGCGGGGGTTTTACGATGCCCGCAACGGATCCTGAATCGTCAAGTGTTCCGGAAAAGGTTCCGGGTGCAGCCGGAAGAACGCATGCGATTGCCAGGCTGGGGATTCCCAGCATTACTGTTTCCGATGGCCCGGCCGGGGTACGCATTGATCCGTTCAGAAACGGCGACAGCTCCAGGTCATACTATGCAACTGCATTTCCTGTTGGCACTTTACTGGCCTCTTCATGGGATACAGCGCTCGTTGAAAAAGTAGGTGATGCATTTGGAAGTGAAATACGTGATTATGGAATCGATATTATCCTGGGCCCTGCAATGAACATACACCGTAATCCATTGGGTGGAAGGAATTTTGAATACTACTCGGAAGATCCGCTGATTTCCGGAAAGATAGCCTCCGCGATGGTAAGGGGCATTCAATCCAAAGGAGTCGGAACTTCCATCAAACACTTCGCGGGAAATAACCAGGAAACGAATCGCAATCAGATCAATACCATCGTGAGTGAACGAGCGCTGAGGGAAATTTACCTGCGCGGTTTTGAAATTGCGGTCGAGCAATCTGATCCATGGACCGTAATGAGTTCCTACAACAAGCTCAACGGGCCTTATACATCCGAAAACCCTGATCTGATCACTACTATTCTGCGGAAGGAGTGGGGATTTAAAGGCATGGTGATGACCGACTGGTTCGGAGGGAAGGATCCGGTGGCCCAAATGAAAGCTGGCAACGATCTCCTGATGCCGGGAACCCCTGCCCAATCCAAAGCGATCCTGGATGCGGTTAAAGCGGGAAAGCTGGATGAACATATTCTCGACAGAAATGTGGAAAGGATCCTGGATGTTATCTTGCTTTCTCCTTCGTTCAAAAAATATCAGGCCTCGGAAAGGCCCGATCTGGCCGCTGATGCTCAGGTGTCGCGCAGCAGTGCGGCGGAAGGCATGGTATTGCTTAAAAATGAAAACAGCCTACCACTTGCTGCCGGGAAAAAAATTGCTCTTTTTGGAAATACATCATACACGCTTATTGCAGGTGGCACCGGAAGCGGCAATGTAAATAAAGCATACACGATTTCTTTGAAAGACGGACTCGGGAAAGCAGGATTTGCCCTGGATGGCACCCTCACCAGCAGTTATGAAAATTATATTTCAGAAGAAAATGCGAAAAGGCCCAAAGCAAGATCTTTTTTTATGCTGCCACCGCCAATCCCTGAAATGAAGCCCGATGCGGCTACCATCGCCGGCGAGGCAGAATCATCCGATATTGCGATTTTTACCATAGGAAGAAATGCCGGCGAAGGCGCTGACCGAAAAACAGAAAACGATTTTAATCTTTCCGATGAAGAAAGAGGCATGCTCAAGGATGTTTCTGATGCGTTTCATGCCAAAGGCAAGAAACTAGTTGTGGTGCTTAATATTGGCGGTGTAATTGAAACAGACAGCTGGCGCGGTTTGGCTGATGGGATTCTGCTGGCCTGGCAACCGGGGCTGGAGGGTGGTAATGCCATCACCGATATACTTAGTGGGAAAGTTAATCCTTCCGGCAAACTGGCTACCAGTTTTCCGCTCAAATATGAAGACGTTTCTTCGGCGAAAAATTTTCCGGGCCATGAACTGGAACCACGGACCGATGCAAATACCCGGCCTTTTGGAGGACGGGCCGCAGAAGTGACTTATGAAGAGGGCATCTATGTGGGCTACCGCTATTTCAATACATTTCATGTCAAAACAGCTTATCCTTTTGGCTTTGGGTTGTCTTACACTCAGTTTGGATATAGCGATCTTGCACTAAGCAGCAATTCATTCAAAAATAAAATGCAGGTTTCAGTAAAGGTGACTAACACAGGCAATCTGCCGGGAAAGGAAGTAGTTGAATTGTATCTCTCGGCTCCTTCCAAGCAAATGGATAAGCCGCAGGAAGAGCTGAAGGGATTCGCCAAAACGCGGTTGTTAGAACCCGGACAATCCCAAACCCTGGTGATCCCACTGGATGAAAATGCGCTGGCTTCTTTCGACACGAGGCAGACACGCTGGGTTGCAGAACCAGGGACCTACCAGGTTAAAATAGGTGCTTCATCAGAAGATATCAAGATTACAAAGGACTTTACCCTGGCCAAAGAATTGGACTTGCCCAAGCTGAACAAGGTGCTGGCTCCGACAATGGAAATAAAAGAGCTGAAACCTTAAAAAGTAAAAATTAAAAATTAAAAAATGAAGCGCTTATTCGCTATGCTTTTTATATCAGGCTCCATTTTTTAATTTTTAATTTTTAATTCCTTCCTCCTTCCTTACCAGAACTTAACGTACAAAGCCGCCAGTAGCAGCAGAATGATAACGATTAATGCTGTTATGTGCGGTTTTAATTTAAACATGGTCTTATCGAGTTCGAAAGCTTTAGGATTGATTTTGGGTCCGGCCAGACTAACGACGACCATTATAGCGACAGTAAAGAAGAATGATAACCCCATGCAAATCAGGAATGGTATTTCATATCCGCCGTGGCCATTTGGGAAGGCTGTATAAAACCAGGTTTCATTTCCAAATACAGCCGGTGCCTTTTCGTTAAAAAAGTAGCAGAGAACAAGGCCGGTAATCACACCGACAACCGCTGCAGTTCCCGTGGTTCTTTTCCAGAACATACCCAGAATGAACATGGCAAAAACCCCGGGGCTGATAAAGCCGGTATATTTTTGAATATAGGTAAAGCCTCCTTCGCTGCTGATGCCGAGAACATCTTTCCAGGTAAACAGAATCGCGACGATCATTGCGGAAAGCGCAACGATCCTGCCCGTCCAGACCAGCCTGGTTTCGGTCGCTTCCTTATTGATGTATTTTCTATAAATATCAAGCGTATAAATGGTGGATATACTGTTCACTTTTCCCGCCAGTGATGCAACTATAGCCGCGGTTAAAGCAGCGATGGACAATCCCTTAAGTCCGGCAGGCAGAAAACCGAGCACGGCGGAATAAGCATCGTCCATTTTGTTTAACGGGTGGAGATTCCCTTGTTTTACCAATACAAAGGCCGCAATTCCCGGTAGCATCACGATCAGGGGCATGATCAGTTTAAGAAGGGCTGCAAATAGTAAACCGGTTCTTGCCGTATTCAAATTGGCTCCGAGGGCCCTTTGGGTGATGTACTGATTACAGCCCCAGTAATTCAGGTTTACAATCCATTGACCCGCGGCATACATTAATATTCCCGGCAGGATGAGGTATTTGTCTATATCCAGTTGTGAGGTATCAGGCGTCGGTTTTTTAAAAATCATATGAAAGTGTTCGGGAGCTATCTTCATCATAGTGGAAAATCCATTCATTATGCCCGTACCCCCGCCAATTTTATTCAACGCAAAATAGGAAGTGGCAAGCCCCCCGATAATCAGCACGGTTACCTGGATCACGTCTGTAAAGCCGATCACCTTCATTCCGCCGAGTGTAATAAAAATGGCAAAAACGGCTAATGCGATCATCACGATGTGCAGGTAATCTGTTCCGTCATTGGGCAGCAATCCACGGATAGCAACAGCGCCGAGGTACAGAATAGATGTCAGGTTCACAAATATATATATGAACAGCCAGAGAATGGCCATGATCATAGCCACAGTTTCATTATACCGCGTTTTCAGGAACTGCGGCATGGTATAGATTTTGTTTTTAAGATAGATCGGCATAAACCAGACCGCGATAATAATCAGAGCGACTGCAGCAATCCATTCATAAGCGGATACTGCGATACCTACAAAAAATCCATTCCCGCTCATCCCGATAAATTGTTCAGCTGAAATATTGGAAGCAATTAGGGAAGCGCCGATCGCGTACCAGGTCAGAGTGCCTTCGGCAAGAAAAAATGCTTTTGAATCGTGCTCTTTACTTTTCCTTCTCTTATAGATCCAGTATCCATAAGAGCCGACAAGGATCAGGTACAAAAGGAAAACCAGGTAGTCTTTAGAAACGAGTTGATTGTTCATGATGTGGCAATCGTAAAGTGAATTGAAGGTTTACATTTTTAAAATTGATCAGGATCTCAGCTGATAATAGGCATCATTCCACCGCAGTTCATTTTTGAATTGATAAATATCAGTATTCTTTCCAATGAGCACAAACTCAATTCCCGCCATGGATGCAAAATCCTCCATGCACTCGGTAGAGAGATTTTGACTGTAGCAGGTATGGTGGGCTCCGCCGGCGAGTATCCACGCTGTACAGCCTGTTTTCAAATCAGGATAAGGTTTCCAGAGAACACGTGCGACGGGTAATTTAGGCAGGCTTTGCACCGGACTGACCGCGTTCACTTCATTCACCAGCATGCGAAAGCGGTTACCCATATCAATCACCGAAGCATTTAGCGCCTGTCCTGCTCCGCTGTTGAAAACCAGCCTCACCGGATCTTCCTTACCCCCAATGCCCAGCGGATGAATCTCACAGGAGGGTTTGCCGGCTGCAATGGATTCACAGATCTCCAGCATATGAGCACCCAGCACCAGTTCATTATCCGGATTGAAATGATAAGTGTAATCTTCCATGAAAGAATTTCCGCCACCCAGACCGGTGGCCATCGTTTTCATCGCGCGAACAAGTGCCGCTGTTTTCCAGTCGCCTTCTCCGGCAAAACCATAACCTGCATTCATCAGTCGCTGCGCAGCAATGCCGGGCAATTGCTTCAACCCGTGCAGGTCTTCGAATGTATCAGTAAATCCTTTAAAATTTCCCTGCTCAAGAAAATGTTTCAGGCCCAGTTCTATTCTCGCGGCATCGCGAAGGGAACTGTGACGGGGATTTCCTTTTTTCAAATCTTCCGACACCGTGTATTGCTCCTGATAGTATACCAGTAAGATCATCAATTTCTTTTTCCTTCACTTCATTGATCATCTGACGAGATCGCCCACGCCATGGGTATTTACGGAATACCCGAATTTGTATTCTGCTTCCACTTTGTCGCCTTCTGTTACAGCCACCTGCCGCATATTGTCTCCAAAGCGTACAAATCTCGCTCCCTGCCAGTCATGCCAGCCCGCAGCAGCGCGCGTCCAGTCAGTCAATTTTCGCAATCACCTCTTTATCCTGCCAATGTCCGGTAACTACTTTGCGGTTGATTCGCATTCGGCTCATGATAAAACCAAATTCCCGGTCACCGTGGGCGGACTGGTTCAGGTTCATGAAATCCATGTCGATTTCATTCCAGGGAATATCGCGGTTAAACTGGGTATGCAGATGTAGCAGGGGTTTTTGCAAAATTTTTAGTCCGCTGATCCACATTTTTGCCGGAGAGAAAGTATGCATCCAGGCGATGATGCCGATGCATTCCGGGCTGTTATTGGCTTCCGCACAGGCCTTGCAGATTTCTTCCGGGGTCTTGACGCGGGCTTAAATGTCACAGTGACGGGTAATAGTTTGATTGTCGTTTAATGAACGGGCAATGGTCTGCGCATGCAGGTCTACCTTTTTCAGGGTTTCTTCGCCATATAAATGCTGACTGCCGGTCAGGAACCATACTTCCAGCTTTTTAAGATCTGATCATAAATAGGGTTTTACTTGATTATTGACCATAATAGGAATCTGGTCCGTGTTTTCTTTCAAAATGTTTTTTGATAAGCGCTTCTTTAAGCGGCGGGCATCAGGATTTATTTGTTCGGTCAGCAAGGCCATCTGCGCTAAGTTCCAGTACTGCGCTATTGTACACGGCTTTGGCGGCATTCTTCCCCCAGGTGAAAGGCGCGTGATTGCCGACCAGGATCATTTCCACTTCTTCATAATTCAGATTTTTTTCTTTGAGGTGATTGATGATCTGAAATCCGGTTTGATATTCATATTCGCCTCTGATCATTTCGTCAGTCCATCGGCGGAGCACAGGGAATAAAACCGGTATGATGATCTGCATGCGTAGTACCGTAAATCGGAATATCGCGCTGCGCCTGGGCCCAGGCCGTTGCATAAGTGGAATGGGTATGCACGATGCGATCCGATTTTTTCCCAATGACTGATACAGTACCGCATGGGTGCGCGTATCGGAGGAAGGACGCAGTTCTCCTTCTACTTTGTTTCCTTCGAAATCCACGATGACCATTTTTTCCGCGCTCAATTCAGCATAAGGAACACCACTGGGTTTGATGGCAAATACGGCCGAGACTCCGGTCCACCACGCTCACATTCCCAAATGTAAAAATCACGAGTCCGAGTTCTGGCAGCTGCCGGTTTGCTTCAAAAGCCTCTTCCCTGATGGTTTTATATTTGCTCATGTTGATGGAATGCCGAGGTTTTCAACGGCTTCGCCGAGTCTTTTATAATCCGAATATCTTTTTTCATAGATGGCAGATCTGGCTCTATCGGGATGATAATTTGCATCGAATCCCTGGCCCATGGCTTCCATGGCTTCTTCCACCCGCCGATAAATGCCCGCTGCTGTAGCCGCAAACATGGCGGCACCCAGTGCGCAGGTTTGTTCCGAGCGATGTATCCGGATGGGCATGTTAATTATATCAGCTCATCATCTGCATGATAAATGGTGATTTTTTAGCAACTCCCCCCAGGCCGATCAGCCCTTTTACCGGAATTCCTTCGCTCACGAATCTTTCCACGATAGCACGGGCGCCAAAGCAGGTGGCTTCTGCCACAGCCCTGAAAATTTCAGGAGCATCACTGGCCAGATTTATCGCACTGATTGTTCCTTTCAATTCCTGGTTTGCATCCGGTGTGCGGCGGCCATTGAACCAGTCAATGGCGATTTCGGATTTTTCATCCACTGGAACCTGTTCAGCCCGCCGGCTCAGTTCAGGTAAAATCTCCAGCTGTGTTTCTTCGATGATGGCTGCAAGCGCATGATCGTTGGTTTCTGCCGCCCTGGATTGAGCTAATCTGAGAGGCCATGAAAGCAAATTCTTAAACCACGCATAGGCATCACCAAAAGCAGACTGTCCTGCTTCCATACCGATCATGCCCGGGATCACGGATCCGTTCACCTGGCCGCAAATTCCTTTCACCAGGATGTTCTTCATATCCTGCACGGGCGCCACCAGCATGTCGCAGGTTGAAGTACCCATGACCTTGCTGAGATAATAAGGTTCAATTTGTCCGCCCACCGCGCCCATATGTGCATCAAAAGCACCGACAGCCACGATGACTCCGGGAGAAAGTCCGAGTTGATTTGCCCAATATGTGCTGAGTGTGCCGGCAGCCTGGTCTGAAGTAAATGTATTTAACGGAAGCCGGCTTGCATGTCCTTTTAATAGGGGATCAAGAGAGGAAAAAAAACCATCCGGCGGAAATCCTCCAAAAGCTTCGGACCACAATGCTTTATGTCCTGCGCTGCACACGCCGCGCTTCATGAGATCTGCATCTGTCGCTCCAGTAAGCATAAATGGAATCCAGTCGCAGTGCTCCACCCAGGTATAACAGGCATTCCGGACGGATTCATCTTCCCTGAGAATATGTAATAATTTCGCCCAGAACCATTCCGAAGAATAGATGCCGCCGACAAATTGCAAATAATCTGTTGCAAAATTTTTGGCGTGCCGGTTGATCTCGGCAGCTTCTTTTACAGCCGTGTGGTCTTTCCATAACACGAACATGGCGTTCGGATTTTCTGCGAATTCGGGTCGCAGGGAAAGCGGCGTTCCGGTTTTATCTACGGCAACCGGAGAAGATCCTGTGGTATCCACACCAATGGCTTTAATTCCCATTGCAATCTCCGGATCCAGTTTGCTAACGCAGTCGCGGATGGTAAATTCCAGCCCTTCCAGGTAGTCTTTCGGGTGCTGACGAAATTGATTGAGCGACGGATTGAAGTATAGTCCTGCTTTCCAGCGCGGGTAATAGAAAAGGCTTGATGCCATTTCCTCGCCGGTTATAGCATTTACGACGAGGGTCCGGACTGAATCGGTTCCAAAATCAACGCCTATAACAAAGGATTCATCTTTCATATGCCATCCGTCATTGGAATTCATGTCAATTTAACACTTCATTCTTCAGCCAGCAAAAAAATCGGGAATGGGGGGTTTTATAAAACGAACTTGTCAGGATTGGGAATAAAATTCATAAAAGCCCGGAAACTGGCTTTATATTTTTTCTTATTCAGTTTATAGTAAAAAGCACCTTTTTTGGAATTGGATTTGTCTTTTTCTTTCAGCTTGATGAGCAGTTCGGTAGATAAAACCTTGCGGCTGAAATTTCGGTTATCGAGTTGTGTTTCATAAACACCTTCGTAGAGATTTTGTAATTGGGGTATGGTGAATTTTTCGGGCAGGAGTTCAAAAAGGATGGGATGCGATGCTGCCTGGTACCGGAGTTCCTCCTGGGCCATTTTCAGCATACTGTCATGATCGAAGATCAGCGGCGGTCGTTTCCTGAGAAGAAACCATTCCGGATGATATTCTTTACTGATTTGTTTTTCATATTTGTGGATATCGATCAGGGCGGTAAAAGCCGTGGATATGGTCCTTTCAACGGGATCCCGTCCGGGTTCGCTGAAAGTGCGCAACTGGTGCATATAGAGTCCTTCAATGCCTGTAAATTTTTTGAGAATGCGGGAGGCCGCCTGTTCCAGGCTCTCAGATTTGCTGATGAATCCGCCGATAAGGCTCCATTTGTTTTTTTCCGGAGCGATCACCCGTTTGATCAAAAGGACTTTGAGATTTTCTCCGTCGAAGCCAAATATGATGCAGTCTACTGCTGCAAGAACATGTGTTTGTCCGGCATATTTACTCATAGAATAAAGCAGTAATTCTGAGGTGAATATAGGGATTGTTGCTCAATTGACAATTGACGATTGACGATGGAGAATGAAGCCCTGGGAATGGAGAATTGTTCCTCGTCCATTGTCCATTGTCCACTGTCAATTATCTTTGACGCCATCATGAGCAACAAGGATTTCCTCAGCAGTGAGACCGGCATAGGCAGTCAGTATAAAAACTGGTTCCTGGACTATGCATCGTATGTGATCCTCGAGAGAGCGGTGCCGGCCGTGCAGGACGGCCTAAAACCTGTCCAGCGGCGAATCCTGCATGCCATGAAAGAAATGGATGACGGTCGGTTCAATAAGGTCGCCAATATCATCGGGCAATCCATGCAATTTCATCCGCACGGAGACGCTTCCATCGGTGAAGCTATTGTTAACCTGGGTCAGAAGGATCTGCTGATCGAAACCCAGGGTAACTGGGGGGACGTTCGCACCGGTGACGATGCCGCTGCAGCACGGTATATTGAAGCGCGACTCAGCAAATTTGCGCTGGAAGTGGCTTTCAATCCCAAAACCACCGAATGGCAGCTCAGTTATGATGGCAGAAAAAACGAGCCCATCTACCCTCCCTATGAAATTCCCGCTGCTGCTGGCACAGGGGGCAGAGGGCATTGCTGTGGGCCTCGCGACAAAAATACTTCCGCATAATTTCCACGAGATCTGCGTGGCAGCAGTAAAACACCTCAGGGGAAAAAAATTTGAGCTGGTTCCTGATTTTCAAACTGGCGGAATGATTGACGTTGTCAATTACAACGAGGGAAAAAGGGGAGGAAGATTGAGAGTGAGGGTTCACATTGAAGAGCTGGATAAAAAAACACTCCTTATTAAGGATGTTCCCTTCGGTGTAACAACCAGCCAGTTGATAGATTCCATCATTAAGGCCAATGAGCAGGGAAAAATCAAGATTCGCAAAGTAACGGATAATACGGCAGCAGAAGTGGAGATCCAGATTGATCTCGCTCAGGGTATATCCCCGGATATAACCATCGATGCCCTATATGCATTTACTGACTGCGAGATAAGCGTTTCTCCCAATGCCTGCGTGATCAATAAACAGCAGCCCCGAATTTCCATCCGTCCTGGAACTGTTGAAAATATCTGTGGACGATACCAAGAGCCTGTTGAAGCGGGAGCTGGAAATCAAACTCGCTGAGCTGCAGGATAAATGGCATTATACCTCACTTGAGAAAATCTTTTTTGAGGAGAAGATATATAAAGAGCTGGAAAAGAAACATGAGACCTGGGAGAAAGTGCTTGTCGCGATAGCCAAAGCTTTCGAGGCTTTTCGTAAGCAATTGAAAAGGAATATTACACGCGAAGACATAATTAAACTAACGGAGAAGCCGGTTCGAAGAATTTATAAACTGGATATTGAGGAACTGAATGCACAGATCGGCTCCCTCGAAGCGGAGATCAAACAAGTGAAATTCGACCTCAACAACCTGGTGGATTTTGCAGTGAATTATTACGAAAACCTCGTAAAGAAATATGGCAAAGGCCGGGAACGTAAAACGGAGATCCGTCCTTTTGAAGCCATTGAAGCCAAGCAGGTGGCCATGGCAAACACCAAGATATATGTAAACCGTGCGGAAGGATTTATCGGGACCGGCTTAAGAAAGGATGAATTTGTTACTGAATGTTCCGACCTGGATGATATCATTGCTTTCACAAGGGCGGGCAAGATGAAGATCGTGAAGGTGGCAGAGAAATCATTTATCGGAAAGGACATTGTTTATGTGGGCATTTTTCAGAAAAATGATGAAAGGACAACCTATAACATGATTTACGTCGATGGGAGGAACGGAATGAGTTACGCAAAACGTTTTTTTGTGACCGGGGTGACGCGGGAGAAAGAATATGAACTGACCAAGGGAGAAAAAACAAAAGTGCATTATTTCTCAGCGAACGCTAATGGTGAGGCCGAAACGGTGAGGATTATCTTAACCCCGGGCTGCTCTGCCCGCCACAAGGAATTTGATTTTCAATTTGACACGCTCGAAATCAAGGCAAGAACCTCCCTGGGTAATCAGGTTACAAAATATCCGATAAAGGCAGTGAAATTCAAACAAGCCGGGAAAGCGCTGATGCATAAAAGGGAACTTTGGTTCGACGATACTTTCGGCCGGCTGAATACTGATCAGAAAGGGACTCTTGTTGGAAGGTTTGCCCAGGAAGACCGTATCCTGGTCATTTATGCTGATGGAAATTACGAGCTCACCGACCAGGAGCTGGCACAGCGATTTGATGCGGATAAAATACTGCTGATAGAAAAATTTGATCCTGAAAAAATAATCACTGCTGTTTATCTTGACAATGAAAAGGCGCAGTACAGCATCAAGCGGTTTAAAATTGAAACGAATTCACTTAACAATAAATTCTTCTTCATTAAGGAAGGAGAAGGCAACCGCCTGGAAACAGTGAGTACGGAGGAAGAGCCTGTCCTCATCGTTCAATCGGGCCGGGGATCCCAAATTCGAAAGGCTAAAATCAGGACGACAAAGATGGTTGATATCATGGGTTGGAAAGCTGTCGGCGCCAAGCTCGCCGATTATACCAAAACACTCACCATGGAATGGGAGGTTAAAAAGAAGCAGGATCAGCCGGAATTGTTTGATTGAGGGTGGGGGAACTGACAGGTTTTACCCGACGGCTTTGGGATGAACCTGCGTTTGTTTCGGGTCAGTTGTTTATATCTTCAGCCGGCTTGTTTGAAAAGATGATATAATCTTCTGCACTTAACCTGTATCGATCATCCGGATTGAGAACCCTGATATTAACCGTATGTTTATGATCAGGTAATTGATATTTCCAGAACAATTCATTCCGCCTGGTAGTAAAACTGGTCGGAAGCTTTGCGGTTTCCACAAGTTGCCCGTCTATGTAAAGAGCAACTTCAAAGACATAATCTTTATCATCTTTTTGTTGCTTCTGGGCTTCACCGGTGAGCACGAACCCGGTACCTTCAAACGAAAATGCGAGATCTTTCACATTCTCGTTCCCAATGGATTTTCTGACTACGGGAAATAAACCAGGGAAACTCTGTTCCAGCCTTACAACAGCCGGTTGCTGGGTAAGGATAGTTACCTGATCTCCCGCAACATGACCTCCGTTTGCCTGGATATTTTGAATGGCATGTTTTAAGCCGATTGCATACACCTTATTTAGCGAGATATCCGTGTACTTAAAATCAATATCTTCCGATTCCTTCAGCCCCATTTTCCAATATGCGGGAATTTTATTGTACCCCAGCAAGGCGCCGAGGATCCCACCCACGGAGGATGGATTGCAATCCGCGTCCTGGCCTGCTCTCGCGGCTATTTCAAGAGATTTACCGAAATCTCCCTGACCGTATAACAGGGCGAGTACCACGTATGCCGAATTTAGTTTCGCATCAATATCAAACGGCGTGAAAATTCCATCAGGGCAGCCCGTATCGCTGCTCCATTTGCGCTGAATTTCAAACCAGGTTCG
This sequence comes from uncultured Chitinophagaceae bacterium, assembly GCA_963705005.1. GTDB lineage: Bacteria > Bacteroidota > Bacteroidia > Chitinophagales > Chitinophagaceae > Puia. The sequence goes on from CAVPIO010000004.1 coordinate 789,110, forward strand.
TTTCCAATCATCCGGAAATTCCTGGTGCCATTGAATGACATCATGAATGCACTGGTAATATTTGCTTTGTTCCGGTATGGTTTTCAGGGCATCACGTACAATATCATTGATATTGTCAGAAATAAATGCCTGGGTATACATGGCTCCGATATAAACTCCGCCATACCAGCCGTCTCCATAGTTCATGATATGACCAATCTTATCACTGATAGCCGAGGCCGTGTTGGGCATTCCGGGACTCATAAGGCCTGAATAATCGGATTCTATCTGGTAATCTATATCATCTGCATGCGGATTATTTTTCCAGTTTCCTGATTCCGGCGCCTTGATTCCGTTCAGAATATTATACCTCGCACTCTGGTTTGCATGCCATAGCATATAACCTGCATGGGCAAATGCATTTGCAAAGGAATCCACCGGTGCCTGTAATCCATACTTTTCAAAAACCTCCACAAAGCTGAGGTCCATGTATAGGTCGTCGTATAAACCAGGATCATTTAACATTGTTTTTTTTAGATAGCCATCATACCACAGGAGGGGTTGGTAATCCTGAATAAAAGTGCCGTTAAACCGGAACTCATACGGCCCTCCAAACGTAACGCCGATTGTTTGTCCTGCCCATCCTCCCTTTATTTTATCCTGCAGCTTATCTTTTGTGATGGTTATGGTCTGCTGACCTGATCCAACAGACAAAAGACCCAGCGCAATGATTATAGCAATTATTTTTTTCATTACAAAAAATTTAAGAACGCATTTAGTTTTATTCAATATTTTTCCTTCCGACGCTATTTTCAATCTCAGCAAATTCAAATCTATCTATTTCTAATTTAAAAGGTGCAGATGACTGTGCTCCGGGTTTCATGACTGAAATCGCAGCAGCCTTGCAGGCAAACCGGGCTGATTCTACCACGCTTTTCCCTTCAGATAAAGCCACCACAAAAGCGCCGTTGAATATGTCTCCCGCAGCCGTAGTATCAATAGCTTTCACCATAAATCCGGGAACATGGGTAAAAATATTGTCATGTAATACCAGGGCGCCCATATCACCCAGGGTGATGATCACCGATTCAGGACCGAGTTCTTTTATTTTTTTTGCTGCAAGTTTTGCCGATTCCATATTCCGGATTTGGACATCGGATAACATTTCTGCTTCTTTTCTATTGGGCGTGATAATAGATATTTTTTTTAATAGTCCCTCCGGCAAATTGCAGGCAGGCGCAGGGTTAAGCACGATCTGAACTCCTTTGGCAGCCGCTATTTCCGCAACATAACCTACGGTTTCAACAGGGATTTCCAACTGCATCAAAACGATCCCGGATTGTTCAATAACCACTTTGGCGGGCTCTATATCCTTTTTACAAAGGGTGGCATTGGCCCCGGATGCGACTACAATACAATTTTCTGCCATTTTATCCACAGTAATTAGGGCGACACCAGAAGGATTTACGGGGTCTGAAACCAGATAGTTTGTATCGATGCCTTCATCTTTGAATAATTGAACAGATTGCTTTCCAAAAATATCATTTCCGGTTTTCGCGATAAGTATAATATGTCCTCCCAACCGAGCGGCAGCCACGGCCTGATTTGCTCCTTTGCCTCCCGCATTCATAAAAAAATGACCTCCCAAAATGGTTTCTCCTGCTGCAGGTAGATGTTCCGCCTGTATAACCATATCCGTATTCGAACTTCCTACAACGACAATATTAGGGATCATGGATGCCTGAATTTAGAATTTCAACCTGTATAATGAATTTGCTCCTGTAAAGTAGAGATTTTGTCTATTTCCCGAATCGAAAACAAGCGTAGTCGGCCGTTCGGGTGTTTTAATGAGCCGGAGTAATTTGCCTTCAGAATTAAATTCATAGATCTCGCCGTCGGCGATGAATACATTTCCTTCAGCATCCGTTGCTGTGGAAAATTCTCCTTTTTCAGCAAAATACCGGAGGTTCGAAACGTAGCCATGCCCGTCCGCATCTAATTTGACTGTTCTTTTTTCATATTCATCACAAACGTAAAGGGGCTTGCCCGGAAAGGCCTGCACCAGGCTGGCGGCACGGGCCAGGTCATAAACGACGGGGATTATCGTGACTCCGTCCGGGGCCACAAAACATTCATCCGTCTTATTTATTGTTATGGTATTGAAATCATGTGAATCACGCCAGCGGTGAGCGGGGTAAAGGGCTTTGTAAACCGTGGGAATGCTTTCTATCTTTTTCTTTTCCAGCAGCTGTATTGTTTCATCCGGATTCGAAGGATCAATGGAATAAACGAGGGTGGCAAAACCGGAGTTACCCCAGCCGCTGAAAGATGTACCGGTCGCATCGGGTGGGTTCGTGAATACTTCCGGCTTGCCGTTGATCAGGTAACCAGGTTTCGGCGTGTACTTGAAAACTACGAGGAGATTGTCCTTTTTATCGCATGCAAGGGACAATGGCTCCCAGTGATAATCTGCCAGCAGGCTGGCGGTTTGCGTGGCAACGGACCATTTATAAATGCGCCTGAACCTGGAGTCGCAGAAATAAATATTACCCTTGCTGTCGCTGCATAATCCCTCAGCAAACTCAAATCCTGTCGCCAGTTTTTCAATACTATCTTCTCCGCAAGGGTTTTCTTTCCGGACCTTAACCGGGGCTCTGATAAAGAGCCTGTTGAATTCCCAGGGCCGCACTTCCGTATTGGAATTCACATCGTAGAGCGGCACACTGGTGGTATATTTTATCTGGCTGTAGTTGTGCACATTTAAGAATTCCACATTGGAGGAGCCCCAGTTCCTGATGGAATAAGGATAAGGCCTGATGATCCGGATGACCCGGAACATGTAGAGGTTTGCAAAAACCATATCATGACAACCTTCCATTTCCATTGGCTGACATTCTGTGCCTTCCCTGCTCTCTTCTTCCAGTTGAAGGGCACAGACTTTCCAGTTGGATACATTATTAAACCTGATTTCATTACGTACATGATGTTCCACGGAAAGCGCATAAATATGACCGGTAGTGGAGGTATTGGAGATGTAGACGCCGGCGGATGCATAGGTGTTGGCGGTCCAGATATCCTTAAAAACGCCCCCGCCGCCATCCGTGATCCACAGGCTCCAGTACTGGGTATCCCAGGAAGGGTCCACCCCATTTCCGTGGTAATTATTCTCCGGCTGGCGGCTGGCCTGTTTCCAGATCCTCTGCATGCTTCCATGTCCGCCTATAAATTTTACATCATTCATCAAAGATCCTGATCCGGCCATCCATTTGCAGGCTACGGCCCGGGGATTATCAGCGCCCGTGGAAAGTCCGATCCCGCTCAGGATATTTATCCCTCCATGACCGGATTCCAGCAGGGGCATGGGTGGACCGAAACCTCCGAAAGCTGCTGTATTTTCCGCCAGGATGAATTGGGTTCCAACAGGCGTTAATCCGACCAGCACGGTATTGGGTTTTAGTTTAATTGTTTCACTTACCCGGTACCAGCCCTGTGGGACATAAATATTCGGATACCGGTCTATTGCACTTTGTATGGCGCGCGTATCATCCGTTAAACCATCGCCGGTTGCCCCCAGAGATTTCAGGTTAACCCAGCTATCCATCGCAGGAAATTCCGGGATATCGGTATCTGCAGGCCGGGGAAATGCTTTTAAAGCAACAATATTGGAAATGGTGCTGATGACGGGATCGGCACCAAGGCTGTCCATCTGGAGACCATGCAAATAATTTTTTACCTCATAAACGGGAGCAGGAGCCTGCACCGGTTTTCCACCCGTGCGATAACCGAGGAAGAGGGGAACATTGCTGCAGTCAATATTACGGAGACTGATCTGGTTCGATGCGTTATCCCCAAGACTCACTGTAATTGCTGCATCCCGGATATTTTCAAAGCGGCAATCCTCCATGAATAATTCTTCGTGATAGTTGGGATTGATCTCAATCACTTCGGGACAGTTTTTTGCCTGCATCCGAACGATCGTCAATCCGGCTTCCTGCGAGCGGATAGCTGCTTTACGCTGTCCTTCAAAATAGGTGTCCACCATCATAAATTGCCAGCCCGGTGAAGGTTTGGTGGTATAGATCCCATAAGTTCCTCCGAAGAAGCGGGTGTCCTCCATTTCGTTTCCAACGTCAAACAAGCCTGCTTTCCCGTTACCAATGTGAATATCCACGTGGGAAATAAAGCTGTGTTGTGCAAAATGCGCACGCAACGCTACGGCGAATGGGTTTCCGTCGCCAATGGTCAGGTTGATATTGGAAATGCCACTGTAAAATGTTCCGGCACCTGCATCGCTGACCCGTTCACCGGGATTAACAACACTATTAGTAAACCAAAACATGTATTTCGCCTGGCCTTTATCAGTAGAATCGGGCGATTGAAAGCCAGGTGAGTTTTTGGCGAGGGTAATTTCAGGCCGGGTATGCCCGTATCCGATCAGCCTCACGGCCTTTGGAATATAAATCGTTTTACTGATGAGGTAGTTCCCCGAGGGAATGAAAAGAATACCGAAACTGTGCCGGAGCTTCACTTCATTAATGGCTTCCTGCAAGGCCTGGGAAACATCCGTGGAACCATCTGCCTTAACCTGGAATTTGTCTGGCTGGAAATAAACAGCTTCCGAATCTGTCAGCTTATCCGGATAAAATGATTTGCTTTCGGTTATCCGGCTCCGTTGGATTGTGTTTTTTTGTCCCCTTCCCTGAGAAATAATCAGGAATGTGATGAAGGAAAATAAAATGCAGCATTTCATAAGCTGTTCTTTAAATAGAATGGCGTCAAATTAAAAAAACTTCAGTTCTGATTCGCAAGACTTCCATGCCGGAACTGGAATGAGGCATAAAAATATTACATTCATACTGTTAATGACAAATGTGCACCAGCTTTTAAATCGATATGCCAGATTATTTCATTGATCCCGATATTTCTGTTGCTAAAACGCTCGATGCGGGGTTTTACAGGGATAAAGAGATATTTGAAGAATGCAAGGAGAAGATCTTTGCTGCTTCCTGGCAATTCATAGGGAATGAAGAGCTGGTTGACGAAAGGGGGAAGGTTTATCCCTTTATCCTGCTCCAAAATTACCTTGATGAAGCGTTATTATTAACAAGAGACGAGTCAGGATCGGTGCATTTGCTATCTAATGTATGTACGCACCGGGCAAATATTGTTTCAGATAAGCCATGTTTGCTTAGCCAGCTTCGCTGCCGTTATCACGGACGCGTGTTTACCCTGGGCGGAAATCTTGTTTCGATGCCCGAATTCAGGGAAGTGCGGAATTTCCCGGCCAGAGAAGATAACCTGAGGAAGCTGAATCTATTTTCCTGGAACCAATGGCTGTTTGTTTCTATTCATGAAAATTACGGCGCCGGTCTGTTTTTTAAAGACATGATGGAAAGGGTAAGCTGGATGCCATTGAATTCGTTCCGCTTGCATCCGGAATTGTCGCGCGCATTTCAGGTAAAAGCCCATTGGGCATTGTATTGTGAAAATTACCTGGAAGGATTTCATATTCCGTTTGTGCACCCGGGACTAAATGCAGTGATTGATTTTGGAGAATATGCTACGGAATTATTTTTCCCTTATTCCAGTCTTCAATTGGGTCTGGCCAAAAAAACGGAGGATTGTTTTGATTTACCCGCCTCGTCTCCTGATTTTGGAAAGAAGGTAGCTGCATATTATTTCTGGGTATTTCCAAACATGATGTTTAATTTTTATCCCTGGGGCCTGTCGGTAAATGTCGTCGAGCCGGTTTCCCCGGAAGAATGCAGGGTTTGTTATTACGCTTACGTTTCAGACAATTCAAAACTGAACACCGGTGCAGGTGGGGGACTTGATAAAGTGGAGATGGAAGATGAGGCCATCGTGGAGAATGTACAACGCGGCATCCGCTCCCGTTTTTATAAACATGGCCGGTATTCTGTTACACGCGAAAAAGGCATACATCATTTTCACCGGATACTGGCTGATTTCCTCAATTCCTAAACATGGCACAACTTGAACGAAAACTGGGCTTATGGGCTTCTGTATCCATCGTGGTAGGTACGATCATTGGCAGCAGCATTTTTATGAAGCCGGCTTCCATGGCAGCCCTGCTGGGCTCCCCGTTGATATTATTACTCGTTTGGATAGTGGCGGGGCTTATATCTCTTTTTGGAGGAATGATCAATGCGGAGATTGGTTGCCTGCTGCCGGAAACGGGCGGACAATATGTTTATTTCCGCCACATGTATGGAGATTTTTTTGCTTACCTCTATGGTTGGGCTTCATTTATTGTTATCAATTCCGCGGCCATCGCCGGCATTGCATTTGTTTTTGCAGGCTATACAGAATATTTTTTTCATCTGCCGCGTTTCCCTCCGGATATTGAACATGCTATTCCTTTTGTAATCCCCGGAATCGGGAAATTTTACCTTTTGGAAAACATCGGGGTCAAGGGTCTGGCCATCGCTTTAATCATTGCATTTTCATGGCTAAATGCCCGCAGTGTCAAATCCTCCGCCTTTGTGCAGGTTTTCCTTTCGGTATTGAAAGTGGCGGCACTGATTATCCTGGTCGCTGCGATATTTTTTTCCGGCAAAGGACAATGGTCGAACCTGAAAACTGCATCAGTTGGTTTTGACCCATCCTTCTGGTCTGTGTTTACCTCTTTTATTGCTGCCACAACGGGCGCTTTGGCTGCTTATGACGGATGGAATAATCTTGGCTTTGTTGCAGGTGAAATTAAGGATCCGCAAAAAAATATTCCACGGGGGCTGATTATTGGCATCGGCCTTTGTATTATTTTATATGTTCTGACCACCGAAGCATTTCTTTATATGTTGCCGGTCGACACGATGAAGAACTCTGCCCTGGTGGCTTCCGACGCCCTGTATATGGTATTGGGCGTTGCCGGCGGCGGGTTTGCCGCCTTGCTGGTGATCGTTGCTACTGCAGGATCGACAAACGCAAATATAATGCCCTGTGCTCGCATTATTTTTGCCATGGGCGAAGAAAGAAATTTTTTTGCATTCACGGGAAAGGTTAATGAAAAGCGTCACACGCCTGCAAATGCGCTCTGGGTGCAGGGCGTATGGTCATCTTTATTGGTGCTCCTTGGATCCTTTGATATGCTTGTGGATATGTTTGTCTTCATTACATGGATATTCTATGGTTTCGCCGCCTATGGCATTTTTATCCTTCGAAAGCGAATGCCCCATGCTGAGCGCCCTTACAGGATGAAGGGGTATCCATACCTTCCGGTTATTTTTATTTTATTTTCCATTCTTTATGTTGTTATTACGGTTTACAATGATACCAGCAGTTTTCTGTCGGGCAAATCCACTATTATTAATTCAGTATTCGGGTTGTTTCTCACTGCCATTGGAATTCCTTTGTACTGGTATTTTAAAAGGAACCCGAAGGAATTAATTCAGTGATCAGGTTGGCCGGAAGGGAATCAAAAACCATATTAACTTTGAATCGATTACTTTTTACCTAAATATTTTTTTATGAAAAAACCGGATTTGAAAAGACAGCCTTTTAAATGGGTCTCTCTTTTGATGAGTCTTTCGTTTTTGGCCTTAAGCTTTTATGCCCTGGGGCAGGATAGTAATTCCTGGACACAGAAAAAAGCGGAACTTTGGATGAAGACTGGCTCATGGAAAAATAATCTGCAAATCAAGGCACACGCTTCCGTCAACGCGCTGGAATTTGCAGAACAATATCATAAGAATAAAACGCTTTGGGACAAAGTTTTTTCATTTCTGAACCGGAAGGATCTTGACACCCTTTCTCCCGGAAATTACCCGATTGATGGGGGAAACGCATATGCTATTATCAGCGATTATGTTACCAAAGACACTGATCAGGTCAAGTGGGAATCCCACCGGAAGTATACGGATTTGCATTATGTGATCAGGGGAAAGGAAAAGATAGGTGTCGCAGCCGTTTCGCAGGCAAGGATTACTGAGCCCTATATCGAAGCAAAGGACGTCGCGCATTATGAAACAGAAGGCAAATATTATATTGGCGAGCCTGGCTTCTTCTTCCTTTTCTTTCCTCAGGAAGCGCACAGGCCAGGCATAAAGGCGGATGGCAGTAAAGAAGTAAAAAAGCTGGTGATCAAAATAATTGTGGCAAAATAGTTTTCAAAATGAACACTGCCAAATTACTTAGCTACCGGCTTGCAAACCAGCAGATCTCCCGGCATTCCTTTACGTCCCCGGAAGCATTGGTTGCGGAAATGGGCTGTATTCAGGCCCAGGATTTTGGGGGCGCAAAATGGGCCATTGGCAGCAGGATTAAGAATATTACGGATGCAGATATTGAAATGGATTTTAATAGTGGGAAAATACTTCGAACGCATATTTTAAGACCCACCTGGCATTTTGTTACGCCGGCAGATATTGGCTGGATGCTGAAGCTGACAGCTCCAAGAATAAAAACATTCTGTAAAGTACATCACAAAAAGCTGGGTATGGATCTGACGACCCTTAAGCGCAGTAAAAATATTATTTCGAAGGCATTGACCGGTGGTAAATATCTGACCCGGAATCAGCTGCTGCAATTGCTCAAAAGAGGAAAGATCAGGACGGACAATCTCCGGCCCCTTTTCTTCATGTTGGATGCCGAACTGGATGGAATTATCTGCAGCGGCCCGCGACAGGGGAAACAATTTACTTATGCATTGCTTGAAGAAAGAGCGCCTGGAATTCGACACCTGGATCATGATGCTGCCATTGCGGAACTTACGAACAGATACTTTACAAGCAGGGGTCCTGCTACCCTGCAGGACTTCTCCTGGTGGAGCGGATTAATTTTATCCGATGCAAAAAAAGGCATAGAAATGAACGGGAAAAACCTCATTTATGAAATAATAAACGGCCAGACTTATTGGTATTCTTCAGGAATGCTACTGAATCTGAAACAGGCAGGATCTGTTTACCTGCTTCCCATTTTTGATGAATTTATTATTGCTTATAAAAACCGGACTGAACTTCTTCATCCATCCTACAAAAAACAATCAGGAATCGGAATCTTCAAGCCTGCTATAATCATAAACGGGCAAATTGCCGGTATTTGGAAACGCAATGCCCAAAACCTGAAAGTGACGGTAGAATCCCACCCGTTCAGCCCTCTGAGTAAAAACTATCGTCATTTGATAACAACTGCAGCCAAACGATATGCAAGGTTTATAGGTAAACCGTTGGATGAAATTTCGTATTGACATTTTATAAACCCGGGCGGAATTCCGGTAATTTCATAATATCGCAACGGCCAGGACGCCGGCCAGAATATATTCTACCAGTGAGCTTAAAGATTTTCCGATTACAAACATCCGCGAATAATTAACATAAATAGCCGACCCTATTTCCAATGGAATGGCAAACGTAATCCAGCAAAGAGCTCCAAATTCCATTCCGTCGGGCAGATGAACATCTCCGTAATTATTTTTCCACAAAGAAAAGATTACCATAAACATAAATGCGAATAATAAACTGAGAATGGTACTGGCCGCATAAGAACGGCTGCTTTCTTTGCGCCAGGTTGAAGGCGTCATGCGCCTGGTATTTGTGAAAAAGAAAGCCAACAAAAAACCATTGAACAATCGTAACGGAAATGGTAGTTACCATAACGGCTATGAAGAATTTTAGGGAAAACATGGGAGGCTATTTTGAGTTATCAGACGTCTAAGCTAAGGATTTATTCATTAGCGTATCAGCAGGACGGTTCCCTCTTTTGTTCTTTCAGGCTGTCCGTCCAACTGATATTGGCAATACCACACAAATGCCCCATTTCCGACAGGAGTTCCGTTTTGTTTCCCGTCCCACCCCTGCCCGCTGGTTTGCGTTTCAAATACTTTTTCTCCCCATCTGTTATAGATGGCAAATCTGTACCTGGTAATATTTCCAAACAGCAATGGCCTGAATACATCATTGCGGCCGTCGCCATTCGGCGTAAATGCATTGGGCACGAAAATGCCTTCGAGACATTCTTTTGTCGCCAACCTCATCGAATCGCTGCCTACACACTGGTTGCTATCAGTCACCTCCAACTGATACAAGCCGGGCTGACTGACCGTGAGGGCCGGACCGGTGGATTGATCACTCCATAAATAGTTTTGATAGGTATGGGAAGTCTGTATGGTTAGTTTCGCAAATTGACATATGGTTGTATCATGTGGAAGAAAGCCTGTTGGAATAGATGCAAGAATCGAAATATGAGTCGTATCTGAAGCTTTACAACCGTTTTGACTGGTAACAGATACCCAATATGTACCGGTATCATTTATGTTCATGGAAGGATCAGTACTGCCATTATTCCAGACATAACGGCTGAAACCTTCACCGGCGTCAAGGCTCCGTGTGCTACCGGTACAAAGGACAGAATCTTTGCTGAGCGAGATGACCGGAATACCATTCACAATTACACCAGGCATTGTGCATGCGGTAGATTTGACCAAATTACCGGCGGCTTCAGCCAGAAAATTGTGATTGGTCTGCCGGAACGTATTTGTAAGAATGCTATCGAATGTTACCGGCGCAGCATTCATAAAATAGGGCTGAACAAAAGTGAGACTGGTATCTTTTCCATTGCAAAGATTGGCGCTGTCTTTATCACGGAGACGCAAAATTTCCAGACCCCCTTTTGAAATGACCGAATCCCAATAGGTCTGAATTAGAATGTCTTCATCAGGGGAATAGTAGAGAAAATTACTGGTTAACTCACTTGAACGGTTAATTTCGTGATAAACCCTTTCTTTCACGACCTGATTATTCAAAATGCTTCCATAAATAATATTTTCACCATACAGATTATTGTCTTCAATAAAACGGGTGTAGGTTATTCTGCCATTTGAATGCTGGGTGGCAACAGTGTTATAATAATTTGATGCATGCATTGAGCTAAGCATGATACCATTCAGGAAATTAAAATCCGAACTGAAATTTGCAATGATTGCGTGGTTGATGGTATCAACGCGTAAATCGAATAAACCGAGAAAGTCTGAACGAGCTGTTCCATGTATGGATATCTGGCCGTTATCAAGTACACTCATGGAAGTATTTGCATAGGCAAATGAATTCGATGAAGATTGGTCACCAAAATCAGCATACCATCCTTTTGTGCCCTGCGTTTCACCGCTACCGGTATTCAATTGAATGCACCACAATACATTTGTATTCAGACTGCCACTTATTGGAAGAGGACCTATATTGCCAAACAGAAACAATTTATTCCCGGATAATGTTATGCCATAAGCAAACGCGGCATTGCTGCTATAGCTTTGATCCCAGAGAATATTTCCCTTGGAGTCAAGCTTCATGGCAAACGCAAATTTGGAAGCCTCAAAAATTCTAAGATTTCCGCTTAGATAAATGTTTCCGCCTGCGTCCTCCTCGATGCCGGTTATATCTGATGAGCCTGTGATGGGATTTGACCATAAAGAAGTTTCATAAGATTCAGCCCAGAGCAGGTTTCCGTCTTTGTCCAGGCGCCAGATGGCCAGCTCCCTGCGATCATCTGTTTCCGGAACGCCTATTTGACCCGTCATCAGCAAATCCCCATTGCTCAATTCTTTAATCCTGGTTGCTGTATACCATTGGCTGGAATAAGTGCCCAAACTGTAAAACCTTTTGCTCCACAGCATATTTCCATCGGAGTTGTTTTTGATCAGGTAGGGCATGTAATAATAAAACCCCCTATTCGGATAATAATAACCGGGGATCAGGTAATTTCCGTCACTTGTTTTAGCAATATAGCTGGCATTTACCGCTATGCTGTCTTCATGAAAAAGCAAGCGCTCACTGGTATCCAGGCACACAGAAGAATGGTCAAAACCCTGCTGGGCGTAATCCGGACTACTGTTCAATAAGAGAAAAAGAACGAGCAGCCTTTGGAACAGATAATTAAATTCATCACGATAACCTGGCACAGAGATCATAAAAGCAGTTGTTTCCGGAAGCTCGGCGATAACCTGGAAATACATCAAATGCCTATTAAATATAAGCAGAACAAGGCGGTTATGGTACAGTTTTGTATCAGGAACGAACAGTTGAGCCTGAAATCATTTGATATTTAATTATGAATCAATTCATTCCAGGTTTGGTACACAATTCGATGGGAAAAGTTCATGGGGATGGATGGTGGGTAATCTGATAAATTCCTCAACATGCTGAAAAACTATTGTATAACCGCCTGGCGAAACCTGATGAGAAATAAGACATTCTCTTCTATCAACATCCTGGGGTTGGGACTCGGCATGGCCTGCAGCCTCCTGATTCTGTTATGGGTTCGGGATGAACGCCAAATGGATAATTTCCATAAAAATACGGCCTATTTATATGATGTGTATGAACGTGTATTTTCCGAAGGCAAAATGGAAACAGCGCGCTGGACACCCGGTCAGCTTGCCAGTGAATTAAAACGTACTATTCCGGAAATACGATATGCAAGCGGATTCGACGGAGAACAGCCAGCCTTGTTTGAAGCAGGGAATAAGATCATGAATATGAACGGGAGTTATGCCGATTCGGATTTTTTTAAGATGTTCAGTTACCCTTTGCTCGAAGGCACAACGGAATCAACCTTAACTAATCCAGATGATATCGCCATTTCCCGCAGAATGGCAGAGAATTTTTTCGGTAGCCCGAATGCAGCTTTCGGCAAAACCATCAGGTTCAACAATTACAATGACTTTAAAATATCTGGTGTTTTTGAAAACCTCCCGGAAAACAGTTCGCTAAAATTTGACTATGTGGCGAACTGGAAGTCTTTACTGGACACGGTGAGCTGGTTGAAAGAATGGATATTTAGAACCCCCTACACTTTTATTCAGTTGCAATCCAATGCTGATCCGGTGCGTGTAGAAGCGAGGATAAGGAATTTTTTAGACGCATACCTGAATGGCAAAGACGGAGGGGGCTTTCACTTGGAATTGGGCTTACAACGGTTCGATGAAATGTATCTGAACTCCAATTTTAGAGATGGCAAACCAGGCGGAGGCCGGATCGAATATATACGGCTTTTTAGTATGGTTTCTATTTTTGTTTTATTAATCGCCTGCATCAATTTTATGAACCTGGCAACGGCGCGTTCGTCGAAACGCTCAAAAGAAGTGGGTATACGCAAAACGATCGGGGCTGGCCGTTGGATTCTATTCGCCCAGTTTATCGGAGAAGCCATGTTGTTAACTTTATTCAGTGTTCTCTTTGCATTGACCCTGGTTAATTTGCTGTTGCCTTTATTTAACGAGCTTACAGAGAAACAAATCACATTTCCATTTAAATCCTCATCTTTTTGGCTAAGCATCCTTGGATTAACCTTACTGACCGGCTTCATTTCCGGCAGCTATCCTGCTTTGTTCCTGTCTTCTCTTCGTCCGGTTAAAATATTAAAAGCCCCGGTAAAGTTCAGGGGCAGTGCGATTTGGTTTCGCAAAGGATTAGTAACATTTCAATTTGTTCTATCCATTGTGCTCATCATTGGAACGATCATCATTATGCAGCAGATAAAATATGTTCAAACAATGGATCTTGGGTTCAATAAAGAGAACCTGATATATGTCCCGTTCCAGGGGCAAATGGCTAATAAATTTGATCTGTTTAAGCATGAAATCTCCGGGATGCCTGGAATCAAGGATGTTACGCGAACGGATCAGCCACCCACACGAACCGGGTCGCACGCTTATGATATGGAATGGCCCGGCAAAAACCCCAATACAAAAACTGTCGTTATCCATGTTACAGTGGGGTATGGGTTTTTAAAAATAATGAACCTGCAACTGCTGCAGGGTCGTGATTTTTCCAAAGATTTTCCAACGGATTCATTGGGATATATCATTAATGAAACGGCATTAAGACTGATCGGGTACAAATATCCAATTGGTCAGCCGCTAAGCATCTTCGGTACCAAAGGACATATCTTAGGAGTTGTGAAAGATTTCCATTTCAAATCGTTGCACGACCCTATTGAACCGCTTCTCATTAACTTAAATGAACATATACATTGGGGTAATGGACTGATAAAAACAGAAGCAGGTAAAACAAAGGAAGCCATAGCGAGTTTGGAGAAAGTATGCAAACAACTGGAACCGAAATTTCCATTTACCTATTATTTCGTTGATGAAGATTATAAAAGATTATACGAAAACGATCAAACCATCAGCAGGCTTTCCAGTGGTTTCGCATTTCTGGCCATTTTTATTTCCTGCCTGGGCCTGATGGGTCTTACCATGTTTACTGCAGAGCAGCGAAGAAAGGAAATTGGTGTACGAAAAGTAATCGGTGCAAGTACAATGGATATTGTAACCATGTTGTCAATGGGGATAGTAAGAATCGTTATCCTATCCGTAATTGTAGCTACCCCTGTGGCCTGGTTAGTCATGAACAGATGGCTGCTCGATTATGCATACCGGATACAGGTGGGTTGGTGGATATTTTTTATTGCCGGTATGATTGCTTTATTGATAGCCCTTCTTACGATCAGTTATCAGGCCCTGAAAGCAGCCCTTGCAAATCCTGTAAACAGCCTGCGCTCGGATTGAGTTATGGGCTAAACCTGTTTCAGGATGAGACCATCTCTGCAGCTATATCAGGACGAGCCAATGGCCCCTGTCGCGCAAAACAGCATTCCGAATGTTCCAAAAAATTCACCAGTTAATCTTTATGCATTTAGTTAGTTTGAGCAACATCCGGGTTGGCAACAGGCTTCAGCAGGTTTTTGAGCAAATACCGTAATGCTGTAAATACCTGTACCGGAATTTTTAAATTCCCTTATTTCATCAGGCGATAAATAAGCACCTAAAATATCATCGGGAATAATGATCGGTTTTTCCTTTTGAATCGAGATATCTTGAAACCCGTTTAAGTCAATCAATTCAAGGTAAGCCAGTTTTTGGATGGCGCCTGCTACACAACCTGCATACATTTCAGCAGCCTCGCGAATCTTAATTGGAAGCTTCCCCGCCAAAACAATGTCGGAAATACTAAAATGACCACCGGGTTTTAAAACTCTTTTAATTTCTTTAAAAACACCGTCTTTGTTCGGGACCAGGTTTAATACACAATTGCTGATAATGGTATCGGCGCTGTTTGCCGTAACAGGCATTTTTTCAATATCACCCTTTCTGAATTCCACATTGTTGAAGCCAAGTTTTTCAGCATTCTTCCGCGCTTTATCAATCATTGCGTCCGTAAAATCAATGCCAATCACTTTTCCTGTCTCGCCAGTTTCTGACCGCGCAATAAAACAGTCATTGCCGGCTCCGGATCCAAGGTCGATAACCACGTGGCCCTTTTTAATTTGAGCAAACTGCGTTGGCAGACCGCAACCAAGGCCCAGGTCAGCATCAGGATTATACCCATTTAATGTGGTATAATCATCGTTCATGACATTATACAGCTCCGTGGTGCAGCAACCCGATCCGCAACAGGATGCATCATTGGTTTCCTTGTCCTGCCGAGCGATCTCGCTATATTTCTGGCGCACCATTTCCTTAATTTGTTCTTGTGTTTCCATGATGTATATTTTATATTATGAATGGCTTTCGCAACTTATATCCAATAACTGATTACACTGGCTTCCTGGATGAACTTCAATATCGCCTTTTCGATTTCGTCCCTGATTTCGCGGGTATGCCGCAGCACTTCATCCGGAGATCCCTTGAAAGCGGAAGGATCTTCAAATGACCAGGCAATTCTTTTAACCCGTCCGGGGAAAATAGGGCATCTTTCTGCACTGGCTGCGTCACAGACGGTAATCACAGCATTATAGAATTTTCCTTTCCGGAACAAGTCAAACACGCCCTGTGTTCCTTTTTGGCTTAAATCAATGCCTGCTTCCTGCATGACCTCCACCACGTATGGATTCATTTTTCCAGGTTCGATTCCTGCGCTCTCCGCTTCAAAATGAGCGGCGCCATGTTTATTCAAAAAAGCTTCGGCGATCTGACTTCGAGCAGAATTGTGGATGCAAACGAATAAGATTTTGTGTTTAATATCTGACATAAAAACGATTATTGGTTCAATGCAATATGGCGATAATATGGAATAAAAAAATAGTCAGCAACACTTACCGGAAGGGTTATAGCTTACAAAGAATGAGTCTAATATCGTTTTGAATTGCTTCCATGCCCTGGGCTCTATGCAATAACACACGCTGGTTCCTTCAATGGTGCCCTGTATCAAACCGGCATTTTTCAATTCTTTCAGGTGTTGGGAGATGGTGGGTTGAGCAAGTCCCAATTCTTCTACCAGATCTCCACAGATACATGAATTGGTTTTGATTAGATGCTGGATAATGGCTATCCGCGCCGGATGGGCAAGCGCCTTCATCATGGAAGCCAGCTTGTTTTGCTTTTCGGTAAATATTTCGGACCTGGTTAATCCCATTTTATTTGTATAACGCAATATTACGATTAATTGCCAACAAACCAAACTTTATTTTATGCGATCAGGCCAGGCTCGGCAAAGCTGACCCTTTATTTTGATCTTGAAAGAATATTGTCGCCCTGTATCAAATTGACCAACGCTGTACTAAAACGGACATTTCATAATGCTGGATTATTTTTAAACAATTGGTTACCATACCCTTCGTGATTGGCATGATTTTCAAGGACAACATTTACAAATGGTCGAAATTTTCGATAACATCAAAAAAATCTATCACTTCGTTTCTCCGTGTGAAGAACTGGCTGACTTTATAGAATTTTTTTCTGAAACATCAGCTGCTGATTCACTCCGGTGTTTTTCTGATGGATCGTTCGAGGTAAAAATGTTTTCGAGCTGGACACCCACTGTATGGATTAACCTGAATTCACCATATAAATTGAGGCTTGATAACAGTCAGTATTCGATCTCGCGCGAAACAGATATCCTCGTGTTAAGAAATTCCATTGTTTCAAGGAATGTCCTTGCATCAGATAAAATATTTACGATTAAATTTTTCCCGGGTGCGCTGGATTCGATTTTTGGTATTAATCAGCTTCATTTTATCAATAAAGTTGCCCCAGCAACGGAAATTATTCCTGCGACATTAATCAGGAAAATAAAAGCAGAACCAGGGCTTATTGAAAGAGTAAAGGTGATAGAAGAATTCCTGTTGCTAAACCTGTTACGACAAAAGCGCCGCGATTACTATATCCAATTAATGCGGGATAGTATTGATATGTATGTCTTATCGGGTATGTATTATAACACCTCGGAAATTGCAGCAAAGCTGTTTACCACATCCAGGAGCATCAACAGGTATTTTCACAAAACAGTCGGCGCAAGTCCAAAAAAATATTTTTCCGTAATCAGAGCAAGAGCTGCTCTGACTTCATATGTAATGGAAAAGAATGGTTTTGATCCTACTGGTTATGGATATTATGACATGAGCCATTTTTACAAAGAAGCTATAAAATTTACAGGACAAAGAATGAGCTCTGCAAAAAGATGTCCGTTTTTTACCTTACAATAACTTTCAAGGATTTTTACCTTTGAAAAAAAATCTTTATGAGATTATTTGTTCCAGCATTGGCTGCCCTCATTTGTTCACCCTTTTTTTCTACAGCCCAGCGAGGAGGGGCAGGCGTCGTCCGGAAGCTGGAGTCTTGCCCGTGCCAGGTAAAAGTAGATAGCAGTTTTCATACACGCTGCGCATATCTGATTGTTCCGGAAAACAGGAAAAAGAAGAATGGAAAGTTTATTAAGCTGCCCTTTATCATAGTCCGGAGCAAAAATCCGGCAAAGAGAAAAGATCCGCTTTTATTCACTACGGGCGGTCCGGGTGGCAGTTCGCTGGGATGGGCAGATGGAGCTGCGCGGCATTCTCTTATTAAAGATCGTGATTGCATTGCATTTGAACAAAGAGGCACCCAGTATGCAGTGCCCAATCTCTGGAGCACCGAACTGAGTGATGCTATCAAGGAATCATATCGTAAAAACCTGAACAAGGACTCCATGGTCATTGAAGGCGTGAGGCGATATAAAGCAGCGCTGGAGGCAAAGGGAATTGATCTTAGTGGGTATAATACGGATGAAACGGTTGCAGATATTC
The DNA here is from genome assembly GCA_963705005.1 of uncultured Chitinophagaceae bacterium. Classification (GTDB taxonomy): domain Bacteria; phylum Bacteroidota; class Bacteroidia; order Chitinophagales; family Chitinophagaceae; genus Puia. The sequence goes on from CAVPIO010000004.1 coordinate 807,104, forward strand.
ACGATCTCCTTGCAACTTTACATATTGATTCGGTCAATCTGATGGGCGGTTCATACAGCGGGGGACTTATGCTGGCCGTTTTGCAGAAAGATTCTTCGCGCGTCAGATCATTAATACTCAACTCTCCACTTCCCACATTTGTTTCCATCGATGAGGATGAGCCCGCTAATTTCAATGAGGCGCTCAATTACCTGTTTGAGCACGTGGAGAGAGACTCGACCGACAAATCTTTGTACGGAAATCTTAAAGAAAGATTTGAGCAGTATTTTTTATCCATCGGGGGAAAAACGTTCCGTATTCCTTATTTGGAGAAAGGCTCGACCGATACCTTGCAGATTGAATATACCCGAAACGAGTTGCTCCAGCTTATTGAAAATGCTTTTGGCAATCCTTCCGCAAACAGCCAGATCGCGCGTGTTATCGTTGATATCATTAACGAAAAACACGAGGAATATATGAAAAGATATTTAGACGGAATTTTTGAATATGGAAACGGTCCCTCGGGTATGCGCCTGTCAGTATATTGCGCGGACCAGGCTGCCTACAACAAAGATGAAGTCCTTCATCAAATATATAATGCTTATCCGTGGATGAAAGGCTATCACATCAACGATGTTTATAAAGCTATGTGCGATTGCTGGCAGGTGCCACCCATCAATGCACAAACCAAACAGCCGTATTATTCTGCTAAGCCGGCATTGCTGCTGGACGGCCAAATGGATAATGCCTGCAGACCTTTATATATCGATATGATCCATCACTACATGCCCAACAGCCAGAGAGGGGTATTTGTCAATTATGCACATATGGTCGGAGGAAAAGACCTGGAAGGTATAATGGCGGAGTTTCTCGAAAATCCTTATCGAAAGATTTCAGCCGCGCAGCCGGGAATCATTGCTTATTAAATTGGAGTGCAAAAACATGGTCTCTTTACATCAAGCTAAGCTGACATAATTTTTTTCATTAGGCCACCCATTTAAGTTTTCCTTCCCGGATCCTTTTATAATAGTCCGGAAGCGCAAGGAGTTTGTGCCCTGTGTTTGCGAAATGTTACCAATTCCTGATGCCCGCTCTTTAGAGATTATAAAAGGTTCGACCGGCCAATTTCGTCGGCAGTTTCCAACAGAGAGTGGTATTGCCCAGGACTTTTTTAAAGAGCGTAGGATCATACCGGTACCTGATAATTCTGAAATTGTCACTTGCTGGTTGAACTTATCCCTAGTCAGTACATGAAAATTGCTGCTTTAACTTCTTCAGGTTAGTCCACAGGACATCATCGTAGGGTTTTGGGGAGATCTCGAAAAACACCGGGATATGCGACCGGTCAGCGCAAGCTTTTATATGCACCAGGACATTTTGCCGCAATGGTTTCATCGCCATATAGTCCAGGATATCGATCGTGCCTGCATAGGTATCGAGATCGTCCGGCTCCGGCTTTATCTTTCTAATCTGAACCTTCGTCGGGACTATTTTGTCCCTTGCGTTCTTAGGGATGCTGGTCGAGATCAAACCGTCGAAATAGCGCCGAAACATTTCCTGCAGGACGGACTCGTTAATGGTCTGGCCGCCGTCCAGCCAAAGCAGGAACGATACCGAAAAATACTCGTCGCTGCCGGCTACGCCCCAGCCCGCTGGGAACCTCATCTCCTCGATACCCTTGAGTTGGACGTCCGGAGCGAACGGCGGGGGAAATGTCGCGCGCTCAATACGCCAACCCTCCGGCAGGCCAAAATGGTAGGGCGCCTGGAATGCCAGGGGATTGGACGGAGTGAATATATGGAGCGTTTTTAGTATCCATTGTATACAGTCCACTTCATCCACAATATTATACGCGCCAGGGCGTCTCATGCCATTGCTGCGCATGCCGGGTTGTTTGGAAGAGACGAATTCCGCCCACTTGTTCCCTTCCAGCATAAGCCGTTCGACCATCTCCGCCGCGTCGGGAAGATAGGTGTCATAGTAACCGTTGCGTCTCTCCCTGAGCTCCCATTCTATGTCCGTGTCGAAATACAACCGCAGGGCTGCATGCCGAAGCGCCTGCTCATTGCCGGGCCCCGGGTCGGCGCTGTTAAATGGCGACAATGTTCCGTATCCGCCGGCCGGCTCTTTCCCCAGCAGGCCCAGGATCGCCCTGGCGTCACCCACCGCTGGCGGGGAATAATTCTTTTTGATCTGTCGCTCGGACAGACGCACCAGTGCGCCCAGGTCGACGGGTCCCGCAATATCAAAAACGACTTTTGGCCGGATGGCCCACCGGTCCGGATTTGTCCAGGCTTCCTCGGCGTACCGCAAAACCCCCATACTCGCAAAATCATATCCTCCCACCGCAAACATCGCAGTATCCGGTTTGAATTGCGCAACCACATGCCGAAACACCTGGTTCATCTGCTTCATCGCTCCCGAGTCCGGCAGGATCCTCCTGCCGATAGACGCATAGATGGTTAGCATATCATTTGCGGCCGCCACATTATGGAGTTTTGTCTCGGGGAGGATACTCTCCGGTCCCCTGAACGCGCAAAATACGACCAGCACGGCCCTGATGTCTCCCGAGTTTGGTGGGATCGCCAGATAATAGCCGCTGCCGCTGTCGGCGGGGTTGAATGTAAACTTCTGGACCTGCTGACCCGTGGCCATCAGAAAATGGACAATGGTTGCCGCCAGTAAGAGGAAACGTTTCATATCGCTTTGATTAATGAGGATTCCATTTTTTCATCTTCTTTCACTAAAAATCAAACCAGATTTTGAGCGGATTGAAAACTAAGCCATTATGTTTTCTTTCCGCCAGGAAGTGTGCGATTTTGATGCATCACCGTCCACTTTTATTCTTTGCTTGGGGGGCGGTTAGTAGGCTTCGTTGATTAGTCAATTGCGGCCGGCGCGGGTCAGGGGGGTCGGGAGACGGGCCTGGAATTCGACCCGGACTACTGGATTCAGGAATAGAGAATTTGTTGAAGTTGGACTACATCTGCCGGGATGGAGGCATAGAAAAGAAGCGAGAAGTAATTGGTTCGATATACCCGGAAAAATTGACTTTTGACAGAGAGCGACTTCGAACCACACATATCAATGAAACGGTCCGAATAATATATATGCTGGACAAGGCTTTTAACGAAAATGAAAAAGGACAAAGCGGAGTATTTTCCACCTTATCCTCTCAAGTCGGGATGACAGGACGCAAACAGCCTGATATATAGTTAATTATCAATCAGTTTAAAAGAAAAAATATTTGACTCACCACTGAGTTCACCTGCAAATAAAATAGTGAAAGAACTTGAAGTAAAGTTAAAAAAATCCTCAGAGTAAGCCAAAAAAACTCTTAAATAAAAAGTATTTATTTATTTCTAAAATCCTTCTACCAATAATCTCTTTATATCCTCCTTGTTATAATACAGGGTACCGCCTACTTTTTTTGTTCGCAGTTTGCGGGCAACCCGAAGAGCGACCAGTTTATTTACAGAGCATCCGAGTATCTTTCGAACGTGGGAAGTTTTATATCCTTCGAGACTTTCAGGAACATTTTGTCTCGACTGATTAAAGATTGCTTTCATGTCATTAACGAGTTGTATTCGTAAAACCTGAAGGTCTTCCGTTGTCACAATCTCTACTGCCATGGCTGTCGTTTGAATTTTTTACGAATTGGTTTCATTCAGCGTATTAAAAAATATCTTTGATATTGTTTCGGCTAAAAAAAATGCCAAAGCTCCCGAAGGAGCTTTGGGCGCTTATCCCAGCCTTACAAATGGTATCGCTGGCGGGGTGCACTCCTGCAGAGCCCGCTTCCCTTTCCCATTTGCTTCTTTCCAACTACAGGCGGTTGAGGTAGACCATGCTTCCGAGAAAGGAACTGAAGGATGGGGTGTACCGGATGTACCCGTATTCGTGTAGTTCGTGCATGCATTTGTTATAGGTAGCCCGGCCGCTGATCTTGGCGCGGAGCATGAGCGTGTCGCGGTCGATGTTTAATTTGTCGGGATTTTTTTGAATCAGGAATTCCAAAAAGATAGCTAGATAAAGCGAGATATGCGTGGGTGTCACGTGCGGATCTTGCAAGATCTTTTCACAAAACCGGGTTAACTGCTCACAGATTTCCATAACACATTTTCTTGGTAAAGTTTTTGTTACTGACCATTTGCCATACCCTCCGGGCCGGGCTTTGCTCAGCTATCTTTCAGATCGACATTCCTTTCGGATTCCCGGATCGCTTTTTAGGCAAGAGGTTTTCCGTCGCTTTTTCTTTGGCCGTTACTTTCGTTTTTTTTTGATCAGGGTCTTTTGCCTGAACTTTGTCTGCTTTGGTCTGCTGTTTGGATTCTTCTTTTGCTGGCGCGATTTCTTTTTGGGATGTTTGCTCCGTTGCAACATTATTTACTTTGACATGAGCTCCCGGATGCTGATCCCTTTCGTAACTTTCCGCTTTCTGGTATTCGGCTACGATGTACAGAGCCTGTTTTTCCTCTTTGTTCAGCGGCTTCATGTCCTTGTCAAAGAGATTTATTGTTTTGAATTGCGGATTCGCGGCAAGATAGAGGGATTGCCGCCCTTCGATTTCGTGGACCCTGGCTTCCTGGACATTACCTCTTTCCAGGGAGCTGACGAGTTGTTTGAGATCTTCCGTCGCTATAGGGAAGATCGGTAGCCGGAGCAGTTCCTGGTTTAGGTCATAACCATAATTTTTATGGTACTGCAGCAACTTTGCATTTCCGTTCGCATCCTTATTGTCAAAATCAAGCTTTACCCAGGCATTGTATTTTAGACCCTCCTTATTTTTTAGATCTTTATTCACGGAACGGCCTTCCAGCAGGTTATAGGCTTCCTTCATGGTGATGCCTTTGCCGTTGTCCAGATAAAAGATCTGTGATTTGCTTTCCTGGGCCGGTTTCTGCAGGGTGGCCTGATAACGATTAAGGAAGTACATGTCACCATTGTCTGATTTCCGGAATTGAAGACTGGCGGTTAATTTGTCCTTCTCGTAATTATTGGAAAAGGATAGTTGAAATTCCGGTTTTCCTTCGGCCATATTCTTCTCCAACTCGGGATTTAGTTTTTTTTCCGTTCCCAGATAAAAAAGCCTGTCTTGTAAAAATTTGAGATTTTCCTGATTCATAACTTGTGGTTTTTGTGGTGATATAATGTTTTCTGATATTCAATAGTCTAGGATTCGACCTTCCTGCAATGAAGAATTGTTTTCGCGGGAATGGGTAAGATGAGGATGCGGCCTCCGTTTTTCTCAGCCATCCGAATGATCAGTCGCTTTTGCCTGGACAGCGTAAAAGCGGGGAAAGCGAATACCACCGTATCCTTATGTTGAGCCGGTACGCGGCTATTGGGCGTCTCCCATACCGGTGCCTTTTCGTTTTCCTGAACCGCGGTGAGTTTTGCAATATGCTTATCCTGAATTGAAAACTTAATCGTTTCCGGCTCGAAATCAATTTGGGAATTATTTTTTATCTCAAAACGGAACCAGAGCAAATGATCCTTGACATAAATACCATTCAGATTAATCCTGATTTTTTGAACACGCACATGCTCATGGAGAAAATTTTCCTGCTTTTCGACCCGTAGGGCATCGCTGTCCAGTTTGGCAGCGTTAACGGTATTTGAGCCATCCGTACCAAATATTTGACTGCTTGCAAAGGATAAATTGAGCGTATCGGGCTGAGCGCTGTATTTTACTATAAAGGAATAAAACTTCCCGTCTGAAGTATAAACGCTCAGGTTCGTGGCAGGAAAGTATTTCCGCGCGGCTTTAATGAACAAAACATTTTCCAGCTTGCCGCCCTTTTGGGCGATGACATCTCCGGATCCGATATCTGCTTTCTCTATCCGGTAAGGGAAGATGATATTGGTTGTCATTTGATAACAGACTGACAAAGGATAGGAGCCAATAGGCGTTTGTGAAAATCCGCTTACGTAAATAAATACGAGACAAAGTGCGCGTAATTGTTTAGCCAGGCTGATTCTCCATTTGGTCGAATTCATATGTTCTATTATTAGAGTTCTGAATGGATTTATTTCCGGTCATCTTTGAGCAAAACCTGATATCCCGCTTTGACGGTCACTTTGACTAATTTCACTTTTCGGCTTAAAAGGGTTTTTGCGGTCTGAATCCCTGCATTGGCAGCTTGTGCACCTATAGATGGATCAAAAGTTGCGAGGCCAAAGCTGTTAATTGCCTGATCACCGGATTCCTTAGCTACATCCCGGTTCATACTACCTGGAATAAAGATTCCGGCCAGACCATCCAGGTCATAGGCTTTAAGGGATACCGGAAGTATGCTGTTACCAGACCGGATCGAGCTAAACTGAATTTTCAGTCTTTCATTATTCAGCGAGCATGTCCCATAAATAAATTGTCCTTTTGCCACTAAATGATCGTTTATTTGAATATCATTTTCCAGCTGAAGTTTAACTGTGGATCCGGACACCAGCGTTTGGTTTTCCGGAATGACGGCTTTGATGGCATTGTCCGGTTGTCTTTCCATTTGCTGATCACCTACCGGCTCATAAAAGCGGTTTTTCATCATGAAGTCCGCTGAGTCCCCGCCTGCAGGCGCTCCGAATACTTGAAGCTCACCCGGGTCTTTGGTTAGGCTGACCTCATAGGCAAGCGGCTTTTGTTCTGCAGTATTTTTTGAAATACTATCCTGATCTAATCCCGGATGCTGAATCACCATCACTTTATCCAGCATCTTATTTAATTGACTCATTTCCGGATCCGGCTCATTTTCGCCTTTCATTTTCCTGAGCTGTTCCGCCATCATTAATTCCTGATTTTCGGACTGACCTTTAATCTTTGTCTGATATTCAGTTTCCACCTCAGCTGGCCTATTCAACTGCTCTTTTAACTGATTCAACTTCTCGATCAATTCCTTTTCCTTTGCATCTGATGTCCGCTCATTACCCAATAAAGGCTTTTTCGTACCCATATCTTCACCCGGAAATTTTGCTGCCGCTTTCTCAAAAATGTTTTTAATTGCACCGCTTTTTTCCACACCCAAAGGGGCCTCCTTCAAAGAATCCGCCCTATACGGGTCATTCCTCAACGCCATTCTGCGGATATCTGAATCCTTCCTGGAGGCTTCATACAACCCAAGCTTATCCGGCTCCTTTTTCTTAAAAAAATGCGCATCCGGCAATTGGAGGTTTAATCCTGTTTGTTTTTCCCCTCTAAAAGCGGAGAATTTCATCTTACCCCCGCCCAGGATATAAAACAGAATGACAATAAAGGGAAGAATCAATAAAGGAACCATCATTAGGAAATTTCGTTTTTTGATAAATGCCGGAGAGCGGCTAACTGTTTGCATAATTTATTTTTTAATGAGTTGACCAAATAAAGATTCGATCGATTTGATATTTTCCAGAACATGGGGATTGGATTTCAGCACCTCCTGATATTTTGAAGTGTCATGGAGGGAAAGACTATCCAGATACTTCTTGTATTGTTCAATTCTCCTAAACAGCAATTTCGACCGCTGCACATGGTAATCGGGATAGGCGCGCGGCATGAGAAGCGGCGGGGCTTCGCTTCTTCTGAAAACGGCAAAATCTGATCTCCTCAAAAGAGCTCTTGCACCTAAGTACAGCGAAACACCAGAACCAATCGAAATGAAAATGACGAGGATTACTTTTAATTTTCTTCCCGACCACTCCTGACAGTGTTTATTTAGCCACTCGCAGATATTATGTTTTATTAGACTGATCTTTTTCTTCATCTCAATTCAGTTTTAATATCCTTATTCTCTAAAATCATCCACTTTTCAATCAGGAACCCATGCGGATTATTATCCGACCTGGTTACATTTCTGAGGTAGCCTTCCGTAATTAAACTGCGGGTAACAATAGATGTACTCCGGATTAACTTTTCCTCCCCGGTAAATCTGAAATGGTAGGGATAGGTTTCCAGACTCACTTCAATACTATCCGCTTCAATTTGCTGGCTGATATTGGCGGTGATCAGGTTACTGTAATAACCGCTCTCCTTTAAATTGTCATACTGTTTCTTGGCAGACCGGTCGGCGAGGTACAGCGCCCGGGTAATATTGCTGGTAATCACCTTTTCGTCCGGATCCAGCGTAAAGAAATCCTGGTGAAAGATCTTTATATGGTCCCGGGCTTCCACCGGAATATTATCTTTCCGGTCGGCGCCGTAGGCCTCCAGCGCTTTTCCGTTCGCCAGGATGAAGATCCGGGACTGGGCTTCGTTCATGGTTTTGTGACTTGCATATAGCACCAAGCAACAGATGAGGCCGCAGAGTATGACCACGGCCAGACAGAAAGAGCGGACAAGTTTAAAAGCCGAATCAATGGCCTGCGCTTTTTTGAACATAGGTTAATCGTTTTTAGTTCCGGTTATTTTATCTTTCATATGGGTATTGGTTTTTCCTGTTTCCCAATCAGCGGATCCGAAACTGGAAATGCTTTCGTTCATGCGGGTGGCGCCACTGACCAATGCGTCGCTCGCAACGCCCATACCAGCTGTTGATGTTCTAACGATTGCCCTTGTTCCGCTGCTGAAAATCCGGGTGGATTTGAAAAGCAGTGCACCGGCGCCACCGGCGTTGACAATATAGTTGGCGATCGAGGGAACAGTGAAATAGCCGATGATGCCAATGATCAGGAACATCAGGTACCCGGTATCCATCGAACCGAAATAGGTGTCACCATTCGCCTGGATCTGGTTGATGTCCAGCTGGATCATATTTTGCTCGATCTTTCCGAGAATGCTTCCGAAAATATTTGCGACCGGCAGCCAGAGAAAGATGTTGATGTACCGCGCAATCCAGACGTTCAGGGTATGGTGCAGCCCGTCAAATACAGCGATCCCAAATACGAGCGGTCCGAGGATGGCCAGCACAATCAGGTAGAAGGTCCGTATGGTATTAATGCAGAGTGACGCGGCCCCATAGGCAAGTTGCAAAATTTCACTCAGCCATTCTTTAATGGCATTGCGGAAATTATAGGAAGCCTTCGCAATTTCAAATTTGATCGAGTTGCTGATGCCGGAAAACACCCCGTCATCCGCGGCTCCCGAATATTCCTCCCATTTGTCGATGTCTCCGTTTCCATTCGGTCCGACATACATTTTATAGAAATCCGAATTTTCCACGGCCGCTTCCTTCTGCTTTAGCAGCAGGGCGATGGCCTGATCAGAGTCGGAAACCAAGGCGTCGGTCGCTGAGACCGTAGGTTGTAATACTGCGTTCATTAATCCGATGACCGATGGAAATATCAGGATTGCAAATCCTAAGACAAACGGCCTGAACAGGGGATAGAAGTCTACCGGCTCTGCATTGGCAATATGCCGCCAGATTCTCGCCGCAATATACCAGGTGGCAGCAAAGCCCGCGATTCCCCTTCCGACACCGATCAGGGAACTGCACAGCGGAAGCATCTGGTCGTAAATGGTATCCAGTACGCTTTGTAACCCTTTGATGTCATTTGTAATTCCCGACTGGGCAAATGAAAGACAGGGTAAAACAAGCAAAATAAAACCGCTGACAATCAATTTGATTTTCATACTCACATTTTCACTCTTCACTAAATCAAAACACCAAAACAACTGCACAATGGCAACCCTAAACTTTATTCTATCCCGTACAAGTTCTTTAGTGTTTCCGCATCTCCGGCCTCAACAGATCTATTGACTGCCAGCAATTGTGTACTGTTATTAAATTGCCTCAGAAACAAAAACTGGTTTTTCGTATCGCCGTATATCCCGTCAATGGCCTGCAACCTCTGCGCATCATTCATCCTGAGTTTACCGGCGGACAGGACATTTAAGAGGGTCTCCAGGTTCTTTGCTGATTTATCCACCAGGTTATCATATACATTCCCGATATATACAATTTCATCTGGGTTAAAATGGCTGTCTTGTCTGAACCTGCTCAGTGCAGCCTTGTATTCTGAAACAATTCTCGACTGGTAATCGATAATTTGAGTGATCTTATAATACTTTTGAACCGAAGGGCTGACCGCAAGCAATCCATCCAGAAAGGCCTTATGCAAATTGAAATTGCCTTCCGAAATATCTTTGATGGTTGAATACCCGGTTTCCAATATCTGATAGCCTTTTTCCAGATCGGTCAAAATACTTTTTAATTGCGCCAGCTTTTCAATATCCAGGACGAGGCGTTGGAGTTCATAACTTTGCGCCTCGCAGTTCAAAGAACCCAGTCCAAAAACAATACAAATCAAAATGGCCATCTTTTTCATTCTTATTCCAAATTTTGTAAGGACTCAATATCATTTTCTTCCGCTAATCTTTGTCCGGATAAAACCGAAACGTCGCCCGTAATCTGCTTTGTAAGAACAACTTTCTCTTCCATGGCTCCATAAACCTTATCAATTCTCTTAATCCTTTCATCATCGGTCATCTGATACGTATTGTCCGATATCACATCAATCAACTCATTCAGCGAATTGGTGGATGCATTTAGCATATTTGAATAAATCGTTTGCAGCCAGCTCATCTCAGAGGGAGTGACATTTTTTATGGCTAAGATCTTTTTAAAATTTTGCACAATAAAGATTTCATCCGAAATGATAATTGCTACTTTAGAATACCTTTTGATCTCCGGATTGACAGTAGATAATGAGCTAAAAAAAATACTGTGCAGATTGAACTCTCCGTTTTTGATTTCTCCAATCGCAGTCAGTCCTTCCTGAGCGATCTTATATCCCTTTTCAATCCAGCCGATATATAAGTCAAATAATGCAATTTGCTTGGCAACTGATTTAAGGTCCGATGACTTTTGAGAGAAAATATTATTCAGTCCCTGCGAGCGAACAGAGCTGAAAAGGGCACAACTTGTGCATAACAAAAGATACCATCGCTTCATAAAGGTCTACATTTAGTAACCCATTTAAATTCTCCTATGCACTCCTCCATCCCTTTCGGAATTCTGGGTGGGGGAGGAGCGTAGGTAGGCTGGGACTTGCAATCACTTCTTACTCCAATCCATACAATCTCTTTACTGTTTGTATATCCCCTTCCACTTGTGCTCTCTGCATACTCAACTGAACATTCTGCTGATTAAATTTCTGCAGGTCATTATAATTCCTTTGCATGCCAGCGGAAGCCTGATCAATAATCCTTAATCTCGCAGCATCGTCCATTTGCGTTGCAAGCGAATTCACTACGAGCAGCGCCTGGTTCAGGTTTTGCAGACTCCCGTTCAATATCCCGGTATAGACCTGCGCCATATGATCGAGTTCTGCTGCTGTAAAATGTTTATCCTGCTTAAAAAGTGCGGAGGCCTGATTGTATTCCGAAACAATCCGGGATTGCAGCTGTACAATTAACTTCAGCTTATCATAGTCTGAAATCACCTGCTTCACCTCCCATAACTCCTGATAATAGTCGGCATATAACTTCCTTTGTTTTTCTACCCAATCCGTTATATCATTCAGCTGCAATTCGGACATTGCATTCTCCAGTTCCTTTTGCGCATTCTGCAGTACAATGGTCTTATTCTGGACCTGTTGGACTGCCAGGTCAATGGCATTGATCACTTTGGTTACAACCAGTTTGATAATGTCCGCTATCACGAATTGTGCGTTGGACTCATTTGCGGACCCAATCAATAAACACGCGACGATAATCAGCTTTTTCATTGATTTGCTTTGGAATTTTCGGTTAAATCGCTGACCAATGCTGCAATCCCTTTTTCTATGCCACCCAGTTTCTGGGCATAGGCCTGAACCTTGATCTTTTCTGTTTCCTCCGTCGTATAAGCCAGGTATTCTTCCATGGAAACTTCCGTCCGGTAAACACGAGACAGCAATCCGCCGAGACTGATAAAGACCTCTTTATATTTCTTGGTTGGGTCATTAGCCTTATTAATCGAAAGAACTAGGGCTTTTTCTTTTTCCGTTAAACCCAACAGTTCCTGGATCTGATCGAACTTATTCTGGTATTTAGATTGATCCAGCAGAATTTTGCAGTCGGAATTATTGATGATAGCCTGCTTAACCACAGGAGAGGAGATGATATCTTCCACTTCCTGGGTAACCACGACAGCTTCTCCAAAGAATTTGCGGACGGTCTTAAATAGGTATTTGATGTATTCGGCCATGCCTTCCCGGGCAATCGCCTTCCAGGCTTCTTCGATAAGGATCATTTTCCTGATGCCCTTTAACTTGCGCATCTTGGAGATAAATACTTCCATGATGATCAGAGTGACCACAGGAAACAAAATCGGGTGATCCTTGATATTGTCCAGTTCAAAAACAATGAATCGCTGCCCCAGCAAATTGAGGTTCTCCGTGGCATTCAGCAAATAATCAAATTCGCCGCCGGCATAATAAGGTCGGAGCACATAGAGAAAATTGGATACATCGAAATCCTTATCCTTGACCTGGTCTGAGGCAAGCACTTTTACAAAATCGAATTTCAGAAACTCATAGAAACTATTGAAACAGGGAAAAACGCTTTTATCTCCTTCCAGTTTCTCAAAATAGAGTTGCAACGCATTGGATAAAGCAACATATTCTGACCGGCCAAAACTTTCATTGTCCTTTTTCCAAAGAGCCAGCAGCAGCGTTTTAATACTTTCTTTTTTTTCCGTGTCGAGTTGCTCGCCGTCTCCGATATAAAACGGATTAAAGCGTATCGGATCTTTTTCTGAATAGGTGAAATAATATCCCTTTACCAAATCACACAAGCCTTTATAGGAATGGCCAACATCCACAAGCACAACATGGGTACCCTGTTCATAATAGGAACGCACCATATGATTGGTAAAAAAGCTTTTCCCTGAGCCTGAAGGACCTAAAATGAATTTGTTGCGATTCGTAATGATTCCTTTTTGCATAGGCTCATCCGAAATATCGACATGCAGTGGCTTCCCGCTTAGCCGGTCACCCAGCCTGATGCCGAAAGGACTCAAAGAACTCCTGTAGCTGGACTCAAGGTTGAGAAAGCACGCGGCCTGTTCAGCAAAACTGTCGAACGTATCATTCATTGGGAAGTCAGCCTCATTACCAGGAATGGCCGCCCAGTAGATTTGTGGGGCGCCGTCCGATTCGATCTTGGGTACCGCGTCCATCTGAGCCAGCGCAGCCGACACGGCATTTCGGATATCCTTCATCTTATGCTTATCTTCTGACCAGGCCAGTACGTTAAAATGCGCTTTGATCGGTAATTTTCCGTCCGCCACCGTCTCATTCAAAAAATCATTTACCGCGTCCCTGGCGATAGCGTTTTCCCTGGAATAAGCCGAAAGGGATTGCAGCCTTAACTTTTTGCTTTCCAGATCACGGATTGTTTTCTGGGGATCTTCCACGAAAATGAACTGGTTATAAATGTGATTGCTGGAAAGCAGCTGACCGAGGACGGAAGCAAACCCGACCGGGAATTTTATTTTATCCGTTGAATACTTATCGTAATTGATTCGGGAGCCGCATAAAGAGGGCAGATCATTGGGATTGGAAAGGGTATATAACCCGCAAATCTGGTTACCAACCCGGATGCCGTCCCGGAATGAAATGTCTTTAATTATGAGTTCTTCTGTATCCAGCAGAAAGAAATACTTTTCAATGACACCTGCCTTTGCGGATGAGCTGAGTAAATCCTCATCAGATAACCTTTTCATTTTAATAAACCCGCTGTCCTCCAGAATGCGTTTGAATTGTCCGACATTGTCCAAAAATTCGTGTAACAACGAGGGATTTAGCGTTTCTTCCGGAACAATGGATTTTCGAAAGAGGTTAGAAACGGCCGAGGAGGATAGCTTTCGGCCTGCCGGTTTCTTTGACAGGAAAATATGACAACGGTGGTCCAGAAATGGCCGCTCATTAAAAAAGCGTTCGCTGCAGCGCGTTAAAAAGCTGTGATCTGCTTTTCCAAAATCACCCGAATATTTATTTTCGATGAACCAATCCTGTTTGTGAAACACGGATTGCTTTGGCAAGACCTTTATCGCCTTGATCCAGGCATGGTGAAAGCTTTCATATTCTTCATTTGAAAGGGTAAAGATTTCCGGCAGCTTAACGGCAAAGCCAATGGTTAAATCTCCTTGCTTTGAAACGATACAATCATTTTCAACTCCGAGAATAGGGTATAAGTCTGTTAAATTCCTTTCCATCACAAATTCTTTGTCCTCCATTAAACAATACTTACAACCGGTCTTACAATTCTTTCACAAACTTCACATGGTTCTGCTCAAATCCTAATTTCAAATAGAACTTCCTGGCATCGGTCCGTTTTGCATTCGTGGTTACTTCCAGACTTTGGCAGTCAAGTGCTTTCAATCTTTCTTCCAGCGCGGCGTACAAGGCTCTTCCTATACCCAGATCCCGGGAATTTTTCGCTACATACATTTCCTGAATTTCGAATACCATTCCCTCATGATGAAGCAGGGACTGGCCGTGACAACTGAGAAAACCTAAGGGTTTATCATTTTCATTTACCCCGACCAGGTAAAGAATATCAGGATTATCGATATTTTCTGCGTACCGTACTTTGAAGTCTTCAAGATTGAAGCTCATCTCCTCCAGGTGGCTGATAAATAAAAAGATCACTTCGGCATCTTTCAGACTGGCATTTCTGATTTTTATGGATTGTTCCATTCAGCATTTATTTTAATTTCATAAACAGCCTCCTCGACCAACATTTTACTACATCAGGCACGAGTCGCTTTGCGATCTTCTTCATCAGCCCAAACTCGCCATACTTATCACTTATCCTGTATACCATGAGAAACAAGGTTATCCCTGCTGCCAGAACCAATGCAACACACAAATAAGAATTTACCCCTAAAATATAAAGAATGGCAAATAGTATCATCAAAACCAGTATCCCGCCCCCCAGATACCAGATGTATTGCGCTTTCAGCCCTTTGAACTCAATCGGCTTATTAATTCCTTTGTTAATCTTATAAATGCTGTTTGCCATATCATTAATTACAAGCTCCATGACTAACTCCTGCATTCCAAATACTTCCGGTCACCGCAGCGCCGCCCGTATTTTGAATATGCTGTAAAGTCAGGTATAGTCCCTGTGGTGTATCTATGGAGAGCCCTGCTGCGGGCATTTGCACTGTCTCAGGGATTATAGGTGTGGTCGGCTGGAAACTGTTGATAACCGAAAGCGAAAAATCCACACAGTTAAAATTAATAAGATCATAATTTGATCCGGATAAGCTGATAATTTTGCTCATCGCTGTTGCAAACTGACCCGCATTTAAAGTAATCCCAAGGTATGCATTGTATTTATGGCCTCCGTTGTCAACGACCTTTCCAGCGGTCACGGTTCCAACAATGGCAACCATGGCCTCCGTGGGACAAAATCCGAAATATTGAGTGATAGACTGGCCGCTGCCCGATTTTGTCAATCCGAGAAAACAATGGCCCACAGCGCCGCTTGCCTGATTAAAAACCTGCGTGGGATCGTCATTCACGGGGAGATCCACAAACAGACTCACGGAATAACCGGCGCCCGCGTCGGGCGCAGCAGAAAAACACTTCATGTAAGCGGCAACATTAATCCCGGGTTTGCTGTAACTGTCATCAATGGTAATGGTCGTTGGCCTGCTGCTTATAATTCGGGTTACAGGATTCACAGTACCGCCGGCAGGTCTGAGTAAGGTATACTGTCCTGAATTTGCGGGAACACCTGTACCGCCGGCTCCTGAAGAATTGCCGCTTCCGGCGGAGCCGCTGCCGCTTCCTCCTGCACTACCGCCAGCTCCACTTGTACCGCCTGCGCCTGAAAGGGCTGAAAGCATTAAATAATCACTTAAACTAAGACCTCCGCTGGTATATCCAACAACAATGACTTCGGGCAATTCCTCCACCGATCCAGCAGGTATGAGCATCATATCTTCAACTGAATTGACGGAAGGAGTTCCAGGTTGCCGCACCCGGCCATCAGGCATATAGCCATTGGTAACAGTATTGCTGGAAATTAATCTTCCTTTCAGATCATTCAAATCTATCGTTCCGTTAAATACCCAATCGATTAATGGATCCTTATTTAATTTGACCACCCTTGCATCGGTTACATTCCCTAATGAATCCGTCGTGAGAAGTAAAAATCCTTCTGCAATTGACTGCGCTGCGTATCCTATGCGCAAATACCAACCGCTTGCTTCTTTGCTCAGCAGAACCTGATCCCAATTAAGCGCAATGATTGAACTGTCAGCCATGTTTTTCCTGAGATAAGCCTGGACGTTTTTTAAATAATCCGCCTCCAAGGAATCATAAACTGAGGAAGGCTGTGTCTGAACAAGTGTGGGAGTCTGCTTTTTACAGGAAATAAGGAATAGGCAAAAAAGTACGGAATAGAAAATAGTTTTCATAAATTTTAAAAATTAGAGTACGGATTAAATAGATGAACTTAAAGACCGAAGAAGCTTTTTAGAACAGTAGCTACAATCACTAAAAAAATGCAACTGCCAAACCAGGCTGCGGCGACCTTACCCGTGTCATGATCTCCATGATTCCATTTCTGATAAACCTTGATGGCCCCGATGAGTCCGAGTATGGCGCCAACAGCATACATTAGATTAACACCGGCGTCAAAGTAGCCTCGAACTGTTGTGTTAGCCTGGTTGATGCCTGCATTGCCGTCCTGGCTGAAAGAGCTCAAGCTCATAAGAATCAAAACACTGGTAATGATCACTCTCCACTTACTCATACTTCAGATTTGAACTTGAAAAATCGGAAAAAAAAATTGCCCCATCCCCTTAACCGTTCCACAGCATTTTCATTTCCGCTTCAGAAAGGGTAATGGAGCAAATGACTTTGCATTCATTTAGGATGTTGCGATTGATCTCTTCCATCAATGGCAAATTTTTGAAGACCGGGTAGTCGCGTAGAAGCAACTGCAAAGCCATAATCAATTCTTCTCTGACTGTTTTAGCTTTTGCAGCAGTCGACAGTAAACTTTTCATATCTTTTAATAGCTCCTGAATTTTTCCTTTGATGTATGGGTCTTCTTTACCCGTAGCCGCAGTTATTTCATTGTAGGAGTGTGGATGATCTGGAGTTTCATTGGCTAAAGCAAAACCTTGCGGACTTGAAACCTTGGGCCAAAATAAATTGAAAATTTCTTTTCTGAAATAGATGGTACTAGCAATTGAATAATAAATAAAAAGGATAACTGCGATCGTCGTCAGAAACTGTGACCAGGAAATTGCGGAAAGCATTTTGTTCGATTTGTTGTCGATACAAATTTGTGCTTGTTATTCCGGGATGGCTTTATGAAAGGATGAGTTTGATTTATGAATTCGGGAAAAATCACCTAGATATTCCTTTCATGTTAACCCAGCAATGCGGAATGTGGGTTAATATGGTCCGGAATCTACAATCAACTTTGGTTCTTTATTGTACTATAAATTTTAGTGGGACTTATATTAAAATAACCTGGAATGGCTTTTGGCTGGTACTTCGGGAAGAAAGTACCTTTAAAGTAAATCAAATGATAAAATAGTATCTCGTAATTTTTGTAGTACATCTTTCCCAGTTCCCACCGTAATTTTCCAGGTAATCCTTCAACAATATATTGGTTAAAAAAAGGTTTTATAAAACCTAGCTCTTCATATTTCTTAACAACATGCATCATACTTTCAATTTTGCTAAATACGTCTTTATAGTATTTACCTGCTGAAAATTCATCGTGCATAAATCCTGTCTCATCAAAGCATTGATAAAGATCACTACAAAAGACCATTTTATAATCTTTGCTATTTGTAAATAAAGTATTCATTTTGGTTATATTCTTGTATAACAGAAAACACCCTGTTATCCAGTCAAGGCGGACGCTTATTAAATCGTGGTTTTCCAATAAATCATTAGTAATAAAACCCCGTATATCGCCGTAAATGATATCGATGTCACAATGACCCCAATAATAGTAATTTTTTAGATATTCTGAGAAAATTACTCCATAGGCCGGTTTGAAGTCACAGAGTTTATATCCATAAGATATATTTATCGGAAGTTTCATTTTATTCGAAGCAAGTTTATTAAATTCCTGAAGGGTTATATAGATAAGTTTGATGTTTTGACTCAATTCAATTTCAAAGTCTAGATCATCGCTGAATATGATAAAATCAACTGTTGGATTAAATTTGCAAGAATGTACAAAATATCGAAAGTACCAGGGTAATTTTCCAAAGTAGCAGGAAAGTAAGCCGATGCTTTTTAACATAAGACAAGCTAATTACTTAATTATTCTTCAAGATTTATTGAAAAATAGTTCATACATGCATTCCATATAATTAAACTACTTCAAGTACTTTTAATAATGGCGAAAAACATACTTCTGCTGAAAAATGCTTTTTTGCGAAAGCAATCGCTCTTTGACTTAATTTATTCCTTAATAATCGATTTTCTATAAGTCTTGCAATAGCCAAATAAAATTCGGAGGGATGATTTGCAACTAAGAAACAAGTTCCATTTAGTCCTTCAAGACCTCTTGCTCCGTGACTTGTAGTGACAAGGGGCAATCCATTGGCTATAGCTTCCACATTTTTAATTTTAAGACCGGCACCGAACCTCACTGGATTAATGATTATATCAGTCGACTTATATATTTCATTGAGGTCTTCTATTATGCCCATTAACTCAATTTTTTCAAAACTATCTGAAATTACTGAATTGCAAACGCCACCATAAATAGATAATTTCACTTCATACTTTTCTGCGATATTTGGCCAGCACATTTTCAAGAAGTAATTGATCCCATCAATATTTGGTGGATAGTTACTTCCTAAAAACGAAATTGTTCTAACTTGCCTTCTTGCCTTATGCTTTTTAACTAATGTGGGATGAGGGCAAAGAAGAACTTTATCTCCTGGAAACACTTTTTTTAATTTTTGGTAATCGGGCTCACATAATACTATCATGTGATCAAATATGCTCATAATCTCGTACTCTTCATTCTCAGATAACTCATATGCGGTACCCTGAAAGTTATATTTCTTGAATTCTGTTGTTCTATCACTTATTAAGTCATGGCAGTCCAAAATAGCTTTTACGCCGGCGCTGAAGAGTTTTAGAAAATATGTGCTGTGAATATATTCTATTATAACAAAATCGAAGGTAGTGGCTTGAATCAATTTTCTTAGTTTGCGAACATAACCAATTGAGCTTAATATTTCCTTTTTTTCAATAAAAATGAGTGTTACAGAATATATATTTGCGATATCTAATTCGTTGGCTTGGGTCAAGGGACCTGTACAGGCGACGGTAAGGTTTACATTCCTTGATAAGTACATTATTAAGGCGGAAATTCTAGCTCGGTGGCCTGATCCTTGCTCCCAAAACCTAACATCAGTAATTAAAATGACATTTTTCATTTAATATTCTATAATATCTGGATGATCTGGCCTAAATTAACTATTTGTATTCGATAAAGATGATATTAATAAACGGACACTTTTTTACAAATGGAGATTTTTTATCTAAAACAATCGTAAGAATCTTAATTGTCTAATAGGTGCTGTCAAGAGTAAAGAAGGTCCTAAATTCATTTTAGGAAAAAGCCTTAACAGAACTTTTCTTTAATTAAGTGTCAGATAACATTTTGGCTACATTTCTTTCGAATAGCCGAGCATCAATAATGTAATCTCCCTCGAAATAGTCCTCTTTTCCAGATGTCTCACAAACCTGATGGTAATAATTAATTTTTAATGCCTCTGCCATATACCAAAACAAGGGGCTTGGGTGGTTCAATTCATTTGTTTTGTTTTTATGCAATTCCAAAACAGAAGTATTTTCCTCCATAAAAAGCATATTTGTTAAGCCTGAACCATGTGTACCAATCAAATATTTTACTTTGGAAAAGATGGAAACTTGTTCCAAGAATGAAAATTTCTCAGGGTAAAATATTGTAAATCCATGTAGCTCAATTATTCTCAAAATGTCGCTTTCATTAATAATCTTTCTTCGATTAGCAAATCGTCTACTTATATAGAGTTTATCTATTCTATTTGTTATTACTTTTTTGACATTTAGTGAATAGTTTCTGTAAAACCTTCTTACCTGAGTTAAAAGTCGTGAATTATAAGAGTCGCATTTTGGCTTTAATTGAGGTATACAAAGATTTCTTACCATCAAGCTTTTCTCATTAGGAATATAGAATATCCTTTTGATAGAAAATGGTTCAAGAGATCCTGTTATGAAATCTGCATCTTTATAATGGTCTGGTAAAATGAGAATTAGCTTATCTAATTTTTTGCGCACCATCCACAAACGGAATATAGATTCACAAATCCAATGATAATAATTGAACCATGGATGGTGAATGACCAAATAGGTATTGGCATTATCGAGAGTGATTAGGTTCTTTGGATTGTCAAGAGCGCCAAAATAATAATATGAAGCCTCATTGAGATAGTCTTTTTGCTGAGCTGAATATTCGTGGTGACACTCTTTTATAAGACCTTTTCTGTTTAAGCAAAAACCTGAATAAGTAACAAAGACATTTTTAAGGTCCCTTTGTTTAAGTTGGGTCAAAGAGTAGGTTAAATAAGGTTCGTACATATGCACCTCATCCTCTAAAATGTTTTTTGGAAACGGCACAGAAACAAACTTTTCCATATCACAATATTCTCTTTTACTAATACATTTTAGTTCGAGTCCTCAATAAAGTTCATGCTATGATACGTAACAAAAATAAATTTGATATGCATAAATTTATTTCAATTATTCATATCTAATTTTGTCGGTAAGATGTCCTCTTGAATTTGAAAAAATGATTAAACAAACAGTAAGAAGAACGAGAAATAAGGTAGTTGCGCCTGCGATGAAATATAGTATCCATTCGTTGCCTATATGATATGCAAACTCTTGAATCCATTTATTCATTACTAGGTAGGCCACAGGTGTTGCTATCAAAAAGGCGATTAAAACTAAAAGGAGAAACTCTTTTGAAATTAATGAACAGATTTCCAAAAGAGAGGCGCCAAGAACTTTTCTGATTCCTATTTCTTTGGTCTTTTCCTGTACAACAAGAATTACGAGGCCAAGTAAGCCAAGAAGAGAAGTACAGATAGACACAATTGAAAATAGCAGAATGAGTGTAGAACCATTTATTTCATTCTTATATAAGGCCTCAAATTCGCTATCGACAAATAGGAACTCAAAGGGGTATTCAGGAACTATTGATTTCCAAATTAATTTCGCTTTTTCAACAGCCTCCTGACTTTTACCAGGTTGGACCTTGATAAATGTCTTTAGTCTACGGAAGGGATTATTGTAGATTATTAGTGGAGTAATTCGATCATGTAAACTTTGAAAATAAAAATCTTTTACAATTCCAATTAGTCTGCCGGTGTCTCCTTGAAATATGATTCTCTGTTCCAGAAGAGGTTTCCGTAAATTAAATTCTGTAACTGCGGTTTCATTAAAGATATAATTATGCTGGTCGGAGCCATTATTCTCTTTGAACCATCGCCCCTGAATCAGAGATAAATCAAATACATTCTTAAAGTCCTGATCTACGTTTAATTGCGCAATCACGGGCGTGTAGCGTTTATCTTTCCCATCCCAAGTTATATTTTCACTGGCAATACTCTTAACATTAATGAGAGAATGCCCCGCATTAGAAACCTCGCTGATAGAGCTTTCCTTTTTTAGTTGATCCTTAAAAAGCTCAATCATATTTCTCCGCTCATTATCATTATAAGTCAAATAAAATTTGATCGGAAAGGAAACCGAGAATATTTGTGTTTTGTTGAAGTTTAAATCATTTGTTTGTATGTAATGAAGTTGTCTATATATTATGAGTGTGGAGATCAACAAGCTAATTGAGAAGCAAAATTGAATTACTACTAAGATTTTACGAAATTGGACGTCTTTAAATTTTAAAAATGAAATCCCCCTAAACACCTTTAAAGGGTCAAAAGAAGACAAGAGAATGGAAGGATAGATGCAACTTAATAAGATTGCAATCAGTGTTGTAAAGCCTAATACTTTCCATATTTCCAAGGAGAACAAATTATATAGAAATTGTTTTTCACTAACCTGATTGAAAATTGGCATTGAAAGCCAGATCAGTAACAATGCTAGCAAAAGCGAAATTAAACAAATCACAAGCGACTGAACGAAAAATTGGAAAAAGATGTCACTGGATTTGGCTCCTATAATTTTTCTAACGCTGACTTCCTTTGACCTGCTACTAGCCTCGGCAGTAGTTAAGTTATTATAATTAATGCACGCAATTAAAAGAAGAATAAATGCTAGTGCACTAAAAATAAATATTAGATCTTTGTTTCCATGTTTTACAACTGAAGATGCCAATCCCGACTCAAAATGTAAATCTTTAATTTGCTTCAATGAAGCGCTATTATTTCTATTTTTTGAATTGGAAACTAATATTGAATTTAATTTACGCGAAACTGATTCGATGTTTGAGTTTTGTTTTAATTTAACAAATGTCAAGTAATTGAAAGTACTCCAATTCTCCTCATTAGCGCGTTGTTCAGGGTTTAAGAGGTATGCTTCCAATGGAATATACACATCGAATTGGAAACTTGAATTATTTGGGTTGTCTTTAATTACACCTCTAACTGTATAAATGCTTGAATCAATTTTAATTATTTTTCCGATAGCATACGCATTCCCGAAATACGCTTTTGCTTTGGATTCTGTAAGTATAACACTAAATGGATTTCGAAAGAAGGCCTCAGAACCTCCCTCAAGGAAATTATATTTAAATAACTCAAACCAGCCTCTATCGATATAAGCGTACTTGGGTTCACTATAGAGTTCATCATTTAATCTTAGAATTGGAATAGACCATGTTGACGTAAATAGCCGTGCTGAAGCTTCTATTTCAGGAATCGTATTTCTTGCAAAATCTGCTAAGAGCAGGGGACTGTACTCCATTATTTGTTTGCTCTTATTTTCGGGATTGTCAGTCACGCATGTTACTCTATAAATTCTGTCACTGTCATTGTTATATGTGTCGAAACTTAATTCATTATTAACCCAGAGTATAATTAATACCGTCGCGGTCATTGCGATGGATAAACCCAATACGTTAATTAGCGTGGTGATCTTATTTCTTAATATTATTCTAATAGCGGTTTTTAAATAATTAACAATCATAATTGTAAGTATGACGTAATTTACACTTTGTTAGGCCGAAAATAAGCAGTAAAGGAATTTAATGTTACAAATTAATTAAATTCGATTTCTAATACTAAATATGGCTCGAAAGTTGCCTTAGTCTCCCTCTCGTTTTCATTTCTGGTATGCTTCAAGCAATTTGCATAAATATCTAAATTCCACAGAGGTACAATTTAAAGCTTTTAGAATTGTTGCTAAAAAAGCACTATTAAAATATTTGCTTCATTTCATTTTGGAATTTGCCCACTATGAAATACCCAATTTCTGTGAAATTATTTTTTGATCGATTCGCTTGATATTTCATATTAAAGTTATTAGCTGACCTAAATTCATTATAATTCGTTTTACAACATCATCTGTTTAATACTAAATTCCCTCCTTTTCAATAGAAATAAATACTATGCTGTCAATAATATAAAACTAAATCTGTGACAGATGAGAGATTGTCTCTAATACTCTAAACCGAAATATATAATATCTTTTATTGATGCAGTATGATTTTGCGCAAAAGTTGCCATGGAGCCTTTATCAAAAGAACATAAATTTATCGATAGCTTTTCAATAATAAGCCATAAAAATTTGGGAATAGTTGAATAGTTTTAATGAAAATGTTCTCTAATTATGAGAGGCTGTCTCTGTTTGTGCTATAGAATCATAGATTATTAAGGGTTTATCTTAAAAAGTGTCTAGGGGTTTTTATGTAGTATTACAATTTGTAATTGAACTTCGGTTGTAAAATACAACCTGATTTGAATGTCTTAAATTTCTGATCCAAAAATCTGGTTTACCTTTTTGGGATCGAATATCTAAGGGTGGGGTTTAGTTGTGCTAAAAGCACTTCCTATAAATTTTATTTATTTGAATGAAATATTATGCCGACCAATGAACTTTGGAAAACAACTTACGTTTGGCTAAATTCTGCTGGATACAAACTCAACCGAAGCTATTGCAAAGAGGAAATAACAACTCATCCTGACTACCCGGCTTTAATTTCAGTGATTGATTTATTAGATAAAATTGGTATGTCCTATGAGGCTTTAAGATCGGATCCTTCTTATATAAATGAATTCAACTATCCATTACTCGCGCACATTAAAGAGCCCGGCAATGAGCATATGCATTTAATACTTGATCCTTCAGGGTGGGACAAAATGAAGGAGATAACAAGGTATTGGACAGGAATCGTATTATATACCAAGATGAATGCTGTTTGGCAGCAAGAAGGGAATTTGGCCTTTAAAAAGGCCGAAAATAAGCGAAATGCCAACCTTTTGTGTTTTCTAATTTTGGGTTTGGGATTCTACTTGGCATCTATGTTTGAACTATCAAACATATTGATTAACATTTTTGGGTTTTTCTCTTTTGTGGGTATAATAATCAGTCTTATTGCTATGACTGTTGAGCTAGGAATCGATAACCAGATTGCTAAGCAGGTCTGTGGTGCCGTTGGTAAAAGGGGGTGTGATCAAGTAATAAGTAGCCATTTTGCAGTTGGATTTGCAGGAACCTCTCTTGCAGATATATCAGTCTATTATTTCACGACCCAATTCATAGTATATCTGATTGGTTGTTGGCACTCTGAACTTTTTCAGAGTATTTATTTATTGTCTTATGCCGGTCCGGCAATTGCATTTTGGAGTTTTTATATGCAAGGATGGAAAGTAAAGCAATGGTGCACCATTTGTCTTTGTATTTCGGGAATTTTGATTTCGCAGAGTGTAATATCTTTTGCAGCCGCATTTGTCTTAACAGGCATTTTTCCTGAGCTAGTATTTTTAGCAATATTTCTTATTATAGTGATGGTCATTGTACCTATCAAACAATTGATTAAAATCAACTATTCAAATAAGATCAAATTAATCGAACTTAAGAGATGGCTTCTCGATGCTGATTTATTTATTGACCAATTGGAATTATCTCAACAAGTCGACACATCATTTTGGGAGAATGATGTGCTGTTGGGAAACCCTCGAAGCTCCTTTATAATTACCATGGTATGTAATCCTTATTGTGGACCTTGCGCAAGAGCTCATAAGAAAATAGACGCTCTACTGAAGCAATTTCCAGGCAAAATATGTGTGCAAATCCGTTTTTTATTTATTTCTCCGAGCGAGAATAATAAACTTGCTGTTGCTACTAAATCCATTTTACAAAAGGCTGTTTCGTTGCAAAATAATAATGACCAACTACAAGAAATGCTTTCGGATTGGTTTGAATGGATGGACTATGATAAGTGGTGCATTAAATGGATGCCTGATAAGACAATTGACGTGAATCATAGAATGAATCAGCATTTTCGGTGGATAGAGGAAAACTCGATCGTGTTTACGCCAACTTTTTTTATTAATGGAAGAAAAATACCTGGGCGGTATTCATTAGAGAATATCCCGAATTTAATTCCTCAGTTAACGAAAATATTTGATAAAGAGTTTACTATTTAGAATTATTCTTGCAAGGATCAGGTGATTATTTGTGATGGCACCTGGAGAAAAGCCATCAAGGATTAATAAATTAAAAATTAAATGACATGAAAAAAGAATTAAGGAAGCTATCAGCCAGCATTTTGGTAAAAGAACTTAGCCGAGCGGACATGAAAAAGATTATGGCAGGCAGCAGTAGTTGTCCAAGTAAGAGCCAGGCTACAACTAGCCATAGCTGTGACCCTTGTGGTATCGATAAAGCCGATGATGGTTGCTGTAGTTGTTAAAAGTGGAATTAATATGCATAAGATCAATACCAATTTGATCCTATGCATATTAACTATTTTGTATTTCTATTAAAGTCCAAAGAATTTGGGAATTTTAGAAATTGAGTACATCGTCTTTCTTTTGACCCTTAAATAAATGAAGTTATAGCTTCGGCATAAATCAATTGTTAACACCCGGCAAATTTAGCCGCTAGAGAATGAATATCTGAACCTAAGATGTATGCTGTGGTTTCTTATAAAATATCCGGAAGATTCTGGTTATTTGAAAATAAATTATTGATGTATATATAATATGGTTGTTATTTTTTCAGATAAGGATGATTACAGCACAAATAAAGTAATTGAATACTTAAAATATTGGAAGGAGAAATTTATTAGAATTAACAAGGAAGATGGGCCTAATACCGATTTCAATATAGTTTTCTCAAATCGATGCTTAAGTTTGGAAATATGGAGTGGCTCGATACAGATAGATATTGATGATATAAAGAGTATCTGGTTTCGGAGAGGGGGTTTTTATCTAAAAGAGGTTGAAAAAACGGACATCTTGAATGATTCTGAAGTACTTATGCCTCAATTGCAAAGGTACTTGTTATCTGAACAGTCTACATTAAATACGTTAATTTATGAAATATTAATCTCAAAAAGAATAAGAATTCTGGGCAACCCATTTTTATTAAATACAAAAAAATTATCTGTTTTAAGGAGAGCTTCGTTGTGTGGGTTGGATATTCCTGAGACAATAGTAACGACCCGGAGAATTAATCTTGAAGGATTTATCAAGAAAAAGGATACGATAACTAAGGCTATACAGGACAACTTTACGCCGAAGACGAATAGATTTGGTTATGGATTATTAACGGAATTTATTAGTAGTGATATAGTACCAGAGTTGCCTGAAGTGTTTTTTCCATCTCTTTTTCAAGAATTAATTAATAAGGAATTTGATGTGAGAATATTTTATTTGGATGGTGAGTTTTGGAGCATTGCTATATTTTCACAGGAGATGGAAAATACAGCAGTAGATTTTAGAAATTACGATTATGAAAATCCAAATAGAATGAGTAAAATTATTTTACCCAGTGAAATAAGACGTAAACTTAAGAAACTTCTGAATGATCTGAATTTAAATACTGCTTCAATTGATATGATTTATACAATTGAGAAGAGATTTGTTTTTCTGGAAATAAATCCTGTTGGTCAATATGACATGGTAGGAAAATTAATGAATTTTCAGCTTGATCGAAAAATAGCAAGATGGTTGGTAAGAAATTAGACGAGAGTGGATTTATAAGTAATTATATAAGTCAGAAGGCATCTTTAAGTGTTCAGTGTCTTTTCTTATATAAAGTTGAAGAACCTAATCTAATTAAAATAGTGTGCAAGAAATCAATAGCTTTCAATTCTGGAGCCTATGAAGCTGAGAGATTTTATAAGCCTATACACATATACCATGACCGTCGAAAAGCGAATGAGTAATGGTGTACCAATTTCATAGTTTATGCGTTCCAGTTGGTGGGTTTTTTAGAACTGCTATTTACGACCTCCAGTTTGGGTGTTTTTATCTTTGCGAACATTCGGTTAACAATAGCTTAAGAGGAAATTCAGACGAGTTATTGATAAGTCGCCTGAAGGCTAATAATTTAGTTTATTCGGGCAATGGTAAAGGTGCTCAATTAAAATCAATTTCTGTAAATGATTATAGCTATCCAGGTTTGATATCTAATTTGATTGTTGAAGTTAAAACTGCAGTAGACTTTGAATTGATTTTCCGTATAGTTAATGAGTGTTTATGCTACAATCTGCAAATTGTAATCATCGGCTGTGAAATAACTAAAAGAGATATTGAAGATCTCATTCGTTTAATAAATACTTCCATTGTTAAACATTGTGAAATTGTGCTTCCCTTCGATGTTTTTGATGAGATAGGCTCACTTCTTAATCAAGTATTATTTCCAGAACTTCACGTTATGTATGTTTATAATATGCCGCTATATAACCAGCATGATGCGCATTATAAATTCCCAATTACATTTATTTATGGTGACTATTCTTATTCAGCTGGTCAAAATATTAAAAGTATATCAGGGTTTTCAGTTAATTCTTTATTTTATGTTGAATCTTCATCTTTTAATACTTATTACAATCGTAAATTATTTATCGGACTTAATGGTGAAATTGGAAATGGCCCTTTAAGTATGAAAAGTTTTGGTAACTTAAAGACGATTGGAAGTGTGGAGAAGCTATTGCGTAGTAAAAAATTTATGAAACTATGGCATGTCAAAAAGGATGATATTTCAGTTTGCAATGTTTGTGAATTTCGACATATGTGCCTGGATTCTAGGGTGCCAATTGAACACAAGATAAAGGGAAAATATTATCACCAAACTGAATGTAATTACAATCCCTTTATTGCAAAATGGGAAGGTGAAGCCGGATACCAATCGCTGGCTGAATGTGGAATATTTGTTACGAGTGAGAAGATTCACATTGATTATAAAAAATTGTATGAAATTACTAGAAAAATATATATTGTAGATTGAATGAGCTACGAATGTTAAGTGAAAGGGCAAAGAAGGCAGAAAGCATTTTGAGTTGTTTATAGTCAAACTAAAGAGAGTGTAAAATAAATTGTGTCAAAAGTTAAATCTTTAACTTTAAGCACAATAAAATGGAAAACGAATAACAGGAGCCTTTCGATTATAAAAAGGCCAAACAAAAGATAAGGGAACAGTTCCGCACTGGCAAATCCCTCTATAGCAAGGATGTCGCTTTTGCACCCCTTCTTCAAGACATGATCAACTCGATTCTGGAGGGCGAGATGGAAGGCCACCTTGATGAAGAAGAACGTTCTTCGGGCAACCGATAAAATGGAAAGGGAAAAAGGCTCCTTAAAACATCTTCTGGTAACATTGAGGTCAGCACTCCGCGTGACCGGTCAGGAACATTTGAACTAGAGATGGTTAAGAAGGGGGAGACGATGATGGCCCAAAAGCTGGAGGATAGGATCATAGGCTTTTACGGCCTGGGCACTAGTCTGCGCGATATCAGCGCCCACATCAAAGAAACATACGATACTGAGATCTCAGCAACAACGTTAAGCGCCATCACAGACAAGGTGATACCGTTGGTGAAAGAATAGCAGCAGCGTCCCTTGGATGAGTTGTATTGCATTGTTTGGCTGGACGCGATGTTCTACAAAGTAAAAGAAGAGGGCCGTACGGTGTCACTCTGCGTGTACAATGTTTTGGGCATCAATAAAGATGGAAGGAAAGAAGTTCTGGGGATATACACTTCCCAGAGCGAAGGTTCCAACTTCTGGCTCGGTGTAATCAACGATCTGAAGCAGCGGGGTGTCCAGGATATTTTGATCGCCTGCATTGATAGCCTGAAAGGCTTCGACGAAGCGATCCGGAGGATCTTTCCCAACACCGAAGTTCAGACCTGCGTAGTACATCAGATCCGTAATAGCCTGAAGTATGTGGCCAGTAAAGATCAAAAGGAGTTCATGAGGGAACTCAAACCGGTTTACCGCGCCGACAATGAAACTACGGCCTTGGATGAATTGGTAAAACTCAAAGAGAAATGGAATAAGAAATATCCTATGGTAATCGGTTCCTGGGAGAAAAACTGGCCTAAACTATCAACCTACTTTAAATATCCTGCAGGCATCCGTAAGCTCATTTATACAACGAATACCATTGAAGGTTATCACCGCCAGATCCGGAAAGTCACCAAAAATAAAGGCGTCTTCACCAGTGATATGGCTCTGCTGAAACTAATATATCCGGCTACCATGCGTATTGCAGAGAAATGGACTATGCCATTGCAAGGCTGGGCAGTTGCGGCTTCACAGTTAAAAATTATATTTGGAGAGCGAATGAAAATAGACTTATGATAACCGTCCGTAAAAAAGAAGCGATGCCTTGCTCTTTGAATGGAACCGCCATCGCTTCTTTTAAACTGATCAAAATTATTCTTTGACACAGTTCATTTTACAGACCCAAACTAAAGTGTACTAAACAAAAACATCTGAACTTGATATTCACATAGGTGTTAGAGAATCTTATTTGAGCTGCAATGTGAGGTGTGTCGATTTATCCGGACAGTGTAGTCTCTTAGGTTAATAAATGTATTTCAGTTGTAGAACAGGCGTTGTCAGGGCATGGTATATGCTTTGATCCGATGCCTTGGCAAACCTAATCAAAAAGAGTGATGGGCGAAGCCCATTCCTTTTCTTCTTTCTTTTTTTGGTTCTTTTTTCTTTAAACTTTCAAACTTCTCGTTTGCTCTAAATACTTATCCACATTGAGTTATAGAGGTTTTAATTTTGATCCGTCAATGCAAATTATGAATATATTCGTTTTACCGGAAACAAGCGGAAGCAGGCTCTGCTGAGGAGCAACCTGCCAGGAATATTTCCGGTATCGGAGCAGGACGAGTTCTTTGACAGAAAGTTTTAATGGTTCTTCGGTGGGCTCAGGTTTGCCGATGATAAGATTCTGTGCTGTGATTTTTGCATACAGTTATTGCTTGTTTTCAAATGCGTTTGGTGATAAATATCCAATCGAAGAATGCAATCTTTTAGGATTGTAATACATTTCAATAAACTCGAAAATTTTACTCCGGGAATCTTCTGCATTCTGAAAGGTGCCGCCTTCCAGCAACTCCGCTTTGAACCTGCTGAAGAAAGATTCCATATGCGCGTTATCGTACGGATTGTCAGCGTCGCTCATGCTTTGCAACATTTTGTGACCATTGAGTATTTGCCGGAATTCAGTTCCTGCATACTGTCCACCACGATCAGAATGAATCAACAGCCCAGGTTTTATTTTCCTGTTGTTCGTTGCCTTTTTAAGAGAAGAGCTAACCAGCGATTCTCGCATATGATCCTTTTGGTCCCAGCCTACAATTTTGCGGGAGAATAAATCCATCCACACAGATAGATACTGGAAGCTGCCATCGATCATCGGGATATAGGTAATATCCCCGACCCATGCCTGGTTTACAGAATCAGGCGCTGGTCTCTCCTTCAACAAATTAGGACAGATCTGGTAAGGGTGCCGGCTATTGGTTGTTTTAGGAACGAACGACCTGGGTTGAATAGCTTTCAATCCATTACGGTGAAGCAGCTTTCTGGCCTTGTACTGGCTGAGTTTCACACCCTGGTTGCCTAACTCGGCGACGATCCTTCTGGTGCCGTAACGACGCTTATGCTGACGGAAAACATCCACTACCTGCTCTTCCATTATTTTGTTTTTATCCGTGATCTGATAGGTTTGACATTTTTTCCAGGCGTAATAACAGCTGCGGTTGACCTCAAGCACTTCACACAGCAACTGAACAGGATATTCTTTTTGCATATTGTGAATGAACCGGTAGACCGTCTTTAAGTCCCACGGCTGAAGATTCCCAAGGCTTTTTTTAAAATATCACGCTCCTGTTCGGCACGGTGTAGCGCCGCTTTCAACCGCTCGATATCAGAAGTTGAACCAGGAGTTAAATGGGAGATTCCGGAAGAATCAGATTGCTTTGCCAGATGGATCCAACGGTAGATGATATGAGTGCCTATACCCAGCGATTGTGCAACATCAGATACCGTTCTTCCCGATGCAATTAGATTTAAAACGTCTTCCTTGAATGATGCGTCATACTTTCTGCGCGTCTTTTTTGTACTCTTTCCAGTCATTGTTACTCAAATTTAAGCAACTTGACTGTCCGGATTTATTGAAGCATCTCAATGACTCCCTTTTACTTGTGATAATTTATTTTAGATATATGATTAAAATTTCCTTTTTATTGTCATTTGGATGTCATGGATTGCTGCTCTACATGTTTAAGTATGATTGCGTAATATTACGGGCGGTTCATTTCACTTAATTATCTTCGAAATAAATTGCAATATTGAAAATAGGGAGTATTGATAGCTTTATCCCTTTGGAAAAGAAATATTCAAATAATGCTGTGCTCTTTTAAAACAATCCCACCACATCAAAATTGATTGATCTCTCCTTAATTGTCCCGGAAAATTAGAGACTTTTTTAACATTCCAGGGTTTTATAGGTCCCCAAAAATGAATGATGTCAATATTTTTCTTCAAGAGATTTCCATTGAAATAGCTAAATTCAAAGGCATATCTTTCGCAATATTCATCGATGTATTGATTGGGAATATTGTATTTGTGATCAATGTGTAAGTCAAGTTGTATTTTCCAGTTGCTAAAAAAAGAGTGCAAAAAGCCTTGATCGCTACCGTCTTTTGATGGTAGTTGATTTAGTAGGCTTTCCATCTCTTTAAAGAGGCTAATACTTGGCTCTATAATCATTAATCCAGCATTTAGATCTTGCCAAGATCTGTTCTCAGGCATGAGGGCTCCAGCAATGACAGCGGACATATGTGACATTTCAAACAAATTTTCTATATTTCCGCATACTAGTATATCAGCATCTAAGTAAACTATCTTCTCAAAGCGACTCAATTCAAAAATTCTTAATTTGGTATACATGCACTTAAGGTTCCTTGGGTCATATTTAAACTTATAAGGATTTTTTATTTCTTTGACGACTTGATATTTCAATAATGCTCCCTCTAAAAAGTCAATTGTTTTTCTAGAAACTGATTCACTTACCAATATCTCAAGCGGATAATTATTATTTCCATTTTCTCGTAATGATTGATTAAGAACCAATGCGCCTGGTAAGAAGTTGTCATTTGCTAGAAATGTTATAAATGCTTTGTTTGTTTTCATCATTGAGCGTGTATGCAAGTATCGCCATATTTCCTGACCATTCGCAATTATGGTTTTCCATTTTTTGAGGTACCGTATTCCTAAGGGCACTGAATTAGAATTTCGCAGCACTAAAAAGAAAGAGGAATTGGTTTTATTAATTAAACCTGAATTTTTTATTTCTATTTCTTCTTTTTCTTCAAGCTCCTTTGCCTAATTATAATAATCTCAAAAATGAAAATCATCGAAGTCCAAAAACATATATTGATGTTTGAGTGATTTCCTTACGAATGCCTTTTTCGATTTACGTAAATCAGGTACTATCTAAATTTTTATTTTGTATTTTGTGCTGGACAAGTTAGTACTATTGATGATAATTCATTTACTTAAAATTGAAGACAACAATTTATTCTGCCTTAATACTATTAATCGGTTTACAATTGTAGTTTTTTATTGCTTTGTAACTAACCTTAGGAAGTGTTACGGCAAATGTACTTGCAATATTGGTTCGCCACCAATATCATTCAGATATATTTACACATTTACCGTGGAAGATGAATTGATTTCCGCTGCTCATTATGCGAGGCTTATGTTTGGAAAAACAAGAGACCTTGTTGCTTTGTTTGGTTTATTTTTAGTGGTAAATAATACAGCAGCTCTGGATATAATTTCCATTTTGATATTGATATCCGTCCCTTTCTGACGGTTGGAGATTTGTTATCTATTTTTGCTGGGTGATTTCGACTACAGTTTCTTTCTTTTGGCAGTTTATTGAAGGGGCTACTTCCTTGAGATAATTGAAATGATTTTCCTCGCCGTTCTAATAACCGACTTTCGCTTATAATGGTGTTACAATGTACTTGGATTCATTGGGCATACCTAAGTTATATTTTATCATAATTTGCAATATTAATTTGATTTTTGTGATGAATCAAAAAACTTATTTACATTTTTCAATTCTTCTTGGGTGCTATTTAATGCTCTCAGAATTTTTTGCAAGCATATGCTATCGATGTATTGCCTTTTTTCAATTTTTGAATACGCCTGTTGGGAAATACCCAATTTCCGAGAAATTATTGTTTGATTTATTTGCTTAATGTTTCGAAGCAATTTAACCTGTTGACCTAAATTCATCTGGCTTTGTTTAACAGAATGACTGATCAAATGAACGCTTTTCTATTTCTCATGATTCCGTATCTGGCCATTTTTGTGCCGGCAAATAGCTTAAAACTAAAATAGGATTAAAAAGAAGAGCATTATACCTTCAATACCAGAACTGAGGCTCAATAAAGTCAATTTTGTTACACCAGCTATTCTTATGATCCATGCTTATGTGGCCTTGCGCCAAATATGTTATTTCACAATTTTTTGAAAATGAGCGCCCTTCCATTGAAGATATCCAAAATGACTTAGATAATAAAGTTAAAAAGAAAAGAGCCTTTTCAACTTTCCTATTAACCTGCACAATTAAAAAATTATACGTATTAACATCAAGAGAGTTGCTCCGTCAGTTAAAGGTTTTAGGTCTTAGAAAATATTTTGAATCCATCTAATGATTTTCATCTATGACTGTAAGCAAATTCATTGTTGTTTTTCATCTTAAGGTTGTATAATACAACCATAACCGGTTTTTTGAAATCTAGTTATTAAAAATTAGACTAACTTTTGATATCGAAATTTAGGGGTCTTACCAAATAAAAGAGAGTAGAACTTTTTCTTGCAAGAAACAGGTTATTTCTAGTAATGGCACCTGGACAAAAGCCATCTAGGATTAATGAATTAAAAATTAAATAATATGAAGAAAGAATTAAAGAAGTTATCAACGAGCATTTTGGTGAAAGAACTTAGCCGCGCAGACATGAAAAAGATTATGGCAGGGAGTAGTAGTTGCAGTGGAAGTGGAAGAGCCACAACAAGTCACAGCTGTGACCCATGTGGCATTGATAAAGAAGGTGATGGCTGTTGTAATTGTTAGCGGGGGAATTAATATGCATAGGATCAATGCCAATTTGGTCTTATGCATTTATTCTGTTCTATAATGGACCTTTGTTTGACATCAAATGTTCGTTTAAGGACTGTGATTCAGTCGCTCTAATGTAAAACGCCCGCCGATTTCTATCTGGAGGAAAAGGTAATCTGACAGCAAAGCTGTAAGAAGTGATGCTTGCTCTTTGAATGGAGCCGCCACCACTTCCTTTAACCTGATAACGTAGCTTTTTTCTATCTTAGTTAAATACAATATCAGTCCTAAAAATGGGGTACATCATACACCCTCATTAAAAATAGGGAATACAAAACATTATTCACTTCTTCAATTTGGTACACACATGCCATTGTCACAGACTGCAGGAGGGCAGCAAAAAGTAAATTTGCCGAAGATATTATTACACTGATCTCCAAGATTCCCGCAATCACCGCTACTCCCAGCCATAACTTTTTTCATTTCACTACGAGAAAGAACAGTTTGAATGTTCTTAAGGTTTAGTTTTTTGGTTTTCATGTTCTAATCATTTTTTGCATTAGTTAATAAATAACATCAATATCAAATATCAACCCTTATAAAGACCCTTAAATTTCAAATATACATTTGACATTAAACAATTATTTGCAAACTTCCTATTAAACTTATTTTGAAGTGTTCTTAAACTTAAATTGAATCAACTAAAGCTGACGCTTAAGATATAGCTACATTGTAGGCTCCCCCGAAATTCGGCCATACAAGATTAGAGAATTTGCTCCAATGACCTCCCCCCATATTCCGAAGCGTGATGAATTAGAATTTTGGAGCCCTAAAAAGCTTTCTGACCTTCAGCTGATTCGGATGATTTTGCTGATGCAGTTGATCCTTGTTTAGTAGCTGCAAATATCATCGGATCAGATGAAGGCGCCCCCGGTAGAGCCTTAGTTTTTTCCTTTTCTTTCTGCACCCGTCTATAAACTCTGCCGGCGTTAAATCATTCAAAGAACTGTGCGGCCTATATTCATTGTATTCAATTCTCCAGGCCTCAATCTTTTCGCTTGCGTCTTCCAAAGATAAGAACCTGCGCATTTAGGCATTCGTCACGCAGGCTTCCATTGAACGATTCTACAAAAGGATTATCTGTTGGTTTGCCAGGTCTGGAGTAATCCATCGTTACTTTATTTTATATGCCCATTGATCCATCTCCTTTGATATAAATTCACTTCCGTTATCGGTTTGTATTCTCTTCGGAACAATTTTCCGTTCTCTCTTTATCCGTTCTAAAACGTTTACTACATCTCTTCCTCTCAGTGACTGGCCCACGTAAATAGCTAGGCACTCCCGACTATAATTATCTACTAAAGTTAAGGCTCTGAATTTTTTGCCGTCAAAGAGCGCATCTGATACAAAATCCATGGAACAACACTCGTATAACCCTGTGTTATCGGGCCTTTCCATCCGGTGTGCTGCTGCCTTGTTCTGTCTGGGTCTTTTACTTCTAAGGTTTAATCCTTCTTCCTTATAGACCCTGTACGTCCGATTGTGATTGTCCTTCCAACCTTCACGTCTGAGCAGCGTATGAATCCGCCAATGACCATACCTTACTCTTGTCTCAGCAATCTCCCGCATGCGCTCTCTGAGTGGTTTGTCTTGCCGTCGATGATAGTGGTAATGATAAACCTAATGATGAACCATCATCACCGCACAGCTTCGACGAATCGACACTCCATACTGTTCCTGCAGGTGACAAGCAAGCTCCTTTTTCTGACGAACCTTTAAAGTTTTTTTTAATGACATCCTGTAGCATTTGCTTATCCAGGCTCAGGTCCGCGACCATCTGCTTCAGCCTCGCGTTCTCGTCCCTTAACTGTCGCAGTTCCCGAAGTTTCGAAACCCCGAGACCTCCATACTTCTTCTTCCAGTTATAAAACGTCGCTTCGCTGATCCCCATCTTGCGGCAGATCTTCCAAACCGAAACCCCGGACTTTGATTGTTTAAGCGCAAATACGATCTGCGCTTCGGTGAATTTTGACTTCTTCATGGGCAATTTTCATGATTTAATTTATGAATAAGTACCCCGATTTTCTAATTTAGCTTGTTCCGGTTTTTTGGGAGGTGAGATGCTTCAATAAATCCGGACAGTCAAGTTGCTTAAATTTGAGTAACAATGACTGGAAAGAGTACAAAAAAGAGCGCAGAAAGTATGACGCATCATTCAAGGAAGACGTTTTAAATCTAATTGCATCGGGAAGAACGGTATCTGATGTTGCACAATCGCTGGGTATAGGCACTCATATCATCTACCGTTGGATCCATCTGGCAAAGCAATCTGATTCTTCCGGAATCTCCCATATAACTCCTGGTTCAACTTCTGATATCGAGCGGTTGAAAGCGGCGCTACACCGTGCCGAACAGGAGCGTGATATTTTAAAAAAAGCCTTGGGAATCTTCAGCCGTGGGACTAAAAGACGGTCTACCGGTTCATTCACAATATGCAAAAAGAATATCCTGTTCAGTTGCTGTGTGAAGTGCTTGAGGTCAACCGCAGCTGTTATTACGCCTGGAAAAAATGTCAAACCTATCAGATCACGGATAAAAACAAAATAATGGAAGAGCAGGTAGTGGATGTTTTCCGTCAGCATAAGCGTCTTACGGCACCAGAAGGATCGTCGCCGAGTTAGGCAACCAGGGTGTGAAACTCAGCCAGTACAAGGCCAGAAAGCTGCTTCACCGTAATGGGTTGAAAGCTATTCAACCCAGGTCGTTCGTTCCTAAAACAACCAATAGCCGGCACCCTTACCAGATCTGTCCTAATTTGTTGAAGGAGAGACCAGCGCCTGATTCTGTAAACCAGGCATGGGTCGGGGATATTACCTATATCCCGATGATCGATGGCAGCTTCCAGTATCTATCTGTGTGGATGGATTTATTCTCCCGCAAAATTGTAGGCTGGGACGAAAAGGATCATATGCGAGAATCGCTGGTTAGCTCTTCTCTTAAAAAGGCAACGAACAACAGGAAAATAAAACCTGGGCTGTTGATTCATTCTGATCGTGGTGGACAACATGCAGGAACTGAATTCCGGCAAATACTCAATGGTCACAAAATGTTGCAAAGCATCAGCGACGCTGACAATTGGTACGATAACGCGCATATGGAATCTTTCTTCAGCAGGTTCAAGCGGAGTTGCTGGAAGGCGGCACCTTTCAGAATGCAGAAGATTCCCGGAGTAAAATTTTCGAGTTTATTGAAATGTATTACAATCCTAAAAGATTGCATTCTTCGATTGGATATTTATCACCAAACGCATTTGAAAACAAGCAATAACTGTATGCAAAAATCACAGCACAGAATCTTATCATCGGCAAACCTGAGCCCACCGAAGAACCATTAAAACTTTCTGTCAAGGAACTCGGCCTGCTCCGATACCGGAAATATTCCTGGCAGGTGCTCCTCAGCAGAGCCTACTTCGCTTGTTTCCGGTAAAACGAATATATTCATAATTTGCATTGACGGATCAAAATTAAAACCTCTATAACTCAATGTGGATAAATATTTAGAGCAAACGAGAAGTTTGAAAGTTTAAAGAAAAAAGAACCAAAAAAAGAAAGAAGAAAAGGAATGGGCTTCGCCCATCACTCTTTTTGATTAGGTTTGCCAAGGCATCGGATCAAAGCATATACCATGCCCTGACAACGCCTGTTCTACAACTGAAATACATTTATTAACCTAAGAGACTACACTGTCCGGATAAATCGACACACCTCAAGGAGGTCAACATGAAGTGTATCTATTTTTCCGGATCGTGTTCCGGAATCTACAATCATCTTTTATGTATATTATAAATGAACTGGTAGATTGTTCTTGCTGCATACACCCTCTGCAATTCAAAACACCCACTTTTAAAGGCATAACTATCTAAGTTAATCTAATTGATGACTATCTAAGCCCAAAAACATTATGAAACAACTGCTGAAATAGATTTAAATCTTTTGTCACAATTAATGCCTTACACATTAATCCTGACCTATATTGCAAATCTCTCTTATAGTTTGTTTTTAGGCCATCTGGTAAGTGTACATATGCAATAAAATCATTGCCCTCTGAAGAATTAGCAATGAATTTTAATTCCCCTTTAACAGACCCAAATTCCTGGAATGGATAAGCGTCAAATCTCAATTCAACCATTTGGCCTATTTTTACTCTTCCTAAATTAGGCTGGCTTAGATGCAGTTTCACGTAATTCATGTTGTATTCCGGTAAAATATACGCAATAACTGTATCTGCAAATAAAAAGATCCTTTGTTGTAATGGAATAGCGAAATCAATTATTCCCGATTGAGGGGCTTCGATCGTATATTTCTTTATCCACTCTAAAGTCTTAACCTTAAAAATTCGAAGGGATTTATTGAAATCAGAGATTTCCAAATCTCTATCCTTCCCTTTAACCTTTTCCACCAACATCCAACATTTGTCCTTAGGTTTTTTCGTAGAATAAAATCCAATTCTTTTCCAGCATCGAACTAGTCCTTCATAATAAATCCGAACATCTCCTAAATCTCCAAAATCCATTCTAAGCGATTGATTGACTTTAACATAAAATCCTTTTGAAAGCCATTCCTTCACACTATCAGCGCAAGCCAATAAACTTAAAATTTTTTCATGGTCTGCTGAATCTTGAAGCCAGCAAAGTACTTGGCCCGCACTAACTCTATCCCCATTTCTTACGCAAACTTTTTCCAACCTGGTATTTTGGTTTGCAAATACTTTTATTGGATCACTAAATCCATTTAAAGAACCATTTGTTTCAATAATCTGCGGATAAGGAATAAAAAAGCTTATTGAAATAAATAATATAAGAATCAAACTAAAAATTATTAAGGTCCAATTAGTAAAAAAACCTGACTTTCTTGAAATGATCTCCTGAACCTCCTGAGAACGCAATGTGTGAAATTTTTCTCTATATTTCTCTTTACTCATACTCCACTTTTATTTTTATACTAATCAATAGACCTTTTCCTTTAACACTAATTGCCCAGTTCTAATTGATTTCTAACAAGTTCAAAATATCGTCCTTTCGATGAAGTAAGATATTGATGAGTACCTTCTTCCGAAATAGCGCCTTCGTGTAACACAACGATTTTATGCGCGTTTTTTACCGTACTAAGTCGATGAGCTACAACTACAACTGTTCGCCCATTAAAGATCTCTTCCAAATTCTCAATGATTACCTTTTCATTATTAGCATCTAGAGAATTAGTAGCTTCATCAAAAAATAGATAATCGGGTTCCTTATAAACTGCCCTGGCAATTAGCAATCGTTGCTTTTGTCCCTGGCTTATTCCGATCCCTGCTACCCCTAATAAAGTATAAAATCCATTTGGCAATGAATCAATAAAAGAGAGAACGTTTGCAATTTTACACGCATTAATCAACTTTTCTAAATCGATAAAATCGTCTCCAACTGCAATATTTCTAGCAATCGTATCGTTAAAAATATATCCATCCTGCAATACTGAGCCACATTTTTTTCGCCATGTTGCAGGACTAAAATATTTGAAATTTACAGGACCAACTTTAATCTCACCAGAATGAAATTCATAAAACTTCAGTAATAATTTTAGCAACGTTGTTTTTCCGCTTCCGCTAACTCCTACTATCGCTGTCACCTTGCCAGTTGGTATCTCCAAATTGATTCTATTCAGGACCAGTGCATTCCCGGCACCAGGATAAGAGAAAGAAACATCACGAAATTGAATTGTCTTATTCTCTGGTAAAATATGAATATATTCCTTATCTATGACTTCTTCTTCTTCCAACTCATGGACCTCGTTCAATCTTTCCAAACTAATTTTTGCATCCTGAGCACTTTGCACAAATAATATAAATTGTTCAATTGGACCGCCAAGTTGTCCCAATATAAATTGAATCGCCAGCATCGATCCAAAAGTTAAAGAACCCTCTATAACCATTCTGGCGACAAGAAAAGTAATTATGATATCTTTGCCTTGATTAATTACCAAGGCCCCTGCTTGCTGGATCTGATTGTAATTGAGATTTCTGAAATTTAGTTTTACAATGCTATTTTGGATATTTTCCCACTCCCAACGTTTCAATTGTTCTGCACCATTTAATTTAATCTCTTGCATCCCTTGTACAAGTTGTAATGTTGCATTGTTTTCCTTTGAAGAAACCCGAAACGTTTGATAGTTTATCTTTCTCTTGACGTGAAGAAATAGTTTTACCCAAGAAAAGTACAGGACCGTGCCTGAAACAAGAATCAGAAATAAATTAATGTTATACCAAGCTAAAACTACCCCTAGAACGAGGAAATTTAGCATCGAGAAGAGAGTATTAAGAGCAGTGCCTGTTAAAAAGTTTTGAATTTGTTTATGGTCGCTCAGTCGTTGCATTGTATCTCCTGTGTGATGGCTATCAAAATAACTCATTGGTAGTCGAGTAAGCTTTATCCAAAAATCTGATAGTATGGATAAATTGATTACAGAAGAGATTTGCAATAAAAGCCTTGATCGAATAAAATCAATAAAGGTTTTGCTGAAAATAAGTACCATTTGACCAATAAGTACAATCGTGATAAAATGAAGATTCTGAGTACCGATCCCAACATCCACAATGGTCTGTGTTAAAAATGGGAAAATTAATTGAATAATTGAACCAATTAATAAGGAAGCGAATATTTGAATTATGGATCTCTTATGCTGTAGAAAATATTGAAGGACAAATTTCCAACTTATACCATTTTCCTTTTCTCCTTTTTGTTTATAAAAAAATTGGGATGGTTCTAGTAAAAGAGCAGTCCCCAACATTTCTCCCATTTCGGTTGAACTACTAATCCAGGAAGTTAAAAATTCTTTTTTGGTAAATTCCAATATCCCTTTTGCTGGATCAGCAATTCGCAAAACTCTTTTTCGCCATCTTGATATAGGAAGGAATACAACAAAGTGATATTGATCCCAATGTAATATACAGGGTAATGGTACATTTTCAATTAGCTGACCATAGGTTAATTGAACGCCTCTAGTCCTAAATCCAATTTTCTCCGCTGCCTCACTCAATCCAAGCATTGAAGTACCCTCTTTGTTAAATCCCGCATTTGATTTAATACCGGCAGTATTAAAATGCTTACCATAATAATTGGAAACCATTTGCAGGCACGCAGGACCACAATCCATCGCATTTTTTTGTATAAAGACCTTAAACCTCATTTTACCTGTTTTGATAATTCATCTATTATAAATTTTATTTGGACTTACTGTAAATGAACTAGATATTTGTTTTGGGCCTTTACCAGGCATATATACTTTCTTAAAATGTATCATATGATATAGGATGATTTCAAATTGGCCCAAATATGTTAACTTACCTTTTCTCCATTTCAGACGGCCTGGCCGCCCCTCAATTACATGAAACCCAAAATATGCTCTAATCTCTTTCTTCTCCTCTAACTTCCGAACTATATGCATCATACTTTCAATCTCACTATCAATTTTAAACCACTTCACGCCACGTCTGAATAAATCAAACCGAAAATTGGTTTCATCGAAACAATAGTGAAGGTCACTTTCAAAAACCTTTCTATAATCCTTGCTTTGCATAAATAACTTAGTCATTGCTTCATTATTCCGAAACAATTGAAAATAGCCAGTCAGGTAATCGTGTCTCACGCTAATAATATCGTAATTAATCAGAATTTCCGGAGTAATAAACCTTCTAATATTACCAAAGATCACATCAATATCACCATAGCCCCAAAAGTCATATTTTTTTAATACATCAGAAAATACTAGGCCGAATACCGGTTTAAAATCGCAAATTTTGTATGTTTTTTTTATTTCGATTTTTAAGTCTAATCTCTCTGCCAAAAGACTACTAATACCTTCCAAAGTTTTAAATATAATTTTGATATTATGTGGTAGCGGTTTCGAATAGCTCCTATCATCTGAAAAAACTATAAAATCAATAGTCGGGTTATATTTAGCCGTATGCATAAAATAGTCAAAGTACCATGGCAATTTGCCGAAATAGCAAATAACAACAGCAATACTATGAGCAAAGGTGCGCAAAATCAAAAACGGGATAGATATTTAGGTAAATCAAGGATCAAAAAAAAAATACTTTATCTAAATATCTTGAGATAACTCTTTGCGGGAGTTTCTTTTTAACATTTCAATGATTTTGAATTGCAGGTCCAACATATTGGTAT
Organism: uncultured Chitinophagaceae bacterium; assembly: GCA_963705005.1. Taxonomy (GTDB): domain Bacteria; phylum Bacteroidota; class Bacteroidia; order Chitinophagales; family Chitinophagaceae; genus Puia. Next base: position 849,798 of record CAVPIO010000004.1, read on the forward strand.
TTTGTATTAACGATTTAATCTCAAATAAATGGTTTTCCTGGAAATCATTGTATAGGCTTAAAAGCTTCATTGTTGCATTCTCTAATTCCCTTTTTCTTTCCGCAAGGGGATCAGTATAGGCAGCATCGCCAATAACATCTATTATTGCTACGTTCAGCAAGATCGAAATTTGTTCTAGTTTTCGAAGAGTTATATCACTTTTCCCGTTCTCCATTGCACTCAAGGTTTGAACACTTATTGATAGGTCCTTTGCGAGAATTGTTTGTTTAATTGATTTTTGTTCTCGGATAAGCTTTATTTTGGCACCTGTTGTTTTTGTTATATTCATAGAAGGGCTTTGCAAGTAGTATCAGAAAAAGTTTGTTACAAAAGATCAATAATAAAGGGCTTCCTTACTAAATATTTCGATACCCTAGATTCAGGTCCAAAGGAAATCGTTCGATTTGTAAATTGTTTTAGTTGGGGTATGTGCAAATGCACATTGCTATTTCATTTGGGGCCGAGAGGACTGCTGATAACTTCGAGGCGTAAGATATATTTCCTTGCAAAATCCCATGTGATGAGCCTCATAAAAGCTAACCATAATTTAATTGAACGTGGTGCGTTATTCTTTATCTTTTTGTAATTAACTCACAAACTCCCAGGATACTATTTAGCTTGCCTGATTCGAATTGTTCTGGGATCTATTCTAATTCGCTGACAAGTATTAGTTCGTATTCCCTTTAATTCCTTTGCTCCCCTTTGTCCAAAATAACGGTACTTCAAAAATCAATTAAACAAACTAAATAAACTCTACCCCTTCGGAAATGCCAATTCATGACAATTAGGTAAAATCTTTTACTTGATTTACATTTTATTTGTCAGAAAACTTTATTAAAATTAAGGAACAATTTTGACAATACTTAAATTGGCGTAAGAAATAATTTTTCAAGATGGAAATCAATTTTCCGGTAAGTGTTTACCATTAGATAAGTAACACTCTTCAGGATTTAGATTAATTTTCTTTGTGACATTTTATTAAATAATGGCCGCCTATAAATAGCTAACCAATAATCTGAAATGTTCTAAAATGCCTTTAATTAACTTTGCCATACAAAAGTATAACTCTTGTAGATAATAGAATCCCGCAACAAGAGGATCAAGTGAATTTATGATTAAAAACAATTTATTCTGTTACTCTTTCAAAATTTCACGATGAAGGTAACTCGTTTCTATGAGGAGCATTTAAGCTAACTCCTTCCTTTTCCCGTTGATTTGATTGAAGAAAATTATATAAAACAAATACCTTTTAATCTTCATAAAGTGCTGTGTCAAAATACTTTTCTGAGTTTAAAGGTTGTAATTCTTTTTTAAATATAAAATTGCCTATAACTAAATAGTCCATTGCGGTAGTCATAAAACATTTATAAGCATCGGAAGGAGTGCAAACAATCGGTTCGCCTCTGACATTAAAGCTTGTGTTCACTAAAACAGGACAGCCAGTTTGCTTTTTATATGCACTTATCAAGCGATAAAACCTCTTATTGGTTTGTTCATTTACGGTCTGCAATCTTGCCGAAAAGTCAATATGAGTAATTGCTGGTAGCGTTGATTTAACCCAATATAGACGTTGATTTATTGACAAACTATTAAAATTCGGAGGTAATTGTTTTATTAATGATTGATGTACATCATATACCATAAGCATATACGGCGAATGACCTAAGCAATTAAAATATTTTGATGCGTCTTCCTCTAAAATTGCCGGTCCAAAAGGACGAAAACTTTCTCTACCCTTAATTTTGATATTCATTTTTTTTTGCATTTCCGAACTCCGGGCATCCCCTAGAATACTCCGGTTACCTAATGCACGAGGACCGAATTCCATTCTGCCCTGAAACCATCCGATAACATTTCCTTTGTCGAGAAGGATTGCCACTTTCTTTGCCAGAATCTCAAAATCAGCAATTTTTTCGCTAACTGCCTGAAACTGCCTCCTCAAATCTTTTATTTCCAAATCACTAAATTCAGGCCCTAAATAAGCGCCCTGCATGCTATCCGTTTTTGAGACTACACGCTCCTTTGATAGTGCAATATACCAGCCAGCTAGAGCTGCGCCAAGCGCGCCTCCGGCATCACCTGCTGCGGGTTGCACCCAAATATCAGTGAAAACTAATTTTTGCAAAATTTTACTATTGGCCACACAGTTAAGGGCGACTCCACCAGCCATCGTAAGAAATTTGCATCCGGTAATGTTTTTCGCTGTAACTGCTAGTTTTAGTATAATTTCTTCCGTGATATGTTGGATAGCATATGCTAAGTTCATATAATCTTGTGTTAAAACAGATTCGGGTATACGTGCATCAATTCCAAACAATTCTTTCCATTTTTTTTTATTTACCATCTCCAATCCAGTTGCGAAATTGAAATATTTCATGTTTAAAAGCAATGAACCATCATACTTAATATCAACCAAATTTTCTTTAATTTGTTTTATAAAGGTCTGGGTCTGAAGATCTTTTAAATTACCATATGGCGCAAGTCCCATCAATTTATATTCACCACTGTTTACGCGAAATCCAATATAGGAAGTAAATGCAGAATACAAAAGCCCTACTGAATGTGGAAAACATAGTTCTTCCAATATCTCTATACTATTTCCCTTTCCTCTCCCAATTGTCGTTGTAGGCCATTCTCCTACTCCATCTATCGTTAATATCGCAGCTTCTTCATATGGAGACGGGAAAAAAGCACTTGCTGCATGTGAAAGATGATGTTCTGAAAAATATAGTGGGCAAATAACGGGGCCAAATTTCGAAAGTTCCTTAATCAACATTTTCTTCATAAACAATTTATCCATTATCCAAATAGGAATGGCTCTAATAAAACTTTGGATTCCTTTCGGTGCAAATGCATAATAAGTATTGATTATTCGTTCAAATTTTAAAAACGGCTTTTCATAGAAAACTATGAGAGAAAGTTGTTCAATCGAAATCCCAGCTTCTTTCAATACATATTTTATAGAACTTATTGGAAATGAATTGTCATGACGAATTCGCGTAAAACGCTCTTCTTGACAAGCAGCAATTATTTTTCCATTAACTATAATAGCAGCTGCGCTATCGTGATAATAGGCAGATAAACCAAGAATTATTTCAGCCATTTGTTTTAAATAAATTATCTAAAAAAATTTAAGGATAATTGTTTTAGTCTACAAGTACAATTAGATTTTTGATAAGGCTATTTATTTAAGTTAATATAGCCAAAAGATATTGGTTATACTTTCGACTTTAAATGCCTCTGGATTTCAAAAGTGTTTTCCAATATTACCATAAATGAGAGCTATCTTATGTCGGGTATGCAATGAAATTGATCTCAAAACTAGTGTGTTGTTTCACCCGTGAAATCCAAGAAGAAATGGTATCCAGTGACAAAAATCTTGTGGCGGGTTAAGTGCAAGTTGATGAATTTGTCGCCGATGGCCCAGAAAAAACCATGCAATGGAGATTTTAATGCAGATAAAATGTGGTCCTTAAATTACCGTAGAAGTCATCGCAGGTAGAATACTTGGCAGAATCTAGTGCTGAAAAATTGCAAACTATAAAAAGGAACTAATTTGTCGGTAATCAAAGCCACCGATAAAGAAAACCTCCAATGTTGTTAAAGATGAATTACCTATCTATGACCAACTCAAAGAACTATTTTAAATGCAAATCAAAAGAGAATTCACAACGACAGTGCATATTAGGGTCTTTTTTAGCAATCGCGTATCTCAATGGATAACTTCGAGATATTTACTATCATCTCAGCGAGCAACATTATTAATATATTTCGCCAATCCTTATCGAAATAAACACTCATAGGATCGTATTAATTACAATAGATAAATTTCGCTTTATAAATGAAGAATACTTTTCCTACTCAATAAACTGAAAAGAAATCTTCCGCAACAAATCGATGGTTTCGCTTTACAAATACCGAATCTTTATTTTTTTTATAACGATTTAGTTGAAGACGGTTTTTTCCGGATAATCTCCTAACAAAACCAATCGGTGTAATCAAGACGTAATAAATGATTCCTAAAAGAAGACTGACAAATATCTCGCTTATTTGTTTGCGTAACTTCTCTAGCCTTTTTCCTTTGTTTGATCCGAAGGGTATAATATTCGTATCTTTCATATCTTTTGCTAAGTTTTTATAGGACCTCGAATCATCGATTCTAATCGTAGCCTCGCTGGAAACATGTCTTGCATTGCATATTTTAAGTTATCAGCTTCAAAATGTTGGACCTCCTACATTCTTGAAATTACTGATACTTCTATCCGCTGAATGCTCCTCTACTATTAAAACGGCATTCGTGTGAGCCAGACTACGACCGCGAGCTCCTTGTTTCTACCTATCTAATAATTTTATCGTCGGCATCCACATCACTGTCCTGCTTGTTTCTTTCCTGTTCTTTGCTATGAAATATTAAATACCATAAAGTTCGTAGTACTTTTTGAAACATTGCTTCTGCAATATTGTTATTTGACTCTGGCCCAGGATGATGAGCATTATCGGCCGCCTTATCCATCCAATATTTTGAAGGATTGGAATTCTGAATAAAATGATCTCTTTGAAGAAGCTCAGACATATCCGACAAAGCATAATGAGTTTTTAGATAATCGAATTGTTCATATTCAACCCAATGAAATACATAAGGTATATTATTTATAATGAAATAATATTGTAAAAGCAATGCATCTGTTAAAAATCTAAACATTAGATTTGCTGGGGTAGAATCATATAAAAATCCAATAGATGCATTCCTTATTACTTCAATTCTCTCTTTAACCTCTTCCGTAAGCGGTTTTAATGGGTTTTCTGGACGTTCCTCATCCACCATGGCGCTGCTGTCCAAACTATTTCACCTAATGCGTCTTCGTCAATATACTCTGCACGTTCAACATGGGAGAACATAACTACAGCAATATCAGGCTTTACCTTTTTGCACTGGGATATCATCGTTCTAACGATGTAATCGTTCGAAGCGCCAGGCATTGCGAAATTTAATAAATTTACTTCAGAAGGGTCGAATCCCGATTCCTGGCAATACAGCATTTTGAATTTGTAAGCGGCTGTCTCATCATAATTCAAACCCATGCCAAAGGTGTAGCTGCAGCCAGAAAATAAATTCGTTTTGCTGCCTGAGGCACAAAATCTTCCCCTCTAAATCCCAACTCATTAAACTCGTAAATCTTGGTACCAGAGTTGTCGGTATCAAATGTGGACAATGTATTGGTTATTCCCAAAACCGCATCTGATCCCGAAATTATATCCTATAAAACGGTTGATCATAAACTAATTTCACCATAACGGATAAATATTAGGATCATTGGCTCTAAGCTTCTTCAATTTTTCAGTTAACTTATCTGTAATGGAAAGTTTTCCTTTTTTGTCATTATTTATTCTTGGAGTATTATTTTTTCAAGTTGATTTTTCTTGGAAACTATTTCTTTTTTCATCGCGCAACCGATTTTTATTAAGATGATTTTTGCCTAGGTAAATTATTTGTCAATTTAAATGCCTAAAATATTTACTCTAATTCTAATTATTCCAAACAACTCAAACAATGTTTATTTTAAAATAATCATTATTTGTCCTTGCTTATTAAATTTAGGAATCTAAAATGGGAATGCCAAAATATCTTTTCAAATTAATTGCTTTTATGTTATCACTTTTGCATAAGTAAGTATAAACCCTTAGGACAAGGATCTTCCATAGGCGTCTTTCTGAAATAGGGATAGAAGATAAGCGCAAGACCAATAATATAGAGTTGATAAAAGCAAAAATGAATTTTGTGCCTTTCATCTTCATGTGAGTCAATCAATAGAGTCGGGCTTTCTTTTCTTCTCGATCTTCAGAACTTCTGCTAATCAAAAGAACTTAATCTGACCTCCCAACGCTGGAAGAATGATCAGCAGCAACGAGAGGAGCCATATCTATTACAATTGAAATGGATTACAAAAAGCTTTGTAGATTTCTGGAACCTTCCACACAGCAGATTCAGCTAAGTTTGCCCGCATACCATAGGTCGCCGTTGCAATAACTTTATTTCTTTTGAGTTGCGATTACTATTTCTTGTGAATTCCAAATAATTTGATTAATTAACTTTTCTTCTTTTCTATTTTCCAACTATGATAATTACAATTTCATCAAATGGTTTTTTCATGACGAATCATAGCTTGTGAATTGCGAAATGGGCTAATCAAAATTAAAAGACCTTTTTTAGACGAAATTCCATTTAACTACCTTAAATTTATCAGGAATAATGACACAATTACATTAGATAATAAAATAAAATTTTAAATCTCTTGAAATCTGAGTCGGATAAGCATCGTCATTACTATTTTGATTTAAAATGATATTGTATATTTTCAGTGTAAAGGCGGAAGTCCGGAATTATTAGATAAAGGTTTAAAAGTGAAAATTATCTTTTCTAAGTGTTGACTCCAGTTTAATGGTAAATTGGTCTATTCTTTTTCAACCACCTCCTCAAACTCCCCCGTCATTCTATTCTTTTTTACGTTATCCCAATTAAAATACCTTCCGTTCATGGCAACATATACTCCGGATGGTAATGCTTGTACAAAAGCCAGGGCGCAGCCGAGGTTGAAGAATCCGTCTGAACTCCCGAATTTATAGGGGATCATTGCTCCTGTGAGGACGATGGTTTTACCTGGCACTTTGCCGGCGAGAACGGCAGCCGTTACGGACATCGTATCTGTTCCGTGGGTGATGATAATTTTGTCTTCTGATGCTGTATTGCACTCCTTTACGATCAGATCCCGGTCCGCGGGTTTCATGTCCAGACTGTCGATCATCATGAGTGTTTGGACAGTGGTCTTGGGAGTTACGCGACTGCGGGCGATCATTTCCGGCAGATGGGTTTCCTTAAAGTAAAGCTGGCCGGTGATTTCATTATATTCCTTGTCGAAAGTCCCCCCGGTTACGAAGATGCGGATTGGCATAAGATGGCTTTGGAGGGCGAATTTATTGATAATATATGTAAGGATTATTTTGCCGTCCCCTGCGGGCCGGGCTCTACGCTCATATCTTTTCCGAGACGGAAAAGGATATCCGCTGCGATCCCTGACGGGATTATATTTGCTCCTGCCTTATGAAATATTAAGTCCGCCGGTTTCTTTTTCTTTATGAGTGCAAGAAATAATAGAGTTGAGATAGTAACCGTAGCCCAAGTATTATATCAATCCTCCTTCATTAACCCTAAGAAAACGATATTTGCATATGCGAGGTGAACTGAATAAACCTAGTCCGGGTCAAACAGCGACACGAATACTGCTCGGCCTTTTCCTGATTTTGGCCGGTATAGGGCATCTAACATTTTCAAGACGTGCATTCCAGGCACAAGTGCCTTCGTGGCTACCGATGAGTCCTGATTTGGTTGTCTTTTTATCCGGCATTGTCGAAATACTGCTGGGTGCTTCCCTGATCTTTCTCGTGAAACAACGGATTCAATTAGGCTGGATCGTTGCTGTTTTTTTTATTTTAGTTTTTCCAGGGAATATCGCCCAATTGACAGAACACAGGGACTCTTTCGGTTTAAACTCAGATTTAAAGCGCTGGATTCGATTACCGTTTCAATTCGTTCTCATCTTCCTGGCGTTGTGGTCTACAGGTGCATGGCAGAAATGGCGTCGCAGACAAAGTTAGCAAGAAATATAAATTCATAAATTATAGGATTTTAATGGGACTTCATAATTCCTTTCCTGTGATATTTGACAAGTGTTTTGGGAGACATGCCTCCGAGTAAACTGATGCAATCGCGCTCCTTTAATTTTTTTTGTACATGAAACTTTCAAATGACAATACGGGCAATGCGGTTTGCGGTAAAAAGGCGGACGGATAAGGGAAAGTAAGGGACGGGAGGGTTCCCGCTTTGTTCGCTATTTATTATTTCTTCCCTACACTCATTAACCCCGGTAAATTTTCTTCCATATATTTCTTTGCATCGGCCCTGGTTTTTATGTTCCCGGTAAAATCGTCCAGCATTTGATATTTATTTCCTTCCACTTGCTCTTGCTCCAATTTCGCTTTTAAAACAACATATAAGAATCCGGGCAGGTTCCCACCGTCAACCGGGTCTGAATCTGAGGCTGGGGCAGATTTATTTGCACGAGCATCAGCCTCAACCGTCGAACTTATTGGAACTTCAGGCAATTTTTCAGGCGTGTCTGTCCTCGCAAGGGAAAGCGACGCCAGCGTGCAAATATTATTTGCTTTTGCATCGCGTTTTGTAAGAGCTGGCATTTTAAAAATATTTTCCAGCGATGCAGGAATGGATGAATGATCATAAGCCAGCTGACTGATCGTACTTTTAGGCGTATAGGCCGATATTACGAGCGCTGGAACCCTTGGGCCATACCGATCGAAACCAAAACCATACTGATTATACTTGCTATGGGGTACTGTATCGCCTGGAGGCGGAGCAGCAGGAGGCTGTACATGATCATAAAAACCGCCGTGCTCATCATAGGTAATTATGAACAGACTGGATGGCCATATCCGTGAGCTGCGTATTGCTTCATAAGTGGATTTAATTAACCCTTCCCCGCTTCTTACATCGTCCATGGGATGTTGGGATGTACCACCGGCGTAGGAATTATTAATGATATTGCCGTAATTGGGTTCAATAAAAGTATAGGCGTAGGGATAATCACCGTTGACATCTTTGGCAAAATTTTCATAAGGATTTGTTTGGCCAAGATGAATCCCTTTCAGGGCGGCAACACTCGCGATGGAACCAACGAGCGGTTCCCTTTTTCCATGATATATCCTCCATTTTTGTCTTGCATTATCAAGACGGTCATAAATCGTTCCGCCAGCAAAACTGAATCCTTTGAGGGCTTCCCATTCCAGTGTGTCAACTGTGCGTGGACTGTGATCGAGACCGCCCGATGAAGCAGCATGTGCAAAAAACCGGTTGGGCCAGGTAGGTCCGGGCAAAGAGGCATACCAATGGTCACAAACGACAAACTGTTCTGCAAGCGCGTTAAGCACGGGCAATGCCGCGGCTCCGTAACATTTCATGATCTCCCCAAAATCCTTTTTTGCACCTCCTTCCCCTGGGGAGGTTGTAGTTGCATAGTTAATTACAAAACCGCTGTTGTTAACCGTCGGATAGATCCCACCATTATATTTTATTCCAGCTCCGCATAACTGCTCTAATACATCCGGAAATTCATGACCGGGATCATAACCCATAATATTGCCCGCATCACCAGTGGCAGGATAGATAATGCCATCGTAGCTATTCGAATTTGAGTTATTGATACCTTCGACGGAAATTGATTTGCCTGTTTCAGCACTCGTTCCTTTCAGACCGGAGAAACCAAGCATATGATCGAAGGAACGGTTCTCCAGCATCAGAACGAAAACGTGCTTTATATTGGAATTGGCGGGGATGGAAGCCATGGGACAAAATTAGGATCAATTTGCCGTCCTCACATAAAGAACTCCTCTGATACAATCTTGCCGCCGCTGACCTTATACACACAAAGTTCCGTATGGTTCATGCGGCCACGACCTTTCGTGGTCACGTCGATATGCATGATCAGCGCAAAAGAATCATTGGCAATGAGTGGTTCGGAGATCTTAAATAGATGCTGTTGCGTCACCATCTCGTTCCATTTTTTTCCTTTGGCAAGGATCGCCTCAATCCCTTTCGTTTCCCTGGCAAAGTCAGGTGTTTCGTTCGGTTCAATGCTTACTGCATCTGAAGAAAACAGTTCTTTGAGGGCATGTTCGAACTTTCCCTGGTCGCAAAGTTCTTTCAGGCGGATGGCAATTTGTTCTGTTGTCATAAAATGAGTTTTAAATGAAGGTGAATGATCCGTAAATCGGACTACTAAAATATGTAGTATTTCTTATCCTAAGAAATTTAGTTTTTAAACGCTAATTGGCCGCCAAAAAACTGCCTACCTTTCCTGTATGAAAATGGTTTTTCTTCTATCCTCAGTATTGCTTTCTGACTCCCTCAATGCTCAAACTGCCGATGAACTCAATCGCCAATCCAAAGAAGCACTTAACAAACAGGACTATAAGAAAGCCGTTTCGCTCATTAAGCTGGCCGCCGAAAAAGGAAATCCGGAAGCGGAATATAATTATGGAGTGTCCTTCCAGGGAGGTGTTGAGGTTGAAAAAAATGATAGCCTGGCAAATGTTTGGTTTTTGAAGTCGGCTCAACAGGGTTGGAAGGACGCCCAGTTTAAAATCGCTTACAGTTATGGAACGGGCAGGGGTACTGAAAAAAATAATAAAATGGCATTTTATTGGTCACTGCAGTGCGCGGAGCAAGCAGACGAGGATTGTATGTTCAATGTGATCACCTGCTACATGAATGGAACCGGAACCGGAAAAAACATAGATAGTATGCTTATATGGGCAATCCGGCTGGCCAGGATGCCGAACCCAGAAGACCTGGGCTTGAGTGGGAAAATCACTTCCGCTCGCGCCAATCTCGCACGGATGTACCGAGATGGGGATATCATCCCGAGAAATTACGAACAGTCGTACATGTGGTTCCTGATTTATAACGAGACTAAACGGGACTTTTCCTTTCCCGACCAACAACAAATGATTGTGGAGATTCAGGAACTTGAAAAGATATTACCGCCTGCAGAAAAGACGCGGGCCAAAACGGATGCGGAAAACAGGATGGGACGAAAATTGACGAACCTGGGCAACCTTTATAAACAAGATCTGTAAGTATTGCTATCCGCATTGCCAAGGCCCCGCCAACATATCCGGTCAGATGCTCCGACCTATTTGACTGCCTCCGCAGTCGCCATATCTTTTTTTTGCGGGAGTCCGTTGCCTTCGTTCCTCCATCATCAGTATATATTATCTCATTTTCCAGTTCATATCAGAAATCTCGCATAGTGCCTTTATCTAAACAATTTTTTCATTTCTTTTATTGATCCTATACCACTCCATGCTCACTTAAAGTAAAAGAATAATTCGGATCCTATATATTACCAAGTATCTTTATTACAGATTTGTTTATTGGATAATTACCAGTATTAAGAGGTTGCAATTTCTGATTTCATTTTGCTGGATATTCACTTGGTTTCATACATAAAGACCACATTGTTTTGAATATGAAAGTTTTTGACTACTTCACATAAAAATATTAGCTAAAAACCAATTTTGCCTGTTCTGGCTTCTTGTTGAGCTGTTTTAGGTAATAAACTTATCAGCCCAAAGTTGACTTCCCTTAATCTGTCAAAATTTTTATTCTGGATTGCGAGATTCCCAGCTTCAATTAAACTTTTGGATTGTTCTTGATCATTAAATAATTGGGGTTTTTCTAGTAATCGCTTGAATCTAGCTTCAAGGAATGTGGGGGTTCTCCAAAGTATAGTAGCTCCTAAATCAGTCAATTGATCAATGGCTTCCGTTACCTTAATGGGAGTAATCGAATTCAAAAACGCCTGTTCTCTGCCGGTAATTTCATTAAATATCTTGTGATCGTGATCATTTCCATTCTCATCCACTATTTCCTTACACCATATTTTACATTCACCGTAATTATTTTTCAAAACGGATATTCTTTTATTTCTTGTTGCTTCGTCCATTTCCTGGGCAATTTGCCTTTTATTACCCTCAAATTGATATTTCTTGTCCGTGACATCATCTTCATTCAGCTCATTTGAATTATGGACTAAAACTTCTACTCGCCCTTTAAGATTCTTAAGCTTTTCTGCACTTTCATAATCCTCTCTGATAACGGCATCTTTGATTTCATTATCCAGTCTCAAACTTATAGTTTCAACATCGTCTTTTAGTTTTGAGACTGTTAAATGTCTGTTTGATGGATTAAATACCTCAGAAAATTGTTGATTTGACATTGGGATATAGATAGTAGCCATTAGATCTCTACTTTCTGACATTTCCAACGTAATCTCGATATCAGTACCGCGTAAAATATCCCTACTAAATCTCTTTCCAGAAATTTCTAAGTAGCCAATTGTTTGATTTGCCTCAGGTAATGAAGTGTGAGGACCCTCTAAAACATTAATGACAATTTTATCCTCGCTGTCTTTAATAATTGTTTTTCGAAGAGGATATGTTTTGCTTCGTTTCTGCGGAAGAATTGTGTTTTTCTGAAAGTATAAATCAAGCTTTGTTGAATTAGTGTCGATTTCAAGATCGGCATCGGTCTCAAGGCAAATATCATTCGGCAATGGCTGCCCAGCTACATTATATTTTCCCTGCGCTATGCCAATTAATTCTGCATCAGTTGGTATAATATTGTTATGTCCATCAAGAATAGTTAGCCTAAAAAAATTATATGAATTTTTGACGAGTGGAAGGTCTTCAGAAATCCTGGCGGTAAGATTTTTCCTTCCACTGTCAAATCCTTTATCCTCCCTAGTAATTTGATAAAAAAGGCCTTCAATATTTCCATCGATCTTACATGCCATAATCTCCTCTTCTTCTTGGGAAGTCTTTTGATAAGCCAATCTTATTTTTATGTCTGAAACCGATTTTTGGGGCTTTTCCCGGTCCGAAGTATTTTCTTTGGTTCCAGCATAATAAGCTGCTCCTATGGCAATTGCTGTTGTTGGATCGATATCGCAATTAATTGGAATTTGAAGTACCTCTTCCACTCGTCTTCTCACAAAAGGAATATAAGTTGAGCCGCCAACCATAAGGATAAATTGGATATCAGAGGATTTTAGAGAGTGACGGACAAGGATTTTTTTAATCATCTCAATTGTGAGGTCAATGCAATTTTTAATCAAACCTTCAAATTCTGAACGAGTAATGTCAAAACTAGTATCGATTTCTTTATTGCTGTCGTCTTGGATATCTCGAAGTTCAATTTCAGCAGATGTTCTATTCGAAAGGGAAATTTTCGCTTCCTCAACCAACCAAAGTAATCTGGAATAAAGGCTATTACGTTTTCCACTGGCGCTTTTCAGCTCGTTTTCGAGGCTGGAGAAAGTGAAATTCTTGTTAAGAAAAGGAATAACGAATTGCTCTACAATGAGATTGTCAAAATCCGATCCGCCAAGAAAATTATCGCCTTCATGGTCGAGTACTTTCATTTCGCCGTCCTTAATCTTAATTAAAGCAACATCAAAGGTTCCCCCTCCCAAATCAAATACAAGCCACTGACCATTCTTGAGGTCTTTTTCCTTATGTTTATTTGCATAAGCAAGACTCGCTGCAATTGGCTCCTGCAGTAGAATCACCTGCTTTAATCCTGCCAAATAGCCCGCTTCCTTCGTAGCATTGGATTGAATTACATCGAACGATGCTGGAATGGTGATTACTGCTGCGTCAACTTTTTCACCAGTTTGAACAAATCCTTTCAGTTCTTTCAATATTTCAGCTGAGAGTTCAGTAGGTGTTTTGGACTGATTGGTATTTTTGACTTTGAAGCTTTCAGTAGTTCCCATTTTTCTTTTGAAAGTGGCGAAAACATTTTTGGCGTCCCTTTCTAGATATGTTTTGGCCCGGCTACCTACTATGATTTTGTCTGCCTTATAATAAATAACAGAGGGGATAGTCTCCTTGCCCGTTTCCAAAGGGTTTTTGAACACTTCAACTTCACCCCTCACAAATTTAGCTATAGCCGAATTGGTTGTCCCGAGATCGATGCCAAAATTTATCATCTTTTCCATTATCTCTGATTTTTAATTCTTTGATTGAACAATAACGATTGCTTTTTGAACTATCGTCTGTGTGTTCCCATACTTGAAATATATTATGGGCCTTAAAACTTCGATTATTTCTAGATTTTCATGGTTGGCACCGGAAATATTTGCTTCACAATCCGATCTTGTTTCATTATATTGTTCCCCAATAGGATTATGGTAAACTAAACCTTGCCCATCTTGCAAAACCTCTGTTTCAAAATATCCTTTCAATTTGTCCAAATTTCTTTGAATTGAATTAGTTTCATTAATACATTTTAATTTGGTTTCTATTTCAAATAGTTGATTTAGGATGAAAGGCAAATACCTGGGGATTTTAAATGATTCCATAGCTAGTTATTTTCAAATTCCAACTCGGAGATATTATTTGTATTAAAATTATTTGAATTTTCATTTGAGGAATAGGTACCTAATTTAAGTGAGAAGCTTGGTATCCTGTAGCCCGAATATGTTGAAATTAAATTAAAATCTAGGATTTCTTCTCCTTTTTTATAATATGAATGTGAAGCAAATCGTCCTTTGCAATTTGAGTCACCTTTTTTTACCAACCAATCTTGACCGTACGCAATTTTTAGATAATATTTCCCTTGAGGGATATGCCTAACTGTATAACTAGTATTACTATTTATAAATACATATCGAATACAGGCATTTGTTTCATAATTAATAATTTTTACAGCTGCATCAGTAAGTCCTAACGAAATAATAAGCTCATTATCCAAGGTATCATCATATTCCGATTCAAAATTGTGGCAATTAGGAATATTCCCGTTTGCCATTGATACGTGCAAAAAAACTGGTAAAGATTCTGTTAAGTTTTTATTTATGGTTGTAATATCGATGCTAATCGCAGATGAATCAGTTATTTGAGTGGCAATTGGTTTCGTGGATAATGAGGAGGAATCGGCTGTTGCTACAACTGAATCAATATTTGGAGGGGTAGAATTTGTATTATTCGAATTACTATACCCTGAACCGCTTGGAGAATTGGTCGAGCTTGGTGAATTACAAATGGCATAAAAAATAACTACAGCAACGACGGTTATCATAATGCCTGCGCCATTTATTTGCTTTGGGCTGCGAGAAGTTGAGCTTTGACTGTTTCTTAATTGGATTTTTAGCTTTAAACTATTTAATTCAACTTTTGTTTTAGATAGATTGGCCTTTGTGTTTTCGTCTACTTTAATTTCTAATGCGCGTGATATAATTTTGACCGCAAGATTTATGTCAGTTAGACTATTCCAGACCGTAATGGAAAGTTCTTTCAGATACAAGGCCGTTTCATTTTTTACTTTGAGTGCTGATTGTGGTAGAAAGTTTAGCTCCTGTATGGATATCCTAGAATTAACCCATAAATCAACTTGGGAAGCAGTTATTGTTTTGTTTTCTACTTGTTTTATTTTATCAATTATTTCATTAATTATCAAATGATATTTTGCTATTCCTGGCTGTTCTTTTTCTAGTTTAGATTCGTTGATCTTGTCGTTATATTGTCCCTCAACTAGATAATAGTCTTTCGTGATAGTTTGTTCTATTAAACCGTCAGTCTTAATGCTCTTTGCAATTTGCATCAATTCATAAGCAGGGGAAATCCTATTGTGAGGTTTGTTAAAAACTATTGTAGAAAGAGAATTAATAGACTCGGCAATTTGGTTTCTTACGTTTTGGAAATAGAATGGAAGAATGTTAAGTAATGGGACATTGATAATCCTTAATGATTGTTTCGGTAAATTGTCTAACCCCTTTTCATCAAAATTCCCTTTAAGATGTTTTATTTCATCATTAATATTATCAATTTCCTTAACTTGATTTCTGAGGACGGAATAGGTAGTTCTATAACAGCTTTCTAAGTGCTCCTGGTTTGATATTGGTTTTACGGATAGTATTTTGGCAGTATTTTTAATATTGCCTTGATTAAAACTTTCATTCAATAATTTTCCATATTGAAATGTGAAATAGGGGCTAATAAAATTAATAAATGGTATTGACGAATAGATACTTTCTATTCTATATTGTTCGAAAAATGAAATATCCCCTTTTGTTAGAAAATCATTTAGATAAGAATGTTGGAATATGAAGAAATGATATTCCCTTTTGTCTTTGTTATCAAGTTCATCAATTGTCCTTATGCAATCTGATTTAGTTATTTCAATTCCTTTATAATTTATGGTAAGTGTATTACTTAATTCAATTTCATTTAAGAGATTCTTTTTTTCACGTAATATGGCCTTTGCATCAATTTGCCTTAGATCTTGGTTTGTAAAACCTAAAAGCGAGTATGGGTTGATATACTGCACTTAGAATTTGGAGTATTTCGATGAATTTATTGGGCTAAGAGAGGCTCCTATCAATGCATTAGACATAATAATACTTTATTCTAATAAAGGTCGGCATTTTAGCCTACTTATCACTTCCCCAACGCCGGCACAAACGCCCTATAACTTTCCAACCCAACTTCCAGATTTTCCACAATTTCAGCCGCCAGCTCATCCAGGTCAGAGAGATTATCCAGATCCGCCAATGACTTATCGTTTAGCCAGGTAATATCCAGAGAAGTCTTATCCCTCGAGATAATTTCCTCATAAGTAAATTTCCTCCAGCAGCCTTCGGGATCAACATCACCAATAAGCTCTTTGCGTTTATGCCGGTTCTTTGGATTATAACAGGTTATAAAATCTTTGAGGTCATCCAGCTTGAGCGGATTCTTTTTTAAGGTATGATGAACATTGGTCCGGTAATCATAAAACTAGACTTCCTTGGTCCAGGGATCTTTACTGGAGGGCTTGCCATCAAAGAATAGAAGATTGGTCTTTACCCCATTGGCAGAGAAGATACCGGTAGGCAGACGGAGAATAGTAGGCAGGTCTGGGTTTGGATACCATCATTGGGTTTATGGATAGCGGGACAGCGGAAGCATTGTGAACCGGATACACAGACTATGGCGATGAATTGGGAGCGTTGCAGGGAATGGGTGGGATAGATGATGGTTTGGCCGTCCCATGTAGGCTGGGCTCTCCGCTTATATCTTTCTTTCAGAAAGGATATCCGCTGCGATCCCTGACGGAATTTGTGGCATTATTATTCTTAAGTATTTCCATTCACGATATATATTTCATGAGCAATTCAGGCTTTACAGGAAAATTGAAGTTGAGTTTATAGGGTTCCAAAAAAGAAAGGTAAAGACTGTCCCCTTTTATATCGTTTATAGGAACAAGAAATTGATATTCTCTTTTATACTTGTAGGTGCAAAGAAATAGAAATGAATTTTGATAGGTTTGGTATCTTGAGAGTTGTTCAGGTTTGAAAACACTTATTAAGTTGCTATTTTGACTGTTGCCACGAAATTTACATTCTACCCAAAACTGAATATTTGCATTTTTAATTTCAAAGCGATAGTAAGGATTTAATGAAGACCGGATGAATCTATCTAGCTTAGTTCTGAAATCAGGCGTTTTTTCAAGAATTTCATATAAGTATTCCGGAAAAAAATTAGAAGCAACATATTTCTCGAAAGCTTCACAGGTTTCTATAGATAGATCTTCCCAGAATTTAATTCGTTTTTGTGCAGAATTTTTATTCATGGAATCGTGTTGGGATTACCTGATTATAACGAATTATGACCAGTAATATTACACTTTATGACGGCTGTCACAATAAAAAGGTATTGAAAATATTGGCGTTAAAATGATTGATTGAGGTTTTTGTCGAATATTGACCTTGGAAACCTAAAGTGGGCATAAATCCATTACTTCGAATGGCAGATCTACTCATCAGGTGAGATAAATAAAGTTAGGAGAGCTAGTAAATTGTCAACTTTTCAATTTTCATTTTCCATCCAGTATTTCCAAATATTGGCGAACACCTTTCCCACTTCCTTAAATTCTTCATAAGTAAAAGTGTCAGTTTTCGCGTTATTGCACCAATAACAGGCCAGTACAACATTATTTAATTGATCATAGGGCAATATTTTTGCAGAAATACCTGTATAATCATGCTGAAGGATAATATTGAGTCGTAAGAACTCCTTTTGCTGATGAGTCATAATTATGGTATTTATGCGCTGCTAGGTAAAAGATTGATTTTTTATTACTCTTTTAAAGTTTCTCAATTGTATCAAACTCCTTTAATGTTTTGCCGTAGGTAATTTTCCATTCTATCGTGCCATTTGCATTACGACCCATAACCATTGCAGCTGCTGTAGATGGACTGCTAAAGATATAATATTCGGTAAACTCATAATATTATGGACAGAATTTCAAAATTCCCTTATCTATAAGTGATTAGCGAAAATTGGCAAAAGATGGTGAAATGGATGCAACTGTGGAAGAAGCAGCTTTTGACCCGTTGAAAACTACGAACTCATCCGAACTAGGTTGCCCTTGCGCCTCTGCTCCTCGTACAGATTTAATGTAGAATGTGGACCCCCTTTCTTTGGATTGAATCTCTCTTTTTCATCAAAAAGCTTATGACCTAGGGTATTTACGAGTAGCTTGATATTTTCAATAAATTCTTCCATTTCAGCCTTTTCTGGTTCAGAAAGGGAAGATTGCGTCGGTGTTTTTGAATTTATTACTTCGTATCGTTTCGCATTGATAGCCAAATCATGTAGCCGATTTTCGAGATATTTGATATGTGCTTTGTTTAAATTTTCATCTTTACTCAGGAAAATGATTCCTTCGTTCCAAAAATCTTTTTGATTTAGATGCTGATTTAGGCGAACGATAACCGATTCTGCTTCTCCGATATAAACGAGAGAAGTTTCATTTTCCCCTTTCCCAAAAAGGAAGTAAACGCCAGTATTTTGTAAATATGGCCTATCAGTGCAGTCCTTAACCTTAATTCTTGGTATTTTATAGGCTTTCCCGGACCAGTTGGATAGTTCGTAACTAAGCCTTCCGTTAGGATAACCATCTATTAAAAAAATATTGATTGTTTTCTTGAAGGTCATGCCATTAATCCTTAGTTAGAATTCCATTTCATTAATTTGGGAAAGCTTTATCCCTCTTGGGTTCCTTATATTTTGTCTGCTTTCATTTCTTCAATAATCTTCATCGTTTCAATACTTACAGTGCAGACTCGTTTAAGTAAATCAATTACTTGTTCTTTATAATCTGAGAATTTATAAAAATTAAATTTTGTAGCAATAGTTGGATCTTTTGGTTTGTTTGCTTTGTATTGATATAGTACCCATTCTAATGCGCTTCGATTGCCAAGCTTATACTGCCATGCTTCTGTAGGAACTCCATTAAGTGTTGTATTTTCATCCAAGAGGAGTTTGCCATTTGCCTTATCTGCTTTCAGTTTACTTTTAGGATTGGCTAGGATAGCAATATTTTCTTCCGTTAAACTATAAGGCCTAGTATTTTCGAAATTTACATGCAATTCAAAAAGAATTTCCCCCCAATGGCTCCACTTAATGAAATCTTTATAGTATGGTATTCTTGGAAATTCTCTTTTTAAATTAAGTTCATATTTTATTCGATAATTGGGATTATATAGGGTCGCATATACGTAATAGAATATACCAGTTTTGTTTATTCCTTTTCTCCCATACCTTTTAATGAATTGATTTAAACCCCAATCACTTATGTTATCATTTTTTTCGCCTTTTTCATTGTATCTATAAAAGGATATAAATTGGGTTGATGAAGCAGCTCCAACAAAGTGATAATCAGTCACCGTGTTATTTCCTTGTAATAAAAACGGTTTTTGTGAATTTGGTCCTGTAAACCCAAATCCTATATTTGGAAAATTTAACCCTTCTCCAAATAACTCGTTTGAGTTTCCTCTTTCATCTACATATATATTCGAGTTGTATAACCAATTTTTTGAAAAAGGTCTATAAGCTATTCTTACAATTTTATCTTTGTTAAATTCTTCCTTCTTTCCTTTTTTTAATTTTTCCTTGATATTTCGAGACCATTTTATATTTTGATCATAGTCAATTGTAGCAGCATCATTTTTATTATATTCAGATATATAAAACTCCATTTTCTTCTCAAGGGTCGATTTGTTATTATCAATTATCCATTCATCTCTGCCTGAGTTTATACCTGTGGAATAAATTTGAAAAAGAAGTTTAGAGGTTTTCCCGGTTTTTCCTTCTTTTGAAGCCAACTGAATGAAATCATCGAAATCATTATCAGATTGATTAATCCAATTATTATTTTTATCGGGCTGTATGTGTTTAAAGGAGATTTGTTGAAGAGGATTTTCTGACAACCATTGAAGTTTAGCTTCTTTTCTCCATTCATCTTCCATTGAAGCATAATAAATATTGCCGACTTTCTTTTTTGCTTTACTGAGCTTTTTTAGTAAAAACATTATTGCAACTCCGGTTTGAATTCCAAAGACATTATGCGTCGTTCCACTTAATTTTGGATTTGCTCTAATATCGCTTTTTGTATCAATGATATATGCAAGGTCAAACTCATCCTGAATCGTCTTCCGAAATCCATCAAATGTTCTACTGTGAATAAAACTTCTATTGGAAATGAAAGCAATTACTCCATTATTGTCAAGCCGATCAAAGGCCCATCGATGAAACCTGGCGTACATGTCATAAACTTTAGTCTTTTGGGCTGTACTATTTGAAATGAATGTGTCTTTAATCCTTTTATCAATAATAGGGTATTCTCTGTTTTTATTGTTGTCATTTTCATTTGCCTGATTTGCATTATACGGCGGATTACCAATGATTACCGCAATTTTTTTGTCATTTTGATTCTTTATTCTTTTGCTATTTTCTTCCGTGAATGGACTAAAGATGTCCATTTGCTTTCCTCGATAAGCAAAATCCATATTGTCTAAAGTGTATACAAAACAAAGATTTTCAAATTCTTCATAATTTCCCATTTTCTGGGTATAGGTGAATTCAATATTTAAATTGCTTATATAATAGGGTAATATGGCCACCTCATTGGCATGCATTTCGTTCTTATACTTATACCTCAATTTGTCTTTGCTCATATAATCAATCATATCGCAAATAAAAGTGCCCGTTCCGGTTGCAGGATCAAGTATCTCGACCCCTTTGTCCTCCAAAAATTTATTAAAGTGCTTATTTAATAGGTAATCTGTACTCTTGATCATGAACTGAACAATCTCGTTTGGGGTATAGACTACACCTAGTCGATCGGCTGCCTTTGGGTTATAGCTTTTATAAAAGGTCTCATAGATTACCTTCAAAAATTTCTGTTTTTCGTGGTGGTCAGCGATTCCTGCGGCTGCTGCATTTATTGCCTGATAATAATGCTGGATTGATCCCAATGCGGTTTTTCGAAGAGAACCAGTGAAGAATGTTTGAATTACACTTTCTAGTTCACCCGCGATATTGTTTTCCCTGTGAAATTGATTCTCATCAAATATCGTGTTGAATACATCTTCAGTTAAGATGTGTTGGATGATCATTTCCCGGATATCCTCGTTGTTGATATTGGGATTGATGCTGTCGTGGCACAATTTTAAGAATGTTTCACTTGCTTTAAGAAAAGCTGTGTTATTCTTCTCCTGGTCTATAATTATGTTTCTTAGAACTTCGGTAACCTTTGGGATGTCTTGCTTGAAGAGTTCAATAGCCTTTCTGAAATGTTTTACTTCAGGGCGTTCAAAACTGATGAAGGAAGTAATGATTTCATGTAAGGCCTGCGGGTCTCTTGTCGGTACTCGCATCACTTCAGACCCATTCTGAAATAGAACGGCTGTCTGACTGTCTTCAAATAATATATTTTCTTTGGGATAACCTTTTTCGAACTTTTTCTTTATTTCTTCATTTATATCGTCACTTTCGTCTTTGCTTTCCCAATAACCCCAATCCTGGCGCAGAACATCTTTCAGAGTACCGTCAGGTGTGACATTTTTTCCAGCTGCCGTTTTTATCGTTATTTCGGGTACAATCATTAACCCTTTGGCCCTGGCGTATTCGTTCAGCAAATTGTAGAAGGCATTGCGTATTGCTGTTTCCTTTTTAGTTCCTCCAAAATGAATGATTTTTTCTAGCTCGTTTAGATATTGCTTAATCAAAAATTCGCTCATGAATGAAGATCTGAGTTTTAAAGACTTTTAATCCTATGACTCTTAGCCCTGCCAAATTTAGTATATTAGTGATGAATCGCCCCCAATGCGCCACCTCACGAAATCCCTCTTCAAACTTGCCTTCGAATGCCCATCCAAACTCTATTTCATAGGCAAACCGGAATATGCCGACAATAAAGTTACCGACACATTCCTGCAGGCCCTGGCAGAAGGCGGTTTCCAGGTAGGCGGATTAGCTAGAATGTATGAAGAAGCTGGTATCCTGATCGAAACAATGGATCCGGAAATGGCTATCGCGCAAACGGACGGACTGCTTGCCAGGGAGGAATCAATCCTTTTCGAAGCTGCATTTCAGTTTGAAAATTTGTTCATTCGGACAGATATAGTAAGAAAGAAAGGCAACCGACTGGACTTGATCGAAGTAAAAGCCAAATCTTTTGAACCGGGCAAGGATAGCTTTTTAAATAAGAAAGGCGGCCTAATGTCAGAATGGAAGCCATACCTCTTTGAACTCGCCTTCCAGGCTTATGTGGTTCAAAAAGCATACCCTGAACTAATGGTTAACCCTTACCTGATGCTTGCAGATAAAACGGCAATCGCCTCAGTGGAAGGTCTGAACCAATTATTCAGCCTGGAGAAATTCGGGAACAGGACAAGGGTAATCATTGCGCCGGGAACAACAAAAGAAAGTCTTGGAAACCCTTTGCTTACCAGGCAGGATGCATCTGCCGCTGTCCAAAGCATTTTTGATGGAAAGCAGGATATGGCGCCATTTGATGAATTTAAAAAGATGGTTGACTTCTTTAGTGAACATTATATTCAAAACCTTCGTCTGCCTGCGGCACTTGGAGCTAAGTGTGGCAAATGTGAATTTAAGGCCAGTCCTGAGCAATTGGCTCTTGGAATCAAATCTGGATTTAAGGAATGCTGGATAGAAATGGCCGGATTTTGCGAATCCGATTTTGAGCGGCCGGCTGTCCTGGGCTTATGGAATATAAAACGGGACGAATACATTCAGCGCAAGCAATATTTCCTGGATCAGGTAACTGCTGCCCAACTGCAGCCCGCAAACCCTTCTAAAAATCAAAATACCAAAACAGGCCTGACCAGGCTCGACAGGCAGCTTTTGCAAATAGAAAAAGCCTCAACCTGTGACAGCAGTCCTTATATAGACCGGGATGGACTAAAGCAGATTATGGATAAATGCATCTACCCCTTGCATTTCATCGATTTTGAAACGACCACCGTTGCGATACCTTTTAATCGGGGCAGAAGGCCCTATGAACAGATCGCTTTTCAATTTTCCCACCACCGCGTGGACGAAGATGGAACCATCAGCCATGCCGGTCAATGGCTAAATACCGAACCCGGCAGGTTTCCCAACTATGGTTTTGTCCGTGCCCTGAAACGTGAACTTGACCAAGACGAGGGAACAATTTTTCGCTACGCAAATCATGAAAACAACATCCTGAATGCTATCTGGAAACAACTTATGGGCTCAACAGAACCGGATAAGCAAGAGTTGTGCGCCTGGATTCAGACGATCACCCATTCTTCCGGCAGCAGTGCAATTCAGTGGACTGCCGGCAGTAGGGACATGGTTGATATGCTGGATTGGGTTTTACGTTTCTACTATCATCCCCTAATGAAAGGTTCCAATTCGATCAAATCTGTACTGCCGGCGATACTTGCGGACAGTCCTTATCTGCAGGATAAATATGGCCAGCCAGTCTATGGGACGGCTATGTCCAGCCTGAACTTTACAGGCCACACCTGGATAAACTATGACGCTTCAGGCAACTTCATTAATCCCTACAAAACCCTTCCTCCTATTCATGAGGGATTGGATAATGAATCTTTGGATATGCTAGGCTTGGATGATACTATGGGGATTATGGATGGTGGGGCAGCCATGACGGCTTATGCCCGAATGCAGTTTACACAAATGCCGGATGCGGAAAGACAAAGGATTCAGAATTCATTACTGAAGTATTGTGAACTGGATACCCTGGCTATGGCGATGATTTGGGAAGGGTGGGAGGAAGGGGTGGCGTAGACGATTTTTTGGCCGTCCTCTTCGGACGGGCTCTCCGCTTATATCTTTTTCTAACGAAAAAGGAAATCCGCTGTGATCACTGACGGATTTGAGCAAAGAACTAATTCATTGTGAGGGGGAAATACCTTGTATTAAATATTTATTTGTGATAATTTATGGATTTTGGTGATTAAACATATCTTAACTATTAATTGCATCTGATAAACAAAATTTTGGAATAATTCTGCTTAAAATTTGAGCTGATCATAGTTAAAATAATTCGTATTATTTAATTTATCAACTAATGCTACTAAATTCAATCCAACTTAGATTATTTATTACTTTCCTTTACTGCATATCGTGTCTCTTTTCATTTCCACAAAACTATTTATCAAAATATTCCAATAACGTGGGGATCATTGAATTTTATGACTCCTCTAAATCACCTGTTGAAAAACATTTTGGAACTGGAACCTTAATATACAAAAGCAAAACTGCGAATAGTGGTAATTTGTATATCGTAACCACTAAGCATTGTATTCCGAATTATAGACAGTGTGAAAATATTTATTTTAAAATTAAATCTAATGATAACAGTGGTTTTAGGACTGTAGTTATCCCAGTTTTTGATAACACTGGTAATTATACCAAATTGTTCACTTTCGGGAAAAATGGCGCTGACATCGCGCTGATTAATTTCAATTCCATTCACGATATGGGTCATTTTGAATATTTAGACAGCTCCCTAATTTTTTCAAGTATACTTGCTACGAAGGATACGTTATTAAAATACCAAATATCTATAGGCAAGGAGCTTTATTTTTTAGGTTATCCAAGTATTTTTTACGATAAGAGAAATGTATCACCAATAGTTAGAAGTGGTATAATAGCCAGTAACCCATCTGAAGATTTCTATTTTAATGATGATTTTCGAAATGCGCATTATAAAAGATTTAAGGAATGGTTGCCAGAGGAATTTAATGGATTTTTAATTGATGCAAATGTTTTTGGAGGATCAAGTGGCAGTTTGGTAATTTTGAAACCAAATCCATTGCCTTTTATCGAAAATGGGAAACCCATTCCGCCGATCTATGTGCCTTTTATTGTAGGCATTCTTTCCGATAGTTATTTTGATTTGGTAGCCTTGGATCCCGGTCATGCAAGATTGAATTTAGGAGGGGTGATATCGAGCAATCTTATAGCGGAAACAATAGATAGTATTCCTTAATCCTTAGATTTGGATATAACAGTTGCGACTTTTCTGCACGGGAAGAACGACTGCCTGGAATGTGGGATGAAATACAAGGATGTTTTTATGGCTTTCATCTTGGAGGTGGAATACCAGGCGAATCTAAATGGAAATTTCCTTTGTATTTTTTGAAGTTGGTAGAGTGGTGGAATCGAAATCAATAGTTATTGAAAATGCTGCCGAGATGGGTGCTACTTTTGCATTTAGAATTTTCGTCAATGTTTTAAAGTTCGGAGAATAATCAATCGATCCTTCGCTGCAACCAATTAGCAGATCGACAACAAAATACTCTAGACGCCAGCCGCCGACATTTTTACTTTGTTTATAATCTCCTTTTAGCTTTCTTTTCAAATCATTAAAGGAAGGAGAATGATTATTAGGCAATGATTTCATTGCGGCATCCAGGGAGGCTTTGTTTATGACCCTGCAACCGATCTTATTATCTATCCCATGGAAAGATCCTTCATAGGGTGAAATAATAGAATGGGGAATTGACATTGGATTGTACAACAGATAATACATCTTCATATTAAATTCCTTTTCGAAATAGGACATACTTTCTTGCTGCCTACTACCTTTTTTTAACGCCATATATTTTGAGGATTCATTAAACAACATAGTTTTAGTACTCACAATGTCTGAATGTTCTTCGTCTGTATCGAGTAATTTACCCATACCCATTCTATCGAAAGGATCAACAGCCAGGAAATTAACCTATTTGCATATAATTTTTTGGATTGAAGAAAGGCCATTTTACTCTTGACAATCTTACCTTTCTCTCTAAAAATGACCATTAATCCGATATCTGCTACTTCCCACGTTTTATAATGCCTTCCTCCACCTATAAAATGTGCTTCAAATCGTAGAATCCAATTCGGGTCGATTTTTATGGGTCCTGCAAAATTTGAAAAGTACCCAATTAAGTTATTGTCTAAGGCCTCTTCCCGAATTCCAGGGAAAATTGATAAAGATCTGGATAAATGGTTATTGCAATTGGAAATATTAGTTTTATAAAATCTTATATGATGGTCCCTGTTTATAGGACAGATATTGCGGTTAACTAAGATATAAAGAACTTCATTATCTGTATTAAATAATAATTTCGAACCAGTTTAAAGAAGCGGCGGCGGCTCCATTCAAAGAGCAAGGCGCCGCTTCTTTTTACGGCGGAATATCACAGCTCCATTGTCAGGCTACTTTTTTTTGCAGGTAGCAGTCTGCAGGCGTTTTATATTCGAGTGACTGATGAGGCCGCTCGTGATTGTAAAAAGCAAAAATATTCCTTAAGTCCTTCATACAGTTGTACGCCGTCTTCTGCCACGTATAAATAAATGTGTTCATACTTCACCGATCTCCAGAGCCGCTCGATAAAAATATTGTCAATCGCCCTGCCTTTGCCGTCCATGCTGATCTGTATTTTTCTTCCCAATAAGAGCCCGGTAAACAGATCACTGGTAAATTGAGAACCCTGGTCGGTATTAAATATTTCAGGACATCCGTACAATTCAAAAGCTTCTTCGGCAATCTGTTTACACCACTCTGCAGTCATTGTATTGCTCAGACCCCAGTTCACTACAAAGCGGGTATGCAGATCAATCACTGCACACAAATACATAAAGCCCTTGCGCATCGGAACATAAGTGATATCCATGGCCCAGACCTGGTTGGGCCTTTCAATCCGAAGTCCTTTGAGCAGATAGGGATAAAGCTTATTCTGCTTGTCCGGCTCACTGGTATTCCTGTAGCGGTAGAGCGTCTGCCATCCCATCACCTCCATCAGACGCCTGGTCCGCTTGCGGTTGATTTTAAAATCCTGTTTCTTCAGCCAGGCCGTCAACTTCCTTGATCCGTAGAACGGCGTTTTATAATACTGTTCATCCAGAAGGCGAAGAATGGTCAGGTTTTCCTCCGTTTCACTGCAGGGCTTGTAATACAGCCCGCTGCGATGGAGGCCCAGCAGTCTGCATTGCTTTACGATGCTCAGGATAATATGATTGTCATCAACCATGGCACGACGCTCTGAAACTGGCTTTTTTATAAATTTTTTTTTAAAAAGTCATTTTCCACCTCCAGTTGCCCGATCTTGGCGTACAACTTCTCCGTTTGTTTTTCCAGATCAGCCGAACCGTCCTCCTTACCCCCGCCGAACACGGCAGCCAGGTTGGCGACAGCTTCTTTTTTCCAGGTATTGATTTGTGTGGGATGCAGTTCATACTTGCGGGCCAGTTCCTCAACCGTCAACCGCTCCTTTAAGGCTTCCAGTACTACTTTTGCTTTGAATTCTGCGCCGAATTTGCGCCTGCTTTTCTTTGTCATTTATGGTAATTTAAGATGAAAAAATCATTCTTAAATACCTGTCTTAATTTTGGGGTACATCATAAGATTTTAAATTGATCGGCTGGTAATCTTTCACCCCATACCTTAACCCACTTCTCCTTTAGAACAACATGATCTATATTGTCAAAATAGCCTTTTATATCAAGCGCGATGGCCGTGCAACCTCCCTTGGTTTGATTGAAATGTTTTACCTCATCAAAAATTTCTTTAGAAAATTGAATATTACACTTCCCTGTATCCGAACGGTACGCGAGAACGCAATCATCAAATCCTTTTTCAATTATATACTTTTGATATTTGTTATTTAGTCCAAATGAATAAAACCCGAAAATGAGACTGTCCAGATGAGAAGCAAAGCAGATAGGACGAATCTTACATTCCAAATCATAATTACCCTCCCCATCCTGATATCTGAATCGGGGTGTTTTCAGTAATTGTTTGATAAAGGGAGTAAATGCGTGCCATTGCATTCTTCGAGTTTCAGAATTTGATTCTTTAAGTCCGTTTGTTAATATTTCTTTTAAAATTCTATTATTTGTAGGAAACCAGCACCTATGATCAAAGTGGGTATAACCCTTTTTAAGGAATTTCTTCCTACCATGCAGCGTTAGATAATTTCTCGATTCGAGGAAATGCCATTCTTTCCAGAGTTCTTCCGTAAACATAGTTTTGGGTTTAATGGGACATTAGCCGGAGAGGCATTATCAGACAGTAGCGTCCGGCTAATGTGCAAAAATTTGCTATTGGTCATAGCCTTACCTCCGCAGCTATAATGGATTCGCACCTTTCTTGACCTTATTCCACCCGAGCCGATCAAACGAATATTATTCCGGTTGCGGCATTTTGAATTACGGCCAAACCGCAATCCTCCCTAACCTAGCAATATCATCTGATTACTGTTCGGTTTCGAGACCCCGGTAAGTTAACTTACTAGGCCATACCAACTAATAAAAGCTGGGGAGGGTTTAAACAACAAACGTATGAAAGTACTGAACTACTCAACTTTAATTGCCTTCTGGGAAGTGATATGGACACTCCTGGGAGCATCCTGCGAAACTCACGTATCTCTGGTTCGCTTAGTCATTCCCGGCACCGTCAAAATAATCCGTACCTTTAACGTCATACCATCGGCCTTACGCCTCTGCAAGTGCAAACATAGCACGAAACATGCCGTTCCAAAAGGCAGACAATTATTCAGTGGATTAATTGTTGATAACTGCTATTCTTCTGACAAGAATGATCAAACGGCCATTGAATAGAATTTTTCCTGACAAATATTGATGAAATTATTTGCGTAATTATTACACTTAGGTTTAGTAAAACTTCCTTCGCTTTTCTCCCTATTCTCTTTGGCTCAAAACACTTGTTTTGGAAGACGAATGAACGGTAAGTTGAAATCCTCAGCAAAGCTATCCCGCGAAGCAGCATTCCAAAACAGGGGCTTTGTGAAGGGTGGCCTTGAGCACTGGCCAAAACACTGGTTTTGGGAGGTCCTGAACTACCTTGGATAGACTAGCCTATTTACTTCCCTTCCTCCACCCCCCCGGCGCAACCCCAAACTTCTTCCTAAACGCCGCTGTAAAATTCGCCTGTTCCGCATACCCGCAAGCCTCAGCTATTTCCTGAATACCCCTATCTGATTCTGCTTAGAGCCTTTTTCCGGAATCAACAACCAATAAGGGATAAGGAGAATGATAACGTTACTTATTCTCTGAAAACACCGAGTTGGGGTATCAGAATTAGTAAAGCCGAAATACTTGAACGCATTTTTAAGACCGGTGAAATTATCTCACCATTGCCTGTAAGGAAATCGTTGATTTCTTTAAAATACCGGGAGTTGATGTTGTTTGTGGCCCACTTTCTACAGTTGAAAGGCCACCAACAGGATACCAATTCTCTTTGATCTTATCGTTTACCGCCTTTATTAATTCAAGAGGCGAAATCGCGGTAATGATTGTGTACTCATTAATTGTTTCCATATTTCTAATTTTTGTAAAGCAAAAGCCTAATCTTTGAAGGGATGGGCTTTTTGCTTAAGGTGACGAATTACAACAAATTTCCTGTTTTTTCTTCTTAATTGGAGGGTTTGAGGCCTTTTTAATTAGGCAACTATATACGTGTTGGGACTAGTGGGATTTTGACGCAAAATACTTCGCTCTACTTAAAATTAGTCTGAGTTTATACTTGTTCTTATACACAGTAGTTCCATTATTATATCTGCTTGCCCCACGATACCATTTTAAATTCACAAGCGTCTTTTCGTTAGAAATGAGTACAGTTATATCTTTTTTATGAATATCCATTCTTAGATCTTATATGTTGGGACAGGTGGAATTTTAGAAAAATTTCTATTCACATCCCTCTAAATAAATACCATAATACAACGAACCAAATGACCAATATTTGAATAAGACAAAAAATCATATTTAGTAACCCATATATTAATCGCCTTTCTAGTATCCAGGAGTTTATATAAAGTTGAATCATTAACACTAAACATGCTACAATAAGGGGGTTTACAGAAATTGCACTGTTTTCAAACAAAAAAAGCACGCCAGCCCAAACTAAAAGGGTTAAGATGGTAATACCAATGTTGCAAAGAACAAGGGAGAAGAAAATCTTTAAGGTCATTTTTTTACCTTCTTTGGCGGCTTTACAGTCTTTTAGGAATTGACCGGAGTATTTAAAGCCTTCTTTATAGCATCTTCGAAGGACATATTGATTCTGACTGGTTCGTCATCCGGGAGGTTTAGCCTTTTAACGTTTGGAGACTTATCTTTTTTAACTTTTGGAGGCTTTTTAGGCATAGATACAAGGTACGGAATTTAGCTTTTCGCACCTTACGTGATTAAATTATAAAATGATGACTGAAAATGAATTGGAAGCGTTTATTACAAAAGCATCTTCCATGTTTAGATTTGGAATAATGATGACCAAGGTCTGAATCCAGCAAAGTCTTTGCTTCCGCTGCATTGTCCAGGGCAAAATGAACATGTGACTTGGACAATGAGCTATCCCACGGAGGATAGTCATTGTATATTCTGGCTTTGGATGATAGTATATGGATTATGGATGGCGGGGGAGCCATGACGGCTTATGCCCGAATGCAGTTTGCAAAAATGCAGGATACGGAAAGACAAAGGATACAGGATTCATTACTGAACTATTGTGAACTGGATACGCTCGCCATGGCGATAATTTGGGAGGGGTGGAGGGAGAGGGTGGGGTGGGGTAGGTGATTTTTTGGCCGTCCCCTGCGGGCCGGGCTCTCCGCTCAGATCTTTTCCGCTCGGAAAAGCATATCCGCTGCGATCCCTGACGGAAGGTACAATTGAAATCTTAATAAAATTGTTGCGAATTAAAGGGAACTTAAACAAAAAGTAAATATCGATCTGGTTCATGTTATGAAATCAAATTGATATTGCCTAGTTATGCTCGAACACTGGCTGAAACGCGAAACCCCAAGCGCAGTCGAAAGCCTAGTGGCCAGCTTTATTCCGTCGCTTATAGATAGATCTTCCAGGTGAGAAGCATTTAGTAATTTAGCTGTCATGCAACATTGGATTAATAGAGTATTTCATATAAGCAATGAACAGTCAGCGCCTATTATGATCACCCTATTGGTATTTATAACCGGAGGCCTCCTAAGCATCCTATATTCGTTTGTTAAAAATTTTAATAGCAGGCGCGAAATCCGGCGACAATTTTATTTATTAACGGATGACATTGCCGCAAGCGCTTTTATTCAGGGTAAACGGTATCAACAAGCAGCCGATGAGTTGACTTCAGACGGGCTAAAGCCTTTAACCATGGGCATTGTGGATTTTTATCAGCCAGGAGTTTTTAAGGATATCGGTTATGTTAAGAATTTCGAGTCCATTTTTTTCGGAATTGAAAACAGATTATTTTTCAGATTGTTTGACAGGAAAAATAAACTGAATGCCTTTTATGCCTGTTGGAAGTCACTGTCCAGTATACTATTCTGGCAGGAAAAGGCAAACACCGATTTTAAATTTGTATTGGACTATTATAATGAATTGAATGCAAGGCGGAATAAAGGGATGATTCAATTCGAAAAACTAACATTTGAATTGTTTAAATCTTGGGTCGGAAGACCTCAGGCTTCTTTTTCCAAGAGTTATTATAATGAAATAATGAGCATAAAAATTGCTTGGGGGAAGTTGGATCATCCGACCGCTCCAAATATTGCAAATAAGTTTCTTGTTCAACCCATACTTGAAAAAAGCATGAATAACACATTGGATGAAGCGCAAGCCATACGTTTCTGTTTGATGGAAGTGGAGGATGACTTCGTGAATATTGAAAAAATGATGGCCAATTATAAGCAGCAATTCTTAAAATATGCGGAACACATGAAGCGCTATGGAAATGAAATAGTAACCGGGGCCGCTACAATTAAAAAGCTATTATAAGCATTCATGTTTAAGGCAATAGGTGTGGTCGGAAGTGGTTTTTTTATTATGATTTTGCGAACTACTTAAGGAATCGATCTAAATGACGTGTGCCTGCTTTTAATGTTATAATCGCCTGATTTTCGAGTTTGTTTATTTTCTCCAGATCAAACCCAGCCTTTCTAGAACTTCTTTTCTTTAATGCATCGATATCCGATTTGTTTTTTGTAAGAAAGCCAATCCGCATGCTGTTTCCTGACCAAGTTTTTAGTCTTTACGTTTGATATGACGCCTTGCATCTTCAAGAGGATTTGACGTAGGAGTAAACTGTAACGGGAAACCTTCGACATCTAGAATATCAGAGGTGTTATCGATTGAGAGAAGGACACTCTCCCCTTGTTGCGAAATTGCAAACTCAAAAATGGTGGATCGCTCACCAAGTATTTGGCGAGCTAAGGCTTTTAATTCCTCATTGGTTGTATGCGGTTTCAACCGGTATATAGAGGGAGAAGCGATCGCCAACAATAAGTCAATTAAGGCGGCAGCTTCATCGATTTCGGGTACCTTGGCAGAAAACTTCAATGCCCGTATTAAATCAGAATATTGTGATTTTATTCTTGCAATATCTGTGGTATCTTCTATGCCAATCATTTCTTCAACAGCGGTCTCAGCTTTATCTTTGTTAAGGTCAGCGATAGCGAAGAGATAGTAATCTTCAACATAGCCTTTCCTTAATATGAAACAACCACCATATTCCAAAATCTCCAAAAGTGCTTTTAAGCGGGTTGCAATTGATTTCCAAGTGGCTCCACTATTTAGTCGTTCAAAATAAACATCCGGCGCATTTAGGACAACAGACAAACCAGACCTTTTTTTATACATTATCTCATTACCAGGAATATTTCCGCCCAACCAGATTTTGGTTTTTTCAGCATCTGCTGCAATATCTGCCCAATTAGTTTGAATCAACTGGCAATAATCGTTATATATTCCGCTTGCCATGGAATAAACAGAAGAAAATCCGCTCTCTGTCACCTTATGTAAAGTTTGTTCATCAAATTGAATAGAATTAATTAACTCTAAATTATCTGCTAATGAATCGATATCTGTTAAGATCACCGGTTTTTTACCGATAAGTTTGAAGAATTTATTGACAATGGGCATTTGTCCTTTGCCCGTCACTGGCACTATCTGACTGCCCGCAGCCCCTAGGTAAATGTTTAATTTATTTTCAAGCGCTGTGCACACTGTTTGGTCACTTGGACCTTCAACCAGTAATGGAGAATGGCTAAAGAATGCCAGTTTTTGGTTTAATCCTAATCTTGTCAATAAAGATCTTAATTTCCGATTTTGAAGCTCAGATGCATTTGCTTGAATTTGGACGGGAGATTGATAATAAGTATTAAAAAATATCAAATTGATCATGTCATCAGGTTTGCGGATGGCGATAAATTCAGTAGAATGCGTGCTAAGAACAACGATTTTATTTTTCCTGTTTATCGGGTCACCCGCAATTTTCAAAATTTCTCGGTAATAAAAAGATTGAAGTTGGGGGTGAAGTGATATTTCCGGTTCATCAATTAATAAAACACCTACTTCGTCATCATATAAAGCAGCCAATAAGGAAATGAGGTTTAATAAACCGCTTGCTTCTTGTGCGGATGAATAGGTACTGCCTGATGTAGTTGTAAAATTCACCCTTAGGTTACCTTGATGCCACTCCAAGTAGATTTCCCGGCCAAAAAGTTTGGACAGTCGTTCTTTGACCTTAATTTGAATATCTGGCCTGGCTGACAATGTTTGGAAGTCCCCAATTGCAGTTTCCGATAGGTGTCGGTGATTAGTGATTGTAGAGGCACCAAAATTTGCATGGGACGGATCGGTATAGCTAGTCTGTCCATCTGTATTTGAACGGTAAAATTCCAATTGGGCAAACCTACCTGATGATAAATATCTGACTTTTCTCTGTTGGGAATGCACTTTTAAATGATTTTTCAACGCCTTAAGTACTTGGGTTTTTCCGGAGCCATTCGGGCCGACAAGAACAGTTAAGCCCGCATTTAACGAAAGTTGTATCTGTTGGTTATTAAAAAGGTAGGGAATTGAAAAAGTAAGGTTGATGGGGAATGGCATACATGTATGTGATTGATAAAATTATTCAAAATTAAAGATTTGTGGTTGGATCAATTCACGGTAATTTCTCAACCAACTTGTTTTATAGAGAAAGCTCAAAGGGATAAAATGAAAATAGTTACATCTTTATTCCATTTTCTATTTAAAAGAATTCCATCCTACTGCCCCCTTCCTCCATCCCCCCGGCACCACCCCAAACCTTTTCCTAAACGCCGTCGTAAAATTCGCCTGCTCCGCATACCCACAAGCTTCAGCAATTTCCTGAATACCCAAATCAGTTTCCGATAACAGCTTCTTCCCATGCTCCAACCTCAATCCCTGTCCATATTCAAAAATGGTTTTCCCAAACAATTGCTTAAACCCGTCCTGCAACGTTTTAGCATTCGTCCCCACTTTCCGGGCAAGTTTGCCAATGGGATAATGATGACTCAGATCTGAATTCAACAACACCTTTACTTCCGCTGCTTTCTCCAAAGCAAAATGACTAATCGGTTTTTTCCCTTTTCGAGGATCGGGTACTACCTGGTCTGAAAATGATGCCTGCAAATCTCCTTCGGCCGGCTCCATATTAAAGCCTCCGTAATCCTCATTATTCCGGCGACCGCCAGAGCAGCCGCCATTCTCCAACATTTGCCTGCCTGAGCGCACCTGCAAATCGCTTTCGGCTGCACCGCTATTCCCCAACTTTCTCCCTGCCAGCATGGACCCCGCCTCCAAACCCGCCTCATCCGCCTCCAACCCAGAAATCCCCATATCTACCCCCAATCTTCCCCCACCTAACACTGCGCCGATCCCCAACTTTCGCCCAACCAACACAACCCCACCCCTCAACCTAAAAGCATTAATCTTAATCTTAACCTGATACCCACACAACCTCCTAATCATTTTCCTTTCCTCCACAGGCCAGGCTCGACCCCTTCCTCCGCAACCCGCGCCCGTACCCCTCCTCCACATCCGGATCCCGCCCATTCCACCGCAGCCCGCGCACGTTCCCCTGCTCCACAGCCCAGCCCCGACCCCTTCCTCCACAGCCCGGGCCCGATCCCTTCGATTTTTTTAAATGCAAACGAGAAATTGGATGACTCCCGGTAACCGCATAACTCTGCGATCCTTTGAAGATTGAGATCCGTTGTTTTCAGCAACTCCTTAGCCTGGGCCATTCTTAAATCCTGGATATAATCGAAAATGGTTTTTCCGTAAACGGATTTGAAGCAGTCCTGCAGGGTTCGGCTGTTCATACAGGTTTTGCGGGAGAGTTGCCGGATGGTTATTCGCTGGCTGAGGTCGACTGTGAGCTGCGTCACCTCTACGCGGATTCTTTGAATGGTATGTTTGGAATAAGGATTCATGGCATATTTATTTCCGCCCCTACCTGGCGAGGAGCCGGACCGCTCAATGGGGCCGGCCTTCAGACGTTCGTTTTATCTCCTGCAAATATGCGCGGCCTGCAAAGCCTTCTTTCAATAGTTCATCCGGAGTTGGGAAAAATAAATTAAAAAAAGATGATCAGGCGTAATCTTGTATTTAAGTAAATGTTTACCATTAGACGTTTATAAAAAATCTAAAAAATCTTAGATTTTCATCACCGATTCCAACTCATAAACCGGGAACTTTTCAATTCTCAATCGTCTTAGGCTGAACTTAACCTTTATCTTGATTCTTGCTTTTCATCCAACGCATCCGGAAATTCCAGGAAAGGAGCACACTGTCCCTGCTGATTGGTTGCGCTTTGTATCTCCATGGTCCAGGCCCAGGTTCAGACGCCACGATTTTGGTTCCACCCTGATCCAGGAACTGATAACACCGGCATTTAAAATCTTTATTTGGAGACTTGATATTCAGCAGGCTGTCCGTCTTTACCCTTCGGCTGAAAAGCCGACCATTGCCTTACAGTTCACCCTCGAAGGAAATATTCCCTGCAAGCTCACGGGCTTTGGTGACAAGCGTTTGGAAAAAGAGAATTTTGAAATGTTTTATGTCCCGATAGGCTATAATGAAGCCTGGTTTGACCGGGGCACTTATGAGTCCCTGCACATTGAATTGAAGCCCCATTACCTCGAGGAACTTACCGCCATCCGGCCGGAGATAAAGGACCTGGTATCCCGCCTGCAGGCCGCCAGCTCCAAAGGTTTGCCGATGGCGGTAGCGAAAATGAATTATATAACGGCCGCCATCATTCAAAATTTAAAGGCATGCGAAAAGAAAGGAGCGGCCCTTCAACTGGAAATGCATAAGTATATTCTCGAACTGCTCTGTGAATACCTCTCGGTCATTCTGCAAAAAGAGGAGGATGAGAAAAGAATAAATATTCCGCACAAGGATCTCATGATTAAGATCAGAGATCATATTCTTTCATCTCCCAATGTGCACGATCATACACTGGAGAAGGTTGCCCGGCATTTTAGAATCAACGAGACAATGCTGAAGAGGGAGTTTAAGGCATTATTCGAGATCAGTGTTTCAGAATACGTGCGTGTCCAGGTGCTGGAGCGTGCTCGTTATTTGGTAACGACTACAAAAAGATCTGTGGAAGATATTGCAGAAGAAGTCGGGTATTCCAGCAGAGAGGCACTCGAGCGATCATTTAAGAAACAATACAACTTTTCTCCTTCGAATCTGAGAACTGATCTGATTGGATAAAAACTATAGGCCTGAATTGATGCATATGAGAATTAAACTTGAATATACCTTGTCGGGCAAACTCCAGAAATGAATTAAACCCAACCACATGAAGAAGGCTGCGCTGGTAGAAATTATTTCAATTCTTTTTATTCTTTTATTTACTTATGCAGCCGTAAGTAAACTTTTGGATTATCGTCATTTTAGGATTGAAATGGGGAAGTCTCCCGTATTAGCTGGTATTTCCGGCTGGCTAGCGTGGATCCTACCAGTAACGGAAATGATAATTGCAGTTATATTATGTGGTCCAAAAATACGATGGGTTGGTCTCTATCTCTCTTTGACTTTAATGACAATGTTCACAACATACCTCATTACCATTCTTAAATTCAGCGCTTTTGTTCCGTGCACCTGCGGCGGCCTACTTGAAAAAATGAGTTGGAATACGCATATAGGGTTTAATATCTTTTTTATAGCACTGGCCCTCCTTGCTATTCTTTTTTTACCAGAGCAGAAAACTTTTTCAAAAAAGAATATTCCAGTTAAATATTGATCTCAATAAGAAGATTTTGTTGCAACAAAAACAGGGGAATCCGAAAACCTGAAAAAAGAGTAGGATAATTTATCACTTACAAGAGTTTTTATAGCTTTTTGAGCTTAAAAAGCTACAATAATCATGACAAAAAAAAGAAACATTATCATTGCCGCGGTTTTCGCAATTGCCGTTGGCAGCGCATTTACCAATAAAATGATGAAACCTCGTTTTGTTGGTCCTTATCAGAAAACGCTTACAGGATGTCCATCAATTACATCTCCTTGTACTCTGCCAAATGGGATGGTCTGTTCAAGCATTTTTCTTGATGAGCATTGTACGATGCAAGCCTTTAGGAGCGCTGACTGAAACATGGCCTTTCATTGGTGGCTGAAAAGCCACCAATGTTTTTTACCCCGCCATTACTCTAGTTTAATAATGAATAAAAGAAAGGGTTTACGTTTATTGATTTGTTTTTCTTTTGGAATCGTTTCCATAGTATTGCTTTATAGAATTTCGCCCAGAATTAATGCGAGGCAGAATGGCTTTATAAGATTATTTCCACCTCATAAACTGGATTATCTGCGTTCCGTTCATTTTAAAAAAAATGGCTATTCTATTGCTGGTACAACCTCTACTAGGATTTATTTAGGGAATACAACTGATTCAATTCTTTATCTCACCCTTGATACAACATTAAGGGAGAGAAAGACTACAGTACTATCTATTCCAATCAAAGAGATTTTTCAATCGTCCTTAAGATTCATTATTGATTCACCAAAAATAGCAGTTTTCGAGGGCATAACACCTGCCTACTTGGAAGGTAACCTGAATAATTCGACGCTATTTCGTTACGGTAGAGACAGCCTTCATTTTTCATTTGCCGTGCCACTTTCCGGCAAGACCTGGATCCTTAGAATCTATGACCCCATACTGGCACAGAGCATTTTAATTAAAAAACGAATCGATTTCCCAAGTCAACATCTGCTGGAATACATTTTGGAAAAACAAGGGGACGGTATTTTTAGCACAGATGGAATGCTGCAATATGATCAGGAAAAGAACCGCCTTATATATACATACTATTACAGAAATCAATTTACATGCCTGGATACTAATCTGAAAGTGATCTATGAGGCAAGAACCATCGACACGGTAAGCCATTCAGTTATCCACATCATATATGATATTCCAGAGAAAATGTCCTCTATCAATGGAAATTCTGTATTGGTCAATAAAATAAGCTGTGCTTCTGATGATTTCCTGTTTATTCATTCTGGTTTAATGGCGAACAATGAAGATCGGTCACTTTTTGATCAGGCTTCAGTGATTGATCTCTACGATGAAGAGACTGGGCACTACATATATAGTTTTTACATTTCTAGGTTTCAGAATGAAATCGTGAAAAATTTCACGGTTTACAAAAAGCGATTAATCGCTCTTTATGATCATTACCTTGTGATATACCAGCTGAACATCTAAGATATTTTAATGCTTGTCCCGAATGACAAGAACTTTCATTTCTTTAAGGCCTGGAAGGATTTCTAATCCAAAAGGGAGGATTGCTTTTTCTATGTCAGGTAGATCAGTCATCATCGCCTCGAACTGGATATCGATAGGGTAGGTTATGCCGGTTTCGTCCAACAAGGGTAGATCCTTTGATACTAGCGATGTTTTATAACTTACGATGTTAATTAATTCCCTTATGGATCCATTCTGGAAATTAATTCCACTCATAAAAGATTGCTCTGATGTTTTTCCGCCCTTGGATTGTAAAATTTGTTTTGCATCGGTCCTATGGATTAAACGTAGATATGGCATATCCCTGACTTCAACTTTTGCCTCATAACCAAAACAATTTTTGAGATCATCCTGCATAATTCTCAGCATTACTTCAGGTTTAGAACATTCTTTGGGAAGGATCTGGCTATAACAAAATTGATTAGATTCAAATTCCCAATCAAATTTGAATTGTGAACTGTCGGCCAATTCATAAACTGGTGCGTAATGGTACTTCCCGTAATAAGCGGTGTCTTCAGCTGTCCAATCTGCAATCCGGTCGGTATAGGCAAATTTATATAGTGCCGATAGGGGCCAGCCTATAATTTGAAGCGGAACCCCCAATCTAGTGTAATCTTCAATTTTATTGAGGGTAAAATTTCCCATTCCTTTTTTCCAGGCAGCAAACAAGGATCGCTGCAAAAAGATACTGTCTGGGCCACCGTTTGCATCTACCAAAAAGGGTTTATGATAATTAAAAGCAGGCGTTTCAGGGTGAAATTCACCCAAATTCGAAAAGGGGAATGGTTGACCCTGAACAAATGAATTTAGATTCGATTCGGATACATCCGGACTGCTGGTAATTGCCGTTACAATGCCCTCGGCATTCACCCATAGGATGTAAGGGACACCGTAAATTTTAAATGTTTTAAAAACAGACGAATCGTAAACATGGGGAAGATCCAAATGCCCCCTTTTTTTGAAAGTATTGTAAGCCCGCCTTATATATTTATCCTCGTGACCTACCAGGAGAAATTGAACCTTGCCTGCATAAGTTTGACTTAAGGCATTGACTTTTGGAAAACTTGCAAAGCACGAGGTGCAACCTGTAGAAAAGAAATCCAAGATAAAGGGTTTACCTTTTAATTGGTCCAGAGAAATATTTTTTTTTGGGGAATCCTCTACATCTTGAAAGGAGAAGTACGGACAGGGTTTCCCGACGACAGGATAGACCGATTCGTTCAATGACTGAGCCTCTGCGGATTCTATTAGAGTGAAAGACAGGGCCACGAATACCCGTAGGATAAATCTGTTAAGCATAATAAATAAGTCTAGTGAATCGTGTTTAATGATTTAGTACCCGGGGTTTTGCCCAAGATTCGGGTCAGATTGCCGGTCTGGCTGAGGAATAGGATAAAGCTGTTCATTTGTATTCCACTGGCCACCTTTCAGCTGGGTAACTGAAGGCATTACCGAATCTACGGCTTGAGTCCTTTTTAAGTCGAGCCATCGATGCCCCCATTCCGTAAAAAGCTCAACCTGCCGTTCATGGAGAATTGCGGTGAGAAGATCCGCTTGCGTTACTGCAATTGTATTGGCAAGTCCTGCGCGGTTACGAATGGTATTCAAATCGGTAGCAGCGTCCGTAAGATCATTTTGTTGCGCTTCTGCTTCAGCCCGGATAAGATATTGCTCAGCCAGCCTAAGGACAATGGAGTATTCAACTAATGAAGAAGATCCGGTCTGGAAAGATATTTTATATTTGAAAGGATAAAAATAGGTCGTGCCAGAAGTCACCGTACTTTGCACCCAATGGTTTTTTCTAAAGTCGCCGGTTTCGAAAGCACCAACTAATTGGGGGCTCAGGGTCACAATAACAGGACTCCCTGTAAGAATAAATGTATTTGCTTCATTGGTATTATATCCCTGCGCAACTGGCTTCAATTGCCATATAGCTTCCGTACTTCCAACTAAAAAAACACTGTCCAGATCCTGCGGCAAAGCGAAATCATTTGTCTTACTGAGGAGGGTATCAGCATATCGTTCTGCATTTGCCCAATCTTTATTGTAGAGAAATACTCTGGCAAGCATCGCCTGGGCTGCCGACTTGTTAGGACGAACTCTTTCACCCCCGTCAAAAGTATAATCATCGGACAGAAGATTTTCCGCATCATTCAGATCTGCTACTACCCGCTTGTATACATCATCTCCTGATTCTCTTTTGGCATTAGAATTAGATAGATAGGAAGATTCTGTTAGTAATGGAACGTCTCCAAATAAATTAACCAGGTAAAAATAGCAGAACGCCCGTATAAACATTGCTTCCCCGAGGAGTTGATTTTTCACGCCACTACTTATAGTACCGGAAGCGGAAATTCCTTCTATGCAGGCATTTGCAGTGTAAATATATTGGTAAGGCTCACTCCATAGGGATGACTCTAACAAGCTATTGTTAATTGATAAAGTATTAGTATAAAATTGAATTTGCCATGGATTTAGAGCATAATTATTAAGTTCATCCCCAGACAGCCCTGTCAACACCGGAATACTTACAATTCCCCCACTGGCAAAGCCATTGCTTGAAACCATTCTGCTGTAAATGCCTAGAATGGCTGATGTGGCGGTTGCATCCGATGCGAATAGACTTTGACTGACCAATTGACCCGCCGGCGGCGGAATCTGCACAAACTTTTTGCAAGAAAAAGTTAGGGAACTTAAACATGCCAAGAAGAATATATTCTTAAATAGGATTCGAATATTGGAAGAGGTATTGTCGTGCATTTTTGAGGTATTAAAGTGTTAATTGGAAACCGGCTACCAGCATTCGCAGGGGCGGCAAATTGCTTACGAATTGCGCCTCCGGATCCATGCCTTGGTATTTAGTCAGTGTAAATAAATTCTGCCCTCGACAGAATATTTTGCAAGAACTCACCTTCAAACGGGATATTATTTTACCAGAGATTTGATAGGATATGCTCGTGTTTTTTAAACGGATAAAGGAAGCATCCACGATCGAATTGTCTCCAAAATAATTTGCATTTGTATATGCAGCATAGGCTGCAGACGCATAATCCTGAGTGAATTGCTGTACGTTTGAATGATCCCCTGGTTTTTGCCATCGGCTCAATACAATGGAGGGCTGATTGCCGAAGAATCCAGGTGCACCAAAAGTGGATATATAACTTCTGCCGGTTTGCTTGACGACTTGGACAAAAATATCCAGCGTCCAATGTTTGTATCTAAAATTATTTTGAAAGCCTCCAAAATATTGTTTACTAATTTTCTTGTTTGGCTCAAGATCATCCGGGTAGACCGGGCTCGCTGTTGGCTTGCCCGTTGCAACCGATTTGAAGAGATAAACACCGGTCTGTGGATCCACACCCAGATAAGCGAACGACTCCCTTATATACAGGGATTTGCCAACTACATAAGTATTGGCATACGCTGAGGCTGCAAGATCCGGATAGGCGACCAGCTTATTTTTTGGAATAGTAAGGTTCAGTGTCGTATTCCATGAGATGTTAGGTGTTTTAATATTTGTACTGCTGAATTGAAATTCCCAACCGGTATTTTGTACGACCGCCGGCAAATTGGCTTGGATCATAGTAAACCCTGTAATACTTGGTAACGAGTACCCAACCAACTGACTGGAAGAACGATTGCGAAAATAACTCGTGGTCAATAAGATCGCATCCTTCAATAATCCTAATTCCAATCCGGCCTCAAGTTTTTTGTTGATTTCCCAGGAATAATTCGGATTGGCCAGGTTTTGGGGATAACTGCCGGCAGCTCCATCATAGGGAAATGGAGTGGGCGCCCAATTACTTAAATATTGATAGTCCCCTATTTGATCGTTGCCGGTAATGCCATAGCTGGCTCTGAATTTACCAAAACTTAATCCCGGCAATCTCTGTTGAATGAAATGCTCTTTCGAAAAAATCCAACCCGCACCTATTGCGCCGAAATTAGCAAATTGTTTGCCGGGACCGAAGCGGCTGCTGCCATCCCGCCTGGCAACCAGATTTAAAAGATATTTTTCCCGGTGGTTGAAATTAATGCGCCCGAATCCTGCTTCATAATGGTATAGAGAATGGTTATATTGTTGTGCCGTGACGCTCGTGGCAGCTGCAATATTTTCAAGCAGGGCGTCACTTGAAAACCCGGTTGCAAAGAGAGTTTGGTTCATGTTATTATTTTCCTGAAGGGTAGTCCCCAGTAAAATTTCTATTTGATTTCCATTAGTTGCCTTATGCCAGGCGATTTGGGGTTCAATTATCCAAGTATTCAGACTGGATGTATTAAAATAAGTAGAAGGCTGTTGAAAGCTAATATAGGCGGGGTTAATTGCAGTCGATGGAAAAATCCTGACTTCATGAAGATCCAATTGGGTATATCCAAGGCTTGCCTTGATTTGAAGATTTTTTAACAGCTGGTAACTCCAAACTGAATTAGAAATTAAGTTATTGATCTGGCTATTGTAAACGCTAAATAAGGCTCCAAAAGGATTCGTAAAACCTGCTATCCAATTTAATTTGCCGGCTGAATCGAATTCCGGCGGCGTGTCTGGAGGTAACATAAGGGCGCTCGCTG
This sequence comes from uncultured Chitinophagaceae bacterium, assembly GCA_963705005.1. GTDB lineage: Bacteria > Bacteroidota > Bacteroidia > Chitinophagales > Chitinophagaceae > Puia. The sequence goes on from CAVPIO010000004.1 coordinate 892,942, forward strand.
TAGGATCAGTGGATGGTAAGTCTGAGTGTTCTACCAAATAACTAGCGCTGAAGGTAATTTTGAACCTTTGATCAGTGGATGCATGTGCTAGGTTTAAGTATACTGACGCTTTTTCATCTGCAAAATCGCCTGGAAAAACAGTTGTTTGTCTTTGGTACGACCCACTTAGCAAAAACTGGGTATTTTTATTTCCACCTGATGCGCCAATCTGAACAGAAGTAAGCTTTGCGGTTCCCCCGATTAACTCCTTCTGCCAGTCAGTATTCCGTGTAGTGTCCCAAAGTGTCAGATCAAAATCAGTCACACCTGGAATTGCATTGTCATTGGTAAATGCTTCGTGCCGCATTTCCAAATAATCCTTCGTATTCAGTAAGTTCATCCGGCGAGTAATTCTTCCAAACCCACTAAAAACATTTACATCAACCTTAGTTTCGCCCACTGTCCCTTTTTTTGTCGTAATTAGAATAACCCCGTTAGCGCCTCTGGATCCATATATGGCAGTCGCATCTGCATCTTTTAGAATGTCCACACTTTCAATATCGGAAGGATTAATTCCATTAAGCGGATCACCACCTCCCAAAATGCTTCCGTTAATCAGAAGGGAGCCGATTGGTTGAGAGGGAAACGGTACACCATCTATTATATACAAAGGATTGTTTCCATTCGCAATGCTATTTTGACCCCTTAGCTGCAAGCTGAATGCTGTCCCTGGAACCCCACTGTATTGTTGAACATAGAGCCCGGGAACCCTTCCTTCGAGGGCCTCTAGGAGATTAGAAACCGGTTGCTCAGCAATTGTTTCAGCTTTCACAGTGCTGACATCTCCCGTGTTCAGTCTCCTGGTGGTTGTCCCATATGCTATCACTTGTACTTCATCCAATTTACCCACCTTAACTTTTACTACAATAACCAATTCCTTTCTGCCCTTTAATTTTTCCTCCAGCGTTTCAATATTCGCTCCGCTGAAAATAAGGACGGCTTCTTCATCAATATTAGGAAGATCGAACAGGCCGTCTGCATCCGTCATTGTTCCGTTACCTGAACCCTTGACAGTCACTGTAGCCCCTGCTACAGCCTCGCCTTGCTCACTGATAACCCTGCCTTTCACATCTATTTTGACAGACGGATCGTTAACAGGTTTGCTCATCCTTTCTTTGATCACTACCATCCTTCCCACAACACTGAAGTCCACGGGCTGATCTTTACATGCAATAGACAAGGTTTGTTCCAGGGACAGGTCTTTGACATCAATATCAATAAGGCTCGTATTCTTTAAAACAGCATTATCATACCAGACGCTATAACCGCTTTGGGCTTCAATGGCCGCAAATACATTTCCCAGCGGAGCGTTCTTAAGTAAGAGGGTAATTTTCCCTTGGGAATATCCGGCGGCACTCACCTGAAGGCAGCCGGCAAGCAGCAGTATGGCAGTCCAGTTCATCAGGAATAGAGCTTTTAACGGTAAATTTTGCGGTGGTTGCTGAAGGATAAAAATGTTACCGTGGGCAGCGGGTTTGGAAATGCTAAAAGGCATACCTTTGATTTGGTTGGGTTATTAAATATATCAGTCAGGAGATTGTTAATATGGGTGACCCGACTTCCGCCGTTCCGACTACTATTCGGGACGGTTTTGTTTTGGGTAACCCTTGATGGTTTTTACATAAATTAATTTTAAGGCGTTACTGTAATTTTTTTCCCATCTACTCTAAAATGGATACCGCTTTGTTCAAGGACCGAGAGCAAATCGGATAAATTGGCGTCGCGCGGCAAACCACCTTTAAATCTTTTCTCCGGAATCTTTCCTTCATAGCTGATATCCACATCATACCAGCGGGAAACTGCCCGCATGATCGTCTGAATGCTTGCATCCTTAAATGATGTTTTACCATTTTTCCAGGCAATGATTTCGTTTACGTCAATATTATTAACTACCTGGATTTTTTGTTCGGCAAATTCCACCTTGGCCTGCTGCCCTGCCTTCAAGACCGTGGATCCGACTTTTACGCTTCCTTCCAAGAGGGTTGTCGCCATAAATGGTTCATCCGGATAAGCCATAATATTAAAATGAGTGCCCAGAACTTCGATCCCTGGCTTGCCGTTTACAGTCACACGGAAGGGAGATTTCGGATTCTTGGCTACTTCAAAATAAGCTTCACCATTCAGGTCGACTTTTCTCTCATTGGCTGCAAAAAAAGCAGGGTACTTTAAAGAAGAAGCCGCGTTAAGCCAAACCTTGGTACTGTCAGGCAAAACAACCTGGTACTGCCCCCCCCTAGGCGTCTTGAGTGTATTAAAACCGGATTCACCGGCGAGTGCCTGACCATTTGAAGAATAAACAAGTTGCCCACTATCCTTTTTCGTTATGGTGATGTTACCCTGAGCGCTAACTGTTCCGTTGCGGCTACTGTCCAGTTGTATGACCGAACCATCGGCCAGCACCAATACTGCATGATTGCCACCGGGAACAATTGTCCTGGTTTTTGCCGAAGCAGCAGTCATAAGATCCTGGTGCCTGGAAGGAGAATGCAATAATACGTACCAGGTGAAGCCCAGGCTGATTATGATTATAGCGGCTACTGAAATAATCCAGTATATTCTTCGGGATGGCTTCGGACTTGGATTAAATCCAGGATCCTTTTCCATAATCTTATACCAGACCTTTTCCTTATCCGCGAACATATCCGAGATCTCCTTTCTAATATTCTCCGGATCAATCTCCTCCTGGAAAAATAGCTCATTTTCCAGGGAAGCATTCCGCCACTCGGTGAGTTCCCGTTCCTGTTCCCCGGACAGTTCATCCCGGAGATACCAGAATATTAAAATTGCAATTCGTTCGGAAGGTCGCATATCAAATTTATAAACGCGGCTTAGATGATTTTGGAGTATAAAATTCAATAAATAATTCGAAATACGGCTCGATGAGTATTATGAGAAAGAGAATATATTTTTTTATCAGGTCATAGGCGTATTACTAATGATAAATGAATGCCGACTTGAAGAAATCAGTCTTCAAAATTTTGGGCACATCATCCAGGGCTGAAATTGTAAAGGCGCCTTTCAAAAGGACTAATTTGGGCACTTGTATTTAGTGACTAAAGCCGGAAATAAGGAATGGAAGTAATAGAGAAAGTAGTCCCATCCTTAATATTTTAAGGGAATAACTTTTTTGTGTTTTTACTGTAAACTTACTTATCCCTAACAATCTGGCAATTTCATCATTTTTAAGATTATCCAAGTAGGCCATCTGGAATACCCTTTTACAGCAGGGAGGTAGTTTTTCAATTTCGACATAGATCCGGGCCAATTTTTCAGTCCCTATTTCCTCTCTACTATAATCGCATTCTATCTCATGTTGGTATTGCGAATAATACCATCCATTTTCTTTACGTAGTCTGATTAATTCGTTACGACAATGATCGAGGCAGGCATTCTTAATGCTCACTAAAAGAAAAGCTTTGACATGATCGAAACTGTCAAACTCCTTTCTTTTAAGCAAGATTTTAGCAAAAATAGATGAAACAATATCCGATGCGTCTTCAGATGAGACAAATTTTCGTGCGAAAAAGTATGCAAAAGGATAGAATTTTTTGTAGATAATTGTAAAGGCTTGCCTACTTTTTTCATTAGGAAAAAGATCTAATTCATCATCTGCCAGAATTTCGCAGGAAGAAATTGTTGGAGAAGTCTTATAAATGCTATCATTTATATTAAGAGTGTCCGTTGGCAAAGCAGGCGACTAATTTAATAACAAATCTAACTAATAAACTTAGAAAATTAATTAAAATAATAACAAATATAAGTTTTAAAAGTAAATTAGTTATTAAAAGATTGATTAACAGTTGTCTTGCACTAATTTATCTGCAATAAAAATTGCAGAATGACCGTAAAAGCGGAAAGAAGGAATACGCACAAAGGAAATCTTGAAAAACAACAAAAGAGGCAGCACAAATTGAACTCTCTTAAAAATGAATTTGAAGGAGGTAAAGTACAAAACTTCAGCCAGATTTTTGCCATCTTTAGTCGTAGTCCATTATCAGCAGAATTAGATATTCCATTCTACACCTTCAAAGCGAAGGTCGCAAACCCAGGCGACTTTACAATTAATGAATTAACCAAGTTTTCTGAATTGATCAATGTTGAAGTTGATATTATCCTCCAATTCATTTTTCGACAAATCAGCAACGGCAAAGTGCCCCCAAAGACAAAAGGAAAATAAATATTTAAGGGAAAACCAAAATGATGACAAATCAAATTGAACATATATCCATTGAAAATTTTAAGTCCATCAGGCACTGTGAGCTCACTGGATGTAAAAGGATTAATTTATTCATTGGAAGGCCTAATGTTGGGAAATCCAATATTCTTGAAGCTTTATCTATATTTTCGTTACCTTTTTTAAGGGAAAATACCTCAAAGAAAATATCACATTTTATAAGGGTTGAAAATGAAGCGGAGCTGTTCTATAATGGCAGTTATGATCGGCCTATAAAAGTGAAAACGGACCAGGGTATAGCTTCTATTACTTACGAGCAAAAGACTGGGCTGGAGGTGTTTATTAAGACTTCTAATGGAGGAGGACAATATATTGTTGACAATAAATTGAATTTCCGCTTTGGAAGAAACGAGGAATATTTGCCTTTTATCAGGAAATATACTTTTGCATCTTCAACTAATTTTAAGAAAGCGCACTCCCGCTACTTGATCCCTCCATATGGATTCAACTTGCTGAACGTGATAGAAAGATACCCTCATTTGAAGGAAGAAATTTCAAATTTGTTTACAGAATATGACCTCTCACTAGTTTTTGATAAGGCCAGCCAGTCCTTAAAAATATTGCAGCCGAACAAGAATAAGAATGATATTTTCTTGGTCCCATATAATTCTATAGCCGATACTCTACAAAGAATTATCTTTTTTAAAACGGCTATTGCTTCCAACCACGATGCCATATTATTATTTGAAGAACCTGAAGCACACTCGTTTCCTCCCTTTATCACGCATATTACCCAGGAAATGATTCATAAAAGCGATAACCAGTACTTTGTTGCTACTCATAGTCCTTTTATTTTGAATGATCTATTGGAAAACAGTAGGGAGGAACTTGCTGTATTCATGTTCAATTATAACAAGCATCAGACTACAATAAGGCAGCTTTCAGATGGTGAACTACACGAGGTATTCCAAAACGGCGTAGATTTATTCACCAATAACGAAAGCTATATATAAAAAATGGACTTATCGATCATTCCGGAATGCAACATAGATACTAATCTTATTGAAACCTTGGTTCCCCCTCTCACGCGATATAATCATCAAAAAGGTTGTGGTACGGTTGCCAAAACGATGAAGGAAGAATTTCGTGACAGGTTTGCGGTGGGGATAATTGACAAAGACAAGATTTTCCTAGACTATTTGAACGAGTTTGACGAAGTAACAAAAAAAGGTAGTCTTGAGTTGTATAAGCATCGGCAAAAGCACCACTACTTTATCCGAATCAGCCCCGCGATAGAAAAATTTATTATGACAAATGTAGAATCGGCTGGGCTTTCACTTGAACAATTTGGACTTCCAACACAATTTGAATATTTCAAAAAGATTACTAAAACGGTAAATAGCAAGAACGACTATCGGTTTAAGAAATTATTTCAGGCGTTTGCAAAACACGAGCTGGCTGATATTGTTCTTTTATCGAAATGGCTTAAATATTTGAAGACTCATAATTATGATTCGGAGTTGCAAGTGTTGAAGAATATGTAAAATTTGCCTGCACATCAAATTTCTCCAGATTACTAAGATAATTTGTAAGAGTTACTTTGCTAGTGACAGCTAATGTGGTTCGTAAAATAATTTCAAGGCTGATTTTATGAGGACCGAAAATTACCATTCGCCGGGTAGCCCAAAATCTTTCAAAAGAAAAGATGTAAAATAGGGCTCATGTTAGAAAAAGCTTCTGGGGGAAAATTCCCTTACCAAAATTTGTCGCTGGCAAACCTCCGCGGGGAGACCTGGAGGGATCTGCCGGTTTTTGAAGATTTATACCAGGTATCCAGCCATGGAAGAATCAAGTCTCTGTCCAGGCTTCTGGAAGTGCCAAGTCCCCACAGCAGTACCATGGTTTCCTACTGGACTAAGGAGAGGATCCGGAAAGTCAAGCTGCATAAGAGATGGAATTCTTTTGTAAAAGAAATTTGTTATGAGTGTACCATCTCCCTGTCATTGGGTCAGGGAAGAGCTAAAACCTTTTTGGTCCGGAGGCTGGTTTACCAGGCATTTGTGAAGGAAATTGATTTTCATGCGGATGGACTCATGGTAATGCATAAGGATGGGGATGGCCTGAACAACCATTATCGGAATCTTATGATTGGCAGAATGCAGGATGTATTGGAAAGGTCATACCTGCAGAAAAGGCATATCAGCCCTTTCGCGCTCAAAACCAGGAAGGAGATTAGGTCCATCAGTAAGAAATCAGCACTGAGCAGGCAAAAAAAGATCATTCAATATTCGGCCGAAGGCGGCATGCTTCGCCTTTTCAAAAGTGTTCAGCAGGCCTCAGCGAAGACCGGGATTGCGGAACCCAATCTTACCAATGTCCTGAAGGGTAACGCCCTGACTGCCGGAGGCTTTGTCTGGCGTTACTATCCAGGCCGGAAAAAGATCAGCACGGCCTATATCCGAAAGCGAAAAGCGCAGCGAATAACCTTGTCGCGAAAGCCGGTAAGCCAATATTCTCTGAAGGGAAAATTCCTCAGATCATTTAAGTCCGTTTCAGAAGCAGCTAAGAAAACCAGAATCGCTTCCTCCAGCATATCCAACTGTCTTTCCGGCCGGAGCAAACGAACTGGTAATTATATCTGGAAGGCAAAATAGAGGTCGAACAAGGGCATTATTTACCGGGATTCTGGCAATGAAGACATTTTTTTATCATTTTTGCCCTCGTTACATGAATGCGGGCAATTCATGCACTCTTTAATCTTTTCTCCTTAGAATCTGCTGAAATGATGCAAAATGGCAGAACAATGATAAACTGCTATAAAAATGGGCATGGATACGGTATTCATCTTGGTTAACTTTATTTTCAGATGTTTTATCGCAATCGCCTTCTGGTTGGAAACCGTTTTTTCCGAAATCCCAAGGCGATTGGCGATTTCTGGAATGCTCAGGTCATCCGTATAATAGAGCACGAATATCTGCCTGCATTGGCGGGGAAGATTTTCAATCAGTTTAAAGATCATCATGAGCAACTCGGCCTGGGACTCAGAGTTATCAAAAATGTCCTCACTTAAAGTCTGTTCCCGCTTTTGAATTTCGTACGCTTTCTCCCTTTCGAGGCGGGCGTGTTTCAGATAGTCCAGGCAAGCATGCTTAGCCGTCTGGAAAAGATACGATTTTACAATACTAAGGTTCTTAAAACTGCCTCTTTTTTGAAGGAGTCTGGTAAAGCAGTCTGCGACAATATCAGCCGTATCGGGGGAAGCGGAGATCCGTTTGCTGACGAAGGAATAAATGAAGGGATAGAATTCAACGTAAATCATCCTGAATGCATCCGAATCTCCTTCGTTGAACGGCTTTATGATTTCTTCTGAAATGGAAAATTTCATGCCCGGCAATTTATAACAAAATAAGAACGGCAATGAATAGCGCAAGGGCCCTAGAGGTTTACATGTAGACAGCTGACTACGATCGGGACCTGATATTTTCCCGGTTTATTGATGATTGTCAGGAAATAATTTTCTGGAACATAATCTGCAAAAGAGACTTCTAAATACAGCTAAATTTATTTTGACTAAACCCTTCAACCGTGGAATTACTACTGGCATACCTTAGTTCGATTCATCCGCTTTCTGCACCTCTGCAGGCTTATCTGTATGAAAAGGTAAAATACAGGAAATTAAGAAAGAAGGAGGTCCTTTTAAAGGCTGGCCAGTTGGACCGTTACATTTATTTCATACAATCCGGTTTATTAAGGGCTTTTTATGAGAACGGCGAGGCTGAAGTATCCAGCTGGTTCATGAAAGAGACTGATGTGATCGTTTCCATTGAAAGCTTCTATGATCAGAAAAAGAGTTATGAGTCTATTCAGGCGATCGAGGATTCCGAAGTATACTACATTAGTTTTGAGGAACTGGAACATACCTACCGGGAATATGCAGAATTTAATTTTATCGGCCGTGTGCTAACAATTAAATATCTGAAACTCTGGTCTCAGATGTTATACTCCATCCGGATGCGGTCTGCCGCCGACCGGTATGACTGGCTGATGAACAACTACCCGGAACTCATATTACGTGTCCCTGCAAAGTTTATAGCCTCTTACCTGGATATAACGGAAGGCACTTTAAGTAAGATCAAGAGTGGCAGAAATAAATCCTGAAACTTCAAATTTCTTGTCATTTCACAACTCGTTTGGTGTGGGAGTCGCTGTAAATTGATTTACTAATCCTTTAGTTCACAATTATCAATTAACCCCTATAATTATGAAAAAGGTAAACCCCTTGTTAGGCTCTCTTATTTGCCTGCTTGTTTTCTTATTTTTCTCTTGCCAAAAGCATCCGGATACTATTTCAGGTCAGGATAAATCTATCATTGATGATGCCAGGGATTATTTTGAGAGTAATTACAGTCCGAAAACGGCTCAGACAAATGTTGAATCGAATGGTTCAGGCAATTCTTCGTCACAGGCAAAAACTGCTGAGTGGGATAAAGCCTATATCGTCCAGCTCTCAGCGGGCCCGGCTGTGATTATTCCTTTGAAATTTGATTCCATAACATTTTTTAATACTAACCTGGACCCGGGCAGAATGTATGACCAGGACCGTACGTCTTTTCTTCTTGTTTACAAGGATTTAAAAAATAAATTCAACAACACAGTTCTCCGGATTTTTCCGGACAGCAATAGTGGAAAACAGGCTGGTTTTTCAGGTATTATTAATACAGAGGACTGGCAATGCAAAAACCGAGATGAATATAAGTTTACAAAACATGGAATTCAGAAAATGCAGATAGACCGTATCCGGCAACCTGAATCCGCGGATTCGGTTAAAGCGAATGCGGAGTCGATTAATATTTCTCAGTTGATTGAAACCTGTTATAGCCAGGTAACTTATACTTTTGTCGTTGACGATCCCGATAATGGCCTTTATTCCTATGAAGATCTGGGATGCGAAACTTATTTTATTGACCTGCCGGATGGAGGAGTGGGTGCAACCGGCGGAATTTCCGGAGTTGATCTTGGAAGGGTCGGCGCCAGCGCTGGGTCGCCGGGTACGAGCAGCCTTGGCAATAATATCGTTACCGACAGGGGAAATAATATTATTAAAGATATGACCCAATATATCAAATGCTTTAATAATACAGAAGGTTCAGGTTATTCCGTTGTCCTGTTCGTGGACCAACCTTTAAGTGGTTCTCGGAAGACCTATTCTTCTGTTGGGGACGGAGACCCGGGATTTACTGTGGGCCATGCCTTTCTTGAGTTCCAGGAAAACCATGGAGGGGTTTCAACCCGCAGGGCTATGGGACTATATCCCAGTACTAATGTCACTCCTTTTAACCCGGTATCCAAAGGAAACATGAATGATGATGAGGGTCACAGTTTTGACATTGCTTTATCGATCAGTGTGACCGGGACGCAATTTATAAGCATATTAAATTTCTGTGCAAACGGAAATAATATAAATTACGATATGAATTCCAATAACTGCGTTACATGGGCTTTGTCCTCCTTATTAGCAGGCGGAATTAATATTGCTACTAAGACTGGCAGGTGGCCTTTTGGCTCCGGAGATGATCCAGGTGACCTCGGAGAAGATATCCGGGCTATGCAGCTCGCTCCAAATATGACGCGTACAACTTCCGGCGGTGCAGCGCCTTCAAATATCGGCACATGCCCTTAAAAATGAATATCGTGAAAAAGTTAATACCAGTATTTCTTAGCTTAATTGTCAATTTCAGTTTTGCCCAGCCTGCTGAAAATTGGACAAAAGCTGAAAGGGCTTATTATAATACGATGTTAGGATTTTGTAACTATATTGAAAGCGCTCCCCTAGATAATCTCAGCAAGGATACCATATTCAATAACTATTTTTTGTTTGATTATGCCCTCAAGGATACTTCGCAGAAAAGGATAAATGCTCGGCTGTTAAAATTTAATGGATTGCTGGAAAGATTCAGGCACAATTTGGATTCCATGGGACTCAAAAACCTGGACGCGAGACCGGTCCGCTTTTATAAGAATAATCCCAGAGTCTATGAACCCTTTACGGAGGATGATCTGCTGGCCGCTGCACCCAATTCATTTGCCTGGTATAACAAAAACGATCCTGAACACCCACTGGGATACCTCTGGTTTGATGATGAAAACTATAAATTAATTTCCTGGATTTTAATTGACCAGGGAGGAACGCATTATTTTTTAGTCTTTAACTTGCTATAAGAATCATATTTAATACTCGTATTTAAAAACCGCCTTCGGGTGGTTTTTTGTTTTATATACCAGAATTCTTATGTTTTCATAATCAGAATGGCTCGCCAAACACTATATATTTATAAGGGTGATTTACGCAAATGATAAGGGTTTTAATACGGATAGTTGGTCCCTTCCTCCTACTTAAGTTTGTATATGCAGAACTTTTCTTTTCCGGATTGGGCTTCTCCTCTGACTGAAAAGGTTGAAGCACTTTTCAGGCAATTGCCAGGGCCGGATTCAACTCATTCGATGGATCCGATACATGAAGCCCAAAGAAACATGGAATTGATCCGAAGGCTATTAAATGAACTCAAGAATTTGATAGAAGATTACGAATTTAAATCACCTGTAGAAGAAATCCGGTTTTTCAAGGAAGTCAAGCCCCTGTTCTCCGCCTCGCTGACCTTCTGGAGCCAACTGTTTCAGTTGCGGTTACATAAGCCGGTGGGAGGGAGGGGGATCATCCGAAAATACTGGAAGGCGGAACTTCATTATTTATCCCGCTTCTTTGAACAAAACATCGCCTTCTATGAATATCTCCGATCAAAGGATACGGACATGGATGAAATTTATTTTCTCCGCATTCGCAGTGAATTGGAAATCAGTTCGATTTCCCCGGATCTGAATCCCCGGTTTACAACCGCTAAAGATCACCTAGTTGCAAAAATCCTTGCCAGCGATAGGCTGGAGCAATATATTGTTCAGTTCCTCAGAGGTGAAGCGCAACGGGCCCCGACTTTAAAACTTCAATGGACGGCTTCCAAAGCTGGCCTGGTGGAACTTATCTATGCCCTACAGTCTGGAGGTGTATACAACAACGGTCAGAGTGAGATCAAGGAAATCGCCGAGACATTTGAGCAATTCTTCCAGGTAGACCTCGGCAACTACTACCACGTTTTCAACGAAATCCGCCTCAGAAAGAAAAACCGGACCAGCCTGCTCGATGAGCTACGCGAAAAAGTATTACAGAAGATGGATGCTTTGGATGAGAGGTAGTACTATTTGCTTTCAATGTGTATCGTCACTTTTCCACACAAAAAGTACTGTCCCGCGATTCTAGTGGGTTTCAGCGGAATTAGTGTCAATTTAGTAACGAGTATTTGGATGCTATTTTACTTATCAAGACATCTTCAAATGTATTCATCCTTGGCAGACATTGCGTGCTCATGCTTGTATGGCAATATTACCTCTCAGCTTCCGGATATTTTCGTCGATCGTTTTCACCATAAATTCTTCCAATACCTCTCCAATCGTCGATTCTACAAGAAACCTTACAGGTTTAAACGACCGAATCAAAAGAAGTTTCAATTAACCGCCTAAGAAAATGTAATTCACAGAAAAGAGAGACCTAATCATAGCTTCGCTGGATACCCGGAGGTTCTCTTAGGGTAAGATCATGGTGGTTGCAGGGAAATATACTTGAAAAAACAAATAATCTAAATGAAGTCGTTTCTCTAGTAAGGAAACTAATTCAAAAATCCAAAGCGGATTGGCAAAAAATAGATGCGCACCAAACTGGTCTGACAATTATGACCCCAACGGGGCTTTAACCTATTCATATCAACGTTAATAAATATTGGCCGAGCCATTGATTGCTTTGGTCAAATTTGGCGGTTTATCCATTTATATTTTTAGATAAAATAAAAAATCCCAACTTGAAAAACCCTGTTTTTAATTGATATATGAGCATTAGGATCGGCTAGGTTGGTTAGCCCAAGATTATAACGTGCATCAAAACCCCAGTGCCTTTGCAACAAATAACTAGCCCCAAATGCCCATCCGAAATCAGCTATTTTAAACTCCGCCTTGGCATCCCTCAATATACCGCCGTACAATTTTTTCTTTGCACTTAGAAGGAGCCCAGTTTGCGGCCCTGTCTCTACAGCCAATCCTTTGATAATTTCATACTTAACAATGACAGGGACATTTATGAACTGGTTATAATATGTGCCTGTATATTGTTCTGTTTTGATATTTACACCCTGACCAGAATACAATATTTCCGGTTCCAAACTAAACTTATAATTCAAAGAAACAGAAGAAATGACTCCTGCGTTAAGATCTGGTCTAATGCTGTAAGAAATGCCGGATACGTTCGAAACATTCCAAGTGGGTAAGTTAAATCCTGCTTTTATTCCAAAACGAACCTGAGCCATTGCAGAAATTATGAAAAGAAATGTCAAACAAACCAGTAAACATTTTTTCATCAGGCAAGTTTTTGTTTAAGAAAAAAAGATTTGATTATTGAAAGGAAAGAAATAAACAAATGTTGAGAATAATAGAAACGTCCATATAAAAATTAAGGATAATTAATTACCCCATTCATTTTTTTGATACTATCTAATGATAAATCATATCGTTTCAATACCATATATTTTGTAACTACAGTATCCCAGGGAATTGTCTGAACAACCTGAGCATCGAAGATGAAAATTTCCATGGTACCAGATGGTACGCTTTTGAAGTAATCACCTAAGGTGGCTGCCTTGACGACCGTATAACTTTCACCAGATTGAATAACATTGCTTGGAGCAATAATTGGCGTTGGCAGATATTTATTATTCGGTATAGACGTGTCTGGATATGAATTCGAATATGAGTAGCAAATGCCAGAAGCCGAATTATTTTTAATTGTAAAAAATGAATAATATTTATCTGGATGACATGATGTTAAGACATTAAATAAAATAGCCAGAAAAATATAATTTTTGATCATTTCAATTTTCTAACAAACTATAAAATTAAAAGCAAATAGAAAGTTAAGTTTAGAGTTAGCAAAATGGATTAGGACCTGTCTCATTGCGTTATTGTCCAAAAAAAGTCACTAATCCAGGATATCGCTCATTTTCTTTTATTGCCGCCTGATTATCAGGGTCATACACAGACTTTGTAATATCATAACCTGATATTGGATTTCCGCCAAAATACCCAGGGCTGAAATCCCAGTACTTAAATACAAAATCCGCTCCTCCATAAAATTTACTAAAATAATTCAATGCTCGTGCGTTTCCATCCCTGGCATATCGATCTCCGTTTGGATCTGATCCATTATCGAATAAGGAGGGTAATCCAGTAACAGCTAAATAGGATATCCCCTGGGCTTGACTTTGCAAAACTCTTCCATATTCGTGTTGGAAAATGCCGTTTGTCGCACTTGCCTGTAGAAGTGAACCACCATTGATTGTGTTGCCAAGCGTAAAAGCTGCACCAGACTGAAGCCACTTGTCATGCACCACCGTAGCTCCGTCGAAAAATTCTACATTAGTTACACCACCAAATAGATTTATTAACCCAGCAAGTCCTGTACCCGTTACTTCTTGGGGGGACTCAAAAATGCTGCGAGATATAATAGCCCAAAGATTTCCGCCAATAGTTCGATGATCATTCCATGCGAACATGCCCACAGCAAGTTTTAAAAAATTTCCTATCCATGATTTACCGTCTTTATCCGTCCCATTTGGCCAGCAGTTGGCCATTGCCAAATATGGGCTCGAAAATTGAAGCTGGGGATCCTGTTCGTGCCATAGTCCTAGTTGTTGATCATATTCTCTGGCTTTAAAATCACATTCTTCCAAGGTACTTCCATCACCAAATTCTTGAGTTTGCAGTTCATTGCTTTGATAATGATAATAATTTTGCATTTTGTTCCACGCATGATCACATATTGCCGCCATCGCCAGGCCGACTGGGTAATAATGCGTTTCTTCAAGAATTGGCCCACGAGTATCTACTACCTGAAGATTATCAAAGTATACATCAATATTATTTTCATTACTACAATAGACGTACAGATACCCATCTTTGGCCATCGGTATATTCAAAATCGAGTGCGCCTTTACAGAAGCTCCAGTAGGGTCGACCAGATCCGTCCCAACACTTACTGGTCTAAATTGGTCATCAAACAAAATCCAGTTAATAGCAGCCTTAGGTTGGGTCGCAGGATTAGGTTGATTTGGCGTACCGTTCAAAATGCTGGTAAGTGGCGTAGTTATGGCAGTTGAACCATCTAGGACAGCCCCAGTTGCTATTCCATGTCCCCCTGAAATCACTGTCTGGGTGCCTGCAAAAGCGCCAAGAAATGCGGACAATACTCCGGTTATAGGATAGCTACTAAGTGATAATCCCGTATTGTGCCAAAAACTTCTTCCTAAGATTGAAATCTTATCACCAGCCATCACCTTTAGAGTAATTCCAAGCCCGTATTTGTCGCCCGTTTGGCCGTTGAGCCGGTAAGCTTGCGTACTACTGGCCGTAACGTTACTATATTGATCATTATTAATGGGTACTCCGTTATTGTTTTGATTTTGATAGTTACTTCCTGTAATTCCAGTAAACCATGGGAGTGTGGAAGTTTGTACAAGATCTGGGGTATTTATCGAGTAATAATTACTTTCGACACTCAATGCTGTACCACCATTGTAAGTCAAATTCTCTAATGTGGCCGCCGGGTAAATATCTTGCTGTTGTTCGTCGGTTAATACCATTCGGACATTTCCCAAATAGTCCTTGATGAAATAGTCATATGCAAAATGAGCTGGTATTGTTCCTGCAACTGGAAAGTATCTTACCCTACCCTCTTCATGGGAAACAAACTGCAAAACTAAAGAGTAATCCGAAGGGTCAGCCGTTGGGGTGGTTTTTTTAGATTTATACTCAAACGAACCAATATAATCTGTAGTAATTGTGACAGTTTTACCACTTGTTGTGTTATCAGCAACTATTTTTCTTATCTTATTACCTAATGCGTCATAAATATACTGGATAGTCCCTTTGCTAGTGATGTTAATAAGTAATGGAAGATTCAGATAGTTATATGTAATTGAAGAGATTGCCCGGTTATAGTCACTGATTATATTGCCATTATTGTCATATGTATAATCAATATTTCCTGTAGGTTTTGAGGAAGGATAATGAAAATCAGCTAAGGTGGACAGAGGGTTGTTACTAGCGTCCGTAACATTTTGAAGGCGGTTGCTGTTCCCATTACCATTGATGTAACTGTAGCTGAGGTTATCGATATTTGCTGAAGCTGAGCCAAGCAAAAATCCATTTTCACTCATTGATCCAATATTACCATTGCCATCATAAGATAGACTATTAACCGAAAAATCTATATAGCTTTTGTCCCAGGTACCAGTTGTAGAATTTTGTAGATAAGGCGCAGAAGTAAGCTCCTTTGTATTATCATAGTTGTAATCAAATTTACGGTTGATTCCATCACCAAGACTTTTCCAGACAGATCCACCAATATTCCCATTAAAAGCAGGAGTAACAAACGTTGTACCAGCGGCAACTGTATTAGATTTATCATAACCAAGTTCAAATCCGAAATAGTTACTCGCAGAATTACTAATATATGCTCTGTTTCCACCCAATAACCATCCTCTTACATTGTAATCATAAGATAGACTCTCAATGTTTGAGCCAAAGGTTTTCTTTTGCAACTGCCCAAGCTCATTGTATTGAAGAGTGCTGATTACCTGGTCGGTTGATGCTCCATCAACATTCTTATAGATATGCAAGGTCCGTAACATCGGATCGTAATCCATTTTGGTCGAAACTGTGTGCGTCTGTGGATTTGAAGTACCCCCTATTTGCTGACGCAAATAAGTTTGCAATGGTTTGCCAGCAAAATTATATTGGGTCGTAGTTATATCTACACCCGTTGTTATGTTGTAGTCTTTAGACTGAATTACTCTTCCCATGTTATCATAAAAGTTTGCATGAACGGAAGATCCATCCCAATATCCGGTCTTCATCCCTCTGGTAAAACCAGATTGTGTTAGTGGTTGCGGATATGGATATGTAGAATTATTTGCCCCCTGAAAATTGCCGTCATAGGTATTGTCTTTTGAACTATAGGCGCCATACCAACTCCCCCAGCTATAACCATCATAATAGGTAAAATTCAGTACAGTAGAAAGCGCGACGGATGGGAAACTAAGTGTTAAAGAGTATAAAGGATATGTAGCAACCTGAAAAGTCTCACTTCTTCCGAGTCCAGAAGAAGTAAGAAAGGCTTGCATTGAAGCTTGAGTAGTATTGGTTGTATTTACATAGATTCCTGTCATTATGGATCTATCTAAACCGTCATACTTTACATAGAGCCATTGGTTATTGCCACGCAAGTTGCCGTCCTGTTTGAGCACCATTCTGTTCCACTGATCATAAATCATCCATACTTCAGCAGCCCCTGGTGATTTTTTTATAACTGGCCTGTTAATCTGATCGTATTCTATTCGGTAACATAGTTCATCAGCATTAGATTGACTTATTACCCAGGTTCCGTCTATCAGCGTCACGACATTTGGCGTAATTATAAACCGAGTATTGCCATAATCATCATATACATAATAAGTACAAAGCCAACCTAAATGGCCGCTTCCAGATCCATTATCTGAGGCGGCGCTCAGTTGCACTTTTTTAAGGATTGTCTGTCCATACTGGTCTTTAAATTCTATAGTCTGATTATTCTGTTCATCCGAGCTGATTGTTTTGTTTAATGTTCCAGCAGAGTACATCCCCGTGCTTGTTGGCAAACTTCCTTGTGTCGATGAAATATTCCATATCCTAACATTGTCAGTAGCTGTATTAACCAAGAATTGCTGGCGAATATTGTGAGGTGTACTTCCTCCTTCGCTGCCCACCCAATTAGTTCCGGGCTCATAAGTTGCCGTAATCCTGTTAAGTGGTGATGCCTCAAAATTTTTTTTACTGTAAGCCCAGTTAAGGTTACCTGTTCCTTGATTTGTCTCGTTTTGTTGTCCGGCCAACTGGGAGTTGTAGAAAGCGACCTGCTCCTGAAAGGGATCTACCTTTATATTTCCATCATTTGTAACGTCACCCGTTTGAGCAACGTTGGAAGCAAATTGTAGATATCTAAACTGTTCTCTTCCATAGGAGTCATAAGTTTGAGCAAATACCAAATCATTGGAAGCTGGTGAGGCTTGCCTCACGACCGTTTGTAAGGGCCGGCCAAACCCGTCCTCAAATACTGCCGTTTGAGTTACCTCTTGTAAACTTCTCGTACTGGCAGGAATATCCGCTTCGTTTATAAAGGGTCGTTTAACCTCCCAGCTCTTTAGTGTATTTATTATTATGCCGCTCGGATAAACTGGCGGTGGAGTTTGTTGAGCAGCAGATAGACTAATAAGAATTGTAAAAACTAATACCATCCGACTCAAAAAAGATAATACTTTTATATTCATTTTTTTAAGAATAAGGAATTATCAATCAAGCTCACTCACTCGGGTCTTTAGCCAAACAATCATTCAAGAGGCCACCTGAAAAATTTGTCGTTGAAGGCAACATTGCATATAAGACAGAATGAGTACTGACAATGTATATGTTACAAGAATTCAGAAGATCACTATTAAAATGATTAGACGATGAAGTAGTAGTAACCCATTGCAGAAGGCCTAGTTGTCCGGATCCCCGTTTACCCTTAGAAATTTGGGTGACAGGATAACTCAGATGTAAAAATCTTATTAGGGATATCAGAGAAATTGATGAAATTGGTGCTCCAAAATCGCTCACGGGAACAGCAATGATAGATACATTGTTCCACAATCTAAGGTTCAAAGAATCGAGGGATAACAAAAAAGTGGTATCAGGTCTAGAGGCATCGAATGTGGCAATAATTATCTTTTTGCCAATATAATTTTTCATATTCAAATTGAAATTGTCCACTGTGGTAATATTTCCATTCCAGATGACTGCAGAATTTTGACTATACAAGCCAAAGTGTAGAAAAAATAAAAATATAAATAGAATAATTTGTCGCATCTGATTATCAGTTTGTAATATTAAAGATTGGATTTCCATCCATAATTGAAATATTCAACAATGAAAAAGCACTAACGGTTGAACCACTCATAGTATATCCCTCAAACGTCACAGTGTGTGTTGAATTATTCCCCGGGGTCATCGCGAGATTGTAATTTCCTACTGGAATTGTAACCGAACCTGGGGGGTGAACTGCATTTGAAATAGTATAATTATATATCTGATTGGTCAATACATTAGTCAAGGTCACGGTCCAGGTGGTTGAGCTATTATTTGTGCTGGTTGTGACGATTGATGACAAAGGGCAAGCATCCACTTGGCCGGTATAGTCATAACAATATTTTTTCAAGATATTTCTATCCTGGTCCCTTAATAAATTAATCCTTTGCAAACCGTCATATTCATAAGTTGAAGTCTTGCCGCTCGGATCTATTTCTGATGTTTTCCCAACTAAAGGATTATATGTGTATGAAGTCATTAGGCCGTCTGTTGGAAATATCCTTATATCATCTACGGGACCCGAAATCACCATTCCTTGAGTATACGGCCCTTCATAAAAGACCCATTTACCGGAAATAAGCGCCCAATTCTGGATTGTGTACTTCCTCGTGTTGGGAGGAGCAAAACTAGTAGTATAGTTGGCATTTAGGTACCGGTTCCCTGTATGTGCGCTTCCGGTGATGGCGCTCATATTCTCTTCGAAACCCTCGTAAAAGAATTCATTTTGATAAGTAACAACCGGTACCTGACTGGTGTAATGATAGCTGATATTTGGGTTACTGGAGGGGAAATTTGTCGATCCAGATGCTGTCAGGGTATAGTTCCCTAAAGGAAGACTGCTAAAGGTTATAGAAGATGGGTTTGAACAACCTGTACCTGTTTGTGTGTAACAAAGAAATCCACTCTGATTTTGAGGACCTGTTATAGAATAATTTGCAGTGGTAATATTGGTAGCCCCCGGATAGCTACCAAAACCAATTCCAATGGTAATGCTACCTGGTGCAGTGCCTGATATAGTGAATGGTATTGAACCACTAGGGAAATTAAAATAGTTGTAGGTTGTATTCTGCTGAAGGGTAGCGGTAATATTGGAATATGCGTTATCAACTTTAGCAACTGGGTAAGCTGCATGATAACCATATTGAATAGAAGATGATTTTCCGCCAAGCACACTGGAGCTAACGAGATTGCAGGTTAGGGGATCATATAAATAAGAAGTCTGCGTTTGCAATACACTCCCCACATAACTCGATTGTGTTGTTAAAAAGATATTGTTTGAAATCCCATTGAATGCAATGGAATAGGTATTATGCAACTGCTTTACAGCTCCATTTCTTGTATCTACAGAATGAATTAATGGCCCGATTACTTTCGCAGTAAGCAATCCATTAACCGCATTATATTCTGGTCCCGGTAACATGGGAATAGTAGTCAAATTATCAGGATAGTATACCGTCTTATTGTACACCTGAAGTTTGGAATCGTTCGTTACTACACTTTGTACAAGAAAAAAATTTTTCGTTGAATACGTGTAACTGGTCGTTCGATGTATGGAATTGGCTGGTGTAACTTGATCATGGTCGTACTGATCCGTTTTAATTAGGCGATAATTTTCGATTTGTGTATAATAAATCCCATACGCAAAAGGAGCATAGCCGCCGGTCCCGTTTGGAAAAGCTGCCCAGTTTGCGGAACGATACCCAAATGCGGTTTGGGTTAGAGGCGAAGTCTGACCGGCATACGTATTATCAGTTTCAGATATCAATGCCCCGGCTGTTGTATATATATACCGATTAAGTAGCAGTCCTCTTTTATAAGCACAACTAACCGATGAACTTACCGTAGGTAAATTATTACCATTCCCAAATCGTTGCCCGAGTGTATCTCTAAATCCAGCCATAGATGAATTTGTAAAATTGCTAATCGTATATCCTCCATTTTGATTAATTACTTTAACGGATAAATATCCTACGAAAACCCCATCGATATCGTTAGCAAGGGCGGGTGCCTCCGAAAAAGCAAGAAATGCGCTACTAGAACAAGTAACTCCCAAATATTGATAGTTATTATTTAATATGACGCCCGTTGAGTGACCAGAAACGTCGACGTAACTATATGTTGAATTTAGATTTTCACCTGTTGGTAATGTATGTGCAAGTTTATGAACTCGCAAACCACCCACCTGCACGCTGCTACTTCCGTTATAATAGTCATTTAACTCATAGGTAAGTTCCCATTGGGAACCGGTGGCCTCCTTTATAGTATTTAAAATATACGCCGTTGCCATTACCGGGTCCGGCGGCCTTGACAAAGCAACTCCCATAGTCGGATCAATTGGGGGAGGCTGAGAACAATATCCCCAATAATCAAATGAATTTGATAGCCTGGAAGGAAGACTATTTGTTAAATTGTATGTGCACTGCGCCATAGCGAGGGGAGCCGTTGTCGAAGTGGTACTCCCAACTACTGCTATGTAATCAAATCTTAATCTTGCTACGTTTGGATCATTGACCGGGGATCCAAAATAGGTCTGCGACAATGAATATGTTTTCAAAACAGTAGAATTGGATTGGGATATAGGATTATATGCTTTTAGAACAATTGAAGAAAGTCTCAATGCTGCCACATCATCAGTCCGGTCATTTGCGTAAACGAAATCGACTTCGCCAGTTGAGCACGAAATTGCAGCTACATACTTGGGATTAGAAATAGTTGTAACTAGAGGTGTTGCATCTCTTAAACTATCGAGAAATGAATTTATTGATTTTGAATATTGGTAATGGGAAAGTGATTCATTTAAGGTTGATGCCCGGTAGGTAATATTTATGGTATCTGCTGAATTGTAGGTAAGCATTTTATCTAAATACCAGGTAGATATATATGAGATGGCGGTACCATAAAACTTAGCAGACGAAGTCTCTGTTGAAGTTGGTAAACTACCAAAAAAATACTGCGTACCCTCATCATCTGTTATCGAAAATTTATTTGCTGAAAAATTAATAGTAAGGCCATTATTATTTGAAGAAACGGGATTTCCTGTGGCGTCCATAACAAATCCAACCGAAAAAAAAGGAGTATTTACATAATATAAATCAGGTTCAGCATCAGCTGTAGGCGTAGTTGGTATACCCTGGCTAGTAAGTCCTTTCAACGCGGTAACCTGAGTTGGTGTGAGATTTCCTATTCCCCCACTAGCTATCCCATTAGTGACTGTCCAATTGTTGGCTAGCAGAGTGCCCCAACCTCCTGCCAGATAGCCGTTTGTAGATTCATCTGGATAACCCCTAACAACCCGGGTTATATTGCCTCCTGCCGAAAGCTGCCAACCCAGACCTACGCATGTAGCATAATCCTGAACTTTAATTCCTCTAGATCCAACATAATTTAGAGAAACAGGCATTGTTAATTGCCTTGAATGCAGGGCGCAAATAGAAATGCCAACTTGAGCAGAACCTGTGTACAAATCAACACTCACTTGGGATCCGCCACCAATGCCGTTAAGGAAAGAATTATTAGGTGATGGACAGCTGATAGAATTTATGTTAGATAAAGTAGTATTTGTTTGGCAATTACTATTCTCAGCTGCTATGATCATGAATACAAGCATGATTCCCTTGATAAAATATATTAATTTTTGAATCTTCATAAGTTAGTTAGCAGTTTAAAACCCATATCCAAATCTTATTATTACCGGCTGAGACCGTGGTATTTGATAATAACTTAAATAATTCCAGAGAATTTGAATCTTTGATTTTTTAATAACCTTTGATTTTACAGAAATTATCTTGCTAAAGCCGAGCAATCCGACGGGATCCCATATCTTAATAGACTGCATCTGTGAAGGGACAACAAATACATTTTGATCGTATTCAAAACCTCCTGAGAAATAGATACTTCCTTTTAATTTAATATCTAAATAAGAGCGAAGGCCAATGCCCTGGGAGCTCATCTGAATGTTTTTCAACGGTCTCCCGAATCCTAGTCTGTAACTAAATGCTATGCCTATAACATTTGAACTGTTCAGTTTATAGCAAATTCCAAGTCCGATGTCAGAGTATGAAGGAATATAATTACTTGTGGGCTGGGATTGAAAATTGGTTTCATACTCAAGTCTCCTAAACAATGATTTAGTTGCTTCCGTATTTGGCCTAAAGTTGGGGTCATCTATCGCTTGGCCGCCTTGTCCGTACTTTGTAATTCTATCTTTAAGTTGATCCAAATCCGATTTAGCATTGTCCATACTTTGACTAAGTGCATTGCTGGCACTTGCTGTTGAGGGGATCCTACCCTGTAAAATTTCCTGGAGATTGGAATGTGACTGAAGGCCATTAAGCGCCAACGGCGTTCCAAAATTTGCAGGCATTGGGAACAAGCTCGCCAAATAAGAATTAGTTTTTAAAAACGATTGGAAGGCAGGTAATTTATCGAGCACCCCCAAAGCCGCCTTTAGCAACTTGTCAGGATCATTTAATGTCTCCTTATAAGATTGAATTTGAGCGCTATAATTATACAGTCCTGCGTTGTATTCTTTATACAAGTTCGTAATTGACGCGGGTAAGTGCGTCTGTTGAAGCAGGTACTGCCTGATTTGCTCTTTTCTAGCCGTTACGTATGCCTTAAGCTGGTAGGAATAATTCAATTTATTTTGCAAGGTTTTAAGCTGGGAGATTGAGCTTTGTAAATCAATAATACCTTGGGCAGAGTTATTAAGAAATTGCGGGTTTGCCTTTAGAAAATCCAAAGAGACTTTCATGGAATCTACATAAGGGAGATATTGTTCATTATCGGGAGATCTCAAACCTCCCGCAGTTGAATCTGACTGCATTTTCTTAATAAAGGACGCATATTGCTTTTGAGGGTCACCTGCAAATAGGTATTTTGCTGAAATGGAGTCCCGCTTATATAATTTTTGTTGCAGTTTTTTCTCTTTCAGTTCAAGTCTTTTCAAATATTTCTGAGACTGCTTGGTCAGGTCGTCATTAAGTTTGGAGGTACTACTAGTAATCTTTGAAAATAACTTATTAGACAATCCGGCCAGTCTTCCTAGAGTAGAATCTACCTGTCCGTATGAACATAGAAGAATACAAATCATTGCGCCTAAAAGGCATACAAAGATTTTCATGTTAGCTTGGTTAGAGATTATCGAAAAGGAAGTTCTCATTAAATTGAAATCATTTTTAATCATGTACCAAATATATTTTAGGTGGCCTAAGTGTTAACACTTATGAAAAAGGCAAAAAATTAAAAAATTCAGTAAAAGTACTTGTAGAATATTGCGATCCGGTCTCTGTTTTCTTCATTTTCGCAAATTGTTTTATATGACATTGAAAACAAATCAATGAGATCTGATTTTAACTCAATTCGGATATCAGTACGTTCCATCAGCTCTCTAAAAATATAATATTGTTCAGTAGTTCCCGTTAATCCAGGTACTTTCTCGGTACTTTCACTGCCATAAAATATTTTCCGCTGATTCTTACGGAGTTAGTTCAATTAAGTAACAGTTTCGGAACTGAATCCCTGATTGCATTTTTGGCCAAAGCTATTTTCGCTGATTAATTATATTTATAAACGTGTATATTTCTTTCGATCAGGTACTGCTGAAATTTCATATTTCGCTTGAATGGAGTGTTTAATCGTACTATAAAGGATTTAGGAGGATTTGGTAACGGATTAGTAACAATCGATTAGATTCATTGTAATCCAGGATATCCAAATGCATTCATCCTTAGAGGGCATTACTGACTCAAATTTGAATAGCCTTATTCCCTGTTGGCTTCCGGCTATATTTGTCGGTCGTTTTCAGCATATATCCTTCCTATATTTACCGGATCCTCGATTCTAGAAGAAGCCTCAGGGGTTTAAACTGCCGGAACAAATGAAGATTCATTGGGAGAATGAGAAAATGCAATTCGAAGAAAAAGATCCCCAACTATAGCTTACGTTGGATATCCGGACGTTCTGTTGTAGAAAGATCATGGAGGTTACAACGCACTTTAACAAATTTCATCCTATTTTTAAATCTCTACATTCCAATGAAAAATTGAGTTTTAAAGCTAGTATCCTCATTTAATTTACGCACAGTAAACGAAATCTTTTTTGGTATTTCAGTCCCTTTCAAAAAGAGCACATAAACCCCATTTGATTGTCCTACGTATCCATGGTTATCATTTTGAATTCGCCAGTCTACCAAATAATTATCATCTCTAAAAAGGGGGCTTTTAAATTCTGATAATTTAAAATCAAACTGTAAATCATCAAATTTTTTCTTAACCTTTTTGTTGCCCACAAGGCTATACTTCCAAGAATGTTCAATCCATGCCTCCTGAATTTTAAACAAAGAATTAATATCAGAAAAATGCTCATATTTTCTAACTAAAAAGCCATCTTTTCTTGATGATTCAATATCAGTTGACGCCTGTGGGTCTGAAGTATTAACTTCTAAATTACATGAGGTCACAGACATAATACATAAAAATAGACTAATTCCATTTTCAATTCTCATCGTTTAAATTGTGTTACAAAGTTACTTAGATTATATGCTGTTTTATTTGTACACATAAATATTACCCCCGGATGGGTGCATTTTGCCTTCCGCTTATTTTTGTCGATCGTTTTCTTGGTGACTCTCCCATATAACTCAGACCCCCGATTCTAGAATCAAGAAAATAATTTTATCACCCCAGATGTAAATTGTTTAGATTCAGAAAGAATTCTTTCAGTGATGAAATCTATTCAAAGAAATTTATTTTTTCGGACATCGTTCTTGTTTTGGGCAAAATATCAATCCAGAAACGATACTTCATAAGGGTTTTTACTTAGTGAAGATTTGAATTTCCGGATGATTACTCTATTAGAATGCAAAAAAATTCATTTTTCATCTTTCCATGGGTTTTTTAATGTGAAAGATGAATAATTTTTATAACTTCAATGATGATGCTACCAAACTTGTTCTTTTTCCCCACTCTATAGATTCGTTGAAATCCACCTGAAGCAACTTTTTCTATTGCTTTCTAAACTTAACCTGTATGAAATTTCCAGCAATTGGATATTCTGCGATCTTTTTGATCCTTTGTTCAGTCCACGTTCTCGCACAAAAGCCTCCAAAATCTAACAAGAGTTCTAAGGCGAATAAGCCCCCACTTATTTATCAGTTTAATAATAATTTTGAACTCATCTCCGGCGCGCCGTCCATTTTTAAAAAAGAGGATTTGATCAATGTAAATATTCCTTTTGATATGGAGTTGTTTCACTCGCAACTAAACGTGATTCGTCGGAATAATTACAAGGCCAGGTTGTATTGGAAAAGTATAAAACAGAAATATAATTTAAGACAAGATAGTTCTTGGACGTTAATGGTTGAAAAATTAGATAATGAACTAGATGACTTTTACGAAACATTGGATAATACAACTGATGATGAATTACTTGATCCATCTTCCTCTTGGAATATTGTGAACGCAAGATCTTGTGAATATGAATATGTCCCATGTCCGAGAGATGTAATCTCAAGATTGAAAAAACAAATTTTGATAAAGGCATACGGATCGGATTGTGCTTGTGAACAAAAACTCGATGATACATTGATCAAGGATGATATTTGTGGTTGGCACTACGTGCTGAATAAGGATTTTAATCCCGGAGGAGATTTAAGATTTGATCTTTACCAACAGGATCCTATAAAAGCTTTGTCCATCTGGTGGTATAATGCTCAGTACGGTTATTTCCCCTACGATGAATTTTCGCTTTTTGAAAAATCTCGTCAAAATAACAAGATGCTGTTTGATTCTCTAAATACTTATTTATCGAAAAGCAAACATTTTGTAGGTAATAGTACTGAAGCCTGCCTGGAAAGAAAAAATATCGTCGATTTTGCAAACACGTTAGACTCCGTCGGTTTGAGAAAATCTTGTAAAGATGTTACTGATCAGATTGATTACCTGCGCACCTGGATCCTTGGCTTTGCGTGGATGAATCCTGACAGCAAGCCAAGATTAAACCCATTTTCTTTTACGAACTCCTCACTTTATAGAAATCTGGATGACAATAAGAGCAAGGACGATACAGTCGATATCCACATCAAAAAAAGCATGGATTCATTGTTGAAATCCCAATCCATTAAATTAGCTGACTACAAAGATGTTATGGCAGCGTTGTACAAACATGATTCGTTGGCCCTTAAAATGGATTCAATTAGTAATGACAAATCCAAGCAAATCAAAAAGAATGCGGACCAGAATTCATTTGATAACGATAACCAACTATCTGCATTTCAAACAACTTTACATTTGATAAATAAGATAAATACGCCTGCAACATTAGACCGAGACACTCTGCTAGGCATTCGGAACTATTACTTTAATAGAAGGCCTGATAAGCGGCATTTTGAATACGACTATCCCGAGAATGAAAGTGTCGTTCTTGCGATATATAACAAACCGACGGCAGCAGGTCTTACATTGACTGACCAGTCGGTTGTCTATAATGAACAAACCCCAATCAATGAAACTACCAAGGCAACTATTCCAAATTCCTCCTTAGCTAGTTCTGCCGCAAGCCTAACAACACAACTTAACGCCGGTGCTCAGGAGATAGAAACAATGTCACTGAACGACGTAGTCGTTACCGGTTACACAACAAGAAGAAAAAGAACAATCGTACCTAATTCTCCACCTCTGTCCTGTGCACAGATTTATGATTCTGTATTAAGTGATCTTCAAGACAGGTACGGTAAGTTTATTATCCTGGACTCTATCTACAACTTATCACAGATTCCTCCTTACGCACTACAGACAACTTCTAACGACTCGGCAAGGCTGCTAACTGACGTTATTTATCCCGACCGATCAATGAAGGTACCGTACCAGTACAGCTATAAGTTGGCAATTAAAGACACATCGAAAAACCTGGCGGTTATCAATCCTATAGATTCCAGCGGATATCGTGTTGGGAAACGGCGATTTGTCGAATTGGGCCTAGGTGTTGCTTATGCTTTCACTTCGGTAGAACAGGTGAATATCGATACGGCAGGCGGTGTATTCAATCCCTCGAGCTCCGAAAATAAAATCCAGTTTATGGTTGGGTTAAAATTTCACTTGTGGCGAAGTATATATTGGGGTAATAATCAGTTTGTATTCAGTAAAAAAAGCTTACATGACGGAACACTTCGAGAAAGACTATTTGCTTTTGTCGGTGTTTCAATCCCCAACCCACTGAATAATATTTATACAGGTATTGGGGTGGATTTAGTGCCAGGCTTGTCTCTACACGCGGGCGCCCAATGGTACGAGTACAAAAAATATTCTGTGAACAATAATATTATTCTTAAAGAAACGACGGTCTACAGGCCAGCATTTTACATGGGGGTCACGGCCGATCCGATATTAGTGGTCAATATCATCAAAACATTTTTTAACTGACAAGCCATGAAAATGAATAATATTATCCAGGGGCTCCTGATTCTTTCGTTTTATTTATCAGCATGTAAGAACGATAGCGATCTGAGAGGCGATGCGATTATAGCTGGAACGGTTTATCTGAAAAACATAACCCTTACCGCTACGGATTCGACGAAACTCGCAAACACAAAGCTCTATGTCCAAACACAAAACGCTGGAGTCAATAGCTATTTATATTCTACCACCTCCGCGAATGATGGCAGTTTTATTTTCTCTAATCTAATTAAGGGAAATAGATATTGGATATTTGGTTCTCTGGATTCAATGGGATTGACATACAGCCTTAATACGCTAGTAGTCGCGGGCACATCGGATTTAATCGTCTCCCTTACCGATACGCTTAGCGACACAACAAACGAAATGAAAATCTTAGTTCTCGATTCTGCAAATTCGCCGGTTGCAAATTTTAATGTCTATGTGTTTAACAGCAAAGTTTTAGCTGCCGGAAATGATTCAGCCGGAAGTATATTTCAACTAATATCCAACAGCTACGGCATAGCTTCAGTGACGAATATTCAGGCTGGAATTTACTATCTAAATGCTAAGGACTCAATAGGAAACATTTTACTTTCAGGCCGTGACACAGTCCCCATAGGAACATTCGGAATATTCAACGATACATTAAGACTTCAAATAAATTAAAATACTGATTATGAAACTTATAACTTTGTACTTCAGTCGAATGTAATGGCATTGACCACTCTTTATACTCAATATTCGAAATAATGTGAAGCATCGAAAAAGGGCCGCCTTCTCATTATTGAGCGTGATTAAGTACATGCTACCCGGGCTTAAAAATGCAAAATAAATGCAAATTTCAATTCTAAGAATTATTCTGATTTATCTACTAATCGTATTGCCTTGCAAGCATAGTTACGGACAAACAAGTTATACTGATTTGGCTGAATCAATCGCAGATAGCCTCCGAACGTTGGGTCCGCTGCCAGTGACAACAGTTACCTAATGGTACATCCATAGCAACTGGATTGAAATTGAAAAGCTCTTGAATGTCAATTCGAAAATCATCATCTGGTATGTTATTAATAAATTTTATTTTCCCTAATTGCTGAATAGTCTCTTTCAAAATTGGAATTACATTTAGATTTGTTTTTTGTATAATTTCAAATTGAGGGCTTGCTGCTGTAATTATTTGTGAGATATTGTCTTTTAGAACTTCATTTAGTTGCCCATCTTTCTCAGGTTTGGAAATTTGAATTAAGTCGCTTTTCCCAAAACTTGTTGAACCCAACATGACACCTACCGAAGTAATGATATTAGAAAGATTTATAGGAATCGGCCTAATCATTAAAATATTATAACCGGGATGGGAAACTTCAATATCTACTTGAGCCATTGAAAGAATTCTAGCGTCTTGTTCATTCTGCACTATCACTATTGTTTTCCTCTCTTCGTTTAAAGCTAATCCTATTATTTTATGGTCAATTCCTGATTTGCCTTGTATGGAATCTATTTCTTTGAATTCAAAACCTAAGGCTTTAAAAAAGCCGCTCCAAAAGGGAAGTTTCATTATATTGATTATTTAGTTTTAGAATGTCATTTTATTACCTTAATTAATTCAAATGGCACATGAGTGGTATTTTATATCTGCTATTCAAAAATTATAAACTCAATTCCTTCCTCTATCGCTTGAACGTGGCCGTGGTCAAAAGATGTCTCTCCTAGATAGTGTAACTGTGCCCATATAATTTTGTCTCCCACTATACACATTTGACCTTTGGCGATTACAATTGATAACCCATCATTCTTAGTCACATATTATTAAGATGGTCATTGGCTCTAATATTATATCTACTGTAAACAAAGAGCGCAAATACTCCTTCCAGTATCCAGCTGAGGACAACATTGTGATTGGTGAGATAAATGGCCCAGGGAAGCGTGATCAAAACAGGTAGGACGCAGATAAATGCTATATAGGGAGTAAATAAAAGAATCCAGAGGTAGGTTCCTTTTTGCCGTAGCCTTACTATAAATCCTTTGAGAAAAATAAGCAGAGCATAAATCAACAGGGCAAAAACAATGATCGCCATGATCCATACATGCCCGGGAGATTTCGGTGCGACGAATTTTGTGGAAATCCAGTATCCGGAAAATAAAATGGGAGAGAAGATAAGAAGCGCAAAGGCGAGTTGCGCGAAAAAGCCGAGGCCCCTTAAATCGTACCAGAAGAGAAATTGTCCATCATTGGCGGCGATCCGTTTCATAGAGTCGGAATTAGAGCCCAAAATTACTAAATAAATTAGTGTTCAAAAAAATTATCCTGTTTTCGTATAAATGGATGGGCAATGGAGAAAAAATGAAATTCAGGGTTTTTATTAATTATTATACGAAGTTCGGCTTTGACGCTTCGGGCGCCCAAACCGGCGGAACAAACACGTCTTCCACACACAAAGCCATCATTTATTCCGCCTTCCTGTTTGGTCTTACTCGCCGTCAAGCCGGTGATGGTTCCATAATTAAATTTTAAAAAAAAGATTATGGAAAAGAACCCAAAAGAGCAAAATTGGAATCGGGTAGAGGAGATCGGGCTGGTTTATAAAACCAAAGTAAAACCTTCGGAGAGACCATACGTTAGGTGCTCCCAAGATGCATACCAGTTGCTGTTGGCAAATTGGGATATGAATACCATTGATTTGTTTGAAGAGAGTAAGATTATCTTACTGAATCAGTCTAACCGGGTATTGTCTCTGTTTGTGGCTTCAAAAGGTGGTATAACCGGAACGGTAATGGATCCAAGGCTTATTTTTACCGCTGCACTAAAAAGAGGAGCGTGTAATTTAATGCTGGCGCACAACCATCCGTCAGGAAATTTAAAACCGAGCCGGCCGGATGAAGAATTAACCTATAAATGCAGAGATGCAGGAAGGCTTCTGGATATTAAAGTGATAGATCATATTATCGTTTCGAGTGAAGGATACTTTTCATTCGCAGATTCAGGGCTTATCTAGGCCCCTTTTTATAAAATATTACAAGGGCCATTTATATATCCCTGTCTTAGAATGGCTTCAAAAACTCCATCGTCTATTCCTACTCTTTTTATTAGTCCAAATCTGCCTGATCAGAATGTGATTATCTGTTTTTGGGTGGGAAGATCCTGGTTAATTTTGAGAAAATAAAAGGGGTTAGTATCTGAATCCTAAAAATCTTTACGTTGCCTGTTTTGCAACGGGCAAGATGTAGAATCGCTACACGATTCGGGTCTTGCCCGCGATTTGCCTCGGGACTCGGCCGCGGGATCAGGGCATGTGGGGTTTGGAATGTTTACGGAATTTAATCGTGCGTTATGAAAAGTGGGAAGGGAATCCGCAATCGCTGGGTCAATATCCGGCTGAATCAGGAAGAGTTTGATCGTGTCGAAAAACTGTATAAAGCGACCACGTGCCGCGAAATGAGCAGTTATTGCAGGGCTATTCTTCAGCAAAAGCCAGTTGTTTTTAACTATCGTGACCAATCCAAAGCGGAAATTTTGAATGTTTTGATTCAACTCAAAAGGGAATTAAATTATATCGGCCACAATTATAACCAGGCAGTTGCTAAACTGCATATCCTTCAGACGATTCCTGAAATTCAAGCGTGGCTCATTCTTTCTGAGTCTCCTGAACGAAATATCCTGAAGAAAATTGAAGAAATCAAGTTGCTCCTCGTAAAATTCTCTCAAAAATGGTAGCGCGCATTTATCCGGCGGGGCAGGTTAAAAGATCTTTGAACTATAACGAAAATAAGGTTCGGATGGGTAAGGCCGAATGCCTTTATGCCGGAAATTTCCTTTTGGAAAAAGATCAGATGAATTTCTATCATAAACTTAATTTTTTTGAAAGTCGTTTAGCACTTAATCAAAGAACTGGCAATGCGGGATTGCATATTTCGCTAAATTTTGATCCAACAGAGCAGCTCAGCAGGCAGAAGCTGGTAAATATCGCGAATGAATATTTGGACAAAATTGGATTTGGGAACCAACCCTATCTGGTTTACGAACATTATGATGCCGGCCATCCGCACCTGCATCTGGTAACAACTTTAATTAAAGAAGACGGAAAGCGCATAGATATTCATAACCTTGGTCGGAATGCGTCGGAAATGGCAAGAAAAGAAATTGAAATTTCTTATAACCTGGTAAGAGCTTCCGGAAGAGGGAAAGGGCAGACTTCACGACCTGAGCCGGTCCATGTTCAGCGGGTGCAATATGGTAAGTCAGAAACTAAAAGATCAATTACCAATGTATTGGATGATGTGGTGCCAAGATTTAAATATACTTCCCTGGCAGAACTGAACGCCATTCTAAAACAATATAATGTCGCTGCGGACCGCGGTCCGGAGGGAGGCAGAATTTTTAAAAACGGAGGATTGTTATTTAAGATTTTGGATGTAAAAGGAAATAAAGTTGGTGTGCCGATTAAGGCAAGTTCAATTTACAGTAAACCAACGCTTAAAAACCTGGAGAAAAGATTTGTGGAAAACAAAGAAAAGCGACGGCCGGATAGGAAGAAATTAGTAACGGCCATTGAGTGGTCACTTAAAAAGGCTCCCAAAAGCATGGATGAATTTGTTCGCCAGTTGAAAAAGGAGGGGATTCAGGTTGTCTTACGCCAAAGCAAGGATGGTTTAGTCTATGGGATCACATTTATTGATTACCGGACAATGTCTGTATTTAATGGGAGCGACCTGGGCAGGATGTACAGTGCTACGAATTTATTGAGGCGGATTGAGAAATCTTCCATCAAAATGGATACTGATCAGGGAAAGATAATATCCCGAAGCGAAAATCGGAATCATGATCTGGGTAAACAACCTAAAATGGGACGGGACAATATTAAAGGCCAGGAGAAATCTTTTAATAAAGACGATTTATTGCAAGCGCTGTTAAAATCCGAAAGGATGGAAAGTCGACTACCTTATCAATTGCTGCAAAAGAGGCGAAAAAAGAAAAAGAGACCGGATTTATGATTTAATGCAAAAGACTATGGCGGCGGGTTCAGGGGAAAATGAAATGGGATTGCAAAAAATAATGGATTTTACCAGACTGGGAAGTGTTATGGTCCTGCTTTTGCATTTTTATTATTTCTGCTACGACACGGTTAGGATTTGGGGGCTTTCTTCCGGGATCGGGGATAGGCTATTGCTAAGTATAGAATCAACAGGGTTATTTAATGAAAATAATGCCAAGCTTTTGGCTTTGGCTTTATTGACTGTTTCGCTATATGGTTCCAGGGGAAGGAAGGATGAAAATATTAAGGTTAAAGCGGTCCTGCTTATTCTCGTAACGGGTTTATTTTTATATTTCCTGAGCGGCTTATTATTGAATCTCAGCCTCTCGGAGGAAATGCTGTCGATTATTTATATGAGCGCAACCGGGTTGGGATATCTGTGTATTCTCGCTGGCGGTTCCTTGTTGTCCCGGTTGATTAAAATCAGATTAGGCAATGATATTTTCAATGAACTAAATGAAACCTTTCCCCAGGAAGAGAGGTTATTGGAAAACGAATATTCCATTAATCTTCAGGCGAGATACAAGCTAAAAAATCAGATCCGGAATAGCTTTATCAATTTCATTAACCCGATGCGCGGATTGCTGGTGATTGGATCACCCGGTTCGGGGAAAAGTTATTTTGTTATTCAACATGTCATCAGACAGCATATAGCAAAGGGGTTTTCTATGCTGGTTTATGATTTTAAATATGATGATTTGTCGAAAATTGCTTTCAACAGCCTGTTAAAATATAAAGGTAGATTTAAATTTCCTCCGAAATTCTTTCTAATCAATTTTGACGAACTTTCAAAAAGTAACCGGTGCAATCCCCTTGAACCGGAGACGATGATAGATATTACAGATGCGACCGAAGCGTCCCGGTCTATCATGTTGGGACTTAACCGGGAATGGATCAGCCAGCAGGGAGATTTCTTTGTGGAGTCGCCAATCAATTTTGTGACGGCTATCATCTGGTTTTTAAAAAAATATAAGAATGGTAAGTTTTGCACGCTACCACATGTTATCGAGCTGATGCAGGTGGACTATGAAAAATTGTTTCCGGTTTTGAAAACGGAACCTGAGATAGAAGTACTGATCAATCCTTTCATTTCTGCTTATCAGCATGATGCGATGGAACAGCTTGAGGGGCAGGTGGCCAGCGCAAAGATTGGAATGGCCAGACTCTCATCTCCTCAACTCTATTGGATTCTCGCGGTCAATGATTTTACTCTGGATATAAATAATCCATTGTTCCCTAAAATTCTTTGCCTTGCCAATAATCCCCAAAAGCAGCAGATTTACGGTGCAGTTTTGTCTTTGTATGTTACCCGCCTGGTGAAACTGGTCAACAGGAAGAACAGGCAAAAATGCAGTCTGGTTTTTGATGAATTCCCAACGATTTATTTTAAGGATATTGATAGTCTGATTGCAACGGCCCGGTCAAATAGGGTAGCAACCTGTCTGGGGATGCAGGACATTAGCCAGTTGAAAAAAGATTATGGCGCTGAGCAGGCTGCAGTGATTGTGAATATCTGTGGCAACGTTATCAGTGGTCAGGTCATGGGGGAAACTGCAAAAGTATTGTCCGAGAGGTTCGGTAAAATTGCCCAAGTAAAGGAAAGTATTTCTGTAAACAGGACGGACACTTCGTTCAGTAAGTCGAGCCAGATGGATTTTGCAATCCCCCAGGCGAAGATTTCAGGGCTGTCTTCGGGCGAATTTGTAGGAATGGTGGCTGATGATCCCGACCGAAAAATAAAATTAAAGACATTTCATTGTGAAATTATAAATGACAATTTAAAGCTCGAAAGGGGCAAATCCAGATTTTTGGAACTGCCGGTTGTTAGAATGGTAACAGCTCAAATGATTGAGGAAAATTACCGGCAAGTTAAGTTGGACATTTCGGGTCTTATAGAGGCCGAAATTGAGCGACTTTTAAATACTCCTGGTGCAGCAGATTTCGAAAATGAATCTCAAGGGATTTCAAGTAGCTTCTGAGAGGAAATTGCAAGACCTTGCGTGTATTTGTTACCAGAACTGGTTAAACCTAGGTCAATGTACCGATAAAAAACTTGATGAGCCTCCCTCTCCGCTACAAATAAATTTAAACCCTTACTCAGTAAGGGTTTTGTCATTTCTGGGAGGTAGGGGTAGTAAGAAGGGTAGTAAATAATACGTTATGCTGGTTAACGAAATTTAAGGCATTACAAGCCACCCTGAAAGCAGTCGGGATAGCAACCTCATAAGTAACTTTGTGCGCCAACCCGGAAATACTGGGAAAGATTATTTCAAGACTAATTCATTAACATCAAGATAAACTAATATGCCTTCCTTATATATTTATTTAATAATTGCTTTTGGTTTAGGTGCGTTGTTAGCATGGCTTCTTACCAGAAACCACCTCTCAAATCAACTAACAGCAAAAACGACTTCTTTTGACCATTTGCTGAAGCAGAATGAAGAAATAAAAGCCGACAGCGGCAGGATAAAAACCAAATCCGATACCCTGGAAAATGAAAAAAAGAAGTTGGAAACTTCGTTCGGTATCACCAGTGGGAATCTAGAGACCAGCAAACAAACTTTATCTGATAAGCAGGAAGAAATCAAAAATTTACAAGCAATTAATAAAACGCAAAACGAACAATACCTGAAAGATTGTAAGGAGATTTCTACACTCACCGCCAATCAAAAATACCTTGATGAGAAATTGGAAAATCAGGAAAGGGAAATGGAAGATTTGCAAAAAAAGTTCAGTAAGGATTTTGAATTGATCGCAAATAAGATATTTGAGGATAAGTCAAAGAAATTTACAGATCTGAACAAGGAAAATCTAAGCACCCTCCTTAGTCCATTGGGACTAGACATTAAGAATTTCAAATCCAAAGTAGAAGAAGTCTATGACAAGGAGTCTAAAGAACGTTTCTCATTAGGTAAGGAAGTGGAAAAACTTGTCCTGGCCAATTTGAAGATCAGTCAGGAGGCCAATAACTTGACGAATGCGTTGACGGCGAAAGGAAAGACTCAGGGTGACTGGGGACAGATGATCCTGGAAAGTATTCTGGAACAATCCGGGCTGATAAAGGATACCCAGTATTTTGTACAGGAATATTTAAAGGATGAGGAGGGGAACTACTTGGTCAATGATCAGGGACAACGTCTGCAGCCAGATGTCGTTGTAGTATTCCCGGATAACAGGAAAATTATTATTGACGCAAAAGTCTCACTCACGGCCTATAACCATTACACTGCAACCTTAGATAAGGAAGAAGAGGCCCGATATTTTTCAGACCATATTAGGTCGGTTAAAAAGCATATCGACGATTTAAGCGCCAAGACATACCAAGATTTTGTACCTACTATGGATTTTGTCATGATGTTTATTCCCATTGAACCGGCTTTCCTGATGGCTATACACCATGATCGAGATCTCTGGTCTTATGCCTATAATAAACGGATCATACTTACTAGTCCATCCAATTTAATCCTGGCTTTAAAAATGATTCTGGACCATTGGAAAAGGGATAGCCAGAATAAGAACCATATGGAAATTGCGGAGCGGGGTGGAAAATTATACGACAAATTCGTAGGGGTGTTAAATAGCCTGAAAGATGTCGGTAAACATATAAAAAATACACACCTAAGTTATAATAATGCAGTTAGCCAGCTGAGTGAAGGCAATGACAATGTACTCAAGCAAGTGGAAAAACTAAAAACTCTTGGTGCCAAGGCAAAATCATCTCTGCCAAATATCGATGTTATAAAAATCGGCGAGCCAGAAGGAGGCGAGACTGAAGAATGAAAACATATTTCAGATTTTTTTAGAATAATCCAGTCATTTTCCATAAGGGCATACTCTTTTTCAAGGCTTTTCCAATTACGGCACTGGCTTTGCTGGCCTTTTTAAGCCTGAAACGGCCATCTTTTGTTTGGGTGGTATAGTTTTCCGGCCAGATTAGTAAAGCTCTAACATTCAGGGCTCAGGAGTCCACAGAAGGATAATTTGTTGTCGGAACACACACAGCTACCCATTGCGTAGGTTAAGGTAAAAATTTAGAACAGTTGATCTATTTTTGTTACAGGTTGAGATAATTACCTTTTTCCTTTCAAATTTGTGCATTGCGGTTTTTAGAAAGGCAGAAAAATCTACAGATCTGATAGAAAATGCTAAACAAAACCAGGGGATGCTATGCCGAATGTATGTCGGTGAAATAATGTTTACCGAATACAAAGGCACTTCAGGGTAAAAACTGTTACATATGCTTGCAGTGGCTTATTCCGAACGAAGGCTATTTACCGGGTTCGCAATAGCTGCTTTAATTGCCTGAAAACTCACCGTAAAGAGTGCAATCAATATGGCCAGTAGTCCGGCATCTACAAAAATCCACCAGCTGATCTGAATTCGATACTTATAATTTTCCAACCAGTTATGCATCATCCACCAGGCAATCGGAAAAGAAATCAGGCATGAAATGAAAACAAGCAAAATAAAGTCTTTGGATATTAAAGCGGTGATGCCCTGGACACTGGCACCACAGATCTTTCGAATGCCAATTTCCTTGCTTCTTTTTTCAGCCGTATAGGCAGCGAGACCAAACAGACCCAGGCAGGATATAAATATGGCTAAAATAGAAAACATTTCTGCCAGTTCTCCCACCAGTGTTTCTGCTTTAAATAGTTGTGCGAATTGCTGATCGACAAAATTATAGTCAAACGGATAACCCGGATTATTGTTCTTAAATATGGTTTCCATTTTTGCCAGTGCTGTAGTCGTAGATACACCTTCTTTCAAACGAACTGACAGAACATTTGCATTCGAAGTATCCGAAAACAACATCAGCGGCACCGCAGGAGCGTACATGTCATTATAAATAAAATCCTTTACCACGCCGACTACGGTAAAATGTTGATCCTGTGCAGATATAATACTTCCCACAGTATTTTTCTTATTCATCAGCGCAGCCAAGGATTCATTGATGATCACATTCGTGCTGTCCGTTTTGAGATTCGGGTAAAATTCTCTGCCTTCCTTTATTTGCAAACCCATGGTGGCCGTAAATTCCGGGCTTACCTGTTCAATCGTTATCAGAATCTGCCTGGACGGATCTTTTCCCTCCCAGGAAAAACCTCCCGTGTTATTTTCTAATTGTAATATCTGGTTATTACTCATGGACACATTCTGAACGAGCCCGGTCGATAATAAATCATTTTTAATAACAGCATAATTTTCTTTCATCCTGCCCTGAATATTCATGTAAATCAGATTGTTTTTATTATAACCCAGATTGCGGCCTTTTATATGATATATCTGTAAATAAATGACAATGGTGGAAATGATCAGAATCACAGAGATGGAAAACTGGATAACCACCAGGCTTTTTCTGATGAATCCCGCCGAGCTGTCTGTTTTTATTTTTATTCCTTTTAAAACATAAATGGGATTGAATGAAGAAAGATAAAATGCCGGATAACTTCCCGCTAAGAAACCGCATATTAGGGCAATGCCCAGAAGTGCCCCGATATGTATGGGATTAAAAATATGAACGGACAGATGTTTTTCAACGATGGTATTGAAAGCAGGCAGTGAAATATAGATAATAGCCACTGCCAACAGTAAAGAAACCAGCGAAGTAAAAACAGATTCGCCGATAAACTGTCCGATCAGTTTGTATTTCCGGGCGCCCATCACTTTTCTTACACCTACTTCTTTTGCACGCTGTTCAGACCTTGCCGTAGAGAGATTCATAAAATTGATGCAGGCAATGATCAGGATGATCCAAGCAATGATATTGAAAAGATGCACAAACTGTATTCTGCCCTGAACCTCCTTGCCATTTTCGAAACTGTCATACATCCTCCAACGGTTCATGGGGTAGATGGACATATGCGCGGTGGCTTCTTTTAGTTTGGTCTGCACATAGCCATACAATTTTTTGTTGATGGCGGCCACATCTGCATTGGATCCAGTTTCCACATAGGTAAGTATCCCGTTGTTGACCCAATATTCGAGCCATTTATTCTGGTTCAGAAAAACCAGGAAGGGCGCCAACCAATTAAAATTAAACGACACATTTTCCGGAAGATCCTTAAATACACCGGTAATCAGATACTCCTCTTTATTATCAACCTTTAATGTTCTGCCGGCAACCTGGGTGGTTCCGAAAAACTTGTTGGCCATCTTTTCGGAAATCACCATTGAATGCAATTGCGAAAAAGCAGTCTTCCCATTTCCCTGTACAAACTCCAGATTAAACATGGTCAGAAAAGCGGGGTCCACATACAGTCCCTGCTCATAAATAGGTTTATCCTTCGCCGCGAATAATGATTTGTTGTCCCAAGTTGTTCTGGCTATATTTTTTATACCCGGAATTTCCGCTTTGATACCTTCCGCCAGCAGGCCGGGCGTATCGTCGAAAGTAAAAGTTGTACCACCATAAGTTTGCTGGTCTTTTACCTTGTAGAGATTAGCCCGGTTGCTGAAATAATGATTGAAAGTAAGTTCATCTTCCACCCAAAGAAAGATCAGTCCCGCGCAGGCCATACCGATGGCCAGTCCACCAATATTTAAAAAACTGTATCCTTTGTTTTTCAGAATATTTCGGAAGGTAGCTTTGATATAACTTTTAAACATAACCTTATATTTATTTCGTTATTAAATATATCAAGTTTTTGGAAACAGCCGGTCAGTTTGTAGAAGAACCGGATTTTGTAAGGGATCAGTGGTAAGCCGGCTTAGTCCACAACGTTACCCGTTCTGGTTGCTACAAAAAAAATGGCTGCGGCCTGACCGGGGTTGAAATATGGCATAAATTCCGGGTAGGAAATTATTTTAAATGGCAGAGAAGGAGGGCGGTACCAAAGTTTCTAACGAAGCTTGGTTCAAGGGGATGTCCACTAAACAATGAATGCGATAGGATATGCCCAGAACACCGCAAAGAACCTTTGAATACTTGTTACTAAATCGTCACTAAATCTCCGAAAACCCCTATAATCGCGGGACAGTACTTTTTGTGTGGGAAAGTCACAAAATGCTTCTGCGATAAATCATTAATAGGATAAATACTACCCTTTTTACTACCCGCATGAGGTAAGGTTTCACTAAAAGCTTAATGCATAATCAAATGCATCAAATTATTTCAGGGTACTACCTACCATAACCCTTCCCCAAAGCTCTTATAGTATCAGCTAGAAGCTGTATTTTAGTTATGTATTCTGAAAAGAGGTCATAATAAGCAACAAATACATGCTAAAGAATTGTTTCAAATCCGCCTGGAGGAACATGAAGAAGAATAAGGTTTTCAGCCTTATTAGTGTGCTGAGCCTCGCTCTTGGCATTGCTGCATGCCTGGTCATCTATTCATTTGGAAACTTTGAGCTAAGTTTTGATACATTTCATTCGGATAAGAATATACTCTTCAATTTAGGCTGGGTGCTTTATTTATGTTTGGTCAGCGTAAATCTCTTTGCCGCGCCATGGACGCCAAAATGATTTTCTTTTTTTCGAGCATCTTGCCTTCCACGCTTGTCATATCCTCCATAATTTTGTCTTCATCTACATCGGCATAAATTTGGGTTGTGGTTATCTTGCTGTGTCCAAGCATCAATTGTACTGTTTCCAATGGAACGCCATTTTTCAATGCTACGGTTTTTGCGAATGTGTGACGGGCTATATGAAATGTCATGGGTGTTTCTATATTACATACCTCACGAAGTACCTTTAGATTCTTATTAAGGTTTTGATTGCTGATATAGGGGAAAATTGTCCCTCTGTGAATGGAATCCGGATGACTTCTATAGCTGTCCATGATCTCTATGGCTGAATGAAGCACAGGAACCGGTGAAAGGTTACCTGTTTTTGTCCGGTATATTTTACACCACAAGGTTCCGTCCGTGCTTTTTTCCAGGTCGCTATCTTTAAGGGCGATGGCGTCTACGTAAGCCAGACCCGTATAACAGCTAAATAAAAATAGGCCCCTTACGAATGCAAGCTTTTCATCGGAGATACTCTGCTGCTGTAAGGCCACAAGTTCCTGGAGGGTTAGTTTTTTGCGTTTGTTTTTCTTCAGTGGACAGCTGTACTTTTCAAAAGGATTGACTTTAAGCCATTCTATTTCGACTGCCCAATTGATGATGCGCTTAACCCTTTGAATGTGTTTGGCGAGGCCATTTCCATAGCAAGGATCCTGCTGTTTAATAGGGTTGCCTCGGACAAAATGTTCAAAATCTGTTGCCAGTTGCATATTGAGCTCAGAGAGAAATATATCGCCAACGGGATATTCTTTGGCAAGAAAGAGTTTCAGATACCGGATAGTAGTATCGTAATTTTTAAAGCCGCCCCACTTAAGTTTTTCTTCCCAGATCTTTTTATAATAGTCCAGAAGCTCAAGGAGTTTGTGTCCTTTTTGTCTGGTTTGTATTCCAAAATATTCCTGCTTGAGGGTTTCAGCAGTAATTAGTGCATCGCATTCCTGCAGTCCCCGGTACTTGTGCTTTATTTTGAACCGTACATCATCAATGTATTTATTGAGTGCTTTGATCTCAATTGTTTTTCCTTTCACGGTTTCTTCTCTAAAGTTCCAGTCGCTGACGTTAATTTGTTCTTTAAGAGAAATTTCCCGGCGCTGTCCATCGACATTAATGCGGGCAAAAATATATGCCCTGCTTTTGTCTTCCTTGCATTTTCTGATAATAAAATCGATCCCGAAAGAATGTGTGGTTGTCATAACAAAGATTTTGATCGTTTTTGAAATGATTTGATTTCGTTCTTCACTATTTTACCCAAGTCCGCAGGTTCTAATCCAAATAATCCGCAGGTTCGAATCCTATCAAAAGAGATCATAAAAAATGATCTAAATGGTTGTGATTCATATAATTGGCACCCCAGCCGGTGAGTCAAAATGCGTGCCGGAGTGAGTTCACCTTATGGCTCACTTGGAATATGATATTTTCTGATAAAAACTGATGTGTGGGAAATAAAAAAAGCCTGAAAATAAATGCTTTATACAGGCTTTGATTTTTTTAGAAAGACATTCTGTCGGGATGACAGGATTCGAACCTGCGGCCCCTACGTCCCGAACGTAGTGCGCTACCGGGCTGCGCTACATCCCGCTATTGCCGGTCTCTGCAAATGTAGTGCGCCAGCCATATCTCCCAAAACAAAAATTAAGAGGAAGATTTAATAGCATCTACTGAATGCTCACTGAAACAATATGCATTTATTTCATGCTTCTACTTATGCAATCTGTTTTATAATTGCATAACTTTTCCTAAAATCATCACATGAAGTTTTTTTTTCGTGGATTTGTTTTTTTATTTTTTATTGTTTTGAATTTACCTCAATACGCTCTTTCACAATATAAAAAAGACAAAAAACTCGAGAGCAGACTCAAAGCATTGCTTGACTCTTTCCATGGAACAGCCGGCGTCTATGTCCGTAATCTGAAAACAGGAAAGGAGGCTGCTTTGAATGCAGACACTATTTTTCCGACCGCCAGCATAGTAAAAGTTCCCATTTTGATCGGCATATTCAACAAAATCCAGGCTGGAACATATGCTTATCATCAACCCCTGGTTTACCGGGATTCCATGGCGCTGGGAGGCTCGGGCCTGATGCAGTATTTCAAGGATACTACGAAGACGGATCTAATTAATGCGATCACCCTGATGATAACGCATAGCGACAATACAGCGGCCGTCTGGTGTGAAAAGCTTGCAGGTGGTGGCGTGACCATCAATAGCTGGCTGGCCGGTCATGGTTTTCAGGACACAAGGCTCAATTCCCGAACGCCCGGCAGGGAGCAGAATAAAAAATTATACGGTTGGGGCCAGACCACACCCAGAGAGATGGCAAATCTTATGGTGATGATCCGCGAGGGCAAAGCAGTTAGCCCGGAAGCCTGCGAAGTTATGTACCGGATCCTCACGCATATTTTCTGGGACGAATATGCCCTTTCCCAGATTCCACCTTATGTGCAGGCAGCTTCAAAACAGGGCATGCTGGATGATTCCCGTTCCGAGGCAGTGCTCGTGAATGCCCCGCACGGGGATTATGTTTTTTATATTGCCACAAAAAATAATAAAGATCAAAGATGGGAGCCGGATAATGAAGCCTGGGTATTGCAGCGCAGGGTTTCGGCGTTGCTTTGGAATTATTATGAACCCGGTTCGGGATGGAAACCTGCGGCGGGAGTGGAGAGGTTTAGGTATTAAAATTTGAAAATTTGATAATTTGAAAATGGTTTACACTTTGAAGAGAAGCGAATGTGGGGGCTAATGTAAAAATGGAAAATACCTTTGCACTTTGAAGCGAAGGCGGCTGTTATTGTTTGAAAAATAAAACAGAAAAGTGATTTGCCTGCGAATTGTAGCGATATTTTAGAAATACCTATTGTACCTCT
This sequence comes from uncultured Chitinophagaceae bacterium, assembly GCA_963705005.1. Classification (GTDB taxonomy): domain Bacteria; phylum Bacteroidota; class Bacteroidia; order Chitinophagales; family Chitinophagaceae; genus Puia. The sequence goes on from CAVPIO010000004.1 coordinate 936,028, forward strand.
CCGGCAATGGAATTCTTTCGGTGACGAAGCCGGATGGTGGCGTTACCGCTGAAATCACTGGAGAGAAATGTTTCATATCTTTTATCACCATCGCTGACCACCATCAGTGCGGTATTCGGAGGATATTTTCCAAGATTCTCGGCAAACATACTCACCTCATTGATGTCTTTGGTGCTGTCCAGCCTCACGTATACATTAAATGCGCGCTCGGTAAGTCCCTGGTGGGCAATAACGAGTTGGCCATTAAGAAAAACCGAAATGCTGTCGCCATCCACTTCTGCATTATCATAAAAACTCAGCCTCACGCTGTCTGATGAAACGTCGATCAGCTTGCCCAGAATCTGTTTTCTTTTCCTGAACTCTGTATTGATCTTTACAATATCAGGAGGGGTTGTGGGTTTTTCTTCAGTCATTACCGATCCGGCTTCGCCCTGCTCCTGGATGGTCGTGCTTGCCGGATTTACTTTTTTGATCCGGGCCGTGCTGTTTGATGATTTATCCGGGTTATTAGCTGATTTATCATTTCCGGCAGATGTTGATGCAGGTTGAGGTCCGGCCGGAGTACTGCCAGGTTTTTCTTTATCTGAGACTTTGGCTGTCGCATCCGAAGGCAATTCCATTGCCGATTCCTGGGCGGCGTCTTTTCCTTTCACCAGTTCCATAGAAGGCTGGGGCTTCCAGAATGTTCTTGTACTGGACATATCTTTAAAAATGCTGTCCTGCACTTTGGCGTCCTCATACAAGGTATAGTTTACTCTTAGGTCCGGGCAGGTATAAGTGTATTTCTTATCACGGTAAAAATAACCGGTAAGTTCTGTTTTTACTTTGGATACATGCAGGGTGCCGTAAAAGCTGGTAATGCAGTCCACACTATTCTCCGTGGAATTTGTTCTGTAGAAAATGATCGGAATATCCTGGATCACCACCTTGCGGGTGGCCGGGTTATAGGTTCCCTTCACAATAAAACTCTGGTACACATCCTTGAAATAATAGCCGAAAAAGCCTTTCACCCGGTTTCCTTTCTGGGCTATTATCAGTTCGGTCAGATAATTGTTTTGTATGCCGGATACTTCCACATTGGCCTGTCCATACCAATATCCTGTAACGGTCTGTGCCTGACTGGCCGTTGCGAAAAGCACTGCTGCGAAAAGAATGATCAGGTTTTTCATGGGTTTCAAAGTAATGGGTATTCGTATTGATCTAACGCATTAATCTGGCAATCATTATACCATCCTGACATTATTTTGTCCTTCTGGTGGAAAAATATGCGCTACCTATTGTTAAACTATTTAATATAACGCTTTATCTCTCTTTCCGTGTCTCTTTGCTTGATTGACTCCCTCTTGTCGTGCAATTTCTTCCCTTTTCCCAGTCCGATCTGCATTTTGACAAGGCCCTTTTCGTTAATATACACCCTTAAGGGTATAATCGTATACCCCTTATCCTTCAGCCTGTCCTCCAGCTTACGTAACTCCCTGCGGGTCAGCAAAAGCTTGCGGTCGTGAACGGCAATATGGTTGTTGGTGCTGCCAAAGCGGTATTCAGCTATGTGAAGGTTCTTTACCCAGAGTTCCGACCTGAAAAAAGTACAAAAGCTGTCTGCAAAGCTCAGCTTGCCTTCACGGATAGATTTCACTTCCGTTCCCACAAGTACCATACCCGCATCGTATTTTTCATCGATCTGGTATTCATAATAGGCGGCTCTGTTCCTGATTTCAGTCATGCTTAAATAAAAACCTGGCAAAGTTAAGTGAGATGCTCAGCTTCTGAGCAGGGTGAGGATGGTGGCGATCTTTTGCTTCAGTTCTTTGCGATTGACGATAAAATCCAGGAACCCGTGCTCCAGCAGAAATTCACTGCGCTGGAATCCTTCAGGAAGATCTTTTTTGATGGTTTCCCGGATCACCCGCGGCCCGGCAAAACCAATTAAAGCACCGGGTTCAGCAATATTCAGATCGCCCAGCATGCCAAATGAAGCAGAAATCCCTCCGAAGGAGGGATCTGTCAGGAGGGAAATATAGGGAATGCGGGCATCAGTCAATTGGGAAAGCTTGCCGGATACCTTGGCAAGTTGCATCAGGGAAAAAGCGCTTTCCATCATCCGGGCGCCGCCGGATTTACATATGATCAGCAGGGGTGCACGATGCGCGAGACTATAATCAACCGCCCTGGAGATCCGTTCCCCCATCACACTTCCCAGTGATCCGCCGATGAACTCAAAATCCATGCAACCCACAACCATGTGATGATCCTTTACCTGACCCGTGGCGATCCTGATGGAATCTGTAATATCGGTCTTGGCCCAGGTTTCTTCCAGCCTTTTTTCATATGACTTTAAATCCGTGAAATGGAGAAAATCCTTTGAACGGATGTTCTCGAACATGACATCATATTTATTATCGTTGAAAAGGATTTCGAAATATTCATCGCTTCCGATACGGTGATGGTGGTTGCACTTGGGGCAAACAAAAAGATTTTCCCGCAACTCAGTCATCGTACATATATAGTTGCAGCTCGGGCACTTGGTCCAGAGACCTTCAGGGGTTTCTTTTTTCTCTGCGGTGCTGGTAAGAATTCCTTTTTTGATCCGCTTGAACCAATTCGTTTTACTTTCCTCCGTTGTTCCTTCCTCACCTGAAAGATTGGCTTCAAAATCTTCTTCGCGCTTCATCAAAAACAGATTTTTGAGTGGCTAAGATAGGGATTTCCCGTTTCCTGACTTATTTTTGCGTTATTCTACTGATTCTCAATTTTCAATATAAATATGAAATGGTCTGAATTTTTTACTTCCTCCATCGGCAAGAAGTTTATTATGTCGCTGACCGGAATTTGGCTGATCGCCTTTCTGGTTGTGCATGTGGGTGTGAATGCCTGCATCTGGGCGAATGACGGAGGAGAGACCTTTAACCTGGCATCTCATTTTATGGGCACTAACGTGATTATCCGGATCCTTGAAGTGGGTTTGTTTGTAGGGCTGATCCTGCACATGGTTCAGGGCCTGGTGCTCGAAGTGCAAAATCGGGGACGCAGGCGTGCCGGATATGCCGTAAACCTGGGTAACCGGGGCAGCAAATGGTATAGCCGCAGCATGGGATTGCTTGGAACATTGCTGCTTTTCTTCCTCGTCATGCATCTGGCCCATTTCTGGGTTCCTTCCCGTTTTGGTGATCTTCCTACCGTTGAAATCAATGGGAAACAGGTGGCCAATCAGTACGCGGAAATTGTGCGCGTGTTTCAGAACCCTTTGGTTGACGTTTTATACATTATCGGTTGTGCATCTCTGTTATACCACCTGCTGCACGGATTTCAGAGTGCTTTCAGAACCCTGGGCGTACCTAATGGCAAGTACATGCGGATCATTTATTTTGCTGGGTATGCTTTTGCCGTGATCGTATCCGTTGCCTTCGCGATGATGCCGGTTTCGGTTTACCTGGATTGGGTGGGATGAGGGAAATGTATATAATTTGATAATTTGAAAATTTGGTAATTTGAAAATGAATGCATTTAAGATTTTAATGACACCTGTTAGTTTCAGAATTTTCAAATAATCAAATTTTCAAATTAACCTGAACTTAAAATTAAAACCCTCTAATCGCTATGCTCGAATCAAAATCTCCATCAGGGCCACTGGAGCAGAAATGGAATGAATATAAGGGCCACGTTAAACTCGTTAATCCTACCAATAAACGGAAGCTGGAAATTATTGTCGTTGGGACCGGACTTGCCGGCGCTTCTGCGGCTGCATCCCTGGCTGAACTCGGGTATAAGGTAAAATCTTTTTGTTTCCAGGATTCTCCCCGCCGCGCACACAGCATTGCGGCGCAGGGTGGCATCAATGCCGCAAAAAATTATCAGAATGACGGTGATAGCGTATTCCGTTTGTTTTACGACACAATCAAGGGAGGTGATTACCGCTCCCGTGAATCGAATGTCCATCGCCTTGCTGAGGTGAGCGCAAGCATTATTGACCAGTGTGTGGCCCAGGGGGTTCCTTTTGCAAGAGAATACGGAGGACTGCTGAGCAACCGGTCTTTTGGTGGCACGCAGGTGCAGAGAACATTTTATGCTGCCGGGCAAACCGGCCAGCAACTACTTATCGGCGCATATCAGGCGCTCGAAAGGCAGGTGGCCCTGGGTAACGTGACCGTATATGCGCGTCATGAAATGCAGGAGCTGGTGGTCATTGAAGGGAAAGCGCGGGGCATCATCACGCGTCACCTGGTGACCGGAGAACTGGAAAGACATTTCGGACATACCGTGGTGCTTTGTTCCGGCGGATACGGAAATGTCTTTTATCTTTCCACCAATGCGATGGGCTGCAATGCAACGGCGATATGGAAAGCGCATAAGCAGGGCGCTTATTTTGCCAATCCTTGCTTTACGCAGATCCATCCCACCTGCATTCCTGTTTCGGGCGACTACCAGAGCAAACTACCCTGATGTCTGAATCCCTTCGCAATGATGGACGCATCTGGGTGCCTAAAAAACAAAATGACGGGCGCAAACCCAACGAAATTCCAGAAAACGAAAGAGATTATTATCTGGAGAGAAGATATCCTGCATATGGAAACCTGGTTCCGCGCGATGTGGCCAGCCGCGCAGCAAAAGAAAGATGCGATGCAGGCTATGGTGTCGGCACTTCAAAGCAGGCTGTTTATCTTGATTTTGCAGACGCCATACATCGTTTTGGCCACGTGGAATGTCATAAGCAGGCAATGGAAAATCCTTCGGAAGAGCAGGTAAGTAATGCAGGCAGGGAAGTGGTGAAAGAAAAATATGGGAACCTCTTCGATATGTATGAGAAGATTACCGGAGAAAATCCATATGAAGTTCCGATGCGTATTTATCCTGCGATTCACTATACGATGGGCGGACTCTGGGTAGATTATGAGCTGATGACCAGTATCAAGGGTCTTTACTGCCTTGGGGAAGCCAATTTTTCTGATCACGGAGCGAACAGGCTCGGCGCGTCCGCCCTGATGCAGGGACTGGCAGACGGTTATTTCGTGGTTCCCTACACGATCGGGAACTATCTCGCCGATGAGATCCGGACGCAGGAAATTCCGACAGACCATCCGGCCTTTGCCGATGCAGAAAAGGCCGTAGCATCCCGTATTGATCAGTTAATGAATATCAGGGGTTCAAAAAGTGTAGATCATTTTCATAAACAGCTTGGAAAGATCATGTGGGAAAAATGCGGCATGGCGAGGAATGCCGCCGGGTTGAAGACAGCAATCAGGGAAATACAAAAGCTGAAAAAGGAATTTTTCGAAGACCTGAAAATTCCTGGCGGCATTCAGGAGATGAACCCGGAACTCGACAAGGCAAACCGTGTGGCTGACTTTCTTGAATTGGGTGAATTGATGTGTATTGACGCGCTTGACCGCAATGAAAGCTGTGGCGGCCATTTCCGGGAAGAGATGCAGACCCCCGAAGGAGAAGCCAGGCGTGATGACGAACATTTCGCATTTGTATCGGCATGGGAATACAAAGGCCCCCATCAATGGGAGCTGCATAAAGAAAATCTTGAATTTGAAGTTGCAAAGCCGACGCAGCGGAGTTATAAGTAATGTGGTAATTTGAAAATTTGAAAATTTGAAAATGAGGGCGAATTGACGCGATGAAAAATGTGGTAATTTGAAAATTCGAGAATTTGAAAATGAGCGTGGAATAACGTGATGAAAGAAGTATAGAAGGGTAGAAAAGTTCTTTGGCAAAGGGTATGAGGATAATAATAGTGGTATTTTGGTAATTCCCGTAGGGCGTAATTGGGAAAATGGATTAATTTGAAAATAATCAGACTAATCCTGAAATTTTCAAATTGATTTTTTCGACACGCTGATGCGCTATGACAGGGAAAATATTATTGTAAAAAAGACCTTAGCGTTTTCCTTATTGATTATTAGATATTGTAATACCCTTATTGAAGAAAAGAAATTCATTATTGCTAATCAGTTATTAAGGTCGTCGACTTCAATCGGAGCGAATGTATTTGAAGCACGGAATGCAGAGAGCAAAGCTGATTTCATTCATAGGATGAAAGTTGCCGCAAAAGAGGCCAGTGAAAGTCTATATTGGATAACCCTATGCGAAAAAAGTGAAGGTTTTAATTATGAAGAAAAATATAAAAATGATTTGGAAGATATTATCAGGATCTTGTCCAAAATAATTGCGAATTCTAAAAAAGAATTGCCATTCGATTCCTGAAATGTATTCCATTTTCAAATTATCAAATTATCAAATTAACACATGGATCACTACAGCATGAACCTGACCCTGAAAGTGTGGAGACAGCAAAACGGCGGAGCCAGGGGTGGCTTCGTGACTTATAAAGTAGAGGATATTTCCTCAGAAATGTCCTTTCTGGAAATGATGGATGTGTTGAATGAACGTTTGATTCACGAGGGCCAGGATCCCATCGCATTCGATCACGATTGTCGCGAAGGTATATGTGGCACATGCTCCATGTATATCAACGGACGTCCTCATGGACCATGGCATGCGAATACTGTCTGTCAGCTTCATATGCGGGCATATAAAAACGGAGATACGATCACTGTTGAACCCTGGAGGGCCAATGCATTTCCGGTGATTAAAGACCTTGTCGTTGACCGTTCTGCATTTGACCGGATCATGCAGGCCGGAGGATATATTTCCGTGAATACGGGCAATGCAGTCGATGCCAACTCCCTGCCAGTGGAAAAGGACCTGGCGGATGCCTCTTTTGCCGCAGCTGCCTGCATCGGGTGCGGAGCATGCGTTGCAGCCTGCAAGAACAGTTCGGCCATGCTTTTCGTCTCTGCCAAGGTTTCCCATCTCGCTTTGCTGCCACAGGGAAATCCGGAAAGAAAATCCCGCGCATATGCGATGATCACTCAAATGGATAAAGAAGGGTTTGGGAGCTGCACCAACACGCAGGCCTGTGAATCCGTATGTCCTAAAGAGATTTCCATGACCAATATCGCCAAGCTGAATGCGGAATATATCCGGGCTGGGCTGAGTGAGAAAAGTTGATGGTTTATCGTTGATGGTTGATGGATCTCAGGCGCGAATTCAAAACTAAAGTCCATCAACTATCAACCATCAACCATCAACGATAAACTAATGGTCAACAGAAAATAAACCAACACTTCCTCCAACCCATTCCTGGTCCTTATTATAGCGGACCCCGATCATTTTTCCCTTGCTTAGTCTTGCCAGGTTAATGGCTGCTTTCGGCCTTTCGGCTCCCTCGGGCCACACGTACATAATCCTGATTTCCGCTTTGGCCGGAGTATGCGGCGTCTGAATTACAGACGCATAATTGACTTTTTGCTGAAGGATCCAATTCTGCGGATCCGCAATAGAAATAAAGTCTTCTTTTTTTATATCTATAATTACACCCTGGCCCGCAAAAGAAAAAAGGGGCTTTAATACATAGTTCTCCAGGTCATCAGGGATCTGCTTTACCTGGTTGAGGAAAAAGGTTTTTGGAACATAAGGATTTCTTATGAAGGGAAGAGTGTGTTTCGAAATGCGGTAGAACCAGTTGGGATGCGGGATCCATTTCACATTCCAGTTTTGTTGCAGGGAAATATGCGGCCCCAGCGCGGCGTGCTGTGCATGGAGGTCATCAAAAATGATCCGGTTATAAATCCGTTCGATCCGGGTTTTCTTTTTTGTTTGTTCGTTGATATAATACAATTGGTCACCATCCGGAATTAATTCCGTAATGCAAACAGGTTGAATGTCCAGGTAATCCTGGGTACAATAGAAATCAATTCTTGTTTTCTGCTCATGAGGCTTTATTTCCAGCAGCACCACCTGCGCCGGATCAGCGGTTCCCAGGATCAGCTTCCTGAATTCGCTAAGATAAGTTTCCCTGGTATAGCCGCTGAGAAAGGGCGTGTAATCCGCCGGCAGGGAAAAATGTTTTCGAATGATATCCGGATAATATACCTGGAATGCATAAAGGGTTGGGAATCCCTGCATTTCAATAAGCTGGGGCTCCAGCTCCTTGCGGTCATTCACACAAACACCAAAATCAAAGGCGATAAAAGCACAGTTAGATTCTTCTCCGGGTACGAAGTCGCCCGCGGGAATTGCTTTTTCACTTTGCCTTTTGAAATCCGGCGATGTGATGAGATCTACGATGGATTCACAGGCACTGATCATCTTATCCCGGAAATCAGATGGAACGAAAACAGGTGTTTCAGCTACGCGAAACTCAATGCTTCCGGGATGCCTGGAATTGAGATCCTGCAAAAAATCGCCGTACGCATCTGCAGTGAAGGATTCATTAAATGATTTTCGAAGATGCGGGATCATGATTTTCTCTTTAAGCCATCAGCTTCTGCCCCGGGCTGTATTCAAAAAATTCGGAATTACCCTGGAATAGGTGTTGCGAATTTTATCCGGATCATTCAGATGCTGTATCATGCGCTTCCATTTTTCCTCTCCATAGCCTTCTATCACTGTTTTCTTTTTGTCTTCTCTTTGCAAATACATACTCATTCCGAGTGGATCCGCCTCGGGATGAAATTGGGTCCCCAGCATATAGTCGTTAAAACGGATGGCCATGATGGCCCTCTGCAGGGGCACGTGCGGCCTTTCTTTCTCGATGGCCAGGATACTCGCTCCCTTTTTTTTCATGTCTGACCGATCTTCCTCGATCACCTGAAAGTCACGGCTGTCAACTGCATAAAAAGGATCTTTCAATCCGCGGAAAACGGCCTCCCTTTTACCCTCTGCTTTCATATGCATAGGGAAAATACCGAAAGCAGTTGATTTGCGGCGGGTCACTTTTCCCGTTTTGAAAAACCGGCACGCGAGTTGGAAGGAATGACAGATGAACAGAACATATTTTCTGTCGGGTTCATTGGACACGATGTTATGCTTTACCAATCCGTGCAGCCAGTCCATATATTTATCATCCCAGCTGAGGCCTTCACTATCCAGCGGACTTCCGGGGCCTCCGGTGGACAAATAAATATCCCAGGAAAAATCCGGAAATTCTTCCTGTATCCTGACATCAAATATCCTGGACTCTACGGGTAAACCATTAGTCGTACTGTATTCCTGTAAAATTTGTAAAATGCATCTCATACCTTCGTTGGGTCGTCCTTCGTAAAGATCGAGAATAGCAACACGTAGTGGTTGGACCATGCTGCAAATTACTCTAAAATCAGCTGTTATGCCTTCATCCAAAAAAAGTTCAGATCAGCGCTCAGAAAAATTTGAGCCCAGGATTGAATTGTCAGGAAGTGCAAAAAAGATCCCGCCGGGAAAAAACACGGGCAGCACTCTGCTTAATGAAGTTATTGAAGTTTCAGTCATGCTCAGGAGAAAAACAGCTATAAAAAACAACGTAAAAGGAATCGGCACAGGAAAACAAAAGGCAGTCAGCCGGGACCAATACAATCGGCGTTTCGGTGCATCCCGGGAAGATGTTCAGCTCGTCAGGGAATTTGCACAATACCACGACCTTACCATGTCCGAAGTCTCCCTCCCGAGAAGGACCGTTGTTTTAAAAGGAACCGTTCAGCAGTTCAGTCAGGCTTTCGGAGTCTATCTCGCCAATTTCGTCGGGGAATCCGGGGTCAGTTTTCGTGGAAGAAGCGGAAGCATTCGCATTCCGGAATCACTCAGGGACATTGTCACCGGAGTATTCGGATTGGATAATCGTCCGCAGGCCCGACCCATGTTCAGAATGCTGCATAGTGAAGGTCATTTTATCCAACCCGAAGCCGCATCGGTTTCTTACAATGCCGATGCCGTAGCCAAAGCATACAAATATCCCTCCGGCGTAACAGGTGCAGGTCAGTGTATCGGGCTGATTGAACTCGGCGGCGGTTTCCGGAATTCCGATATGCAGACCTATTTTAAGAAGCTTGGTCTGGCCCTTCCTCAGATCAGCGCTCAATCGGTAGATGGGGCGCATAATGCACCTTCCACTCCGGATTCTGCTGACGGGGAAGTTGCACTGGATATTGAAGTAGCGGGAGCAGTGGCACCCGGGGCAAAAATCGTAGTTTATTTTGCGCCGAATACGGATAAGGGTTTTCTGGATGCCATCAGCACAGCAATTCATGACGAAGAAAACAAACCAGCAGTGATTTCTATAAGTTGGGGCTCCGCAGAAAATCAATGGACCCAACAGGCAATAACCAATTTCAACGAGGTGTTCATGTCAGCTGCTTCGCTGGGTATTACTATTACTGTTGCTGCCGGTGATAATGGATCTTCCGACGGTCAAACCGATGGAAAAGCCCATGTTGATTTCCCTGCATCAAGTTCATATGCCCTTGCCTGCGGAGGAACCAGATTGCTGAAAGCCAGCGAGACCGTATGGAATGACCAGGACGGATGGGCAACCGGAGGTGGAATCAGTGATGCATTTCCTGTTCCCGATTACCAAAAGGCGATTAAGCTTCCGCCTTCCGTGAATTCCAAAAGCCGCAAGGGCCGTGGTGTTCCCGACATTGCCGCCAATGCCGATTCAGCAACGGGATATAATGTACTGGTGGACGGACAATGGTCGGTTATCGGAGGAACAAGCGCAGTGGCACCACTGATCGCAGGATTGATTGCACTGGCCAATCAAAAACTAAACAGGAATGCCGGGTTTATCCATCCAAAAATTTACGCTACCAATGCCAGGGTATTTAAAGACATTATCCAGGGGAACAATATCACGGCGAAGGATGGAGGATATTCCGCAACCGTTGGCTGGGACGCATGCACCGGTCTCGGTGTACCGCTGGGGAGTATTGTGGGGGTGCTTTGAGGAATGTGAGAATTTGAGAATTTGAGAAGAAATTTGAGAATTTGAAAATGGAATGTCCTTATTGCCGACAGTAATATTATTTTTAATTATCAAATTTCTTTATCCTCCAAACGAATCATTTTTCCACCCATTTTCAAATTTTCAAATTATCACATTCCTCAATCAAACTTCCTTCCTCTCGTATACCAAAAATCCCTGTAAGAGAATATAAAGCTGGCTCCGATATACCTTTCCTGGATAAGATTATTTTCTGTTGTTCCCTTGATGCCATATTGAAGTATGACATTACAACTCAGCGGGCTCCGGCTTGAATTCACTCCGAAGCCGACGGTTACCCCCATGTCGTCGATTGATTTTCCGTTAACCACGAGATAGGATTTACTATAATACAATCCCGCCTGCAGAAAGCTGGTTTCAAACAACTGGTTGAAAGCTGTTTTCTTTTTTGAAATCTCGAATCCAACAGAAGCGCGCTGACTATTCTGGTAAGAGAAATTGCTGGTATTGGAATGCAGCGCACTCCAGTTCTGAAAACGGTAATCAGCAAGAAAAGTATATTTCTTTTTGTGGGTTACCGCAATTCCGGCACCGTATTCCGGAGGAATGGTAAATGTGCCGACATCCTCTTTTGTGCGGATCGCAACGGAGTCAATATTGAGTACGGTTATCTCGTGATCTGTATTGAGCGTGCCCTGATTCGCATACACAAGGCCGATAGAAATATCCCAATGCTTGTTGAGGGCCGTATAATACTGCAGGCCGTAATCAAAATAAAAATTACTGTAAAAGGTATTGTCGTTCTTTGAAAGATAAATCGCGCTTCCCGAAGGACCCTGTAAGATGTTTTTCGAATTGATGGACCCGAAAAGATAGGAAGAGGTGACGCCGATGGATAAGTGGTGAAAAAATTCGTAGGCATTGGACCAGTAAACTTTGTTGATGCCACCGAATCCTTCGTTATAGGAGGGGATGGCGTCTCCACCGTATCCCAGGGGCTGCATATTGCTGAATTCGTAATTTTCTGAACTAAAAGGAGTCAGCCCGACTGCACTCCCCCAGTGCTTAAAGAGCTTGGTGCCGAAAGTAAACCTCTTAAAAGTGATATCACCGGATGAACTGTAGGCCGCGCTTACCGGGTTTCCGGAATAGTTAATGTAATCCCCGGTCACGCCGATTTCACCAGCAAAAAACTGGTTGTCCAGCGCACTGAGTGAAGCAGGATTATTCGTGATGATGTACCTGTTGTTTCGATAAGCAATTCCAGTAGATGAAAGTCCGGTGGTACGATTCAAAAAGCCATCTTCAAGATCTCCGATTCCGTTAATAGAATAAGGTGAATTATTGTTTTGTGCGCTGACTTCTCCAAGTAAAACCATAGAAAATAATATGGTTAAATTTATTCTCATGAAGGAAGAACAGCCTGGTTTGATCATATTAATAATATGAAGCATAAAAGATTTTCAGAGAAATTTGGTTCACTTTCAGCGGACTGAACTGATCCCCTACAACCACCCGGTTGAAAGTGGTATTATAGGCAGGCGAAGGAATCGTTAACATGATGCCGTTTACCGCATTATCCTGAACCCCTCTTAATATGGCCTGTTGGATATAGCTCGTCACGTCGTAGGTATAAGCAGTATTCGCTCCATAGAGATAGTCAATAACAAGATTTCCGGTACCCAGAGCAGCAGTTGTCCCCAGCGTATTTGCCTGGGTGGTATTGATCAGGTTTATCTGGGGCGGCAGGGCGTAAGTAGGGCTATAAGTTCCATCCACCGGCTTTATGGTAAGGGTTGCTCTAAGCACACTCAGGTAGTCGGGGTACTGAAGCAAATTTCCAAGCGTAGGGAAAAGCAATTTCACATAAAGCGCTGTTGAAGGCTGCAGATAGGATGCGTTGCCGGTCGCGGTGGATACAATTTCCGGATTCTGCTCACTGATGTTCTGAATAGGCGTTCCCGTTCTGTCTGCTGTAATCCTGTTGAACTGATTTTGTTTGTTAACGTAGGGGAAATCCACAAAGAGAGGCTGGTAAACAACACCCGGTTCATGATAATGCAAACGGATAAACATTGAATCCCTGAATCCGTATATGGCCCCCGGCATGGTAGTATCCGGATAGATCGTCAGTCCCTTAAAAAATCCTCTGAATGTAGTTGCATTTTTGACCGTGTCTGATTGATTGTACAGGAGATTGTACAGTAATTTACCTTGCGGATCCGGCAGCCTGATCTTAACTGAGTCACCTGTTTTTTGGGAAGTAAATCCGGCAGTGGGATTTATCTGAACATCCACGGACCCAAGAATGGTGGGATCATAAGGAACGGAATCTATATTAAAGAATGACAATTGGGTGCCCGGATAGTTAAGCACGCCTGTAAGCTGGCTGACGAGATAACGCTGCAGCTTTGTGGTGTCCCCGTAAAAACTTTTATTGATCCTGAAGATGAGTTCCAGGGAATCAAATTGTGCGAGACTGGTGAGCGTGGGAAGTGCGCTTGGATAAATGATCTCCGAATAACTCCTGGAGGTTACGGTTCCGATATAAGGATCATGGTACCTGCCGATCAGCATACTTCCCGTTCCGGAAGTTGGGAAGGAATCGAGGAAAACCGTGGAGAGCCGAATGCCGAATGTATCCACAGTGACTACGTTCGTGGCGTTGTCATTGCTGTAATTATTTCCAAAATTGATGACGGGTTTATTGCAGGAAATCAAGCCCAGCATCACAAAAACAGGTAACAGAAACAAAGCTATACGATGCCTGAAATAACATTTCCTTGTCATGCTATGGTAATCTGCTGATTTAGGGATCCGGCCTGAGATGAATGGATGAATGCTGGTGAAAAGGCAAAAGTATGTTTTTTGAATTCGATTAACAATTGAACTGGTTCACGTTATTTGATAAATTTTTGTGAAATCCCCTGAATTGTCCGTATTTCGCGCTGCAAATAAAATACTTTTATCGCAACAAAACTCGGTATCTATTATTAATACAACAATATGAAGCGGATCTACTTCCTTGTACTCTCCCCTTTCTTTTTATTCACTTTGTTTTCCTGCCATAAAAATACCATCCCTTACACTGAAAGCGGTAACTGGGTAACCCTGTCCCAATTAAATGGCCCTGCCAGAAGTGAAGCGGTTAGTTTTACCATTGGCGATACAGCATATCTGGGATCAGGCTGGGATGGATTGAACACAAGGTTCAGAGATTTCTGGAAATATGATGCAGTGAATGATAACTGGTCACAGGTTGCGAGCATGCCAACCGGAACAGAAAGAAGTTCGGCCATTGCATTCAGCGTTGGCGGAACTGGTTTTGTGGGCACCGGGTACGATGGATTTAATTATCTCACGGATTTTTATGAGTTCGATCCGTTAGCAAATGCCTGGTCAAGAAAACCTGATTTTGCCGGCGGTGCCAGATATGAAGCCGTTGCTTTCGGCATTGGCAATTACGGATATGTCGGAACCGGTTTTGACGGAAGCAATGCGCTTAAGGACTTCTATCGTTACAATCCTGCAGACAGCAGCTGGGAGACGATCGATTTCAGCGGGAATAAAAGATACGGCGCAGCTGTAATGCTTTATAACAACAAGGCATATCTCGTAACGGGAATAAACAGCGGAACCGAAGTGAGTGATTTCTGGGTGTTTGATCCCAGCCTGACCTCCGATAACTGGACCCAGCTTCGTCATATTACCAATTACAGCAGTGATACCTATGATGACGGCTATACTAATATTATAAGAAACAATGCAGCGGCATTTGTCATCGCCAATAAAGGATATATCAGTTGCGGGGAAAACGGCGTCGCTTATACTTTTACATGGGAATATGATTTTGCCTCTGATCTGTGGACCGAAAAATCTCCATTTGAAGGGCCTGCAACAACAGGTGCGGTTGGATTTAATGTGCTCGGCCGCGGATTTGTTGCTACCGGAAGAAGTGGACCTGGTCAGGCGGCTGCTTCCGATTTTCTCCGCGAATTCCAGCCGAATGTGGTGCTGAATCCAAATGACAATTAGCAGAAGGAAATACATCTTTCTTACGATCACCGCGCTGCTGATTTGCAGTGCGGTTATTTTTTTTGTACGCCATCGCCAGGCATTGCGGCAGGATCACCAGGATAAAATTTTTCTTAGCGCAGTTGCCTTTCGAACCGCCAATGGATGGGGATACAATATTATGGCTGATAATAAAATTTATATTCATCAGGAATTCATTCCTTACCTAACCGGAAAACAGGGATTTAAAAGCCGCGAAGATGCATTGCTGGTGGGCCGGAAAGTTGTTCAGAAAATCAGTACTAACCAGTGGCCGGCCATAACTCAGAAAGACCTGGAAGAATTAGGCATACTGAAAAATAAATGAAAAGCCGTCCCTGTTAAATGGGACGGCTTTTTCAATTCGTTAAACCGGGTAGTCAAAGCGTAAACGTGATCATGATGGTTAGGGTTTAGGATTAAATGTTCCGGTTTTTTACGATACTGGTTTCTTGGTTTTCATTAGGATGGATCTTCAGACACTGTTTGGTTTTTCAAAGGATCAGTCGGATTGGTTTTTTGGATTTGGATCTGGTTTCTGGGATCGGGGTTCTGATTAAGGGTTCTTTAAAGGGTTGGATTCGGTTTGGTTTTTCAGGATCAGATCTTGGTTTCTCAGGATTCGGTTTTATTTCTCAGGATTCAGGATTTTTCTACAGTTAAGGTTTAGGGGTTCAGTTTCGTTTTCATTGGATATTTTCGACGCGTTGACATAACAAAGATGCTGTGGATTGGCTCCATATTATAACTTATTCGACTAACTGTGTCAAACCTTCGATTTTCAGGCTAAAATGGACGATTAAGGGAAAATCCTCATTGCCGATTCCTCATTCCTCAATACTTTTGCCCCTCCTCAAATCGAAATAAATGAGACAGATCGCCTTCCGGGAAGCTTTGCGTGAAGCCTTGAGTGAAGAGATGCGTCGCGATGACCGTGTTTTTCTGATGGGGGAGGAAGTGGCTGAATATAATGGCGCTTATAAGGTGAGCCAGGGCATGCTGGATGAATTCGGGCCTAAACGGGTTATTGATACACCCATTTCTGAGCTTGGATTCACGGCCATCGGCGTGGGTGCAGCCCAGAACGGCCTGCGCCCGGTACTGGAATTTATGACCTGGAACTTCGCTAACCTCGCCCTGGACCAGATCCTCAATACGGCATCTAAAATGCTGGCCATGAGCGGTGGCCAGATTAGTTGCCCCATCGTTTTCCGCGGCCCCAGCGGATCGGCCGGGCAGCTTGGAGCCCAGCATTCTACTGCTTATGAAAGTTATTATGCAAATATACCCGGGCTGAAAGTGGTTTCTCCCAGCAATGGATACGATGCAAAGGGACTTCTTAAACAGGCAATCCGTTATGAGGAGGATCCCGTGATCTTCATGGAAAGCGAAGTGATGTACGGTGATAAAATGGAAATACCGGAGGAAGAATATTATATTGAACTTGGTAAGGCAGCCGTCAAAAAGGAAGGAAAGGATGTAACCATTGTTTCCTATAATAAAATGGTAAAGGTTGCACTCGGCGCAGCAGCTGAACTGGAAAAAGAACAAATCAGCGCTGAGGTTATTGATCTGCGGACCATACGTCCGCTGGATTGGAAAACTATACTTCAGAGCGTCATGAAAACAAACCGCCTCGTTATTGTTGAAGAACAGTGGCCTTTTGCTTCCATCTCTTCGGAAATTGCCTACAATATCCAGAAAGAGGGATTTGATTACCTCGACGCACCGATTCGCAGGATCACTTCTGCAGATGCCCCGCTTCACTATGCTGCCAACCTGGTTGCTGCCGCCATGCCTTCTGTGGAAAGGACGGTAAAACTGGTCAGGGAAGTGATGTATCTGAATAAATAATTATCGATTTTTTAAAGCGGTCAAAAACTCAAATGAAATCTGCTTGCTCTTTCTTCCTTTGTTTTTCCATTGCGCTGTTTAGCCGCGCACAAACAAATTATCAGCCCGGTGCGGAAAACCTGGCAGCGCGTAAGTGGTTCGATAGTGCCCGTTTTGGATTGTTCATCCACTGGGGCGCATTCAGTGTTATGGGAAGCGGCGAATGGGTGATGAATGACCGCAACATTACGGTTCCCGAGTACCATCGCCTGCAAACTATTTTTGATCCGGTTCGATTTGATGCTGCAAAATGGGTTGCAACCGCCAAACGTGCAGGCATGCAGTACATCACCCTCATTACCCGCCACCATGATGGGTTTAGCAACTGGGACACGAGGGAATCAGAATGGAAGATCACCAATACTGACTGGAAGCAGGATGCCGTAAAGCTCATAGCAGACGAGTGTCATAAGCAGGGCATAAAATTATTTGTGTATTATTCCTTGCTGGACTGGTCCCGAAGCGACTACCAATACGAGACCGGAAGAACCGGCCATGGCACGGGCCGAACGAAAAAAAGCGACTGGAACAGTTATATCCGGTTCATGGAAGCGCAGCTGACCGAACTGCTCACGAATTATGGCCCGATTGCAGGCGTGTGGTTCGACGGATACTGGGACCAGCTTTCGAATGAAAAAGATAAGCACCTGCAACCGAATGTTGACTGGCACCTGCCGGAGATCTACCAGCTGATTCACAGGCTTCAACCGGCATGCCTGATAGGTAACAATCATCACCTCAGCCCTTTACCCGGAGAAGATTTTCAAATGTTTGAAAAAGACCTTCCCGGTGGAAACAGCACCGGATTTGGAGGCCAGGCTGTTTCAGCGCTTCCGTTGGAGACCTGTGAGACCATTAATAATTCATGGGGTTTTAATATCACGGATAGCAATTATAAATCAACCACAGACCTGATCCGCCTGCTGGTGAAGGATGCCGGATATGGAGCGAATCTTTTACTTAACATCGGACCGCTGCCTAACGGAGAGATACAAACGCAGTTTACAGACAGGCTGGATAGTATGGGCAGCTGGTTAAGGATAAACGGTGAAACAGTGTACGGAACCCATGCAGGATTTATCAAGCCGCAACCCTGGGGTGCCGTTACAGAAAAAGGGAATATGATTTTCCTCCATTTGTTTAAAACAGACGGGGATAAATTCTTTCTGAAAATACCTTATAAGGTGAAGTCAGCAAAAATGTCGGGAAAAGAGCTCCGGATTCAGCGTCTGGCAGATGATTACCTGATGATTGACCTTAAAGGATTGAACATGGATCCGGTAGACGCTATTATTCGACTGGACGTGGTGAGAGGTTAAAACAAAAATCCCGAACCATGATGACACGATTCGGAAACTTATTTTTTAGTGAATAGCTTTTAATACGTTGCCAAGAAAAAGAAGAGAAACATAAGCGAAGCCGATCAGAACAAAGCCAAAAACGGCCAGCTTAACAAAAACTTTCGCCTGGGTATTGGAGGAATTATCCATTTCCTGTTTCATAGGTTGAATTTTAAATATTGGGTTTTCTAAAATAATGCCGTTCACAAAATAAGCAGCGTATCCGGGATCTGCAACGTATTTTTACGATGCTTAAAAAAATCCTGTCGGCCCTGCCAGTCCGTCAGTCTGATTCCCAAATTTCAATACAGCCATTATCCATTCATCCCTAGCGTAAATTATTGAAAACCAATCCTTAACAGTAACTAATAATTCGAAAACATGTCGACCATTCTGATCATTGATGATGAAAAGGCCATACGTAAAACTCTGAGTGAAATCCTATCCTATGAAGGATATAAGATTGATGAATCGGGAGATGGAGAAGAAGGTCTGAGGAAATTTAAGGAGAAGGAGTATGATGTGATTCTCTGCGATATAAAAATGCCAAAGGTGGATGGTATCGAATTCCTGGAAAAGGCCAAAGAGTCAAATCCTGACATTCCGATCATTATGATATCCGGTCATGGCACCATTGAAACCGCCGTGGAGGCGGTAAAGAAAGGTGCTTATGATTATATTTCCAAACCGCCGGATTTGAACCGCCTGCTCATCACCATCCGGAACGCCATGGACAAAACCTCCCTCGTTGCGGAAACAAAAGTTTTGAAGCGAAGGATGAGCAAAGTGCAGGAAATGATCGGCGCCTCGGCCCCCATCCTGAAGATCAGGGAAACGATAGATAAAGTAGCACCTACGGAAGCTCGCATACTAATAACCGGGGAGAACGGGGTGGGAAAGGAACTTGTGGCACGCTGGGTTCATGAAAAAAGCAACCGTGCTTCCGGACCATTAATAGAGGTGAATTGTGCGGCCATACCTGGCGAGTTAATCGAAAGCGAGTTATTCGGCCATGAAAAAGGATCTTTTACTTCAGCAGTCAAACAGCGCATTGGCAAATTTGAGCAGGCGAATACGGGAACGCTGTTTCTGGATGAAATCGGTGACATGAGCCCGAATGCGCAGGCAAAAGTACTGCGTGCGCTGCAGGAAGGAAAGATCACGCGGGTTGGCGGCGATAAGGACATAAATGTAGACGTTCGTGTGATCGCAGCAACCAATAAGGATCTGCTGAAGGAGGTGGATGAGAAAAATTTCCGCCTGGATTTATATCATCGCCTGAGCGTGATCATCATTCATGTGCCTTCATTGAATGAACGCAAGGATGATATTCCCCTGCTGACGGATAAATTCATGAATGATATCTGCAATGAATATGGAATTGCCAAAAAAGGGATTGATGATGAGGCTATCCGTGCCCTGCAGGATTATGACTGGACGGGAAATATACGTGAACTTAGGAATGTGATCGAGCGGCTCATCATTCTTTCCGCCAAAACGATTACGAGGGAAGACGTTGATAATTATGTGCTTCCGAAAAAATAAGCTCTTAAATTTTATTTAAATATTGGCAGCAGGCTCCCTTATTCCTTTCTGCTGCTGTACTTTGACGGATGATTATTATGTTAGTTTTTAATTTTCCCCTAATAAAATTCCCCGCATGACCTCACATCAGTTATTTGTGCTCCTCCTCATACAATTATTGATCCTTCTTTTGCCTGCATTCGGTCTTTATAAAATGTTTGAAAAAGCAAAAACACCCGCATGGAAGGCGTTTGTTCCTTTTTATAATACCTGGGTCATGCTGGAACTTGCTGACAGGCCCAAACACTGGGTCCTCTGGCAGATTATTCCGATTGTAGGCTGGTTCATTTCCATGGGGATTTATATTGAATTTGTAAAGACCTTCGGCAAATACAGGATCTATGAACATGCGCTTGCCGCCTTGTTGCCTGTTTTTTATTTCCCTTATATAGGGTTTAACAAGAAAGACCATTTCGCTGGCGCTGAAGCCGTTCGCAAGTATAAAAAATCTGTCGCCCGTGAATGGCTTGATGCCGCGGTGTTTGCAGTGATAGCAGCCACCCTGATCCGTACATTTATTTTTGAAGCGTATGTGATTCCCACACCTTCTATGGAGAAGACCCTGCTCGTAAATGATTTTCTTTTTGTAAGCAAATTCAGTTATGGTCCGCGAATTCCGAATACGCCGCTTGCAATGCCCTTTGTGCACCATACCATGCCGCTCGTGAATATGAAGTCGTATGTGGAATGGATCCATATCCCCTATACGCGCTGGTTTGCAGCACCGGTAAAAAGAAGGGATGTGGTCGTATTTAATTTTCCGGCTGGCGATACCGTAATCAACAAGGAAGGCTTTCAATCTGATCAGCCATATTACGATGTGGCGCGGGCGCTGGGTGGTGAGGGAGGCATTGATGCAGGGCGAAAGATCATTCTGGATGATCCCGATGATTATCCGCTTGTTGTCCGCCCGGTCGACAAGCAGGAAAATTTTATCAAACGCTGTGTTGCTGTTGCAGGTGATACCCTGCAGATAAAGAATCAGATTGTATATATTGACGGCCACGCAGAAACGCTGCCCGATTATTCCGAAACCAATTACATCGTTGTTACACGCGGTCAGCCGCTGGATGAAACGGTAATGAAAGAAGAATATGATATTGATCTGGGAAATGCTGACGAATTTCAGCAAACCGGTGTTCCCAACCGCTACCGCATCCTGCTGACGGCCGTTGCCAAAGCTAAAATGCTAAAGGATGGTCTGGCCAAAGAAATCATTTCCGAAATCGACAGTACCCGTGGCGTGTTTCCATATGATCCACACTATAACTGGACAAAAGATAATTTCGGACCTATCTGGATACCCAGGAAAGGAGCCACCCTGGCATTAACCCGGCTGAATTACCCTCTATATGAACGTGCGATCAGGGATTATGAAAATAATAAGCTGGAAATGCACGATGGTAAAATTTTTCTGAATGATAAGGAAGTGCACGACTATACATTCAAAATGGATTATTATTGGATGATGGGAGATAACCGGCATATGTCGCTGGACTCCCGGTATTGGGGTTTTGTTCCTGAAGATCATGTAGTAGGGGAAGCCTGGATGATCTGGATGAGCTGGAACAAAGGGGTTCGCTGGAGCCGGCTGTTCAAAAGGATCAAATGAAGATTCCATGAAAAAAAAAGAACTTACAATCCCCATTGAAGTTTATGCGGATGCCGGGGAGCTTGGGCCGGAAGACAGCCTGCTGCTCGACCTGGCGAAGAAAGCTACCGGTAATGCTTATGCGCCATATTCCGGATTTAGGGTTGGTGCAGCGGTGAGACTGGCCAATGGTGAAACACTTACGGGATCAAATCAGGAGAATGCCTCTTTCCCGGCAGGAATCTGCGCCGAAAGGGTCGTGCTCTCCGCCGCATCTGCACTTTATCCACGGACCTCGGTCACCGGTATGGCCATTTCCTTTTACCATGAAGGTGGAAATAATGCCAAACCCATTTCTCCATGCGGTATTTGCAGGCAAACCATTACAGAATATGAACTCCGCTTTGCCTGCGCCATCCGCATGATCCTTGGGGGAAATTCAGGGGAGGTATTTATCCTGCATCGTGCGGCAGATCTGCTTCCTTTGGCATTTACTTCGGCGGAAATGAAATAACGGGAATGAGGTTTCGGAATTGTTAAAATGAGACCTGCCACCATGGTAATTACCTAATATTGCCAATGAATTAAAGCCATTTGTTATATCATCCATCATGAAGAAATTAATTTTTGCATTGTTTTGTTTTTCTGGTATAGGATATTTTCTGGCTTGTAGTAAAACGACTCCGGGATACACCGCCTGCGGAGGAAACACTCCCGCGCAGGATTCAAGCGCGCTCCTGCAATATGCCGATGATTCCATTCATGTTACCAGAGATACTTCAGGAATATATTTTCAAATCATAGACACCGGTACGGGCGTGAGTCCCACGGGAAGTTCAATGTTAACCGTCAGCTACGTCGCGCGGTTGATGAATAATGTCATCTTTGATTCTACCTCCAACTCTACGCTTGGAGGATACACCCTGAGTCAACTGATTCCGGGCTGGCAAATCGGTTTGCCAAAAATTAAGAAAGGCGGACATATTAAATTGCTTATCCCGTCTGCCCTGGCATGGAGTTGCCAGGGTTCCAGCACAACGGTTCCTCCAAATGCTCCCGTGTATTTTGATATTCACCTGATTGATGTGCGCTAGAAATCGTTAACTTAGATTTCTAAATGGAGTTGCAACGCAATGGCAACTCCCATGCACTGCGAAATACTGTGGACCGCACCAGGGAAATTCAAAGAAGTATAGGAAGATGCGAGGCTGAATGAACGTCACCAGCCATCATCCGAACATTTGCGTTTACCCATGCATCCCTGAATTGTTTTTCTTTCTCATAAAAAAACGACAGCTATGGCAAAAAACAAATCTTTTATTTCAAGGCGCAGCTTTCTTCGTAATGCTGCCTATGCCACAGGAGGGATCATGATTGTTCCGCGACATGTTCTGGGCCGCGGATTTACTGCTCCAAGCGACAAACTCAACATTGCGGGTGTGGGCGCCGGTGGTAAAGCGGAAGTGAATCTTCCTTATGCATTTAATAAAGGATCGGATAATATCGTTGCGCTCTGCGATGTGGACGACCGCATGGCAGTGCATGCCAGAAAAACCTGGCCGAATGCGCCTTATTATAAGGACTATCGCAAAATGCTGGAAAAAGAAGGAAAAAATATTGATGCCGTGATCGTAACCACGCCCGATCACATGCACGCTGTCATTGCCCTGGCGGCCATGCAAATGGGTAAACACGTTTACGTGGAGAAACCACTTACACACGATATTGCAGAAGCCAGAATGCTCACACAGGCGGCGAAACAATATCAGGTTGTAACCCAGATGGGGAACCAGGGAAGCAGCGGAGACGACACCCGCCTGGTTGAAACCTGGATACAAAACGGTATTCTCGGTGACGTGCATACGGTGCATGTATGGACGAACCGGCCAGCATGGCCGCAGGGAATTCCAACGCCTACCGGACATTTTGATATTCCATCTGAACTGGATTGGAATCTTTGGCTCGGAACCGCACCACAGCGTGATTATAATCCTGCTTATCTGCCGGCGATCTGGAGAGGATGGGTTGATTTTGGCTCAGGCTCCCTCGGCGATATGGGATGTCACTTTATCGATGTCCCTTACCGCGCTCTCAAACTGGGCTATCCCATCTCGGTTGAAACCAGTATCGGGTCAGTATACACAGGATTCTTTAAGGAATTAATCAATACGGATGGATTTCCGCCTTCCTCTAAAACACATATCCGCTTTCCGCAACGGGAATCGCTGATACCGATGGAAATGGTTTGGTACGACGGAGGCATACTGCCACGACGGCCGGACGAGCTGCTACCCGATGAACCCATGGGAGAAGAAAGCGGAGGTATGATCTTTGAAGGAACAAAGGGCAAGCTCATGGCCGGTCTGTTTGGTAAAGATGCAACCTTGCTTCCAACCCGCCTCATGAAAGAGACAACGCTTCCCAAATCAAAATATCCGTTTGTGGAAGGCGGATCCGAAGGCCACCAGCAACAATGGGTGAAAGCCTGTAAAAAGGGATACGGTAGCTATACCAGTTCTGATTTTGCTGTTGCCGGGCCCCTGACGGAAACCGTGATCATGGGTAATCTTGCCGTTCGCAGCTATCAGTATAGTGAAACCGATGCCAAAGGAGCCAGGGTTTTTCCAGGCCGCAAACAATTACTCTGGGATGGAGAGAAAATGCAAATCACAAATTTTGAACCAGCTAACCGTTTTGTGAAGAGAGAATACAGGTCATTTTAAGCGGATGCTGCCCGTGGATCCCGACAGTATTGCATCTTTATTTTTTAATACTTCAAGATAGAGTTCAATGAAAATCAAAAAAAACAATTCCAGAAGAGAGTTTCTTAAAACATCTTCCATGGCAGCAGCAGGACTGATGATTGTACCCAGGCATGTGCTGGGCAGGGGTTTTGTGCCTCCCAGCGATAAACTCAATATTGCCGGCATTGGCGCTGGCGGGAAAGGCCAGAGTGATCTGTACGAATTTTCAAAAAGCCCGCATGCCAATATAGCTTATTTGTGCGATGTGGACGATCGTCAGATCAAGGCTTCAGTAGGCCGCTTTCCGAATGCCAAACGTTATTATGATTTCCGTGAGATGCTTGATAAGGAACAACAGCATATTGACGCGGTGTCTGTTTCAATCCCTGATAATTGTCATGCGGTTGCAGCCATTGCGGCCATGCAGCTGGGCAAACACGTGTATGTTCAAAAACCTATGACCCATGATATCTTCGAAGCCAGAATGCTAACGGAGGCGGCTAAACGCTATAAAGTGGTTACCCAAATGGGGAACCAGGGCGCTTCGGGAGATGGTGTTCGTACCATGCAGGAATGGTATAATGCCGGTATAATTGGAGACGCTACGTCAATTCATATATGGACCAACCGGCCGGTTTGGCCGCAGGGGTTTGGAACACCGAAGAGTACGGATCCGGTTCCACCCGAATTAAAATGGGATCTCTGGTTAGGGCCGGCTCAGGAAGAAACATATCATAAGGAATATGTTCCATTCAGCTGGCGTGGCTTCTGGGCATTTGGTACGGGAGCCTTGGGAGACATGGGCTGTCATCTCATCGATCCGGCTTTTAAGACCGTAGGCCTTGGCTATCCTGTTGAAGTGGAATGCAGCGCCGTTTCATTAGTTGAGAAGATGTGGACATCCGATTATTTCCCTGAAAGCTGCCCCGCCGCTTCGTTTATCATATTAAAATTTCAAGGCAAAGCAGGAAAGCCCGATGTAAAAATGTATTGGATGGATGGAGGGATCGTTCCCGAAAGACCTGAAGAACTGGGTCCCGATGAATTGTTTGGGGACCGTGATGGTTGCGGCGTATTGATAACAGGGACTAAAGGGAAAATGATGTGTGGAACCTATGGCAGCAATCCGACTTTATTGCCCACTTCAAGAAACAACGAAGTGCATGTTCCGCAAACCCTGGCCCGTGTTCCTGAAGGCCATTATGTACAATGGATAAATGCCTGCATTGCTGGATACGGACAGAAGGAGCTCAGCTCTCCATTTGAATATGCAGGACCACTGACCGAGACCGTTCTCATGGGCAATCTGGCATTGAGAAGCCGCGATGTAAAGAGCGGACATGGCTTTCCGGGAAGAAAGAAATTGCTCTGGGATGCAGTAAATATGAAAATCACGAATTTCGACGAAGCAAATCAGTTTGTAAAAAGGGAGTATAGGAAGGGATGGTGAAGAAAAGGTTGATGGTAGATGGTTTATGGTAGATGGTTTATAGTTGATGGATTTCACTTGTAAATTCGCACCCGAAGTCCATCAACTATAAACCATCTACCATCAACTTTCATAAGCGCTTTTTACATAACTATATTATTCTTCGAAAAAGCCTCAAAAATATCGAGCATAAGTTCGTTGCGCAAAGAGCTGGTCTCCGAGAGATCTGCCACCCAGAATCCGATATCGAAATTAACTGCATTATTCGCAAATGAATCGACCGTTACTGTGGGGGCAGGCTCCTGCAATATTTTATTATTTTTCTTAATTTCTTCCGTGATCAGCTCGCTGGCTTTTCTGAAATCCGATTTATAGGGAACCGAAATCTGGATATGCACCCTGCGGTTCCGGTTATGCATGGTCCAGTTGATGAGCTGTTGGGATAAAAGATCACCGTTCGGAATAATGATGTTGGCACCCTCTCCATTGCTCATCTTACTGGATCTTACCCCGATTTCCTGAACGGTTCCGACTTTTCCTGAAACCTCAATCGTGTCGCCAATCTGGATCGGCCGTTCAAACGCAATGATGATACCGGAAACCAGATTATTCACGAGGTTTTGTAAACCGAAGCCAATACCTACACCGAGCGCTCCGAGAAGAATTGAAATTTTGTCTATGGGAATGCCTGCAGCCGCAACGGCAATCAGAAATCCTGCTGTCCATATTCCAATGCGCACGATCAGTGCCAGAGAGCCCAGTTTGCTTTTTTTATGCAAGCCTTCATCCCGGTTCTGCTCAAAGAAAAAGCTTACAAATTGTGATAGCACGGAAGAGACCCAAATAATCAGGATAAACAAAACAAGACTGGAATAACTATAATTAAAACTTCCGATGGTCCGCGCCTTATTAAAGAATATATCCAGGAAATGGTAGATCTCATCATAAAAGGTCAGGTTACGCAGAATAGAAAATAACCAGACCACAATAGTCACCACCCAGAGCATTCCGCGGAGTTTACTCTTCAGATCAACAAAATTAAGGAATGCGGAAAACCGGTTATTGCTGTAGGCTTCGGACTGGACGTAAACAACATCTATCAAAATGGTAGAACAAACTTTGAGTATTACGGCAAACATCAGGCTGTCAATCGCACTGATAGCAAAAAGTTTCGACAGGGTGAGGCGGCCGGCAAAATTGCATCCGACCGATATTCCAATCTGGATCAATGTGAGGATCAGGATAAGTCTTCTCGCCGGCGAGTCCTCCAGGTTTTTGAAAAGAACAGTTTTTTTCCTTATCATCATCAGGCATAAAATAATCAGGATGATGCCGCCGGCCAATAGTCCCCATCTTTCCCCATATGCGGAATCCAGCAATAAATCATCCATGGCAAAGGATATCCAGACCAGGGAAAGGCAAAGCCAGATCCATTTTCCCGTCTTGCTGAGATAAGGATAAAGCAGATAACTGACAGCCAGGATACCGAAGAGTCCATTACAATGCATATACATTGCAGGAGCGCTCTCATAGAGGAAGGAACCATAAGTGAAAAGCAACAGCAGGCTCGAAACAAATGCCGAACGGTTCAAAAATTTCAGGTTTCCTGAAATTTTTCCGTTATCCTTCTCCTTTTTGATGTGGTGAAGATTGATCATGAACCATACCAGCAAAACAATCCAGATCCCAATATTAATGGATCGCGTGTCCCAGGTAGTGGCCATAAAAATGACAATCACCCTGACTGATCTTGTCAGGGCATTGGTCAGGACGTCTACCAGGGAAACATCATAATCCGTTGATGCGGCATCGAGCAGGAAAGGTTCTTCCTGTTTCCACATACCTGCACGCAATTGATTCATGCGAAAAATAATCTCGGTTTTAAGGTCCTTTACGAGCAGATAGTTAATGGAAACGCGGTTCCGCAAGGCATTGATCTTGAGAAAGGTCTGGTGTTGAAGCGAGTCCAGTGAAAGGGACCGGTCATATACGGCTTTCATTTCTCCATGGAGGCTGGAATCAAGCGATGCGTTGAGGAGGCTGCTATCGTGTTTTATTTTTCGGATCTGATCATGGGTCTTGTCCGTTTGATCACTATATCCATCCAGTAATTTTTGCCAGTCACGAAGTCTTTCCCCGGATTCATCCAGAAGCACAGAAGCCGTATTCAGATTGCGGAGGTTTAACGGATTATCATTCCGTTCCAGGCCATTGTGGAGATAATTCAATCCGCGCTCCAATCTGGAAAGTGCCTGCAGCATTCCGGCCGTATCCAGCTTACCTGTCAGAAAGGATTCGGCACGATTCAGACTGAAGGAATAGGATTCCACCTTGTTTACCATATTGGGCAAAACAGTATCCTTGATCTCAGCTTCCTGAAGGAGGGAATCGGAAAGCCTGGAATTCATATCCAGGAGGGCGCTGTCGTTTTTTCTGTGGTGGTGTACGCGTTTTTTAATCTGTGCAAATCCCAGACTGGAATATCCTATTAGCGCCAGCAAAAGGGGAAAGACCTTTGCGCAGATCTTAAACGGCATATTCTGGTGATTTTAGCGGCAAATTAAGGCAAAAGGCTAGCGTGCCGTTCACAAATTGCATTTTTCGTGCCAGCTATTATTCATTCAGCATGCGGGAGAGCATGAGCAGCTCAGTTTTTTTGTAGAGATTGGATTCACTATCGAAACATTTGCTGAATTCTTCCAGCAGGGTCTGGATAATTCGCAGGTGATTCATTGGTTTGAAATGAATGGCAGCCGGGGTAATTGCAATCCGGGTGAAATAATTATTCACGTCTTTGTGAGTAAAGACCTGTCCGCTCATAGGATCAATAAAAAACTCGATCCGGTCCTGCGGTTCCTTCATTGAAGCCTCTTCGCTGTAATCCGGTTTGATATAAGCCAATACAAACTGCCTCGGAATATTAACGGCTTTAACGGGTATATCGAGCAGTTCGCAGAGCAGTAGGTATACGATACCATTGATCATGGTATTCCCTCTTTTAGTTTCTATCAGTTTGTTGATCAGGAATTCTTCGGGGTGCTGATAACCTACTTCAGTTCCTTTCAGGTTATAATATCCGTAAATGATACTTGTAAGCACGTTGATCTGTTCCAGCGGGGTAAGATAGCTGTTCAGCTCCAGCCATATGTTCCGGCGCAGTTTTTCCATTTCCTGAAGAACGGCGCTGGTTCCGAGATCAGGGTACTGAAATTTTGAAACAAGCAGGGTGGCCGTAAGCAGGTCCTGATAGCTGCTGGTTTTCCATCGTTGGAAATCTTCAGTCAGGTCGCGGTAATGAAGGCGGTGAATAAGCATTTCGATCCTTTCCTGAATGGTTCCCTGAACCGTATTCTCCCAAAGATATTCCAGGTTGGGAATGATGCCCCTTCCATAACTGATGATACGGTTGCTGATTGTACTAAAAACTTCTTCGTCGGGATCATCAATGAGATGAAACAAAGCCTTAATTTCTCTGGATTCCTGCATGGGGTAGATGTTTTATCTTCAGGCGATATACGGCCGGGGATAACGGAGATGAATATCGCGGAAGTTAAAAAAACGGCAATGGGAATCTTATCCACAAACCCTTCCGGGTTGTTTATTTCATGAATAGCCCATTGATATTGTCTCCTTGGATAACGCAGGAATTGCAAAAATCTTATGAGGATTTCTTTTTCCGGGGAACCCTTTTTGGGGGGTTGGCCTTCACATCCTCGATGATGGCTTTGATTTCATTTAGTTCAAGCCCCTCTACATGCTCCTGCTTTTCTTTGGGGATTTTATAATTGCGGAGTCCCTGTTTTATGTAAGGGCCGTAAGGGCCGCGAAGTAACTGGATCTTTTCTTTTTCAAATACTTTAATGGTACGTTGTTCCTTTGCCGCTCTTTTTTCAACAATGATGGGAGTGGCTTCTTCAAAGCTGATGGTATAAGGGTCAAATTCTTTTCCCAGAGAATAGAATTTCTTATCATGCGCAATATAGGGCCCGAATCTTCCGATGTTTACGCTGACCTCATTGGCTTCAAATGACCCGAGGATCCGGGGCAGGCGAAATAATTCCATGGCTTCCGCCAGATTGATGGTTTCAATGCTTTGGGTGTTCTTGAGTTTTGCGAACTTTGGTTTTTCTTCATCATTCTGTTCTCCGATCTGTACCATGGGGCCGTAGCGGCCCATACGGGCAATCACTTTCTTGCCGGTCACCGGGTCGGTGCCCAGTTCCCTTTCTCCGCTGATCCGTTCCGCTTTTTCTATGGTATTGTCTACGTCCTTTTTAAAAGGCAGGTAGAATTCATCTATCATAATATTCCACGCCAGCTTACCATTCGCAACTTCATCAAATTCTTCTTCAATGCGCGCAGTAAAATGATAGTCCATAATATCATCAAAATAAAGCTTCAGGAAATCGGTGACTACCAATCCGAGATCGGTTGGAAATAATTTTGATTTCTCCGCACCGGTCGTTTCCTGCCCGTCTGATTTGCCGATGATATTGTTTTTTAATTTCAATATTCTGAATTGCCGGATCACGCCTTCTTTGTCCCGTTTCTCCACATATCCTCTTTTCAATATTGTGGAAATGGTTGGTGCATAAGTGGAAGGCCGGCCAATGCCCAATTCTTCCAGTTTCTTCACCAGTGATGCTTCGGTATAGCGTGGGAGGGGTCGGCTGAACCTTTCCGTGGCACACATTTCTGACAGCGGGAGCTGCTGGTTTACGGCAAGCGGTGGTAACATGCCTTCCTGATGTTCATCTTCCGTAATCTCATCGTCATCTTTGTCTTCCCGGTATACTTTTAGGAAACCGTCAAACTTCAATACTTCTCCGGATGCCTTTAATTCTTCCTTGTTGGTAGAGATCTGAATGATGGCAGTCGTTTTTTCCAGTTCTGCGTCTGCCATTTGAGAAGCCATTGTTCTTTTCCAAATCAATTCATACAGGCGCCGGCAATCCGTGTCCTCCACGCTCATATTTTCCATATAAGTAGGCCGGATGGCTTCATGCGCTTCCTGTGCACTCTCATTTTTATTTTTGAATGCGCGCTGCTGATAATATTGTCTGCCAAACTTGTTGTTGATCTCGCTTTTCAGGTTTTCCATAGCCGTTTCACTCAAACTCACACTGTCTGTTCTCATATAAGTGATCTGCCCGCTTTCGTATAATTTCTGGGCAAGCAGCATAGTGCGGCTGACAGAATATCCAAGCTTGCGGGAAGCTTCCTGCTGTAGGGTGGAGGTGGTGAACGGCGCAGCGGGCGATTTCTTTCCGGGCTTCACCTGGATGTCGGTGACCGAATATTTTGCGTTTGTGCAACTTTTCAGAAATTCTTCGGCATCCGCTTCCCGGGAAAATTTCCTGCCCTCAGCAGAAAAGACCACGTTTTTCCCTGATATATCCCTGGCAGTAAATAAAGCTTCAATTCTGAATGTACTTACCGCGGCAAAGGCATTGATTTCCCTTTCCCTTTCCGCAATAATGCGTACAGCCACGCTCTGAACCCTTCCTGCACTCAGGTTGTTTTTCATGCTCATCTTCCGCCAAAGGACAGGACTTAGTTCAAATCCTACAATGCGGTCCAGAATACGGCGGGCCTGCTGTGCATTAACCAGGTTCATATCCACGGTTCGCGGATGCTGAACGGCCGATTGAATGGCCGGCTTGGTAATTTCGTGAAAAACGATCCGCTTTGTCGTGTTGGGATCAAGGCCCAATACTTCACATAGATGCCAGCTGATGGCTTCACCCTCCCGGTCCTCATCCGTTGCGAGCCAAACCTCTCCTGATTTCTTCGCCAGGCTCTTTAGCTCCCTCACCACTTTTTGCTTTTCATCGGGAACAATATAACGGGGCTTATATTTATTTTTCAGATCTATGCCCATGTCCTCTTTTTCAAGGTCCCGGATATGTCCATAACAGCTTCTTACCTCGAAATCCTCCCCTAAAATCTTTTCTATCGTCCTTGCCTTTGCCGGTGACTCCACGATCAATAAATTCTTCGCCATACTCTTTTATAATGGGTTTAACAGGCCCGAAGGCGTGCAATTTTACAGTATAACCTTGAAAGTAAAAAATTGGTACAAGGGGAAGAAGACGTTGAAATAACCCGGAAGCCCTTAATTCATAGGGCCTTCCGTACCGTTTTGAGGGATATTATCCTGCTCAGCCTTGTTGTTTTTCCTTTTGAAAAGTGCTGTATCGAATTTTCCGAAGCGGTAGTTGAATTGGAGTCTGACAAATTGCGGATCCCGGATGCGATATGTTTCCTGCGTTGAATAGGCAGAATTGATAAATACATCGGATCTCCGCGTTTTGAAAATATCATCTATGCTGAGCGTAATATTAGCAGCTTTCTTTTTAAGGAATTCAAATCTCAGGGAAGCGTTCACGGTTCCTGTGGGCTTGGAGTAACCCTGGGAATTTCCACTCACTGTTGGTCCCCAGCCCGAGCCGGATTGGCTGGCCGATCCGCCTGGAGGAAGTACGGTTTTAGATGTATAATCTCCCGTTAGCTGAAGGGTAAAATTCCCGGGCAATTTAAACGTGCTGTTCAGCTTGGCAAACCAGCTGTAATTAGCGGGTGAAGTCTGAATGGAATCTGCGGTGTTTATTTTCGAAGTAAAAATATTCAGGTTGCTGGTAAGATCCCACCAGGGCGTAATGGAATTCCTTCCGATCAGTTCGAGCCCCCCGACATAACTTGACTGTGCATTTATAAAAGTATTGATGAGTACCAGGGAATCCGTAATCGGATTGATTTCCTTGCTCTGATAGCGGGTAATCAGATCGGTCGTGTATTTATAGTATACAGATGCCAGAAAGCTATTGCTGCCTTTATAGGTTTTCTCATAATTCAGCTCAATGGAATTCGTGAACTGGGGCCTGAGGTCCGGGTTACCTTTATTGAGATTCAGTGAATCGGAATAATCTGTATAGGGGAAAAGCTGGAAAAAATTCGGGCGGTTAATCCTTCTTGTGTAGTTGAACTGCAGTTCATCGTTATCATTTATTTTATAGGAGAGATAGAAACTTGGGAATAGGCTGACGGGATAATTATTGCTGAAGCTGCCGGCGGTATCTTTTATGCTGCCTGGATTTAGTCCGTCTTTAACGGCAAAAGTGCTGAATCCGTGATAATTGGAATTTTCAGCGCGCAGACCCAGCTGGTATCCTAAATGGCCAATGGTGTTTGTATACGTCAAATAACCAGCAATAACCCGGTCGTGGTAATTATAATTTGAGGAAAGCAGCGGCTGAAAAATTTCTTTGCCGGTTTCATCGAGTATGCTTGTATTATTTAGGCTGCCTACATTTCGCGCAGATACTCTTGCGCCCGCTTCCAGTTTGGATTTTTCTGAAAAGGGATTGGTATAATCTGTTTGAGCGGTTATGTATTGATTGGTTCCATTTCCCTGCTGCTGTTGACTATAGACGGAGAAATCCGGGGATCCGATGGTCTGATAAATATCGGAGGTGGTACTGTTGAAGCTCGGGTTGTTTCCATTGCTGTAATTCATGTCGGCCGACCATTCCTCCCCTGCTTTAGGAAACGTGTGTTTAAAGCTGACCATACCCTGCTTATTATTAAAGGCATCATTCGTAAGTGAATTGCGTTGAGTGAAGGAACTATTACTATATCCGCTGCTGAAAAGGGAATCGAGCGTGAGCTGACTAGTGGTAGCCGGTTTAAATGTGCCGTGCACCAGGGTTCCGGACAAAGAAAGTGTATTGCGGTTATCAATGAGGTAATCAACGCCCACCCTGCCGAAAACAAAATATCCGCTGTTCACATTATTATCAACCTGGTGCAGTTTGTTCTCCGGATCACTGATAAAGGTCAGCCTGTCGGTGGTTCCGGGAGAAATGGTTTTGCGCTCCCTGAAATTTCCGCTGCCGAAAAAATTCAACTTTCCCTGCTTTACATTGAGGCTGCCTCCTGCGTTATATCCTCCGCGCTTATCGACGCCTGCGCGAACATTGCCATTGTATCCGGCTTTGCGATTTTTTTTCATTATGATGTTCAGGATCCCGGCGGTTCCACCAGACGCGTCATATTTGGCACCCGGGTTGGTGATGATTTCCACGCTCTCGATATCGTCTGATGGGATCTGGTCGAGCGTGAGCGTCGTCGGCCTGCCATCAACAAAAATAGTCGGAGCGGTGTTCCTGAGCGTAACGTTTCCGTCTATATCTACTGCCAGCGAAGGGATATTTCTCATAATATCCACGGCTGAACCCCCCGGCGCGGCAATATCTTTTTCTACATTATATATTTTCCTGTCGATGCCCAGTTGAATAAGTGGCTTGGAGGAAGTAACAACTACTGAGGTTAATGTTTCCGCATCCTCCTGGATCTTTATATTTCCGAGATCCTTGTCAACTGCGTTTGCACGTAATTCCGGATCTGAACTCTGACCAAGCTTCAGGTTGAAAGCTATTGTTTCGGTGAACGATTTATAACCGATGGCCGTTACTTTTAATTGATATGATCCAAGAATAGGAAGGTTGGTAAAACTAAAATCCCCCTTAGGTTCCGTGATCTGGCCCTCAATCACTGAATCCCGCTTCGCTTTAGTGACAGGATTAAGTATCGATTGGACTAACTGCACAGATACACCACTCATTCCTTTATTGGTTTTGCCATCCACGATTCGTCCGTAAAAATGACCGATTGCCGGCGCATGCCTGCCCATTGCGGAGATCGCAGGGGTTGCAGGTTGTTCATCCTGGGCCATGGAAACCCCGGCGGTTAGAAGCAGGAAAAAGGCCAATAGAAAACGGTACGAGTAGATTTTTATCATACAGGCGCGAAATTCGTCTAAAATGGGAAGGGGGTGAAGCGTTTGTTTACGAGCGGCGGATAAGAAGTTTGATAGGGTGGGTTTTGTTAAAGCAAACTAAAAATTACTTAAGAGAAAAACGGGTGACTGATGGGGTTCGAACCCACGACCCCTAGAACCACAATCTAGTGCTCTAACCAGCTGAGCTACAATCACCGTTTGGGTGGACAAAACTAAAGTAAAATCCTGAATTATCCGGGGCGGCATCCAAAATTTCGCTGTTATGTTCCCGTATTCGGCCGGCAAACATGGATTCGCGCCGGTCAACAAGGAGTGCTCGTTAATAATTGTTCAACAACAACAATAAGGAGGCATAAATCGTTATTTTTGGAACGTATGTCTAAATTGATTTCATATATGTTCAACAAAAGGAATTTGCCCATTGTTTTGCTCGTTTCCGCCCTTGGAATTGCATTGGCCCTGAAAACGTTTGCTTTCAGTTCTGAACCGCCCACCAAATACGAAAAAATCCTGCGGGATGTAGGCGAAATGCTGGAGAAAAAACACTATAGCCCGAAGAATATTGACGACAATTTTTCAAAGGAAGTATTCAAAAAATATCTTTCTGAAGTAGATGTGGAGAAAAAAACATTTCTGAAAAGCGATGTTAACGAATTATTTGCCAAATATGGTACCGGCATCGACGATGAAATTCTCGGAAAAGCGCCCGTCGCATTTGTCCCGGCCATGGATGTAATATACAGGAAGAGACTCCAGGAAACACAGAATCTATGTCATGAAATCCTTGCTCAGCCATTTGATTTCAGCAAACAGGAATCGGTAAATCTGGACTACGATAAAATGGATTATCCTTCTTCAGAAGCTATACGAAAGGACGAGATCAGGAAAAAACTGAAATACCTTACCCTTGAAAAATATGCCGATTTACTGGATCAGCAGCAGACTGATAAGGGCAAGCCCGGTTTTGTTGCCAAAACAAATGAGGAACTGGAAAAGGAAGCAAGGGACAGGACCGGTAAGATAATGGATCGCTTTTATACTCATCAGCTGATCAAAGCGAATGACGACGACCAGTTCAATGATTTTGTAGAAACGATTGTGCAGTGCATGGATCCGCACACCGATTATTTTCCTCCGGTGGAAAAAAGATCCTTTGATGAAGATATGAGCGGCAGGTTTTATGGCATTGGTGCTGCCCTGCGGGATGAAGACGGAGTCATTAAAATCGTTACTCTGGTAACCGGAAGCCCGGCGTGGAAATCCGGACAGGTTAATGTGGGTGACATTATTATGAAAGTTGCACAGGGGAGTCAGGAACCTGTTGATCTGACCAGCTATATGGTTGAAGATGCCGTAAAGATCATTCGCGGAAATAAGGGAACTGAAGTTCGTCTCACGCTCAAGAGAGCAGACGGAACCGTTAAAGTTGTTTCTCTGATTCGCGATGAGATTGTGCAGGATGAAAAATTTGCAAAAAGCGTGGTCGTGCAGACTGCGAAAGGAAGGATCGGATATATTTATCTCCCCGAATTTTATGCTGACTTCGACAATCCGAGAGGGAACCGCTGCTCGATCGATGTTGCCCATGAGCTTATAAAACTCAAGGAAGCCAAAGTAGATGGCATTGTGCTCGATCTGCGTGGAAATGGTGGAGGATCCTTGTGGGATGTCGTGCAGATGGTTGGTTTATTTGTTGACCAGGGTCCTGTTGTTCAGGTGCGTGACCGCGATGGCAGGCCGCAGATATTGAGTGACCAGGACAGATCTGTTTTATATGAGGGGCCATTTGCCGTGATGGTGAATGAATTCAGCGCCTCCGCCTCAGAAATTTTTGCTGCAGCTATTCAGGATTACAAACGCGGAGTTATCATTGGCAGTACAAGTACGTATGGTAAGGGAACAGTTCAAAGAAATTATCCGCTGGACAAGGACCTGGGATTTAGCGATATGGGTGGTCCTCTGGGGACAATCAAATTGACATTGCAGAAATTCTACCGGATTAATGGAGGCTCTACCCAATTGCGGGGCGTGTCCTCCGATATCGTTCTTCCTGATTTGTACGAACACTATAAGGTCCGGGAAAAAGACCAGCCCGATGCACTCCCCTGGGATGAAATGCCCAAAGCAGATTTCACCACCTGGAGATATGCTTATGATATCGATTATATCCGGAACGAAAGTGTTGAAAGGACCCGGCTTAATCCGGCATTCAGTACCATTTCAACTGACGCCGCGTGGCTCGATAAACAAAATGATAAACAATATCCGCTGAATCTGGAAACCTATAAGGAAGAGCAAAAAAAGGTGCGTACAACAGTTAAGCAGATTGATTCCGTTAGCAAGCTGAAAGTGCCCATGGACATCAGCACGCTGCCGGTGGACACAGCAAAATATGATCAGGATAAGGATAAGGCAGAGCGGTATAAACAATGGCTGGACAGCCGCAAAACGGACATTTATCTGAAAGAAGCCGTGAATGTAATGGATGATATGATCTCGAGAAAAAACCTGGTATACAATAAGTAAATAATTTTTTCATGTTTAGGTTTCGCGCGTTCTTCCGGCGATCAGCGCAATCATCGCTCCCATAACTGCGATCAGGCCCAGGGAAACGCGCAGACTGCTTGCCTGGGCTATAAATCCTATAAAGGGCGGACCGAATAAGAAGCCCAGGTAACCGATGGTAGATACGGCCGCTATGGCCACTCCGGGTGACATATTTTTTGATCTGCCGGCAGCGCTATAGATCATTGGAACTACTGAAGAAACGCCGGCGCCTACCAATAAAAAACCCAGCGTTGCAGCAATAAAATTCGGAAAGCAAACCGCAAGCAATAATCCTCCGGCGGTTAAGGTGCCGCTTAGTTGCAGCATCCTCTTCATTCCCAGGCGGAAAGCGACCCAGTCGCCGACAAATCTTCCTGATGCCATGGTGCACATGAAAGCAGTATAGCCGACCGTTATCCATGCTTTTCCAGGCCTCACCACATGTTCGAAATAAATTCCGCTCCAGTCGAACATGGCGCCTTCACAGATCATAGAACAAAATGCGATCAATCCAAGATTAAGTATGGACCTGTCGGGCCTTGCAAAAATCGGCAGCTTTTCCTCCTGGTTTCGATCCTGCGGAATTAGTAAACGCGAAAAGACCAGCAGGATCACCAGTGCCAACGCGCTTATACTTAAATAATGGTATCCGGGCAATATGCCGAACCTTACCATGAAAGTGCCGATGGCGGCTCCGGTAAAACCTGCCATGCTCCAAATGCCATGGAAGGAAGCCATAATGGGTTTTTCGTAATAAGATTCGGCGCCTACGGCCTGCGTATTTATGGAAATATTCATCAGGTTTCCACCAAATCCGAATATAAATAAAGTGATCATCAATTGGGTTGTCGAATGCGCAAACCCCAGCATGGGAAGGGTGGAAGCATACAGTACAGCTGCCAGGATCACAATGAGCCTGCTCCCAAACCTGGCCACCAGGTAGCCTGCAACAGGCAAAGAGGTCAGCAATCCGACGGGCAGACAAAACAGAACGCCTCCCAGCGCGGCATTATTAAGGTTTAATCTGGCTTGAATAGCAGGGATGCGTGAAGCCCATGAAGCAAAACAGATTCCGGCAAGGAAGAAAAAAAAACTGACCGCAATCCGATGAATCCGGCGTTTTGGTAAGGGCATACTCAAACAAGTTGAAAGATCAGTGCTGTTGTTTCCAATTCATCGGAAAGTTAGCGAAATAGGGTTTCTTTGCACCGATGCAGTCAGTCACATATAAAAGCAAATTATTTGCATTCCTATTGCCGGTTCTTTTATCGATCGCATGTAATGATAAAGAACCTAAAGGAACAATTTCTTCGGGTGAGCAGGATAATACGGTTCCTTTTATCAATTACAAGATTCTTAATTCCTTTCCTCACGACACTGCCGCATTTACGGAAGGACTTCTCTTTCACGAAGGCCATTTGTTTGAAAGTACAGGTCATACCAATTCATATCCTGACTCAAAATCACTCTTTGGGGAAGTAGACCTGCAAACCGGAAGGATCAATACAAAAGCAGAAATTGACAAGAAAAAATATTTCGGTGAAGGAATCTGCTTTTTAAATGGTAAATGGTATCAACTCACGGATTCAACCAGGATTGGTTTTATTTATGAAGCAAAAACATTCAAAAAGCTGGGAGAATTTCATTACCAGGGAGAAGGATGGGGGCTTACGACAGACGGTTCCTACCTCATCATGAGCAACGGCACCAGCAATATAGCCTACCATGAACCGTCCACATTCCGTCTCATAAAGACCATCGGTGTTACGGATAATAATGGTCCGGTAAACAATTTAAATGAACTGGAATGGATAAACGGATTTATTTATGCCAATCGCTGGCTGACGGATGACGTGCTCAAAATAAATCCCACCGATGGCAGGGTTTTAGGCAAATTGAATTTTGCTGCACTCCTTTCGGAAGCCAGATCGAAATACGCCGGATCGGCGGAAATCAATGGGATCGCTTACGATTCCATGGCAAATAAAATCTTTGTTACGGGGAAACGATGGCCCGTTATTTTTGAAATAACATTCACCCATTAAAGCGTAAGCAATGCTGATCTGTCCGCTTTTAATCTCTTCCTTTCTGCAGGGTTGATTTCAGCACTTCTTTTTTCTTTGGATCAGACATCATGTAAGCGAGTCTTACTGCGCCGTAGGCATTTACAATGCCGCCGGCTTCGCTGAGGTCGGCCAGGCTGACCATCTCATTATCTGTTCCCGGTTTCTTACTCTTTGCAGTGGGAACAGAAACCGATTTTTCAATACAATATTTTACATCGGCAGGACTCAGGTTAGGAAAATATTCGAGGATAAGGGCCGCAATGCCGGTTACTACTGGTGCCGCCATGCTCGTTCCGTCCAGGTTGCCATACTTGTTGCCACCTGGAAGCGTAGAATAGATCCTGGTTCCGGGAGCAAAAACATCTACTTCTTTTTTGCCAAAGTTGGAAAAAGAAGCAGTATAACTTTTGAATCCTTCCTCCGCCAGCGGATCGCTGCTTGCACCAACGGTGATCCAGTTATTCGCCCTTTCTTTTGAATTCTTAAAATCAGGATTCGGGAAATTGCCAACAGTATCCACATCTGCTGCATCGTTGCCTGCAGCGTGGACCAGCAGAACGCCTTTATCTTCTGCATACTTCACTGCATCATCCACCCAGGATTTTTCCGGAGACAGATTTTTACCGAAACTCATATTCACCACTTTGGCACCATTGTCAACAGCATACCTGATTGCAAGAGCGATATCTTTATCATGCTCATCCCCGTTAGGCACCGCCCGGATCATCATGATCCGTACATTGTCCGCAATACCATTCATGCCTTTACCATTATTCCTTTCTGCCCCAATGATTCCAGAAACGTGCGTACCGTGCATCGGGTCATCAGCCATTACATCATTATTTCCATATAGACTGTCGTTAATATTGTCTTCGTTATCCTTTACAATTTCCTCACGATAATTTTCAGGGGCAGTTTCTTTGATTTCCACTTTCTTTTCTTCCCGGTCCGCCTGTTCGGTGAAGTCACTCAGAAAAGTGGTATTGGTCATATCCATGATATGATTTTCCTTAAAGAGGTAGAGTAAAACTGATTTTGCAGTCTTAGAATCAATATCATTGGCTTCGAAACTGTCCAGATCGCTTCCTGTGTACTCTTTTTTGCCCATCGCTTTTTGAAGAATGCTGTCACTTTTGATGCATGCATTAACGACTCTCTTTAACATCAGCAGATCAACGCCGTTTTCGGTGCCGTCTCCCATGATCTTCTTTTTGGCAATCACCCACATATCATAATGATCGCGGTCGCCGCTGTTCAGGCTATCCCTCCTGATTTCCTTGTTGTCGAACTGGGATTTGTATTTGTAATAAACCCGGCCTTCTTCCTGCGAATCGTCCTTGACATTCTTGCCGTCTTTTCCACCAATGAAATTCCATCCGTGTATATCGTCCACATACCCATTATGATCGTCATCGATTCCATTACCGGGAATCTCGCCCGGGTTAGTCCAAAGGATATTCTTAAGGTCTTCCTGTAAAGTATCTACGCCTGAATCAATCACGGCGACAAGAACGGTCCTGCTTTTTATATTTTTTGAGCGCAGGAAATCATATGCTTTTTCGAGGCTGATGCCATATACGCCATCTTTTTCCTTGTCCTGGAGATGCCAGCCTTTGGCTAATTCCGTTTTGGAGGAGGTACCCTGTGCAAAAGGGGTCAGGGCGGAGGTCAATAGGAATATGGATAGCAATGTTTGCTTCAGGCGGATCATCTTTGTTTGTTTAAGTTTAGTATGAGCTTGTAAAAGTATTTTAAAGGAATTCACCACACAAACTCCGACCCGTATTTTACATGAATGGTAACAAATTTTCGAGCGTTTTTACCTGTTCTTAACACGTAGCCGAAATACAACACGCCGGTTTTTAGATTTCCCTTCTCTTGTCCTGTTATTGCCCTCAGGCTGGGTATCACCCAGGCCTACGACAGAAATACGTTCACCGGGTATTCCGAGACTCATTAAAGTTTTTTTCACTTCCATTGCCCGGTGTAAAGAAAGTTGCAGATTATATTCCGGGCTTCCTGTATTATCGGTATGACCCTCGATGGTTAGCTCCAAATCAGGATTTGTACGCAGCGTATCTGCAAGTTCCTGCAAAACAGGCAACGACTTGTGTGTCAGCCTGCTGCTGTTGGTCCGGAACTGTACATTCCTCGATTCATAAAGCACCCGCTTTGCCAGTTCCTGCTTAATCAGGGGGCATCCGTTATTTTCAGGCGGTCCCGGCTGGTTGGGGCATTTATCAATTTCATCATTAACACCGTCGCCGTCTGAATCAGGAATCGGACAGCCGTGGTTGCTTGCTGGACCGGGTATTGTTTTGCACGAATCTTCTTCATCATTCACGCCATCATGATCAGTGTCCGGAATGGGGCAGCCATGATAGCGGGCAAGTCCCGGAACCAGCTTGCAGGAATCTTCCTCGTCATTCACGCCATCGTGATCGGTATCAGGAATGGGGCACCCATGGTATCTCGGCAAACCCGGAATGGTTTTACACGAATCGTCGTTGTCCGGGGTGCCATCATGGTCCGTGTCCGTAATATCCGGCGGAGCGGGTTTGGTTTTGTTGAGCCAGATTCCGAGAGAAGCCCCTATGACCTGATGGTGAAAACCGGAGGGATAGAGAGCCTGGTAGGCATTCGACAATCCCCGGCTGAAGTAAGCGCTTAACATGATATTGCCCAATTCAAAGCCTGCTTTTGCATTGATGCCCAAATCCAGGGTTTTGTATTTTCCTGCTGCATTACCTACATCCAGGTCCTGGGTACCCGAATTATAGGTATAATTATTTTCATTAAATAATTTAACCCTGTTCTGATAAGCCTGCGAAGCACTGTAGATAAAAGCAAAATAAGGGCCGGCGCTCAGAAAAAAATTATCTGGTTTCTTTCTGGATAAAGAAATCTTGTAAGTAAAATAAAGGGGAATCTCGACATAATTTAAATTCAGCGTGTGCTGATCGTACAAGGTATCAGACTGCACCTGACTGGTATCATAAAACCGTTGGTATTGATTTCCCTTGGCGCTATAATTTATTCCCGGCTGGAAGAAAAAATGCTTACCTCCAAGTGGGATTTCGGCAAGCACTCCGAGTTGAAAGCCGGTTTTTGAGGAAAAGTACCTGCCCTGGGCGGTGTCAAACCCTGGAATGGAATTGGTCTCCAGAAAGTTGGAAGAATGCACTCCCCCCACTGCTGCCAGCCGGATCTGGCCATGCGAATAAGTAAAAAAAAGCAAGGCCGGTATGAGAAATAAAACAGGCCTGATTATCCGGGTAGCGTTCATTTCATGTCGGTATACAGTATTAACGGATGGGAAATCATTATATTATGCACAGTGTTAGCTTGGTTTTCCGTTGATGGTTGATAGTTGATGGTTGATGGATATCAGTTGCGACTTCACACCTGAATTCCATCAACCATCAACTATCAACCATCACTACAAGGAATCAACACTACAAATCAAACTTAATTCCCTGCGCCAAAGGCAATTGAGTGGAAAAATTAATTGTATTGGTTTGCCTGCGCATATAGGATTTCCAGGCATCGCTGCCGCTTTCACGACCTCCGCCTGTTTCTTTTTCACCACCGAAAGCGCCGCCGATCTCAGCCCCGGAAGTGCCGATATTTACGTTGGCGATACCGCAATCGCTTCCTGTTGCAGATAGGAACTGTTCTGCTTCGCGCAGGCTCAGGGTCATGATGGCAGATGAGAGGCCCTGGGGAACCTGGTTCTGAATTTCGATCGCTTCTTCCAGCGTCTTATACTTTAGCAAATAAAGGATCGGTGCAAATGTCTCCTGTTGTACAATCTTAAATCCGGGCTCAGCTTCTGCAATGCAGGGTTTAACATAGCATCCGCTTTCGTATCCCTTGCCGGACAATATGCCGCCTTCCACGATAAATTTTCCGCCTTCTTTCCTGCAGGCCTCAATTGCTTTAGCGTAAAGCTCCGTCGCTGCTTTATCGATAAGCGGCCCCACGTGATTTTTTTCATCGAGCGGATCTCCAATTCGAAGTTGCCCGTAAGCTGCTGCCAGCCTGGTTTTCACCTGATCATAAACTTTTTCATGGATGATCAGCCTGCGGGTGCTGGTGCACCTCTGCCCGGCCGTTCCTACGGCTCCGAATAATGCTCCGAGGATAGCAATATCCAGATCCGCATATTCACTGATGATAATTCCATTATTTCCACCCAATTCAAGCAGGGATTTTCCCATGCGGCCCGCTATCTGCGAGCCCAGCGCCTTCCCCATGCGGGTAGAACCGGTAGCCGAGATCAGCGCGATCCGATGGTCGGCACCCATCCATTCGCCTGCCTGCCGGTCACCTGTGATCAGACAACTCACTCCTTCAGGGACATTGTTCTTTTTGAAAATGCCAGCTGCAATATGCTGGCAGGCTACGGCGCACAATGGCGTTTTTTCTGAACCTTTCCACAGGCAGACATTTCCGCAAACCCAGGCCAGCATACTGTTCCAGCTCCAAACCGCCACAGGAAAATTAAATGCGGAAATGATGCCGACAATTCCCAGGGGATGCCATTGTTCGTACATACGATGCTGGGGCCTTTCGCTGTGCATTGTAAACCCGTGCAACTGCCGGGAAAGTCCTACAGCAAAATCGCAGATATCGATCATCTCCTGAACTTCTCCAAGTCCTTCCTGCAGGCTCTTGCCCATTTCATATGAGACGAGCCTGCCCAAAGCCGGTTTTTTCTCGCGGAGGGCTTCCCCTATCTGGCGTATAACTTCGCCACGTTTGGGAGCGGGCCAGGTTCTCCAAATCTGAAATGCCTTTTGTGCCTGATCCAGAACAGCATCATAATCGACCCTGTCCGTAAGGCTCACTCCCGCAATTCGTTTACCATCTACCGGAGAAAAAGAATCCAAAGCCTTTCCGGTTTCAGCCATCCAGTTACTGCCGGTTGATGTTCCCCTGTTATTATCATGTATATTCAGTTCCTTAAGGAAATCCATGGGATTCGATTGAAACCGCAAGTTATTAAGAATAGAAATAAGGGGGCAATCCTATTGGAGACGCTGCTCCATGGCAATAAAGAAGCTTTCACTATAGCTTATGCCAATCGGAATGTCTTTATCGGCAACGCGGATCTTACTCTTACTGATATGATCGATCTTGCTTACCGGTACAATATAGGAACGGTGCACGCGCAGGAATTCCTTTGAGGGCAGCTTCTGTGTTATCGTCTTTAGCGTCATGAGGGTGAGAATGGATCTTTGCGGAAGGTAGATCTTAATGTAATCATCCAGCCCTTCAATATACACAATATCCTTCAGGAATATTTTCACCATCTGGTAATCGGATTTTACAAAAATATATCCCTGGTGCAGTTCCTGACTGTTCAGATAGTCTACATACTCTTTGGCTTTAAATACTCCTTTGAGAAAACGATCATATTCAATCGGCTTTAGCAGATAATCCACGGCGTCCACATTAAAACCCTCAATGGCATATTCACTGAAAGCCGTTGTGAAGATGACGGCGGTATGTTTGAGGCTCAGAGATTTTGAAAATTCAATTCCATTGACATCCGGCATTTGGATGTCAAGGAAAATAATGTCGACGCTTGTTGATTCCAGAAATTTACGGGCCTCGTCAACATCGGTGAACAGACCCTTGCATTCCAGGAAATAGATTTTTTCAATGTATTTTTTCAGCACCTGAAGCGCAAGCGGTTCGTCATCAAGGGCAATGCAGGTAAGCATCAGGAATGAATATTTAAATTAATGGTGTAGGTGAGGGGTTCGTCTTTTATTTCCAGGTCATATTTTCCCGGGTATAACAAGTCCAGCCTCCGCCGGGTATTGTTAATGCCGATCCCTGTATTGATCAGGTTATTTTTCCCATTATTGTGCTTGTTGTTTTTTATCCTGAAATGAATATGGGTCTTAT
Organism: uncultured Chitinophagaceae bacterium; assembly: GCA_963705005.1. Taxonomy (GTDB): domain Bacteria; phylum Bacteroidota; class Bacteroidia; order Chitinophagales; family Chitinophagaceae; genus Puia. The sequence continues at coordinate 980,753 of CAVPIO010000004.1, forward strand.
TTGATTCAATAAGAATATTGATAGGCGATAGTTCGCGTGTACTTACGCCATATTTAAAAGCGTTTTCCGTAAACGGCAGCAGGATCAGAGGGGAGATCTTTTTACCCGCAATATCACCTACAACCGTAAATCCCACCGATGTTTTGTCGGTATTCCGGATCTTCTGCAATTCAATATAATCATTTATGAACTGCATTTCTTTTTCAAGCGGCACACTGTCCTGCCTCGCCTCCGTAAGCACGTACCGCATGATATTGGATAATTTCATCACCGCGATAGGCGTGAGATCAGATTTATTTTCTGCCAGCGAGTATATATTATTAAGGGTATTAAAAAGAAAATGCGGATTGATTTGGGATTTTAAAAATGAAAGTTCCGCGTGGAGTTTTTCATTCTCGATTTGCTTGTTCCGGCGTTCGGAATTCAGCCATTTCTGCATCACTTTAACGCCCGTGCTGAATAAGAACACCAGCAGAAAAATGGCGATGGAACCAGGAGAAAGTATGGGCGGATGGAAATTTCTTAAAGGATGAAGGGGAAGCGAAGTGGAGAATCGTTGAAAATGGCCAAAATAAGATTGATATAGTCGCGGCATCAGTCCGAAAAATATCATGATTCCGATGATGATCAGGTAGTAGGAGATGATCTTGTTTCTTTCCAGCAGCCTGGGGAAGAGCATATGGGTATTAAAGTAATAAAACCCGATATAAAAAAAATTGCTGATAAAGAAGAATGGGGTCACGGCCTGTTCCGGAATGAAAGAGGAATCCACCGGACGCGAGTAGAAGATCAGTGGAAGCATCAGGAAACAGCCCCAGGCAGCAATATGGGCGAGGATCTGCGCAGCTCTCTTATTCAATGAAAATAACTTTAAATGAAAAAAACCCGGTTTAACCGGATCATATGATTTCTGTTCGACCAAATCTAAAGTTGTTTTTTAAGGAGATAAAGTTAAAGACTGGTTTACAGCGCGAATTTTAATGATAATAGACGAAAGCCGCTTTATAATCGGTGAATTGCGGCTAGTAAATATAAGGAAAACGCTGAACGCCTGATACGGGCGCTTGACGCTGAAGGCATGCATTTGCATTTTGTTTTGCACTTTAAGCTCTACTTTGAAAATCAGCCATTTAGAATTTTGGAGCCTCTTGCAATAGTCCATTGGCATTAAACCTTAAGCGTTATGAAGCCTGCCTGTAACATTTTTAGAACAAAAACTATGAAATTTCAAATTTTATTGCATTCTTTGTACACCCGATCTGTATCCGCTGATAAGCCTGTTGACGCAGGTTTTTTTATTTGTGTCCATCCCCGAAATCCGGTATTCAATCAAGTTCCATTTATCCACGAACAGCCTTTGTTCACTTGATTAATATCGTAGCCATGAAATCTTTGATCCGTATTGTATTCGCCCTTTTATTTCTGACCCTGGCCATCAACAACGGCTTTGCGGGCAATGGTTCAGTAAGACCAATCAATCAATTTACCGGGGTAAGTAACTTTTCAATTCAAAGTGTTGACTCCTTTCTTTCGATTTCTCTGCAGGCTCAGGCCTTATCTGCAGAATCGGGAACTGGTTATTACGGTGCCAGGATATGTTCCTGCCAGATACTGAATCTGGAATCTGCCAATTATGATCATCGTCATATCGCTCTCTTCGCGGAAGAAACAAACCACGGTTCTTCATCTGATTTCCGCGTGGCCAGGAATCGTATTGAGAAGGAAAAGAAGCAATTAAAACGCATGTTCTACGATAAAGTGAAAGTGCTGGCTGAGGTTTCCGGAGCAGGCAGCTGTCATTCAATGTATGTCAGGCTAAAAAGCAGGGACGGGAGCCTTCAGATTTATGAGATTCTGAACGCCGATATCAGGTAGTTCTCTAAAAATATTTATACGCATTTTCCAACAGGCTTTTAGGCGCAATTAGGTATAAAAAACAGGAGTGATCTTTAGTATTGCTCCTGTTCATTTGGAAAGCTGTTGGATCTTACATCCTGGATGTATTGTCCTACTGCAGCCGTAATAGGTTCATTCAGATTCAGGTATTGCCTCAGAAACCGCGGTTTGAATTCCGTATTGATCCCGAGCAGATCGTGCATGACAAGCACCTGCCCATCGCAATACTTTCCTGCACCGATGCCAATAACAGGGATATGGAGATTTGCTGCCACTTCTTTTGCCAGGAGGGCAGGAATTTTTTCCAGCACAATGGCAAAACATCCGGCTTCCTCCAGCAGTTTTGCGTCTGATTTTAATTTTGCTGCCTCCGATTCTTCCTTTGCTCTTACCGTATAGGTTCCGAATTTATAGATGGACTGCGGGGTAAGCCCGAGATGTCCCATTACAGGCACCCCGGCAGCCAGGATCCTCTTTACGGATTCCATCACTTCTTCACCACCTTCCAGTTTTACGCCGTGCGCGCCGGTTTCTTTCATGATCCGAATGGCAGATATCAGCGCCTCCTTGGAATTGGACTGATAAGATCCAAATGGCAGGTCCACGATCACCAGGCAGCGGCTAACCCCCCGGATAACCGATGATGCGTGATAGATCATCTGGTCAAGCGTTATTGGCAGAGTGGTTTCATGGCCTGCCATTACGTTGGAAGCCGAGTCTCCAACCAGGATCACATCGATTCCGGCCTTATCGAATAGCTTGGCGAAAGAAAAATCATAGGCAGTGATCATCGAGATTTTCTCGCCCGCAGATTTCATATTCTGCAGGATATGGGTTGTGATTTTTTTTGGTACCATCTGGTATCAGGTTGTATCCATAAAGATAATTCCATTCAATCTGAATGGGCTGAAATATCTTGGTCTTCGCATTCAAATAGCAGACTCAACCGGCTTGAGGGCGCTGAGTTCGCTATAGAGCGCCTGGATAAGTCCGTCCGCCAGTCCGATTTTTGGTACAAAAATTTCCTGCGCGTCGATCCACCGCATTACATTTACATATATCTGCAACGCGGGCACAATTACATCTGCCCGGTCTTCTTTGAGATTATATAACCGCATACGGTCTGCAACAGAAAAGCTATTGAGCTCTTTGTAGTAATCCTTCAATAATTCGAGGGTCAGTGGTTTTCCGTCCTTGCGTTTTGATAAAGAAAAAACCTTGTTGATATTACCTCCCGAACCGATCGCAGTTAAATGTTTGACCATGCCCTTTATTTCTTTTTTCAGAAAATCTTTCATCAGATCCCAATGTGCTTCCGTGACCTGGTTCTTGATCAACCGGATGGTACCGATATTGAATGATTTTTTGAACAGGAGCCGGTTATCTGCAAAACAGGTGAGTTCTGTACTTCCTCCGCCTACGTCAATATACAGGTAGGCATTTTCCTTATCCAGGTTTTCTGCAATATGATTTTCATATATGAAAGCGGCTTCATCATCGCCGCTGATCACTTCAATACTAATCCCTGTAGCTGTTTGAACTGCCTCAAGCACTTCAGCGCTGTTCCGCGCGTCCCGCATGGCGGAAGTTGCCGCAGCCTTGCAATGAACAACTCCGTAGGCATCCATCAGGTATTTGAAGGACCGTATGGTATTTAAAAGCATGGCTGTTTTCTCCGGTGAAATTTCTTTTTTATCAAATACATCAAAACCGAGCCGGAGAGGAACCCGTACGAGGTTTAATTTTTCAAACACTGCTTTTTTATCAGCCGTCAGCACTTCTGTTATCAGTAGCCTGGCTGCATTGCTTCCAATATCTATTGCTCCAAGTATCATCTATAAAAAAGAGTTTTCTTAAATGCGGATCAGCATATCGGTTGCAGCCGGAACGTTTCCCGGTTCTGCTGTTTCCGGCAGGATTCTTGTATTTTTTTGATTCAGGTATTGATAAATTTCAATTTGGGAACGGATTTTTTTTGACTGATCTTTCTTGTATTTGTTTTGCAGGCCATTGTCGAGCCATCGTGCTTTTACGTTGTCAGCAAGCTGAATGTCCAGTATTTCTTTTAGTTCTTTACGAATTGCGGAATCCGTTATGGGGCAGGTTGCTTCCACCCGGTGATCCATATTTCGAACCATCCAGTCTGCCGAAGATATATAAACTTTCTCTTTGCCATGGTTATGGAAAATGAATACCCGTGCATGTTCCAGATACTCATCCAGGATGCTGATGGCCGTGACCGGTTTTTTGAATTTTTTATTTTCGGGAAGCATGCAGAATATGCCCCTTACAATAAGTTTGATTTCTACCCCCGCCCTGGCTGCTTCGTATAATTTAAAAATCAGGTCCTCATCGGAAAGAGAATTCATTTTGAGCGTGATCGAGGCTGCTTTTTTATTTTTTACAGACTTAATTTCCGAATTGATCATACGGTAGATCTCCTTGCGGAGAACAAGCGGGCAGGGAATAAGGGTCTTGCAGGCTTTGAGGGGAGCAAGGCCGTTTTTCCATTTTTCCATATAGTTGAACATCCTGTTAACATCGGCCATGATGTTCCTGTTGCTGGTAAGCAGACAATGGTCTCCATACATGGTGGCGGTTTTTTCATTCAGATTTCCTGTGCTTACGAATCCGTAATAAATGGCACGCTTGCCGCTTTTCTTCCGGATTACGCAGAGTTTCGCATGCACTTTCATATTCGGAATAATATCAATTACTTTAACGCCCTCCTCCTCCAATCCTTCCTTCCATTCGAGGTTGGCTTCTTCGTCGAAGCGGGCCCGGTATTCCATCATGGCCGTGACCTGCTTTCCGTTCCTCACGGCATTGATAAGCGCGTTGATCACTTTTGAATTTGGGGCCAGCCGGTAGCAGGTTATTTTAATGGAGGTAACGTCAGGATCTATAGCGGCTTCACGAAGCATGTCAATCACCGGATTAAAGGAATGATAGGGGAAATGCAGCATCAGATCCTGCTCCAGCACTACATCTGTGATGCGGTGACTCTTTCCAAGGAGCGGCGGAAGGAATGGTTTTTTCCGCTGTCCTTTTCTGGGAAATACATCGGGAAACTCCATGAAATGTCGGAAATTATGGATGCGTCCACCGGGAATTACATTTCCTTTTTTTGTCAGGGATAGTCCCTTGATCAGAAAATTCAGCAGATCCTGATCCATTTCCTTGTCAAACACAAAACGAACAAACTTTCCTTTACGCCGGTTTTTAAGGCCCTTTTCAATTTTTTCTATCAGGGAGGTTGACAAATCGTTGTCAATATCGATCTCTGCGTCCTTGGTAACCTTAAAAACCCAGGATCTGTGCCGGTCATAGGCGAAATAAGAAAATATGCTTTTCAGGTTATACCGGATAATGTCTTCCAGCAGGATGATATGGTGTTCATCCGGGTTAGGGGAAGGGAGGATAACAAATCTTCCTAAGAGGCGGCTGGGAATCTCTATCAGTGCAAATTTCTTCTCTTCACTCGTGGGCGTCTTTCTGGAGAGTACAACGCCAAGGTAGATGGACTTTTCACGCAGATAAGGAAATTGCGGGATGCTCTGAATCATTAGGGGAATGATATTGGCCCGCGCTTCCTCTTCAAAATAATTCTGTACAAATTTCTGCTGTTCTTTGTTGAGCTCTCTTTCAGTAATGAGAAAGATTTTTTCTTTCGCCATTTCCAGGTTTATGTTTTTCCATATCTCATCAAAACGTTCCTGCTGCACCATAACAATATCCTGAATATGATGCAGGATCTTTTCCGGAGCAATCTCCATATGCATGTTCAGCTTTCCTTTGCCGCTGAATTCTTTCATCCGGTTTAAGGCTGCCACCCTTACCCGAAAGAATTCGTCCAGATTATTCGAGAATATGCCAAGGAATTTTACTCTTTCGCGCAGCGGAACCGAAGGATCCGCTGCCTCCTGTAATACCCTCGCGTTAAATGCCAGCCAGCTGATATCCCTCGGAATCGTTCTTCTTTTCATAATAGCCATTCTCTTCGCTTTTTTGCAAAATATCGAAAGCGAAAGGGATGGTAAATTAAGGAATTATTAATTCGGGATGGATAATGTGAAAATGTGGAAATGAGGAATTTGAAAATTTGAAAATTTGAAAATTTGAAAATGCGGGAAAGAATGATTGAGTAATTTTTGGGAATGCAGGCTTTGTAAATTTGCGCTTGGGAATTGCTGAATTAGATGCCCCGCAGCATTGATTGTCTGGCTTTGATCCGCGGAAATTATGCATATCTTGTATTCTTCTTATATATTAAGTATATATCTAATTTGATATGATTATCAGCAAGTTTTGAAAATGGAAAGAAAAATTCCTCCTTGCAAAATCAAATATTCAGGCCCTGTAAATTTTCAAATTCCACATTTTCACATTTCCACATTCCCATTCCCACATTATTTTTCCCTATTCCCGAATTTTTTCCGACCTTCGCCGTCCAAAATTGCGATGGTATGTCCAGAGTATGTCAGGTGACAGGAAAGCGTCCGGTTTCAGGAAATAGTGTTTCGCACTCCAATATTAAAACCAAACGCAGGTTTTTACCCAATCTGCAGCACAAGCGTTTTTTCCTTGCCGAAGAGGACAAATGGATTACACTGAAGCTTTCTTCAGAGGGAATCCGGACCATTAATAAGCGCGGATTATACGCAGTAGTGAAGGCGTTAAGGAAAGAAGGGGAAAAAATCTGATTGATCAAACTCGCCGCAGAGGCTGACAAAACACTTAAAATTCAGAAGGAATGGCAAAGAAAGGCAGCAGGGTCCAGGTAATTCTGGAATGTACCGAGCACAAGGCCAGTGGTAAACCGGGCACCAGCCGTTACATTACGGTAAAAAATAAAAAGAATTCACCTGAAAGAATGGAGTTGAAAAAATTCAACCCCATTCTGAAGAAAGTGACTGTTCATAAGGAAATCAAGTAATTAATTTGAAAATGTGGAAATTTGAAAATGTGCTAATTTATTAAATCAGCGTTTATTCCACCGGGATATTTCATTTTCAAATTTTCAAATTAGCAAATTAGCAAATTAGCAAAATGGCAAAAGCAGCAAAAACCGCGATTAAGACCAAAGATGCACGTGTGGCAGCAGAGGCGAAGAACTGGACAAAAGTGATCAGGGCGGTGCGTAGTCAAAAGACCGGCGCCTATACATTTAAAGAAGCAATTATCCATAAGGATAAGATCAGGCAATACCTTGCCCAGAAATAAAGCAAACGGTTAAATATACTTAAAGAAGCTGTTCCTGGCCGGAGCGGCTTTTTTTCTTTCCTGACATAAAAATATGAAAAATGGGTTTTTTCGATAAACTTTTCGGAAAGAAGGAAAAACAAACGCTGGACGAAAGCCTCCGGAAAACCAAGGAAGGTTTTTTTTCACGCGTTGGAAAGGCCATTGCCGGCAAGAGCACGGTTGACGAAGAGGTGCTGGATAATCTGGAAGAAGCGCTCGTGAGTGCAGACGTCGGTGTGGATACCACGCTGGAAATTATCCGGCGCATTGAAAAAAAAGTCAGGGAGGACAAATACCTAAATACGACTGACCTCAACCGGATCCTGCGGGGAGAAATAGAAAATATTCTTACTGAAAGCGGATCAGCAGGTTTGAGAAGTTTTGAGTTGCCCGCGATGAAACCTTATGTTATCCTGGTGGTGGGAGTGAATGGAGCTGGCAAAACAACAACCATCGGCAAGCTGGCTTATAACTTCAAGAAAGCCGGCTATTCCGTTCTGCTGGGAGCGGCCGACACCTTCCGGGCCGCCGCTACGGATCAGCTAAATATATGGAGTGAAAGGGTAGGTGTGCCTATTGTAAAACAGGGTATGGGTGCAGATCCGGCTTCTGTTGCATTTGATGCCCTTCAAAGCGGTATTACTAAGGGATCGGACGTGGTGATTGTAGATACGGCCGGCCGTTTGCACAACAAAACAAACCTGATGGAGGAGCTCAGCAAGATCAAGCGCGTGATGAAAAAATTATTGCCGGACGCACCGCATGAAGTCTTGCTGGTCCTTGATGGAAGCACCGGTCAAAATGCCCTTGAACAGGCCAGGCAGTTTACCGCCGCCACGAGTGTGACGGCTCTTGCCATTACCAAACTTGATGGTACAGCGAAGGGTGGTGTTGTCCTGGCCATCGCCCACCATTTTAAGATTCCCGTAAAATTTATCGGGGCTGGTGAAAAAATGGAAGACCTGCTTGTATTTGACAGTCATGAATTTGTCGACAGCCTCTTCAGCCACTCTAACGGCTGGAAGGACTAGCCTGAGGAGTAGCTTTCTTCAAGAATATCCATCCCAGGATGGCTGCCAGAAACGATGCCAGCAGTACGGCCACTTTCGAGCTTTGAATTTCATCCGGGGCCGCACTAAACGCCAGGTTGCTGATAAAAATTGACATGGTAAATCCTATCCCTGCAAGTAATCCCATGCCCGCCAGATTCATTTTATTCATTCCCTGCGGTAATTTTGCAAACCCGAAAGCAACAGTAAGCAAGGTGAAGCCAACGATGCCTAAAGGTTTTCCGATCAGTAATCCTGCTGCAATGCCCGCACTGTTGGGACTCAGGATATCTGAATACCATCCGGTCGGAAGATGAATGGCGGTATTTGCAAGAGCAAAAAGAGGAATAATAAAAAAATTGACTGGCAGATGTAATGCATGTTGCAAAATTGCAGAAGGCTGATTTACCAGGTTTTTCCTGAAGGGAACGGCAAAGGCCAGCAGGATGCCGCTTAGGGTGGGATGCACACCCGAACGGTACAAAAAATACCAGAGAAAAATTCCTGCGGGCAGATAGACCCATAAAGAGAAAACCTTTAACCTGTTCAGGAAAATAAGGATGGCGAATAAGGCGAGTGCAAGAAGCAAATAGAAAGCGCTAAATGAATGCGTATAAAATATAGCAATGATAATCACCGCGCCCAGGTCATCGATGATAGCCAGGGCCGTTAAAAATATTTTTAATGAAAGTGGTATGCGGCTCCCCAGCAAGGATAAAACCCCCAGGGAAAAAGCAATATCAGTAGCCATGGGAATTCCGATGCCTGACTGTTGAGGGGTTCCGTGGTTGAAAATAAAATGAATCCCTGCTGGTATGGCCATACCTCCGATTGCGGCTACCATGGGCAGGATTGCATTTTTGAACTCGGACAATTCGCCGATATATAGTTCTCTTTCTATTTCCAGTCCAACCAGTAAAAAGAAAACAGCCATAAGGCCGTCGTTGATCCATTCTTCAATCCTGAAGGGTATATTTAAGCCGGCTACCTGAATCGCGGCGTTCTGATGCCAGAAATGAACATATCCGGCGCCGGCAGGCGAATTCGCGAGGACCATAGAAACCACTGTGCAAAGGATCAGGATGAGTCCCCCCGCTTTTTCACTGTTGAAGAATTTTATGAATAAACCGGCCATTGATAATATTCGGATCCCAAGATACTCATTGTTTATAATTGATGGCTCCCATATGCGAATTCACATTCAAACCCCACCCACCATCAACTATCAACCATCAACGGCACCCTCAGCGTTCAACCTAATCTACCTACCTTTGCCGCGCATGAAAACAAAAACCATCCGGAGGGATAAAGTGAATATCATCACCCTGGGATGCAGTAAGAATATGGTGGATAGTGAGGTGCTTAGCGGTCAGCTTCGGGCCAACCAGATTGATGTTGTTCATGAAAATGACAGAAAGGATCACAATATAGTTGTGGTGAACACCTGCGGCTTTATTGATAAAGCCAAAGAAGAATCCGTGAATGCCATCATTGAGCAGGTTGCATTAAAAAAGAAAGGCAGGCTTGATAAAATATACGTTACAGGATGCCTGAGTCAGCGGTACCGGGACGATCTTGAAAAGGAGATTCCGGAAGTGGATGCCTGGTTCGGAACCATGGAATTGCCCTTCCTGTTAAAGAAATTTGACGCGGATTATAAGGCAGAACTTATTGGAGAGCGGTTATTATCCACCCCTCAACATTATGCCTACCTGAAAATTTCAGAAGGTTGCAACCGTACCTGCGCCTTTTGTGCAATACCCCTTATGCGCGGTCAGCATACAAGCAAACCGATCGAAAGTATTGTTTGGGAGGCGGAAAATCTGGTGAGGATGGGCGTAAAGGAAATCATGCTGATCGCCCAGGAACTGACTTATTACGGGTTGGATATTTACAGAAAAAGGGCCCTGCCGGATCTGTTGAACCGTCTCGCGGATATAAATGGGCTGGAATGGATCCGCCTTCACTACGCCTATCCTTCAAAGTTTCCTTTGGAGGTCATTGATGTGATCAGGGAAAGGAGCAATATTTGTAAATACCTTGATATGCCCTTGCAACATGCCAGTGACGACATGCTCCGTTGTATGCGCCGCCAAATAACGCGTGCCGAAATGAATGATCTTATTCATGCCATTCGCGACAAGATCCCGGAAATATGTCTGCGGACCACACTGATTGCGGGATTCCCCGGGGAAAAGCAAAAAGATGTGGAAGAATTAAAAGAGTTTCTTCAGGAACATCGTTTTGACCGTGTTGGGATATTCACCTATTCCCATGAAGAAGGGACGGGTGCTTTCGATTTGGAAGATGATGTATTACCTAAGGAAAAGGAAAAGAGGGCACAGGAAATAATGGAAGTGCAACAGGAAATCTCCTATGAAAAGAACCAGAAAAAAATCGGCCGGATATTTAAAACCATTGTGGATAAAAAAGAAGCAGGCAGATATATCGGGAGAACTGAATTTGATTCTGCTGAAGTGGATAATGAAGTGATCATAAGATCTGCGGAGCCATTGACCGTTGGGGAATTTGTCCAGGTTAAGATTACCCAGGCCTACGATTTCGACCTGGAAGCTGAGCTTATCCAGGAAGGGATTATGGAAACTGAACAAAAGAAACAATTTGCTGTTAGATAGCGCTGAAACGATAGCGCTTGGAGATTTCTGACTTATTCAGCTTATGAATTTTAAAGCAACCAGACTGCCTTACGAGCAAACCGGGTACTTTTCCAGATTGGTAACCGATTACCTGAAAGGCAGCGATTTCCTCAAACCTTTTTATACCCATCCCGTTTCCCTGGCAGGAATAGAATCGGCTATCCGGGAAAGGGATCAATTCCCAACGGACAGAAACACTCTTGTTAGTGTAATTGAGGACCAATACCAGGGGCAGCCGGCTAAGGAAGCTGTGAATAATAATATCCGGCATCTGAAGAATGAGAATGCTTATACGATTACCACTGCTCATCAACCAGCTATCTTCACCGGAACTTTATATTTTATTTACAAAATACTTCATGTAATTAAATTGGCAGAATACCTGTCTGCAAGATACCCGGAGAAAAAATTCATTCCTGTGTACTATATGGGAAGTGAGGATGCCGATCTCGATGAACTGGGTCATATTTACCTGGATAGCGAGAAAATCTCCTGGAACAGCAGGCAAACAGGGGCAGTGGGAAGAATGAAAACCAAGGGATTGGATAAGATCATGGAGCGGATAGAAGGGGAGTTTGCCTCCCAGCCTCATGGGCCTGAATTGATTCAGCTGTTGAAATCGTGCTACCTGGAATCGGAGACCGTGCAGGAAGCTACATTCAAGCTGGTTCATCATCTTTTTGGTGAACTCGGTTTGATCGTGTTGATCGCCGATGACTCCCGGCTGAAAACCCGGATGAAGCCCATTTTCAGAGATGACCTGTTTCAGCATATTCCATTTCATATTACAGAAGAGACCATTAAGAAATTATCAGCGAAATATACCGTTCAGGCAAATCCCAGGGAGATCAATCTCTTTTATATGAAAGAGGATATCAGGGAACGATTTGATCTTAAAGACGGAATGTACCATGTACACAATTGCGGTATTTCTTTTTCCTCAGAGGAGTTGGAAGCGGAACTTGATCAATATCCCGAACGGTTTAGTCCGAATGTTATTCTTCGCGGCTTGTTTCAGGAATCCATTCTTCCTGATATAGCTTTTGTGGGCGGAGGAGGAGAAGCAGGATACTGGCTGGAGCTAAAGCCTTTGTTTGATCACTTTAAGGTTCCTTTTCCGGTCTTCATCCTGCGCAATTCTTTTTTACTCATCCGTGATTACTTGAGTACAAAAATGGAAAAGGCGGGACTCAGCAAGGAAATGATTTTTATGAAAGAGGAAGTTCTAATGGGTCAAATAGTAAAAAATCATTCCGGTAACCAATTGAGCCTCGATAATGAAATCAGGGAGCTCCTGGCATATTATGATTCTCTTAAGAAAATCTCAGGCGCCGTAGATCATTCCCTTGCCCAACATGTGGAATCCCTGCGAAGCAAAGCTCTGAAAGGCGTACTTGAATTGGAAAAAAAGGTGCTTCGTGCCGAAAAAAGAAATTTTTCAGAAGCAGGAAATAAGGTCCATGAAATTCTTGACGCACTTTTCCCGTTAAACAGCCTGCAGGAAAGAGTCGAGAATTTTATTCCCTGGTACGCGGCTTATGGAAAAGGATTCCTTGATCTCATTTATCAAAATTCCAGCAGTTTGGAGCAGGATTTTGTTGTGCTGGAAGAGAATTAAGGAATGCAGATGGTATAGTTCCGTATCACAACCAGCTATACGCCTCCCCGGAAGCTACATGTGAGATGGGCATTCCGGGAACTTTGGGTTGCAGCCATTGAACAAGCCATTCCATACCAGGCTCCTCGCTGAAGGAATGACCAAGAATGATCATCGACACAAGCTTTCCGAAACTGCGCGCATCGCGAATATATTCAGGTGTTTCCCATTCACTCGATTCGCCAACAATGAGCAGGTCTGATTCTGATTTTTCCATTAATTCTACCTGCTTCTGACCCGGCCATGCCCCCGGCAACAATGCGATCCTGCTACAGGGCGAAGTTAAATTGCCGATCACCCGGAGGTGAGGTATGCCAAGGTTTGTTTTTAGCTGATATACAATTTCGCCCAGCGATTGTTCGGGCACCCGAAAACTTGCTTCCCCTTTTGGTGAGTATTCAAGCCATTCCATCTTTTGCAACACGCCATATAAAATTCCATCCGGTATCATCCTGTGCCAGTAATCATGAAAACGCCAAATGGCAATCTGGTGTTTTTCAAGCAGGCGTTGCTTTTCCTTTACCACATGATTATCATGTACCCAATTCAAATCGTCAGTGTTATTGTAGAAAGTTGGTTCGTGCGCTATGATGAAATTTGCTTTGCGCCTGGCTGCCTCTTCAATTACTCTTACCGTTGCGAACATTGTGGTGACTATTCCTGTGACTACCTGGTCGCCGCTGCCGCTTTTTATCGTGTCAACAGTTTCCGGCAATCTTTCTCCGGGAACTTCTTTCATAATCAGGTCAATGATTTCCTCAACCGTATAAGATGGAGGGGAGTGCAGGCTAGTCAGGACCGGAGCCACCAGCAGGCCGGCCGTGCCCGCCCTAACGATATCCTCCAGGAAATCCCGCCGCTTATAAACAACTTTTTTATTTTCCATTGATTTGCGTTAAAGTACCCTTGCCAACATGCTTAATCAAACCCGTTTTGCCATCCTTCTTTTTTCAGTTTTTCAATTTTTTGCAAAACATCTTTCTCCAGTGATTTCTTGAAATCCTGGACCTTGCCAGATATGGATTCATCGAATGCGCCCAGAATAATTGCTGCCAGTATGCCTGCGTTTTTTGCTCCGTTGAGGGCAACCGTGGCTACCGGAACACCCCCAGGCATCTGCAGTATGGATAGTACTGAATCCCAGCCATCGATGGAATTGGATGACTTTATAGGAACGCCGATAACCGGAAGTGTAGATAAAGAAGCAACCATGCCCGGCAGGTGAGCAGCACCGCCGGCACCTGCAATGATTACTTTAAGACCTCTTTCCTTGGCTTTGGTTGCGTACTCAACCAGCCGCAGGGGCGTACGATGAGCAGAAACTATGGTCAATTCAAAATCAATACCGAACGACTTAAGTGCATCTGCTGCAGGCTGCATAACAGCCAGGTCGCTGTCGCTTCCCATGATTATAGCCACCTGTCTCATATTATTTTTACGGGTTGTTTAGATATGATTTGCAATTGTTTCTTTATGGTTCTCGCTTTATACACCAGGTCAGATTTATCCGTGCTTAGCAAAGTAACGTGGCCCATCTTTCTTCCGGACCTGGTTTCTTTTTTCCCATACAAGTGTAGAAATGCATTTTCCATCTTCAGCACTTCGTCCAGGCCTTCGTAATGTACTTCACCCGAATATCCTTCCCGGCCCACGAGATTTATCATTGCTGCGGGCATGATATGCTTTGGATTGCCCAAAGGATAACCGAGCACAACTCTCCAGAGCATATCAAACTGGGAAGAATAATTGGCCTCAATGGTATGATGACCGCTATTGTGAACGCGGGGAGCCGTTTCGTTTACAAGTACATCTCCATTTTTGGAAATGAATAATTCAACTGCAAAAATGCCGGGCGTTTTCAGATCCTTCACCACCTTTAGCGCGATGGCTTCCACCCGCCACAACATCTGCTGCGGAATTTCGGCTGGGCTAAGCTGGTAGTCGAGCTGGTTGAGCAACGGATCGAAGATCATTTCAACAGCAGGATATAAGGCTGTTTGCCCATTCCTGCTCATGGCAACGATCTGGGAAATCTCTTTGTGAATATCCACTTTTTTTTCCAGCACGGAGGGATGATCAAATCCTTTTTCCAGGTCCGCCTGGTTTGAAATGAGTTGCACTCCCCGGCCATCGTAACCACCAGAACCAATCTTATGAACAGCTGGTAAAAATGTATCCTGCTTTTTAAGTTCCTGCCGGTTTTGAGTGATCAGGAAAGCTGAGGTCGGAATATCGTGCTCTTTATAAAATTGTTTTTGCAATATCTTATCCCGCAGGATGCGAAGCGCGGAAGGAGATGGATAGACCTTTATGCCATCCGACTCCAGTTTTTCAAGGGCCTCAACATTCACTGATTCTATTTCAATACAAATGCCGTCAAGGCCTCTTCCGAACTGAGAGACATCGTCAAAATTGCGGATATCACCGCGGACGAACTGATGACAGAGGTGCGCTGCAGGACAATCCGGATCATTCTCCATAACATGGGTGATCACCGGATAATTTGCTGCTGCCTGCAAAAGCATTCTCCCCAGCTGGCCACCTCCTAGAATTCCGATTTTGAGCATTTTCCCAATTCTGGCGTGAAGATAAAGCAATCTGGTTTTCAGCCGCTATTAACGGCAGGAACATAATAAAATGGCTGGATTTTTGTTTTAATGGTAACTTTATCCGTACCAATGCATAATCTCATTGCATGATGAAAACCAGACTTTTTTCTCAGCTGATTACTTTCATATCCTCCTGCGCATTCCTAACCCCGGTTTTTTCCCAGACTTCCGCCTATTCCGTGCGCTTTCTGGATTATCAGAAATCTCTTCCTAAAGTGAGTGAAATGATTAGCAGGAAAGAAGACACCCTCATCAAACAATTTCGCGCCAAACAGCTCATTTGGCCGGCCCGGTACCTATATATCCGTTCCTTCAAATATGACAGCGAAATGGAAGTATGGGTTAAGAATAAGGCATCCGACAAATTCAAATTATTCAAGACCTATAAGATCTGCGCCCTGGCCGGCTCCCTGGGTCCGAAAAGGATGGCGGGCGACTACCAGGTGCCGGAAGGATTCTATTATATAAATGAATTCAATCCGAAGAGTCTTTATCATTTGTCGCTTGGCTTGAATTATCCGAATCCCTCGGACAGGCTGCTGAGTGATCTTTCCCAGCCGGGTGGCGCTATTTATATACACGGAAGCTGCGTAACTACCGGTTGTATTCCAATCACCAATGGGCAAATTGAAGAACTTTACGTATTGGCGGCTCATGCCAAAGATCTGGGACAGGATTTTATTCCCGTTCATATTTTCCCTGTCAATTTCAATAATCCCAGGAGCGTTGCGTATCTTAATAAATTTCTTCAGCAATTCAACGAATATGTTCCGTTTGAAAGGAATATGAGGAATGCTTTTTATTATTTTGAAGCAGAACCGCGAAATACCGCCGGTCATCGTAAACGAAAAGGGTGAGTACATCACAGATGACATTCAGTTGCCACCCGAAGATTCGAAAGCCGATCTTCCCCCGCTGGTGCAAAAAATTACACATCCCGATCAACCCATTCCGGAGGAGCAGCTTGCAAAAACTGTGGATAGACTTCCATTGTATCCTGGCGGAAACGAAGCGTTCAAGATCTTTATTGATAAGTTAAGCGCCGACATGGTCAATGAACTTGATCCCGGACAAAGCAAGGCCTTTGTATTAATGGAATACATCATTGACGAAAATGGAAAAACAATTTATGCGAACGCAATCAGTGGAGGTAATGAACGCATGAATCTAAAGATAGAAAAAGCGTTCACCGGTATGGCTTTGTGGGCTCCCGCCACCCGTCAGGGAAAAAACGTACCCATCAAGATGAAACAAACCATTATGGTAGAAGCGCCATGATTCACCGCAAAAGAGTTTGTACGGTTTCCCGCGACCATTGTTGTAATATGATCTCCCTGGCGCCGATCAATGATAACAATACTTCCTGGCGGTAGTGTCTCACAGTTAATAAAGTCAGTCCTTTCTCCAATTCTACATCGAAGAGCCTGTCCGCTTCCTCCGCCAATTTTCCGATTTTTTCTTCATCCTCATCTACGCAAACATAGAGGATCACGGCCCCCGTCTGCATCAGATTTGCCTGAATTTGTAATCCGGAGAGGATGCTGTACAGCCGGGCCGTTCCCGCTTCGCCGACAAATGAGAAATCCTTCGAACGCAAATGAACGAGCGCCTGATTTTGCTTCACTACAATGATCGGGGGAAGACGGGTTACCTGTTTTGAATGAATCTTCGTACCAGGTAAATCCGGATCGAGAAAACACTTTACATACAAAGGAATATTTTTGTTCTGGAGTGGCTTGATCGTTTTGGGATGTATCACCTGGGCACCGTAAAATGCCATTTCTATCACCTCATCGTAGTCGAGCTCGCGGATGAACTGAGCTTCCGGAAACGCTTTGGGGTCCGCATTCATTATTCCTTCCACGTCCTTCCAGATCGTCAGATCTTCTGCATCCAGGAGGTTCGCAAAAATTGCGGCTGAATAGTCACTGCCTTCTCTTCCCAGGGTCGTATTTTCGTTTTCGTCAGTAGATCCGATAAATCCCTGGGTCAAAACAATATTCGTTTCGCTGAATATGGGTTTTACCTCCGCTTCTATTTCAACGGAAGTTTTTTGCCAGTCAAGCTTTGCAGAACGGAAGCTGTCATCCGTGGCAAAAATGTCTCTGACATCCATCCATTGATTGTGTATTCCGGATTTGTTGAGAAAATCGCTGATGATGGAGGTTGAAAGTAATTCGCCGATACTTACAATCTGATCATAATAATAATCAAAACCATGCACTGGTTTATCGTGAAGGAGCCATTCGATCTCAGTGAAAAAATCCGCGAGCCTGGATCGTGTACCGGAAGGAAATGGATCAAGGCCGGATTCAATATCCAGGTGGTCTTTCTTAATGAGATTAAACCGCTCAGTGGCTATTTCATTTTTCCCAGAATAAAAAGCACCGGCCACTTTTTCCAGCGCATTGGTTGTTTTGCCCATTGCGGAAATTACAATCAGTAATTTTTCATCAGCACAGGCGCGGAGAATATCCGGGAGCCTCCTGATTCTTTCTATGCTGTTAACGCTTGCGCCGCCGAATTTGAAAACTTTCATGCTAACTTGTTTTGGAACCGGCCGCAAAGATAATATGCCAGGAACCTGATCGTGATAACTATGTTAAAAAGAATCGCCTTCAAGAGGGATAAGCAGAAAAATTTGTATTTTAAATGTCTATTCTTTTTCAGCATGATACCTGTAATGCCTAAACTGGGCTTGGCCCTTTTTGCCCTTGTTCCCCTTCATTCCTCCTGGCCGGTCCGCCATTCCCTGAACCGTCCCCGGGTAACGAAGATTGCGAATGCAGTTCCCTCTTTTTACTTACAGGATGTTGCCGCAGGGACATCCTCCATGGAATGGGATATATTGACATATGTGAACGAAGATCGAAAGCAGCATGGTCTGGTTGTGCTCAAACTCAATGATATGGAATCTGCAATTGCAGCAAAACATAGCAGGGACATGGCCAGCGGAAAAGTTCCGTTTGGTCATGGCGGATTTAATTCAAGGGCTAAAGCCATCGGGAAAGCACTGGGATCAATTCATACTGTTGGAGAGAACGTAGCTTCCGGCCCCATGAACGCCAGAGAAGTGGTCGATGGATGGCTGAACAGCCCGGGGCATAAGCGGAACATTGAAGGCGATTTTACCCTTACAGGCATAGGATACGCAGCGGACAAGAAAGGGAATATCTTTTTTACCCAGATTTTTTCGAAGTAAACGGACGGTTGTCCGGCCTTTTAACGCGTGTGCCGTAACTTGCTGCATCATGGAAAAAGAGGTTATTATTAAAATCGATCAGCTCACCAAAAAATATGGAGAGTTTGAGGCGGTAAAAGGAATCAGCTTTGAAGTTTATCAGGGAGAAATCTTTGGTCTTCTCGGCCCCAACGGAGCCGGGAAATCGACTACACTCGAAATTATAGAAACCCTGCGAAAAAAAACTTCCGGCAAGGTGATGGTGGACGGGATGGATCTGGACAAATCACCGGATGAAATAAAAAAAATCATCGGCGTTCAACTGCAGACCTCCGGATACTATCCAAATCTTAACCTTACTGAACTGCTAATGCTGTTCGGAGGATTGTACAATCGCGATATCAAACCCTCGGAGTTTCTGGCGAAAGTAAACCTGACTGACAAAGCAAGAGCCAAGTACAAGGAATTAAGCGGTGGTCAAAAACAGCGTTTTTCGATTGCCACTACACTGATCAATCAGCCTAAGATCATTTTCCTTGATGAGCCGACCACAGGACTTGATCCACAGGCAAGAAGAAACCTATGGGATCTGATAAGGTCTATTCGCTCTTCAGGCACTACCGTGATCATTACCACGCATTATATGGATGAGGCCGAGGTGTTGTGCGACCGGGTAGCCATTATTGATTCGGGCAAGATCATTGCAAAGGATTCGCCTGACCGGCTTATCGACAAACTCGTGGCCACCGGATTTGAAAGACCCAAAGAAGTGAAAAAGGCAAATCTCGAAGACGTCTTCATTCATCTTACAGGTAAGGCATTGCGCGAGGAATGAGGGGGGTAATTTGATAATTTGAAAATTTGGTAATGGAGGGCAAATGTGAAAATATGTAAATGTGAAAATGCTTTCGCTGCCGAAGTGAAGCGAATGCGGGGAGAGCATTGTAAATGAGACGCAAGATTACAAATTTGCAATCAATTATTTGCTGAGGCATTTTATGAGCAAAATAATCTGTACCTGGTACCTGGCGTATTGTAAGAAAATTGTCTTTTTACTAAGAATCTATTTTTAACATTTTCAAATTATCAAATTTTCAAATTTTTTCCATTGCCCGATCCCCGCTATCCCATAGGTAAATACGAGCTCCAGCCATTTTCTGAAAACCAGAAAAAAACCTGGCTGAATGAGCTTCGCCGCCTGCCGGCCGAATTGGAACATGCTATCCAGAATATGGATGCAGTCCAGCTTCAAAGTCCTTACCGGGATGGTGGCTGGACAATTCATCAACTGGTTCATCATGTTGCAGACAGCCATATGAATGCCTATATCCGTATGAAACTAGGACTCACCGAAAATAATCCCGTCATAAAATCGTATGAGGAAAAACGCTGGGCGGAATTGGCTGATGTGCAGCTTCTTCCTGTTAACATTTCGGTTACCTTACTCCATGCTCTTCATACGCGATGGTACGAAGCAATTAAAGACCTTTCTGAATTGCAATGGAACCGCACGGTTATTTATCCCCTAAACCAAAAAGAAACTTCCCTTTGGTGGCTTCTCGGCCTGTATGCCTGGCATGGAAGGCACCATGTTGCCCATATTCTCACTTTCCGTGAAAAAAACGGATATTAACCACCAATGATTATGAAGGACCTGCGCTGGAAAAAAATATCCTCCCAATACCTGCTTCGAGATACCTGGGGAACTGTCAGGAAGGATGTATGTGAAACAGCGGATGGAAAGATCATTGATCCATATTACGTTTACGAATTTCCCACCTGGGTGACTGCCGTGGCGCTTACGGCAGACAACAAGGTGATTCTGGAAAGACAGTATCGCTATGCACTCGATACAGTGAATTTTGAAATCCCGGGCGGATGCGTGGATGATTCAGATGAATCACTTGAAGCGGCAATTGCACGTGAGTTGATGGAAGAGACCGGGTACCGGTTCAATCACTATGAATACCTGGGCAAAACATCTGCCAATCCATCTACCAATAACAATTGGATGCATATGTTTCTGGCTACCGGAGGCCGACACGAAAAAGAACAGCAACTGGATCATAATGAGGAAATCGAGATTTATCTCTGTTCAGTGGATGAAGTAAAGAAGATGCTTGCCGATAACCAGATCATTCAGAGCATGCACGTGACTGCACTCTTTTATGGCCTTCCTAAAATACAATCTCTTTAATATTCACTTCTCCTGCAAGAAATACACTGCCGCAAACCAGGATAAGATCTTTATCATGTGAGCGGTCAACCGCTGCCTGCAATGCCTGGCGGACATCCGGGAAGGTTTTTCCTTTTATTCCTATTCGCTCTGCCCGGGCAGCAAGCTCTGTTTCATCCAACGCGCGCGGAATATGCGCTTTCGTAAAATAGTAATTGGCACCTGGAGGTAAGTGCCTCAGTATGTTTTCAATGACTTTGTCATTAACCATTCCGATCACCAGGTGCAATTCTTCATGCGATGTCAATTCGATCTGCTTCGCAATCTCCTTCATGCCTTCTTCATTATGGCCCACATCCAGCACCAGTAGCGGATTATCATGCAGAATATCCCATCTCCCATGGAGGCCGGTGAGTTTTTTTACATTCTGCAAACCCGCATGCACGGCCGATTCCGGAATATTGAATCCCCGCTGGTTTAAAAGGGAAACGGTTTCCGAAACCGTTACAATATTTTTTGTCTGGTAAATGCCGGGGAGGTCCAGGCTATATTTTTCCTTTTCATTCGAATGCTTATTCGTAAGCTCCAGTTCCAGCAGGTGCCCGTTGAATTTCCAATCATACACAGATCTTTTTGCGCTGGCGAAGCTGATGGGAGCCTGGTTTTGGGAGGCCACCTGAATAAAAACATCTTTCACTTCTGCTTGTTCTTCTCCGATAACCACCGGAATTGCGGGCTTGATGATGCCTGCTTTCTCATACGCGATTTTCTGCAGACTGTTGCCCAGCAGATCCATATGATCATAACTAATATTGGTGATTACACTTAATTCGGGTAGAATGATATTGGTACTGTCGAGCCTGCCACCCAATCCGACTTCAATTACTGCAATGTCTACATCCTGTTCCACGAACCAATCGAAAGCCATGGCTACTGTAATTTCAAAAAAGGAAGGCTGGATGGATTCTATGGCAGGTATTAATCTTCCTGTAAATGTGGTCACAAAAGATTCCGGAACCATCTGGCCATTTACCCGTATGCGCTCCCGGAAATCGTAGAGATGAGGCGATGTATACAGGCCCGTTTTATATCCCGAACGCTGCAGGATCGCCGCCAGCATGTGACTGGTTGATCCTTTACCATTGGTACCGGCGATATGGACGGACTTGATTTTTTTTTCGGGACTGTCGAGCAGGCCGCAAAGGATCCGGATATTGGTCAGGTCATTTTTATAAGCCTGCGCTCCGATCCTGCTGAACATGGGCAGGCGGTTAAAAAGAAAATCAATCGTTTGGGAATAATCCATCATGACCCCGGATTGGAACGATCAGTTATTGTTCTTGAAATCACCGCGTTTCCAGGCCTGTATGAAATCTGCCCAGGCCAGGGGATTGAATATATTCTGGGGAGGATTCTGCCCCTGATAATAATATTTGGTTGCGCTCTGTTTCAAAAACTGGTTAGCAGCTTCCCGGGCATCGGAAGGAAGACCCCGCGCGAGTACCCTTCGTTTAACGGCATCATTATTCTGCCTGGCAATCTCAATTTCATCATCGGGTACCTTTGTATTTACAAAATCCCGCTCGAACTGTTCGCGCGTGGGCCTCGGCCTGATAATGGTGGCCGGAAGGAATTCCGGATTGGTAATCAGTAACTGTATAATACTCCACTGGTTGCCTTCCAGATTCTTGGGGACCTGAACCAGTTTCGGTTTGTACCCGATGCTGCTGAATTCGATCTCGTCCCCCTTCATCACCACGATTGAAAATACGCCCTGTTCATTAGAGAGGGTACCCCTGTGCTGGCCTTTCACCACAATACTCACGGAAGGAATTCCCTGGAGGCTGTCTGCCGTCATCACAACACCATAAAACTGAACTACAGAATCCTTTAATTTATCAAACTGCGCACGCAAGCTGCAGGGTGCGGATAAGACGACTAAGTATAGCAGATACTTCTTCAAAATGGAGGCAAAAATAAAGTTTATAAACCGTAAATCGTAAACAAATTAAAGCGGCCAAGAACTAATTTTGCAGCCTGCTCCGTCTTTTTAACAAATAATTGCCCATGACTGTTGAAAAATTGTTAGAAGCGTTAAGTAAAGTGCAAGAACCGGACCTGGGAAAGGATTTGGTCACGCTGAATATGGTGAAGGATATAGCGATTGAGGGCAACCGGGTTTCCTTTACTGTTATTCTGACAACGCCTGCATGTCCCCTGAAGGACAGGATCAAAAACGACTGCATCCGGGCCATTCATTCCGAATCAGGGCCGGACGCGCTGGTCCAAATAAATTTCAGTTCCAGCATAAATACAAACAGAAAGGACCCGGCCAGCATGCTTCCGAATGTAAAGAATATTATTGCCGTCGTGAGCGGAAAGGGCGGTGTTGGTAAGAGCACAGTGGCCGCTAATTTTGCGCTTTCCCTGGCAGCTGATGGGGCAAAAGTCGGATTGATGGACGCTGATATTTATGGTCCGAGCGTGCCGATCATGTTTGGAGTGAGAGGAGAAAGGCCCATGATGAAAAATATTAATGGCAAGGGCATGATCCTGCCCCTGGAGAAATACGGGATCCGTCTCATGAGTATTGGTTTGCTGATCAATGAAAAAGATGCTGTTGTATGGCGCGGCCCCATGGTAAGCAGTGCAATCAAACAATTTGTTTCCGAGGTATTCTGGGATGAGTTGGATTACCTGGTTGTGGACATGCCTCCGGGTACAGGTGATATTCATCTGACACTAATGCAATCTGTGCCGGTTACCGGAGTGATCGTAGTCAGCACACCGCAGGACGTGGCCCTGGCAGATGCCAAAAAAGCGATCGCCATGTTTGGCCAGGCCCAGCTAAAGGCGCCCATAATCGGTCTTGTGGAAAATATGAGTTATTTTGTCACAGAAGAATCGCCAGAGCATAAATATTATATTTTTGGGAGGGAGGGAGGAAAGAGGTTGGCCGAGGAATATGATATTCCTTTTTTGGGACAAATCCCTTTGATTCAACAAATCCGCGAAGGTGGCGATGAAGGCATACCCGTAATGCTCGGCGATGATGCCCCTTCCAGGAAGGCGTTTTCTGAATTTGCAGGCAATGCTGCGAGAAGCATCGCCATGATTAATGCCAATATTCCCACGCAGCGAAGAGCCGAAATAGTTGTCGGATAGATTGGGACATGATTTTTTATTTTTTAATTTTTACTTTCTTCCGTGTACGATATCCCATATTTCAAAGCAGAGAATCCACAGCAAGTCATTGACTTCATGAAGGCAAATCCTTTTGTTGTGCTTTGCGGCAGTAATGAAAAAGGAATTCCTGTGGCAACGCACCTGCCCCTTCTCATGGAAGAGCGCGGAAATAAATTATTTCTTCAGGGTCATTGCATGAAGAAGCAGGGACATACGGAGGCCTATCGTCAAAATCCAAGGGTGCTGGCTATTTTTTCGGATGCACATACCTATGTGAGCGCCAGCTGGTATGAAAATAAGCAAACCGCAAGCACCTGGAATTACCAGGCGGTTCATGTAAATGGCCTTCTTCGTTTTCTGGATGAAGATGCACTGCTTGACCTGTTAACGAAACTGACAAAAAATTTTGAAAAAACGGATTCGCCTTCCCTGGTGGAACGGCTCGATCCACAATATGTTCAGCAAATGATGAAATCCATTGTGGCATTCGAAATTGAGGTAACAGCAATTGAACATGTTTTTAAACTCAGCCAAAACCGCGACGAGCGTTCCTATCAGCATATTATTGATCATTTGCGCGATCTGGATCCCGGTGCGCAAAAGATTGCCGGGATTATGGAGAAAAAAAATAAGGGATGATTTGGGCGGGAGAGCCCGAAAGAAGGCCCGGGTTTCTTTAAAATGCTTTTCTTTGCCGAAAAGGATTTCATGAACCGGCAACAGCTCATCGGCCAGATCCTGGAGAAAAAAAATTATTTGTGTGTCGGCCTGGATACGGATGTCTCCACCATCCCGGCATTTTTGAAATCCCAGGCAGACCCGGTCTTTGAATTTAACAAACGGATCATAGATTCGACCAGGGAATATTGTATCGCCTATAAGATCAATACGGCTTTCTATGAGGCGCAGGGCTTCCGTGGGTGGGAGACGATGCAGAAAACGGTCGACTATATTCCTTTAACCCATTTTAAGATCGCTGATGCGAAGCGCGGAGATATAGGCAACAGTTCCGCGCAATATGCCAGGGCTTTTTTCGAGACCCTGAAGGTCGATGCGGTAACTGTCGCTCCCTACATGGGTGAAGACAGTGTCAGGCCGTTTCTTGAATATAAAGGCAAATGGACCATCCTGCTGGGACTTACCTCCAATCAGGGAGCGAAAGATTTCGAGTTACAACGACTGGGAGACGAATTATTATATGAATCTGTAATTAAAAAAGCCTCCCGGTGGGGGACAACCGAAAACCTGATGTTTGTGATCGGTGCTACGCGCGCAGAGTTATTTGCGAAGATCCGCAAGCACACCCCGGATCATTTTTACCTCGTTCCCGGTGTGGGCACTCAGGGAGGGAATTTGAAAGAGATATCGGCAAAAGGACTTAATACGGATTGCGGATTGCTTGTAAATGCAAGCCGGGCGATCATCTATGCCTCTTCCGGAGAAGACTTTGCAGAAATGGCCGGAAAAGTGGCTGCAGATTATGCGGCTGAGATGGGCAGCCTCCTGCACACTGCTGGAATATCCAAAAGAAAATAGCACCCGGCGCCCCGGATGCTATTCAATCATTCATGTTCCGAAAACTCACAGATTAACTTTTCCTGAGTCTTTATCCTCTTTATCCTCATTCTTGTCGCCTGAGTCATTGTCTTTATCTCCGGAGTCTTTTTTATCAATCGAGCGATCTCCGGCAGTTCCTAAGCGGATCTTGCCAAAACTGCTTTTGATCTTGATCTTCGCGTCACCACTGCCGGAACTTCCGGAGTAATCCTCATCGAATTTCGGCCCCATATTATCTTCCTCCTTTCGCTGGGAGATCGCGATACCTGAATTGTTACTGAAGCTTCCGAAATTGGTATGCACGTCAAAACTTGCTGAGAGGTTTTTCGGAACATACATGCGAACGTTTGAGTAGCTTTCGAAAAGATAGAAATCCTTAATGTTCTGATCCAGTGAAAATTCAACGTTATCGCAAAATTCCGTATGAACCCTGGCATTGCCGGTGATCTCTTTGATCAGCGACCTGCCGTTAAACTTAAATGTGATATCCGGATTGGTTACGGCCCCGATTTCCGCTTTTCCAAATTCCACGTGGAGCTCTTTAGCATTCGAAAGCTTGCCGGTAGTGAGTTCTCCGAATTTGCTGGTCAGGTTAACGGGTCCGATAAAATCCCCGATATTGATCTTCCCAAAACTGTTTTCTATTCGCAGGGGATTACCAGAAGGCATAATCACTTTATAGTCTATAGAAAACTTTCGCTGATCGTCACCATCCCTGTTCCTTTTGCCATTGTTCATATGGCCGATCTCGGTCTTAAAGGAAATTTCATCGCCGCTCTTGCTGTCGGATACGGAAATCTCATCCATCATTTGCTGTGCTTTTTCGTCTGTGGATGCATTCACCACGATCTCAATATCAACCTGGATCTCGTTTTTGTCCCAGGTCGTCACGGCCACATCACCGAAAGAATTTTCAATTTTTAGTTTGTCATCGCCGGTTACAGGGTATGACTTGCTGATGCTTTTCCTTCTTTGCACCAGATCCCCATCCGATGCGGAACTGAGCAGGGGAACTGCGAGGAAAGCCATCAGGCCTGATATAATAATAATTTTAAACGGATTTGTATGCATTTTCATATGCTGATTTTTTGGAATGCTTGATTTGTTTAATAATATCCAGTTGTTTATTCAATAAGCCGATCTGAAGCTGCAGGTTTGAGATCATGGCTTCAATCACCTGCTCCCGGTTTGAGTTTTTGGGAAGCTGTGTTTTTAGCGCGTGATATACGCTATCTAATTTATTTACGTCGCCTGAGAATTGTTTGTAGAGCAGTGGCTCATCCTTTTGCAGGCCCTTCAATTCATTTTGCTTGATCTCTACGAGCCGGGAATAATGGTACATCTCTTCATTATAATCTGATTCCTCCGGTGTCAGTGATGGTCCGGATTTCACTTCGCCTGAATTCTTTATTTGATCCTGCTGGGTCTGTGCCAGTTGATTTTGGGCCGCGGACCCACCATTGTACGGACTATCCGGGACTTGCTTTCCTGTATCAGGTGCTTTTTGCTTAGGCGTGTTTACGGCAACCGGAGACTCCTGCTTTGGTTGATGCAGTGTATAGTATAATAATCCGGAACCACATACCAGCGCTATTGCCGCCGCCGAAAGCCAGCGTTTGAAATACAGAACGCGAGGCTGAGGCGGCTCCTCCGCGTCATTCTTCTCTCCGGCAGATTCCAGGTGATCCCGGATTTTGTTCCATAGGTCAGGAGCCGGAACTTCGTCGTCGAACTGGTCCCGGTGATCCTTAACAAATTTTTCTAAATCGCTGCTCATGATAAGCCCTCCTGTTTTATGTATTGTAATAATTTCTGTTTAGCACGCATATACTGAGTTCTGACCGTAACATGCGATACCTGCAATATCTCCGCGATCTCTTCCTGATCGTATCCTTCAAAAAGATGAAGCGTCAACACAGTTCTGTATCCGTTCGGCAACTCCCTCACCGCCTTTTTTATCTCCTCCACTTTCAGCCGGATGCCACTCTCGTCATAAGCCTCTTCATCCGCCAAATGACCAACCGTCGTTTTATCCATATCGATGATGGTCAGCTTCCGTTTTCTCAGCGCGTTAATGGATTTGTTGATCACAATCCTCTTTAGCCAGGCACCAAACGTGGACTTGTACGCAAAGCTTCCAATGGCGGCAAAAGCATCGCAGAAAGACTCCTGCAGCACGTCTTCCGCGTCCCCGTTGTTGTTTACAATACGCAGGCTCGTATTGTACATTGCCTTGGAATACTTCTGATACAATTCACTAAAGCCACGTGAATCGCCCTGCCTGCAGCGTTCCACGAGTTCGTCGCGTTGTATCGGTGCCCTTAACTCCAACAATTCCTTTTTAGTTCTTTAATAATAAGTACACAAAGAAAGGCAGGATGTTGCATCTATCGAACCTTCCGATACCCAGGTTGGCAGCTATCGCCTTGTGCGAACATCATAAACATATAATAATCATCCGGTTATGAATTTTTAAAGATCCTGCCAGCAGCGAATAATCCTGGTTTTGCCGAATGCTTACTGCCATTGTTTATTTTCGCATCCAACAAGCTTTAGCATGGCTGCCAAAACCGATGTTTTCCAGAGTCCGGATTATTACCTATTGGACGAATTGCTCACAGAGGAACACAAACTCATCCGCGAATCCGTACGCGCTTATGTGAAAAAAGAGATCAGTCCGATCATCGAAGACTACGCCCAAAGGGCTGAATTTCCGCAGCAGATAACGCGCCAACTCGGACAGCTCGGTTGTTTTGGCCCTACCATTCCCGAGATTTATGGAGGAGGCGGACTAGACTATATAAGTTATGGACTTATGATGCAGGAATTGGAAAGGGGGGATAGCGGAGTTCGGTCCACGGCTTCTGTTCAGGGTTCTCTCGTCATGTATCCGATTCATGCATACGGCACTGAGGAGATGAGAAAAAAATTTCTTCCCAGGCTGGCTTCCGGGGAGTGGTTAGGTTGTTTTGGCCTTACTGAGCCCGACCACGGATCTGATCCGGGCAGCATGTTAAGTAATTTTAGGGATGAAGGAGATCATGTAGTTCTGAACGGAACTAAAATGTGGATCAGCAATGCGCCTTTTGCACAGATTGCTGTAGTTTGGGCCAAGGATGAATCCGGAGAGATACGCGGGCTGGTTGTGGAACGCGGAATGGAGGGATTTACTACGCCTGAGACCCATGGGAAATGGAGTTTGCGTGCATCTGCCACGGGCGAATTGGTATTCGATCACGTGAAAGTGCCCAAGGAAAATATCTTTCCGGATATCAGGGGATTAAAAGGACCCCTTAGCTGTCTTACGAAGGCAAGATTTGGCATTGCCTGGGGGTCTGTGGGGGTCGCCATGGATTGTTATGATACGGCCCTCCGGTATAGCAAGGAACGCGTCCAATTTGACCGGCCCATCGGTGGGTTCCAGCTACAGCAGAAAAAACTTGCGGAGATGATCACGGA
This sequence comes from uncultured Chitinophagaceae bacterium, assembly GCA_963705005.1. Taxonomy (GTDB): domain Bacteria; phylum Bacteroidota; class Bacteroidia; order Chitinophagales; family Chitinophagaceae; genus Puia. Next base: position 1,009,424 of record CAVPIO010000004.1, read on the forward strand.
AATAACGAAAGCGCAATTAATGAACTGGCGCGTGGCCGTGCTCATGAATGAGAACCGGGCCACGCCGGCCCAGGTTTCCATGGCCAAGCGGAACGGCTGCGAAATTGCTGCTAATATAACCCGTGATGCACGCCAGATTTTGGGTGGAATGGGCATAACAGGTGAATATCCTGTTATGCGCCACATGATGAATATGGAGAGCGTCCTCACCTACGAAGGAACGCACGATGTTCACCTGCTCATCACCGGAATGGATGTTACGGGGCTGAATGCGTTTAAATAATTTGATAATTTGATAATTTGAAAATGTGGGAATGCGGAACGCGCTTGTGCAAATGGGCATTCGGCGATCGACCATTGGATTGCAAATGTTTAATTGAGAAAATGCGGGAATTCGAATATCCAGAAATATTTTAAAGCAGAAAATAAAATGAGTGGGGGGACCAAATTGAAATACAGGAGTTATGATTTACAATCATATCAAAAAGTGTGCATTGAAAATTTTCAAATTTTCAAATTTTCAAATTTTCAAATTCCCCTTTCCGCATGCGCATATTCATCATAGGCTTTATGGGTTCGGGGAAAACTTTCTGGGGGACCCGCATAGCGGAGGCTCTGCAGATCCCCTTTTATGATCTCGATGCGGTTATTGTAAATGAAGAGGGGATGAGCGTTTCAGAAATTTTTGATATTAAGGGGGAAGAGTATTTCAGGTATAAAGAAAAACAAATGCTGGAAGATCTGGTTGCCTCGAATGAGCATTTTGTGCTTTCTGCCGGCGGGGGAACGCCCTGTTTCTTCAATAATATAAAGTTTATGAAAAGACAGGGCAAGGTGATCTGGTTGAATACCTCCACAAGTATTCTTAAACAGCGCCTGATGAAAGAAAAACAGCTACGCCCTTTGTTATGGGGTATTTCTGAAGCAAGCCTGCACAACTATATTGTGCGTAAACTGGGCGAGCGGAAAATGTATTATGAACAGGCTAACCTGACCGTTTTTGAAGATGATATGGTTTTGGAGTCGGTGATTGATTTGTTGAAAAATTAAAAATTAAAAAGTAAAAATTAAAAAGTGAATGATGAAGCATGAAGAAAAGAGTTGTTGGAATAGTAATCTATTGCATAAGGGAAAATAAGTTGAGTGCTGAAAAATGATGGGTATGGGCAGAATGCTGTAAGTTTAAATATTAAACTGAAAAATCAAATCTAAATGAAAAATGAACCCACTAATAAAAGATATATTGACAATAATAAACCCAATGCAATCATAAGGGAACCATTTTTTACTTTTTAATTTTTACTTTTTAATTTAACCGCGTGAATAAACTTTTCCTGGCTTTTGGCTCGATTGCCGGCGCAATTGCTGTTATTTCAGGCGCCCTGCTGGCCCACAAACTTCGCGGGCATATGCCGGCACCCGCACTGGAAGTCTTTGAAACCGCCGTGCGATACCAATTTTATCATGTGTTTGCTTTGCTCGCTGCAGGCATTCTCAGTGAAAGATTTCCTGGTACATGGATAAATCGTGCCGGAAGTTGTTTCATTGGGGGAATCCTGCTTTTCTCAGGTTCGCTGTATATGATTTCCTCTCTTATGGCTGCCGGCACTTCGATTCCGATGGGTCTGGGAATCCTGACTCCCATTGGCGGATTGCTCTTCATTCTGGGGTGGATATTTCTTTGTATTGCCATGTTGAAAGGCCGCTCATCCTGATTGACCCCCTGAGCGGGCCAGCAATTCATTCCGAACTTTGGATTGCCGAGGCCAGTGATTCATAACTTTCATCATAACTGCTGAGTTGATTTCCATTGATGAAGAAGGACGGTGTTCCGTTCACGCCGCTACGAATCCCCCCTTCAAAATCATTTTCCACTTTTGAAATCACTTCTTTACTTTCCCGGTCCTTCGCGAACTCTTCCGGTTTCAAACCAAGTGCTTTTGCCAGGTTAAGCAAGCTGTTTGCCGAGAGCCTGTTCTGGTGCTCAAAAATGATATCATGCATCTCCCAAAATTTACCCTGCAAATTGGCAGCTTCCGCAGCGAGAGCCGCCATCATTGCAGCAGGATGCACCTCCTGCAGGGGAAAATTGCGAAAAACAAAAAGCAGTTCAGAACCAGATTCTTTAAGGAGTCGCTTAATAAATGGATGGGCTATTCCACAATGGGGACACTGATAGTCGCCGTATTCCACTAAAATGATTTTTGCTTTCGGATTGCCGGCATGATGATCCTGTTCCGTTACAGGTATTCTCAATTTGGACATAAAGGATCGATTTAACTTTTTACACTTGCCAATTCTTCAAGCGCGTCTAATATGCCATCTGCCCCCGGGTTAATTCCATCCGGCGAAAGATAACTCCACTGGATGATCCCTTTTTCATCGATCACAAACAAGGCCCTGAGACTTTCTCCTCCACTTTCATTATATGCGCCATACGCTTTGGAAATTTCCCCCTTTGGTTCAAAGTCGGCTAAAAGTGGAAAGTGTATTTTCCGGCTTTGTGCGAACGCCATGTGACACCATTTACTGTCAACAGAGATACCCATGATCTCTGCCTTGTATTTATGGAAATATTTAAGCATTTCATTGTACAATGACATTTGATCGCTGCATACAGGACTCCAATCAGCAGGATAAAAACTAAGGATCACTCGCTTGCCCCTGAGGTCCGTTAATTTTAATTTTTGATCTGGCGTAGCATTCAACTCAAAATCGGGAGCCGGAGCTCCTTTTTGTAAGATCATACGTGGTTATTTAAATGTTGAACAAGAGCCGCAATATTTCATATCGGTTTTTGTAAGAATCAAATGCTATTTCCTTCCTAACCCATCTTTTTTAACGTAAATTACTAAGGATTCAATTATGGATAAGCACTTCGTAAATTTCCGAAGGCAAACCAGCATATCTTTGTGGCCATGGCTCACCGTACTAAATCGAAGAAAAACCAATCCGCCGGACCGGGCTCCCTGAAGACTGAAAAGGAAGCAAAACTCACTGTTTCCCAGGTGATCCGGGATGAGCGTACACACAAAATAACCGGAGCAGTTTTTTTATTATTCTCGATTTTTCTTTTCATTGCTTTTACCTCCTACCTGTTTACCTGGAGAGAAGATCAGGATAAGGTGTTCCGGGGAATATCTATATTATCTCCAGCCCAGGATCTCAAAGTAGCTAACCTGCTGGGTGCCCTGGGCGCCTATGTTTCCCATCTTTTCTTTTACAAGGGATTTGGCATTGCGAGCTATTTCATTTGTTCTTTTTTTTTCATCGTCGGCTCCAACTGGCTGTTCGCTAAAAAAGTATTTTCCATCCGGAGGAATCTTCGGTATGTGATCATCGGAGTGCTGTATGTTTCCACGGCATCCGCTTTTTTTACCCGTGGTATCTCATTTCCCTGGGGAGGCGCCCTGGGGGACATGCTGAGTAACTGGCTGATGCGTTTTCTGGGTAAGGTAGGGACCGCCTGTATTTTGTTTGCAGGCGTTTTGGCTTATATTATCTGGAGATTTAATCCGGAATTCCGCGTTCCGGATTTATCGAAAAAGGAGAGGTCGCAGGCGCTTTTGCCGGTTAAAGAACAGGATGATAGCGGGGCGATGTTATTTGTAGAAGAGCCTTCATCAAAGAATAAAAAAAATAAATTCAACAGGGATGAGGACTTCCCTTTGATTTTTCCTGATGAGGAGGATGCGGATAATGCTCCTTTCCTGCGACAGGAAGAAAATGCAGACAGACCCTCTGTTCCGCCCTCGTCTCCGGTAAGGATCTTTAAGAAAGAACAGGTGAATGTAAATCCTCTTGAACTGGAGATCAGGGCAGTTCCGGATCCTGATCCGGAAGAAGTTTTGACTGAAGGTCCGGTGCCTGATACGGGAAAGCTGCCTGACTATGAGCCAACCCTGGACCTGGTTTCCTACAAATACCCGACGCTTGATTTACTCGAATCCCACGGGAACGACCGGATTATCCAGGACCCTGCAGAGCTCGAGGGAAATAAAGACCAGATCATCAGTACACTCAAGAATTATGATATAGATATTCAAAAAATAAGTGCAACCGTCGGACCGACAGTAACTCTATACGAAATCGTACCATCACCGGGAGTCCGGATTTCAAGAATTAAAAACCTGGAAGACGATATCGCGCTGAGCCTGGCGGCACTTGGCATCCGCATCATTGCACCCATACCGGGAAAAGGAACGATTGGAATTGAAGTGCCGAATGTCAAAAAGACGGTCGTGAGTATGCGCACTTTGCTGGCTTCGGAGAAATTTCAGCATAACTCGTTTAATCTTCCAATCGCCATTGGGAAGAAAATCGACAACGAAAATTTTATCGTGGATCTGTCCACCATGCCCCACCTCCTGATGGCGGGTGCGACGGGACAAGGAAAATCAGTCGGACTCAATGCCATCCTGGTTTCCTTACTTTACAAAAAACATCCTTCCCAGCTGAAGCTGGTATTGGTGGATCCGAAGAAAGTGGAACTCAGTCTATACCGCATCATTGAGAAACATTTTCTGGCCAAACTTCCAGGCGAGGAGGAGCCCATTATCACGGATACCAAGAAAGTCGTTTATACATTGAATGCACTTTGTATAGAAATGGATAACCGTTACGACCTTCTGAAAGAAGCAGGCACACGGAATATCAGGGAATACAATGACAAGTTCATCAAACGCAAACTCAATCCCCAAAAGGGGCACCAGTATCTGCCATTTATTGTACTCGTGATTGATGAATTTGCTGATCTCATCATGACCGCAGGCAAAGAAATTGAAATGCCCCTGGCGCGACTGGCGCAGCTGGCACGCGCTGTCGGAATTCATCTCATCATTGCCACTCAACGGCCTTCCGTAAATATTATCACCGGCACTATCAAAGCAAACTTTCCGGCAAGGATAGCGTTTAAAGTATCATCTAAAATTGATTCCCGTACCATCCTTGATACGGGCGGTGCAGAACAACTGATCGGAAAGGGCGACATGCTGATTTCCTTTAATGGAGAAATTACCCGCCTGCAATGCGCTTTTGTCGATACGCCTGAAGTGGAAGAGATCGCTGAATTTATAGGCAGACAACCCGGTTATGCCCAGGCATTTTTACTTCCTGAATATGTAGATGAAAAGGAAATGGATTCGAGGGATTTTGATGCAAATAACCGGGATCCTCTGTTTGAAGAAGCCGCGCGGCTCATTGTCCAAAATCAGGTGGGCTCCACCTCGTTGCTGCAGCGTCGCATGAAACTGGGGTATAACCGGGCGGGCCGCCTGATGGACCAACTGGAGGCAGCAGGGGTTGTCGGACCTAACCTTGGCAGTAAGGCAAGAGAAGTGTACATTAAAACCGAACTGGAGCTCACGGATTACCTTGACGGATTAAGTACTTGATTATCAATAATATATGGTTTAGCACTACAGGCATACCAATTGCAATTCGATTGGGGTATCTTGCGCCTTCTTTTCTTTCAATCACCAAGTATGAAATTATTTTTATCTGTTTTGGCAGGCCTTCTTATATCTGCATCGGGCCTTGGTCAGAATAACAGCCTCGGTCAGAGCGATCCCGAAGCGAAACAAATTCTTGACAGGGCAAGCTCTAAAATCAAATCTTTTAAAGCTATTCAGGGCACATTTACGTTGGCAATCCAGGATGCCGACGCCCATTCAGAAGGCACAAAGAAAGGAACGATTTTGATGAAGGGAAATAAGTTCAAAGTAGATATTACCGGGCAGGAAATATACAGCGATGGTACCACGACCTGGACCTATGATAAATCTTCCAAAGAAGTGACCATAACTAAGAACGATCCTACCGCCGGTTCCTTGTCGCCACAAAAACTCTTTACCAATTTTTACGACAAGGACTTTTTGTATAAACTGAACGGCGAACAAAAGATGAATGGGAAAACCGTTCAGGAAATTGAGATGACGCCTATGGATAAGAGCCGTAATTTTCATAAGATCTATCTATATATTGATAAGAAAACGCATATGGTCGTCTCCGGAAAATTGCTTGATAAAAACGGCAACCGGTATATTTATACCATTAACAGCCTCAATGGCAAGGCCGCCATCAGCGATGCCAGTTTTACTTTCGACAAATCAAAACATCCGGGTGTTGAAGAAGTGGATCTGAGACAATGAAAAGAGTTGATGGTTGATGGCTGATGGTTGATAGTTGATAGTTGATGGTTGATGGTTGATGGAGTTCAATTGCGGATTCGCAACTGATATCCATCAACCATCAACTATCAACCTTTTCCCCCCAGCGAAAAGTCTCCATATCAAATCCTGCGAGGTCTATTACCCGGTCAACGACAGTGGCTGCTAATTCCTCCAGCGTTTTCGGTTTGCTGTAAAAAGAAGGTGTAGCCGGACAGATGATTCCGCCCGAAAGGGTTACGGTTTCCATATTGCGGATATGGATGAGATTATAAGGCGTATCCCGCACTACGCAGATCAGCTTTCTTCTCTCTTTCAGGATTACATCAGCAGCCCGGGTAAGCAAATCCGACGAAATTCCCGCAGCGATCCTTCCAAGCGTTCCCATAGAGCAGGGAATAATGATCATCGTATCGTATCTGGCCGATCCCGAGGCAAAAGGAGCCGAAAAATCGTTCGTTTCGTACAAGCTAACAGGAAAATGCCGGTAATCCTTATTTTCAAGTTCTGTTTCCCATACTTTGCGCGCGTTAACTGTCATTAAGACGGATAATTCCTGCCACTGCGCCCTGAGCTTAACCAGTTTATCAATTAACTGGCTTGCATATATAGCGCCGCTGGCTCCTGTAATGGCAACAACTACTTTCCTCATGGGCCTGTTGTTTCAACAAAATACAAATTACCTGATTTTCAATTGATATGAATCAATTTTATATCCATCTTACAAAAAGCTTATGGTTTGAGACTATTTGTTAGGCTGAAAACTTTTATATTTGGCTTTTCATAGGATAAGGTTTAATGGTTAATGGTATTTGATTAGTGCGGCCTCCCTTCAACAAGGAGGTCTTTTTTTTGGCTGCTTTTCTTATTTTGAACTACGCAATTGGAGTATGGCGAGATGAGAGGGATCCCATTTTTCTCTTGGTATTTCCACCATACCGGGGGTAAACAATGCAGATGCCTGAAGACGCAGAAAGACCTTTCGGGTATGATTTGATTTAGCTGTCAGTATGCGGTCAAAGCCTGCATGGTTATAAATACCCAGGCAGAAGATATTTACATAATACCTGCCATTAGGTACTGTAATTTGAACCTGGTTATTCACGGGATAGAATACCCGTTTTATTATACCCGCGCCGCGTTTATCATATCTGTCAAAAATGAGATATACCGAATCAATACGGCTTTGGCGGTCAGAGGTGTTTTGAAGCGTAAAAACAACTGTTCCCGAATCAGTTTTTGGCGGCTTGACGGAATGGGCGAAAGTTTGCAGGGTCTGGACGAAAAAAATGGACAATATGGTGCATTTCAAAAGCAAGGGGCATTGGCGGTTCCTACCTGAATCGAAACCTCCCTTAATAACGAAAAAAGCCCGGCTTTATGCTAACCTGCCTTTAAAACTTTCATAACTGATTAAGCTTCAGCCATATCCGGAATAGCCTCTACTTTATATTCTCCGGCATCGAGCTTCCTTTTAGTGGCTTCAAAAGCATCAAGGGTAGCCTGGATATCTTCATCGGTATGAACAGAAGTGGGAATCAGCCTGTAGATGATATGGCCTTTCGGAATTACCGGATATACAACAATTGAACAGAAAATTCCATATTTCTCTCTCAGATCCATCACCATTGCTGTAGCTTCAGGGATATCACCTTTCATATAGATAGGGGTTACTACAGAATCCGTTTTTCCAATATCAAATCCTTTTTTCTTTAATCCGCTTTGCAGTTTTAATGCATTTTTCCAGAGCTTTTCCTTCAGAGAAGGATTGTTGCGCAACAACTCCAGTCTTTTCAGATTTCCAATTACCATCGGCATAGGCAGACTCTTTGCAAAGATCTGGCTCCGGATATTGTACCGGATATAGTCAATGATCAGTCTGTCTCCGGAAACGAAAGCTCCGATGGAAGCCATGGATTTGGCGAATGTGGAAAAATAAAGGTCTATCTCATGCTGCACGCCCTGCTCTTCTCCTGCCCCCGCACCTGTTTTGCCAAGAGTGCCAAAACCATGGGCATCATCAACAAGCAGGCGGAATCCATATTGCTTTTTTAGGGAAGCAATTTCTCTGATCCTCCCCTGATCACCGGCCATTCCAAAAACACCTTCTGTTATTACAAGAACGCCACCAGAACCTTGCTTATCGATCAATGCATTGGCGCGCTGAATCTGTTTTTCAAAATCGGCCAGGTCATTGTGCTTATATACAAAGCGATGACCCGCATGCAACCGCAACCCATCAATGATGCAGGCATGGCATTCGGCATCGTAAACGATTACATCATGCCTTCCGCATAATACGTCAATAATACTCACCATACCCTGATATCCGTAATTGAGCAGGCAGGTATCTTCCTTTTTAATAAAAGCAGAAAGCTCTTTCTCCAATTGTTCGTGGAAGTCACTGTTACCACTCATCATCCGCGCACCCATAGGTGTGGCGAGGCCGTATTTCTTAGCGCCTTCCGAATCCGTTCTTCTGACTTCCGGATGGTTTGCCAGCCCAAGATAATTATTGAGGCTCCAAACAATCATTTCCTTCCCGCGAAATTTCATGCGACTGCCAATTTCTCCTTCGAGTTTTGGAAATGCAAAATATCCGTGTGCTCTTTCCCTGTGCTGCCCGATCGGGCCCCGATTTTTAATGAGCTTTTCAAAAAAATCTGCCATTGTTGAATTGGGTTGAATTAAAAAATTGACGTAAAAATAATGCTTTTAAAGAACAGGGCGGTCGGAAATTGGAGATACATTTGTCTAAATGTTTTGAAATGATAAGAAAATGGCTGCTTTTGTTTGTTTTGATTTCATACTTTTTTACTGTCCCGGGATTTAGTCAGTCGAATACTTCCGGCTTGTCCAGACCCAGGCTGGTCGTGGGTATCGTCGTTGACCAGATGCGCTGGGACTACCTTTACAGATATTATGACCGCTACGAAGAAGGCGGATTCAAACGACTTTTGGATCAGGGATTTTCCTGCGAGAATACGCTCATTGATTATTTACCATCTTATACAGCTGTGGGCCATACCTGCATATTCACCGGTTCAGTTCCATCAATCACCGGCATATCTGGAAACGATTGGACCGATCAATTAAGTGGCAGGAGCGTGTATTGTGTGTCCGATACTATGGAGCAGACTGTCGGCGCGGAGTCTGCCGAAGGAAAGATGTCGCCACGTAATCTGCTTGTGAGTACAGTTACCGATGAGCTGCGCATAGCCACTCAGTTTAAATCGCGGGTAGTGGGCATTTCGCTGAAAGACCGTGCAGCCATATTACCAGCAGGGCATGCAGCCAATGCCGCATTCTGGCTGGATGATACAAGCGGTAATTTTATTACCAGTTCGTATTATATGAAACAATTGCCCGACTGGGCAGTGAAATATAACCGGGACAGAAACATTGACTGGTTAATTAGTGGCGGATGGAATACTTTGTATCCAATCAACACCTACCTGCAGAGTGATTCTGATAATATGTCGTATGAAGGAAAACTCGGGGGTGAACATGCGCCTGTTTTCCCGCACGATGTTAAAGCGGCTTATGCCAGGAGCCACAGTTCCTTTCGAAGCACACCTTTTGGAAATACAATCACAATGGATTTTGCCAGGGCCGCAATTGAAGGTTATCAGCTGGGGCGCGGACCGGCAACAGATTTTCTAACCATCAATTGTGCTTCTACTGATTACGTAGGACATCTCTTCGGCCCAAATTCCATTGAAGTTGAAGATACTTACCTGCGATTTGATAAGGATCTGGCTGCTTTTTTTTCCATGCTTGATGATAAGATAGGCAAAGGACAATACCTGGTTTTTTTAACTGCAGATCACGGCGCTGCAAATGCGGTTGGCTTTCTCCGGAAGCACCATATTCCTGCAGATTTTTTTGTCACGGGAAAAATTATAGATACTCTGAATAAACAGATCAATGAGAAATTTGGAATTGCCGGAGCTATCCGCGGGGCGCAAAATTATCAGATCAATTTTGATCTAGGAAAGATTGACGCGGCAAAAGCAGATTTTACCGGAATAAAGAAGCTTACTGTGGACTATCTGAAAAAACAGCCGGGTGTTAGTTTTGCGGTGGATATTGACAGGCTTCAGGACGCCCCAATTCCTGAACCGCTGAAGACCATGATCACGAATGGATATAATTTTAAGCGAAGCGGGCAGGTACAGGTCGTCTTCGACCCGGGCTGGCTGGATACTTTTGCACGCACAGGTACAACGCATGGCGCCTGGAATCCTTATGATACGCATATTCCGCTTTTATTTATGGGCTGGCATATTCATCCCGGCAGCTCGAATGCAACAGTGCATATGACGGATATCGCCCCGACTTTAGCGGCACTTTTGCATATTCAGATGCCTAGTGGCTGTATCGGCGTTCCGATTATTGATGTTATGAAAAAATGAAAAGAAGAAATTTCATCAGAACTGCAGGCCTGTTATCCGCAGCGCTTACCGTCGGGGAGTCCCTGGCATCCGCAGTTTCTAAAAAGCAACTTAATAACAAACTTCCCAAATGGAAGGGATTTAATGTGCTGGATTTTTTTTCACCAGATCCAACGCCCCCGAAACGACCCACAACTGAAGAATATTTTAAATGGATGCAGGGATGGGGATTTGATTTTATCCGGATACCCATTGCTTACCCTTACTACCTTAATTTTGACCGAAGCAGGAATATTCTCCCCGAGGAAGTATATAATATTAATCCTGAAGCGGTAGATCGCATAGATGCGTTGGTGTTCATGGCCCATAAATACCAGATGCACGTAAGCCTTAACCTCCATCGCGCCCCGGGTTATTGCATCAATGCCGGTTTTTATGAGCCCTACAATTTATGGCGCGATGAAGCGGCGCAACAGGCATTTTATTTTCACTGGAATATGTGGGCCAGAAAATACAAAGACGAATCGCCTGAAAAAATCAGTTTCGATCTTCTGAACGAACCCAGTGTACGTGAAGATATGAATGACCAGCATTCGAAATCTGGTCCTGTGCCCGGAGATATTTACCGCAAACTGGCTAAGTCCGCAGCAGAGTCTATACGCAGGGAAAATCCCGGTCACCTGATTATTGCAGATGGAAACAGCGGCGGAAATCAGGTAGTGCCGGACCTGATAGATTTAAATATTGCCCAGAGTTGCAGGGGATATTTTCCAGGTTCAATATCGCATTTCAAAGCGCCATGGGCCAACAAAGATATTCAGCATATGCCCATTCCGAAATGGCCTGGGCAGGTTGGTAATCAATATTTGAGCCGGCGGATGCTGGAGACTTATTACCAGCCTTGGATAGCATTGCTGCAACAAGGCGTTGGAGTGCATTGCGGCGAATGCGGATGCTGGAACAAAACGCCGCATGATGTTTTCCTTGCCTGGTTCTCGGATGTGCTTGACATTCTTTCTTCCAATGGAATTGGTTTTGCAGTCTGGAATTTTGCCGGTGATTTTGGCATCCTCGATTCGGGAAGAACAGACCTTCAGTACGAGGATTGGCATGGCCATAAGCTCGATCGCAGGTTTTTGGATTTGCTCAGAAAATACTAAATCTTAATCTGTTTGTCTTGGACTAAATAAGCAAGTTATCTCCCGGCAGCGGCTATGGCTGATTATTTTTTTGTAATCATCGCCTCGCTGATTGGTGACTTCGGCCCGCAGATAATAGGATTCACTTACCAAATCCGCACCCGCACACTGTCTGCCCGGTACATTTTATCACCCGGTTTTACGTTGAAGGCTGAGTAGAACTCCTCTAAATTACTCAAAGGTCCGATCACTCTGTATTTTTCGGGCGAATGCACATCAACCATGATCAGATATTTCAAACTCTCCGGGCGTGTTTCATATAGCCAGGAAAGCGCATATCCCATAAAAAAACGTTGCATGGGTGTAAGGCCTCCAATGATTTCATTCTTTTTATAAGCTTCCGATTTTTTAAATGCCTGGATACCCAATTCAAGGCCACCAAGGTCAGCAATATTTTCCCCCTGCGTCGCTTTCCCGTTTATGTGAACGCCCGGGAGTGGTTCGTATTCATTAAACTGCTTAATGATCAGTGCAGTTCTTTTTACGAATTCAGCAGAATCATTTTTTGTCCACCAGTTGTGCAAATTGCCTTTGGCATCATAAAGTCTTCCCTGATCATCAAAGCCATGGGTTATTTCGTGACCGATCGTACTCGCGCCCACATAACCATACATGGTGGCATCGTCCAGGTCCTTATCTTCAAAACCCGGAACAATAAAAGCCGCAGCGGGAAATACCATTTCGTTTCTATCCGGATCGTAGTAGGCATTATAGGTTTGGGGATACATGGTCCATTCACTTTTATCGACCGGCTTACCCAGTTTATTCAAATTAAACCTTTCCCACCAGGTATTGGCGTTGATTAGATTTTGCAGATAGCTTTCTTTGCTTATTTGCATTCCCGAGAAGTCCTTCCATTTGTCCGGGTATCCTATTTTTTTATTTATGGCTTCCAGCTTCAGAATGGCTTTTTGTTTGGTGCTATCGCTCATCCATGGCAATTTTTGAATCCGCTCCTTATAGGCTGTACGTATTTCTTCGGCCATTCGCTCATAGCGTTGTTTTGCGGTTTCATTAAAATATTTTTTTACATAAAGCTGACCAAGCAATTCGCCCATCGCCCCTTCTTCGGCACTTATCCCTCTTTTCCAACGTGGTTTCCGCTCTTTTGCGCCGCTAAATAATTGATTGAAATGAAAGGATTCCTCGCCATATTTTTCAGGTAGTGCTCCGGAAGAGGAATTCACCAGGTGATAAGTGAGGTAATCTTTCAAAATGGGGATGGGTGTCGACTTCAAAACTGCATCCAGAGATCTGAAGAATTCAGGCTGGCCTACGATCACGGAATCAATATGCGTGACGCCAATATTTGCTAATAAACTTTTCCAGTCAATGGAAGATGAGAGTTTTTTGAGATCTGCAATGGATGTCTTGTGATAATTGGAATAGGGATCGCGCAAATCAGAGACCGAGCGGGAAGCTGCAGCCAACTTAGTTTCCATTGTTATGATACCTTCTGCACTTTGAACTGCGGTAACAGAGTCCTTCCCCAGCAACATTTCAATTTTGCTGATGTGAACAGCATAGGCTTTCCGAATATTTGTTGTGGATGAGTCCTTGTTAAAATAATAATCACGCTCGGGAAGCCCCAATCCGCCCTGATTGAGTTTAAAGCTCATCTCATCACTATTTTTATCATCCAGGTCCACCAGGCTGTTGAAAAGCGCGCTCACCCTGATTTTATCAAGATCAGCGATGCAGTTAATAAAGGAAGGAATGTTGGTGATGGCGTTTATTTCTTTGAAATAAGAATTCAGGTAACTGGTTCCCTGATTCTCAATTTGCGTGCTGTCCATTGCGGCCGTCCAAAAGTCTCCGATCATCTGGGCAGCGGATCCATTTGCTCCCCCTTCTTTTGCTGCGGCCTCGCTTATCAGGCGAAGGCGTCGTTGATTTTCATTATAAACCACATTCCCGATTCCCCAGGAACTTTCTTCGGGGGGGATCGGGTTATCTTTTAACCATTTTCCATGGGCATACAAAAAGAAATCATATGCCGGTTTAACTGTCGTATCTATGTTCGAAGCAAACACATCCTTAGGATTCTCTGCGGTTTTTGTATTACATGATAAAATACTGAAGCAGACAAGGCTGAATAAATATATTTTTTTCATTTCGTGAAGTTGACAAAGTAATTAAAGAAGCCATAAGTTATTTCGGCTCCAGCGCCTGCTTAATCCTGTCCGCTACATCTTCGAGGTGGTATTGACTCAGTTTATCGGAAATGCGTGCAACAGAAGCCAGGATTCGCTTTCGAAGTGCTACCAGGTGGGCGCGGGCAATGGAAGGTATATCGGTATTCTTTATATCAGCTCCGAAAAATAAAATGAGCCCACGCGGAAGATTTGAAGGCATGGCAGGCTGTGCGGGATTAATCAGCGAGATCAGCGCCTCCACATATTCCTTTTGAAGATTTCGGCGAAAGGGGTCAATGGCCGCGGTTGCAGACAATTCTTTCCAGATGCCTGTTTCGAGGTCGGTGACCAGTTCGTCCGGTCCGTATACTACCGCCTTACCATATCGATCCCGGATAATGGCCATGCGGAATAAGCGGGAGCTGGAAAGTAAGGATTGCAAAACGCTGCCCTGCGTGTTGACTATGCGCTCATTCGAAGAAGGGCTATTGATTTTGTTGAGTATATCCTTATTCAGCAACCAATAAGGTGTTTCAAATAATTGCGCATGTAAAAAAGCCACGGCCTGCTGTTGAATTTTTTTTGGCGTGGGTTCATATACATCTCCGGGCTGTTCAACGCTCTTAAGGGTTTCATAGATACCTCCTACGTTTTTGCTTACATGGTTCATATACCGGCCAAACTGAATAGTGAGCTGTGCATACATGTTATCCAGGTTTTCATAAGTGTCGGCTTCTTCCTTTGTCCATTGAGGTAGCTGGACAATAATTCTTTTCAGGTTCTTAATGCCATATTCACTTGCTTTCATGCTGTTGTCTCCCAGGTCCTCTGTTTGTGCACGGGGATCATAATTTTGTGCCTCACCCCCGAACCACAAACGGGGATTGGCTTTGAGACTATCGACTATCCATTGGTTTAGGATTTTTTTATCTGCTTCCTCATCTTTGGTTCCCGGAATATGCTTGTATCCCCACTGGATCGCCCACCTGTCATATTCCCCGATGCGGGGATATAATCCAGCCGGACCAATATGGTCTTCTGGCTGGGCAACATAGTTAAACCGGGCATAGTCCATGATCGATGCGGTATGGCCATGGGCTTCCACCCAGGCCTTGTCCCGAAGCTTTTCAACAGGTGTCATGCTGCTGCTGCCCATATTGTGGCGCAATCCGAGGGTATGGCCGATTTCGTGCGATGAAACAAATCGAATGAGTTCTCCCATAAGGCTGTCATCAAACTTCATCGACCTTGCCCGAGGATCCACGGCGCCCGCCTGAATCATATACCAGTCGTGTACCAGTTTCATCACGTTGTGATACCAGCCGACATGGCTTTCCAGGATCTCTCCGGTACGGGGATCGGCGATATTGGGACCATACGCATTTTCAATATCGGACGCAAAATAGCGGATCACGGAAAACCGTGCATCCTCCAGGCTCATCGTGGAATCATGCTCGGGCCATTCTTTGCCGGTAATTGCGTTTTTAAAGCCGGCTTTTTCGAAAGCGGGCCGCCAATCGTTAATTCCAGCAATCAGGTAGGGGCGCCAATTCTTTGGAGTGGCCGGATCGATATAATAGACGATGGGCTTTTTCGGTTCAACCAGTTCTCCTCTTTTCCAGGCCGCCGTATCCTCATCCCGGGGCTCCAATCGCCAATGATGAATGAATGTAGCCGTCTGCACTTTCTGCTGATCGTCGCTGTACACTGTAAATTCACTCGCGAAATATCCTACACGCGGATCATACAGCCGTTTGCGCATAGGGATCGCCGGTAGCATGATAAACGAATTGTTTAGTTCAATGGTAACGGCACCGGATGCCTCTGCCGCCGGAAGGCTTACCTGGGATGAGGGTCCGAATTGGATGCCGCCGGGTGAAGGAGAGGAGGTGAAAGTTTTCACCGTTCTTACTTCCGTGTTCAGAGGGAATGTATGGATATATGAAATATAGGAGCGGTCAGAGGAAATTCCGCCGAGATTATATCTTCTCTTGGTGGGTGGGTCCAGGCTGACGGGCTGATTATCTCCTTTGAAAAAATCCGTTACATCAATCACCACAGATTCCCGTCCATAGGCTTTAATCTCGAATGCCTCCGCAATGGGATCCAGGTTGGAATTGCGCACGGCGCGGGCGATGGGTTGTGATGAATCTGCAGCCACGTTAATCTCTGTTACAATGCGCATGAAAACCACATCAGAAGGGCCTTTTTCCCAGCGGATCGTCTGTTCATTAACCTCCTCACCGCCGTAATTGCGACTCCCTGCGGGGGATTTACTAAAGCGCGTGACAACCAGGATCTCGCGGTTGAAAAGGGAGTCTGCAATTTCGAAATACCATTTGTCGCCCACTTTATGAACTGTAAATAATCCTGTTTTGCTGAAGGCGCTGTCTGGGATTACTTCTTTATAAGGTTTTGGTGCGGATGGTTTAGCCGGTGACCTGGTTGCGGGAAAAGAATCTGATTTTCTGATTGCCGGTTGATGGGGTTGCTGCCCAAATGATACTATGGAAAGGCCCTCGCAAAGCAGGACTGCAAGAAAAAATTTCATAAATTATTTAAATAGGGAATGAATATATGGAATTTGCCTGGAATCGGCGGGGGTTGGGATTTGATTGTTGATGAGCGGCAATTTGGTTGATGGTTGACAGCCCTCATGTGCGGATTCGCATCAGATTTCCATCAACCGTCAGCTATCAACCATCAACGCTTCCATAACCAATCAAAAAACCTTAGGCCCTATGCATTTCTATTAATGCAATTCAAATCCTCAAAAGCGATCTGAAGCCGGCTGATAAAACTCTCTTCGCCCTTTCTAAGCCATACCCGGGGATCATAATATTTTTTATTGGGACGTCCTGCTCCTTCTGGATTTCCCAGCTGTGCCTGCAGATAGGCTTCATTTTTCTGATAATATTTGTGAACGCCTTCCCAGAAAGCCCATTGAAGATCGGTATCCAGGTTCATTTTGATGGCGCCATAACCGATGGCCTCACGGATTTGATTTTGCGGAGATCCGCTTCCGCCATGGAAGACAAAATAAACAGGCTTGGGTTTTGTTTTAAGTTCCCTCTCAATGTAGTCCTGACTGTTCCTGAGGATTACCGGCCGAAGCTCTACATTACCAGGACTGTATACTCCGTGTACATTTCCAAATGCTGCAGCTACGCTGAATAGCCGGCCAACCTTGCTGAGCTCGGTATAAGCGTAAGCCACGTGCTGGGGCTGTGTATATAATTTATCATTTTCCACCCCGCTGTTGTCGATCCCGTCTTCTTCGCCGCCGGTAACACCGAGCTCAATTTCGATCGCCATACCCAGCGGCTTCATCCGCTTGAAAAATGCTACCGATGTGTGAATATTTTCTTCCAGCGGCTCTTCCGAAAGATCCAGCATATGGGAACTGAAGAGTGGTTGTTTCTTTTCCTTGAAATATTTTTCTCCCGCATCAATTAAACCGCTGATCCAGGGAAGCCATTTTTTTGCTGCGTGATCCGTATGCACAATAACCGGTATTCCGTAATATTTGGCAACGGTATGAATATGGAGCGCCCCTGAAATGCCTCCGGATATATTGCCCTGGAGTTTGTCGTTGGGCATGCCCTTTCCTGCTACAAACTGCGCACCCCCATTGGAGAATTGAATGATAATAGGAGAATTCACTTTTGCCGCCGCTTCCAATGCCGCGTTGATCGTATCCGTTCCTGTTACATTTACAGCCGGTATGGCAAACTCATTATTTTTTGCATCCTGATACAGGGCTTCGAGTTCTTCGCCAAACAAAACGCCTGCATTATACTTCGCCATAGGTTGTTTTTTATGAATAAGAATCCGCAAAGATACGATATTCAATGCTTGCTGCTATAATACTGAACCATGAATTCTAAAGTATCAGTCATGGAACTTGCCCAGATTCTTTTGGATAAGCGCCAGATTTTTTTGAAGGGTTTGTTTGAGCTGCCTTTTCACGAGTTGACCCATGGAACTGCTCTTAAGAAAGATGGGTGATTCAAATGCGACCGCAAGCTCCTGCTTGAGCTGCAATAATTTTTCAGGTGAGGAAATCGGATCCTTTGACATGATATTCAGCAAATGCATGAGGCGGAACCTGGAGGAAGCAACGCGGAACGCCATCATGGTTCTTTCTTCCGTTTGGTATTGGGTGATGGAATCCCTGTTTAAATATTTTATGCAAAGATCTACAAGTGCCTTATTCTCCTTGAAAAATTGTGGCAGGTACAGGTTCTTTCTGCCTTCGTAGGATTGCTGATCGAAATCAATCGCCCGAATGCGGTACTGGAAGTCTTCTATATCCGGTGTTATGTTAACGACAAAATTATAGGAACGCATATCACCCAGCAACCGCACGAAGCAACGTTCATTGAATTTCACAAATTCCTTTGCAAAGCGGATTCGGTTGGTAATGGGTTCTTCGAGGTAATTCGTAATGAATACATCTCCGGGGATGCCCGGAATATGCTCTTCAATCAGGGTATTCAGATGCGTGAAATAAATAATGCGGTTGGGTGAAAGGAGGTGCTCGAGCTCAAGGCCGTAAATCCGGGAAGCATCAGCCTGTTTTACGTAGTAATGATCATAGTTGTCGTTGAATTTATTTACGATGCGAATGCGAAAGGGGCTGGAATTGGCGAAGCTGCAGAAATCGACCCTTGCCACATCCAGATGTTTGCTAAACGTGAGGTCACCTTCGGTTTTCAGGATCGCATACATTTTAACCAGTCCCGTCCGGATGAATTGCCAATGCTCCATATCATAGGAAACGGTCTCCCACAATGTGTCCTGACCGTACTTATCTTTCAGTGGAACCGCGTATGACACCAGCCGGAGGTCATTATAAGAAACAGGAAGCTTCACTTCCCTGCCATGTTGTTTCAGGTAATCTCTCAGCATTTCGCTGACCGGAAAAATGGGCTTCTTCCGCGAAGGCTTGTTTGCTTCGTCCCCTTCATTTTTTTCGAATGAAAAGTACATGAAGCAAATATACGTCGATGGTTGATAGCTGATGGATTCCCTGATTGCTGCCTCCTGCTAAATTGTGATGCCGTATAAATTTAGCAGGAGGGTACTGGAGTAATGCAGTTGGTTTTGACAAGGAATTGGAACTGATTACTGTTTTTCTACGGATGCTGGATTTTAATAATGCTTTTTTCAGGACAGGATCGGTTGTTCTTGGAGCGCAAACGCAAAACGCTTAACGCCAGGTCTCTCAGGGACAGGATTGATTTTTCAGGTCATCAACAATCGGCCAGGGACAAATGAACTCTTAAGGATAAGGATAGCTTCTCAGGAACTGGATTGGTTCTTCGGGACAAGGATTGTTTCTCAGGGATTGGATTACTTTTCTGGATAAAGACAGGTTTCTCAGGTACTGCTTCTATATTTCGGTTCGTTCAGAGGATAAGAAAAAATGAAGTTGACTGATATCGGATTTAATTTGGAAATTCTATCGGATATTGGATAAAAGAACTTTGACTACGGTTTTTTGGATATTGCTGCGATTGAATAAATCAATCAACTTCAGAATCAAAAATAACTTATACACATATTAACAACAATAGATATTTTGCCTGATTTTAGTCGTTCAGCTTTTACTTTGAGTCTAGTAGATTTACTGGTAAAAATACGATGATGGCAGAAAGTAGACTGTTGACCGTTTTCAATTCCGAACGCGCAACTATAGTCTGTCAACCATCAACCATCAACCGTCAACTTCTCTCAGGTGTTCACCCTAAATGCCTGAATAACGTCATACTTCGTTACGATGTGGAAATGGCCACTGTCATCCTTAGCGAGCACGGCGCCATTCTCCTTACTGATCAGTGAACTGATGCGCTCTACTGTAGTATCGAAGGAAACCAGCGGATAAGATGGCTCGGTAACTTCGGAGATTTTTTTATTTCTGATGTCGTTGCCATCGGTCAGCATTCTTCCGAATAATCCGCTTTCGCTCACTGCACCCGAAAGACTTCCTTCATCCAAAACCGGAATATTTTCAATATGGAATTGCTTCATCAGATCCACTGCATCACCCACTGTTTGATCGGGTCTGATGGTTACGAGTTTACTTTCTCCTCTCGCATTCACGATATCACGGAAAGTTTTTACGTCCAGAAATCCCCTTTCCATCATCCACTGATCATTATATATTTTTCCTATATAGCGGCTTCCGTGATCATGAAAAATGCAAACGACCAGGTCAGCTTTCTTCAGCCTGGTTTTCAACTGAACCAGTCCCTGCAAACAACTTCCGGCACTGTATCCGCAGAATAATCCTTCTTCACGGGCCAACTTTCGGGCCATCACGGCACCGGCTTTATCACTTACCTGCTCAAAATGATCAATCACCTTCATATCATAATTTTCCGGAACAAAATCCTCCCCGAATCCCTCCGATACATATGGATGAACTTCGTTCATGTCAATCTCGCCGGTATTGAAATACTTTGTAAGCAGTGATCCTTCCACGTCTATCGCCCAGATTTGTATAGCAGGATTTTTTTCTTTAAGGAACATGGCTGCTCCGGTTATTGTTCCCCCCGTACCTGCCGTACAAACGAGGTGGGTGATCTTTCCATCCGTCTGTTTCCATATTTCCGGACCGGTGCTTTCATAGTGCGCCAGACGGTTTGCGAGGTTATTATACTGATTGCAGAGAAAGGAATTCGGAATTTCGGCAGCCAGTCGCCGGGCGACAGAATAATAACTGCGCGGATCCTCCGGTTCAACATTTGTCGGACAAACAATCACTTCTGCACCAACTGCCTTGAGGATATCCATCTTTTCCTTGGACTGTTTATCGGTGGTCGTAAATATGCATTTATATCCTCTTACAATAGCAGTTAATGCAAGACCCATTCCGGTATTGCCGCTGGTGCATTCAATGATTGTTCCTCCCGGTTTCAACCTCCCTTCTTTTTCGGCTACATCAACCATTTTGACGGCCATCCTATCTTTAATGGAATTGCCAGGATTGAAATAATCCACTTTAGCCAACACAGTACAGGGGAAATCCTTAGTTATTTTATTCAACCGGATAAGTGGCGTATTCCCGATGGTTTCGAGAATATTATTTTTTATCTCCATACTTGCGAAGGTAATTCTAAAAGCGGAATGGGAAGATGGTATGGGTTGATGGTTGATGGTTGATGGTTGATGGCTCCCATGTGCGAATTCACACCTGAAGTCCATCAACCATCAACTATCAACCATCAACCATTAAATCGTTTCCCCGCGGTTGCGGGCTTTCTTCCTGGCCTGCAGGTATTTATCCAAAAGAATAAGGCCAAGGATAACATTGACCAGTATAAATATATTTACTGAAGTACCGTTCAGTGCTTTTCCCCAGTTTAGTTTGCTGGCATCAAGACTATATTGCGGAACCAGGAGATCTGTAGATGTTGCCGTCCAGTGAATCTGTCCGAGGAAATATAATATGATGCCCACAAGCATAACCAGAAAAAATGCGGTTATTCCCCGGATAACATTTTTGTTGATATAGTTTTTAGTTGCCGGCGCCACCTGGTATCTGGCAATCTGCTCCATCACATTTTTTGTAAATCTCAGCGAAGGTGCATCCAATTCATGTAGCTGCATCGCCTTATTTACATTCAAAAGCTCGTTATAACGATGCTGCCAGGCAGGATCATCTGAAATCAGTTGCCGGATGCTAACCTGTTCATCCGGAGTAGATAATCCATCTATGAAATCCCATAAACGCTCTTCCATTTCTTGCCCGATATCCATATGCTTTTCTTTATATAATGCAAAACTACCAGAATCATTTGCCTGGTTCACTCCAGGGGGGTACTTTTTTCTTTTAATCATCCTGTATTTCACGTACCTCATGGCGAAAATATTTTTCCATCTTAACTCTCAAACGTTGACGGGCGCGATGAAGTTTCACCTTCACGTTATTCTGATCCAGCCCCATGATCCTGCCGATCTCCTCCAGCGTCTGTTCTCCTTTATAAAAAAGGGTCAATACCTGGCTGTCGTCCACACTCAGCATACTAATTGCTTCATTCAGCATGGCGTGCCTGGATTTTTGCTCTACCATATCAGCCCGGAAACCCGACTCCCTATTCGCCAGCTGGATGCCCGTTCTTTCATTATCCAGCGACTGGGTGTCGAGCTTTTTTTTCCTCAAAAAGCTTATACAAGTCGTTCGTGCAATCGTAAATAACCAGGTGCTGAATTTCGATTCTCCCCGGAAGTCAGCCAGCGACCGGTATGCTTTTACGAAAACGTCCTGGGCAATCTCCTCGGCATCTTCCCGGTTCTCAACAAACCGGATGACCAGCGAGAATACATAATTTTGATAACGGTCCACGACCTGGGAAAACATGGTCTGTTCCCCCCGCAGAACCCTGCTGATGATCTCGGTATCTGAGAGTCCGGTTGTTGTCACAAAAATGAGACGGTGGCACCGCCATTGAGGTTACAAGGTAAGGTACATTTTACTCCTCTTATTAATCTGGAAAACGGCTGCTGCAGGTGGTTTTAGCAGGCATGGCCCTGACCATCAGGGGTATACTGAAATGCCTGATGCCCCGCCGGGGCCCTTGAGACCTAGTGAGGCCGGGGATATTGAAATAATCAGGGCAAACCGGTGTAACCTTTGTTTCCAATATGCAGTCTGATATAGTGTTCAACCGCATTTAAACAAAAAACAAAATAAAATGGGACCCGATCAACTGGTATTTTTTTGGCTGATCATACTTAGTATTTCACTTTTCGCTATGATATTCGGCTTCAGATATCTGAGCAATAAAGAAAGCATGGCAATGATAGAAAAAGGAATGGATCCCAAGATCCAGCGGGAACGTCCAAGACCTGCACCATTCCGGAACCTGAAATGGGGCCTGCTCATGGTGGGGGCCGGCCTGGGATTATTCCTGGCTTACCTGCTGGACAATTTCGCATTGTACAGCGTCCGGCATCAAAATCCCAACGATTTTGACAGTGGAGCGAATGTGCCCATCTATTTTGCGCTGATTGCAATAGGAGGCGGTCTTGGGCTTATAATAAGCTACCGGATCGAGAAAAAGGAAGTGCTGGATAAACAGGAAACTGTGTAGCACAAGTCAGTGCGGCTTTCCAGCTGAAGGCATTGGACTGTTGGTATTCAATAGTTCCAATGCTTTTTTCATTACCGGATCGCTTTGATTCATGACCATGAAATATCCTTCGGAACGCCAGACCAGCCTGGCAAGCAGCGCTTTTATCCTGGTTTGAAGCAGGTGCTTGTCTGGCGTGGAAATGGTAGCCAGGGAAATGGAATCCTTGATAACATAATTGCCAAGGCCCCGCCATACATCTTCATCTTTATTGAATCTTGCTGAAAAATCAGCAGCATTCTTGAACTGCCTGAATTCCGCCAGGTGATGGATATAATATTCGTAAACAAAATTGCCGAGGGTACCATTCAGGTATAAAGATGTAACGCTCCTGGAGATCCGGTTTGTATCGAATCCAACAAATACATCCGGGGTGATGCCGCCGCCGCCATAAACGATCCTCCCCGCTGGTGTTTTGTAAATGGGGCCGGCGTGAGTTGTTGATGTATCACCATGAATGGCTTCGCCGTTGTGAAATCGCTCAATGACTTCGTCGTCATATGCCTCCCGACCCTTATTGTAAGGCTTCTGAATGCTGCGCCCCAGCGGTGTATAGTACCTTGCGATGGTCAGGCGTAGTTCGCTGCCGTCGCTCAGCATAAATGGTTCCTGCACCAGTCCTTTGCCGAAAGTGCGGCGACCGATGATGGTCGCCCTGTCCCAATCCTGTAAAGCTCCCGCAAGGATTTCACTGGCGGAGGCTGTGCCTTCGTCAACCAGCAGGATCAGTTTGCCGGTTTCAAAATTACCCGGACGCTGGGCATGATATTCTTTACGCGGGCTTTTTCTTCCTTCTGTGTAAACGATCAGTTCGTCATTTCCCAGGAAATCGTCGGCCATGTTTACGGCTTCATCCACAATTCCTCCCCCGTTGCTCCGAATATCCAGCACGAGTTTTTTCATACCCTGGTTTAGCAACTGCCGGAGGGCATCCTCGAATTCCTGATAGGTGGTTCGCGAAAATTTATTGATCCGGATATATCCTGATTCCTTGTTCAGCATATATGCCGCGTCGAGTGCGGGCAATGGGATGCTTCCCCGTGTAACACGGAAGGTCTTTAATGCGTGTTCCCTCAGCATTTGCAGGTCAGCCGTACTTGCACCCGGACCGCGTAAAAGCTTCTTTATTTTTTCAGGAGTTATACCGTTGCCGGCGACCAGGGAATCATTCACCTTTATAAACTGGTCACCGACCTGCAGGCCTGCTTTGTCACTGGGGCCGCCGGCCAGCACGTTGATGACATTTACCGTATCGCTCAGGATCTGAAATTCAACGCCGATGCCCTCAAAATTCCCTTCCAGATCTTCGTTCATCTCTTCCCGGTCGATGGCAGGAATGAAATAGGAATGCGGGTCGAGATGGGCGAGCATTCCCCCGATAGCGTCCTCACTCATGGAGTCTGTATTCACGGAATCCACATACTTATTGTCAATGATATCGAGTACTTCCTGCACCCGGTTGAGTTTCCCTGTTTTAAAGAATCCGCCGGTGTTGACGTTGGGATAAAGTCTGAACCCGATCAGCATTCCCAGGATCATGACTACCGCAAATAAAAGGGGCAGCCATACTTTCAGTTTTTTCATTTACTTAATTTCTCCGTAGTCGGCTGCAAATTAAGCAAATGACCCGAACCGGGTGGAAAGTTCCGGATGAATGGTTTGTCAAAAATTGCATTATACCTTCGTTCAGGATATTTACCGGAAGAAAACTCAAATTAATGACCATACTGATTGCCGATAGCGGATCTACCAAGAGCGAATGGTGTTTGCTTCAACAGGGGAGGAAGAAAAAGATCATCGAAACCCAGGGTGCCAGCCCCTATTTTCTAAATGAGTCCCAGCTTATTGAGCTGATGCAAAAGGAATTGGTGCCAGGTCTTAAAAACCTGACGCCCATCCTCCATATTCTTCTATGGAACGGGCTGTGCTGCAGCCTCCAACCGGGCAATGGTGAAAAGGGCTTTAAAAAAGATCTTTCCGGAAGCGCAAACATCAGTGGAAAACGATCTAACCGGGGCGGCCAGGGCCCTTTGTGGAAATAAGAGGGGGGTGGTGGCCATCCTGGGCACAGGCAGTAATTCCGGGTATTTCGATGGGAGAAAAATTAAAACGAATAGTCCGGGCCTTGGTTTTATACTTGGCGATGAGGGCAGCGGGGCATATCTGGGCAGGAAAGTTTTACAATATTTTTTGTATAAGACCTTCGATGAAACGCTTGCACTGAAATTCAATCAGAAATACCAGGTTGAGGCAGCTGAAATTCTTGACCATGTTTATAAAATGCCTCTTCCTAACCGGTATATTGCTTCTTATGCCATGTTTCTTGCAGAAAACCGGGGACATTTTATGATTGAGAATATCATTGAGGACGGGCTCAATGACTTTTTCTTTACCCATTTATGTAAATACCCGGAGATCTGGAAGACGCCGGTGCACTTTGTTGGAGGCGTTGCCTATGGATTTCGGGATACGCTGAAAGAACTCTGTGCCATGTACAAATGGGATTTGGGTAAGGTATTTCGCAAGCCGATGGATGGATTGATCGCTTATCATAAATTAAAATAATGGCATTCGAAAAAATTACAGAGGAACAGGGGCAGTACCGGCATCTCGAAAAGATGACCATCCGCGAACTCCTTACTTTAATGAATAAGGAAGATCAGCAGGTTCCGAAAGCAGTGGGCAAAGCAATTCCGCAAATTGAAAAACTCACGGAGCATATCACTGATAAAATGCTGGCTGGTGGCAGGCTTTTTTATCTGGGGGCAGGTACCAGCGGGCGGCTGGGTATTCTGGACGCCAGCGAAATTCCGCCAACCTTTGGTATGCCCTATGGTTTGATCATCGGATTAATTGCCGGTGGTGAGGAGGCCATCCGCACGCCGGTAGAAAATGCGGAAGACGATAAGGATCAGGGCTGGCTGGACCTCTGTGATTACGAAGTGAGCCCGAAGGATGTGGTTATCGGGATTGCTGCGAGCGGCACAACGCCTTATGTGATCGGGGCGCTGGAAACCTGCAGGAAAAATAAGATCAGTACAGGCTGCGTCACCTGCAATCCCGGTACTCCCCTGGCCACGGTATCAGATTTTCCTGTTGAGGTTGTCGTGGGGCCGGAATTCGTTACAGGAAGTACACGCATGAAAAGCGGAACCGCCCAGAAACTCATTTTGAATATGATCTCCACTTCAGTAATGATCCGGATCGGCCGGGTGGAAGACACGCGGATGGTAAACATGCAACTCACCAACAGCAAACTAATAGACCGGGGAACCCGCATGCTGATGAACCAATCCGGAATTAAGGATTATGAAACCGCCAACGCATTGCTGTTGAAATATGGAAGCGTGAAGAGGGCGGCGGAGAGCAGGAAAAAAGGTTGATGGTTGATAGTTGATGGTTGATGGGATTCAATTGGAAATCCGCACCGGTCGTCCATCAGCCATCAACTATCAACCATCAACGGCGACAGCGGGAAATTCCTAATTTTGACCATCCTAATGCACGACATCGAACCATACTATAACTGGCGTCATATCTATATAAGCGAAGAAGATGAACGTTCACCTTTTTATGGGAGGGTATATTCGGAATTTGAATATTCCCAGGCCATTTACAATTATCTCATCCATCCTCAATGGGACGATTTCGGGTCGCATACCTTATATCTGAAAGTAATCCTGGCTGATTATGAAGAAAAATATGTCATTATAGAATTGATCGGTGAATGGAACGATGCGATTGAAAATGATATTATGAGCCTTAAGCGGGAGGTAGCCGACAAATTTATGCTTCAGGGGATTTACAAATTCATTCTCATTTCAGAAAACGTACTCAATTTTCACAGCGGGGACAAAGACTATTATGAAGAATGGAATGAAGAAGTTCTGGAAAATGGGGGATGGATAGTTTGTATCAATATGCCTGAACAGACGCAATATGATTTTCGCAGGGCGAGGCTGGACCGGTATATGAACCTGATGGAGCAGCCCGACTGGCGCATATTCAAACCTTTTCACCTGTTCCGTTTGGTGGAGGCGTTTGAGAGTAAGAAATTGGGGGAATGAAGAACGGTTGATGGATGATAGTTGATGGTTGATGGAAACCAGGCGCGAATTCGCACATAAAGTCCATCAACCATCAACTATCAACCATCAACAATTGTTATAAGGTGATCAAATGAAATAAAAATTTGCCGGGTCAACGGAAGTGATTATTTTTGAAGCTGTATATGTTCAATTCAAAAGCATACCGTTTCTTCGGATTTTATTTTTTCTACTTTACCAGCAGACCGGGAAGGCTTTTGTTAAAAACCAACTAATCTAAAATCTTAACAATAACATCCCGGTCAAAAGCCGGGATTTTTTTTTATTATATGCAGCAACAAATTAAACGGGTAGCCATTCAGGGTTTCGAAGGCAGTTTTCATGAGGAAGCTGCACGGATCCTTTTCGGAGCGCAAATTGGCATCCAGGCTTGCGCGCGCTTCGAGGAAGTAATAAGAGCAGTGGAAGACAAAACGCTTTGCGATGCAGCCGTGATGGCAATCGAAAATTCTATTGCCGGGAGCATTCTTCCCAATTATTCCCTGCTGCGCAAAAGCAGCTTACTGATCTCCGGTGAAATATACATGCAAATCCGGCAGAACCTGGTGGTAAATACGGGGGTTACACTCAAGGATATTCATGAAGTGCATTCCCATCCGATGGCTATCCTTCAGTGCCTTGATTATTTAAATCAGTACGACTGGAAGCTGATTGAAACAGAGGACACAGCCCTCAGTGCCAAACATATTCACCAGCGAAAGAGCAAGCATATCGCCGGGATCGCGAGTGCGCTGGCATCGAAACTATTTAACCTCGAAATACTTGCTCCTGATATTCAAACCATGCAAAACAATTACACCCGCTTCCTCGTGCTGCAGAGAGAGGAAACAGTGGAGCTGGTAAATGAGGCAAATAAGGCCTCCGTTACCTTTCACACGGATCATTCCAGGGGAAGCCTGGCGCGGGTGCTGACCCTTATTGCCGAAGGAGGAATTAACCTGAGTAAGCTGCAATCCTATCCGATTCCGGGTAGCGACTGGAAATATAGTTTTCATGCAGATATGGAATTTGATTCCAGAGAACAGTTTGAAGAAGTGGTAAAAATGGTAAAACCCGTTACCTCGGAATTTAAAATCTATGGGGTATATAAGAAAGGAGTGAATGCTTGAATACAGATGAGTTATGAATTATGGGTTATTGACCTTCAACCGTCATCCGTCAACGATTCATATGTTAAGCTTAAAAATATGATCAAACCATCGCAGCGATTAAATGGCATTGGCGAATATTATTTCTCCGGCAAACTGCGGGAGATAGAAAAACTTAACAGCGAAGGAAAGACAATTATCAGTCTGGGAATCGGCAGTCCGGATCAGCCTCCGCACCCTGACGTGATCCGCGTTTTGAATGAAGAAAGTGTCAAACCCACAGCGCATAGTTACCAGAGTTACAAGGGCTCACCGGTGCTGAGAAAAGCCATGGCCGACTGGTACATGCAGTGGTATGGCGTCAGCCTTGATCCTGACCGGGAAATCCTGCCGCTGGCCGGGTCCAAAGAAGGAATCATGCATATTTGTATGACCTATATAAATCCGGGCGATCTGGTGCTCATCCCGAATCCGGGTTATCCCACGTACCGGAGTGCAGCGAGCCTGGCGGGAGGCGATGTATCTGCCTATCAGTTGCTGGAAACGAATAACTGGAATCCCGATTTTGAAGAACTGAAAACTCTGATTGGGAAAAAAAAGCCGGGGCAGGAATGGGTATTGCTTTTCCTGAACTATCCACAGATGCCGACGGGACAGGTTGCTGATAAAGGAATGTTTGAAAAGTTTGTGGCATTTGCAAGAGAATACAAGGTATTGCTGGTTCATGATAATCCTTACAGTTTTATTCTGAATGAAGAGCCGCTTAGCCTGATGAGCGTGGAGGGAGCCAGGACCCATGTGATTGAATTGAATTCTCTGAGTAAATCACACAATATGGCTGGCTGGCGTGTAGGCATGCTTGTGGCCTCAAAAGACCGCGTGGATGAAGTGTTAAGATTTAAAAGCAATATGGACAGCGGCATGTTTTTGCCTGTACAGCTTGCGGCAGCCAAAGCATTGTCTCTTCCTCCATCCTGGTATAATGAGGTCAATGCCCTTTACCGCAAAAGAAAATTGGCAGTTGAAGCCTTGCTGGATGAATTGGGTTGCCGTTATTCTAAAAAACAAGCCGGCCTGTTTGTTTGGGCCAGGGTTCCTGAAACTATGAAAGATGGTTATGGACTAAGCGATCTTCTATTATATAATGCGCGGGTGTTCATTACTCCCGGCGGCATTTTCGGCAGCGGGGGAAATGATTACATCAGGGTCAGTTTATGTGCACCGGAAGAAAATATATTAGAGAGTATAGCACGCGTAAAGCAGGCAGGCATTCTTAAATCAGTAAAACATGTTTAATACCGTTACAGTCGTTGGGGTGGGTTTGATCAGCGGATCTTTCAGCCTGGCCCTGAAAGATCAGCAACTGGTCAGCAAGGTAATCGGCGTCAGCCGGACAGGGGAGAGTGCACGCCGTGCCCTCGGGCTGGGGATCATTGACGAAATCCTTCCGCTCGAGGAGGCGGTAAAGCAAAGTGACCTGATATATGTGGCCATCCCTGTGGATGTAACGCTAACAGTTATGAGAACGATCATGGACCTGATCACAGAAAAACAGATCGTGGCCGACGCAGGGTCTACGAAACAGGCTCTGTGCGAAGCATTGGCAGTGCATCCCATGCGAAGCCGGTTTGTAGCAACGCATCCGATGTGGGGTACAGAATTCAGCGGGCCGGAAGCCGCCGTGCACGATGCATTCCGGGGACGCTCCTGTGTGATTTGTGAAAAAGCAAAATCTGCGCCGGACGCGCTGGAGGTTATGGAAAAGATTTACCGGTTGCTCGGCATGCCCCTGGTTTATATGGATGCACAAAGTCATGACGTCCATGCAGCTTATGTCAGCCATATTTCCCATATTACTTCATTCGCGCTGGCAAACACGGTGCTCGAAAAAGAACGCGAGGAAGATGCCATTTTCGAGCTTGCCGGCGGTGGGTTTGAAAGTACCGTAAGGCTAGCGAAGAGCAGCCCCTCTATGTGGGCTCCAATATTCATGCAAAACCGGGAAAACGTATTGGACGTACTGAATGAACATATCATGCAGCTGAAGAAATTCAAGAGTTGCCTGGAAAAGGAGAATTACGCTTATCTCCGGGAGCTTATGGAGAATGCGAATAAGATTGGAAAGATTTTGAGATAGGATGGTGGTGGATGGGTTATGGGTTATGGATTATGAGTGATGGATGATATGATGGATGGTAGTTGATTGTCGGGTGGATGCAGCATTAAGGGTGGTCGATATCGGGTGAGAATTCGCACCAAATGTCCATCAACCGTCAACTGCCAACCATCAACCGTGAAAAACCTCCTCCCCATAGAAATTAGTACCTTTGCGCAAAATTTTTGAACCGTATGAGCACATTTGAAGGGTTGGGATTAAGTGAGTCGCTGTTGAAGGCAGTGGCCTCGCTTGGATTTACCCAACCCACACCCATACAGGAGAAGACAATACCTGTTCTCTTAAGCGGAACGAAGGATCTCGTAGGTCTGGCCCAAACCGGAACCGGTAAAACGGCGGCATTCGGGCTTCCTCTGTTGCAACTCCTTCATGTAGAGCATCGGTTTCCGCAGGCATTGGTGGTTTGTCCGACCCGGGAACTTTGCCTGCAGATCGTAAGTGAGATTGAGCTTTTTAAAAAATTCATGCCAGGCGTTCAGGTGCTGGCTGTGTATGGCGGTTCGTCGATCGGGATGCAGATAAGGGATCTCCGGCGCGGAGTCCAGATTGTTGTGGCCACACCCGGACGCCTGATCGACCTGATCGAACGCAAGGCCATCAACCTAGAGGAAATTAAATATGTGGTTTTGGATGAAGCAGATGAAATGTTGAACATGGGATTTCAGGATGATATAGAATTCATACTGAAGAATACTCCGAAGCGGGATGCCACCTGGTTGTTTAGTGCCACTATGCCGCCTGAAATTAAACGGGTGAGCCGCAAGTATATGAAGGAGCCGATGGAAATTACCGTTGGCAAGATGAACACAGCCAACAAAATGGTGGACCACCAGTATTTTATTACGAATGCGCATCACCGTTATGAAGCGCTAAAGCGGCTGATCGATTTTAATCCCGGTATTTACGGGCTCATTTTTACGCGCACCAAGGCCGATGCGCAGCATATAGCAGAAAAACTAACCAGGGAGGGATATAATATTGATGCATTGCATGGAGACCTTACGCAGCAGCAAAGGGATAAAGTGATGGGCGAGTTCAGGGAGAAGGCATTGCAATTACTCATTGCAACCGACGTGGCCGCCCGCGGTATTGATGTGCATGGAATCACCCACGTGATAAACTACGAATTACCCGATGATGTGGAAATATACACGCACAGAAGTGGAAGAACGGGCAGGGCAGGAAATACCGGCGTTTGTCTTTCGATCATTCATTCGCGGGAGATCGGGAAACTGAGACAGATCGAACGGATCGTGCAGGTTCCCTTTCGCAAAGTGGAGATCCCAACAGGGAAGGATGTTTGCCGCAAACAGTTCTTTCATTTCATGGAGAAATTGCTGCAGGCGGATATCAGTCATGGCGATTACGAAACCTATGTTCCCATGCTGGCAGACAGGTTTGCCGACATCAGCAAGGAAGAAGTATTGAAAAGAGTTGCTGCCATGGAATTCGACAGGTTCCTGAAATATTATGAGAATGCGGAGGACCTGAACGTGCGGGTACCCACGAGGGAAGTCGCCTGTCAGGGGTCATCAGGGAACGCATTCCGATCGGGAATGGTGTTACGCACAAAACCATTCTCATCAGGCACCGGGGATTTCGTAAAGTTGTTTGTGAATCTCGGTACAAAGGATGGTTTTTATAAAGCGAGTTTCCTGCAGTTTGTGCTGGACATGAGCGATCTTCGAAAAGAGGTGCTGGGCAAGATTGATATGAAAGAGATGAATAGCTGGCTGGAGATTGACCGGAAATCGGCGCTTCAGATGATCCGCGCGATTGACGGAAAAAATTACAAGGGAAGGAGGATTAGGATGAATGATGCGAATAGTAGGTAGTTAATTTTCAAATTTTCAAATTTTCAAATTTTTAAATTTGCTTTCATGACTGAAACAAAATCAATGAAGGAAATTACCCAACAGGCCTGGAACAAGCGGCCGTTGATCATTTCCGGCCCGTGCAGTGCCGAAACGGAAGAGCAGGTGATGGAGACAGCAGTGCAACTTCAGCTTACCGGTAAGGTGGACGTGATGCGTGCGGGAATCTGGAAACCCCGCACCCGTCCCGGAAGTTTTGAGGGCATCGGGACCAAGGGCCTGCCCTGGTTGCAAAAAGCAAAAAAACTCACGGGCATTCCGGTTGCGGTAGAAGTGGCAACAGCCAAGCAGGTGGAGGATGCACTTCATTTTGAAGTGGATATCCTCTGGATCGGTGCCAGAACAACGGTTAACCCATTCAGCGTGCAGGAAGTAGCCGATGCACTCCGGGGTGTGGATGTGCCTGTGCTGATCAAAAACCCCATTAATCCCGACCTGGAGTTGTGGATCGGCGCAGTGGAGCGCGTGGCCAAAGCAGGTATCAAGCAAATCGGGCTCATCCACCGTGGATTCAGCTCCTACGGAAACACTGAATACCGGAATGCGCCCATGTGGCATCTGGCCATCGAAATGAAGCGCCGGCATCCCGGAAATGTTATTCATCAATGATCCTTCGCATATCTGCGGCCGCCGGGATATTTTGCTGGAGGTGGCTCAAACGGCCATCGACCTGGATTTTGACGGTCTGATCATTGAAAGCCATGTTGACCCGGATAAAGCCTGGAGCGATGCCAAACAGCAGATCACACCTGAAAGACTGGGGGAACTGCTTAACAGCATCCGCTGGCGAAAAGAAGATGTGGCTTCGGAAGAATATCATGCGGCGCTGGAGAAATTGAGGCAGCAGATCAATCATCTGGATGACGAATTGATGCAGATCATTGGTGAGCGCATGAAAATATCTGAAAAGATCGGCAATATAAAAAAGAAAATAATATTACGATCCTGCAGACCAACCGGTGGAACGCCATTCTGGAAAGGGCTTTTAAAAAAGGAGACAAACTGGGCCTGAGTAAGGAATTCATAACCAAATATTTTGATGCCGTGCATATGGAAAGCATCAATCACCAGAATCAAATCATGAATTCATAAGACAGGACTACCATATGCAAAAGAAAACCTTTTCCTTTTCCACATCCCGGACCACCTGTTATTTTGAAGCTTCCTTTTCGCAGATCAATAAGGTGGTGGAAAAAGAACGCTGTATATTTATCACGGACCAGCATGTTTATGACCCTCATAAAAAATATTTCAAAGGTTCCAAACTGATCGAATTCCTGCCGGGGAATCTTATAAAATCCAGCAAACCATTGATCAGATCATTGATCAGCTCATTGAATATGGTGCCGACCGTAAAACGAGCATTGTCGGTGTGGGCGGCGGAGTGGTAACGGATATCACCGGTTATGCCGCTTCCGTTTATATGCGCGGAGTTCCCTTTGGATTCGTCCCGACTTCCGTCCTGGGCATGGTGGATGCTTCAATCGGAGGGAAAAATGGTATAGATGTAGGTAATTATAAAAATATGGTTGGAACGATCCGTCAGCCCGGGTTTTTATTTTACGATATCTCCCTGTTGCAAACTCTGCCCGCAGAAGAATGGGTAAACGGATTTGCCGAAGTAATCAAACATGCTGCCATAAAAGATGCGGCCCTATTCAGAGAGCTTGAAAAAAACTCTATCCAGTATTATCAAAAAAATAAAAAAGCACTGGCTGGGCTGATCCGGAAAAACGTAATGATCAAATCGGCCGTGGTTCTGAAAGATGAATTTGAGCGAGGGGACCGAAAGCTGTTGAATTTTGGACATACCCTCGGCCATGCCGTAGAAAATATTTATAAACTTCCGCATGGTCATGCCGTGTCCATCGGAATCAAAGCGGCCTGCCTGATTTCGGAAGAATTGATGGATTTTAAAGAAACAGCCAGGATTACTGGCCTCCTGGAAAAATACGGCTTCCCCACGGATCTGCCATATGGATTTCGGAAAGATCATGGAACTCATGCGGATGGATAAAAAGAAGACCCGGGATATCATGAACTATGTGTTGCTGGAGAAGATCGGAAAAGCCGTTATAAAGCCGATCCCCATGAATCAGCTCGAAAAACTTATTTATTCCATTTCGAGAGCCAGATAAAATAAAGATGAATATTACTATTTCACCATCTTCCATCAGGGGTACCATTCATGCTCCCGCTTCCAAAAGTTCAATGCAGAGGGCCTGCGCTGCCGCCCTGATTTCCGCAGGCGAAACCATCATACACAATCCCGGATCTTCCAATGATGATCTCGCCGCTATACGCGTAATCCGGGGATTGGGAGCAGGGTCGAAAATGCCCCCGATGGTTCATTGCATATCAGCAGCAAGGGCATTCAACCCGTAAATGATTTTGTGAATTGCGGCGAAAGCGGCCTGGGTATTCGCATGTTTGCGCCGCTGGTAGCCCTCTGCAGCCGGGAGATGACCATCGAGGGAGAAGGAAGCCTTCTTTACCGGCCCATGGACTTTTTTGACGAAATTTTTCCCGGATTGGGCGTTGAGGTAAGCTCGAATCAGGGCAAGCTTCCGCTCCAGATAAAGGGTCCGCTCATACCCGGAGATATTCAAACTGATGGCTCCCTGAGTTCCCAGTTTCTAACCGGGCTATTGATGGCGTATGCAGCTGCCGATGCCAAAGATGTCTGTATCAAAGTAACAAATCTTAAAAGCCGGCCATACATTGATCTAACGTTGAAGGTTATGCGTGATTTCGGGTTGAAAATCCCGGATAACCGGGACTACGAATCCTTTTATTTTTCGGGCAAGACCCATATCTGCTCAGGCGATCTGGTTAATTACACGGTGGAAGGCGACTGGAGTGGAGCTTCATTCCTGCTGGTTGCGGGAGCGATTGCGGGAGGCTGTACTGTTCGGGGACTTGATCCTGATTCCGCGCAAGCAGATAAGGCCATTTTGCAGGCCTTGAAGGATGCCGGCGTGCCGGTATGGATTTCCGGCAAAGAAATTCGTGTTGGAGAAGATGAGCCGGATATATTAAGAGCCTTTCAATTTGATGCAACGGATTGCCCCGATTTGTTCCCGCCCTTAGTTGCCCTCGCATCCTGTTGTCATGGATCCAGTTTTATAAAAGGCGCAGGCAGGCTGGCGCACAAAGAAAGCAACCGCGCGCTGACTTTGCAGGAAGAGTTTGCCAAGCTGGGAATTGACATTCTCATAAATGGGGATACCATGGGCATAAAGGGCGCAAAAACCTTGAACGCCGCCGCCGTTCACTCGCGCTACGACCACCGGATTGCTATGGCTACGGCCGTGGCGGCATTACGTGCGAATGGTCCGGTGTTGATAGAAAAAGCGGATGCAATTAATAAGTCCTATCCTGAATTTTTCAGGGATTTGGAAAAACTGGGAGCATCGATTCATTTGCTGGATAAGATTTATTAGTGAATGTAGTGTCTTTTTTTTTATGAATTCATTTGGCCGCATTTTCAGGATAACCATTTTCGGTGAGTCGCATGGAACAGGCGTGGGCCTGGTCATAGATGGCTGCCCTGCAGGACTGCCGCTGACCGTTGAGGACTTTGCTGAAGACATGGAGAGGAGAAAGGGAGGTACCCAGAAAGGGACCACTCCGAGGCAGGAGTCGGATCTGCCGATTTTTAAATCCGGGATTTTTAATGAGAGATCAACCGGCGCACCCATAACCATATTCTTTGAAAACAATAATGCCCGTTCCTCCGATTATGAAAAATTGCGTGCCGTTCCCAGGCCGGGTCATGCTGATTTTGTCGCGCATCAAAAATTCGGTGGTTTTGAGGACTACCGCGGTGGCGGGCATTTTAGCGGCCGCCTCACAGCAGCCCTCGTTGCCGGAGGCGTCGTCGCAAAAAAATTATTAAAAAGAATTGAAACAGGAGTGCAGGCAGAAATTACCGAGATCGGCGGATTAAGAGATATTGAAGCAGGTCTGCAGAAAGCTATCGATGCCAAGGATTCTGTCGGCGGTATTGTGGAATGCCGTGTTCAAGGAGTTCCGGCATCCCTGGGGGAACCATTTTTTGACAGCGTGGAATCTCAGATCGCGCACATAGTATTTGCTATTCCGGCTGTAAGGGCGATTGAATTCGGAACCGGTTTTGCAGCTGCGAAAATGTTTGGCGTTGAACATAATGATCCCATTGAGAACAGGGAAGGGAAAACCCTGACCAATCATGCGGGTGGTGTAGTGGGCGGCATTACCAATGGAAATGAACTGGTTTTTCGAATTGCCGTCAAGCCTACATCTTCCACGCCGAAAGAACAATTCACATTGAACCTTGAAACGGGAAAAATGGAAAACTTTTCTGTAAAAGGCCGCCATGATCTTTGCATAGCCCTTCGCGTTCCGGTAGTGCTGGAAGCAGTCACCGCGATAGTACTCGCAGATTTTCTAATGCTGGAACAAAGGATCCCCAGGGTATTGCCCGGAGAATAAAGAAGATTGCGAATCCGGTTCAGTGTACCATCTCTTTGTCCGTAATTTTTTTGAGCTGGTTAAAACTCAGGTCGAGCAGGTCAAAATTTTTCGAATGAGGCCAGCTGAAATGCCACCATTCCGTGCGTAGCGAAATGAATCCATATTTTTCCATCACCTGTTTCAAACGGAATCGATTCTTTAATACAACTGAGCTGAGCCCCATAAAATCCTGGTGGGCGGAATCGGTAAAGTTGTCGAATCCGGTCGGCATGTCTACTGACTTAAGTGTTTTCAAATCCAGCAGCGTAAGATCCACAGCTATTCCCCGGTTGTGATCGCTTCCTTCAGCAGGATCGGCAGCATACCTTGCGTCATGCACCTTCTTCCAGAGCCTTACGGTCACGGAATAGGGGCGGTATGCATCAAAAATATTCAGGCCCAGGCCCATTGCAGACAATTCTTTCAGTACGCGGTCAATTGCCAGGGCTACGGGTTGCCGAAGATAGATCGCCCTTGGTTTTTCCTGGTAAAGGACACTGTTCATGAAATTATTTTCTGTTGCATACCGTAGATCGGAAACGAGGCCTGGCCCCTTTACCGACTTCATTTCTTTTTCCGGGTGATCCTTTAGTGATTGATAATAAAGTAGGAGACTGTTGACAACCGGCGGACCAGCGGCGCTGCGGGGTAACACTTGAGAATTTGCGAACAGGGAATTTATTGTTAGATATATCATAAAAAGGCCCCCGAACAGTCCATGTGGCATTATTTTGTTTTTCATATAATAAGTTGTTTCTTTAAAGTGCTGGTTCCCCTTTTTTTTGTTATTTAACCCTGGTTCATGCAGATGAGATATCGGTGTTTTTCTTTATTGATTTTAATCACGCTGACCTTCCCCCTTATTCAATGCAAAAATAACAGCAAGAAAGCACCAGAGAAGGATATAGTAGCCAATCCCGAAAAACTTTCCGACAGAACCATGGAAGATATCCGGAGTACGCTTGACTATCTGAACCAAAACAAGGGCAAACTGAATGATTCAGTCAATTTTTCCTACACCGCACTGGTGGATAGTTTCTACGCCGCCAACATGTATCGGCCGCAATGGTTTAAAGAGGACCAAACGAGCGCGGCCGGAGATTCCCTCCTGAGATTTATCAGCAATAGCCGATTATTCGGACTTTTTCCCAGCGATTACCATGATCATATGCTGGCTTTTATCCAGCGCATTTTCCAGGTGGATACGAATGCCAGAAGGAACGCGGCCTTATTAGCCAGGGCCGATCTGCTGATGACCGATGCTTTTTTTCTTCTGACAAAGGATCTGAAGCATGGAAGAATTCCCTATGATAGCGTAACCCTGCGTACAGACTCATTATTGCCTGACAGTTTTTATACCGCCGCTTTATACCAGGCATTACAGGATGGAAAAGTAAGCCCGGTTTTACACGGACTAGAACCCAAATTAAGAGGATATGATTCGCTGAAGGCCTATTTGCCGCAGTTTTTGGCGAGTGCCAGCTTTTTGCCCTACACCTATCTGCCGTATCCCTATTCAGATTCTGTGAGTTTTTTCAAATTGCTTCAGAAACGGCTGGAAGAGACCGGAAATCTGGCTGACAGTACGCCACCCCTGGATACGACCGCATTTAAATCTGTTATAAGGAGGTACCAGAAGAAATATGGATTCCGCCTCACGGGCAGGATCTCAGATCCACTGATTGATAAGCTCAACAATACCGACGAGGAGAAGTTCAGGCGGATTGCGATTACACTTGACCGTTATAAGCAACTTCCGGATACGCTTCCGGAGACCTATGTATGGGTGAATCTTCCAAGCTATACCATGGAAGTCTGGGATCATGACAGCCTGGTTTTTAGTTCACGGGTGATCGTTGGCGGTCCGCAGACCAGGACGCCCGTGCTCACCAGTGATATTTCAAATTTCATTACGATGCCTCAGTGGACGGTTCCGTATAGTATTATTTTTAAGGAAATGTTACCGAAGATCCAGGAGAATGTGGATTTTCTCACAACCGAAAACCTGATGGTGGTGGACAAGGACGACAGCGTATTGGATCCGCATCATATCAATTGGGCCAAACTAAGCAAGACCCATTTTCCGTACCAGATCAAGCAGAGGGAAGGGGATGATAACTCGCTGGGCGTGATTAAATTTAACTTCCGGAATAAATACAGCGTATATCTGCATGATACCAATGTTCGCTGGATGTTCGGAAAACCTAACCGGGCCATCAGCCATGGATGTGTACGCGTAAAGGAATGGCGAAAATTTGCCAATTTCCTGGTCAGGAACGACACGCTGAAATATCCGGCCGATACCCTCAAAGCCTGGATTGCGCGAAAAGAAAAGCATGTTATAACCGGGTTTCACAAACTTCCCCTGTTTATCCGGTATTTTACCTGCGAAGGAAAGGGCGGTGTGATTAGGTTTTATGACGATATTTATGATGAGGACCGCTATTTGAGTCAAAAATATTTTGCCAGGAAAGCCGTTGAATAAAAATTGATGGCTGATAGGTTTTGGTTGACAGAAACAATCCTCATGAAAAAGATTTTCTTCATCTTGGCTCTTTTCGCCGCCGGACAACAGGCGCAGGGGCAACAAAAACAAAATACAGCTCCGCATTCCACAAAACATGAGAAGCCAGGATCTTCCAAACAGCACGCTTTAAAAAAGATTCCTATACACTACGGAACGGCCAGTTTTTATGCGAATAAATTTGAGGGTAGAAAAACAGCCAACGGAGAAATATTCAGTCAGAATAAGCTTTCTGCCGCGAGCAATATCATTCCCCTCAATAATTGGGTACGGATAACCAATCTGAAAAATAAAAGATGGATCATATTGCGCATCAACGACCGGATGCATCCCCGCAACCCGCGTCTGATAGATTTAAGCCGCCTGGCCGCACGTCGTCTTCAATATACCAGTCTTGGCATCGTTAGGGTGAAGGTGGAAATTCTGGGGAAACGACTTCCGGCACGCCTCGTAAAAAGCTGAATTCAGGTAACGGCCGGTTGACCAAATTATGAAAATAATATGAACTGATTATTTAAATCCCTGCTCAATCCAAACAGGAAAAACTGTACTTTAGCAACCAGGGATCAGGGATACTCTAAGCCTTCTATGAATATTAAAAACTTCTGGCTTGCCTGTTTGATTATTATTGTTTGCCGCCTTCTGGCAGCTTATATCCTGCCGACTTTTGATGATGCTTTTATTACCTACCGTTATGGACAGCATATCGTGAACGGCGATGGACTGGTTTATAATATCCATGAAAAAATCATGGGCACAACAGCCCCCTTATTCGCCATTCTTTCAACCATTCCGCTACTTTTCTCTATTTCTGCAGGAAAATTTTTTGTTGCCTTTAACCTGGTCTGCGACCTTGGGATACTTTACCTGGTTTACCGTTTTTTTTTATCCGGAAGCAGGACTCTGCTGATCCTTTTCACTACTTTATTTGCTTTTGATCCGATCGTTAATCGCATTAGTGTGGGCGGAATGGAAGCCAATTTATTTTTGTTTCTATCCTTACTTGGAATTGTTCTCTATCTGCATCAAAAAAAAGCTTTTGCTTTCGCATTACTTTCCCTGATCTATTTTCTGAGACCGGAAGCCCTGATCCTGCTTTTTGTTTTGGGCTGCTATGAAATTGCGATGACAAAAAGATTTCCCTGGAGATATTTCATTCTATCAGTCGTTCTGGTAGCGATCCCCCTTTTTATAATTTACAGGTATTACGGGCAGATCCTGCCGCAGTCGGTCATTGCGAAAAGTGCTTCGGGCAGGAATCCGTTTTCCAATCTTGTGAGCAGCATTTTCTTCAGGCATCCATTCAATTATCTCATTTTTCCGCTGGCTCTTTACGGCATGATCAGGAGGCTGCGTTCCCAGCAATTCCTTCTGATCTCCGGTATTTGGATAATCTTCTACGCCGGCGCCTATTTTCTTCGGGCACCCTGGATCTGGACCTGGTATATTTATCCCATAGAAGTGGTTCAGCTGATTTTTGCCAGCATGGCTATTGCAGATCTTGCCTTAACCCTGAGGCTTGACCTTTCGAAGTACAAGGGGCTGGTGGCTCTTCCCCTGTTTGCTGTTTTTGGCTGGATAGTTATACTTTATGAAACCGGAAAAAGCGGAATTGAAGTTAATGTATATGGGGAATTAAGAAATGATTTTCAGGGCGCAGACTACCGGGATAAGGTTTTCTTTGCGGATGATATTGGTGCATTGGGTTATTACACCGGTGGCTATATTTATGACAACCAAATGCTGGTTACACCGCAGGCAATCAGCTATAAAAATGCCCATGACAGGATAGTTGCCATTTTACCTGATTATCTCTACCTGTACACCGACTCAGTATATCTGGGCATGATACGCAAAGATTCTGTTCTTTCTAAAAAATACACATTTTTGAAGCGATACGCTCAGGATGGTGAAAAGGATCTTCCAGCCGGATTCGGTAAAAATGAGGTGATCGTTTACAAACAGGATTATATGCTTTTTAAGAAAAACAGGTAGATTGGTTTCTAAGCGACTGCCTTATTTACAAGTGCTGCTGCTTCACTTAGCAAAATGGCGGATTGCACTTTCAGTCCGCTTTCCTCAATAAGCTTTTTCGCTTCTTCGGCATTCGTTCCCTGAAGCCTTACAATGATCGGTACATTGATGTTGCCGATGGAATGATAAGCATCAATGACCCCCTGTGCAACACGGTCACAACGGACAATTCCACCAAAGATATTAATGAGGATTGCTTTTACTTTGGGATCTTTCAAAATGATCCGGAAACCTGCTTCTACGGTTTGTGCGTTGGCGGTTCCACCCACATCCAGAAAATTTGCAGGTTCGCCACCGCTTAGTTTGATCATATCCATTGTTGCCATGGCAAGGCCGGCGCCATTTACCATGCAGCCCACATTGCCATCAAGCTTTACAAAGTTGAGATTATATTTTCCGGCTTCCACTTCCGTTGGGTCTTCTTCGCTGATATCGCGCATGGCTTCCAGATCGGGATGGCGCATCAGTGCATTATCATCCAGATTCATTTTGCAATCAACGGCAATGATTTTTTCATCGCTTGTTTTAAACAGCGGATTAATTTCAAGCATGCTGCAATCCAGCCCGACATATGCATTGTATAGATTGGTGACAAACTTTACGCAATTTTTAAATGCCTCTCCGCTAAGGCCCAGATTAAATGCGATCTTTCTGTGCCTGGAAAGCCTGGAGGGCGTCCACCGGGAACACCCATTCTTTAAAAATTTTATCAGGTGTTTTATGCGCCACTTCTTCAATATCCATTCCGCCTTCGGTGCTGTACATGATTACATTTTGACCTTTTGCCCGGTCAAGCAAAATGGATAGATAAAATTCTTTTACCGGGTTTGGCTCCGGGGTAATAAACATCCTGTGCCACCAACACTTTATTTACTACTTTTCCCGCTTCCCCTGTTTGAATGGTAACCAGTGTGCCGCCCAGAATATTGGATGCAAA
Source organism: uncultured Chitinophagaceae bacterium (assembly GCA_963705005.1). GTDB lineage: Bacteria > Bacteroidota > Bacteroidia > Chitinophagales > Chitinophagaceae > Puia. The sequence continues at coordinate 1,051,689 of CAVPIO010000004.1, forward strand.
ATTGCGTACATCTTCAGCATTTTTTGCCAACGGCAACACCCCGCTGTTCCGTTCCCTTGATCTTTCCTTTTCCGCGCCCACCTGCATGTATCTGTGCTTTTACCACCGCAAATGAATTCCGCTCTGTACTTTGATTTGCTTGTATGCTTCTTCTGCGGCATTGGCCGTAGTCCACGGGAATGCCTTCCTGAACCGGAACATTGTATTTTTTCAGTAATTCCTTTGCCTGGTATTCGTGAAGATTCATGGTCAAAAATTTGCACGAAATTAAGCGATTATTTTTTGTTACAGACCTGTTTTGAAACTTCAATTTCCTGTCAGCGGAAACCTGTTATTATACCCTATATTGCGGATAAACTTATTTACTTGTCCCAGCCCGCCATTGCACTGAAACGAACACTCAACTCCGGCATGCTATGGGGTCTTGGCGTTGGCTATGTTATCTCCGGCATGTATTTCGGCTGGAACCTGGGCCTTGAAAAAGGAGGAACACTGGGTTTAGCCATCGCTACGTTTTTTATCATCATCATGTACCTTGCTTTCACATTCAGCTATGCCGAACTGGCTTGCTCGATTCCCAGGGCGGGCGGCGCATTTGATTATGCTACGCGTGCACTTGGCAGAGACCTGGGTTTTCTTGCCGGCATGGCGCAAAATATCGAATTTATCTTTGCACCTCCTGCCATTGCATTTGCTATCGGCGCATATTTCAATTTGTTTTTTCCCCAGTTGCCGGTGCTGGGCATTGCCATTTTTATTTACCTGCTGTTTACGGCACTGAATATTTATGGAGTGAAGGCGGCGGCTTCGTTCGAGCTGCTCATCACCATCCTCGCCGTGGGAGAATTGCTATTGTTTGCAGGAATTTCGCTTCCTCATTTTACGATGACGAATCTTCAACATCATGCATTCCCGCAGCGGTGGGCAGGCGTATTTGCTTCGCTTCCTTTTGCCATTTGGTTTTTTTTGGGCATTGAGGGTGTGGCTAACCTTGCGGAAGAGACCCTAAATCCGCAGCGGACAATACTGGTCGGCTTTGGCTCTGCTATTTTTACATTGGTGATCTTGTGCATACTCACTTTTGCCGGTTCTGTTGGTGTTGCAGGATGGGAGGCCATTGTTTACAAAAAGGATGGGACCAGCTCGGATTCGCCCCTGCCGATGGCTTTGTCTCATGTTGTAACGAGTAGTCATTTTCTTTATCACCTTCTGATCACGGTCGGATTGCTGGGACTGATCGCATCATTTCATGGAATCATCCTTGCCGCAGGAAGATCCAGTTTCGAATTTGGCCGCGTGCGTTTTGCGCCATCCTGGATCGGCAGGATCCACAAGCGCTTTCAGACACCCGTAAATGCATTATTCGTCAATATGCTGATCGGCATCATTGCTTTATGCACTGGCAAAACCGATGAGATCATTACCATTTCCGTATTTGGGGCTCTTACATTATATATTCTTTCCATGGTATCACTGCTCAGTTTGCGAAAAAGTGAGCCCGGTCTGAACCGGCCTTTTAAAGTACCTATGTATCCCGCTTCTCCGGTGATTGCTCTGGCCATTGCCCTGATCTCATTTATTGCCATGACCATCTATAATTTTAAATTAGCAGTCATTTATTGTGGATTGCTGGCAGGTTGTTATTTCATATTTAAAGCATTCAATAAGGAAAAGCCCGGCCCACATTTCAGTTAAACAGCATCCCATGGACCTGAAAGAAACAATACAATATGTAAAGACGCATCCTTCCGGAATGGTTAAGATTGCTTACAGCGATACGGATGGTGTTTTAAGGGGAAAATACATTGCCACGGAAAAATTTCTTTCGCTTCTTGAAAAAGACAGTCATTTCTGTGACGTCATTTTTGGATGGGATATGGCGGACGCAGCTTACAACAATGTTAAGTTTACCGGATGGCATACCGGATACCCTGATGCGGCCACAAGGATTGATCTGACCAGCTTCCGCAAAATTCCCTGGGAAGACGGACTTCCATTTTTTCTCGGAGAAATGAGCGGAGCTGATGGAAAAGCGGCAGCGGTTTGTCCACGGCAATTGTTAAGAAAAGCCCTGGCCGAAGCGACAGAACTTGGATTTACACCTTATGCATCTCAGGAATTTGAGTGGTTCAATTTTGCAGAAACACCCCGGAGCGCGGCGGAGAAGCAGTATAAAAACCTGGTACCGCTCACGCCAGGAATGTTTGGGTATTCAATTTTAAGAACCAGTCTGAAGAATGATTATTTCACGGATCTGTTTGACCTGCTGAAAAAATTTGACATACCATTGGAGGGAATTCATACAGAAACAGGTCCGGGTACTTATGAAGCTGCGATCCTTTATGCACCAATACTTGAAGCGGGGGACCGTGCTATAATATTTAAAACTGCTGTTAAAGAAATTGCTTACAGGCATGGGATCATGGCAACCTTCATGGCGAAGATCAATGAAAACCTTCCGGGATGCGGTGGTCATATCCACCAGAGTCTTTGGGATAAAGAATCGAAGAGAAACCTCTTTCACGAACCGGATGATCCGGAAAAGATCAGCCAATGCATGAAACAATATATTGCAGGCCAGTTATTTTGCCTGCCGCATATTTTGCCGCTGTATGCGCCAACCGTTAACAGCTACAAACGATTGGTAGAAGGAGGCTGGGCCCCGACCACGGTTAGCTGGGGCTTCGACAACCGGACCGTAGCCCTTCGTGTTTTAAATGATTCCGCGCATTCCACCCGCCTTGAAACAAGGGTTGTCGGGTCTGATTCCAATCCCTACCTGGCCATGGCTGCGGCCTTGTTCTCAGGCTTATATGGGATCAAAAATCATCTTGAGTTAGAGCAGGCTCCAATAAAGGGCAATGGTTACCGGAATTCTTCCAATGGCCGCCTTCCGAGAACTTTGGATGAAGCTACCCAGAAAATGAAACAATCTACCCTGGCCAAAACTTTATTGGGTGAAGATTTTATTGATCATTTCGTCGCTACCCGGGAGTGGGAATGGAATCAGCATTTGAAAGCCGTAACGGATTGGGAGTACAGGAGATATTTTGAGATTATTTAGAAGAAATTAAAAATTAAAAAGTGAGCAGCCGCAATATGAGATTGCGGCGAGTTCTAATACAAGTATGATCTATGCATTTCGGAAATGTTTCGCAATATAATTTTCCTACCACAATCCGGTTTGGTGCCGGGGCCAGTAAGGAACTTCCTGATTATCTGATCCAGCAGAAGCTGGGAAGACCTTTATTGGTTACAGATCCAAATGTGGCGCGACTTAGTTTTTTCAAATCCATCCTGGATGGGCTGAAAAAAAAGGGCCTTGCTGTTGAAGTGTTTTCGGATATTCATAAAAATCCCGTGAAGTCTGACGTATATAAGGGAACAGATGTTTATGATCAGACGATGCGGGATTCAGTGGTCGGCATCGGAGGCGGGGCAGCGCTGGATGTGGCACGCGCGATTGTACTTCGGGTAAATCATCGGGAAGACCTTTTTAAATATGATGACCTTATAGGAGGGGAAGTGTTTGTTACGCAGGATGTACCGCATTTCGTTACAATCCCCACAACAGCGGGAACTGGAAGTGAAGTGGGCCGGAGCGCCATCATCGCGGATGATATTACGCACCAGAAGAAAATTCTTTTTTCTCCAAAGCTGATGGCGAAAATTGTTTTTTCAGACCCCGAACTAACCATGGAACTTCCGCCTTTCATAACCGCAGCTACGGGCATGGATGCGCTGACACATAATATGGAAGCCTTTCTGGCGAAAATGGAACATCCCATGTGTGAAGGTGTAGCGCTGGAAGGTATGCGGCTGATCAGCAGGTCCCTCGTCAAAGCAGTAAATCATCCTGACCTGGAATCGCGATCTGAAATGTTATTGGCTTCGCTGATGGGAGCAGTTGCTTTTCAAAAAGGATTGGGCGTTGTACATTCTCTTGCTCATCCGCTTTCATCATTGCTGGATACGCATCATGGACTGGCGAATGCGATAAACCTGCCTTACGGAATGGAATTTAACCGAAGCGGTTTTGAAGAGAAATTCCTGCGAATGAGTCTGGCTCTGCAACTAAAGGAGCAAAGCGGAGAAGTTGTGGTCACTTATTTGCAGGAGCTTAATTCAAAGATTGGTATTCCACTTCGGCTGAAGGAAATTGGTGTGCGGGAAGAGCATGTGGAAACATTGGCCGGACTTGCTTTTGCTGATTTTGCCCATCCGAATAATCCTAAACCGGTAAGCAGGAATGATTTCAAACAATTATATCAACTGGCCCTCTGATGAAAATTATTAATCCTGCTACGGAGGAAATGATTACAGATCTGCAGGAGGATGATGCATCTTCATTGAAAGCAAAATTTCAATTGCTGAAGCTGGCACAACAGGTCTGGCAGGAGGTAAACCTTTCTGAAAGGGTGAAAAGGATCCATAGTTTCTCGGAAATATTGGCGAATGACAGAGAACAGCTTGCCGCCATTCTTACACAGGAAGTAGGAAAGCCCATCCGGCAATCAGGGAATGAGATAAACGGCGCAATTTCCAGAATTCAATGGCTGACGGCTAATGCAGAAAAATATCTGAGTGAGGAATGGATGATTTCCGGCAAGAATCCGGAGGAAAAAATAGTTTACGACCCTTTAGGTGTGATTGCAAATATTTCCGCATGGAACTACCCCTACCTTGTTGGAATAAACGTATTCGTACCTGCGCTCCTGGCCGGGAACGCCGTGATGTACAAGCCATCTGAATTGGCCACTCTTACGGGATTGGAGATAGATAAGAGGCTAAAGGAGGCAGGAATTCCCGGGACTGTTTTTCAGCTGGCCATAGGCGGCCCTGCGGTCGGTGAAAACCTTTTGCAACTTCCATTTGACGGTTATTTTTTCACCGGGAGTTACAGAGCCGGGAAATCTGTTTATGAAAAAGCAGCCTTCAAAATGGTCCCCTGTCAGTGTGAGCTGGGAGGAAAAGATCCCCTTTATGTTACGGATGATGTAGAGGATATCAAAGCAACCGCGGCAAGTACTGCAGATGGAGCTTTTTACAACAACGGACAGAGTTGTTGTGCAGTGGAGCGGATTTATGTACACGGTAAGATTTATGATCAGTATATTGATGAGTTTGTAAAGGAGGTCAGAACCTGGAAAATAGGATCGCCCGGGGGAAATGATATTTATATTGGCCCGCTGACACGCAGGGAACAGCTGGTGGTCTTGGAAAAGCAGGTGGATGATGCTGTGCAGAAAGGAGCTATTGTGCTTACCGGAGGTAAAAGACTTAAGCGTACAGGATATTATTTTGAGCCTACCGTTTTAGTAAACGTGAACCATGGCATGCTCGTAATGCAGGAGGAATCTTTCGGGCCCGTCATCGGCATCATGCGGGTAGATAATGACGAAGAAGCCCTTAAAATGATGGGGGATACTGAATATGGACTGACGGCTGCTGTATATAGCAGCAACAAAGAGCGCGCTGAAGGGATTTTGAAAAAATTAAATGTAGGCACGGGTTATTGGAACTGCTGCGACCGGGTGAGTGCAGCTGTTCCATGGAGCGGAAGACAACATTCCGGAATTGGTGCAACGCTTTCACATATGGGATTGCGCGCTTTTACGAAGACCAAGGCCTTTCAATTGAAAAGTATTGAATAGTTTCCTTTTCCATTACGAATTCCCATACTGCGTCATGGTATCAGGCACAAGTTTATCTTTCATTCGTGAAAAATACCTGCCAAAATTATTGGGGTTGATTTTATTTTTCATGGCGGGTGATTTCTCCGGCTGCAAAAACCGGTCTGAAAATTCAATACCCCCGGTTAATGAAAGCGGAGTGATTTATAGCAACATAAGCGCCACGAGAATTAATCTGCAATTGCCTGACGGCAGCAGGGTGCTATTAGACCCGTCTTCGATAATCCGCCTATCTCCCGGGTTTAACAAAGCAGACCGCCAACTTTTCCTTGAGGGTGCAGCATTATTCAGGACCGGCATGCATAATTTGCTCCCTTTTATAGTTCATACAAAAGCGCTAACGATGACCGTTACCTCCTCCGCAGCGGCTTTTAAGGTTGATGGTTTTCCGAACAGTCCGGGTGAGGAGGTGGACCTCCTAAGCGGCGAACTTCAGGCGATCAAATCTTATCATTCAAAAACAGATAATGAGCCGGCAAAACTGATTGGCGGTGAAATGGTCATGATCAATACGGATATTGACCTGATGGAGAAGGAAAATTTTGACAGCTCGGAACTGAAGGATTGGATCGGCAAATAAAAGCCGGGACCAAAAACCAGTACCTGTTTTTGAAATGCCTTGGTGTGTATGATCTTAAACCTGCTGAACCCGCCTCCATAAATCCCTACCTTTAATTAAATAAGCGCAAAACGGAATGCTGTCGTCTATAAGTTATTATGACCATATTGCCGGGAATTATAATTGTCACATGACGGAATCAGACAATGAGACGCGCAAAAAGGTGATAAAAATATTTAAGGCCAATATGGCCGGGGGGAATATACTCGATTTTGGAGGCGGAACCGGCCTTGACCTGCCTGCCTTATTATGTGATCAATACAAGGTATTTTTTCTGGAACCTTCTTCCAACATGAGGGCAATTGCAATTAAGACCGTATTCTCAAATCCGGAAAAGCCCGTTATTGTTGAAGAAGAGCTTGATTTTCGACAATGGTCCGATAATATGCTGCCGTTTACCGAGAAGATGAATGGCGTCCTGGCAAATTTTGCGGTCTTGAATTGCATTTCCGATATTGACATTCTCTTTGAAAGACTTTCTCTGATATGTGACACCCATTGCTATGTTCAGGCAACGGTTATCGACACCCGCCCCACAAAAATGATTAAGACGCATTCCCTGAAAGTGGCCGCAAAAACCCTTTTCAATAAGCAATTGATAACCCGTAATTATTTTAATGGCGTTGCCCAGGATACATATCTTCATACATTGCAGAAATACAAATCGGCAGCCGGTAAATATTTCAATTTTGTTTCTTATAATTCGATTCAATATTCAAACTTTGCATTGCTGATACTATCAAGAAATGAAATCGCTTATAAGAAAACTGCTGTTTAAAAACCTGGTCAACCAGATTTTTTTTGGTGTCCGCATAGGAAACGGAAGGATTTCAGAAACCGTTTACCTGAAAGATGGGCATCGCAGGATCGACGTAAGTGAGCGTCATAATATTCTGTGCGAGCGCCCATTTTGTATTGCTGTTTGGATAGGTGGAAATGATTTTGAGGCCATCGGGAAGAAGAAGCTGGAATTACATATCCTCAGAGACGGGAAGCCTGTTGTTTCCATGAGCCTTATAATCACAAAAAAGCTGGAACAGAATAACGGGGTAATCCTTGTACTTGAGATAAAAAAACTGAGATGCCACCAGTTAAGTCTTTTGCATCAATACTTATTAATTAACTTCTTCTTTTCTAATAAGAGACACGGGTATAAGGAAACGCTGATTTACGGAGGTTTATATTCCTATCCCCGCAGGGTAATCGTTATCTCATACAGGAGCAAAGAATACTATAATATTTTTCCTATGGATTTTCAGGGAGAATATCCGGAAATAAATCTTTACCTTCTTGGCCTGAGAATATCCAATATTACAGTAAACAAGATCATTGAAACAAAGCGGGTGGTTGTATCCAGCACGGAGGAAATTGATTCAAAAACAATGTATGCGCTGGGTGCACATCATAGTAAGGCGCCTCCCGAAATCGGAAGCCTGCCATTCAGGGTTTCAGAAAGTGAATTGCTGAAATTCCCCGTTCCTGAGTTTTCCTCATCATACAGGGAAATTGAAATAACGGATCATTTTAAACTTGGAAGCCACATGATGCTGGTAGGACGGATCATAAACTCAAAAAAAATACAGGATAGTCGCAGTTCCCTGTATCATATCCATTTTTTTGAACAGCTAAAATCGGGATACGAAATAGTTTAAGACGCCTATTTGGGGGTCTTCAATTTATCTTTAAATACTTTCTCGAACTTTTCCACCTTGGGACGGATAACAAAAGTGCAGTATGGCTGTGATCCGTGAAGTCTGTAATAATCCTGGTGATAATTTTCAGCAGGATAAAATGTATTAAATGCGGTTATTTCCGTTACAATGGGCTTATCATAAGCGCCGCTCTGATCCAGTTTCTTTTTGTATTGTTCCGCCTTTTCCTTTTGTTCGGCATTATGATAAAAAATGGCGCTTCTGTATTGAGTTCCTTCGTCATTGCCCTGGCGGTTAAGGGATGTTGGATCGTGGGATTCCCAAAATACCTCTAATAGTTCGTCAAAACTGATCTGCTTGGGATCATAAATGATCTGCTCACATTCTGCATGGCCTGTTGTTCCGGAACACACTTGTTCATAGGAAGGATTGCTGACTGTTCCGCCGGAATAGCCGGATGTCACTTTTAGTACACCCTTAAGTTCCTGGAAAATGGCTTCAGTGCACCAGAAGCATCCCGTTGCAAAAGTGGCGGTATCCGTCCTGATTCCTGGCGGAATTTTCTCTTCGGTCATAGTTGTTTGTTGTGTTGATGATGAATTGCAGGAAGCGATCGTAAAAATGCTTAAAAGTATAGCTGATAACATAATGATTTTCATTCTTTTTCTTTAACAAGATACGTAGTGGAGCGGGATGTGGATTGCAATATATATGACAATTGAATCCTTTTAAATGTTCGTTAACTTATCTTTGTTTTGAATGATCAGATACTTCCCGGAATCGGCACTTGCTCAACTGGAATTTGACAAAATCCGGGAGCTGCTGGCAACCCACTGCAAATCCGCACATGCCAGGGAGAAGGCCATAAACCTGCGCGTCCACACTCGTTTTGAACTTATACAACATGAATTGCAGCAGTCGGCTGAATTCAAAATGCTTCTTCAGCAGGGCCAGCATTTCTCTAATGAAGATAGTCTGAATTCTTCACATGAAATCAAACTACTGAGCCTTCCGGGTGCTGTTCTGAGCGGGGAGCAATTTCTGTTGATCCGCAGGCTCGCAGACAATCTCCGCAATATCTTTCATTGGTTTGATAAAGAAAAGAGACTGGCTTACCCGGCGCTGGCGGACCTGATCCGGGAGACTTATTATGAAAAGCAGATCATCTCTTTTATAGATGAGATCCTGGAAGAAAACGGGCAGGTACGCGACCGGGCTTCTGCAGAACTTGCCGGAATCAGGATGTCCCTTTTTGTTAAACGGAAGGAACTGAGGCGCTTGTTTGACCGGATCCTTTCCAAATTAAATAAGGCCGGGTATATAGCTGAAACGGAAGAAGCGTTTTTAAACGGCCGTCGCGTGCTGGCAATTTTTGCAGAAAATAAACGCCAGGTAAAAGGCATTCTTCACGGGGAAAGCGACAGCCGCAAAACTGCCTTTGTTGAACCTGAGGAAACCATCGGAGTGAATAATGAGATTTTCTCCCTGGAGCACGCCGAAAGCAGGGAAGTGATCCGGATCCTCCGTGAACTTACAGGCAGACTTTCCGTTTATGCTGAATTGCTGAAGACTTATGCAGCGATTACAGGGGAATATGATTTTATTGCCGCAAAAGCCAGGCTGGCCCTGGACATAAATGGAATCAATCCGGCAATACGGGATGGTTCGCATTTACATCTGATGGATGCCTATCATCCATTGTTGTTGCTGTACCATAAAAAATCGCACAAACCTACGATTCCCACACAGATCAGGTTGGATGAAAAAAATCGGATCCTCGTGATCAGCGGGCCGAATGCGGGAGGGAAAACGGTCACCATGAAAACGGTGGGCCTCCTGCAACTGATGCTGCAGTCGGGCCTGCTGATACCCGTTCACCCTCATTCCACACTCGGCATTTTCAAACAGTTGATGATACATATCGGGGATACGCAAAGCATCGAATTTGAGCTGAGCACATACAGTTCGCACCTGATGAACATGAAACATTTCATGGAGCAATCCAATGGCCGCACACTTTTTTTTATTGATGAGCTGGGGAGCGGCAGTGATCCGAACCTGGGTGGCGCTTTCGCCGAAGTGATCCTGCAGGAACTGGTTAAGAAGCATGCTTATGGTATCGTTACCACCCATTATCTAAACCTCAAAGTGATGGCCAATAAAACACCGGGCATTATGAACGGGGCGATGGCATTCGACGAAGAGAGCCTGCAGCCGCTATATAAACTGATCCCGGGTAAACCAGGCAGCTCTTATACTTTTTCTATTGCAGAACGGATAGGTCTCCATCCTGACCTGATCCGGCAGGCGAGGGCGCTTGTGGACGAGGACCATTTCCGGCTGGATAAACTACTGAACCGGACGGAACAGGATCTGAGACAGATAGAGCAGAAGGATAAGGAATTGCAAAAACTGATAAGAGAAAATGAGCAGTTGAAATCGGAAATGGTAAAGACCCTGCATAAGGAAAAACACCATCAGCAGCTGGAATTGTTGAAGGAACAAAACAAAATTTCGGCAGAACGCATCGTGTACCTGAAAGAGATGGAAAGAAAGCTGAAACAGATTATATTCGACTGGCGGAAGATTGAAAATAAGCAGGAGGTGATCAAACAGATGCAGGCACTTTTATTTAATCAGAAAGAAAAGCCTTTAAGCGAGCAAATCAAAAAGAAATTTGATGCCAAATACCTGGAAGTAGAAGGTGTTATTCAGCCTGGCAATAAAGTGAAGATGAAAAAAAACCGCCAGATTGGGGTGGTGCGTGAAATCCGTGGGAAAAAAGCCGTGGTGCAGGTTGGATTGATTCCGATTACCGTGGATGCGGCTGATCTGGTGCTGATCCGCGAAAAACCCCAGCCCGAAGAGACCAAATAATAGCGGGAGAATTTTCGGCCTGTGATAATTACAAAAAATCCTGAATCAATGCGCAGCGTATGAATGCAAAACAAGTTGCCGCGGAAAAAGCAGTTTCATTTCTGGATGATGGAATGACCATCGGGTTAGGCACCGGTTCAACAGCATATTGGGCCATTGAAAAAATTGCTGAGGAAATGAAAAAACGAAAATGGAGGATCAGGGCCATAGCCACTTCCGTCCGGTCTGAAGAGCATGGCCGTTCGCTGGGTATTCCCATTTACAGTTTTGCAGATATCGGAACGATTGATGTTACGATCGATGGTGCGGATGAAGCGGATGAACAACTGAGTCTTATCAAGGGCGGCGGGGGCGCCCTTCTGCGCGAAAAGATCGTTGCTACCAACAGCAACCAGTTAATTATTGTTGCCGATGATTCTAAAATGGTAAAAATCCTGGGGAAATTTCCTTTGCCCGTGGAAGTGGTGGTTTTCGGATGGGAAAGAACTTTTGAAAAACTGAGCTTACTCGGCTGCAACCCAACCCGGCGCATGAATGAATCAGGACCTTATCTCACGGATAACGGCAATTATATTGTGGATTGTGCATTTGGACAAATTGAAGATCCGGAGGCTACACACGGTCGAATAAATGCTATTACGGGCGTCGTGGACAACGGACTTTTCATAAACATAGCAAGCAGACTTGTAATCGGTTACGAAAACGGCGAAAGCCGGGTTATTTCCCGATAGCTAAAATTCCGGTATGAGCGAATCTCCCGTTCCCCACATGATTCGGAAAGTGTTGCGATTTTTATTGAAAAGACCGGTTACCTGGATCGCAAACAGGGTCTCTTCGGATCCCGATAAAACGGCCGTGCTGGAGGCGCTAACCTCCTTGTACCTGGAGGCGACGCAAACGGAAAGCGGCAAGGTCTGCCATTTCAGCTTTGCTGCAGAAAAAGGCAAAGTGATTATCCTGAGTGATCAGCACCGGGGTACCAGGGATGGTTCGGATGATTTTGCTGTCTGTGAGCCCTGTTATCTTGCTGCTCTTGACTACTATGACCAGGAGAAATTTTATTTTATCAATCTGGGTGATTGCGAGGAGCTCTGGGAAAATACCATTTTCGGAATAGTGAAGCATAACCAGTCAGTATTCGGGCGGGAAAGGCTTTTTATTGACCGGAATTCCTATTGCAAAGTTTTTGGAAACCATGACCTTTTCTGGGATAATGACCCGCTATCCGTGACCTATCTGAAAAAAATTTATGGAACGGCTGTTCCGATCTATACCGGCGTGGTTATGCGCGTCGGGTTAACTACGGGAACGGAGATCGATATTTTCTGTACGCACGGCCACCAGGGCGACAGGCAAAGTGACGGGAATGCATTCAGCAAATGGTTCGTAAGTTATATCTGGGGGCCGCTCCAAAGTCTTCTTGAAATAAATACGAATAATCCATCGACCAATGACCACTTAAAAACCCTTCATAACAGTTATATGTATGAATGGAGTGCTGGTCAGAAAAATGTATTGCTGGTAACAGGTCATACCCATCAGCCTGTTTTCAATTCTATGACCCATCTGGAAAGATTGTATTATAATTTGGAAAATGCAAGGAATGCCGGCAATACAGATGCCATACAAAAAATCGAATCGGAAATTCCCCGGCGCCAGCGGGAGTATGATTTTGTGCACCATCCCCTTAGAGGTATGAAGCCCTCTTATTTCAATTCCGGCTGCTGTTGTTTCGATGACGGCACAATTACGGGAATTGAGATCAGTTCAGGGCATATCCGGCTGATCAAATGGAGTTTGATCAATGGAAAACCCAAAAGGGTGGTGGCAGAAGAAGAGCGGCTCACGGATATTGCCGGAAGGATCGGAGAAGCCCATGAGCCAGACCAGGCGGTCCAGCATTCATGAAAGAATAACGGGGACCTGTAAATGAAGTTTGCAAACTTCATTGAGTTTCCTGGCCAGGTATTGGGTAAGCTCGGGAGAATAGGCTTCGTCATGCATATGCATGAAAAAATATATTTCATTTATACCGGCGCCCATCCATGTTTTTATCCTTTTGGTCCACTCGTCGCAACGGGCATAATCGGTCGCATGAAGGCTATTTCCTACAAAGCGGATGAAAGTTTTAGGAATTGTCAGGTGCATGTGGCAACAATCCCTTCGGCCAGCGGTATCCGTGATTACAATGCCTATATTCAGGGAACTGAGGCCCGATAATAATTCCTTGAATAAAGCATCGTTACTGAACCATTCCGGGTGCCGGACCTCCACAAAAAAAACCATATCTGTGGGAAGTGACTTAAGGAATACGAACATTTCATCTTTTCTTTTCGGCCCGAAAGATTCGTTGAACTGAATAAATACCGGTCCCAGATGATCTTCAAATGCAAGAATGCCCCGGAAAAATTCCGTAGTCAGAAAACCCTTGCTCTTTAAATTTCCCCGGTGTGTAATGCCCTGGTACATTTTCGGGCAGAATTTAAAATCTTTGTCGCCAGCCACTTTGCTCCAGCGCCCGATCCCTGTGGCTCCGTATATCTTGTAATGAGTAGCATTCAGCTCTATGCTGTTGTAATAGCGAACATATTGGCTGAGAAAGTCCCGTTCCTTTGTTTTCGGAGGGTAGAGCTTTCCAACCCATTCCTTTCTTCCCCACTTCGCACAGCCGAGATAGACCCTGGGTGCGGCATTTTTCCCCGGTAAAATCGTTTTATTCCATGGAGGCTCCCTTCGTAATTCAAAATGGACGGTCTTCAGGTTTGCAGGCTCAATTCTTCCAAAATCCATATCAACAACAGGTTTTAACGAGATGTGTAAATTCTTCTCAGCTGTTACATATTTTCCTCAAATATCCTTCCGGTTACTATAAATGAGCTAATCCTCAGGGGAAATAAAATTTGGTACGATACTTTCTGTATATGAGGTTTAATTGTTAACTCGAAGGGATAGACAGGAAACTAATCATCAATCCCTTTCTTGATCTGCCTGAGCGGATATAAAAACCGGAGACTCCCATAAAGGAGTCTCTGGTTTTTTATGAGCTGATGAGCCCCGGGCCTACATGCTGGCGTGTAAATAGTCTTTTAACTGGGAAATGGTTTCCTGCTGGTGCTGGATGGTCTCCCGGATCAAATCGTGGATGGAAACGATTCCGAATATTTTATCATTCTCAAAAACCGGCAAATAACGAATATTCTTTTCCGCCATTAATTGCATACAATGTTCGATACTGTCCTGAAGGTTTACTGCGGGAAGGTCATTTGACATGATCTCAGATACAGGTGTATCGGTGGAAGACTTTCCTTTCAAAATTACTTTCCTGGAATAATCCCTTTCTGTCATTATGCCAAGATATTCCTGGTTATCTATCACCATTACTGAGCCGATGTTTTGAATGGACATGATCTGCAGCGCTTCGAGAACCGAAGTGACGGGAGATACGGCCGTAATTTTTCTTTCCTTATGCAGGAAGATCTCAGCTACTTTTTTCATGATGCAATTTTGGAGTGAACAATCGTTGCCGGGTAAATTAATGATTTTTTCTGATAATCGGCCGGAATATTGGGCCTGGCTAAGGAAGCATTGTGCTGAATGGACTTTAAATGTGGGCATCTAAGGGTAAACACGTATAAATCAGCAGATAAGAAACCTGGAAACGCTGGATTTTCCGAAATAAAAGGGAATAAATCAGGGCCTTTTTATAGCTATCGGATCTGAATTTTCAGGAATGGGGATTTTTCCCGGATCCCGGTTATAATCATCTCCCGGGGCCTGCTGAACCGGAAGAACCCGCAAGGGGAAGCAGGCGAATGCCGGATAAATCTCAAAACGAAGACGCGGAACATGAAACCTGATTTGTGCAGATGCTGATTAAGGGGTAATTTCAATTCTCAAAACGGCTTATTTATGACTAGTCATCTTTTGTTAGCGATGCCAGGAGGCAGTGAATGGATTTTGATCATTTTAGCGGTGCTTATCTTATTTGGAGGAAGGAAGATCCCGGAATTTATGAGAGGACTTGGTAAAGGAATGCGCGAATTCAACGATGCAAAAAATAATGTAAAGCAGGAATTTGAAAATGGAACAAACGATCCGAAGAAGCCTGCGGCTAAGGGCTAGTTTTTATTACTCTGAATTTCATTGTTAATGGTAGATGGTAGATGGACTTTAGGTACGAAACCCGCACCTGCTTTCCATCAACCATCAACTATCAACTATCAACCTATCTTTCCTCGGTGACCTCCGGCAAATCTCTCTTCATCATCTCGTTCCGGTTGGCCATTTCCCAGGCGGTGTAAAAGACGAGCCTTGCCCTTTTTTCCAGCAGGTCATAATTTATCTTATCGGGCGTATCCGTCGGTTGATGGTAGTCGTGGTGAATGCCGTCAAAATAAAAAATGATAGGAACTCCCTTTTTGGCAAAATTGAAATGGTCGCTCCGGTAATAGATCCTGAGCGGGTCTTCCGGGTCATTGAATTTATGATCGAGTTCCAGTTTCGTATATTTTTTATTCACTGCCGCGGTTAACGGAGACAATTCCGAACTGAGTTTATCATCTCCCACCACATAGACGTAGTTATTCGGGTCGCCCTTTTTTCTTCCGGGGTCCTTTCTTCCAATCATGTCAATGTTCAGGTCGGCTGTTGTTTTTTCAAGCGGGAAAACAGGATTATTTGTATAGAAAGCCGATCCCCATAAGCCTTCTTCTTCTCCGGAATTCGCGAGGAAGAGTATGCTTCTGCGGGGACCTTCCCCGGCAGCCCTGGCTTTCAAAAATGCCGAGGCCAGTTCGAGCAGGCTTACCGTACCTGAGCCATCATCGTCAGCCCCGTAATAAATTAACGAGTCGCGAATTCCAAGATGATCATAATGCGCCGAAATAACCAGGAATTGATCTTTCAGATCCGTGCCTTCCAGGTATCCGAGCACATCTGTGCTTTGCAGGAATTTCGTTTCTTTATTGAGGGAAACCCAAATATTCTTGTGATAGGTTTTGGGCTTGAACGATGCATTACTAATTGAATCATAATCCTGGCCCATAATGGATCTGGCGATGTTTGCCGAAATATTGATAGTAATGGGGCGGACTGAACTGTGAAACGCATTCAGGTACATATTTCCTTTCGGGGATATGGCCGCATGCGGGAAATCATGCTGGATTACCAGCAAGGCGATTGCGCCGTGCGCCTGGGCCGCGTCCTGCTTCGCAAATGATTTGAATATCCTTCTGCCGGCCTGCCGCTGAAGTAAGCCTTCCGGATACCCATTCAGGATAATGACAACCTTTCCCTGCACATTCAATCCCCTGTAATCATCCCATGAAGAATCTGAAATCCCGTAACCGGCAAATACGATGTCATGGCTGCCGAAACTCGCGGAATAATTAGCGGCGATGGAAAGATCATAATCTTTGTATAGATCAAAACTATCATCGTTTACGCGAATTTGAGTTGAGAGGAGACTGTCCTGGTATACCGGGTATGGGAGCTGATAGGAAGACTCCGTTTCCGGGTTTTAGTCCAAGGCTTTTAAAAACCTGCTCTATGTATGCGGCTGCTTTTCTTTGGCCCTCGGTGGCGGTTTCCCTTCCTTCAAATGATTTTCCTGCAACGATATAGAGATCCTTGCTGAGGTTTTCTGCGCGGATGCTGTTTCCAAAAATCATGGGATCTGTTTTTTTCTGCCCGGCGCAAAAAAGAACCGATCCCATGCACAACAGACCAATAAGCTTTTTCATAGCTTCAAATATATTGAAGCCATGCGAATATCCTATGCCTGCCTGATTAATTCCAGGCTGGCATGAATCCGAACCTCGTCTCCAACAACAAGTCCGCCTGCTTCCGTAACTGCAGACCAATTGAGCCCAAAATCTTTCCTGTTAATTTTTCCGTTGATTGTAAATCCAGCCCGTGTATTTCCCCAGGGATCCGTAATCACGCCTCCGAATTCCACATCCAGCTTGATGTTCCTGGTCACGTCGCGGATAGTCAGATCGCCATACAATTCATATGAATCGTCATCCACTCTTTCGTAGCGGGTAGCCTTAAAACTCAAAACCGGATATTTGGCAACATCAAAAAAATCGGGGCTGCGAAGGTGCTGGTCCCGCTGATCATTGCTGGTGGTTACGGCTGCAGTTTCTGCGGTGAACATTACCTTGGAGGTCATGAAGTCCAGATCCTGTGTTTCCACCTGAACTTCGAATTTTGGCAAAGAGCCCGTTACATTGGTGATCATGAGGTGACGTATCTTGAACTGGATCTCCGAGTGCACGGGATCGAGTGTCCATTTGACGATTGCCATAAAAAATTAAAATTTAGTGTTTAAACAACGAAATTAGGGATTCCCGTTTGAATTCCAATGAAATTTCGTTTGACCGGGCCATCGGTTCCCTGCAAAACCTTCGCCAGAGGGTATTGTCTCAACTGAGCCAATACCCGCCGGAGAAGGCTGCGGGTATTGGCTTATGATTATCTACCTTTGCAGCCGTTTTATGAAATCAGGTTTTGTGAACATTTTTGGCAAGCCCAATGCGGGTAAGAGCACCCTGCTGAATGCCCTTATGGGCGAGAAACTGGCCATTGTTTCTCATAAAGTGCAGACGACCCGCCACCGGATCAGGGGAATCCTGAGCGGAGACGGGTACCAGGTGATTTTTTCCGACACACCGGGCATAATCGAGCCCCGCTACCTGCTCCACGAAAAAATGATGGACACGGTTAAACATTCCGTTACGGACTCGGACCTGGCGCTGCTCATGATGGACGGCCGCGATGATCCTGGTGAAAATGACAAACTATTTTCTGCCCTTCATCTGAAATCCCAAGCCCTGGTCCTGATCAATAAATGCGACCGGATACCGGCAGAGGAGATCCTTGCCCGCAAAATATTTTTTGAGAATAAGAAATATTGTAATGAAGCCTTTGGCATATCCGCCCTGAAGAATCTACAGATCGCCTATCTCCTGGAAAGGATTATTCAATTGCTGCCGGAGGGAGAACCATTTTTTGATGGAGAAGAAATGACGGACCGCCCGGTTAAATTTTTTGCCGGCGAACTCATCCGGGAAAAGATATTCAGTTTGTATGAAGATGAGATTCCCTATCATAGCACGGTATTGGTTCAGGATTATAAAGAAAAGGAAAATCTAACGAAGATTCAGGCGGATATTATTGTGCAGCGGGAAACGCAAAAAGGAATTTTATTGGGTGAAGGCGGCAAGATGATCAAGAAACTGGGCACGGAAGCCAGAAAGGATATTGAAGCGTTCATCGGCCGGAAAGTATTTCTGGAATTGTTTGTAAAAGTGCGCCCCAGGTGGCGCGACAATGAAATGCACCTCCGTGAATATGGATATTAGATCAGCATCATATTATTTTAAATAAATGCCCGGATTTACGGTCGCGATTACAGGAAGACCCAATGTAGGGAAGAGTACTTTATTTAACCGGCTGCTCGAGCAACGGCAGGCCATCGTGGATGACCAGAGCGGGGTAACCCGGGACAGGCAGTATGGCATTTCCGACTGGAACGGAAAATCATTCAATGTGATTGATACCGGAGGTTTTGTTCCCGCAAGCGATGATGTATTTGAACAGGAGATCAAGAAGCAGGTGATGATTGCTGTGGAAGAAGCGCATGCTGTTATATTCATGGTGGACACGGTAGCCGGAATCACCAACCTGGATGAGGCGATGGCCGACATGCTTCGGCGATCGACCAAGCCGGTTTTTCTGGCGGTGAATAAGGTCGACAACAGCGACCGCCTCCTGGAGGCTGCTGAGTTTTATAGTTTGGGTTTTGATAATATCTTTTTTATATCGGCCATGACCGGGAGCGGTACCGGCGAATTACTGGATGCCATTACCGAGCTTATTCCGGAAAACGACCAGGGAACCGCCAATTCCCCATTGCCGAAATTCGCCATCATTGGTCAACCCAACGTGGGAAAATCATCCTTGCTGAATGCACTCGTGGGCCGCGAGCGGGCAATTGTAAGTGAAATTGCAGGCACCACGCGGGACAGCATCCACACCCATTACAATTTATTTCACAAGGAATTCATCCTGATCGATACGGCGGGTATCCGAAGAAAGACAAAAGTGCATGAGGACCTGGAATTCTATTCGGTTATCCGCGCCATCAAGGCCATGGATGAGGCCGATGTTTGCCTGTTGATGCTGGATGCACAGAAGGGCCTGACGGCCCAGGATCTGAATATATTCAGCCTGGCCGTGAAAAAAGGAAAAGGAATTGTAGTGGTCGTAAACAAATGGGATCTCATGGAAAAGGAAACCAATACTTCCAGGGATTTTGACAAACTACTTAAAGACCGCTTTGCTCCATTTACCGACCTGCCTATCCTGTTTATTTCTGCAACCGAGAAAACACGGATATTCAAAGTGATCGAGACGGCCCTTGAGGTATATGAAAACCGGCAGCGGAAGATTCCGACATCCAGGCTAAATGAAGTGATGTTAAAAGCCGTGGAAGCCTATCATGCTCCGGTAGTTCGGGGAAACGCCATTAAGATCAAATATGTAGCGCAGTTGCCGACGCCCGTGCCCTCATTTGCATTTTTCTGCAACTATCCGGATGACGTCAGGCAGCCATATAGAAATTATTTGGAGAACCAGCTGCGCAAAAGCTTTCCATTGGAAGGAGTGCCCATCCGTATTTATTTCAGAAAAAAATGAACAGCCTTAAATAGCGAACCCGGATTCAGAAAAATTTGCATATATATAAAAACTACATAGCTTTGCGCGCAAATAAAATAACCACTGATGAAAAAATTCCTGACCTTCCTCGTTATCGCTGCCGCCATGACAGCTTGCAACGGAAGCGGGTCCACTTCAAAAGCGGATTCTGCAGTTTCTGCTGCGGCTGATACAGCAAAGGCCGCCGTTGATTCTGCGGCAGCAAAGGTAGACTCAACCATTAAAGCTGCTGCCGATACTGCAAAAGCTAAAATGGCCAATACGGTAGACAGCGCCAAAAAAGCGCTGAAGAAATAATACGAACAGTTTAAATTCTGAATCCTTTCCGCATTTCACGGAAAGGATTTTTTATTAGGTTTATGGTTGATGGACTTTTTGTGCAATAGCCAAATTGAATTCATCAGTATCTACCTTGATACCTTTTTTGGTTATGTAAATTTTAGAGACGTCCATCAACCATCAACTATCAACCATCAACCAAATCCCCACTTCGTTGTATTGACTTCCCCTATCTCAGATGCTATTTTGCATTCATGAGCGCTGGTATTTTTCAAAATAAGAGCGGGAAGCGGATCAGCTTGTTCCTGTTGGTATTGGTTCCTTATATAGCAATGGGTAGTTTAAAATCCTGGACAGGCAATGGCGGGGACAGCCTTTGGACCGACCCTTTGAACTGGACTGACGGAACCCTGCCTGATACGACGGACGATATTCTGTTGGACAATTCTGAATTCCCTGGATCTTATCAGGTGAAGCTGCCTGATCAGGCAGTTAAAATTCGAACAATTACTATTGCCCCTACTGGCGGGAATACAATAGAACTGATCCTGCCTTCCAGTAATGTAGAACCCAATGCGCTGACCGTAACTGGTCCGGGATATGGAATCCTGCTGAATGCAGGCGCCATCTTCCGGAATGCTTCCGGGATTGCAGGCGGTGAATCCCTGCTCATTACTGACTCGATGCGTATTAATGACGGCGGCAGATATATCCATCAAACCCGCGCTTCCCACGCAAATGGTATCCTGAGGATCTTGTCTACTGCTCCCGGTACGGAAAGGGGAGTGTTTGAATTTGATGTTCCAAGGGCGTCCTATACTATTTCAGTTAGTAACCGGACTTATGGATGCCTCAGCCTGAGTGCGGCCAGTTTCGGTTCAAAAGTAAATTATACCTGCAGCGGCAGCAATCCACTGAATATTCGCGGCGATTTGCGCATAAGGGTAAACGTTAATCTGAGTGTAGACCTCAGCGGATCCGGCGGTAATATAGTGGTAAATGGGGATTTTATTCAGGAAGGAGGAATACTGAACCTGGCCAGCGGGTCGGGCAATAGTACGGTCCTGCATTTAAAAGGGGATTTTGTGCAGTCATCGGGGGCCATGGTCACTTCGACCAGCGTAGCGGATCCCTGTATTGAACTGGATGGGACCAGGCTTCAGATGATTGCCGCAGGAGGATCCGTGGTTAACGATATCGTTATGCGCATCAATAATCCCCAGGGATGTAAACTGCAATCGCCCTTATCATTGCCTTACCGGTTGGAATTGCTGAAAGGAAACCTGATCAGTTCCGCCAGTAATCTGCTGAACCTGGAATCGGGATGCAGAATATATGTTGATAGCTCCGGGGTAAATGGGTCTTTTGTGGATGGGCCTGTAAGAAAAGAAGGATTGGTCAACGACGAATATTTTATTTTTCCTACAGGAAAGAACGGATACCTGCGGTGGCTGGAACTGAAACACGCAACCGGGAACTTTACAGTGGAATACATGGATGAGAATCCTTCTTCCCTTGGTATTGTCTTAGGAATCGGGATCGACCATTTGTCTAAAATGGAATATTGGAAGATCTCCCCGGATGGTCCTTTGCCCGCTTCGGCAAATGTTGAACTTTCCTTCGCAACGCCTCAGAGCGGAGGAGTAACCGACCCGGCATTCCTGGATGTTGCAGGATTTTCGGGAACTCAATGGCAGGATGCGGGCCATTCAGCAATCACAGGCACCGCGTTTTATGGATCTGTTTTAAGCAATTCCATAAATGATTTTTCCGGAAAGGCATTCACGCTCGCGAGCACGGTTAACCTGGAGAATCCATTGCCTTTAACCAATATCCAATTTGAGGGTCTGGAAAGGAATGGTTATGCAGAGTTCAGCTGGACTGTAGCATCGCCGGAGATCGCTGATCATTTCGAATTGATGGAAATTAAAGAAGGTGAATTCATCGTCATTGGTCGAATACCCGCAAGTGAAAACCAGAACAGGTATTTATGGAAAAGACCAAAACCTCTGAATGTTAGTTCTGAATATTACAAACTAAATATGGAAGACCGCCTTGGGAATGTTTATTCGAGTAATACGATAAGAATTCAATATAATGAAAATAGAGGTTTAAAACTGGACTGGGTGCCCGGGTTTCTTAATTCCGGCAGGGAAAGACTGCATATTTTGTCGCCTGAAAATGAAAACATGGAATACCGTATTCTGTCGATGGCCGGAAGAGAAGTCAGGCGGGGGAAAATCAGTATACCTCAGGGCGAATCGGAATTTAATCTGCCGTTGCAGGATCTTGGCTCGGGAATATATCTGTTCAATGGACAGGATTCCAAAGGAAGAGCGTTCGGACTGAAATTGTTGAAAAACTAGGTTTTGTCTTTTCTTAATCCAATAAGTCTTGTCTGGGTATGGAAATGATCATCCTTTGCGCAATGAATTATCTGATCAATATTTTTTTCTATAAGGGTCTCCATAGCCAGGTTCAAAAATATTCCGGGATTTAATTTTAAGGCACCTAAAGCATATTCTTCCTTTGTAAGAAATATGGTTTTGAATGTTGCGGAATCCTCCAAAACAATTTTTAAGGTTGTGATATTGGATTCTTTTTGAAAACCGACTTCAGTCTTTAAAATGTAGTCAGACATTAATGGAGATTCCGTAACAAATTGAGATGCTTTCAAGAGATCCCTTTTAAGCGGCATTTCCGCTATGTTTCCCTTCTCTACGTAAAAAAATCTTTGTGCCTGGGTTAAACATGCAGTAGCGGTTAAAACGGATAAGAGCAGGATTTTTTTCATTTAATACGTTGAAGTGAAAGGGAATACAGGGCCAATTTCAATCGTTTCACCTAAAGGTAATATTATCTTTCAGATCTGGCTGCCTGGACCAACCCTAATTTCAAGTTCTATAATGGCCAGTTTTTGATCAGTGAATCAATATTTTCCCGGTATGATTGAAAACCTTCGAACTGTGTTTTAATGAAACTGTTTTCATCCGGCTTTCCCAATACTTTATCCATTTCTGCATTGGAATCATAAACCATTCTGCGAAATGGATTGTCGTAATCCTTTTCACGGGAAACCAGGATGCCATTGGTAAGCCACTCGGCGGTGGCGATACTTTTCTGCAGCAGTTGCCTGAAATAAGCAGGGTCGGCGCATTTGATTGAAATGCCATGAACCTCAAACAGGATATCCAGTGCATGAAGTAATTTATCACGCTTATACTTTTCTCCTTCAGCCTGGTAAAAGGCGTGGACATCCTGCCAGCTTCCGATCTTGTTTAAATGCATACCGGATACTAAATTATTCAGGGATGATCTTTTTAAAAGCTGACCACCCACATTTACCCAGGATTCCGGAACCGAAGGATCGGGAAGTTGCGATTGAAGATCTGCCAGGTTTCCGAGGCGCTTCTCCCGGATATATTCCACTATCCGGCTTATGGCATAATGAGTAATGATCTCGCTATAGATGGGATATGCAAGTGGAACTTTATTTATCCGGACTTTGCGGGAACTGTTTTCAAAATTGTCTGCCGTGATTTCCAGCTCGATCAGTGAAGGATCGTTTTTTTCCAAAAGCCCTTTGCCAAGCGCAATCATTTCTGCATCCGGAATACTTTCAGAGGATGATAAAGACTTGCTGCTCTGTTGCAACCAGGCACGGGCGGTAAGGCGCTCTAATATCTTCATGGCATCCGCTACTTCCTGTATACTGTCGGGTGCCAGGTAATCGTATTCCAGCAACTGGATTTTATCAATTCGCTTATCCCGATCCACATATTTCCATGCGTTGCGTGCGAGGGCATACATATTGTGCAGAAACCAATAGGCCGGCATGACCATTAATTCGTCGTTCGACATATCATTGCTGAGCAGTGAGAAGGGAAGCGGGATGTCCAATTCTGCGGGGTAATCTCCCTTGGCTACGATAATGAATGATGCAAAACGCGAATTGTGCTTTACGCTTACGCAGAGGCCGGGCCAGAATCCCCGCCCGGCAATCAGTTCGCCGTCGGCGCTCCTGGAATTATGATTGGATCCTATAGTTGCGCCCGCTGCCATATTGGATTGTCCCATCAATAAAGAAGCGCATAAAAATGAATTATTATGATGTTGTTCGTGGGCAGGGAAGATCAAAGAATTCAATACCTCGCAGCAGGAGATGGTTGCGTTATTGCCCAGATATGAATTGATGAGCCTTGCACCATATTTTAGTTGCGAATGTGAGGCAAGTATAAATCGCACGGCTTTCACGCCATAAAATATCCTGCATCCGCTTCCAATGATGCCGTTGACCAATTCACATCCTTCGCCAATCTGCGATTTTGCGGCAGCAGAAGAATTAATGGTCAGGTTCTTCAGTTTATTTGCACCCTTCAGATAAGCGTCTGTACCGGTTTTAACATCTTTTACAATTCTGCAATTCTTTATTACGGTGCGATCGCCGATGATTCCGTAGTATCCCCGCCTTTTATCGAATTCGTTTTCCGTAAACTCACGGAACCTCTTTTGCAGTGGTTCATCCTCACGAAACCGGCTCCATAACCAGGCATCACCGGGGAGCATGCCGTCAAACGGAATAATGCTTCTTCCGCCATTTTCATTACAGATCTCCAGTTGGATGCGGATAGACTCGGGTTCTCCTTCCTTGAGAATGCCATTCCCGAATTTTGCGTGATCGGTGGTAGCCAGTTCATTGATATTGACCAGCATTACATCGTTGCCGATAATATAGTGGCTCAGATAATTTACATTATCAATAACCACATTGTTTCCTATGTCCGAGCTGATGATGGTGCTATTGTATAAACCAACCGGTCGGCGCAGGTTATGGAATTCCCGGAAATAAGGTTCCAGCTGGCCAATCCTTACCAGCCCGAAAAAGGAACAGTTATGAACAAGTTCAGGAAGAAAAATATCGGAAACCATAACATTACTCCAATTATCCGAACTGTTCCCATTCTTATTCAGCAGCGCTACTTCATCCAGTTTCAGCTGGCGGTAAACGATGCCGGATTGATTTTGTTCCATGCGCAGGTAATATTCATCTTTTCCTTTGGGAAGATATCGCTCGGGAACAAAATCGTATCCAAGCTTCCTTAATGGTGTTTTGCTGATCTGATTCATCGATAATTATTCAATTCCTGTTTATTCTTTATTCGACGGTAACGCTTTTTGCCAGGTTGCGGGGTTTATCCACATCATAACCCTTTGCCATGCCAAGGAAGCAGGCAAAAAGCTGAAGAGGTATCACGCTAAGAAGAGGTGCAACTAATTCATCGCTTAATGGCACCTGCATGATATCATCTGCCATTGCAATAATGGTTTCATCTCCCTCGCTGACTACTGCAATAACTTTTCCCTTCCTTGCCTTGATCTCCTGGATATTACTCACAATTTTTTCGTGATATATGTCTTTTGTGGCAACAAACAGCACAGGCAAATTTTCATCAACGAGCGCAATGGGGCCATGTTTCATCTCTGCTGCCGGATATCCCTCAGCATGGATATAGGAAATCTCTTTGAGCTTAAGAGCACCTTCGAGAGCTATGGGAAAATTGTATCCCCGGCCAAGGTAAAGTGCATCACGCGCCTCCTTGTATTTTTCAGAAAGGCTGCGTATATGTTCGGATGAGCGCAGAAGCTCCCTTGCTTTCTCAGGAATGGACTGGAGCTCGGCCAGCAGCTTGGAGAAACGTTCTTCCGGGATCGATTTTTTTTCCATGGCGATCTTCAGGGAAATCAAAACCAACACAACGAGCTGGGCCGTAAATGCCTTGGTGCTGGCAACACCTATTTCCGGGCCTGCATGCGTATAAGCGCCCGCATGAGAAATCCGCGATATGGAGGACCCGACTACATTGACTACGCCGAAAATAAAAGCGCCCTGCTCTTTTGCTTTTTCAATCGCTACAATGGTGTCTGCCGTTTCACCGCTTTGGGAAATCGCAATGATTACGTCACCTGGATGGATTACCGGATTCCGGTATCTGAATTCCGATGCATATTCAACTTCAACGGGAATCCTGCAACATTCTTCCAGTACATATTCAGCGATTAGTCCCGCGTGCCAGCTTGTGCCGCAGGCAACAATGATGATTCTTTTCGCCTGTGTGAGTTTGTCCAGGTTGTTTTCCACTCCGGCCATCGTGATGGTTCCTTTGGCCACATCCAGCCTGCCACGAAGGCAATCGAAAATGGTATCCGGCTGTTCAAAAATTTCCTTTAACATGAAATGTGCATACCCTCCTTTCTCAATCGCTGTGAGTTCCAGATCGAGTTTCTGTATATAAGGAGTGATCTTTTCGTTTCCCAGGTTTTTGAGGACGAGCTCATCACATTTGATGATTGCCAATTCATAATCGTTTACATAAACGACTTCCTTTGTGTATTCGATAATCGGCGAGGCGTCGGATGCCAGAAAATGCTCACCCTTTCCAATGCCAATGACAAGCGGACTACCTTTTCTCGCGGCTATAATAGTGTCCGGGTGATCCCTGTCGAGCAATACGATCACATAGGCACCCACCACCCGTTTTAGTGCAATCCGAAGGGCTTCTTCCAGACTGCATTGACTGTTATCCTGGACGAATTCAATGAAATTGAGCAATACCTCGGTATCTGTATCGCTTTTAAACGGATATCCTTTTTTAACCAGTTCATTTTTGAGCTGGGTATAATTTTCAATAATACCATTGTGGATCATGGCCAGGCGGCCGCTTGCGGAAAGGTGCGGATGAGCGTTACGGTCGCTTGGCTCCCCATGGGTCGCCCAGCGGGTATGGCCGATCCCCGCATTTGCGTGCAGGTCCTTGCCAATCACGCTTTCTTCAAGTCCGGCTACACGGCCCTGCTTTTTGTAGACTTTCAACTCCTTGTCGAGCAAAGCAACTCCTGCACTGTCATAACCACGGTATTCCAATCTTTTAAGCCCCTTAAGAATAACAGGGTAAGCCTCCCTTGGACCGATATAAGCAACAATTCCACACATAAGAAAGGAAATTTTTAAAGTAGTGATCAACAGGCAAACTGCATTCCAATATTGGCCATTCCGTAATTGTGGTCATAATAAAATTCCTTTCATAAAATAAAGAGCCACATTAAAGTAAATGATTAATCCGGTTACATCTACCAATGTTGCCACAAATGGGGCAGATGAAGCCGCAGGATCTGCTCCGAGTTTTTTCAGGATGATCGGCAACATGCTTCCTGCCAATGTTCCCCAGAGAACAACGCCGACCAGGGCAAAACTTACAGTCAGGGCGACCAGTTCCCAGTGGGGTTTATAAATGTCTTTAATAAATCCATGCATCATCAGCAGGTGCCATATAAAAATGCGGGTAAAACCAATGAGGCCCAAAATACTGCCCAGCATAAACCCGGAAAAAATTTCCCGGCGCATCACCCGCCACCAATCCCTGATGGTAACCTCACCCAGGGCCATGGCCTGAATGATCAAAGTAGAAGCCTGGGATCCGCTATTGCCTCCGCTGGACATGATCAGGGGGATAAAGTTCGTCAGGATAAGCACTTTGGCCAGTTCATCATTGTAATAGGCCATAGCCGTTGCCGTAAGCATTTCACTGAGGAACAGGATGATGAGCCAGCCCACCCGTTTGCGGATCAATTGTAAAAACGGAGTTTCCAGATAAGGATGATCCAGGGCCTCGGAACCTCCGATCTTTTGAATATCCTCCGTAAATTCTTCCGTCGCTACCCACAAGACGTCATCAATGGTCACGATGCCCAGTAAAACCATATTATTGTCCAGCACCGGGAGTGCCATTCTGTTATTCATCTTGAAAGCCTGACTCGCCGTCTCCTGGTCGTCCGTCACTTTCAGGTAAATGAAACGATTGTCAATCACTTCCTCAATTTTCTTATCCGGATCGGCCAGGATAATCTCACGGATCTTGATATCATCTATGAAAACTCCTTTTTCATCCACCACATAAACGACATCAATGGTTTCACTATCCTTACCGACCGTCCGGATATGACGGATAACCTGCCGGATGGTCCAGTCCTTCTGAACCGCGATGTAATCAGGTGTCATCAGCCTGCCCACACTGCTGGCCGGGTATCCGAGCAGGGCCAGCGTGATCTTCCTTTCTTCCGGATCCAGCATTTTGATCAGTTCCTTCACCACTTCACTCGGAAGGTCCTCGAGAAAAGAAGTTCGGTCATCCGCTGGAAGTCCGTTGAGTAATTCTGCCGTTTTCCAGGGAGAGAGCTCCTGGATAATACGTTTTTGCGTGGGGAAATCCAGGATCTTAAACGTGCTTACAGCCCGGTGCATGCTCAGATTCCCCAGGATTTCACCTTCCCGGTCAGGGAGTTGGTTAATAAGTTCTGCCACATCACTGATATTCTGCTTATCCAGAAATGCATGCAGGGCCAGGGTATCGCCTGACTCGATCTCTGCGAGCAATTGTTCTTCCAATGAAGTATTTTCAATTTCTGCTGCCATGCGCCAAATTTACAGCGAAGGCTTGATAAATTGCATTTGGGAAACATTCTTCATGCCCCTCCGTGATTTTAACCTGCGTCCATGATCCGAACATCTTTATTTATTGATGCAGTAACCGGGAAAGGCCGTGGTGTTTTTACGGGAGAAGATTTGTTAAAAGGAACCCTGGTCGAAGCATCACCCGTAATTGTATTGAGCAGGGAGGAAAGGAT
This sequence comes from uncultured Chitinophagaceae bacterium, assembly GCA_963705005.1. Lineage (GTDB taxonomy): Bacteria > Bacteroidota > Bacteroidia > Chitinophagales > Chitinophagaceae > Puia. Next base: position 1,080,212 of record CAVPIO010000004.1, read on the forward strand.
ACTTCTTGATCAGACCCTTTTGCATGATTATATTTTTCTCTGGGGTAAGGGTCAACTTCAATGCTGTATTGGCCTGGGCTTTCTTTCGCTATACAATCATGACTATCAGGCCAACTGCGATTACGAAATGGAATTTGATGAAGCGATTATTCGCGTAACTACGGTGCGTGATGTAAAAAAAGGAGAGGAGCTCTGCATTAATTACAATGGCAGCTGGAACGATACCCGGGCTGTTTGGTTTGATCAGGGAAAAGGCAGATAGAAAAAATCAGCCTCAAGTCAAAGTTTTCACTTTCAGCTTTCCACAGATTTGACTAACTTTGTAAGGTAAACTTACAAGTTTACCTTTTATTTATGGTGAACACGCAAAATAGCCAAAAGCTGGCTTCTGATCTGAGGACAGTTATTACCCGGCTGATTAAAAAGCTGCGAAATCAATCCACAGCGGGTGAAAAATTATCACTCACAGAGCGGTCGACCATTTCCTTATTGGATCAGCACGGGGAATTGCTGCCCAGCGAACTTGCGGCGATGGAAAAAATCACAACCCAGTCCATGTCGCAGATCCTGAACCACCTGTTGGAACTGGGTTATATAGTCCGTCGGATTTCCCCCACAGATAAAAGGAAAGCGATCATTTCATTGTCAAAAGCCGGCCAGCAAATATTGTATAAGATGAGGAATGAACGCGATGAATGGTTGCATGATGCCTTGAAAAGCGCCTGTACAACCAGAGAGCAGGAGATGTTACGGAGAGCGATCAGGCCACTGACGAGGCTGGTGGATTTTGATTAAAATAATATGATGATAAGGATTTGAAACGGGGTTTTCATTATGAGGATAAACACATTCAGCGCTTTTAAGAGCCCCAATTACAGGTTGTATTTTGCCGGACAATCCGTATCGCTTATTGGCACCTGGATGCAAAAAACAGCGGTCAGCTGGGTAATATATTCGCTTACCCATTCCAAATTCATGTTGGGGCTTACGATGTTTGCTACGATGTTTCCGTCATTCCTATTTTCATTTGCAGGCGGTGTGGTGTCAGACAGATACAACAGGTATAAAGTGCTGCTCTTAACCCAGATCGTGTCCATGATACAGGCTCTGTTATTGACAACCCTGATATTTTTCAGGCACTATACGGTTTGGGAAATCTTAGGGCTGAGTGTCTTGCTGGGAATTGTCAATGCATTTGACGTTCCTGCACGGCAGGCATTGGTGATTGACATGGTTGGTAACAAGCGGGATTTACCGAATGCGCTGGCGCTGAATTCATCGATGGTGAATTTGTCCAGGCTGATCGGTCCCGGGATTGCAGGTATCGTGATAGAGAGGTTTGGAAACGACACATGCTTCGGCCTGAACACCCTGAGCTTTTTGGCTGTGATCATTTCTTTATTATTCATGAAGCTTCCCCGGTATGTTCCGAATCCTCAAACTAAAAATGCCATCGGGCAGTTAAAGGAAGGTCTCCATTATATCAGAAAGAGACCTGATATTGAATTTATACTGGGGATGCTCGCCCTGATCAGTTTGTTCGTTTTGCCTTTCAGTACCCTGATACCGGTTTATGCAAAGGACATATTTCACGGCACCGCTTCCACATTCGGAATCATCGACAGCGTAATTGGACTGGGTGCGTTTTCAGGTGCAATATTTTTAGCATCACTGAGACCGGGCACCAACCTGAGCAAAATATTGGCGGTGAACACCTTTATTTTTGGTTTTGGCCTTCTTGTATTTTCACATATACCTTACTATTCGCTCGCACTGTTGTTTGTGGCCATCGCAGCCTTCGGCATGATGTCCCAGGTAACCATAAGCAACACCCTGATCCAAACATCAGTCGACCCCGCAATGCGTGGAAGGGTTATCAGCGTTTATGCCATGGTTTTGTTTGGGACGCAGCCCCTGGGTGGATTGCTTATCGGATTTGTTTCACAGAACCTGGGTGTAAAAAACACGGTCCTGGCCGAGAGCATCATTGCCTTGCTGATCGGATGGCTGCATCTGCGTTTCCTTCGCCGAAATAAAATCAGGAAGAGGGATGCATCGCCTGTATTGGAAAACCAACCTGCAGAAGCTGCGCTCGTGCTGTGAAAGCCCTGGCCCGGATTACTTTCTCGTTCTTCCCAAAACGGGCGTGAAACGAAAGGAAAATACCATGCCGTAACTGTTCAGTCTCAAATTACCTGCTCCGATATCGCGGAAAGGAACGCGGACAAAGGGCTCAAACTGAAAACTGAATCCCCTGCCGAGATCATGTTCAATGCCGGCTGACAAATTGCCGATGGCAAACCAATAGTTCATATGCGTATCATTTTCATTTGGCCACGCATAAGCACGTCCTCCGTCATGAAAATAGTAGGTATATTCCTGGCTGCGCAGCAGGTATGTAGATAGGCCGCCGTTCACAAAAAGCCGGTTCTTTCCATTCTGATTGAAATCATAGCGCATGGTGAGTGGAATTTCGTATATATCACAGGTTCCATTCACCGACTCAATACGAGGAAATGCAGCTGCGGGGGAATTTATATTGCCATATGCAGGCTGTGGCGGCTGGGGTTGAAATTTTTTCCCTTCGGCCCAGTAATACTTAGTAGTCAGGGATATTCCGGTATTTACAGAAATCCGGCCGGTTAGATAGTACCCGATGGAAATCCCCAGGTTATCACTAAGCTGATCGTTTGTCATGCCGCCTGCACTCGTATAATCCGGCCCCATGATCATTCCGAACACTAGTGATCGGTTAATCTGCAAGGATTTGGGGAGCGGTGGTTTTTGTGATTCTTTCGAACTGGTAAATCGGTTCAAAGAGGAATCGTTACCACTCACCACCGGCTGATCATTTGAAATGATCACTGAAGGCAGCGCATATGCGTGTGCAGTCCGGCCGGAAGTTATTTGTCCTGCTGATCCATAAACCATAGAAGCAGAAAGATCCTGCTGAATTATTGCTGATCCGGTAGTACTTAAATCGATTTCTTCACCCGAAAGGTCTTTGGCATTATGATTCGGGGTTTTGGCTTTGTGGCCGGCAGCGCCATAAGCAATCGTATTTTTCGTTTTTGATCCATTGGTCAGAGAACCGTTCGGGCGACTGGAATTCTCATCAGAAGTTGCCGGATAATTTTTCCCGGCATGGTCTGCGGACCCTTTATCAGCCGACCCGCGCGAACCCGTTTTTTTTGCAATTGAATTATTGTCTCCTGTTTTTATTTCCGGTTTATTTACTTTTCTATGATTGCCGGAATTTATGCTTTCAGACGCTCTGCCTTCGGTAGTATTTGCAGATAAATCCTTTGAACCGGCACCCCGTGAATTTGCATTTACTGATGGCGCATCCGTGCCATCTGGTTTGGAATGGACGGCGGCAGTTGCTTTTTCGCTTGCAGTTTCGGATGAGGATCCGGCAACCACCCCGGTTTTTCCTGTTGGCACAGCCGCTTTCGGGGCATTTCCGGCCTGGGCAGAACTTGGCTTCGTATTATCCTCAGAGATGCCCTGGCCCTGCGCGACTTTTTCCACAGGCTGGCTGATTATTTTTTCTGTTTGACCTTTTAGTGTAGAATGTTTGCGATAAGTTGTGTTTTTTACTATGAAATAGGTTATACCTGTGAGCAACAGAACTGCAGGCCCCCACACCAGGGGTTGCACCCTGAAAGGCGAATGCATATCAGGCGGACGCTCGGGAATCTGCTGGAACAATTGCTGTTCGATCTTGCTCCAGGACATCATGCTGTCATCCGGCTCATAATGCTCAGCCGCTTCCCTGCTCAGGCGGTCAATGTCTTTATCGGATAGGTTCGACATACGTTTTCACATCGGTTTTTTTGGTCAGTATTTTCCGGAGATTCTCTCTTGCTTTCGACAAATTTGATTTGGAAGCTCCTACGGAGATCCCCAAATGCTTGCCTATTTCATCATGCGTCATTCCTTCAATTACAAACAGATTGAATACCGTCCTGTATGCTGGTGAAAGCAGCCGGATAGCTTCTATGATTTCTTTATACGACAGCTTATCCAGACCGGTTTCCCCATGATCGGCAATTCTTTCTGTTTCTTCGGAAAGCACCTGGCCATGTATATAGGACGCATTTTTCCGGTAATAATCAATGCAGGTATTCACCAGGATCCGTTTAAACCATCCTTTAAGTGCAATTGAAATTTCCACATGCCGGTGTTCTTCAAACTGGTGGATGTTTTTGAAAAGTTTAGTAAATCCTTCATTGACGATCTCTTCTACCTGATGGTTATTGTGTTGATAACGGTAACATATTTTCACGGCATACCCCTTCAGAAGTTGATACAACTCCTTCTGGCTGCCGCGATCATTTTGCCTGCAGCCGGACAATAATGCGCTAATGTGCTGATTACCGTTAAGCAATGATTTTTAAGGTCTTTTAAGAAGTGAAGTTAATAGCGCGGACACTTCAGCTTTTTAACCTTTACGTAAAGATATTGTTAAAGGTTGCCACATGCAATAGCTAAATCGCCCGAAATAAACAATTGTATCTGAAGGGTTTCATTGGTTGCAAGCAGGCCGATCATTCTCAATTCTTTCAATTTGCAATAGGAAAATACATCCTTGATGATTTCCCTGCTTAATTGCTGATTGATCTGTATACGGTTTGCATTGATTAATGCCTGGATATCCAGGTAGGATTTTCCTTCTATGCTTTTGCGGATTTTATTTCTGAAAAGACTGCGCCCTATTTTCAATGCCAGATCTTCCCCTTCAAAGGAATACTGGATATCCGGTATTATCAGCGTTTGTTTTGCGGTATCCAAAACTGGAGTACCCTTTAAAAAAATACTTCCGTGGTTGCTTCCGGCAAAATCCACCCGGATGTTTACCTGATTATTGTCTGATCCGCTAATCTCAGCATCCTTGACTACAAGCGTTCTGCCTTTTACTTCAAATACCTTATTATGCAGACTATCTCTCAGCAAGCGTGTAAGAAAAGCATAATCATAAACCAAATTCACATATAGCCTTATTCCGCTCCTGGTTTCTGTTTGCAACAGGGATGGAAATGCAGGGGGTACTGAAGAATGATTTACAGGATCTGATGTTAACAGGGGCTTGAAGGATAAGCCGAATGAAATGGCAAAACTGTCATTTGCATAATTGAGTTGCCCGACTCTTGCGCCGGAAGGATTAAGCAGGAGGTAACCATATTTGCCAAGCGATACTTTCCGGAAGCTGCTGTCTTTCGCCTGATTTACAAATTTTGAAAAATCAAGTCCGGCAATGGTCTGATCCATCGCTGAAGCAAAGGTTAGCAGCGAAGAACGAATGCTGTCGCTCACCAACTGGGTAATATCATTGGAAAAAAAGGATACCTGGCATTTGTCGACCGGCTGAATGCCGCTAATTGTTGTTGTTGTCCGGACGCGGTAACCTGGCAAAAACTGAAGCGTGCTTCGCAAACCCATATTCACTTTGCGTAATGGTTGGGGAGGGAAACCGCAGCTGCCTGAAATCCAGGGAGTCACCGGTATGCCGGCGGTACACAAACATTTACTTCCTCCCACCTGATAATCCCCGCCGAAATGAATATTGATGATATTGTTGATGCAATCTAACTGCAGTGCTTTGCGGATAAAGCGGTATTTATAGCGGAAATCGCAGGAAGGCTGAACAAAACTGGGCCATCCATCGGAGGTAAATTCTGACGGGATCACTTTTTCGGCCTTGGCGATAATAGGTGCTGCTGCAATCTTTACAGGAATGTCAATTTCAGAAGGTGGAAGCTCCGGAAGGGACCGGGAATTAGCTCCGGAAGAAGAAATCTTTTTGGTGGAAGAGCAGGAGAATATAAGGACCAGCGCCAATAAAATGGCAGGGTATTTCATGGAAAGTGTATTCATTCTGAAAACGAATATAATATCCTGTCCTTTATGGAAGAAGTTTTTTATTTCTGGTTATTTAAAAGCTTTAACGAGCCGGACTTATCCATGCTGACAATCCGGATGATGCCTGATCTGAATGCGCAGAAGGCGGATGGTAATTTGTACAAAGAAAAACAGAAAACTTCCTCTCAACATTTCCGCCTTTTTTAATCAGGATCGGATGGAGCGCTGAGATCCTGTCGAAGTATTTATAATAGAATCGAGGAATTGCCTCCGGTTCATTATTCAGATTTGTGAACCGCGGATTCGAATCTATAAAGATGGCGTCATGGCCACTCAACCGCAACAGGTCGGTTCCGATAAAATCGAATTGAAGTGCTCTTTCTCCGACTACATTTTTTGCATAAACCATTTCAGGCAAATAAAAATTTAATATTGCAGAGGTTTTGTAATCGTCTGCCGAAAAAATAAATGCCTGCGGATAAGCAGCCCTGATTTCCTTAACCTGTCGCGCGAGATCCTCCCATCCAAACCAGGTATCATCGGAGCGTACGGGAATTATATAAAAAATAACTTCCACAGCCAGTGCGAGATGAAGAATGAGCGAGAAAATCAGTTGTATCCTGATCCATTTTTTATTCCAATATCTGCAAAGCCAGATGATCCCTGAAACATATGCCGGCATCATCCAATTTATTTTCACCCAATAAAAAAAGGAGAGGCACAAAAAACCCAGGAAAAGAGGAACAAAAAAACTCAGCAGAAATAACTGATCATCTGGAATATGGGAGATTTGCAATTTATATTTCCGGATGATCCGGTACAGAAAATAAAAAAAAGAAAATAACAGGATGGGCATGAGCAGGGCTGACTGGTGCCCGATTACGCCGCCAAAATCGCTGAAATTCACCTGCAGCCCTTCCATGGAATTCATCCTGCCTTCCGACTGAAACCTGAATGAAGCAAATCCATTCCGGATGTTCCAGATCAGCACCGGCAATATCGTCAGGGTAAAACAAAATAGATAGATAAGGAACCAGCGGGAAAATAGAAATCTTCTGTATTTGTTTGAAAGCAGCAGAAATAAGAAAATTCCTAAGATCAGGAATACTGCTGTGTATTTGCTATCGAAACAGACACCTGTCATGACCCCTGCCCAGACCCAATAAATTTTTTCTGATTTGAAAATGGCACGATGCAGGAAGATCAGGGCGATTGTCCATGAAAGGATCAATGGAACATCCGGAGTAGAGACCAGTGATAGTACGCTGATCATAAAAGTGGAAAGAAGCAGGAGCATTCCGTATCTGGCCTTATGCAGGCTTAGGAACCGCCTGGAAAGGCTGTAAAAAGCCAGCAGGCTCAGCCAGGTAACGGCGCTGTCGGCCAGTTTGAGCGCAAACACTTTTTTGCCGAAGACTGTGGTAAAAATGCGTAATAAATAGGCAATAACCGGAGGATGATCGTAGTAGGAGAGAGCCAGGTGCTGCGCATAAAAATCATAGTAGGCATCCTGGGGCATTGGTCCCATGGCCACAATAAAAACAAGGCGGATAATTACAATGAAAACGGTCAGCCATATCAGTATTTTCCATCCGGCCGGGAGTGGAATTTTTCCTGATTGAACTGCGGGTGATGCCATATTTATTTGGCGAATTCTGTCCGGATCACATTTAAAGCGCCACCTGCTTTGAACCACTCGATCTGTTGTTCATTGTAGGTATGGTTAACCGTGATTTCCTCAGAAGATTCATCCGCATGATTCAGCACAACGGTAAGCGGAATACCTTCTGTGAAATGAGTTAATCCGTTGATGTCAATTACGTCATCCTCCAGTATTTTTTCGTAATCTGCTTTATTGTTGAAAGTGAGCGCCAGCATTCCCTGTTTCTTGAGATTGGTTTCGTGGATACGGGCAAATGACCTGACCAGGATGGCTCTGACACCCAGGTGTCTTGGTTCCATGGCCGCATGTTCCCTGGAGGATCCCTCTCCATAATTTTCGTCGCCCACTACGATGCTTCCAAGGCCCTCAGCCTTGTATGCCCTTGCGGTAACAGGCACTGCTCCGTATTCTCCCGTAAGCTGGTTCTTGACCTTGTCGGTCTGCTCATTGAAAAAATTAACGGCACCGATCAGCATATTGTTTGATATATTGTCCAGGTGTCCTCGGAATTTGAGCCAGGGTCCTGCCATGGATATATGATCGGTGGTGCATTTTCCTTTAGCCTTGATCAGCAATCGTAATCCCTTCAGGTCAATACCTTCCCAGGGTTTAAATGGTTCGAGCAATTGCAGCCGCTGGGAATCAGGCTTTACGATCACCTCCACTTTACTCCCATCTTTTGCTGCGGCCTGGTATCCCGGATCATCCACAGAAAAGCCTTTTGGAGGTAATTCGAACCCCTTGGGTTCGTCAAGTTTGACATCTTCCCCCATATCATTGCGCAGGGTATCTTTCAGGGGATTGAACCGGAGATCTCCTGCGATGGCAAAAGCAGTAACGATTTCAGGTGATGCAACAAAGGCGTGAGTGGAGGCAAGACCGTCATTTCGTCTGGCAAAATTTCTGTTGAAAGAAGTGATGATCGAATTTTTTCGAGTGGGGTCGTCGATATGCCGGGCCCATTGGCCAATGCAGGGTCCGCATGCGTTAGCCAGCACTACCCCGCCGATTTTCTCGAAGGTCTTCAGAAATCCATCCTTTTCTATTGTGTAACGAACCTGCTCACTTCCAGGTGTGATGGTGAATTCGGCCCTGGTTGTCAATTTTTTCTGAATTGCCTGGTTAGCTATGGAAGCCGAACGGCTGATGTCTTCATAAGATGAGTTCGTGCATGAGCCAATCAACGCTACTTCCAGCTTTTCGGGCCAGTGATTTGTCTTTACTGCTTCGGCAAATTTGGAGATTGGCCATGCAAGATCAGGTGTGAACGGACCATTCACATGCGGTTCCAGCTCATCCAGGTTAATTTCGATCAATTGATCATAATGAGCCGAGGGATTGGCATAAACCTCGGGATCAGGTCGAAGATGGTTCCGGATGCCATCTGCCAGTGCAGCTACTTCTGCCCGGCCGGTAGCCTTCAGATAATCAGACATTTTGGTATCATAGGTAAATATGGAGCATGTAGCGCCGATTTCAGCACCCATATTGCAAATTGTCCCTTTTCCGGTAGCGCTCAGGCTTTCTGCGCCATCACCGAAATATTCCACGATGGCGCCTGTTCCTCCTTTTACCGTGAGAATTCCCGCTACTTTGAGAATAACATCTTTGGAGGAGGTCCAGCCGCTGAGGCGTCCGGTAAGCTTAACACCAATCAGTTTAGGCATTTTCAATTCCCAGGGCAGGCCGGCCATCACGTCAACAGCATCTGCGCCCCCGACACCTATGGCTATCATTCCCAGACCACCCGCATTAGGTGTATGAGAATCTGTTCCGATCATCATGCCTCCGGGGAAAGCATAGTTTTCCAGAACTACCTGGTGAATGATGCCCGCTCCGGGCTTCCAGAAGCCGATGCCATATTTATTTGAAATGGAGGCCAGAAAGTCATAAACTTCTTTATTGACATCCAGTGCGGTCGAAAGATCTTCTTTGGCACCGGTCTTTGCCTGGATAAGGTGATCACAATGCACCGTGGAAGGCACGGCTACGCGCTCCCGCCCACAGGTCATAAATTGCAGAAGCGCCATTTGGGCCGTGGCATCCTGCATGGCAACCCGGTCGGGCGCAAAATTCACGTAGTCCAGCCCGCGGTTATAGTTTTGAACCGTTTCCGAGTAAAGATGTGTATATAAAATTTTTTCTGACAGTGTAAGCGCTTTGCCGGTAGCCTTTTTTGCCGCTGCGAGTTTGGAGGGCATGGCGGCGTAAATCTTTTTGATTAAATCCAGATCGAAAACCATGAACTGATATTTTTAAAAGTTATTCCACATGAAAAATTTAGATTGGCTTATTAAAATGCAAATTTACCAAAAAATTGCGTGAATGGTTACCCGGGCGCTTGCTGTTTTAATCAATTTTTTTTATTTTGTGGAGTGATGAACAGGTTCAAAGAATTCATTGAATGGCAGGCCTTCGGGGTATGTACCGCGATAGGTGATCGTTTGGGAATTGCCAGTTCCAGAATTCGCACCTGGTTTATTTATATTTCTTTTCTCACCATGGGCTCACCCCTGATCGTTTATTTTATTCTGGCATTCTGGTTGAACATAAAAAGATATATAAGGTTTTCGAAACGAAACCCCCTATATAATAGTTGATAGTTGATGGTTGATGGTTGATGGAGTTCAGGTGCGAATTCGCATTTAAATTCCATCAACCATCAACTATCTACCATCAACCAATAACGGCTTTCCTCAACTTCACCAATCTCCCCAAAAGTTCTTCCAGTAAATCCAGCTTGAGCATATTTGCGCCATCGCTTTTTGCGACTGCGGGATTAGGGTGGGTCTCAATGAAAAGGCCGTCTGCACCTGCGGCAATGCCGGCTTTTGCAATCGTGCCGATAAGTTGCGGATTTCCGCCTGTAATGCCTGTTGATTGATTTGGCTGCTGGAGGGAGTGCGTACAATCCATGACAACGGGATATCCAAGATCCTGCATCCAGGGAATATTCCGGTAATCGACAACGAGATCCTGGTAACCAAAACTACTTCCCCGCTCAGTGAATATAATTTTCTTGTTTCCTGCATTCAGGATTTTTTCTGCAGCAAATTTCATGGCCGGTCCGCTCAGAAATTGTCCCTTCTTCACATTGATCACTTTTCCGGTTTCCGCAGCGGCAACAAGCAGATCGGTCTGCCGGCAGAGAAATGCGGGGATTTGCAGCACATCAACGAAATCCGCGGCGGGAGCGGCTTCATCATGAGCATGAATATCTGAAGTGGTTGGAATTTTATATTTTAATCCGGTTTTTTTTAAAAGGGCCAGGGCCTGCGCGTCACCTATGCCTGAAAATGATCCGGAACTTGTCCGGTTGGCTTTACGGTAGGAAGCCTTAAAAATATAAGGAATACCCATTTCGCGGCATATGGAAGAGACCTTTGCAGCCACACTGTCCAGCAATTCTTCACTTTCCACCACGCAGGGGCCGGCGATAAGAAAAAAATTTTTTTCATCGAAATGCTGTCCTTTAAAAAGTTCTCTCAGAAAAGCTTGCATGAAAGGAATTTTGTATAAATATTGCGCGAAAGTAGTTTGTAATTTTTTACGGGATTAAACTATTTTTGTGGTATGGATTTGAGGAATTGTTCATTAAAAAACATCATATGAAAATCGCGTTGTTGTCGCTTTTTGCCCTTTTGTCGTTTTCTGCCTGCAGAAAAACGGTGGTGAACCAGACAGTAAACCAGGCTTATTCGGCAATTTATAGTATTGATCCCACAAAATGGGTCAGGGGGCAAAATCCGGATAGCACGGTTTATTTTTATACCACACTCAGCGTTCCGGAGCTGGATGCCATCATTAACCAGAATGGGGGGGTGGAAGTATATATTTCATTTGACAATGGCGTTACTTATGAAACCCTGCCCGAAGTGTTCGACGGGGTTGCTTATGGCTCCCTTCATACCACCGGTGCAGTAACGATTGATCTGCGTGGCGCAGATGGGGGTACGCTGACATCTGCCATCAGCACGACCATACTGGCAAAAGTGGTTTTGATTGATGCCCAGCCGCTGGATTAATATTCGCCAAATACTTCGCGTAGGGTATCCGCGATTTCACCTAATGTGCATTTTGCTTCAACAGCTTCAACAACAACGGGCATGATATTTTCGCCCGAAGATGCTTTATCATTCAGAAGCTGCAATAACTGGTCGCATTTTGCATGGTCCCGCTGGGCCCGTACACGGGCGAGTTTTTCCGTTTGTATCTTTCGTATCGAATCGTCTACCCGGAAAACGGGTGTGGGATCTTTTTCAGACGATTGAAATGCATTTACTCCAACTATGATTCTATCTCCGGTTTCCACTTCACGTTGGTGCTGGTACGCGCTTTTCGCAATTTCGTTTTGGATAAATCCTTCCTCAATAGCAGCGATGCTGCCGCCAAAATCATCCACTTTCCGGATCAGGGCCCAGGCAGCCTGCTCTACGGAACTGGTCAGGCCTTCAACAAAATAACTTCCTCCGAGCGGATCCGCAGTTTCTGCGACTCCACTTTCAAATCCGATGATCTGCTGGGAGCGAAGGGCGATGCCCGCCGCCGACTCGGTTGGCAGGCCGAGGGCCTCATCGTAGCCATTTGTGTGTAAGGATTGCGTGCCTCCGAGTACTGCAGAAAGGGCCTGGATGGTAACCCTGGAAATATTATTCAAAGGTTGCTGTGCGGTGAGCGTGCTTCCTCCCGTCTGTGCGTGGAACCGTAGCATCATTGAATGCGGATCCGTGGCACCAAGGTCTTTCATGATCCGTGCCCACATTCTCCTTGCCGCCCGGAACTTGGCCACTTCCTCAAAAAGATTATTGTGCGCGTTGAAAAAAAAGGAGAGCCTTTTACCAAAAACGTTTATATCCAATCCTTTCTCCAGTGCTGCTTTCACATAGGCCTTACCGTTAGATAGCGTAAATGCAATTTCCTGAACTGCAGTGCTTCCTGCTTCCCGGATATGGTATCCCGAAATGGAAATGCTGTTCCATTTGGGAAGTTCGATGCTGCACCATTCAAAAATATCGGTGATGATGCGCATGGATGGCCGGGGCGGATATATATAGGTTCCCCGTGCGGCGTATTCTTTCAGGATATCATTTTGTACGGTACCCGAAATTTTCTTAAGATCAGCCCCCTGTTTTTTTGCAAGGGCAACATAAAAGGCCAGCAGGATAAAACCGGTTGCGTTTATGGTCATTGAAGTACTGATCTTTTCCAGTGGAATTCCGGCGAACAGTTCTTCGATGTCCGCGATGGAGTCAATGGACACACCCACTTTCCCCACTTCTCCTTCGGCCAGCGGATGATCGCTGTCGTATCCAATCTGGGTAGGCAGGTCAAAGGCTACACTTAACCCGGTTACTCCCTGACCAAGTAAATAGTGATATCTTTTATTACTTTCTGCAGCCGTACTGAATCCGGCATACTGGCGCATCGTCCACATTTTCGACCGGTACATATCGGCATAAATTCCCCGTGTATATGGGAATTCCCCCGCATTTTCCGGCCGGGGGCCCGTATCTTTTTCCTGGTATATGGGGAGTATGGTTATTCCGGAACCTGTTTGTATCTTCTTTGGCATGAATGGCTGAATGAGCGATTTTGGCAAAGTACCCCGATTTTTTGATTCTGCTCCTTACAATTATTTCCATTGAATGGAAATATAGCTTTCCGTATTTTCGTTTAGGTTTAAACAAAAGCTGATGCCGCTTAGCAACAATGAACTGATCATTTCGATTTTCTTTGCTTTCTGCATTGCAGGAGCCCTGGCCTTTGTTTTTTGGAAACAGCGGAAAGAAGCTAAAAAAGCTTTTAAGCCTGTTAAAAAGGATAATGCTACGGCCACAACCACCCTGAAATTGCAGGCTTATGAAAGACTGATCCTGCTGGCCGACCGCATTTCTATCCCGAATTTGGTCAGCCGTATCAACCAGCCCGGGCTCACAGCAGTAGAAATGCAGATGATGCTTACCCAAACCCTTCGTCAGGAATTCGACCATAATATCACGCAGCAAATTTATGTTTCTTCTGAAGCCTGGGCGGCCATACGAAATCTCAAAGAGCAAAACCTGCTCATTATAAATCAGATGGCTTCCTTTCTTCCGGCGGAAGCCAGCGGCATGGACCTAAGCAAAACCCTCCTCGAGCTGGTCATGCAAAACCCTAAGGTTTCCCTGCATGATGTCGTTTCCGACGCGCTTAGCTATGAAGCGAAAAAAATCATGGAGTAATTCAATTGTCCGTGGTCAATTGCCCATTGTCCATTCTCCATTTATTGCCTGAATTTGATTAAATTTGCAGATGAAAATGGAATGTATGGAAACAACAGTTGAATCGCCGCTTCACTTCACGCCACAGGCGGTAGAAGAAATCCGGCATTTGATGAATGCGGAGGGGTTTGATAAAAATACTTTTCTGCGCATTGGGGTGAAGGGCGGAGGATGTTCAGGCCTCACCTATATTTTAGGATTCGATAAGCTGCAGGAAAACGATATGGAATATGAATCCGAAGGCCTGCCTTTTATTATGAACCCCGCCCAGGGGCTCTATCTGGCCGGCATGGAAATCCATTGGGAAAACGGGCTCAATGCCCGCGGGTTTACTTTCAAAAACCCAAATGCTTCTAAGACTTGCGGATGCGGGACATCTTTTGCGGTTTGATTTTTGAAGTGCGGATTGGTTGATGGTTGATGTTGATGTTGATGGACTTCAGATGCACCGCTCTAATAGAATTTACCAGCCTTATCGTTGAATTTATTTTTGCTTTTAACAGTTCGGGTTCGTCCATCAACCATCAACTATCAACCATCAACCATTATGTCGTTTCAACCTTCTCATCTACCTCTCCCTGATGCCGGGTATCTACATTCCGGTAGGAAAGAAAGAATACAACCGGGAAAATAAGCAGGGAGAATATAGTCGCGCAAATTAATCCGCCGATAACTACGCGGGCGAGGGGACGTGAACTTTCCGAACCAATACCAGCGGAAAGTGCTGCAGGTAATAAACCAATGGTTGCCATTAATGCTGTCATCAGCACGGGCCGGATCAGGGAATTGACGCCCCGCTTGACAGAAGTATATAATGGATTTTCTCCCCGAAGCCGCTCGAGGTTTTGTTTAAAGGCCGTTATCAGCAGCACGCCCTCCAGGATACAGATTCCGAACAGAGCGATGAATCCGATACCGGCGGAGATGCTGAAATTTGTTCCTGTGATATGCAATGCGATAATTCCGCCGACCACAGCAAATGGCACGTTCAGAAATACCAGTCCGGCATCTTTCAGGTTCCCAAACATAATAAACAACAGGAGAAATATCAGCAGCAGGCTGATAGGAACCACCTCCAGTAAACGCTTTGAAGCACGCTGCTGATTTTCGAAATCGCCTTGCCAGACCATTCCATATCCTCTCTTCAACCTCACCTGATTTTCCACCTTCTCCTGGGCCTCCTTAATTGTGCTTCCCATATCTCTTCCCACAACAGAGAATTTAATGGCGGAATATCGTTCGTTGTCATCTCTGAAGATCAGGCAGGGTCCGGTTTTTAATGAAATGTCCGCAATTTCCCTCACGGGAACTTTGGATCCGCCGGATGTGGGAACCAGCAGATTTCCAATGTCAGTTTCTGAACTTCTGAATTCTTCCGGGAATCGGATGCGGATTTCAAAGCGGCGAAATTCTTCAAATAGCTGAGTTGCTGCTTTTCCGCCGATGGCCATTTCAATTACTGCGTTTGCATCCGCAGCTGAGACTCCATAAAGGGCCATCCTGCTCTGATTAAGATCGATATCCAGCTCGGGCTGACCGATATTCCGGATTACACCCAGATCGGTTATGCCGCGCACGGTCTTCAGAATATTATATATCTGATCGGATTTCGACTCCATATAATTGAGGGAATCGCCAAATATCTTAACACAAATAGATCCCTTAACGCCGGATACCGCTTCTTCCACATTGTCCATGATCGGCTGGGAAAAATTGAGCTCTGCCCCGGGCATTACGGATAACGCTTTTCGCATTTTTTCGATCAGTTCATCCTTCGATATTTTCGGATTCCATTCATCCTGCGGATACAGGGACACGTCAAATTCATTGTTATAGAATCCTGTAACGTCCGTTCCATCATCGGGTCTTCCGGTTTGGGAAACCACTTTGTTTACCTGCGGGAATTCCATCATGATCCCCCGCATCTGGTTCGCTATCTGTACCGATTTGTCGAGTGCGATACTGTAGGGCAGCGTAGCACGCACCCAAAGCGAACCTTCATTGAGCTCAGGAAGGAATTCACTTCCAAGGAATTTAAAAGAGTATAATCCGAGTACGATCACAATGGCGGATGCACCTAGTGAAAGACGTTTATTGTGAAACACAAACCGGAATCCTCCCATCACCCAACCAGTCATCAGGTGAGTGAACGGATTATGCTTCTCCCGCACATTCTTGCTTAATAAGGCTTTTACCAGCACGGGCACAAGAGTCAATGTAAAAATCAGCGCCCCCAATAACGCAAAGCCTAAGGTATAAGCCAAAGGGGAGAACATTTTTCCCTCCACTTTCTGAAAAGAAAAGATGGGTAACAGCGCAGTGATGATGATCAGTTTAGTAAAGAAAATGGCTTTTCCAAGTTCAGCACCTTTCTTCTTGATCATGCCCATCTTGGCCAGCTTGTTGAATCTCTCCATACCCAGGTCTCTCGCTTGCTGGTCAAGCATGACAAACAAACCTTCAACCATCACGACGGCTCCGTCAATGATGATTCCGAAGTCAATGGCCCCGAGTGACAGAAGGTTGGCCGACATGCCCATCAGGTGCAGGCAAATAAAAGCAAAGAGAAGGGAAAGCGGGATGATTATGGATACGATCAGCGTCGTGCGCCAATTGAACATAAATAAAGAAACGATAAGCGTAACCAGCAGGATCCCTTCAATGAGGTTGTGCATCACCGTATGCGTGGCATAGCGGATAAGGTCCTCCCGGTCGTAAAACGGAACAATTTTTACATCCGGAGGTAGTACGCGATCATTTAGTTTTTCGATTTTAAGCTTAAGGCCAGTGATTACTTTATGAGGATTCTCTCCCTTGCGCATCAGTACGATGGCTTCCACGGCATCCGGCGCATCAATCACCTCACGGCCCCTGCTGTCATCCCTGGCATCGGATCTGCCAACCTCACCCAGGCGCGGCAGGCCTGCCACCTGTACATCTGCCACGTCCTTGGCAAGCACCGGAATCCCATTGATATTGGCTATGAAAATATTCCGGATCTCGTTGATGTCATTCAGCAAACCGATACCGCGCACGATATAAGCCTGCGCATTTTTCTTGATCACGTCTCCGCCGATATTGATATTACTCTTGCTGACTGCAGTATACACATCGAGGGGAGTAATGCCAAGTCCGGCCAGCTTTTGCGGATTAACCCGGATCTCATAGGATTTTACGGATCCGCCGAAGCTGACAATATCTGCAATACCGGGAACGGAACGGAGTTCGCGGTCCACCGTCCAATCCTGAATGGTTTTTAGTTCCATCGGATTCCGGAACGAACTTTCAAGCGTGTAACGGAAAACCTCTCCGGTGGGTCCGGTAGGCGGTTGCACCTGGGGGGAAATATTATCTGGCAGGGTTACATTCTGAATCATGTTGTTCACCTGTATGCGCGCATAACTGTCTTCCACACCGTCTTCGAAAATTAATTTGATTGAAGAAAGTCCGAATATGCTTGTGGAGCGCAAACTGGTTTTCCGGTTCACGGGATTAAGGGCGACCTCCAGGGGAATGGTTACGAATTTTTCAACTTCTTCTGCGCTTCTTCCGGGCCACTGGGTGATGATGGAGATCTCCGTATTGGTCACATCCGGAAAAGCTTCGATCGGCATATTCACGAAAGTGATCATACCATAGATCACCATAATGACCGTAGCGAAATAAATAAAATATTTATTCTTTAGTGAAAACGCAAGTATTTTTCGAAGCGTCTTGTTCATCAGCGGATGGTTAAACTAATTGTTGAGTTCCTGATAGATTAATAAGGGTTGCGTACCGATGAGTTTCTCTCCTTCCGTTAATCCTTCGGAAATGAAGGACCGGTCGCCAACGGTATTCATAACCTGCACGGGACGGATGCTGATGTTTGATGGACTTTTATAAACAAGCACGTAATACTGGCTGTGGTCAAAAATCAGGTCGCGAAACGGAATGCTGATCATTTTTTTATTTTCTGTATTCCTTACGATCACGCTGGCAAACATTTCCGGTTTAAGCAAATAACCCGGATTCGGCAGAACAATGCGCAGTTTCATTACTTTATTTGAAGGATCAAGCACATTCATGATCCTGTCTACTTTTCCATGAAAGATTTTTCCGGGGTAAGAAAGTGTGGTCACCTGAACACTGTCACCTGTTTTTACATTCGCAATATTCGACTCATATACGTTGGCCATTACCCACACATTTTTCAGATCGGAAATGGTAAAGAGGCCGGTGGCGTTGTCAGTCCGGATCATCATATTATTGTTGACCTGTTTTTCCACAACGAAACCGTCGATGGGGGATCTGACCACATAATCACCGTTCAGGCTCCCACCGTTAAGGGTCAGCACGCGCTGAGCCTTCTGCAGGGCAGACAGGGACTGGTTATAGTTTTCCTGCGCTGCCAGCTGATCACGCTGGGATGCCAGTCCGCTTTTGTACATATCATTGGTGGCATCGAGCGTTTTCTTTGAAATTTCCAGGTTTGATTTTGCTATCGAGAAATCATTGCTGTACCCGGCCATCTCCACGCTTTTGATATCGGCAAGGGCCTGGCCTTTCTTAACATAATCACCCAGCATAACTTTTATATCCGAAACCAGGCCGCTGATCACGGGATAAATTTTAATTACCTGGTCATCATTGAAATCCACCTTGCCCGTTAGCGTTAGTGAATTCAGTATTTTGGAAGTGGTTACCGTATCTATTTCAATCGTCTTCAGCAGGGAATCCGGTAGGACATATCCCTGTTTCTCGTCACTCACCTGAGCCTTGTCGGTGCATGAATGCAGGCCGAAGCCCGACAGGAGAAGAGCAAACGGGAAAATTTTATAAAGAAGTTTCATATTTTTTGGTAAACCAATTTAAGGATGGAAAAACTCTGTTCCTGTGTAATAGTTGATATCCTCAAAAGCACTGACCCGGTTGAATTGAATAGTATTAAGCTGCAACATATTTTCTTTATAAGAGTTGTAAAAATCAAGAAAATCCAGTATGGTGATATTTCTCTTTTTGTAATTGATCAGTACTTCATTCATCAGTCGTTCAAAATCGCCGGAAAAAGAAGGGTCAATACTTTGATATAGCTTATTTTGTGCATAGGCCTTTTGCAGAGACCTGGCTACATTTTCATCCACCGTTGCCTCCGCGGTTTTTTGAACTGCAGTCGCATAGTCAACCAGGGATCTGGACGACTTGATATTGCCCTGGTTATGGTTAAAAAAGGGCAGATCCATAGACAGACCTACAGCATTAAAATTAGTGGCATAACTACCTTGTTTGTCATAGGAAAACGATGCCGTTAAATCCGGCACTGCCAAAGCTTTCTGGTAACTATAGGTCAGTTTATTGATCATCGTGTTCGTTCTTGCGATCTGGAGGTCAGTTCTGTTATTATAAGCGGAATCAATAAGTGTATTGAACGAATATTTGTCCGGATCCAGGCTTTTAAGATTGACGGAATCAGGCATTGGATTAATATAAAAAGTGGGCTTCATTTGTAGTACCAGACGTAACTCACTTTGTATATCATTGATCTGATTATTCAGGTCACTAAATTCACTGCGGAAACTGTAGAGCTGCGCCCTGATCCTGATGACTTCTTTTTCTGAAATAAATCCTTTTCCCTGTTGTTCGGCAAATGCATTTGCGATCTGCTCCAGGGCCCTGATCTCCACATCATAAACTTTTGCCGATTGTTGTAAATAGTAGATATTGAAAAAATCAATTCGAAGCGTATATTTTAAGGTCCTCAAAAGATCGAAGAATTGATATTCGGCAAGTTGTGCATTTGCCCTGGCCAGTTTAATTTGTTTATTTCTTTTTCCGGCAAGCAAAATCAACTGGGAAATGCCAGCTGCATTCTCGCTGTTAAGGAAAAAATTGGAATGTGGAAAATTGGATTCAGGATCATATAATGGAATGACGGGGCCCCTGCTCAATGATAAATTGGGATTAGGCCAAAGCCTGGCCTGAATTATTAAGGCCTTTTGTGCGTCTACATTATACCTTTGGGCAAGAAGCTGCAGGTTGCTGTCCAGGAATATCTTTTCTGCCTGGTTAAGCGTTAGGTTGGCGGTATCGCCAGGCATTTGAGCATAACCGGCCAAAAAAGGAAAGATAAAAAATAACAATACAAAGGGTTTCTGAAACATGGTTCCCCGGGGTTATTGAACTACTGCGTTTAAACGGAATCCAATACCGTGTATTGTTTCGATATTGGCGGAAGGATCTGATTTAAAATATTTTCTGAGTTTGGTGATGAATACATCCATGCTTCTGCCCAGAAAATAGTCGTCTTTCCCCCACACATTCAACAATACTTCCTCCCTTTTCAGGATCCTGTTGGGATGCTCGCAAAGGAACTGAAGCAGTTCCGCTTCTTTTTGGGTAAGATTATGTTCAGTTTGATCCACCGTAAGCCTCAGGTTGTTGAAGGAAAATGCCATTCCGCCGATCTGGTAACTCTGCGAGCGTTCCGAATACATCTTTTTTGTCCTTCGCATAAATACTTCCATGCGTAATAACAATTCCTGCATGCTGAAGGGCTTGATGATGTAGTCGTCCGCACCCGATTCAAAACCATGGATGCGGTCTTCCTCCAGGGATTTCGCCGTAATAAATAAGATAGGTACAACGTCTGTCTGCTGCCGGATCCTTTTAGCAACGGCAAACCCATCCTTGTTCGGCATCATTACATCGAGCAGGCAAATGTCAAAATCTTCCTTGTTGAATTTTTCGATTGCGATTTGACCGTCCGGACAAAGAACAACTTCATAACCTGCATCGGAAAGATTGTCTTTGATCACGTAGCCGAGGGAAAGATCGTCTTCGGCCAATAGTACTTTTGCTTTTGTGTTCATTTAAATAATCTGTTTGATTTTTTTTGCCTAACACGCCGCGGGCTGGATCTTTATTCAAAGGGAATCAGGAGACGGAATTCTGTTCCGATTCCGGGTATGCTATGCACCCGCACTTTTCCATCGTGGCCGTCTATAATACGCTTTACAAAGTTCAACCCCAACCCGAATCCTTTCACATCGTGGACATCACCTGTCGGAACGCGATAAAATTTCTTGAAAATATTTTTAATGTATTTTTTTTCAATCCCGATCCCATTGTCTTTAACTGATATGAAATAATCAGAATCTTCGCGTCCGGCTTCCACAACAATATGTGGTGAAGAAGAATATTTTAACGCATTTTCCAGCAGGTTCACCACGGCGAGTTCAAGATGTGATTCATCTCCCTGTATGAAAGTTTCGTAGCTGTCCACTTTCAATTCTACGACGGCGTGGCGCTGTTCTATCAGCGGCTGAAGCTTGTTTAGCGCCTGTTCAATGAGAAAGGCCGGATTAAGCGTTTGTTTATCTATCGGCAGTTTTTTATTTTGAGCTGAAGCGGACTTCAGCAGTTTTTCCACCTGGTTCTGGAGGTGGTTGGTCTGATTCTGAATGATGGATGCATAGCGTTTCAGCCGTTCCGGCTTCTTAACGATATCTTCCTGCCCGATTACATCCCCTGCAATTTTTATTACGGCAAGCGGTGTTTTGAATTCATGCGTAAAATTATTGACGAAATCTTTTTGTACTTCGGCCAGGAATTTTTGTCGGTAAAAATAAAACAGGCTGATAGCTAAACCAACCAGGGCAAGCGATAGCGCCACACTGCTGATGATCCAGAAGTGCATTTCTCCCAGGATGTACAGGGAGCGATGGGGAAAATACAAAAGAATATGATCGTATTCGATCGTAAAGACCGGAAGCCCGCTTACGGGCGTTATATCATATCTTGATGCTGCAGTGGGAATATATTCTTCATAAACATATTTTTTCAACACGCTGTTAAAAGCGCCCAGCTTGACATCGGTCAGCACATCGAAATCTGCAAATTCCTTGCGGAGATAGTGGGTGAGGGAATCCTTTTCGGGAATGGTATCGGCCTTGAACAAAAAGTAATCGTCTTCAGGATTGTGGATCAGTTGTTGCAGGGTAAGTGAAGGATCATCGTTCATTTCCAGGTCTTCGAAAACGCCGCGCAGACTCTTAACCACGTTGGTATTAAACTGTTTTTTTTCAAAAGAATAGACCTTCGTGAGCCAGAAAACCTGAACGATCACGATCAGGCCAATTACAACGGTAGCTGAAAGTACCAGCCATTTTAGCATTGAGGATCGCATGATCAGGGTAAAATGAGAACGCAAAATTGAGAAAGATTGTGCCCCACAAAACTACAAAATTGGTTAAATACCGGTTAAAGTCTTGAATCTCAAGGAAAACAGCAGCAAAAGCAAATTCCTTTCAAGGGCTTCTTTTTCTTATTTTCCTCCTCAAATAATCAGTCAGAATTTGCGTTTATGAAAAATATGTTCCTTGCTCCTGTACTGTTGGCTAAGTTTAGGGGATATGGCTGTTCCCAGACCGACGGTGCACACGAAAAGGACGGACAAGCACTTCAAAGAGAACAAGTAAAAATAGTAAACATTCAATCAGCTTAAATTCAATTAATTTATGAAAGTCATTCTGTTATTAGCAGGTCTTTTGATTTTTTCCGCCGGCGCATTCAGCCAGCCTACGCAGCACCATCCGGTTCATCATTACCACCATCGTCCGATGCACCATCATCCACGCCCGCATCCGCACCCGCATCGTTGAGCAAGACAAAATCGTTTTATATCAAAACCCTCCACTAACCGGAGGGTTTTTTATTTTGAGCAACCGTTAATTTTATTTGGTTATCGCGCTGGCACAGTTCGGACCTTAGTATTCACTTTCGCACTGGTGTCCGCAGCGCCAAGCGGCCTTTTGCGCGCCATGTCCATGAGAATGGGGGCAGCCACAAAAATAGAAGAATAGGTCCCGGTAATTACCCCGATCAGCATGGCAAATGCAAAGCCCTTGGTCACTTCGCCGCCAACCAGGAAAAGGATAAGAATGGTAAGGAATACGGTTAGTGAGGTCATAATTGTCCTGCTAAGCGTCTCATTCACTGCTTTGTTGATGATCTCACCCTTCGATTTTCCCCTTAATAAGCGGCTGTCTTCGCGGATCCTGTCAAATACAATCACGGTATCATTCATCGAAAATCCGATTACAGTGAGGATGGCCGCAATAAAATGCTGGTCAATTTCCAGCGGGAAGGGTACAAACTGGGGAAGAAATGAAAATACAGCCAGGGTCACAAGTACATCATGCAACAAGGCCACAATTGTTCCCAGGGAATATCTCCAGTCGCGAAAACGTATGAAGATGTAGACGAAAATGATGAGCAGGGCAAATACGGTTGCTTTCACCGCGCCTGCTTTCAGATCTTCTGAGATGGATGCGGTTACTTTCTTGGACTGCTGGATAAATTTATTTGTGGATGTAAATTCGTTGGAGGTGGTTCCTGCAGGAAGGAATGATTTCAGGCCTGCATACATTTTGTTGATCACGGTCGAATCGGCAGCAGTTCCTTCCTGTTCTACCAGGTAATCCGTCGTAATCTCCAGTTGTTCGTTAGAACCATAAGTTTTTATCTCCGGGTATTTCCCAAATTGTGCATTCAGCGAATCCCTGATACCCACGTCACTGATCGGCCTGTTGAATTTTACAATATAACTTCTTCCGCCAAGGAACTCAACGCCTTTCTTGAAACCATGAAAATAAGCTGATATCCCGAGGATCAATACAACAACGGAAATTCCGTAGGTCACCTTTCGGTACTCGATGAATTTAAAGCTTGCATGCTGGAAGATTTTCTTGGATATGCCCGTGAAATACTTAAAATGGCGGTTCTTGTTGGTATAAAAATCCGTGATGAGTCGCGAAACCAGAATTCCGCAGAAAAGGGACAGGACGATTCCCAGCATTTGGGTGGTAGCAAAACCCAGCACGGGTCCAAGTCCGAAATAGGCGAGGATAGCGGCGGTCAGAAAGGTAGTAACGTGGGCATCCAGCACCGGCGGCAGGGATCGCCGGTATCCATCGTGCACGGCAATCGGATAACTCTTGCCTCTTGTCAACTCTTCTTTGATCCGCTCGAATATAATAACATTCGTATCCACCGCCATACCGATGGTCAGCACCAATCCGGCGATGCCAGGTGCAGTTAAAGTAGCGTGAAGCGCGCTGAGAATGCCAATGGTAAAAAGCAGATTTAGAATCAGCGCAATATTGGCAACCCATCCCGCGGTATTATAATATACCAGCATCAAGCGAAAAGATCACGAGGAAGGAAATGGTGAAAGCCAGTGCTCCCCCGCTAACGGCTTCTTTTCCGAGGGTAGGGCCGACGACCTGCTCCTGTACGATCCTTGCCGGAGCATTCAGCTTACCGGACTTGAGGATATTTGCCAGATCATGCGCTTCCTCCACGGCCTGGCTGGAGTTCTTATTCCCCATGCTGATCTGGGAATTCCCCCCGGTGATCTGTCCGTTTACAAAGGGCGCGGAATAAACGATATCATCCAGCACGATTGCTATGGGTAGATTAACATTATCTCCCGTCATTTTTGCCCAAACATCGGCACCGTGCTTGAACATGCTCATTTCAACAACCACACCTCCCGTTACCGGGTCATAATCTTGTCGTGCGTCGGAAATTACTTCTCCTTCAAGAGGTGCTTTGTCGGTACCCGGGACGGTTTTGATTGCATACAGTTCCAGGTAAGGAAGCGCTTTTCCATTGTCATCTGTTTGCTGTTTTCCCCAGAGGAATTTCAGATTGGAAGGGAACTGGTTGCGGACGATGGGATTTTCCAGATAAGTATCCACCAGTGGTGTGTCTTTGAGAATGGGAACGCCGATTGCGGAGGGGTAGCGCGTCTGGCCTTTTGCGTCCTGGTAAGGCTGTTGAAAGCGGATGATCCGCAGCGGATTTTGATTCCGGGCGCTCATGCCTGTGGTATCCGTTGCGGAATCTTTTTTTGAAAGGCTGGCAGAATCGCGAACGCCATTCAGATATTTTTGTAGCACTTTATCCGCGTTCTCGAATGAGGTGGAAAGTTCACCAACATTATAGACTGCCCAGAACTGCAGGTTGGCGGTTGACTGGAGGTATTTTCTGATGCGGTCCGGATCCGTGGCTCCTGCAAGTTCAACAGTGATAATTCCTTTATTTTCATCGAGGTTAATACTTGGCTGGGCGACCCCAAATTTATCGATCCGGTTTCTTAGTACCTGGAAGGTTTGTTTCATCCCATCTGAAGCCTGATCGTGCAGGTACCGGATCACTTCCGCATCGGAAGACTCATACCTGAGCTTATTGCGATTCGTATTGGCAAAAAGTGGCGCGAGCTTACCTGTGGGATTTATTTCTTTGAATGCTTCCGAAAAAAGGTCAATAAAATTTGCGCCTCCGTTGGTCAGTTTTTTTTGATCGGCAAGCTGAATGGTTTTCAGCAGGGTAGGATCCCGGGGATTATTAGCCAGTCCCTTCACCAGCCCTTCCAGCGCAATATCAAGAGTTACATTGATTCCACCCTGGAGGTCGAGTCCCAGCAGGAGTTCATTCTCTTTGGATTTCTGGTAAGTGGTTCCCCACCAGGTGATCTTGGTATCTTTTGTACTGTCCAGTAATTTTAGAGTACGGATGCGGCCCAGCTCCTCGAGGGTGTCCTTATAGAGGGCTTGTTCATCTTTATTTCCGGGATATTTAGTAGCCGGGGGAGCATAATTGTTCCTTATAAAGCGCTGGGCTTTTTCGGTCATTGCCGCTTCGTGCTTATTCACAAACCAGGTAAAAGACAATTGGTAAAGGGAAATGACAATCAGTAAGCCGGCAAACATGCTAACCAGGGCTCTCATCGGTTTTCAATTTTTTTAAGAGCGGCAAAGATAGGTTTTACAACGGATAATTAAAATGTTAAGACCTTCAGCGTGAACGCCCGTTTTATTACTTTCACGCTTTCAAAAGACTGAGACCAGTCCAAAATATTCTGCAAAGATATTATGATCATTCAGGTATTCCATAAGATTCGTCCCCTGTTTCGACATTCGGAGTCCTGGTTCAGTGTTATTGCTTTTCTGCTTCTTTTCCTTCCCGCTGCGTGTAATAAATCTTCGAAGATCCATGAGAATAAAGCCTTTGTGAGCGTTACCCAAACTTCACCAGGCAGTGCGCCCATCGACGTTATTTCTGATGGCAGCTCGATACTGGGAGGAACGCTGCTGGCTTACAATCAAACAACCGGAACGCCGGGTAAACCCTATATCCAGGCAACAGCCGGTGTGAGCCAATTGGAAGTAACCGAGGGCATGCAGACCGTGCTGAAAGGGAACACGGCTTTTCAGCAGGGCCTCTATTATTCCTTATTTGTTTATGATACGCTCAGGAATGATTCGCTGAAGTTGTTTATCCTGCAGGATAACCTGCAGATTCGCACGGACACTTTTACCTATGTACGCTTTATCAATTTTGCGCCAGGCTCTTTTTTAAACCTGATGTTGACCAATAACCATGATACGGTCAACAGTGGTTTTATGCCATATGCAGGAAACAAATTAAATCCGACTGATTATTTTTATCAGACCATGCGTATCGGTAGCTATGGCGTCCGGGCTTTTCGGGATACCCTCTATGCCAATTCCGTTCCGCTGGATTCCCTTCAGATAGACAGCACCAAGATCTATACGGTTTTTCTCCAGGGGTTTCCTGATTCTACCGGCGCGGACAGTTTGATGGTGAAGAGTATACAGCATAATTAGGTTGACGGTTGATGGAAGGGTTGATGGTTGATAGTTGATGGTTGATGGACTTTTATTGCGAATCCGCATCTGACACCCATCAACTATCAACCATCAACCATCAACGAACCTAACAAGCTTTTCCACTAAAACCAATACCTTTGCGGCCGCAACTAAACAATATGCAATTATCTTCTATTCTATCGCGCTTCAGCGAGCCGGAAACCCTGAAAATGGCCAAGCTTGGCCGTGAACTCAGGGCACAGGGTATAGATATTATTGATTTGAGTCTGGGTGAGCCGGACTTCGATACGCCCGATCATATCAAGCAGGCGGCCAAAAAAGCCATTGATGATAACTGGAGCCATTATACACCGGTTCCGGGTTACCTTGATCTCCGGGAAGCCGTCTGCACTAAATTAAAAAGAGATAATAACCTTGATTATAAGCCGGAACAAATTGTGGCTTCCACAGGAGCCAAACAAACGCTCGCCAATGCCGTGCTGGCCCTGGTGGATGACGGAGAGGAAGTGATCATTCCCACACCTTATTGGGTCACTTATTCGGAGCTTGTTAAAATTGCGCGCGGTAAAGTGGTGGAAGTGCATACTTCGCTTGATTCCGGATTCAAGATCAATGCTGAACAGCTTGAAGCAGCCATCACGCCCAAAACGAAGGCATTTTTGTTTTCATCACCCTGTAATCCCTCAGGCGCGGTATACAACAGAAAAGAACTTGCTGCACTGGCAGAAGTCTTTAGAAAATACCCCGGAATTTTTATTATTTCAGATGAGATTTATGAGTATATCAATTTCGTCGGAAAGCACGAAAGCATCGCTCAGTTTGATGATCTGAAAAATCGTGTGGTCCTGATCAACGGTTTGAGCAAGGGCTTTGCAATGACCGGTTGGAGACTTGGTTACCTTGCAGCTTCAGTGGATGTTGCAAAAGCATGCGAAAAATTACAGGGGCAGTTTACCAGCGGCACCAATTCCATAACCCAAAAAGCTGCAGTGACGGCACTCACCACGGATCTCAAACCATCACGCACCATGGTGGAGGAATTTACGAGAAGAAGGGAAAAAACCCTGCAACTTGTGGGTCAGATCTCAGGCATAATCTGCTTTAAGCCGGAGGGAGCATTCTATATTTTCCCGGATGTATCATCCTATTTCGGTAAATCAGAAGGGAACAACTCCATAAAGAACTCCAATGATTTCTGCATGTATCTGCTAAATACGGCCCATGTATCATCCGTGATGGGAGATGCATTCGGTGAACCCCGTTGCGTGCGGTTCTCCTTTGCCAACAGCATGCCGAATATTGAGAAAGCATGGGGGAGGATTGGTGAGGCTTTGAAAAAACTGAAGTAAGGTTGATGGTTGATAGTTGATGGTTGATGGACTTTTATTGCGAAGTCGCACCTGAGTTCCATCAACCATCAACTATCAACCGTCAACCATTTCATCAACCATCAACTTTTTTTGCTAACAGCTCCTCATGAATCCTCAGCACCTGCACCAAAAGCCCCTCTGATTCATCGTTCCTGATAACAAAATCACAAAGACCGATTTTTTCTTCTTCATCCATTTGTTGACGGATACGTTTCATCACTTTTTCCCGGCTGGTATGATCCCTTTTGACCACCCTGCTGATCCGAATGGATTCAGGAGCTGTGACTCCGATCACATAATCGAAATAAGATTGAAGGTTCGCTTCAAATATCAACGCCGCTTCTTTGATGGCGTAAGGCGTTCTCTGCCGGAGCATCCAGCGGGCTGCATCTTCCAATGTCGCGGGATGAACGATGCTGTTCAGTTGGGAGAGCTTTTCCGGATCCGAGAAAACCAGTTCTCCAAGAAAGCTGCGGTCAAGTTCTCCTTCTTTAAATGCTTCATTTCCGAAAAGTCTGATGATTTCCTGGCGCAGGACCTTATCTTCATTCATCAGTTTTTTCGCTGCTTCGTCGGCGTAATATACCGGAATGCCCAGCACTTCAAAAATGTGGGCCGCGGTTGTTTTTCCGGAGCCAATGCCTCCGGTTAATCCGATTTTCAGCATATTCTGCCTGGAAGTTAAAAAAAGAAACGCTCCTGAGTTTTCAGAAGCGTCCCGGTGGATTAAGAAATTATTTTTTTTCTGTTGCGCCAGCCGCCTTCTTGAGGTTGTTCGTCCAGTCGATCGAAATGGAACTTTTTTCAATTTTCATGTAACTGCCCGGGCTGGTTTCCAGCATCAGCGTTCCGTCCTCATTTATTTTATTCACTGTTCCGTGAATGCCCGCGATGGTGACAATTTTATCTCCTTTTTGCATATTCTCCTGAAATTGTTTAGCCAGTTTGGCTTTTTTTGCCTGCGGACGGATCATGAAAAGCCAGAACACCAGGATCATGCCGCCTAGCAGGAGGAAATTGAGGGTGCCTGTTCCTCCGACACCTGTCTGTAACAAAATAACTGAATGAATCATGATATAGTTTTTATTTAGACTCTGAGATGCTTACCATTTTTTTTTCTCAACAACAACACTGAAGTGAAGTTCGTTGGTGATACTGCCCCTGGTATTGGCGATCACGTAAAGCGTTTTGTTATTAACACCTATCCTGCCCTCACTGTTGAAGGAGGCTTTTATTACTCCTTCCTTTCCGGGAAGAACCGGTTCATCGGGTTGCTCTGCCACCGTACAGCCGCAACTGGCCTGCACCCGCTGGATGATGAGCGGTCTTAATCCTGAATTGACAAAACGAAAAGCTACCTCCAGTTTGCGGCCTTCCGGAATGGTTCCAAAACTACGGTTGGTAGAATCAAGCCAGGTTACGGTTGTAAATAAGCTGCTGTCCTTCGGGATGGTCATACTCTGAGGATGCTTTTGCTGGTCAATTTCTGCACAGGAAACAAATAAACAAGCCAGTAAAATCATCCCTGAAGCCAGGCGCATTTTGCGTTTTTTTGCAAACCTATATAAAAAAGCTGTCATTGCTCAGGAGGCTTTGAAATTCACCTTGTGCATTTTGTCTTCCAGCAGCAGGTCCTTATGGATATTATCCAGGATGCCGTTCACAAACTGACCGCTTTGCGCCGTACTGTAGTCCTTGGCAAGGTCAATATATTCATTAATGGTCACTTTGGGGGGAATGGTTTCAAAATACAGGAATTCACAAACACCCATTTCCATAAGGATCATGTCCAGGGTAGCGATGCGGTCAGCATCCCAGTTTTTCAGTTTGGGGCGGATGAGGTCCATACTAACCTCCTTTTTCTCCATTACAGCGGCGAGAAGATCGTGTGCAAATGCCGCTTTCTCTGCACTGATGATCTCCTGAAAATTGAATGCGTTGATTTTATTCAGGAAACCGGATACGAGTTTCTGCATCATCCCGGCATCATCGTTCCAGTTACTGAAGTATTCCTCCAAATGGCTTTCAAATGCTTCATTAGGCAAAAGGAAATCATTAAAAATATACTCCAGGATCTCTTTCTCCTGTTTTTTATCCCGCTTTTCTTCGGCTATATATTTTTTATACTCATCCGTTTCGCGCAGTTCCAGGTAAAGCTTACGAACCAGCTCACTGTGATCAATCAACTCCGGCTTCGCCTCTTTGAGGGCTTTTTTAAATGAATCCTGTGCGAGTATGCTCCAGAGTAACTGGTTCCCCGCCAGTTTGATATTTACATTTTTATCCAGTTCTGAAGGCAGGTGTTTAGATGATCTTAACACGGAATCCTTTTCCGCATAGCGGGCGATCTCAGTCAGAAAAAACAGCAGGTAAACGAGAAGCTGTCCGGAGTAATCGAAGTGTTTTTGCAAAATATTCTGGGCTTCTCCCTCTTTTGTATTTTCCTGAGCCTCCAGGGAGTATAGGGTCTGCATGATTTTAACCCTTATATTTCTTCTCGTGATCATCCGGTAAGAACTTATTTGCGGCTGCGAAGATAGGGAATCGGAAATTTGTTTCTTAAAGTATTCCAGACAGGCAAAATATCAGGAGATAACTTCAGGAAAAGGGCACCACAAACATAGAAGACTATAAAGAAACTACTTCTGCAGATGATGCCGGTTAAGCCATGCATCCCGCTGAAAAGAAAATAAGTGCAGAAAAAGACGCTCATTGCCAGCAACAGCGTCAGCAATGTACGGTAATTAAAAGGCTGCATGTTGAATTTACGTAGCAGAAAAACGTACCGGATCATATTATAAATCGTATACGCGATCAGCGTGGCGATAGCAGGACCGACCACGCCTAATTTTTTGGCAAGAATATAGTTCAGCGGAAGAGTTATGCTGAGCAGGATCATTCCGGTAAAAAATTCAAAGCGCCATAAAGTGGAGGTTCCAATGATTTGGGAATTCAGCCCGGTTCCCATATCCACAATCCGCCAGAGTCCGAGGAATAAAAAAACGTGCTGCGCCTGAATATAAGTGGGTTGCAGGTGAAAGACCTTCACACCATCTATGAAATTGATCCAGATTAAAATAAAAATACCGCAGGCAAAGATCAGCTGATTAATGGAAGACCTTTGGTAGATCCGCCGAAGTTTATCATAGTCCTTCTCTTTCCAGGCGCGCGATAAGGGACCGATGGATGCTGCGATAATGCCACGCTGGGGTGCCTGGATCAAACTTGCTATATTTTGCGCGAGGGCGAATATCCCTGCCCAGGCCAGACCGTTGGGCAGTACTGCTGCAATTACGATCTGGTCGAAAACAAATGCGATATTTTGAATCATTCCCCCACCCCAAATAAATGAGCACAGCTGAATGATTTTTTTGAAGAATTTTTTTGTCACCCGGCTAATGCGGAACGTAATGTGAATTTGGCGGGACCTCAATAACAAAAAGAAGAGTAAAAACGCCAGAAGAATGTATGAAAGGGCAAATAGTTTAATAAACAGATCAAACCTGGGGATAAGTTTGAAGAAAAACAGGACGATGAGCACGCTCGTAAAAACACGAAAGAGCATCTCCCGCATGAAATTTGTAAGTATGGCTTTTTTCAGGTGCCAGGCGTATGCTTCAAGCAGTGAATACATGGTGAGCCCGAAACCCAGGGGGAATACCCAGAAATAATATTTCACGAACTCAGGGGAATTGGCGCTGAATTTTCTTACCACCAGGTCTTTGAAAATGTATCCTGCACACATCACCAGAAAAAAACCAGCCAGTGAAGTGACTAAGGACAAACTCATCATATCGTTATCCCTCACTTTGAGATTATCCTGGTAGTAGGGATAAAATTTAAAAATATATGCCTGCATACCCAGGTTCGCGAAAGAATTGATCACATTCGCGACGGCCAGAAAAGTGCCATACAACCCGTATTCCGATGCAGTAAACCCGCCTTGCCGGGTAAACAGGTAAGTGTTCAGAAAACCCAACGCAAAGCCCAAATAAATAATGGCGGATGAAAGAATGCTTTGCCGCCGGATTGTACTCATACGCAAATGATGTTGCGTTGCAAAGATGAAGGATTTGGATCAAATCATGGAGCAGGCTCCGGTTCATCCAGATTTTTAACCCCGGCATAAAAATTCCTGTCCGCCGCGAGCTTTATTTTCCCATTGGAATTCATCTTCATTTTCTGCCAGCTGGTTGTGGGTTTGAGCCAGACCGGCCCTTTAAGAAAGACTTTTAAAGGCATATCGAAATCCGCGTTGCAATTATTCCATCGGTACCTTAACTCATTACCGGATTGTTTGTATTCCAGAACAGGGATCCGGATATCTCTGAGGTATTGATTGAACACCGGATTAAAATTCCTCCCGGAAATCAGGTTGATATAATGTTCTATGTCCCCGGCCGTTACTGTAGAATGATAAAAGCGCTGGTTAAGACCGCGAAGAACTTTCCTGAACAGTTCATCATTGTTGATCACCTGCCTGATAGTATGGATCATATTGCTGCCTTTATAATACATATCAGTTCCCACGGGTTCATGGTTGACGCCGTAGTATTGAATGACCGGAAATTTATTTTCGATATTTTTCCTCAGACCGGCATTGTATTGATCGCCAGCAGCTTTTCCAAAATAGTAACCGGTATAAAGCGTTTCGCTGTAATTCGTAAATGATTCGTGGATCCATTCATCGGCAAGGTCCTTGCTGGTAATGTTATTACCGAACCATTCATGGCCACTCTCATGGACGACTATAAAATCCCATTTTAATCCCCAGCCGGTTCCTGATAAATCCTTTCCTTCGTAGCCCTGCAGAAAATGATTTCCATACGCTATATCACTTTGGTTTTCCATGCCGAGGTATGGTGCCTCCACAAGCTTGTATCCGTCAGCATAAAAAGGATAGGGACCAAACCAGTATTCAAAACACCGCAGCATGGAATCCACTATGGTAAAATGCTTCTTTGCTTTTTCCTGATCACCATCCAATACCCAGAAATCACAGTCCAGTTTTCCTTTTTCGCCCGCATAATCTGAATGCCAGCTTATATACTTACCGATATAGGGTACGATTTCGTAATTATTTATGGGGCTTTGAACGGTCCAGGTCCAGGTCACGCTTCCGTCTGCATTCCTGATCTTTTCCTTTAAACGTCCGTTAGCGACAGCCACAAGGCTATCCGGAACGGTAATAGAAAGGGATGCGCCGCTATCCGGTTCATCACCGAGCCAATCCTTACAGGGGTACCATATGCTGGCGCCCGTGCCCTCACAGGCCACACTCATCCAGGGCCTGCCCCAGGCGTCTTTAGTAAAAACCCAACCTCCATCCCAGGGTGGATTAACGGCAATATGCGGGCTACCATGATAATAAATGTTGAGTATCCTTATGCAGGAAAAGCAGGCCCGCGTTTTATTTACGGAATCACCTACGTAAACATGAAACACATTTCCTTCCCTCTTGAAAAAAAGATTTTTGCCATTTTGAACTATACTATCTATTTCCAGCGGAGTTTGCAGATCAATCTGCATATAAGAAAGTCCGGAGTCCAGGTATGTCATCCTGTTCCTTCCGATTATCGACCGGGCATTGTAATCGGGCGTAACTGAAATATCGTATTTAAGTACATTGTAGGAACGTTCCGGATTCAGTGAACCCCTTAATGTATCCGCATGGGTAAATACAGGAGCCTGTTCGGCATGCTGCGCCCGGGATCTGCTAAAAAAAAGGACCGGAAGAACAAGCAAAATGGCAATACGTTTCATCCCTTGGCATTATTTTATTTTAGAAGGAGCTGCCGGCTGATTGAATACGGCTTCTTATATGCTTTATCTTGCGGATAATAGGATCAATTTATTGTTTACCCCTGCCGGTATTAATGAAAATAAAACAATTGTTGAAGAAATCGCGGATCTGTTCTTTATTTTTAATAATCATTATTTGCCTTACCGCCTGCCATGTTCATCCTGCCGGCAATAAAAAAACATTTCGTTATAATGAACCGACCGGGATTGCCACCCTGGATCCGGCTTTCGCAAAGAATCAGTCCATTATCTGGCCTGTTCACCAGATTTACAATACCCTCATTCAAACAGATTCAAATCTGAATCTTATTCCTTCACTTGCAGTTTCCTGGGAAATATCATCAGACAATCTAACCTATCGCTTTCATTTGCGGACGGACGTTTTCTTTCACGACAATGAGGTATTTCCCTCCGGCAAAGGCCGGAAGATGGTGGCTGCCGATGTTGTTTACAGTCTTTCCCGAATCCTGGACAAAAAAACGGCAAGCAGCGGCGCCTGGATTTTCAATGAAAGGGTTGAAGGAACCAATGCTTTCCATGCACCGGATGATTCTACTTTTGAAATGAAATTGCTATCGCCATTTCATCCCATGCTCGGATTACTCAGCATGCAATATTGCTCGATAATACCTCATGAAGCAGTAGAAAAATACGGAAAGGATTTTCGCAACCATCCTTGCGGCACAGGACCCTTCCGGTTTAAAAGTTGGGATGAAGGTCAGGACCTGATCCTGGTAAAAAATGAGCATTATTTTGAGAAAGATGCTGCTGGCCGGCCAATTCCCTATCTGGATGCCATCAAGATCAGTTTTTTTGATAACCGTGCAACTGAGTTCCTATTGTTGCAGCAGGGAAGGCTGGATTTTATGAACGATATAGATCCCTCGTTCAAGGATGAGGTCCTGAATAAGAAAGGAGAGCTCAAAAAAGAATGGAAGGGGCGTCTCCAATTATCCAAAAGCCCATATCTCAACACGGAATATCTGGGAATAGTCGTGGATAGCAGCTTAGCTATTGTAAAGAATTCTCCCTTGCGCCTGCTCAAACTGAGGCAGGCAATCAACTACGGATTTGACAGGAGAAAAATGATGATGTATTTAAGAAATTCAATTGGAACGCCGGCAGAAAGTGGATTTATTCCCCCGGGCTTGCCTTGTTTTGATTCTACGATTGTAAAAGGGTATCATTATGATCCTGTCAAAGCCCGCCAGCTTTTAAAAGAAGCAGGATTTCCTGATGGTGCGGGGTTGCCACTGATCACCCTGAAAACGATTGACACCTATGCTGACCTGGCAGGATTCATTGTGCGTGAACTACAGGAGGTGGGGATCCGCGTGCAGGTAGACATAGTACAGAAAAGTTTATTGCTTGAAGAAACGGCTAAATCGCAGGCACCCTTTTTCCGGGGAAGCTGGATCGGGGATTATCCGGATGCTGAAAATTACCTGAGCGTTTTTTATTCCGAAAACCCGGCACCTCCCAATTATACGCGTTATCATAATCCTGCTTTCGATTTACTCTACCGCCAGTCATTGCTGGAAAATAAAGACAGTCTCCGCTATGTGCTTTATCGTGAAATGGATCAGTTGGTCATCCGGGATGCGCCCATTGTGCCGCTCTGGTACGACGAAGTGATCCACCTGGTAAGCCCCGCGGTGAGCGGCTTCGAAGCAAATGGTCTGAACCTCCTTGAGTTACGCCATACAAGGATCCGTTAATCGTTTCAGATCTCCATCCGCATCCTATCTTTGCGCGATGCTGAAGGAGTGGTCCTTCATCAACACATTTGTATGACGGAAAACAAAATCAGGAAACTTCAGCAAACGGTTTCATGGGTCAGAAAATCCTATCCGCATGAGCCTGAAATCGGTATTGTTCTGGGCAGCGGTATTGGAAATCTTTCCCGGGAAATTGAAATAGAATACAAGGCAGATTACAGGGAGATCCCGGAATTTCCTGTATCTACCGTAAAAGGTCATTCCGGCGAACTTATTTTCGGGATGATGAATGGCAAACGGATAGTGGCCATGGCTGGCCGGTTTCATTATTATGAGGGGTATAGTGCGGAAGAGGTAGTCTTTCCGGTTCGTCTCATGAAATTACTGGGCGTTAAAACCATTTTGCTTTCCAATGCGGCAGGTGGAATGAACAAAAATTTTAAGGTCGGCGATCTGATGGTGATTACGGATCATATCAGTCTTTTTACAGCCAATCCGCTGATCGGCCCAAATGTCGAAATGCTGGGTTCCCGCTTCCCGGATATGAGTGAACCTTATAGCAGGAAGCTGATTGAAAAGGCAAGAGCAGCCGCTTTAAAAAACAACATTACAGTAAAGGAAGGGGTTTATGCCGGCGTATCCGGGCCCAGTTTTGAAACACGTGCCGAGTACAAATTGCTTCATATGGCCGGGGCGGATGCGGTTGGGATGAGCACGGTGCAGGAAACCATCGCAGCAGTCCACCTGGGTATGGATGTATTTGCCATGAGCATTATCACTGACATGGGCATCCGGGAGGAAGACAATGTGATCACTCATGAGGAGGTGCTCCAGGCCGCGCGGGAGGCGGAACCGCGGCTCACAGCCATTTTCAAAGACTTGATCGGCTCCATGTAAATATTAACGTTTTATCAATCGGCACAGCGGGCACTAATGGTTAATTTAATGGCAAATTCAGGAATGAAGGGACGCAAAGGGATCAGGGGATTCCTCGCCGGTGGGTTTTTGATCATGTGCTGCTTCACCGCGTATGGACAGAATCCGCTGTCCCGCTTCCAGAACATGGGAGGAAGTAAAGGGGGAAAGGACAGCACCCTTCAACACCGGGTAGACGATACGATTTCGATTAATTTCAGATACCTCGATTCGAGCCGCCTTCAAAAGATCGATTCTTCTGTTTATGATTTTTATCAGCGTTATCCCATACCCCCGACTTATGTCGATTTAGGAAATCTGGGAAATGCAGCCCACGATCTTATTTTCCATCCTCTTATGAAGCCAGGCTGGGACGCCGGCTGGCATGCTTACGATCCATACATTTTCACCGTGGATGAAACAAAATTTTATCATACAACCAAACCTTATTCTGAACTGGGCTATCTGATTGGCAGCAAGTCAGAGCAGATGATTAACGTGATCCATACGCAAAACATCACTAAAAACTGGAACGCGATGTTTCAATACCGGCTGATCAGTTCCCCGGGTGCTTTTAATAATCAAAATACCAATCATAATAATTACCGCTTTAGCTCCTGGTACCAGTCTGACAATAAACGATACCAGGCCTTTATGGTTTTGCTTGGCAGCAAGCTTGAATCGGCGGAGAATGGCGGAATCAGATACCTGAAGGACCTCGATTCAAATGTGTACAAAGACAGGTTTACCATCCCGACCCGGCTAGGCGCCTCGGAGAGTTTCAGCAACGCATTGAATCCGTTTGGTGTGGAAATTACAACAGGAACTTTCTACACCACGGCAACCTATATGCTGCGGCAGCAATACGACCTGATCGGTCAGAAAGATTCCATTGTAACGGATTCGACGGTGATCCCATTATTTTATCCGAGGGTGCGCGTAGAACATACGCTCAGCTATCAGACTTATCACTACCGGTATCTGGATTATAATCCCGACACCACTTATTACATCAATAATTTCGATTTCATTGCCACGCCGGATACAATAAAATTGAGCGATTCCTGGCATAACCTCACCAATGATTTGTCCTTATATTCTTTTCCTGACGCCAAGAATCCCCAGCAATTTCTGAAAGCGGGCGCCATGTTTCAGAGCCTGCATGGGTTTTATGATGCGGGCGAGCGGACCTTGTTTAACATTGCACTTCATGGAGAATACAGGAATAAGACGCGCAATAAGAAATGGGATGTGGAAGCATTCGGAAACTTTTATCTCAGCGGATATAATGCAGGAGATTACAATGCATATATCAGCCTCCGGCGTCAGATCAGTAAAAACCTGGGATATCTGCAGGCAGGATTTGAAAATGTGAACAGGACGCTCTCAACAGCCTGGAACCAGGAAAGCAGTTTTGGTTTTGGTGTGCCTGGTTTTTTCAAGAAGGAAAATATAATTCACTTGTTTGGATCAATAGATCAGCCCCTATTGAAATTAAAATTGTCGGGAGACTATTACCTGTTAAATGATTACCCTTATTTTTTGGATTATTACAAGGCAGCCCAGGAATCCAATCCATTCAATATCCTGCGCATTTCTGCAGATAAGGTAGTTAATGTCGGAAGGAACTGGGTGCTCAGGGCAAGCCTTGTATTGCAGCAGCGCGCAGGAAATTCTCCTGTTAATATTCCGCTTTTTGTAACACATGACCAATTCGGGTATGAGGGGAAACTGGGATTTAAAAACCTCTTAATAGCATTCGGACTGGAATTCCGCTATTATACGCCTTATAAAGCTGATGCCTATTCGCCTGTTATCGGGCAGTTCTTTACCCAGACGGCGACCACGATCAGTGAAAAACTGCCTGATATCACGGGATATCTTAACTTCAGGATTCGAAGCTTTGTAGCTTATGTGCGGACTGAAAACCTCAACACCGTGCAGCTCTCGAAAGCCTATGGTTTTGGATTTACCAACAACAACCTCGTAGCGCCAAATTACCCTTATCCGGGTTTGAGGATCCGGATTGGAATTTTCTGGAGTTTTGTAAACTGAGTTTATTGAATAATTTTACAGGATAAAGTAAAAATTAAAAAGTAAAAAGTAAAAAGTAAAAAATGGGGACTGCGGAACTTGTGTTTCACCGATTTCTGAAGCTGCTGCGGTCTTGATTCACCAAAAAAGATTGTTGCAAATGAGCCGTATCTATATATTTTTATTCCTGATGATCACCAGCTTAAATTCCTTTGCGCAAATGAGAACCGGTAGTGCAGCATCTGATTTATCGCTTCCGGATGGGAACGGCAATATGATTAACCTTTCAGGCCTCAAAGGGAAGGTGGTCCTGCTGGATTTTTGGGCAAGCTGGTGCGTACCCTGCAGGAGAAATAATCCCCACCTGCTGAGACTATACCATAAATATCATGCGAAAGGACTCGAAATATACGGGGTTTCGCTTGACAATGACCACGAGAGCTGGAGGGAAGCAGTTGTCAAGGACCATATGGAATGGATACAGGTAATTGATGATAAAGGATGGAATGCATCCTCGGCCATGCTGTATGGAGTCGACATGATCCCTACTTCTTTTCTGATCGATAAGGATGGTGTGATCCGGAAAGTGAATGCCGAAGGCGGAACGCTCGAGTCTGGCATCAAACATTTATTGAAATAAACAATTAGTGATTTGTTATGGCCTCACAGGCAAGCGTTTCGGTTTCTGTTTCAAGCGTCACGTGCTGGATATTGGAATGAAACAACTGATGCTTGATCTCTTTTTTTATTTTTTCCTGTTCTTCGATTCCGATTTCACGATCAAGCACTACATGTCCGGTAAGGGCATTCTCCATTGTACTCAATGCCCAGATATGAATATGATGAAAATCACGGACTCCCCTGATTTTTTTAACGGTTTCCTTTACCGTGTTCAGATCTATTCCCTGGGGAACAGCATCAAGGGATAAACGAAGGCTGCTTCGCAGCAATTTCCATGTGCTGAAAACAATGGCAATGGCCACAGCGATACCGAGCATTGGATCGATCCAATACCAACTGGTAAAATAAATCACGATCCCACCGATAACCAGGGCGGCAGAAACCACTGCATCAGCGAGCAGATGAAGGAAAGCGCCTTTAATATTGAGATCATTCTCCCTGCTCCTGAAAAAAAGCAGGGCAGTCAGACCATTGATCAGGATACCTATAGCGGCAACTATGGAAATCATACGTCCCGGGAGGGGTTCGGGTTCAATGAGACGCTGTACCGATTCGTATATGATAGCGCCAATGGAAATCAGCAGAATCCCACCGTTAAGCAGGGCCACCAGCACAGTCGTTTTCTTATAACCGTAGGTATAGGTTGCGTTTGATTTTACTTTCAGCATGCGGAAAGCAAACAGGGAAAGACCAAGGCTGGCCACATCTGCAAGGTTATGTCCGGCATCCGAAAGAAGCGAAAGGGAATTGATAACAAATCCCGCAATGACCTCAACCACCACAAAGCTCAGGTTAAGCACTATGCCAATGATAAAAGCCATGTTCACTGTTTTCAATTCAATCACATGGCTGTGTGAATGGCCGTGATGATGCGTATGGCCTGAATGTTCGTGCGTATGGCCTTGTTCCATGATCTGCAAAGGTAATCATAACGACCATGAAGTTCAGCATCACCATATTTCGAAATATGGATATTATTCCTAACTTCAATATACCTTCATAAGGACATAATCAACGGCTGCGACGAGGTCGCCAAAACCATACGGATATGGTATTCCTAACCTAAAAACGTATTGTATGTCTTTTAATCTCATCGAATCAATCAAAGGTCTGCTCCCTGATGATCTTCTGAAAAAGGCAGCCGGTATGCTCGGTGAAAATTCGGGAAATGTTAAGGAGGCCATGGAAGGAATTATCCCAACTATTCTTATAGGTGCGCTTCACAAAGCAGGATCAGGAGAAGTGCATAGCGTGCTAAATATCGCCGTTGATTCGGAAAAGACCGGAATTCCTGAAAATCTGGAAGTCCTTGCAGGCAGCGGAGAAGAACCGGATTCCAGATCTGTGGTAATCCTGGAAACATTGTTCGATGACAAAGTTCAGGAGGTTACAAATGCCATTGCGCGCTTTTCCGGTGTAAGGCCCAAATCAGCTCATGCCCTGCTAAGTACTGCCGCTCCCACAGCGATGGCCGTGTTGGGAAAACAAGTGACAGATTCCAACCTGAATGGGGCCGGACTCCTTTCATTTTTGAATGCGCAGAAAGATCATATTTTGAATGCGCTGCCTTCCGGCCTGAATATCGCAAGTGTGCTGGGTTTCGGCAATTTATCCGGCGTAGCCGGAAAATTGGCCGATACTGCTTCTTCTGCCGTAGAAATGCCGGGATCATTGAAAGCTGCCCCTGTAAGATCTGGTTCGGGTTCACGCTGGATACTTCCAGTGCTCCTAATCCTCGTGCTTATCGCAATTACCGGATATTTTATAAAGAGGCGTTCAGAAGCGCCGGTCATTCCGACAATGTCTGACACGGTTGCTATTACAAAAGATACTGCTGCATCCACAACGCTCATTCCCCAGCCGGTCCAGATAAAATTGCCGGATGGTAAAGAGATCAGTGCTAACAAGGGCGGAGTGGAAGATCAACTGGTGAATTTTCTTAACGATCCGGTAAGTAAAGCAGAAAAGAATCTGTGGTTTGATTTGGATCAGTTGAATTTTAATTCAGGAACTGCCGATATCACCGGTGAAAGCATCGATCAGATCCAGAACGTCGGAGCAATATTAAAAGCTTATCCTAAGGTGAAAATAAAAATTGGAGGATTCGCTAACCAAAAGGCAGACAACCTGAAAGATAAAAAGCTGAAAAGGAATCGCTTTGCATCCGTAGTGGCTGCTCTGAAAGGGGCGGGGGCAGGGAGGGGCCAGATCCTGGGAATGGAGCCCTCCGATTCAAAAATAATAGATCAGCATTTCGCCATTAGTGTAAGAGCAAAATAAAAGAATCAATTGTAGGATGCGTCTGCATCCATGGCTGCAAGATCTATGTCTTTGTAGTTTTTTATTTCATGGTAAAGCGTGTCGCGCTCCACAGGTTCGCGTTTTACTTGTTTTATAAGGGCAACCAGTTGAGTTGTTGAGAGTGATGGATGCTTTTCTTCAGAACCTGCCATCGAGTAAATTTTCGTGGAATCATCTATTGTTCCATCAAGGTCGTTGACGCCGAATGACAGTGTCAATTGTGCATTTTGCCTGCCCAGCATGGGCCAGTAAGCTTTCAGATGCGGAAAATTGTCCATGTACAAACGACTCACGGCATAGAGTTTCATATCCTCAATCACGCTGCTTTCCGGAACATGGCTCATATCGTTTTGTTTGTTTCGGAATTTTAACGGGATAAAAGCATTGAAGCCTCCTGTTTCGTCCTGCAAGCTTCTTAGCCTTTCCATATGATCGATGCGGTGATGATATTTTTCAATATGACCGTATAACATGGTCGCATTTGTGTGCATACCGAGCCCGTGGGCCGTGCGGTGAATATGGATCCATCCATCTGCATCCACCTTGTCCGGGCAGATTATTTCTCTAATATCGGATGCAAATATTTCCGCTCCGCCTCCGGGCAGGGAATCGAGCCCGGACTCATGCAGGATCTTCATACCCTCCTCTGTTGTTAGTTTTGCTTTTTTGAACATATAATCCAGTTCAACAGCAGTGAATCCTTTTATGTGGAGATCAGGACGGTGGTTCTTGATTTTTTTCAGGAGTTCGGCAAAAAAAGAAAGATTCATTTTTGGATGAACGCCTCCTACAATGTGCACTTCGGTGACCGCTTTGCCGTCGTATTTCCTGACCATATCCATCATTTGCTCCAGGCTGAGTTCCCAGCCCT
The DNA here is from genome assembly GCA_963705005.1 of uncultured Chitinophagaceae bacterium. GTDB lineage: Bacteria > Bacteroidota > Bacteroidia > Chitinophagales > Chitinophagaceae > Puia. The sequence continues at coordinate 1,122,363 of CAVPIO010000004.1, forward strand.
CATCGCGGTGCGCGTACAATCGGGAATAAGAACAAAATGCGCAGGAGAACACGCAAACATTAGTCGGCTCAATGTGAAAGTTTCTGTTAAAATAGGTCTTGTGCCCATGCAGTTGTTCGCGTACATGATTGGCCAGCGCGCCTATATAGGCCAGAGGTGCTTTTTCGAAAAGCAACAGCCCTTCCTCCGCATAAATCCTTTCCTTATTTAATACTTTTTCCCCGATCTCACGTAAGGCCGTAAGGGGCTGGTTTTTCACAAGGGCCTGCACCTGCGTTTTTCCGGAATCCATTCCACAGTAGATTTGAGTAAACTTCAAAATTACGAAGGAAAATTTTCACCGGCCGGGAAAGGAGGCTCTTACTGATTTCATTTCTTACAGAATTCCATTATCTTCCCTGATCAAATAAACTGGCTCTCATGCAAAGATTCCAGGGCCTTGCCGGCGTCGTTCTCATCCTGGGGGTTGCTTTTATTTTCTCCAACAACCGGAGCCGGATCAACCTGAGGGTGGTGTGTTGCGGATTGCTATTGCAGCTAACCATCGCTGTGCTGGTATTGAAAGTGAAGCCGGTCACCCGCTTCTTTCAATTCCTCGGGCGTGGCATGGAAAAGGTGGAGCAGTTTGCCTTTAAAGGTGCTGCTTTTGTATATGAAGGAATTGCCGTGCCCACACCGGGCGGCGGCGCAATGAATTATGCAAAGGGTGGCTTTGTGTTTGCTTTTAATGTAACGGCCACTATCATCCTCGTTTGTGCATTGGTGGCCATATTCTACCATCTAGGTATTATGCAGCGGATCGTTGCGGTGATTGCCAGGGCTATGAATTTCATCATGCGCGTGAGCGGGGCGGAGGCCCTGAGTAACGTAGCCAGCGCGTTTGTCGGGCAAATTGAGGCCCAGATCATGATTGAACCTTATTTGCCAGGAATGACCAGGAGTGAGCTGCTGGCCAGCATGTCGGGTAGTCTTGCCTGCATTGCAGGGGGCATCCTGATCGTCTACGCCAATATGGGTGCCCAGGCAGGTATGGACCTGGCGCCCAAATTGATAACAGCAAGCCTGATGGCGGCTCCCGGGGCCTTGGTAATATCCAAAATAGTTTGGCCGGAAACTGAAGAAAGTCAAACGATGGGAACAGTAAAGCTGAAAGTGACCAGCCGGTATACCAATCTGCTTGATGCCATTTCCCATGGAGCGGGGGAAGGATTTAGAATAGCTATGAATGTAATTGCCATGCTGATCGGATTTATAGCAATGATCGCTTTAATAGACTATCTCCTGCTGAGAACAGGGCATCTGTTTAACCCAACATTTGATTTGAGTTTGAACTGGATTTTCGGAAAGGTCTTTTACCCTTTTGCGTGGTCCATGGGTATTCCGTCAGTTGATATCGGGAATGCGGCAACCCTGCTCGGCCAAAAACTTACCGTAAATGAATTTGTGGCGTTTAAGAATCTGACTTCGCGGGCGGTTCCGATCGTTTCGGAAAAGGGATTGATGATTGTAAGCATTGCTATTTGCGGATTTGCAAATTTCAGCAGCGTTGGCATGCAGATCGGCGGCATCGGCGCCATCGCTCCCGGACGCCGTGGAGATCTTGCCAGGCTGGGATTAAAAGCGCTTTTATGCGGAACCCTCGCGTCTTATCTCTCCGCAACAATTGCAGGTATTCTGATGTGAAAAATGCGGGCAGCTTGATTTTTACATCATTCCGGCCACTGTCTTTCCAATTTGGGGAGCGAGTGCAACACCCATTCCGCTCAGGCGCACGGCACAATAGAGGTGGTCGTTGATTTTTTTTATGATTGGCTTTTTTTCTTTTCCTATCCCCATCGTGCCACTCCAGCGCTGGTCAATCGTATAGGACCTGCCCGGCAAAACGATTTCTCTTAAAAATTTTTCCAATTCTTCCTGCACGGGAGCGGAGGTTGAAGCCGCAAAGGTTTCCTCCTCTTTAAGGAATTTATTTCTTGCTCCACCCAGCAGGATCCTGTTTCCCAGGTTGCGGAAATAATAAAAGCCTTCATCATAATGAAAACATCCCCTGATTTTCAGGCCTTCCAATGGCGAGGTGAGGAGAATTTGCCCTCTTGCGGGTTTAAGATCCAGGTCGGGAATAAGATCCCTGGCAAAAGCATTGGTGCATACCAGCACCTTACCGGCTTTCAGTACGACGGGAAGATTTGAGAATAATTCAACGCCTTTTCCACTATTTTCCATTTTATGGATCTCGGTATTTGTTAATACCGTTACGCCCATGGATTGCACCAGTTGTAAAAGGGATTCACAAAGTTTCCCGGCATGCAATTGTCCTTCATCACTATTCTCAATCAGGTGAGCTGTTCCGGAAAGTCCGAATGCTTTTATTTTCGCATCATTCAGCTTGAAAGTTTTTTGGATGCCGGTGATCTTTCTTACCTGCGAGTTTAGTTGATCTATCTTCGTGCGCAGCAGATTCACATCCGGGTATTGCGCAGGAGAAATCAATTCATAGCCGCCCGTCGCTTCATATCCGATCCGATTTTTTCCAAACATTTTCTTTATCTTCTTCAGACCCCGGAACCGCATATCCAGGAGTTCCAGCATTTCTTTATCGCCAAGGAGTTTGCTGTCTGCCACCAGCTCGGTAAAGCTCCCAAAGCAGGCGAACCCTGCATTGCGGGTGCTTGCTCCGCTTGGAATAATGCCCCGCTCAAGAATCATAACGGAACGATGCGGATGAAGTTTTTTCAAATAGTAGGCTGACCATAAGCCTGTAAAACCACTTCCAAGTATTATAAAATCCCTGGGTGAAAAAAAACTCTCAGATTCCCAAACAGAAAGTGGAAGCATAAGGAAATATTTGAAACAACTCCCTTCGGTCAACCGTCAACTGTCAACCGTTACGTCGTCAATATTGAATCATAGATGAATGGCCTCACCATAAGCCACTTCAATGGCATCTTTTACACTTTCGCTGATTGTCGGATGTGGATGAATGCTGTTCAGCACTTCGTTATAAGTCGTTTCCAGTTTGCGTCCAACGACGGTTTCAATAATAATTTCCGTTACATTATATCCGATCATATGGGTACCGAGCCATTCTCCATATTTGGCATCGAAGATCACTTTGATGAATCCTTCTGTATGGCCGGCAGCAGAAGCTTTGCCTGAGGCGCTTAGCGGGAACTTACCAACCTTAACCTCGTAGCCTGCTTCCTTTGCCTGCTTTTCTGTAAAACCGACGGAGGCGATTTCAGGCGTGCAGTAGGTACATCCCGGAACGTTGTTATAGTCCATCGGCTCAGGTGCATGGGCGTACTTCTTTTCATTAAAAGCAATATTTTCAACGCAGATGATACCTTCCTTGGAAGCCACATGCGCAAGAGCCTGCCCCGGAGCGCAGTCTCCGATTGAATAGATGCCGCCGACATTAGTATTGTAAAATTTATCAACGGATACTTTACCCTTATCGGTTTTTACGCCCAGCGCTTCAAGTCCGATGCCTTCAATATTGGAAGCAATCCCAACTGCACTTAATAAAATATCGGCCTCAAGCACGATTTCGCCGGAGGCAGTTTTTACTTTGGCCTTAACGCCATTACCACTGGTATCCACGCCCGTCACTTCGCTGCTTACATAAATATCCATCCCATACTTCTTATAAACTTTTTCCAGCTCTTTTGATATTTCTTCGTCTTCCACAGGAACAATGCGCGGGAGAAATTCAACAATGGTAACTTTTGTTCCCATGCTATGATAGAAATAAGCAAACTCCACCCCAATCGCGCCGCTGCCAACGACGATCAGGCTTTTTGGCTGCTGGGGCAGGTTCATTGCCTCCCGGTAACCAATCACTTTTTTCCCATCCTGCCTGAGGTTGGGTAGTTCGCGGCTTCTGGCCCCGGTTGCAATAATGATATGTTTGCCCTCCACAACCTGTGTCTTTCCATCCGCGCCCTTCACTTCAAGCTGACCCCTGGCTTTGAATTTCCCAAAGCCCATGATCACATCGATCTTATTTTTTCTCATCAGGAATGCAACTCCCTTGCTCATTTTATCTGCTACACCGCGACTGCGTTTTATTACCGCAGGGAAATCCTGTTTACCACTGGCTTCGATGCCAAAATCCTTTGCATGCTTGATATCTTCATACACCTGGGCACTCTTCAGCAGGGCCTTGGTGGGAATACATCCCCAGTTCAGACAAATGCCGCCCAGGCTCTCCCTTTCAATAATAGCTGTTTTTAAACCCAATTGAGATGCGCGAATGGCGGCGACATATCCGCCCGGACCACTTCCCAGCACAACTACATCATAGGCCATAGAAATAATTTTAATGAATGAAGATGAATTGATGAATTTCGGAGTGCAAAGCTATGGGAAAATCCGATAACCGGGGGAAGGCGGTGGTTGTCCCAACTCTGCTCAACTTATTTTAATTTGCGCCATGATCAAGATAAATATACTTGCAATTGCTGTTCACCCGGATGACGTTGAGCTCTGCTGCTCCGGAACCCTGATGATGGAAAAGCTTCATGGAAAAACCACCGGCGTAATTGACCTGACCCAGGGTGAATTGGGCACCCGTGGAACGCCCGCTCTCCGCATCCAGGAATCCGATGCTGCGGCAAAACTAATGGAGCTAGACGTACGCGAGAATCTCTGCATGGCAGACGGTTTTTTTCAGAATAACGAGGAAAACCAGCGAAGGTTAGTGACAACGATCAGGAAATATCGCCCCGAAATTGTACTCGCCAGCGCACTGGCAGACCGTCATCCTGACCACGGCAGGGCGGGAAAGCTGATTTCCGACAGTTGCTTTCTCAGTGGTTTGAGAAAAGTTGAAACCAAGGACGAGGATGGTGGGTTCCAGCAGCACTGGCGGCCAAAATATATATTTCACTTTATTCAGGACCGATATTATTCGCCTTCTTTTGTATATGATATTTCCCGGGTGTTTGACCGCAAATTGGATTCGATCCGTGCATATTCCTCACAATTTCACTCCCGGACCTACAACAAGGACGAGCCACAGACCTATATATCGAGTCCGGAGTTCCTGGACTCCATTATCGGACGTCACCAGATGTTTGGGAAAATGATCGGGGTCCGGTATGCAGAAGGGTTTATTACTGAAAAAATGATCGGCATCCGGGATCTGGATGCTTTTGTGCAATTGGATACATAAATCGTTAATTTCTTCGTTGTTAGCTTGGGAGAAGCACTTGTTTTAACATTGAACTTCTTTAAAAATGAAGTAGCTTTGTGGCGCTTTTCAACAAAAGAAATTTTTCATGCAAATACCTAAGTTTTCATCCAGTCCGCATACATTCCATTCCGACCTCAAAAAGAGGATCAATTCCTATTTTGAGCAGGTGGGAAAGGCTACAACCGGAAATTTCAGTCTCTATCTTAAAGCATTGGTATTAGGTGTTTCTTTTGTGGGCCTGTATATCCACCTTGTTTTTTTCACGCCGGTCACAATGCTCGCCATCGGCGAATGTATTTTACTCGGATGTGTTATTTCCGCCATCGGATTTAATGTGATGCATGATGGTGCACATGGTAGTTTCAGTAAACATAAATGGGCCAATATGGTCGCTGCATTCTCTCTGAACATACTTGGGGGAAACAGCTTTATCTGGAACAGCAAGCACAATATCATACACCATTCATATACCAATGTGGCCGGGGTCGATGACGATATTGACATTCAGCCCTGGATGCGCATGAGCACAACGCAAAAAAGACTCAAGCTTCACAAATACCAGCATTTCTATTTTTGGTTCCTTTATTCTCTGCTGTATATTTTATGGATATTCCTGCTTGACTACAACAAGTATTTCACCAGCAAAGTGGGTGAGGTTCCATTAAAGAAAATGAAACTGATGGACCATATTAATTTCTGGTTCTTCAAATTATTGAATGGATTTATTTTCGTCGCGCTGCCAATTTATATGACCAGTTTCATGGCCTGGCTCGTCGGATTTCTTATCGTCACCTCCGTTGCTGGTTTGGTGATCAGCATTGTATTTCAACTTGCACACACGGTTGAGCATACCGCTTTCCCCGTTGCCAATTTGCAAACAGGCAGAATGGATAATGAATGGGCCATTCACCAGGTAATGACCACGGCCAATTTTGCAACACAAAACCGGGTTGTGTCCTGGCTTGTAGGTGGCCTGAATTTCCAGATCGAACATCACCTGTTCCCCAAAATATCGCATGTTCATTATCCAGCGCTGAGCAAGATCATTCGCCAGGCTTGTGCAGACTACGGCCTGGTATATATCGAATATCCCCGGGTCACCACGGCCATTGCATCCCACGTGCATTTCCTCAAGCAAATGGGCAAAGCTTCCTGAGAATTAAGCCCCATGTTCTGCATACTCGGCCTGATCCGCTAATTTTGCGGTTTCAGACTGATATTCAATCATTGTATTATGGGTAAGCTAAGACTGGGGATTGTGCAGATGTCGTGCTTAAAAGACAAATCTGCCAATCTTAAGAAAGGCATAGAAAAAATCCGGGAGGCTGCAGGTAAAGGCGCTCAGATCATTTGCCTCCAGGAACTTTTCACTTCCTTGTATTTCTGCGATAGAGAAGACTATGATAATTTTGATCTGGCAGAAGCCATACCCGGTCCTTCTACTGAAGTTTTGCAAAAAGTTGCTGCCGAAACCAGCACCGTCATCATCGCTTCATTATTTGAAAAAAGAACAAAAGGTATTTATCATAATACCACGGTCGTAGTGGATGCGGATGGTTCCTATCTTGGCAAATACCGTAAAATGCATATTCCCGATGATCCTGCTTTTTACGAAAAATTTTATTTCACGCCCGGAGATCTTGGTTACCGGGTATTTAAAACAACATACGCAAAACTGGGTGTACTGATATGCTGGGATCAATGGTATCCTGAAGCCGCCCGCATCACCTCTCTGATGGGTGCGGAGATACTTTTTTATCCGACAGCAATCGGCTGGGCCACCGCGCAGGACCTTGCGACAAACGACGAACAATACAATGCATGGCAAACCATTCAGCGAAGCCATGCTGTTGCCAACGGGGTTCATGTTGTAAGTGTAAACAGGGTTGGTCTTGAGCAGGAAGGCACAATGAAATTTTGGGGTGGCTCGTTTATCTCCAATCCATTTGGCAGGGTACTTGCACAGGCTTCGACAGACCAGGAAGAGGTGATCGTGCAGGAAATTGACACCGACAAAACGGAAAGTTACCGGACGCACTGGCCGTTTTTGCGCGATCGGCGGATCGATTCCTATCAGCCCATAACAAAACGTTTCCTGGATGAAGATTAACCGGCCTACACCCAGGGAACTAGGTTACCGCTTCCCGGCCGAATTTGAACCCCATGTTGCTACCTGGCTGAGCTGGCCGCATAAAGAAGCTTCCTGGCCAGGTAAAATTCAAACTATTTTTCCATCCTATTGTGCTTTTATAAAATCGTTATCCGAAAAGGAGTTTGTACACATTAATGTGAATGACAGTAAAATGCAAAATTTTGCTGAAAATAAACTAGAGGAATATTCAGTGGACCAGAAAAGGATACGTTTTTTTATTAACCCTACCAACGACGCGTGGTGCCGCGATCATGGGCCGGCCTTTCTTATAAATCCGCTTGCTCTCCAGCCTAAAATTATCGTGGATTGGAATTACAATGCCTGGGGTAATAAATATCCTCCATTCGAATTGGATGATGTGATACCCACCCTTATTGCGACTGCATACGATATACCCGTAATCTATCCTGGAATAATCATGGAGGGCGGTTCGGTGGACTTTAACGGAAATGGAACGCTGATAACTTCGGAATCCTGCCTTTTAAACAAGAACCGTAACCCAGGCCTTAGCCGTTCAGAAATTGAAGAGTGCCTTTATGCATATTATGGCGTTGACCAGGTGCTTTGGGTGAAAGATGGGATTGTTGGAGATGATACGGACGGACATATTGACGACACCGTGCGGTTTGTGAATGCTGACACTGTGATCGCCACCGTGGAAGAAAACCGTTCTGATGAAAACTATGATTTGCTGCAGCAAAACTTAAGAGATCTCAGCAATATGCGTCTGAGTGATGGAAAGCAACTTCAGATTATCGAGCTGCCCATGCCTGACAAAATCATATTTGAAGAACAACGGCTGCCCGCATCCTATGCAAATTTTTATATCGCGAACGGTCTGGTTGTTGTTCCAACTTTCCGGTCGGCGAAAGATGAAAGGGCAATCCTTATCATACAGGATGCATTCCCTGAAAGACAGGTCGTGGGGATTGATTCAATGGATATCATTTGGGGCCTGGGCAGTTTCCATTGCCTGAGTCAGCAGGAGCCCCTGGTATGCTGAATGCGAAACGCCGGGCCAGCTTTATAAAAAGTATTACATTCATGCGCGAAAAACGTAAACGCTAACGCATAATGCGTCCAATGCCCAAGGCCTGATGCAAAACATTTATTTATTCTGTTCTGAAGCTCCGGTTGATCCCGAAGAAAGAATATCTTGCGCTCCGCGTTATGCGCAAAGCTTCAGCGGTTCCGCAAAAAAAAATACTGCAATGAAAAAAACACTCATCTTTTGTTTGCTTGCCCTGTTTAGTGTAGGAGGCTTTTGTCAGGCTTCTGATTCCTCTATTTCCATTATCCCCGAGCCAGTGAGCCTGGTCAAAGGTGCCGGCAGCTTTGTATTGCCGGAAAATATTTCAATCAGTATGCCTGCCTCTCCCGAATTAAATGAAACCGGCCAGCTGCTTAAACAAAAGCTTGCTGTCACGGGAAGAGCAGTAACACTGATAAGTGCTGATAAAGTGTCTGTTATAGAGTTAATATTAAATAAAAATGAAGATAAATCCCTGGGAAAGGAGGGATATACGCTTTCAATTCGTGCTGCAGGAATCCTGATAAAAGCCAATAAGCCGGCAGGTCTTTTTTATGGAGTTCAGACGCTGTTGCAATTGCTGCCAAAGGAAATCGAAAGCAGTGTACCGGTTTCCGGCACCGTATGGAATGTTCCGCTTGTAGAGATCACGGATTACCCAAGATTCGGCTGGCGGGGATTGATGTTCGATGTTGCACGTCATTTTTTCACCAAACAGGAGGTCAAGGATTTTATTGACAATATGGCCCGCTATAAATTTAATCTGCTCCATATGCATCTCACGGACGACGAGGGATGGAGGATAGAGATCAAGAGTCTGCCCAGGCTGACTTCAGTAGGCGCATGGAATGTAAAACGCGTCGGTTATTTCGGAACTTTCAATAAACCGGCACCGGATGAGCCAAGAAATTATGGCGGATTTTATACTCAGGACGATATCAGGGAATTGATCAAATATGCAAAGGACCGGTTTATCAATATCATGCCTGAAGTGGATATTCCGGGTCACAGCATGGCTGCTATTGTTTCATATCCTGAATTATCATGCACAGCAGGGGCAGATAAATACCAGGTGATCTCCGGAGAAAAATTCATTGACTGGCACCAGGGAGGATTTGACGCGCTGGAGGATAATACGCTTTGCCCTGCCAACGAAAAAGTCTATCCCTTTCTTGATAAGGTATTCACAGAGATTGCGGCGCTTTTTCCATTTGAATATATTCATGTAGGCGGGGACGAATGTGCAAAGAATTTCTGGGAGCAGAGTGATGCCGTGAAACAACTGATGAAAAAGGAGAATCTCAAAACCATGGATGAAGTGCAGAGCTATTTTGAGAAGAGGGTTGAAAAGATCGTGGAGTCGAAAGGAAAGAAGCTGATCGGCTGGGATGAAATCCTGGAAGGCGGACTCGCCCCCAATGCCCTGGTTATGAGCTGGAGGGGAATGAACGGTGGTATCCAGGCAGCCAAGATGGGTCACCAGGTGGTGATGAGTCCGACCACTTTTGTATATCTCGACTATATGCAGGGGGATCCCATTTATGAGCCCGAGGTCTATGCCACCCTGCGGCTGAATACAACCTACGAATTTGAGCCAGTCCCCGAAGCTGTTGATCCGAAATTTATTCTGGGCGGCCAGGCCAATCTGTGGTCTGAACAGATTTATAACACCCGCCATCTTCAATATATGGTTTGGCCCAGGAGTCTGGCTGTATCCGAGTGTTTGTGGTCGCCCAAGGAAAAAAAGAACTGGAACAGTTTTGCAAGGAAAGTGGAGAATAATTTTCCGAGGATGGACCTGGAGCAGGTTAAATATTCGCGCTGCATGTTCGACCCGATATTTACCGCTAAAAAAGATGCAAATGATTCCCTGCTCATAGATCTCTCCATGGAAGTAGACGGGCTGGATATTCATTACAGTTTTGACAACTCACATCCTGATAATTTTTATCCGGTGTATAAGGGCCCGTTATCGGTTCCGAAAGATGCGGTTATGCTGGAAGTGGTAACTTACCGGGGTGATAAGCAGATGGGACGTCTGATCGAAATGCCCGTGAGTGAACTTAAAAAAAGAGCGGGGCTGATCAAATAATGATTGCATAAAGACTATCCACCACTTATTAACAGACCCGGAATCAATACGGCATTTTAATTAGGTTTGCGATCTATCAACAAAGAACTCCGTGCGGTTAAAAAGCTTAGAGATAAAAGGGTTTAAGAGTTTTGCGGACAAGACCAATATTCTTTTTAATGAAGGAATTACGGGCATTATAGGCCCGAATGGTTGTGGGAAAAGCAATATTGTGGACAGCATCCGCTGGGTGATCGGGGAGCAGAAGATCTCCCATCTCCGTTCCGAGAATCTGGAAAGCCTGGTCTTCAATGGTTCAAAGAACCGCACCGCCTCAGGACTTGCGGAGGTAAGCCTGACTTTTGAAAATACAAGGAACCTGCTTCCCACTGATTTTACAACTGTAACTGTTACGCGCAAATTTTACAAAAGCGGAGAAAGTGAATACCGCCTCAATGATGTCAGCTGCCGATTGAAAGATATTCAGAATCTTTTTCTTGATACCGGCATATCCACGGACAGTTATGCCATCATTGAGCTTGGGATGGTGGATGATATTATCCGCGACAAGGAAAATAGCAGGCGCCGGATGCTCGAACAGGCTGCCGGGATTTCCATTTACAAAACCAGGAAGAAAGAAGCCCGTCTGAAGCTCGATGCCACCGAACAGGATCTCGCACGGATTGAAGATCTTCTTTTTGAAATCAATAATCAGTTAAAGACCCTGGAGACCCAGGCTAAAAAAGCGGAGAAATATTTCGAAATCAAAAAAGATTACCGGGAACTGAGTATTGAACTGGCGAAGGCCTCTCTCGAAGGATTTAATTCGACCTACAAAAACCTGACTCTTCAGTCCGAAGCAGAGACGGATAAAAAATTTGAACTGGAAGCCGGCATTGCGACTGAAGAAGCCGGGTTGGAAAAAGATAAGCTCGCTTTTATTGAGCAGGAAAAGCAATTGCAGGGCCTGCAGCACGCATACAATGAGCTTCTGCAGCAACTGAGAGATAAGGAAGCAGAAAAAAACCTGGTCAGTCAGCGCCTGGATTTTCTCGCAGAAAAGGAAACTAACCTGGTGGATTTTCTTGAGAAAAGCGAAGGACAGGTAATGGGATTGGAAGAAAGTGTTTCGTTCACCGATCAGCAGGTAGCTGAAGAGGAGTTGAAGCTGACTGACCTGCAACTGAATCTTGAATTGCTGAGTGAAAAGACTGAAGAAGCGCGGATACATTTTGGAAACATTAAATTGTCGCTCGACCAGCTGAGAAGTGAAATTGCGCAGGGACAGCGGAGCCAGTTTGATGCAGAGAAAAATATTGCGATAGCAGATACCTCCATTCAGAATCTGGAAACCGCCGTTTTTCAATTGAAAGAAGAAAGATCTGCCCGTGAATTGCAGATCATCCAGCTGACGGAAGAGAAGGAAACGACCGGCCGCGAACTGGACACACGCAGAACGGATCTTCAGCAGCTTCAGGAACACCAGGAAAGAACAAAGGATCAGATTCTGCAGACGCAGGAAAAATTGGAGATCCTGCGTCAGCAGTTTGCAGATCAAAGCAGGAAATACGATGCCAGGAAAAATGAACATGACCTGTTAAAAAGCCTTATCGATTCTATGGAAGGGTACCCGGAAAGTGTGAAATTTCTGCATAAGAATCCCCACTGGAATCATACCGCACCTATTCTTTCAGATGTTATTTATGTAAAGGAAGAATTCAGGACGGCTGTAGAAAACGTATTGGAACCCTACCTGAATTATTATGTTGTGAATGACCTGGAGGAAGGACTTCAGGCTGTACAACTGCTCGACGATAACAAAAAGGGCAAAGCGAATTTTTTTCTGTTGAACAAATTTCAACCAGACAGGCCCGAATTTGATCATCAACCTGAAAACACGATTCCGGCTCTCCAGGTCATTGAGGTGGATTTAAAATATTTACCGCTGGCCAAACACCTGCTGGCGAATGTTTTTATTGCAGAAAACGAACCTTCAGTGGCTTGGTTTAATGCTGAATCCAACGGTTCGGTCATACTGGAAAAACACGGAAAATACGTGAAGGGAAAATATTCGCTTACGGGCGGCAGTGTGGGCTTGTTTGAAGGGAAAAAAATCGGAAGGGCCAAGAATTTAGAGAAAATTCACCTGGATGTGACTGCCCAGGAAATAGTTGTTAATCAATTAAAAACTGAAATACAGGCCCGGCACAACGAAGTGATCGGCTTTAATAAGCAGTTAAAGGAGCAGGCGATCCGCCAGGTGCAGGAAGAAATCAACCGGCTCAGCAATAATCTTTTTGCCATTGAAAATAAAACAGAAAACCTGAATGGCATCCAGCTGGATTCATTTAACCGTAAGCTGGATCTTGAACAACAACTTCGCCAGACCCAGGAATCCATTGAAGGAACCCGCAGGGATTGGCAGGAACTTCTGGCCAATGTAAATGCACTGAAAGAAAAAATGTTTCATGGTCAGGAACAGTACCAAACTGCCGAATCCGCATATAATGAAGTGTCGGCCGGCTTTAATGATTTCAATCTTCAGGTGATCCATCAGCAAAACCGAATTGCCGCATTAAGACAGGAATTGGAATTCCGAAACAGTCAGTTGTTTGATTTAAGAACGCAAATAGAAAATAACCAGGTGCAGGTTTCGCAGACCCGGGATCAGATCGGAGAGAGCCGCGCCATGCTGAATACGCTGGATGTAGCGCTGGCTGCAATGATCCGCCATAAAGAAAAGGAAGAAAAAAAACTCAATGAAGCCGACCAGGCTTATTATAATGAACGCAACAAACTCAGTGAAAAGGAAACAGCGGTAAGGCAGCTGATCAGGCAAAAGGAAAATGCAGAACATCTGCTGGGGGAAATCAAAGACCGCCTGAATGAACTCAGGTTGCAACTGGCGGGGATGAAAGAAAGGCTGAGCGTGGAATTCCGGATTAATCTGGATGATATCATTGACGAGCCCAGAACCGGGGAAATGGCTCCTGAAGAATTACAGGAGAAAGCCGACCGGATGAAAAAGCGGCTCGAGAACCTGGGAGAAGTGAATCCGACAGCCGTGGAAGCATTCCAGGAAATGAAAAGAAGATATGATTTTATTGTTGACCAGAAAAATGACCTGGTCAGTGCAAAGGATATTTTATTGCAAACCATTCAGGAAGTAGAAACCACGGCCAACCTGCAATTCCTGGATACCTTTGAAAAAGTAAGAGAGAATTTTCAAAAGGTTTTTAAAGCCTTGTTTACAGATGAAGATACGGCCGACCTTATCCTGGAGAATCCGGAAAACCTTGCCGATACCGGCATCGACATTGTAGCCAAGCCGAAAGGGAAAAGGCCTTCTTCTATCACGCAGCTAAGCGGCGGGGAAAAAACGCTTACGGCAACCGCTTTACTCTTTGCTATTTATCTGATAAAGCCGGCACCATTCTGCATACTTGACGAGGTGGATGCCCCGCTCGATGACGCTAACGTAGGCAAGTTTACCAACATGATCCGGCAGTTCAGCGATAATTCCCAGTTTATTATTGTTACCCACAACAAAATGACGATGAGCAGTGTGGATGTTATTTACGGGGTTACCATGCAGGAAGCCGGGGTAAGTAAATTGGTGCCTGTTGACTTCAGGTCGCTTAGTACCCAGGAAACTTGAATGGATCCTGATCACCATGCTAAGAAGGCAATGGTGCCTTTGGCCCCTGCAAGGAAAATGCGCTTACCCGATTTTGCCTTTCTGCATACATAAAATCCTCTTTTATTAATTAGTTCCCAGTTCATTCCTCCGTCTACAGAAATATCCACCCCCGAGGTTCCACAGGTGACCAATTTCTTATTGCTTATATATTCTATGCAACTCCGGTATCCATGTGGCGGCGTAGAAGGAACCTGCTGACGAAAAGGATGAAAGCGGATAAGAACAGCGTTTCCGGAATCAATATTGTCTTTTGAAAAATCACCGCCCGTGATAAACCCCTGGTTGGAATCAAGAGGATTTAAAGCAATCGAGTTGGCACCCGTGCTTTCCCTGCCCTGCGAAAGCAGCAGAGAAAATTTTCCCTGATGGGCTACATAAAGAGCAGATTGCTTTCCACCGGATACAAATGCATATTGGTTTTCATTCAACCATTTGATATTGCTACCGCTGGCCGCAAAAAACGCTTCCCCGGGTGCGGACCCGGGTCCCTTATGAGATATTATTTGCTTCCAGCTATCTCCTCTGTTATCCGATTCTGCCAGAAAGACCCGGTTGTTTACAGGATCACCGAGTGCAATACCCTTATCGCCTTTGAAATCCATTGCATCCAGAAATAAAGCGCGGCTGGTATCCCGGAAAACAGGAATCCAGGTTTTCCCACCGTCCTTTGTTTTCAGGATGACTGCCGGATCAGTGATGCCCATGATCACTGCTTCCGTTTCACTGAATGCTTCCACATCCCTGAAATCCGTTTTTTCATAGCGCGGCACGGTGATCCATTTCCAGCTGATTCCCCCATCCGTGGAAACACCAACAGTTCCGCCGCTTCCGCTCACCCAGATAATGCGGTCATTCACCGGGCATAAACCGCGGAGTGAAGAAGGGTTTCCTATGCTCAGCATGTAAATCTTCTGGGCCCAGGCTGGCTTAAAATGTAAGAGAAAAAGGCAAAAGATCAACCAGAGCCTTAGCATAACTGAATGAATTCCGGTGCTATTCTCCGAATATTTGCTGTTCGTCCCTTTCTTCAACCGGAACTTTGCGGATAAAATCATCGTAATTCATATCATCATGGTTGCTAAAAGCGCCGTAAGAATCGACACTGTAACCTATGGTGCCATCGTTGCTTTCAATTAGGTATAATATGGATGAGTCTGCCGGGTCAGATTCTCCTTCGAACCGGTAGGTCTTGATGATCTTCAGATCCCGGGGTTGGTAAAACTTCCCATTCCCAATACTGAATCCCTCCTGGGTAGGAAGAAATTCGTTATCCTGACGTTTCAATCTCAGTTTTTCAATAACCTGACTCAGGGTAGTCATTTCAGCGGGCTTAACCATAAAAGTGATTATTTGATAGGATAGTAAAGGTCCAAATGGCGTACCAACTATTTATTTGCGACCTGTCCCGGTTTCGAAGAGCTTGATCTTGTTATAAAGCGTTTTCCTGTCGATTTTCAGAATTTCAGCAGCCTTGGATTTGTTGAAGTTAACTTTTTTAAGCACATTCATTATGGTCTCGTATTCTGCCTGTGCAGCTGCATTCTTAAGGTCCATCCCGGCATTGTCCATTTCTGATGTATGCATTGATTTTACAGGATCTCTTGGAATATTGTCCCACTGAACACCGGCAATTTCGGCCGGAAGCACGCGTGTTCCAATAATACCTGAAGGAGAAAGCAGGGCTGATCGTCGAACAACATTTCGGAACTCCCGGAGGTTTCCGGGCCAGGTATAATTCATAAACATCCGTATCACCTCATCTTCAAACCCCTCCACTTTTTTGTTCAGTTCCTCGTTGGCATTATCCAGGAAGAATTGGGCGAATAAAGGGATATCTTCCCTTCGGTTCCTCAGGGGTGGAAGAACGATGGAAAACTCGTTAAAACGATGAAAGAGATCCTCCCTGAATTTTCCCCTTCGATAGGCCTCCTGGAGATCTTCATTGGAAGCCACGATGATCCTGACATCCACATCCATTTCTTTATTTCCCCCTACGCGTTTGAATTTTCTTTCCTGTATTACCCGCAGCAGCGCCGCCTGGATTTCATAGGAAAGATTCGCAACTTCATCGAGAAAGAGGGTTCCTCCGTTAGCCAGTTCAAAGTGACCTACTTTGTCATTCAGCGCTCCGGTAAAAGCGCCTTTAACGTGTCCGAATAGTTCGCTTCCTGCAAGTTCCTTGGAAAGCGTTCCGCAATCCATGGCAATAAAAGGTTTATCTCTTCTGTAGCTTTTCTCGTGGATGGTCCGCGCAACCACCTCTTTTCCGGTTCCGCTCTCCCCATATAGTATCACACTATAGTTGGTCGGGGATACAAGCTCCACCTGCCGGTAAAGTTCAATAGTCAGGGGCGACTTACCCACCAGGAAACTAACACTACTGAAGTCGGCCGCTTTTGCCTTTGGCCTTGGTTGGGGGAGATGGTTGCCACCGGAACCTCCGTTTGGCATTCCAAACAGGGCTTTGTTTATCACCGTTAATACTTCATCGGGTACCAGCGGTTTGGTTATATAATCAAATGCTCCGGCTTTGATTACATCTATCGCAATTTTGATATCTGAATAGCCCGTAATAATAATTACAGGAACCGATGGCTTTGTGCTCTTCATCTCAAGCAGCACTTCCCTGCCTTCCATATCGCCAAGCCGGAAATCGCAAAGAACGATATCAAATTTCTTTTCCCGGAACAGGGATATTCCCCGGTGTCCTGCGTTGGCAGATTCGGTTTCAAATCCTTTCCGTTGCAAATACCGCTCTAAGAGGTTGCACATATCCCGATCATCATCCACAATCAATATCCTGTTCATTAAATTATCTTGGTCTAAAATTAAAAGAAAAAAGGAATCAGATACAAAACTCTGCTTTAAACATCCTGCCATTCTTAAGTTATATATTTAATTTGAATTCGGAACAAAACGGGCAACATTTTGTGGAATATTATACTCAAAGGTCAATTGAGGCCTGCCAGGCCTATATCCTGGTTCAATTTAATCCTTAGCTGGTATTCCCGGCTCACTCTAAAATTTTGATTATGAATGGCGGCTGGCAAGGGAATTGACATCTTACATTAAATGTGAATGAATTGTCATGAGTGATGGGGAAATGCAAAACATACTGATAGTGGATGACGAACTGGATATCTGTTTTCTCTTTGAAGAGATCCTCAGAAAAAGAAACCTCCAGACTGGTTATGCAAATAACCTTGCAGATGCTGCGTCGATGGTTGAAAAAAGACGACCCTATCTGATTTTTCTTGATAATAGTCTGCCCGATGGAAAAGGGATTGATTTTATACCCTATCTGAAATCGCGGTATCCATATACCAAAGTGATCGTGGTAACTGCAAATGATAGCCCGGATGATGAGATAGCAGCATTGCAGAAAGGGGCAGATGATTTCATGGGAAAACCGCTATCGCTCGAGCGTATCAATCGCACAATTGACAGGATGATCGGCCTTCCACAGGCTTACCCCATTTTGTAGAATTTGTTTCCCTTAGAGCTTTTTTTGTTCCTTGATCCAGGCCTGGTTCTTTCGTAGCTTGCAAGTGGAATTTGTAAACTGACCTAAATCGACTTTTATGGGAAATCTGCTTTACGTAATTGCTGTTATCCTGATTATCGCCTGGGCCCTTGGATTCCTGGTTTTTCATGCGGGCGGAGTTATCCACATTTTGCTGGTGATTGCGATTGTTGCGGTGTTACTGAAAGTGATTCGCGGATCATCTGACTAAGTGTTTCTATTGATAGGGGAAGTAAATTGGCTAGCTGGATTTTACCGGAAATTATTTTATTGGATATTAACTTATGACGCGCACTAATTGGTGCATTTGTTGCATTGATATTGTAAATCCAATTTTATGGTTGCTTCCATTGTTCACAAAACTCCCGGCATCATACTGGACAAACTTACACGCCTTCTGAATGCATTGCAAACCGTGAAAGACAATTATGAGCAAACTGCGCTCCGGATACGTAATAAACAGTTGCGTTTGTCTCTTCTTGCACTGGCGCAGGAAAGTAAGCAATACGCCAATGAACTGATTGCCCACATTGAGACGCTGGGCGGAAAGTTAAATGACCGTTTTAAGGGCGATTTCAACCGTATGGGGCCTGAAAGTGAACACCTGATCTTTAGTGAAGGTAAACCTGACCTGAGGGAAATGAACCTTGGCGAACAACTCCTCATGAAAACTTACAGGGATATATTGAATGAACCTTTTCTTTACGATAATATCCGCCAGATGATCCGCTACCAGCAAAATGGGCTGATGCATTGTTTTTCACAGTTAAAGATGTTATACGCCACAATCTTAAAATCTACAGCGGAGGACCTGTGAATAGAGGTTTATAGTGCCGTATGAAAATGATTTCTGATTTCGGTTTTAGGAAATGTTTTACACAATATGAGGTTTCTGGCAAGGAATTTAGGATATATAGAACGTAAACTTATTTTGATAAATTCAAAAAAACAAACATGAATACTTCCAGAATTTTGTTGGGATTCGCAGCTGGCGCCGCTATTGGTGCAGCCCTGGGAATTTTATTCGCTCCGGATAAGGGAACGGAAACCAGACGGAGAATTGCTGAAAAGAGTAACGATATGGCCGGTTCAATAAAAGATAAATTCACAGACCTGGTAGACGAAGTGAAGGAAAAGTTCTCCGGATTAAAATCTGATGCAGAGGATGTGGCGGAAAAAGGATATTCTGCCTATAACCGCAGCAAATCAGAAATAAACTCATTTTAAAATACCATATTGGACGGAACGGGGATTTTTAGGGTGATGAATTATGAGTTATGGATTATGAGTTCATCCATAACTCATAATTCATCACCCCCTACTCATCAATATTTCGTCAACTCCGGCTTCACCTGATCTATATAAGCCAGAATCCCTCCTTTCAGATTATAAAGATTCCTGAAGCCAAATTTTTCTTCCAGTTCCCTTATTGCTTTGCCGCTCCGGCCACCAACTTTACAATGGATTACCACATCCATATCCCGGGAGATCCTGCCGGCCTGATCGGCAATGGTCGCCAAAGGGATGAGTTCCCCGCCGATCTGTACAATATTATATTCGTAAGGCTCGCGAACATCAATAAGCTGGAACTTTTTCCCCTGAACCTGCCAGTCATATAATTCCGCGGCTGTTATTTCCTTTAATGGCTTTTCTTCTACGGCCCGCATCCCGCAAAATTGTTCATAATCGATCAGGTGGGTTATGGTAGGATTTTTTCCATTCACCGGATTGTCTGGCCGGCGTTTGATATTGAATGTCCGGTTTTCAAAATTAAGGGCATCAAAAGTAAAGAACCTGCCTGAGAGCGGCTCTCCAACGCCGGTAATAATCTTAATCACTTCCAAAGCCTGAAGACTGCCGACAATTCCCGGCAATACCCCGAGAACACCGCCTTCCGCACAGCTGGGAACCAGACCAGGCGGAGGTGGCACCGGATAAAGATCCCGGTAGTTTGGACCTCTTTCTTTCTGCGCATTAACATAATTGAATACGGAAACCTGTCCCTCAAACTGGAAAATTGAAGCGTACACATTAGGTTTATCCAGCAGGAGGCAGGCATCGTTTACAAGATAACGTGTAGGGAAATTATCGGTGCCATCGGCAACTACATCATATTCCCTGAATATGTCCAAAGCGTTTTCCGAATTCAGGTGCGTGTTGTATAGTTTGAAATGAACATGCGGATTCAGGGACTCCAAACGACGCTTGGCTGCTTCCACTTTAGGTTTCCCGATTTCATGAATGTCAAACAACACCTGCCTCTGCAGGTTACTGTCATCAACGACATCAAAATCAATAATGCCAATCGTTCCTATCCCGGCCGCTGTAAGATATAGCAGGGCGGGGCTGCCCAGTCCGCCGCAACCGATCACCAAAACTTTGGATGCCTTAAGTTTTTTCTGGGCTTGCTCCCCGAAATCAGGAATGATCATGTGCCGGTTATACCTCGCCAGCTCTTCCTTGGAAAATCTGATATTGTCAATTGCCATGGCCGGATAATTTAAAATGAACGCCTCCCGCGATTGCGGGCACGATGCTTACAATTGTTGCTTCGCCTACTGCTGTTTTTTCCTGCTGCAGATCACGGATATCCTCATCTCCTGCAAAAATGTTAACAAAGGAGCGGACCTTTCCCTGGTCGTCCAGTAAATGCTTTTTCAGGTCGGGAAAATCCCGGGTCAGGGACTCAATGACTTCCCCGATAGTACTTGCAGAAACCTGAAGTTTTGAGGTTTGATTCGTGAACTTCCTTAACGGTGTGGGTATCACAACTGTTGCCATATTTATTCTATTGATTGATGAAAATGAATGGGTGTTAAATCTTCTTCTTCAAACCGGAAATCCTCCCCGAGTCTCCAGGAGCGGATATGATCCGTTTTTCCCTGAATAACGGAAACTATGATATAAGAGAAATAAGGTTGAGCGGCAACCCGGTCATGCTCCGAAGGAATGGCAGGATGCCCGGGATGGGAGTGATAGATGCCCAATAAAGGTTGATCATGTTCGATGGCGTATTTTTCGGCTCGAAGGTAATCCCGGGGACTGATCTCGAAACGCCTCCGTTTATCTCCGGCTTTCGAATTATCCACTTCAAGAATTTCCTTTATCTCGCGGTTACCATCACTATCTTCAATTCCAAATAGAAAACCGCAGCACTCATCCGGAAAAATACGCTGTGCATGCTCCAGCATTTGCATTCGGGCTATGGCTTTAAATGAGATCATCTAAGTATTTTTTTGAGCACATCGCTGTATTTATCTCCGTTATCCGGAAGTACCGTAACAACGATACCCGAATCCAGTCCGGATGCAACCCGAATAGCGCCGGCGAGATTTGCTGCCGAAGAGGGGCTTAATATTAATCCTTCTTTTTCCCTGGTCAGGCGGATCATATCCCAGGCTTCTTCTGTAGATACCTCCAGGTTCAGGTCTGCCACGGCAGGGTCATAGATTTCCGGAACCGCGGCAGTTTCCAGGTGTTTCCAGCCTTCCAATCCATGCAGGGGATTGTCTGGCTGCAATGAAATCAATTGAATGGAAGGGTTGAACTTTCTGAGCCTTCTTCCCGTACCGACAAAGGTTCCGGTGGTGCCTAAACCTGCAACGAAATGGGTAATGCCCGGGAGTGCTTCCATGATTTCCACAGCCGTACCATAATAGTGGGCCTTCCAATTATTATCATTTTTGTATTGGTCAGCATAGAAAAAACGGTCAGGGTCATTTTCAGCCATTGCAAGGGCCAGCTCCTGGGCTCCGTCAGTTCCTTCAAAACGTGAAGTGAGAATAAGTTCCGCACCGAGTGATTTCAGAATTTCTATTCTTTCCGGTGAAGCATTCTCAGGAAGGCAGAGGGTTACGGGAATCCCCAGCGATTTACCCAGTGTGGCATAGGCAATGCCCGTGTTCCCACTGGTAGCATCCAGCAGGGTTTTACCTTTTCCAAGGCGGCCTTTATTTATCGCATCCCGGAATATGGAATAAGCCGCCCGGGCCTTAACACTTCCGGAAAGCTGTAGCCACTCCTGCTTCGCATAGAGAGCCACATTTTCCTTCCGGAAAATATGATTCATTTCGAAAAGCGGCGTGTTCCCGATTTGCGATTGCAAAGCAGCCAGTTTTTCCGGAATTTCCGGAATGGTAATAGGTGATAAGTTGGACATGTCGTAAATAAAAAAGCCCCACCTGGGTGGGGATACTTTATAGTTAGTCGTTTTTTAATCTATATAGTTATAATCTCCACCCGATAAATCTGGCGACCTGACAACAACAACAACAGCAGGTATGGAGGATAATCCGATTCATTTGCTTTAGTAACACAAAGATAATCGGATTGTTTGAAGTAAGTATTAAAAGGTAAAAATTAGGGGGAAATTGTAAAAAATTAGCATGCTTTTCAGGTTTTCACCCGATGCCGCTTCAAATTTTTGTTTTTTATCCGGGGGTTTTGAATATTAATGATATGCCAGGATGTTCGAAATGCCTTTGACCAGGGTAAGCAGGCTGGTAATGATTACAAGGGAACCGACGGCCGTAAACATGAGCTTCATGGGAATTTTGCCAACAAGCCTGGCTGCTATAGGAGCTGCGATGAGGCCCCCAATGATCAAGCCTGCAACATCCACGAAGAATATTGTTTTCAAAAGGATAAAAAAGGTGATGGAACTGGCAAAAACAACAAAGAATTCCGCAAGGCAAACGGATCCGATTACATAGCGGGGATTGCTTCTCTTGGAAATTAAGGTTCCGGTGACCAGCGATCCCCAGCCGCCCCCGGCAAATGCATCCATAAAGCCTCCGGCAGAAGCGAGCCAGCCCACATTTTTTACCTTGTTCTGTTTATTCTTTTTTCTGAAGGCCTTTCGAATAATGTAATAGCCAAGGTATAAGGTATATACGGAAAGAGGCACGCGCACCCACACAACATATTTCTGGCCGACATACGCAAGTGTTGCTCCGCATATGGCACCGATTACACCGGGAATGACCAGGGCACGGAATAATTTCCGGTTGATATTGCCGAAGCGATGGTGGCTGTATCCTGATACGCCGCTGGAAAATACCCTGGCTGAATGCACCCGGCTGCTAACAATGGCAGGACTTACGCCATTGGCCAGCAGGAAAGTGGTGGAAATGGTGCCGTAGCCCATACCGAGTGAGCCATCTACCATCTGTGCCAGAAAGCCGGTAAACATCATCATTAAAAAAGAAGGGACATCTATGTATTCAGGAAGTTTTTGAATTCCCTCGGATATTTTGCGAATGGGCAGGTAGGAAAGAATCAGATGTCCGAAAAGCATGAAGAAAAAAGCAAAAAGACACCATTTCACAATGCTTTGCCATTTTCTCCCTTCCGGCCTGCTGATTTGATCCAGCTTTGTCTGCTTGGCACTCAGCACTTTGGTGAGGTCGTCAAGCTGTTTTACTTTTTCTGCAAAATCACCCTTCAGATCCTGACGGATGGTCTGCATGTTCTGTAAAACACTTTCTATTTCTTCCGGAATCAATTCATTCAGTTGTTCCTTTATCCGCTTAGCGATCGTAGGCGATTTTCCATTCGTAGAAATTGCGATTTTCAGATTCCCTTTTTTTACAATAGAGCCCAGATAGAAATCACAGAGGTCAGGAGTATCCGCTACATTGATCAGCTTCCCTCTCACCTTGGCCTCAACGCCGATGACCCGGCTGGTTGCCTTTTCATTGATCGCCACAATTACGATATCAGCCTGGTCCAAATCATCAGATGTGTAAGGCCGCTCAACGAGCTCGATGTTCTGATGGTTCCTGGCAAGATCCTTAACGGATTCGTTGATCGCTTTGGCTACCAGCCTTATTTTCGTTGCCGGCGAATTTTGAAGGACCGCATTCAATTTTTCCAGGCCCACGTTTCCACCTCCAATGATCAGCAAACGCAGTTGTTCGAGCTTGATGAAGACCGGGAATAAATTATTATCGGCGCTTGTTTCAGGTATAATCTGGTTCGAATTCATGCCTTATTACAAATTTAGCGGTTAGTTCCAGGAATCCGGAAGAATTAGTCTACTATTTCAGTTAGCTATTTAGGTAGGGTATTTCAGTCGCCTGCCCGGGATTCTGTCATCATTTAAAATGACAACTGAAGCTGAGCGGTGACCAGATCATTGTTTACGCTCGTACCGGCTTCTGTTCTCCACGAATAATTCAACTGAAGTTTTGTCCAGCTGTTAAAGAAAAAATTGCCGCCGAATACATAATAGGTATTGCTGGAAAGTTTTTTTCCTTCAACCGGGTTGTAGGTATCATAGCGGAAAACCAATTGGAAGATCTTGGGCAGGAAGAAATAACTTCCCTGCGCGTACCATCCTTGATGAATGACCGGATTGGAATTTCCTTCTTCCCCTCTTAGCCACTCGGCCCTGGCAGTAAAGCGGTCGAGATCAAGCAGTGCGTCCGCTCCCCAGCGGATCCGGTTCTGGTTCCTGGTTGGAGAAGAGCTGAACCTGTCATAACCATTATAGTAGTTGGTCGCGATGGCCAGTGCTTTGACAGGATGAAATACAAGGCGGGCATCAAAGTCCTTGAATTCATTGTTATCAGCAACGTCAATGCCTGCTCCATTGAGCACGGCCAGATAATAATCCAGGAGACTGCGGTCCCCGATATGGATGACGCTGCCGCTCAATTGCAGCCCGAGGTCCCGTCCATTCTGGTTTCCGATCGAATCAATAAGATTATTGGAACCATCTCCTTTCCTGGCTACCAGTGCGCTGACCACCTGCGAACGGTCAGCCGTTTCCAGCAACCTGTCCTGCGTAATATTTTCCAATGAAAATGGTATCGTAAACTGACCGGCAGTAATCTTCAAAAAACTCCAGGGTTTATAAGCGATATACGCGTCGAGCAGCAAGGGCGATACCAATACACCTCCTGTTGCCGCAGTTCCATTGGCTTGCGAGTTGCCAACAAAATCAATGAGCAGCCGATAACTCCACCTGCTTGTAAAATCTCCCTGGAAATCAAGTCTCGCTCTCCGGATATCGAATCCGTCCGGCTTTCCTTTTTGCTGAAAGGATTGAAACCTGACCTGTGTATAACCGCTCAATTGCAATAAACGGCTGGAACCAAGCGGAAATGTTTTTGCCTTTGCTATCGCATCCTGCTGTTTTATTGCATAATCTGCGCGAATGGAATCGGCTTCCTGCTGACTAATGGTCCCTTTTTTTACCAGTATGTTCAATACGTCATTCGGGGTCTGCGCAACTAAGGAGTCTGCGAATAAAATGAAAACAACAAATACGATAAAATACTTAGGTCTCATAAATTATTGCGTTGATTTAATGGTAAATAGTTTTTAGTCTACTGTTTTGGTAGAGTAATTTGATAAAAAAAATCAGATAAGATCAGGTTATGTCCCCAGGGGACAACTATATATCTTCACGAAGGCAGTAATTGATTTTGTATTCATGCCGGCAAATTTAGTATATTCCTACTAAATTAGTAGACTTTTATAAAATATTTTTTTTAGTGATTTGCGTATTATTGTTTTCGGGTACTGGTGCTATTTATACCAATGCCGGCGCAATGCGAAATCACCGAATTTTTCCTCTTCGTTTCTTTCCTTCTTATAGATTGCGAATAAGCTATCAAGCTCATGCAGGATGGAGTTTTCCTCGAGATTTTCTTTATAGATTTTATTTAAGCGCGTGCCTTCGTGATCGGCGCCCAGGTACATATTGTACCGGCCCGGAGAAGTTCCGACGAAGCCGATCTCGGCCGTATAGGGACGTCCGCAGCCGTTGGGGCAGCCCGTCATCCGGATGATGATAGGTTCGCTGGCCAATTGATGCTTCTCCAGAAGGGGTTCAATCCTGCTGATCAGAGCAGGAAGGTAACGCTGGGCTTCCGCCAGGGCCAGTCCGCAGGTGGGCAGAGCCACGCAGGCGATGGAATTTTTCCTGATCGCCGATGCAAGGTCAGTGTGTTCAATGATGCGATATTTGATAAGGATCTTTTCAATAGCGGCCTTATCCTTTTTGCTGATATCAGCCAGGATCAGGTTTTGGTTTGCCGTGAAACGGAAATTTGCTTTTCCGGTATCTGCAATTTCCAGCAGGGCGGTTTTCAGGGCCAGTTTTTCATCATCCAGGATTCTGCCATTTTCAATAAACGGGGTATAATACCATAAGCCCAGGTGGTTTTGCTGCCAGCCGTAATAATCTTTCCGATCCGTAAATGAGAAATCGCGGGCTTCATCCAGCGCAAAGCCGGTTCTTTCTTTCAGTTGCTGCTTGTACCATTCAATGCCGTATTTATCAATTGTATATTTCAGTCGGGCCAGTTTGCGATCGCTCCGGTTGCCATAATCACGTTGGATGGTTGCCACTTCGAAAACGGTCCTGAACAATTTCTCGTCACCGTCTTCAACGGATACAAAACCGATCAGCGTGGCCAGCCGTGGATAAGTGGATGGATTGCCATGGGTAGCACCGAGTCCGCCCCCAATCGCGACATTAAAGCCTTTCAGCTTATTATTTTCTATGATTGCAATCAGCGCCAGGTCATTGGCCAGCACGTCGATATCGTTATTGGGAGGAATGGCCAGCGCAATCTTGAATTTTCGCGGAAGATAGCGATCCTGGTAAAGCGGATCCTCTTCCTGTTGTTTATCTGTAATCTTTTCCTCGTCAAGCCATATTTCATAATAAGCCCTTGTTTTAGGCAGCATGAATTTGCTAAGTCTGGCCGCATAGGCATGCACCTGTTCATGTAATGCAGATTGCATTGGATTTGCGGCACAGATGACATTCCGGTTCACGTCTCCGCAAGCGGCTATTGAATCCAGCTTTACCTTGCTGAATGCCTGGATTGTCGGTTTGATGGTGGATTTGAGAAGACCATGCAATTGAAGGGTCTGCCGTGTCGTGATCTTAATGGTGCCGGTTGAGTAACTACCGGCAATATGATGTGTTGCTATCCATTGCTCCGAAGTCATGAATCCCCCGGGCAAGCGCAGCCGGATCATGAATGCGTACAAACGCTCCAATTTTTTTTCAGCGCGTTCTTCCCTCCGGTCCCTGTCGTCCTGCTGATACATTCCATGGAACTTCAGCAGGGAAGTATCGTCTTCGCTGATGGCTCCGGTTACTTCATTAGCCAACCCTTCCTTAATCGTGCCACGCAGGTTATTGCTTGCCTGTTTTATTTTTTCCGTGGACGATAAATTGGTTTCGTTCATGGGGGGAAATTAAAAATTAAAAATTAAAAAGTAAAAAGTAAAAATTGAACGCGAAAGAGCAGATCAGGCATAGTATTGAAGAAAAAATATTCCATTGCATTTAAGAGATCATTTTTTACTTTTTACTTTTTAATTTTCCTTCAATAAACATCCTTCAAATATCTTCCCGATGCTTTCAGTTGGTTGAAGTAAGTTTCTGCGTCTTCATTTTTTCCCGAGGTGCGAATGACGTCAAGAATCGTTTTTTCAACATCTTCACCCATTCTTTTTGCGCCGCAGATATAAACGGTGGCGCCGGACTGGAGCCAGCTGTAGAATTCATCCCCGTGTTTTCTTATCTTGTCCTGCACGTAAATTTTTTCCTGCTGGTCGCGTGAGAAAGCCAGGTCCACCTTATGCAATATGCCGTTCTCAATCCATTCCTGAATTTCTGTCTGGTAGAGGAAGTCTGTTGTAAAATGCTGATCTCCAAAAAACAGCCAGTTGCGGCCCCGTGCACTGACCGCATCGCGTTCAGCCAGGAATGCGCGAAAAGGCGCAATTCCAGTTCCGGGCCCGATCATGATCACATCTTTATTTTCTTCCGGCAGCCTGAACTGATCGTTGTGATGAACATAGAAATCAATTATATCTCCGGGCTTTAGCGCACAGAGCTGATCTGAGCACAACCCGAATTTCTGCTCTTCCGCAATAGAAAAGGTATCGCGCCCGACCGTCAGATGAACTTCACCATCAAATTTTTCAAGGGAAGACGCAATAGAATACAACCTGGGTGTCGTGGGCTCGAGTTGCCGGATAAAGGATTCAAATTGTGATGGGTCTTTTACAGGATACAAACTGAGCAATTCCAACAGTCCTGTTTTGACCGGTTTGATTTCTTTTTGAATATGTGCTGCGTATTTCGTAACCACCCGTTCCGGCAGGTAGACAATATTCAGTTTTTTATGCAGGAGTTCATAAACCGAGCAGGTTTCATCGCGGTGAACAAAGGCTGTATCGGGATCAATCCCTGTGCTTTCAATAATGGCCTGAACGAGATGCCGCGGATTATGCGGAACGATCCCTATGGAATCGCCGGATTTATATTCAATTTCGTCGGCAGCAATTTCTATATGATGGGTCTGCTTGGCGGAACCCCGGTCGTTCAGATTGATATTTGTGAGAATTTTTCCCTGGTAGATCTTTTTGCCGGAGGATCTTTTTAGGGGTTTTAGTACGGGCGTGCTGACGGTATGTGAACCATTGATCTTTTGCAGAACGCCATTGAACCAGTGTTGGGCATCATTTTCAAAATCCAAATCACAACGCTGGATCTCTATGATGCGTTCCGCACCGAG
Source organism: uncultured Chitinophagaceae bacterium (assembly GCA_963705005.1). Taxonomy (GTDB): domain Bacteria; phylum Bacteroidota; class Bacteroidia; order Chitinophagales; family Chitinophagaceae; genus Puia. The sequence goes on from CAVPIO010000004.1 coordinate 1,150,580, forward strand.
ATGGCCAAGTTGATTGTCTACGTCTTCCCCAGCTTTGCAGAACATAGGGTAGGAGGTGTCGCCGAGCGCCAGTACACCATATTTCAATTTGGGCAGTTTGAATCCATTCTGATGGATATGGTCATAAAACTTTTTGGCAGAGGAAGGGGGTTCGCCCTCTCCCTGGGTACTGATCACCGTTAGGAAGTACTCTTCCTTGGGCAAATCGGTCAGCCGGTATTGATCAAGGCTTACGACCTTAGTCTGAATACCCTCCTGCTTTGCTCTGGCAGCAAAAACGCTGGCGACTTTTTTGGAATTACCAGATTCAGTTCCATAGGCAATGGTGATCTTTTTGCCTGAGGCAGCGGGTTTGGCAGCAATGGTCGCGTCATCTCCCGATCTGGATAATACGCCTTCCAGAAACCCTTTCATCCAGATCAGCTCCTCCTTGTTCAATGAAGCAATCAATTCCTGTATTAGTTTATTTTTATCAGCCGGTATCATGCTCTTTCCTCCTGTTGCCTAGCTTTTTTTATGGGTTTAAAATAGGGTTCGTTTGATGCGTTGTTCGACTTCCACCGGAATTCTTCATGGAGTGCCGCTACTTTCCCGACAATAATAATCGTGGGTGAAATAAAACTGCGTTTCTGAATCCGGCTCGGAAATTCATTCAGCGGATAACATGAAACGGTCTGCAGCGGCGTCGTGGCCTGTTCAATCACTGCAATATGGCGGTCAGATTCAGCTCCGTAGCGGATGAGATTTTCAGCAAGCTCGTCTGAATTGTCACCTGACATATAAAATACCAGGGTATCCTCTGTTGTTGCCAGGTCTTTCCAGTAATCAGGTTGAATAAGTCCGGCTTTGTGCAGGGTGAGCAACCTGACTGCATTTGCGTGGCTCCGGGCCGTAAGTGGTATGCCTGCGTAGGCCGCTGCACCACAGGCTGCGGTGATGCCAGGAATAATTTCGTATGGAACATTGAACTTGTTCAAAGCCTGTAATTCATCCAGCAGGTTGGAAAATATGGAAACGTCGCCGCCTTTAAGACGGAGTACCTTCTTGCCCTGCAATGCATATTCAACCAGTAATTCGTTGATGATATGCTGTGGCGTAGAACCTTCTTTAAAGCGTTGCTTGCCGGCATGCAAAATCAGGGCATCCTTGTTTGCATATTTCTCCAGGATCTCTTCGCTGACAAGCCGGTCCGTAATGATCACTTCAGCATCACGCAAACAACGCAAGGTTTTTAGCGTGATCAATTCCGGATCTCCCGGGCCGGCTCCGGCAATGATCAGCGTATGCATATTTCTGTTTTGACTCATCCTGATGGATTAAAATTTTAGAATCTATTCCTGAATCATGCAGGCTCCCACTGTCACATTACTTGTCTCATCAATCAGTATAAGGCCGCCATTTGCGCGCAGGTCTTTATACAGGTCATAAACCAGGGGAGAAGCCGTTTTTATTTTTGCACGAACAATGTCATTGAGCTCAGCCTTTTCGACGTCTGCCCGTTTTTCCAATGAGTTTACATCCAGCCTGTATTCAATTTCCCTGACCACGGATTTAACTCGCCTGCTATTGTGCTGAAGCAGGTACCTATTTCCTGCCCGCAGGGGTTTACTATCCATCCAGCAGAGCAGCACTTCCAGTTCCTGGCCCAGCAGGGGAGGATGATCATTTTTTACCAGCACGTCTCCGCGGCTGATATCAATATCATCTTCCAGGTGCAGGATCACGCTTTGTCCTGCAACCGCTTCTGCCACATCCTGCTGGTTTCTTTCAATGCGGCTCAGCTGGCTGTTGATCCCTGCAGGAAGAATAATGATTTCGTCTCCTATCCGGTAAGTACCACTGATAATTTTTCCTGCATAACCCCGATAGTCGTGCAATTCGTCAATCTGCGGCCGGATCACATATTGAACAGACATGCGGGCGTGGGTCAGGTTGATATCGGAATGTAATGGAAATTGTTTCAAGCAATTCAAGCAGGGAAGGACCATCGTACCAGGTTATATTCGAATGAAGGGTCGACGATATTATCACCATTCAGAGCACTGATAGGAAGTATTGAATGTTCTTCAGGCCAAGTGACTTGGCAAGGGAAGCATATTCAATCACAATATTGTTGTAAACATCCTGGGAGAATTCCACCAGATCCATTTTGTTGATGGCCACAACTACATGCGGCATGTTCAATAAAGATGCAATGATGGAATGCCGGCGTGTTTGTTCCACAACGCCATTTCGGGCATCAACCAAAATGATCATCAGTTGCGCATTGGAGGCACCGGTAACCATGTTTCGGGTATATTGGATATGCCCGGGAGCATCGGCAATGATGAATTTTCGCTTGGGTGTTGAAAAATATTTATATGCCACATCAATCGTGATACCCTGTTCCCGTTCAGCCCGGAGGCCATCGGTCAACAGGGCCAGATCAATTGCACCTTCCTCTTTATTCTTGCTTTGCTTTTCCAAAGCCTCCATCTGATCGGTCAGAATGCTTTTGCTATCGTAAAGCAAACGTCCGATGAGCGTGCTTTTGCCATCATCCACACTGCCTGCTGTTATAAATCGTAAGAGATCCATGGTTCACAACTAGGTTTAAAAATATCCGTTCTTTTTTCTGTCTTCCATTGCCGCTTCAGAAATCTTATCGTCAATTCTCGTTTCACCCCGTTCGCTGGTTTTGGTGGCGATGATTTCGTTAATGATATCATCAACGGTTGATGCGCCTGATTCAACGGCTGCAGTACAGGTCATATCCCCGACGGTGCGATAGCGCACTGTTCTTATTCATTACTTTATCGCTTTCATCCAGTTTGATAAAGGGGAAACGGCCACGAATTGGCCTTCATGTTCTATCACCTCGCGTTCGTGGGAGAAATAAATGGAGGGCAGTCTGATTTTCTCACGGCGGATATAGTTCCAGATATCGAGTTCGGTCCAGTTACTGATCGGAAATACACGCACGTTTTCGCCTTTCTGTATCTTGCCATTATAAATATTCCAGAATTCAGGTCTTTGCCTTTTAGGGTCCCATTGCCCGAATTCATCCCGCACGGAAAAAATCCTTTCTTTGGCCCTCGCTTTTTCCTCGTCGCGCCTGGCTCCGCCAATGCAGGCATCGAAGTCAAACTCTTCAATCGTATCCAGCAGGGTATAGGTTTGCAGTGCATTGCGGCTGGCAAATTTCCCTTTGGGTTCGGCCAGAGATTTGGATTTGATCGTGTCTTCCACTTTTCTTACAATCAGTTTCTCTCCAATTGCATGGACGAGCAGGTCGCGGAAATCCAGTGCTTCAGGAAAATTATGGCCTGTATCAATATGCACGAGCGGAAACGGGAATTTACCAGGGCGAAAAGCCTTAAGCGCCAGGTGAACCAGGGTAATAGAATCTTTCCCTCCGCTGAACAGCAGCGCAGGCTTTTCAAATTGCCCGGCCACTTCACGTAAAATGTGAATGGACTCGGATTCCAGCTCGTCCAGGTAATCTGTCATTTTGTAATTTGAAAGTTTGACAATTTGATAATTTGAAAATTTGAAAATGAAATCATCTCCCGAAGGCATTTTCAAATTATGCACTATGCAACCCGCACTCTTTCTTCCCCGCTCCTTCCCACCACCATCTGCCGGCACGAAAATCCTCACCCGGGCGAATGGCCCGCGTACATGGTGCGCAGCCTATGCTGACAAAACCCCTTGTCATGTAAAATATTATAAGGAACCTGGTGATCCTGGATATAATCCTTCAGTTCATCCTGTGTCCAATGGAGCAGCGGATTGTATTTTGTTACATTATTTCCTTCATCCCATTCCAGCAGACTGAGCAGGCTCCTGTTGCCTGAATGCCCGGCCCTGAGGCCGGTGATCCATATTTTTTGACCGGCCAGAGCCCGCTTCAAAGGCTCCACTTTCCGGATAAAACAGCATTGTTTGCGATTTTCCACCGACTCATAAAAAGCGTTTGGACCTTTTACCTGAATATAAGGCTCAAGCAATCGGAAATCAGGCGTATAAGCATGAATGGGGATCTGGTATTTTTCCAGGCTGGCTGACCACACAGAATAGGTTTCGCTGAACAGCCTGCCTGTGTCCAGTGTAAATACAGAAACGGGCAGGCTTTCTGCCGCAATATGATCAAGAATTACCTGGTCCTCCAGGCTAAAGCTGGTAGAGAAGCTGACCTGGCCCGGATAAATTTCAGTAAGAAGACGCAGCGTCTCCGTAATGGAAAGTCTACTGATTTTGTCGGTTAAGTTAGATGTTATTATTTCTGTTGCTGTATCCATGAATCAAGTACCTGTTTGTAAAGGGAAAAGAAGGGGGTAGGGTTATGTTGAGTATCAACAACAACCCTTGCTGCAACAGCAACAGGCATGTCCGGATAATGCAAAGCGATACATAATAGTCAGTCTACAAATTAGATGGACAAAGATAAGGTACAGGATTCAATAAAAAAAATAAGATGGAATTACTTTATTTTGGGCCGGTTTACATCAAAAACTGATTCTTTTATGAAGCTGATGGATTCGGGATCCTGCCGCTGGTTCCTCATAGGGTTCGGATTGGCCAATTCCGTAATGTTTACGTTCATATTGATGTCATTCACCTTTATTTGCGGATTTAACCTGGCTTTCTGGCATTTCCCCCTGGCCGTTCTTTGCGCCCTGCTATTTAACTATGCGGCCTCCCGGCATATGTTGAAATCGGGATATGATGCTGTATTTATCTCAAGCTCCTGGATCATTTTAATTGTTATCAGCCTTTCCATTCTGATTGCCGGACTATTTTACGATATTTCTTTCGATGGCCAGTTGTATCACCTGGATTCGGCATTTTACCTTAAAAACGGGTGGAATCCTTTCGTTAAAGAGCTTCCCGCCGGAGTCAACCAGGCCCTCTGGATAAATCATTATGGGAAGGGAGTCGAAGCCCCCGAAGCAGCCGTTTATGCGCTCACCAACAGGATTGAAACAACCAAATCGACCAATTTTATTTTGCTTGCAGCCTCGTTTTGTCTGTGCATGTTCTTTCTGCTCCGCATCAACCGCTTTTCTTACCTGAAGAATTTATTATTCAGTTTTCTGCTTTCATGTAATCCCGTAACTATTTACCAATTGCTGAATACTTATGTTGACGGACAACTGGCGTCCTATCTTTTGTGTTTTATTGTGGCGGCCTGCCTTTTGTACCTCGATGCAGACAGGTTATACCTGATCCTGATGGCTTCGGTTTTAATGGTTGTGCTGAATATAAAATTTTCAGCGATCGTTTTTGCCGCGGTTTTCTGCGCGGGATTGTTGTTGGTGTTGTTATGGAGCAGACAGATAAAATCATTCTGGAAAGTTCTTATCGTTTGCGTACTGGCCACGGGTATCGGAACCTGCGTGCTTGGCTATC
>CAVPIO010000005.1:0-307432 GCA_963705005.1 uncultured Chitinophagaceae bacterium
TTTTTTCTTTTCATAATTGAACAGTTTAAATTTACAAAATTGTATAAAATTTAACTGTCCGATTTTTCGGGAAGGCTTCAAATGGTATAAGGTTAGCTAGCGAAGGCGTTGGATTTGAGGCAAATGATAAATCTTTATCATTAAATTTAGATTTAGAAAATGCTGGAATATTTGTAGACCTTGGTTGGAATGAAAATGATTTCACTCTTGGTTACTCAATTAAAACTGGCTTAAATTTTGGTACTTCAAAAACTGACGAAAATGGATTCATTTCGGGTAACAATACAGGATATCAAAATATTTTAGCCATAGCGACAATTGGAGCTCATGGAAATTTTGGGCGAAGCTGCAATAGTTGCACCATAAGAATTTTGTCAATCTGAAAATAAAATTACTTGACAAGGGCAAAAGTTTTAAGAATAAGAATATGAAATTCAAATAAAAGTAGAAAGTTGACTTTTTTTTCTGGTTTTATTTTCATGGGTGTTCATTGTATTAGGAGCTGGGCTATTGCTGAATTCCGGAAAACTAAAGCATCTCAAGGGATCAATCACCAAAAACACCACATTTCCACCACAGTTTGAAATTTTATTCAAAAATTTCGAATTGAATAATTTGGTTGTGAAAACAACATATTACAGCATCGGAAGGGAATCCAGTTACCCAATTTATCTACAAACATAAAGTTTCGATTGTCGTTCCAGGAACTGGCAATAAATTCTGATTCCCCACTTAATCAGATCATATTATATGATAATGAAAATTCGGCAATGTCAAAAAAAGCTTTCTTATTCTGGATTTGGTGTTAATGGTTATCGATACTATCATTCAATTGATTCACTCATTTCTACCTCCACTTGTATTCTAAGTTGTATCGGTGATAGTATAGAGAAGACTGTTTTGGCTCATAACCTAATTAGTATTAGTTATTTTATGAAAAGATTCTCACTGAAATATCCAAATCATCTTGGGCCGGATATTGTTGCTGAAGTTCCCAGTTTTTTTTGGGGTAAAGTCAATATTGAAGTTTCGTTTCTAAAAAGAGGTAGCAAAGTATTTTTGATGCTATTCACCAGCGATACAATGGAAAACAAATTTGATCAAAATCTACCATTAATATTACTAAACTTGTGATTATAAATTATTGCAATTTTATTTTTTTTGTTTTGTTTGTAAATGAGATAATTCCAAAAAAATAGACACTGTATACAATTAGGAATTAGTTTGATAATAATTATGGAATCGCCTTGGTGTTTGTAGGAGCACTTATTGGTGGTTTTGCTGCAAGCATTTGGGGTGGGCATGTTGGTGAAGAAGTAGGAAGAGAAGGAATTTAAATTCGCACGTAGTTAGTAGGAGAATTTTGCTAAATTTATAAAATGGCAGGGAAATTATTGCGATTTTGGAATTTAGTGTTTTTTTGCATGTATAAATTGCAAATAGGATTTCATAAAGTATTTAGTTTAATAAACCCCATTTCTTGGTTTATTAAAATGCCTTCAGTTAAAAGATTTTTTAAAAAGAAAACGCGATATCGATAATATGTCGGGATATCTTGATAAACAAGTTTTTGAGATCCTGTTGCAGGTAATTCCATTACCTGGGCTAGAATTCACATTGGAGTGTTGATGATGATTGTACAAGTGTTTATATTCATCCTAATTCAAATTATTGCAAAACGGAATTTGTTTAATTATATTTTAGACAATAGTATGTATAAGATCATTTTTGTATTTAGTCTTCTAATCCCAGGAGGTATAGTGGATTATTTTGTCTTCGATAAAAAAGATTTGTATTTAAAATATTTTAATGAATTTGATCAAATACCAAAGAGAAGAATTTGGATCTATTGCTTAATCTGTGGTAGCCTATTTGTTATTACTTGCATTAATAATATGGAGTTTTACGTGGCTGCGGTTTATTCCATAATTGTCTTTTGCTAAAATAAAACGCTATGAAGAAACGGATTCTGATGCAGCAGAAAAATACAAAGGATCCCGGTACAGACTGGATTCGGTGTTCATCTGATTTTGGGAGAAAAGCCTTTTAATCATAAAATTGATATGTCTGTATCTTTCCTTTTTCTTCAGCTCATTTAAATTTCTTTAGCAAAGCCTTCTTCAGTAGCTTCATCAGTTCGTCCCTGTTATCATTCGTCTGGTACCAGAATAATTTATGCGGATCAGCGGTTTCATAATAGTTAAATATCCGGTCTGCCGCCGTGGGCTGTTTTACATGCGTCCATAAATGGGCGTCCCCATCAAAAAGAAGTGGTGATACGCTGGATATAGGCGTGCATTCTTTTTATACCAGCATGACGGGAACCGGAACAAGCGCCTCGATCACGGATGTACTGAATTCCCTGGCCAGCGGCATTTCCAATATGACCTCGGGAGCAAAAGGAACGGTAAGTCAATTAACCAATCCTTCCGGTACGCTTTATGCTGCGCTGAATAATTTTATAACGAACAGTGATCCCAACCCATGGGCAAGCCAAAAGCCTACCTGAACTGGATCTTTTTGATGAGCAATTAAATCCGGTGAGCAGTTACCCGCAGACGGGTGCGATCCCGGAGGGTAATTATACAGCAGGTACCCTCGGTACGCCCGGTCAGACCGGAATCCCCATGACAAAGAACGGCTACCTGTATATCTGGGTAAGCAATGAAACGCAAGGCTGGGATGTTTATTTCGACAACCTGAGTGTAACCCATCACACGGGCCCGTTGCTTGAAGAAAATCATTACTACCCGTTTGGTCTGGCTATGTCGGCCATCAGCGCAAAAGCTTTAAAAACAAACTACACGGAAAACAAGCTGCGCTTTAACGGCGGATCAGAAATGCAGAACAGGGAATTCTCCGATGGCTCGGGACTGGAAATGTATGAAACCAGCTTCAGGGGCTATGATGCACAGACCGGAAGATTTGCGCAAATCGATCCTATGGCAGGAGGGTATCTGGATTATTCCACTTATGGCTATTGCACAAATAATCCGGTATTATTATCAGATCCATCAGGGGCTATCATAAGGTATCAACAGCAAAATAACCGGCTTCCGCAAGCAGATGAATACAGTGAATTTGAAAACCTGTTGGGCGGCGGAGGCGGAGGAGGAGGCCAGTCCGACGTACAATCCATGACGGGCATAGGCAGCAATAGTTTCGAGGATTGGGTAACGAATGTCAATGAGCAGATAGACCGGCAGGTAGATAGAAGTAACCTGATCAGTACTACAGAGGGTTTGCTGGCCTTTATGCCAAATGAATCTCTTTTGCAATTAACCAATAATTATGACGGGACATTCAATGTAACCTGCCATCCCGATATTACCGGAGCCGAATGGGGCACGGATAAGGGCGGCAATTCCGGGATCCGGTATGAATACAGCTATGCAGGAACGGATGACGGCGGGGAGTTCCTGCATGAGTCGCTGAATACGGACTATATTGTAAGTGGGTTTATTAAATATAATACTTACGGGTTGTTTAATCCGAATGCATCAGCGGATGAAGGAGGGCATGGGAACGGGAATAACGGCTTCGAAATAGGGGAAAGAATTACAGAAGCATCAGGTATTGCATTTCAAACGACCCAACAAGCTATGATTGGCGCACAAAGATTGGCTAACCAGCTTTCAGGAACTGGCTATAAAATACTCAAAGGTGGAGAAGCAGCTAAGTTTGCAGGCAAGAGCCTTGCAATTGCAGGAGCTGGCCTAACAGTCCTTGATGGTATGACAAACGGATGGCAATCTCATCACATCGCTGATATCGGAATAGATGGGATAATTTATGGAATAAGTGAATTGTCAGGACCTGTTGGCTGGGTTATAGGAGGCGGATGGTTTCTCGCTAATTTGATTTATGAAAATTCACATGACGGTAAGTCAATAACAGAAGATCTCTTTGATCATAATTGACTATCATTGTTAAAAATTTATTGTGTATAACTTTATTTATTTCGTAATATATAACCAGCAAATAAAAAAAGGTGGCAGTGAAACTTTTTCCAGGTATAATGGCAGCCTCATCGTTTCTTTTGCATTAATCGTACATTTTGCTTTTTTAGGTCTGATTATGAAACTGATTGTTCGTTATTTTAATAATGCATTTTTTAATATAAAAATAAATAAAGTATTTTTCGTGCCTTTCGTATTAGGGGTTATGGTGATGACTATTATTTATTATAATACTAATAGAACCAAAATAATTTTGAACAAATATTCGACAATAGTAAATCCAACGAGCTCCGGGAATTTCCTAAAGTTGCTATCTATTATTTTTATTCCTTTAATAATTGGTGCAATACTTTCAAACAAATAAGATAGGAAAGAGAATCTTGAGGCCAGAACTATTGAAAATAATGCACAAATTTTACTATTGAAACCTTTCCTGTTTCGTATCCCACCGATGAACCACCTGTTGTTTGAATAATTTACAGTTAATAGTTTTGCCGGAAAGAAATTAGATATGTCAAAGCAGGGAAAAAGCAGGGAGATGATGTTTTCAAAGATTAGTGAATGGCAATCATCCGGCTTAAGCCAGAAAGCATTTTGCGAACAGTTCAATGTGAGTTACAGCAATTTTCATTACTGGTACAAAAGATTCCGGGATGTTGACCCACCCAGTGCTGGTGGATTTGTTCCTTTGCAGATGCAGGATACAGGGAACAGTATTTTTGCTTCTGTGATTTTTACTAATAGGGTCAGCGTGCAATTACACCAGGCGGTTAGTCCTGGTTACATAAAAGAACTTCTAGGTTAGTCATGTGGTAAATTTGCTGTAACTGCTGAATTAGCGGGGAATGTTTTGGGAGCTGTCGGAGTAGGAATGACCCTTTATAACATCCATGAGGATGGCTTGAATTGGAGTAACGGAACAGATTTATTTATGGAAGGGGTTGCTTTTGTGCCGTTTGGTGGATGGGCTATTTCAGGATTATATTTTCTTACAAATATGGCTGTTAAATATGAAACTGGAGAATCAATTGGTGAGCATTTAGGACATGCTCTTAATGGCGAATAGTTTATGACATTTAAATAATCGTTTAATCATGTTAAGATATTTTGATTACATGCAATATCGTGTTTGTGGATTTTATTTAAAACACAAGGGGACAAGTACCAGAAGGTACTTCAATGGTTGTTGTTAGTCTTATGCAATTTTTGAATATTTTCTCTATATATGACCTTTTAGGTCTGATAATTCAAAAAAAACTTCATATAGGGAAATGGACAATCTTAATCATAATCATTTTATTAATATTCTTAAACAGCCGTCGATATTATAAGTTTGATTATACAATGCTGAAAGATAAATGGGCTGAATCTGAAGGGAAAGAAAAAACAAAAAAGGGATACTTAATTGTATTATATATAGTAGCAAGTACTGTCATATGTGTTGCTCTTACTATATATGTTGGAAGTAAGAATTGGTAATTGCTGCATCCTGAATACGTCCGCGCAAGCGAATATCCAGATCACCCAAAATGGCTACCTGTATATCTGGGTAAGCAATGAAACGCAAGGCTGGGATGTTTATTTCGATAACCTGAGTGTAACCCATCACACGGGCCCGCTATTAGAAGAAAATCATTACTACCCGTTTGGTCTGGCTATGTCGGCCATCAGCGCAAAAGCTTTAAAAACAAACTACACGGAAAACAAGCTGCGCTTTAACGGCGGATCAGAAATGCAGAACAGGGAATTCTCCGATGGCTCGGGACTGGAAATGTATGAAACCAGCTTCAGGGGCTATGATGCACAGACCGGAAGATTTGCGCAAATCGATCCTATGGCAGGAGGGTATTTGGATTATTCCACTTATGGCTATTGCACAAATAATCCGGTATTATTATCAGATCCATCAGGGGCTATCATAAGGTATCAACAGCAAAATAACCGGCTTCCGCAAGCAGATGAATACAGTGAATTTGAAAACCTGTTGGGCGGCGGAGGCGGAGGAGGAGGCCAGTCCGACGTACAATCCATGACGGGCATAGGCAGCAATAGTTTCGAGGATTGGGTAACGAATGTCAATGAGCAGATAGACCGGCAGGTAGATAGAAGTAACCTGATCAGTACTACAGAGGGTTTGCTGGCCTTTATGCCAAATGAATCTCTTTTGCAATTAACCAATAATTATGACGGGACATTCAATGTAACCTGCCATCCCGATATTACCGGAGCCGAATGGGGCACGGATAAGGGCGGCAATTCCGGGATCCGGTATGAATACAGCTATGCAGGAACGGATGACGGCGGGGAGTTCCTGCATGAGTCGCTGAATACGGACTATATTGTAAGCGGGTTTATTAAATATAATACTTACGGGTTGTTTGATCCGACTGCAACTATTGATGGAGCTGGAGAACAAAAAGAAAATCCGGAAATAGGTGGTACTATCATAGGAGGAATTGATTTATCCTGGAATTCAACAAAAAACGGCCTAACTGGTGCACAGCAGCTTGCTAACTGGGCTTCCGGAACAAATAGTTCGGTTTTAAATCTTGGTGAATTAAAACTCGGAACTATCGGGAAGTTATCTGTAACCACTGAATTTACCGGGAATTTATTGTCAGTGGTAGGCGTGTTGATAACTGCAAATAATATAAGGGAAAATGGCTTAAATTGGAGCAATGGAACGGATTTATTTATGGAAGGGGTTGCTTTTGTACCGTTCGGAGGATGGGCTATTTCAGGACTATACTTTCTTGCAAATGCGGCCGTCAAATATGAAACTGGAAAATCTATCGGTGATCATTTGGGAGATGTTTTTAAGGGGAATTAAAAATTAAATAATTTTCATTCGTGTTAAGATTTTTTGATTACATACAATATCGCGTTTGCGGATTTTACTTAAAACATCATGGAACAAGTCCAGAAGGTACCTCAATGGTTGTTGTTAGCCTAATGCAATTGCTGAATATTTTTTCAATATTTGAGATCTTTTGCATCATACAAAGGAAAAATTATCCTTTAAGTACACCAGTTATTCTTTTGTTTGTTATATTACTGATATTCTTGAATGGCCGTAGGTATTATAAGTTTGACTATTCAACGCTCAAGGATAAATGGTTAGAATCTGAGGGCATAGAAAAGACAAGAAAGGGATATCTCATAGTATTGTATGTTGTGTTAAGTATAGTTCTGAGCATTGGGTTGGCGATATATCTTGGAAGTACAAAATGGTAGTTGCATTTTACTATGGTGATTCGTAAGTATTTGGTTAATTTTTCTTTATTCTTATTTCAAAATTCTGAAAATACTATAATACGCTGGTCGTATTGTAATCGGGATCAATGTATAATTCCTGCAACTTTTCAGTAATGAGCGTTTGGTCTATATCCTGCTTCAAACCTGATTTACGCCTATAATATCCATGGCTGACGGCATCCATCAATAAAGATTATGTAAGCGAGACTATCGCAACTAATTTGTCGGAATGGAACTTGCTCACAGGCAGTGGAACCGATACCCTGCAAATGCTCTCCCATGAAGAAGGAAGGATCCGCTGGGCCTATCATAAATATACCACCGGCACTTCTGCCTATAAATACGAATACGATTTCTTCGTTCGTGACAACCAGGGAAATACCCGGATGGTGCTGACGCAGCAAAAAGATACCGCCAAATACCTGGCCAGCATGGAAGCGGCTTACCGCTCAACCGAAACGGCCCTGTTTAACAATATTACCAACAGCAGTTATGCCAGGAGCATGATAGCCGGATATCCGGCCGATGGTACCACTACACCGAACGATTCGCTATCCCATTTAAACGGAAACGGACAGAAGACAGGCCCGTCCTTACTCCTGAAGGTAATGAGTGGTGATACGCTGGATATAGGCGTGCATTCTTTTTATACCAGCATGACGGGAACCGGAACAAGCGCCTCGATCACGGATGTACTGAATTCCCTGGCCAGCGGCATTTCCAATATGACCGCGGGAGCAAAAGGAACGGTAAGTCAATTAACCAATCCTTCCGGTACGCTTTATGCTGCGCTGAATAATTTTATAACGAACAGTGATCCCAACCCATCGGGCAAGCCAAAAGCCTACCTGAACTGGATCCTTTTTGATGAGCAATTAAATCCGGTGAGCAGTTACCCGCAGACGGGTGCGATCCCGGTGGGTAATTATACAGCAGGTACCCTCGGTACGCCCGGTCAGACCGGAATCCCCATGACAAAGAACGGCTACCTGTATATCTGGGTGAGCAATGAAACACAAGGCTGGGATGTTTATTTCGACAACCTGAGTGTAACCCATCACACGGGCCCGCTATTAGAAGAAAATCATTACTACCCGTTTGGTCTGGCTATGTCGGCCATCAGCGCAAGAGCTTTAAAAACAAATTACACAGAAAACAAGCTGCGCTTTAACGGCGGCTCAGAAATGCAGAACAGGGAATTCTCCGATGGCTCGGGACTGGAAATGTATGAAACCAGCTTCAGGGGCTATGATGCACAGATCGGAAGATTTGCGCAAATCGATCCTATGGCAGGAGGGTATCTGGATTATTCCACTTATGGCTATTGCACAAATAATCCGGTATTATTATCAGATCCATCAGGGGCTATCATAAGGTATCAACAGCAAAATAACCGGCTTCCGCAAGCAGATGAATACAGTGAATTTGAAAACCTGTTGGGCGGCGGAGGCGGAGGAGGAGGCCAGTCCGACGTACAATCCATGACGGGCATAGGCAGCAATAGTTTCGAGGATTGGGTAACGAATGTCAATGAGCAGATAGACCGGCAGGTAGATAGAAGTAACCTGATCAGTACTACAGAGGGTTTGCTGGCCTTTATGCCAAATGAATCTCTTTTGCAATTAACCAATAATTATGACGGGACATTCAATGTAACCTGCCATCCCGATATTACCGGAGCCGAATGGGGCACGGATAAGGGCGGCAATTCCGGGATCCGGTATGAATACAGCTATGCAGGAACGGATGACGGCGGGGAGTTCCTGCATGAGTCGCTGAATACGGACTATATTGTAAGCGGGTTTATTAAATATAATACTTACGGGTTGTTTGATCCGACTGCATCAGCGGATGAAGGAGGCGGAAAAGTTAATGGTTGGCAGACTGCTGGAGTGATTACGGCATCTCTTGGGCTTTCTTATGAAACAACAGAGCAATCAATTAAGGTTTTCCAGAAAGTAGCAAATATCTTATCCGGAACAAATGATAAAATACTGGATGCAGGTAAAATCGGAAGAATTGGAGGGATGACTCTGGGGGGGATAAGTATTGCATTTACAACTGCGGATGCCCTTGAAAATGGTTGGAAGGATCATCATACTGCAGATATTCTTATAACAACGGGTGAAATTGCTTTGGGATTGTTCGAAGCTACAAATCCAATTGGCTGGGGGTTTGCAGTAGGTATGTTTATAGGAAACCTTATTTCCGAACATTATACTGGCAAGACAATAACAGAGAACATATTTGACCATGATAAATAAATATTATGGGTTTGTAAAATGAACTGCGTCCGAAAATAATTTTGATCTAGTTTAAAAGAAGCGGCGGTGGCTCCATTCAAAGAGCAAGGCATCGCTTCTTTTTTACGGACGGTTATCATAAGTCTATTTTCATTCGTTCCCCAAATATAATTTTTAACTGGGAAGCCGCCACTGCCCAGCCTTGCAATGGCATAGTCCATTTCTCTGCTATACGCATGGTAGCCAGGTATATCAGTTTCAGCAGCGCCATATCGCTGGTGAAGACGCCTTTGTTCTTGGTGACTTTCCGGATCTGGCGGTGATAACCTTCAATGGTATTGGTCGTATAGATGAGTTTTCGGATTGCGGCCGGATATTTAAAATAGGTTGATAGTTTAGGCCAGTTCTTCTCCCAGGAACCGATTACCATCGGATATTTCTTATCCCATTTCTCTTTCAGTTTGGCCAGCTCATCCAGCGCCTGGGGTTCATTATCGGCCCGGTAAACCGGTTTTAGTTCCGTCATGAACTGCTTCTGATCCTTGCTGGCTACATACTTAAGACTGTTACGGATCTGATGTACTACACAGGTTTGCACCTCTGCCAGCGGGTAGATCGTGCGGATGGCTTCATCAAAGCCCTTGAGACTATCAATGCAGGCGATCAAAATATCCTGGACACCCCGTTGCTTCAGATCGCTGATCACACCCAGCCAGAAGTTGGCTCCTTCGCTCTGGGAAGTGTACATGCCCAGTACTTCTTTGCTTCCATCTTTATTGATGCCCAAAACATTGTACACGCAGCGTGTCACCGAGCGACCTTCTTCCTTCACCTTGTAGTACATGGCATCTAGCCATACAATGCAATAGAGTTCTTCCAACGGACGCTGCTGCCATTCTTTTACCAGTGGAATTACCTTGTCTGTAATACTGCTTAATGTAGCAGCCGAGATCTCTGTATCGTAGGTCTCTTTGATGTGGGCGCTGATATCGCGCAGACTGGTACCCAAACCGTAAAGGCCTATGATCCTATCTTCCAGCGTTTGGGCCATGATCGTCTCCCGCTTCTTAACCATCTCTGGTTCAAATGTTCCTGACCGGTCGCGCGGTGTGCTGACCTCAATGTTGCCAGATGATGTTTTGAGAAGTTTTTTCCCTTTTCCGTTTTTCCGGTTGCCCGATGATCGTTCTTCTTCATCCAGGTGGCCTTCCATCTCGCCCTCCAGAACCCCAGTTGATCATGTCTTGAAGAAGCGGCGCAAAAGCGCCATCTTTGCCATAGAGGGATTTGCCTGTGCGGAACTGTTCCTTTACCTTTTGTTTGGCCTTTTCGTAATCGAATGGCTCTTGTTTTTCGTTTTCCATTTTACTGTGTTTAAAGTTAAAGATTTAACTTTTGACACAGTTTATTTTACACTCTCAATATTATCTTAGAGGATGTATAGTTTTGTTTTCTATTTTATTTATAGAACTCAGTTAAATCAGAAAAATGGAGGTCCTATTGTCGGTAGAATAGTTGGATCAATTTTTGTTTTTATATTTTCGTGGGTTCACTTACTGTTTGTATTTGGAATATTTAAGTACATTCGATTTAACTTTTACGGCTTGGAAACATCTTCGCCTCTTGGCGAAATTACCGTTGAAAAATTGCTCTTTATTGTTCCTATTTTAATAATCACATCGACTTTTTTATATAAATATTTTAATTTAAAGAAAATTGAAGAATTGGAAAATCGCTACCACTCCGGAAAGAAATTCTATTCATTTTGGTCAATACTTATGTTTCTTTCCTTGTTCTTTATTCCAGTATTTGGATTTGCATATCTTATCAATCATTCTCGCTATTAAATCGACCTTCTTTACCAATTAAGTGCCCAGACCTATGATGCCAACGGGAATATCCTGTCGCTTAATTCCTGGAGTAGCTTTGTTTTGAGCCGCAGAAATGATAGTATCGGATGCTATTGAAGCCTCATTAAAAAAATAAACTCAATGAATATAGTTGACTACGTATATGGAAATATGTACGGATGGTATCTGAATATTCAGTTAAAAGGAAGAAAAGTAGACCCCCAGCGTCTAACTGCCATTTTATTCGGGATTTGTGCCACTGCCTGGATTGCCGCGATTGCCGAGGCATATTATGTTTATTCCAAAAAGCCGGTAATTGCTTTCAATAGCTTGCTGTACCTCATTTTAATGATCACTTTTTATGGTATCACTAATGAAATTTATTCTCGCAATGACAGATATATAAAGGTCTATAAAAAATATGCCAAAACAAGAAAAGCTCAACGATTACCCACCCCCATCATTTTATCATTTTTATTTTTTATGCTTCCGCACCATCGATATGGAAATAGCTGCGGAAATGCTATTCCTTTTTTCCCAACGCCAGTAAACCTTTGCAATTCTATAATAAAAGTAATCAAAGAAAAAATTTTTCATAAAAACAAGATTGCAACCGTTCCAGCCTCTTTCCAAAAGAGCATAGAAGCTCTGGATAATACTTTACTGAAGAAACTCAACGAGCTGAAGAAAAAGGAAAAGATTCAGAGGTATGCGTTTCATGATTAGAAAGTTCTTTTATAATCTGAAAATTCTAAATATTTTAAAGTTATTGGTGATGATTAGGGTAGATAACGTAACCATTTAAAGCTGAATATAAGCTAAAAAATAACAATAATAGAAAATGAAATCATAATACATTGTCTCAAACATGATACCTATCTTGTTAGCATGCTTAACCCAATATAAACTAAAATTGGAAGAAGAAGGAAGAAAAAGGAAAGGGCAATTGAAATTTTTGCATTTTTGCTTGTATTTGAAGCTATATATTTATTGTAAACATTCAAGAATCTATCATCTTTTGAATAGATTTCGTTGATAATCCCACCGGAAGCGATCCATAAAATGAAGTAAATTAAAATATTTATTTTGATTTTTAAGAGGAAAGAAATTACCATCAGCCATGCTGTAAAAGAGATGCTGAACATCACTGAAGTAAGAAATTGAGGGTTAATACTTCGGCCGTCGGCTTTCATTTTATTGTACCAACTGAATATAGATGCATATAGATAGTCAAAAAATTTCACAAGAATGGAATTGGTTATTTTTTTAATTCATCTGCAATCAGCATTTCGATTCCCATAACAACATTCCCTCAGGAAATAAAATAGTGATCGCTATTGATGCCGCTGCGACTGCATAATCGTAGACAGCACCGCTTTTGTCGCCTACTTGGTACCTAGCTTCCCCATCCAGTATTTTTTTGGTCGCCCCAATAAAGGTAATGTAAGTCCCCCCTTTTTCCTACAGCCCGAAGGGCGACAAATCCGTTTCCCTAGAATTACTAAATACTTTTTTCATATACATTCAGCAGGTGTTTGATCATCTAGGCTATCATGTGGATGGTTGTTATTATAATCTTCCATCGAGATGGCGGTTTCTTCCCTGGCTTGGTGGATATTCGTCAGAATATAGGCATCCAGTACTCCTTCCCGGTAACTTCTGTTAAAGCGTTCAACATATCCATTCTGCATGGGCTTCCCTTTTTGTCTCGGTATGTGTTCAATGTCTGTGTTTGAAAAAAACGTTTGTGTCTTGATGGCAATAAATTCCGTACCGTTATCAGATCTGATCCTTTTTGGCTTTCCCCTCCATTCAATACACTGCCTCAACACTTCAATCACGTGCTCCGCAGGAAAGGAGAATGATACTTCCATCGCAATGGCTTCCCGGTTATAATCGTCGATGATATTCAGTGTTCTGATCTTTCTGCCATTCTCCAATCTGTCTTCCACGAAATCCATACTCCAGATCTGATTCTTTAAATCGGGTCGAACCAAGGGTCTTTTCTCCGGATTGGGAATTCTTCGTTTCTTCCTGCGCCGCTTACTCAGCCCCATTTTACGATAGATGCGCTCCACCCGTTTGTGATTCCATTTAAACCCCTCCCGTCGCGTCCGCTTGAAGTATTCGGGACATCCTCTGTTACACAGAATCTTATTTTCGACATAGCTTTTGAGCTTGGCTTCCACCTCGCTGTCATCTTTCACTGACTCATAATAAAACATCGAACGATCCAGGTCAACAATCCTGCAGGCTCTGACAATACTCACCTCGTCTTCTTCCACAACATCCTGGGCAATATCCCGCTTTTGGCAGGGCCTTAAATTTTTTTTTCAATGACCTTCTTCAATATCGAATGATCCAGGCTCAAGTCTGCGTACATCCTTTTCAATTCCGCATTCTCCCGTTGCACTTCTTTGAACTGCCGGAGCAGCTCGGCATCCATGCCTGAATACTTTTTCTTCCAGTTGTAAAAGGTCGCCTTGTTGATCTTTAGCTCCCTACAGATCTGTTGAACATCTTTACACTTTCAACCTCCATGATCTTTCTAAAACAGAACGTCTGGATATCCGACGTAGTTTAAAACCGTCGTCTTCTTTTTTAGATTACTTTTTCTCTGCTTATCAATGGGCCTTCTGTTGTTCCAGCAACTTAAAACCATGCGGCCCCTTTTGGAATCGACGATCCTTAAAATATGGGTAATATTAAAATCGGAGATAGTCATTATAAACTTCAATTTTTTAAAAGTAAATTTGTAGAAATATGATAACAATGAGTGCAGCCACAGCATTAGACAGGCAAATCAATAATTACCTGACCCAGTTGAATGCAAAGCAAAAAAAGGCCGTATTAACGGTGGTGAAGACTTTTGTAGAGGAACAGGACCATGAATACAGTCCTTGGAAAGAACCTGGTTTTGTAGCTGAAATGGATAGACGTGTCTCCGAGTTGGAAAGTGGTAAGGTCAAAGGATACACATGGGAAGAAGTAAAGCAAAGGGCCACACAGTCAGTAAAGGCAAAGAAGAAATGAGTTATCAGTTAACATTTCATCCGCGGGCGGATGAAGAATATGCGGAAGCATACCTGTGGTATGAAAATGAGCAGAAAGGATTAGGCGAACGTTTTGAAAAAATGGTAGAGCAGGGGTTACAAAAAATAGCCCAAAATCCTGAATTTTATAGCACTATCAAGGCTCCCTATAGAGAAGTCTCAACAGAAGTCTTTCCTTAAAAGATTGTATATAAGATCAATAAAAAAAAGAATCTGATTTATATTTCTGCTATTTATCACACAAAACGAAACCCAAAACAAAAGTATAAAAAATAGGCCAAAGGCAGGAAATTAAGTCTCGGTCTTCTTTCCTTGGTCATCAAAAAGATGTGCCAGCAGAGCTGTCACACTTTTTGAGTCCCGGTCAGTCGCCTTCGTCCCCTCCTGCCTGTCTGCCCGGAGGGCATCCCTCGCAGTTCCTCTTTATTGTCCGCCACCTGCCGACCGCTAAGCCCTTATCTATTTTATCCCTGCGGGGGCTATGGCCATACGGCGTTCGTATAATCTCCCTGATTTTCGGACAATAGGCTAGTTAATAATTTTCGTAATTTAACTACATCAAATTCATTCTTAATTCCTCCACAACTGCCTCATAAATCTCTTCCTCACTCAGCGTTACCGGAATGAATTTCTCCCCAATTACTTTTTCATATAATTCGATATAACGGTTAGAAATCGTTTGTATCCATTCGTCAGTCATTTCAGGCACCTGCTGACCTTCTTTCCCCATGAAATTATTTCCAATTAACCATTCCCGTACAAATTCCTTACTGAGCTGCTTTTGCTTTTCACCTCTTTTTTGCCTTTCTTCAAATCCGTCAGCGTAAAAGTATCGGGAGGAATCGGGCGTGTGAATCTCATCCATCAGGTAAACGCTGTTGCCGATCCTGCCGAATTCATATTTCGTGTCCACCAGGATCAGTCCTCTTTTGCCCGCAATTTCATTTCCACGCTGAAAAAGCGCCAGTGTATATTGTTCCAGGATCTGATAATCACTTTCATTCACAATCCCGCGCGAAATAATTTCTGAGCGGGAAATATCTTCGTCATGACCGGCTTCTGCCTTCGTGGATGGGGTTATGATCGGCTGGGGAAAGTAGTCGTTTTCTTTTAGCCCTTCGGGTAAGGGCATACCACATAAATTTCTTTTTCCGCCGGAATAGGTTCGCCAGGCATGTCCGGTCAGGTTTCCCCTTACCACCATTTCCACGCGGTAAGGAATGCAACGCTTTCCGATACTTACCTGCGGAGCAGGGACTGACAACAGCCAGTTGGGGCAGATATCACGGGTGGCATTTAGCATATATGCGGCGATCTGATTCAGAACCTGACCTTTATAGGGGATTGGCCGGGGAAGGATCACATCAAATGCGGAGATCCTGTCGCTGGCGACCATCACGAGCAATTCTTCTTTAATGCTGTATACATCGCGGACCTTGCCACGGTAAAAACCTGTCTGATCCGGAAAATTAAATCGGTCCATAAGTAGATTTGATTGCAAATATTGGAATTTGATTTTAATTCCCGCTTTCTAAGCCAATATTCAACTCGAAAATGATCCCGGAAATATAAGCCGGGGTATCATCACCTGATAAATAATTTTTATTTAACCGGAACAAGGCTGTATTTTCCCTCCAGCTTACCAATTCAATAACAAAAATTGCTGGCCATGAAACAGCTTTTGGGCACCATATGCATCTTTTTGATTTGCATTTTATTACATACTCATCTCAGCGCTCAAACTTCAACTCTTTCCGGCAGAATTATTAATTCGGCAACTCAGGAAGGAATTCCTGCAGCATCCGTGCTGCTGAAAGGAACTTCCTCCGGAACATTTACTGATAGCCGGGGAAATTTCAAATTCAATACGAGCCATTCCCTTCCTGTTACGCTTGTCATTTCCTCCGTTGGATATGGATCGAAAGAAATTCTGGTGGACAATAGTGCACAATTTCTGGAGCTAAACCTTGAGCCGGTCTCAACCATGGGAACTGAAGTAGTGATTTCTGCAACACGGTCCCAAATCAGAAGTCTGGAGTCCCCGGTTTCTATCGAACGATTGAGCAGCACCGCTGCCCTGGAAATGCCGGCGCCTTCTTTCTATGATGCGCTTGCAAATCTGAAAGGCGTTGATGCGGTCACTTCTTCCATCTTTTTTAAAACCCTGGGTACAAGAGGATTTAATGGAAGCGGAAATCTGAGAATGAACCAGCTGGTGGATGGAATGGATAACCAGGCACCGGGACTAAATTTTTCCGTAGGCAATATTGTAGGTCTGAATGAACTGGATCTGGATAATGTGGAGCTTCTGCCGGGAGCGTCTTCCGCGCTGTATGGGTCCGGCGGAATGACGGGCACCATATTAATGACGAGTAAGGATCCATTTAAATACCAGGGACTGAGTGTTCAGGTGAAACAAGGTATAAATCATATTAATGACCCCCAAAGCAATCCTTCTCCCTACTTTGACTGGATGGCCAGGTATGCGAAAGCATTCAACAATAAATTTGCCTTTCGGATTTCAGCCGAATATACCAAAGCCAAGGACTGGATGGTTTCTGATTACCGCAACTTCAGCGCGTTAAAGGGACAACCCATTGCAGGGGACCGTAGCCTTCCCGACTATAACGGAATCAACACTTACGGAGACGAAAGTGCGTATTTTAATGTGAAGGATCAATTGAATTTTGCGTCTGCAAATTATGCTGCTGCGTCGCAGGCAGCCGCTGCTGCCGGCAATCCGGTGCTGGCGGGACAATACCACGCCATGGCGGTGGAGGTAGGCCAGCTTGCTTCCCTCACACCCGCCAATTCAGGAGTTACCCGCACAGGGTACAATGAAAATAATTTAACGGATTATAAGGCCTACAATTTCAAAACCTCGGCAGGGCTGTTTTACAAAATTAACGATAACATCACCGCCAGTCTGAGCGGCAACTTCGGCATTGCCAGTACCATTTATCAGGGAACAGACCGTTTTAGTTTGAAAAATGTACGCATTGGCCAGTACAAGGCCGAATTAACGGGCAGCCGGTTTTATGCGCGCATATATACCACGCAGGAAAATGCGGGTGATTCTTATGATATGGTGGCAGCAGCAACATTGCTGAATGAAGCCTATGCACCCACTGCTTCGGTTTGGGGCCCTAATTATATTGAAGCCTATGCGCAGACGCTCAGCTCATCCATTGGGTTAGGACAAACTCCCAGTCAGGCTTATGTTATCGCGAGCGCAGCCGCACGTGGTTATGCCGATGCACACCGGCTGCAACCGGGCAATATTGCTTTTAGAAATGCGCTGGGTTCCATTGAAAAGCAACCCATCCCTGAAGGAGCTAAATTCAATGACCAGACGAACCTGTATGTGGGGGAAGGCATGTACAATTTCTCCGACCTGATCAAATGGGCCGATCTTACGGTGGGCGCCGATACGCGTGAATTTATTTTGAATTCCCATGGAACCATTTTCTCTGATACCGCTGGCACGATCCCGATCAATGAAACGGGAGCTTTTGCACAGCTGCAGAAGGGATTTCTTAATAATCTGTTGAAAATGACCCTGGCAGGACGATATGATAAGAATTCAAATTTCGCGGGCCGGTTTACACCCCGGGTAACTGCTGTGTTTCGTGTTGCGCCGGATAATTTTATACGGGCCTCTTATCAGACCGCCTACCGCTTTCCTTCAACCCAAAATCAATATATCAACCTGCAAACCGGATCAGCCCGTTTAATAGGGGGCCTGCCCCAATTTATTGATGCTTATGGTTTAAGAGCTGACACATATGACACGGCTTCGCTGGGTAATTATGTGAGGACGGGG
The DNA here is from genome assembly GCA_963705005.1 of uncultured Chitinophagaceae bacterium. Taxonomy (GTDB): domain Bacteria; phylum Bacteroidota; class Bacteroidia; order Chitinophagales; family Chitinophagaceae; genus Puia. The sequence continues at coordinate 18,184 of CAVPIO010000005.1, forward strand.
GCTCCGCCCACCCAATACCAGTTCAGGGAGTTTAAGCCGGAAACCGTGGCTTCCTGGGAGTTGGGGTACAAAGGACTTATTGCCAAGAAACTGCTGATTGATGTTTACGGCTTTTATGCCCAATACACTGATTTTATTGGCCTCACTGTGTTGGTAAAGGATCCTTTTACCCGCGGACAAACGCCAACAAACACATTCGGGATCTATACCAACAGCAGCAATAAAGTGAATACAGTGGGAGCGGGCCTGGGGCTGGATTATTCGCTGCCCCTGGGATTTATCGCCTCCGGAAATATGGCTTACAATGATATTTCCAACAAGGATGTTTCGGTGCTTACCCAGTTCAACACACCCAAAATAAAATTCAATCTTTCCATTGCAAACTATACCCTTGCGAAATATTATGGATTTAATTTCAGTTATCGCTGGCAGGAAAGCTATATTTATGAATCATCTTTTGTGAGTGGTACCACTCCTGCATTCGGGACGCTGGACGGACAGATCAGCAGAAAACTTCCGAAGATCCATTGCCTGATCAAGATCGGCGCAACCGATTTATTAAATAAATATCATGTGGATGCGATCGGCGATTCGAGGATTGGCGGGTTATATTATATTAGCCTGGGGTATAACTTATAAAGAGGTTGATGGTTGATGGATGATGGACAATGGTTGATGGATAACTTCGTCCCCTATTATACATTAAACCGGAAATGCATTACGTCCCCATCTTTTACTACATAATCTTTTCCTTCAATCCGGAGCCTGCCAGCTTCACGGCAGGCGGCTTCTGATTTATATTTTAGGAAATCGTTGTATGAGATCACTTCTGCCTTGATGAATCCTTTTTCAAAATCCGTATGTATCACGCCTGCAGCCTGCGGGGCCTTCCAGCCGGTATGAATTGTCCATGCCCGCACTTCCTGTACCCCTGCTGTGAAATAAGTTTGTAAGGAAAGCAGGGCATAGGCAGCCCGGATCATTTTATTCAGCGCCGGCTCTTTCATTTGATACTCTTCCATGAACATGGCTTTGTCCTCAGCATTTTCCAGTTCTGCGATCTGTTGTTCTATGGAATTGTTCATGATGATCATCTGTGCCATTTCATCTTCGACCGCTTTTTTTAATACTGTAGTAAACCGGTTCCCGGTATGCATGGACGCTTCATCCACATTGGCCACGTACAATACGGGTTTATCTGTCAGTAAGAAAAGATCGGCGATAGCAGATTTATCCTCCCTGCGAAGATCGAGCTCCCGGATATTTTTCCCTTTTTCCAGGTGTTGCTTGCATCGCTTCAGTATTTCATATTCGGCTTTCACTTTCGGGTCGGCCGTGCGCAATAGTTTTTCTGTGCGTGAGAATTTTCTGTCGACACTGTCAAGATCCTTGAGCTGAAGTTCGGTATCAATAATTTCTTTGTCGGATATGGGATCGATCTCCCCTTCGTCACGCAATATATTTTCATCTTCAAAACACCGGATAACGTGAACGATGGCATCCACTTCACGGATATTGGCAAGGAACTTATTTCCCAAACCTTCCCCTTTGCTGGCGCCCTTTACCAAACCCGCGATGTCAACGATTTCTATCTGGGTTGGAACGATCCGGTTGGGATTCACCAGCTCCGCGAGTTTATCCAGCCTGGAGTCAGGGACATCAACAAGTCCTATATTGGGTTCGATGGTGCAGAAACGATAATTACTGGCCTGCGCCTTGGCACTGCTGCTGACCGCATTGAAAAGGGTGGATTTGCCTACATTGGGTAGGCCTACAATGCCTGCCTTTAATGACATGGGTTATATTATTTTTAGGATTGGGAACGGATTGTTTTTGAGCCCGCAAAGATATAAGTATTTGAGAGATCGTTATTTTATTACTTATATTCATTCCACAATTAATGGAAGGATATGGCGCTGAATCTCATCTGGATCATTTTTTTTCTGATTGCCTTCATTACTGCCCTGGTGCGCCTCATCGTTTACGGAGATACGGACATTTTCAAAACCATCGTGGATGGCGTTTTTGATTCCGCGAATACGAGTGTTCAGATCGCCATCGGGCTGATCGGCGTGATGGCGCTTTTTCTGGGATTTATGAATGTGGGGGAAAAAGCCGGAGCGGTCAGGTTTCTTTCCCGGATCATCGGACCTTTTTTCAACCGCCTGTTTCCCGAAGTGCCGAAGGATCATCCATCCATGGGACATATGGTTATGAATTTCTCCGCCAACCTCCTCGGCCTGGATAATGCGGCCACTCCATTCGGGTTAAAAGCCATGATGAGTCTTCAGGAGCTCAATCCAAATAAAGACACGGCATCAAATGCCCAGATCATGTTCATGGTGCTTCATGCTTCCGGTCTAACTATTATTCCCGTGAGTATTATTGCTCAGAGGGCCATCCTCAGATCCAATGACCCCACAAGTATTTTCATTCCCTGCATGATCACCACTTTTGCAGCGACCGTGGTTGCGCTGACCGTTGTGGCCATAAAGCAAAAGATCAATTTATTTCAGCCGGTGATCCTGCTTTGGGTTGGCGGAATTTCTCTGCTGATTGCTTCGCTGGTTTACGTATTACATATGCACAGTGATTTCATTGTTCCTTTTTCCAAGATATTCAGTAACGGGCTCATTCTTTTGCTATTTATCATTTTTATCGTAGGCGGAATGATCAAAAGGATCAATGTTTACGAAGCTTTCATTGATGGTGCCAGGGAAGGTTTCCAGGTGGCAGTCACGATCATTCCATACCTGGTCGGCATGCTCGTGGCCATCAGCGTGCTCAGGAGCTGCGGCGTGTTTGATTATATCGTGCAGGGAATCGGATCTTTTTTCCATATGCTTCATGTGAATACCGATTTTGTTTCGGCTTTACCGACAGCGCTCATGCGTCCGCTGAGTGGCAGCGGGGGAAGGGCCATGATGATTGATACCATGAAGACTTACGGACCGGATTCTTTTCCCGGACAGCTTTCAGGTATATTTCAGGGTACCGCAGATTCTACTTTTTATATTGCCGCATTATATTTTGGATCGGTAGGGATCAAAAGGATCCGGTATGCCATTCCTGCCGCATTGATTGCAGATCTCGCGGCGATTGTTACGGCTATTTTGATTGGGTATTTGTTTTTTCCCCATTAATAATCGGTTGACGGTAGATGGTAGATGGTTGATGGTTGATGGAATTCAGGTGCAACAGTTTATTTGAATTTACCACCCTTGTGGTCGAATTCGTTTTCGGTATATATCCTTCGGAGGCTTCCATCAACCATCTACCATTTACCATCAACCGCAACTCAGTCTTTATACAATTCAAGCTTCGTCTTCGGTCTCCTCTCTTCCAGCCATTTAAAATTCCGGAGTTTCATATCATCGAGGTTTACCTTACGGATAGGATACATAACTCCGTCGGCGTCGTTTCGAAGCACGACTTTATTCAATAGTTTGTCCTTGAAGATCATGTCGATGATGTCTGCTTTATTCACCCTGTTCACTCCGACGAGGGCCATGCTGTCGTCTTTGATATAATACACGCTTTCCGCACTCCCCTTGGCCCGCATGAAATCGATAACCCCGCCTTTAAAATAACCTGTTATCGTATTTCCCTTAACCTGGTTATACATGTAATCCCCAGCCTTTCCGATGACCAGTCCGTTTTCAAATACATAGAGGCGGTCCGGCTTTTTATTTTTGGTGTAGAGGAACATGGTGTCGCCGGTAACCTGATAGCCGCTGGCCCAGGCCACCGGATTAGTAAACAGCCGGAATATGGAATCCAGCCCGGAATAGTAGAGGCTGTCGGCGACCGCCTGCAGCGAATCCGAGAAGATGCGCACATGGTGATAAGCCGTCAGATAACGCAGGCTGCTGTCGTTTGGATTGCGAGCCGTTTTCACGATGGCCATTCCCTGAACGGAATCAGTCCGGTTTAATATGGAATCCGGGATCTTTCCGGAAAAAAGCGTGTCGGCACGGATATAAATGGAATCCTCGTCAGTCTTTAAAATCAGCAGCGGCTTTTGAGTGGCCAGGAGCGTATTGTTCTTTTTATCTGCAACCATATTATCCGAGATCACGGCAAATCCTTCTGCTGTGTCTTTGTAAACCGCATTTCCATGGGCGATACTCAGGCCGAGGCTGTCGTCAAAATGAATTGAATCCGCTGTAATGTCCTGGGACCCGTCCGTTATCGTGGGTCTTTTTCCAAATTCTGCCCGGTGATTCTTCAAATCATAAAATCCCTGCTCCGTCCGGATCGTGCGTCCGCTGCTATCGCGTATATAGGTAGTCGTGATAAAAGTGGCGAGTTGCTTGTCGCTGTTGTACAAAAGTGAATCTGCTTTGAGGTCGTATGCAGGATCTTTCAGCACCACATCATTCCTGAATAATACGTCTTTGGTATCTGCATAATATGTTCCTTCCTTACTGGTTACCGTGGTTTTTTGATTAACGACCTTTCCACCATTCAGATAATTTCCTACATGGATATTCATATCGTAGGTCAGTTCTTCTGTACTGAGTATTCCCCTTCCATCCTTTAGCAATACCTTCTTCCGGAAAATAATGAATTTGGTATCCACAAAATATTTCATGTACTGGGAATAAATATCGGTGGAATCATTGTCGTTGATATGCACGTTCCCAAAGGCTTCAATGAAGTTTTCCTTATGATTCATTGCGAGGCTGTCGCAGTAGAATAAAGTTTTTTCGCTCTGCAGTTTCACGTGACCAAACAAACTCTGTATGGCAACCGAGTCTTTCTGCACTTCCCGCAGCGTATCCGAATGCCATATGTAAACGGTATGGGTGCTGTCTCCGGATTTAGATTTGAAGGGGACAGCCACCTGTGCGGAGGAATAAAAACCCAGGCAGCAGGATCCGAAAGTCATCAGCATTGCTGCCAGTCGTTTCATCCATTGATTTGTCATGCACGATTCATCATTTGTGCGTTGGAGCATTGCCGGTGGAATCACTGAGTGGAGCGCCCAGCGGGGCGCTTTTATCCTTTTTTCCGAAAACGGTAATAGTCACGTAGCGTTTCGGATGTATGCGCACATCATCCAATAAGGTATTCAGGCTGCGCGTGGTCGATTCCAGGTTTTGATATAATTTCTTATCATTCAGCAATAATCCCAGGGAGCCATTGGTACTGTTCACTTTATTTACAGCATCTTTAAGGGAGTTCATGGCATCCTGGGCGCTTTTCAGGGTCTCGTCAATTTTTGCGTTGGCCAGCTTGTTTGTTGTCTTTTCGAGATTATCGAGGGTCCCGTTGATCCGCTCGTTATTCCTGTTGAGGTTATTGGTAAAGCTGTCCAGGTGCACAAGGGAATGGGAGAGTGCTCCGGTCTTTTCATTCAGCATCGCCTGAAGGGAAGCCGATGATTTTGCCAGGTTGGCGATTATAGAACCAAAATTATTTTTTACGCCTGGATCAAAAAGTCCGCCAATAACCCGGATCAGGGAATCCAGGGATCCAAGTGTGTTGCTCAGGCCCTCCACGACCGGACTTATATTACTTTGCACTTCTGATAGAATATTTCCTTTTTCCTGGGTTGATAAGGTATCTCCGTCCTTTAAATATTCTGTGGCGTCTCCCTTCTTAATGATGATATTGGCTGACCCGATAAGACCTGCGTTAATTATAGCAACGGAATTCTTCGGGATATTCACGTCTTTTTTCATGCTGATGGAAACGACAATTCCGTCCACATTTTTGTCTGTCGGACTGATCGCGTAAACGGAGCCGACCTCCAGCCCTTTAATGTTTACAGAATTTGAATTTTCCAGCCCTTCCACATTTTTAAATACCGCATAGATCTTTTTGCTGTGTTCAAACAAATCCTTTCCCTTCAGAAAATTAAATCCAAAGAATAGCAGGGCAATGGCAATGGCCGTGAGTGCACCTATCTTAGTTTCGTTTGAAATTTTCATTCAGGATCTTTTATAAGGAAAACCGCTTTTCTTATCTTTATATGCTTACAAACCTACTGGAAAAAGCTCATTAGGCAAACATGGACAGAAAGGCAGCACTTTATTGCCGGGAAGTATCGGCTGGTGCAGCTTCGATGGTGTCAGGTGAACCTTCCAGCTGATCTTTATATCTTTTAAGCGCGTCAACGATATTCTGGACCACTTCATCCTGTCCCTTATCGCTGTTCAGGTATTCCTCTTCTTCCTTGTTGGTGAGGAAGCCCACTTCTATCAGTACGCTGGGCATGCCTGTAGCCTGCAAAACCTGAATTCCCTTGTCCCGCTGTATAACGCCATAACTCTGGCGTCCCGCTCCAACGAAAGATTCTTCCACGAGGGAAGCGAATAGAGCGCTATTGTCAAAATATTTCTTTTCATAGAGCTGGGCACGCATTCGAGCCTCCGGTGAATCCATGTCGAACGATTCATCAGCGCTGTCCGTAACATCTTCCCCGCCTTCATCTCTTTCATTGATTGCTTCTCCTTTTTTTCCGCTTCGGTCGGCCTTCCAGATAAGGGTTTCCGTTCCGACCCGCATGTTTTTTACCCAATAAGATTCATAGATGGGTGCATTCACCCATTTTTTCCTTCTCTTTTTACCACGGCCTACATATTCCAGTTTCCTTTTATGCCCTACAACCCTTTTTTCATAATAACCTCCCGGTGGTTTTGGGGTGGCATTGCAGTGGATGCTGATGAAGAGGTCGCCTTTGGCCTGGTTAGCGATCTCGGCCCTGGCATGCAGGTCATCCTTCAGTGTGGTTGAATTGTTCACGCTGGCATCTGTTGTGCGGGTAAAGACCACTTTGATTTTGGGGAAATTCTTTTTGATGGCCTCTCCCAGTTTGATGGAAATTTCAAGGGTCACATCCTGCTCGGAAGAGATCAGCCCTTTTGTACCATGAAATTGCCCTCCGTGCCCCGGATCAATAATCAGTGTACGAAGCTTGATTGTATGCTGGCCGGAAAAACCTCCGCGATCGAAGGAAGTGAGTAGAAATAGAAAAGCAAAGGAAATAATGAATCCGGAAACCGCTCTCAGCATACTTTTCTTTTTGACAGTCAAGATGTTAATCTTCACAATTTCTTAGATAGGATACTCCTATTTTTGTACCATTACAATGTATGTGTAACGGAGGCAAAATTAGTTTAAAATACGTTTCCACGTTAATTATTGCGTTGTTAATATTTTGCATAACTGTTAACAGTTCAGCAGGTTATTCGACTCGGACGCATACAATTTCCCGCATTTCAAACGACAGCATTCCAAAAAAAATTGTCTTACCCGTCCATGATACTATTCCTGCCGATTCCAGCCTGGAAGACAGCATCCCTTTCGGCAGTGATTCCCTCGGATTGCGGACCGATACGATTCATTTTAAGGTTTCAAAGGATTCCCTGGACGCGCCCATTACTTATAGTGCAGCCGATTCCGTAGTGCTCGATGTGCCCACTAAAAATGTGACGCTTTACAATAAGGCTAATACGAAGTATAAGGACATCAACCTGGATGCCTACAAGATCCGGTTGGACCAGCCCCATCAGTTGCTCACAGCATCTTTTATTCGGGATACGGCAAACAAGATTGTCGGCAAACCGAAAATGACCCAGGCAGAAAGCACGCTGGAATCCGATTCTATCGTGTTCAACATGAAAACGCAGAAAGGGATCACTTTAAATACGTTTACCCAGAGTAATGATATGTATGTGATGGCTGAAAAGATGAAGAAAATATCAAAGAACGAATACTATGCTTTCCACGGACGATTTACTACCTGCAACCTGGACACGCCCCATTTTGCTTTCCGCACCAATAAAATGAAGCTCATCAATAAAAAAATGGCGATCTCCGGGCCGGTGCATCCTGAGTTTGAAGGCGTGCCCCTTCCTATTTATATACCCTTCGGTTTCTTCCCGATATCACAGGGCAGGCATTCCGGTTTTCTGCCCCCCACATTTGATGTGAGTTCCCAGTATGGATTAGGATTGGAAGGGCTTGGATATTACAAAGTGCTGAGCGATAATTTCGACGTCACCATGCGCACCAATCTTTATTCGTATGGCGGGTATAATTTGTTCCTGACTCCGGAATACAGGGTCCGTTACCGTTATAGCGGGCGATTGAGTTTCACTTACCAGTTAACGCGCCTGCTTAACAATACCGGAAAATCGCCCTATGAGGATACAAAAACCTGGAGCCTCGCGTGGAATCATACGGTTGACAGCAAGGCACATCCGGGCCAAACCTTTGGTGCGAACCTCAACCTGATGTCACAGAAATTCAACAGTCTTGTCTTAAACAACCCTACAGCAAATTTCTCAAACCAGATCAGTTCATCCATTTCCTATTCAAAAACCTGGGATGGGAAATACAACCTGACCGTGAGTGGAAACCACAACCAGAATAATCAGACCGGGCAGGTTAATGTAAATCTGCCCAGCCTCGGATTTACAGCTGTTACGATATATCCGTTTGTGCCGAAAGAATTTGTCGGCGCCCCGAAATGGTACCAGAAACTTGGGATCGGCCTTCAGACCAATGTTACGGGACTGACCAGTTTTTATGATTCACTTTTCAGCATCAGGCATGTGCTGGATACTTTTCAATACGGGGCCCAGAACAATATTCCAATTTCACTGGCGCTTCCACCCCTTGGCGCTTTGCAGATCGCTCCCGGAGTCAGCTTTCAGAACAGGATATTGTCCAGGAAATATGATTATGTGTGGGATAATGCCCGGCAAAAAGTGGATACGAGTTTCGATAAGGGCATATTCACAGCAAATTCAGTTGCTTTCTCACTCAGTTTCAGCACGGCCCTTTTCGGTACCTTTCAGAATTTCGGGAAAACCAGCAATATCCTTGGGATCAGGCATACCGTCCGGCCCACTTTCGGTTTTTCTTATTCCCCTGACCTGGCAAAAAGCTATTATGAAAATATCCAGGTGGATCCTGTAGGCCACTTCCAGAATTTTAACCGGTATTCAAATAATATATATTCGGGATTCTCCCCCGGGGCATTTGGCGGAATCAATTTTGGCATCGACAATAACCTCGAGATGAAAATAAAATCGAAGACGGACACTTCCGCGGGAGCAAACGAAAAAATGAAACTGATCGACGGATTTGGGTTTACCGGAAGTTATAATTACCTGGCCGATTCCTTTAAACTGCAACCTTTTAGTATTTATTTCAGAAGCACCCTCTTCCAGAAAATTAATATTAGCGCCACAACCACACTCGATCCTTATCAATATGATAATTATGGTTACCGCCTCGATAAATATACCTGGCAGGGAGGGAAGGGATTTAATATTGGCCATATCACCAGTGGTACAATCGCACTCACCACTTCCTTCAAAAGCAAGCCTAAAGATGAAAAGAAAGCGGAGGAAGAAAAAAAGGGGGAAGACAGCCAGTTGCCGATGACCCTGGAGGAGCAGCAGGCTGAGCTGAATTATATTAACAGCCATCCGGCAGAATTCGTAGATTTTAATATAAGCTGGTCGGTGAATATTTCCTATTCACTTAATTTCAGCCGGGTATTGAAGCCCGATTACAGTGGATATGGTACCAACCTGAGTTCATCACTGACCCTGAATGGCGATTTCAATCTTACGGAGAAATGGAAAATGGGATTCAATACCTATTACGACGTTAAAAACCTGAAGGTGCAATCGCTCACCGGTTTTCTGTCGAGGGATATGCATTGCTGGCAGCTTTCAATCAACGTTACGCCGGTCGGAATCTACCGATCATTCAGCGTAACCATTAATCCGAAGTCAAGCATTTTGAGGGACCTGCGTATTAACCGTAACCGGACCTTTGATTAGGTTGGCGGCTAAGAATGTAATTCTTCATTATATCATGCACGCGCAGCTTTAGTTGTTCGACCGATTCATCCGGTAATGCAGATATTTCGGGCAGGAAATCCATATATAGCCTGACCGGAAGAAGAAAAAATCCTTTTGTTGGCGGATTGGCTCTGCGGCTGTTGAAGATGACCATAGGTATAATGGATTTACCGCTGCTCAGGGCCAGACGAAAAGCGCCATCATGAAAAGATTTCAGTGGTTCGGAGGAGGTATTCCGGGTTCCTTCAGGATAAATGCACATATGCAGGCCCATATCCAGCACCTCTTTCATCTTTACAAAACTATCGCGCCGGCTTTTTTCATCTTTCCTGTCGACCAGGATACTTCCTGTTTGATAGATCAGCCCGAATACCGGAATTTTTGCCATCTCGGCTTTGGCAATCGTTTTATTCCCTCCTGGAATTCCCGGAGAAGAAACAGGAACATCAATCAGGGCATTGTGGTTTGAAACCACGATATAGGTTTGGCCTTTCCGGAAACATTCGCGTCCCCTGATCCTGAGCGGGCATCCGATAATAGAAAAATAGACGCCCATCCACACCCGGGAATAACGGATAAAGCGGATGGTCTTTTTCGGATCCTGCTTAAAATAAGAGCATGCGAAAAATGGGACCAGGAAAAGTATCATGGTCCCGACAAATGCAATGGCTCCCCAGACTGCCCAAACCCGGCCGAAAATATTTTTAATGGATCGCATCATTTTTTAAAAAAGGGTTTCTGTAATCAGAGTTGCCAGTCCACCGGATCAATGCCATTCCTCATCAGGTATTCATTGGTCTTTGAGAAATGCCGGCATCCAAAGAAACCTTTGTCAGCCGAGTATGGAGAAGGATGGGCAGCTTTCAGCACCAGATGTTTGGTTTCATCAATGAGCACCTGTTTTTCCTGGGCGAATTTGCCCCAAAGTAAAAACACGATATTTCTTTTCAGATCTGAAATTTTTTGAATGACCATATCCGTAAATTCTCCCCATCCCTGCTGCGAATGGCTCATGGGCGCCCTGGCCTGCACAGTCAGGTAGGCGTTGAGCAGCAATACCCCCCGGTTTGCCCAGGGGCTGAGATTTCCGGTTTTTGGAAGGGGAAGCCCTGTGTCTGATTTAAGTTCTTTAAAAATATTCTGCAGAGACGGTGGCGGAGGAATTCCGTCCGGAACGGAGAAACTCAATCCATGTGCCTGTCCCGCGCCATGATAGGGATCCTGACCAAGTAGCACAACTTTTACCTGATCAAAGGGTGTTTTATTGAATGCATTAAAAATGAGGCTTCCCGGCGGATAGATGGACTTTCCGGCATTCTTTTCTGATTTAAGAAAATGGACGATTTGTAAGAAATAAGGTTTTGAGAATTCGGAGTCCAACACTTTTTTCCAGCCTGGCTCAATTTGAACGTTCATACGGAATTGCTGATAAGTAACAAATGTATAATCATCTTTTACACAAAATCAATTAATCATAAGTCCTAATTTTGTCGCGTCTACTACTCAAACGCTAAAATCACGAGATATGAAATACAGAAATCTGGGAAAAACAGGACATAAACTTTCCGCAATCGGCCTGGGCTGCATGGGGATGAGCTTTGCGTACGGGCCCAGGGACGATAATGAATCACTTGCAACCCTTAACCGGTCTATAGAACTGGGTATCAATTTCTGGGATACGGCGGACATGTACGGCTTTGGGCACAATGAAGAACTCATTTCGAAGGTTTTGGTACCGAACCGTAATAAAATCTTCCTGGCAACTAAATTTGGATTCCGACAAAAGCAGGGAACATCCGGGATGACGGGCACGCCGGGAACTTATGTTGATGGTTCGCCTGCTTATGTCAAACAAGCCGCTGAGAAAAGCCTGAAGCGGCTGAAAATCGAAACCATTGACCTGTATTATGCCCATAGGGTGGACCAGCAGGTTCCTGTAGAGGAGACCGTTGCCGCCATGGCTGAACTGGTGAAAGAGGGTAAGGTAAAATACCTGGGGCTTTCCGAAGCTTCAGCATCTTCTATCCGCAGGGCTCACGCAGTTCATCCCATTACGGCATTGCAAAGTGAATATTCGCTGCTGTCAAGGGATGTGGAAGGTGAAGTATTGAAATGCATCAGGGAATTGGGGATAACACTGGTTTCATATTCTCCGCTGGCCAGGGGTTTGATCACGGCAACTGTTCCTGATAAGGATAAGCTTCCATCCGATGATTTCAGGAGAACGCTGCCGCGATTCGACCAGGATCACTGGAAGAACAATCTGCAGTTGGTCAATGAATTCTCAGAAATGGCAAAGGACCAGGGTTGCACACCTGCCCAACTCGCGCTTGCGTGGGTATTGGCGCAGGGAGAGGACGTGATTCCCATCCCGGGCACCAAGAAAAGAAAATACCTGGAAGAAAATGCAGCCGCGGTCGATTTCAGGTTAAGCGAAGCGGTTTTGGACGAACTGGATTTACTTTTGAACAAATATCCGGATATCGGAGAACGGTATGGTGAAGGTTCGATGAAACTGGTGAATAAATAAATTATGCCGCATCCGCATAAAGATATTTTTGAAAACCGGAGAGAATTTCAGCTGGAGCGCATGATCCTTTTTAGCGATGCTGTATTTGCTATTGCTATTACGCTGCTCATCCTGGATATCCGTCTGCCCGACCAGGCAATAAATACCGAACCGGCAGTAGTCAATATGCTAATGGGAAAAATTCCTCAATTGATTGGATTTGCATTCAGCTTTGCTGTGATCGGACAGTTCTGGGTGAATCATCACCGGTTGTTTTCATATATTTCTGACTACGACACCGGTCTGCTATGGCTAAATCTGCATATGTTGTTCTGGATCGTGCTCTCTCCTTTTTCAACCAGTTTCAATTTCCGGTACGGCAGCGTGGATCTCACCTGGAGCTGGTATTCGGTGAATATGGGAATGATTGGTTTAGCCATGTATTTAATCTGGCGTTACATTAGTAATCCCAGGCGCAACCTCTCTTATCTTCTCAGCGAGCCCAGAAGACTAAAATACGGAAGGGTCCGAAGCCTGGCTGTAACCCTTATTTTTTTCATGGGATTCGTCCTTTGTTTATTCCATAACAAAATGTTGTCTGTTCTTTCCCGGTTTATTTTCTTCCTTATCTTCCCGACCATGTGGTTTATATCCCGCCGTTATCATAGAAAAAATGTGAAACAACAACCGGTAATTTCCGGGCCTTTGGCAGAATAAGTATATTTAGGTTTGGTTCCTGATTGTAATTCTTAAAACTTTTCTTATGGCAACACCAGATATTGAACTTATTCCTTACGTCAGTTTTGACGGAAATTGTGAAGAAGCGCTAAATCTCTATAAGGAGATCCTGGACGGGCGCGTTGAAATTGCAAGCCGGTATGACAATCCCGCGATGAAGGCGCCCGATGATTATAAGAATAAGATTCTGCACGCCCGCTTTTATTTCGGAAACCAAATCATTTTTGCCTCCGACGTAATGCCCGGAAAATCAGGCAAAGGGCATGCGGGAAGAATTGCATTGTCATTGGGCCTGCATGACGAAGACCTGGCCAAAAGGATTTTTGATCAACTGGCTTTGGGAGCTGAGATTGGCGTTCCTTTTGCAAAACAATTTTGGGGTGACTGGCACGGAAACCTGGTTGACCGGTTTGGGGTTCGCTGGATGCTGAATTCCAGTAAGGCATGATTGCATAGGGGCCACGGTAAGTTCGTGATTCGAAAATTGCGGCGGATTGAATTTCCAACAGTAAAATGAATTTATGTTTATTGGACATTTTGGTGTTGGATTGGGAGCAAAGAAAGCGGCCCCTTCCTTATCACTCGGAATTTTATTTATTTCGGCTCAATTCCTGGATCTGCTTTGGCCTACTTTACTATTACTGAACCTGGAGCATGCAGTGATAGATCCTGCAAATAAGAATCAACCGCTGATTTTTACAGATTACCCCATCTCCCATAGCCTCCTGATGGTTTTGGTCTGGAGTTTATTATTCGGACTGATTGGCTGGCTCTGGAAAAGAAATATCCGGATAGCCCTGGTTCTGGCACTTTGTGTTCTGAGTCATTGGGTCCTGGATCTGATTGTTCATTTTCCGGATCTTCCTTTGTATCCCGGTCATTCTCCCATGGTCGGCCTGGGCCTTTGGCAATCCCTGCCGCTGACAGCCGTTGTGGAAGGCTCCATCTTTATCATCGGCCTGATATTATATCTCCAAACGACCAAAGCAAAAAACGCCGTCGGGCGTATTGGGTTTTGGGTCCTGATCCTGCTCCTCGTATTTTCCCACATAGCCAGTATTATCGGGCCGGCACCCGCAAGCATGAATGCCGTAGCCTGGGGCGCACAATTGCAATGGATATTTGTTTTCCTTGCATTTTGGGTGGATAAAAACAGGGATGTCCGGTAATTGCCCATGCGTGGAATATAATGCCCGGAATTGAGCGGAACTTCCCCTGTATAATTTTTTCATTTAGGTTCTGATTGAAAAGCTGCACAGCATTTTTCAGTTCAGACTTTGAATTTACAGCTTGCTGAAAGCTGGCACAGAATTTTAAACCATCCATAATTACATTATTTATAACATAAAAAAATGAATATGGAAACAAAAACAGCAAAGAAAACCGGCACGCCTAAATTAACATCTTCCAGCAGACCTGCAGCCAGCGATTCCAGGCTGGAAGAATTTTTTATTGATGAGCTCAAAGATATCTATTGGGCAGAAAAACATATTGTCCAGGCACTGCCTAAAATGAAGAAAGCAGCGAGCGGAGAGGAATTGAAAAATGCATTCGAAGAACATCTGGCCGCGACAAAAACACATGTCACACGGGTTGAAAAAGCGTTTGAATTGATGGGTGAAAGAGCAACCGCCAAAAAATGCGAAGCTATGGAAGGAATTATTAAGGAAGGAACTACCATTGTGGATGATACGAAGGACGGGACTGCCACCCGCGACGCAGGTTTAGTGCTTGCCGCGCAAAAAGTGGAACACTATGAAATTGCCACCTATGGGGGGCTGATCCAGCTGGCTAAAACACTGGGTCACGAAGATGTTGGCAACCTGCTGCACCAGACACTGGAAGAGGAAAAACAAACCGACGAGCTATTGACAAGAATTGCCGAAAATCATATTAATTATGATGCGGCGCAGGAAGTGGAAGATTAATCACTTTTTTTTAATAACCCCGCTGATTGCGGGGTTTTTTTTGGAATTTATTGTACGGATTCAACAAAGATGTTACTTTGACTCATAAAATTACCGGATGAAAAAATCCCGGTTTGCACTTTTAACGATAGCTCTGTTATATTACCCCGCTTTATATGGCCAGGAGGCTGCGGTAATCCTGCACGCTGCTGAAGCCAGGTATACGATCAGTAAAAATATATATGGTCAATTTGCGGAACACCTTGGTCATGGTATTTATGGCGGCATTTATATTGGTGATACCAATAAACTGATCCCGAATACGGATGGCGTGAGAGATGATATCATTGCCGCACTGAAAAAACTAAAGGTCCCGGTGTTGCGCTGGCCCGGAGGCTGTTTTGCGGATACCTATCACTGGAAAGACGGCATAGGGCCGAAAAAAAGCCGCCCTTCGATGGTGAACAAATGGTGGGGCGGGGTCACTGAAGACAATAGTTTCGGTACGAATGAATTCTTAAATTTCTGTGAGCGTATTGGCGCAGATCCCTATCTGGCGGGGAATGTGGGCAGTGGCTCCGTGCAGGAACTTTCCCAATGGGTTCAATATGTAAATTCGGAGGGCCTGGCCCCCATGTCGAACCAGCGAAAAGCCAATGGCCGCCAGCAACCCTGGCATGTGAAATATTTTGGTGTGGGGAACGAAGCCTGGGGATGCGGAGGAAACATGACACCGGAATATTATGCTGATATTTTCAGGCAATACGCCACTTTTATGACTGACTGGAACAACAGCGATCATCTTTTTCGCGTAGCATCCGGAGCAAACAGCGATGATTACCATTGGACTGAAGTATTGATGCGGGATATTCCGCATCAATTGCTTGAAGGCGTGGCCCTGCATTATTATTCCGTTATTGACTGGAATGCGAAAGGACCTGCTATTGATTTTAACCAGCAGCAATATTTTTCCATTATAAAACAGGCTCTCAGGATGGAAGAGCTGGTATCCCGCCATTCCGCAATCATGGATAAATACGATCCGCAAAAAAAGATCGCCCTGGTGGTGGACGAGTGGGGTGGGTGGTATGATGCGCAGCCCGGGACCAATCCAGGTTTTTTATTTCAGCAAAACACCATGCGCGACGCCATGATAGCCGGCGTTACATTGAATATTTTTAACAATCACTGCGACCGGGTGCGTATGGCAAACCTTGCGCAAATGGTGAATGTATTGCAGGCGGTCATTCTTACTGATAAAGAAAAAATCATTCTGACGCCAACCTACCATGTTATGGAAATGTATAATGTGCACCAGGATGCCAAGCTTATCCCCGTTACCATTAACAATATCAGCTACGTGTATGGAAAGGATTCCCTGCCGGCCATTTCAGTCTCTGCTTCAAAAGACAAGAATGGCATCACCCATCTTTCTATTGTAAATATTGATCCGGGTAAAACAAATATCGTGTCAGTTCAACTTCAGGGGGAAGCTTATAAAGAAGTATCCGGAAGGATACTCTCTTCTCATGAAATTCAGGATCATAACAGTTTTGAAGACACCGATAAAATAAAACCTGTTCCTTTCGGGGGAGCAGAAATAAAAAATGATATGCTGCAAGTCAAATTGCCTCCGGCATCTGTTGTAGTGCTTACTTTGAGATGAACTGGTTCCCTTTTTAACTTTTTAATTTTTAATTTTTCCCTTGCCAATGAAAGTATTTGTAACAAGAATAATTTCTGATTCAGCATTGCAAATGATGAAAGATGCCGGGATTGAAATTATCCAATGGACCGAAAAGAGAGATTTAACAGCAGAGGAATTAATTCACTATTGTAAGCATGTTGATGCACTGCTCAGTGCGGGTGGTAACCGGATTGATAAATCATTTTTAAATGCCTGTTCGCATCTGAAGGTGATCAGCCTTCATTCTGTAGGGTATGATAAAGTAGATGTTCCTGCTGCAACTGCATTGAAAATTCCTGTTGGAAATACGCCCGGCGTATTGAGCGATGCAACAGCAGACATTGCCTTTTTGCTGATCCTCGCTGTCTCCAGGAAGGCGTTTTATATGTACAATACGATTATCGGGGGGAAATGGGGATTTTTTGAACCGACTGCCAATCTGGGAATCGAAATCAGAAATAAAACGCTCGGCATTTTCGGCCTCGGCAAGATTGGTTTTGAACTTGCATCCAGGTGCGCTTCGGCTTTTCATATGAAGATCATATATCATAACAGGAACCGTAACGAAATGGCGGAAAAAGAATTGAATGCTGCGTGGGTTTCATTTGAGGATTTGTTAAAACAGAGCGATGTATTAAGCGTGCACACATCGCTGACGGAGCAAACAACAGGAAAGTTTAATAAAGCAGTATTTGTAAAGATGAAGCGGACGTCCATATTTATCAATACAGCAAGAGGTGCGATTCATAATGAACCGGATCTGATTGATGCTTTGCAAAATGGAATTATTTGGGGAGCGGGCCTCGATGTTACGGATCCTGAGCCCATGGAAAGCAATAACCCTTTGCTTCAGATGCCGAATGTATCCGTATTGCCACATATAGGTTCTGCCACGGAAGAAACGCGAAATGCCATGGCGGTGATTGCAGCAGAAAATGTGATCGCCGGATTAAAGGGAAAAAGATTGCCATTTGCTGTCAACCCGGAAGTATCGGAGGGGTGATGAGTGATGGGTGATGGTTGATGGTTGATGGTTGATGGTTGATGGTTGATGGGAGAACCGTTTACAGGCCAAACGGATGGGTGATCCCCAGGCGGAGCCCGGCGCTTGCAATGGGGAGATTGCCAATGCCTATGCCAACCAAAGGAATTTTTACATAAGGTTCAATCCGGATCTGGCCAATCTTCCTCCATTTATATTCATATCCGGCGCTGAATTGCATAATGGAAAAAAGGTTATTTCCTGAGTTATGGTAATATACATTCTGAGACCATGAATTGCCGTAACCCTCCGCATTGTAGGAATAATCTTCCTTATTCATGATATACGCGGTTAGCCCGGATGTTGCAAAGAAGCGGCCTTTGCGGTTGAAAGCAAAATCATATCGCAAAGCCACTGGAATTTCAAACATATTGCAACTGCCGTCAAGGTCCTTTATACTTACTGCATTAGGTATATTTGTCTTGCTTTTATTGAAATATTTCCCATCACTATAATATTGTTTCTTATCCCAGAAAAGACCGGCTTCAAGTGATATATGTTTGCTAAAACGGTAGCCCGCAAGCAAGCCGACACTGTAACCGGTACTCTTAACAGGTTGAAATTTCACTGTACTGAAATCAGGGCCTGCCAACAGGCTGATGTAAATGCCTTTTTCTTTTCCAGCTGAAACCTTAGCCGGCTTACTTTCTTTTTTGCTGATTTGCCCTTTAACAACGGGTTCCTTAGCAGATGCTGATGCTACGGATTTTTGAACCTCATCCGGTTTGGCTGCAGTAGGATTTTTGTCTGCCGCGATGCCGGCTGCCTGAACCTTTTCGGTCAGGCTGTTCTGTACAGGATCCGGATTTTCTGCTACTTCTTTTTTATTTGAAGAAGAAGATGCCTGCGATAATTTTTCTGCAGCGAAATCCTGATTATTGGCTTCCTGATGTAAATTTTGATTTGAAATTGCGGAGTGCTTTTGTGTTTGAATTGAAATCGCGGCAAGAGTAGATTTCAGGATATTCTTATAAAGATTTGTCGTTTGCTGCTGTCGGACGCTCTTATTGATACTCCGCTCTAAAATTGCAACACCAGAGGCACTCATTTTATTTGCAGGAGTTTTTTCACCGGCAGTTGATGAGCTGGATGGAATGACTTTTTGTGAAACCTGCACATTTCTCTTTCCTGTTGACCCGGAAAAATAGATTATAGTGACCATGCTCAATGGAAGCAAGAGTAAAAGCCATAAAAACTTTTTCTTATTATTCCCTTTCCTTCCGGCTTCCAATTCATAGGAAGATGCGCCTCCAACTTGAGGCTGCAGTCGCCCAAGTACCCCGTTCCAATCTGAATTGTTTGTTTTTAGGGGGTATTGTTCACCAGCTCTGCGAAACAGGTCATCCATATCTTCGTTTAGATATTCCATGATTTAACATCCTCCTTTTCTTTAATTAACTTTTGTAAGAATGCCCTTGCCCTCGACAGATTTGATTTTGAAGTTCCTATGGAAATTCCCAGCGCGTCTGCTATCTCAAAATGAGAACAACCATCTATTACAAACATATTAAACACGATTCTGTACGTTGGCGGAAGACTCTTAACGTAGGTGATCAACTCTTTATACAGCAGCAACTGATCAGCTTTCTGGCTTTTGTCCGCCTCTTCCCATACATATTCCGGAATCCCTCCGATCTCGGGTGTCATGTTGTTCTTTCGCAATTCATCGATTGAAGTATTGATCACTATCCGCCTGATCCAGCCCATAAGCATCCGCTCCAGTATTTCATCGTCTTCATTTCTGAATTTTTCAAAATGACGGAAAAGCTTTACAAAAGCATCATTGACTACATTCGCCGCGATATCATACCGGTAAATGTAGCGGAAACTGATTTTCAGCGCATAGCCATAATACCGCTCATAGAGTATCTTTTGATACCGCGGCTCCTGCTTTTTGCATCCTTCAATAAGCTGTTTCAGACTCTCCAATGTGATCGTATGCAATTAACTGAGTTAAATCTTGAATGCTTATATTCCTGGTTCCTCTACAGTTTAATCAGGGGCCGCAATTTGAACAATATATGCTGGTCCGGCCGGCTGTCCGGATAAAGGCCGACGCCCATTGAATTCTGGTTTGGCTTTTCTTCAAGGATTGGATTTAACAAAGATAAAAGAGTATCGGATGATTTTTAATCCGGCAGGAAGGAAACAACGCTGACGTCTTCGTAATTAACCTTTGCTACCAGGATTGTCTAATATATGATGATTTATAGGTTTTTTTAAGGAAATTGAAGTCCCGGAGCCTCGACTTGCCTTCGGAATGGCCGGAAACTGAGCATTCGGCAGCATTAAGTATTATCTTAATATAACTGAAATTTCCGTACGGCCATCGTTAGGAATGTATACGTTAAGTAATGATCCGGGTTGCGTAATACCTGAAATGGAACGTTTGTCGACCGGAGGGCGACTCTTGTCGATTTGCCATTCAGCAATTCCGTTTTTCTGCTACCTTTCCTAAACCTGTTTTTCTTCCTGTTCCCTATTTATTTGTTGCCCGAACACCTCATAAATCGTCTTAGTTATGCAAACCCTTTTCTATACGTCCCATCCGCGCAAATGGATCATGTTGATCTTTTTACCTGTCCTGATTTCTCCTGCTATCATTCAGGCCCAACCCAATACCGGCATCACGGGTATGAATCAGGAAATTTTCCGGGTCATCCGCTCGGGCAGTGCAGATAACCTGGAAAACCTGCTCCAAAAGGGTGCCGATGCGAATGCGATACAAGAGGGTAATTCGGCACTGATGGCCGCCGCGCTCACCGGCACAAAGGAAGAGATGGATTTGCTCATCCGGCATGGCGCCATGGTAAACCACCAGGATTCGGATGGTATAACGGCATTGTGGTACGCTATTCCGGATTTTGACAAAACAGATCTATTGCTAAGCCATGGTGCCGATCCGCAACTGCGCTCCAGGGAAGGATTCTCGGTTTTAGTTAAGCTGGCAAACTATCCGGGTACGGAGAGATTGTTTCGTTTGCTGATGGAACGCGGTGCGAATCCCCTGAAAAGCGGACCTGATAATTCGCTGCTCTATAATGCAGCTTCGTCCTGCGACACGGCTATCCTGGGACTGCTTCTGCGCAGCGGTCTGCGCGCGAATGACAGCATTTCTTTCGGTGACTATCCGATAAATAATGCATTGAATTTTCGTTGCTTCCTCAGCGTGAAGATGCTTGTCGATAACGGAGCTAATGTAAACGTGGCTCCTATGAATTTTAGCCTCGATCTGATCA
The DNA here is from genome assembly GCA_963705005.1 of uncultured Chitinophagaceae bacterium. Classification (GTDB taxonomy): domain Bacteria; phylum Bacteroidota; class Bacteroidia; order Chitinophagales; family Chitinophagaceae; genus Puia. Next base: position 39,133 of record CAVPIO010000005.1, read on the forward strand.
ATGGGATAACCCCGCTGATGTTTGCCGCTGTCAGCAACGACAGCCTTTCTTTTTTTTACCTGCTCGAACATGGCGCAAACCCCAATGCCCGAAGCAAGAGAGGGTATAGTGTACTGATGTATGTGCAGCAGGCTGAAAAAGAGGAACCGGCCATGACCAGGGCCCTGATCGACAAGGGCGCAGACCCGCATGTAAAAGCGCCGGATGGAACTGATGCCTTCTCACTGGCGCAGTTAAAAGGAAATACCGAAACCGTGAAACTGCTAAAAAAATATTCAACCAACTAACTTCTTAAAATTGCCTTGTTATGAAACTGAAAAGTTTTTTTACTGTCCTGCTTTTTTCAATGGCTGTTTGTCTGGCTGCGACACTTACCAGCTGGACAAAAAAAACGTCTGCCATTGACCCCGGTATCATTGGCCGTTCCGCTGAAAAAGGTTTGGTGCTCCTGCAAAAAAGCGGCTATCGCTTTATGCAGCGCGGGCATTGCGTATCCTGCCATCACAATATTCTAACGGCCATGGCCCTGGAAAAGGCCAGACAAAAAGGAATTACATACAATGATTCATTGTCAAAGCAATGGATCGTGGGCATGGAAATGGGATTAAAGAATGTGTGTAATCTCAACTACGTAAATGAATTCATCACTGCTAAATTTATTACGCCCTATATGCTTTTAGGACTTTATGCCGAAAAATATCCAGCCAGCGCAATTACAGATATCGGGGTGGACTATCTTCTGGGACAGGCCCGGCCGGATGGTAGATTCGGGGCGGAAGCCATGCGTGTGCCGCTTGAATCAGGGGATATTCATTTAGCCGCCGTGGCCATTCGCGCAATCATAGTATATGCCCCATTATCCCGGATGGCCCGGGTAAAGGAGGTGGTTAACCAAACAAGACAATATTTCGAACGTGCCGACCCTTCCAACCAGCAGGAACTGGCATTTCAGTTAATGGGACTTCAATGGACCGGCGGAAGCATAGAAAAAAAATCAGCAGTTGTCAAGAAATTAATTTCTCTGCAACGCGCCGATGGGGGTTGGGCCCAGTTGCCGACCCTTGCGAGTGATGCCTATGCAAGCGGAGAGGCACTTTGCGCTTTGTACGAGAGTGGCATGATGAAGCCCGATGATGAAAATTATCAGCAGGGGGTCCGTTATTTGCTAAAAACGCAGGACGGTGAAGGTGCCTGGGTTGTTCAAACAAGAGCAAGTCCAATTCAGCCTTTCTTCACCAGTTATTTCCCGCCTTATGATGAGAACCAGTATATTTCTGCGGCGGCCAGCAACTGGGCCGTGATGGCTTTGCTGAATGCGATGCCGGATAAATCATATGGCTCGCTAAGTGTGGAAAATTAAATGAGGACGGATAGAAATGGCCGGAAAATAAATATTCCGGCCTATTTTGTGGATTCAATTTTTACAAGCAAATTGAAATTATGAATCCAGGAAAGTCTGAAACCGGAAAACGGGCATCGCAGGAAATTCACCGCAGGAAATTTTTGCAAATGGCAGGAATGGGCGTATTAGGCTCCGCAGTGCTTCCGGGACGGCTTTTTAAGGGGTTTGAAATTCCCTCATCCGCACCTGCGAAAATTGGTTTGCAACTTTATACTGTAAGAAATGAAATCAGCCACGATATTGAAGGTACACTTCACAGGGTTGCGTCATTTGGGTTTGAGGGTGTGGAAACAGCCTTTTGGCCGGAGCATGTTTCTATTCAGCAGGCTGGGAAATACCTGAGTGCTGCAGGGCTGACGGTGTCCTCGGCGCACATAGAAATTCCCATCGGGGATAAAAAAGCAGCTATGCTTCAGGCGGCCGAGGCTTACAATTGCAAGCGTATGATCTGGCATGGATGGCCGGAGGATAAACGTTACAGCACACTGGACGGTACAAAACAACTTGCGGATATTTACAATGAGGCAAATCATTTTGCCAGGTCGAATGGTTTGCGATTCGGCCTTCATAATCACTGGTGGGAATACAGGAACCGCGTGGATGGGCGCTTTGTTTACGAAGTGCTGTTGGAAAGGGTAGATCCTGATATCTTTTTTGAAATCGACACTTACTGGGTAAAAGTAGCAGGTCATGACCCTGCAAAAATTGTTGCGCAATTTGGCAAGCGTGCCCCGCTGCTGCATATAAAAGATGGGCCTGCAAAATGGAATGATTCGCTGCCGGCCGACAATCCTGATCCCATGGTAGCTGTAGGTAAAGGAACACAGGATTTTCCTTCCATCGTGCGGGCTGCAAATGGGAATACGGAATGGATGATCGTTGAGATGGACAAAGTTGCAACGGATGTATTTGCTGCCATCGGGGACAGCTACAATTACCTCATAAAAAACGGTCTGGCCCGGGGTAAAAAGTCCGTTGCTGATTAAGCGAGGCAGGCTTATTTACCATGCCGCGAAAAATGATAGTCTACAACCACTCCGTTGATCATCATCTTTTGTCTTTCGTAAGTCTGCTTTCCTCCCGATGGAACACATACAATAACAGATGCCTCACCGGAAGGAATTTTTATTTTCCCTGAAGAACTCAGATTTCTTGCAATGAATTTGCCCGTTATAGTGTTGTATAAATCTGTTTTTTTCTTTTCAAAGGGAGATCGTTATCGATCTTTCCTCCTTATATGGATTGTAATACAGGTAAGTCGGATAGGCTTTATCGTGAAAAAAATCGGTTGTCAGTAAATTCAATTGCAATAAGCCGGGTGTTTCGGTTGGCCGGATAATGCCCCCAAATATGCCCACATGCGCGCTTCCGTACACGCTGAATTGCGTAACGTCCGGATTTTTCCCGGGAACCCAGCCAGGGCCGTCTCCCTGTGCAACCGGCGCTTTCAGGTCCTCATGGTTTTTGTACGAAGATTTATGGATGATGCCTTCATATGCAATTACGCCTTTGGCAACAGCGGCCAGTTCGGGAATCGTCTGATGGTCCTGCGGCATGTATTGCGGATAAAATAACTTTGCCGCGTTGGCTGCATTCAGCATCCATTTACCGATAGCGCCGGCATAGGATTGGTCATACCGGACCAGCGGAATAAGGGGTATGGCCGCATCGTAAGTGTTCATTAGAAATCCGTAACCTCCATGATCCACCGTGCTGCCGACGATACCGGACACATCTATTCCATTCCAGTTGCCTGTTAAGATGCCCCATCCCTCCCGGCAAATGGCAGTTCCGTCGAATGACCATTCCAGCATCTTGTTCAGATCATATTTTGTTCCTTCTTCCGCGTTTATTCTCGCGGCCAGATCAGGCTCCAAATGGCATTAATACTTCATAACTCGGATTCACTTCGTTGGATTGGAGAGCGGCCAAAGCACTCAATGCAGCGTCGAAATAGCGGCGGTCCCCATACTTCCTGTAGGCATCATATAAAACATAAGCATGTCCCGCAGCCGCATCCGGCTGATCGCAAATGTTGTTTTTCATGGGTCTCATTTTTCCATAATCAAAGTAGGAATAGTGGTAATCACCGCTGAGTATGGAATCAGCCAGACAAAATTTCTCTGCAATTCGGTGCGCAATGCTATCAAACCCGGGCTCATCCGGATACAAATCATAAATGGCGTAAAATAAAACATTGGGATAAATATCATACCACCAGTCGCGGCCATAGCCCCCGCCTAATAAGGCAATATCCGGACAGGTGTTGTTCATCATTATATCCCAACCGGATTCTCTGTTAAAATAGTTCTTCAGCATGCCCACATAATCCATTCCTTTTCGTTTGTCAATGCCCGCCAGCGAAGCGCCCAGGACCGAACCCATATTTGCGAGGGCTTCATGGAACATCCCCTTGTTGCTATCGGGTCCCTGGCGGACATCGCCAATGGCAGTATAAACGCCGACAACGGGCTGCGGAAAATTTTTGCCGGTACTGTCCATCCACACCAGTGGCCAGTATTTGCCATCAGCTTTAAAATCAAACACCGTGCGGTCAAAATTCTGCGCGAGCCGGAGGAAATCAATAATTTGAAATGGCTGTGGAAAATCGGGCATTTCATCAACCCTGGACAGTCTGTGCTGATGAACCTGGGCATTTACTTCCAGAGGAAATGTATCTGTAAGCAGGAAACAAAAAGCGACAGGCAAAAAAAATCTGCTGATCATGGTTAGAAAACTTTCCCCAATATAGTCCTTTAGGTGATTTTGGTTTAATGTGCCGGCTTATTTATCCTGAAATCCTGACCTGTTTTTCGCCTGGTTTCTTAATTCAGACAAATGGATAACTGCTGGGCTCCTAGCTCTTTACCCTGAACTGAACAGCAGTTTACGATTGCCTGGGGCGTAGACAGGGCCCTTGCGCGTGTCACATCCTGAATTCGGTTCTGATATGCTCGACGGATTAATGTACATTGTGTAGACTATTATTCACATCAACATACAAGATCTATTATATACTGATGATTCAACGATTATCCCCAAATGAAATTAAATCAATGGGGCTGCATTGTCGTGGGAGACAGGGATGCTTTTCTGGCCGTTTATGAAAGTCACTATCAAGCACTGTTTGCTTATGGATTCAGTCTGACCGCTAACCGCGAACTGACGAAAGACAGTATCCAGGAAATGTTTCTGGAGATCTGGCAAACCCGCACAACACTCAACAAGGAAGTTGAACACGTTCGTTCATATCTTTTTACCTGGCTGAGACGAAAAATATCATCAGAGCTGGGCCGTTCAAATACCGAAAAGCTGCATGCCGCGTCCATGGACATTCTTTCATCTGACGTTTTGCCTTACGAAGATCTGCTCATTGCATTCCAGCAATCCGAGGAGGATAAACATAAACTGCATTCAGCGCTTAAAAAATTATCCAAAGGTCAGCTCGAAGTGATCCGCCTGAAATTCTTTGAAAACCTGAGCTATCCTGAAATTGCGATACGTACTGGACTTTCCCCCCGCACAGTATATAATCTTGTTTATGAAGCCATGTGTCATTTACGGGAGAGTATGCGTATCCTTCCTCTTTTATCCCTGATCAGTTTACTCTAAAATTCCACTGCAAAGTTTAGCTTCGTTCAATCCTCCCGGCTAATCCGGCAATATTTATTTTCGAAATACCCGGTAAAAACCTCTTCTTTCCCCCACTACCTGTATACGGAACTATTTCAGCACACCGGCACATCCAGAAAAAGATGAATAAAAGGAGGATCGGGAATTATCAGGTTGAAGATTTTTTAGCAGACGGTTCTTTTATCAACTACTGCCTTCATCAAAACAGGGAAGACACAAGATTTTGGGATGAATGGTTGATAGCGAATCCGGAAAAGAGGCCAATTGCGGAGCAGGCGATGGGCATAATCAGCATGCTTTCACTTAACCTTCCTGAACAGGAATACCGCGAGGAATTGCTTCGCATGAGCATGGCCGTAAAGCCCGCTGTTGTTCCCTCCGTGACCCAACCATCGATATTAAGGTTTTTAAATTGGAATAAGTCTTCTGCAATCAACAGGTCGGGAAAAAGAAGACTCACCCGTTACCTGGTACCCGCGCTTATTGTCTTTTTAATCACGGGATACCTGTTGCTGAAAGGTTCCGGCATGATTGAAAAATATAATCAGGGGAGTCTGCCCCTAACCTTTACCCTGGGCGACAATACTGTGGTAACCCTGGCTTCTCATAGCAGGCTCCGTTATCCCGGGGCTTTCGGCAGCAAAGAAAGAAAGGTTTACCTGTTCGGAGAAGCTTCGTTTCAGGTGAGTGCAGACGGGATTCATCCATTCAAAGTATGCGAGGATGATCTTGTTGCAACCGTTCTCGGAACTGAATTCAGCATAAGAAAGGAACACAACGATTCTCTGATGCTGGTGGAATTGCTGAAAGGCCGCCTAAAGGTAGAAACCACGGGTTCATCAGGTTCCGTGATTCAATCCATTCTGCTGGATCCTCATGAAAGGGTTGTATATAACCGCTACGATAAACACATTTTTAAAGAGGCCTGGTTAGCGGAAGGCAGCGTTTCTGTAAATAACCGGTTGGTATTCCGCCAGAATAATTTTGAAGAGATCGCAGCCAGAATAAAATCCGTTTTTGGCATAACGCTGGTTAACCGGAGCAATAAAAAGAACTGGCGATTTACAGGTGAATTCACCAATTCGACGGCAAAAGAAATCATAGAAAATATTTGTCAGGTAGAAGGATTGAACAGTGAGTCAGGCAAGGATACCATTTTCATCAAATAATGCGTAGGCATTTAGAAAACTAACGCGGCCATGTGTATAGCTCTAAGGTTTTTGAGGCCTGTATCCAGGCTTGTCATGCTGTGCTTTATTGGATTCATGTGCATGAATTCCAGCAGGGCAGGCGGCAATCATGGTCTTCCAAAGGGGATATATATAAATGTAAAAAACAGCAGCTTTACGCTGCGGGAATTTTTTGAATTCATTGAAAAGCAAACCAGCTTTTCTTTTGCTTACGATGAAAATCAGGTTGATCTATCCCTGAAAATAAAACTGGCAACAGGCCAGCAACTCCTGGACGATTTGCTGAATGGCATATCCCGGCAAACCGGCCTGGTATTTACACAAAAAAGATCGAATATTCTCGTCAGCCTCAGCAGGAAAATCAGCCAGCTGAAAGAGGCAACCGGCCCAATATCATCCCTGGTGAAAGGCGTGGTAAAGGATGCCGGCGGGATTCCCCTTGCCGGAGCTACCGTAGCCGTGAAAGGTACAATGACAAGTGTTCAGACAGATGCCGACGGAAATTTCGCAGTTCTTGTGGCGGAAGATGGAATTCTCATAGTTACCTATATCGGATACAAATCCCAGGAGGTTCCTGTCAACGGCCGCTCAAACATAGAAGTGAGCATTCAGGAGTTGAACCACGGACTGAATGAAGTGGTCGTTGTCGGATACCAGTCCCAGAGACGATCCGATTTAACGGGAGCAGTTTCTGTAATTAATGTTTCCGGCGTATCCAAGCAGCCGGTAGGCTTTGCCGATCAGGCTTTACAGGGTAAGGCGGCCGGACTTCGTATTACAGAATCTACGGGGCAACCCGGAGATGGCGTGGCGATCAGGATCCGCGGCGTAGGCACAATCAATAATAATGATCCTCTTTTTATTATCGACGGCGTACCTACAAAAGACGGGATTAATTTTCTTTCTGCGAACGATATAGCAACCATTACGGTATTGAAAGATGCGGCGTCTGCTGCTATTTATGGTTCACGGTCAGCAAACGGAGTGATCGTAATTACAACCAAGGGGGGCAAAGCCGGAAAAGCCCAACTGAATTATTCAGGATATGGCGGCGTTCAGACACATGGTAAACTTACACCGATGTGTAATACGGCAGAGTATGTTCAGCTTTTTAATGAAGCAGCCGCCAATGATAATGTGGATATATCCAATCCGATACTAAAGCGTCTGCCCATTCCTGCAGGACTTCCCATGGCCAATACGGATTGGGTCGGTTCCGTTTTTCAGACGGCACCCATACAAAGTCATGAGCTATCCGTAAGTGGTGGAACTGCAAAGACCCTCTATTTTGTATCGGGAAATATGTTCAAGCAGGACGGGATCATTCTGAATTCCTGGTATGAACGCTATTCCATGCGTTCCAAATTGAACGTTGAGATAACAGATCGTTTGAGTGTCGTCAATAATTTAAACGTTTCTTATTCAAATAAGAACAGTATCGGAAGTTCCGGAGATGGCTATGGCGGAAACGGAGGCAGTGTTGTCCGTTATGCGCTGTTCCGTACACCGGCAATTCCTATTTATAATCCCGATGGATCTTATACTGATCTTCCCACATACCCCGGATTTTTTGGTGATGGCTATAATCCGGTGGCACTGGCAGAGAACACGGACAATAAAGAAAAACAATACCGGGTTTTCGGAGACCTTGGAGCAGAGTATAAGTTTGCTCCCAACCTGGTATTCAAGACCAGTGTAGGACTGGATGAATTCGTAACAGAAGACAAACGCTTCGATATGAATTACGGAAGTAATCTCCGGGTGAACAATCCCAGTGTACTCACCGAAAACACGACAACAAGTGAAAACCTGATTTGGAATAATACACTCCGGTACAATAAAATTATTCAGGGAAAGCATCATCTGAATCTGCTGGTTGGAACAGAAGCCATCAGCAATACAGATATCCTGCTGACGGCTTCAGAGAAAAAATTTCCCAATCAATTGCCCGGGTTCCGGTTTTTAGGTAACGGGGATCCAACAACGGACAAGAACATGGAGAATGAACAGCAATGGGCGCTGTTTTCTCTTTTTGGAAACATCAACTATAATTTCGATGATAAGTATTTACTTTCATTTAATGTAAGGCGAGATGGATCTTCCCGTTTCGGCCCGGATAACCGCTATGCCAACTTTTTTTCAGGATCTGTCGGCTGGAACATCCACAATGAAAAATGGTTTGAGGAATTGCTGCCTGCAATTTCAAAGTTTAAAATAAGGGCCAGCTTTGGTCAGTTAGGAAATCAGGACATCGGAAATTATCCCTGGGCTTCTATCGTATCTCCAAATTATAATTATGTTTTTGGAAGTCCGCAAATTGGAACGGATGGTCTTGGTTATGCTGTTTCCAGCCGCGGTAATTCCAATATTAAATGGGAGTCATCTACGCAGGCCGATGCGGGCGTTGATATGGGGATATGGGAAGACAAACTAAGCATGACCGTGGATTATTTTATAAAGAAAACCACGAACATGCTGATTCCCGTGCCCCTGCCTCAAATCGGCGGAAGTGCGGCAAGTCCCTATGAAAATGCTGGCAGTGTTCAAAACCAGGGACTGGAAGTTGAATTTAATTACAGGAATAACCACGGCCGGCTCAGGTATGATTTCAGTGCGAATTTTTCCACACTGGCCAATAAAGTATTATCGCTGAGTAACGGAACACCCATACCCGGAGGTAGAATTGACAATGGAATATATGCCACTTTAACAGAAGTGGGCCACCCGATCGGATCTTTTTACGCACTACAGACGGAAGGTATTTTTCAAAACAATGCGGATATCTTCAAGCATGCCTACCAGGGCAATGCCATCAGACCGGGCGATGTAAAGTTTAAGGACCAGAATGCTGACGGTATCATTGACGGAAACGACCGGACATTTCTGGGAAGTGCCATTCCTAAAATTACCTATGGTTTTACAACCAATCTTTCCTACGCAAATTTTGACATTTCTATTTTCTTTCAGGGATCCTATGGCAATAAATTATACCTGCAGGTGAATAAAGATATTGAAGGGTTTTACCGCCCGTTCAACCTGACACAAAGGGTATTTGATGAACGCTGGCATGGCGAAGGAACGAGTAACTCCATGCCAAGAGTATCCTGGTCAGGGTCCACGAATAATACCATTCCGTCAGACCGGTTCATTGAAAGCGGATCCTATCTGAGATTGAAAAACCTTCAGCTTGGTTATAATATTCCGAAAAAACTAACTGATAAGGTCCACATTAAAGGGATAAGAATATATGTAACAGGAGAGAACCTGCTCACATTTACGAAATACACCGGACTTGACCCGGAAATGCATGTGAGTGATAACGTGAAGGTGGAGCAGAATCCGGGTGATGTGGCAGCGGGTATTGATTGGGGAACTTATCCGAGTGCACGCAGTTATATTCTGGGGTTGAACCTGAGTTTTTAGCCCTCAATAAAATTATATAGAGATGAAAACGCGTTTTATTCCTGGTTGTTTGATCACGGTATTTTTTCTGGCCGGACCAGGCTGTAAAAAGTATCTGGATAAAGAATTGCAGGGAGTTTACTCAAACACTACTTTTTATCAGACACAGCAACAGGCTTTGCAGGCTGTCAATGCAGCCTATCAGCCCCTGGCATTTACCTCTGCAACCAGTAATGCCTTATGGGTATTTGGAGATGTGGCATCGGATGATGCAGAAAAAGGGGGTAATGTTGGCGATGAAACGGATATCGGTTTAATAGACCAGTTCAATATCACGCCCATCAATGGTAATCTCGGAAATGAATGGGGCACATTATACGAGGGAATTACACGGTGTAATATGGTGCTGGCGAAGGTTCCCGCTATCAGTATGGATACTGCGCTGAAATTGCAGATCCTGGGCGAGGCAAGATTTCTCCGGTCCTGGTATTATTTCACATTGGTAAATATTTTTGGGGATGTGCCCGTTGTACTTACTCCGTTGAATGCCGACCAGCTGCAAATTGAACAGTCTCCCGCCAAAACAATTTTTGAATCAGTGATTGAACCTGACCTGAGGATAGCATCCGTCCAGCTGCCTTCGTCCTATACAACAGATGTGGGAAGGGCCACGAGTGGTGCGGCGATGGCCCTGCTGGCCAAAGCATATTTATTTCAAAATAAATGGGACTCGGCTATGGCTTCAGCGGGCAGCGTGATCAATAGCGCTCAGTATAGCCTGATGCCGGTATATAGCCAGAATTTCAGCGGCCATTATAAAAATAATAGTGAATCAGTTTTTGAAGTCCAGATGTTGAACGGCCAGACTCCCCAGGCCGGCAATGCATTGAATCAGTGGTTTGCACCCGCTGTTTATGGAGGATATTATTTTGATGCTCCAACACAGGGATTTGTTGATGAATTTGAGAAAACGCCTGCCGGGGTAGTGGATCCGCGGTTAGACTACACCGTTGGTAGAGATAGTATGGCCTGGTTTAATGGATTAATATTCAGCAGCACCTGGTCGCCTACCGGATATCTAACCAGGAAACACCAGCAACCATTATCCGAAGCGCCAATCATTGGGGATGGTGGTTGTGATTATGTAGCGATCCGCTACGCGGATGTACTGCTTTGGTATGCAGAATCGCTCAATGAACTTGGGAGCAGTGCCGCCGCACTGGTGCCACTCAACCAGGTCAGAAAGCGTGCAAGAGAAAGTTATCTGTACGATACCACTTTAACGGCGCCCATGGATACTGCCGGCAACAGACAGGTGCCTCCAAACCTTTTGCCTGACCTTACCGATGTGGATCAAAATGTAATCCGCGCTGCAATCCAGCATGAGCGCCGTGTTGAATTGGGATTTGAGTTTCACCGGTATTTTGACATTATCCGCTGGGGGGCAGCCTATGCTGCGCAGGCCATGAGTGGCAGCCCGAATTTTAATTACAATACAAATAAACATTTTCCGATTCCGCAAAGCGAACGGGATACGGATAAAGCTTTGCATTAAGACGCTTCATTTTTCATCAATAAAAATTAGTATTTATGACACAGTTAGTTAACCGGCTTAAATTCATCAAAATGGCAAGTCTTTTTTTCTTGTCATTGGGGTTGATCCTGGCATCGTGCAGTAAAAAAAGTTCGACTCCTGCTCCGCCACCCGCAGACAAGACCAGCCTTCAGAAAGCTTTAGATTCGGCCCAGTTTTATGCTACGCAAACAACGGAAGGCACTAAACCAGGTGACTATACAGTTGGCGCGAAAGCCACCCTAAATGCAGCTATCGCATCCGCAAATGCAATATTAGCTGACCCTACTTCCACTACGACTGTTTTGAATAATGCGGCTGCCAACCTGCAGGCTGCAATTACTGCATATAAGGCTGCATTCATTCAACAAATAGCTGCAGCTAACCTGATTGCTTACTGGAAATTCAATGGCAATGCAAACGATTCATCCGGCAATGGCCACAACGGAACTGTTACTCAGGGACACGCTTATTTTGGCGCAGGAACGCCAACACTTACAGCTGATAGATTCGGAAATGCAAGTATGGCTTATCATTTTGATAAGGGTGGGAATATAGAAGTTCCATATGATAAAGCTTTCAATCCTTCACAAATGTCATTGAGCCTCTGGGTCAGAGAGGATACAGCTGGAAGAACAGTAAACCCGGCAAATAATTACATGATCTCCATGAACCGTTGGAACGGTTGGAAATTTCAGACCCAGCAAGCTTATTTGCCTTTTTATACTGTGCATGCCATTGAAACTGGACCTCCGGTTGATACTACCTATTATGATCGTGATGATGCCGGTACAGCATTAATTCCCGGTGCCACATGGTATCACTTGGTAGTTACATTTAAACCCGGAGAAGAAGATTTCTATATTAATGGCTCCCCGGTTAAATCCTGGACCAATGTTCCTGGTAGTCCGATTCCCGTTGGCACGCCGGTTAATATATCCATCGGCTCTGACTTGCCAACCGGCACATATCTTACTGTTGACCCATCCGGGAATTTCCTGGTAGACTATGGAGGATTCTGGACAGGGGATATGGATGATGTGATGTTCTATAACATCCCATTGACCGCGCCCCAGGTGCTTTCCATATATAACAATCAGAAGACGGAGTAATACTTTTGTTTGTTCTTTTGGCCCCTGCAGTGAAAAACCATTGCAGGGGTTTTTATGAAATTTTCTTTGCCCGGGATATTTTCATTCAGAAAAGATAACTGGCAACCGGCTTTAAATTGATATGCGTAATTTCTCCGGTACATGGTTTGTTCTCATTATTATTTTTCTGACTGGATCCTGCCAAACCCGATCAGGGAAAAGTAAGGAATTATTATTCTGGTGCTCCAATAACCCCAGGGAGATCAGTTTGTGCGATTCGTTCACCCATAACTGGAACCGCACACACGCGGCTAACCTGATCCATCAGCAGCCCATCCCCGAAGGCCAGTCGAGCGAAGAAGTCATCCTCGCTGCCGTAGTTGGCAAAACGACCCCGGATATCTATGCGAACATGTGGCAGGGCAATGTAGAGATGTTTGCCCGCGCAGGCGTTTTAATTCCTTTGGATACGCTGAAAGGATTCCTGCAGTTCATCCATGAGCGTTGCGACAGTGAAGCGATCAGGGAGATTACGTCCGCAGATGGTCATATTTACCAGGTACCCTGGAAGGTAAATCCCTTCATGACCATTTACAATAAAGATCTTTTTTTGAAAAACGGTATCCGTGAATTGCCGCTTACTTACAGTGCTTACCGCTCAGCTGCGGCCATTTTTAAAGCGAACGCCCGGAACCATGGACTTAGCGCTAGCTGGTTTGGTTATACGGAAGTAAAAGAGATCTGGTATCAGCGGCTCTTTAATTTTTACCCTCTTTATCTGGCCGCTTCAGGAGGAGCATCCCTGGTCGTTAACAATAAAGCGGTTTTCAATAATAAATATGCTATTGAGGTCTTTCGTTTCCTCCAGAGTTTGTACCGGGACGGATATTTCTCGAAAGAAAATTTGTCAGCTTCAGATGATCCATTCGTGGCGCAGCATATTGCAACAAAGTGGACCGGCCCTTACGAGATCACTTACCTGCGAAGCATACCTGACCGGGGTTTTGACTTCGCGTATTTTGAGCCCCAGGTTCCCGATGATCATCAGGGACCAGTCTATACTTATGCAGACCCGAAAAATATTGTTGTTTTCAATACCTGTACGCGACCACAGGCTGCCTGGGATTTTATCCGGACCATGGTCGGTAAAGAAGGCGATTTAAAATTATTGGAAATAACGGGGCAGTTGCCAAGAAGGAAGGATTTGCAGTCGGATCCTTACTACAGTGGCTACTTTCACAACAACCCGATGATGATGCCCTTTGCGAGAGAGTTGCCTTTTGTAAAGGGGGTTGACAATTGTGAAGTGATTGTAGAAGTGCTGGATATCATTTCGCAGGAATACGAATCCTGTGTTGTTTATGGAAGAAAAACGCCAGAGAAAGCAATCCGGGATGCAGAAACTGCAGTCAACGTGTTGCTTCGGAACATTCATAATTGAATGCTCCGGATCAGAAAAACAATTTTAATATGGAGCTTAATATAGGCATTGTGGGAGCAGGAGATTTTGCGCATTTCGCAGCATCTGCTTTTAAAAACATTCCGGGAATAAATATCATTGCTATAACTGATATAAAGCCCGTGCCCGGTGAACAAATGGCGCGGGATCTTGGTGCAACGCCTTATACGGATTATGATCAGTTCCTGGAAAACCCCAAAATAGATCTTGTTTATATTGCAACACCGCCGTACCTGCACTATGAGCAGTCGAAAAAGGCACTGCTTGCCGGCAAACACGTGATTTCAGAAAAACCTGCCGCCTTAAATGGCTTTGAGGCGGAGGAACTCGCGGACCTGGCCAACTCGCTCCGTTTACTTTATGTCGTCAATCTGATGCAGCGGTATAATCCGTTGTTCCGTATGGTAAAAGAAATTATTGAAAATAAAATCTTCGGCGAGTTCCTGCATGGGTTTTTTGAGAATTATGCCAGCGACGAAAAACTTTTTGCCGGTCATTGGTTCTGGGACCAGAAAAAAAGCGGTGGGATTTTTATTGAGCACGCAGTCCATTTTTTTGATCTTTTCTCCGGCTGGCTCGGTGAAGGGAAAATGATCAGCGCATGTCAATTGAAACGTGCGGCCATTGATCCCTGCATTACTGACCGGGTGCAGGCAACAGTTCTTTATGCAGGAGGTCTTGTGAATTTCTATCATGGATTTGACCAACCGGGAATACTCGACAGGCAGGAGATGCGGATTCAGTTTGAAAGAGGAGAAGTTACATTATTTGGATGGGTGCCGGTAAAAATGCGGCTGTATGGGATTTTGAAAAAAGGGCAATTGACGCAACTGCGGGAATGGATGGGAGATAGTTCAATTATCCGTCATGGTCCATCGGCAGACAAAGAATGGCAGGCCAGGGGCCGATTTGAAGATTTGCAATTTACTGATCATATCAGTATGGAATTCGGGGAAGGGATTGATAAACAGGACCGCTACCGGCAGATGCTGGGCGATATGATACTTGATCAGTGGAAATGGATCGCAGACAGAAACCATGTTCGCATTGTTGACGCAAGGAATGCCGTGGGGTCCTTGAAGATGGCAGAGGCGGCGGTGAAGATCTCGGAAATTATTTGATAATAATAAGTAGCATATTATGGCCAGGGGAAAATTCAGATTTCGGTTTACGGGCAAAAAAATGCTGCCTTATTTGCTGGTATCGCCTTACCTGCTGTTTGTTATTGTATTTGTCCTGTTCCCGGTATTTTTTTGCTTTTTCCTTACTTTCAATAAGTGGAACATCATATCGCCCATGCATTTCATTGGCCTGCGAAATTATTCCCGTCTCTGGCATGATCGATTGTTCTGGAAGGCCATAGGGAACACGCTAAAATTTCTGCTGCTTCATATTCCGTTGCAAATTGTTGCTTCCTTATCGCTGGCCGCACTGCTAAACCGGAAAATCAGGGGGCTGTCTTTTTTCAGGGCGTCCTTTTTTATACCAGTGATTGTTTCAGGCGTAGTGGTTACTATTCTATGGCAGCAAATGTTGGGATATGATGCGGGTCTCATGAATCGTCTCCTGGGGAAACTGGGTATCCGGCAGATCGGCTGGCTGGTCAATCCTGACCTGGCCATCTATTCCATCGCCGTTATGGCAACCTGGAAGAATATGGGGCTTTATGTTATTCTATTCCTCATCGGTCTGCAAACTGTTCCCACGCAATATTATGAAGCCGCAAAACTTGAAGGCGCCACCCGCTGGCAGCAGTTTTATCATATTACCTTACCCATGATCAATCCGACAATTTTCATGGTGGTGATCCTCTCGACCATCGGAGGATTTTCCCTTTTTATAGAACCCTATATTATGACAGGCGGTGGTCCCCTGAATCAGACCCTATCGGCCGTATTATATATATACAAGCAGGCATTTCAATATTATAATATGGGATATTCTGCAACGCTGGGGTTTTTTTACGCATTGATGATCATGACCGTCGTACTTCTGCAAAAAAAATTGATTGAAAAAGAAAATTAGATGAAGAACGCTAAAATTCTATTCGGCAGGATTTTCCTTTACGGTGCATTGATTATTGCGGCTGTCTCTTTCCTTTATCCTTTTGTCTGGATGATCGGCGCTTCTTTTGCGCCAATGCACGAAGTGGGGAAAATGACGCTCTGGCCAATGCATCCGGGCTGGCAGAATTTTGTGTCACTGGTAGACAAAATACCGATCGGACGCTCGCTTGTAAATAGCCTGGCAATTGCGATTGTTACAACATCACTCGTATTGGTCACGGGTTCAACAACCGGCTATGCCCTGGCAAAAATGCGATTTAAAGGCAGGCAGATCATATTTTATGTTATTGTTTTTACGATGTCACTTCCTTTTCAAATTACGCTGATACCGAATTATATTACGATGGTAAATCTCCGGCTGGTCGACAGTTTTTTTGCCCTGGTGATTCCATTTGCAGTAAGTGCCTTCGCCATCCTGATGTTCAGGCAGGCTTTTCAGGGCCTGCCCCAGGCCCTGATCGATGCCGCCCGAATGGACGGATGCAATGAATGGACGATTATTTTCAGAATATTATGGCCCAATATTAAGCCTACGCTGGTCACCGTTGCCATTCTCACATTTATCGGATCCTGGAACGAAGTATTATGGCCCTTGATTGTAATCCGGAATGAGAAATTAATGACGATGCCCCAATTGGTTACGCTATTTGCAGTAGGAGGAAGGGCGGACAGTCAGCTTGGCGTTAAGATAGCGGCAGCAGTACTACTCGCACTGCCGGTAATGATCGCATTTCTTTTTTTCCAGCGTCATTTTATCCAGAGTATGGCTTCAACGGGACTAAAAGACTGATTTGATGAATATTATTAAAAGCCCTGTAAGATTATCTGCCACTGCAAAAGCGGTGATACTTCAGTATCTCCGTCTGCCAGGAAATGATCGCATACACAATACGGTTATGCGGGTAGGCGCCCTTCCGGAAGAGCAGGTTGATTTGTTATTGGAAAAATTGATGAAGGATTTCAATGCCCGCCACCGCAACCTGAAGGCCATTTTCCTGTACCATTTCGGCGAAGCAGAAATGGCTTATGGGGAAAGCCTTTCTCATTTTCAAATGCCGAGAAAATACCTGCTTGGCGCTTTTTTTACCAAGGAGTATTCCATCGAGGCCGCCGCATTGTTTAATCCATCCATAATTTCACATCCTGATCAACAGGGGGCGAAACCCGGAGAGCAGCGTTTTCTTTTGAGCCTGAGGGCAACCGGCGAAGGCCATATTTCTTCCATTGTATTTCAAACCGGTGTTGTTGACAAGCAAAACAATATTCTGCTTGATGAGACGGGGGCTTACCATAGCTGCTTACGGAAGAAGACAGGTACCCAATACACTAAACAATATATTCTTGATCGTGCCGCAGCATTTCCAGGGCTTAATAAAAGGTTGATTGAAAAATTGCCTGCTGAGTTTACTGCTGCAGAGGCGATGAGGATCTTAAGGTCAAAGGCCTTGCAGGAAAACGGAACGGAGGATTCCATTTCGATTCTGGAATCCATATTCGATGGGAATTATGATCTTGAATCCTCTGCAGATATACCCATAAATGAAAAAGTAATTTTCCCGGGAAGCAGGGCGGAAAGCATGGGCATGGAGGATTTACGATTGGTTAGGTTCGGGCAGCCGGGCAGGATTATTTATTACGGTACCTATACGGCTTACAATGGGAAGGAGATCCAGACGCGCCTGCTGGAAACCAGGGACTTCAATTCATTTTCTATAAGGACTTTAACCGGGCCTGCCATACAGGATAAAGGCATGGCCCTGTTTCCGGAAAAAATCAATGGCCAGTACGTGATGGTTTCCAGGCAGGGTGGTGAAAAGATAAACATCATGTTCTCAGACGATCTGTATACCTGGGATAAATTCAAAACCTTGATGGAACCCCGCTTTGACTGGGAATTGCTGCAATTGGGCAATTGCGGATCACCCATTAAAACAGCGCAGGGATGGTTATTACTCACACATGGCGTAGGTGCAATGCGGGTGTATGTTATCAGCGCCATTCTGCTGGATCTGGAGGATCCGTCCAGGATCATCGGCAGATTGAATAAGCCCCTGGTGAGGACAGACGAATCGGAACGCGAAGGATATGTTCCAAATGTTGTGTACACCTGTGGTTTAATGCTTCATGGAGAAACACTGATCATCCCTTATGCACTGTCTGATTCTTACACGGGATTCCTAAGCATCAGGCTTGATGAACTATTAAATGAAATGGAATCTGCTCCTGGTCAATAGACCCGGTAGGGATTTCATTGCGGATTTGAAAGATTGAATTAAAATAATTGTCGGAAGAAATATTAAAGCATTTTTATGAAAAAGGGTATTCAGATTCTGATTTATTTATTTTCAATTGGCTTTATTGCAATCGCCTGTTCGAAGCAAGCCAGGCCATCCGGTCCTGCTCCACCAAAGAAAGACACAGGCCTTGTGAATACCACGCACCTGGACGCCTTGTACACGCCGGTTGTTTTTCCTGATGGCGTGCATGCATCCGGAATATATATTTATTCTCAGTATCCTGACTACCACCCGGTTGAAGCCAGCGGTGAAGGATTTACCTGTGTTGATGATGTATCGAGGGCTGCTTTGTTTTACCTGCGAAACAATAATTTCTCCACAGATACTGCAGCGCAGTCGAAGGTCTCTAACCTGATTCGATTTATATTGGAAATGCAGTCGCCCAATGGCTATTTCTATAATTTTCTGCAGACAGACGGATCCATTAATACAGGAGGATCTACAAGCGCGGCAACGCCCAACTGGTGGTCGTGGCGGGCTTTGCAGGCGCTCACTGAAGCTGCTCCTGCGGTAGGGCGCATAAATCCACAGCTTGGAGGACAAATGAACGACGCGATCAATAAGCTGATCGCAAATATTAAAACAGATTTTGTTAACCTGCCCCTGACAACGCAGGTTATTAGTGGTATTACGGTTCCGCAATGGTTGCCACAGGGCAGCGGAACCGATCAGGCTGCAACACTAGTGCTTGGTTTGATTTCCTATTGCATGGCAACAAATGATACGACGATGTCTGCTTACGTACGTAAGCTGGCAACCGGTATTGCCATGATGCAACAGGGCGATGCGTCACACTTTCCTTATTCTTTTTTCCTGAGCTGGGAAAATCAATGGCATGCCTATGGCAGTGATCAGTCATTTGCACTACTGCAGACCGGAATATTCCTGCAGGATACCAGCTTCACCAACAAAGCGCTGGCCGAAGTAAGTAATTATTATCCCTGGTTATTGGCCAATGGATTTGAGGCCAGCATCACGGTGACAGACAGCAACAATCAGATTCAACCGCTTAGTCAGTCCAGTTATGACCAGATCGCTTACGGATTCAGGCCAATGATTTTTGCTGCCATCGAGGCCTATAGTATTACCGGAGAAGATAAATATGCTGATATCGCCGGGCACCTGGCCGCCTGGTTCCTGGGCGCGAACCTGGCAAATACCAATATGTATGACGTATCAACAGGACGCTGCTTTGACGCCATTTCAGCAGGGAATCAGGTAAACCTGAACTCGGGGGGAGAGTCTACGATAGAGGCCCTGCTTGCTCTGCAACGGCTGGAAAATTTTCCGGCAGTCCTGACCGCGTTAAATAAATACAGGAAGCCATGAGCAATTCTGCAGAGCTGACCATAACCCCTGACTATATAATTGGAGATCATCTGATTTTTACGCCGGATCAGGTTGATCTTTCATTTTCACCATTAAGAAAAAGTTTGAAGGAGAAGACATTTGTTTTGGGCGCATTTAATCCGGGGGTTTGCCGCCTGGGGAACGGCAATCTACTCTTGATGGTAAGGGTGGCAGAGGCGCTGCTAAAACCTGTTATTGATGGCAATGCATATTCAATCAGATGGGACCGGGAGCGGGGATACCAGGCAGATGCATGGCCCCTGGCCGACGTAAGCATGACGGATCCGCGGAAGTTTAGAATAAATGCGTATTCATTTCCGGTTTTTGCATTGACATCCTTATCCTGGCTTCTGCCCGTAGAACTGAATGCCGACGGCTCTTCAATCACCCGGATTCATTATGACAAAATCATTTCGCCACAATACAGCAGCCAGGAATATGGTATAGAAGATGCCCGGATTTCGTTTATAGATAACCGTTATTACATGACAACCTGTTGTGTCAGCTCCGAACGACATTCCACCATGCTATACGTGTCGGATGACGGCCTGCGCTACCAGTGCCTTGGCATCGTGCTCGATCACCAGAATAAGGATATGTTGTTGTTCGGGGAAAAAATCAATGGTCATTATTATGCACTCACGAGGCCGATGGGCGAATGTTATTTCGCATCTCCTCCTTCGGCTGTCTGGCATCCCGGTGCCTCCATCCAGTTGGCTTCCTCCCCTGACCTGCTGCACTGGAAGCCCTCGGATGCGGCATTACTGAGGGCCCGGAAATCATCATCAGCCAATGTAAAAATAGGAGGAGGTGCGCCTCCGGTACGCACTAAGGATGGCTGGCTGATCCTGTATCATGGCGTGGAGAAAAAGGAAGAGGTAGGTATTTACCGTACATTCTGGGCCATACTCGACAGGAACGATCCTTCCCGCATATTGCACCTGGAGGATGAAAAGGCGCTTTTGGAAGCAAATTCCAGCCTCACCGGTTCCATTGGTCATCAGATTTATTTAAACGATGTGGTATTTACAACGGGAATAGCAGATCATGAAGAAGATTTTCTTATTGTGTCAGGCGAATTGGATCTGGCTTGTCGCATCACAAGGATTTCGAAGAAATACTTTTCTGTTTGAAAGTTATATAAATAAAACCTGTATGGCAGAGCTTGAGTTGACTCATATTTCAAAATGGTATACCGATGGGAGGAAATCTGAAAGGTTAAAAGCCATCGATGACATCTCCTTCACGGTTAAGGATAAGGAATTCATGGTGATCGTTGGGCCTTCAGGTTGCGGTAAATCCACATTGCTAAGGATGATCGCCGGCCTCGAGGAGATCGGCGAAGGGACCCTGGCCATGGATGGTAAAAGAATCAACGGACTGGATCCGCGGGACAGGGACATTGCGATGGTATTTCAGAATTATGCACTATACCCGCATATGACCGTGTATGATAATATGGCATTTGGCTTAAGGTTGAAGCATATCAGGAGAAAGGAGATTCACGAGCGGGTAATGGAAACGGCCATAATGCTGGAAATGGAAGAAGTGCTTGAAAGAAAACCCAAAACTTTATCAGGAGGGCAAAGACAAAGGGTAGCTATCGGCAGGGCCATCATCCGGCGACCGGAAGTTTTTCTATTTGATGAACCGTTAAGTAACCTGGATGCCAAGCTAAGGAGCCAGATGCGGATCGAATTGCAAAAATTACATAGAACGATCAATGCCACCATGGTCTATGTTACTCACGATCAAACCGAAGCGATGACCCTCGGAACCCGTATCGCCGTGCTGAACAAAGGCAGGCTGATGCAATTAGATACGCCACTCCATTTATACAATTACCCCAACAATAAATTTGTGGCTTCTTTTATCGGTTCACCAACGATGAACTTTTTAAGAGGTTCGATACAAAAATTAAACAGCTATATTTTTGTTCATGAATCCTCGGATTGTAAAATTTTACTTGGTCCGGTGCTCGCACCATCTTTGCTGAAGTACCTGAATAAACCAGTCACTCTCGGTATCAGGCCCGAACATATTTGCATTTGCGAGGAAGACACGGAAGGGCCTGATTGCAGCCTGAATGTGGTGGCATATGAAAATATGGGCAACGAGCAATTTGTCTATCTCGCCCTTGCACAACATGTTCTGGTCGTTCGCAGACCGCCCAGGGAAACCATAACTTTCGGCCTGCCAAAAGGCATTCGATTCTTGACAGATAAGATCATTTACATGGATGAATCTGACGGACAGGTCATTAAAATCAACGGATAATACAAGGGACCGCTTACCCTGGTCCTTCAATATCATATCTTCATCCGATTGTCTTGCCTTTTTATTATCCCTTGTTTTGTACATGGTTAACCTAAAAACATCAATATGAAAGTCCTTGTTTTGGTATTACTCATCCCAGCCCTCATTCCGAACGCCATTAAAGCACAGCGATGCCTGGATTTTAGTGTTCTGGCACTTATGGGCAACCTTGAAGTGCCGGGAGGATCAGACAATAGTTTTGCCGCATGCCGCACGCGCGTAAATGACCATGGTCAAACCGAAATCGTTGACTATGGAGTATATCTGGCAAAACTGGATACACTGATTAATCAAAAAATGCGGGAATATACACTTGCTGTTCAGAGCACCATGGGTGGAATGGGTCAAATGCCGTCTCCCCAAACGGCGGCGGATGGCCAGGCTTTGGCAGAAAAATTGAAAAACATGACGCCCGAACAACAAAAAGCCTGGGCGATGGATCAGGCTAATCAAAGGATGCAAAGCGCCCATGCGCCCAGCATCCAGGATGATCCGGCAACGGCAAACCTGGTCATGAAAACAAATGATATCGGTGTCAACCAGCTTGCGGCGGTGGACAGGGAGTTTGCGGCTAAAATACGGGAAGTGATCAATGCTAAATATGAGGCCCTGCATAAAGTGCCCAGCCCGGATGAATCGGGATGTCCCCAGGTAGGTAAGACCGGCATGCATTCCTGCGCTTGTGTGAACGGAGTGGATGGAAAATACTGGAAGGAGATGGTCGCCATAGAGGATCAATATGATGCGCAGAAAATTGCCATACTGCGAACATACCTGGCAAAGATAAAAGCGCTGGTCGGCCAGGTGGATTACAATATCGGGAAATTAAATTATGGGGCAGGGATAAAAACAAAGGATCTTCAGAAAGCCTTGTTCGCTGCGCAGCAGTCAGCATTCGGAACCGCATTTGATATTACCTCAACGGTCATTCATGATATTCATAAAGAAGGAGCCAATCTTTTTTTAAACGAGCAGAACAGTAATAAGATGGTCTATAATTTAGGCTGCGAGAAATAAGAAAACGACAAAAAGAAGATTAAAGCCAAAAATAATTGTAATTTAACATTTACCTGACCGGATAACTTACCGGGAGAACGGGATAATCCGGACTAACTTTAAAAAATCATAATCAGCAAAGGTAAATGGAAACCATTCAGGCACCGCTGGAAAGGCCGGTGCAAAAATCAGCATCAAAGAAAATCGCGCCGGCATTACCAGAACGCCTGTATTCCCTTGATGCGCTCCGCGGGTTTGATATGTTCTGGATCATGGGTGCCGACGGACTCGTGCACGATCTGGCTACGACTACCGGCTCGCCATTCTGGAACGCAATTTCAACGCAGCTTGAACATCCGGCATGGAACGGCTTTCATTTTTACGATCTGATATTTCCACTTTTTTTGTTTATGGCTGGGGTTTCCACGCCTTATTCCATAGGAAGGCAACTGGAAAAGGGCAAAAGCAGGCAACAATTGCTTTTAAGGGTGATCCGCAGAGGTATTATCCTTGTTCTTCTGGGTCTCATTGTCAATAATGGCCTGGAAATACGGCCCCTTGCTGAAATCCGTTTCGGCAGTGTATTAGGCAGGATCGGCCTCGCTTATATGTTCGCCAATATCATTTTTCTGTATACGAAGGAAAGAGCCCAGATGGTCTGGTTCTGGGGAATCATCATTGGCTACTGGCTGCTGCTGAAATTCACTTCAGCGCCCGGTTTTCTTCCCGGTGACCTGACCATGCAGGGAAATTTCGCATCTTATATAGATCGCCTGGTCCTTCCGGGCAGGCTCTATTTAGGCATTCATGATCCCGAAGGGCTGCTTTCTACGATCCCGGCAATTAGTACCGCCCTGCTCGGAATTCTTGCCGGGAACCTAATCAAAAATGGTAAAATGTCCGGCAGGAAAAAAGCGGGATGGCTGGCGGTTGCCGGAATTATTTTCCTGATCCTTGCCCAGATCTGGAATCTTGATTTCCCGATTAATAAGAACCTGTGGACAAGCTCCTTTGTTTTGCAGGTCGGGGGGATAAGTTTATTGCTCTTGTCATTTTTCTATTATGTGATCGATATACTCGGTTATAAGAGCTGGGCATTTTTCTTTAAGGTGATCGGAATGAATTCCATATTGATCTATATCTCGGGGAGATTTATCAATTGGGGATTCACAACAAATGGATTTTTTAAATGGCTGGGCCAATTAACCGGGGACCCATATAATGTTGTCGTGATGGGCATCTGCCTGCTTCTCGTCAAATGGCTCTTCCTGTATTTTATGTACAGGAAGCGTGTTTTTTTGAGGGTGTGATAATTTATAGTCCTGACAAGTAATTACTAAGCTTAATAATCGAGGCAGCAACCACTTTGATCTGCTCTTCTGCCTGTTTGAAATTTCTTTGCTCGATTGCTTCGCGGATAGACGGCATAGTTTTAACTCCATAACCCGTATACATCCCGGGAGCATATAACGAGTGCTTGTACCAGGGTCTCCCCGGGAGTCCGTTCTCCAGCAATAACTGTTGTTCAGCCTGAAAAAGCAACCGGTTCAGGGTCTCATGATTTCCCCCGCTGATCTGGGCATGCCTCCATACCTCATTTGCATGCTCCACTGTTTTTTCCAACAGGGAAATGGCATTCAGCAGCGGAGAGAAATCGATATAGGGAACTTCTTCTTTTGGTTTGGGAGGAAAGAAAGGCCTGGCTGTATCTGCAGCGAGCTCCAGATAATTCCCTCTGAGTATCACATTATTGATCCTCGTCGTTTCCCGCAGATTGTTGAGCAGGGTTTGAAGTTCCGTACTGTAGTTTATTATTTTAGCATAGAGGGTCCTGAAATCGAATGGAAGGAGATCTGCATTGGCCATTCGAAGGGTAATATGCCCGGCAGTTTTCGAAAGAGCTGCTTCGTAATAGAATCCCGGGTCTTTGAAACGGATAAAATCGTCGTAGGAATCGTAGATTGAATGGTATTCACCTCCATTATCTTCCCCGCCGTAGGCAATATTCAAGGCCGGGATGCCCAGGTGCTGTAGAAAGGGAGAGTAGTCAGATCCACTGCCCAGCGCGTCCAGGCTCAGGCTGTCTTTTTCCATTTCTACCTTTGCATGCATTGGATCGGCAGCCATAGCCACCAGATGTGCCTTCAACCTTTCATAAACGCTCACTTTTGTTTGCGGATCCATGATTCCCTTTGCGACTTCGTCCACAAGCCCTTCAAGCGCACTGGAGCCACCGGCGGAAAGAAAACCTCGTCCGTTTCCATCTGAATTAATATAAATAACCACATGTTGCTTCAATAAGGAATCATGATCTTCGGCCCATTCGGTGGAACCGAGCAGGGCAGGCTCTTCTCCATCCCAGGCGCAATAAACCAGGGTTCGTTTTGGCTTCCATCCGGTCTTTACCAACTCCCCTACCGCCCTGGCTTCCTCTAACATAGATGCCTGACCGCTGATGGGGTCATCTGCGCCATTCACCCAGGCGTCATGGTGATTACCGCGGAGAACCCATTCATCCGGAAAATCAGAACCCCTGATTTTTGCGATCACATCGTAGCAGGGAACAAGCTTCCAGTCGAATTCCAGCTGGAGGTGTACGGATGTTTTGCCGGGGCCTACATGATAAGTTATGGGCAAAGCACCACGCCAGTTTTCAGGAGCCACGGGTCCGGTTAATGATTCCAGGAGCGGCTTTGCATCATGATAACTAATGGGCAATACCGGAATTTTCAGCAGGTTTGGAGCATCATTGTGCGAGGCGAATCTTTTGGCATCTTTCGTAGCGCCGATTCCCGGCGTCAGGGGATCTCCGGGATAGATGGTCATATCCATGACGCTTCCGCGCTGCACTCCATATTCATTTTTAAATGCGCCTTTGGGGTATACATCGCCCTGAAAATATCCGTCATCCTTCGGGTCGGAATAAATAATGCAACCAATGGCACCATGCTCCTGTGCAACTTTTGGTTTCACTCCCCGCCAGCTCATTCCATATTTTACAATAACGATCTTTCCCTTCACATCAATACCCATTTTCGCCAGTTCTTCGTAATCGGATGGCACCCCGTAATTGACAAACACCAGGGGGGCAGATACATCGCCGTCGTTGCTCCAGGCATTATAGGTAGGTAACTGGCCTTCCTGGCCGCTGCTGGCATCTTCCTTTAATGCAGGCTCCTTCAATATCGCCCGGTAGTAAGCCGGTGCAGTCATTTCAAGAATCCTTTTTTTTGGCGTTGGGAATAACACATCGTAAACATCCATATGAACTTCAAATCCATATTGCTGAAATTTTTGCATGATCTTTTCGGCTACTTCTTTGCTGCCGGGAGAACCCAGATGGTGCGGCTTTGCAGAAAGCTCACGGATTGTACGCCCGATATTTTCCTTGCTGATCGAAAGGTCAAACGCTGACTCTGCACTTAATTCCGCGACAACGGAAGAATCATTAAACCCGGTAACGTGTTTTGTCTGAGCATGCAGATTTGCATTCAACAGCATGGCGACTACGCAGATTGAATTTATTATTTTCATAAACTTCTTCAATTATTTTTAAAAGGTACATAAAAATAACTCTTAGTACCTTGTTATGAAAATGACGGATGAATACTTTTAATCCGGAAAAGGTCAGGCAGTTCTTCTTTCTTGTTGTTCTTGTTCTTCTGGGCATGTTGTTATTTTCCCGGCTTCAGGGATTTCTTCCTTCATTTTTAGGGGCAGTCACGTTATACGTGATCATGAGAAAATATATGAAACGCCTCCTGGTCCGCAAGTGGAGACCCTGGGCCGCAGCCCTGATACTGATCCTGCTTTCCTTTCTCGTAATTATGGTTCCCGTTTTCTTCCTGGTTAATACCCTCAGTTCTAAAATCGGATATGCCATCAGTCATGCTACGGAACTCACCAGCTCCCTGCTGGTCTTTCTCCGGGATTTGGAATCCCGGATCGGATATCATTTCTTAAATGAAGAAACAGTCCGCAGCCTGAGTGGGATGGCCATTGCGGAACTTCCTCTTATAGTGGGCGCGACTTTCAATTCTCTGCTTGCCCTGGCGATGATGTATTTTCTTTTGTTTTTTATGCTTACAAGCTGCAACAAAATGGAAGAATGGCTGGATGATGTGTTACCACTGAGAAGAGACAATCTCCTGAAAGTTCAGCGCGAGGTAAATAATATGGTGATCTCGAATGCCGTGGGAATTCCGCTGATTGCTTTCTTCCAGGGTACCGTCGCCCTGATTGCCTACCTGATACTGGGTATTGACCAGCCATTTCTCTGGTATGCCCTCACTTGTTTCACATGCATGATACCCGTTCTCGGCTCGGCACTTTCTTATGTGCCCTTGTCAATTATTCTTTTTGCCAATGGAGAGACGGCAAAAGGATTTATTCTTATCGCCTATGGATTGATCATTATGGGTTCAGTGGATAATATATTCCGCTTCTGGCTGCAAAAAAAAATAGGAGATGTGCATCCGCTGATCACTGTTTTTGGGGTAATTATCGGTGTTCCATTGTTTGGGTTTATCGGTCTTATTTTTGGCCCGCTGCTCATTTCCCTTTTCATTTTGCTCATGCGTATTTACCATGTGGAATTTATAGGGAAGGATGAAGAAATAGCGGGCCGGTAAATGAATTAATTTTGTGCTGTGAATGTTCCGCCTATAAGATATATCTGGACAATTGGCCATTCCACCCGCACGCTGCAGGAATTTATTGCCCTGCTGCATTCTTTTGAGATCGCCATGGTTGCTGATGTGAGAAGTTTTCCCGGATCACGCAGATATCCTCAGTTCAATAAAGAGGCCCTCGGATTGTCTCTGCCTCAAACCCAAATACAATACGTTCATTTAAGAGAACTGGGTGGAAGAAGAAAAGTAAAAGCCGGGTCTGTGAATGATGCATGGAGGAATGACGCTTTCAGAGGGTATGCGGATTATATGGAGACGGTTGCTTTTAAGGAAGGAATTGAAGTTTTGGAACGCATGGCGGTAAAAGAAAGAACCGCATATATGTGTTCCGAAGCCGTTTGGTGGCGCTGCCACCGTTCTATGATCTCCGACTATCTCAAGCTGCGCGGATGGACAGTAATGCATATTATGGCTGGCGGAAAAGAGGTTGAGCATCCTTATACGGCCCCGGCCGAAATAGTAGACGGGGAACTGAGGTATAGTAAACGCTGAACCCTAAGCGTTTCGCGTTCACCGTTCAAATGTCACGGTAAAAGAGTGCATGTGGTTATCGAATCTGTAAGAGAGCTGAAATCCATACATGTCGCATATCCTTTTAACGATCGCAAGCCCAAGGCCGGTGCTTGCAGTATCACTGCTTTCCTTATAAAAACGGTTGAAAACCTTTTGAGCGTCCAGTGCCTTATCGGCGCCCGTATTGCTGATCGTTAAAAAGCCCGGCCCCGTTTCTGCCATAAGTAAGCCTTCCTGAATATTATGCCTGATCCCATTGGAAACTAAGTTGGAAATAAGAATTTCCATTAAGGAAATATTGGTCTGCACGACGGGCCTCGCTTCCAGTTTTTCAATCCTTTTGATTTTTCTTTTTTCCAGGTGATCGTGAAATGAATCCAGTTGGGCCTCCAGCATAACGGAAATATCCGCAGGGCCGGCGGGCGCATATTCGTTATTTTCTATTCTTGTCAGCAATAACAACGATTTATTCAATCGGATCAGCCTTTGATTGCTGGCTTCCAGCTCGCTGATAAGGACTGCCTGGTCTTCAGTTAAAGGAACTGTTTGCATCAGCAATTCCAGCTGTCCCTGAATGATGGCCAGCGGGGTTTGCATTTCATGTGATGCATTTTCGGTAAATTCCTTTTGCTGTAAATAGATTTCGTAATTCCTGTTTAATAAATTTTTGATCACCTGATTTAATTCATTGAATTCACTTATCCTGCCTGGTTTCAATGAGAGTTCATTATTCTTGTGCAGATCATAATGCTGCATATCATTCAGGAGACTGTAAAAAGGCATCCAGATCTTCCTGGAAGTGCGACGGTTGATCCACAGCATACCTGTCATCAGTAAAATAAGAAGGATGGCCTGAACTATCATAATGCTCCCCAGCAGATCCTGGTTTTCAACCAGGGAACTGCTGATAACCAGTTTATAGAACTGGCCATTCACGGAAATGGTACCTGCAATCTCGCGATAAGGATCTTCATCATGGCGGTGCCGGGGATTAGCCACATACATGGTATAAATTGAATCGGCAACAGGTCCGGGTTCAGTGTAGAGAGAGATGTCCTTATCCAGGCCTGACCAGATTTCCAATTCCTGTCGTGAATGAATGGAGGAAAGGTTATTCCGGATTTCCCTCATTTGGGCCTTCAGCGAGTGGTCGACAGCGCGCAGAAGCACATGGCGGACGACTACATAAAATAGGGGAATGGTGATCAGTAAAATGATGGAGGAATAAACCAGGTAGCTTCGTATTGTCTTATTGAGCAGTTTCATGGTCACACCTCAAACTTATAGCCGATGGCGTATAAAGATCTGATATTATCCTGGTAACCAGCCAGGCCCAGCTTCTTTTTGAGGTTTTTCATGTGCGTGTAAATGAAATCGAAATTATCAAAGATCTCTGCACCGTCGCCGGAGAGGTGTTCTGCGATGGCCATTTTGGAAACGACCTTATTTTTATTGGAGGCAAGATAAAGGAGCAGTTCATATTCCTTGCGGGTCAGGTCGACAGGCTTACCGTTTACAGAAACGGTTTTTGCAAGCAGATCAATAACCAAATCCTGGAATTTCAGCTGGTTCTGGCCTCCAAAATACCTTCTCCTGATCACTGCAGAAATCCTGGCGTTCAATTCCGACAAATGGAATGGCTTAACGAGATAATCATCCGCGCCGAGGTTTAATCCTAGGATGCGATCACTGATGGAGTCTTTTGCGGAAATTATAATTACGCCGTCGGCTTTTTTGTCTTTTTTCAATTCTGCCAGCAGGGCCAGCCCATTACCTCCGGGAAGAGTTACATCCAATAAGATGCAGTCATAGTCAAACCCTTCTATTTTTTGCCTCGCACTCTGGAAATCTGCCGCTGTTTCACAGAGGTAGTTTTCGGATTCCAGGTACCCCACCATGCTTTTTAGCAATTCTTTCTGATCCTCTATTATCAAAATCTTCATGCTGTATATTAAATGTAAAATAAAATTATTAAACTGAAGGGAATCTGAAGCAGGGCGGGACCGGGGGTTTCCGTAAAGGGAACAGCCAGCCTCCCCTGCCGGAAGGATCTGTTTATGCAAGCGGATTTGCTGACCGGTTGTTATTAATTGTGAAGTTTCAGGCTTTAGCCCTGAATTTTCCCGCATCTACCGAATTTGATTTGCAATTCCGTTTGAAATGACTATGGTTGGCAGGGATCAATTATTTTTGGAAAGAAGCAATGAATAGCTTCCATTCGCTGTCTTGTATAATCTGAGTCAGGCCGCCGGATTCATAGAGAGTTTAAATTAAACGTGATTTTTATGAAAAAGTTATTCTTATTGTTATTGACAGGTTCTTCAATCGCAGCAACCCATGCGCAAATCAAATTGGGAATCAAAGGAGGTGTTAATTTTTCTACCATCAATATAGTGTCTACCATTAATAGTGAGGATTTTGGGAATGTCAGCACGATCGCCGGTTTTCATCTGGGGGCCTTAGCCTCCCTGCCTTTAATTAGTAATTTCAGCCTGCAGCCGGAGTTATTCTATTCTGCACAGGGAGCCAAATCCACCGAATTGGGTGTTAAGGCAAATTTGAATATGAACTATTTGAATTTCCCTGTACTTGTGAAATATAACCATCCCACCGGTTTTTTTGCAGAAACCGGACCCCAGGTTGGATCGCTATTAGCCGCCAAACTAAAATTCGCTGAATTTAATGAGGATGAAAAATCCGGGTTTAAGTCTACAGATTGGTCCTGGGTATTTGGCGTGGGCTATTTTTTCAAAGACCTTGGTCTTGGAATTGATGCCAGGTATAACTTCGGGTTATCGAATTTTATAGATCTAAGCTATAATGGCCAGGCAAGCAACAGAGTTTTCCAGGTCGGCGTGTTTTGTCTATTCGGATTAAAGGCCACTAATGATCATTAAAAATAATGGAATATTATTGTGTGAACAGGAGGTAAACTCCAGGGTGAAGAATAATTATGATGAAGAAAAGAGCATTGGGCAATTCAGGTATTGCAATAGCGCCGCTTGCATTCGGTGGCAATGTGTTTGGCTGGACGATTGACGAAAAACAGTCCTTCAGATTGCTGGATGCATTCCTGGAAGCTGGTTTTAATTTAATTGATACTGCTGACGTTTATTCCCGTTGGGTTGCCGGAAATAAGGGTGGGGAATCGGAGACGATCATTGGAAATTGGATGAAGCTCAGGGGAAACCGGGACAAGGTAATCATTGCAACTAAAGTGGGACATGATATAGGACAGGGGAAAAAGGATCTTTCAAAAAAGCATATTCTGTATGCGGTGGAAAAGTCCCTGCAGCGCCTGCAAACGGATTATATTGATCTTTACCAATCGCACTATGATGATCCGCCGACGCCCGTTGCTGAAACACTGGAAGCATATGCGAAATTGGTGAAAGAAGGGAAAGTACGACTGATAGGTGCTTCTAACTTTACGCCTGAAAGATTGCTCCAGTCATTGGATGCAAGCAGGCAAAATGGTTATCCTTCGTATCAAATCCTGCAGCCCCTATACAATTTATATGACCGGGAAGTATTTGAAAAGGAACTGGAACCTATTTGTATAGAGCATGGTATCGGGGTGATTAGCTATTATTCGCTGGCAAGCGGATTCCTGACCGGAAAATACCGCAGCGAAAAAGATCTCGCCAAAAGCCCCAGGGGCGGGGGGAATAAAAAATATTTAAATGAGAAAGGGTTTCGCATCCTGACTGCCTTGGATAAGGTGGCTGAGAGGTATAAAATGACTCCGGCAAGCATTTCCATTGCCTGGTTATTGGCAAGACCTACCCTGACAGCGCCCATTGCCAGCGCAACCAGCATGGGTCAGTTCGACTCCCTCGTAAAAGCTACCCGGATAAACCTGGATGCTGCTTCAATGGGCTTGCTTAATGAGGCTAGCGATTGGCAGGACTCCGCAGGCATCTAATGTGTTGGATCAAATACCAGTTTGTTCGCCATATCAATTTCAGGTGCCATCCGGTAAAAGCCGTCACCCCTCCAAAGCGTTTGGCATTACGCGGGACGCAGTTTCCCTCGGCATGGCCCATCAATTAAAGGACAGGCTTAAACCACACATCTTTATATTCCTGGGGATGGCGTCTGAACTGAGCAAGAACAAAAGGGCAAAGCGCAATGACCTTCAATCCGTTTTTCCGAGCATAAGATATCATCGAAGTAAATAATATTCTTGCCAGTCCTTTTCCTTCTGCCTTTGCCATCACTTCTGTATGATACGCGGTGAGCTTGCCATCTGAAATACCAATATCCATCTCAGCGATTTGTTCATTGCCATCAGGGATATAAAATACACCGCGCCCATTTTCATTCATTCTCAACCTGACATCTTCCATAATGCTGATTTTAATTCACTGGAATAATCCGATGGCCAGGGGAAAAACGTAATAATTGTTCCCGGTGCGCCTGTTTCGGCACCGAAATAAAAATGATATGTTCCCGGATCATCAAAATTTACTGTCTTTTTTACCATTCTCAAACCGAGAACCCTGGTATAAAAATCAACATTTTGCTTTGCGTCGCTTGCAATCGCCGGAACAAATAAAACCGCCATTTTCCTGAAGCTGTTCCGGGAACGAAACCTGTATGCAAAATTACCGGTAAATCCGAATTTGATTTATTGGGGTGGCTGTACAACTTCATAGGCGTCCTGGCCATTTTCTGTGATGGGCTGATAATAAGTATTATTGTATACAAGATAGTCCTGGCCGTTTATTTGCTGGTCGACTGCCCCGTCAGGAATCTGAGTTACCACGGCTCCCACGGGTGCTGCAACAACCTGGTAATTCGTTCCTGTATCAATATAAAAAGCACCGCCGTAATAATAGTAATAGTCGTTGCCTACCATGGTGGTTTCGTAACCGGTAGGCAATGAGCTGACGGTCGCCCCAATCGGAGCGGGAACTACAGAATATCCGCCTGAGGAAGGTTCGTAATAAACACCATCATCATAATAATACTGTTGGTTTGCCAATGAAAACAAATAGGCATCGGCCGCCAGGGATGCCGCAATAAAGCCAATCGGATGCCAGTTATTCCCCCAGTAATAAGGATGATAAGGATGATAGGCATAGGCATGATAAGGCTGATTGTTGGCGTGATAAACATTTACATTTTCATGATTTGGAACATTATGGGGAGTACCTGCACGGCCCCTCACATTTGCTGGCGGAGTAATGGTGACATTCCGGGTTAAATCATGGTTTCCCATATTCCGGCTTCCTCCGTTTATACTGCGGTTAATTACCGGCGTCTCTGCAGGACGGTTGAGTGCAGGCGCAGGTCTGCTTACTGCAGGCGCCGGGCGGCTTACCGCAGGTGCAGGCCGGCTGACATTTTGAGGAGGACGGCTCACAGCCGCCCTATTGGCTCCCCCAAAGTTTGAGTGATTGAATCGTTGTGCAAGCGCCCCCTGGGGTAGACAGGTCAATGCCAGCGCTATTCCGGAAAGGCAGGATAAAAAAGATATTTTGAGCTGGGTTTTCATATTTGAAAATTGTAGTTGATCATTTATTTTTTATGGGAAAGGCTGGTCATCCTTATTTTCCTCGCTTTCGGAGGCGGGTTAAATGTAAAAAGCGCAGGAGGTAAATTGGGATTGATCTGCCAATCCGTAAGGATGGCCTCGTACTGAGGATTCATATCTTTATGGGTGTATACGATCACGACTTTCACCGGCAGGGTATAAGCATCGTTGGAAATCCAGAACTGGTAGGTCTTGTCTTTTGCAGTTCCCGCAATATGAAAACATTCTTTGCCATTAACAGTGGTGGTACCGAGAAAGATCAGGTTTTTTGAATCAGCCAGTATGTCGTCAACGAAAGTCGGATAAAAAAAATCAGCAGAAGGGAATTCTATTCCATAGGTTCTGTTCATTGTGTCGATCATCTCCATTAAAGTGGGTGGTGTGGGTATCACGGAATACTGATTTCGGTCGAGGGAGTAATAGCTTAGTGTTTTACCATCGTAATAAAAAGACCTGCTGCCCTTATCGCCGGTCGACTGTATATACATTTTATCCGGACCCTGCATGTAAAGATGTTGAACGTTGGAGTGCTTGACCAATCCAAGACGCTCGCTCCGGATATCATAATTTGAATTTACCGTCACACTGCAGGATGAGAGATCGCCGATCATGGCACTCATCTTATCCAGTATGGAAACCGCAACAGTATCTATGATAGAAGACTGTGCCTGTATTTGAGTAGTTGCGATACAAATAAGCAGACTGACAAAAAATCTTTTATACATGATATGATTATTTAGATTCGGACTGGGTTGAATGTAGATTTAATTGCAGCGTAAAATTAGAAAATTAAATGTTTAACACGTCAATAACCGGTAAAAAGAGCTAAGCACCCGGCCAATATGAAAACTAAGTGGAAATTCTATGCAGCGGATGAAACAAAACAACCTGCGTCTTTAAATAGCAGGCTGTTTGCGAATTCCAGATCCGTCCATATAAATGTTATGCGGGTCGCTGTGAACTGCCGGTAATTTCAGCATAAAGATTACCGTATGTGACAATATGCGGTGAAATGTTTAATACCGATGGTAGTCATGATGATAATAATAAGGACGATGATACCCTCTTTCCACATAGCAACCGCTTAATGTGGTTCCCAGGATGGCAACGAAGGCAGCGACAATTAATAATTTCTTTTTCATAAATGACATTTTTAAGAATTAAAAGGAATAAACGACTGACGCTTATTTAGAGCATTTATCCTTACCAGGGTTTACCGGAGCAACTGGTATTTTTGGTAAGATGCTGTTAAAACCGGAACTGAAGATTTGCACACGGTAGGGTATCAACGCCTTGCATTTCTGGTTATTTCTCCGTATTTTGTTTTAAACCCTGTCAAACCTTATGAAAACAACCAACACAGTTTGTTTTTGTATTTTTTCCGGTACGCTTGCTATCCTGGTTCTTTTTTCCTGCAGGAAAGAAGCAAATAATCCCGATCAGCAATTAAGTGCTTCCATACCGGATACAACGGCCCCCCTTCAGGCATACACGAATCAGTCCGGCTATCGGCCCTTTCCCCAAAAATATTCCATGAATTGTTCGGGTAGCCCGACTTATGGAGATAGTTTGATTTACCCCTCCGCGAGTGCAGGGAATTCGGATTATCTGATTTCCCCGGTAAATAATCCGGCCCCCGGAAATTATTATTCCTGGCCGGTTGGTCTTGTACTCAATGATTCAACGGGTACGATTGATATTACAAAGAGTGAAACCGGAATGCGGTATTATATCGGTTACGTCAGAAAGGGTTCGCAGGATACCTGCCTGAGTTCCCTGATCATTGCCGGCTCCGGTTATATTGACAGCATATACAGTCAAAGTTCAAATAATAGAAGTATTGTTAATCCGTATTTCAACGCGAACAGCAGCATGAATAATTTATGCGATCAGGATGGCAGATGTATTTGGGACCTCAGCCACAACGCCGCAGAACAAAAAATTTGGATAGATGATCATACGGGCATCATTGATCTTGACAAGACCCTGGAAAACGGAGCTTTTGGGCAAAATCCGGCCGATGGAACGACCCTGAACGCAACTATTTATTACAGGCTTGGAGACGGTAGCGACTTTGCATTACAATCTCTTCAAATTCAACTGATGTATTTTACCCATAGTTCCACCATACCTCCCGATATTCAGGCGAAAATCCAAACACGGCGTCAGCAGGCTATGAGTAATGGAATCCTGGACAGCGGTCCTTCCAGTGCGCGGCCTCCTATTATTATCATCACCCGCTCAAAATAAAAACCGGCCCGACCGTATCTCTACACCGGGGGGCGGCGGCATACTCAGAGAAGTTTTCAAAAGATTTGCAAATTTGCGATCTTTGAATACATATGCGCAACCTTACCCTTTCAGCATTGGCATTCTTCATTTTTGCCACGGGCCATGAGCACGGCACGCGAAAATATAAACAGGATAATGTTAATAAGGATTTTACAACCTGGTATAAACCTGCGCCACCTGCAGATTCCATAAAGGAAATCGGTAAGAAAGTTTTTCTTACCAACTGCAATATCTGCCATAAGGATACGGTAAATTCCATGATACCGGGTTATATCGTACTGTCCAGCATGTCCCCACGCGCGATATTTACCGCATTAGAAAGCGGAAAAATGAAACAGCAGGCCATCAACCTTTCTGAGCTGCAACGCAAAGCCGTTGCCGAATTCGTAACCAACCGTGAAATTAAACCGGTCAGCTTTCCAAAAGAATCTTACACTCCATTTTCATTACCGGCAAATAAGATTACCGGATTTGATTATTCCGGCTGGGGCGGTAACCTGGAAGGTACCGGTTTTCGCTCTGCAGCCCATGCAGGAATTTCTTTGACCAATCTGAACTCACTTAAGTTGAAGTGGGCTTTTGCTTTTCCGGAAGGAACAATAACCAGGGGCAAACCGGCCCTGGTGGGCGACTGGCTGTTGGTTGGCAGTCAGTTCGGTGACCTGTTTGCGCTGAATAAAAACACGGGTAAAATCGGCTGGCATTTTTTGGCCAGCGCTGCGATCCGCGGTGCCATTGCCGTAGTAAAAAAAGGAAATTCAATTACTGCCTTTTTTGCGGATTACAGCACCAATGTTTACGCTGTTGATGTAAGAACAGGAAAACAAATATGGAATACGCGGGCCAGCATAGATCAGCAATCTGCAATAACAGGTTCAGTCGTTGTTTACGGAGACAGGGTTTTTGTTCCAATTTCATCCACAGAAGTAGCGACCGCAGTTTTTGGCAAATATGATTGTTGCTTTTCTTCCGGCGCTGTAGTAGCGCTGGATGCTTCCAATGGAAAAATGGTTTGGACCCATCGTGTGATTGCACAAAAGGCCATTGTAGCCGGCAGGAAGAAAAATGGCAAGCCTTATTACGGCCCATCAGGCGCCCCGGTCTGGTGCAGCCCGACAGTAGACACAAAAAGAGGTTGGTTGTATATCGGTACTGGCGAAAACTATACAAACCCAACTACAAATACAAGTGACGCCATTCAGGCCATTGAAATGAAAACGGGAAAACTGATCTGGAACTTCCAGGGTACTCAGCACGACGCTTATAATTCAGCCTGTCCGTTCCTGGTTAATTGCCCCGAAAAGCAGGGTCAGGATCTTGACTTTGGCATGGCGCCGATCCTGGTTAAAGGAAAAGATGGAAGGGACGTTCTTGTTGCCGGCCAGAAATCCGGAAATGTATTTGCCCTATCACCTGACCAGGGCAAACTGATCTGGAAAACGCGGATAGGAAAAGGAGGAGCATTGGGCGGTATTCATTGGGGTATGGCCACGGATGGTAAATTAGTTTATGCGGCGAACGCAGACAATATTTTGGCTGTTGATAAAACGGATTCATTGGTAAACCCTTCCCCTGGCCTTTATGCGCTCGACCTGCTCACAGGAAAAATAGTCTGGAAAACACCTGCTCCGGATTGCATGGGAATTAAGGATTGTTATTCTGCTAATTCTGCAGCTCCTGCAGTAATCCCGGGAGTTGTATTCGCCGGAGCTTTGGATGGACATATCCGTGGTTATGCATCAAAAACCGGAAAAATATTATGGGAATTCAATACTGTAAAAGAATTTGAAACCGTAGATGATATCCGGGGCCAGGGTGGTGCGATTGATGGTCCGGCACCCGTAATATCAGACGGTATGTTGTTTGTCAATTCAGGTTACGGCATGTTTGGGGAAAAGCCGGGCAATGTGTTGCTCGCTTTTGAAGTTAAAAAATAACCGGTATTAATTACTTGAATCCATTTTAATAATGTGTGCCTGTTAAATAGTCCAGGCTCTTTTCTTCCATCGTTAAAGAAATTATGGCGTGGATCTGGGATTGTTTTGCATTTAATAATGCGCGCTGGGTTGTGAGTACATCAATGAAGCTGGCCGACCCTTGCGTATAACGGCCTTGCATGGCGTCAAAAGCCTTCTGGGCAGCATTGACGCCTTTTTCATTTGTCTCAATCAGCTGCAGGTCGTTCTTATAATTTCCATATGCCAGGCGTATGTCCGAAATAATCTGGATCTGCTGGTCCCTGTAGTCGATTTTTGCGTTGCTGTATTGCGTTTTTGCAATGATCACATTGGACCTTGTGAAATAGTTGTCGAAAATATTCCATGTTGCATTTATACCTGCCAGCCCATAGATCTGATGCGTCAACTGGTACCCGATATTGTTTTGCCCGTCCGGGATCTGGGCTTTGTGATCGTAGTACAGATAATCATAGTATAATCCGCTATTGTAAGCTCCTATGCCCAGGGAAATTCTTGGCAAATAGCCGCTTTGGTATTTTCTGATATTCCAGTCGGCTGCATCTACATTTAGTTTGTATGCCTGAAGGTCGGGACGCCCTTTGAGGGCCTCGTCTACCATCAACCGTTCGTCACCATACTTTTCCGGCTGAGCCTGGTCATTCAGTGGAATTGCACTGAATTCATACTTATCCAGAGAATCCCTTTCATTCAGTCGGAGTTTGGATAATAAAAGTATTTTTTCGGAGCGTAGTTGATTTTGAGCGTTGGAAAGATCAGCCTGCTCCTGGCTGGTTTCAGCCTGCTGTTGGTATAGGTCTACTGGCGTAAGCCGTCCTGCCTGCACAAGCGCTTGAATCTGATCTTCTCTCCTGAGAGAGATATTGAGATTATCTGTTTGGATCCCCAGTAATTTTTTGTCAAGCATGATCTGAAGGAATGTCTGAATGATATCTATGGCTACCTCCTGCCTGGCCCATTGCAAACTCAACTGGGTGCTTTGCCTGCTTAAAACCGATGCCTTTAAATTGGCCCTGTTGTATTGGCCGGAATAAATATTGATATTGCTGGTAAGCTGATAATTATAGATACTTCGATTGGAGGTCGCAATAACAGGCTCAGTAGTCAGCAGGGAATTTCCAACGGCATAACCGTAGTTCCCTTCAAAAATCAGGTTCGGAAGAAACTGGCCATAAGCATATAACAATTGCGCTCCGGCCTGTTCCACTGTATTGCGGTCTTTTAAAACTTCGGTAGCATTTGTCAATCCGATTCTGATGGTTTGCTCCAGGCCCAGTGTATCTGCAGCCGATTGTGCGTTCAGGTCCTGCAAGGAAAAAACGGAAGCCAACGGGAAAATCAGATCGATCAGGAGTCTCTTTAATTTTAAATACTGCATCATTTTTTATTTAGACACACGGACCCTCTGTCCTTCCACCAGATTATCACCGATATTCAGCCCCACGGTATCATTCTTTTCCAGGCCACTTAGCACAACAACATTGATTCCGGAATTGTCTCCGATCTGAATTTCCCTAAAATGAAGGGTGCTGGATGAGTCGATTACCGCAGCAAAGTATTTATTGCCACGGATCACCAATGCATCGGATGGAATCTCGATATGAGAAACAGCCGGACCTTTTATGTGCACCTGCACAAAAGATCCCGGAACAATGGACTTGTCCTTATTTTCTTTATCTATCTCCACGAGCTCCATGCGTGTTTTTGGATCCAGTTCACCGGATAGCCGGCTAATCCTCGCGCTGATCATAAGGCCCGGTCTTTCCGACATGGATATCGTGACGGGATAGCCGGGCTTAACATAAGGGGCATCTTTTTGTTCAACGTATACGTATATGCGAATTTTATCCAGTTGGGAAACCGCTACGAGTGGCAAAGCCGAAGTTTGAGAATTGACGGCATTTTGCACCAGCGCCCCGGGGTCGGCATAGCGTGCCGTTACCGTGCCGGTGAAGGGAGCCGAAATGTTCTTGTACTGTTGTTGATCCTGCAATGATTTTACATTCGCTTCTGCCATTTGAAGGGCAGTCCCGGATCCTTCTTCTTCTTCTACTGAGATATACTGCTTTTTTACAAGTGCACTGTCCCGTGAATAGATTTTTTGTTTGTTCTCCAAATCTGACTGGGCCGAGCGCAGTGCCTGATCCGTTTCCGGCGAAATGATTGTTGCCAAAAGCTGTCCTTTTTGAACTTTATCACCTTTATCAACCAGCATTTTACTTACGTATCCACTTGTTTTGGCATAAAGAACAGCCGTCAGAAAAGGCCGGGCTTCTCCGATCAATATCATGTCCCTGGTCGGCGCAGTCATATCAACTGCAGAGATTCTTACAGAAACCCCTTGCTTAACCCCGTCCTCTTTTATTTTTACTTCGCGGGCAAGCGTTGAATTTTGTCTGCTCAGAAGGACTAAAAACCCGATGATCATAATGACTATCAGCAGGATGCCACCGACGATCAGGCGGATTGGGGATAATTTTTTCTTTCGGGACATATCAGATAATTTAACGGTTAATACCGGGACCTTCAGGATTGTTTTCCGGCGACTGGTTATCGTTTGGCTCTGCCTGAGGATGTGTGGCCTGATATGCCTGGGATTCCCTTTCAAATTCCTCATCAAGTGTATGTGCTGATGGCGCTTTCTTACGCAAGCCTGAATATACAACGGGCACAATGAACAGCGTACTGATGGTCGCCATGATAAGGCCTCCGATCACGGCACGGGCCAGAGGTGCATTTTGTTCACCACCAGCTCCCAGTCCCAGGGCCATCGGGATCATACCCAGAATCATGGCCAGGGCCGTCATCAATACCGGGCGAAGACGGGTCTTTCCGGCTTCCAAAGCCGCCTGCATGGAGCCCAGTTTAGGATTATCCACTCTGACTTCATTCGCAAAACTTACAAGCAGTACGGAATTTGATACGGCGATACCCACTGCCACGATAGATCCCATAAGAGAAACTACATTGATCGTTGTTCCCGTAAGTGCGAGCATCCACAATATTCCGCTAAAGGCACCCGGCACAGCGATCATAATAATAAACGGGTCGAGCCAGGACTGAAACAAAACAACCATCAGCAGGTATACAAGGGCTATCGCAAGGACTAAGCCGAGGGAGAGGATACTGAAAGAATTATGCATGATCTGGTATTGACCAAGGAGATCAATGCGCATGCCGGGAGGTAATTTGCCTAAAGCTGATATCCTTTCCAAAACTTCCTTGCTAACGGATCCGAGGTCGCGTCCTTCTACATTGGCATTAATATCCATGACCCTTTGCACCGTGTGATGACTGATCAGATTATAACGGTTTTCTGCGTGAACGGTAGATAGATTTCCCAGCGTTTGCGCCTGAGAGATAGGCAGGTCGGTAGGCTGATTTGTTGACTCGCTCGAAAGGCTGGGTACATTCGCGGCCGGAGTAATTGGAGTAGAAAGCAGGCCTGGTATTGAATTCAGCTTAGCAATCGGCACTTTTACAGCAACAATATAATTTACATTATTCTGAGGGTTAATGTAAAAAGCAGGAGAAACCGTAGAGCTCGACGACAAGGCAATGAGCATATCATTGGCTACATCCTTCTGGCTGAGATTCAGCTGAGCCGCCCGCACGCGGTCTACATCAATATTAATAGTCGGGTAATCCAGCACCTGTTTTACATTCACATCCTGCAGCCCGGCAATCTGGTGGAATTCATCCCGCAGCCGCTTGGCATATTTATAGGCAGTGTCATAATTCGGATACTGGATCTCCACATCGATGGGTGCACTCAAACCGAAATTCAATACCTGGCTTACGATATCAGCAGATTGAAAATAAGCCTGGCATCCAGGGAAACTGTCATTCAAAACAGCACGGATCTTTTTCATATAGTCCGTGCTGGGATGGTGACCCTGCTTTAAGGAAATAAGTATGTCGGCATCCATACTGCTACTATTATCTGTATTCACAAAAGCCAGGTTATAAGAAATCGGAACACCGATCATATCATTCACCGTGCTGAGTTCATCTGGCGGAATGATTCGCTGAATGCTGGCTTCAGCTTTATCTACCAGTTTTTCCGTTGACTCGATCCTGGTACCGGTCGGTGCCCTGAAATGCAATTTCATTAACCCTGAATCGGTGGTAGGAAAAAAATCTGTTCCAACAACTTTCACCAGCGAAAAGGAAATCAGGAGAACAAGCAGCGCGATGACCAGCGAAATAGTTTTGTGATCCAGCATGGATTGCAGCGCTTTTCCATAGGATGCTCTGAACCGGTCAAAACCCTTGTCCCTTGCCGTATTAAACCGATGCCCGGCCCGTTTTAACCAGCCTCCTTTTTTTACTGCAGCAGCGTGCAATTCGGCACTATGGCTGGTATCACCCCCCATAAAAAGCTTGTACGTAACAGGCACGAGGGTTCGCGAGAGCAAATAACTGGCAAGCATGGCAAAGACTACTGATAAAGCCATTGGCGTGAACAGATATTGCGCGGGGCCTGTCAGGAGAACGACCGGGAAAAACACGATGCATATAGCCAAAGTTGCCACAAGCGCAGGCGTGGCAATCTGTTCGGCACCGTCGAGGATTGCCACCGTCAGCGGTTTGCCAAGGCTTGAATTGCGGTGAATATTTTCGACCCCAACGGTTGCGTCATCCACCAGCATGCCGATGGCCAGGGACAAACCGCCCAGCGTCATAATGTTGATGGAATTTCCCGTCATTTTCAGGAAGATCAAACTAACCAGTATGGAAAGTGGAATTGAAGTGCATACTATTATTACGCTGCGCCAGTTGCCCAGAAAAAGCAGGATCATCAGGGAAACTAAAATCGCCGCGGTTATACCTTCCCGGAGTACGCTGTCAATTGAATTACGAACAAATACTGACTGATCGAAGTCAACATTTATTTCCAGACCCTTTGGAGCAGTTTCCTCTATGATGGGAATCATTTCTTTTGCAGCTTCCACAACAGCCAGCGTGGATGCATCCGCTTTTTTCAGGATGGAAAGATAGGCAGCGCGACGCCTGTCGACCCTTACGACATTATACTGATCTGCATAGCTGTCGGAAGCTTTGCCTACATCGCCAATGGTGACGGTCTGTCCATTCACGACCTTAATCGGTATATCATTAAACTGGGCAACGTCCAAAGGACTGGAGTTTAGGGCAATATTATATTCCCTGTCTCCGATCCGGGTAGTACCCGCAGGCAGTATGATATTGGAAGCCTGTAATGCATTCAGCACGTCATTCGGAGAAAGGCCCTTTGCTGCAAGCGCGTTCGGATCTACGTCCACCATGATCATCCGGGTCTTGCCTCCGAAGGGCGCAGGAGATGACAAGCCCGGAATGGTGAATAAGCGGACGCGGATAAAGTTCAGTGCATAATCATATATTTTATCTTCTCCCAGGTTTTTACTTTTCAGTGTGAGCTGCGCGACCTGAACGTTGGAAGCGTTAAACTGGAGAATGGTCGGGGGCGTCATCCCGGGCGGCATATTCCTCAGCGAGGTACTGGCCGTAGCAGCCATTTGCGCAATGGCTGCGCCGATATCCGTACCCTTTTGAAAATAGACCTTAAGAATGCCTATGCCTGGTTGGGATTGTGATTCGATGTGATCCACACCGCCCACGGAAGTAGATGTACCCCTTTCGCTCAGCAATACAACCCTTCTTTCCATTTCTTCGGCAGAAAGTCCGGGGTAGGCCCATATCATGGAAACAACAGGGATGTCAATGACCGGGAAAATATCCACGATCATGGATTTGATGGACAGGATCCCCATGATCAGAATGAACAAAGCCATTACACCAATGGAGTAAGGACGGCGCAGTGCCAAACGGACAATCCACATCATGGCAATACCAGATTATATTACAAAATACTGTAAAATTTTGTAGGACGGTGAACAGCTGATTTTTCTTGGTCAATGAGAGCCCCTCCGGGAAATAGCCGGAAACCAGGGTGGCAGGGATACCCCCCTTCCCCCGGTATCCGACGGATAAAAACGCCCGAAGGCAGGGCCGATCTTTCAGTAAAATGCCATAGAGAGCTTAAAATCTGCATTTCATAGGGATTTATGGAAAATTATATCTGGAAAATTTCAACAAGTCCTTTATATTAGCATTACTAACAAACCCAT
The DNA here is from genome assembly GCA_963705005.1 of uncultured Chitinophagaceae bacterium. GTDB lineage: Bacteria > Bacteroidota > Bacteroidia > Chitinophagales > Chitinophagaceae > Puia. The sequence goes on from CAVPIO010000005.1 coordinate 83,050, forward strand.
TTAATATTACTAACTATTAAATTCAAGAAAAATGGCACAAAAAGCAAAGAAATCAGCAAAAAAACCGGCTAAGAAATCAGCAAAAAAACCGGCTAAAAAAGCTGCAAAAAAAACAGCACGTAAAGTCGCTAAAAAAGCTCCAAAAAAGAAATCAGCTCGTAAACCGAATGCCGCATTTATGGTGCCGCTTGCACCAAGTTCTGCCCTGGCAGAAGTTATCGGTAACAAACCTTTGCCAAGAACCGAGATCATCAAGAAAATCTGGGATTACATCAAGAAAAATAAGTTGCAGGATAATAAGAACAGAAGAATGATCAATGCGGATTCTAAACTGCAACCATTATTCGGAAGCAAGTCCCAAATATCCATGTTCGAACTGGCATCCGTAGTGAGTAAAAATGTGAAATAAATTCTGAAAGACTAACAGAGCCTATGGCTGTGACAGGCGACTTTATTGAAGCTGTCGATTGAAATTCATTCGACAGCTTTTTTTATAGTTACCGATTGTGAAGCCCCGGGTTGCCACTTCTATTTTGAAATTGACCTGAGGGTAAAACTGTTTTCAAGAATTAACTGGAAATTATCCGGATTGTTTATGATAACATTGTGTTCCCTGCTGCTGTGAACAAAAAGGATCCGGTTGTTTTTCAGGATATCCGGATTTATTTGATTCTCCTCGCATAACCTGTAGTCTATCTGAAGGTTTTTTAATTTTAACATCATGGAATCACTCATTTCATCCGTGCCTCCACCGTGGTTAGTAAACCAATGAATAAAATGATGCTGTTGATTCTCGGAAATCCAGGACATGAATTTGTCGATCTGACTATAAAGAGCGTCAAATAAATACACTTCCTGCACCTGCATTTCTCCGTTTTTAAGTATATAGGCAATTACCCGGAACGCTCCGCTGTGGCCGGCAAGTAAAATATTTCCCGGTTCAGTCGTGTCCGGCACGATACTATTTTTCTTTAACGCCTGGATAACATCCTGCACAAGGCTGCGGAATACACCGGGTTGTTCCAGCTTACCTCCGTAGCTGTCCGGAGCATTTTTGGCCGTCTCTGCCAAAACGAGTACGGCATTGCGGTGGGAAGAAATCATTTGCCTGGTAAGCCCGTAGAAATCGGCCGCAGTATCAATGTTATTGTGCCAGCCATGAAACCAGAATATAAGATCAATTCGTGCGGCCGCATTCAGATGCCGGGGAATGATGAGCAGCACATTGCTGTCACTATAGTGTGCGGCAGTTGTGTAAAGAATTTGGTCGTACATATAACCATTGGCCCTTCCGGTATCCGGAAATGAAGTATGGGAAGAAGTAAAACGCAATAATTGAAATTCCTTTTTCTGCTGGGCGGAACTCCTGCATAGCATGGAAAAGAAAATGATTGTTATGAGAACCCGGTTTAAATGCATCTGGTGAAATATGTTGGTAAAGTTATGCACCCGCATGCTTAGGGCATCGGATTTGCATGATACATTCAAAGAACGCCGCTTTTGGGAAACCTCCTTTATATCGTTGTCATTATCCTGATTGTTAGCTGGGCGGTAGGTTTTTTTGCTTACAATGCGGGCAGTGGTATCCATGCCCTATTGATCCTGGCCATTGTATTGTATTTAATTTCAGGTATAAAGAGGTAGACCTCCGGTTTTATTCGCCTGCAAATACTCCAACCCGCAAACTCTCTTTTGCAGCTTACCCCATTGGTCCCGGATTCATTTTACGGCTTTATGACGAATTGATCCTGACAAACCTTCTACATAGAAAATCAGTGCACTAGAAACGCTTAAAAGGATGATCAGGTGACGATTACCATGGATAATTTCGGATAAGACCGGGCACCGGGCTGTTTTGTTTGAATGATTGAGGCCGATTTGGGCATGATTTTTATATTTTATGTATCAACCGGGCTATTTAGAAAGAAACCGGGTTGATACCATATAAAATCTGGGGTTATGAAAAAGATTTTGCTTGCCGCATTCGGCGGTCTCTTTGTATTATCGTCATTAATGGCCACTATTATTAATAAACATGTTCTCGACGCAAAGGAAAATTCAATTCAGCAAATCCGGAAAGATAGTTTGCCGCACCAGCCAAAAGATACCAGCAGGGTACCTGTTCCCATGCCTGATACTTCCCGGAAGCCCTGACTCGCGGAGCTGCCAGATTTAAGATTTTTCCCTGACTCTTTTGGCATTTATATTTACTGACCCTAAAATGACTGCCTTTGAGAAACAGGATATTCCTTTTCCTTTATTTTATTTTCATTTTACTCGTTGGAATATATGCTTTCAGGAGACCGCTTTATAACTGGGATATGCTGGCCTATATGGCGGTGGTATTTTCGTATGATCATACCAGGCCCGACTTAATTCAGGACACCGTATATCATATCGCCAGGCAAAAATTATCAGCACCTGTTTATGCCCAACTGGCAGACGGCGGCCTTGATTTCAGAAGAAGAATGGCTGGGAATCCGGTTGAGTTCCAAAATCAGTTGGTTTTTTATGTAATAAAGCCCTTGTACACCCGCATGGTTTATTATTTGTATAAGGCCGGCGTTCCCATAATTCCTGCTACAGTTTTGCCTTCCCTGATTTTCTATGTACTGATTGGAGTTTTGCTGGTTTTTTGGCTGATCAGGTGGCTTCATTTTTTTTTAGCCCTCGGAGTCAGCTGCCTCCTCATGCTTTCCGCCCCCATGTGGGAATTGGTCAGAACTTCTTCTCCTGATTGTTTATCCGCTTTCCTATTGCTGGCGGCGCTGTTTTTTATGACCGAAAGGAAATTACCCCTGGCAACTTTTTTGTTCCTGCTACTGTCTGTCTTTGCCCGTCTCGACAATATCATCCCGGCATTTTTTTTCATTACCCTGCTCAGCTTTTCCAGGACTTTGGAATTCCGGATCTCTCATTGGAAATACGGTTGGATGCTGCTGCTTATTTTGGCCAGCTACTCCTTCATCACCCTTAATGCCGGATCTTACAACAACGTTATTAACTCCAATGGCTGGGGAGTATTATATTATCCGGGCTTTTTCAGGGCGTTAAATTTATCCTATGTTTATCATGCCGGATTTCAGTTCAGGGACTATTTTGCATTGGCCATTTCCCATATTATGACCGGTTTATTCTATTCGAACCTGCTTTTGTTCCTTGCACTTGCCCTGATGCTGTTTGGCGGGGGAGAGGTATTAAGGTTCAGGGCGCTGAATGCCGACCAGGTGCTGGTAATTGTAATCATCCTGATTATGATCGTAAGGTTTATTTTGCAGCCTGTTATTGCCGACCGTTTCTACATTGCTTATTATTTATGTATTGTGATTTTATTAATAAGAAAATTGAATGCCTCAGGAAAATTTTTGTCGCTGGCTGGCAGTCACCCGCCCGAAAATAAAATTCACCGATAAGCGAATTTATTTCCTGCCATTTAACGAATTATTCATCTGAATATCCAGTCCAATACTTTAATTTTAATCTGCCAGAAGAAAAAAGTCCGGGGGTATCAGTTGATTTATCGACCGTATCCCCTGGCGCTATTTAAAGGACTTCCTTCTTTATTACACAGCAACACGCCAACCTTCACGGCAGGTTCTTTTTACAATTTGATTAGCGTCTTCAATTAAATAAAAGGGTCCCGAATTTTTCATAATCGTGGAAATTGGTTCTCGTCGGTCGCCAGGACCATGCCGATACCCCGCTATCATAATCTATGCGGTAAAAATTTGCGCGCCAACGGCTACCCTTGCCAGGTGGAACATTTGTCATTGGCTTAAGCAAAGTAAAAGGAATAAAAAACTCTGCCGTCCAGGATACAACCTGACCATCCTTTTCTGTTATATGCGTTTCGTGTTTCGTTCTCCTGTTGCCTTCGTAGTGCCATGGCCGCCATCCTAAAAAGTTTCCTTTCATGTTCGGGACCAGAATTGGCAACTCATAATTCAGCGGAGAAACCTCGTATTCAAAATAGATGGGAACCGACTCATCTGTCCAGAAAAAAGCCTCAACGACATCTTCATTATACAGGTCGGAAAAATCTTCCTTTAACGTGGCTGTTATTTTTTTATCCTCACAAAAATAGATGCAGTAAATGCCTGAGTCGGAATAAAGCAATTTTAGTTTGGTCAGGTATCCGTCTCCTGAAACTTTGCGCGCAGTCAGCGGAATCCATTCCTCATGCTGCCAGTTAGGGGAGCTCCCATCACCTGTGATCTGGAAATCACTCGTTTTGTTTATTATAAGCAGAGATGAATCAGGGGTCTGACTGTGCAGAAGCCCGGCATAAAAAAGCAGTGAACCCAGTAATACTTTAGTCCGAAGGTTCATACAGACCATTTATTCAGGAATTCCTGGTTTTATTTTCCCAGCATTGGGAATAGTCTTCTTATTTCATCATCATTTGGCTGCGCACCATATTCGCATATCTCAAAGGGCTCGGCATGCTGTACTTTGGCGGCCCGGTCCTTCCCGTACCATTTTTCCAGCGAGGCCAGCGTTTCCGGCTTAATCGCCTCTGTATAACGCTTGGTAAGCCACTTGACCCTTTCGTTTTTGTCCTGGGGAACCTGGTCAAGATAATGGCCGATCCAGGGCAGCCATTCGTACACCTGGGATACATGCGCATCAAATGCGGCCACTTTTTTGTCAAAAGTACTACTGATATCCACCGCGATATCAGGCCTGAAGGGATTGGGCCTTTGAAAATGATCTGTGTAGTATAGAAAAACGGGATTCTTTTTCAGGGCAGGTGTTTCCGGTTCAACATTGGGAACTGCCACCATATAGGCCGCATCCTGAACCAGAACGCCGGTATAGCGGTGATCCGGATGATAGTCATTGGGACGAGGCGCAATAACGATATCCGCATTCCAATCGCGGATTTCTTTAATAATTTGCATCCGCACTTCCAGGCTAGGCATCAGCATCCCGTCGTGATTGTCCAATACGTCGTATGCGGCAATGCCCAGACGCCGGCCAGCTTCCTGAGCTTCCGCGTATCTTCTTTTGGCAAGCGCTGCCCCTTTCATTACCTGGTGGCCTGCATCACCGTTTGTAACCGAAACGAATTTTACGGCATACCCCATCTCCGCAAAAAGAGCTGCTGTTCCGCCAGCTTTTTCACAGTCATCCGGGTGGGCCCCAAACATAATAACGCGGAGCTTACCGCTCTCTTGCTGAGCATAACCTGCGGCCATAATACTAAAAATAAAGAGGGTTAATGATAAAACCTTTTTATTGATCAATTTCATAAAAAAGCTTTGGTTGATTTATAGATGAGGGAAGAATGATCATGAAGATAGTACTTATTTCTTTTCGCAGCCTATGGCCCGCGATTCAAAATTATCGGCCAGTCATGCCTGTTTTCCTTCTTTTTAGGATTAGTTTTGTATGCCATCTGACTGGTTCCGGTTCTTACTTAACTGTCAATTTTCACTTCATGTATAAAGCGCTTCACCTAAGCCCGATGATCCCTTCTTATGAAGTGGAAAAAACTGCCCGGTTTTTTACCAGTCTGCTTGGTTTTAGAATTGCAAGGGATGAATCAAACTATAAGATTCTTTCCAGGGACGATCTGACAATTCATATAATGAATGCTGGCACGGATATTGGCCAAATGGAATTTTATTTAGAAGTGGATCAGAGAGATCCATATGAGAGAGTTTCATATTGTGGTCCCGCATACTGAAACCTTATTATTTGTCGGGCAAGGCATTGAGGCAGAATGAAGATTGACTCAGGCGCCGGATCTTTGGTATGTTTGCATTCAACCCTGATCCATTTATACACGTATATAGTAAAACCATAGTCATATGAACAATAGAAATTACAGCCTGCTCTATCTTATTTTGGGTATCTATTCCATCATGGTAAGCTGGTATTACAATCATTCAATAATATTGCTGATTTTGCACTGGATTTTTTGGCCTATTTACCTGTTGTATGAAGTATTGACCGGGCACCTGTCCCACGACATGTGGAGGCATATTCCGCTCTCTTATTTTAAATAAAATAATCACCAAAACCGAATAATCATGAACAAGACTGTTTTTGTCCTTTTAGTAGTTTTTATTTCCGCCTGCACTGCAACAAAACTGGTTGAACCTTCCCAGTCAGACGCAGACAGAGGAGCACAAAAATTTCCAGGATACACAATGGGCGAATTGAATGAAGGTAAAACGGTCTACCTGGAAAATTGTAATAAATGTCACCGTTATAAGGCCCCCCAGTCCAGGGACGAAGCTAAATGGGATAAGATCATTCCCACGATGGCGAAAAAAGCCAAGCTGGATGATGCACAGCAGAAACTGGTTTTGGAATATGTGGTAACGATGAGCACAAGTACAGCCAAGGCAAAGTAACCTGGTTTGGGTATTTATTTCCGCAGTGGCTGGTTTTCTGCTCTCTTCGTTATTTTATATACATAAACAATCTTGTCCGGCAGGTAAACGGATAACTCAGCTTTCTTTTTATTAAATTTGTCGCTCCACAAACAGATTTTGCATCCTGTGCCATTTTCATTCGTAGCGTTGTATGTTTTGGTATTTCCCTTCAGGGATTTCACTTTATCCGTCCTGGAGACCACGTTATAATGCTCACTTTTCCCTGCGTCATAAATATAAATATTGCTATTCTGCAAATCAATGGAGATGGTCGCGTGTGATGCGGCCCATTTATTTACGGTGGCTTTCCCATTGATATCCTGGTTGCCCATGCCTATTTGATCCACAGCATACCAGTTTAGCTGCGCGCGGGCAACTCCAGAGCAAATCAAACACAATACTAAAAGGGCTGTATTTTTCATTTTGAGAATTATTATCTGGTTCAATATGGTTGCCGACTTCCAACAGTCAACCGTACACCGGAATCGGGATGCGAATTTAGTGCCTGGTTCCCGGCAAAGGCATTGGATTTGCATTATTTATTCAACTTAAATAATCAACAAAATGGGAAATTTACTTTACATCATTGCCGTAATCCTGATTATTGGATGGGCCATCGGTTTTTTCGGATATGCCGCAGGTGGAATTATTCATATTCTGCTCGTCATTGCAATTGTCCTGATATTATTGAGGGTAATCCGAAGGGAAGCCTGATGATATTGGATGCTATATCTAAAACCTTGGGCATTGCACAGAATGTACCGACTGTCCGTCCCCTGTTTGCTTAAGCGTGTATATAAGGGAAATTTCAACGCCTCCACGTTCCTGGGAAGCCACTTTAAAGGCAGAGACATTTACATCATAGGTCATGCCCAGGTTGAAACTTCCGTAATCCAATCCGATATAGGGAATAATAGCGTCAGTTACATTGTTCACCCTGATCCAGGAGCCAAGATAAAAATTGACCGGATAATTTTGATCATCACTGACACTGAGCTCGAGGGCCCCGCCCAGCACAAATTCGCTGGCTGATGCCTGCCGGTTGTAAAGTGTGCTCACATACCAGGTGGTGCTTTTGTCAGCAGACGGAAAATAACCGCCCGCATGAATGGTTAACCGGGTAGGAATAGTAATATTATCAACGCCCAGAAATGATTCCTTCGGCTGGTTCAGGTGATACAATGAAGCGCCGAGAAAAACCGCATTGCTCCCATTCAGGGATCCGTTATAAAGAATGCCCGCATTCATATCAAAATAATGAGCATTGACCTGTTCCAGGTTTTCGGGTTCAGTCGGAGATGGGAGCCATGTTCCGTCTACCTGCAGTCCGTCAAGAAAACGAAGACGCGGCCCGTCCAGTAACTTATTCGCATAGGTGCCCTGAAATCCAACGCCGATCTGATGCTGACCGTCTTCGTCAATTGCTTTCTGATATGCCGTTGAAAAAGAGAAATAATTACTCGTCAGGATTCCATCTGCAGTTTTATCCGTCATGGCCATGAAGCCAATGCCGAAACGGTCATTTTGCGAAAGTTTATTCTGCAGAATGCCGAGATCGATGGAAACGGTGGACGTGATGAATGCCTTGTTCACAGTTGGCCATTGATCACGGTAATTTCCTGCCACGCGCACCGATCCGTCGAATTTTCCTGTCAACGCCGGATTAAGTGTAAGCGGAGATGCAAAAAACTGGGAAAAAGAAGGATCCTGTGCAAGGACAGGAACTTTCATTGCCATAAATAAAATAATCAGCAGCAGCAGATTTCTTACAATCGCCCTGGGGGCCTGCCTGCTGGAATACGCCAGCCGTAATGTTTGATTTTTCATCTTAACAATTCGACTGTTCCCTTAAGCGTAAAATTTTCTCCTGAAAAACATTCCATGTTCACAACGTATACATATGTGCCGGCAGGCTGAGGCGTTCCGTTCAGTGTTCCGTTCCATCCAAACGTTTTATCATTCGGGGGGAAGTCCGTTTTTGAAAACAGCAACTGACCCCAGCGCGAATAAACCTGGAAAAATTTCACGACCCTGATTCCGCTTCCCGCCGGATAGAAATAGTCATTGTTCCCATCGAAATTCGGGCTGAATGCATTCGGCATGTATACCCCGTTTTGACTGCAAAGGATCCTGATCGAAATCGTGGCGCTGGCCATGCATCCTTTGGCGGTAGTCACAGTCAACTTGTAAGTGACAGGATCCTGTGGTATGCTGGTAGGTGATGGGCAGTCCGTGCAACTGAGATATTCGGGTGGCGTCCATTTCCAGGATATGACATCGGCACTGACTTTGGAATCAATCGGAACGGAGGTTCCCGGCAAGACCGCCATATCCGGAGGCAATGTTACTGTTGGAAGAGAATCAACAAAAACTGTGAATTGTCCGGTGTCCAGAAAGCAATGATATTTATCTGCTCCAACTACGGTATAAAGCGTGGTCATGTCGGGATGTGCAACTACACTATCTCCGCTATTTTGATTCAGACTGGAGGAAGGAGACCAGGTATAATCGTATGCGCCTCCGGCCTTCAGGATGGCATTGTCACCGATGCAGATAGTTGTGTCTCCTGGCGGCTGCATCAATAACCGGGGAACGATAAATACCGAATCCGAGGCAGTGGACACACAGCCGACGGGAGATTGAACCTGCAGTTGAGCAGTATAATTTCCGGGAGCCCTGTAGTCAAAAACCGGATTCAGCACATTGGATGTATCGGCTGTATTTCCGGTACCGAAATCCCAATGGTAAACCAACGGATAATTCAGGCTATCGGCAACAAAGCTCAGGATTTGAGCAGGGAAGCTTACAGAGCCTGTATCGCAAAGTACGATCGGCGGCCCCAACGAAACATGCAGTGTATCCATGAGCAGTTGACGATCATATCTGAATGTGATCTGGCATCCGGTGGAATCTGTAAGTATAAGCGCCGGTGTAAAAAGTCCGGGCAGAATATAAGTGTGAACAGCTAATGTATCTGAAGTTGTCACAACTGTACCATCCCCGAAGTCCCAGGTAAATGATCCTGCATAACTGGCGGTGGCGTGAAGTGTATCGACAGCCGGGATGCAGGCCTGGAGCAGGCTCGAGTATAGTGTGCCAAAAGGGCCTTTCACGGTGAGTGAATCCTGGTAGGTGGTCGTGATCCCATTTGCGCCATAACCTGTTAGGGTGATGATATAGGTTCCGGGCAGGTTGTAAGTATGGCTCGGATCGGGATTATTATCTGCTGTGGCCCCATCTCCAAAATCCCAGTGAAGGCCGATGGTGTTATAGGTATTGCTTATAAAATTCGCCAGCATCGGCGGGCAATTGGCGTGGTCGATATATTGGGTGGTATAAGTAAATGTGGCGATGATGGCTTTTACAACCACATATTGTATGGAAGTATCCGCACAGGTTCCTGCTGTTGTTGCGGAGGCAATGAGGGAAACCGTATCCAGGCCGATATTGCTGAATACATGAACGACAGAATCAGGATCTGTTGAATTAGATCCATCGCTGTAAAAATGCCATTGAAAAGTTGCACCTGAATTGGTAATGGAACTATTATAGAATGTAACCGGAAATCCTGGAGCGATATTGACGGGTTTCCAGTTGAAGTCTGCTTTTGAACCATAGATAAAAACCTGGGTTACCGATAAATTGACGGTGGTTGAGCATCCGCTGGAATCAGTAACGGTCAGGGATGGATTGTAGGTTCCGGGAAAAGCATAGGTATGCATCACGGTATCTCCCGTGGTTCGCGTTTCAGAATTTCCATCTCCGAAATTCCATTGCCATTGCAGCAGGGGAATGCCATCTGTTGCTTTTGAAGAATCTGTAAAAATTACCGGTGAATGATAACAAATTTTGTCTTTGGCGCCAAAAGCGGCTACGGGTCCCGTTATATGTATCGGAATATAATTGCTGGTATCAAAACAATTAAAATAATCGGATTGAAGGATTGCGCGGATGCTGTCCTTACCCTGCAAAAGATTGGACAAGGAACCGGAATAACCATTTTGTACGTTCGTATTTCCATTGGGGGGAGTCAGGGTTCCGTCGTTGTATTGCCAGTTTACAATATGATAATAAATATTCGAACCGGTGGAGAATCGCTGGTAGTTGGTATCCAGTCCGCTCAGCACAACCGGCAGGCTTGCGCTCTCACAAATCGTATCATTCGGAGAACTCAGCAGCGGCTTCTGTTTGGGTAAAACAAAAATGGGAATCGGTCCGCTGTTTTGTGTACACGCGCCGAAAACCGCTGTGATAGATGCAGTATATGCACCATTCTGAGGGTAATGATGATTTCTGACCGGAACATATACGTAATTCGTATCGTTGGGTGAGCCGTCGCCGTAATTCCAGATATATTCTGAAGCTCCCGGCGGTGTATCAGCAATAGCTACTGTCAAGCGGTCACTATCGCAATTATTGGTTACGGTCGCGAAAGGGACCGGAGTCGTTTGTACAAATCGTGTAATCGTTGAGGTATCGCTCTTGCAACCCGGACTGGATGCGATGAGGGTCATATTATAATTCCCCGAATTTCCATATTGGTGCGTATGAACAATATTGTTATTGATATCTGAATTTCCATCCCCGTAGATCCAGGTGAACTGATCCGCACTGTCGTCCAGGTTCGTAAATATTTCCAATTGATTATTTGCGCATGGCATTGAATCCAGCGCAGTAAAAATGGCGTGCGGCTTTGGATAAACGATGATCGTGTCCGGTGGAAATGCTACTCCCGTACAGCCATGAATGGTAGTAAAGCTGAGATTAATGATATAGGTTCCGGGTATGGTATAGGTATGTGTCGGATTGGGACTCGTGGATATGGTGCCGTCACCGAAGGACCAGTTAAAGATGGAAATGGTATCCTGGGATATTGCGCTGAAAGTTGCATTAACGTCGGCACAATAGGTTGCGGAAGTTGTTAGTGTTGTATCAACATGGATCGTCGCTGTCGGTTGGGCCGAGTTCAAAGTTTCCGTGAAAGTTGTGCTGCAACCATTAGCGTTTGTTACTTTCAGCGAAGGAGTATAAATGCCGTTGGTTGAATAAAGGAAAGAAGGATCCTGCAAGGAAGAAGTATCATTGGGATTACCCGTGAAATTCCATAACCAGGATACGGCGGAAGAAGTGGTATCCGTAAAATTCACCAGCATGGGAGACTGACAGGCAGCTCCCTTGTTAACCATAAACGGTCCGACGGCGGGCGCTGCCGCAATCGAAATTGTTTTTGTGAACGAAACCGGGCAGCTTCCGAAATTTTGGACAACCGTGACGGCATAGTTTCCGGGAGCTGCGAAGGCATGACTATAATTCAGACCTATGCCACTCCCTCCGTCTCCAAAATCCCAAAAAGCCTCGCCCGTAGGAGGCGGTGAACTGCTGTCAATAAATAGAACTGAATTTCCTGCGCAGAGTGCCGAATTGATTGTAAAGTCAGGGCTAAAATTTGCCGCATTGATATAGGCAGGTTTGGTGAGGGAAGCTGTGCATCCGACCGTATTCATTACGGTTAGCTGAACAGTGTAAATTCCTTTGCCGGCATACTGATAAGATGGGTTCTGGCTGGTACTGTTACCCCCATCGCCAAAATTCCATGAATAGGTCAGTGGCCCCGTGCCTGTGGAAGTATTATTAAACAGCAGCGGATGATTCAGACTGCAAACCGTTGTCGAGTCAACGGAAAAGGAGGGAACCAGGGCCGGATACACGGTAATTACATTTAATTTTTTCAGGGTATTGCTGCAACCGAAGCTATTGGTCACCGTTAGACTGACAGAATAAGTGCCGGGGAAAAGATAGGTGTTTGATACGGTGGCGGAACTGGTATTCAGGGTATTACCATCCCCAAAATCCCAGAAATAGCCTGTGATCGTTCCGTCTCCAGGGGCAGCAATAGCGGTAAAACTCGTTTTCAGGGGAGTGCAGCCAACAGTATTGCTGATTGAAAAATCAATGACCGGACTCTTATAGACAGTGATAATGCTGGTCTTTGTTGAGGTTTGGGCCCCGTCTTTTACGGTGAGGCTGACTGTATATGTTTGTGGAGTAAAATAGGTTGCGCCTACCGGGGTCACCGGGTCGGTCGTACTGATCCCGTTACCATTTCCAAAATTCCAGATATATGTTGCTCCCGGGCCCGCTCCCTTGCTCGTATTCGTAAAACTAACAGCCAACGGGGAACATCCGGACGTTTTACTTGGGGTAAAATCCGCCGTGAGTTGCGCATCAGCCAAATTGCACAGGGTCAGCAATGGAATTAAAGCCAACAACCAAAATGGTGGTTTGCCCGGAATAAGGTTCAAAGGCATTAAGCCTGGTTTTTACGGATATTGAATATTGATTAGGCTATGCTACAAGAGCCAATTATCAACGAAAAACCTCACTAAATATTTCAATTACAAGGAGTTTGGGCCCCGTTTTAGCCTCATTGGAGAATTCGCGCTGGTATTGGGCGAAATTGAATGAAAATGACCCCCAGGATAAGCAGGATTCTGTATTTCCGGGAGATGACTTGAGCAATCAAAGCAAAGGATTGATCACGGCCAATAGGGGGGTTTTGTAAGAGTACCACCCATTTTAAAAAACGTGAGAATATATTTCAATTCCCACGTTTATAACCGAAAATTCATATTAGCCATAATCAGGCACTCATGTTAGCCCCTGATCAACTGACCGCGATGGTCAAATTTCAGGCTCTTTCTATTAAGATCACCTTTGGCTGCCGTAAGATGATAATAAGGTTTTTCATTAGGTAAATACTCCTCGTAGGAAGATACTATGTCCCACTGACTGTATTTGGTTTTGCCAAGGCTGTTTTTTACTGCAACGGGCAGCTTGTCTTTGTTCAGCATTTTTTCAGATTCCAGCCATTTGCCTTTTCTGTCGAATTTTGCCTTTAATTGATATTCACCCATATTAAAACTAGCCTTATAATCGCCGAGCATATGTTTCCATTCCACATTGGTTGCATTTGCATACCTGGCGTGAAATGCATCGGTGATCTTTGCAGGTATTTTCGCAAAAGCGGGTGCCGTAATGAGTGCGGCAGGTAGTATTAAAAAAAGTAGCTTTTTCATAATACACTGTTTTTGTTAATGAATTTAATTACCAGTTATCTTATTGAAAAGATTGGGCCATTGAACAGGAAAATTCAAAATATAGAGTTAAAACCTTAAAAGTATATTTTCAGTAAACCCTTCATTAACTGCGATTTAAAGGGTTTTACTAATTTTATTTCCAAATCAGGGCGGGCAATTTTGCCTGACTCACAAGGGCTCTTCAAATTCGCTTATTTGGCCCCAAAATTGGAAAGTTTTGTTAAATTAGGTACAATAAAAAAGATTGCTATGAACACATCATCCTCATCCATCCAAAGGGTCGGCGTCGTTCTGTATGCCCTGGTGATTGGCTTCTTCGGAATCAATCATTTTTTAAACGGTACGGGTTTTCAAAATACAGTCCCTTCATTTATTCCCGGAGGGATATTCTGGGTCTATCTCACCGGAGCCGCTCTGATTGCAGCGGCAATTTCTTTTTTAATCGGGAAGCTCACGAGACTGGCAGGGTTTTTTTTAGCCGCATTTCTGATCATTGTTGTGCTAACCGTTCATGTGCCTGCTTTAATGCACACACCCGGAAACCCTACGGTAAGCATCGCCCTCACCAATTTAGTCAAAGACACCGGACTTGCCGCTGCGGCCCTGATGATTGCCGGCAAAGGAAATTAATGATGCTGTAATGCATTTCATGCAGATCGCCAGGATTATCCTTCCCAATGAATACCTGGAAAATTTAGCATGGTTATTATCCGGCAAATGCTCAAAGGCAATTTCAGGAATTGCCGGAGCAGCTGGGTAATACATTCATTAATTCTAATCCTTCACGGCCATTATCCAAATAATCATGTAGAGAAATTTGCCTTTCCTTTGCTCATTATCCGGGGTGACCGGGGCCGCTAAAATCGTTGAGTTAAAGTAAGAGAAGTCTTGATCCAGATACGCATTTCTATATTGCTGATTGCTTTAATATTGAGTAAATTCAGTATTGCGCAGAATAAAGTGATCGTGGGCATCGTATTGGATTCAGTCACACATGCCCCATTGCAAAATGTAAGCATCACTGTTAAAAATAGCCCTAAAGGGGGATTGACAGATGCCGAAGGGAAATTCTCCATTTCGGTAGATAAGGATGCCCAAAAAATTACCTTCTCATTCACCGGGTACCACTCGGCAACCATTTCTCTTGCCACAGTTCCTCGTCAACCAATGACCATATTTCTTTCCAAATCATTCACCACACTGGAAGGTGTAATTGTAAATGCGAAAAAAGGAAGATACCGGAATAAAAACAACCCTGCTGTTGAACTCATCCGGCTGGTAATTTCCAATAAATCCAGGAACGGGGAAAGTGCTTATCCTTATACCTCTTATCAGGAATATGAAAAGGTCCGGATGTTCACAGACGGATCCTGGGGCAAGATTACCCATAATTTTGTACTGAAAAAATTTCGTTTCTTCTTTGAAAATAAGGATACCACGATCGTACCCGGGAAATCACTCAATGCCATTTATTTGCAGGAAACACTTTCCCGTAATTATTATCGAAGGGAGCCGGAAAAGAAAAGAAAGCTGATCCTTGCAAGGAAGACTGTGGATTATGGCGAATTCGTTGATACGAGAGGGGTAGCAGGCGCATTGCGTTATCTGTATAATGAGGTCAATATCTACGACAATACGATTTTGGCCTTTACTATGCAATTTATTAGTCCGATAGCGAACTCCGCACCTGATTTTTATATGTATTTTATCAGGGATACTATTGTAGAAAACGGAGAAAAAATGGTGAAGCTTTATTTTACACCCAGGAATCCGGAAGACCTGCTTTTCAGGGGAACCCTTTATGTAACGCTGGATGGGAATTATGCGGTGAGGAAGGCCGAATTAAACCTTGCGAAACATGTAAATTTAAATTATGTCCGGAATCTTGAAATCAGCGAAGATTTTGTAAAAGGGGCTTTGGGGCGTTATCATCTGGCTGAATCAGATATGCTTGCATTTCTTAGTCCTTTTCCAAAAAGTGCAGGTCTTTTTGGGGAGCGAAAGATATCCATTCAGGATTTTTCGGATTCTGTTCTTCCGGAGAATATACTTCAAGGCCCGGCACTGGATAGCCTGCCCTTTTCCTCTCATCGATCGAATTCATTCTGGACCGAATCCCGCCCCATTCCACTCACCGGGTCAGAGACAAGGACCTATGCCAACACAGATAGTCTTTTAAAAATGCGTTCATACAGGAGGTTGATGGACTATGCGACCTTGTATTTTGTTGGTTATAAATCTGCCGGCAAATTTGATATCGGCCCCATCCGTAAATTTTATTCTTTCAATCCCGTAGAAGGTCAAAGGTTCCAGTTTGGCGCCCGATCCAATTACAAACTGAGCAGCAGGTTTTATACTGATACCTATCTGGCTTATGGTTTACGAGATGAGCGCTGGAAATATTTTCTGAGCGGCTCTTATTCATTCAATAACCGTTCTGTTTATAGTTATCCTTTTAATTACCTGCAGGCAAGTTTTATGCGGGACACAAGGAATCCGGGGGAAGAGGATCTCTTTTCCCAGGGCAACACTTTACTAACTTCTTTCACCCGCGGATATAATTCTGATTGGCTGTACAATGATATTTTCAGGCTGACCTATGTCCGCGAATTTGGAAACCATTTTCAATACAGCCTGGGTACAAAGTACTGGAGGCAGCAACCAGCGGGATCACTCGTTTACGTACATGAGCCTGTTTCTTCAAAAATGGATACCATCCCGGAAATTACAACAGGTGAATTATCCTTCAGCTTTCGCTGGGCACCCAATGAACAATTCTTTGAGAATAAATTGGTCCGAAGGAGCATTACAAATAAATACCCGATTATTACTTTCGAATTCGCAAAGGGTATCAAAGGATTATATGGCGGGGAATATAATTATGACGCTTTTCGCCTCATTATTTTTAAAAGATTCTTTATTTCCCCCCTCGGATTTTCGGATGTGACTTTTAATGCCAGTTATTTATCAGGCACTCTTCCATTCCCCCTGCTGATCATTCATCCGGCTAACCAGTCTTATTTTTATAGCCAGCATTCCTATAATCTGATGAATGTTGAGGAATTTGTGAGTGATCATTTCGCCGGAATGAATATTGACCACTTTTTTAATGGTTTCTTTTTTAACAAGATCCCATTGCTTAAGAAATTGAGACTTCGCGAATTAATTACGGCCAAGTTATTATACGGCGGCCTGCGAAATGAGAACAACCCGAATTATAATTCAAATCAATTCTTGTTTCCGACGACCAACGGGGTTGTCTCTACTTTCGTACTTAACGGCCAACCGTACCTGGAGGCCGGGGTGGGTATTTACAATATTTTCTCCTTCATCAGGTTAGATCTCATCAAAAGATTTACATACCTGAATCATTCAAATATCTCAACGCTGGGGCTTCGTGTCAGCACTAATTTTAGTTTCTGAAACAAGCCGGAGCAATTTACTCGCCACCCCAATCCCGGTGCTTTTGCAGAAAGCTTTTATCATCAGGCATGATTGAAGTTCTGCCAGAATTTCAGGAAAATTTGATTGGTTTGATTCTTGGGATATGGAAAAAATGCGGAACAAGGATTCCATATTTGACTTCATTACAATCTCCGACAAACAATTACTGGACGCCTATTCCGGTACTGTTGCGGGTGTAGTCAAAAATGCATCACAGGCAGTTGTCCACCTGAAAGTATTAAAAACGGGTATTCATCCCCGGACAAAAAAACCCATTGAGCAGCAGGCCTCCGGTTCTGGTTTTGTAATTTCCACAGATGGATACATCGTAACCAACAACCACGTGATTGAAAATGCTCAATCCATAAAGGTAGCTTTTGGAGATGGGTTGGAGTTTCCGGCTGATTTGACCGGAGCCGATCCCTCGACGGATATTGCCATCATAAAAGTGCATGATGGCGAACTGAGGCCCCTGCAGTTTGCCAATTCAGATCTTTTGGAGCCAGGTCAAATAGCTATTGCCATTGGCAACCCGATGGGCCTTCAGCATACAGTTACGGCAGGCGTGGTAAGTGCACTCGGACGTTCGTTAAGAGCAAACAACGGCAGATTAATTGACGATGTGATTCAGACGGATGCGGCACTCAATCCCGGGAACAGTGGTGGCCCTTTAGTCAATTCCGAAGGGAAGGTCATTGGTGTGAATACGGCCGTTATCAGTTCGGCCCAGGGCCTTTGCTTTGCTGTATCAGCCAATCTGGCTGCTTATATATCCGGACAATTGATTATTCATGGCAGAGTAAAAAGGGCACAGTTAGGGGTTGCTGCCCAGCCTGTAAAACTGACTCCGAGAATGATCGGCGCAAACCAGTTGAAAACATCCATCGGAGTGTATATTTTTGAAATCCTTGCCGACAGCGATATTTACAACGAGCAATTAAGGGTAGGAGATATTATCGTGGAGTTTGAAGCGCGGCCTGTTTCCACGGTGGATAGCCTGCATAAATTTCTCAACGAAAAATCGATAGGAAGAAAAATTGGTCTGACAGTATTGAGAGGGGGCAGAAAGCAATTAATTGAAGTCATTCCGGCTGAGTTAAAATAAAGATTAGTTTCAGCTTCGGGACTCAGCAAGAGAACCCGCCACCGTGTCCCCGCTTTTATTTTCTAAGTGATTTTTATCCCCGGCCAGCATCATTGAGTCTTCTTACAAAAACCCAGGCGCAGGCAAAGAAGGCCATTAATTGTGAAATGGCACGAAGCAATCCCCAGAAATGAAATCTGTCAAATGCATGTTGCACAAGTATTTCATTATTTCCCATAGATTGAATACTCAGCATGATGGGGAAAGAATAAAAAGTGAATAGAACCCCGAGAATGGCGAAGATTGTTGCAATATGCGCTGGCAATGCAATCGTTCTGAACTTGTTTTTATGTATTAAGATGATGGCTGAAGTTGTAAACAACAGCATAAAGCTGCCAAGCACTTCAAAGGGATAAAAGATAAGACCATTTCCGAATTCAGCATACCGGGTATATTCTGCCCAGCTTAATTTACTTAAATGCCCCCATGCAGGAACCTGTACAACATATCGGTCAAGGCTGCCTCCTGCAAGTAAGCCTGTAAGAAGGGTTGCCGCGGTCATCAAAAGGTTAAACCATAAAACTTCCCCTTTTTGCTCCATTTTTTTGATGAACGATTTTATGGCTAATATATTTTATCCGGGTTACAGATCCATTCGGAAAAGTTTGGTGGTTGACATCCTTATTAAACAGATAATTCAGCCGCTGTACAATAAAAAAAACCAGTCCGCAGGAACAGACTGGTTTGTATTTTGTAAAGCGTTTTCACGCTTTTGGAATTAAAAGAAGCCGACGGGTTCTTTGGAACATTCATCCTGGCACTCAAATAAACTTCGCTTGTGAGGGTGAGCCGACTTTGCTTCAGGGTCTTTGCATTGGACCTGGACAATTGGTTTCGGATGGACTGGATTGGTTTTCTTCGGATTCCTGGATTTATACGTTGTCTGCTTTTAGTAACCGCATGAAAAGGAAATGTAACCAGCCCTTAAAACGTTAATAATCAGAACATTGATTCCAGAGGTCATGGCCGGCTCAATGCACTTTTTCCTGTTGCAGGATCGATGCTGTGGTCAGTCTGCAAAATGCAGCTTATCTGGCCCGTCCTGTTATTTGCGATCCAGTCTTCAGTTACAAGTTTTTGATTGTGCGGCGAACTCTGTTGTTTGCCATTCCAGTATGCGGCCCAGTAGGTAATACTGAGTTGGTCGCGGTCAATAGAAATCAGGGCATAACCATTATACCCGATGTCCAGCGGAGAATGGATATCGAAGTGAAAGGTATCTGCAACACGGTTGTCATGCAGCTCAAGGCCAAGGTCAATGGCTTTTTGTGTATCCATTACCCGCTTGCTACTGTGTTCATCCGGCATGCCGCCGTTGCCGATGCATCTTCCCCATGCATTGATATGATGTTGGGAAGCACGATATTTTTTATACATGGAAAAGCGGTGCTCATGTCCCCAGATCCAGATGATCTCCCTGTCCGTGCCCAGCAATTCCTGCAGTTGAATTGCAGGATTCTGAAATTCTTCCTCGTCAGAAAAGGCGCTGATATACTGGTGGTGGGTAAGCACGATAATTCCTCTTCTGTCTTCCTCAATATGGACCTCTTCTTTCAGCCACCTGATCATGGTATCAGGAAATTTCAGCTCTGTATTATTGGGATCCGTATTGAAGATGCGCTTCAACCAAGACTGATAGAGCGAATCATAACCGGTGTCCAGACCGAGTATGCACCAATGATCTGTCCTGAGGCAGAAAAACGGCGCCGGCTGACCGCGGTACTGGTTGGTATGGGAAAGGCGCTCGCCAAAACCGCGTCCGCGGTTCTGGATCATTTGTAAAAAGTATGCACCTGAGGAAAACATCTCATGGTTCCCTGCAAGAGCAAAACTTCCGGCCTTACCGCGGGGCCAGATTCCATAATCGATTCCATTGCCTTCTCCGAAATTATCCTTTAGCTCCTGCAGGTTTCCTGTATAGTAGGTATCTCCAAGGTGGAGGGTATAATCAGGATCCAGCTGGCTGATGCAGTTTCCAATAAATTCTGATTGGGGAGTGCTGTTGGCCCAGTCTGCGGCAAGACACAAACTCACGGGAGCACCCGGGTCGTCCGGATGGTTAAGGGAATATATACAACCGGTAACGGAAGCGGGATAGGGATATCGTGGCGAGATATGCCAGGAATGAACGAGCCACGCAAGAAAATTATTTGCAAGAAAATCCTTCAGCCGGTACAATAGATTGGGAAGAGGCTTGCGTTCAACGGACTTTTGCGCCATATTCGAATAGCGCATATTAGCTCGTCCGCTGCGGGAGAGAAGTAGATAGCTGTTTAATTTTCGCGTGGCCATAGCTGTTTACGGGAAATGATGCATCACCGTATCAGAATAACGGTTCCTTTAAACAATTCTGTTGTGCCATCTTCAAACGCAACGGTTACAAAATACACATAAGTGGCCGGATCGGCCGGTTTCCCGTTCAGAAGTCCATTCCAGCCAAACCTGGGATCATTGGCTTCTGCATCCGTGACCTGAAACACCCTCTGCCCCCACCGGTTAAATATTGAAAAATCTTTTAACATTTTAACATTCTCGCCACCAAGAATATAGAATACATCATTGTGACCATCGTTATTTGGTGTAAACGCATTTGGAATACTTACGCTTCCCCCTGCGAATGTTTTTATGGATGTGGTTCCGGTTGCTGGGCAGGCATATTCATTCTGAATAGTTAATTTATATTCTATACCTGCAGCCGGAGTAGATACCGGGCTGGGGCAATCGGAACAGGATAAATATTGAATGGGTTCCCATTTATAAGTGCTGGCCAGGCCTCCACTGATTTGCGGATTTAGCCGGATACTCGTTAAACGGGATACCGTTGTATCAGAAGGGTTGATTGTTACAATGAAAGGAATTAGCGAAATGGTATCTTTATTATTATCAGATCTGGATTCTTCAAAAACAGCGCTGCCCTGTCCATTATCGTTGACATCTGCGATGACCATGCCTGTGGTTGTGCGTTTAAAAAAAGATTGGTAAGTGGCGCATGTGGCCGCATTCCCATCAGGTGTTGAGAACACAGGTCCCAGGAGAATGGCGCCCGGCTGGCCCGGATCTGCATCATAAAAAGATACTCCCAATCCCTTTGGAATATTGCCTCTTTTGAAATTATTGCAGATGGTAAATGCTGCGTGCAGGCTGTCTTCACCTGCACATACCAGGCTATCCATGACAATCTGGAAGTCGTCCGCAGGTGGTATGTTTATAATGGTAAGAGAACTGTCAACGCAGGCATAAGAACTTGTAGCAACCATTTTTTTTGTAATGCTATAGACTTTATTCTCAGCAATAAAATAAGAACTGTCGCATTGGGTACAATTTAGATCCTGACCAGTGCTCCAGACATAGGAAGACACTATTCCGGGCCCTGCTTTTGCGCTCAACAGCAAACTGTCACCAGGTTGCAGGGTTGCGCTGTCTGGTATCGAGACAACATGAAATTGAAAATTACTTTGAGAATCCACATTATTTGTATAACTCGATTCTACCAGTTTTGTGTCAGGCAGGCTAAAAGGACTGCTGTTGCCATTGTCATTAAAGACAGCATATAGCTGATTAAGTCCGGGTTTGTGGACATCAATGATGGTAGTATACGAGCTACAGCATTTACCCGCAACGGGATTCGTTGTAAACAAAACCGGCGATAATCTATTGGCACTGCCTTTTCGCGGATCTGCATCATAAAATGAAATGGGCGTGCCTGCGGGAACAGAAGCATAACCGGAATTACAGACGTTTATGCTTACCATGATCTTGGTTTGCTGATAACATTCAACATTATTGAATGAAACTGTACCGTCAACAGTTGGGTCATACACCGGGAAATTAAATTTTCCAGACGTATCACTGCATGAACCATTTGCCGCAATGAGCCAAACCGAGTAATTTCCGGGTGAATTGAATGTATAATTCAGATTGTTTGAAGTACTGATTATTTGAGGGGCCATTCCTTTGTCATTGCTCATCCACCACTGAAAGGATGTTGCATTTACCGATCTGTTGCTAAACAAAATACTATCCAGGAGTATGGATTCTTTCGATGCGATCTGACGGACATTCGGAGTAAACCTGGCCATGACCCCGCAGCTTACTATGATAGAGTCCGAATAACGGGCATAACAATTTGCGTTTGCATTGTAAACCTTTAACGAGACCTGCGTTTTACCTGCTGTAGTAAAAACCATGGAATAGGTTGGGCTATTACTGCCAACCACCACTCCATTTACACTCCATTGATAGTTGCTGGCTCCGGTAGATGTGCTGGTAAAATTAATTTGGTCGCCTATTTTTGGAAACCAGTTATCCCGGGTGAAACTGGCGACTATATTTTCCGGGCATGGAGCATTGCACTTATTATTGGATATCAAAATATTTCTTACGGTGTTCAGGTCGGTCCGCATTTTAGCGGCCTGTCCGGCAGTGAATGAATTAACACAAGCACCGCTAAGACTCATGAAATTCGAAGTAAGGTCCGGCATGTCGCGGGTAAATCCGCTAAGGGTATCACTGCTGCATGAGTTTTGAATTGCCGTGCAGGAAGAACCGGGAATTGAAGCAGGCGGCGTATCACAAATGCCGTCTCCATCAGTATTGCAATTCGTGTTGGCACAACTGCCTTGCACAAAAGTGTATTTGAGGCCAAGATAGGAGCCCATCAGGGCAGCCAATGCAGAACCCAGGTCTTTGGTAACAATGCCATCCCGGTAGTCTCCGCTGGAATCAAAGGTTCCATAACCGATATCATACCGGCTTGACCAGTTTCCACATGAAAACTTAATCAGATATTCATTTTCAACCCCATCAACCAACCAGATATTGCAATATTCCTTCGTATTCCAGGACACTAAATTTTTTATCCTGTCATTTTCAATATCACTGTCGAAATCACCCAGAACTGATTGGGTTCGGGTAATGCCGCTTGTGTTGGCCCCGCCGGGATCAACTTTCGCGAGGCAAAAACGAATCCCGGTGTTGACCCCGGGTCCGCCGGTAGCATAGGGCCCCGTATGGGCAAATGCATCGTTCAGGTCCGCTACCTCATTGACGATCTGCTGGTCGCTGATACTGTCAGGATTCTTGCTAATGATGTGAAAGACCACGGGGACAACCAGATTACCTGAAATGGTTTGACCATAAGAGGGGGTGCTGAATAGGATCACTATTAGAAAAGGGAATAGCTTACCAACAAGGAAATTTTCCACGCAGAAATGTTCCACACGGATCAAGTGCTTCATTATCATTTATCTAAACTGAAGTGGAAACAAAATCCCGTTTGCGCTCCATGACGGGATATAGCAGATTTCCTCTGACAAATTGCGTACCGTTAAAGTGGAATCCGAAGAAATTTATACAAAATTATGCTCAGGCAACTCAAAGTCACATCTCAAAAGGCTGAAGGTTTCGTAATAGTTGTGGCGAATTCAAGCCCGGGAGATAATGTCGTCCAGTCTTCAAATCTTAGACGCTGTTACTTCTGCGCGCCGGTCTTCGTGACCTTACAGCGGCTATCGCAACGGCTATCGCAATAAGCAGCAAGGATATCAGTGGAATTATAAGGAATACAAGAGCGGGCTTCGCCGGGGATTTGATCCATGTGCTACTGTAGCTAACCACAGAACCAAGTGTCAGGACTATCATCGATATGTAGATCGTTACGCGCACAGGAACGAGCCAGTTCCTGGAGACCAGGCTCGCGACCAGCAAGCCCGCGAATGGAGAGAGTACCCAGACCACAAAAATTGCAAGCAGGAGAATAGAATGATTTTGCCGACCTGCGTAAAGCACCAGCCCCAGGGAGGCAGCAGCTCCGACCAACATCACCACCAGAGCCACCGAGCGCAGGAGGCTAAGTGTGATCATTTTTTTCACTTTCGTCTATTTTTCAGCTATCAAAGTTAGCAAACAAGCGTTGCATTTATTGCGTTTTCCCCAATTCATTCTTTAAAGGAGAGCCCCTTTTTTGTTAACTCTCTTTTAAGTATGGGAATCGAACTTTTTCCTATTCCATGAAATTGCAGGATTTCTTTTTCACTGAATTTTGACAACGCAACTATTGTCTTAATTCCGTTATTTTCCAATGCCCGCCTTGCAGGGGCTGGCAAATAGGCCATGGGATCCTTTTGGTCGTGCATACTTATTTTGAAAGAAAATTTCCAGGTAAGCGCATGCCCTGTTCATCGGTCAACACTTTCCCCATTAATTTTTGGAGTCCTTTCGGGATGATCTTTATTTCTTCGGGAGTTAATTGCTGCGTGATTTCAAAAAATTCGTCTTCATCATCGTAATAACCAAAATACAGATCGTACCTGTCGTTGGGGTGTAATCTTAAGGATATTTCTTTGTCTTCCTCGTAGATATGCATGCTGATAACTGACCATTGATCGTTGCCTTCGAATTCAAAACGGATCTCAACCGCATCTTTACTGATTACTTCCGTCACCAGTTTTTCAATCATTTCCCCGGAGTGGTTCCTTACCAGTTCTTCATAGGTCATACATGGTTTATTAAAGATTTGCCGAAAGTAAATAACTGCTGACAACTTATTTTAATCCGGCAATTAGCTTTTCGTCCAGCACTACATAATCATCATTTTTTGCTTCTTTGGCTAGCTGCATTGATTGTTCGGCTGTGGCAATAGCCTCTTTGTTCTTACCCATTTTCGCCTGGCAGCGGGCTTTCTGATAGAAAATATAATAGGCTTTCGGATTCTGATCAGCGGCCTTATTGAACCACTCCAGCGCCTTATAAAGGTCTTTTTTGTTATCCAGATAATAAAGGGCAGCTGTGTAATAGGGGAAGCTGTCTTTGCCCATGGCCGTATTGATCTGCGCCATGATCCTGGAATCTATATCTGTTTTGATTGGAAGTGCAACAAGTGTGTTATTCCAGACGATTGCCAGATCGCAGCTGCTGGGAGTTATATTGCTGAACAGGATAGTGAATGTCTCGACAGGATAAGGAAATTCCTGTACTCTGACCTGCACCCTTACGATATCCTGATCGGCTTTGTAAGCCGAAGGATTGGTCACATCCAATTGTTTTGTAATGATGATGGTCCATTCTTCCGGTCCCGGAATGGTAAGCAGGCCGTATTTGCCTGGCGGTATTTGCGTGCCACCGATGATCACTGAATCTCCGAATGTGAGTGTAGTAGCCTGGTTGGCGCCCGTTCTCCAAACTTTTCCATAGGGAACCAGATCACCAAAGATCTTTCTGCTTTTCACGCCCGGCCTTGAATAGGAAAGCTCGATATCGGAAAGGCCGAAATCCTGCTTTACGGTTTGAGGAGGAGAAGGAGCTGGAATTTTTATTTGTTGGGCATGGCTGTTAAGATAGAAGAGCGAAACGAATACGAATGCAAATAATGTTTTTTTCATGCGTGCAATATTACTGTTATGGTCTGACAAAGATAAACTGTTATGAAATTACAATTTAAAAAGTTATACGGGGCCAGTGATGTGGAATATATTGCTTTTGACTGCACTACGATTTACTGAAAATGTTAATTTTGAATTCAAATGAAAGAAATACTGGATAATCCTATCTATCATGCACTTATTTCCGGAAATAAAAATTTCTCACTTGGTAATGACGAAGCTAAATTTTTTCCTGAAAATATATCTCCCCTGGCGGGCCTCAGGGAATATTCCCGGGCTGACCTGAACATTCTATTCGGAATCAGCCCGGTTAAAAGCTTGTACATTCTATTTACGCTGGATGAATTTCATTTTCCGTCTCAATGGAAGGTCTTTGAACAAATGAAGATACTGCAGATGGTCTATGACAATCCGGTGCAGCTTACAGAAGCAGATCTGGAATTAGTTACTTTGAGGGAACAGCATGTGCCATCCATGCTTGCTTTAACAAAAATGATGAACCCCGGTCCGTTTCTTTCAGCAACCATAAGGTTTGGCAATTATAAAGGTATTTTCGACGGAAGCCGTTTAGTAGCCATGGCGGGGCAGCGTTTAAGGCCAGACCCGTATGCAGAGGTCAGCGCGGTCTGCACGCACCCTGACTATTTTGGAAAGGGTTATGCAAAGACGCTTATTTCTGATCAGGTCAGAGACATCCTGGGTGAATCGGGGATTCCTTTTTTACATGTGCGGGCTCACAATAGTATTGCCATCAGACTTTATCAGAAATTGGGTTTTACAACAAGAAGGGGAATGATAGCCTATGTCATTCAAAAGCAGGCCATGGAATCCTGACGAGATATCCGGATTATTCTCATCCCAAATCCGTGGATATTCAATTTAAAGGAACGGTTTTCTCCAATGTCCGCAATATCCCTTTTAAGTATCCTAAACTCATCGCCCGGCTGCGTTCGCACCATTGGCCATCTCCGATTACTCTTGGAACATGACCAGGAATAATTAATCCGCTAAAGCCAACTTCACGCAGTTTTTGCATGATTTCAATGGGGTCATAATAACCGGGCATATCAACAAACACTTCGTGCAATGCCTGTGGCAGAGCGTTTGAAATCGTTTGAAAATGGACATAGAATAACTTGTGCTGCTTTCCGTAATATTCGATTACATCGGGAATATTTTCACCCATTGCTGACCAGTTGCCCAGGCAAAATTCGCAGCCATGATTCTTGCTCTCGACAAGTTTAAAAGCCTTGTCGAAATTTGCCCTGGAACGAAATAATCTCGGAACACCACCAATTTCCGGCACCGGCGGATCGGTTGGGTGGACCGCAATCTTTAATCCGACTTCTTCTACGACAGGAATAATATGCTCAAGAAAATAATGATAGTATTCCCACATCTCTGACTCTGAATAGACGCGGTCTAAAAAAAGGGGAGCATGTTTATAATCTGCGAGATTGACCGCCATAGACTCTGCGCCACCCCGCAAAGGATATGTTACAGAGGTTCTCAATACATCGGTCGGATCCCAATCGTAACCAAAAACCGGGATTCCTGCTCTTGCAATATTCTCCAATGTTTTCTTGATTTTTTCAATCTGTCTTTCCCGGTTCGGTTTGCCAAGCATGACATCCCGGTAAAACTCGCGGGGCATATTTTCAATGGCATTCAGCCTGAGTCCGTAATCTTCTATCCGGTTGCGCAAGGAAACAAGTTCGTTGAAGGACCATTCTCCATCCCCGTGCAAAGGCTGCTCCTCGTGTGCCGTATCAATTAAAGATGAGCGGTAAAAATTCAGCAGGATATCATCAGCACCAATTTGTTTGATGAAGCGTAATCGCTCATCGGTTGGTTGGGAGAAGGACCCAAATCCTATGCGTATAGGTAAACTGTCAAAGTCAATTGAAGGATGCATATAGTTCCAGTTATGGTGAAGTTATTCTTTTCCACATTTAAAAAATCTGCTGTTACGTAAAATATTTTTCTTTTCGGTAACCATCCAACTCAGTTTGAAGATTGATCCGCAACTATTTCATGGTGGCTGCACATAAAGACATTAACTTAGTCAAAAAAGATTAATGACACTGAATAAGGGCAACGGATACGTAAATAAACTAGCCGTAATTGCTTCACTTGGCGGGTTTTTGTTTGGTTATGATACGGCTGTCATTTCCGGTACGATTAATTTTGTCAGCTCCCAATTCCAGCTGGATGCTGCAGGCACAGGGTGGTATGTAAGTTCTGCATTGCTGGGATGCATTTCGGGTGTTTCGGTAGCCGGTGTTTTGAGTGATAAGTACGGAAGAAAGAGACTCCTGATTTTATCTGCATTGTTTTTTGCCGTATCAGCCATTGGCTGCAGTTTTGCCATTGGATTTACTGACCTGGTTATATACAGGCTAATCGGCGGACTCGGCATCGGAGTCGCTTCCATGTTGTCTCCTTTATATATTTCAGAATTATCACCGTCACACAAAAGAGGGAGGCTGGTAGCTCTGTACCAATTTGCCATTACGCTGGGCATACTTTTATCTTATTTTATCAATGCCTATTTGCTCAGACTTTCTCACTCGGAATTTCTGTTGCGGGCAACCGGCTTATTGCATAAGATCATGGTAACTGAAGTATGGAGGATCATGCTTGGAACATCCGTTGTGCCGGCCCTTTTATTTTTATTCCTGTTATTGTTAGTGCCTGAAAGCCCGAGGTGGCTGACTATTAAAGGCAAAGAACAGGCGGCATTGCGCATTTTAAAGAGAATTGTTACGGATGCTGAAGCGCAAAAAGAAATCAGTGATATCAAAGTCAATCTCCTGAAGGAAACCGGGGGATTGGGCATCTTGTTCAAAGGCGGCTTCAAACTGGCCATGATAATTGGAATTTCTCTGGCCTTTCTATCGCAGGTGAGCGGGATAAACGCCATTATTTATTATGGCCCGAAAATTTTGCAGGAAGCAGGACTTCCTGTGTCAGATGCCTTGAATGGCCAGGTAGTGATTGGCTTTGTAAATGCTTTGTTCACCCTGCTTGCTATTTGGAAAATTGACCGGCTGGGCAGGAAGCCATTACTACTTGCCGGAATTATTGGAATTCTGTCATCATTGATCATTATTGGCTCTTTGTTTTATTTTAATTCTGCAAACACTTATCTTCTTTTGATTTTTATATTGTTGTTTATCGCTTGCTTTGCATTTTCTTATGGGCCGGTTATCTGGGTGCTGCTTTCTGAGATTTTTCCGGCTAAAATAAGAGGCAAGGCCATGTCTCTGGCAACATTTTCACTGTGGATCGGCACTGCCCTGGTAGGGCAGCTTACACCGGTATTTCTTGAAAAGCTCAAGCCGGCCGGAACTTTTTGGTTATTTGCACTATTGACTTCCCCGGCAGTTTACATGGCCATAAAGATAATACCTGAAACAAAAGGAAAAAGTCTGGAAGAAATTGAATCGTATTGGCTAAACAGAAAATCAAAAGGCTATAAAAATGAGACTGAAAAATAAAGTTGCAGTAATCACAGGGGCGGCCAATGGAATCGGACTTGCCATCAGTGAAGCTTTTGCAAAAGAAGGGGCAATGGTAATTGCCGGAGATATTGATGAAAAAAAATGTTCAATGGAAGCAGATAGGATGGGTGCCGGCGGAGCTGTTGTACGTGCCATCAGATGTGATGTTGGCATAATGGAAGATGTCGGGCGCCTGATCCTCGCTGCGATTGATGAATTCAGAAGAATAGATATTCTGGTAAATAACGCTGCTGTCTCCATTAGGGGAAATATTATGGAAATGCCGGAAGCGGACTGGGATAAGCTGATGAATATAAATCTTAAAAGCATTTACCGCACAACTAAGCTGACGCTTCCTCACATGGTTAAGCAAAGATCTGGTTCTGTTATAAATATCGCTTCCACACAGGCATTCCGAAGCTGGCAGGATTGGACTGCTTATGCGGGTGCGAAAGGAGCGATTCTTTCCATAACCAATCAACTTGCAGGCCAGTTCGGTGAATGCAATGTAAGGTTTAACAGCATTTCACCCGGCGCCATTCTTACCCCAATGAATGAACAAAGAGCAAAGGAAGAGGGCCCGGACTATCTCGCAAAAAGCGCCGCTATGCATGCAGTAAAAAGAATGGGAACTCCCCATGAAGTAGCCATGACGGCTGTGTTTCTTGCATCCGATGAAGCTGGATTTATCACGGGTGAAGATATTAAAGTAGATGGCGGACTGTGCACCCTGCCCCGATACATTGAATAAATTTATGAGAGACAGGGAGTAGATGCTGGAATTTCATAGAATTGTCTGATGAAAAAGAAATGAGTGATGGAATTAACAGGAATTACATGGGATCATCCAAGAGGATATGCTCCAATGATTGCATCTTCAGCGTTGTATGAAAAATTGTTTGGCATAAAACTAACATGGGAAAAAAGATCGCTGACCAATTTTGGAGATCAATCTCTTGCTGCGTTAGCGGAAGCGTTTGATTTAATGATCATTGATCATCCGCATGCTGGTGTTGCCTTCGAAACAAAATGCCTGGTTCCTTTAGATGAACTGTTGCCGGGACAAAAATTAAATGAGCTTAAAAAACAAAGTGCAGGACCCTGTTTTGCGAGCTATAATTATAAGGGAAAGCAATGGGCAATCCCGGTGGACGCGGCCGTTCAATGTTCCGCGTACCGGCCCGACCTTCTGGGAGATTTCGGGATTCCGAAAAATTGGACTGAGGTTTTTGAATTGACTGAAATGCTGAAACGCAGGAATTTGCAGGTTGGCATGGCGCTTTGCCCCACCGATAGTTTATGCTCCTTTTTAACCATCACCGCTCAGTTGGGATCGCCAGTTCAGGAGGGAAATGAAATGTTGGTGAGGCGCGGGACGGGCTTGCAATCACTTGAACTCATGCGGAGCATGAGGGATAATTTTCATGAAAACAGTCTGAACTGGAATCCCATCCAACTCTGCGATTACATGTCAGCCAATGATGGCATCGTTTATGCGCCCCTGTTATTTTGCTATACCAATTATTCGAGGGTCGGATTCAGGAAAAATATATTGCGTTATGGCGGCGCTCCGGGTGTTACAAATGCCGTTTTGGGAGGAACGGGTATTGCGGTATCAGCAAAGTGTAAATATCTAAATGAAGCAGTTGAATTTGCATCATGGGTTTGCAGTTCCGAAATTCAAAGCTCGGTCTATCTCATGGCACAGGGCCAGCCGGCAAACAGTGTTACATGGAAATCCAAATTCGCAAATGAGCTTACAGATAATTTCTTCTTTAATGTTTTTGACACATTGACGAATGCCTTTGTGCGCCCCCGTTATAGGGGATGGCCGGAATTCCAAAAATACCTGGGAGAGGTTTTACATGCCTATTTGAAAAATGACAATGATCCTTCCAAAGTACTGGACCAATTGCAGGAGGCGTACAGCCAATCCTATAAAAAAACTAAATAAGAGCCATGATATTATATGCGGGATCTTATACCGAAATGATTACCGGCGATTTTGGCGGACATGGAAACGGCATTTATTGTTTTGAATTTGATCCGGTCAGCGGTTCATTGCAATTCAAACATGCCCGGCCTTCGACCAATCCAAGTTATCTCTGTATTCCTTCACGCGGTTATCTATATACGCATATTGAAGTCCACCAGGTAAATAGACCGCGGGTGCAGGCCTACAAAATTAATCAGCAGGACTTCTCACTGCAACTTATGAATGAACAGGAAATCCCAGGTGGTTTACCCTGCCATATTTCCTTTTCCAAAAGAAACAACTGCCTCCTGGTAGCTTGTTATGAAACAGGAAATACGGTCATTTACCCGATCGCGGAGGATGGAAAAGTATTGGCACATGCAAAACTGATTCAGCAGGAGGGAAACAGTGTGAACCATTTTCGCCAGGAAAGAGCCCATGCGCACATGGTGATGACAGATGAAAATTTCAATAACGTTTTGGTGGCCGACCTGGGAATTGATAAGATCATGGTTTATCATATCGATAAGAAGAAGTATATGATAGAATTGAAGCAGGCAATATCATTGCCAGCGGGCAGCGGCCCGCGGCATATCGCAGTTGATGGCGAGAGAAATTTTGTATTTGTTCTAAATGAGTTGACGGCTACGGTTACGGTGATGCGTTATGCTAATGGACTTATGGAACCAATTATTACATTTCCCACTTTATCGAAGGATTTCAATGGTTCGCCATGTGCAGCAGCAATCAGAATATCCAGAAATGGAAAATTCATTTATATTTCTGAACGCGGGGAAAATTGTGTCACCGTATTGTGGTTTGACAGGGAAAGAGAAACTATTGAAATTGTTGGTCGGGAGAAGACGATGGGCAAAACGCCCCGGGATATCAATCTTGATCCGACCGGTAACTGGCTGCTCGCTGCAAACCAGGATTCTGATTCAATAGCAGTTTTTAAAATTGACAAAAGCTCAGGAATGATTAAGCCTGAACATTTGGCCGAGCGGATTAAATCACCCGTTTGCCTGGAATGGCTGCCTGAAAAATAAAAGGATTTGCAAACGAAACTTTATAATTAAAGGTTTACCACGGATCGCTTTGATCAGGATCCTGGTGAACTAAACAACGGCCGTGATCCTGTATCATTTTCCAGAAGCGGCAGATTGAAACATTTCCAAATGCATCTTTAATTTCGGCAGGTATTTTTTAGCGTAAACGATGGCATCTGCATCTGTTCCGCTTTCAATTTCTGCCTGATAAAGCGTAACAGCCGATTGTTGATCGAGTAACTGGCTTTTCAGGTACGCTGAATCAAAGGCCTGACCTGAAAGATTTATCAGTTCCGTTCTTAAGGCCTTGTGTTCCTGATCAGGTTCCTTGGGAAGGCTCACCGTTTCTTTTTTTGCCAGGGCGACCAGGTCTTTCTGGGCTGCTGCATGATCATTTGCCATTTGCTGCCCATAGTTTTTGATTTCCTGGGAGTCTCCCTTTGACGCTGCCAGCTTACCTGATTCTATTTCAGCAAGATTAAGCTGGCTTGCCTTTGATAAAAATGAATCGTCTGCTTTGGAAAAACCAAGGACAGCCAGTGAACATATCAATATAACCGCCCCGGAAAAGGCTTCAATATTTAATCGCACAATTGCAGATTTACCGATTGTAAAATCAATTTCCGTACCAAATGGGATCACAGCCCTGTCCGGAATTTGCCTATTTCTTCGACCCCTGATATCAGACCTCTTTCCTGAGAATTTCCAAAGGAGGTTTATTCAGAATTTCGCGGCTGTTAAAGAGCCCGATCAAAACAGTTAACAGAGTGATGCTCAGAAATACTGCAATCAGGGCCGGCCATTCCGGTGAGAAGGAACCTTCAAAGCTGTATTTAGCCAGGGCCCAGCTGCCGGCGAGAGACATGAAAATTCCGGTGCCGGCCGCCAGGCCGCCGAGAAAGAAATATTCCAGGCTGGTAATGATCAATATCTGTTTGCGGCTCGCTCCAAGCGTTCGAAGCAGAACACTTTCCTGGATGCGCTGATATTTGCTGATGAGGACGGATGCTATGAGAACAACCAGGCCTGTGCTGATACTGAAACCAGCCATAAAGCGGATGACAAAACCAATCTTATTGAGAATACTATCCAGTACACTCAGCACTAATTCGAGGTCAATAATGGAGATATTAGGATACCTGCCCACGACCGCCTGCTGAAAGTGCGCAGACAATTCACTGGAAGTCACATGAGTAATCAGCACAAAAAATTGTGGCGCTGTCTCCAGGACGCCCCTGGGAAAAACAATCCGGAAATTGGGTTGAACCCTCCGCCAGTCTACCTTTCTTAAACTGGCAATGATGGTGGGAACCAGGATGCCCTGCACATTAAACAAAATCCTGTCTCCGATCTTTAAGTGCAAACGGGAGGCATACCCGTCTTCAAGGGAAATCTGTGCTGTATCACCGGGCCTCTTAACAGCAGGTCCGAATTTGCCGGCAATTATTTTTTCTGTTCCCAGAAGAGAGTCCCGGTAAGTAACCCGGAGTTCTGATTCAAAGGCACGCTGTGGAATGGAGTCGGCACTATCTTTCAATGCCTCTGCTGCGCTGATTCCATTGATCCTTTCAACACGCATGGTCACGATTGGAATCTGTTGCAGGACCGGCAGGCCATATTGTTTTGTCATGGATACCATCGCTTTTTCCTGGTCAGACTGAATATCAAAAAGAACCATATTGGGTTGGTTGACACTTGCGGATAAAGATACCCGGCTGATCAGCATACTTTGTATTGAATATAGCGTACCGATAAAGGCTGCGCCCAGCCCGATCGTAATGATCAGGACGATCGTCTGATTATTTGGACGATATAGATTGGCGAAGCCCTGCCTCCACAGATAATTCCAGGAAGAAGGAAAAAAACGGCGCACCAGCCACATCAGCAGGTGCGCAATCAGAAATAAAAATAAAAAAGCACCCAGCATACTTCCGGAAAAAACAATGGCTTTGGGCCAGCTGTGCATTTGCCACCGGGAAAAACCGGCAATAAAAAACAGGATGAGTACATATAAAAGCCATCTCCATGGATCGCGCATTCCGCGTGCCGGCTCTAGTGATAACCGAAGACTGTTAAGGGGAGAAATATTCCGAATGGAGATCAGCGGCAATAGTGCAAATAAAATGGTA
Source organism: uncultured Chitinophagaceae bacterium (assembly GCA_963705005.1). Taxonomy (GTDB): domain Bacteria; phylum Bacteroidota; class Bacteroidia; order Chitinophagales; family Chitinophagaceae; genus Puia. The sequence goes on from CAVPIO010000005.1 coordinate 117,153, forward strand.
ATGATAAGTCCCAGGATGAGGCCCTGGATGATGGCGAGCCAGGAAATGGCTGTCGTCGGTTGAAAGGGAAGAAAATCTTTCAGAATCACAGGTAATACCTGCTGGATTACCGTACCAAGCACGGCGCCCAGGATGGATCCGGTAAGGCCAATGCCCGCCACCTGGATCAGGTAAATCAAAAATGTTTGCGAGGATTTAGTGCCAAGGCAGCGGAGAATAGCAATAGAACTTATTTTTTCGCGAATGTAAATATGAATTGCACTGGCTACGCCGATGCATCCGAGTAATAATGCAATAAAACTGATGAGGGTCAGGAACTGGGTAAAATCATCGAATGCCCTGCTGGTATTCTTTTTCCTGGTTTCAACGGTTTCATAATCCATGCCTGCTTTTTCCAGCCTTGGTTCAATGGATGCAACCAGTTTTTGTATATCTGTTGCTGAATCATATTTGTAATAGTAACGATAACCAATTCTGCTTCCTTTCTTCAGCAAACCGGTTTGGGCGAGGAAACGAAGCGGAATATAAACAGGTGGCGCCGCCGTGGTGGAAATTTCATTTCGCCCGGGAGCCTTATTCAATATGCCACTGATAACAAAGCTAATTCCTCCGATCTTTATCGAATCGCCTACAGCAGCTCCATATTGTAGCATCAGGATTTTATCTACAAGTGCATTCTGCCCGGACCTGAATGACAGACCTGCCTGTACAGGCGTGGTTTCAAGGGAGCCATAATAAGGATAATTGCCATCCAGGGCACGGACCTGCACCAGGCGGGTTCCATGATTTTTGATAAAATAGATCATGGAGGCAAACGTGCGTTCCTGGGAACGTTGATTGCCAAGGGAATCCAATAAGTGCTGCATTTGAGGTGCAGGCTGCTGGTTATCATCAATGACGAGGTCAGCCCCGACAAGGGTCCTGGCCTGATCATTAATATCATGCTGAAGGTTATAACCAAAGGAAAATGTAGCCACCAGTGCTCCGATACCCAGTATAATGGAAGATAAAAACAATAGCAAACGCGACCGGTTCCGGCGACTGTCCCGCCAGGCCATGTTGAAAAGCCAGCTTAAATTTGGATGTCTATGACTTTCTTTCATCAGCAATAATACTTCCTCCCTTAAGGCGTACGATACGGCGGGTTCCGGCTGCCAGCTCCGAATTATGGGTTACAATGATCAATGTTGTTCCTGCTTCCGCATTAAGATCAAACAACAATTTGATTACTTTTTCGCTTGTTTCGGAGTCGAGATTTCCCGTAGGTTCATCGGCGAACAAAATTTTTGGATTATTGGAGAAGGCTCGGGCCAGCGAAACCCTTTGTTGCTCTCCTCCGGAAAGTTGAGCCGGATAGTGATGGAGTCTGTCGCCAAGCCCAACTTTATCCATTAGCTCCCTTGAACGGTTCTTTATATTTTTTTCCGCGCGAAGTTCGAGGGGCACCATAACATTTTCGAGTGCAGTTAATGTGGGCAGGAGCTGAAAGTTTTGAAAAATAAAACCAACATAAAGATTCCGGACTTTCGCACGTTCATCTTCACTGAGTTTGTCCAGCGGAATATGGTTTAATTCGATGGTGCCCGTTGTAGAGCGGTCGAGCCCGGCGCTTAATCCCAATAGCGTAGTCTTTCCGCTGCCTGAGGGCCCGACTACAGCCAGCGTTGCGCCGGCTTCCACTGATAAATTGATATTATAAAGAACGGTCAGGGTTCGGCCCGCACCTGAATAGGTTTTGCTTAAATTCTGAATGTTAAGAATGGTATCCACGATAAGTAAACTATTTTGGTAATTTACGTTTTTAAAATATCTTTTTGATTCGACTAATTTACCGACTCATGTGTAAAGCTATTGTTATAATTGGTTGGTCCTTTGTGATGTGGTTGTGTTCTGGATGCAATCAAAGAGGAAAGACAGAGAAATCTGTACAAACACCGGATCAGCCCTCAGTTAAAAAAGAGCTTCCGCCTGAGAATAATAAAATCCGTAAAAACATTGTTTTTTTTGGCAACAGCCTTACTGCCGGATTTGGTATTGATCCCTCAGAAGCTTTTCCTTCGTTGATACAGGCAAAAATAGATTCCCTTGGGCTTCCTTACCAGGTGATCAATGCGGGATTGAGTGGCGAGACTTCCGCCGGGGGAAATAGCCGAATTGACTGGGTTCTGCGTCAACCTGTTTATATTTTTGTACTTGAGTTGGGAGGAAATGATGGCTTAAGGGGAATTCCCATGTCGGAAACCACAAAGAATCTTCAGCGCATTATTGATAAAGTGAGGCTAAAATATCCTTCCTCCAAAATCATATTGGCCGGAATGCAGATCCCGCCCAATATGGGGGAAAAATATGCTTCAGCATTCAGAACCGTATTTCAGCAACTGGCTGTCAGGAATAAAATATACCTTGTTCCATTCCTGCTGGAAGGAGTGGGCGGGTTGCCGGGATTAAATCAGCAGGACGGTATCCACCCAAATGTTCAGGGCCACAAAATAGTGGCGGAAAATGTATGGAAAGTGCTTAAACCCATCCTCTGAAACGAGCTGATCGGCGCCATTTATTGCTTATCCCACCACATGCGGCTGGTTAGCTTATCGCCGCCCGGTAAATTCGCTATTGCAGCATTATAATTAGTGCCGTTTGTAACTTTTTCACTAGGCGGGTATTCCAGTCTTCGTGGAATCGTTCCGCCTGTTACATTACCCGTATAGTTGGTAGGTGTTAACGCCGGATAACCTGTTCGGCGCCAGTTACTCCAGGCCTCATATTCGTTCATCACCGTGCATAGCCAAAATTGGGTATTTATCTGGCTAAGGCCGTTTGCATCATCGTAGGGATGGGCATCATAATATGCCTCGGCATCAGCATCACTGATTGTACTTGCATCTCCATATGCAGATAATTGGGTTATTGCTGCCAGTACACCGTTTTTATAATGCGTTTCGGCACTACCTCCGATTGACCAGCGTTTAGCTGCATCGGCAAGCAGGAATTCTGACTCGGCATAGGTCAGTATAAGATTTGGGGCAGTATAGCTTAATATATTATCATTTAGTCTGGAGTAACCATCCATCCCCGTGGCGGGATAATCAGGCCTTTGGGTAATATCAAATGCAGGGTTGCTACCGCCTATTATATAACCCGGTGGCAATCCAATCTGGTCAGCCGAACTGGTATCTTCGGTTGCAAATATTTCTGACATGAAGGGCAATCTGGGATCATTATTAAACTGAAGGGAATCAATATATGTACTGCATAATCTTAAATCCGTACTGTCTTCCTGGATAATCGACCATGCATCCCGGTTTTGTGTTTCAATGCCAGCGGCATGTTCAACGATTGCATTATCTGCATTGCTGCTCATGGTAAGACCCTGAACTTTTGTAACATATGACTGTGCGGTTGTCGGATCCACCTTGGTTAAGCGCATGGCCATGCGCAGAAGCAATGTATTGCCAAACATTTTCCATTCGCTGATCTGATTTGTTCCGGCGGATGAATAAAACACATCACCTGTAGGGTAATCAGCAGTTGCATCCAGGCTGTCTGTGGCTTGTGATACCTCTTTTAATAAATCAGTATAAATATCCTGTTGTTTGTCGTACACGGGTGCGTATATGCGGCTATAGTAACCCAGGCCTGCCTGGAAATAAGGAATGTCGCCATAAATATCAGTTATGCGCTCAAATATAAGCGCTTTCATTATCCTGGCCATTTGGTGCAGGTTCGCGTATTGCGGCTTATTGAGCGTCAGCTGGTAAAGTTCCACCACCGGTTGAACCTGGTATATGTAAGAATGATCAAAATAAACACCAAAATTTCCAACGCTGTTTAAATATTTGTCGCCCGAATAAAAAGAAGTATTTGTAGAAGCGACATGCTGTATAAAGCCGGCTATCTCACCCCATTCAGTTTGCCAGTTTTCTGCCCCAAAATCTGTACTGCCTGTGTACATCAGTTGCGAGGTAGTCAGTAAAAAATTAGGGTCATAGCTACTGGCAGTAGTTGCATCAGGATTGATATTTGTTTTTAATAGTTCCTTTTTACAGGAAGCGAAAGCAATTATCATAAATGCACCCGCTATTAAATATATTGTTCTGAATTTCATAATAATAAGTGTTACTGCGTATACGCGTATATGTTTACAATTTAATGTTCAGATTAAGGCCGATCGTTCTGGAATATGGAACTGCTGCCGACTCAAGTCCCTGAGAGTAAATGGACGCTGAGTAGTTGGTCTCAGGATCAATGTTTGGCGTATGTTTCATGATGGTAAACACATTCCTGGCAACAAAGCTCAGCCTCAAACCATGAATCTTATTATTGAACATTTTGGTAGGGAAATCATACCCGAAAATAATCTGCCTGAATTTAATGAAACTGGCATCATATACAAACAGTCCCTGGTCAGCATTTGCCCAGTTGCCATAATAGGTTGCCGGGTAATCTTCTTCTGTTCCGAAGGTCTGATCCCTGCCGGGCAGTGTTTGTTTTGCAAGTCCCTGTACGTAAGCAACAAAATTTGTATTGGAAAATAATTTGCCACCAAATTTCCCGTCAATCAGGATAGATAAATTAAAGTGCCCATACCTGAATGTATTGGTGATGCCAAGTGTCCAGGGATCTATTGCCGAACCATAATCCTTGGGAACTGAACTTGAAGGATCGGGAGCGGCGGTTACAGGGTCTATAATAATATTACCCTTATCATCAAGAGCAGGCGATTGTGCAATTATGTGCTGGGCCGATTTACCCACTATCTGTTGTATGTATGCAATCGAGCCCCAGTCGGGTGTTGCAGAGCCAAGCGTAATCTCCTGCTGGTCTCCCAATGATAACACTTTACTTGAATTATAGGTGCCGTTAAAATCAACATCCCAGCTGAATTCCCGGGTTTTAAAAGGCGTGGCTCCAAGCGCCAGTTCAATACCATTATCCCGCAGGGTACCCACGTTAAGGAGGGCTGAATTGTACCCTGAAGTATAATCAATAGTTACCGGTACAATATCATCAATAACTTTTTTCTGGTACACTGCGAGATCAAATCTCAGCCTGTTTTTAAAGAAATCCATTTCAGTTCCTATCTCAAATTCCTGCCTCTGAGACGGCCTTAAACCGCTGTTGGGAACAGTGGAGCCGCCTGCGGAGCCGATCGGGTATGTTCCGCTCGGAACAATTAAGGTACCCTGTATGCCATAGGTTTGCAAGGTTTGATAAGGCTGGTCAGCCGCACCGCCTACACTGGCATAACTAAGTCTTAATTTTCCAAGATCCATGGCCGGCATGTGCAACAATTCGGAGAACACGAATGAACCGCTGACCGATGGGTACAAATAGTTTATCTTTCCTGGCGCCAGGGTTGAATACCAGTCATTCCGCCCCGTAACGGTCAGATATAAATAATTTTTGTACGCTATGTCGGCACTGGCGTAAATGGATTGGTATTCTTCATTATTAAGTGAATACTGATCCTGAAGTGTTTCCAGATTCTGTATATTATATAAGAATTCTGTTGCGAAGGTTTGCCCCGCGGCGGTAACAAATTCCTGGACCGATTTCCTATAATTTACCCCTACCAGGGTATTCAATGTAAAGTCCTTCGAAAGCCTGAATCTCTTGCCGGTTGTCAGGTCAATATTCAACTCGGTTTGTTTCACATTCTGTTCACTCATGTCGCCTCCAAGTTCATAACCTGTGCCAGTTGGTGTTATGTTGGTATTACGGTCATTAGTATAGTCATCTGCCACCTGAAACCCGATAAAAAACCCATTATCAAAAGTATATCTCAGATTCGCTGACCCTATGAAACGGTTGCGGTGAATGGCACCCTGGAATTTATATGCAGCAAAATAAGGGTTGGTCGTATAGACGTCAGAAAAAGGGTTTAGCTCATAACCATTTGCCATTGTACCATCATGCCTGGGCCCTCCTAAAGTGGTAATATTTATGTTGGGTGGTACAAACATGGGGCCCCAGTTTAGATTGCCTACCGCGTCAGCAACATTGGGCGCATTCTTGGTATCTTCAGAAATATATGACGATGATAGGTCTAAGGTTAAGTGCTTATCTAATTTCAGATTTGTGGTTTGCGTAAAAGTAAAACGCTGTAGGCCTGCATTGGGAACATAGCTATTATTGTCGAGATAGCTGAAGGAAAATCTTGTAGCGCCATCATCGCCAAATCCCTTGCTGAAAGAGATTGTGTTAGTAGCTGCACCGCCTGCTTTGTAAAAACGTGAAAGGTTGCCTTTTGCAGATTCGGAATATGGCCTTGAAACGCCATCAAACTGTGGGGTAAGGGATCCGTCTAGTTTTGCGCCCCAGCTGGATTCCATTGATCCAAGCGCATCTGCTCCGCTAATCGGTTTGGCTCCGTTATAACCCTGACCGTACTCCTTTTGAAAATCAGTATTATCTATTACATCCTGAATAACATAATTGGAGTTTATTTCAACACCGAGGCCTTCACCACTTCTTCCCTTTTTAGTGACGATCAATATAACTCCGTTTGCACCGCGATAACCATATAATGCAGTAGCCGCGGCCCCTTTTAATATAGAAATGGTTTCAATATCATCGGGGTTAATATCACCGATGCCATCACCTCCGTCCTTACCACCATAACCCGTATTTACATCTGTTGTTGCATAATTATTATTAACCAATGGGATACCATTTACCACATAGAGCGGCTGGTTATTACCGGTCATAGAGGTGATACCCCGAATGACTACATTTGTCGCCCCGTTTGGTCCTGTAGCCACACCGCTTACATTAACGCCTGCCACCCTTCCTTCAAGACCATTGACAAAGCTGTTTTCACGGGCTTCGGTGAGGGTAGATCCCTTTACTTCCGATACAGAATAACCAACAGACCGCCTTTCCCTGGTAATACCCAATGCAGTTACAACAACATCAGTCAATTGCTCGGAAGAAGGCTGCAATCCAACATTGATCACCGATGTGGAACCTATCAGGATTTCTGTGCTTTTATAACCGATATGAGAAAAAATCAAAGTGGTTCCGGGTCCTGCAGAAACAGAATAATTTCCGTTTGCATCCGTGAACGTGCCGGTGGTTGTTCCTTTCAGGGTTACACTAACTCCGGTTAGCGGCTTATTTAACTGCGCATCCGTAACCTTACCTTTAATTACCGTCTCCGTTACCGGAATTTGTGCAAAAGCATTATTAGCCAGAAAGAAAAAAATAAATGCTTTTAGGAAAACAAATCTCAAAACACCGTTACATTTTGTCAGGTAAATGTTTTGTTTCATGATGAACATTATTTAAGGCATTTGGCAGGTCGATTCAGCCGGAGAGGCAAATCGCTTAGCTGGTAAATTTGTTTCAGTTAAATCCGCAGTGTCGCTTCAGAATCCAGGCTTTGATCCAATGGCATGACAAACCTAATCAAAAAGATTCATGGGCGAATCCCATTCCTGTATTTTTAATCTTCATCCCGGTCATTCGTTTGCCGCCATACTCCTGAAAGGGCGTGCGCATACTGGTATCCATTTTTGTTCAGCCTATATCAGGCAAGGTTATTGAGTTGTACTCTAAAACGCTAACATGAAAAATATTCTATTTATCCTGCTATTAAGCATTTGCAGTTTTTATGGCTTCTCTCAGAGCGGTCATAACCCACCCAGAAATGTATCCCAGTCATTTCAAAAGGAATATCCTCAGTCAACGCCTTCAGAATGGAAACATTCCAATAAGGGATGGAGTGTGACCTTTGAAGACAGGGATCATAATAATGGGGAGGCAACCGCTTATTTCAACCAGATCAGGACGGCATCTTGAAACGCATATTCCATATGATGATCACGATGTTCCGGGGCCGGTTAAGGATCATCTCAAAAGCAGCTACAGGGGTGCTGACAACTATGGTTTTGCTTCATATTAGGATCTGGTATTTTTATTTAATTTTGATTTTTTAGGGGGAATATACCCCGGATAGATCGCCCTGGCGATAAAGGGTGTCTTAAGACGTTTTACATTTTCGGCATAGCCACGGAAAAAATATAGGAAAACCGTGTCGATGTGGGTTATTCAGGCATAAAAGCCTTGTAGGCCGCTATTAAATAAATTGGTTCTTTTGCATAATTAGCCTTATTTTCCTTAGTATAGGTAAGGATTATATTTCAAAATCTTCGCTATGAGAATCTTTTCTAGTCCTCTATTCATAATAAAATCTGATCTTTTGAATTCAACAGAGAATAGAACCATTCCTTGGCGTGGCATGGTCACTCTGTTTTGAAATGTTCTTCTAGTATTATGTTCGGGATTGGAATTCTCCTGGAAGAAAGGCCCTATTTATATTTATTATCTTTTACTTAATTCTCTTACTCTGTTTCTCAATTATACAATTTTTCCTCTTCAGAGAACAGTTTAATTTTCTCCTTCCTTTCCAGTAATTCTAATCTAGAATTTTTGTTAGGAATTAGTTGCTTGGTGTTTTGAATTGTCTAAAAATTATCTGTTAACAAGAAAATGGATTGTCCGGTTTTTGCTGGTTACCGGTATTTTGATTTTCGTAGGTACGTGGATATGTTCTTCGGTTCTCAGATAAATTTTGGAAAATTCTCGAGTAATATACAGTAAATGATTTAACAGGCATTTCAAGAGGATTAAGAAATACTTACGATTTCCAATTTAAGTTTGAACTCAAAGCAGAAGATACCATATTATTTCTCTTAGAATGGGTAATGCTTCCTACTGTTTAATTGATATTAGGTTGATCATCTGGTATCTGCCTTTTTCATTAAATATCTTAATATAAATCTGGTAGACTGCTGATAAGATCTTTTTGGTAAATTCAATTGTCGATTTCAATACCTTTTCTTTAAGATCGAGGACATTGTTTTATAGAAAGTAAAATGATCTTTAAATTTTTGAAGAGACACATTCAATAACATTCTTTAAATGGATATAAATCTCACTCTTTTGACTTCAGTCAATTTCAGAATAAAATAGGGAATTACAGCCCAATTCTGAGCAAAAAAGATCCAGGATAAAGTTCAGTCGGTTGCAATACGATCAGGGGAATGATTTTTTATGTATAAATTATTATTACTCAGATCGTATGTTTAAGATTCCGTTTACCCGTACAAGCTTAATCTTCGGATTAATGGCCGGTTTGATTTATTGTATTCCGGTTTTCTTTTTCATTCAGGAGGCAAATTATACGCAGGCATGGCTGCTATATCTTGGAAATTTTCTTTTCATGGTAATTATTAGTGTGTATCTCCTGTTTATCAGCAGATGGAAGAATGAGAATCGGGGAACGCTCTCCCTTATGGGTACCGGTGAAAAAGAGGTAATATTCGGGACCATTGTTGCTACTGTTTTAGCCTCCATTTTACTTGTCATATTAATACGTGGGCTTTTTGGAAATGGAATACCCGGTAAAGTGTTATCAGACAGACCAGTCAATATTATACGCGACAGAACGCATGGCCTCGATTTTATGGTTTTAACAAATGCGGTCACAGGGAATTTCGTGACGGGTTCTTTTGTAAGTATTCTTCTTCCGCCTTCGTTGAAAAAATACCGGCGAAAATAGGTCTCCTGTGCCACCAGTTTGCAAGTGTTGATCCCGTAATATTCATAGTTGGTCCAAATACTGCAGGTGCCAGGCCAACAGTGCCTAATTTACCCATTGTTAAAGCAAGACCTGATGCCAAGCCTCCGTTTTGCATTCCTACCTCCAGGGAAATCGTCCTGCAATCTTTTTCACTTAGTTTGAATAATCGGCCTGACCAATAACCCAGTGTATAGCCAGCAATATTTTGAATGAAAGTAACAAGGATCAATTTCAAACCAACCTGAAGAAGACTTTCCCTGCCCGTTGCGGTTATGACCAGGATTATCAATGCTACTCCCCCCATGGAAATGATGGGCATCGCTTTGTCAATAAAAGAAAAACGCCCTCGAACAAAATAATGAAAAATTAAACCTGCAGAAATAGGGAGAATTACGATCCTTACGATATCCCATACCATTGGCCAAAATTGAATTTCAATAAATTCTCCTCCAAGCAGGCGCATGAGCATGGGCGTTAAAAGCGGGGCAAGCATGGTGGAAACGGCTGTTACGGATATGGATAGCGCCAAATTAGCTCTGGCCAGAAATGACATTACATTGGAAGCTAGACCGCTGGGGCAGCATCCCACAAGAATTACACCTGCAGCAATTTCTTTCGGAAATCTAAAAACACAGGCAAGCGTGAATCCCAGTGCGGGCATTATTGTATAATGACAAAAAATTCCTATCAGAATGCCTTTTGGTTCATTGAGCACTTTCCGGAATTCTTTTATACTTAACTCCGTACCCATACCAAACATAATAATTTGTAATAATGGCAGGATCAGAACGGACAATCTCAAACTTCCTACTTTTTGAAAATATGCGGGGTAGTACATGGCAAGACTAACTGCCGCAAAGATCATCAGTGTGTATGAAAATCCCTTCAACATTGGAGAATTCCGAAAAGCCAATGCCAGGGAAATAAAAAAACCGGTCAATAGCCACCCTTCAAATGAGAAATTTCCCGCCGGGGGATAAGGAAATGTAGCCGATAAAAAACAGGAGGGCAATAAAATAGAGATAAGAAAATTTGAGACCCCTGGTCATTTCCGGAAGGTTTTGAGATTAGAGAATTTTTGCAGAATGCTGTAAAATGAAATAAAAATTTCATGGAAGAGCAAAAGCTATATAGGAAACCCCGGATTTTAATCCTCTTCCTCCACCCGCAGCTATCACGATATATTGTTTACCGTTCACCTCATAAGTAACGGGTGTCGCAAAACCAGCAGCCGGGAGTGAAAATTCCCATACCACTTTTCCCGTTCTATTATTAAACGCCCTGATTTTTTCGTCTCTGGTTGCAGCTATGAATACAAGTCCTCCGTCGGTTACGATGGGGCCACCATAATTCTCTGTACCGGTTACCGGAATTCCTCTTTTAGTTAGTTCCATATGCTCACCAAGTGGAACCTTCCACACATAGTCTCCTGTACTCAAATTAATTGCACTCAGTGTTCCCCAGGGCGGTTTAGTTGCCGGATAACCCTGCCGATCGCGCAGCTTCTCCCAGACTTTAATAAGGTATGGAGGCCGAAACGGAAAATCTTCCTGCTTTCGATTGGAGTAATTGATTGTTTTGAACGATTTTTCCAAGGCCTTATGATTCGTCTTTTGATCGTTTAGCAAAAAGTGAATGATGGCGTCCCGTTCTTCCGGAAGAATTTGTCTGAAGGAAGGCATTCTGCGGCGTCCATCCCGGAGGATATTGCTGATCTCTGTTTCATTTAAATGGGAACTGATTTTAAGAAGGCCTGGAATTTCTGCTCCATTTCCTTTTTTATCTGTTCCATGACAGGAAGAACAGTGGATGTTAAACAGGCCCTGGCCTTTGGAGACAAATTCCATTCGCTTGTCGGCTTCTGATTCCATTTGTAGTTTCCACAAAGCATTATTTGCATTTTGGTACAGAATGCCATCGGAGTCAATGGCATTTCCTCCCCATTCTGCCCCGCCGCTGTACCCATATAAAAGAGTTGCTTTCAATCCGGGAGGAAGGAATTTATTGGAATGATTTGTTGAGTCAAGATCTTTTTCACATAGTCATGGGACTCGGCTGATATATCCGTTATGTCTGCTTCACTGAAAACCTGATTTGAAAATGGGGCAGGTTTTAGCGGATATTTCTGGACAGGCCACGGATGTTCACCCGGAACTCCTGTGATAGGAACTTTTTTTCCTCAACAGGGAAAAGTGAAATCCCAGAATCACGGTCAAGCACGTATATCAGGCCATCTTTAGTAGCCTGAACGACCACATCGGTTTTCTTTCCTTTATAAATTATTGTTGCGAGGTTTGGGGCACATGGAATATCCCGGTCCCAGAGGTCATGTTGTATAGTCTGGTAATACCACTTCGACTTTCCTGTTTCCGCATCAAGAGCAAGGATACAATCTGAAAATAAATTGATGCCCTCACGCTCTCCCGCCATAAAAATCAGCGGCCGGCGATCCGGTGCCTAAATAAACTATTCCTCTTTTATCATCAATTGTCAAGCCGCTCCAGTTATTGGCAGCTCCGATTTTTTTATATGCATCTTTTAGGCCATGTTTCATAGCCAAACTCGCCCGGTTGAGGTATTGTGTGAAAAACCCATTTCAACCTTCCTGATAATATGTCAAACCCACGGACATAACCTGGGTGCCGCATCACCTCCTTCCGAAACGGCCGAACCAAGAATAAGCGTATTCTTATAAATTATGCCAGGGCTTGTGCTGCTATGTAGAGATTGCTTACATCATGATTAATATCAAGACCTGCATGCATATCGATTTTTCCGTCCTGCCCCAAAACCTTTAACTGGGAGACCCGTAGACGCGCTGATGGCATAAATGACTGAGCCGGCGGGGTATATATAATGCGCTTGTCCTTGGCCGTTTTCCCAGTAAACGACGCCTCTGCAGGTTGTTTATTTTTGCTATTGCCATTTTTAAATGGATCAAATTCCCAAATTTTTTTGCCGTCAGATGCATCAAGAGCAAAAAGTTTCAACTGTGGACTCGTAGAATAAAAAATTCCGTTAACGACAATTGGCTGACATTCCATTTCAGAACCCATAAGCTTTGCGCTGACTCCAGAATCCCGGGCCTCTGAGCTATAAGACCAGGCGATTTCCAGCTTATTTACGTTATTCAGATTGATTTGATTCAGGTGAGAATACCTGTTACCGGCTTTATTTCTCCGTATATAGGCCAGTCCACAGAATTAATGACATGCTTATTTTTGACCTCCCTGTCGGATAATTTGCAGGATCCCGGCAAACAAAAGCTGAGGGCAAAAGGCCAGACTATTATTTGAACCGGTCTATGTTTTTTCGGGGACATTCAGGGTTGTGAACGCGTATCATAACGCGTAATATTTATAAAGCAAGAGTTATTTGAAAATGTTAAGCTGATAAGGAAAAATTAGGGTCTTATAATCGTTCCATCCCTTTTCCTGATTGTCCAATGGCCAGCCTGATTATTGATCGGATATTTTGCAGCCATTTTCTCGTCAATATCAACACCCAGGCCGGGAACTTCATTTACATATAAGTATCCTTTTTTTAATGTAGGGGTGCCTGGAAAAACTTCTCTCAGTTTGTCCGAGAATTGAATGGACTCCTGTACACCGAAATTCCAGATGGCAAGATCAATATGGCACTGGGCAGCATGACCGACTGGTGAAACATCACCGGGTCCATGCCATCCGGACTTTACATTGAAAAATTCCCCAATCTTGCAACCTTCATTGCGGGAGTAATACCACCGATCTGTGAAAGGTGACAACGTATATAGTCAAAGGAATGATCGGCCATATACTCTACAAATTCATTTTGGTTATTAAATAATTCACCCATCGCAAAAGGCACCGAGGTGCTTGCCCTAAGTTGTCTGAACCAGTACATATTTTCAGGCGACACAGGATCTTCGATCCAGTAAGGATTATATTCCTCCAGTTTCTTACACATATTGATCATATTCATGGGCTGAACGCGTTCATGGGTGTCGTGAAGTAACTCTACGTTTTCGCCGCATCTCTTTCTGACTTCCCTAAACATCTTAGGAACGGCCTGCAGGTAAGCGTTCTCATCCATAAAGTCATCAGTTTCTTTTCCAAATCCGGCATCTCTGAAATCAGGATTTTGAGCAAGGTATAGGGAACCATATCCACCCTGCTGAATCCTTACATATTGAAATCCCTGATCAATATATTTTTGTACATTATCCGAAACTTCTTCAGGGGTCTTCCCGTCGGCGTGTGCATAACAATCCACGGCAAATCGCGACTTACCACCGAGCAACTGATATACCGGCATATTGGCGCGTTTTCCTTTTATATCCCAGAGAGCCTGATCCAGTCCGCTCAGCGCGTTATTCAGAACAGGCCCGTTTCTCCAATAGGAACTTACAAAGAAAGACTGCCACATGTCTTCAATATTGTCCACGTCTTTCCCGACGCAGAAATCACCCATGTAATTATTTATTGCAGCTACTACGGCTTCAGCCCGTTGAGTAAACGTGGCACAACCAAGGCCGTACAGTCCCGGTTCGGTAGTTTCGACTTTTACAATAACAAGATTCGCTCCCTGAGGATTAGTGCCGATTGCTTTTACAGATCTGATTTTTAAAGCAGGCAGGCTGCCATTGTGATTTGTTTTTTCAATTCCGGCTGCTTTGACAGAAGAAATTCCACCTGTGATTCCCAAAATACCGGACGCAGTTCCGAGTCCGAATGCTTTCAGAACAGACCGGCGATTCAATAAGGTTGAAGCTTTGAATAATTCATTATTTAAATTCTTGTTTTAGTTACATAAAATAATATAAGGAAGAGAAATAGGTAGGGGATTATAGGATGACTGACAAGCCAGGGGCGGGTGTAATAAACGGGTAAAAGATTAACCAGGCATTTAATAATCAATTAATATCAAAATTAGTTATGGCCATTACCGGAGGTCCTCGTTACATGAAAATACGCTCTGACGGTTAAATTTCAAATTTGATTTACTTAGGACAAGGATTGACTAAGGCGTAAAAGCATTGAATATTTTCAAAAAATGGTAATTAATATGAGGGTTAATCAATTATTAGTAAGTGGATTAATCGCTGAAAAGTATTTTACATCATTATCCAGGCATCGGGTAAAGATGTCATATAATATTACTGGTCAATCTTTTTGGTATAAGCAAGAGTAGAAGGTCCTTTAATTTATTGGCTCTGCTCCACGGGGAATGTTTTTACATTCCCCTTTTATTTGTAAGTATCCTTTTAAAAAAGTTATAATTAATAAGGTTATTAATCAATTATTAGCGATTTCGTTAAGGTCTTGCCGCGTTATTTGTGTCTTTAATCACCAAAACCATTGCTTAATATGAAAAAACTTCCTTTGTTGTTACTACTGGTATTTGGCCTTTCTTTTCACGGGTTCTCCCAAAACCGGTTGATAAAAGGTAAGGTTACCGATGATCACGGCAAACCTTTGGCAGGGGCGAGTATAAATATTAAAAATACTGCTACTTCCACTTTGACAGATTCGTCAGGAAATTTCGAACTTCCTTTTTCAGGTAATTCAAAAGCACAGCTGGTTGTGACTTTCGTAGGTTACCTGAATACTGAACTATCAATCGGAAATGGAAATTATTTTGATGTGCAGCTCAAACACAATGCGCAAACATTGAATGATGTGATTGTAGTGGGATATGGAACGCAGAAGAAAAAGGATGTTACGGGTGCAATCAGTGTGGTTAAGCCAGACGAACTTGGAACCAGGCCTATCGTAAAAGTGGAACAGGCACTTCAGGGAACGGCGCCAGGTGTGGCAGTTCAGAGTACCAATGGTATGCCAGGAACTCCTTTGAGTGTTCGTATCAGAGGTACCAACTCAATTACAGGATCCAACGAACCGTTATATGTTATTGACGGATATATCGGCGGATCTATTGCCAGTATTAATCCGGGTGACATTGAATCACTGGAAATTCTGAAAGATGCTTCTGCAGGTGCAATTTATGGTTCAAGGGCATCCAATGGAGTCGTCATTATAACTACTAAATCGGGTCATGAAGGAGCTGCCAGAATAAATGTGAATGCGTGGTTTCAAAAAGCGGAAATAGCAAAGGATCTGGATTTGATGGATGCGTACGATTTTGCCAATACCGTAAATATTCAAAATGCAGCAGTCGGTCTTCCTCCCGGTTTTACGTCGGCACAGCTGGACGGTTTTAAAACCAATCCGGGAACAGACTGGCAGAAAGCACTTCAGCAAAAACCACTGGTGCAGAATTATGAGGCATCCGTATCTGGTGGGTCACAGCACATGAGTTATTTTGTTTCATTTAATTATCTGGATCAGCCAGGCCTGATTCTGAATCAATATTATAAAAAGGGAAGTTTAAGGTCAAATCTCGATTTCAGGATAAATGATAAACTGGATCTTAAGTTCTATATAATGACTGCCATTCCATCGAGCAGGAACACAGCTTATGTAGGCGGGGATACAGGAGATCCATTTCCATCAGCGGCCTTCTGGGATCCGACGAAACCCGTTTACGATCCGACTACCGGGAAACTGACACTCACCTCCAATTATGGAACATTAAGTGTCAGCCCTGTGGCACAGGCTACCAATCAGGCAGTTGATGCGAACTCCATCGATGCGGTTGGTACAGGCGTCCTGACATATCATATTTTGAAAAACCTCACCTTTACTTCTTCCAACTCTTATGAATCACAATGGGGATGGACCCGTTCACTTTTTGGATTGGGTACCAGTCAGACCGTAATCAATGGATTATCTTCCGGGTACGCATCAGGAAATACAAACTGGTATAGCGCTTTTCAAACCAGTAACTTCCTTACTTATAGTTTGCTCACAGGCGACCATGCACTTACTCTGACAGGCCTGTATGAATATTCGCAGGGAACAAATCAGAATATCAATGCTACTGCATCCAATCTGTCTACCTATGCCCTCGGATATTATAACCTTGGCCTTGGTCTTACACAACAAACGACATCAGGATATTCCTCCAGCGAACTGCAGTCATTCATGGGAAGGATAAATTATTCTTACAAGGAAAAATATCTTCTTACTGCCAGCATCAGGGACGATGGTTCTTCCCGGTTAACCACTAAATACAGCACATTCCCATCTGTGGCTGTTGGATGGAACCTGTCTAAAGAAAATTTCATGGAGAACTCAAAAGTTTTCTCTGCTCTGAAACTCCGCGCCAGTTATGGAGAAACGGGTAATCAGGGAATACCACCTTATTCATCCATACCGGTAATCAATACAAGTAATGTCGGTTATTATTTTGATGGCAACACACTTTCCATATCTACACCACTTGGTACGCCGGTAGCAACAGATCTGGTTTGGGAAACCACTTTGCAAACCGACATCGGTTTTGACGCCTCGTTTTTAAATAACCGGTTGAACCTCTCAGTCGATGCTTACAATAAAAAAATATCCAACCTCTTATTCAGTTACCAGACACCGGCTTATCTCGGTGGCGGGAGCTACCAGCGTAATATCGGAAGTATCCAGAACCGGGGTATTGAGATCGGAATTTCAGGAACTCCTCTCAGTCCGCATGTAGGAAAATTAAAATGGACAACCTGGTTCGAAATGTCCTTCAACGATAATAAAGTATTAAATCTGAATGGTCTGGACAATGTTATTGTCAGTGGCATCGGACAGCCTCAGCAGAATATTTCAATTCTGAAAGTAGGTGCTCCATTGGGAGAATTTACGGGCTATCAATTCCTGGGGACCTGGAAAACAAAAGAGGCAGCTCAGGCTGCGGTATTTGGCGCCAAACCAGGTGATGCCAAATACACCGATGTAAATGGTGACGGCGTCATTAACCAGGATGATTATCTGCCGATCGGAAACGGCATACCTAAAATGACCTGGGGTTTCATCAATGATTTAAACTACGGCAATTTCACATTGAACTTTATGTTTGCCGGTCAAACCGGGGCACAGATATTTTCACAAACGATCGCTTATACATGGGGTCAGGCGCCGGGTACGCGTAATGCGACTCTTCAGGAAGCTACCCAGATGTGGACTCCCCAAAATGAAACAAATGTTCCCGCTTTCAGCACCACAGGCAGCTGGCCTACAAACAGCAGCCGGTTTGTTTACAATGCAGACTTTGTAAAACTCAAAAATTTATCTCTGAATTACAGCATTCCGCAAAGTGTTTTAGGTAATGCAAAAATTCGCAGTGTTGACGTATATATAAGCGGACAGAATTTATTTACCATCACCAAATATCCGGGTTATGATCCTGAACTCACCAATGCGCAGAATGCGATGACCCAGGGTGTGGAAATGGGAGTCATTCCGAATCCGAGAACCTATACTATAGGATTCAGGGTTGGATTCTAAAATTTAAAATCACCTGAAATGAAAACATCATTTATAAAAAACAAGAAAATGAAAATTAAATTCTTCATAACATTTATATTCCTTGCACTGGTGGCTTTCCTGGGATGTACAAAACTCAAAGAAGACCCCAAGGCTACGCTCACACCGGGAAATTATTTCCAGACACAGTCTGATCTGGATGCCGCGGTTACGGCTATCTATCAGGGAATGGTAGTCGATGGCGGTTATGCTTTCGATTTCCATCTGTATTCTTTTTTCGGATCAGATGATCTGACTGCCGATCCAAATCTTGGTAAGGCAGATCAGCGAAGTTTCGATCAGTTCAATGGGAGTGCCGGGAATAATTCCATTGCACACAGCCAATGGGGTACTCCCTGGGGTGCCATATACCAGTGCAATAACGTGCTTGCGAATTATCAGAAAGTCTCCAGTGATGATGCATCAAAAAACGGGGCAGCAGGCCAGGCTTATTTTATAAGGGGGTGGAGTTACTATCTTCTGGTAAGAACATTCGGTCCTGTTCCCGTAATAACTACCGAGGTCGGACCCGATTACAGGCCGGCAAGGGATTCTGTCAACGTCGTTTATCAGCAAGTCGTCAGTGATCTGCAAATGGCTGCAGCGCTTCTTCCCACCAGCTTTCCGGGACAGCCGGGTAAAGCCACACAGAATTCAGCCAGGGCTCTTTTGGCCGATGTATATCTGACCATGTCGACATGGCCATTGAATCAGACCAGTAATTATTCGCTTGCAGCCACCAGTGGCGGATTCTGTGATTCAGTCCGGACAATACACGCTGGTTCCTGATTATGCGCAGGTATTCCAGACGAATAATAATTCAGAGTCTATTTTCGGTTTGGAATTTAATGTCAGTGGTGGAAACCCGGATCGTTTTTTTGGTGATTGCTCCATGCCATGGGAAGAATACGGACTGGACGGAAATTTCGGATGGGAAGAATTCTATCCTGAAATTAATTTTTATCTCGGAGCTCCGGTTTGTAAAAGAACTGACGAAGAGTTTTACACCACGCTTAAACTTCTGCAACCTGATAAAACATTTCTTCTCGTTCCATACAATTCACCATTGACCCGGAATCAGCATCCTTTTTACAGGAAATTCAGACAGGCTATAAATAACGAGGGTTGTCTGGAAACAGATTCTGCACTTATCGCGATGAATCCCAGCACCAATAAAACAAATGATGTGATAAGATATCCGGAAGTGTTATTGGATTATGCCGAATCATCAGACATGGCAGGAAGCGGACCAACCACAGCCGGTTATGCCGCTATCAATACGTAAGGGCGCGTGCCGGGGAGCAACCACTGACACCTGGTCTCAGTCAGCTTGCTTTCAGGGATTCTGTGGTATATGAAAGAGCGTATGAGTTTGCAGCAGAATGGGGTGCAAGATGGTTTGATATTGTCCGTCTTCAATTACTGCCACAGATCGTAGCCGCCAGGAGTCCGATAGAGAATCCAATAAGTCCGACCGTTGTACTTCAAAATAAATATTACGCGCCTATTCCGATAAATGAAATGCTCAAGAATCCGCAATGGACCCAGAATCCCGGATATTGATGAATTAAATTCTGCAGCTGAAGTTTAACCATGCCTGGCATGGTTAAACTTTTTTGCTGAGGAACTAATTTCAATTATTTCTGATGTGGAGCTTATTGCGGACTTGAAAATTTTCTTAATGATCAATTATTTGTATAAGAATAAGACAGTTGTTTTATCGGTGCTTCTTATTTATTTTATTGGGTTTCGCGAATGCCGGTAACCGCAACACAGCAGATACCACCTCACCCAAAAACAATCTGCTTCAGTATATTGACCCAACCATAGGAAATGTTGCACAACTGTTAGAACCCACACAGCCGGCTGCTTATCTGCCAAACCAGGTGATAAGGGTTTATCCGATGCGGAAAGATTATCTCGACGATCAGATATCAAGCTTTCCGCTTACCATTGTTTCACACAGGCTGGGTGCTGTTTTCGGAATTCAACCCTCTGCCCGGGAGATCAGCGTGGCGAGCTGGAACCAGAGAATGCCATATGATCATGATCTTGAAATTACCAGACCCTGGTACTATTCAACTTATTTACTCAATGACGGGGTGACTGTTGAATTCTCACCAGGCAGAAAAACCGGGATTTACAGGTTTTCATTTCCACGCGGGAGAAAATAAATCACTTCTGTTTAGTACTTACAATAATAGCGCGTCCTCATTTCGCTTTATTTCTAACAAGGTTATTTCAGGAATGGAAACCTGGCACGGAGATATTAAGATATATATGTTCGGAGAATTTTCCTCTGAAGGGAAAACAGGTTTTGTAGAAAATGATCAACTGAAAACCGGTGACGGGATCTCAGGTAAATCAGTCAAAGCCTATATTAATTTTTCATCAAACTCTAATACTATTGAATTCAGATATGCTATCAGCTTTATCAGCGAACAACAGGCCGAGATTAATTACAGGAAAGAAATAAGTAAGAAAAGTTTTTCCGACGTTCAAATGAATGCTGAACAAAAATGGTCGGAACTGATATCGCAGATACATGTGGAAGGAGGAACAAACAGCCAGAAACGGTCATTTTACACCGCGTTATACCGATGCTCTGAAAGAATGGTAGATATTAGTGAGGATTCATTTTATTATAGCGGATTCAACAATAAAATTAATACGGATGCCAGAACATTCTATGTTGATGACTGGTCCTGGGACACATACCTCGCCTTACATCCCCTAAGAATGATTTTACATCCTTCTCAGGAAGAGAATATGCTTCAGTCCTACGTCCGGATGTATGAACAAAGCAAATGGATGCCGACATTTCCAGTTCTTTTCGGAGATTATGCCTGCATGAATGGCTTTCATTCCTCCATTATTTTTTTGGATGCATATAGGAAGGGACTGAGAAATTTCGATATCCAAACCGCTTATGAAGGAATGAGAAAAAATGCCGTCTCCGCCACATTACTTCCCTGGCGAAACGGCGAAAAAACAATCCTGGATGATTTTTACAGAACCAACGGATATTTCCCTGCGCTTCCTCCGGGGATAACGGAAACTGTGGAGCAGGTGCATCCGTTTGAAAAAAGACAGGCAGTTGCTGTTACCCTCGGAGCATCTTATGACGATTGGGCTATGGGCCAACTGGCAAACGACCTTGGGAAAACGAATGACTATGAAATTTTTCAAAAATGGAGCAGGAATTATCTGAATCTCTGGAACAAGGACCAGATGTTTTTTTTACCAAAGGATGATAAAGGGGAACTGGATAAATATAGATCCGGCATTTGACGGTGGTCCGGGAGGAAGGGATTATTTTGATGAAAACAATGGATGGACATATTTATGGCAGGTACAGGAAGATATTCCCGGCTCTTGATAAGCCTCATGAATGGTAAAGATGCTTTTGAGGAAAGGCTGGATAAATTATTTCGCGAAGACCTGGGTCGCTCAAAATATGCATTCTGGAATAAATTTCCCGATGCGACAGCATTGGTTGGTCAATATTCGATGGGAAACGAACCGATGTTTTCACATTCCTTATTTATATAATTATACAAATTCTCCCTGGAAGACCCAGCAAAAAATCAGGCTACTGTTGTCGACATGGTTCAAAGATGACATATTTGGAATTCCCGGCGACGAAGATGGAGGAGGTATGTCTGCCTTCGTTGTGTTTTCATCTATGGGGTTTTATCCCATAACACCAGGTTTACCTGTATATACTATTGGCAGTCCGGTATTCAGTAAAATAACGATTGCATTGGAAAATGGTAAACAGTTTACAGTGATCGCACACCATTGTTCGCAGATAAATAAATATATACAAAGAGCCCGTATAAATGGCGTGCAATTAAATACACCATGGTTTACGCATGAGCAACTTATAAAGGGTGGCACTCTCGAATTGGAAATGGGGGCTAAGCCAAATAAAAAGTGGGGAATGGGGGAATAGGATAGTAAGCGATAAATAATGCAAATGTAACATTTGTTTAAAATTCAGATTTTGATTTTAATAGGAAGTTTCCTGATTTAACATCTGTTTATGGACAACATAAATATAGTCCGACTTCATCCTTTAAAACTTATAAGGGACTTATAATGGCAGGATACCAGGGATGGTTCAATGCTCCGTCTGACGGTGCTAATATGGGTTGGAACCATTACGCGACAAATGGAAAATTTGAACCAGGAAATTGTAAAGTAGATTTTTGGCCCGAAGTAAAGGAATATCGAGAAAATATATGAAACTCCATTTCAGATTGCGGAGGGAAACCTGCCTATATATTTAGTTCCTATGATAGCCAAAGCGTATTTCTCCATTTCAAATGGATGAGAGATTACGGAGTGGACGGTGTCTTTGTACAACGGTCAGTTATTGCAATCAAAAATCCACAAAATCTGAATCACGATGATCATCTTCTTCGAAATGCGATGAATGCTTCCCGTTATTATCACAGGGCCATCGCCATTATGTATGATTTTTCCGGAATTAACGAAGAAAATAAAGACTGGCAGGTAATCATCAACGACTGGAAACACCTGGTAGACAGTTTTAAAATAGCCTCAGGCGGACGAAAACAGACATACCTGTATCATCGGAAAAAACCGCTGGTTGCTTTATGGGGAGTTGGATTTCCTGACAGAACAAACAACCTGAAATCGATTGAAAAGATCATTGATTTTCTAAAAAATGATCCGGTATATGGTGGCTGTTCGATACTTCTTGGAGTGCCGGCATACTGGAGGGATTTCGGAATGGATACTGAAAAAGACCCTTATCTCCACACTATTGATTCGTAAAGCAGATATCATCAGACCCTGGTTTGTCGGAAGGTTTAATGAAGAAACTTATCCTCAGTTTAAAATCAGGATTAAAGATGATGTACTTTGGTGCAGGAAAAACAAACTGGATTATGCACCGGTAGTTTTTCCTGGTTTCAGCTGGCACAATATGCATCCTGAAAGTACAAGACGCGCAAATCTCCCGCAACAGAGGACGGTTCTATTGGCAACAACTCGTTGGCGCGATGGAAGAGGTTCGGAAATGATTTATATAGCAATGTTTGATGAAATTGATGAAGGGACAGCAATTTTTAAAACTCACGAATAACCCTCCTGTGGGCCTGAGTAAATTCGAAACTTTCGAACCCGATATTCCAAGCGATTATTATTTATTTCTTACAGGGATGGCAGGCAGGATGCTGAAAAAAGAAATTCCATTGGACGGAAATATTCCTTTACCTCCTCCGGTGCCAAAAGAATAATAGCCAAATCCTTTGATTCCTTTGGTAAACCAAACCTCCATCAATGAAATCGGCTATAAAAACTGACAAGTTTATTAATATTGGGATGAGAAAGCAGGAGGGAATTATAATATGTATTTTGAGAGAACCATATTGTCTTTGTTTTCACTGATACTTTCATTAATGCTTATAGTTTAAGCGGATCTGTGCACCAATTGAGAAAGCGTGATACTTCTGTTGAGCAGGATACCTGTGCGTCAAGGCAAAATATTTACCCGATGGGGATACCGTAGTCACGAATGAGAACCCCATACTGTTTTTGAATCAAAGTTTAAATTCAAATTCCTTTGCATGGTATATAAAGGGTTCTTTTACTTCGTCAAGGGATCTTACTCCTTAACCCGCATTGGGAGTAAGTGAAATAATGCTTGTCGCCGCCAACGGAACCTGTAATGATACTACGTACTCTTTTGTTATATTAGAAGGAAATTCCCAGACACAATATGGAAATTTCCAAAAAAAATATAACCCTCCGGGGGAGACTATGGAACCGTTTTGCCTCACCAGGACAGATCTGATGGGTATCTTCTTTCAGGAAATTATTATATTCCATCCAAAATAATTTTGTTTCCAGATCTACCTCCTTGTTTCATATCGATGAAAAAGGTTGTGTGAATTGGGCTAAGACGATGACGCCAGGACAGGAAGAGGTCATACAATCAATAATATCGACATCTGATTCCGGATTTTTAATAAGCTGCTTTTCCCTATCAGTCCCAGCAGGACAATTATCCAACATATTTAAATGTTTTTAAACTGGATAATTCCGGGAATATCGTATGGGCACATTCTTTTTCTAACGGAGCAGACGTAATAAATTATTATATCATCTGTCTGTGAGACTCAGATGGCGGATTCGCTCATCGGGATTGGATCTTTCCCGTTGTCCGGCAATCCATCCGGCATTTCCATTATTAAAATTGATCAGTCTGGCGTTTAGTTTGGGGAAAGAGAATTAAGTGTTGAAAATAACGCGTACTATAATATTGGTGGTATAGTCGAAAAGGGAAATTTTTTATATGCTACCGGTTCAATCTATCAGGCCACGGCGCCCTTTGATATCTTAAGGTCATTTTTTATTAAGCTTGATGAAACTAACGGGCAGCCTGTTTGGAGTAAAAAAAATGATCCCTTACAGGCACCAGACATTCAACGACATTCATAATTACAAAGACAGTTTAGTGATCAATAGCTTTTCTCAACAAATGATCAATGATTTAATTTTTTTGGATAATGATGGAAATTCAGGCAGCAGTTTTGTCAGCAATCCTTATGGCTCGTTAAACGGGAAAGAGAATATTATTATAAGCTCCTGATAACAGAATTTATTTTCAACAGCCATCCGGCAAGCTTCCGCCTTGGCCCAAAAGGACATTATCATGCGACTGGACAGCAATAAACAAATCTCCTGGCAATTTGATTTTTCATCCAATGATTCGAATTTCTCCGGTTGGAATCAGCTGGCTCGCTGCACCGGCAAATGGAATATCCGGTATTGGCAGGGGGACAATGTCAAATGGATATAATACGCTTACATTCCTGAAACTTGATTCATGGGTAGAGTCATGTAATTCGGGTGAACCAATCTGCGATTGCAGCCAGACCTTATCTCGCTTGTGCCAATGAACTGGAGCCTGAATAGTAACCTTTCATTAACCGTAAATGATTTTCCATTGAGCCTGAAACGATATGACGATAGAGGCCCGCTTATTCTGTCCAAAATATTTAAGTGGCTGTGATTTATTAAAACTCCAGGGTCCTTTGAGGATTTGTCATAGTCGGTGATACGGCAAGATATATTCTTCATACAGACCCACTTTGCGGGGATCCCATCACCTGGTCATTTGATTCTCAACATATCACCGTTTTACTGTTTACAATAAGTCCTACCTGGATCTGAAATTTATGTCGTCGGGCAATTTTGTATTGAGGGTTGAAAAAAATGGATGCAATAAAGTGGTCGATTCGGTTATAGTAACTGTTGGTGAACCAATTCAAAAATTAAATTACCGAAAGGACACTGTACTATGTCCGGGATACATGAAATTGGATGCGGGGACAGGTTACTCTGATTATCTCTGGCAGGACGGATCAGAAAAACAAAATTGGATGTAGCTGATTCGGGAACATACTGGGTAAGTTAACTGATCAAAGCGGATGTATCAACACCGAACGGTTAATGTTGGCTCCGTTAAACTGCCGGGGGCATTTTTACCACCTGATACAACCATCTGCACAGGCGAAATCTTGGATCTTAGTCCCCTGCAAACTTTTGAAACATATAAGTGGAGTACAGGTGAATATAGTAAACTCCATACAAGTAGGAAATGCCGGCAATTATACATTACAGGTTATTGATAAAAATGGATGCAAGGGAAATGATTCCATCCGGATAAAAACAAAAATCTGTCCAATGGAAATATTTTTTCCAAATGCATTTACTCCAAATAAAGATGGGCTAAACGACAATTTTAAACCTGTAATTATTGCCCGACCTGTAAACTTATCAGTTTATGATTTATAATCGCTGGGGGCAGTTGATTTTTAAAACTTCTGATCCAAAGAAAGGATGGGACGGGATGTTTGGGAACTGAACAGGAAACGGGTGAGTATGTGTGGAAATGTGCATATCAATTTTCAGGAGGGCAGAAAAAATGACTTAGTGGTACTGTGCTTCCTGTTGCGCTGAATCGTTACACTTTACGATCATTTCAAAAAAACGGTTTGTGCCAAAACTTTTTATATTTATGAAGATGGGTTTTTAAAAAAAAAAAAAAAAAAAAAATTTTTTTTTGGGTCAGACGATTGCATCGGTTAAGATCAGATTATATTCAACTTTACGATAAAGTATATATTTTTACGATTGCCTATGAGACGGATTGCATTTGCTATTGCAGTCGTTCTTTCTATTCAAATGAACGGCCTGGCGCAGTCATATGGCCTTACATTGGGAAGTCATGAAACCGTACTGGAAAAACGGACTCTTCAAATATATCCCTGATGACTCCATTTGTTTTTCAAAAAATTTCGAACTGGGATTTGACATTAATTATTTGCCAAATCACAGAACTTATTTTGGGTATATACTTCGAATAATCAGTAATGGCGACCAGAATATAGATCTGATTTATCATCAGAAATCCCACACATTCAGGGTTATCAATGGTGAAACATTTTCCAATATCAGTTTTATTATTGACAGCCCTCGTATATAAGGATGGAACCGGATTGTACTGAAATTTAATCTCGAAAATCAAACGCTGCTTTCGAGGTGAATGGTACAGAAGGCAGGAAAATGTAATATCCCCTTAAATTTCAGGTGTTTTAAATTTCTATGGGGAGCCAATGACTTTGAAAAATATAAGACCAGGGATATTCCTCCGATGCAGATAAAAGATATAAAAATATTCGAAAACGGCAAGCTCAGATATTTTTGGCCACTTAATGAAGTCTGCCGGAAATATCGGGTACGATAGTGAACAAGCAAGCCGCAATAGTTAAAAACCCAAATTGGTTAAAGCCGAAATATCAAAAATGGGAATTGCTGAACTCCTTTACGCTGAACGGATATGCATCTGTGGCCTATGATTCAAAAACAGATAAGATTTATGTTGTGGGTTCGGATTCATTGGTTGCTTATAATATCAACAGTGAGCAATTGGAATGGATTCCCAACAGGCATATGAACCTAAGGGTGGGGCATCAGTCCATATTCGATACCAGCAGCGATAAGCTGTATGATTTTTTTGTCGACCAGAAAAAAGTATTAGTATATGACTTCAAAATCATCAATGGGACAGCGATTTTGAAACCGGTAAAATAACAGAATTCTGGCATGCCAATAAATTCATTTCCGCATTGGATTACTCCCTTTATATTTTGGGAGGTTATGGACAACTCAGATACAAAAACTGGGTGCAGCGCTACTCATTTGTTAAAAAACCTGGGATACTCTTACCACTTACGGCGACTATTCTCCTCCAAGATACCTGCTGCCTGGGAAAAGAACCGAACGGTAAATACATTTATTTGATCGGGGATATGGCAGTCAGACCGGTGATCAGATGCTCGATCCGAGAAATTTTTACGATATGTACCGGTTTAATATTAAGGACCGGTCATTTAAAAGAATGTATGCATTGAAACCTGCAGAAAACCAGTTTACATTCGTGAATAGTCTGGTGATAGATCCCAAAACGAACAACTATTATGGCCTTGATATTTCCCAACGACAGTTCCAACTCGAATCTCCAATTGATAAAAGGTTCGTTATCGGATTCTTCCTATGCCGTTTTAGGCAATAAGATTCCATTTACTTTTCATGACATTGAATCATTTGCAGACATGTACTATTCGCCCATCAGTAATAAGCTGATTGCGGTGGTGTTGAACTATTCAAAAGGTGAAGACCCTGAAAAAACACAGTCGTGAAAATTTATTCTTTGAACTTCGTGCCTGTTCCGGACGAAATCGTTTAACTGAAAAACCTTTCGGTAGCCGCGGTATATATTCTTACACTTGGGCTGTTTTTAATGGCATTATTAGTGACAGCAATTATTTTATTATATTAGAAAAAAACCAAATCAGAGGAACCATCTTTACAAAAATCACTGCCAATTAGGGAATCAGAAATTAAAAGTATTAACAGGGCGAACTATTTTCAAAATTCAGATGAAAAAGAAATTCATTCAGCGATTTATCTTTTTGGACAATTTCAGGTAATTGACAAAGGGGGGCAACGATATTACGGGCCTTTTTACTCCTTTACTCAAAGAATTATTCCTGATTGTTTGTATAAATTCCATTCGGCAGGGAGGGGTATAATTCGGAAATGCTGAATGAAAGGTTATGGCACGATAAATCGGAGAAAGATGCAAAAAATAACAGATCGGTAAAATTGCAAAATTGAAGATCATCCTTGAAAAAATCGGCAATTGTGCGATAATCAAAGGAATCCGGTTCCTGGCAGTTTCAGAAACCTGATGAAAATATTTATATTGATTTTGAGAAATTCAATTCAGTTATCCAGCTATACAACCATCATTCAGGAGTTATGATATAAAAAACATCGTTGAGATTATTAGAGAGGATGATTTCTTTATATGTCTGAATATGACTGGCTGGACAGCATTAAATCTGAAATATCCAATACCGTTATTGATTTATGTCTTGGTTATATAAGGAAAAACGGGTATCGCATGAGCCCGAATTTATAATGAAATTACAAACTGCATCTTTCAATTCGACCATTTAAATGAAGACGCGCTGATATATCAGTGTAAATGCCTGATCGTTCTTAAGCGCTTCACCCTGGCCAGCAATATTTCCTGAAATTTGCCAAGGAATACAAAGATATATATGGCGCCGAATTCACAAAATCATTTCATGAGGCAATCGCCTGAATTAAGAGATAAAATTCCGGATAGTGGTTGTATTCTCACATCACTTCACAAATTAAGTTTTGTGTATTTTGGAAATTAAGAGAATATTAATAGCCTGGTTAATCAGCCAATGGTATTATTACATCTTTACTGCATCGGTGCGGCCTCAATATTTTCAATAAAATTGAACCTGAATTCATGAGCACCCCTTGAGGCGTGATGCAACAAAAACTTCTGGCAAAGTTCTTTCCGGGGGGAAAAGACTGGTATTCAAAATAATCAGTATTCTCCTTCCTTTCCTGATTTTATTCCTGATTGAAATTTCATTGCGCATTTTTCACTATGGATACCATCTAAATCTTTTTATTGAAGCCAGAAATAATCCGGATTATCTTGTACTAAATCGGAAAGCTTCCAAAGATATTTTACAAACGAGGCATTTGCACCAACCGGGAATAGCGAATTATTTAGAAAAAATAAGGATAGTACAACCTTGAGGATATTCGTACTGGGTGAATCCACCACTATTGGGTACCCTTATTTTCACAATGGGCTTTTCACAGGTGGCTGCAGTACAGATTGATGCGAACATTCCCAAACCGGCAGTTTGAAATTATCAATCTCTCGGTAACTGCAGTGAATTCTTATACAGTATTGGGCTTTGCGAAGGAAATCATCGATTATAAACCGGATGCGGTGCTAATTTATTCGGGCCACAATGAATTTTATGGAACCCTGGGGGTAGGGTCAACAAACCGGATTGGCAATAATGGGCATATTATCAGGCTTATGCTGTTTTTGCGCCAGTTCAGAATAGTTCAATTATTGACTAATATCTATCAGAAAATAAAAAATATACCCGGCTCTAATTCAAAATATTCGGGCCAAACCCTGATGCAGCGAATGGTGGCTGACCAGCAAATTGCATTTGGATCAAAACTCTTCAACAAGGGTATTGACCAATTTGTAGGGAACATGAATGAAACCCTGGATCTTTTCAATAGCCATCATATACCGGTTTTTGTGAGCAATCTCGTTAGCAATGAAAGGGATTTAAAACCATTTGTGAGTGTTCCGGCTGATACCATTCACTTGCCGGAGTTTGAGAAAAATTTTAATGCCGGAGTCAAGGCGTTTGATCAGGGTAGGTGGGAATCGGCATTAGGATATTTTAGCCTGGCTAATAAAATTTACGATGCTCACGCTTTGTGTAATTTCTACCTGGGCAGACTGTCAGTTATGCAGGGAGATCAGAACAAGGCTAAATTTTTTTTTAACAGGGCAAAGGATCTGGATGGTCTGCGCTTCCGTGCGCCGACGCTGATAAATGATGCTATTTCAAAATTATGCAGCAAATACAAATATGCGCATCTGGTTGATACGAAAGCTGTTTTTGATTCTTGTTCTGTCAACCATATTATTGGGAATGAACTGATGCTCGAACATGTGCATCCTAACCTGGCAGGATATGCGCTGATTTCTGATGTCTTTTATGAAGCATTAAAAAAAGAGCAGATCATTTCACCTGCAAAAGAAAACGAATTGACCTTCGGACAGTTGATACAAACCATGCCAATAACCCTGGTTGATTCATTGACTGGAATTTACAGGATTTCGAAACTAAAGGAAAGCTGGCCATTTAGTAGTTTGCTCATTCGGGATTCATTAGACATCAGCTCAGAAGAGGAAAAGCTTGCAGATTCTATCGCTTTTCAAATGATGAAATGGCCTTATGCGATGGACGCACTCTATAATTATTACGTTAAAAGGAATGATTTATTAAAGGCGAAAACAGTCATGGAAACCTTGGCGCTTGAATATCCTACGGAAGCACATTTTTATGAAAGTACAGCCACGATTGATGGCAAATTAGGGAATTACGAGGATGCTGCCTTTTATTTTAGTAAAGCATTTGCCATTAGACCTTCTTTTCCGGTTGCTAAAACGCTTTTTGTAATTTATCTCAAGCTCGATAAGCCGGCCCATGCCATGCCCTATCTGGATTACGCAATTCAGAACAATGCCAGCAATGTGAACTTTCTCCCCGTTAAAAAATTCGCTGTTGAAATTATAGGCCTGCAGAAAGAAAGTAAGCGGGATTCCATGAATTTACCCATATTGAACTTGATCGCTAATATGTATATGCGTATGGGAAACACAGACGGAGCAACGATATATTTAAATAAAATATTAAAGGCAGATCCAAAAAATAAGGAGGCATTAAATCTACTTGGACAAATCAAAAAAGGATAAAATCATGCGGATAAAAAGAAAACACTTTGAATCAAAAATAAGTAAGCGGCAAACGGCGGAATTTGGCTTGCTGACCGTTTTGGTCGTAAGTTTTCTTGAACTTTATCTGAAACAAAATAATTTAGCTCCTGTCGTTTTTTGTTTGACCATTATAACACTGCTGTTTCCGTCAATATTTTATCCCTTTGCCGTTTGTTGGTTTGGTCTTTCAAAGATGATGGGATTTATCAGTACCTGGATTTTACTCAGTGTAGTATTTTTGATCATTGTAATTCCAATAAGCATAGTGAGGGTGATGATTGGTACAGACGCTTTAAAAAATAAAACAGTTTAAAAAGAGCAGGGGATCCGTTTTGACGGACCGTAATCATGTGTTCATGGATTCGGATCTTTTGCATACCTTTTGAAACAACTTTACTATTCAAAGGATTATGGATAATCTCAAAGAATTATTTCTTTTTCTTAAGACCAGAAAAAAATTCTGGCTGCTTCCTTTGATATGCATTCTGCTTGTACTCGCTTTACTTATTGTGATCACCAGCGTTTCCGCCTTGGGCCCCTTGATTTATACCTTATTTTAGTTGATAATGCCAGTATACATTCTAGGAATTTCAGCATTTTATCATGATAGCGCTGCAGCCCTGATTGTTGACGGTGAAATTATTGCGGCTGCCCAGGAGGAGCGGTTTACGAGGAAAAAACATGATTCTTCGTTCCCGGAGCATGCGGTCAATTATGTTTTGCAGGAGGGCGGAATAGGTCGGGAAGATCTGACGGCAGTTTCATTTTATGATAAACCGCTGCTTAAATTTGAACGGTTGCTGGAAACTTATCATGCATTTGCCCCCGCAGGTTTATTGAATTTTGTTAGTTCCGCTCCGGTATGGATAAAAGACAAGTTGCACATCAAAAGGCTGTTACGGAAGAAATTTAAACGGCCAAATGGGAAAGCGATAACCTTTCTGTTCCCTGAGCATCATTTATCCCACGCAGCCAGCGCATTCTATCCATCGGCCTTTCAGGAGGCGGCCATTTTAACAATTGATGGAGTTGGGGAATGGGCCACAGTGAGTCTCGCCAAAGGCAGTCCTGACCAGATAAAAGTGTACAAAGAGCTGTGGTTTCCGCATTCTGTCGGCCTTTTTTATTCTGCATTTACGTACTACCTCGGATTCAAAGTGAATAGTGGTGAATATAAATTGATGGGATTAGCTCCTTATGGAAATGCCGAATCTCTTCAGACTGCAGAATTCAAACAAAGAATTCTGTCGGAACTGGTGGATATCAGGGAAGATGGATCTATAATATTGAATATGGACTATTTTGAATTCGCGACTAAATTGAAAATGACCAATGATAAAAAACTGAAATCTCTTTTGGGTTTAGCCAGGAGGGAGCCCGAATCTGAGATCAATCAGAATCATATGAATCTTGCAATGGCTGTACAGCAAATAACAGAAACCATAGTTGTCGCTTTGGCGCGTACTGCTCAGCGGATTACCAATAGCAAGAACCTTGTAATGGCGGGAGGGGTAGCCCTTAATTGTACCTCAAACAGTAAAATATTAAGTGCCGGCATTTTTGAGAAAATCTGGATCCAGCCTGCTGCGGGAGATGCAGGAGGCGCATTGGGAGCCGCTTATGCAGCTTTCCATATTTGGTTTAAGAAAGATAAAAGGTTAATTAAGGATTCAGATGGAATGAACGGGTCATATTTAGGGCCCCATTATTCTGATAATGATATGCTTCGTTATTTGAGAAAATATGAACCAAGGCACAGCTATTTTCAAAACTTCGATGAATTGTCCATGGCCGTTGCTAAATTGATGGCTGATGGAAACGTAATTGGCTGGTTTCAGGACAGAATGGAATTTGGCCCG
Organism: uncultured Chitinophagaceae bacterium; assembly: GCA_963705005.1. Taxonomy (GTDB): domain Bacteria; phylum Bacteroidota; class Bacteroidia; order Chitinophagales; family Chitinophagaceae; genus Puia. The sequence goes on from CAVPIO010000005.1 coordinate 149,946, forward strand.
CGGGCTTTAGGAAACAGAAGTATCCTTGGAGATCCAAGAAATCCTGAAATGCAGAAAAGGATTAATTTGAAAATCAAACTCAGGGAAGGTTTCAGGCCATTTGCACCCGCAGTTATTTTAGAAGATCTTCACCTTTATTTTATTCACGGAGTTCCATCTCCATATATGCTTTTTCTGTCTCAGCTTAAAACTGAATATAGAAAAGCCGAACCTGAGAATTATTCTCAGCTGGACCTGCAGGGTAAGCTGGCTCATATGAGATCAGAATTCCCCGCAGTCACGCATATCGATTATTCATCCCGCGTTCAAACGGTGACCCAGGAAAGCAATCCCAAATTTTGGGGATTAATCAATGAGTTTAAGAAAATCACCGGTCATGGAATGATCGTTAATACATCGTTTAATATAAGAGGTGAACCAATTGTGTGTACGCCGGAAGACGCTTACCTGTGTTTTATCAAAACCGGGATGGATTATTTGGTGATTGGGAATTATCTATTCGATAAAAGACAACAACAATTAAACAGTTAATTAAAATTCAAAACAAATTATAATGAGAAAGTTATTATTCCTGCTGTTAATTTTTCCCAATGCATTGGTTTATGCACAAACGCCAGTTGAAACCTATGAAATTGATTCAGCTTCAGTCGAACATCCCGGCGTACCTAAGGGTGAATTAATCAAGGTCACGTTCAATAAATCCAAAATATTTCCCGGAACATCGAGGGAGTATTGGATTTACGTTCCTTCTCAGTATTCGCCCGAAAAACCTGCCTGTGTGTATGTTAACCAGGATGGAATCCAAATGAAGGCTCCGACGGTGTTTGATAATCTTATTTATAAAAATGAAATGCCTGTAACGATTGGCATTTTTATAATGCCCGGCCGGGTGACTGCACCGGATTCCGCAGTTTCCCTGGATAGGGTGAACCGCAGTTTTGAATACGATGGCTTAGGAGCTGCTTATGGCCGTTTTATTTTGGAGGAAATTTTACCTGATGCAGAAACGCAGAAGACCCTTGATGGAAAACCCATCCGGTTGTCAAAAAATGGCAATGACCGTGCCATCGGAGGATCAAGTTCCGGAGCAATTGCTGCTTTTTCAGTTGGCTGGGAATACCCAAATGCGTTTTCCCGGGTGTTTAGCTCCATCGGGACTTATGTGGGTTTTAGAGGTGGGGAGAGATATCCAACACTAATCAGAAAATTTGAGCCCAAACCGCTGCGCATCTTTTTACAAGACGGGGCTACTGATCTGAATAATTTTGCCGGCGATTGGTTTAAATCGAATGAAATGATGGAGCGTGCCTTGGTTTTCTCAGGTTATGAAGTGCGGCATGTTTGGGGTGAAGGAGGACACAATGGAAAGCAGGCCACTTCCATTTTCCCCGATGCGATGCGATGGCTTTGGAAGGATTGGCCCCAACCTGTAAAAGTTGGGAATACCAGGAATGAATGTTTAAATACTATTTTGCAACCCGGCGAGACTTGGGAGTTGGTCGGTGAGGGGTATCAATTTACAGAAGGGTTGACTTCAAATAAAGATGGAGAAGTTTTTTTTCAGGACATCCCAAATTCCAAAACCTATAAGATTGGAATAGATGGCAAACTATCGACACTTCCTATTAATTCTAAAAATGCGAGCGGAACTGCTTTTGGCCCGGATGGTACCATGTACGTTGTTGCCGGAGGTTCAAAACAAATATTAAGATTTGACAAAAATTATAAGGAAAAAGTAATCGCAGATAGCATATCGGGAAATGATCTTGCAGTGGCAAACAATGGGAATATTTATGTTACAGCCCCCAATGGTACAGAGAATCCAAGTGAAATCTATTTGATAAGGCCGAATGGAGAAAAACTGGTCGTAGACCGCGGATTAAAATTTGCAAATGGCATTGCCCTGACTCCCGACCAGAAACAGCTATATATCACTGAATCGGCTTCTCACTGGGTATGGATTTATTCTATTTTGCGAGATGGAACGCTTACGAATAAACAGCGCTACGGTTGGTTGCATACACCAGATGATCGCGATAATGCGTGGCCCGACGGTATTAAATGTGATAGTGAGGGTGGGCTCTATGTAGCAACGAATATGGGGATTCAGGTACTTGATCAGATCGGAAGGGTAAATGCAATATTGAAAGTTCCATTTGGAAACGTGTCTAATTGTTGTTTTGGAGGACCAGAACTGAATATGTTTTATATAACCTGCGGTCAGAAAGTATATCGGAGAAAATTAAAAGTTAAAGGGGTAAACTCCTTTAATCCTCCTTACAAAATTAAGAACCCCAGGGTTTGACCTTTTTCAAAGTTGGAACATTTTCACTGGTCAAGGCCAGTTTATTTCTATTCCGGACGATCCAAAAAATTGATTGATTATATTATACAAAACAGCTTACAATAAAATTTATATGAAAAAGAAAAAAAAATTAATACACCTCTGGACAATATCATAACCATTGTACTGGGTGCAGTACTCAGCCGCGCGATTGTAGGAGCATCTGATTTTGCGCCGGTTATTGCGAGCTGTGCAATATTGGTTCTTATTCACAGGGGCCTGGCCTACCTGATGATTCGTCATTCCAGGTTTTCAAGGCTGATCTCCGGCGAGAAAATGCTGCTGTTTACGGAGGGAAATTTTATCGGGCGAAATATGAAAAGGACGCAGGTCTGTAAGGAAGATATCTTACAGGAAGTAAGGAAAACAGCATTGACTGAAGACCTTAAGTGTATCGATAAGATCTATATTGAAAGGAATGGAGAAATTAATTCGATCAAAAAGAGGGTGTAAAATGAGCTGTGTCAAAAGCTAAACCCATAACGCCGTAAAATGGAAACCGAGTGCAAAAGCCTTTCGATTGCATCTAAATAAAAGATCTCCATAACGCCGGACCAGTTGTATTTCACCTGGTCCGGCGATTATGGAGCATTCACAAAATAAAATGCGAAAATTTTTCTATCCTAATTAAAGAACAGCAAATTATTTTTTTGTGGAATCCATTGTTTTCTTAGTAGTATCTGTCGCCATTTTACTGGTGTCAGTGCCCATTTTAGTGCTGTCAGTTTTTACAGTTGTACTTGAATCTGTAGTACTGGTTGAACTGGATCCGCTTCCATTACATGCTGCAAAAAGGCCAATGGATAAAACAACTAATAATTTTTTCATTTTAATCGGTTGAAAGTGATGAATAACTTTTAATACCCGTTTTCAAAGAAGGTAACCCCAAGGTAGATATTAAAATTATTAGTATATTTAAATGATGTATTAACAAGTAGTTATAGCTTTAATAATAATAGGAGCCCAGGCGGCTTCAAAATGGATTAAGTAGAGAATATAACCCGGTAAAGGGTATATTTGGCAATTAAATAAGTACGCTGTATGACTATAACGGAATCAAAACAAAATTCATATATCATCACCGGCCTGGTCATTTCCTTAATCCTGGTTGTTGTTGATCTGATTGGTAAATTCGCTAGTCTGACTTTTACCACCTGGTTCAGATGGCTATCCCCCGTTTTATTGGTTATAGCCCTGATTATTGCCTGCAGAAGTTTTGGTAAAGAAAGGAATGGAGAGGTGACTTTTGGCAATGTTTTCGGCTACGGATTTAAGGTAACTGTTTTTATTCTTGCCATATTGGTCCTGTACTCGCTCTTATCCATGTTTTTTATTTTTCCTGAAATGAAGGATATGGCCGTAGAAGAGGCGCGAAAACAGATGGAGGAAAAGGGCACTCTGTCTCAGGAAAATATTGATACGGCGGTAGCCATGACCAGGAAATTATTCGTGCCGTTCGCACTGGCAGGAATCATAATTGGCACTTTGCTCATAGGAGTCATTGGCTCATTACTGGGTGCTGCATTTACTAAGAAAACACAAATCCAGGATAGTTTTTAATCGTTCCCCGTTTCACTTCATCCTCTTTTCCAATAACTGGGAAAGGCTGTGCAGTTTTCATATCTTCGGTAAAACGATTTCCCATGCCTCATCCTATATTACTCGAAGAATGGACATCTTATGATAACCGTAAAATTAATGATGAAAAGGACCCGTCAAAATTTTCTTGCGCCGATCGTTGGGAAGTTGAATATCTGGCAGATAAACTCAAGAAACACTATCCTTTAAAATCTCCTCAGGTGATTATGAAGGCCATTCAGAACTGCTGCTCCCAGGTAAAAGGCCCACACGGAAGGGAAAAGTTTGTGGAATGTGTTGTGGGTAGTTTCGTAAGTTGAAAACCAAATAATGAAAAAGCTAATAACGGTTGAAAAAATTTGCACAGCGGTTTTTTATGCACTCTTTATGCTTGCATGTTCAGGTGGTTCTGCAAAACACAATATACTTTCTGATAAGGAAAAAAAGGATGGATGGGTATTGCTATTTGATGGAAACACCATGAATGGCTGGCATTTGTTTAATAGAGGCAATACTCCTTCAGCCTGGTCTGTTGACAGCAGTAACCTTGTATGCAACCCTCATGCAAAAAATGTAAAACATGGGGATCTGGTGACGGACAAGGTTTATGAAAATTTTGATCTGAAGTTCGAGTGGAAAATCTCACAAGGCGGTAATAGTGGCCTGTTTGTTAATGTGCAGGAACGACCTGAACTTGGAACAACTTTTTCTACAGGTCCGGAATATCAATTGCTTGATGATAAAAACGTAGAAGCGGACTATCTCAAAGACCTTTCACATAAAGCAGCTGCTATCTTCGGTGTAATTCCGAACAATAGCAATACCATTCCAAGGTCTGGCGAATGGAACCAGTCAAGGATCCTTCAACAGAATGGAAAGCTGACTTTTTGGCTCAATGGGGTGCTTACAGTTCAGGTGGATATGAAAAGCAGTGAGTGGAAAAAATTAGTGGCAGCAAGCTCAATGAGGCAATATCCTGAATTTGGAACTGCCGTCAAAGGCCATATTGCAGTTCAGGACTGGACAAATGGTGTGGCATTCAGGGACATAAAAATCAAAGAACAATAATTGTTGAATGCGCTCAGCAGATCCCGGCTTGATTAGTCCGGGGAAAAAAATCAATCAATCCCGGAGTGAATGAAAAGGATTTATGTTTATGCATTGGCAGGGACATTTCTATTATCATCCTGCGGACAAGGAGGGGACAACCAGGAGAATCAAAAGAATACTTCCAAAAAAACCCAGCCTGCTGAAAATAGCGAAACATCCGTTCCGGGTATTGAAAACCTGAATTTTACTGATAGCGTTCAATTGAAGGCGAACGAAAATATGCGGTTTGATAAGGAATTGTTCAGGGTAAGAGCAGGCAAAAAAATCAGACTGATTTTTAAAAATACAGGTGTAAAATCCAATATATCTATGTCCCATAACGTCGTCATTTTAAAAAGCGGTACCGACATTGCCGATTTTGCAGAAGTGGCACATAAAGCGAAAAGTGAACAATATGTTCCATCCGAATTGGGTTCTTTAATTATTGCTCATACCAGATTGATCGCCGGAGGTGAATCGGACGAAGTGGAATTTGTTATACCACGGGCAGGCGTATACGATTTTATTTGCAGTTTCCCTGGTCACTGGGGAACGATGCAGGGAAAGATAGTAGCGGAGTAAGGGAATTATTTTGAAATTTCAACATAAAAAGATGGTGGATATTAATACGGTCATATTTGACTTTGGAGGCGTTTTAGTAGACTGGAACCCGAGGCATATGTATCGGGACGTATTTGAGAATAGTTCAGATATGGAACATTTTCTCACCCATATTTGTTCTGATGACTGGAATCTTCAACAGGATAAGGGAAGGACACTTTCAGCGGGTACCAAACTTCTTCAGGACAGGTTTCCGGAACATCGTGCGAAGATCCAATTGTATTATGACCAATGGGAGAAAATGCTTAAAGGTGAAATCTTCGAAAATGTAGCACTTTTACCAAAATTAAAAGAGAAATATAAGCTGTACGGATTGACGAACTGGTCAGCAGAGACTTTTCCGCTCGCGTTCAGGAAATTTCCCTTTTTTAAATTCTTTGATGGTATTGTAATTTCTGGCGTGGAAAAGTTAATTAAGCCGGATGAAAAAATCTTCAAACTGATTTTGGATCGTTATGGTTTAAATGCAAAATATTCCCTTTTCATTGATGACAACCTGAAAAACATTAGCGCGGCAAAAAAACTGGGTTTTGCCACAATCCACGCAGGCGAAAAAACTAACTTGAAGAGCGAACTGTATGAATTGGGCCTGCTTTAAAGCATTCACTTTTTTTCTAGTTGTAATATATTCCTTTTACCAATAGTCTATTGTAGATTATTGTAAGTACCGCTAAAACGATAAGTACAATATTCAGTTTGTTCAGCTTATTAATATTATCATTAACTGTTTTTAAATGGTAGTTCTTCAATAGTGCATTCCCATAGTCCCACAAAAGGGAAAATGGACTGCAAAGCGGCGCTATTAAACTGATTATTGAGGTAATGGGTAAATTCAATATCGTCGTAAATATTATTCCGAAAAGAACTGGAAATAATAATAAGGAATGCATAAAAGGGATTCTTGTTTCTTTTTTTTCAATTATTTCTTTTGATCCCATTCCTACAAAATATTTCATCAAATTTCTGATTAGGAAGTACAATATGAACGCGCCTGAAATAGCAATGGTAATTGTCAGCCATAAAGGAAAATTTAGTGCTGTGCAAATGTATCCTGTATCTCCAACCGTGAAAATGGGGGATATCATCAGGTACCCAAAAAACCCGATGCAACCAAATGCAGCCATATAAAGCTTGAATAAAAAAGCAAAATTTCGTTTCTTATCTCTGGAACAAATGAAGCTAAAAACTATTCCGGTTAATAAACTGACCAGTGGTCCCGCCCCTTTAATAATTATTATACTTTTTAATGGCAATCCTTCGTCAATATTTGAAACATAGTTATGATGAATCGAAATTCCCCTTGCGTGAACAATTATTGCTGCAAAAAAATGACCAGATTCATGGAGCGTCATTTGCAAAATGCACGCAACAATAAAAAAGAATCATTGAGTTTAGAGTCAGAAATCTGAGTTTTGGAGATTCCATAGTGTAGTGAAGTTTAATTTTTACGATGGAGGTTTGGGTTAGTTAACCAGGGGCTTGAACAATTGTGTAACTACATTATGTATTGACAACCGCCTTCAGAATGAGAGATTCTGCCTTGGCCAGATTTGAGATCAGACCGGAAGGAAGGTCAAATCGTTTTTGTAACAAGTCAAACTTGTAATAACTAACCCAGACTTTTTTTTCTACGTCTTCCCAGACTAATACTTTCAAGGGAAGGTCCAGGCCGCATAGCGGATTAATATTCATGAGGGGGATGCCTATTTTTGGATTTCCAAAAATCAATAGTTGCAAAGGCCTTAAGCTGAGGCCTGATTTGGATGCTTCTGACTGCTGATCGATTTGACTATAAATAGTAATTTCATGCTCTTCCAGTAGATTTTTTAACCTGGAAACGGTTTCTCCAACATTGAATTGACTGGGAGCACTTTTTATTTCAGGATTGGAATTTGTCATGGTTGTAAAATATTCATACTAAGATCTTCCCTTGGGGGCAATGGAGCCCGAAATCAATTGACCCGAAATGTCATTTACGCGAATATCTGAAGAGGATGAAAACGCATTCATGAAACAAAATTAATCAGGGTGCCAATGGTATCAATTGTTATCCGGATTTCATCCCCCTTTTGCAGGGTAAATGAATTAGGCGGAACGATACCTGTTCCTGTCATTAAATAACAACCCGTATTGAATGAACATTCGAGGAAAAGGTATTTAGCCAGCTCCTCTTGTCCCCGTTTCATCTGATTAAGCGAAATCGAATCTTCAAAAATAGGGAAATCATTTCTGGATATTTTCAGATGGATCAATGTATCCGGGGAAATCGGAGAAGAAGGAACATAAAGGCAGGGTCCCAGGGCTACACAACGATCATAGATTTTAGCCTGGGGCAGGTATAATGGATTTTCGCCTTCAATGCTTCTGGAACTCATATCGTTTCCAATAGTATAACCCTGGATCCGCCCGCTTGAATTTAAGAATAAGGTTAGCTCAGGTTCAGGAACATTCCAGACCGAGTCCTTACGAATATTCACAAAATCTCCGGATCCGACCGCCCGGATTGAAGTAGATTTGAAAAAAAGTTCCGGGCGGTCTGCTGTATATACGCGGTCATAAAAATCTCCGCCTCCCGCGTCTTTTGATTCATCAATCCGTGCTTCACGACTCCGGAAATAAGTCACCCCGGCAGCCCAGATTTCCTGCTGGCCGATAGGCGCGAACAATTTTGTTCTCAGCAGGTTTTCTGCATGGGATTTGGGTAACACTGACAAGCCTGCGGTGATTTTACGCTGTAAGGAATGATAAAGACTATCCTGATTGACCAGCATATCCCAATCTATGTCCTGAATTTGGAAATAATTATCCTTCTCATTCAAAATGATGCCAGCCGAAGTTTTGAATAGTTTCATCTTTGTGGATTGTTTTTTAATTATTTATACAAACTGCAATGCTGAATTGATTGAATATTCCTGATATGCAAATCAGGTAAATATGATAACTAAGATATATAGAACTACTTTTATTCCTGCTACTTTTCTTTTTCCTAACTATAAACAAAGAATTAAATGTTACTAAAGGGAATGAACTTCGTCGGTTATTCTGAAATGGCCGAAAGCAAGGAAACATTTAAGGCTTTTAATCCATCGTCAGACCTGCCCATGCCGGAAGACTTTTCAATCGCGAGTCAGGCAGAATTTGATCGGGCACTCTCATTGGCTGGTCAGGGATTCGACGCGCTGCAGCAAGTTCCGGTTTCGTCCAGGGCAGCATTCCTTCGGGCTGCGGCAGATGAGATCATGGGCGAAAGCGATTTCCTCATCAACAGATGCTGCGCCGAAACTGGCCTGACTGAAGCAAGGATTATACAGGAACGGACAAGGACCTGCGCTCAATTAAATTATTTTGCTGACCTCCTGCTTGAGGGATGGTATGTAGATGCAAGGATCGATACTGCTAAATCTTCAAGATTACCGCTTCCGAAGCCGGATATCCGGAGAATGCTTATGCCGCTAGGTCCGGTAGCCGTTTTCGGTTCGAGTAATTTTCCTCTTGCATTTTCAACAGCAGGGGGCGATACGGCTTCGGCGCTTGCAGCAGGTTGCCCTGTGATAGTAAAAGCACATCCTTCTCATCCGGGCACCAACGAAATAGTATCTTCCGCCATTATCCGGGCGGCAAAAAAAACTGGCATGCCGGAAGGTATATTTTCAAGCCTGTATCTCTCACACGATCGCGTCAGCAGCCTGGTTCAGCATCCGACAATTAAAGCGGTAGGATTTACAGGTTCGAGAAAAGTGGGCATGATGCTATTTCATGCCGGAATACAAAGGAAAGAACCGATACCTGTTTACGCTGAAATGAGCGCAATTAATCCTGTCATCCTGCTGGAAGCTGCGTTAAAGAGTAAGGCCGGCCAGATAGCTGGCGGCCTCATAACTTCCATGACAGCAGGCTCAGGGCAGTTTTGCACGAATCCCGGTCTGATCCTGCTGAAAGACGACAAGGTCACAAAGAATTTTCTCGGACTTATCTCTTCGCAAATTTCCATATCGCTACCCGGAACTATGCTGAACCGTAATATTTATCAGGCGTACGCGCTAGGCATTCACAGCATGCAACAGGAAAATGGGATTGGCGTCCTGGCCAGAGCCTCCACAAACGCCAAAGACGAAAAAAATGAAGCACAGCCGGTCGCATTTATAACAAGTGCCCAAAATTTTTTAAAAAACCCACGGCTTTCGCAAGAAATTTTTGGTCCTGCTTCCCTATTCGTCATTTATACGGGAATAAAGGAACTCTTCGCAATTTTAGAATCCATGGAGGGTCAATTAACTGCGACCCTGCATGCCGATGCCAGTGAAAGCGAATTGTCCGGCCAAATTTTGAAGATCATTTCAAAGAAGGCAGGAAGGATTGTTTTTGGGGGATTTCCGACAGGAGTAGAAGTATGTGATTCCATGCAGCACGGAGGACCGTTTCCAGCTACAACAGATGGAAGGTCAACCTCAGTTGGCGGTGCTGCAATAAATCGGTTTCTCAGACCGGTGGCTTACCAGAATTTACCTGATGATCTCTTACCTGGGGCCCTTCAAAATTCTAATCCTTTGAATATACTCAGACTTGTAGATGGGGAATGGACCAAAAGACAATTACCGGATTAGCGGCGGCCAGTATCAGGACTCGTCCTCTGTCTTTAGCACTTCCTCAAAAACACCTGTATTTCTATTCTTTTTTACATTGTTCCAGTTAAAATATCTTCCGTTCATCGCAACGTATACACCGGGTGGTAAGGATTGTACAAAGGCCAGCGCGCATCCGAGGTTAAAAAATCCGTCCGAACTTCCGAATTTATAGGGAATCATGGCGCCGGTGAGGACAATCGTCTTACCGGGTACTTTGCCGGCAAGCACAGAAGCAGTTACCGACATGGTGTCTGTTCCGTGAGTGATTATAATTTGGTCTTCCGAAGCCGCATTACACTCCTTCATGATGAGTTCCCGGTCCCTGGGTTTCATGTCAAGGCTGTCGATCATCATGAGGGTCCGGACAGTCACCTCGGGGGTTACCCTGCTTCGGGTGATCATTTCAGGTAGATGGGTTTCCTTGAAGTATAGCTGACCAGTGATTTCGTTATATTCCTTGTCAAAAGTTCCTCCGGTTACAAATATGCGGATAGGCATGTGATGGCTTTGGGGAACAAAAATCTACCTTTATAGTATAATGAAAAAAATAATTTATTTCATATTATCAATAATCGGTTCAATAATTTTTACGGCCTGTAAAAATGATGGTAATACGACTCCTTACATTTTTTCCTGAGAACTGAAACAAACATTGGACTTTTACAAGCGAAGCCATTAATTAAGCTATTGGCGGATACCCATATCTGTGCAGCTTACATTCAAAAGTTGTAAATGCCATTTCGGACTCTACGGCCTTTGAAGTCTGGGTTCAATTGGCGTTTGTAACGGACTGCGATTTTAATAAATCATCCTGATCTTTGCGGTATTGCAGAATTTTCAAATAACTCAAAGCCAGGGGAATATTATAATCTTCATAAGATTTTTGTGCCCATTGAATAGCACCAGGGAGATCGCCGTTTATTTCCTGGATAATGGCCATATTGTAACAGGCTCTGCCGGCAATTTTACCGTTTCTGCTCCCTGATTCCTGTTTCCAGATCTGCGCTGCTCCGTCCCAATTACCTGCCTGAGCCCTTCGCCTGGCAATAATGAAATTTCCATCTCCGCGAACGAAATATTCTCTTGAGACCCTGATCCAAAAAGGAAGTATTCGGGAAGCATATGCCGCTCCCGCTTTATTAGCGGCGTCTATAACAGCTTCCTTCCTTCCGATGAGCCCGGAAACGGCCGATACGGGATTTACTCCGGAACCCTGCAGGGAGAAATTGGTTCCCAACACATATTCATCTAAAATGGTCCGGCTGGATGGATCATAAATTCTCCAGCCCGTTTTGAGATTTGTGGACATGGCAACGCTACGATCTATTGCCGCAATATTTGCAACGCCCAGGCTTAAATTGGCGGGACTGGATCCCAGTGCCAGTTTGGATTCCGTATCAAAAAGTTCAAGGGAAAACAAGGCATCCGTATTCGTTTCTTTGCATATTTTTTGAACAGAGTCCCATAGAAGGGCAGATGGAAAAACGCCTGCCCCAAAAGTGTAAAGTTTCAGGTCTTTCATTTGTTTGACCTGGGTAAATCTATTATTTTTCATTAATTCATCCGAAAGACCCTGCATACTGGCCTGGGCACCGGCATCTTGCAACTGATTCGTTTCCAAAGAGACGGCCTTATGAATGGCGTCCAGGGTCCTGGTGGCATCTGAGGCCCTTGATCTATTGATTACGGCGACTGATTTGATGTATGGAGGTAAGCTGACTGGTGCAGGCTTTGTCACGCTCAATGACATTTGATTCGTTGAGCTGCAGGAGCAGACTGCAGAAAGGATCAGTACAGATAATATCTGGTTTTTCATGTTGTTTGTTTGATAGGAAGGTTGGACTTGAATTTAGAACGGAGTTTCAGAAGGATTTATTATACGGTATATAAAATATATAATATTGGTTTCCAGTGGATTGCTTTATGAGAATCCAAGTCCTCCCACTGAAAAAAAGTTATCCGGTAAACCAGGAATCCAAAAATTTTGTTGCAGGTAGTGGAAAAAACTGATAATATGAATTTGACAGGGGAAATCGCAAAGCAATTCAAAGATGTTCATTTTGGGGGGAACTGGACTTCATCAAACCTAAAACAAAATTTGGCGGATGTAACCTGGCAGCAGGCTACCGCCAAAGTTTATTCCTTTAATACCGTTGCGACCCTTGTTTACCATATGAATTATTATGTATGTGTAGTCATAAAGGTCTTGAAGGGAGAGTCCCTCGCTGGAAGTGATAAATACAGTTTTGACCATCCTCCAATTCTATCTCAGGGAGACTGGGAAAAACTCTTGGATAAAACCTGGACGGATGCCGAATATCTTGCCACTTTGATTGAACAGCTGCCAGAGCCTAAGCTTTGGGAAATCTTTTCGGAGAAGAAATACGGGAGTTACTATAGGAATATTCACGGAATTATTGAACATATTCATTATCATTTGGGACAAATCGTTCTGATAAAGAAAATATTATTGCAGACAGATGAAAATTTACGGGATTGGCAGCCTTGCTGAGGAATGCACAATAAACTGAAGACTTCTATATGAAAAAAACGAACAAATTTTTCATTGTGGTTAGGCTTGCAGGCTTTATCATTCGAAATATTAGTCGCAAAATCTATAAAAAGCCATTGAAGAGAATTCCAGGGTTGAAGGAATTAAAGGATATTCCTATTCCCATGCGTGATGGGATTAAGTTAATGGCCAACATTTACCTGTCGGACAACCCTGGGAAATACCCGGTCATCATGTGCATGACGCCATACGGAAAAGATCAGCAACCGGAACATTTTGAAATTTTCAAGGTATTTGGTATAGATACAGGCTCCATAAATACCTCAGACTATACTGTATTTGAAGGGCCTGACCCGGCATTTTGGGTGAATAGGGGATATGTTGTCATTCATGCCAATGCAAGGGGAATGTGGAATTCAGAAGGCAAAGCCCCGGTGTTCGACAAGCAGAATGGACTCGATTTTTATGATTTAATCGAATGGGCTGCTCAGCAGCCCTGGAGCAATGGAAAAATCGGATTGAATGGGGTTTCTTACCTGGCATGGTCGCAGTGGATGGCAGCGTCCCTTCAGCCACCTCATCTTGCGGCGATCTGTCCCTGGGAAGGGTTTACCGATATGTACCGGGATGTTGTTTACCATGGCGGTATCCGCGAAGTGGGTTTAATAGGTCAGCTTACAAGTAAAAGATTCAACGCACATTATAATCGTAAGTATGGCATCACTGAAAACTTATTGAAAAGCACCGGGCAACATCCATTGGACGACGAATACTGGGAAAACAAAAGACCTGACCTGTCAAAAATAAAAGTTCCTGCCCTGATATGTGCCAGCTGGTCCGACCAGGGGCTGCATACCAGGGGCTCTTTTGAAGGGTTTAAAACCATCGCATCTGAGCATAAATGGCTTTTCACACATGGCAGGAAAAAATGGGAAACATATTATAGTAGTGATGCGCTGGCTTTACAGGAAAAGTTCTTTGACTGTTTCCTAAAGGAAGAAGAAAATGCCATGAAGCGCCAGCATAAAGTAAGATTGGAAGTTCGCACTGCGTACTATAAATCTAATATCCGATATACCGATCAATGGCCAATTCCTTCGGTGGTACACCAAAAACTATTTCTTAATGTACCGGCGGGCGAATTATCAGAAATGTTTCCGGAAAAGGAAGGCTTTATCCGGTATAGAGCAATTGCAAAAAGGGGAATAAACAAAGCCGTTTTCAATTATCAATTTAAGGAAAACACAGAGCTTACGGGAGGGATGAAACTAAGATTATGGGTTACAGCGGAGGAAACAGATGATTTGGATTTATACATTGTTGTAAAAAAATTCGACAGCGAGGGTAATGAAATTTATTTTTCCGGATATAATGGAAACCCTCACGACGTGGTAGCCAAGGGTTGGCTGCGGGTATCTCACCGCCAATTGGACCAGACCCGGTCAAGCATTGAAATGCCTTATCATCTTCACAAAAACATATTAAAAATAACCCCCAATGAGGTTGTTCCGGTAGAAATTGAAATATTGCCTTCATCCACTTTTTTTGAAAAGGGCTCATTTCTTCATTTGGTCATTATGGGCCAGGAACCTGTTAAATATAATACCCTTAAACATGAAAACATTATTAACGCTGGCTTTCACCGGGTTTATTCGGGAGGGCGTTATGATTCGTACCTGATGATACCCAATGCGAGTGTGGATGATGCACTTTGAGGTCAGTTGTCATGGTAATGAAAGGAAATGAAGCGAGGATGAGGAATTTCATATTCAAGATATTATGGATGGTCAAACGCCCAATCAAAAGTTACAAAGACTTTTTTAACTTTGATGAGCAATTATGAATAAGATATAATTCGCCGTGACTCAAATGGTGAAGAATATTTGCGGCACATAATATGAACTCCTGAATAACCAAAGCAATTTTGAAATGAAAATCTTCTTTTCTATTCTTCTACCTACAATTATTTTCATTTCGGCATGTTCTGCACAAATTCCTGGTGTCAGGAATGGTCATAATATGGTTTATGATCCTAAAATGCACGCTATTATTTTATTTGGCGGGGCCAATGGATCGAAAGTACTTGGGGATACCTGGAGTTATGCAAATGGCAAATGGGCAAAGCTTAGCGAGGATGGCCCATCTCCCAGAACTTTCCCTGCGATGGTTATGGCTGATGATTATATACTGGTGTTTGGGGGCAGCGAGGTTCTTTTTGGAAATGACCAGCATCCTGTGCGCTACCTTGATGATACCTGGATTTATCTGAAAATGGTCATAACATAATAACAATAAAATTGCTCCGGGCCTCAAGTGTTCGCTTGCCCACCTCAGTGGAGAGTCTCCGTTTGCATCTTTGGAATCAGGTTTGGCCCCAACATCCCGCTATCCCGGCCCCCTGAGACAGCGATATTCATTGGGTAATTAAAAGAAGGAATGAATTGTATTCTAAAAATAAAGCTCTTCCAGGATTTATTATCTTTCCGGCATATCCATTCAAGGACCATTCCAGGTTAAATAATGAACATTTCATGTATCAAAAACGACCAGTTTAAAACTGGATTGAATGATAAGGGATTGAGTTCAAATAGCTTATATCCCGGCACTCTTTTAGATCGATAGTATGTCAAGCCAACGTACATGATTAAAAATTTCCTCCGGACTACCATCAGAAACATCAGGAATAACAAGGCATTTTCTTTCATAAACATCATTGGGCTGGCATTCGGCATTACGTGCAGCCTGCTGATTTTATTGTGGGTAAAGGATGAATGGAGCTATGATAAGGGACAAGCGAACGGGAATAGAATGTTCATTATTTACCAGCGTCAGTATATCGATCAAAAAATGAGCGCTGGCTACTACACGCCCGGATTGCTCGCAACTGAGTTGAAGAAAAATATTCCCGGGATCGAAGAGGCTATTGGGTATATGGATTGTAATAAGGCAACTTTTGAAGCAGAAGATAAGATTCTGAAATTGGATGGCGCATGGACAGGCGCTGATTATTTCAAAATATTCAGCTATCCATTGTTGCAGGGCAACCGGGCAACTGCATTAAATGAGGTTTCGAAGATGGCCATCTCCAATAATATGGCTGTGAAGTTTTTCGGAAGCGCCACGGCCGCCATGGGTAAAACAATACGGTACCGAAACAAAACGGATTTCACAATTACGGCTGTTTTCGCCGATCTCCCAAAGAACGTATCCCGGAATTTTGACTTTTTGCTGAACTGGACTGCCTTTGTAAAAGAGAATTCCTGGCTGGAGGACTGGAGAAATAATAGTCCACAGACTTACATCATGTTATACCCGGACGCAAAACCGGATCAGGTCAGGAAGAAACTGACTCGTTTTCTCGACGCATATAATAAAACTCAGACGGCAAGCTTTCGGATTGAACTGGACATGCAAGCTTTTGGTGAAACCTATTTGCATTCCAATTTTGTAAACGGACGTTTCGAGGGAGGACGGATTGAATATGTTTTACTATTTAGTATCGTTGCGATATTTATACTGTTTATAGCTTGTATCAATTTCATGAACCTGACAACTGCGCGTTCTGCGAAACGCAGCAAGGAGATCGGTATCCGGAAAGTGTCAGGTGCGGTTCGGTCTTCTTTAATTTTTCAGTTTTTAAGCGAAGCCATTTTTATAACTCTTCTATCCGTTACGATTTCTGTTGTTCTCCTGTACTTAATTCTGCCCTATTTCAATCAATTAACGGGAAAGAATATTTCTTTTCCTTTTTTGAGTTATTCCTTTTGGTTCATGCTTGCCGGATTGACCCTTTTGACAGGACTGGTTGCCGGAAGTTACCCTGCGTTTTTTCTTTCCTCTTTTAACCCGGTACAGGTATTAAAAGGTCCCGTGAAATTCAGAACAGATTCCATTTTTTTCAGAAAGGGGCTGGTCGTTTTTCAATTCGTTCTTTCCATTATCCTGATCGTTGGCACGATCTATATTTCAAAACAAATTAATTATGTTGAGCATATTAACCTGGGTTACGACCGGGAGAATCTTCTTTTTATACCGCTTGAGGGAAATTTATCAAATCAATATCCATTATTCAAGCAGGAGGCGATGAGGTTCCCCGCTATCAAAGACATATCCCGTACATCCGACGAACCAACCAGTGTAAGCAACGCTACTTCAAGTGTTGTGTGGGAGGGCAAGGATCCCAATACGACTCCGCAGTTTACTACCATCTCAGCAGGATATGATTTTGTGAAAACGATGGATCTGAAGCTCCTGGAAGGACGGGAGCTTTCTCCGCTTTTTGCTTCTGATTCGGCAGGTTATCTGGTGAACGAAGCTGCATTGAAAATTATTCAATATAAAAATCCCATCGGTAAACCGCTCACACTCTGGGATCAGAAAGGAGCAATTGTTGGGGTACTGAAAGACTTTCATTACACCTCTTTACATGATCCCATTAAACCCTTGATTGTGCACCTTGGGGAAAATGATGGGGGAGGGGTTGCCATAATTCGCATCAGAGCCGGCATGACCAAACCTGCCATCGATCAATTGGGAAAAATTTGTAAAAGCCTCAATCCCCAATTTCCTTTTTCCTATTCCTTTTCTGATGAGCAATATCAAAAATTATATAAGTCGGAGGAGATTGTCAGCCGTTTGTCAGGCCAGTTTTCCGTGATTGCTATCTTTATATCCTGTATGGGCCTGCTTGGATTGGCCATGTTTACGGCGGAACAGAGGACTAGGGAGATCGGAATCAGGAAGGTATTGGGCGCGAGCGTTGTTTCATTATTTACGTTAATGTCCGGGGAATTTATTATACTCGTCGGTATTGCAATGCTGATTGCGACCCCGGTTGCCTGGTGGGCGATGGATAGCTGGTCGCGGGATTTCGCTTACCGCGTAAAGATAGACTGGTGGCTATTTGCCTTTGCAGGACTTACAGCTATTCTTATTGCGTTAATAACCGTTAGTTATCAGTCGATCAAAGCAGCGCTGATCAATCCAATTCAAAGTTTAAGGACTGAATAAGAAAGTACCAATTACGGTGGGTTCGACCCGGAAATTCAGGATTCATTCACTTTGCCCGGATAATCACTATAATCGAAGAAGCCAGCCACCAAAATGCCTGAATACCGGCAATGGCTGTAACCCAAACTGGCAATATCAATCGAAGAAGGAATACGATCCCAAGGGTCCCAAAGAGGACACCCATTGCGATAGCCAGCCAGCTGAACGATCTGGGCAGAATATTTGAATTCCTCAATACGATGCCTAGCGGAATAAATACCGCCGGCGCTCCGATGATAAAATAAAGATGCTGAACGGCATAAATGAGATTCAATCCGATTAGGCTGTTCATCGGCGGATCTTTAAATAATACAGCAATATATAAAGTGATCTCGACCAGACTTACGGTCATTAAAATACTCGCTCCAAAAAAAACCATCCAGCCGGCCAGCGATTGGGCCGCCCCGGAAAGAAAAACAAGTGAAAATGTGAAAAAGATGATCAGGAACGGACCGATCGTCTGCAGCCAGGCACCCCATAATATGGACGCGTAATATTGATGGCCAAAGGATATCAGCTGTTCATAGCCGGCGCCCGGCGGCGGACCCGGGTTGATGCAAAAGGAGAAGATCAGCATGAGCACGCCGGTGATACCACTGATTCCGCCGAAAATTCTTAATTTATTCGTCATAGATAGACCATATTGATGGTAATGGATTGCGTTCCACCACTAAAATTAAACTTGGCATCCTTGTAATGAGGCGGCCCCAGATGACCCCGGGCGTCGTTCGAAGCGCCAACACCTTCTTTTGGAATTCCAAAAAAATTGGTATCCATTTTTCCGTTGCTGTTTTCATCGTGAAATACGGAAATGGCATATTCACCTGGCGGCAGAGATTCAAAAACAACGACCGCTTTTTTGTCTTTGATAGGAACAAATACTATTTTAAATGCTTTATCCGGAGATTTTGGAAATGCTTCCTCTTTATTATATAAAGCAATGCTGACCTTCCCCTGGTTGTTTCTGAGATTTAAAACAGTAACCGTAAGGGTTCCGTTTGAAAGCATTGCATGAAGGAAAGGGATTAGAAATAACATGATTTTCATATCATCCGTTTATATGATAATTAATATATAATGACTTAAACAACACCATATTTGATATAAATATAGTATATTTGATATAAGTATCATTATATTGCAATAAAAATTTTATAAAGTCAATGAACAGAACAGTACAATTGGTCAATAGCTACGCGGAATTTGAAGCCAGTCACCAGGATTCAGGTATTGAAGATTTTTGCAGATACTACCTCGCGTCCAAGCGGAATAAAGAGGGCTTTGGCAATATGTTTGACGGCGAAATTCCTCCCAGAGCAGATATCATTATGGCGAAATTGATAGACCGTATCTCGAGAATACATATGATCTATATACAGATTGCGATGAAGGGGATGAGAATTCATCATTTTGAGGAATTCAGCCTGCTGAGTGCAATCGCCAATCTGCGGACGCCAAGAAAAACGGAAGTCATATACCATACCATTAATGAACTGTCTACAGGCTTGAATTTACTCGCTGGTATGAAAAAGCGGGGTTATATCAATGAACAGGACGACCCGGAAGACAAACGCTCCAAACGTCTCAGCCTGACTCCCAAAGGGAAAAAAATATTAGAAGGTTGCTACGAAAGATTCAGTAAAATTCCGGAACTGCTATTTCAGGATATGAAAGAAGAGGACATTCTGCTTTGCGTCCAGCTTTTGAAAAATGTCGATTTAAAATTTTCTAAATCATGGCAACATGATAAGGGCAGATCCCTGGAAGAGATCACCAAAAAGCAGGCCTCCAAAACAATGATTAAAGCAGTTACCCAATAGCCTATAATTCGATGCCCGATGGCATTTGAACTATGAAACTGCCGGTACCGAATGGTGTTCATGCACGATAGTCCACTGACCATCCATCTTTTTTAAACCAACGGTAAGCCGGAAATCCAGTGGCAGGTAGTCTGCCGAATGGCTTTTATCCGCGCACTGCATTTTCGCGAATGCGAATCCAACCTGTTCATCCGCAAAAATCCGGATTTCGAGAATGTCAAATTCACCGGGTTTTGTGTATTTAAAGAAAATATCCCAGGTTTTTCGATAAGACGCTATACCGACCGATTCAAACGGTTCCGGGACATCATACATGACTATATCTGGTGAATGATGGGCCAGTATTTTCGCAATATCCTTTTTGCGAACTGCTGCTGCCCAGTTGGTAATAAGCTGTTCGATTTGATCGTGATTATTCATGGATCGAAATTACACCGTTCAATGTCTGATAGTACATTTGTCTATCAGGAGTATCTCCCCGGATCTTGTCGCAAATCACCCTTTATTTGTCGGTTATATGCAGCTCAACTTTTATTTTCTAATCGCATCTTTGTAAGGTTAAACTTCTCTACCTCTTGCAAACTATCATGCACATGTAAAACTATAAGTTATGTCATTTCAAGCTTACTTTGATAATATCAAAGCAAAGACAGGGAAATCCCCTGAAGATTTTAGAAAATTGGCTGAGCAGAAAGAGTTCGATTTAGGCCATGGCCACGCAATGGCCATTTACGCTGTATTCAAAGGGATAAAAAAATAAAACTTAAGATAAAGAATTGCCTGGTTTTGCTAATAAAAATATACCTGGTATGAAAAAATTAATACTGTTTTTATCTATCATCTCTGCATCGGGGCTTGTGATGATTACGATTTACAACCTCCTCGTAGATGCCAACAGTTGGGGTTCTAATATTCCCTCCTCCATTCAGACAGCGCGGGATTATTACAGTCTGGTGGATCCAAGGAATTTTTTTCAAATAGTAGCTCCGATTAATCAATTTTTTATTTTGATAACCCTTATTTTATTTTGGAAAGATTCGGTTTCATTGCGCATTTATTTCTCGATTGCATTTTTGCTCTATGCAATTATTGCTGCCCTGACTTTTATTTATTTTGTGCCCCGTGATATGATCATATTTAATTCCCCGATCACAAATACTGTGCAGATCAAAACGGCTTTATCACAATGGAAGCAGATGAATTGGCTCCGTTCCGTCCTTGGGTTAACAGGCGTTTTGTGTACTTGTAATGGGCTCGACATTTTTTATGGAATTCAAAGGCGATCCGGTTTGGAGAAATTAAGGAAACCCGGATGACCAGGATCCGGTTTATTCTTCTATTTTCCAACCTGGATTATGACCAATTTCCCAAAGATGTCCATCGAGGTCCTGAAAGTAACCACCGTAACCGCCCCAAAATGTTTTTTGTGCTGGTTTAATAATTTTTGCTCCTGCTTTTTTAGCATGGTCCATTATGACGTCAACCTTTTTGTCGTTGTTTACAAAATGACCAATGGAGAACTCGGTCGCACTTTCAGGTTGCAGTTTAATCTTGCTGTCCCAGGCTAAATTTTTTCTTTCATATAAAGAAAGTTTCATTCCGTTGTCAAGGTCAAAAACTACAATGGCACCATTTTCAAATTCAGTGCCTATAATGCCCTGCGTCTTCCAACCCAATCCGTCCTGATAGAATTTCATAGATTTTTTTAGATCGGTTACGCCAAGTGTCAAAATATTTATTCGTTGTTTCATTTTCATTGTTTGTAAGTACGATTACCACTAACATGCCAATTTATAATAGACGCGTGGAAGAAAAAAATTTGGCCATTGAAAACCAATTTGTTATTAATAAACATTATTAAATAACTTTAAAAAATGGATTTAATTTTTAATACTATGATTAAATATTTATTTCTATGCGGCATTCTAATCTGCGGTTGCAATAACCACCGGTAATCTGAAACCTCGAGTAAAGATGACCGCCAGGGCTGGGAGCGAACGAGCAAAGCCATCCGGGACGGCTTTTCACGGGGAGACGTGGCTGCTATTGTTTCTCTGCATCACCCGGATATTATAAAATATTTCGGCGGTAACAATGTGGTGAGGGGCAGGGATGCCCTTGCGAAAGGGCTGACAGAAATGTTCCGGAATTCAAAAATGGGATTTATCGACAACCAATTGGAAAGTTTGATATTTGAGGGAACTACCTGCATTGAGTCAACCATATTCACCATTCGCGTAATTCATAAAAATGGAGACCAGCCCACAATTGCCCGGGGCCGCTCCATGGTAGTATATGTTCGCTATAAGGATAGTTCTACCGGATGGGCCTCGATACGGGAAATGGCCCAGGCGCCTCCGGAATTGAAATAGGTGATTCGGATTGCTGACTTTTCAGTCGGATGATTCCATGGCCATTTCCCATCCTGACCCCGGAGCCGGTCTTATTCCAAACTGTTCGGGGCAGATAACTATTGGCCTATGTAGTATTTGCTGTGTAATGTGGAGATTTAGGTATACTTCAAATATTTATTTTGGAAATCTGTTTTCTGTGATTTATATTGGACTACGCTTGAGCATTCCCTGTGCCCGCTTTCTCCCAACCTATGTGCGTTGCCTTGGTTGAAACTAGCGAACGATCTTTTGCAGCGTTGACTGTATTTTAATTGTCTTTGAATATCCGGAGGCTTATTTAAGTGGACCGCCATGAAAAAAAACAGCCCTTTTTCTGATTCTTTTTTACTGACTATTCAACATCGTGCTGCTGCCGGTGACGAGGAGGCATTTAAAAAGATCTATTACCTCTTTTATAAGAAATTGTACCTGTTTTCACTGGCCCTGGTCAAAACCAAAGAAGCGGCTGAAGAAATTACAGAAGATGTTTTCATCAGGATATGGCAAAAAAAAGCACAAATTTCCGCTATTCATAATCTGCGGGTCTATTTATATATTGCTACAAAAAATACCGCACTTAGTTATTTGTCAAAAAAAGCAAAGGACAATTTAACAGAGCCTTTTGACAACATCAATATAGATCTGTATAAATCAACAGTAACGCCTGAGGAGCTCATGATCACGGCGGAGATGTACCGCCAAATCCAACTGCAGGTGGAAGCATTGCCGCCGCGCTGCAAAATGATATTTAAATTAATTCGTGAGGATGGATTGAAGTATAAGGAAGTATCTGATATTCTGAATATTTCAGTAAATACCATTGATGTTCAAATTGCCATTGCAGTAAAAAAAATCGCGGTTGCACTAAAACCTGAATTTGGCTTCCTGCCTGCAGAGAAATTAAAATCAGGTGGCATAGAGAAACTCCCAGGCAGGACTTAAAACCACTGCATTTCCGCCCGGACAGATCCCCACAAATAACCGGAAACAGACTTTATTTTAAAAAACCGGCCATTCCTTTAGTAGATAGGCTGGATTTTTCAGTCCTATTTAGTTAGCACCAGATGACATGGAAGATAATCACTTATGGTTTTTGATTGCGCGCCATTTGTCGGGAGAGATAACTGCCGCCGAATCCAAACTGTTGCAGGAATTACTGCAAAAACACCCGGATAAACATCACCTGTTTGATATACTTCATTCTTACTTTGTTTTTCAGGAAGATTCCGAAGAGGGAGAAAGCGATCCGTCCATGGCTGATGAACAGAGATTTCGCAGAATCATCGAGCAGAGCGAATATAGCCGGGAACCCGGCTCCCTGCCTGCGATTAAACCGGTCATAATCCTGTCCCGTCATAGATTCTGGCTATATGCAGCCGCCATAGCGGGTATTGTGATTTTGGCCGGTTTGAATTTCAATTATTTTCACCAGCAAAACACTAAAACTGAAAATACAGCGCCCAAAGGAAATGAAATCGTTTCGAGATCAGGGGCAAGAACAAAATTACTGCTTCCCGACGGATCCCAGGTGTGGCTGAATTCAGGAAGCAAGCTGAACTATTCAAACGCCTACGATATAACCCAGCGCGAAGTGGATTTGGAAGGCGAGGCTTATTTTGATGTCGTGAAAATAGCGGGGCGCCCTTTTATTGTTCACGCCTCTTCCCTGAATATAAAAGCATTGGGGACTGCATTTGTTGTAAAGTCCTACCCACAGGACGAAACAGTCGAAACGACCCTGTTAAGCGGTATCATTGAAGTGAGCCGGAAGGATTTCCCGGATGGACCAAAAGTTATCCTGAAGCCGGATGAGAAGCTGATTTTCAATAAACAATTGGACCCTGAGGCGCGCCATGATGCCAGTGATACTTCGGCTAAATATGCAGCAACAACAATGGGCAAGATATCCGTTGCGGCTGTTTCAAAAGCCATTCCGGATAGCAATAAGGTAGAAACCTCCTGGGTATATAACCGGTTAGTTTTCGATGGCGACAGTTTTCAGGAGCTTGCTAAAAAAATGGAACGATGGTACAATGTAAAAATTACGCTGAACAGTAAGGAACTATTTCACTACCGGTTTAAGGGGGCTTTTGAAAATGAAACCATCAGGGAGGCCCTGGATGCATTGCAATTGACAGCTGAATTTTCTTATAAAATCAATAACAATGAAATCAATTTATTCAAAAAATAAGTTTGTCAGCAGCTGATGGCAAACCGGAAATGAGGACTATTTTTTAAAAGACAAGCGGAACCAATTCACTTAAGAGGCGATGAGTGTTTGGGATTATTAATCGCTAAAAATAATAACATGAAAAAATTACCATTTCCTGGCAGAAGCAGCAACCAGAACATGCTCTTTAAATTGCTTATCATCATGAAACTTTCCCTTATGTTCATTCTGCTTGCAGTCCTGCAGACCAACGCAGGAGTATTCGCACAAGGCTCAGTTACCCTGAACCTGCGACAGGTGGAAATTCAAAAAGTGCTGAATAAAATTGAGAAAGAAGGAGAATTCAGATTCCTGTATAACTATGATCTTAATTCATTAAAGAAAAAAGTAGATGCTGATTTTAAGGAATCTTCCATCAAAGACGTTTTAAACAAAATTTTCGCAAATTCAGATCTAACTTACAAAATGCTGGAAAATAATCTGATTGTGGTTATGTCTTCAACCCAGGTGATGCAGAATATCCGCATAACGGGAAAAGTTACCGGGGCTAACGGAGAACCACTGTCAGGCGTAAGCATCACGGTTAGAGCATCTGGCGTGGGAGCCAATACTGACAATAATGGTGTTTACACAATGACGGTTCCGGATGATGCGACATTAACTGTTACTTATATTGGTTATGAAAGCAAAGAAATAAAAGTAAACGGGCAATCAGTTATAGATATTCAGCTTTTACCCTCAAATAAACAATTGGATCAGGTGGTCGTAATTGGTTATGGTGTTCAAAAACAAAAAGACATCACTTCTGCGATTTCCGTTGTGTCTACGAAAGATATTTCCAGCCGGCCGATCATAAGTCCGGTAGAAGCAATCACGGGAAAGGTTCCGGGCATTCAGGTTTCGGTGCCTTCAGGTATGCCTGGTAGTGACCTTTCTGTGAAAATAAGAGGTATCGGCTCACCCAATGGCAGTGAGCCATTGTATGTGGTGGATGGCGTTTTGACAAATGATATCAGATCCATAGACCCCAATACAATTCAGACAATAAGCGTATTAAAAGATGCCTCAGCCGCGGGAATATACGGAGCGGCAGGTTCAACAAACGGTATCGTGATGATTACGACGAAACAGGGCTCAAAGGGCAAACCCAGGGTTGATATCAGTCTTTATACCGGGATTCAGCAGGTAACGAAAAAAATATCTGTCTTAAACAACCAACAATGGCTCGATCTGGAGTCAGAAATATTTGATACGACCCAGGCAGGTTTTCTTGCCACCATTCCTCCTTACTATAATTTAAATACAACCAATAATAACTGGCAGGACCTGATTTATCATAATGCCATGCAAACGGGCGTTAATGCCGGCATTTCTGGCGGTTCAGAAAAAGGAACGTATTATATGGATTTTGGCTATCTGAACCAGGACGGTATTATGATAGGTTCAAATTTCAAACGCTATTCCGTCAAATTAAGTATTGATCAGAATGCAACAAGCTGGCTGAGAATCGGGGCAAATCTCAGCTTCAACAGAACAAATAATAGAACGGTTCCCGTCAATACTTCCACCCAATTTGGCGGCGCCGTTGTTAGTGCCCTGGTAACGCCCGAGTATATTCCTATATATATGCCGGCGGGCTCTCCCCATCCGGGTGTTTACGGTTACAGTACATTCTTTTCCGGGGATAATCCCTATTCAGACATTTATAATAATACCAATAACACCCTGGGGAACAATTTTTTGGGAAATGCCTATGCCGAGGTTAGTCTTGGATTCAATCTTAAACTTCGTACGCAACTGAATTCCGTGATAGAAAATTCAAAGTACGATCAATTCCTAGATCCCTATAAGAGTTTATACGGGATCAGTTTGAACGGACAGGCAAATGACAGTTATTCGGAAACCAATCGCTGGGCCTGGGATAATACCTTAACTTATTCCAAAACATTTGGTTTGCATTCCCTTAATGTGGTAGTAGGAACCTCTGCATTAGAAGAAGCCATCACTCTTTCTTCTTCATCCGGACAGGGTTTTGCAACAAGTTCCATTCAAACCTTAAATGCGGCAAGCAGTCATTACACTGTAAGCACATCAAACTTTGCATGGTCAACCAACTCCTATTTTGGCAGAATTAATTATTCCTATAATGATAAATACTTATTTACGGGAACTTTCAGAGCTGACGGAACCTCCAGGGTCGGGATCAATAAACAATGGGGTACTTTTCCCGCGCTTTCTGCCGGTTGGAGGGTTTCCAATGCGGATTTCATGAAAACTGTGGAATGGGTTTCGGATCTCAAAATCCGTGCAGGATGGGGTGAAACGGGCAACCTGCCCCCCTATACCGTTCTATATCCGTCTTATACCCTGTTAAGTCCGGGCGCCCCCTATGCGTACAGCAGCAGCGCAACGGCCGATCCGGGAGTAACAACAACTTCTCAGATCGGAAATCCGAATCTGAAGTGGGAATCCGGAGCACAAACCAATATTGGTTTTGATGCGACTTTCCTCGGTCAGCGATTGACATTTTCTGCAGACTATTATTACAAGAAGGTTAAGAACATGATATTCTCACAGATGGGAAGCCTGGTGTTTGGCGGGCCGATCACTCAAATCAATGTTCCTGGTTATGATATCAACAAAGGTCTTGAATTTAATATTGATGCTGCCGTTGTAAAACAAAAGGATTTCGGCTGGGATATTAACTTCAATATTTCATTTAACAAAAACCTGATCACAAACCTTGATACGACGCTTACAAGCTCTTACCAGACCGGGGCGATAACTGTTGGTGGCAGCCATGCTCCCATTTATACTGAAATAATTAAAAACGGATACTCGCTTGGAACTTTTTGGGGATACCAGGCTTTGGGAGTCGATCCGGCTACAGGAAATGAAAAATTTGGGACCGATCTTACGAGTTTAGGAACCGCTTTACCCAAATACATTTTTGGATTCACCAATACATTTCGTTATAAAAATTTTTCCCTTTCACTGCTGATTGACGGTGTGCAGGGAAATAAAGTTTATGATGAAACCCGGATGGAGATAGAAAACCTGACCGGTTATGCAAACGAAAGCGCAGCTGTTTTAAACCGATGGAAAGCGCAGGGTAATGTTACGGATGTCCCTACGGCAATAGCCAATGGAACAACCAATGCCGCCAACGCCGCTTTGCTGCAGAGCCAGGTGTCTTCCTTATACGTTGAAAACGGATCTTTCATACGTATGCGCAATGCTACCCTTTCTTACCAGTTGAATCAGAATATATTAAAACATATTGGCATTTCGGGTCTTCGGTTTTATGTAACAGGACAAAACCTGTTTATTATAACGAAGTACAAAGGATACTATCCCGAATTGGACAGTTTTGGCCAGGGAACCAACAATCAGGCAGTGAATGCAGGTCAGGGTCCGTCCTTATATTCAATAGGCGTAGATGCAGGAGCATACCCGGCAGCTAGAACCATTACAATAGGTGCGAATGTTCAATTATAAATTTCTTAAATATATTTTTATGATTGCGAGAAATTCTTTCAAATGCATATCCGTCGCGGCAGCTTCATTATTGCTGTTTTCCTGCAGTAAAAGCTTCATAGATAAAATACCGCAATCCAGCCTGACAACTGGCAATTTCCCTAATTCGGCAGTTGATGCGGAGAGCGAACTGACGGGCGCCTACGACTGGATGGTTTATTATACTAATTTTTATCAGTATGATAACTACATGAACACAGACGGAAAATCGGATAACTGTTATGTTAATAGTGACAACGTATCTGCTGAACAGCCCCTGGAATATTTTTCAACGGTGACTGCCGCCAACACCAATATTCAAAGGGACTGGCAGGAATTATATAGCGATATCAGAGCGGCCAATGCGGTGCTGGATGATGTACCCAAAATTAATGATCCTGCTTTGACCAGCGCAAGGAAGGCCATGATCTTAGGTGAAGCCAGATTTTTACGCGCAATGCACTATTATTGGCTTGTTACCGAATGGGGCGAATGTCCGATTATTCTTTCTGTTACCAACGGAGGCAATCTATATCCTGCACGCAATAAGGTGCCGGAGGTCTATGCGCAAATTATAAATGACCTGCAATATGCTGACAGTGTTTTGGATGTTACACCCTATAACGGGCAATTGGGAAGGGCAACCAAGGGCGCTGCAGAAGCATTGATGGCTAAAACCTATGCACAAATGGGGGATTACACGAATTGCCTTGTCTATTGTAATAAAGTGATAAGCACCGGTACCTATTCATTGGTAAGTAATTTCGCCAACCTTTGGGGAATGGCGAACAAAAACAATTCAGAATCCATTTTTGAGTTGCAGGCAAATGGCAGTACATATGGCTTTTTCGGATTTGAAATATTTGATTTCGTTGCCTCAGATGGTTATCCCAAACGCGACATTGCCTCCGCGAATCTGATCAATGCCTTTAAAGCGGCCGGTGACACCCTTGCCCGATATCAGGCTACTGTCAACTGGCAGATTCCATACGCGGCTTTCACGATGCCGCCGAATGCCTGGGACCCCAGCCAGCCCATACCATTTATGAATAAATATCCTGACGCCGGCGGCTATAATTCTACAGATGATATTGTTCTGATGCGCCTGGCAGATATTATTCTTTTAGCTGCAGAGGCAAATAATCAATTGGGGAATACCACTGCAGCCATTACATTGTTAAATCAAATCAGAACCCGCGCAGGATTACCCAATACTACCGCCACTTCGCAAACTGACCTGGCTATGGCCATTCTGAATGAACGGCAGTTAGAATTGGTATTTGAATGTACGCGCTGGAACGATCTGCAAAGGGCCGATGCAAACGGAACGCTGAACATTGTTACGCTGATGGGAAACCAATTTGATTCTCATGGAAATAATCTCAATTACGACATGAATGCAAATAAATATCAATATATTTTTCCTGTACCACAGGAAGATTTACAATTGAATAAAAATCTTACCCAGAATCCCGGGTACTGATTTTTTTGTGATGCTGTTTCAGAGGATAAAAGTTCGAGCGTTATGAGAACTAAGATGGGTTCAGCCGTTTTAATATGCAGTATTCTTGCCCTGTTTTCTTGTTCAAGAAATAACAATTCGGGTGGCAGTCCTGGTACGGGCTCAACGGGAACCACCCAAAAGAGTGACGTTAGTTTCTGGCTCACTGAAGGAGATCAAACGGTATTATTGCAAAGGCAAAATACACCACTTTTGTTTGGTACAAATACGAATAGCAATCCCGTTCATTGATGTGGATAGCACGCAAACATATCAAACCATCGATGGTTTTGGTTTTACGCTAACGGGAGGCAGTGCTCATGTAATTAGTCAGATGGACGCCATCAGCAAGGCCTCATTGCTGAAGGAATTATTTGGAAATGATAGTTCTTCGATTGGAATCAGTTACCTGCGTCTTTCTATAGGATCTTCTGATTTAAACGCCTCCGTTTTTAGTTATGATGATATGCCTTCAGGACAAACAGATACAGCCCTTACCCATTTTAGTCTCGCCCCCGATACGATCGAGTTAATACCGCTGCTGCAGCAGATTATAGCCATCAACCCCTCAATAAAAATAATAGCCACGCCCTGGAGCGCGCCGGTCTGGATGAAGGATAATAATAATTCCATAGCTGGAAGTCTGCTTGCAAACTACTATAATGTCTATGCACAATATTTTGTAAAATATATTCAACAGATGAAGTTGAAAGGCATCAGCATTGATGCCATCACGCCGCAAAATGAACCGCTTAATCCAAACAATAATCCGAGCATGGTTATGCAGGCTGCCGATGAAGCTTTATTTATAAAAAACTTTCTCGGACCTGCCTTTCAATCCGCGGGAATTACGACAAAAATTATCGTTTACGATCACAATTGCGACAGGCCCGATTATCCTGAAACCATTTTACAGGATGCAGCGGCAAATGTTTTTGTAAATGGTTCAGCTTTTCATCTATATGCCGGGGATATAAGTGCCCTGGGCCAGGTACATAATCTGTTCCCGGATAAACAGGTATATTTTACTGAACAATACACGGCTTCCACGGGGAATTTTGGCGGAGATCTGGACTGGCACGTGAAAAATGTGATCATTGGCTCCATGCGAAACTGGAGCCGGAATGCCCTTGAATGGAATCTTGCAAATGATGCCTCCTATGGCCCGCATACAGTTGGAGGTTGTACCACCTGCAAAGGGGCACTGACCATCACCGGCTCGTCAGTTACCAGGAATGTAGGATATTATATTATTGCCCACGCGTCGAAATTCGTGCCGGCCGGGTCTGTCCGCATATCCAGTACAGTAACTGGTGGTTTACAAACAGCGGCGTTTATGACTCCTGGTCAGAAAAAAGTGTTGATCATTGAAAATGACAATCAGGCGCCGGACGCAATTAATATCCGGTTCAACGGAAAATGGGTTACCACAACGGTTCTGGCCGGGGCGGTTTGTACATATGTTTGGTGAGGATCTTCCTATTTAATTTATGTAATTATTTTATTCTTCTGTACACGCTTTTTGTGCGCTCAAACACAATAAACGAATCGAAACGGCCTTGTATGTTACGGACAAACTGTACATCAACAGGTAAATGTTCATCAATAAAAAAAAGATTACCGGCTGATGGTTTTAAAACAGAAATTCCATTGGGAGTTTTGGCTTGCAAACCTTTTTCATCTGCACTCAGCAAAACGGTATCTCCCTGGTCTCCCACAAAAGTTCCCGCATAGGCTTTCAGCTGTTGCTGCCCCAGGGGCACTTCTTTGTAGGTAAATCTTGTTTGCCTGAGTAACCAGGCATACACACTGTCGTTATTATACGTTCTTTCCCAACTGTTATGATTGGCATCGGGATACACTGTGAATTTTACGGAGGGATTAAACCTTTTTGCAGCAGTGATCATTTGCTGATCTCGCGTCACCGGCACTACATTGTCCAGCGCACCGTGAAAGCACCAAATCGGTACGTGGCGAAGCCTCCAGGCTTCTGCAGAATCACCGCCCCCGCAAATCGGAATTATAGCCGCAAATTCTTCGGGATGTTTTATGGCAAACGCCCAGGTACCGAATCCGCCCATGCTGAGGCCGGTTAAATAAACCCTGCTGTCATCAACCCTGTACGTTTGTTTGATATACTTCAGCAGACGGTATAAACCTTCAGGCTCCCATCCTATATTGGGGTCTTCCGCCTGCGGCGAAACAATAATAAAAGGAAAATGTTTCCCTGCCGCAACCAATTTTGGGGGTCCGTTTACTTTTACCTTCTCAATATCGGTTCCGGATTCACCACTACCGTGCAAAAAAAAGAGCAATGGCCATTTTTTAGCCGTGTCATTCTGGTAACCATCAGGCAACGATAATAAATAATCAGTTTGCCAGGTAAATTTTTGGGCGGTTTGCTGCGCATGAACTTTACCTGAAAAGATGCTCAGGAATAAAATAAGCAGGCAAAATAAATGCAGTTTCAGTCTTTTCATTTTAAATTCTTGCTTATCCGGGATTAAAGCTTAGCTATCTGATAATAATTTTTACTAATTCTTTACTGAGGATCCGTGATGATGCCCACCGGTTTGTTCAGTTTTAAAGCAGTTATTGTACACAGCGAGTCTATTCAGTAGATCCTTGCCATCCTCAACGATTATTGCTTTTTCTGTTTCACTTGCCGGTATAATTACGTAGCCATACGGTCCCTTTCCATCCCCCAAAATCGAATTGCCCGGATTGCCGAGGATCAGTCCATCGGTACCCTGTTTGTAGCGGGAGTTCTCATCAGCTAGATAGGGAGCATAAAGCATATAATGAGGCATCCTTATCGTGATGGGCTCTTTAATATCCGGCCCTCCGGGGTATACACGCATCACAGGGGCCAGCATATATGAAATACCTGGTGAAGGCGCTTTATATACTCCGGTAATGATTCTGTTCATTATTGAATCCTTAATCTGTGCAGGCTGATATTTTCCAGAGGCCCTCATCGCCGCGACCGCCATATAAACCGGAAAGATTGACCTGGCGCCTTCGGCATCATAGCTAATGGGCGCAAAAACATCGTTCCTGAATTCACTCCATTCCCATTCAGTTCGTGAAATGAAGCATATGTATCCATTGGATCCCTGGCGGCCCACATAATAACCTTTTTGGGGATCTAACAAATAAACGGTGGCGTCATTGCGCAAATGTGGGGGAAGCGCACTTAATGCATAGTCGGTCTCCAGGTCAACGGGCATTTTTTCAAGTCGCCAGTCTGCAGTGCTTTGAGCAAAATTCTGCGTAGAGATAAATAGGATAAAACTGAGCAATATTGTACTTCTACAATATGTTGCTGTTTTGGTTATGCTGGTCAATTTTCGAGATTTTATTAAGTAATTTATTGAATTTTCCTAATGTATTAAAATCAATAATTTTCTTAGCTGGTTTGGATTTCGAACAACCTGATTCTAGTTTTTCACTTTATTCTTTGAATCTGTCTTGTTGTTTGCCTTCAATTGCCTGATCTGGGCTAAAAGATACCCGCGGATTTCCTGGTCTTTTTCATATTTTATTTTGGTATTCAGGCGAATGAATTCATCACGCGTTTTCAAAAAAGGTTCCGATCTGATCAGTTGCTGCAGCCAGTTCGAAAAATCAGCCAGCGCCGGATCCGTACTCCGATATTTAAAATATTTCAGCCAGGGCGGCGACTCCAGATTGGATCCTTCCCATTTGTCGATGGGATTTAGACTTCGCCCAAAAAATATATCCAGTAAATAGGTGTTTGAGAAAAACGCCTGATATACTTTTCTTTCAGCTTCCGGATGTTTACTACTCTTAAATAATATTACAGCCCATTCAAATAGAAATTCCGGCATGCCCATATCGTCCGGAAAGTTTTTATCAAACCATTTTAAATACTTGAGCCCAGCAGTCCAACCTTCGCTTTTAATATAAAGTTCAGGTGGCAAATATCGAAGTCCGCGACTATCGTCCCATGCGCCCCATTTTCTTTTCTCCGCGGCGAGGCGTTTTTTTATGTTTTCTAAGTCCCGCTCTATTTTTGAATGCTTAGGCGTCGGCATGTTTTTTATTTTCCATTTTACTGTGTTTAAATTTAAGGTTTTACCTTAGACGCATTTCGTTTTACACCTTCAAATATTTAGGATTTTATGGATCTCTTCAATTGATTGTTGTTTAAAACTGTCAATTTCGATTGTCCATGTTAAGGTCATTTCATCTGAAAATTTAAAATCTAAATCAACATGGCTAACGTCAGCTACCCCATCCCTATAATACTTTAACAAATAGAATAAGCAAAACTCCAGTTCATTTGCCGTTCAGTAATGGCGCTTGACTTTGAAGGTAAAATAGACTCAATCATTAAATTTTGGGCCCCAATCTATATAAAAAAATTTCGAATTTCTGTAATTATAGCAAGCAATAAAATTATCATGGTTGTACTTAATAAATATCTTGTATCGGTACTCTGGCGCCTCTTCATTAATTGATCTTTCATTAAGTACGGAATCCTCCTTATAAAAGGACAATAAGTAATCATCATATTCCGAGGAATTCCGTTTAAAAATTATACTTGAAATGCTATCCAAAAAAGGCCTTAAAATTTTTTGGCCGTTATTTTCCCCTCTGATCAAAAAATAATCATATTTACTAATTACTTTATTTCCATACGCAGTTTGAAATGTATCCATTTCAGAAAATACAGGATTCGGAGAAACAGTTAGAGGAGCATCCTGTCCAGAACAGGAAACTTCAAAATTTAAAAGAGATATCAAGATGAATGTGAACTTTTGCATTACTTTCATTTACCCCCACTGAGGTGTGTCGATTTATCCGGACAGTGTAGTCTCTTAGGTTAATAAATGTATTTCAGTTGTAGAACAGGCGTTGTCAGGACATGGTATATGCTTTGATCCGATGCCTTGGCAAACCTAATCAAAAAGAGTGATAGGCGAAGCCCATTCCTTTTCTTCTTTCTTTTTTTGGTTCTTTTTTTCTTTAAACTTTCCAACTTCTCGTTTGCTCTAAATACTTATCCACATTGAGTTATAGAGGTTTTAATTTTGATCCGTCAATGCAAATTATGAATATATTCGTTTTACCGGAAACAAGCGGAAGCAGGCTCTGCTGAGGAGCAATCTGCCAGGAATATTTCCGGTATCGGAGCAGGACAAGTTCTTTGACAGAAAGTTTTAATGGTTCTTCGGTGGGCTCAGGTTTGCCGATGATAAGATTCTGTGCTGTGATTTTTGCATACAGTTATTGCTTGTTTTCAAATGCGTTTGGTGATAAATATCCAATCGAAGAATGCAATCTTTTAGGATTGTAATACATTTCAATAAACTCGAAAATTTTACTCCGGGAATCTTCTGCATTCTGAAAGGTGCCGCCTTCCAGCAACTCCGCTTTGAACCTGCTGAAGAAAGATTCCATATGCGCGTTATCGTACGGATTGTCAGCGTCGCTCATGCTTTGCAACATTTTGTGACCATTGAGTATTTGCCGGAATTCAGTTCCTGCATACTGTCCACCACGATCAGAATGAATCAACAGCCCAGGTTTTATTTTCCTGTTGTTCGTTGCCTTTTTAAGAGAAGAGCTAACCAGCGATTCTCGCATATGATCCTTTTGGTCCCAGCCTACAATTTTGCGGGAGAATAAATCCATCCACACAGATAGATACTGGAAGCTGCCATCGATCATCGGGATATAGGTAATATCCCCGACCCATGCCTGGTTTACAGAATCAGGCGCTGGTCTCTCCTTCAACAAATTAGGACAGATCTGGTAAGGGTGCCGGCTATTGGTTGTTTTAGGAACGAACGACCTGGGTTGAATAGCTTTCAATCCATTACGGTGAAGCAGCTTTCTGGCCTTTTACTGGCTGAGTTTCACACCCTGGTTGCCTAACTCGGCGACGATCCTTCTGGTGCCGTAACGACGCTTATGCTGACGGAAAACATCCACTACCTGCTCTTCCATTATTTTGTTTTTATCCGTGATCTGATAGGTTTGACATTTTTTCCAGGCGTAATAACAGCTGCGGTTGACCTCAAGCACTTCACACAGCAACTGAACAGGATATTCTTTTTGCATATTTTGAATGAACCGGTAGACCGTCTTTAAGTCCCACGGCTGAAGATTCCCAAGGCTTTTTTTAAAATATCACGCTCCTGTTCGGCACGGTGTAGCGCCGCTTTCAACCGCTCGATATCAGAAGTTGAACCAGGAGTTAAATGGGAGATTCCGGAAGAATCAGATTGCTTTGCCAGATGGATCCAACGGTAGATGATATGAGTGCCTATACCCAGCGATTGTGCAACATCAGATACCGTTCTTCCCGATGCAATTAGATTTAAAACGTCTTCCTTGAATGATGCGTCATACTTTCTGCGCGTCTTTTTTGTACTCTTTCCAGTCATTGTTACTCAAATTTAAGCAACTTGACTTTCCGGATTTATTGAAGCATCTCAGTATTCCCGGGATTACGTGAAAGAAATTCATCCTTCCGGGTCTTAAACCAATTTTGAAGTCCTTTTTCTTCTACTTTTTCTTTAAGATCTTTATATGCCTCATTTATATTTTTATCTGATTTTATATGTAGCGGAATATTATGTAGTAAATCACACAACAAGAATGTCATTTTATCATTTGTCTCAAGACTTCTTTCCCTGATTTCAATCAAGGTTATGTAAATAAGATATAATAAAAATTCTTTTTTCATTTCAATCTTTTTGTTGATCATCAAATAAATGGGAATCGCTAGGTGTATAACGTTCCACCGGAACATCAACATCCAAACCCCTTCTTTGAATTTCATAAATCCTCGTGTTGCCGTCTACCACATTACCAGTCTTTGTATTAATCGTCACAGGATCATATTTTTTTGGTTTCAATACACTTTTAATTAATTCTTTATTTGAAAGTTTTTTTATTTTTTGATAATCAGCTGATTTTGTAATTGTTTTTTCTGAATGGCCAATTTTTAAATCTTTTGCCTTAACAGTTCCATCCCTGGAATTTGATAGATCTTTATTAGAGTTTTCATTGTGATTTCCTCCACCACTTCCATCCTTTGCCGTTATATTAAGTTGGTAAAGTATTTTCAGGGATTTTGCAGCATCAACGACTGCCACTGCTCCCGCTCCGGCCCCATGCAGAGCAATTGCTCCTCCAACAATTGCACCAAACCCTACTGTTTCCACTCCAGTTGTAAGTGCTACACCACCTCCGGCCTCGATTTCATTTGTTGCCTGTGCACCGGCTGCAACATCTCCCGCAACTCTTCCTCGTAAATAGGCAGCCTGTTCTTGTGGCTCTCCATATGAAGATAAATGATTGCCTCCAAAAATATCGTATAGCCCAAGGGAATTCGCATTGGCTAATGCATCTGCAGCTCCTCTTGCAACAATCTGAGCAATTCTTGCTGCAGAGCTTAATCCTTTAGCGGATTTCGCAGCCGCAGCCACTGGTCTGAAGGTGACAGTAACACTCTCTAAAGAATTGTGGAAGACATCTTCCCCAGATTGGACGCCCTGTGCCCAAGTCACAATCTGCCCTTCGAGACCATCTACGTCAACATTTGTAACCGGGTCATTACTTGCATACTGATAAGGTGTCAGGAAAGGATAATCGTCCGTCAGCGGATCCAGCTGCATAAACCTTCCGATCTGGGGGTCATAGTTCCGGAATCCGTAATCATACCAGTTCAGTCCGGCATCTTCATCCAGCATTTCCTTGTCGTTATACAGGTAAGGGTTGCTGAGCTTTCCCTCCCCTGCATCACCCAGTTTCCTGCTGCTGATGGCCGCGATCTTTAAACCGAAGGAGTAGTAATGATCTTCTTCGATGATATTTCCGGCAACCACACCCACCACCAGATTATCGAAATACACACTCTGGTCGCTGCGGTTGCTGATATACGCATAGGCATAACCGTTCTTTGGCGCTTTGATGTTTGCCAGGGCCAGCGCGGGAGTGGAGGTTGTCCAGGAGGAAGCCACCTGCTGCTGGGCCACGCCGCCATCGGCGGCCGCTATGAAATTAAACCGCTCGTCAAAGAAGAGGATCGTCAGATAAGCCTGGGGGGTGCCGGTCGTATTATTGTTGGGTTCAATGGCCGTCACAAAGCCCGGTGTTGAATTTAAGTTGCTGGTGATCCCCGGAGCGCTGCCGTGGGTCAGGGTTCCCACGGTGGCATTGCCTCCGATGGCTACGGCCAGACTGCTAAGCAGGGGAGTCACGATATCCGGATTGGTGCCCGTTTCTCCGGATTGGTAGTAATACTGCACGCTGGCACTCACCTGATCGCCGGCCATTACTTTCTGCAGGGTGTTCGGCCCCAGGTAATGACCGCATAGCCTGCCCAGCTGGCTGACGGAGGCTGTACTATTTCAGTTGGATCGATAAAATGGTTAGTGTTTTAAAAGACTAAGAATTTCAAAGAACGAAAATATCTATTTGCTTTCATCATCACAATTGATATATGTCACTTGGAAAGACTATCAAGAGGTATTAACTGAATATTTTCAGCTCCCTTAATCATTCCATTTTCAAAATACAAAGTATCTGACGGCCTCCCGTTTTTCCAGCCGTATTCTGAAATAATATCATTCTCACAGTAAGGCAGATAGGCACTGGATCGTTGCTTCATCATTTCGCCTGTCACTTTAGATTCTTTGTAAAAAATCATAGTTAGTCTGTCATAACCATTGAAGAGTTCTTTCTGAACAAATTCGTCATTCCGAATAAAATTGTTAATAATGCTGTCTGTTGATGATTGAAATTTATCTTTATTTACAATGAAGTAAAGCGTTTTCTCTTGAAATTTCCTATCCGGCGGTTTATGATCGACATCCTTGCTGAGATCATTTAAGACATCGCAAAAATCAGCGTGAATAATTTTCGGACCTGCACATTTACAAGCTACATTACAAATTAATGCCGTTGAATACACAATTAAGCAACTTAATATTCTGAAACTATTCATAATTCAGTTATAAGAAATCTTATCGTTACGGTTTGTAAATTGTGTTAAGATTCATGTGGCTACCTACATCTATTTGAACATGAGTCCTAAGAGGTCTGTGATTAAACTGATGCTGTAATAAATACCAGGCTTTTAAACCAACACCCCCAATCCATTTATACCATTGTTTAAAGAAATTATCAATCTTTAAGTCCTCTGCTCCAAGACCAAAATTATCGTAAAGATCAATCTTTAAAGCAACATAAAAGTTTCCAGATTTTGGATTTATTTCGAACTTAAGTAAATGCACTTCCACATAAGAAACCCCATGAATTGTAATTCCGAGACCATCCTTATCATTAACTGGTCGATTAAAAGCAGGATTACCTATAAGAAACGGCTTTAACCTGTTCAAGTCTCCTCCAACATCTTTTAGCGCCGTCTGAAAACGTACTAAAAGCTTTCTTTCGAATGCCTTAAAATTATCATCCTGAGAAACCGCATTATCCAAATCCGGATCTGAAAATTCTCCTCCATTGTTGTTAAGAAATCTATTTGTCATCTTCATGGCCACTTTTCTCATGATATCGCTTCCGGAAGTTCCTTCTTCTATCAAATTAATCATCTTTTTCTTTGCATCATCCTCAGTTTCCTTTTCCCACCCCTCTAAGGTTCGGTCTGTACCAGATAATCCATCATCTGATGGCGAACCATTAGGTTTTATTAATCTATTTTCTCGTGATTGTGCAATTAATTTCCCCGCCTGATTCGTTGTGACATTATTTATAGCATCAATTGAAATCCTTACAGCACTGACCGTGATGCTGGTTAAACTCAACGCCAAGTGTGTCATGTCCACGGTTGTTTTGGAAGCCCGGTAAGCAATCACAACAACCTGATTCAGATTCTCCGCGGCCTCTGCCGTTTCGCATAAAACACACCCTCCGGTAGGATCTGTATTGAGTACAGGGTCATTGCCCATTCCGGAATAGGGAGAAGCAAATTCGTCATAGGGGTCTTGTTGTACCCAGCGGCCTGTCTGGGCATCGTAATTTCTTAACTCAAAATCATTCCAACCGATATCTGCATCCATTTCACTGAAGCTGCCCTGATATTGATAATTATTTTGCAAATTTCCCTCCCCCGCGTCACCCAGTTTCCTGCTGCTGATGGCCGCGATCTTTAAACCGAAGGAGTAGTAATGATCTTCTTCGATGATATTTCCGGCAACCACACCCACCACCAGATTATCGAAATATACGCTCTGGTCGCTGCGGTTGCTGATGTACGCATAAGCATAACCGTTCTTGGGCGCTTTGATGTTTGCCAGGGCCAGCGCGGGTGTGGAGGTTGTCCAGGAGGAAGCCACCTGCTGCTGGGCCACGCCGCCATCGGCGGCCGCTATGAAATTAAACCGCTCGTCAAAGAACAGGATCGTCAGATAAGCCTGGGGGGTGCCGGTCGTATTATTGTTGGGTTCAATGGCCGTCACAAAGCCCGGTGTTGAATTTAAGTTGCTGGTGATCCCCGGAGCGCTGCCGTGGGTCAGGGTTCCCACGGTGGCATTGCCTCCGATGGCTACGGCCAGACTGCTTAATAAAGTCGGTCCATATTCTAATCTTCCCAGGAATATTTATCTAATATTTTTTCAAAATAAACATTCTTAAATCCTGTATTTATTAACTTTTGTCTTGTTTCTATTCCAATTATATATAAAGGACTTTTAGATGCATTACTTCCAAAAAATAAATCAGTTCTGAAAAAACCGTCCTCAATTTTACTTTTTCTCTTTAAGCATGCAGGATCAGCTCCTATTATATCAGAATATCCCTTACATTTTTCACTATAATTAATAAATTCGGTGCCCCTTCTAACTGAATCATATTCTAAAATATTGTTAACCTTAAACCAAAAGTACTTTGGAGAATCTTGAAATTGAATAAACTCTAAATTTGTATATTTCTCTGATTCACAAAATTTCTTGAATTTATCGGATACGATTGTGAAACCGTCATAGCTACAGGAGATTTCTATGCCATTTTTTATTGAAACCTTCTTAGAAATTTTATTT
The DNA here is from genome assembly GCA_963705005.1 of uncultured Chitinophagaceae bacterium. Lineage (GTDB taxonomy): Bacteria > Bacteroidota > Bacteroidia > Chitinophagales > Chitinophagaceae > Puia. Next base: position 190,197 of record CAVPIO010000005.1, read on the forward strand.
ATTTCATAGATATTTTTATACTTATCGCATTCACCCAATATAATATTTTCGTAAATATTAAGATCATTATCAATAGGAGATAATACATACCCTAAAATCATGTTCAATATAATTACGGATGTTGTTTTAAATAATCATTTGCTGCGCGCTTGAATTTTGAACCAGGGCCTTTATAAAAATCTTTCATTGCTTTAATACGTTGTGCTGGTGTAAAGTTCCGTTGAATTTTTGAACCATTATTATTATTTTGTGGCCTCATATGGTTTCCAGCTTTATCCTTATATTTTTTTAGATGATTATTTAGTTCCCTATGTAAATCTATGTGTTCTGATTCTGGCATTATAATTAGATCCTGCTTTGGATCACCTCCCATAAATTTTGGATCTGAATGATGACCAACGAGTTTTTCAGCACCGTCATTTGCGTCTTCCAATAAATCTGTTGATTTCTCAACGGCCTTATCTAACTTTCCTAATTCTTCTACATCTGTGGCAACTTTGCCTACGTCAGTTACTTCCTCGACAACTTTTATCTCACCTGTTCCTATAAATACCTGTGCAATATTTCCAGACAAATTTCCTAAAATATTTGGTCTGGTATTAGCATCTCCATTCTTAAATTCGTTATATGTATTGACAACAACCTTTTTAATTGCATTAAATGTCTGAATTGGATGTGCTACAGCGTGCACTACACCACTTATCGTATTTATTGGGTGTGCTATTATTTGTCCCACACCCTTTATTGTCCCCCAGACACTCCCTACTACTCCCTTTAAAAAGCTCCCCGTTACCGAAAAAAAAGTAGTGCTTGATTTTGCAGCAACAAATGCGTGCGTTACGGTAACTGGGGCCAAATTTGCTATTTCACCACCTTTAAAGGCTTCTTCTACAACGCCTCCACTAATGGCATTAATGGATGTAGCCTCTTCTAATCCATCCAAATCAACATTAGCAACTGGATCCGCTGACGGACGATTATCCTTTCCTGACACCTTATCAGTATGCAAGTAATGACCCGGTTACAAATATTGATATTGATGGGCTTGAAGGTGAAAGTGCATTAGGGGTGCGGTTCGAGATTTCTCCTGGGCTGGTAGTGACTTGAGTGATATTGGGAGAAATATAGAACCATTATTCAATACTGCAAATGCTTTCTCTTCAGTTTCGCAAGGAACAAAAATTTTTGCTTTGGTTAAGAATTTAACAAGCATTGCTATCCATAGCGCCCAAATTGGATCAGAAATTATCAATACAAGTATTATTACCCAGCATGTTGGAGAAATAAACATCCACGCAGGGTCTGTTTTAAGAACGGCTGACAATAAAATCTGGAAGGTGGGCCAATCCAATAATCTTGATGAAGCTTTTATGCCAGCAAACATGCACATCAGCGAGAGCGCCATCAATTTCGTTATGAAAGAGGAACGTTTAGGAAAAAAAGGCGACAATATTTATGATGACAAAGGAAATTGTATTATAACCTGTCCCTATAATGATCCAAGTCACTTTGCAACAGTAGGATATGGCCATTTAATTGAAAAGGCGCCCTACAATAGAACCAAGACTTCTCATTTAATTTGGGATAACGGATTAGTACCATTGGAAGCCGTAAAATTATTAAAATTGGATATAGCGCCTCAGGAATTGACGATTAAAGAGGATATTACGGTTCCGCTTACACAAAATGAATTTGATGCGCTTGTAATTGCTAAATACAATGGAGGCTTTGGAGAAACTTTGAAAAATGCAGTAAACTCTTTAGATTATGAACCGAACAAAATTTATAAAGCATTCTTAGCAAGAAGATTCAGCGGAAAACCGCCCAGAGAATTACCAGGATTGATAGCCCGTCGGGCCGCTGAAGCTACAATTTTTCTATATAATAATTTTGTACCTTTCATTGAAAAGCTAAGAAGTCAATGGATCACGAAATGGAAGGCGTTTCTAAAAAAATAATTAAATGTCAATTGGAAATAAATCACATTACTTAAGTTTACTTTTTGTGTCATTATTTTTGACGTCAAAGATTTCGGCTCAGGCAAACGATACCAAAAATGAATACTCTATTTGGGGAAAGTATTGTTCTTATAAAATGGAATACGAAAATGTTACGGAAATGTCTTATTCGGATGCGAAAAAATTCTTGAATAAATGTATGCTTCTTCAGCCTTCTATTTTTACTCTTTTTGATGATACAATAGTAAACCCTGAGTATACAAACAGGGATATCCCTAGAGCGAAGTTTTTTTCGGAATATGATGTTAACGAAGAGAAGTTCGGCGCATTGAATAAGTTTTTACATATTATATTGGTAAAAAAGGATAAAACATTTGAGGAGACAAGAATCATAGTCACCGGCAATTATCTTATTGCAAATTATAAGGGGTATTTTTATTTTTTTAAAAAGAAAGAGTAGAAAGCTTTTAGACCTCTCAAAATTACAATTCAACATTATAATAGACCCTGAATTTCGGCCCAATGGGCTAGTTAATAATTTTCGTAATTTAACTATCTCAAATGAAAAAGCAAACACGCCGAAAATTCGCAGCAGCCTTCAAAGCCAAAGTAGCTCTTGAAGCGGTAAAGAACCAGCAGACGCTCGCTGAACTGGCCAAGAAATTCGAAGTCAACCCGATCATGATCTCCCGCTGGAAGGCGGAGTTACTGGCCAACATGGGATCTGTTTTTGAAAAGTCGGGTAAAACAGAAGAGCCTGATGTTGATACCCAGGAGTTGTATGCCCAGATCGGGCAGCTCAAAGTAGAGAATGAATTTTTAAAAAAAAATGCTTCAAGAGACTTGGGGGATAGCGGACCGGGCAAGTTTAATAAGCCCAAGGGTAAAGAAAATATCTGTCCGCAAACAATGCGAATTACTCAGTGTCAATAGAAGTCGGTTGTATTATAAACCTGTTCCGGAACAACCGGAGAATATTAAAATGATGGAGATCATGGATAAGCATTTGACCGATCATCCAACCAAGGGGGTCGTTTCACTCGTGCTGTTTTTTATCGCCAGGCACTATCCGGTGGGCCCCAAACGTATTCGCCGACTGCTAAAGATCATGGGCCGCGAAACCTTGTACCGGCGCAGGAATCTGACGAAATTGGGACTAAAGAAATTTATCAAACCCTATTTACTTCGGGGGCTGGATATCACTAGGCCCAACCAGGTATGGTGCACAGATATAACGTACATCCCGATGCGAAAAGGTTTTATGTATTTAACAGCTATCATAGATGTTTACAGCCGAAGGATCGTCGGCTGGGGCATCAGCAACTCGCTCAGTGCCCAATGGTGTAAAAATGTACTGCAGGAAGCCATATCAAAATACGACAAACCGCAGATCATCAACTCCGATCAGGGCACTCAATACACCAGTGCTTTATGGACGCAGTACCTGGAATCCGGGGGAATACAAATATCCATGGATGGAAAGGGAAGAGCTCTGGACAATATCTGGATCGAACGGTTCTGGAAATCGATCAAATACGACTATGTCTACCTGAACCGGCAGATGATGGTTTTGAACTTTATGAAGGAGTTCAAAACCACATTGCCTACTATAACGACTATTAAAACTTTCAAAAAGTGAGAGAACTTAATATACTAATTAGGGAGTTTGAGGATACTTTAAAAAATATAATCTCATGAATTATGAAAGGTTATATAACCCCCTGCCCAAAGAAAGTCTAAATAATTATTTAAAGTAGCTCGATATAAATGACACTCAGTTTAAGGAATTGTTTCAATGGAAAAATGGATTTGATCCCGACAGGGATAAAAACAAACGGTGCCGGATTTTTGAGTTTGATTGTTTGCTTTCCCTTAATTCTATTGTTGAAACTTTAAAAAATTATGGAGATTTATCACTATGGGAAAAGGAATTTATTCCATTATTAACCGATACCACCGGACAGTATATCTTATTTAACAATGAAAAAGGAGATGATTACGGGAGGTTGCAGAGAGTGTAAAATAAACTGTGTCAAAAGTTAAATCTTTAACTTTAAACACAGTAAAATGGAAAACGAAAAACAAGAGCCATTCGATTACGAAAAGGCCAAACAAAAGGTAAAGGAACAGTTCATTTTACAGACCCAGGAGGCTTCCCCTTTTTTGCATCATCTTTTTGACCTTTTCTGTTCAGAAAGTCGGATATTTTCTCGTTCCGTTTATTTTCTCTTTCCTTCTGCCTGTTTAGCAATAATTTCCCGTATTCCAGCGCTTTCTGCTCAACTTCTTTTGCGGCCTTTGAAACATCCAGGTCTATTAACATAACAGGGTCCATGGATTTTTCCAGTTCTTCCAGATTTGTAATCTGAGAAAGCACGGTGCGCTGGTCAGCATAAGGGAATTTGTCCCTATAAAAACCCATCATCTGTTCAAACGAAAATTTCCGGAGTAAGATGGCAAGATCCACATAATCTTTTTTTTGTTTTCTGGAACAAATGGCATCCAGTTTAAACGCAGCGATGTCTTCCGGACTGGCCAGTCTGATAACACCCTCCCGAATAAATGGGCGTATAAATTTGACAGCCCAATTATAGATGTCAATCTTTCGGGATGGCTCAGAAGTATCCCTAAACTCTATGATAAAACTTAGCCCGTTCGATCTTTTATCCATCAATCGAACGGACGAATTATAAGAAATAATGGCATCAGTCACCTGTTGGATGGAAAACGATTTGTCCGTAAAAAAATCGAGATCATCGGATTTCCGGTGACCAAATTGCAAAGCCAGGGACGTGCCTCCCACAAGTGAGAATTCAGCAAGCTCAGGTAATTTTGAAAAATCTTCCAATACTTTAAGTAACGGCCTGTCAATGGTATTCAGGTGAAGCATAAGCACTAAAGTCTTCTAAGTCATTGCCCAAAAGGACGTGAGCTAAATGGATACCTTCCTTTGAAAGATACTTGTTATGAAGCAGGATCTTTTGACTTTCCGGCAGGCCATAGAATGAAATGATTTTTAAAACATCATCCAGTTTGCCCCGTTCAAACATGCGGGAAATGATAAAATCCTTATCCTGAAAAAAATTTAGTTTTGTTTTATCTACGTCCCAAAAGGCGTATGATCCAATATCCGGTATTGTTTTACCTGCTTCACTCATCTCTTGAAATTACGAAATTTATCCTGGATACAAATCTGATTATGACTTGCCAATTACCACCACTTTAGAAGGTGGCTTTCCGAATTTGACAAAATGGATTCCTTTTAATCGGGGGATAACGGCATCCCCCGCCGGCGCCTTCGATTACTTCATCATGGATTATCAGCAGAACCTGCGGATGATCCTGACCGAAGAGACTCATAGTGCCGTGAACACCTGTACCATGGAAACCAGCCGGGCCGCGGCCGAAGACCCGGTATTCGGTCAAACCGGATCAGGCAATGAAGTAGAGACCACGCGCACGGCAAAGCCATCCGGATGGACCAACAATACTACGGCCTCCGTCAGCCAGCTGGGCAGGCTATGCGGTCATTACCTGGGGCCGAACACGCTTCAAAAAGTAATGGCCGGCGATCAGGTGAGTGCCAGCGTGCAGTATTACTACCAATCCGGAGAAACGGGCACCAATCCGGATATCGTAACTCCCCTGCTCAGCAGTCTGGCCGTAGCCATCGGAGGCAATGCCACCGTGGGAACCCTGACCCACGGCAGCGCTCCGGGGATCACCAGCAACTTAAATTCAACACCGGGCTTTGTGACGGCCATTGAACCCAACAATAATACGACCGGCACCCCCCAGGCTTATCTGACGATCCTCTTCTTTGACGAGCGGTTTAATTTCATAGCGGCCGCCGATGGCGGCGTGGCCCAGCAGCAGGTGGCTTCCTCCTGGACAACCTCCACTCCCGCGCTGGCCCTGGCAAACATCAAAGCGCCCAAGAACGGTTATGCCTATGCGTACATCAGCAACCGCAGCGACCAGAGTGTGTATTTCGATAATCTGGTGGTGGGTGTGGTTGCCGGAAATATCATCGAAGAAGATCATTACTACTCCTTCGGTTTAAAGATCGCGGCCATCAGCAGCAGGAAACTGGGTGACGCGGGGGAGGGAAATTTGCAAAATAATTATCAATATCAGGGCAGCTTCAGTGAAATGGATGCAGATATCGGTTGGAATGATTTTGAGTTAAGAAATTACGATGCCCAGACAGGCCGCTGGGTACAACAAGACCCCTATGACGAATTTGCTTCTCCCTATTCCGGAATGGGCAATGACCCTGTTCTCAATACAGATCCTACCGGAGGATGTGTATTATGCGAAACGGCAGAGGCCGCGGAGAATCTGAATCAGGTTGTTGTGATTGCTTACCGGGCTTCCAAAACAACAGTGGACATGACACACTTGGCGGTAAGTATAACCAGCATAACTGTTAGTGCTGCAAGGATTTCAATTGATGTTATAAATAATGTCACCACTAAACAAGTTGGGCCAGGTTTTCCAAAAATTATGGGTACAACATATCCCAATACTATTCACCTTTCAAATGTTCAGATTGAAAGCAATTTAAATTCTTTAAATGTACAAGGCCTTTCAATTACATATTTAAATGCATTAGTCAAAGAAGAAGGATTATCCTTATCAATGTATGATGTTGATAACACGCTGGAAAAAATAAAAACTGCCAAGGGTCATGGCGGCAATACAACAATTGGGTTCGGGCATTTAATACATTTTGGAGCAATCGGATCAAATCAATATGACGAGGATGCTCTAACAAAGGAAAATGTTTTTATGAGTGGGAAAATCACAGTGGAGGAAGCCTTCTCCTTATTGTCAGATGACTTAAAAAGTAGGATGCCGGGCTTAGATAATTCTTTAACGGAGAATAAAATTAGTGACATTGATGATGGAGTTAAGGGTGTATTTATGGATTTCATTTATAATACAGGTAGTGCTACAAGAGTAATAGGTATCTTTAAGAAGTATGGCGCTAGCGGTCTTTTTGAAGAAATCAAAACAGGTAAAATAAAAAGCGTAAACCAATCTAGAAAAATTATGAGATTGAATTTATTGCGAAAAGCTAAAATGACTGATGATTTCTATAAAGCAGTTGATGATCCTATGAGAATCAATCCTACAAAAAATGATTTGAATGTTGCCTTTAGATTTACTAAATTAAGCTTAAATGGCAATATTGATCAAGATGATAAAATCGAAATAATAATTATTACATTGTAATCCATGCGAAAGCTAGCTATTCTGTTATTTTTTTCTGTTTCTATCAATAGTTCTGGTCAAAAGAAAGTATTTGTTAAAAGCTTTGCCTTGATTAATAGAATTTTTATAGCGTATAGTAGAATGGAAAAATTTGAAGATTTAGATGAAAACACTAACTCTAACAACTATGCAGACTCAATAAGAAGATACAATAATATCTTATCATTTATTTTTTCAAGCCCTGAATTCAAGGACCTAAAAAAAGCAGATTTGAATAAAATTGAAGACTCAACTGAAATTAAAATTCTAGTTAGTGCCGACAAGAAGCTAAAGGTTGTGTCCTGGTGTATTTTTGATTTTTATCCAACTCCTTTATGTTCAAGTATAATGGTGCCTAACGGCATTATTAAATCAAAAATTATATCTTTTAACGAAAATAGCAAAATGGATTTTGGAAATAATGTCCAGATTGACACAATTGTTGAAATTACATCAAAGAGAATTCCTTATTATTTTTTATTCGGTTCAAATAAATGTGGGAATTTGTGTGTACAACGAATAGCATCTGGATATTCAATTTTTGACGGGTCCATTAGGAAATGTTCTAATATTTTCTACGATGGAAAAAATTATTTTGACGATGTTGAATTTAATTATCTATTAAGCGAAAAAATTAAACCTGACCCTACATTTCAAATTCAAAGCAAGCAACTAATATGCCCTTTTTTTAATGATGACAGAACTAAAGAGACGGGCAGTAAGTCATATAAAATTCTTTTAAAGTAAAAAGCCAAAGGGAGATATAATAACTGTACTTACTTCAAGGTTTTTTGGAATTGATCAGGTCGGGCTTTATGAATGTTCTTTGAAATAATGGAAAGCAGATTTGCCTTACGTAACAAATATAAGGTATCGTGCCCTCATTAAGCAGTCTGGCCGTAGCCATCGGAGGCAATGCCACCGTGGGAACCCTGACCCACGGCAGCGCTCCGGGGATCACCAGCAACTTAAATTCAACACCGGGCTTTGTGACGGCCATTGAACCCAACAATAATACGACCGGCACCCCCCAGGCTTATCTGACGATCCTGTTCTTTGACGAGCGGTTTAATTTCATAGCGGCCGCCGATGGCGGCGTGGCCCAGCAGCAGGTGGCTTCCTCCTGGACAACCTCCACACCCGCGCTGGCCCTGGCAAACATCAAAGCGCCAAAGAACGGTTATGCCTATGCGTATATCAGCAACCGCAGCGACCAGAGTGTGTATTTCGATAATCTGGTGGTGGGTGTGGTGGCCGGAAATATCATTGAAGAAGATCATTACTACTCCTTCGGTTTAAAGATCGCGGCCATCAGCAGCAGGAAACTGGGTGATGCGGGGGAGGGAAAGCTCAGCAACCCTTACCTGTATAACGACAAGGAAATGCTGGATGAAGATGCCGGACTGAACTGGTATGATTACGGATTCCGGAACTATGACCCCCAGATCGGGAGGTTTATGCAACTGGATCCGCTGACGGACGATTATCCTGAGCTTACACCTTATCAGTATGCCAGTGATGATCCAATTACAAATATTGACATCGATGGATTGGAAGGTGACGGATCTGTAGGCGGCCTTTCATCAGACTTTTTCCAGGGCAGTAAATCAATAATGCAAGCTGAGGTGGTTGTGACAACAACATTTAAAGCAATAAAACCCGCAGAAACAACCGCACAACTTGCCAGGATAGCAAAATTGTCTCTAATAGCTATCAAAGTTGCAGCAATTGTGACAAAAGTGCAAATCGCCACAAAAACTTTAAATCAGGGAGGTTCTACACCCGCAGTACAATCACAGCTTCAAAAAGCAATGGACGATCTTGTCAAACAGCATCAGGAACTTTCTGAAGAAGACATATTTAGAATTGGAGTAAAAGCTAAAAATTATCTCAAAGGGTTAAATTTGATGGCTTGGTGGGAGAAGAGAGATTTCATGAAGCTGGACAAATCGGAAATAACTGATGGTGAAGGGGAGGCAGATGATCTGAACAGAGTTCTTGGCGTAGAGCATGCTATCCAGGATGAGCAGGACGGTGTTTTTGGTATTTTAGGTTTAGGAGCCAATACCGCATTATTTATTTCTGCAGCGGGGTTGTTTCCTGAAGTGGGTGCCGGACCAAAGGGGTCAATGCTGAAATTCAGAACTTTGCCTGTTACACCAGGAAAAGCGATAACGGAATTAGAAGGTGAGGTAAAAAATAATTTCAACAGGTTTACAAAAAGAGTGCCCGCTAATTCTAGGCCAAATGCTACTTATGAAATGCAAAGTGACGGAAATTATTTATTTCGTGCAACGTCACCAGGAAAAGTTCCTGGTTCAAAAGCTGTTTATGAAAAATGGGTCAATCCTCAAGGGAAAACATTTAAGATGACTAAAACAACGTATGCTCCTGACGGCCATATTATTCATGTAAAATCTAAGTTTTAATATGAGAGACAGAATTGAAATATTAAATGATATAATAAAAATCAAGGGAAATTTATTGAATTTGGAAACAGAAATTTCTCATTATCCTTGGGACAGTAAAAATGCTCTTTTGACCATATTAAAAAGTGATTTAATGGATATTTTAAAGAAAGCACTAAACGAAGAAATTACTGCTGATGAACTCAAATCTTGGTCTAACATTATAGAATGCAGAGATGATCTAGATTTTGAACAGGATAAAGTAAAAGAAATAATTTTTGAGCTTGCAAATCCAGAAATCAACGGAGAAATTAATAAAATACGATTACGGGAAATTATTAACGAACTAAATCAAGCATAATCCTTCCTTTTATCGGATCCTTTCATTAGAATTAAGAGGGCTTTAGGCAATATATGAATTGGGAAAGACCATCCATCTAACACATGAAAATCCTTTTAGTAGTCCTTTTACTTTTTCATTTAAAATCATTTTCACAGACTGATTCCTTGAAAGGGACGCTATTTAATAATGACTCAATCAGATATGAGGTTATTCGGAAGGCAGATAAAGTGACCCCATCAAGCGTAGCCAAAGTGTCCGTTAACTATATTAAGATAGAAATGCCACAAAAAACAAGGAAATATTTATTGACATTGAAAAATGAATTATGGCAACCGCAGCGACCAGAGCGTATATTTCGATAATCTGGTGGTGGGTGTGGTGGCCGGAAATATCATTGAAGAAGATCATTACTACTCCTTCGGTTTAAAGATCGCGGCCATCAGCAGCAGGAAACTGGGTGATGCAGGGGAGGGAAAGCTCAGCAACCCTTACCTGTATAACGACAAGGAAATGCTGGATGAAGATGCCGGACTGAACTGGTATGATTACGGATTCCGGAACTATGACCCCCAGATCGGGAGGTTTATGCAACTGGATCCGCTGACGGACGATTATCCTTTCCTGACACCGTATCAGTATGCCAGTGATGATCCAATTACAAATATTGATGTTGATGGCTTGGAAGGCTGTCCATCAGTATCCGGAATGGTAGGTTATGTTGGGAATTTGGGAAGTGCCGCATCTGCGTCCTCTACCATATTCACTGGTATTGCAGCAATATCGAGAATCACAAGTATAACAAGTATTTCACTAAATGTCATTCGCATCACGTCATTTGTTGCTAAAACCAACAGTCAACAGGAAATTATCTCTGAGCAAAACGCTGGCAATGCAATTAACGGTCAGTTAGGTACCAATGGCGTAAATGGAAATGCTGGCGATAAGGCCCATCATGGAGGCACCAATGCGGAGGTGGATAATGACGATAATAAAATACCCCCAATATTTTGGCAGGAACTGGAATATCCTGAAATTGAAGAAATAGATTACGAGTATTCTCAAACTGAAATGGGTCAATGGCAAACATTACCGATAGATGATCCTGATTACGTTTTTTTGGTGTTTCATTATGAACCAAATAAGTCAAATAGTACGCAAAACGGGAGAGATGCTAGAAGAACAGCGAAAAAAGAAAATCAATCGAACCCCAACTCTGATGATTTTCATATGCATGAAGTTCCATATAAATCTACTAAAGAAGGCGGGAGGAATGCAATAATGAGACCTGCATCTATAGTTCAAAACCGCAATCATGGAATTGAATTAGGAATTTTTTATTTGACTAATAAGATGGGAGATAATGACGTATTTTTGGTGCCTCTAAAGAAACGTGGTGGCGTAAAACGACCAAAACCAATAGTGGTTCCACAAATAAAAACACAACCCAAGTATGATCCACTTAAGAACTATAGAATAAAACCACCACCCACGCCAATTCCTTTTTGGATTCGGCTAATTGAATGGGCTGAGGAACCTGCAGCAGGTTAGAGCAAGCAGCCATTTTTTTGTTGAGATTATTTTATTCGGAATATTAAAACTTCCAAGAGGTGAGAGAACTTAATAAACTAATAAAGGAGTTTGAGGCTACTTTAAAAAAATATAATCTCTTGAATTATGAGAAGTTATATAACCCGTTGCCAGAAGAAAATCTAAATAATTATTTAAATCAGCTTGGTATAAATGATACCCGGTTTAAGGAATTGTTTCAATGGAGGAACGGGTTTGATATTGACATTAATCCCAATAATATTTGCCAGATTTTTGAAATGGACACATTCCTTTCATTAGAGACAATTGCACGAAAAATGGCTGTTAACGAGAATTATAAATTGTGGGCCGCTTTTTTTATTCCATTGATGGCTAATTCCACTGGAGAATATATCCTATTTAATAGCAATTTCAATTCATCATCATATGGGCAATTGTACTTATATTCTGAATCTCTCTTGATATTTGAACCTGTTAGTTGTTATGACTCAATATCATCGCTGATAAATATAACAATTGTTGCCTACAAAGAAGGCATTTTTAAATATGATCCCATTGATGATTGGCTTGACATCAATATCCTAAAATATAATGAATTAGCACGACGATTAAATAAAGACGCAAAATATTGGACACAATAATTTAGATCTAACTAACCTTTCACCCAATTCACATTTTCAAATGACGCTCCAAGTATGCACAAATGGTTATTTAAATCTACATCCGTAAGGTACTTGGGAGGAGTAAAAGAAAGTAATGCAAAAGTTCACATTCATCTTGATATCTCTTTTAAATTTTGAAGTTTCCTGGTCTGGACAGGATGCTCCTCTAACTGTTTCTCCGAATCCTGTATTTTCTGAAATGGATACATTTCAATGTATCGGCCCCTTATAAACTGGACAGTTTTCTAAAGATAGTTTAGTAGTTTTTCATTTTCAAAAGGGATCGGATTATAATTTTTCCATACGGTTTCGGGAGTTTGTCCATTTCAGCGAACCATGTCTTCTTTTTTCGTTGTACCATTTGTAATAGCGGTCAATGACCATTTGAGCATGATAGATAGATTCAAACTCAAATCGGTCGATTACTTCCCGTTGCAGGTTGGAGTGCAGCGCTTCGATGTAGGCGTTGTCTTCGGGTGTGGCCACATGCGAGAACTCCTGGTAAACGCCTTTTTCTTTCAGATATTGCCTGACGGCCATGGCGATGAACTGTGATCCGTTATCATTTCTGAGCGACATTCCTTCGGCTTTATATTCCAGCAGCATCAGGGAAAGCATGACCAGCACATCTCCTTTTTTAATGCTGTGGCGCAGCATATGGATCAACACTTTTCGGCTGTAAATATCTATCACCGTCAACAGCAGGGCATTTCTGCCTGTTCCATGCATATGCACGTATTTTATATCCATGGACAGGTATTGCAATGGGCGCTCTGGTTTCAAGGCTTCTGAAGCGGATAAAATTCCGTTTAAAAGGTTTCGGCCCGTATTCTGGCTCCATAGAGCAGATTGTTTTCTTTCATGAGCCTGTATACTTTTTTATGATTGATGATCCAGCCCATGTTCTTTGAGTTCACCGGTCATGTTGTGATATCCGTAACAACAAAATTCCTGGGCACAGCGTCTGCTCTATATCTTTTACCACCACTGCATTTTCAAAGAGCTCCCCATCCTGGTTCACACTGTGGGTACTAGGCTTCCTGCCTTTACGAAGCCCCGACTTCTTATAATAGTAACTGCTGGATTGCAACTCTGCCCAGCATAAAACGTTTGCGCACGGACACTCCCTGAAGCGTAAATTCTTTTACGAACCCTTCAACCTCCGTTCGTAAGCCTCGTTTTTTTTTAATAACTCGGTCTTGAACTCCAGTTCCAATGCCTGGTTGCCAATGATTTTTTTTAGCCGTGCATTTTCTTCCTGCAGTGCCCGCAGTTCCGGATCGATCTTGTGATATTGCGGCTGTAACAGTTTTGCACCACCTTGATTAAACTGATTCTTCCATCGAGATAAAGGGAGTGAGAGATATTGTGCTTGCGAAGGGTCTGAGTAACCCCGTTCTGATCGGCTTCCTGGATGATTTGAAGCTTCTGTTCCACAGAAAAGCTTCTGCGTTGTTTTCCCATAACCTAAATTTAAGTGACTAAATTGATTTACTAATTTAGTCCAGCCATTTAGGGGGCCAAGACACCTCACATGTTTCAGAATTAATTGAAACATTTTTAAATTAAAACTATTCATATCTTTTTTTAATACCCTATGTACTTTAGTCCTTTTTCAATAGCTCCCTTTCTTACTTCCAATAATAAATTCACCTTTACAGATCCCATGTTGGCCAGTAACATCGCCTTCCAGCGGGAGATCATGATCGGGTTGACTTCGAATTTCTTGGCCAGTTCAGCGAGCGTCTGCTGGTTCTTTACCGCTTCAAGAGCTACTTTGCCTTTGAAGGCTGCTGCGAATTTTGGGCGTGTTTGCTTTTTCATTTGTGGTAGTTAAATTACGAAAATTATTAACTAGCCCACTGGTCCGAATTTCAGGGAGTATTATACAGTCACAGATTAAGTTCTGACCACTTCAAATAAATACTATCGGTCAGATACAAAAAAGAGGATTCCTACTTTCCAAATTTTAGACCCCAATTCATATTTATAAATTTAGATTGTCTATAATAATAAGAAGCTATATAATTGTCGTCTTTATAAATATTAAACATGCTATATCGATACCTTGGATCTTCTTTCAATATTGAAGCTTGATTTAGCAATGAATCTTCTTTGTAAAATACCAATAAATAGTTGGCATAACCGAATGAATTAAACTTAGAAATTTTATTCGATACACTATCCATAAATAATTTTAACCCCTTCTGATAATCCCCTTTACCACTAATTAAATAATAATCATATTTGGTTACTACTTTATTCCCACTTGGGTTTGTAAATGTATCATTTTCAGAAAAGACCGGATTTGTTGAAACATTTAAGGAAATATTTTGTCCGGAACAAGCGATTTCAAAATTCAGAAATAATATCGAAATAAATGAAATTGCTTTTTTGACTCTATAATTATTTTCTAATCGTACCTGAGAGCGTCTCATTTATATAAATTTGTGTATCTAAATGCTTATATCCTTTAACATGCTGCAATATCCACCAAGCTATAAACCCCAATTTAAATGTCACTCTTTTAAAAACGTTGTTTCTCCCAAAATTGTTAACATCTTTAGTGTCCAATCCGAATGAATCATACATCTGTACTTGGATGCTCGCAACATATTTTCCATCTGGTGCTATAGTAAATTTTCTTAAAACTATACAGGTATAGTTAAGTGCATCAACAGTGATTCCCAACCCAGTGGCGTTATCATTAAATGTTGGGACAATATCTTGGATAGATATTGGACTATTAATTAGAGACTTAATGTCTCCACCATTGTTCGCAAGAACTCCCTCAAATCGTAATTTAAAAATTTGAACAAACATTTTAAACCTTTCATCATCTTTTATTTCATTATCTAAGTCAGGACTATGAAAGTCGCCACCTTTCTTTGATTTAAATTGGTCATACATTTGGATGGCAACGCTCCTCATTCTCGCATCGGCGAACACAGTTCCCGCATTAATTAACTTTCTCATATCTGCCAATGCTACATCATCATCTGATTCTGCATAAAATTTACCTTCTTTTCCAAAGGTATTTGGATTTCCGTCATTTTCTTTAGTATCCTCTTGATTCAAACGATTCTTTGATCTTGCAATAACAGGGCTGCCTGCTGGCTGTGTAGTAGTATTACTATTTATAATATTCCCCGCAATAATTGCTGAATGTATTACTATTGAGGATATTTTTTCAAAAATCCCAAACACACTGGAAGCCTTATTCACACTGGAAGCCGAGGACCCGATTGTGCGAAACAGGGGAGTTACATAATTCATTGCACTGTTTACTGCCGAAGATCCATAAGTGAAGTCCCGGCCAATACTGCATGCGTCACTTATCGGGTCCCCAGGCCCTAAGCCATCAACATCAATATTTGTAACCGGGTCATTACTTGCATACTGATAAGGTGTAAGCTCAGGATAATCGTCCGTCAGCGGATCCAGTTGCATAAACCTCCCGATCTGGGGGTCATAGTTCCGGAATCCGTAATCATACCAGTTCAGTCCGGCATCTTCATCCAGCATTTCCTTGTCGTTATACAGGTAAGGGTTGCTGAGCTTTCCCCTCCCCCGCATCACCCAGTTTCTTACTGCTGATGGCCGCGATCTTTAAGCCGAAGGCGTAGTAATGATCTTCTTCGATGATATTTCCGGCCACCACACCCACCACCAGATTATCGAAATATACGCTCTGGTCGCTGCGGTTGCTGATGTACGCATAGGCATAACCGTTCTTTGGCGCTTTGATGTTTGCCAGGGCCAGCGCGGGAGTGGAGGTTGTCCAGGAGGAAGCCACCTGCTGCTGCGCCACCCCGCCATCGGCGGCCGCGCTGCCTATGCTTTACTATCATATGACCTGATGTTGTCGCCATTTAACGCATATTGGGTGACCGGCTTCCATATGTTGGCTTTCCTGGCCCGAATCTTATTTTGAATTGTTGATAATGAGATTCTTTTGGGACCTGAACCAAGCTTCCAATAGCGGTTCTTAGCAAAGATGGAATCTCCAATGATGGCCTTTCGAATGGAATTCGGCAGGATACCGATGGATTTCGCCGCTGTCTTCACATTTTGGTATTCTTTTATTTTTGTGCCGTCCAAATCATAACTACTTACTGATGTTTCGTGAAATACTTTCCATTTGATTTTATTTTTTACTCTTTGAGGAATTTTTGAAAGGTTAGATTTTTCCTGGCCGTATTAGGCCTGCCCAGGTGGAGGAAGATCAGCTCAACGCTATGTTGCTTATACCAAATATCCAGCTTGCGAGAGCTAAACTCAGCGCCATTATCAACCCGGATTACCTTTGGCAAGCGTCTCTGTTTATTTTAAGTACTCCGCCCTTCTTATAAGCCTTTGAGTGGAGCCGCCGCCGCTTCTTTTAATCTTGACCAAAATTATTCTTTGACGCAGTTCATTTTACAGACACTCCTTTTTAAAAATGACCTTTATGATCTGAAATTTAATTCTCCTTAAAAAAAAGCTGATTATTTATCCAAAGAGAATTACTATCATTTCTAATAATATAATCCTTTTTAATAGTTCCTTTTAATAAATATATTAATCTACCGTCTTTTAATTTAAAGAGTTCCAGTTTTGAATAGTTTAATGTATCTTTCATTCCGCGATTATCTGAATTCCTAGATTTATCTTTTGTTTGCTCTTTAAAACTTCCTGGTGGTCCTATATTAGGGCTCAACCCTATATAATCGCAATCTACTAACCATGTTTGCGCCACGAATAAATTTTCTATTTTAGTGATTTTTCCCTCATATTTTAGAAAACCTCCATCTGATGAAGAAAAGGATTTCTTACCTAAAGAATCCCTAACTACAGGTGTTTTGTCTATTGAAATGAATTCGCCTTTGATTTTGACTGTAACTTTATGAAACCATATTTCATGCGGAAATTTATTCATCATATAAAACATCAATTTACCGCAAGTATCAATATGAAGCTCATTGAGCTCAAATGAAAAATAAGTACCATCAATATTTTGGGAATAGATTACAGATACATTAGAAAATATGATTGCGATTAAAGTAATGACTTTCATAGCAGATTATAAAGTTTTATTATTAAAATTTATTTACCAAAAGTTTTCGACTTTGGTGTGAATATATAAGGATACTTTGGGATTGGAATAAAGGGATAATCCTTCCCTGGTTTTCTTGGGAATTCCTGGGATTTCAAATCTGGCAACACATTAAGGGGGAGTGTCAATTTTAAATTTTTTGTTCCTCCATTTGTACTAAGATTAGGTTTAGAATATTGAACTTTGACCTTTATTGCGGAATATCCAGCATCAGAAAGATATAATAAAAAATAATACACGATAGTTTCTGTTTCAATACATCCATGAGAATAGCCTTTATAAGAATCATGTAAATAGAAATTGCCTCTAGGTGACGTTGAATTTTCCCTGTTTAGTCTTGCTCTCCAACGACCCCACATAAGATTATTTCTACTTCCATCCCCATTAATTACCCTTTCGACTCCGTCGCTCTGATCTGTTTGCCCAGTTGGATCAATTTGAGAAAATCTTCTTGGACTCAAAGCGAGGTTTATTTTATAGTCACCTTCTGGAATGGGTCCTTCATCCGCATCATCTTGAAGAGCTGCACTTTGAAAACCTTCAGCGCCAGAAGTTCCAGCATATGACAAATAAAGATGCGAAATATCTCCATACTTTCCTTTATATATATTTACTTGTGATCCATTATATAAAATCCAATAAGGAGTAACCTTGGGCGCATTTTCGATCCCTTCACTCGAAATGTTTGTACCATGAATAAACTCTCCTGTTTGTGAAGTATTAAAACTGGAATTAACATTATTCCCCGCAATAATTGCACAATGGATTATAATCGTTGATATTTTTTCAAAATTTCCAAACACGCTGACAGCCTTGTCCACACTTGAAGCCGAGGATCCAATTGCGCGAAAGATGGGAGTTACATAGTTCATCGCACTGTTTACTGCCGAAGATCCATTGTATGTCGTCAGAAGAAAGTGGACTTTTTGCTAGCGAGTGTTTTTCAAGTTTAAGTTAGTAGATATTTTTAAGTTTTTTAGGGTTAGGATTAAATATTGTTTAGTTTTTCATGAGCGTACAAAGCTCGTCTCATCTTCATATTCTGGGTTTTTACCTTTTCCCGCCGCCGCAGGATTTGTTCCTGCCTTCCAAAGTAAACATCAGCTGGCGTAACATTGTTCAGGGATTCATGATAGCGATTGTTGTTGTAATAGGTTACAAATTTTTCAATTGCTGTGATCAGTTCATCCGGGCAGTAGTAGTTGTCCAGATTTACGATATTTTTCATACTTCGATGATATCGTTCGATTTTTCCTTGCGTTTGCGGGTGATTCACTTTTCCATGGATAGGTATCACTCCTTTTGAGTGCAGGTATTCTTTCAGCTCTACAGCGATGTAACAGGAACCATGATCAGAAAGCATTTTTGGGCTTTGCCCCTTCGGCAGGCAGGCAATCACAAGTGCTTTGTCAACTGAGCGCTCGACATCGGCTGCCTTCATCGTTTTACAAAGCTCCCAATAAATAATATAACGACTGTAATCATCCAGTATCGTGCTGAGGTAATACCATCCCCAGCCCAGGATTTTAAAATAAGTAAAGTCTGTTTGCCATAGTTGGTGGACGAACTGTGTTTTGTTTTTAAATTCATTGGAGGCCGACAATAGAATAAAGGCAGGCGTTGTAATCAGACCCTTTGCCTTTAAGATACGGTACACACTGCTTTCTGAGATAAAAATCTTCTCTTCATCGGTGATCCTTACTGACAGCTCCCTGGGGGATAATTCAGTATGTTCGAGTGCCATTTCTACAACCAGTTGTTTCTGTGGCTCTGGAATCGAGTTCCACTGGCGCCTGGTTTTCTTTTGAGGCAAAAGACCATTCATGCCCTTTGACAAATAGATCCGATACCATTTGTAAAACGTGCTTTTATGGATCCCCAATTCCTTTAAGGTCCTGTTTACACTCCGTTCGGAACGCTCAACGATGCGGATGATTTCTTGTTTTTCTGCCGGAGTAACTCTCATATATTTTTTCCATTTTTCACTTACCCCAGCTTGTTCAAGCTTTTTTTTACGATGTCATAACGGATTACCAGGTCGGCTAGCGTTTCTTTAAGGAGTTGGTTTTCCTTTCTCATATCAGTTACTTCATCAGAAGTCGCTTCACGTGTTGTATCTCCTGCCAGGCGCTTTTTACCGGCTTCCAGAAACTCCTTGTTCCACCGGTAGAACTGCGCCTGGTGAATGCCATACTTCCTGCAGAGTTCTGCTACCGGGCTTTCCCCGCGTATAGCTTCCATTACAATGAGGATCTTTTGTTCGGACGTGAATATCCGTCTTGTTTTGTTGCGAATGTCCTTTACGAAGTTTTCTGTAGATGACTTTTGAGGTTTCGTTTCCATGTTCTAATTTTTAATAGTTAACATTTAAAGAAACACTCGCTTAATTTACTAAATTACTGGTACACTTTACGCTGAAGATTTACACGCTGTGCATGTCGGTGACAAATGGAAAATCAGCTCCAAACAGAAATCTGAAATTCCTTTAACCGTCATCACTGGATATTACGGTCAAAGTTTACCAGCATTTCAGGAGTAAAGTTTACCACCCGAAGGGAGATGTTGCAGCTCATGTAATTTAGTTGTTTTTCTTTTTTCTCAATGATTCTCCTTTGAGTTCTATTTTATGTGCATTGGATGTCAACCTGTCACATATTGCATCGGCAAGCGTTGGTTCTTTTATATATTCATACCATTTATTCACAGGTAATTGAGAAGTAACTATGGTGGCGCCCCTGGCAATTCGATCTTCGAGTATTTGCAGCAAAGTGAGTCTCATATCATGATTGAGTGGTTGCAGACCAAAGTCGTCAATGATCAGCAGTGGTGTTTTGGCAATCATATTCAGCCAGCGCAGGTACGTACCATCGAGCCTGGCGGCAGCCAGGGCTTCGATGAAGCGGTTCATAGAGTAATAAAGTGTACGGTACCCAAGCAGGCAGGCGTTTCTGCCCATTGCACAGGCGAAGTAACTTTTCCCGCATCCGGTCGATCCGGTGATCAGCAGGTTTTCTGATTTTTCAATGAACGTTCCATCCGATAGTGTTACCAGTATTTCTTTTGTGATTCCTCTTCCCGGTGTACAGTTTATCTGTTCGGGCGTAGCGTTGTAGCGGAGCTTGGAGAGCTTGAGATATAGCTCGGTTCGCTGGTGAAGCCGGTATCCGGCTTCAGCTTCCGTAAGTAACCCGATAATGGCATGAGGTTCGGGTTGTTGGTGAACAGGTTGTTTCATGATAGCTTCATAGCGTTTGGCCATTCCTGTTAGCTTGAGTTCTTGTAACTGTTCGAGCGTACTTTGTTGATCCATGGTTTTATTTTTTAAGATGATACATAAAATAGGTCTTGTGGTTACCGGTAGGCATCCGGTCCACGCAGATTCGGGTGTTCTGGTACCCGGAATAGATCCTGCTGCTGACCACCGGGAAGTTTATCCTGATTACTGATGAGGATATTTTGTATGGTGCGATAGTTAAATACATTTCCATTCAGCGCACGGGTGCAGGCAGCCTGTACCCGTTCAGCACCATATTGTGTATGGAGTCTGAGGATTCCGCGGCAGGCATTATAGGTTTGCTCTGTATATGCTCTTGCTTTTAATACATGATCCATATACTCTTGTACGGAAGGGCCGATACGGATGGCCTGATCTAAAAAATAAGAAGGTGTCCAACCCTGTTGTTCATGATAGGTTTTATGTCCCGAAGGCATGTGATCACCCACGGTGGTGAAGTCATGTTTTTTATAACTGCGCCGGTGCAGGGCAATGCGCTGGTGCTGGTAATAGATCTCCACCATATCGGTATCGTAGACGGCGCTCACCTGTTTGCCAATAAATTGGTAGGGCACGCTGTAATGATGATAATTCTCCCCTAAGGTGATGTGATAGTTTTTCTGCACCTTGGCCAGTACCTGGTGTCTGATTATAAATGGTTCCGGGGGCAGAGCCTGCAACAGTTTTTTTTCTTCTGCTTCAAACAGCCCGAGCCGGCTGTGATCTTTTAACTGGAAGAGTTTTTTATTATGGAGAGCCAGTTGCTTTTGGATGGCGAGATTAAGCTCCTTAATACTGTAGAACACTTCGTCGCGCAGCGGGGCATAGATGCGCTGGTAGGCGATCTTTACTTCATTCTCTACGGCCCCTTTATCCCTGGGCTTGGCGATCCGGGTGGCCAGCAGGGTAATATTGTAATGCAATGCCCATTGCTGCAGGACTTCACTGAACAGCGGTTCATAGCGACAGGATTTTGTCACCACCTGTTTCATGTTATCTGTTTTCAAGCTCAAGGGAACGCCCTCAAAATATTGAACACAGCTGTTAAGCCCCTTTATTACCTGCGGTATGGTGGCGTCATCAAGAGCCATCGTAAAACTGTATTTACTAAAAGGAAGTACAGCCATCAGTACCGGACACAAAATGATCTCACCACTGGCGCGGTTAACATAGCTCATCTTATCACCGGCAAAATCAACCATCACCATCTCCCCGGGCGCGTGAACCAGGTGCATCGTGGCCTGGGTAAGACTTGCGGCTTGTTTAAATAATATGCAAAACTGGGTATAGCGATATGGATCCGCGCACTCTTTTCGGTATTCCTCCCAGAGTAATAACCGGGTAACGCCGGGGCGTTTCAATTCGCTAATAAAATAAGCTATCCTCTCTGTAAATGCCTGCCTGCGCGCTGGATCGGATAGTTTTTTCTCTGTAACTGGATTGTATACAATTTTAGCTAAATCCTCATCCGAAAGCTGGCGCAGTTCTTCAAGACGGTAAGAGGACGTTTTAAGCCTGGCTGCATAAAAAGTAACCGGCTGACGCGAAAGGCCCAGTTGGGCTGCGATAGCACGAAGAGAAAGACCTTTTTCCAGCAGTTGAATAAGTGCCCGGATCTGTTGCATTAAAATCACTTTATTGGCCATGCTTTTTTTGGCAAAGCAAGGCGGTGAAAAAATGCTAACAACATCTTCCTGGCTCTAAGTGGTAAACTTTGCGCCGTAATGTCAGTGCCCTAATTTATTAACTGGTAAACATTCGACTGAAATAATTTCAACCGCACGTTTCCTGGCTGGTAAACTTTGGACTGAAACGATGGTAAACTATGCTCCGAAATGAGTGGTAAACTATAGGCCGTAATATCCATCATCACTACCTATCGCTTAAAGGAAATCGACGAAGGCATTGCCGTTCTGAGTGTTGATGCCGCTATCTCCGGGGAACCGGGTACGATAAATTATATGGGCACTGATGTTACTGCGGATTTGAATGGAGAACAGGATGGAGAATACGAGATAGATATAAAGTCCGGCATGCTCAAAAGCTGTGAGATCCGGGCAAAAATAAAGGGGACGCTGCTGACGCTGGGAAAGGAAATACCAGTCCGAATCGATAAAAAGGTTCTTATGAATATGCTGTCAGAATAAATTTTTTGCACTTAAAACGGCAGGTTTCCCCTTGATGTAAAAGTTGTTTTCCAAAAGCAGACAGTTTAATAAATTCTAATTGAATAAAGAACTACGGTTGTCAACCTGACACTTTAATTGCTTTAAATTTTCGGGAATCCGGCCGCAAAGCCCAGGAAATTATAGTTATTAACAACATTATTATTGGAAATACCAATTTATTAAAGCCATCCCCAACTGCTAAATGAGAAGCAATAGCACCTGAATAAATTGTGAAGGTCCCAAAATAAGCCCATTCTTTGAGCAAAGGCATTTTAGGAAGAACGAAAACCGGAGCGGCAAGAAGGGTGCCTATTCCCTTAATAATAAGAAAATAAGAAGGGAAACCAAGATGTTGCATCATGGTGATTGCATATCCTTTGTTGATCCAGTCAAAGTCCCATGTTGCGCTTAATATTGATTCAAAGGCAAGATAGCCTGTTAAAATCCAATAAGTAATGAGTCGGGCTTTGGAATTTTTTGTGGTGATCACCATTTGATTCATATATAGCTTTTTTTGATTCCCCTGGGCATCACGGCTTGGAGCTAAAGTCAGGCCGGCCTGTTGCTATGTCAACCGGCACCGATATATGCTCAAGCACAATCAGCCATTTGCCCCCGATTTTACGATAGCCGTCAGTGACGCGTACTGTCCGGTCAACTGAATTACCCTTCATATCGGTTCCCGTGACCTGCTGGATGCTATGGCTGAATCCGAGGTTGCCATCCGCGGTGATGGCGAGATCTGTGATTTCAATTTTTGGGCCGCTCTTGAAATGCGTGAAGAAGCCCACCCAGGCCTTGCGGTACGCGTCAGCGCCGGAATGTTGCCTAGGCGGCACGATGTCGAAAACGACGAGACTTTTATCCTGTATGTAATTCTTCATCATTGCGTCAACATCCCCGGCATTGAAGGCTGCTGCAAACTTATCCTCAAGTGCCCGGATCGCCGCTTCATCGTCCGATGCGGGCACAGTTGGCGGCTGGTATAGTTTGATTGGCTTTTCCGATGGATCATCCATTACATTTTTCATATTTTGCTCATTTTTGATTTGGACCTTAGCAAAGAACAGGCAGCTTGATTTCTTCTTACAATTGAATTTAATTGCTAAAACCATGCCCGATAGCCCACGCCGGTAATTCAAAAGCTCCTCATCTTTGAAGGCTTGCATTGGAAGAGTAATGGCCAGGGAAAAAAGCTATTCCGTCCTCAGGCTCTTCACAGGGTTTGCAATCGCTGCTTTTATTGCCTGAAAGCTAATAGTAATTATTGTTATTATAACTGCCGCAATCCCTGCTATAATAAATACAAGGGGACTTATAGAAATCCTGTAATCATACTTCTGCAGCCAGCGGGTCAAAAAATATAAAGCAACTGGCGATGCAATAAAACAACTTATTAAAACCAGAAGGATAAAATCTTTTGAAAGTAACATCCATACCTGCGGTACCGATGCACCCAATACTTTGCGTATGCCTATTTCTTTGGTGCGTTGTTCTGCCATGTAAGCTGCCAGGCCAAACAAGCCAAGACATGAAATAAAAATGGCAAATGCTGCAAATAATCCTGCAAGCTTTCCAATGAGCACTTCCAGGTTAAATTTGGCTGCGTAGCTCTCATCAGCAAACGTGTAAGTGAAGGGATAGGCCGGGTTATATTTATTAAAAATGGACGTAAGCTCTGCAATGGCATCCTGTGTTTTTATATCCGGCAGATAACCTATACATCATTACATTCTGCGGATTCGCTTCATACATAAAAATTGTTGGGTCGGCTGGCGCAAATGGAGATGCCATCAATGCATCTTTAACAACACCAATTATTTTCAAGCGGGTATCTATATAAGTAATCACTTGGTTTAACGGATTTTTTAAACGCAACAGCTTAACCGCAGCTTCATTAAATATTACATTCAAAGTATCTGAATTACCGTAGAAATTTCTTCCTTCTTTCATAGTCATGCCAAGCGTTTTAAAATAATCATCTGATACATGTATATAGCCCATATCTACAGACTCACCCGGTCTTTTGCCTGGCCATTCATCCACATCTCTGTGATTGCCGCCAGAAGTAACATTACTTGGATGCAGTAGTTATCATTTCGGCAATGCCTTTTTGCCTTATTTCATTCTTGATAGCAGTATAATTCCTGCTAAGATCTTCATTCATATCCGTCATCATCAGCCTGTTTTTATCATAACCTGAAGGCCTGTCCTTAGCATATTGAACCTGCTGGTAAATAATAAAAGTGCTTATGATAAGTGCGATGGAACAACTGAATTGCAGCACCACTAATATTTTTCGTGGCAGCGTGGCCGCTTTACCCACATGAATATTACCTTTCAATACTTTTACCGGATTAAAAGAAGAAAGATAAAATGCCGGCCTGCTCCCGGCAGCCAAAGCAGTTACCAGAACACAGCATAATGTAATCATCCAAAATATAGCATTGGCGAAAGGAATTTCTATGGTGCTGCCTGTAAGCGTATTGAAAGATGGCAAAGCCAATTGAACAAAAAGAATAGAAAAAATAAATGCAATAAAGGTGAGCAGAACAGATTCAATAAGAAATTGGAATACCAGTTCTTTTTTACCTGAGCCAATTGCTTTTCTTACACCAACTTCTTTTGCTCTTTTCTCCGACCTGGCCGTAGTAAGATTGATAAAATTAATGCAGGCGATCAGCAACACAAATATGCCGATGACACTAAATATGCGGACATATTCAATGAAGCCGGCAACTGGTTTGCCTTTATCAAATTCATCATACAAATGCCAGTTTTCAACTGGGTCAAGAATAATATTCGTTGTCATCGACATAAACGTTATCTGTCTCCGTTTTTTCAAGGTCTTTTATTTTAGGAGCTACCTGTGCATAAGAAATTCCTGGTTTTAATTTCACATAGGTTGTAAAATTGGTCCAGCCAAAACCCCTGGAACGTGCCAGTTTTACAAAGCTATCGGTCGATTCCAGATAACTGAATGGCACCAAAAAATTAAATTGTAAAGTTGAATTAGAAGGAATATCTTTTAAAACACCTGTGACTTTCAAATCATTTTTATTATCAAAACGAACAGTTTTGTTGAGCGCATCTTCGCTTACCAAACAATGCTTTTGCAGTGCTCTCCGTAAGCACAATACTATATGGATCCTTCAATACATTCTTTGCATCGCCTTCCAGTAAAGTAAATTGAAACATTGTAAGAAAATCACCGGCTACCTGACTTCCCTTTATATAAAGTTTCTTATCGGCAACCATTAATCCATGCATACTGCCACCATCGGTTTCAGCAACAGATTTTATTTCCGGAATTTGATTTCGCAAGGCGTCTGCCAACTTCAATGAAGTGCCGCCATAAATTAAGGGTGTCACCATTACCATAAAAATTTCTGCGCACCTGGTATAACTGCTTGTAATCAGGAAGAAATTTATCATACGAGTATTGGTTATATACCCAAAGCCCGATTATCAATGCAACAGCCATACCTGTTGCGAGTCCAAAAATATTAAGAGCGCTATAGGCCCTGCCGCGCATGATATTACGCCACGCTGTTTTAAAATAATTTTTTAGCATAATTTTCGGTTTAATCGACTCGTGAGCCATTTAAATTTAATAGCTGACACAAAAACCGCATACCAGGCTGGTCAGGGATTCCAGCGTCTTTCCGTAATGGACGCTCATTAAAATTAGGAAAACCACATCAATACGTAGATTTTATAATCAATAAAAAAACCCCGTGATGAGTCACGGGGTTTAAACCAAAAGTGGCGGCTGCTTAGGCCTACCTTTTTATTAATGACTGCGTTACGCTGATCTCGTCGCCTTTAACTTCAATGACTTTGATATTGTCTTCATTTTCGATGTTAACCATATAAACCGGCTCCTGCCCATCTGAGCGGACTTCATTGACAAAAGAAACCTTATACCCGTCGAAGGAATTCAGGATACGTTCCCTTACACTTCTTGGAAGATCGGACGGCGGATAACTGAGCAGGGTATATTTCCAGTAACCCCTCAGGTCGTAAAAAACCCGGTTCACGATGTTGCCCTGGTGAAAAATGCAATACATGCTTTGGTCTGCCCCTGTGAACCATGCGGCGTCCTGAACCCAGGCATAATTTTCCTTAAAATGAGTCAAAGCGCGTTCCCGGGCGCTGATTGGGGCCTTTTCATACTTAAAATTGGGATTGCCAGGCGCTGCATGCAGGTTGGGCTGCAGGCAATAAAGTCCTGCTAAAAGGATTAACTTTTTCATAATGCTGATTTTTATTTTTAAAAATGAACCCGGGATGGCTTTGATGGTTAGTCTGCCTCTGATCTCAGGTGTTCCAGCAGTGGACCCGGAGTGAAAATTGATAATTTATTATTAATAGTTATTTTGACAGTTATTATTTATTCCCTGACCTTATTGTACCATGCGCGTGCCAAAAAATAATAACCTAAAACTCAATGTGATATAAAAGGACTCCGCTGAATACATGTTCGGTTTTGATACATTATCTTTTCGGAACGAACAACAGGGTATTTAATTTTAAAGGCACCGTTAGTTAGTACTTCTATATCAAAAATTTCTTGCATGCCGGAGCTCTCTTTAACAAAACCTTAATTTTTTGAATTTTATGCTGCGTACTTCGAAGCTACCTTAAGCTTGTGTCTCCTGGCTAACGGTAAAGTATGTACGCTTAATACAGAAGGGTAATAGAGTTTGATTGTGCAATAATTGGAAGATATCCTACCTTTATTATTGCGCCTATGCGTTGACAGTAATAGTAATTTTTTATGAAAGGTCTGATAATCAGTTTAGCACCATTAATTTTGCTTTCCTCCTGCTATTCATACAGGATTTTCCCGAAGGCAATTCGTGATTATACTTATTCGGGCCCAAGGCAAAGGGCATATGTCCTTAATCCGGAGTTGAAAAAGGAATATAAAATACTTCTTTCTTCAAATGTATTCGACATTGCAACAGATAGTGCAAAGGCCGCAATAAAAGTAAGACTCTACCCCATGAGGATGACTGCCTCCTGTGGTCAACCGATTACGGGATCTCTTATAACTCTTGGCCAGGTGCCTGTTCTACTGCCAGACCGCTATCAATACCGTTTTGATATAATATCAAATGAAGTTAGTACGCCTTATAGCACGGAGATGCAGATCGCGACGCATGTATGGTTCTGGGATATGTTTGTATTCGATAAGAAATTTAAGAAAAAAGCTGGTCAGGTCCTGCTAGCTAATTACTACTCAACTAAGACCCCGGCGAGGCTGGTATCGAATGTAAGGCACAAATAAAAGAAGTAAAAGGCTTTCACCGCAGAGTTCGCAAACTTTTCTCCCGGATGTGGAACTTTAATTTTTGCGCTACATGGGAACTTTAATAATTAGGCTGGCCGATATCGATGATGCTTTGAATCAGGTGCGGCATCTGCCGGACGCTGTCCTTGCAGCATAGTAACCAGCAATTCACTCGATCAAACCCTGTGATGATCGCCCCTCCAGTGTTGAATGGCTTTTTTAATGTCCTTGCTGCTGAGGTTTTCAATTAAAGCGCGATCTGCCAAAATTACAAACTCTTTGTCTGATGCAAATCGCAGCGCGATGATTTGAGACAGGGTCAGACGACCATCAAGTAATTTACCGGTTAAAGCAAAATACCTCAGATTTTCCTCGGCCTTTATCGCCCTGTCCTGCGCTATAAGCGGAAATGTTCGCACCAAAACAGCAATGATCGACAATGCGATAGCCATTAACATAAACATCAATGGTTGCAAAAGACGCCTGTCGTGCCTGATGAAGGAAATAAGATTGATGATCGCCAGAACGATTATAGTAATTAAAATGATCCCCAACACGAAATGATAAATGAGTACGAGCCGGGTATGATTTTTATAATTTTGTTCTCTCATAAATAACTATTTTATTTTGAGGTTTGATGGTCGGTTAAACTAAATTTTTTCAGGAGGGATTTTCTTTGAATGAGTCTTTGAATGATAGAGGAAGGCCGTTTTGGGTTTCGCGAAAGGCAGTGCAGTTTGTTTAGATCGCTGGGTTTTTAACCACCTGGCTAAAAGCAATCTTATTTCTTTTCCCCTGGCCAGTCTTTCAGCAGGGGTCGACATAAATTTTCATTATCCAATAAGGTACGATTTTTAAAGGTAATAACGAGAGTTATTTAATGGTAAGCATTTACACTTAGACTTATGCGACTCATGGGCTGGGTAAATACTATTCCGTTCTCAGGCTTTTCACCGGGTTTGCCATCGCTGCTTTTACCGCCTGCACTATTACGGTAAGCAATGCAATGAATACTGCAACTAAAGCCGCCATCGCAAATACCCACCACTGCATGGTTGTGCGATAAGCAAAACCCTGCAACCAATTCTCCATAATATAATAGGCGGCGGGTATCACAATTATTGTCCCGAGTAATACTGGTTTTAATAAGTCGCCCGACAAAAGC
This sequence comes from uncultured Chitinophagaceae bacterium, assembly GCA_963705005.1. Classification (GTDB taxonomy): domain Bacteria; phylum Bacteroidota; class Bacteroidia; order Chitinophagales; family Chitinophagaceae; genus Puia. The sequence continues at coordinate 219,370 of CAVPIO010000005.1, forward strand.
AGCACGATGTTTTCGACAGAGGAGCCAAGTACTTTTCTTACTCCGATCTCTTTTGTTCTCTTTAATGCTGTATATGATGCAAGCCCGAACAAACCCAGGCATGCAATGGCAATGGCAATTGCAGAAAATACACTCAAAAGAGATTCCTGTTTGATTTCTGATTTATACAGCGTTCCAAATTTATCGTCCAGAAAACTATATTCAAATGGAAACTCAGGGGCATTGGCAAGATATATGTTTTTGATTCGGTCAATCACCTGCTCTATTTGTGATGTATTTAATTTTATTAATGCAAGTCGCCTGTCGTCTTTTTTAGTTGATATAACTAATGGCCCTATGGTCTGCTTAAGGGAAGCGAAATGATAATCTTCCACCACACCAACGATTGTTCTCCGCAAACTATCAGCTGTTATATTTTTTATCCACTTGCCAACTGCCTGTTGAGGCGTGTAGCCGAGTATTGTTGCCGCGGTGTGATTAATGATCACGGAATTGGTTGAATCCGTAGGGAACTGAGGCGAAAAATCCCTTCCGGCAATTATTTTTAAACCAAGTGTTTTCACATATTCGAAATCGGAAAACTCGGTATTCATCATTAGTTTTTCACCCGGCTTACTTTGAGCTTCAAAGCCATAAGTATCATAAAAACCTCCTGGTTCACCAGTCATTAAAGAAACGCCCGACACGGCGGGATCGGCCTGCAATTGTTTTTTGAAGTTTATTTTATTGTCCCATATTTTACCGTTGTCCAATCTTACAATCATGGATTGCTCCTTGTTAAAACCCAGGTCGGCAGTGCGCACATAATGCATTTGTTTCATCACAATTGTTATGCTGATGATGAGCAATACGGATATGCCGAATTGAAAAACAACCAGGGCCTTCCTGAAAAATGCGCCATTTGTTCCCAGCTTTAATTTTCCTTTTAGAGATTCAATCGGTGAGAAAGAAGAGAGCAACAGCGCCGGGTAGCTGCCGGCGAGCACGCCCACAGCGATAATAATACCAGCGAGAAAAATATATAATAATGGGTTTGTCCAATAAGAAGGTAAACCATAGCCAAGAAAGGCGGTATAAGCCGGCATCACAGCCTGCAATAGGAAAACGGCAAGAACAGATGCAACAACTGCAAACATTAACGATTCAAAAATAAATTGCAAGGCCAGCTGCCTGCGTACAGCACCCAATACCTTTCTCAGCCCCACTTCTTTGGAGCGATCCGTTGCACGTGCCGTGGCAAGGTTCATAAAGTTGATGCAGGCAATAAGCAGGATCAATACAGCAATGCTCATAAAAATGTAAACCATTTTTTTACTGCCGTGTTTTACCGCATCAAACGGATTTTCACCTTCAAAATAAATACCCAGCAGCGGTTTCATAGTGAGATCCATTTTGAAGCCGGCTTCCCGATAAAACTTGCCCATATATTTATCCATGAATTGAGGGAAAAGTTTTTCGAGCTGGGCAGGATTCACTTTAGGATTAAGTTGGAGGTAAGCAAACAATCCGTTACCGGGCCATTGATTCATCCAATAATCGCTTTTCCAGTTTGCCAATGGCACTACCATATCAAAGTCCAGGTGGGTATTTGGCGGAACGTCTTCTGCAATGCCCGTAACTTTCAAATGCAATTTTTCATTGAAGTCTATTACTTTCCCGATCGGATCATCATTACCAAAGTATTTCTTTGCAGCCGATTGGGTCATCACCACGCTCAATGGATCATTCAATACTGTTTTGGGATTACCCTTCAGCAAACGAAAGCTGAAGAAGCTGAAAAAATTGCTGTCGACCAGGTAAATTTTTTTCTCATTAAATGAAATATTCTTGTAGCGGACCAGGTCATTATCCGGTTGAACGCGCATCGTTGCTTTTATTGCATCACGATAATCGTTTGCCAACGCACTGGCATATGGGGGAGACACCCAGGGTATGACCCTATTTTCCCCATTGGTTACGCCAACACGGTAAATGCGGTAAATGTATTTAGCGTTCCTTTGAAATTTATCATAGCTGAATTCATTCATTACAAACAAAAAAATCATCAAACAGCAGGTAATTCCTACCGTTAACCCCAGGATATTGATCAATGAGAATAATTTCTGCTTCCTGAAATTTTTAAACGCAAGGAGGAGATAATTTCTAAACATAGATGTACTGGTTTAACTATTGTTAGTTGTGCCTTTTTTCAAATGAAATGACATTGAGTGCGAGGATGTTCATTTCAAACAGATAAAAATGTGCCAGCTTTGCAAAGAATTGAATGCCATATAATAGAATAAAAATAGACTTACGAAAACGTTCGGATTTGATACAACTATTGTCCTTTATTGATATGCGTTGACCCGTCAGCCAAAAACTATACACGACAACGCCTGCCAATAGCAAGCCGCTCAGCGGTCTTCCGGATTAGATAACAAAGAAAGTCGGCCCCAAATCATTTATGTGTTTCAATTGCTGAAATATTCGCCTTCACAACTGGATTGTGCATTTGAGGTAAAGATTGTGCCGACCAATAATTGCAGAACGACAGCCTGTTCTCCGGAACTTTTCTTAACTTCAGGTAAACCCCGTGCATGCGATTTTCGTTCCTGATCCTGGCGCTCGTACCGATATTCACCCTGGCGCAGATTCCCTACGGCAATAACCCTGCGGCGGGACATTACTGTAATACACGCGGTGTGAAACTGTACTACGAAGTGTATGGTCGGGGTGAACCATTGCTGCTGGCGCACGGCAATGGCGGATCCATTGAGAACTTTAAAGGCATTATTCCCTTTTTCGCCCAATACTATAAAGTGATCGCGGTCGATACGCGGGCACATGGCAAGTCGGTCGATCCGGCCGACTCCCTAAGCTTTGAGATGATCGCCGACGATTTCAGCGCACTGCTCGATTCGCTCCATACCGGTCCGGCATATTTCATCGGCTGGAGCGACGGCGGTATTGATGGGGTGGGGATCGCCATGCGGCACCCGGAGAAACTGAAAAAGATGGCGATCACGGGCACCAACATTTTCGTAGATTCGACGGCCTTGCCCGCAGACATTATCCGCGATATGGAGGAGGATACCCGCAGGATGCACGCCCGGTCGAATCTCACGGCCAAAGAAAAGGCAGAACTCAAATACAATGACCTCGATCTGTACCAGCCGCAGTGGAAGGCCACAGACCTTGATAAGATAATCACGCCCACGCTTGTGATCGGGGGCGATCACGACCTGATCCCCGTGCCCCATACGGTGCTGATCTGGCAGCATATTCCAAAAGCCTGGCTTTGGATCGTGCCGCACTCGGGACACGCAACGCTGATCGAGCACCGGGACGAATTCGAAAAGAATGTCCTTACGTTTTTTCAAAGCAAATAGCGGGGCCGGGTCGCCTGTATTTAACCTTTTTTCAATTGCCTAATCGTTTTTGCAAAATTTAAGACTGTATAAAACAAAGCCATATGGATACTACTCGTCGCAGGTTTATAACCAGCACTACCAAACTAGCTGCAGCTGCAGGTTTAGCCAGCATTGTTCCTGCGCCCCTCCGGGCTGCCTCAAAGAGAAAAAATATTTCCGCCGGCGACAAGATCAACATTGCCCTGATCGGTTGCCGCAGCATGGGCTTTGGCGATCTTCTAAATGCCATTAATCAGCCAGGTGTTACCTGTACTGCGTTGTGTGATGTTGATCGCAACATTCTTGACAAACGCACTGCGGATGTTTTAAAAAAACAGGGAAAAGCGCCCAAACAGCATTCCGATTACCGGAAACTGCTGGAAGATAAGGATGTGGATGCGGTGATTATCGGTACGCCGGACCATTGGCATTGCCTGCCTTTTGTAGCCGCCTGTGAAGCCGGTAAAGACGTTTATGTGGAAAAACCTTTGGCCAATACCATAGCCGAGTGCGATATCATGATGCGGGCAACCAGGAAATACAACCGGGTAGTGCAGGTGGGCATGCAGCAACGGAGTGGCCCGTTGTTTAAAAAGGCAATGGAACTTATTCAAAACGGTGCCATAGGACAATTAAGAAAGGTAAATATATGGGGTAATTTTAATTATGGCATTGGCGATATTAAAACGCCGGATAGCGCCGTGCCTGCGGGCGTTGATTATGATATGTGGTTGGGACCCGCTCCTTTAAAGGCCTTTAATAAAACCCGGTTTCACGGTAACTGGAGAATGTTTTGGGACTACGGAGGCGGCCTTGTTACAGACTGGGGTGTGCACCTGCTTGATATTGGCTTATGGGCTAAAAACATTGTAAAGTTGCCGCTTTCAGTAACAGCGGCAGGTGGCAATTTCGCCTATCGGGATCACGCGCATGAAACTTTTGATACGCTTAATGTTATTTATCAGTTACCGGATTATACCCTCAGTTGGGAGAATACAGCCGGTACAGAGAACGGCCCTTATGGCGTTCCCTACGGCCTCTCGTTTATCGGTAACGATGCCACGTTGATGCTCAACCGCGAGAATATGGAGTTTTATCCTGAAATGCAGGATGGCAACCCCAAAGTTGCGGCCCGGCCCAAAGAGACAGGCGATGATAGTCACGGACTGCATATGCAAAACTTTTTGGAGTGCATAAAAACCCGTAAAGATCCCGTATGTAAAATTGAGAACGGAAGGCTGGTGGCCATGTATGCCCATATGGGCAATATTGCCATGCGTACCCAAAGTATGCTGGTATGGAATGATGACGATAAAAACTTCGGCGACAACAGTGCGGCCAACAAACTAATTACGCCTGCCTACCGATCCCCCTGGAAATTGCCCGTAATATAATGCAACAGAGCCAAGGACAGCATTCGACACTGAAAATCAAGTATTTAGATCTCATTTGATTGTACGGAATATTACCGTACATTTACATTATCAATATTCGAACATGAAGACAGCACAAAAGACACGCTTTGATACACGGATTCCGAAGGATCAGAAAGATCTGTTTCAGCATGCTGCGGAACTTGGTGGTTTTAAAACATTGAGCGAATTTGTTATTTACTCGGCGAAAGTGCAGGCTGAAATCATTGTCAGGAAACATGCATCCATACTGGCTTCCAAAAAGGATGCTAAAATATTCTTTGAAGCGATTATGAATCCGCCTTCTCCAAATGCACAACTTAAAAAGGCAGCGAAGAAGTATGATCAATTGCTTGCTAAAAAATGAGCTATTTAACTGTTGCGCTCCAAACAGCCCATAAGAAAAAAGACTTTGATTGCGGTAAACCGCCGCTGAATCAGTATTTACGCACCCAGGCAAAGCAGGACGTGAAACGAATGCTGGCGGTTTGTATTATCCTGGCCGATGATCAGAATAATGTACAGGGATATTATACTCTTTCCAACGCATCCATTGCCAGAGAGCTGTTACCTGAAGATATTAAAATAAAACTGCCGCCATCTTATCCTGATCTGCCGGTGACATTGATGAGACGGTTAGCGGTCGATATAAGATCCAAGGGCCAGGGATTGGGAAAACAACTTTTAATTGATGCGTTGAAACGATCTTATGAAACGTCAAATACCATTGGTTCGATGGCCGTAGTCGTGGATCCACTGGACGAAAATGCCGAACAATTTTACTTCAAATATGGTTTCATCAAGCTACCCGATAGCGGCAAAATGTTTCTGGCCATGGGTACGATTGCAACTCTGTTTCCATGAGGCTCTCATATGTCCCGTTAATAGCATGACGATAGATGCTAAATCGATCCGATCACCATGTGCAAAACGAGATAGTAGGTCATTTCGTAGTGTGCCACTTCCAAAAAACCCTACAGTATTAAAGTAGACAAAAAAGTCTATGATCTTCCCCCGTATTCCTAAGCAGGATGAATTAGAATTTCGGAGCCTTTTAAGGTGAACCGGATTGGACAGATTTCAAACCAATTTCGTAGCCATATCAGACAATTAAGCCTTTTATCCGAAAAGTAGCGGTTTAGGCCCTATATGAATGTTCCAAAAATCGTTTGGGAAAACCGGATTTTCGCAAACTATGAGAAAACCGTTCAGAACAATCTCTCGTTTGGTGGCTTGACGCCCACCAGGCGGATATAGATCGTGGTCTGACCGCGGTGGTGGGTCTGGTGCTCGAATGCCTTGAGCAGCCACGCGTAGCGGGTGTCTGTGATATTGCGCATGCCCGTAATCTCGCCATATTTGCCTGGATCCAGTCCTTCTATATACTGAAGCGCAATGTCGTAGCTTTTACTTACATAATATACGACGGAATCCTTGCCTTGCGCGGTCGAGCTATTTTCGAGGTAGCCGTCGGGCCAATCGATTTTTTCGCCATCATGCCAGTTGAACTTTTGGCCGGGCACCCAGTCTATCTTTTTACCAGTCGCGACCATATTTAAAAAGACATTGTCCCAGGCGAGATGCAGCATCTGCTCCGCGAAGCTGCGGATACTTTCAACTGGCCTGAAGGAGTATTTGTCGGCCGGCATCGTGTTGAGGTAGTCAAGTGTGTAGGCTTTCGCCCGTTGCCAATCCTTGAGGAATTGCGCCTTGATCTGATCACTGGTGATGGCTTGGGCAGATGCGCTAGAGGTCAAGCCGGTGAAGATGGCGAGGGCGAAATAAATAACTATTTTTTTTACAGAAGAGTGACTCATTGCAGTAGTGTTTGACATAAATGTACCCTAATTTTCATTTTACCCGGATTTGGGAGGATTTGGTTGATGCCCGCGTTGCCATCCTGGCTGAAAGAATTCAGGCTCATAAGAATCAGAACACTGGTATTGATCACTCTCCACTTGGTCATACTTCACATTTGAATTTGAAAAATCACATAAAAATTGCCCCATACCCTTAACCGTTCCACAGCATATTCATTTTCGCATCAGAAGTCATTGGCAAAAGATAAAGTAATTGCTCCTTTAGAGCTTAACCAAAACAAAAGCAAATTGCTTGGGAAGGAGCAAAATTTAGAGCAGGCGACGACACAGCTCATGAATAATAATATTGCCGAACATAATAAGAGAATTGAAATACTTGATTTGGACAAGTATGTTATTGATCAAAAGCAAAAATTCAATTCAGCTCTTTTTACTCTTAAAAGCAAGATAGAAGATTGGGTTCTTCAATATGTTATTATAGCACCGGAAGACGGCAAAGTGCTTTTTACATCTTTTTTGCAAGAAAATCAATTACTTTCAAACGGCCAGGAGCTATTTTATATTCAACCCCTTCAAAGTCTCTATTATGGTCAAATGCTCGTGGCACAAATAGGATTATATTGGAATTGGCGGGGATGGAAGGCATGGGACAAAATTATGATCAATTTGCCGTCCTCATATAAAGAATTCCTCCGATATAATCTTGCAGCTATTGACCTTATAGACGCAATCCTGTTTCCGTGCTGGCAAAAATTACGATTAAGTAGGATAAAATATCATTTCATATGAAATATACTTCTGCCAGTCTCCGCGGCCTGTTTGTCATTTCCCTGTTCCTTGTTATAATAAGTGTGAATGCACAGAATAATGCATATTATGTAAACGGTCCTTCAGAAGTTGATCTTTCCAATTGCAGCCCCGGCTTCCCTCAGGGAACAGCCAGTATAACTTTTTGGGTTATGCGACAGCCTGATATTACCGGGCCGGCACAACTGAATTTTAATAACCTGCCCGCAGGCGTTTCTGTAAGCATAAGCCCTCAGACACTCACTTTTCCGGGCTGGGTTGTGGGCCAGCAGGTAACGGCTTCTTTCTCCGTTCCGGCGGGAATTGACATCCCGGACCAGGTGATTGATCTTACGATATCTGATAATGCTAATCAGTCCGATGTCCAGATGATCCTGGACGGAACCTGCCCGGTACTCAACAAAGATTTTACGATCCGGGGCGCTTTTTTCAGCGATCACCTGGGTACCATCTATCCTGTCGAAGGCGCTCTGGTAGAGATTTACAGGGATGTGCAATACGGTTCCGATGAGGAAGTCGGATCCACACGTACGGCTGCTGACGGGAGTTTCGAAATGAAATTCTTTTCCAATAATGAACACACGTTTTACGCCAAGCTCCGTCTCAATGATGTGCAGGGAGTTTATTTGCACGACTGGTGGACGCCTGAAATAAAGGATTATAATTCTGCCATTCGTGGAAGCAACAGCAATCCACTGATCGACCTGGGAGGAACATTGATTATCCGTGACAATGGAACGACCACGCCGAAAACGGCCATCTGGCAGGGCGGGCGCGCGGCCTTCCAGGAATTTATACAAATCAATGGCACACCGCCACCTACCGGGGATTACGAGATCGTTAACCAGAATACAATTTCCAATATGGTATGGACCGCACGATCCACAACCAATTGGGAAGATGGTCATAGAACCTTCAAATGGTCAGACGGAATACCTACCGGTCCTTTGGATCCGGGTTTCGATCCTTATTTCACACAGTTTGAGACTTACAATACGAATTTTCACGAGTTCGGCCACGCGCTTCGGCAAACCGTTGACGGAGACCAGGCGCATTTTCTCAGTGATGCTACACGCTGGACTTATGCCCGCGGCCATAGTCTTTGCGGCAGCAACTCCGGATATGTTGACATTGAGGCCTTCGCATTCAATGAAGGATGGGCTGAATATTGGAGCGGGGATGATCGTAATGATGTGCTGTCTGAATGCGCGGGTTTCAACCTGCTTGATATGACCAAAGAAGGTGCAGTGATGGCAGACCTTGGTACGCTTGCACAACTACTCGTAGGATGTCTTCCGATTAGTTCGTCAAGTCACGCAGACATTGTTATGCAGGAACGAAAAGCAATGTTTTCTGTTGTTAACCGTGGACAGAATATTATGCACAGTGATGGCGAATTCAGGAGCAATTATTTGCAGCAGTTTCCGGGTTGCATAGCACCACCGCCAGGGGTGGGTGTATCAGTCCAGGCTTCCAGCGTACGTGTGCCAAGTGTAGAAATTGTCAATGCCAGCCGTTTTTACCGGGCGATGGAGGTTATGATACGTAACCAGCAACGCATAACTGAGACATTACAGAGTCAGGCAATTCTGGCGGGAAAGATCGCAGCGAGATACAGGGAAAATAAAGCCAGGATATGCGATACTTGTCTAATGCGGCTTTTAGCCCCGATCCGACTAAATGCTCAGGTAAGATATTCCGAAATGATCACTGATGTTTTTAGGAAACGTGTAGCTTTATCAAAAGATTCCGCCGCTTCCGCGATTTACTCAGAAAAAAAATATAGAACAGACGGTACTAGATCTGAAACGGTTTGAGGAAGATCTGAAAAAAATCACAACAACTATGCTGCAGCAATCTCTTACATCGATCAACCAAAATGCGTCCCTGATTCCGGAACAGACCAAAAAACAATTGACGTCTTATTTTAACCGCAAAATAAAATTATTGCAGATTCGCGGACCGCGAAATAACGAATTATATTCCATGCTGGAGCTGCCTGTTAATCCTTATGGTGACCAGGCAATAGAACTGAAATCAAGACCTGTCAGAATACCCTATGAGTTGAAAAAATGAAAGCTGAATTCAGGATAATGTGTCCCGGAGGGAAAGCAGGTAGGTATTTAATTTATGATTCTATTTGCATAGTTACAGCCATTCTTCAATTTAAGCTTTGACCGGCTTATGGTATAAAATGAAATATTAAGATGAAACAGTATTTAGGCCATATAGCAATTGTTGTTGAGGATTATGACAAAGCAATTGAGTTCTATACGAAGAAGCTAAAATTTGCCATGACTGAAGATACCGTTTTGTCAGAAACAAAACGGTGGGTCCTGGTCACACCTAAAGGAAGTAAATGTTCGCTTTTATTAGCAAAAGGCGTAAACGAAGAGCAAAGAATAGAATAGGCAATCAGACAGGGGGCCGGGTATTTTTGTTTTTATTTACAGATAATTTTCAGAGAGATTATCAAAATCTTTTGGATAATAATATAGGAATTGTTAGGCCTCCGAGTCAGGAAAAGTATGGGACTGTTGTGGTTTTTGCAGATCTGTATGGGAATCTATGGGACTTAATAGAATCAAATCAAAAAGAGGAGGGACAGGGAAATTAAAATTTTCACGACACAGCAGGTGTGATAAGCGACTAAGAATTAGTCATGTTAACTCCTATTTCCGAATATTAAATTGAGTAACAATATGGCATGATAAGCCCCCTTATTTTGCCGCATTATTAGGATAATTTACCCCAGGTCCAAAAAAACACTCGTAGGCCGTAATTTTTCCGTCTTTTAATTTAAAATAATCGCTATTCCGAAATAATTTGCCGTTCGTGGTCCAGCCATTAGTAATTACAACGGCATCATCTCCATTTATGACAACTTTATCCACATCAATTTTTTTGATCTTATAGGCGTTTGGCCAGCACCTTTCCTTAAAAGCCTTTATACTAATATGATCATCAAGCGGGCTGGAGAAAGTAAATCCGTCAGCGAGAATTTGCTGCATCGAATTCCAATCTTTTTTCTCAAAAGCGGTATAATAAGCCTTAACGACCTTTTCATTTGGTCCATTTTGGGACCCCGCTGCCTGAGCCGTAGAGGTCTGGGCAAATCCTGCCTTGCAGGATAGGAGCACCCAAACTAAAAGAATTTTGCCAAAAAGATTAGTCAGTTTCATAAATTCTTGTTTTATTATTATAAACAATTATAAAAGCCATTACCGGACATCATGAGCTTATTATTTTTTTGCATGATGGCGCCGGATGCTCACCATGTTGCAAGGTGATGCGCTTAAAGTACTTTCGGATGGTCAGATCAAGAATGGGCAGTTTATTAAAATAGGGGTTCCGGTGAAGGTCCGTCAGGATGCGAAAGGCTTTGTCGTCCTGGTGATTGTACTGCAAAGCCACTGCATAATTTATCTCGGCAAACGGGCTGGGGTATACTTTTAAGAGCACATCATAATATTTGCAGATGGCTTCCCAATCAGTATCTTCAAATTTGCGTGCAGCGCAGTGCACACAGGCGATAGCGGCTTCAAGGTGGTAGGGTGAAAAGTTAGAATCTTCTGATCCGGTTAATAAAAAGCCGGCAAGCTGTATCAATGACTGGTCCCAGAGCTTTCGGTCCTGGTACTCCAGCTCAACGGCATTACCCTGCGCGTCAAAGCGGGCATTGAACCGGGCGATATTAAAAAGCATGAGTGCCTGCAACGCTTTGGTTTCCGGATTGCACAACGGACTGTCAAGCAAGAATTTATTGAGCATAAGCGCATCTTCGCAAATAATTTTTCCCTGGCTTATTTTTTCGCCTGATTGCTGGTAGCCTTCATTAAATATGAGATAGATTATCTTATGCATCACCGAAAGCCGCTCCACGGAATAACCATAAAGCCTGGTGGATAAAATCAATGACTCGCTTTTTATTTTTTGCCTTGCCCTGTACAGCATTTTTTCAATCGTATCCGGTTCTGACCCAAACTGCAGGGCAATATTTTCGACCTTGAGATTGAAGACATATTTAAGGGCCAGCACGATCTGCGTTTTGGGCGTCAAATGTGGATGACAGCAAGCCATCAGCATCCGCAATTGTGCATCTTTGAAAACATCCTCGGAAATCTCGTCCGCGGCTACCGTCACCGTTTTGGCCAGGGATAAATCTGCAGTTTTATTAATTTTTTTAAGCAGGTTGATGGATTTGTTTTTGCAGGTCTGATAGAGCCATCCGGAAGGATTTTCGGGCATGCCCGTCTTTGGCCAGCGTAATGCAGCCGCTGTAAAAGTTTCCTGCACGATATCTTCTGCCCAATCAATAGGCAAGTTCCGGAAACGCTGCAAAATCAGCGAGATTAGCTGACCGAATCTTTCTTTATAAAGAATTTCTAAACGCTTCTCAAATTCTTTCATTATTCACACTGTATATGGTGGCAATCGGGCGGACCTCTCTCACAGCCAGGCCACTCTGCACCAGCGGGCAGGTCTGGGCAATGGCAGCTGCCTGTTCGATATTTTCTGCCCAGATAATTTCATAACCAGAAATCCCTTCGCGGGCCTCAATAAAGGGGCCATCAGAAAGAATTTGGTCCTTGCTTACGTATCTGCCATTTGTCAGCAGGGGTTCTCCCTTGATGTAGTTGCCGGTTTCGATTAGGGAATCAACCCACCTGAGCATCATGGGTATGTTAGCAAATCGTTCTTCATCGGTCATTTTGCGCATCCTGGCCAAATCCTCCCTTATAATCATCATAAATTTTTCCATGATTTGCCGTATTAATTTTCTATTTTAAAACTGATCTTAACCTGGTCCCGTAAAAAAAGACAACCCCCCGTCCAAAAACCGGACATAGGGCGAAAATAAAAAATTTAGATAATGATTGCATTTTGCGTAAAATTACTGTCAGCGATGTAATAGTCACATTAGTTATCGGTGCATTGTCCGGACTGCTGATTTTGTTACAGGAGGGAAAAGAGAAAATAATTCCGGTCAGAATTATAATCAATAGGATGTTACGATGAAGGGTCATTGCGGTTTTAAATATAGAAAGTTTTATCCGGCATTGCAACCCTTTACGTATCCAGATCAAAATCCTTACTATTCCATTGAGGCTGGATCGATCCTTTTCTTCCTGTTTGTTCATTTCTCCTTTGTGGTAGCAGACGGTCTTTTCGCTGCTTTCTTGACGGTTTCATTTAGAATTTCAGGGATCTTATTCTTTTCAATACTGCGTAAAAAGATCTTTTCGGGACTTGGTGGCTCCGGACCATCAAATACTTTAAAGTGCCGAAGATGGCCCGCTTTTCAAATCAGGGGTTAACTGAATTTCCAAATATACCCTCCGGAAGTTTTTTGCTTTCCATTGAGCGCGTCTGAAAGAGTACTAGGGGATAATTGGATATGTTTTGCCGCTTTCTTTACGCTTGCAAAGGTATTGATGTATTTTCCTTCTAGACTGAACTGCTTGACTTCTTTGGATTGTGTCAGTGCCGTTGAGGCACGTCCATAGGAATGGCGGGACAGGTCGATTTTATTCTTACCATATCCACTTTTCCAGAAATAACCTTTGGCACTCTTATAAACTCTCTTAATCACCAGCAAGATTTGACCAGCGTTTATACCAGTTCTTTCCTGTGCGTCCTGAAGAGAGGGGAATTGCGCTATTTTGTTCCCAGTGAAGTCATATTGGCTGACTTTGAATCCATATTTCTTCCGGTGTATAATTTTTCTACGTTTTCTGATTTCTTGTATATTCACGAATTTTTCTTCACCAAAAGCCCAGGCGAACCTACCTGCAGTTATTGTTTTCCCACGGGCGGCCGATGAAATTGAAGCAACGTGAATTTTAGTTGATTTTGAAGCATGGATGATGCTGGGAAAAGTCTTTCGTTTATGACCTTCAAGCGAATATTGAGTCACCTTTTTTATTTGTTTTTTATAGTTTGCCATTCTTTGCTTCTTTTTTGCGGATTCCGAAAGATTCTTAAATGGACTGACAGAACGCTCCCGCTCAAAAATCCTTTGTTGCTTAAAGGACAGATCCACAATATGTAGATTTGAGGGCCTTATATTAAAATTGTCATAGTCCCTTGTTAAGACAACTTTTTCCTTATCTCTCGTTCCAATTGAACGAATGAAAACATCATAAACTAATCTGGCAATGGTAAAATCATATCTTTTTCCATGAAGAATGACTCTTGCAATCAGAAAGTAGGTAAAATCCTTCTTAAATTTATTAGGAGCTTTCACAATATTTGGACGAATGATTCTTTCGGGTTTGGTATAAATGGCCCCATTGCGATATTGCATGCTGTACTCTAATCTCCTTATCCTGCCAAGGTTTGAGACCATAAAATACCCTGCTAAACCTGGAATGTCTTTCCATGATTCACCTTTAATGTTTTTAAGCTTCAGATTTTGATATGGGTATTTTATTTTCATTTGAAATGGAAACTGTCGGGCCAGCCATTATTCCCTTGCTTTTATTATGGATTTCACGAAGATAATTCAGTTCAAAACAATATTTTATCTGATATTTCTTAAATAGTCTTCTTAGAGCGTTCGATTCAAGAATAGTTGATGGAATATTTTTTGGTTCCTGATTAATTTCGAATTGAATGGTGCCGGATCAAAATAAATTCTTAAAAATTTCTGATTTTCGAAACCGGGGAATCATTTTTAAGGTTGTTTTGGTTTTTAAGCGTAAGTCCGTTTTCCAGGACGCTTTGGCGAATGAAAAATCAGGTTCTAAATCCGAGTACTTTTACTGAATTTTTTAATTTTTTGCCTTTTTTCTAGGTGTTAATACTTAGGCACCCAAAAATATATTTGGTTCGTGTTTAAAAAATGATTTCAATTTGATTAGAACTTCATTTCCGATAACCTCTAACCAAGCTAACCATGAAAATCCAACTCTTAGTTGGAATTATATTTTGCCTGGTCACCTCTATTCATGGTCAGCAGGTAGATTCTCTCTCTAAAAAACTGGACCAGTTGAGTTCATTTCCCAACCGGTTTTTTAGCCGGATCCAAAAAAAATCGGCTGACCTGAATGCGTCACTTGACCGGCAGACCGAAAAATACCTCGAAAAATTAGCAAGGAAGGAGAAGAAAATTCAGCAAAAATTATACAAGACAGATTCAAATGCAGCCAGGCAATTATTCGCCGGTACACAGGAAAAGTATCTGGCGTATGAGCAACAATTAAAGGCGACCCAATCTGGCCAGTCCCTGCCCTTGCAGGGCGAGTACATGGCAAACATTGATTCCTTAAAAGGCTCGCTAGCATTTTTACAACAAAATCAAAACTCGTTGGGCTCTTCTGTTAAATCCCAGCAAGCTCTAAGCAGTGCCGTCCAACAGTTTAATCTCCTGCAATCAAAGTTTCAGCAAACCGACCAGATAAAAGAGTTTATCCGCCAGCGAAGGCAACAATTAAAAGATCAGTTGGCTGGCTACGCGCAAAACCTTGGACTGAATAAGTATCTCGCCGAATATAATTATGAATATTATTATTTTAGCCAGCAGGTCAGGGAGTATCGCGAGATGTTGAATGATCCTGACAGGATGATGCGGGAAGCACTCGTGATCTTAAATAAAATACCTGCTTTCCAGACTTTCATGAGAAACAATTCTCAATTAGCTGGTCTGCTAGGCATTTCGGCTGATTACGGATCGGCAGCGGGCGTTGCGGGCTTGCAAACCCGCGAACAGGTTCAGGCACTTATTCAGGGCCAGGTAAGTGCTGGGGGCGCAGGCGGAATGGCAGCGCTGCAATCCAATCTCCAGGACGCGCATCAGCAACTCGATCAGTTTAAGGATAAACTTTCTTCCCTCGGGAGCGGAAGCGGTGATATGACCATGCCGGAATTTAAGCCGAACCCGCAAAAAACGCGATCCTTACTTAAAAGGATTGAGATAGGTACAAATCTTCAGACAACCAGGACAAGTTATTTTTTCCCGACGACGACTGACATCGGGCTTTCTGCCGGATACCGGTTTTCCGCGCGAATTACTGCGGGTTTGGGAGGGTCCGTAAAAATTGGGTGGGGAACGGGAATCAATCATATAGCGGTATCTCTGGCCGGAACATCAATAAGATCGTTTATCGACGCAAAAATAAAAGGAAGCTTTTATCTGAGCGGGGGAATGGAATATAATTACGAACAACCGATAAGCAATTTTCAGCAGATTAAGTCTCTCGTCCAGTGGACCCAGAGTGGACTGATTGGCCTCACAAAGGAGATTACCCTTGGAGGCAAACTCCTCAAGAAAACAAAGGTTCAGTTGCTATGGGATATGCTTTCCTATAGTCAGGTTCCCCGAACGCAGCCGGTCGTATTTCGCGTTGGTTATACTTTTTGATAATAACAGCCCTTAAACATATGCCAAAGATCAAACAGTTTTTTTTGCCATTTGCAGCATGCATTTATTTTACCAACCCAACCTGGGGGCAGGCACTGCAAAATACCATTGGATCGGTATCGATCTCTTCGCCAACGGCGGCGTCCCTGGGAAAGTTTGGCGATATCCCGGTTAACTATTTCACGGGAATACCAAATATTGAAATCCCATTTTACACGGTGGAATCCGGTCCATTGAAATTACCAATCAGCTTAAGTTATCACGCATCTGGATTGAAAGTTGAGGAAGCGCCAGGCTGGGTGGGCGCCGGCTGGGCTCTGAATGCGGGCGGAGTTATCACCAGAACTGTGCAGGGCCAACTCGATGAAGCTGGTACAAACAGCGGAAGTGAAAACGACGGGCATTTTACTGAGAATGGGTATAACAGCTATTTATACCAATCCGGTGTCCAGGATTGGCAGGGTTTTGCAAGTGGCGTTAAAGACGGTGAACCGGATCTTTTCTTTTTTAATTTCGGCGGCTATACCGGAAAGTTTTATTTCCGTGATGACGGGACTCCGGTTACTGTCCCAGAGCAGGATCTTAAGATCATACCATCCTACTCCGGTGGAAGAAGTATTGATTATTTTACAATTATTACCCCGGACGGCAATCAATATATTTTCGGGAATTCCCCCGGCGTTACGGGTGCAGCCCCAATTGAAACTACCAACCCATATTCGGAAAGAAATGGGCCGGTGGGATCGCCTCCTGTCTCCAGTTGGTATTTAAATAAGATTGTTTCAGATGATAATCAGTTTTCCATTACCCTGACCTACACAGCTGAGACTTACGGATGCTTTACTGTATCCATGTTCCCAATCGATCCTTCAAACATTACACCGCCCGGAAATCTTGAATACGACCTTGTTAAGAATCTAATGCAGGGAGTCAGGCTAAGTATGATTACTTTTCAAAATGACACTGTACGCTTCGTCGCAGGAGCAAACCGAACGGACCTGTGCGACAATGTTGGCGGGTTTTCTGATAATGCAAATACATCAGCTACTACATTAGGCGCCATTCAGATATCAGACGGCAATGGGTTTTGTAAAAAATATAAATTTTATTATGGATATTTCTCAGGCGACAATACACCACTTCCAATAAATCTTTCCGGGGGGTTTACGATTACAAGTGATGAACAACGGTTAAGACTGGACAGCATTCAGGAGATATCCTGCGATTCAACAATTAAACTTCCTCCCTATAAGTTTTCCTATTTCTCAGGGCAGGTACCACGTCGCCTGAGTTTTGGAATTGATCACTGGGGGTTTTCAAACGGAGTCACTAACAATGCAGGACTTATTCCTACCGTGATCGTAAATGGCACAACTATTACCGGAGCAAACCGGGATGCGGGCTCCCTTGCAACAATTGAGGCAGGAACCTTAAACCAGATAACATACCCCACAGGAGGGAAGAGCACGCTTGTATTTGAAGCAAACAGTGTATTTACGAGTACCTCATACAATACAACGGTCGGCCTAACCGATCTCGTTGTCAATCTTTACGGTCAGGCCAGGTTCATAGATAGCGGACAATTTACTTCGAACGGAAATACTATCACTGCATTTCTAAACAATAGCACGAGCAATTTCACAGGGACATTTAAGGTGATAAACTCAGTCAATGCCGTTGTTTACACAACTACAGTAGGAAATAATTCGACGTATTCTCCAACATTTACACTGGCCGCAGGGAACTATACAGCTATCATTTCGATTCCGACTAATGATGCCGGGGGAATGCAGGCAATCTTAAGCCAGCCGACAACAATTTTTGTGACAGGCAATGCAGGCTTAGGGGGTCTTCGAATCTCATCGATTACCAATTCTGACGCCGTGACCTCGAACGATGTAGTCACTACTTACAATTACAACGATCCGGGTGGCCATTCAACGGGGTGGGTCTATAGTGTTCCAACCTACGTTCAAATGATCAGAAATGATATAATCGCAAATGTGGGCTATTGGGGCGTGGGTGGTTTTCATAATTATACTATCGGGCAAAACGGTTGCCCAACTTCAGGAAGTTATTATTTGTCACCCAGCAGCATCCGGCCGATGGCAACCGTTCAGGGAAATCCTTTCGGTTACCAGACTGTAACTGTTTCTCAATCTGGGAACGGCTACAGTGTCTATAATTATTACATGACTAATGGAGGCTTTACGCCACTGACTGGAGATTTTGTCATCAGAAATATTTCAACCGGTTCATGCCCCTTAACTATTCCAAATTATCCGGCAGCTCCCCTTCCTTTTGATTCAAAAAGAGGGGAGTTATACTATGAGCAGCATTATAATAGTAGCGGACAGATACTCAAAGACGCCTATCATTATCCGATTTACAATGAAACGCCAATCCTCAGCACACCTGCCTTTATTGTCTCCAGCCGGTATATCGGCGGAGCGAATGAACTGTTGGGAACCTTTTATTCCTTGAATACAGTCCGGAAGACAAGCCTCATGACGGTTGAGGACGATTACCAACCCGGCGGAGGGTTTGTTACAAAAACCACAACCGAATATTATGGAAGCAAGTTTCATAATCAGGAGACCAGAAGCGTGACAACCACTTCAACCGGAGATAGTCTGATTCGCAATACAGCTTATTCTTTTGATTTTAGAATTCCAACATGTGATGCGATTTCAGACTGTTCAACGGAATATAATAATGTATGCGCAAGTTGCCAATCTACCTACAATACTGCAAGGCAAAATTGTGCTCAAAATGATGCAGTATGTTTAAGTACTGCTGATACCATCTTCCTGCGATGCAATACAAATGCAAGAACCAGCTATGTCAGTTGCCGGAAGACAAATTATATGAATCCTACAAACAGTTTCAAGACATGTATAGTAACTGCAGAAGGCAGTGCTGACGGCAATCTGAAGCCCATTTTACAACTGCAGGATGAGGCCCGGGTTGTTCCAATTGAAGGAACTGAGTTTAAGGACGCTAATCTCTTGCATGCGGATTTTACAAGTTATGGATATTCGACTGCGCCATCCGGAATTCCTTATCCTGCTACGACGCAACTGATCAATCTCCAGGCACCATCTACAACTTTTACTAATGCTGCGGTATCCAGTTCTACGATTTCAAAAGATGGACGCTACCTGAATGAAGCCACTTATAGTTTTGCAAATGGCAATCCCGCAATTGTAACCCCTTATGACGGGATAGCCAACTCCTATATCTGGGATTATCTGAATACCAAACCGATTGCCAAAGTAACTAATACAACCGTTGATCAGGTTGCCTACACAAGCTTTGAAGCTGACGGAAAAGGAGGATGGACTTTCAGCGGAACGCCTTCTACAGACGCTTCTGCAAAAACCGGAACAAAAGATTATATCCTGAATGGGAGTAATGACATATCCAAGGCAGGCCTTTCTTCGACCAAAAGCTTTATCGTTTCTTATTGGAGCAAAACAGGGTCAGCAAGTATAAATGGTGCTACAGCGCCATTGCTATTTACAAAAAATGGTTGGTCTTACTATGAACACAAACTTCCGGGGGTCTCTGCAGTCATTGTCACTGGATCTGTTACAATAGATGAACTCAGACTCTATCCCTCAGATGCGCAGATGTCAAGCTTTACTTATTCTCCTCTGACCGGCATGACGACCAGCGATGATGTGGATAGCCATATAACCTATTACCTCTATGATGCGCTTGGAAGATTAAATATTCAAAAAGATCAGGATGGAAATATTATAAAAACAGTTCAATATCATTATACAGGACAGGCCTTACCCTAGGCAAACATTTGAAAAATAAAATTATTTGCTAAAGATGAGTTTTAAACGGTGAGATATATGCGAAAATATTTATTAAGGGGTTTTTATCTGGTTCCTTTTATTCTTTTACGATTAGCGGGCATCGCACAGGTAAGCATTTCAGGACCTGTTTGCGTATTGCCAGGCACAAATTACCAGTATTATATTCACGGTTCCTGGGATTCCGCCGCGACAATGCAGGTATGTGTTACTGGTGGCAGAATAACGGATTCTACTGCAACAAGCGGATGCACCGTTCATGGTGCGCCACTTGGCTCGGTATCGTAATATGGGATGCAACGGCCTCTGGAACCCTTAAAGTTGCCACCTCAATTGGTAGTGCATCAATCAGTGCTGTTGCAACTACATTGCTTCAAGCCGGACAATTGGAAGCACGGTGCAACAAAGTTCTGAGTTTCGCTTCCGGCGCCGTCCCTTCCGGCATTTCCTGTTCGGAGCAACAGGCGGCGCTTGCAATCCTTCTTACGCATATCAATGGCAAAAATCTACCGATGCTAACTCCTGGACTAATGTGAGTGGCGCCACCGGCAAAATTTAGTATTCGCTTCGGCGCTTAGCGAAATAACTTATTATAGAAGAAAAGTCACGGAAACCGTTTCCAGCAGTATTAACTATAGCGGAGTTGCTATGGTGAATGTGCGATAAAAAATCAAGTAAATAAAATTGACCCTGACAAACCATCAACCATTTCTAATGCCTACTTCACTTAACCCTTCCAGGCACAGCAGGAAAATCCTATTGGTGCTTGCAATAACCTGCTTTGGTTTGTGGCAGAGCGCTTTCAGCCAGACAATGTCCATTACAGGAGCAACTTGCGGGATTATTGGTACACAATACACTTATACAATTGCCGGCTCCTGGAATAACAGCACTCATATGGCATGGAGTGTTTCCGGAAACGGCACTATTTCAGGCTCAAGCAGCGGCACTCCTCTTCCACATATAACTGTAACATGGAACAGCGGGACCACCGGAACTGTCAGCGTCACTACCACTAACCCAACATCCAATCCCAGCCTTGGGGTCACCGTCGGACCAACGCTACTGCCGGGCACAGTAACCAATCCTACTCAAAGCCTGAACAGCGGATCAGTTCCGGCAACCATTATTTGTCCTCTGGCAACGGGAGGAGCATGCGGTACAACCAGCTTTGCTTACCAATGGCAGCAAAGCACAGATGACAACACATTTACAAATATTACAGGAGCAACATCTCAGAATTTGGCTTTTACTGCCGGACTAACACAAACGATGTATTACAGACGAATGGTTACTGTCAGCCCAAGCGGTACTATTGCATACAGTACCGTTGCCACGGTAACCATTTACCCTGTTCTTGTTCCCGGAAGCGTAACTCCTGCCTCGCAATCCATTAACTATGGCCACAACGCCTCTGTATTAACATCAACGGGTGTGTCCGGCGGGAATAACAGTTATTCTTATGTGTGGCAGAGTTCATACGATGCCATAAACTGGTCAAACATAGGAGGTGGAGGTACTAATACATACACTCCAACCGCGTTAACCTCCACCACTTATTTCCGCGTGATTGTATCCAGCAATGGAGCTAACGGAAACAGCAGTTCGGCATTAGTGACCGTAAGCCCGCAACTCTTCCCGGGATCCGTTACCCATCAAGTATTACCATAGCCTCCGGAACGAGCCCGGGTGAAATAAGCGCAACTGGAGCAAGCGGTGGTGGTTGCAGTGGAAATTATTCTTATCAATGGCAGAACTCCACGGATGGAGTTAATTTCTCGGCCATTTCCGGAGCTACCTCCGCAAGTTATATTGCTGGCAACCTTACAACGACAACTTGGTACAGAAGGCAGGTAACCTGTAGCTCAGATGTTCTATTTACCAACTCCTGCAAGGTGACGATCGGAACGGCAAACACAGATCTGAATTTTATTCGCGTAAGGGATATTACAAAACCGGGCGTTACAGATGCTGCTACGGCTGGGGGATTGACAAGCACATTTGATGTAAGACAGGCCACACAATATTTTGACGGGCTTGGAAGATTAAACCAAACTGTAGCCTGGCAGGAAACGCCGCTTGGAAAAGACATGGTAACTCCGACAGTTTATGATGCACTTGGTAGAGAATCTACTAAATATCTGCCCTACGTAGCTTCCACCACTGATGGAAACTACAAGACTACTGCGGTCCAGGATCAGTATGCTTTTAACTCTGTTCAATTTAGCGGGGAACAAAATTATTACGGGCAAGTAATCTTTGAACCCTCCCCACTTAACCGGCCTCAAATAACCTACGCGCCAGGTTTAAATTGGGTTGGATCGGGCCGTGGAGTAACTTCTCAATACTTAGTTAATCAGGTTTCTGACAGTGTGAGGTATTGGACCATTACTTCAGCTGCGGGAAGCATACCAGTGACTACTGCTACCTATGCTGCAGGCACATTAAATAAAAATCAAACGACAGACGAAGCGAATCATTCCGTGGTTGAATATAAGGACATGCAGGGAAAAGTTGTTTTGAAAAAAGTGCAGTTGGCCACAAGTCCCGGAACTGCACATGTTGGATGGCTATCTACTTATTATGTATATGACTCCTTAAATAATTTAAGATTTGTAATCCAACCTCGCGCAATTGACCTTCTTCAGGCCAATTCCACCTGGAACCTAACCACCCTTACAAGCCTTACTGATGAGCTTTGTTTCCGGTATGAGTACGATTATCGCAAAAGATTGATTATCAAAAAAATTCCGGGGGCCGGGGAAGTCTGGCTGGTATATGATGGAAGGGACCGCCTCATTATGACCCAAGATCCCAATTTGAGAACATCGGGCAAATGGCTAGTAACAAAATTTGATGGAGAAAATCGTCCTGATAGTATGGGATTGTTAACTGATGCCAATAATAGGTCTTATCATCAAAATTTATCTGAGCATAGTATTTCTTATCCATCTACGGTTTCTAATTTCGAACTACTTTCTCAGACATTCTATGATAATTATAATTGGGCTACTGCCCAAGGTGTGACGGGGGCTTTCATTACCAGCTATACAACCAGCTCAAGTTATTTTAATACCTCTTATAACACTACTCCGGTTTATGCGCAACAAATTGTCCAATATCCGATTACACTTGGCATGGTGACCGGTACGCAAACCAAAGTGATTGGGACAACCAGTCAATTCCTTACTTCCGTGTCATTTATTGATGATCATGGTAGATTGATTGAGGCTCAGAGTATTAATCAAACAGGAGCAAAGGATACCGTGATTAATCAATATGATTTCTACAGGAAAAATGATACGAGACCTTATTCGGCACACAAAAGCGGGATCCAATACTCAGAATCATTCGGTACTTTCCAAATTAAACTACGATGCTGGTGGAAGGCTCTTAACAATTAATAAAAATATTGATAACGCAACTTCGGATCAGGTTCTTGCAACCAACAGATATAACGAGCTGGGCCAATTGCAGAATAAAACATTAGGGAATAACCTTGATAGCCTGGCATATGCATACAATATCCGTGGATGGCTGAATACAATAAACAAGAATTTCGTCAGTGGCACTCCGGGGAATTATTTTGGAATGGAACTGGGTTATGATAAAACTGCATCTGTAGCAGGGACTACGAGCTATAATGCGGCTCAATACAATGGAAATATTACAGGCACAGTGTGGAAATCGGCAGGCGACGGTATAGGAAGGAAATATGACTTCACTTACGACAATGTCAACAGACTTACTGCAGCGAATTTCGTCCAGAATACTTCTGGAAGCACATGGGACGCCAGCTATATTGATTTTAGCGTAAGTAATCTTACCTATGATGGTAACGGTAATATCCTTTCGATGAACCAGAAAGGTTTTACAGTGGGCGGTTCATCCCTAATTGATCAGCTCACCTATAGCTATCAGGCCAATACCAATAAACTCGTCCAGGTTAATGACGCTCAAAATAATCCTACCTCCAAGTTGGGTGATTTTCATTACACCGGTACCAAGCAATCGACCGATTATAGCTATGATGCCAATGGAAACCTGATTCTGGATAACAATAAGGCTATCAGTGCTATTGCTTATAATTATCTGAATCTTCCACAAACGGTAACCGTTACTTCCAAAGGAACGATAAGCTATTCGTATGATGCAGCAGGCACGAAACTTTACAAGACTACAGTAGATAATACAATTTCTCCGGCAAAAACCACTCTTACAACCTATATTGGAGGATTTGTTTACCAGTCTACATCTCCTCCAACCGGCGGTCCAGTAGCCTCAGATACCTTACAATTCATCAGTCACGAGGAAGGAAGGGCAAGATGGGCTTACCATAAATATTCAACAGGAACAGTTGCTTACGGATTTGAATATGATTTCTTTGAAAAAGATCATCTGGGAAATACACGTGTTGTTCTTACCCAGCAAAAAGACACTACCGGGTACCTTGCCAGTGGAGAGGCTATTTACCGTGCAACAGAAAGCCAGCTTTTTTCCAACCTTACGACTACTACCGTTGCCCGCACCACGGCAGCTGGCTATCCGGATGATCTTACCTATACCAATCCTAACGACACAGTCTTTAAAGTAAACGGCACCGCTGGTGGACATAAAATTGGCCCATCGCTTCTTCTAAAGGTAATGAGCGGAGATAAGATTGATCTTGGCGTCCAGTCTTATTACAATAGTGGAACGGTCACTACACCAAACACCAGTCTCACGGATGTGCTGGCATCACTGGCAACGGGAGTTGTTAATATGACTTCCGGTGGTAAAGGATCAATAACAGATCTTAATAATACCACGACGAGCCCTATTTATGCAGCCCTCAATAGTTTTCTGCCAACAGATGATCCGACTCCACCAAGCAAGCCAAAGGCATATCTCAACTGGATACTGCTGGATGATCAATTAAAATACGTAAGCAGCTATCCGCAAAGTGGGGCGATTGGTGTTGGGGCAGCAGGTGTCCTAACTAATCTAGCCAACACTGGGATTCCAATAACGAAGAATGGATTTTTGTATATTTGGGTGAGTAATGAAACACCTAGCTGGGACGTGTTCTTTGACAATCTTTCGGTAAAACAATACAGTGGTCCTTTACTTGAAGAAACGCATTATTATCCGTTTGGACTTACCCTAGCCGGGATAAGCTCTAAGGCATTAAAACCCAAATACGCTCAGAATAATTACAAATATAACGGCAAGGAGTTGCAAAATCAGGAATTCTCGGACGGAACAGGATTAGAGGATTACGATTTAGCAGCAAGATTTTTTGATCCACAAATAGGGAGGTTTACCACAATAGACCCACTTGCCGAATATATGCGACGGTGGAGCCCCTATGAATTTGGTTTTAACAACCCATACCGATTTGCAGATGGCACAGGAACGATGGCCGGAGACAGTGCCCATGTGACTACTTTAGATCCAGTCACTGTGACGCGTAAAAAATCATCAAGTGGCTTTTTTGAAGTGCTTTCCGAGGTTGCCGATTATATTCCATTTGTGGGAAGTATAAAACAGATTGCAACAGGAATAGCAGATGGAGATTGGAAAGAAGCAGGAATGGGCGTTGTGATGTTGGGGGTTGATTTGGTAACAGCGGGCGAAGGCGGTGAGGCCATAAGAGTTGCAGAAGTCCTGGTAGATGATGAATTAAAGGAATTAGCTGAAAAAGAATTATTAGAATTATCAGAAAAAGAAGCAGCAGAAGAAGCTGAAGAAAAAACCTACCAAACTTATACTAAAACTAATGAAAAAACAGGCGAAGTATATTCAGGGCGGACAAGGGGAAAAGAAAACCTGTTAGAGAAAATGTGGCAGAAAGAGATAAGAACCATCACATGGATAAAAAAGGCTTTGGACCTGCCAAAGTGGATAGATCTTCGCCAAACAAAAATGCAATTAGAGGAAGAGAACAACAGTTAATAAATAAAAATGGAGGTGCAAAGTCAATGAAAGGTACATCAGGCAATTTTAGGAATGGAATTGGAGCAAATAATGAACAAGGGAAAATTTACATGGAAGCCGCTAAAAAAGCTTTTGGACATTAAATAAAATTGTATGGCAGTTAGAAAAGAAGGTGCTTTCATTGAGATATCCCTACCGAATGGAAAATTTGCTTATGGCAGAATTTTGGGGAATGCCTGCTATGCATTTTATAGTATTTATTCAGAATAAGGATTAGTGACATTGAACAAATAAAAGAAACAAAGTGCAATTTTTATATTGGGAGTTTATGAATATGCTATAACAAAGAATAGATGGAAGATTATTGGACATCAGAACTTGAAGACCAATATGCAACAAATACCGTTGACCTTCATTCAAGACCAGTTAGACCAAGCCAAGTTCGAAATTTATGATCCTAATACTGGGGAAATAAAACCAGCTACAAAGGCAGAATGCATAGGTTTAGAATGTGCCGCGGTTTGGGAGCCAGAACATGTTGAAGATAGGATCATAGATTATTTTGAAAATAGACCAAACAAATGGTTTGAATCATTGAAAATAAAAGACTAAAATTTAATTTGATTTATGAAAATTGTATTGATTCTATTCTTTTCAAGTGCAACGATAATTTTCCAGTCTTATGGTCAAATAAACCCTGCATACAACCTAAAGCGCAAGGCGAAAGACATGGGAGCAGCATTTCTGAGAGGCGATTTTGGCACTTTCGTGAAGTATACATATCCACCAATTGTAAAATCAATGGGTGGCACAACTAAAATGACACAGGTATTAGAAAAAACTATAAATGATATGCAAATAAGGGGAATGAGATTTAGTGACATCGCGTTTGATGAACCTTCAAAAATAATAAAGAGTGGGAAAGAGTATCAGGCAACTATCGCTCAACACACGGAAATTAAATTAGCAAAAGCAAAGATAGTCAGCACAACGACACTCATCTCAATCTCAACAGACGATGGAAATAACTGGACATTTATTGATACTTCAAACAAAAATATTGCAATGTTAAGAAAAGCATTTCCCAATTTAAGCCCATTAATTTATCTCCCCCAACAACAGCCACCAATTAAATATGACTATTAATTGCATACCGCTATAAATAGACGAGCCATGTTACAACTGCCGCCGTTGATTGAATGCTTGTAAGTTGTGCACGCACAACTTAACGCTGGTCTTTTAGTAAAAAACAAAAAGATTAATCTGCCGTCATCTTTATTATCCAATAAAAATTAATTCCATGTCCGTAATACGGTTTATTTTAACTGTGTATTTTACAGCTCAATCAATTGTCTCATATGGATCATTTGTTATATTGTCTGCCTCCAGGTGCGGTGATTTCGCGATATTTCAAAATACAGAAACTGGCAAAAAAATATTAATTAATACCAGAAGTGAAAATATGGTAACTACAATTGACAGTGCCTTCACATTTCTTCTCTGGCTAAAAGATTCAGCCATTTTATTTCAGAAAGAAACCGGTAATAGTATTGAACTTCTAAGGTACCAAATTGGGAATGGCCAATATTCCATTGTAGATTCAATTCAAGATAATTTAAATTGGCAGATGATGATTAATTCAGACTTAATCTCATTTCCTAATACCGTTAACAGTTATGAAGATGCCTTTTTTGTGTTTATTAAAGAATCCAAAGTATTGAAATATAACTTTTACAAAAAGGAAGTAATCGAAATTTCGGCAATAAATAATATTAAAGGATTCAAATTAAATAATATTTCGATTGATAATGACTGCTCAACGCTGCTATTTGCGTCTAGATCTTCCAAGTCTGGAAGTATTGAAATGATTAATCTTAATACTCACAATCTGAAGATTATAGATCAAGGTGTTAATTTCAGAGATGACGCATCTTTTGTTTACTTTCTACAAAAGAAAAACCAATCCTTGTATTATAAGGTAGTCGGCAAAGCTAATAATATTAGAACAATAGAGATATACTCATATAATGTCAAAAGTGGCATTAAATACAAAATTGGCGTTGTAAAGTGCGTAAGTCTAATAAATCCATTTGAAATATGTTCGCAAAAATTGTTGGTCATAAATAACGTTAATCCCGCTAATTTCCGTTTAAAAATACGTAATTCTTTTTTAGAGGATTTTTTGAATGCGTCAATGAATTCTCTACATTTTATTGAGATTAAGCTTTCTAAGAATAAGAATAACCCAGCTCTTTTTCAGGAAATTAGGTTCTTGAAATCCTGTCGTAGGAAGCTTGGTAGATGGAGTTGATGTGTAAATCATTTCGAAAACCCAACCGGGGACCTGTAGTGGAAGACACGTTACAATTCATAAGCCACGAGGAAGGAAGAGCGGGATAGGCTTACCGTGCAACCTCCATGATCTTTCCACAACAGAACGTCCAGATATCCAGCGTGAGGTATAATTGGGTCTCTCTTTTCTGTGAATTGAATTTTCTAGGCGGTTAATTGAATTTACCTTTGTTCGAGTAATTTAAACCCTCCTGCTTCGTATCCCAACGACCAAATGCATATTAGAAATTGTGTATCAAACCCTCAAAACTAAAAAGGTTCCAATCGCATGAAACCTCTGCTGGTATTGTGTGAACCGGATTGGACAAATGTCGAACCATTTTGTTGAGGATGTAAAGAGATTTGCGGAATTGTCATTTTGAAGAGTGCTTCTGTCTAGATTCTTTATGATCATGCTTTATCAAAATAAATATTCAGATTGGGAATGCCATTGAAGCCTTCCCGAAAAATCGGACAGTTAAATTTTATACAATTTTGTAAATTTAAACTGTTCAATTATGAAAAGAAAAAACTTTACCGAAAGCAAAATCCTTTCGATCATCAAGCAGTATGAGGGCGGCCGGGCAATAGAGGACCTCTGCCGGGAGAATGGCATCTCAAAAGCAACGGTGTACAATTGGAAAAAGAGGTACACAGGAATGGACGGCTTGCAGGTTAGGGAATTGAAAAACCTTCAGGAGGAGAATAAGCGCCTGAAGCATATGTACGCCGAGCTGAGCCTGGATTACAAACTGGCTAAAGAGATAATCGAAAAAAAATTGTAAAGCCCTGTCAGAAGAAGGAACTGGTTGCCTGGAGTATTAAAAAAGAGGAACCCGTATCCATTGACCGGGCTTGCAGAGTAACCGGATTGTCCAGATCACTCTGGTATTATCAGACTCGCCGAGACGATACAGAAGTGATTGATAAACTGCAAGAGCTTGCAGAGAAATATTCCCGTAAGGGTATTGACACCTATTATAAAATCATCCGGCGTGAAGGCTTGCGGTGGGGTCGCAACCGGGTACTAAGAGTATACCGGCTAATGAGACTTGGTTTTAGAAGAAAGGGTAAAAGACGCCTACCTGCCAGGCTTAAAGTGCCATTAGCCATTACAGAAGGCCTCAATAAAGTATGGAGTATGGATTTTATGAGTGATGCGCTGACCAATGGCCGAAGGACAAGAGTTCTGAACATTATTGATGAATACAGCAGAGAGGCCCTGACGGTCCATCCGGATTATTCTATTCCAGGTGTATCTGTCATAAATCAACTGGAAATACTGGGACAACGCAGAGAGCTCCCTGAAAGCTTTCGGCTTGATAACGGACCGGAGTTCACTTGTCTTGAATTTACTGAGTGGTGCAGATCGAAAAATATTAAAATCAACTATATCCAACCGGGAAGACCGATGCAGAATGCCTATATCGAACGATTTAATAAAACTTACCGGGAAGACGTTTTAGATGCTTACCTG
This sequence comes from uncultured Chitinophagaceae bacterium, assembly GCA_963705005.1. Lineage (GTDB taxonomy): Bacteria > Bacteroidota > Bacteroidia > Chitinophagales > Chitinophagaceae > Puia. The sequence continues at coordinate 248,708 of CAVPIO010000005.1, forward strand.
TTTGAAAACCTGGAACAATTAAGAATCCTTTCGGATGAATGGATGAAAACTTATAACAATGAAATCCCGCACGGCTCTTTAAATGATCTGACGCCCAATGAATATGCAACGAAGGCTATTAACAGTGGAAAACCCGCACCGCCCAAAACCCATTCCGGGTTTACCACAATTAACAGCCATAATAGTAGTAATAATAGTAGGGAAAAATCTAAATTAGCACTGTCCTAAAATCGGGAAGGCTTCAATTAGGCTATTAAAATTAGAATCATTGAACGGGTTTAGAGAATAGTCCAATAATATTCCGGATGGAATTTGGGAACTTGACAAATTTAATAGAGCAAAACACGTGTCGCGCCATCTAGTTATAGTTGAAGCGCCACTATCTTGAAGCGTAAATGTATTGGATTGAGAAGAGCAGGATATACATATTCCTATGCTGATCAATAATAGAAATAAATTCTTTTTCATAACAGTTCATTTGAGGTTTTCTAATTAGAACAGTGCGAAAAGTATCCTATTTGCAAATCGAATCTTCCTTCCGTAATGAGAACTGAATCCGCAATTCCGTTTCCGTAGGCACCATATAAAGTGAAGGCAAAGGTTCCGGAAATAATCCTGTTTACGGTATCGAGTTTGTCTATGTTAAAATATCTCGGAACGCTTTTAGAGGGATAATAATAATTATAATAGATATTTGAAGACGATGTTGAATATGTAATTGCTAAAGAATCGATTACATTGCCAGTTGAATAAAGAAGATGACTATAAAGTGTTGGGCCTTGTTGGAAGGAAAATAATGCCTCATCCATTTCTTGATTTCCAAGGTTTAACGTAAAAATAATGGGAAGTGATGCTGAATTATTTTTTGGAACAATTGCGTAGCTCATCTCTGCCGCCCCAGCAATGATATCAATGCAAGGCCAATAAGGAACCCAAGGCTGGCCGTTAACTTTGCACCCAAATGTATTTTTCCCCTCCTGGGTGATAGGCGGCAATTGTTCTCTAGGGCTACTTTTTTTACATTGAATGGTAATTAAGGAGGATAAGCACAGAAATAAAAACAATAATGGAACTTTTAGATTCCAATAAATATTTCCAAATTTCAGGATTTGAAATAAATCAATGTCAGGTTTTGATATAATTGATTTTTTCATACATTCCGCTAGGCGCAACTGTCCACTCAAGCTAGGATTGTTTTTTGAATCTACCTATAGATATAAACACTTATAGACCTTGCGCGTTTTTAATCCAAATTTTTTAATCATTAGTGAGCCGCAAATTATTATGTGACTCTTTGAAAGTCTTGATATGTGTAGATTCCGGTCATGTTGACCCAGCATTCCGGGATGTTGACCCACCTCGGGGAGCAGGCAATAAGAGTAAGAGCTATTTCTAGTTTTAAAAATACAAAGGGTTATTGATTCGGTTTTACTTTTTTTCTTCTCAGAGACTCACCTTTTAGTTCGATTCGCTGTGCATTCGCTGTCAGTCTGTCAAGGATTGCATCTGCAAGCGTTGGGTCATTGATGTATGCGTGCCATTTGGATACAGGAAGCTGCGATGTGACGATGATGCTTTTCTTTCCGTATCGATCTTCCAGGAGTTGTAATAAAGTAAGTCTTACATCCTGTCCCAGATTCTGCAGACCGAAGTCATCCAGGATGATCAGTGTCTGGCGTTCCAGGTGGTTTAAGAGTTTAATATAAGACCCGTCGAGTTTGGAGAGCATGACTTTTTCTATCAGCCGGTTCATATTCAGGTACGTAGTTTTATATCCCTGCAGGCAGGCCTGGTGACCGAGGGCGCAGGCGAGATAACTTTTTCCCGAGCCGGTGGATCCGGTAATGAGGATATTTTCTCCTTGTTCCAGATATCTTCCTTCACTTAAAACAGCCAGCTGTTGTTTGGTCAGGTTCCGCGAAGCGGTGCATTCGATTTGATCCATCCTGGCAGGCAGCCTCAGCTTGGCCAGTTTTAGATAATAGGCTGTCTTTTCGTTACTGCGGTTAAGCTGCTCGGATTGCAGGAGCTGTGCCAGGAGATCATGGCCCTCGAGCTGTTGGTCGAGCGGCAGTTCCAGCTGCGCATGGTAGGACTCGTACATTCCAAACAGCCGGAGTTGTTGCATTTGTGCCAAGGTTTGCGTTGTGTTCATTGGTTTATTTTATTTTAAGATTACCGGTAGTGTTCAGGCCCGCGGATATTATCATGTGCAGGGATGATTAAATAGTTTTCCGCCGAAGGCGGTTGTTTATCAAGGCCCCGCTCCAGGATATTTTTAATCATGGTATAGTTTACGCGGGTGCCCAGGAGTGCACGGGCACAGGCAGCTTCCAGCCGCAGGGAACCATATTTCTTCTCCAGCATGAGCATGCCAAAGCAGGCTTTGTAGTTTTGTTCGATATAGATGCTGTTCTCCAGCATCAGTGTCGCGGCCTGCACGACACTGGCGCCGATACGATTTGATTGAGAGAGCAGATCTTCTTTGTTCCAGCCCTTGATCTGTTGCATGCGCTGGTGGTTGGGAGGCATATGTTCGCCCAGCGTCGTATAGGCTTTGCCATGTGGCTTGCGAAGGTGCACCGCAATGCGGCCATTGTCATAATAGACTTCCACGGTTCGTTTATCATAAAGAACTTTTACCTTTTTACCAACATACTGGTAGGGCACACTGTAATAGAGATGATCTTCTGAGAGTTGTACATGGTAGTTGCGCTGCACAGTGAGCAGCACCACTTTCTTTGGGTTAAACAGTTCTGCTGGCAGGGGTTTGAGCAAGGATAGTTCCTGCTGTTCAAAAAAATACAAGCGGCTGTAGGGTGAGTTTTTATAAGGTTTGTTATTGAGTAAAAACAGCTGCTCGTGCATGGCTTGATTCAGCGACTTCAGGCTGGTAAACTCCTGGTTGCGAAGCGGCGCGTACACATGTGTGTAAAGGATACGAACTGCACTCTCTACCATAGCCTTATCGCGCGGACTATAGGGACGCGTTGCACTAAAGGTAGTTGCGTAGTGCTCACTCAGCTGATAACAGATATCAGTAAACGCAGGCTCATAACGACTGGCCCGCGTGACGGCCGTCTTCATATTATCCAATAATATGGTAGAGCATACGCCCTTAAAATACTTCAGCATCTTGTTGATACAGTAAGTAAAATCTTCGGTTCGCTGAGTGAGAACGGCTAGGCAAAAGATCAGGCCGCTAAAAGGAAGGATCCCAACAAAGACCTGGCAGGCGATGCGCTCCCCGGTATCGATATCTGTATAATATAGTTTCTTACCTGCAAAGTCCACCATCATCATATCAGCAGGCTCATATTCCAGGTGCATCACCAGGTCACCGCGCTTTTGATATTCATTTAAGCGCCAGCAATACTGACTGTAACCATATCCATTCGGATGAAGCAAAAGATATTCATGCCACAGCAGTTGACGCGTAACGCCTGTCTTGGGAAGTTCCAGCGTTGCATAAGCAAAATGATAATGAAGCTGCTGAAGCCTTTGCGTGTTCTTTTCCAGCACTTCATTGTTATAAGCCTTATCGGCGAGCTCCTTGCCGCTCAGGTTCTCTGTACCGGTGTTCAGCAACTGAAGATATTTTCTCACACTATTACGGCTGATACCTATGCGCCGGGCGATCTCACGGATCCCTATCCCGTCTGCATGCAATTGAAGAATCTGCTTTAACTGTTCCATTACGATTGGCTTTTGTGGCATTGCTCCCTGTTTTAATTAAGGAAGCAAATGACGGTCAAAAGCGCTTAGCAATTAAAGCCTGCAGGTGGGTCAACATGCCGGAATGACAGTGGATAAAATCCATTCCAGGGGGCAACATGGTCCGGAATAATCCCCTGGAAGGTGGGTCAACATCCCGGAATAGAATAATCCCTTTCAACAAAACCATCAAAAATGGGGTGGGTCATCATTCCGGAATGATGGGTCAACATGAAACGGAATGGTGGGTCAACATGGTCCGGAATCTCTAATATGCTTGTATTTATGGCGAATTCAGGTTCGTATCTATTTGAAGCTTCCTTAGACACAACTTTTTGAAAACGAGTAAGTTTATAAATAGCTACAAATCTCTTTATAATACTCCCTGAATTTGAGACCAGAGGGCTAGTTAATAATTTTCGTAATTTAACTATCTCAAATGAAAAAGCAAACACGCCGAAAATTCGCTCCAGCCTTCAAAGCCAAAGTTGCTCTTGAAGCCGTAAAGAACCAGCAAACACTTGCAGAACTCGCCAAGAAATTTGAAGTCAATCCGATTATGATCTCCCGCTGGAAAGCCGAGTTCCTGGCCAACATGGGAGCTATTTTTGAAAAATCCGGTAAAGCCGAAGAGCCGGACGTTGACACCCAGGAGCTTTACGCCCAGATCGGACAGCTCAAAGTGGAGAATGAATTTTTAAAAAAAAGCTTCAAGAGACTTGGGGGATAGCCGAGCGGGCAAGTTTAATAAGCCCGCAGGGTAAAAAAGATATCGGTTCGCAGGCAATGCGAATTGCTCAGCTGTCAACAGAAGCCGGTTATATTACAAACCTGTTGGAGAAAAACCGGAGAACATTAAAATGATGGAGATCATGGATAAACACCTGACCGATCATCCGACCGAAGGAGTCGTTTCATTGGTGCTGTTTTTTATCGCCAGGAACATCACCCGGTAGGTCCCAAGCGTATCCGCCGACTGTTGAAGATCATGGGCCGCGAAACCATTTATCGGCGCAAGAATTTGACCAAACTGGGGCTGAAAGAAGTTTATTAAACCTTATTTACTCAGAGGAATGGAAATTACCAGACCCAATCAGGTGTGGTGCACAGATATCACGTACATCCCGATGCGAAATGGATTTATGTATTTGACAGCCATCATTGATGTGTACAGCCGAAAGATCGTTGGCTGGGGCATCAGCAACTCGCTCAGCTGCGCAGTGGTGTAAAAATGTGCTGGAAGAAGCAATTGGAAAATATGGTAAACCCGAAATCGTGAACTCCGATCAGGGAACTCAATATACCAGTGCACTATGGACGCAATATCTTGAACAAATGGAAATACAAATATCGATGGATGGAAAAGGAAGGGCTCTGGATAATATCTGGATCGAAAGGTTCTGGAAGTCCATTAAATACAATTACATCTACCTGAACCCGGCAGATGATGGTTTTGAACTCTATGAAGGAGTTCAAAACCACATCGCCTACTATAACAATAAAACGCATCACACAACAAAACAGACACCCAATGACCGCTACCTGGAATGTCCAAATAAAAAAGCCGCCTGATGAATGAAAATCTGACACCAAATCTTAACTTAACACCCTAGCCTTTTGGTATCGAAAATGGGGAGTATTATAGACATAAAAGTGAACCGGATTGGATTCGAACCAATGGCCTGCTGCTTAGAAGGCAGCTGCTCTATCCAACTGAGCTACCGGTCCTGATCGCGCAAAAATAATGGTTTTCAATTAAGGGAAGAATGGCTATTGTTTCTTTAGCCTGTAAGTGTCAGAATATGAACTGAAGGATAAATACATTCTGCTGATGAAGAGGCTGTCACCGTCAATGACGATCTTGTATTTCCCGGCCAATACCATGCTTTCGTCAATATTAGCAGGGAATAAACAGGCGTTGTGAAAATCCACAGAGTCCGCGGAGATTTCATAAGTTCCGTTGCATACACGGCATGTCCCGTTACTTTCTCCATTAAATGCGGTCCCACTAAATGTAATTTTTACAGAGTCCGGTTTTGTAAGTACCAGGCCCACCCGCGTAAAAGTTCCGGTATACGTTCCCTCCGGAGGAGGAACTTTTGATTCATTGTTTTTCCTGCAAGATGCAAGGAACAGTATGACCACGATGATCAGGCAGGCTGTCCTTTTCATCTTTGCGTTGTTTATTTAAAGACTTGCCAATTCCGGCAATGGTTGCCTGCAAAACCTATTCCTGTGATGGTTTTTTCCTGTTAACAACGTTTTTACAACCAGCTTCCGCGAATTCACTATTCTCCTGAACGGCTTATCCTATGCTCGCCAAACCCGCCACCAGCCTGATATTCCGGCCATGAGCCTCCATAAGAATGCAATGGCTGAACGACCCGCATTTTACTTGAATTTTCGTGGTAAGCAACGTACCTTTGCGAATTCAAAAAGCCAAGCATGATCAGAGCGAATAATATTACCCTGTCCTTTGGAAAACGCGTGTTGTTTGATGAGGTGAATGTGTCCTTCACCAAGGGAAATTGTTATGGGGTTATAGGAGCGAATGGAGCGGGCAAATCAACTTTTCTGAAGATATTGGCAGGTGAAATCGAACCGAACAAGGGCAGCATTGAAGTCTCCCCGGGCCTCCGGATGGCCGTTTTGAAGCAGAACCGCTTTGAGTTCGACAACCAGAGCGTTCTGAATACCGTGCTTATGGGTTATAAAAAAATGTGGGATAACATGCAGGAGCGGGATGCCATCTACGCCAAAGCCGATTTTACAGAGGCCGATGGCATCCGCGCAGGTGAGCTGGAAGGCGAGTTTGGAGAAATGAGTGGTTATACGGCCGAGAGTGATGCAGCTGCTTTGCTGAGCGATCTCGGCGTGAAGGAATCCCTGCACAGCACGCTGGTTAAAGATCTTTCGGGAGCGATGAAAGTCCGCGTGCTCCTCGCCCAGGCGCTTTTCGGCAATCCGGATATTCTTTTGCTGGACGAACCGACGAACGACCTCGACGTGGAAACCATTAACTGGCTCGAAAATTTCCTGGCAGATTACGAAAATATCGTGATCGTGGTTTCGCATGACCGGCATTTTCTCGACGCGGTCTGCACCCACGTTGCGGATGTCGACCGCCAGAAGATCAAGGCATACACCGGCAATTATACTTTCTGGTACGAGTCTTCCCAGCTCATGGCGCGCCAGATGGGAGATAAGAATAAGAAGACGGAAGAAAAAAGACAGGCCCTGCTGGATTTCATCGCCAGGTTCTCTGCCAACGCTTCCAAATCAAAACAGGCAACTTCGCGGAAAAAAGCCCTGGAAAAACTCACCATCGAAGAAATTGAACCCTCCAACCGCCGCTATCCCGGAATCATCTTTAGGCAGCAGCGGGAAGTGGGAAACCAGATCCTGAATGTTGAAAAACTGAGCAAGACCTCAGAAGATGGCTCCCTGCTTTTTTCGGATATCAGCTTCAGTCTGAATAAGGGAGATAAAGTTGCCCTGGTGAGTAAGAACCCTACTGCATTGACCGCCTTTTATGAGATTGTTACAGGCAAAATTCCGGCAGACAGCGGGCGTTTTGAATGGGGCACTACGGTTACAAAAGCCTATCTGCCGAACGAGAACCAACAGTTTTTTACTGACAAAAACCTGAACCTGATGGATTGGCTGAGGCAATATGTCCCCCCGCACGTTACGGATGTGGATGAACCATTCCTTCGGGGATTTCTGGGCAAAATGCTTTTCAGCGGGGATGAAGTAATGAAGAAAGTAGCCGTGCTGAGCGGTGGGGAAAAAGTGCGCTGCATGATCAGCCGCATGATGCTGCAGGATCCGAATGTTGTTTTACTTGACGAGCCCACAAACCACCTCGACCTGGAATCTATCCAGGCCTTCAATGAAAGCATGAGTAATTTCAAGGGGGTGGTGATGCTTACTTCACATGACCATACTTTTTTGCAAACGGTGGCAAACCGGGTGATCGAACTTACGCCTTCCGGCGCTATCGACCGACTTTGTAGTTTTGATGAATATTTGTCCGACGAACGTGTAAAGCAACTCCGCGAAGACCTATACGTACAGGATAAATTAGTGAACGCCTAAAAGATCATTTTGGATTATATCGTCCCTGCTCAAACCCATATCGGGCACGTTCACCTTAAAGTGGCGGACATCCCGCGTTCGCTTAAATTCTACCACGACCTCCTTGGCTTCGGGATTACCGAATGGTACGGCTCCAGCGCAGTGTTCCTTTCAGCCGGCGGTTATCATCATCATATCGGTCTGAATACCTGGTACAGCAAAAATGCTGCTCCTGCACCTCAGCATGCAGCCGGATTGTTTCATTCTGCTATCGTATATCCCGGGAGAAAAGATCTTGCTTTTATTCTAAAACGCCTGCTCGACGCAGGTTATCCGCTTACCGGAATGGCAGACCATGGCGTATCTGAAGCCATTTACCTGAACGATCCGGATGGTAATGGTGTGGAATTATACTGGGACAGGCCGAAGGATCAATGGCCAAGAGATGAAGATGGGAACCTGATGATGGGCACGGAAGCACTCGATACCAGGGGATTGCTTAACGAGCTGAAGGAGTCTGAGACACAATAAAAGCCTTGATTCCGCATTTTAAGAAAAACCGTTTTCTTTGACCAAAGGGCTGCTTATAGGGTTGATTTTCTGTGGGTTGTTGAATGAAGCCCTGGCCCAGCGCCCCAGCGCCCGACCCGTACCCGCACAACCCAGGATCAGCTCCAACCTCCACAAGCGTTATATTCCGGTCAAACCCATTCCACTTAAACTGGATTCTCTCAGTATTGTTCCCGGAACATTTTCTATTCCTGGTATCGGCGATAGTCTCTTTAATATAGATTACGTTCATTCTACCCTTACGTGGAAAAGAATGCCGAACCTGGACAGTGTTTTTGTACAATACCGCGACTTTCCCTTCCAGTTAAATGGTATTGTGCAGCGACTCGATTATGAAAAAGTGATGGACAAATTCATTATCCAGCCTTCCGTTTACAACAATACCGGAAAATATGGCCCGGATAATTTTTTCAATTTCGGCAATATCGTTTACAACGGAAGTTTCGGAAGAGCAATCTCCTTCGGCAATAGCCAGGATGCCGTGGTAACCTCAAATCTCAATCTGCAGATTAGCGGTTACCTGGCCGACAGCATTCAAATCGCAGCCGCCATTACCGACAATAATATTCCTATCCAGCCCGATGGCACAACGGCACAGCTGAGTGATTTTGATCAGATCTATCTTCAATTCAAAAAAAAGAACTGGGCCCTGAGCATGGGTGATATCGACCTGCGCCAGACACAGAATTATTTTCTTAACTTTTATAAGCGCCTGCGAGGCGGATCTTTCGAAACTGTAAATAAGATATCCGACCAGGTGACGAATAAAGCACTCATCAGCGGGGCCGTAGCCAAAGGGAAATTCACCACGAATGTGTTCCAGGGACAGGAAGGCAACCAGGGACCATACCGCCTGCAGGGGGCAAACAATGAATTATATTTTATTGTGCTTGCAGGAACTGAAAAAGTTTACATCGACGGGCAGCTTTTGCAGAGAGGGGAGGACCAGGACTATGTGATCAATTATAATACGGCCGAACTAACGTTCACGCCTAAACGAATGATCACAAAAGACAGCAGGATACAGATCGATTTTGAATATTCATACCAGTATTATCTCAATGCGAATCTGTATTTATATGACGAGGCCCAGATCAGCAGGAAACTCCGTTTGCGGCTGGGCGTTTTCAGCAACAGTGACGCACGTAATTCACCAATCACCCAGACCCTGGATCAGGGCAGGAAAGATTTTCTGAATGCACTGGGGGACAGTGTCAGCCGCGCATTTTATCCGGTTGCCGCAATTGATACAGCAGGCCCCGGCAAGATCCTTTACCGCAAGGTGGATACTGTTTACCTGGCAGCAAATGGATTGTACACCCACGATTCAGTTTATATCTTTTCAGCTAATCCTGCCTATACACTCTACAATCTATCCTTTGTAGATGTGGGCGTTGGTAATGGTGACTATATCCCCGATCCCAATGGCGTGAACGGGAATGCATACATGTGGATCGCGCCGGGACTAAAGGGCAAGCAGGGACAATTTGAAGCCGCAGAATTTCTGGTCACTCCCAAAACGCAACAGGTCATTACCCTTGGCGCCGATTATAACCTGAGCAAGGAAACCCTGGTCACTGCCGATGTTGCCCGTAGCCGGTACGATGTGAATACCCTGTCCAATATTGACAAAGACAATGATGTGGGTAACGCGACAAGGATGACCCTGAAAAACCTGCATCCTTTTCAAAGTTCATCGAAAGGCCTTGCACTCAGTAGTTTACTTTCTTATGAATATGTGGACGCACGCTTTCAACCCATTGAGCGGCTCCGACCCGTGGAATTTCTGCGCGATTGGGGCCTTCCGCTGCAGCTGCCTTCCGCCAATGAAACTTTTTACAATGCTGCATTCAAGCTGGCAGATAAAAAGACCAACGATATCAGGTACGAGCTTGCAGGCTACGACCGGGGTTCTTCTTTCAGGGGAATCCGGAATATGGTTGGTCAGTCCCTCGATCTTTCCGGCTGGCGGTTTAACGACCAGGTAAGCCTGACCACGGATCGGGGAGATACCAGCAACGGATATCTCCTGCGGCCTTCGGTAGACATTTCCAAGACCCTGAAGAAATTCAATAATTATACGGTCGACTTTAATTATTCCCTGGAGCATAATGAGCAACGCAGTAAGATCAGCGATTCAGTCTCGCTTGACAGCTATTCTTTTTCTATACTGCAGGCTTATTTAAAGTCCCCGCAAAAAAATCCGAATAATTGGGGAGTCACCTATTTCTACCGCGAAGATGCATATCCTTATGGTAAAGAATTGGCAAAGGCTAACCGAAGCCAGAATATAAATGTGTTTGCAGATCTTACCAAAAACAAACACGATCAGTTCCGGATTACTGCAACGTACCGGAGCCTCGATGTGGTAAATAGTGCCGTCACCACACAATCGCCCGACAAGAGCCTGCTGGCAAGAGCCGAATATGTGGTTAATGAATGGAAAGGCCTGGTGATGGGAAATGCTTTATATGAAGTCGGCTCGGGCCAGGAACAAAAACAGGCCTACACCTATCTTGCCGTGCCTGCAGGAACCGGTCAGTATACCTGGATCGATCTTAACAAAGATGGCATCCAGCAACTCAATGAATTTGTTATTGCGCAGTACACTGACCAGGCAACATTCATCCGTGTTTTTACCCCAACCAACGAATATGTAAAGGCAAACTACAGCACATTCAATTACAGCATAGCACTGAATCCGAGAATGCTTTTGGGGAGTAAGGCTAAGGGATTTAAAAAGCTTTTGTCGAATATATTCCTCCTGACTTCTTTGCAATTGAATCAGAAAGAACAGGCCGCCGGATTTATCCAGCTAAATCCTTTTAAGGCCCCCCTCAATGATACATCTCTCATTACACGGAGTTCCGTTTTAGTAAATTCTTTTTCTTTCAATAAAATGAATCCGAAATGGGGATTCGATATAAGCAATAACCGAAATACCTCTAAAGCACTGCTAACCTATGGATACCAGACCCAGTCCCTCCACGAGTGGAACCTCCGAACAAGATGGAATGTGTCCAGATCCTTTCTGCTGACCTCCATGTGGAAACAGGGAAATAATTATTTGTTTACAAGCAGCACCAATTTTGACAATAGCAATTACAGCGTAAATCAGTTTTCAGTTGAACCGGATCTGAGTTATACCCAAAAAACAAACCTCCGCATAACGGTCGGCTATAAGTATAATGCCAGAAAAAATGATCCGGCTTATGGCGGTGAATCCTATTATTCAGGATCGCTCAACACAGATGCAAAATATAATCTTGTTTCCAGCACCTCCCTGCAGGCCAAGTTCACCTATAGCGGAATACATTATGACGGCAATCCAAACAGTACGGTAAGCTATATTATGCTGGATGGATTATTGCCGGGGAATAATTATATATGGGACCTGGAGTTTACAAAGAAGCTTGGAAATAATCTTGAACTCAGCATCCAGTACGAAGGACGAAAACCCGGCGAAGGCACCATTGTGCACACTGGCCGAGCCTCCCTGAGAGCGATTTTATAGAAGGATGCAGATTACAATTATGTAATATATTGCGGGCCTAAAAATACCATATGTTTTCGCTTCAAAATAAAAATGCCGTCATCACAGGTGCAGGCAGCGGAATCGGCAAAGCGATTGCTGAGCTGTTTGCCTCTCAGTCAGCGCACGTACACCTGATTGACCTGAACGAAGAATATGTGAATCAGGTGGCTAAAACTATCTCGGAGAACGGGGGGAAGGCCAGCGTATACCCGGGAGATGTATCCGATCAGCAACAGGTTTTGAAAATATTTCAACGGATTAAAACACCGGATATTTTGGTAAACAGCGCAGGCATTTCCCATGTCGGAAATCTGGAAAGAACCACCGAACAGGAATTTGACAAAATTTATAAGGTAAATGTAAAGGGCGTTTATAATTGCTTATATGCGGCTGTTCCTCTGATGAAGGATATGCGCAAAGGGGTAATCCTGAATATTGCATCCGTTGTTAATCACATCGGGTTGGCCGACCGGTTTGCCTATTCCATGAGCAAGGGTGCAGTTTACACGATGACATTATCCGTGGCCAGGGATTATATCCTCGAAGGAATCCGATGCAATTCCATATCACCCGCCCGTGTTCATACGCCCTTTGTAGACGGGTTCATTGCTAAAAATTATCCTGGCAAAGAAAAAGAGATGTTCGAGAAACTCTCGAAGTCCCAGCCCATGGGTCGCATGGCAAAACCAATCGAAATCGCGCACCTGGCCCTGTATTTATGCAGCGATGAATCTGCTTTTATCACGGGCACGGATTATCCTATTGATGGGGGATCTATTAAACTGAACGGCTAGGTTTTTTTCCTGCCCAGCCACCAGCCCAACCATATTCCGCAAAGCGACCAGCTTACAATAGCATCCAGAAAATGGATCCAGATATCGGCTTTCGGATACCAGATATGAATGGTGTAGGGTGAGTTGACAAAAATGATAAATCCGGTAAATAAACTGCAGGTAAAAATGACACCGAATCCGGGCGAGGCAAGCCTCAACAATATCCAGCAGAAAAATGCAACCATAACAATGTCTGTAAGGAGTCCCCTTATGATATTTGCAGCCATATTTACATTCATCGCCTTATGATACTGGATTTGAACCCAGGGTTTTCCCTTGTTCTGATCCATCTGCTTTTCCATTTCCTCACTGCTGGTTCCCTTAGGGTAATTAGGCAAAAGATAAGCGCCGTCCTCCGAAAACTGCCTGTTGAGATAACTCAGGATACTATCCTGGTTGGGTGTGTATTCCTGGCTGGCATGGTGTAAATTCAGCGCTGCCCAGGAAAGCGTCTGCCAGATGAAAATGATGATTCCACCGACAATGGCGCCGACGATTAGCTTTTTCATGATTTCTGTTTTGGGTTAAGAATTGGGACATTTAAGATACCGAATATTCGGATTCAGGAACTCTTCTTTATAACCGGACACAGACTATATCAATTACGAACACTTTGAAATCCTGTCTGGATGCAAATGCATGGTTTTCACTTGTTTAATTAACTGGCATTTTTTTGGAGACCGGGTTGTTATGGAAAATCCATTAAAAGCCCGGCTAATGTTTAAAAATCATTTCAGGATTGCACTGCGCAATATTCTTCGCAATAAAGCCCTTTCAACGATCAATATTTTTGGGTTGGCCATTGGCATCGCCACCTGCCTGATCATTCTCTTCTATGTGATCAATGAATTCAGTTACGACCGCTTTAACAGGAAAGCAGATCAGATAGTCCGGGTAGTATTCAGGGGCTATGTGCAGGGAGAAAAGATGAGGGAAGCCAATGTGATGCCACCTACGGCGCAGGCAATGCGGTCCGACTACCCGGAGGTACTCGATGCTACCCGGATCCGCGAATATGGGCGGCAACGCATCATAACCAGGGGAAATTCTTATGCCGATGAAAGTTTTGCGTATGTCGATTCAAATTTTTTCAACCTCTTTACCTTCCCATTTCTGCAGGGCGATCCTAAAACAGCACTGGTCCAACCAAATACCATCGTCATTTCATACGCTGTTGCTAAAAAGTATTTTGGCAAAGAAAACCCAATAGGGAATATGATGAATTTTAAGGGTCTGGCTGCCCCCTACAAAATTACTGGCGTAATGGAGGATATGCCCGACAACGCAAGCTTCCATTTCGACCTGCTTGCTTCCATGGCCAGCCTGCCTGAATCAAGACAACAGGACTGGATGACATCTAATTATTATACTTTCCTTTTATTGCCCAGGGGATACGACTATAAAAAGCTTCAGGCTAAAATGCCCCAGGTAGTGGAAAAGTACATGGGCCCGCAGATTCAAAAAGCCATGGGATTAAGTCTTGCTGAATTCCGGAAGAAAGGCAATGATGTCGGATTATACCTGCAGCCGCTGACTGATATTCATTTACATTCTGATTTAATGTTTGAGCTGGCACCGGTTGGAGACATTCAGCAGGTATATATTTTTAGCGCAATAGCAGTTTTTATGCTGCTGATCGCCTGCATAAATTTTATGAACCTGTCTACAGCAGGCGCCGCAAAACGGGCCAGGGAAGTGGGGATAAGAAAAGTATTGGGTTCATTAAAATTTGAACTGGTCAGGCAGTTTCTTTTTGAATCATTTTTAATGACGGCGATTGCTCTGGTGGCTGGCGTAACCCTGGTGAAACTTTTCCTGCCTTTTTTCAATGAACTTTCAGGAAAAAAATTATCCATGGATTTCTCAGCGAATGCATGGCTTGCTCCGGGGCTGGTTTTGTTTGGCCTGCTGGTTGCTGTGCTCGCAGGAAGTTACCCTGCTTTTTTTATTTCTTCGTTCAAACCTGTTTCCGTTTTGAAGGGCAGATTTCAGACGGGTAGGGGGTCTGCCGGCCTTCGAAGCGGCCTGGTGATTTTCCAGTTTTTTATTTCGGTTTCTTTGATGGTGGGAACCATCGTAGTTTATAAACAGCTTTCCTATATCCGGCACAAGGATCTGGGATATAATAAAGAACAGGTTATGGTATTGCCTGGTTCCTACGCTTTGGGCAAAAATGACCAGGTATTTCGTAACCGGCTGCTTCAGGACCCCCGGGTGGTCAATGTGAGTGAATCCTATTATCTTCCTGCCGGTCCCTCAAATTATAATAATTGTATGGTCAATCCTGACGATCATCCATCCATGATGGTAAAGACGCTCAGGTATGATATTGATGATCGTTACATACCTACGCTGGGTATGCAAATGGTGCGTGGCCGTAATTTTTCAAAAGACTATAAGACTGATTCCTCAGCAATAATCATTAATGAAACTGCCGCAAAGGCATTTGGCTGGGGCCTGGGTGCAGTTGGTCATAATCTTTTCCGGTCCATCGATGAATCGGGAAAAAGAATCACCTACCAGGTTATCGGGATTGTTAAGGATTTTAATTTTAAATCCCTGCATGAGCCCATTTCTCCCCTGATCATGGTAATTGGAGATAACTCAGGTTTTTTCATTGTAAAAGTAAAAACAAAAGATGTTTCCGGTTTAATCAGTTCCACGAAGGCGAATTGGGCCAGTTTAACTCCTGAATTGCCATTTGCCTGTTCTTTCCTGGATGACCAGTTTAACAATGCATACAAAGCCGAAGAAAAGACCGGGATTGTGCTGGGTATTTTTGCAGGGCTGACCATTTTCGTTGCAAGCCTGGGATTGTTTGGTCTTGCGATGTTCATGGCTGAACAACGCACCCGGGAAATCGGGATCCGAAAAGTATTAGGTGCTACTGTAAGTGGTGTTGCGGCATTGATCTCCAAAGATTTTCTTAAACTGGTAATGATTGCCAACCTTATCGCCTGGCCTCTGGCATGGTGGGTAATGAACAAATGGCTGCAGGATTTTGCTTATCGCATTCAGATATCCTGGTGGGTTTTTACAATAGCCGGCTTAACTGCGGTACTGATTGCCATCGTTACGGTAAGTTTTCAGGCCATTAAAGCAGCACTTGCAAATCCGGTAAATAGCCTGCGGTCAGAATGAATTTCCGCAATGCTTATTATACCTTAGGGGAATAATTATTCTTCCGTCCGGATTATGCGGATACTCATTGCTCCCAATGCTTTCAAAAATGGTCTCAGCGCCCCGGATGCCGCTGAAGCGATCTTAAAAGGATTAAAGCAAAGCATGCTGGATTTCCAACATGAATGTTTTCCTATCGGCGATGGCGGCAATGGCACCGCAGATCTGATCATTGACAGAAAGAAGGGTAAGCGCGTAGATGTTCAGGTGCATGATCCTTTGGGAAGATGCATTACAGCAAATTTCGGACTGATTGATGAAGGCAGCACTGCAGTAATTGAAATGGCCGCCGCTTCGGGTTTGCAGTTCTTAAGCCAGGATGAATTAAATCCGCTTCGCGCGAGCAGCTTTGGAACCGGCGAGATGATCCGGTTTGCATTGGATAAAGCAGTTCATAAAATAATCCTGTGTATGGGTGGATCTGCTACCGTGGACGGAGGCGCAGGAATATTGCGCGCGATGGGGATTCGTTTCTTAAATGCAAATCATGAAGCCTTGCCAGACCGGCCTGAAAATATGCTGGATCTGGCGGAAATAGATCTATCAGGCATGGATAAGCGAATCCTGGATTGCGAACTTACAATTCTTTGTGATGTCGGCAACCCGTTGTTGGGTGAACAGGGAGCTGCAGCCATTTTTGGACCTCAGAAGGGAGCCACAAAAGAAGGAGTAAAAAAGCTGGAAGCCTCAGTTGCAAAATTAAGTGAGATAACCCTTTATCAGACGGGCAGGGATATGTCGTCAGTAAAATTCGGAGGAACCGCTGGCGGCGCTGCTGCCGGCCTGTATGCTCTCCTGAATGCAAAACCCGTCAATGGCATAGATCATTTTCTTCAAATGACGGGTTTTGACGAAGCTTTGGCGAAAACCGATCTGCTCATTACCGCTGAGGGGAGTATTGATGAACAAACGCTTCAGGGGAAAGGACCATTTGGGGTCGCTTCCAGGGCTAAAGCGAAAGGACTTCCGGTAATTGCTCTTGCAGGGAAAGTTCCTTTAAAAGTAAACAAAGCACTCAGTAAATATTTTGATGTGTTATTGGCGATCGGCAATGAACCGGTCGATCTTCCAACTGCAATTAGAACAACTGCTGATAACCTTTCCAGAACTTCTACGGTCCTGGGTAATTTATTGGCTATTTCCTGAGTCCGGATGAATTTATGTCTACACATTTCCACCATTGGTCTACGCATAGTTCCTGAAGCATTTCCGGGCTGTTATTTTTGTTTCTTAAATTTTATATTATGAGCCAGGAAACTATTAAGCTGCCTGATCAGCGAAACCTCGTTCACAAAGGGCCTTCATTGGGGATATTAGCGGTTGTTTATGTTCTTTTATTCGCAACAGGTATCATCAGCACCATTTTATTAACGCATGGAGCACCCTTTCCCATGCCATATGGGTCTGTTGAACTTTCGCGCAATTATTATTTGCAATTCCCGGATGCTTTGAGGTTTGCAAGCTTGTTGGAATTCGGCTCTTGTATTCCCCTCGGCATTTTTACGGCAGGAATTACCAGCAGGTTGAAATTTCTGGGAATAAATGCTTCAGGAGTGAATATTGCGCTTTTCGGCGGATTTGCCGCGTCCCTGTTTTTAGGAATTTCAGGGCTTTCATCCTGGGTATTATCACAGCCCGGGATTGCAAATGAGGCTGGTACCATGCGTTCCATTCAATTATTTGGATTTATAACGGGAGGGGTGGCGCATGTGGCTTTCTTTGGTTTATTATTGGCGGGCGTTTCTGTCACTGCCTGGTTTCGGAAATTAATTCCAGGTTGGTTATTCTGGGTTGGAATGCTTACCGCGGCCTGCGCTGAATTGTCCACCATAAGTATGATAAATCCCGGTCTTTCTTTATTTATTCCCCTGGGCCGGTTTCCTGGATTTATCTGGATGATCATCGTTGGGTTTAAATTGCCTGTTTCACTGAATTTTGCAAAACCATGAATATTCAGCGCACCAAATATTATGTCCCGGTCATGCATGCTCTAGTCTGGAGTTTCCTGCTGGCTATTCCGGCTTTTTTTCTTCGCGGAGTTAATTTAAACACGGGCCTGCCCCCGTACTTCTTTCTGGTCACTAACCTGTACCATATTGGCTTGTTTTACCTGAATGCATATTTCCTGTATCCGCGGTTAATGAACAGAAGATTCTGGTGGTTATATTTTGCCTCGATGGCCGCAATCATCGCGGTCTCCTGGTTTCTAAAACTTTTCTATATTCAGCAGGTAAATCCGGATTTTGAACTGACCACATTTAACAGTCGCATTATTTTTTTCCCTCCTTTCAGTTTTCTATTGGCTTCATTTATCTTCCGCTGGGTTGTAAACCACAATCGGGATGAAAAAAATAAAAAGGAGGCCGAAGCAGAAAGGATGGCCTCTGAATTGAAATTCCTTCGCTCCCAGGTAAGTCCCCATTTCCTTTTTAATATGATGACCAATATGGTCTCTCTGGCAAGGCAAAAATCAGATTTACTGGAACCGGCCTTAATTAAACTCTCCGGTTTGTTGCGTTATATGCTTTATGAAACCGGCGAAGAGAAATTTACCCTTAATAAGGAACTTGAATACCTGGAGGGCTATATAGAGTTGCAACAGTTGCGTTTTGGGGAAAATGTGGAGATCCGGATGGACAAAGAATTTACCGGTAAGGGAAGAGATTGTGTTATTGAACCTATGCTGCTTATTCCTTTTGTGGAAAATGCCTTTAAACATGGTATTGGTATGGTCGAGAAGCCTTTTATAAGTATCAAAATGAATGTGACCGGATCGCATTTGTTCTTTTCTGTAAGCAACAATTACAATGCGGGAAATTTCTCAAAAGATAAGAATTCCGGAATAGGTCTTGTCAATGTTCAAAACCGGCTTAAACTATTGTATCCGGGAAAATATACGTTCAGCATTCAAAATAATGGTGAAATTTACAGCGCAGAACTAAATCTGGATCTTTCATGTTAAACTGCATTGCTGTTGATGATGAAAAATACGTGCTGGATCTTTTGGTAGACAATATCCAAAAAGTTCCTTTCCTCTGTTTGCAGGCAAGATGCAGGAATGCCATGGATGCAGCCACGGTCCTCCTTGAAGGAGGGGTTGATCTTATTTTTCTGGACGTACAAATGCCCGGATTGAATGGCTTGCAATTTCTGCGCTCCCTGCAACGCCCGCCCATGGTTATTTTTGTGACCGCCTATAAAGATTATGCTTTTGATGGATTTGATCTGAACGCGGTAGATTATTTATTAAAACCTGTTTCTTTTGAACGGTTTTTGAAAGCCTGCAACAAAGCATACGACTTGCATAAGCTGCAACTGAACCCGGCACAGAAGGAAGAACTGCAGAATTTCTTTTTTGTTTATGTAGAATACAACCTGGTTAAGATCAGTATTCCTGAAATCCTTTATATTGAAGGACTGAAAGACTATGTAAAAATATTTATAAGCTCCTCTCCAAAACCGGTAATGACCAGAATGAGCCTGAAAGAGCTCGAAGAAAAGCTTTTGCCCAGCCGGTTTGCCCGCATTCATAAATCCTACATCGTTGCTGCTGATAAGGTAACTGCCATTAAACGTGATCTCATTTGCATTGGCACAACGGAACTTCCACTGAGCGAAGGCTATAAACCGGCAGTTGAAAAAATGCTTTTCCTGTAAATCGCTTCATCTGAGTTATTGGTCTATTCAACTTGCCTGATGGTATATTCTTGCCTTCAGTCCGCGTGTTTCTGAAATAGTTTTGTTCTGAAAAATGAAATCCATGAAACTATTTCTTCTTAAATATCTCCTTACTGCTGTTGTATTATTTGTTTGTTTCACCCAATCCATTGCCCAGACCAGCATTATGGGTACCGTTATGAACAATAAAAAACAACCGGTAAATAATGCAAGCATTGTCATTAAGGAAACAAATGCTGGCGTTACTTCGGATTCTTCCGGAAGGTTCCGGTTGATAGACACTAATAAGGTTAATATAACCCTGGTGATTTCCGCCATGGGGTACGGGTCTAAGGAGATTGTATTGAAACCGGCGGATTCCGTATTGAATCTGGAAATCATATTAAAGGAAGAGCATCAGATGCTGGGCGAGGTTGTTGTGGAAGCTGGCAGTTTTGAAGCGAGCGACAAAGCCAAGGGCGCAACGCTCACACCCATGGATGCAGTTACGGTTGCAGGAAATGGGGGTGATATCGCAAACGCCCTGCGGTTCCTTCCCGGTTCGCAGCAGATTGGTGAAAAAGAGGGTTTGTTTGTAAGAGGAGGAACGGGTGCCGAAACAAAGCAATTTGTTGATGGCGCATTATTGCCCAGCCCCAATTTTGTCAGCGTTCCGGGCCTGCCACAACCTGCCCATCTGAATCCTTTTTTATTTCGTGGTATTTTATTTAGCTCGGGTGGTTACTCTGCATTATACGGAGACGCCCTAAGCAGTGCACTGATATTGCAAACAGTGGATCTGCCCGATAAATCCTCTGCCAGCCTGCATATTTTCCCGACTTCGCAGGGAGCAGGTTTTCAGGAAATAACAAAAAATGACAAAGGAAGTTACGGAGCAGACGTATCCTATGGGAATCAGCATTTGTATAACCAGGTGGTACCGCAACAGCCTGATTATTTTCACGGACCGGAATATTTTACAGCCGATGGTAATTTCCGTATCAGGACGGGTAAGACAGGCATATTAAAATTCTACACGAATTACGGATCCAGTAATGTAGGAATGCAGAATCCGGATATTGACAGCAATAATCTTATATCCTCTTTTCAGACAAAAGGAATAAATATATATTCTAACCTTTCCTACCACGGTATTTTGGATAAGCATTGGAAAATAGATGCCGTGACTGCTTACGGTTATAACACTCAAAAAATAGTCACCGCCTTACTCGACAGCAATAAACAGCGGGTCATTATCGCAGACACACCTTATAATGCAAAAAACAGTCTGACCCGGATAAACGCAAATTCTGTCCAGGCAAGAATGGTGCTGACAAGAACCTTTGCGCACCGGCAGGCACTCCGGTTTGGGGCAGAGTATTTCCTGAATAATGATGACTATCAATACAATGGAGTAGAATTTCCGCTGAAGGATAACCAGTTGAATGCATTTGCGGAAACAGATATCTATCTAACCCAAAATATGGCTGCAAAAGCCGGCATCAGATATGAATATTCCTCCCTGCTTCGAAAGTCAAACCTGGCACCCAGATTAAGCATGGCGTACAAATTTTATGATGGCGGTCAGATCAATCTGGCTTATGGGATTTTTTATGAAAAACCCGAACCGGTTTATTTAATACAATACGATAATCCGGAGTTTACAAAAGCGACACATTATATAATCAATTATCAGAAAAAGGCGAATAACCGCTTGCTCCGGATAGAAGCATATTACAAGAAATATGATCAGCTGGTTACTACGGCTCCTGTAATGGGTAATCACGGTGTGGGTTATGCGAAGGGCATTGAATTGTTTTTCCGGGACAAGAAAACATTTAAGAATTTTGATTACTGGATTACTTACACTTATCTGGATACCAGGAGGCAATTCCTCAATTATCCCTATGAATTGCGGCCCGATTTTACCACTCCTCATACGGCTTCCTTTGTGTTAAAGCGGTTTTTCCAGGATATTAACCTGAGCGCTAATTTATCATACTCCGTTGCTACGGGGAGGCCCTACTATGATATCCGGGCAAATACTGATGACAAGCCTTTCGTTTACGAAAAAGGGATCACCAGCATGTACAATACGATGAACCTGAGCTTTGCTTATCTCTTTACGATGTTCAAAAAAAGAAAGGGAAAAGATTATTCGGGTATCGGTTTCGGCGTCAACAATGTTTTGGGCACAAAGCAGATTTTCGGATACAATTTTAGTTATGATGGGTTGAATAAAGTGCCCATCACTTTACCATCCGCCAGAAATTATTATATAGGCCTGTTTATGTCGTTTGGCATTGACCGCAGAGAGGATTTTATCAATGAAAACCTTTAATTCCATTTATACTCAAAAAATTAATAAAAATGAAAAAGACGATTGTAATGATGGTTTTTGCATTTACTATGCTTACCCATTTACCCGCGCAGACGGTTTCTGCGGGTCAGTTGCAGGCTTCTGTTTCGCGTTTAGACCATGCGACAACAATAAAGGATTATCGGCAATTAGCCAGTGATTTTGAACGCGAGGCCGGAACATTAAAAACCCAGTGGCTTCCCTATTATTATGCTGCCTTTTGCAATGCTAAAACCGGTTGGCTTAACGAGGAGGACCCGGATAACATTGAGCCTTTTGCCAACAAAGCAGAAGAACAAATAAGGATAGCCCAGTCTCTCCTGGATACAGCTTCGCAAAAAAAGCAGTTGTCTGAAATTTACTGCGTGTTGAGTATGTTGAACAGGGCCAGGGTATTCATGAATCCGTCGACTTATGGCCCGAAATATGGCCCGGCCGCAAGCAATTTTATACAGTTGGCATTAAAATTAAACCCTGAAAACCCGAGGGCACTATACCTGGAAGGATGGGAAAAATATACAACACCAAAAATGTGGGGCGGTGATAAGACAAAAGCAAAGGAATTGCTCGAAATAGCGAAGCAAAAATTAAATAGCGAACCATCGTCAGGTGTCAATCCGCACTGGGGGAAAAATGAAGTGGACGGGATACTCCGGGGATTAAAATAACCCAACCATCGGGGCAGCCCCGATGATTATGCTAATATTTTTGTAGTTATATCAATAAAGCTTGCCTTTATATTTTCCATTGGCTGTGGCGCGCCATCCTGTTCTACAAAGAAATGTTTCATCCCTGCGGTACCCGCTGACGGAAATATTCTTTTGAAATCAACCATTCCTTTTCCAACTTCTACCGGTTGTTTGGTATCCGGACTGATATCCTTTACATGCCAGAGCGGAAAACGGCCGGGGTTCTTATTAAATAATGCAACGGGATCTGCACCTGCCACCGTTGCCCATCCCAGGTCAAGTTCAAACTTGAGAATCTCCGGGCTGATCTGGCCCAGCAGCACATCATAGGGAACCACACCTTCCACATTTGCAAACTCATGAATATGGTTATGATAACATAAAGTAATTCCCGATTTTTTCGCGGCCTCACCCGCAGTAGTCAAAATCGGAACAGCCTGCTTAATCTCATCCGCAGTACTCAGGGGAATACTGGCGCAAACAAGATATTCGATCCCCCCTTCAGCGGCCTGATCGATGATAGCCTGGTGGTCGTCCTTTAGATTATTCATATGGCCCATATTCGGCATAGTGACGCGTTTGGTTGTATCAGCCCCGGGCATTCTGATCCCACCGGGAGGCATCTTGAATGGCGCCCCTAAAACGTGATGCGAAACCCATTTCAATCCGGAGTCTTTCGCAAGGGCCGCAAATTCCCTGGGCTTTAAACCATAATAACCTCCTTTCATGCTAAATGCGGATTCTATTTCCTTATACCCGATCTCTGCGACCTGCTTAAGCGTACCGGGCACATCCTTGTCAATCGATCCGAACAGAGTGAATAATTGCAAGCCTACATCATGAGTTGCGGCTTTGCCGAAAAACGAAGCTCTTGCCATGCCGGGAATGAAAAGACTGCCAAGCGCAAAGGCGCCGGAATTTTTTAGAAAACTTCTTCTGTTATGCATGATCAGTGATTTTTAGTTTGTAATTTTCTTTCAGTAAAATAAATTCCGACACGAATGCATCGCCCTTAATTATTTTGATTTAAAATCATCGAATTTAATATTCGTAAATGAAAGAAGGGGCTGATCCGCTTTGGCTTTATCATTTTTAAATACAAAATACAGATCGTGTTTTCCCGCCACCTCTTTGATATCGGTCCTGATGGCCTGACCGGCAAATAATGCAGCTAAATCAAGGTCAGCCAGACTCCTGCGTGGCGTTTTTTTAACGGCAGGTTTTTTGGCATGCGCACTGTCTTTATTTGTCCCTGCCTTTCCTCCTGCATTTTGTGTTGCATTGGCGGCACTCATTAGGGCGGCAAATGGATTAACCGGTTTTACATCGGCCTGGCCCAAAAGTTCGCCCTGAGCACCATCAAGCCTTATTTCTATGCTTCCCCCGGTAAATCCCTCGGAAGGATTTGCGGTCGCATTCAATTCAAGTTGCCTGATGCCTGTTAAATCAATATTCTTAAAGCCAATATAGCCATTCACTTTCGGGATCACATTTTCGGAAACAACAAACATGATTTGTTTTTTAATTTCAGCTCCTTTCATGGTGTCTGCCCGGGCGGGTTCCAGATTCGGACTGTGTAAAACAACCACGGTTTCGGTAGTCAGGTTCGTAGCTGCAGGAGCGCCTTTATCAGTATATGCAGCGCGGACTATAACCGTCCCCTTACCATTATCCCCGGATGGAATTTTCTGAGTGAAGCTGCCTTTTAACGGAAGTGTGCGGATGTTCTTATCCCTTATGTTCAGCATATAATTGACAATAACCCGCGCATCATTTAAACTGATTGCGGGATGCGCGGGCATATTCACCGTTCCCCAAACGCCTGAACCACCACTTCTTATTTTTTTCGGTAAGCTATCCAGGGCCCATGATTGTTTTGATTTGTATTTGTCAGCGATTTCCGTATACATGGGCCCTACAGATTTAGTATCTTCATGATGGCAATTCTGGCAATCGTACATGCCGATCATTTCCCTGGCGACGGCAAATCTTGTAGAAGCGTCTACACTACGCTGCGCCTGATTTACTTCGGCATAATCAAAACCTGCTGAAGCATAATCGATGCTGACTGCAACCTGCTTCGGATCAATTTTCCCATCTTCCTTATCACTTACTTCCACATCATATACAAAGGGTTTTCCGGGAAAGAAAAAGCTTTTATTTCCCGGCATATTCACACTTACCTGCGGAGGTTCATTGCCTGCAACAAGATTGACAGACTTGCTGTTCTTTGCGCCCTGAGGATCGGTCACAGTCAGCGTTGCAGTATACAGGCCCGGCTGTGTAAGCGTTAAGGATGGATTTTCTTCAGTAAATTGTTGAAGCGAGCCTCCTGATGCATTAGTTACTTTCCATTCGTACTTCAGGGAATCACCGTCGTAGTCCTTCGTTCCTGCAGAAGATAAATTGACCTTAAAAGGAACCGATCCTCCGCTGGCACTGGCGGATGCCTGCACAACCGGCGTGCGGTTACCTGCATTATATTCTATCCTTACCAATTTTGCGTTATCGCTTTTTCTGAACCAGTTGCTTCCATACTCAAGCACATACAGATCACCGTTAGGTCCGAATTTCATATCGATCGGTTCAATTGGCTGGTAAGCTGGCAGAAAATGCTCCATCGACTGATAATCGCCATTCTCTTTCATCGTAATGGCCATGATCCATCCACGGGAAAGATCAGCGACAAGCCATTTGCCTTCGTAATAAGCCGGGTAGGGGCGGACCGCATTTTTGAAATCCGAGCGGTGATAAATAGGACCACCTACTGCGCAGCGGGAGCCCGTGCCCACCTCGGGAAATTTATCAGAAATTCCATAGGGATAATAAATAAAGGCTGGCATGGCAGGAGGCAATTCATTCAAACCTGTATTGTTAACAGAATTATTTATGGGTTTCGCAGGGTCCTTAGGTGCCGATACAATATCTGTTTTGTAATCATAGAACGGATACCCAACGTTATTTCCAATAAAATAGGGCCAGCCGAAATTGCCAGGCTTTCGCGCCTGATTAAATTCATCCATGCCCATCCTCGTGGTTTTTGTGTCCTCGTTGGCATCAGGCCCAACCTCGCCCCAATACAACCAACCCGTCCTGCTGTCAATAGAGGGCCGCCAGGGATTGCGGTCTCCCATAACATATATTTCAGGCCGCGTTTTGGGCGTTCCCCTGGGAAAAAGATTTCCATCCGGAATACTGTAGGTTCCGTCAGGCTCGGGATGAATACGAAGAATTTTTCCCCGGAGATCATTTGTATTTCCTGATCCGCGCTGGTCATCCCAACTGCTGCGACCCGGCCGCTCATCAGTTTGGGATTTTTCCGCAACATTTCCCGTGTTGTTTCCGACAGTGAGATAAAGATTTCCACTGGCATCCCAGGTCATTCCGCCACCGGTATGACAACATACCTCACGTTGCGTCGGTATTTCCAGCAGTACTTTTTCAGAACCTGCTACCAGTTTATCATCTACTATCTGCCAGCGGGAGAGAACGTCCTTTTTTACAACCGGGTGCGCATAAAATAAATAGGCCCAGTGATTTTCACTAAACTTCGGATCAACCGTAAACCCGATAAAACCTTCTTCCGCTTCGGTAACCTCACCTGTGGCACTGGTGTATTTAGTATTTACCGGAATGGTTCCAACAAGGCTGACCGTTTTACTCACCGGATCATAAACTTTAAGAGCCCCCTTGCGCTCATTAATATATACTCTGCCATCTTTAAGTACTTCAAAATTCATCGGTTCATCAAAATCACCCTGGGCCGTAAGAACAACCGGCGTAAAACGGTTATTGTCAGGTTTTTTGAGATCCTCTGTTTTAGTTTCAGGATGAGTGCAGGAAAACAGGAAAAAGCAAATCAGGGTATAAAAACCGCAATGGACTGGGATCAGTATCTTACTGGAACGGAGATGCATGATTTATTTGGTTAGTTTGGTTGCGCATTAATCAATGACATTTGGTTAAATTTACTAATTCAAGACAGGATTATTATTATTTATTTTTTGCGGGCGCTTTGAATAAACTGGCTCATTGCCATTTCATTATTCTATTGGCGCAACGCCTGGCCACGCCCTGCCGGCTATGCTACTCATTTGATAATACTTTCAATGATCGTTTCCGGTAATATGGAATTGTTTTAACTTAATCCAACAAATGAAACTAAGAAGCAGCAATTGGTTCGCCCGGACAGGCAAGGATGGTTTTATTTATCGTGCGTGGATGAAAAGCCAGGGTATTCCCTCCCATGAGTTCGAAGGAAAGCCGGTGATCGGCATCTGCAATACCTGGTCTGAACTGACTCCCTGCAATGCGCATTTCAGGGAACTTGCGGAATCCGTCAAGCATGGCATTTATGAAGCCGGCGGATTCCCTGTGGAATTCCCGGTGATGTCCCTGGGCGAAACCCTGATCAAACCTACGGCCATGCTTTACCGGAACCTCGTGAGCATGGATGTTGAAGAATCCATCAGGGCCAATCCTATGGACGGCGTTGTGCTGCTTTGCGGTTGTGACAAAACCACACCTGCGCTCATTATGGGCGCATGCAGTGTGAACCTGCCGTCCATTGTCGTTTCGGGTGGCGCCATGCTCACGGGTAAATTCAGGGGAACTGATATTGGTACTTCTGATGTTTGGCGATTCGCTGAAGCAGAAAGAGCTGGAAAAATGTCCCGGCAGGATATGGAATTTGCAGAAGCCTGTATGTCGCGCTCCAGGGGACATTGCGCCGTGATGGGCACCGCTTCCACCATGGCCTCGATGACGGAAGCATTGGGCCTTTCCCTCGCAGAGAATGCTGCCATCCCGGCGGCAGATTCAAGGCGAAAAACCCTGGCGCACCTTTCCGGGATGCGCATTGTGGAAATGGTAAAGGAAAACCTGAAGTTATCCGATATTCTTACCCGGGATGCATTTGAAAATGCCATTGTTACAAATGCGGCAATCGGTGGCTCAACAAATTTTATTATTCATTTGCTGGCCATCGCAGGACGGATCGGAATAAAGCTGAGTATGGACGATTTTGATACAAATTCCCGGGGAATTCCGTTGATAGCCAATCTTCAGCCTTCAGGCAGGTATTTTATGGAAGATCTTTATTATGCCGGTGGCATTCCGGCAGTGATGAAGGAGCTCCGGCAATTCCTGAAAAGGGATGCAATTACGGTTAGCGGCAAACCCATTTCTGAAAATTATGAAAATGCCGACTGCTATAACCGCGAAGTGATTGCAACCGTACGGCAACCCTTTAACACGGTGGCCGGAATCTTTGTATTGAAAGGTAATTTATGCGAGCACGGAGCGGTGATCAAGCCTTCGGCAGCGAGCGCATCTTTATTGAAGCATACGGGTAAGGCCGTGGTTTTTGAAAATATTGATGATTACAAGGTAAAAATCGATGACCCGGGGCTTGAGGTGGATGAAAATAGTGTGCTCGTACTGAAGCATGTTGGACCGCGCGGATATCCCGGTATGCCGGAAGTGGGAAATATGTCCATTCCCAAAAAACTGCTTAAAAAAGGAATAACGGATATCGTCCGGATTTCGGATGGGAGGATGAGCGGTACCGGATTCGGAACCGTGGTGCTGCATGTTTCGCCCGAAGCTTTTATCGGGGGAAACCTGGCAATCGTTAAGGATGGAGATCTGATCACACTCGATGTAATGAACAAGATATTATGCCTGGAAATTTCTGAGGAGGAAATCGCGGAAAGGAGAAAAAAAATAAAAGTTGTTCAGCAGCCGGCAGACCGGGGCTACACCTGGTTATTCCGCCAGCATGTGGAACAGGCCCACCTCGGTGCCGATCTTGATTTCCTCAAAGGAGGAAGCGGGAGTGAAGTTTTGAAGGATTCACACTAAATCAAAAATCTGATTTATTATGGCTGATAAATCATTTGCAGGTCAGGTTGCAATAGTCACCGGGGCGGGTCAGGGAATTGGTTTTGAAATAGGCCGCCGGCTTGCAGCTTCAGGCGCGAATGTTATCCTGAATGACCTGGATGAATCATTGGCAGAAAATGCGGTCAGGCTGATCAACAAAGAAAATAATCATCACTGTATTGCACTCGGTGGTGACGCCGGTGATCTGAACATTATTCAGAAAATGGTTTCTGCGGCAACTGCTGAATTCGGAAAACTGGATATTGTAATAGCGAATGCCGGCATCACGCTATTTGGAGACTTCTTAACCTATCCTCCGGAATCTTTTTTCAGGGTAATGCAGGTGAACCTTGGCGGCGTTTTCTTTCTCGCCCAGGCAGCCGCCAACCAAATGAAAAAACAGGAATCCGGAGGGTCAATTTTATTTACTTCATCTGTTACAGGCCACCAGGCACACAAAAATCTGGCAGCTTACGGCATGAGCAAGGCCGCTCTGGAAATGCTGGCGAAGCACCTGGTCGTGGAACTTTCTCCTTTCAGGATCAATGTCAATACGATTGCTCCCGGGGCAACACTTACGGAACGCACAATGCAGGATGATCAATATGAAAAGACCTGGTCTGCCATTACTCCCATGGGAAGACCGGCTATTGCTTCCGATATTGCCCACGCCGCTTTATTTTTAGTTTCAGATAAAGCCAAACATATCACAGGACAAAGCCTGGTAATTGACGGTGGTTGGACTTCGTTAAGTCCGTCCCCTTACTGAATTTCAATTTTTCGCTTTCGGTTATTTCCGATTACCTAAATTTGCCTGTCTATTTTGCATACAAAGAAATTGTTTTATCCCGATTTGATAACCAAAAATTGAAATAAATGAACAGTTACGAAGAACGGACGCCTTTATCAAAAGCCCTTATGACCGGGCTGTTTACCGGCCTGGTTGCAACGATCGTTAGTTTATTTTATAATATTTTTTTCCGGTTATCCACAGGTTTTCCGCTGCCGGAGATTGTCAACGTGTCCAGCATCATCTTTGTTATCAATCTGATCTTTGTATTTATCGCCCTGTTTTATTTTTTTATTCACAAAGTCTCTGCCCAGGGTGATCTGATTTACCTTGTTATCACTGTTGTCGGAACCGTGATCGCGCTCTGGCTGGTCAGCGGCATGCAGCGCTCAGAAACTTCCCGGTACGTGCATGACTTTAAGGGGCTTTTGGGAGGGATTTTCGTTATTATGAGTATCAATGCTTTTCTTATTCCCTTTTTGATAAAAAAGAAGTGGTTTGAAGATTTTTTCCTTTAATTCAGTACCGCCAAATAATCACCTGTAAAACGATTGTATGCCGGGTGCTGATAAACAAAGTTATGATGCCATTGTAATCGGATCAGGCATTAGCGGAGGCTGGGCCGCGAAAGAATTGTGCGATCTCGGACTTAAAACCCTGGTCCTGGAGAGGGGAAGAAATGTTGAACATATCAAGGATTATCCGACGGCGACCAAGAACCCATGGGACTTCAAGCACAGGGGTGACAATACACTTGAAATAAAAAAGGACAATCCGATCATTAGTAAGTGCTATGCTTTTGGCGAGGATACACATCATTTTTTTGTGAAGGATGCGGAACATCCCTATGTGCAGGAAAAGCCGTTTGACTGGATCCGGGGTTACCAGGTGGGCGGCAAATCCATTATGTGGGGTCGCGCCTGCGAGCGTTGGAGTGATTTTGAATTCACGGCTCCCGCCAGATACGGATTTGCAGTCGACTGGCCAATCAGGTACAGGGATATTGCACCCTGGTATTCGCATGTGGAAAAATTCTCGGGGATTTGCGGAAGCCAGGATGGCCTGGAAGCGATGCCGGACGGAGATTACCTTCCACCTTTTGAGATGAGCTGTGTAGAACAGGAGATTCAGCAGAAGATCAGGACAAATTACAAAGACCGGTTTATGGTGCATGGCCGCTGGGCACATCTGACAAAGCCCAATGAAATTCATTTGCAACAGGGAAGGGGCCAGTGCCAGGCCCGCGACCTCTGCACACGGGGATGCCCGTATGGTGGATATTTCAGTTCTGTTTCTTCTACCTTGCCATGGGCAAAAAAAACAGGGAACCTGACTTTACGCCCGCATGCTGTTGTGCATTCTATAATTTATGATGAAAAAAAAGGAAGGGCGACAGGGGTCAGGATTATAGATGATATAAGCAAAGAAACCACAGACTATTTTGCCAGGGTGATTTTTGTAAATGCAGCCTGCTTAAATACCAATTTGATTTTATTACATTCAACTTCATCCCGTTTCCCAAATGGATTAGGAAACGATAATGGCTTGTTAGGAAAATTCATGGCTTTTCATAACTATCGGGCAAATGTGTATGGGACTATTAAAGGGTTCGAAGACAGTTACAGCTATGGCCGTAATCCGACACAGCCCATTATTGCCAATTACCGGAACTTGCATAAGCAGGATACGGATTACCTGGGCGGCTTTATGACCTTTGTCTGGTCCAGGCGCTCTGCCTTGGGTTTAAGTGGCAACCCGGATGGCATCGGGGCAGAATACAAGGAATCACTTACAGAACCCGGACCCTGGCGGGCCGGCATGTACATGCAGGGCGAAATAATTCCAAGGGAAACAAATCAGGTCCGTCTGAGTGCCGATCAAAAAGACCCCTGGGGAATTCCACAACTCGTAACCTCCATCGGATATGACGACAATGCAGATAAGATGGTCAGGGATTTTCTGACGCAGAGCGCTGAGATGCTGGGAAAAGCCGGATGTGAAAATATCCATTCCGTGGACACAAAACAGGCTCCAGGATTGGATATCCATGAAATGGGCGGTTGCAGGATGGGCCGGGACCCCAAAACTTCATTGTTGAATGAATGGAACCAATTGCATCATTGCAGGAATGTTTTTGTTACTGATGGCGCCTGCATGACCAGCACCGGAAATCAAAGCCCTTCCATTTTATATATGGCATTTGCCGCCCGTGCAGCCCACCATGCATTGGAGGAATTGAAAAAAGGGAAGGTTTAGATCTTAAAATCTTAATCTTATTCCACCGGTAATCGGAAGAGCGAAGATGCTGTAGTTTATCAGGTCGCTTTTATTATTGAAATACTGTCCGTCAAAGGCAAAGCCCACACCGAACTTACAGGAAAAGAAATAATCAACTCCCATTTTAAATCCAGCGGTGAAATCTCCTTTCAGATTAGGTTTGGTTGTTAATGTAGTGCCGTTGTCTACGATTTTGCCGTTTGTAGGAATGGAATAACCAAGCGAGAAAGATACTTTGGCCTGAAAACCGGTAAGCTTCCTCGATAAAGTGAATTTCCCGAATAACTGAACAGGAATGATTGGCTTTCCAAGATAGACTGTATTGTAGGTTCCCGCCACCGTTCCGGGATAAAGTATATCGTCCTGGTAAGAAAGAATTAAATAGGACGCAGATAGGCCAAGCTGAAACCAATGACTGAAGATCCTCGATATTGCAAATTCTCCTGCGAGTTGCGCTACGTTGGTTTGGGTATGCTGGATAGGATCATTCAATCTTGGAATTGAATTAAATGACCTGCCTGCGTCCAGTGCAATTTCCCATTTATTGTGACAGGTCTTTTCGAATTTGGTGTTTTCCGTTCTGTAAACTGTGTCGGCAATTAAATAATTTACCGGCGTGCTGCTGTCTGTTTGCGCCGCGGTGTCGGCAGTGACCGGAATATTCAAATGGATGCTTGTGTCCCTGCAAACCTGAATTTGTTTCGCATGGCCGTTAACCTCGAGCTTCCAGGGTACAATATTTTTATCTTTAAAATAGACCAGGGTGTCCTTGTGCCGGATGAGTTGCACAAGGGTATCATAATTTTTCTTTTTTTGCCGGGATGGCGTGATTTTCCCTTCGTAATAATTCATAGCCAGGCGGATTGGCCTTTTCACGGAGTCGTTCTTTTGTTCCGGAACATTTATCTGCGGCTGCACCGAAACCGTTTTGCAACAAGCCCCCCCTCCATTTCCGCTTCCGGCGGATTCATTGGGATACCACCCATTCCCGCAGGTGTGCAGAATGTAAAGAAAACAACCGGAGGCATTGGTCAGTTTCCAGGCGGACGTGCCTGCAGGGTCTTCACCTGCCGGACTCAGTATCACATATTCGTAATTGATCACATCCTTTTCCTTATTATAAAAGCCCAGATTGCCGCGGGTACCCGGACTGATATATACTTTGGTCACACTTTTAATATGAAGGTCCTTGTAACCATGGGTAAACCCGGAATTGCGCAACAAGAGGTCGAAGGCTTTAAACTCTCTTGCCCACTTTTGCTGTTTTACGGTATCGCGTATCGCTTTTATAAAAAGCTCAGGACTTGTTACGCCGTTTATTTTCTGCAAAAAGGGAAATTCCGGATGGCGGCCCAGCGGTTCCGTAAAGAGCCTGGGCTCGTTCCCCTTATAAAACGTGTATAAACGGGAATACTGGGGGCAGCGTTTCTGTCCATAGCTTTGGGAACAGCAGGCCAGCACTGCGAAAAACAGGATAAGAAATCTCATCTGCAATTATTATGAGTATGGGATGAATTCGAAAGCCGGGCAGGGATTGGAAATATAAACGCAAAAATCATGATTTTCTTACGCTTTGGAATAAATTGATGGTTCTTCTATCTGTAGGGAGGCCTTCACAGCGGTTTGGGGTCGAAAGCTCCGCAATTTACTTTGGCGGTCTGCAAACAGGGAGGTTGCACATAAGCACAAAAAAAACCGGAAACTCATTTTTGAGCTTCCGGTTCATAATATATAAGAACCTTAACCTTAACTAAATAATCCGCCTTTCTTCAGTTCTCTAACTCCTTCGCCAATCTTGAAACCGTTGTGATAGATTTCAATCTTATAATTCCCTTGCTGGAAATTTGTATTTTGTTTCCATGCAAACTGAACTGATTTGGTCTTGCCTGCTTCGATATCAACAGGAACCTTGGCTGTAAAAATCTTATCTCCTTCATCGCGGCTTGCAAATGTTCCAGATCCTAAAGCAGGTACTGAAATTGGCTTGCCATCCGGACCGGTAATGCAAACATAAACATCTGTCTGGCCATTCTGAGCGATACGGTTATTCACGTCAAAGGAGATGATCAGTTTGTCAACACGCTTTGCTGTGGTGGTAACTTTTTCTTTACCATTCTTCCTGTCATGAACCGGAGTAACTGCTATGTTTGAAGCATTCAGTGTAGAAGCAATGTCCACTTTCTTTTCAAGGTCTTCCTTGGCAGTAGTGGTTGTTTGCAGATCAGAAGTAAGTTTCTCTTTGTCGGATGTGAGCTGGGTCTTATCCGCTGTCAGCTGGGTATTCTGGGTGGTCAGATCCGCAACCTGTTTTTCAAGATCGGTGATTTTACCATTCAGATCGTTTATCAGAGATTTCGCCCTGGTCAATTCAGCCTGGGTAGCATGACTTTTTCCGAGGATGCTTCTGATTTCTGCTTTCTTCTTGGCGATATCAGAATTTGCACCTGTCAACTGTGACTGCATCCGGTTATTAGAGCCGGTAAGCGAGTCAAGACGAACTAAGGCGTCGTCAAAATTCTTCTGAAGAGTTCCCTTTTCGTCAGTAACCTTAGCAATTTGTGTTTGCTGGTTCTGCTGAACCTGTTCCTGCTTGTTGTTATTCCAAAGCAAGTAACCCCAGGTTCCCAGGAAGCCGGCAGCCAGTAAACCGATGACCAGATTCTTAAAATCTTTTTTCGGTGGCTGACTTTGGGGAGTCGCTGATGGATAATTAGTAGTGCTCATGGTTTGATCTTTTAATTATTAAATTATTTTTTTTTACGGGAAACCGAGGTTTAGGCCTGTTTCCAGTGTGGATTTTGTCTAAAATCGTGCCAAATTCATTTTCCTCTTCTTTAAGCTGCATTTACAGGCGTTTAGCTTGTTTCCCTCCTCAACTTATTGGTAACTTCAGGCCGATAAAAGGTAATCATCCGGCACAAAATGACTCCTGTTTCTCTGAGAAAACGACTCCTATTTCTATAAAGAATAACTTGCGCACAGCAAACAAAATCATTTGACTGCCGAGCAGATTATACAAGATTGGAAAAAAAAGAAATATAAGCCGATTTATTGGCTGGAGGGTGAAGAACCCTATTTTATTAACCAGGTCATGGACTTTGCAGAAGCAAACCTGCTCCCGGAATCCGAAAAAGCCTTTAATCAGTCGGTTTTTTATGGAAAGGATGCAGATTGGACCGCAGTACTGAATGCCTGCAGGCGCTATCCGATGTTTTCCGAAAAGCAAGTGGTGCTGTTGAAAGAAGCCCAGCAAATGCGGGACATAACAAAACTGGAACCTTATATTCAGCACCCATTGGAGTCTACCATATTCATTGTTTCTTATAAGGACAAAAAAGTGGATGGCCGGAGTAAGCTTGCTAAACTCCTTAAAGAAAAAGGGGAGTTATTATCAACCCGAAGGGTTTTTGAGAATCAGCTTCCGGAATGGACTATGGGATTGGTTCAATCCAAGGGATTTTCGTTAAATCCCAAGGCCATGACCCTGCTGATCGACCATATTGGGAATGACCTTACCCGGATCAATAGTGAAATAGACAAACTGGCGATAAACCTGGGAGAACGAAAAACAATCGACGAAGATGATATCGAAAACTATGTTGGAATCAGTAAGGAATATAATCCTTTTGAATTGCAGGGTGCACTGGCGAGAAAGGACCTTTCAAAAGCACTCCGGATTGTACAATATTTTCAAAGTAATCCCAGGGCGGCTCCTATACAGCTGGTGCTTCCTGCACTTTATAATTTTTTCAGCAAGGTCTACCTGTTGTTTGGGCTGGGCTCAAGAGACGAGAAGACCGTGATTTCGGCGCTCGGAGCAACTCCCTACCAGGCAAAGGATTATTTATTGGCAGCCATGAACTACGGCCTGCCCGGAGTGGAAAATATTCTTCTTCTTCTGCATCAATACAATCTAAAGAGTATTGGTGTAAACAGCGCCGCCACCGAAGACGGTGCGCTGATGAAGGAGCTGATTGTTAAGATAATTTGAAAATTTGATAATTTGATAATTTGAAAATGGAGATGCATATGTGCCAATGTGGGAATGTGGGAATTTTAATGAGGTAATTTATGAATTTGAAAATTAGGACTATCAGAAAAATTCCTGCATTTCATTTCAAATTTTCAAATTATCAAATTTTCAAATTCACATCGCTCTCCGCCTGTCTTCTGCCAGCTGCTCCTTCAATGCTTCCAGGCCACTGAACTTTTGTTCATTCCGTATAAATCTTTTGACAAAAATTTTCAGGGTTTGCCCGTAGATCAGCCGGTCGAATTCGAAAATATTAATTTCAATCACTCTTTTACTTCCGCCGACCGTGGGACGATAGCCGATATTCATCATGGCCATTAAAGCTGTATCGGGCGCATCATCCACAATTACATCCACGGCATAAACGGCATCCCCCGGAATTAACTTGTAACTATCCTTTATCTCAAGATTCGCCGTCGGATAGCCGATCGTTCTGCCCAACTTATTTCCTTCCACTACGGTTCCGCTGAAAAAGAAGGTATAGCCGAGCAGGGTGTTGGCCGTTTCCATGTCCCCGACGCCAATGGCCTCCCGGATACGGGTAGAACTCACCGAAATGGAATCCAGTACATGCGCAGGGATTTCCTTCAGGATATAATTATAATTCCCGGAATGTTTCTTAAGCAATTCATAATTGCCGGTTCTTCCCTTACCGAAATGATGGTCGTACCCGATGATGATGGTATGCGGATGAAAATAACTGATCAGAAATTTACTTATATATTCTTCCGCCGATAATCCTGCGAATTGTTCGGTGAATGGAACGATCACAAGATTATCGATTCCCCTATGCGACAATAATTCTTTTTTTTCCTCCGTAGTATTGATTAGTCTTATGCCGGATCCGGCATTGACAACGGTACGCGGATGGGGATCGAAAGTGATGATAACGGTCTCGCCTCCGATTAGCGCAGCCTCCTTTTTCATTTGGGTGATTACCTGCTGGTGTCCCGTATGCACGCCATCAAAAGTTCCGATGGTGAGTACGGCATGCTGAAATAGAGGTAATGCTTCCGTGTTCCGGTAGACCCGCATAAGTGAAATGTGCTGCGAAATTATAAAAATGCCACTTACCACTTAAAATTTTTCCAATTTCAGTCACCGCCTTCCCTGTTTGAATTAGCTTTGCCACACAACAAAGCCTGCTTTCTGTATGTCTCTTTACTCCCGGCGTGGCGTTTCCGCTCAGAAAGAAGAAGTTCACCAGGCCACCACTTCATTGAATAAAGGACTTTATCCCTTCGCTTTTTGCAATATCTATTCCGATTTTCTTGGAAATGACAGGGACTGGGTAAATATCATGCACGCCGATGGTGCAGGCACAAAGAGCATACTGGCTTATTTGTACTGGAAGGAAACAGGCGATCTTTCCGTGTGGAAGGATATTGCGCAGGATGCAGTTGTCATGAACCTCGATGACCTGCTTTGCGTTGGAGTTTATGACAACCTGCTTTTTTCCTCCACGATCGACCGGAATAAAACTTTGATTCCGGGAGAAGTGCTGGAAGCCGTTATTGGTGGCACCCAGTCATTTTTTAATGAAATGAATGCCTATGCTGTCCATATTCAATACCTGGGAGGCGAAACGGCAGATGTGGGCGACCTGGTAAGAACCATTGCCATCAATGGCACCATGACCGCGCGCTGGCCTGCATCCCGGATCATTAGCAATGAGAAAATAGATGCCGGTGATGTGATCGTCGGATTGTCAAGCAGCGGAAAAGCCAGATATGAAAAAAGCTATAACAGCGGTATCGGGAGTAATGGCCTTACCAGTGCACGGCACGATGTGTTGAATGAAATGTACGGACAAACATATCCGGAATCTTTCGACCCCATGCTGGAAAAACAAGTCGTTTATACAGGCTCATACAGGTTGACCGATGAGATAAAGACGGAACAGAACGAAACCATTACCGTTGGAAAATTATTGCTCAGTCCAACCCGCACCTACGCACCCGTTGTAAAAGCCATCCTGGAAAAGCATTTTGACAGGATTCATGGCATGATTCACAGCAGCGGGGGAGGGCAGACCAAGAGTTTAAAATATTTGCCCCGGCCCCTGAAACTGATCAAGGATAATTTATTTGATCCTCCTGTTGTCTTTAAGATTATCCAGCAATCTTCAGGTGCGGATGACCGTGAGATGTACCAGGTTTTTAACATGGGTCAGCGCCTGGAAATTTTCACGGACCCTTCTTCCGCCAATCTCCTCATCAGCCTGATCAACTCTTTCGGCATTGATGCCCGCGTAATCGGCCGGGTGGAACCTTCGGATAAGAAGGAATTACTGATCATAACAGGATCCAACCAGATCGGCTATTGAAAACTTTTACGAGGACTTCAACCGGAAAACGATGGGCTGAGTTTTATAGGCTCTTACGATCTTACCGTGATCTCTTGCAGGAATCCATTTTCCACTTGCACTTATGACCCGCTCAGCTTCTGCTCTGAGTTCCTGCGGCCCGCTCTGAGCGCGAACATGAGTGACCCTGCCGTCTTTCTCTACAATGAATTCAACGGGAACACCTCCTTGTATTTCGTGTTCAGCTGCATTCGAAGGATATTTAAGGTTTTTAATAAGGAATTGAATCCATGCAGCAGCTCCTCCGGGATACTCCGATTCGAATTCCACTTTTTTGTATGCCCCTGAAGTATCCCAGGCTTTCCTCATATCTTCAGTCACTACTACAATGGCCTCTTTCCCATTTTTGAACTTCACATAAATCCGGTTTTTATTCTTGTCTATTGTAATAGAAGAAATACTATTTGGGTCGAGCTTTTCAAGCTTTTCACTCAATATAGTATCCGGCCGGATAGATGAAGGATAAACAAAATCGGTTGACTTCAGTGCATACTTCCGGATTCCTTCCAGGATATCCCTGGCAATTTTATCCTGGTTTGCATCTTCAGTAATGAAATCGAAGTCGGTTTTTTTATACAGGTTCCCGCATTCGATAAGTATTGCGGGCACGGTGGCGTGGGAAAGGATCAGGATATCGGGTTTGGGCTGTTGTTTAAGTTCGGGTGCGATAGAGCAATCCTTTTGGATGAATTCGCTAATGCTGGATCCTAATTTCACTGATCCCGGAAATACGGAACTGGTAGTTTCAGGCACGTAAATATCGAACCCTTCCGGCGCATTGACATCCTTGTCCCCGGCTGTGTGAATCGAAATAAAAAGATCAGCATTTTCTTTGCGGGCAAGCGCAGTCCGGAAACGTAAACCATCCCTTATATTGTTCACAGATCCGGGCAGCTCGTCATCTTCGCGGGTCATGATCACATCTATATTATACGCTTTTGACAGTTGACGGATTTTCCTTGCAATGCTCAGGTTAATGTCTTTTTCTGCCCTGCCGTTTGCTGTAACTCCCGGGTCAATACCACCATGGCCCGCGTCCACTATTACGCGGATCATTTCGGGCGGATGAACCAAAAGATCAGCAGCCTTTTGGAATTTGAATGCAAATAAACCGAGTATCAGGGCAATTACGGGCAGAATCATGATCCTGCTTAACAGTCCGGCATTGATTTTTTTATGATTTGTTATCATGGCTATTCTTCTTTTTATATGATTTTGAAAGAATCTGTGTGTCATTTGGAAGGACGCCGGCCGCATGCTGTTTGCAAGCAGCAACTCTGCATAGGAAAGCCGGTCCTCACCAGAAACAGCATAGGCATCTGCGAGGAACTCATGCAGGGCCTGTACTTCCTGCCGGATAATGTGAAGAAAGGGATTGAACCAGCAAAATATCCTGGCAATTTCAAGAAGAACAAGATCAGCCGAGTGCCTGTTCTGAACGTGATACAATTCGTGCCTCAGGATTTGCTGGCTGCTGCTGCTGGCCAGATCCTGGGATTCATTCCAGAAAATATTATTAAAGAATGAAAAGGGCGTTCCCTTCTGCCGTATAAAGTAAATATGAGTTCCCTGAAATTCGGTATGGGGGTTGTTCCGCATCAGAGAACGGAGATAGTGAAGGGAACGGTAAAACCGGATCAGGAAGAAAGCTGATACCAGTATTGCAGCCATTACGCAAACCGATTCCCAGGGAATGCTCTTCCAGAAGCCTTGCCTGGCATAAACGGTTACTGACTCCTCCCAGCTTCCATTCGCAACACCAAGCAGGTAAACCGGACTGTTACCCGGACCTTTTTGCCAGAAAGAAGGTAAGGTTAACCTGAGGGTAGGAAGAATCAGGCTGATTGCCGGGATCACCAATAAAAAATAGCGGTTAAAGCGGTGGAATGGTTTATTACGGAAGAAAAACCAGTAATACCCCAGCAGCAGTCCCGAGATCATCAGGGTCTTGAGGAAATAAAGGAGAAGCATCATGGCTTTGTGTTTTTGGCTGACTGAATTTGTTGCATGAGCTGTTCCAATTCGGCCTCGCTTAGTTTATGATCGCTGATAAAATGGGAAACCAAACGCGCCGGAGAACCTTCAAAATAGCCTTTGATAAGCTGATTGACTGTTTTCTTCCCGTATTCGGTGCGGCCAATCAGGGGTTTGTAAAGGTTGTTGCGGCCGTGGACGCTGTATTCTACAAAGCCTTTTTCCACCAGGATCTTTAGAATGGTCGCGATGGTATTGGTGTGCGGCTTTGGCTCCGGAGTGGCTTCAATGATCTCTTTAAGGAATCCTTTTCCAAGTTTCCACAGGGTGTGCATAACCTGTTCCTCAGCCTTTGTCAGGGATTTTCCAGGGTTCATATTGTTAATTTTTGAGTGTTTAGTGGAAATGCCAGGACTGAAGCTCCCGCATTTTATATAACTATATTTTTAGTTTATGAAACAAATATATAACTAAAAATATAGTTTATCCAAATTTTTATTTTTTTACCTTGCCAAAGGCTATGAAGTTCCACGAATGGGTGTTACTTTTGTGTCAGAACCACGCGGAGTTCGTTTTTAACCATACCCCTTTTCAACTTTTCCGCGCTTACCATTGTTATATGGTTGATTTGTATCCGACAAAGGCATTTGTCACTTTTATTTATTACACATTATGAGGCAACTTAAAATTGCTACGCAGATTACCAACCGTGACTCGCAGGCGGTGGAAAAGTATTTACAGGAAATTTCTAAAATCTCCATGATTACGCCTGAGGAGGAGACCATTCTGGCTCAGCGGATTAAGATGGGGGATCAGAAGGCATTGGACAAACTGGCCCAATCCAACCTCCGTTTTGTGGTTTCGGTGGCAAAACAATATCAGCATCAGGGTCTTTCACTCAGCGACCTCATTAATGAAGGAAATCTGGGACTGATCAAGGCAGCCCAGCGCTTTGATGAAACCAAGGGGTTTAAATTCATTTCCTACGCTGTTTGGTGGATAAGGCAGTCTATTCTGCAGGCTTTGGCCGAACAGGGGCGTCTGGTTCGCCTCCCGCAGAATAAAATCGGTACATATAACAAGGCCAACAAAGCCTATATGGCTTTTGAGCAGGAGCATGAACGGGAACCAAGCACGGAAGAACTTGCCGAGTTGCTCGAAATGAGCGAAACCGAGATCAACAATATTTTCCAGAGCAATACCCGCCACAGTTCGCTGGACGCTCCGGTTCACGAGGCTGAGGATGTTGCCATGGGCGACCTGTTGGAAGGCGGGGACGATACAGATGATGATGTGATGAAAGATTCTCTGCGTGCAGAAATCCGCCGGGTGCTGAAATCACTGAGTCCGCGTGAAGCAGAAATTGTGAATGCCTACTTCGGGTTAGATGGCGAGAACGGAGTGACCATCGAACAAATCGGTCAGAAATACGATCTCACAAAGGAAAGAATCCGCCAGATTAAGGAAAGAGCCATTAAACGGCTTCAGAAAGCTCGCTACAGCAGCGCGCTGAAAGCTTACCTGGGTTAATTCTTTTTATGAATAATATCAGGCTCCCGGTATCCGGGAGCTTTTTTTTATTTTCATATGGAGTGCCTATGCTGAATGATCCGGCACGCCATTTTTTTCGTGTCTGTCCTGCTGATCTTTTCGTCCTGCGAAAAAAAGATTTCAATAAAACTCAAACCTTTTTCAGCGGATCTGGTCGTTGACGCTACATTCCCACTCAGTTATTTTCCATTGTCAACTACCCGACCTTCGAATTCATCATTTACGATTATTTTTGTCAACATTACCCAAAAGCGGAGGATTCATCATTATGGAAAATAAATCAACAGAAAGCGTTCATAATTTAATTATCGGATCTGGTCCTGCCGGTTATTCAGCTGCGATCTATGCCGCGCGGGCCAATCTCAAACCCCTGCTCTATCAGGGTATACAGCCGGGTGGCCAACTGACCATTACTACCGAAGTAGAGAATTATCCTGGCTATCCCGACGGTGTGCAGGGACCTGAGATGATGGTGGAATTTGAAAAACAAGCCGTACGTATGGGAGCCGATATCCGCTTTGGCCTTGCAACCAAAGTGGATTTTTCACGGCAGCCTTTTAAAGTGTGGATTGACGACGAGAAGCTCGTTGAAGCGGATACCGTAATCATTGCAACCGGGGCATCTGCCAAATGGCTCGGCCTCGAAAGTGAGCAAAGACTGAATGGATACGGAGTAAGCGCCTGCGCCGTTTGCGACGGCTTTTTCTTTAAGGGAAAAGAGGTTGCTATAACGGGGGGCGGTGATACCGCTGCGGAGGAAGCTTTATATCTGTCCAAACTTTGTACAACGGTACATATGTTTGTTCGCCGGGACAGCATGCGCGCATCCCAGGTGATGCAGCAGCGCGTAAAGGAAGCTCCGAATATTAAGTTGTATTGGAATACCCAGGTCATGGAAGTGATTGGAAACACCCATGTGGAAGCGGTGAGGGTTAGAAACAAAGTAAGCAGTACGGAACAAACCGTACCTGTAAAAGGTTTTTTTGTGGCCATCGGTCATGAGCCCAATTCAGCCATATTCAAAGGCTGGCTGAATATGGACGAAACCGGCTATATCCAAACTGTTCCCGGAACTTCGCGCACTAACCTGGAAGGTATTTTTGCCGCAGGCGATGTTCAGGACCGTGTATACCGGCAAGCCGTAACTGCTGCAGGCAGCGGATGCATGGCGGCCCTGGACGCGGAAAGATATCTGGCCCTGAGACCGAAAACAAATTGAATTGTAACCGGATAAAAAGAATGTAGTGAAACTAAAATCAGGCCATGCTTACCATTGAACTTCTTAACCTGCTGTTCCATGCGCACCATGGTATTTATGAAGAGGAACGGAAAGTGATGAATGTGTTTGAGGTAAACCTTCACGTTTCCTTTCCGGAAATGGACTCCGGTTTCGAGACCACCGAGGATACCATCAGCTATGTTAATTTATATGCAATTGTGAAGCAAAAGATTCACAATCCTGTTTTTCTTTTGGAGAAGATCTGTCAGGATATTATCTTAAAGATAAAAAATCAATATCCGGTCGTAACTGAAATCAGGATCAGCATTTACAAACTTCAGGCTCCCATAGAAAACTTTATAGGTAAAGTGGGTGTAACCATGCACCGGGTGTTCAAGGATTAAAGTATGACTCGATTGCTTTCTTTTTTACTCTTTTTTGTTTTTCCCTCTTATTTGTTTTCGCAGGATGTCAATCAGCTTCTCAAAGAAGCCGCGCAGCAGGAAGCAGCGATGCACGAAAACGAGGCATTTCTCAAGTATGCGGAAATTCTCAGACAGGAACCCTCCAATCTGATTTCCCTTTGTAAATGCAGTGAGCTTTCCAGCCGCATCGGCGCCCGGCAACCCGGCAAGGACAAAATGGAGGTATATTTTATTGCTGCCAGAAATTACGCTTCTGCAGCACTCCGGAGTAATCCCAATTCTTCTGATGCTAATTTTGTGATGGCGCTTGCCCTGGGGCGTCTTTCCCTGATTGCAGGAACAAGGGAGAGAATCATCCTTGCGAGAAATATTAAGCTTTACGCTGAAGCTTCGATCAGACTGGATCCTTCAAATTTTAAACCTTATCATGTGTTGGGGAAATGGAACTTCGAAGTCAGCGATCTTAATTTGGCCGAAAGGTCCATTGCTAAAATCATTTATGGCGGCCTCCCCTCAGCGAGTTTAAAACAGTCCATTTATTATTTCGAAAAGAGCCGTTCATTGAACCCGGCATTCCTCCTCAATTATCTTGAGCTGGCAAGGGCTTACCACCGGAATGATGAAAATGATAAGGCTTTGAGCCTGCTGCGGAACCTGCTCACACTTCCCAACATGATCTATGATGATACCCGGGTTAAAGTCACGGCCAGGCAATTGCTGAAGGAATGGCAATAAGCCTGCGGCTGATTAAATAATGCCCGGTGCACCCCTTAAATCAGTGCCGGAATTGTAGTATTATTGCGCTCCGCTATATGCCGATCAGACCTGATTTTGACATACATAATGAAGACCCTGCCGCAGAGGACCCTGTTCAATGCAGACTTCTTGTAGAGGTGGGGGCATCATTGCTTACCTATGTGCTGCTTAATGTACGGGGTATGCGACCTGCAGCGATTAAAGCTTTTCAGTGGAATCCCCAGAAAGCAGGCCCCGGCGATGAAGTGGTCCGCGACATCATTGAACAGGACGAAATCCTTTCCCGATTCCCGGCCAATGAAGTTTTCCTGGTGTATAACTTCCCCGAAAGCAATCTCGTGCCCGAGAAGTATTTCTCCGAGGACTGTTCCAGACCGGTGACTAACCTGGTCTATGGCGACCTGAGCAAAGACCTGGTGCTGGATGAAAAGATTCCCTGGTATGAATTTCACAACGTCTACCGGATTCCTGTTAAGCTGCACTATCTCATGCAGGAAAAATTTCCGAATGCACGTTTCTGGCATTTTTACAGCCTTCAGCTGAAGTGTTATAAAATGTTTACGGCAAAAGAAGAACCATTTTTTCTGAAAATTTTTTTCTATCCTGATCAGATGCAGGTGATGATTTGTAAAAGTGGTCAGTTGCAACTGATCCAGCATTTTCCTTACCAGGATTCGAAAGATGTGCTTTTTAACTTACTGAACTGCTGTCACCAGCTCAATATGAAGCGGGAGGAAGTGATCATTGAACTTGCAGGAATGATAGAGAAAAGATCTGCTTTGTACGAGGCCCTCGAACAATATTTTCTGAATATCCGCTTTGACAGCATGGAAGACAGCATCCG
This sequence comes from uncultured Chitinophagaceae bacterium, assembly GCA_963705005.1. Taxonomy (GTDB): domain Bacteria; phylum Bacteroidota; class Bacteroidia; order Chitinophagales; family Chitinophagaceae; genus Puia. The sequence goes on from CAVPIO010000005.1 coordinate 293,439, forward strand.
TATCACCGATGAATTAATGCAGTATCCGACACATTTTTTTTCTTCTTTATTGAAAATGACGATATGCGTATAATCAGCGGAGAACTGGGGGGACGGAAAATAACTCCGCCGGCCAGGATGCCTTACACCAGGCCGACCACCGATATGGCCAAAGAAGGCCTGTTTAATATCCTGCAATCCAACCGGGAAATTGAAGGCATGAAAACCCTGGACCTTTTTGGCGGAACCGGCAGCATCAGCTTTGAACTGGCCTCCCGGGGGGCTATTAATTTAAGTGTAGTGGAGAAGAATCTCATGATGGTAACTTTTATAAGGGAAACGGCGGACAAGCTGGGATTGGAAAATCTGAAAACGTTCCGCGAGGATGTTTTCAGATTTTTGAAACGGACCAGAATGAAATTTGATTTTATTTTTGCCGGTCCCCCCTACGCCCTGGAAGAAATTGACCAGATCCCGGAAATTGTTGTGAGACGGAACTTATTAAGAAACGATGGCTGGTTCGTGCTTGAGCATACCGATAGGAATCACTACGAGAATTATCCCCTTTTTGCCACGGAAAGGAATTATGGAACTACCTTTTTTTCCATCTTCATCAATAAGCAATAATGCAGGTTTTCTTTGTCAGCGGTATCGGGACCGGTATCGGCAAAACCTTTGTTTCAGCCATCCTCACCGAAGCGCTTATGGCTGATTACTGGAAACCGGTACAGGCGGGCTTCGAAGAAGGAACCGATAACCAGACGGTTCGCCGGCTCATTAGCAATGCGCAAACGGTCATTCATCCCGAAACCTATCTGCTCAGGCTGCCCGCTTCTCCGCATATAGCTGCCCGTGAGGAGAATATACGCATTGACTGCGGCCTCATCCTGGATCAATTCAGACAAATGAAATCAGACCGGCCGCTGATCGTTGAGGGCGCGGGGGGATTGCTCGTTCCGCTGAATGATTCGGACCTGATGATTGACCTGGCCAAACAGATGGAAGCAAAGCTGATCCTCGTCAGTCGCAATTACCTTGGCAGCATCAATCATTCGCTGCTGACTGCAGCATCATGCCGGCACCGGGCTCTTCCCGTTTCAGGTTGGATTTTCAATGATCAGTTTATGAATTATGAATCAGATATTGTTTCCCTGAGCGGCATACCGGCTATATGCTCGATTCCATTTATAAAAGATATATCCGCGAATTCGGTTTATCATGAAGCCTGTCGCGTTGGTAACCAGCTGGCCGCCCTGCTTTCATCGCCCCCGGCCCGTGCCCGGGAATGATTTATCTTTGCAGGCCGTTATGATCAATCTGAATTATCCCTTATTAAAACCGGTCAGGATCCTGCTGCTTCCGGTTTCCCTGATTTACGGCCTGGTCATCTGCATACGAAACTGGATGTTCGATAAAAAAATCATTCAATCTGCTTCATTTAACCTGCCCCTGATAGGTGTTGGCAATCTGGTAGTGGGGGGAACCGGTAAATCTCCCATGGTGGAATTTCTTATTGAAAAACTGAAGCCTGATTTCAGGGTGGCTGTTCTGAGCAGGGGATATAAACGGAAGACCAGAGGTTATGCGTTGGCTACGGCGGATGCAAATGCCCTGGATATCGGGGACGAGCCCATGCAGTTCTTTAATAAATTTCCTGATGTAACTGTTGCGGTAGGGGAAGAAAGGATCGTAGCCATTCCGCAGCTGCTTCATGATAAGCCGGATACGGAAATCATTATTCTGGATGACGCGTTTCAGCACCGGTATGTGAATGCCGGGTACAATATCCTGCTTACGGATGTGAATAATCTGTTTACGCGGGACTGGTTTCTTCCAACAGGCGATCTGCGCGACCAGAAAAAAAGCCGTCTCCGTGCGGATATTATCCTCGTCACCAAATGCCCTGAAGATCTTTCTCTCGCGGAAAAGCATCACCTGATCCGGGAAATCAATCCCGCAGACCATCAAAAGATTTTTTTTTCCTCTATTTCCTATGGTGATCCTTACCAGATTATTACAAAAGAAAAATATAAACCACTGCGGGACACCGAAGTTCTGCTGGTGACCGGGATTGCAAACCCGGATCCTTTAAAAAAGATGCTGGAAGAAAATTTTAAGGAGTACGATGAGCTGGCTTTCGGAGATCACCACATTTTCACGATCGATGACCTCAGGTCCGTACTTAAACGGTTTCAGCGGATTGAATCTGAACGAAAAATTATTCTGACAACGGAAAAAGATTCTGTCAGGCTCCTCAAATTTGAACATCAGTTACAGGAGCTGCCGCTCTTCGTAATACCTATCCGCCCCGTGATCCTATTTCATGAGGAAAAGGAATTTATGCACTTAATCACTACATTCATTCAGGATTTTCCTGATCAAGCTTAATTATCCATGGGCCATAAACACACTGATAAAAAAAAGAAAAAGTCATCTGTTCAGCTGTATAAAGGAACACTTGAAGTAACCCGCTCCGGGATGGGATTTGTTATTTCAAAGGCGTTCGGACAGGACGTACTGGTGAGGCCGAACGATTTCAACACAGCCATGCACGGCGATACCGTTTTGTTGAAGATCACCAGGGGAGGGGCAGTCAGCGGACGGGCCCAGGGAGAAGTGGAGGCGGTGATCGAAAGGAAGCAAACTGATTTTCCGGGGCATATAGAAATGGGTGATGGTTTTGCTTTTTTTATCGCAGAAATGGCACGCCCCATGCCGGATGTTTATGTATCCATTGCTAAACTTAAAGGAGCGGAAGATAAGGATCGGGTAATTGTGCGGATCACCGATTGGGGGAAAAATAAAAAACCGCAGGGGGAAGTGGTCCAGGTACTGGATGAATCAGACGAGAACGACAGGGTGATGAAAGAAATCCTGATCGAGAACGGTTTTTCCATTGTATTTCCTGAGGAGGTGTTGCTTGCATCATCGCGACTTCCGGAACTTATTCCCCAGGAGGAAATAGACTTAAGAAAGGATTTCAGAAGAACACTCACTTTCACCATTGATCCCGCCGACGCCAGGGATTTTGATGACGCGATTTCATTTTCTGTACTTAAAAACGGATTGTATGAAATAGGTGTTCATATTGCTGATGTCAGCCACTATGTTGAACCGGGATCAGTGCTCGACCAGGAAGCCTACATGCGTGCCACTTCAGTCTATCTGCCGGACCGGGTAAATCCGATGCTGCCGGAAAGGATCTCCAATGAGCTTTGTTCCCTGCGACCAAACGAAGACAAACTTACATTTTCTGCCTTGTTCTCCATCACCGCCAAAGGCGAGGTTAAGGATTACTGGCTGGGCAGAACCGTAATCCATTCAGACCATCGCTTTTCGTACGAAGACGTGCAGGATATCATTGAAAAGAAGCAGGGAAAATATGCAAAGGAGATCCTGGTGCTTAATGATCTTGCCCAGCGTTTTCGAAAACAGCGCATCAAAAAAGGAGCGATCAATTTCTCCTCTGTTGAAGTTCGATTCAATCTCGATGCTAAAGGCAAGCCCGTTGGAATCATGGTGAAGGAAAGCAAGGCTTCCCATAAGCTTATCGAGGAATTCATGCTGCTGGCCAATCGCACAGTGGCAACGCATGTCTCCAAAATCAGGATCAAAAAGAAACCGATTCCTTTTCCCTTTCGTGTACACGATACGCCGGACAAAGAAAAACTCCTTCCGTTCATTGAGTTTGCCAAAAAATACGGACATCATTTCGACACAAAATCGCCGGAAGGCATTGCGGCCTCTTTTAATCTCATGCTGGAGGATGTGATGGGTAAACCCGAGCAGCATGTGCTCGAGCAGCTGGGCATCCGGACAATGGCCAAAGCGATTTATGCAACGGAGAATATCGGTCATTACGGACTTGGGTTTACTAATTATTGTCATTTTACTTCTCCGATCCGCCGCTATCCCGATGTGCTGACCCATCGCATCCTGCAGGAATTGCTGAACGAAGAAATCCGGCTGCATAAAAAACTGGGTGAACAATGCAAGCACTGCAGTGAAAGGGAAAGAGCAGCAATGGATAGTGAACGTGCTGCCAACAAGTACAAACAGGTTGAATACATGAAGGATTTTGTTGGCGATGAATTCGAAGGTGTGATCAGTGGAGTAGCCGCATTCGGTTTCTGGGTCGAGACGGTCGAACAGAAATGCGAAGGACTCGTTAGTATCAACAGCCTCATGGAATACGATGATTTCCGGCTTATAGAAGGTGACTATGCGCTTGTCGGGCGCCGCAGCGGCCGCCGTTTTCGCATGGGCGATAAAGTGAAGATAAAAATCGTTTCGGCCAACCTGGCCAAACGCCAGCTGGATTACGAATGGGTACTTACTCCAGCTTTATCTTCCAAATCCTAATTATTATCAGCGGCAAGCATGAAAACATTCCAGGAATTATCACAGCTTTTTCTGACCCATTTTAATACCAGGCACTTCCCTGATCAGCCTCCCGGCCTCTATGATGCCGCAGCTTACATGCTGGGTATTGGGGGAAAAAGGCTGAGACCTGTACTTAGCCTTATGGGGAATGAATTGTTTTCGGAAATTCAACCTGACGCATGGAAAATTGCCTCGGCCATTGAGCTATTTCACAATTTCACACTTATCCATGACGATATCATGGATAAGGCCCCGAAACGCCGGGGCCGTGCAACAGTACATGTAAAATATAATGAATCTTCGGCCCTGCTTGCAGGTGATGTGATGCTGTTACAGGCCTATGAATATCTCAATGGCACGGATGCCCGGATCGTCCGAACCCTTATCCATTTATTGAACCAAACCGGCAAGCAGGTTTGCGAAGGACAGCAACTGGATATGGATTTTGAAAAATCTGAATCTGTGACTTCGGCTGATTACCTGCATATGATCGAATTGAAAACTGCGGTACTCCTTGCGGCAAGCCTTCAGATGGGTTCGATTGTTGCCGGGGCAAGTGCGACAGATCAGCAGCATTTGTATGCGTTCGGAAAAAATCTTGGTCTTGCCTTTCAGGTTCAGGACGACTGGCTGGATGCGTTCGGTGATCCGGAAAAATTTGGAAAGCAGTCCGGTGGTGATATAATTCAGAATAAAAAAACATTTCTTCTGGTGAAGGCCATGGAGTCTGCGAACGCTGAGCAGAAGAAGGAAATACTTCAGCTGCTGGATCAAACCAGTCCGGATAAAGTGCAGAAAATGCTCAGTCTCTTCGCGGCCTGTGGCGTGGACGAAGCAGCGAAGAAGGCGGAGGAACATTATCTGGAACTCGCAGCTGCCCACCTCGATGCCGTCAACGTATCACCCGAAAGAAAAATGCCGCTGCGCGAATTAGCGGCCTATTTGATGCAGCGCAAATTTTAGCACCGATTTCCAGGGCATTAAACGCGGTAGGTAACACCTTCCACCGCAAGCTCGGTATTGGGGAAAATAAGTTGGGCCTCACGTTCAAAATCATCCAGTTTTTCATACTTGGAACTGAAATGTCCGATCAGCAGCTTTTGAACGCCTGCTTGCCGCGCAATATCCGCAGCCTGAACAGTAGTACAATGGAATCTCTTCACGGCTCTTTCTTCCAGGTCCTGCAGATATGTGGTTTCATGATACAAAAGATCCACAGATTTAACTTTTGAGGCAATTTCCGGATTGTAGGCTGTATCTGCCGAATAGGCATAAGACTTAGGTTTTGGCGCTTCTTCGGTGACCCACGCGTTTTCAATCACTGCGCCGCTGCGGGTGTGGTAGTCTTCGCCCCATTTCAACCGGTCGAAAAAGGAAGCAGGAATTTCATATTCATGAGCTTTGACGGGGTTCAGCTTCCTCAGGGGTTTGATCTGCCTGAATATAAAGCCCCAGCATTCGATTCGATGAAATACCCTGAAGCAACTCACTTCGAAACGGGTATTTTTCACAACCAGGCCTTCCTGCTGAAGTGCGTGGAATTTCAGGCTGAACGGAAGATGGGTATCGGCAACTTTCAATTGGAGGTCAAAAATTTCCTTCAGAGGAGCAGGAGCATAAAGGTTCAGATCCTGGTTACGACCCAATAATCCCATGCTGGTAATCAGTCCGATCAGTCCGAAATAGTGATCACCATGCAGGTGGGATATGAAAATGTGGTTAATCCGGCTCCTCCGGATCTTATATTTACTCATTTGCATCTGGGTTCCTTCACCACAATCCACCAGGAAAAGCTGGTCATCCATCGTAATCACCTGCGATGTCGGATGCCGGTCAAAAGCAGGAATTGCAGAATTGTTACCAAGAATAGTTACCGCCAGCACAAACAGATTTTAAGGTATAATCAGGCAAATGGCCTCCGGAAGGAAGCGCTGCCCGGCAGGAAAAATAATACAAATAGTAATAGGAACGGGATTCGATCGTTTCCATTGTATCCGGCAGAGTTGAACGAATAAATGTTAATCCGTCATTTCTCTTTCCATTTCTTCCAGATGGACCAGATCTGAGGCCTCACTTAAGGACGGCGCGATCAGGACTGCACTGAATTGTTCAACCTGATCAAGAATTTTTTTTACGGCCGGTTGTGGTTCACATAGCACAAAGGAAGCCCGGTTATCATAAAAGCGGTTCCTGATATCAAGAAGTTCTCTGGCAGCAGCAGAATCAATCTTTTGAATGTCTTTCATTATGACGACCAGGTTTTTCACGTCTTTTTTCAAAAAGATCCTGAGTTGCTCCTGCAGTTCTTCTGTCATATTAGCAGCAAGTTCAGCTTCCTGGATGGTAATGGCATGGAATATCCGGTTGGTACTAATTTTGACATTCATAAAGACCAGACCTTGTTAACAGACGTTAATAACCAATGGAAAACAGGAATCAAAAATATTCGTTATTATTGTATTAAGCACAATTAGATAAAAATGGATAATAATTTTTCGGCCCAGGTTAAAGAGATTATATCGTTCAGCAGGGAGGAAGCCTTAAGGTTGGGAAACGACTTTATCGGTACGGAGCATCTGCTTCTGGGACTGATCAGGGAAGGTGACAATACGGCCGTGCGGATTTTAAAAAGCTTTAATGTTGATCTTTATGAACTCCGCAAGGAAGTGGAACTTGCAGTAAAAGATAAAACAGGTAAGAATATTGCCAATATCAACAGCCTGCCACTGACCAAACAGGCAGAAAAAGTGATCCGTGTTACTGTTCTTGAAGCGAAAGCGCTTAAAAGCCCGACCGTTGAAACAGAACATCTCATGCTGTCCATTCTCAAGAATAAGGAAAACATCGCAACGCAGATCCTAAATCAATTTGACGTGGATTACGATTTATTCAGAAATGAACTGGGTGTTGTTAAAAGTAATGATACCCGCAGCGAGTATGCTGAAGAGAATGATGATGATTTTGACGACGAAAAAAAGTATGCCCAGCAAAAGGCCCGCCCGGCTGGCAATGCAAAAAGCAAAACACCGGTGCTGGATAATTTCGGGCGGGATATTACCCGGCTTGCGGAAATGAATTCCCTGGATCCCATCATTGGAAGGGAGGAAGAAATTGAGCGCGTGTCCCAGATCTTATCCAGGCGCAAGAAAAATAACCCGATCCTGATTGGAGAACCCGGCGTTGGTAAAACGGCTATCGTGGAAGGACTGGCTTTGCGCATTGTACAGCGAAAGGTTTCACGCGTGTTGTTCGACAAGCGGGTAATCTCCCTTGATCTGGCTGCGCTGGTAGCAGGAACCAAGTATCGCGGACAATTCGAAGAACGCATGAAAGCGATTATGAACGAATTGGAAAAAAACCGCGATGTAATTTTATTCATTGACGAAATTCATACCATCGTTGGAGCAGGAGGCGCTTCCGGTTCCCTGGACGCTTCCAATATTTTCAAACCCGCGCTGGCCAGGGGTGAACTGCAGTGCATCGGCGCTTCTACACTGGATGAATACAGAATGTATATTGAAAAAGACGGAGCACTCGACCGGCGGTTTCAAAAAGTGATGATCGATCCGCCAAGCGTGGATGAAACCATCATGATCCTGGTTAATATTAAGTCCAAATACGAAGACTACCACAATGTCACGTATTCTGAAGAAGCCATTGAAGCTTGTGTTAAATTGAGTGACCGGTATATGACTGACCGGTTGCTTCCAGACAAAGCCATCGACGTTTTGGATGAAGTGGGTGCAAGAGTGCATTTGAAAAATATTAATGTTCCGCAGAATATTGTCGAATTCGAAAAGAAAATTGAAGACGTCAAGAATGAAAAGAATAAGGTGGTGAAAAGCCAGAAATTTGAAGAGGCCGCTTCATTGCGCGACGCTGAAAAACGCCTGCAGGAAGAACTCGAAAAAGCAAAGGCGGAATGGGAAGAAGAGAGCAAGCACAAGCGATACCCGATCGATGAGGAGAATATTGCAGAAGTAGTGAGCATGATGACCGGCATTCCGGTGAAAAGAATGGTTCAGGCCGAAAGCGAAAAGCTGCAAAAATATGTCCGTTGATATGGCGGATATGGTTGTAGGTCAAACCGAAGCCATTCAAAAAGTGGTGAAAGCGATCCAGCGTAACCGGGTGGGACTGAAAGATCCCAAGAAGCCCGTAGGCACCTTTATTTTTCTTGGTCCTACCGGCGTCGGGAAAACTGAACTTGCAAGGGCGCTTGCACGCTACTATGTTTGATTCGGAAGATGCATTGGTCCGGATAGATATGAGCGAATACATGGAGAAATTTACTGTGAGCCGGCTCATCGGTGCGCCTCCGGGATACGTCGGGTATGAAGAAGGCGGACAACTTACCGAAAAAGTGAGAAGAAAACCTTATTCTGTCATCCTGCTGGATGAAATTGAAAAAGCGCACCCGGACATTTATAATATCTTGCTTCAGGTGCTGGATGATGGTCAGCTTACCGATGGTTTGGGAAGGAAAGTTGATTTCAAGAATACCCTGATCATCATGACCTCCAATATCGGGGCCAGGCAGTTAAAGATTTTGGTGATGGCGTTGGCTTTGCTACTTCGGCAAGAACAGCCAATGTGGATGAAAACAATAAAGCCGTCATTGAAAAAGCGTTGAAACGCACTTTCAGTCCGGAGTTCCTCAACCGGGTGGATGATATTGTCATTTTTAACTCACTGAGCAGGGAACATATTTTTAGTATCATTGATATCCTGATGAAAGGTGTCATGAAGAGGCTGGTCCAGCTGGGTTTCACGCTCGAACTTACACCTGATGCAAAGAGTTTCCTTGCAGACAAAGGTTATGATCAGCAGTTTGGTGCCAGACCCCTCCACCGTGCCATTCAGAAATACCTGGAAGATCCGCTGGCTGAAGAGATACTTAACATGAGCATTAAGAACGGTGATATTATGATCGCCGATCTGGATAAGGAGTTGGGCAAGATCAGATTCACCTTAAAGGAAAAAGAAAAAGAAGCTTCCGAAGTATAGGCAGGCTTATTCATTAAATCATTGCCACGGTGCGCGGAAGATTTCTGCGTTTCGTGGCAATTCTTTTATTTGCAGGAGGGATTGGCGACTATGACCTCAAAAAAAATAATCATAACGATCGACGGATGGTCTTCCTGCGGAAAGAGCACGCTTGCTAAAGAGCTAGCCAGGAAATTACGATACCGGTATGTTGACAGCGGAGCAATGTATCGGGCCATTACCCTGTATTTCTTACGTAACCATGTTGACTGGACCAATCCCGCCTCGGTATCAGGAGCTCTCGAAGAAATCGTGATTGAATTCATATTGAATGCGAATACCGGTGAGAGTGTTACCTGGCTGAACGGTGAAAATGTGGAGTATCTTATCCGCGACCTGATTATTGCAGAAAAGGTCAGTGATGTAGCAGCCATCGCGGCTGTAAGAACATTTGCTGTTAAGCAACAGCAGCAACTGGGTCTGGTTAAAGGAATCATCATGGATGGAAGAGATATCGGAACGGTGGTATTCCCCGACGCAGAACTCAAAATATTCATGACAGCAGATATTGCAGTGCGCGTGGAACGAAGATTCAAAGAGTTATTTGAGAAAAACCCTAATATCAGCATTGAGGAGGTTAAAACCAATCTCGAATTGCGGGATTATATTGACTCCCACCGGGCAATAAGCCCATTGCGAAAAGCGGCTGATGCCATTGAATTGGATAATTCCAATCTCAATCCGGAAGAGCAACTTTCGATTGTTTTAAAATGGGTGAAAGAAAAAATGAAACAGGATTCCTGATACCCCCACTCCCCGCGCCATCAGGCTCAACATTATTTGCTGAAGCAAGGATATTAATATTTATCGCCAGGCGCCCGATTCCACACTTCAAATCAGCCTCAGGTACAAATTTTATAGCTAGCAGCTGCGGCTTATTCCAGGAATCAGGGTTTGAGAAAAAAATCAAATTTTTATTTATTTTTTCGAAAATAATGATCTCCACTTATTTTATGAAAATTACGGCAGAGCGCATTGAGAATTGCCACTCGTTGCAAAATCCTTGCAAGTATTTACTAATTCCTTCTCCCGGGGGAAAGAATCCGCCTTTTTATACATATTGTATTTTATTATAATTTATTGTAAACTGCTTCAGAACCATGCATGTGCTTGTTTTAATGAAATTTTGATGTAAGCTTTGCATCGTAAAGTTTCAATGAATGCATCATTTCCTGTTTGTTAGTATTGCTTCAATCCTGGGACATTGGCAGGTTAATCCGGCTTATATGGATTTAGTAAAAATATTAGTTGGTTCTGTTGCATGGATAGGGGGGTTAACTGGATTTATGTGGTGGAGAGAGAAACAAAGGAGGTCGGTCCGTGGTTAACTTCATCTTCATTTAAAATAAAATAAAGCAGTTTATAAACAAAGGCCCGCAAAAATTTTGCGGGCCTTTGTTTATATAAGCGAGATATCTTATATCAGGATAAATTAAGTTGAACTTCCGGCTGTGTTTCGGATTGAGTAATTATCGGGTTGATCACCCTTACTGCGATTAAGTGGAAATATAAATAACTCAACACCACGGATACGACGACACTAGTCAGGATGGAAATCTTCGCAATATCCCTCATGCCTGTTTCCGAGAATGCAAGCATTGTTGTAAAAATGGACATCGTAAAACCAATACCAGCAAGCGTTCCCATGCCAAATACCTGCTTCCATTTTACATTGGAGGGCAGGTGAGCAATTTTTATTCCAACAAGCAGGCGGCAGGCCAGGTAAATACCAAGCGGTTTACCAATAACAAGTCCGAAGATGATACCCATTCCGACAGGGGTATTGATGGATTCAAGAATATGGGATGGTACCAGTATGGCAGTATTAGCCAGGGCAAAGAGCGGCAATATCAGAAAGTTGACGTATTTATGTATTGCTTTTTCAATGCCCGCCAGCGCTTTTATAGGCATCGCAAAAGCGAAAAGTACTCCGGTTATGCTGGCTTCTATGCCTGCCTGCAACATGGCATACCATAAACAAATTCCCAATATAATCTGGACAGATCCAAACTTTAATTTGAAACGGTTGCAGGCAAGGAGAACTCCATAAATAATTGCACTTGCCAGCAGGAACAGCCAGTGAATATGGCCCCCGTAAAAAACAGCGATCACGATGATGGCCCCCAGGTCATCAATGATGGCAATCGCCATCAATAAGATTTTAAGGCCTACCGGAAATCTCTTTCCCAGCAGGGAGGCAGCAGCCAATGAAAATGCGATATCTGTTGCGGTGGGTATTCCCCATCCGTGCGAAAAACCTGAATTCAAATTAAAAGCCGTAAATATGAGCGCGGGCACAAGCATCCCGCCAAAAGCAGCACCAAAAGGTAAAACCGCTTTTTTGAAAGAAGAAAGCTCACCGGATAACAATTCTCTCTTTATTTCTGTTGCTGCCAGCACAAAAAAGAAAGACATCCCGAAATTATTGATCCATGAAATAGGGGATGAAGGTAGGTTTAAGCCTGGAAAGGCAGTCTTTTGCCATGGGTTATTCCAAAAGTGGTTTAGCCATCCACTGTCGGATGAATTGGTAATAATAATGGAAATGATAGTACAGCCTATTAAAAGGACTCCTGTTGTGCGACTGTCGTTCAGAAGATCCCTCAGCGGAGTAAATATTGAATTGTACTTTTTTTCTTTCAGACTGACCTGCATATTGGAAATTATTATAATATAATAATAATCAATTGATCATGTAAATATAATTACAAAAGTTGAATCCAATTAAAGATAAAGAAAAAATAATACAAAATTATTCACATAATGATTAAATCATATTCGTATGAGTTTATTGAGGTATTTAATTAAGAATCAATCCATAGCGGTGAATAAAAAAATACCCCGGAATGAACCGGGGTATTAACAAACGACTAGAAAAAGCTGTCAGTACTAATTAATCTACATAGCCATGAACACCCATTTCAGGAATATCCAATCCTCCTATTTGATCAGCGTCAGAAGAACGAAGACCGACCTTGCTGCCCTTCATGATTTTGAAAAAGACATACATGACTACGAACACAAAGACGAAACATACGAGACCTCCGATTAATTCTGCTACGAATTGTTTTCCATCTCCGTAGAAAAGCCCTTTTACAGTTCCTGCTACTCCGTTCCAGCCATCTCCATATTTCCCGTCTGCGAAAAGACCCAATGAAAGAACCCCCCAGAAACCGTTTGCGCCGTGAACAGCAAATGCTCCAACCGGGTCATCGATTTTTAGCCTTTTGTCAACGAAATTATAAACCACAACTACCAGGACACCGGCTACTGCCCCGATAATGATTGCTCCGGTCGCATTAACAAAAGCACAGGGCGCCGTAATGGCAACAAGGCCAGCCAGCATTCCATTGGCGAGCATCCCAGGATCTGGTTTGCCAAATTTTACCCAAACATAAAGCATGGCTAAGAACGCTCCCGAGGCGCTCGCAAGCATGGTATTAACGGCAATAACGCTTATCCGTAGATCGGAACCGGCAAGAGTGGAGCCGGGATTGAAACCAAACCATCCGAAAGCCAGAATGAATGTCCCTATTATAGCCATAGGAATATTATGACCTGGTATGGTGTTGACAGTTCCATCCTTACCATATTTATTGACCCGTGGTCCGATCACCATTGCTCCTGCCAGCGCAGCGACGCCTCCAACTTCATGCACCACAGAGGACCCGGCGAAATCCACATGACCATGGCCTAATCCGAAGTTGACCCCAAGCTGCGACAACCATCCGCCTCCCCATACCCAATTTCCAAATAAAGGATAAACGAACATAGAAATGAAAAAACCGTATATGACGAAGGATTTGAATTTCCATCTTTCAGCCATGGCTCCGGTAGGTATAGTTGCCGTTGTATCCATGAATACAAGCTGGAAAAGGAACAGGGTAAAAATCCCTACATCATAAACATTGCTATTTAGAAAATAACCGGCATTTCCCCATAAACCAAAATCGTGACCAAAAATATGAATGATAAATTCGTGGCTCGTTACCCCCGCAGCCCCGCCGAGACTGGCAACGTTTAAAGCCCCGCCAAACATAAACGCAAAGCCGCAAATCCAGAACCCAAGAACTCCTAATGCGTAGACCATGAAATTCATTGCCATAGTATGGGCGACATTCTTCTTTTGCGTGAACCCGGTCTCAACCATCGCAAATCCAGCCTGCATAAACATAACCAGGAAACCAGTGATCAGGGTCCACATGATATTTATGGCAATTTTATTGTGGCCATCTGCATCACCTATTGTTTGTACTGCAGCAGCCAATTTATTTATGTGGCTGCTTGTTGCAGCAATGGTGCTGTCTTTGGCTTTGGAAACCGTATCAAGAATTTTAACTGCCATCGTGTCGATATCGCCGAGCGTCCCTGTTTTTGTGCCGGCAGGATCCTGTGCAGACACCGTGGTTGAAGAGAAAATAAGAAATAAGCATATGCCAAGCATAGCAATCCGTGAAATAAGGACTTTGCCTTTGTCAAATGTTTTTAGCTGCATGTTGTTTAATTTGATTTAAAGATCGTTTATGAATTAGTTACGCTATAAGGATAAGGCTATGATCGGAAATATCTAAAAATGATAAACTGCC
>CAVPIO010000006.1:0-204509 GCA_963705005.1 uncultured Chitinophagaceae bacterium
GCTGAATGCATTGTCCCTAAATCAAATATCGAGAAATTAATCATAACGTAACTAATAGAGGAAATCAGTCCTATTAATAGGGAGAAGAAATTACTACAATAGACATCGATTTTATCTCAGATTTCACAATAGATTTTTGATGTACGAAATTATAAATCTTGTAGATTCCTCCCGTCGTCATTCAATGTCATAATTAAAGAACCGCCAAGACCTAAAGCATAACATCTCCAGTCCATCCTTACTTTACGTATATCATCATGTTTCCGATAGATAAAAAATTTAACAACATAAGGAAAGGCCCAACACGACCAAGTTTAAATCTCTCAATGACAAAGAGAAATTAGATGTTCAAAAGAGTAGGTGCAGTAATACTCCTGATTGAGAATATTGAGAAATCTGATCACATTTTATCGGAATATTCTAGGGATCAAAAATAAAACACGAGTCTCCAGATTGGGTAGAGTTTGTAAATGAAAGCGGAAGAGCAGTACTTGCATTGCATCCTAAAAGAACGAAATCTAGCGGACCTCCGAATATGCTGGTAGGGTTTAACGTTAATGACATAGAAAATGTTTGCAAGCAACTCGTGGAGAAAAGTGTCAAGTTTTACAAAAAGTTAAAAAAAACGGGGGAATCATTTGGAAAGCATGCAATAATTGAAGATCCTGATGGCCACCTTATTTCCATTGCAGAAATTCCTGCCAAGGATGAACTAAAACAAATTCCATATTATCACGGTTTTGCTCCCGTTGAAGGATTAACATGATCAAATTATGTTCAACATATCGCTATCATAAACAAGGCTGTATCAAGTCAAACTGGTTCCAAGATTCGGAATAGATTCTGTATAATATTCTCAAATCAATGGAAAAAGGGGCCATAAGTCATTAAAATTGATGTTGAATGAGAAGTAAAATTAAAATTTGTATTATTTATTATTCAACATGATATGGGAAAGAAAGATTCATTTTTCATGAATGAGATCTTTCGGAATATATTGGAAGACAAATTTGAAAGAAAAATGGCTTTTACCATAACAGATAACACTATCGTATTTAGGCTTAGGGAATGATGACAGATAGATTTTTCAGTCAGGCACTTCCACTAATACGAGATATCTTGACTTCGCTGCTGAAAAAGACAGTTTGATTTAGGAGGAAGTGATCCATTCATTGTCTGCGAAGATGCAGACCTGGAAAAAGAATCGACAGGGGCCGGTAAAAGGAGAAGGCGAAGTGAAAACAAATGAGATACTTCACAAAATAGATAGGAATAAGTAAAGAATGGATTAGAAAGAGAAATCGAACTTTAAGTAGTTCGATGCTTCTAACAAAACATGGCCAATTTACAGGTAAGTGCTAAGATGAAAATTCGTGAAGGCATGCTAGACGGAATAAAACAGCATGCGAATGAATGTATCCAGCGAGTCACAGAAAAAGATCCTGGGACTGTTCAATATGATTGGTTTATTAGTTCTGATAATACCGAGTGTGAGATTCGGGAGACGTATGAAAATTCTGAAGCATTCTTGGCTCATCTATCTAACCTTAGTGATTTGCTACATATACTCTATGAAAAATTTGCTTCAGATCACTCTGTTGCAATTTACGGTGGTCCCTCACAAGATCTTTTAGAAAAAATAAATGCAAGAGGAGTTGACACAAAGTTCTTTTCCTTCTTAAAAGGACTCTGAGTTGTTAGTCTTACAGATTTACATTATTTCCATCTGACAACTATTGTTCTAGTGAAGGGAATAATTTACTTCGTGAGTTCCGGAAGTATGTCTATTTTTCTAGTGGCACGCTCATGTTAATGCATATGAAATAATTTTTCGGGTTTGATTTTAAGCAAGATTCGAACTTCGTCAGGACTCTGCGTGGGTATTTATCTAGTCCTAAATACTTTTTTGCCAGTTTATCCGCATGGTCTTCAGCCTCCTTACCCTTAATTTGTTCAACTACTTTTCCTCTTGCAGTAACCATATCATACTGATTATTTTGATCAACCAGAGCCAGAAGCGCACTTTTTGGTCGCGAGAAATGTTTTTCTGTTTAGTTCTGCCGACAGCAGTATTAACCAGTATTGTTCCGTTTTCAATATCGACCCATGTTGGAGTAACTTGTGGAGAACCATCTTTCATTAATGAAGCAATATATAAAGATTTTTTCCCTCAAATAGTCTTCTAATTGAAGGGTCCGTAATTGAAATATTTGATCCATCACTCACATTCTAACGTATTCTATTATTTCTAATAAACTTTGCATTGCGACTATAATAAAAAGCAATGGTAGGTGCTCAGTCTTATTATTGGGGATCAATTATTAAATGCAATTCTAATTAAGTTCAGCCTCTATATCCCGCATCCTGTTTCTTTTACATTCATCCACCATTTCTCGTCTTTTGGTTTGCCATACAAGATATATCCGTTAACAATCATCACAATCTCCTGTCTTTCAATTCTTTATTCCCCAGAGTCTTAAACGGGAAAAATGCAACAACCTGTCGCTACCGCATAAAGGACATACGGGGATTAACCTACTGCTGTTTGTTGAATATGATGCACACCAATAACATGACTTGCACATCAAGAAATATATATGCGGCTATTGGGAATTATTATCTCGCTTTTTTTCAGTATCAATCAATTCTACGATGCCCCTGAGTTTTCAACAAAAGACTTGCTACAATTCACCGCCTGTGTCCGAACTCTCTTGGACCTAACAAGCCGGCTTAATGTATGAGATCTCTTTTCCGACAGATTCGCATATATTTTTGCCATGTTGGAGGCAAGGGTTCCATTCCAGGTGGGATTTCTAACACTGGCTCCCCTGTTTTCTTTCCAGATGTAATATCAAACTTTGTCGCATGAAAAGGACAAGTTACTATATTTTGAGTGTATTTCCACGCGAGAGTCTTGCATTCATATGACCACACCTTTCGGCAAAAGCATAGAACTTTCCATTAAGGTCAACTTTATGACTAGCTGCCAGTATCCTTATTTGTCTAAAAGAGATCAATACTTTCTCTTGAGGAATTTACTATAACTTTATTTGATAATAAGAATTAAGAAGATATGATGGTCAGTAATAAATACTATTTTACTTACTAACTATCGAATGAAATATCGTAGCAGAACTGATATAACCGGATTGATTCTCGAAGTCGCAAATGGGGGAACAACAAAAACAAAGATTATGTACAAGGCATATCTTTCGTTTGGCTCAATTGAGAGAATACTTGTCCATGCTTGTCGAAAAAGGATTAATACAATATGAAGAAGGCAGAGCAACCTACAGAACAACAGAAAAGGGGTTGAGGATGCTACAGATTTGCAATCAGTGAAATGACGAATTAGCGATTTCTCCAACCCAGTCAAGAGGTCTTTTTTAGGACTAGCATCTTAGAATTTCCTTAAATAAAATATATTTAAAATTTTTCTATTGTAACGGGTGCTTCAAGTCAGTCTACTTTGTACGAGAAACTTTAATGATAAGACTCGATTAGGTCATCAGATTAAAAAATTCTAACGGGCCGTAGACACGCGATCGACAAGAGTGGCACTACTTTATGGAAAAAGACAGTACCCAATTACTGAGACAGTAAGATCAATATAAAAAATATGGTTTAGGGTTCAGACCAAATTTAAACATAGAGAGGATGAACCTGTTTATGAATGATGCCTACGAAGCGCATTATCTATCTCATTGATTAGACGAGATTTAATTAATAGTAGTCCAGAGTAGGGTTTCATATCTAATTCTTTGCTTATCTTCTAGTCAATAACATGCGCATGCCATGCAGGGAAATACTTTTTAAATTTGAGAGTATCAATTTTTTACATAACAACCGGAATAACCTTATTTATCTGAATGGGTTGTGTTTGCGAACCACAACGGTCGCTAACATAGTCAGTTATCATCGCCAAGAGGGAGTTTGCTCATAAAACCTTTCCCTATGTCTGGCCCGTTGTGTAAATCGTTAAGAGCACCACAGCATTCAACTTACAAGTTTTTCACTTAGTAACCTTATCGTTACCTGCAAATTAATATACTTACCTTTAGTTATTTAGTGTTATGAAGAAATCTAACTCAAAGGAAATCCAGGTTGAGAAAGAAATGACAAGCAAACCATAATGGAGTGGAAACTGTATGCAAAAAATCAGTCCATGTTTGTGGTTCGACGATAAAGCTGAGGAAGCAGCGAAGTTTTATACCTCCATTTTTAAAAACTCTAAGATTGGTGGCGTTACCCGATATGGAAAGGAGGGGTACGAGATTCATGGAAGGGAGGAGGGGACCGTAATGACTGTGGATTTTGTAATCGAAGGGCAAAAATTTTTGGCTCTCAACGGTGGTCCATTGTTCAAATTTAACGAAGCCATCTCGTTTCAAGTGTATTGCAAGACACAAAAAGAAGTTGACTATTATTGGGAAAAACTTTCAGAGGGAGGCGATGAAAAGCTCAACAATGCGGTTGGCTCAAAGACAGGTTCGGAGTCTCATGGCAAATAGTCCCTACCATTTTGGTCAAGAAGTTGCAGGATAAGGATACTAAAAAATCGGACAGAATCATGAAGGCATTGCTTCAAATGAAGAAGATAGACATTCAGACTTTAATGAAAGCGTACGAGGAAAAATAATTGAGAAAAATAATTCAGCTATGCAGACGTCGGTGGACGGTTGCTTTCTTAAAGAAAGGCTTTATTATAGTAACCATATCTAGGTTCGGTCATGATTTTTCATAGCTACAAATTCAAATTCACGAAGCAGTTGCAATCAATCTTCTTAGAAAAAACTAAGTATAACTGTCAATAGTCTAGATGATTTCGAATAGTTCAAACATTCACTGTCTGATATAACTTCCGGGAGCATTGCCCAAAGCATTTAATTCACTAGGAACTCTTGACTTTCCATCCTTGAATACAATTTTAGGCATGTACTTCATGGAAAAGGGGCAGAAAGCAATACCGGTTCGAATGCCCTGCCTAAATCCGTTAGATTATATTCAATCCTAATGGGATATTCTGAAACGATTCTTCTCTTAAGGATTCCCAGTTTTTCAAGTTCTCGGAGACGTTCTGTGAGAACCTTAGGGGATATTCCTTCTATGTTCTCCATAAACCGATTGAACTGGGTACTGCCTCTGAGAATTTCCCGGATAATCAGAACTGTCCATCTTTTTCCAATAATCCTAAAAGTTGTTTCAATTGGACAAGATTTCAGTTCTGACATGTTGTAGACAGTCTCGATTATCGAACACGCCCTAGATGACATCTATTGTTTTTCACTCTCCATGTTGTAACTAACTATGCATATGGTTACGTGAGACTTATAAACTATGCTTTTGATACTTAGTATGGAAATGAAAGGAGCAGCTTTGTATGGAATATATGGAGAGCATACACAAGAAGCATGTCCACTCTACAACGAACAAAATAGAAGGTGGCTATTAGCAAATCTTCCAAATCAAGAGAAAAATGCGCAAAAATATGGAGTAACAATCCTACAACAGTATCACTCAGCCTTGGAACATACATTCCTTTGGGTTGTTGAAGCAGAAAACGCACAGTCTATTGAAGATTTGATGGCCAGAAGTGCAGGAAGATTCAACACAGTAAGAATTGTTCCATTGGTTACTTTCCAAGTAGTTATAGAAAGATGTAAAAAAATCGAAGATGGAACATTTTTCGAAAATTAGGAAACCAATGCCAATAGTCCCTTCCATATTTTTTGATAAAAAAAGAGAGATAGAGTAATGCAAAGAGCCGGATAGTGATCCAAAAGGATCAGGTGGGCTATAAGCAGAATATGTCAATAACGAGCAAATAACTTCCAATTTCTAGTTGGAGAACAATTGCAATTATGAGCCCTATTGCCACGATGGTTATGTATGCAGTTACAATGATTATGCCTGCTCTTCTGATTTAATCAAGGAATTTCATGAATCCTATAATATGTCAGCATGGATTCTTACATCCTACCTGATTTCTGGGGTGGTCATGACTCCCATTGCTGGATGATATGAAATTTAATGATATCAAGCATGATAATCCAACGAGCAATGGCAACTGGGCTTTGAACAAAAGTTCATATCATATCTGCTTAGTCCCAACTAGTTGGTGGAGATTTGGCGCCGAAAATGCAATATAAAGTTGACTTCAAATTTTTATTGCAGGAGTTGTAATAAGCGCCGTGTCAAAAAGACTCAAGAATAAAGAGCATCCACAGCACAGATATGCCAATCCGAACAAATGAGCCACTGATTAAGTATTCACGCTAAACAAAAAATAGTTAGTATTAAGATTCGGAAATAAAAATTACATTACCTTTTTAGATATCTTCATTACTTTTATACAACAAAAATGACTTAGGAGTTAATTAGTTCAAGTCAAATGCATATACTGATATAACTATCCAGCAAAGCGAGAATAAAAATTGCCGACGTGCGAAAAAGAAAACAAGAGTAGTTATACCAGGCGTGTACAAGTAATGATGACAAGAATAATAAAACCAGACGTCGCACCAGGCGAATTTAAATGTAGAACATGTTATACCATGTGGTCAAGTTATATGGAGAACCATATTCTATGCACTGATACAACCGAGAGATACGGACTACACAACTTCGATTTTAGGAACCCCATAATTTGAATATCAATATCCCGGACTCATTTATGTGACATCCTGCTGTAAAGTGAACTATGTGCTGTTTAAACCATGTAATCCTGTGGGATGGAAAAAAAGAATATATTAGAAAATTTTGTTTCGTTGCCTTGGGCTTCAAAATGGGAATGGTGACCAAAACAAATATTCTCAATTCCTCCAAATCCAAAACAAAGAAAAAAAAGAGTAGATTACGAAATCAACAATTATTGTGCCACTTGTGGCATCAAATATCCAAAAGAATGTCCTAAGGTGTTCAGATTGCAATCATAGAATCAGAACAACAGGTTGGCATAGTCGTAAGGAAGCAGATAAGAAAAGGATTTGATTTTAACACTTAGGATTGATTGCGAGGATCCCTCTTCAAGGTGCCTTTTCTGATATTAGTTGCAGTATGGAGTAGGAGAATACGTACTCGATCCACAACCTAATTCTGAAAGGCCGTGTGCATCTAGGATCGAATTGATTACTGGCCTGTAGTCAGTTAGGGCCCTTCAGTTCCCTTATCTTTTTTCGAATTATAGATCTGAACTTTTTGGTGTACTCATTCCCATCATAAGTATAAGAGTTTTTGCAAATACTATAGACCGCTATTATTATTACCTAGCAATACCACTACATTTTTGTTTCCTTGTGTTATTCCTTACTGTGTACCTATTTTGTTATTATCTATCCTGCTGTTGACAACTGCCGTGTGCAAGTGCTCATATATTGTGACAATTCTTTCAAGAATATCTTCTTCTACGAGATTTTTATCCCGGAGATCCTTGAAGTGTAGCATCAGAGACGCCAGGTCTGATAAAATATGATCCATTTTACCACGCTCGAATGAAAAAGTTTCGCTCATTTACTCATCTCTATTCAGGTATCGCTTGAGCCTCTATCAGACTATAATCATGCTCTGAAAGGGTTACCTCCTCACACTTACAACGATCGGGAATCTCTCTGCTATAAATCTCTATCCTGCGGTGTTAATCGATTATTTCTTTTTAGGAGTTGGTTTAATCTTCAGTCATTAACATCGGATGACTGTCAATACAATAGTAAATTGTATTCCTATGCTCACAATTTTGGCATTGTATTGTGTGTTCTAAATTGTGATAGGTTGTATCTGACCTAACTTTTTATGGCAGGCGGGATAATGTTCTGGTGATCCGGGAGAATAATAATAAGCGCGAGTTTGCCCGCTTGGATCTTACAAAACCTGAAATCTTGAAATCCCCTTATTTCTATTTACAGCAAAATGATATTGTAATCGTAGAGCCGAACAATAGGAAGGTTGCCGCAAACGATGTAGTCACCGCACGCAACGTTAGTATAGCTGCTACTATTGTTTCCACCATCGCTATTCTATACAGTATTTTCCACAAATGATTGAATAACATCACATATGCCAGAATCTTCAAACGGGTTAACCAGCACTGAAGCAAATCCAAGCGACATTTCCTGGAAGCTGGGTCCCAGGGATTTTGTGATTAAAAACCTCAGGTACCTTCCATGGATCCTTATTTGCGGCGCTGTGGCAATAGCTCTTGCATATATAAATATTCGCTATAGTACTCCTATTTATTATGTTCAATCTTCTTTACTCATTCATGACGAGGGTGGATCCAATAGTAAAAAGGACCGGTTTGATGAGTTATTTATGAATCCACCATCGGAGGAGAACCTGGTTAACGAAATCCAGATACTTTCTTCCAGGCCGGTTTTACAAAGAGTTGTCAGGAACCTGAATTTAACCACCCGGTATTATAATATTGGTAAGATCAGGACCAGCATTTTATATCCGGTATCTCCATTCAATCTGGAAATTTTAGAATTGAATCCGGAAAATCCGAATCTTGGTTTGCAGATCACTATCTTAAACGAAAATCAATACAGCATAGGCAAAGAAACCAAAGTGCATAATTTTGGCGAACCCATGATGGTTAGTGGAAGCAGGATCGAATTGGTAAGAAACATGAGTGTTAGCCCGAGAAGTTTTGCCAGCCCTAATTATTACGTTTCTCATCAGGCTCCAGCACCTGTAGCGAATGAATACTTGGGATCATTGAAAATTGTGCCATCAAGCGACCAATCCACAATTTTAACACTTTCCTTTCAAACAGACAACCCTTCCCTGGGCCGCAATTTTCTGGATGCATTAATGGCTGTTTACGATACATTAAACATTGAAGACAAGAACAGGATTTCTATAGGTAGTTTAAATTTTATCAATAAGAACCTGGATACCCTGGAAGAGCAATTAAATCAGGTGGAAGGAAATGTCAGAAGTTTCCGGGTAACTAATAATGTCTTTGATGCGGATGACCAATCCAAAATGTATCTGGGAAATGCTCAAGAAAACCAGACTAATATTGATGAACAAGATGTGAAGATTGCAATCGCGAACCTTCTGCAGCAATATATCAATGACAAGAAAACTGCCCATCAACTTGTTCCTATTAATATGGGTATCCAGGAGCCGGCATTAACACAGCGCATTACTGAGTATAACAGGATGCAATTGGAGAGGGATAATAATTTAAAAACAACCACGTCTAGCAATCCGCTTATTCAGGCTTATGATGGATCTTTAGAAAAAATCAGGCGAGACATGTCCGAAGCGCTCGACAATATTAAAAACGGGTACACGATAACCCGTAATAAAATGATTGAGCAGCGAAATGACGTACTCGGAAAACTTCGTTCGCTTCCCGGTAAAACAATGCAGCTCGGGAATGTGGCACGAAGGCAAAAAATACTGGAGGAACTTTATTCTTTCCTGCTACAGAAAAAGTTTGAAACCTCTATTTCTTCCGCCTCCACTATTTCGAATTCAACTGTAGTAGAACCAGCATTGGACTCCGGCAACCCTGTCATTCCCGAATAAAAGCAAGATCTACAGTTCATATCTGATTTTTGGCCTGTTGATCCCAATCGGCATAATTGCGGTAAAAGAATTATTGAGAGATAAAGTAAACAACCGGATGGATGTGGAAAAGCAGGACCCATGCGCCTATACTTGGCGAGATCGGTCATTCTGATGACGAGGAACAATTGGTGGTGTTAAGGAATAGCCGTCGTTTTGTTGCTGAACAGTTTCGTATTCTCCGAAGTAACCTGAAGTACATGACAGTGAAAAAAGACAATCCTTCCATACTGGTCACTTCTTCATTCAGTGGAGAAGGGAAATCATTTATCAGTATTAATATGGCTTCTGTGCTGGCTCTGAGTGGAAAGAGAACGGTGATCATGGAACTGGATATCCGTAAGCCCAAAGTGCTGGAAGGGCTGGGCATGAAACGAAAAATGGGGATCACGAATTATATCATTGGTCGCGCGCAATTCAAAGATATTATTATGCAGGTTCCCGGGTTTGAAACCTTATACGTGATTGCCTGTGGACCGATACCGCCAAACCCTGCTGAACTTATTACTTGATCCCAAACTCGACGAACTGATGAAGGAAGTTCGTGCGAATTTTGAAGTGATCATTATGGATACGGCACCGGTCGGACTAGTCAGCGATTCCGTCACGCTAGGAAAATATGCAGATTGCACACTTTTTGTAGTTAGAATGGGACTTACGTACAGAAAAATCATGCGTCTGGTGGAAGATCTTTACCAGGAAAAAAAACTTCCAGCGTTATCTCTTATCTTAAATGACGTGAAACTGGAAGGTGGGTATTATAGCGGGTACTATGGGGGTTATGGCTATTACGGCGGTTATGGTTATGGAATTGAATCAGGCTATTTTGAAAAACCGGCAAAAAAGAAAATGGTTCCGGTCCATAAACAAGTGATGAGATGGTGGGGAAAGTGGTTTGGATAAAGTAAGGCAATTCGTATGATTGATAATAAAGAAACAGAATCATGGGATCTGGTAATCCGGCCCAGGAGTTCGTTGTTTGATCTTCATTTAAAAGAAGTATGGCGCTATAAGGATCTCATTTCTCTTTTTATCAAAAGAGATTTTGCAGCTCAATATAAGCAAACGATATTGGGCCCCGTCTGGCATCTGGTGCAGCCTATCCTCACAACGGCCATCTTTCTCTTGCTTTTCGGTAAAATCGCAAACATTCCTACAGATGGTGTTCAGCCCGTGCTTATTCTATATGAGCGGTATAACCCTCTGGAATTATTTTTCAGCATCTCTAACCAATACATCCAATACTTTTGTAATCAATGCTCCTATATTCGGGAAAGTATATTTTCCCCGGCTGGTTATTCCTTTGTCGGTGGTATTTTCTAATATTATTCGTTTAGGAATTCAATTTTCTTTATTGCTTGCAGCTATGGTCTGGTACCATTTTAATGGTTTTCCAATAACCATTAGCATAAACTGGCTATGGATACCTATCCTCGTTCTGCTCCTTGCGGGAATAAGCCTGGGTTTAGGAATAATTATTTCTTCCCTTACTACCAAGTATCGTGATTTTACAATTCTGATCACGTTTGTTATTCAGTTGCTGATGTATGTTACACCCATCGGCTATCCCATGTCATTTTTTCGCACAGCAAATACAAAAAAATTATTGATCTCAATCCGCTAACGGGCATTGTTGAATCATTCCGGGCCGCTCTTTTTGGAAAGGGCTCTTTTGATTATCATGGTCTTTTATATAGTTTTGGATTCATGATCGTCTCTTTAATGCTTGGCCTGTTTATTTTCAGCAAAGTAGAACGCTCCTTCATGGATACGGTGTAGGGAAAAAAATATTCATTCGAATGTCTTCTACTGTAATAAAAGTTGAAAAATTGTCGAAGCAATACCGACTCGGTGAAGTGAGTACGGGCTCGATCGCTCATGATATTAACCGGCTCTGGTATAAAATTCGGGGGAAAGAGGACCCTTATTTAAAGATCGGCGAATCCAATGACCGGACATAGAAAGGGCGACAGCGACTACGTATGGGCACTGCGGGACATCAATTTTGAAGTAAAGCAGGGAGAAATCCTTGGCATTATTGGAAGGAATGGAGCAGGCAAAAGCACGTTGCTCAAAATATTGAGCCGTACTACAACGCCAACCATTGGAACAGCTAAAAATCAGGGGAAGAGTTGCCAGTCTGCTTGAAGTAGGAACGGGATTTCATCCCGAACTGACCGGCCGCGATAATATTTATTTGAATGGCGCGATCCTGGGAATGACGAAGAAGGAGATCACACGTAAGTTTGATGAGATTGTAGATTTTGCCGGCGTGGAAAGATATATTGATACACCCGGTAAAGCGGTATAGCAGCGGTATGTATGTGCGGCTGGCATTTGGTGTGGCCGCTCACCTGGAACCGGAAATACTGATCGTCGATGAAGTCCTGGCGGTAGGAGATGCAGAATTTCAAAAAAAGTGTTTGGGGAAGATGAAGGATGTGAGTGGCAGGGAAGGAAGAACGGTTTTATTTGTCAGTCATAATATGCAGGCAGTCGGAAATCTCTGCAATAAGGGACTGGTTATGCAGGAAGGAAAAATTATGTTTGCGGGTGAAGCTAACGCCTGCATATCAAATTATATTTCCAATTTTATTCAACAGAATACATTCAGAAAATGGGAGAAGAAGATGCCCCGGGCAATATGTATGCCCGAGATTATTAATGGCCAAAGTATATAACCCGAATACAGGATCACAATATGAATTCAATACAAAAAGTGGTTTTGTTCTGGAACTGGAAATGGATAACCTGGTTCCTGAATCACAACAACTGGATATTACTTATCATCTGATTGATGAGAGAGGAACGCTGGTAAAAGTCGGTTCTTCCGGAATGAACGCAGAACCTGCTTATTATAAAGAAGGTAAGATTTTTTTTAGAACATTTTTTCCAGGAGATATATTCAACGAGGGTATTTATACATTTTCCCGGATTTTATTGGTCAAAAACAGAGGTGTCGTGATTACGGAATGGGTTGATTTGTTATCATTTGAAGTCTTGCCCGTAAATGACGGCTCATTAGGCTGGCAGGGGCAAAAAGAAGGAGTGATTAAACTTACCAATCTGGTTTGGGAAATAAATAAGAATAATGATTAACGTTACTAAAACTTTTCTTCCACCTTTTGAGGAATATATAAATATACTAAAAAGAGCATGGGATAAAGAATGGATTACCAATAATGGCGAATTAGTTCGGGAATTGGAACAGAAATTAAAAGAATATATTAAATGTAAAAGAATTATTCTTATTGCACAAACGGAACAATTGTTCTACAAATGGCATTAAAAGCACTGGAAATAAAAAAAGAGGTCATAACTACTCCATTTTCATATGTCGCTACGGTCAATGCTATTTTATGGGAAGGATGCAAGCCTGTTTTTGTTGATATAAACACAAATACTTTTTGCATAGATGCAGATAAGATTGAAGCGGCAATTACAAAAGATACGGAAGCGATATTGGCTACCCATGTTTATGGACTGCCATGTGATATTGAAAAAATAGAAAGCATAGCAAAAAAGTATAAACTAAAAGTGATTTATGATGCAGCACATGCTTTTGGTTGCTCCTATAAAGGAAAGTCATTATTGAATAATGGAGATATTTCTACCTGCAGTTTTCATGCAACAAAACTTTTTCATACTGTAGAAGGAGGTTGCATTATTCCCAACGATGAAGAATTAGCGCATAAAATTTTATTATATCGAAGTTTTGGTCATATTAGCGATGATTATTATTCCGTTGGTATCAATGGGAAAAACTCTGAGTTTCATGCAGCAATGGGTTTGGCGATTTTCCAAAAGTTGCTTCGATTATAGAAGAAAGAAAGAAAATAGTAGAGATCTAGATTCCTTATTCCAAAAGAGATTTTAAGGCCATCTTATCAGTTAAAGGATTTCGAATACAATTATGCGTATCTGCCTGTAGTATTTGAGAATGAAAGATTGATGTTGAAAGTCAGGGAAAAACTTGCGGCTAAAGAGATAAATGTCAGAAGATATTTTTATCCTTCATTAAATAAAGTACCTCAAACAGCTCATTTAATCAATCACTGCCCAATTTCTGAAAGTATCAGTAATAGGGTAGTTTGCCTTCCCTTATATGTGGGATTGAAACAAGAGGAAATTGAATTGATTGCAGAGTTGATAAAAGACACATTGAAATGACTATTGCTGTAATGCAGCCTTATATTTTCCCTTACTTGGGTTACTATCAACTCGTACAATGCTGTTGATAGCTTTGTTTTTTTTGATGATGTAAATTTTATTAATAAAGGATGGATCAATCGTAATCGAATTTTAGCTAAACAATGAGGCTTTCAGATTTACAATTCCATTAATTAAGGCAAGTCAAAATAAATTAATCAATGAGATAGAAATTTCAGATTTCGGGAAATGGCGAACTGATTTTTTGAAGACCATTGAAGTGCAACTATAAAAAGGCGCCTTGCTTTGGTTTTTTTTATGAATGGCTTGAGTGATTTTTTACATAAAAAGGAATATTCTTTAATTAGTGAATTGACAGAGGAAAGTGTTAAATCAATCTCTGCTTTATTGGATATTTCCACCCAATTTATGAAATCAAGTGACCTGGAATATAAATCTTCTGATCATCAAAGCGGACAGGATAAGATCATTAAGATATGCAAAATGCTAAAGGCGGATCATTATATTAATCCGTATCAATGGAATGGAGATTTATGATAACGAAAGGTTTAATTCTGAAAATATTGTTCTTGATTTTATAAAAATGAATGATATTAGTTTATGATCAATTTCAAAAAACTGAATTTATTCCTTCACTTATCCATAATAGATGTATTAATGTTTGTAAATGTTGAGGAAGCTAAAAAACTTTTGAGCCAATATACGCTTGTTAAAAAAATAAATACGAATGCAGTTATATAAAATTTTGGTGGAGTCTTTCAATGCAAAGGAGTCTCAACTTACAGATGAAACCCGATTGTTAAGCTTGGAAGAATGGGATTCTTTACACATATGTTTTTTATAACTAAACTTGAAAGTATCTTATGAGATAGAACTTACTGGGGATGAAATAGCAGATATGCAAACTATCGGAGATATAAAAAAGGTGATTATTTCAAAAGGAAAGGAATTATAAATGAAAATAAACTGAGGCTAAAATATTAATTACCGGAGCCGGAAGGGGAATTGGTCAATTCCTTGCATTGGGCCTGATTGGAAAAGCTGCAAAAGTTATTGTTATTGATAATAACAAACAGTTAATTGATGATCTCATTAAGCATCATCCTTCATTGATAGCATTTGAATGTGATATTACTGATGCCGGTGTGGTGGAAAAGATAATTCGGGAAATATTTGAAAAACACGGAGGAATTAATGTTTGCATCAATAATGCGGGGATTATCCATAGTGAACCTTTGGTAAATCTTTTATCAAAAGGCGACAAAAAACACAGCATAGCAATTGGAATAAAGTGATAAATCTTAATCTGAATGCTGTCTTTTATATTACTTCCAATGTAGTAGAACAAATGATTCTAAAAAAGAGAAGGGAGTTATCATTAATATTAGCTCTATTTCTGCCCAGGGTAATGTAGGACAATCTGCTTATGCGGCTACAAAGGCTGCAGTGGAAGCCTTGGCAAAAACATGGAGTAAAGAATTAGGGATGTTCAACATTCGGTGCTGTGTCAATTGCTCCCGGTTTTTTTGATACTCCTTCAACGAGAGAAAGCCTGAATGAGCATATGTTGCAAAAATGGCAAAAAGCCATTCCCCTGGGAAAACTTGGGAGAGCTTGAAGAACTATTATCTGCAGTGGAATTTATTATTCAAAATGATTACTTCAACGGTAAAACTCTTGCCGTTGACGGAGGCTTGACAATTTAGCGAAGTCATGAGCTATCAATATAATTTAGGTATTGCTTTTCACGCTGTTGCTGAAAAAAATGCCTTCAAAACAGCTATTGCGATATCCGGAAGGAGAATTCATATATTATGCCACGTTGGATCAATATATCTAATCAAATTGCCGGATTTTTATTAAAGAAAATATTCGGAAAGGGTGAAGTAGTTGCCATATTCAATGAAAAATCAGTTTATGCATTTTCTCTAATGCTGGCCTGTTTAAAAACAGGCATTATATATACTAATTTGGATGTAAGCAGTCCCTGGCCAAGAATTGAAAAGATCATTAAGAACTGCTCAGCCAAAGGCCGTTTTTTTCGATCAGGAAACACCGGAAATTCAACATTATTTTACTGAACTTTTGCCTGGCATTCAATCATATAATCTTGCGGATAAAGATCTTCAAACACAATTCAGTTCTTACAGTAAAGAAAAATGGCCAGGGACAACTGAGATACATGGAGGTAATCCTGCTTATATTATGTTTACTTCCGGCTCAACAGGATTTCCAAAAGGCGCTTTAATGAGCCATAATAATCTGCTTAATTTCATTCAGTGGGGAAAGGAAACATTTCAGGTGACCGGGAGGATATTTTCACAAATGCCAATCCCATTTATTTTGATAATTCGGTATTTGATTTTTATACCTCCATTTTTAATGGAGCGACGCTTGTCCCATTGAGCCATGATCTTGTAAAGAATGCAGGCTCAGCTGGTGAAGGCTATAAATGCTTCTGGTTGTACCATTTGGTTTTCTGTTCCTTCTCTTCTTGTTTATTTGCTTACAACTAAATCACTTATCAAAAAGAAGATTTTAAAACGATAAAGCGAATTTCATTTGGTGGAGAAGGTTTTCCAAAAAACAAACTAAAGCAATTGTATGAAATGTTTGGAGACCGTATGACACTATACAATGTATATGGACCAACGGAATGTACATGTATCTGTTCTTCATATACAATATCAAATTCGGATTTTGAAAACATGAATGAACTTGCGCCTTTGGGTAATATTGCAAATAATTTTGGATATGAAATCCTGCCGTCTGGATAATAGTAATCCGGATCTTGGGGAACTTGCTTTAATCGGACCCTGTGTTGGCTTAGGATATTATAATGATCCGGAACGAACTGCGATGTCCTTTGTTCAAAATCCCAAAAGTCATTTTAATCAATTGATGTATAAAACGGGAGATATCGTACAAAAACATCAAACGGATACCTGCATTTTAAGGGCCGGGTTGATAACCAGGTCAAACATATGGGATACCGAATAGAACTTGAAGAGATAGAAGCAGCCCTAAGTACACTTTCTTATATTAATGAGGCAGGAGTGGTATATGAAAAAATAAATGCGGAACTGGGTCAGATAAAAGCATTTATTAGTGTTTCTGATAAAACTATAGATAAAGCAAAGGTAATAAGTGATATAAAAATTTTATTGCCACCTTATATGATACCCAGGGTAGTCAATTTTCTGGACCTGCTTCCAAAAAATGCTAATGGTAAAATAGATCGTAAACAATTAGCTTCTTTATAATATGAAAAAGAAATTGGTCATTTTCGGGGTAGGCAAAATTGCTGATGTGATATATTACTATGCGTCTTCAGAATGCGGTTTTGACGTGGCAGCATTTTGTGCAGATGCTGAATTTATAAATGCTGAGACCTTTAATGGGTTGCCAGTAGTTTCATTCCAGGAAGTCGAGAAGAAATTTCCTCCTCCTGACTATGATATGTTCATTGCAGTGGGATATCATGATTTAAACCGCTTACGTGAAAAGAAATGTGCTGAAGCGATGGAAAAGGGATATTCCCTTGTTTCTGTTATAAGTCCTTTATGTAATATTCCTTCCAATGTAACATTTGGGTGGAATTGTTTTATTATGCCACCTGCAATTATTCATCCCTGTACCCAGTTTAAGAATAATGTGTTCGTTTGTAGTGGCGCAATGGTGGCGCACCATTCAATAATTCACGATAATTGCTGGTTAACCTCGGGTTGTAATATTTCAGGAAATGTACAGGTTGGTGCCAACACATTTATTGCGGTAAATGCTACAATAGGTCATAGTGTAACAATTGGGAAAAATTGTTTTCTTGGTGCCAATACTCTTATTACAAAAGATCTGGAGGAAGATAAAGTTGTTATTGCGGAATCATCAAAAACCAATAAGATTACCAGCAGTCAGTTTTTGAGGATGTCTAATTTCTCTTCGTTATAAATGGTGTTTAGCGAAATAAAAAATTCGAATTTCGGTATAAGCAATACTCCATTCCCTTTGATTAATTCAGTATTAATAGGATTACAGGAAGGGAAGGTGTTTTCGGATGATGGGATTTATTTTATAATTCATAAATCTGGATTTTCCTATTTGACTTTTAAAGTAGAAATCGAATATCAACAGATATTGGATTTCTTTATTCAATGGGATCAACTGCCGGATTATTTTCACTTATATGATGCAGCGCAAGAATTGATATCGTATTAGCAAAGAGAATTCTGACAGGATAAACACAGACTCAGGAAAAGAGTCCAGTTGAAATTTTCGAACGGACAACTATTACCGGCGTATTCTATACTTCCTGGATTTACATTTGACAAGATCAACTCAAACAATTTTGAAAATCTATCCGTCTTTAATCTTTCATTGGACAATAAATTCTGGAATTCAAAGAAGATTTTTTGGAGAATGGCTTTGGATTTATCTTAAATAACGAAATTGGTTTACCAGTTTCAATATGTTATTCCGCCTGCGTTGAAAATGATGTTGCTGAAATTGATGTTGCTACATTACCAGATTTCAGAATGAAAGGGTTTGCTAAAATTGGTTGTTGGCAGATTTGTAAATTATTGTCTTGATAATGGAATTATTGCGAATTGGGATTGTTTTGAGGACAATTCTGGGATCTTTAAAAACTGCTGAGCATTTAGGTTTTAAGTTTATACGTTCATATAATTTCTTATCTATTTTCAATAAAACGAGAAATCATGAAGCTAGCTGACATTAAATATATATAAATGCCCAGTTTGTTTATCCTCTTTTGTGTTGACAAATGAAAAAGATAATGATGGAAATATTATAGAAGGCAGTTAAAATGTGATAACGGCATGAATTTAATATCAATGCAGGAATTCCTGATTTTACCTGGCCAAAGGAACTGGCCAATATTGATGAGGCAACCAGATTAACGTATGAGAAGTTGGCTGCTGAATATGAGAAGTTTGCTTCCTTTCCTTTCTGGACATTCAAGTCAAATGAAAGCGACGTCAGAGCAAACATGACTAATCGATTGAATTTAAAGGAGGACTCAATAGTATTAGAAATTGGTGCGGGGGACGGAAGAGGTGCTGAATTTGTGGCAAAGAAATTGGGTAAAAGGGGACGATTTTTTGTACAGGAATTATCGCCAAGTTTTCTAAAAAAGTCTTTTAATAGATTAGAAAATTAGAAACACATTATTGAGTTTTCTATCGCAAATGCAAGTTATATTCCATTTGGAGACAATTATTTTGATGCGGCTTATCATTTTGGGGGAATAAGTACTTTCTCAGATGTTAAAAGATGTTTGGCTGAACTGTCCAGGGTAGTGAAACCCGGTGGAAAAGTATTGGTTGGTGATGAAAGTATGGGACCTTGGTTAAGAGAAACAAATTTTGGCAAAATCATGATGAATTCAAATCCTCTTTTTAAATATGAAATCCCACTTATTGATATCCCGATTGAAGCCAGAGAAGTAAAAATTGAATGGATAATGATGGGAGCATTTTTTATCTTGGAATTTACTGTTGGTCAAGGTGAGCCCGAGGCAAATTATCATATTCCCATTCCGAGCGAACGAGGTGGTACTCATTGGACTAGATATTTTGGCAATCTCGAAGGCATTTCTGAAGAAACAAAAAAATTAGCTACAAGAAGCAAGAAAAAAATCCGGAAAGGGAATGTCTGAATGGCTAGATGAAATAGTTAAGAAAGCTGCTGAAGCCAATTAAATAAAAAGAATTCCTAGGAAAATGCTGCAATGGAAAAAACTGGGCCAGATTTTTGACCCCACAAAGCATAGGACAAACTGGATGAATCATTATTCCCAGAATCCGAATGTCCTGGAATTGGAAGATAGACTAAGAATATATTTTACATGCCGACCAGAAAGGGATGAATTTGGGAACTGTGTAAGTAATACGGCATTTGCAGATTTTGAATTGAACGAGCCATTTAAGTTTATCGGAATTTCTGATAAGCCAGTTTTGCAATTGGGTGGTCCCGGAGATTTTGATGAATTTGGTATCATGCCTGGATCAGTATTAAACTTAAACGATAAGAAAGAAATATGGCTTTATTACGTTGGATGGACACGTATGTATTCCGTACCTTATAAGTGGTCAAATGGGCTGGCTATTAGTAAAGATAATGGTAAGACATTTGAGCGATATTCAAAAGGACCTATAATGGGTGCCGTATTTTAACGATCCATATTTACAGGCATGCCCAAGAGCTATGAGGCTTGACAACGGGGAATTTATCATGTGGTATAATGCAGGAATTGAATGGAACTTATTGGATGGTCATTATGAATCAATATATATTACAAGATTTGCGACTTCAGAAGGATGGGATTCACTGGTCTGATAATAACAGGCAGGTTATTCCTACCAAAGTTCCCAAGGAATGCCAGACAAGTGCATCATTTATAAGGATAAATAATCAAAACCATATTTTCTTTTCTTATCGTCATGGGTTGAATTTCAGAAATAAGGATAAATGGATATAGAATAGGATATGCATATGGGGATAATTATGTCGATTGGATTCGCGCTGATGAGATGAGCGATTTAGCAATATCCGAAGCTGGATGGGATTCTGAGATGGTATGTTACCCACATGTAGTAAAATTTAAAAATAAAATCTATATGTTTTATTGCGGTAATAATTTCGGTCAAAACGGATTTGGAGTTGCCGTACTAGAAAATATCTAAGATGGAAAACGTAAAAGAAACATATACAAATTTTCATAAGAAATCTAATTCTGAACATATTTATCCGACAGAATGGGTCATCAGAACTTTTTTGGGTAAATACCCGAATCTTAGCTTGGATAAAACGAAATATCGCGGCGCGAAGTTGTCTAGACTTGGGATTCGGTGATTGCCGAAATATGCCTTTACTGCACAACTGCGGTTTTCAGATTTATGGTGTTGAGATTTCCGATGAGATAATTTTAATGGCAAAAGAGAAATTGAATCGCCTTGGAATTGAAGCGCAATTGAAGAAGGGGACTAATGTGAGGATTCCTTTTGAAGACAGATATTTTGATTACTTGTTAGCGTGTCACTCTTGTTATTATGTAGATAAAAATACTTCGTTTAATCAGAACGTTGCAGAGATGGCCAGAGTTATGAAGCCTGGACGGAGTACTAATTGCATCCTTGCCGGCACCTGATAATTTTATATTAAAGGATTGCATAAATCTCGGCGATGGTCATGTTGAGATCACTAATGATTTATACAATTTACGCAACGGATATATATTTCGCACTTTTGAAAATGAAGAAGAAGTACGGCAATCACTATCTCGTTATTTTAGA
This sequence comes from uncultured Chitinophagaceae bacterium, assembly GCA_963705005.1. Lineage (GTDB taxonomy): Bacteria > Bacteroidota > Bacteroidia > Chitinophagales > Chitinophagaceae > Puia. Next base: position 21,054 of record CAVPIO010000006.1, read on the forward strand.
GATATTTCTATTTGCCGTTGTCTTGATAATTTTTGGGGAGTTCAAATAAATTACTTCATTGTAGCTGGAATAAGGAAATGATGAATCCCGAGTATTTGGTGGACATCCCTATGTGTGTCTATAATCATGAAAAATTTATCTCACAGGCGATTGAGGGTGTGATAAATCAAAAAACAGATTTTAATTATAGATTGATTATTGGAGAAGATTGCTCAACTGATAACACCAGGGAAATAGTTAAGGAATATCTTTTAAACTATCCTGACAAAATAGTTGCTATTTTTCATGACAAAAACGTTGGGGCGTATGAAAATAGTAGAATTTTATTTGAATCATGTAATTCCAAATATATAGCTCTTTGTGATGGTGATGATTTCTGGACAGATCCTTTAAAACTCCAAAAGCAAATTGATTTTCTTGAATCAAATGCTGATTACGTTCTATGCTCTGCGAACGCCTCGGTAGAGAACCTTACAAATAAATCTTTTCGCTCCATTTATTGCCACTATAATGAGGATAAATCATTTGATCAAAGGCAAGTATTGATGGAATTTTATTGCCCGACTCTGTCAATGGTATTTCCGTAATCGCCTTAAAGATCTACCAGAATGGTTTCATGACGTAAAAAGCGGAGATACATTTTTGCAATTAATTCTATCGCAATATGGAAAATTTTATTATATGAATTTTATCGCTGGTGTATATCGTCAACACAATGCAGGAATATCAAATTTAAATAATCAAATTGAATGGTATGAAAATAATATTATTCATTTGCAGAAATTTAAAAAAATCAATAAAACCTAGCAACATTCCTTTTTTGAATGAAGTTATATACTAAGAATCAATTGGAATATATAAATGCCCTTAAAGGACGAAAAGAATATAAAAAAGCCTTTCTTATTTTAAAAACCTGGATGAAATACCATTTTCTAGGGAGAAGATATTTAAGAAGAGTAATTAATTTATTTATTAGGACTTTAACAAGAAATTAGAAGACAACTCTTCCCCAGGACCTAAACATGCTATTCAATTCAATTAGTTTTGCGATATTTCTCCCTATAGTGTTTTTTCTATATTGGTTTGTAACAAATCGCTCCCTTCGTCTTCAGAATATATTACTTCTTGTTTCTAGCTATTTCTTCTATGCGTGTTGGGATTATAGATTCTTATTCCTGCTTATATTCTCGACTTTATTGGACTTCTTTACGGCGATTAAAATGGGAGAAGCGCAGAGTCAAAAGACAAAAGAGGCTATGGTTTTGGCTAAGCGTGACAGTTAATCTGGGATTTCTTGGGATTTTTAAGTATTATAATTTTTTTGCCACTTCATTTGCGGATGCTCTTTCCCAAGTTGGAATTAAAGACAAATTTCTGGACCATAAAGGTTATTTTACCGGTAGGAATTTCATTTTATACTTTTCATGGGTTGTCTTATGTGATCGATATCTATAAAGGAAGGATAAAGCCCGTTAAGAAATTTTGTAGAATACGCTGTGTTCGTGAGTTTCTTTCCCTTGCTGGTGGCAGGACCAATTGAACGAGCCACTCATTTATTGCCACAAATTCAGAGAAATAGGAAATTTGAGTATGAAAATGCGGTTGATGGACTAAGGCAAATCTTATGGGGTCTATTTAAAAAAATAGTTATTGCTGATAATGTTGCGGATTATGTAAATACGATTTTTAATAGTTCATCCCACTATGGTGGCAGTACTCTTTTATTAGGGGCGATATTTTTTGCTTTTCAGATTTATTGTGACTTTTCAGGTTATTCCGATATTGCTATTGGTACGGCAAAGCTTTTTGGAATTGATTTATTAAGAAATTTTGCCTTTCCCTTATTTCTCAAGGGATATTGCTGAATTTTGGAGGCGCTGGCATATTTCGCTTTCATCCTGGTTTAGAGATTATTTATATATTCCGTTGGGAGGAAGCAAATCGGGCAAACTAAAAAGCGTTAGAAACATCTTCATCATATTTATTGTCAGCGGATTCTGGCACGGGGCGAACTGGACATTTTTCGCTTGGGGCGCTCTGAATGCTCTTTATTTTTTGCCGTTGCTCCTCCTGAAAAGAAACAGACAAAATCTGGAGATAGTGGCTGCTGGAAATAGATGGCCTTCTCTTAAGGACTTTTTCAATATTTTACTAACCTTCGGTTTGACAGTCCTCTGCGTGGATATTTTTTCGGTCGGAAAGTATTTCGAAGGCATTCAGTATCATCGGAAGATCTTTTCCCCGTCCATATTCGCAAAACCACAGGGTAAGGCATTTATTGCAACATTTCATCCTTTGATAATATTTGCCCTGGTCGGTGTATTTCTCATATTAGAATGGATGGGCAGGGAAGGCCAATATGCTATTTCCCTTATAGGAAGAAATGGGCAAATCCGGTCAAATGGATTTTTTATTATAGCCTGGTATTTTCAATATTTCTATTTCGCAGGTGAAAAACGGGAGTTCATCTATTTCCAGTTTTAACATGCGAAAATTTATAATAAGTCTTTCCTTTTTTGCTCCTATTTTGATATTTTTTATTGCAGGTGAAATGCTTGATAAGGAATATTCCCAATGATTATGGAACCAAGAGGAAATATCTGGAGAGGAATGCGGCTGATATCAGGGTATTATGCCTGGGAAGTTCCCATGCATATTACGACATAAATCCAGCCTTTTTTAGCGAAACCTGTTACAATGCCGCATATGTTTCGCAGACGATAGAGTACGACTATAAAATCTACCAGAAATATAATGAACAACTTGTTTCCCTTAAATGGATCATATTGCCAATTTCCTATTTTACGCTTTTTTCAGAAATGGAAAATTCGCCTGAATCCTGGAGGATCAAGGATTATTCGATTTATTCAGATCTGAATGGTCCGGCCAGCAGGTTTTTTCATTACGAAATGCTGAGTTATAGCCTGAGTATCAATTTGAAAAGAATAACTGATTATTATTTTCATAAATCAAATAATAATATCACCTGTTCGGACTTGGGATTTGGGATTGACCATGCCTTGGAAAAAACCAGGAACCTGGATAGCACAGGTTATGCCTCGGCGTTGAGGCATACCAAAAATATGAATGAGGGTTATCTTGCCCTCAATGAGGAAACAGTACGAGAATCTTATCTCAAGTTGGCAAGGAAGAATGGAGTTCGTATCGTGATTTATACACCACCCGCCTGGCATTCTTATACGGATAAAATCGATAAACGACTTTTTAAGATAACTATGGATTCTGTTGACAATCTTTGCAGAAAATATTCAAATGTTAGTTATCAGAATTATCTAACCGACAATTCATTTCAGAAGGATGATTTTTTAGATGCTGACCATCTGAATGTAGTTGGCGCGAAAAAACTATCCATCCGAATTGATAGCATTATTAATGTAAGGGGCTAAGATTTCTGTGCCTTAATTTTAGGAGCAAATAGGTGTAAATTTATAATAAATCCGTACAATTTCAATGGAATCTGACTCGACCCACTAAGGAGAATTAAAAGAAAGTTATTCAAGCAAAATCAGTCATTCAATTCCGCGGAATATTGGGAGCTCAGGTACAATTCGGGGGGTAATTCAGGCGAAGGATGATATGGCCGTCTTGCAGATTTTAAAGCTACGATCCTGAACGCTTTTGTAAAAGAACATAATATACAATCAATAATTGAGTTTGGGTGTGGCGATGGGAATCAACTTACTTTAGCTGCTTATCCGAGATACATTGGATTGGACGTGTCGCGGTCAGTTCTTAAGAAATGTATCTCAAAATTCAAATCCATAATTCAAAAAGCTTTTTCCTCTACGATCAGGATTGCTTTGCTACCATGGTGGGATTTTCTTATGCGACGCTGCTTTATCGCTGGATGTTTTGTATCATCTTATAGAGGTGAATGTTTATGAAGCCTACCTTAAAAATTTGTTTGCCAGCAGTACGCAATTCGTAATAATCTATGCGGTCGATGAAAACCTGCCAAGGACGTCATCCCACGAACATATCGGAAATTTACGGATGATATAGATCGTTTAATTTTTGGTTGGAAATTAATTAAGCAAGTCGAGAATAAATTCAGACCGTCCGCTTCTGACCAAATCGAAAGTAAGCAAGGCGGAATTTCTATATATTCCGAAAAAATTAATAAATCGGACGCCTATGGTGATGCCAATGATTAATTAAGAATGAGTAAAGTTTTAATTGGACCAGATTTATGAAATTAATGATTTTAGACGATGGATATCCAAGTAATGAAGTATTATATGGTGACGTATTTGTTCATGTTCGCGTTAAAGAATACCTAAAAGTTCACCAATGTCTCGGTTGTCTCCTTTTTACATAAAACTGACTATGTCTTTGAAGGAGTGCCTGTTAGGGCCTTAAAGGATCTGGAACAATTAAAGGAATTAATTGATAGCCACAATCCGGACCTGATCTTGGTCCATTTTGCGATGCGAAACCTGATTAATGAGATTGTTTTGAAAAGTGCCCGGAAATTCATTATTTGGGTACATGGTTATGAAGCATTAGGTTGGTATAGGCGATTGTTTAACCTGGGAATAAGAGATTTTCTTCCAAAGAAATTATTTTACCTGATTTTCCACAATTTCTTGCAGTTGCGAAGTTTCGAAAAGATAATCAGCGATTCGAACAAGACCAGAAGAATTTATTTTGTTTTTGTTTCTGAATGGATGAGAGCTATTACTTCGAAAGACACACTGTTCTCCAGGATCAGGAATTCTTCCGTTATTCCGAATCCAATTGATGACAATTTGTTTTTTTATTCCGGCAAGTCGCCTCAATCGAGAAAGCAAATTTTATTAATTCGCACATTTGAAACAAGAAAATATGCCAATGATATTGCTATTAAGGCAATTCTGCATTTATCCAAGTATTCCAAATTCGAGGATTTAACATTTAGAATTTATGGAAAAGGAAAATATTTCTTTCCATTAACAAACAAGATTAAAGGTTATCCGAACGTCCAATTACATAATTATTTTATTCCCCATAGCCAAATTCCGGCAATTCATGCAAATGAAGGAATCTTCCTATGCCCTACCAGACAGGATTCTCATGGTGTTTCAATGTGTGAAGCCATGTGTAGTGGACTGTGTCCCATTGCCTCAGATAATTCGGCTATACCTGAATATGTTCAGGACGGGGTGGATGGTTTTACTGCTAAGGATGCGCGGGATATTGCAGATAAAATAATTTATTTGTATGAGAATCCTTATAAATACCTGGAAATGTCTCAAAAAGCTGCCGCTGACATAAGGGTAAAAGCTTCCTTAAAAAAAGTAGTCAGCGCTGAACTTGATCTGATGCAAAATATTTTTGAAACGACTGTGTAAGCAGATAAGGCTACAGGCTTAATTTTTTTATCTATTGAAACATACCCTGAAACAAATTATCAAGAACCTCGTCCTAAGGGTAATGTCGCTTAATCAATATCTCAAATTAATTGACCGAAAGAGAATTGAATTTAAGCCGGGGTTGAATCAGGTAAGCCAGGATTTCTTTTTCAGACTTTTATCAAAAAAAGCAAAACCGATATTTTTTGTCCAGATTGGAGCAAATGATGGTGTCAGGAATGATCCTGTGCACGCGTTTATTAAGAAATACAACTGGACGGGTATCCTGGTAGAACCTCTTCCTGATATGTTTGAAAAATTAAAGATTGCATACCAGGGGAATAAGGAGTTAATATTTGAAAATGTTGGTATTTCGGGTCAATCGGGCGAAATGAATTTTTATTTCCTTCCTCCTCAATACAATGATCCCGACTGGCTTCAGCAAATTGGAACATTTGACCCGAAGGCCATTGACCTGAATCTGAAGAATTTTCCAACCCTGCTTGAAAAAATTGAAACCAGAGGCATCAGGACAGTTACACTAAAAGAGCTATTGGAAAGAAATTCAGTATCTGAGTTCGACCTTCTTATCGTGGATGCAGAAGGATTCGAATATGAAATACTTAGTCAATTGGATCAATTGATCAAAAGGCCATCTTATATTTTATTTGAGTGGGGATGTATGAATGAAGATACCCAGAACCGGCTTTTTGAATTCTTGCGGATGCAAACTACCGCCTATACTCAAGCGGAGGAGATATCTTCGCTGTCCATAACCCACACTAACATAATAATTCCTGATGTATGTTTAAGGATAAGATTTTACTCATCACCGGAGGTACAGGCTCTTTTGGAAACGCCGTCCTTAAAAAGTTCCTGAAACTGGGCCTCAAAGAGATCAGGATCTTCAGCCGCGATGAAAAGAAGCAGGATGATATGCGGCTTGAATATAAGAACGATACAATTAAGTATTATATCGGAGATGTCCGGGACTTCAACAGCATCAATAATGCGATGATCGGCGTCGACTATGTTTTCCAGGCAGCGGCACTAAAGCAGGTGCCTTCCTGCGAGTTTTACCCTATGGAGGCGGTCCGCACCAATGTGCTCGGTGCTGAAAATGTTTTGCAGGCTGCATGGCAGAATAATGTAAGCAAAGTCGTGGTGTTAAGTACAGACAAGGCCGTGTACCCTATCAATGCCATGGGGCTTACCAAGGCGCTGATGGAAAAATTGATGGTGGCCAAATCCAGGTTGCTTAATGATAGCGGAAGGGTTTTTTGCGCTACGAGATATGGAAATGTTATGGCATCCCGCGGGTCCGTCATTCCCTTATTTATCAAACAAATCAGGGAAAATAAACCCATCACGATTACGGATCCCGGTATGACACGCTTCATGATGTCCCTGGACCAATCCGTGGAACTGGTGGAATTTGCATTTAACCGCGCTAAGCCGGGAGATATTTTTGTTCAGAAATCTCCGGCCAGCACCGTCATGGATATTGCACTCGCGCTGAAGGATATTTTCAAGGCTTCCAACGAAATAAAAATAATCGGGATAAGACATGGAGAGAAACTTTACGAAACACTTTGTACCCGCGAAGAGATGTCAAAAGCCGAGGACCTTGGAGATTTTTACCGGATTCCGACGGATGGGCGGGATTTGAATTACTCAAAATATTTCTCTGAAGGAGAAAAACAAGTGGGGAAAATTGATGACTATAATTCAAACAATACCCGCAGGCTATCGCTGGAGGAAACCAAAAAACTATTGCTTTCCCTGGACTACCTGCAGGATGAGTTGAATTCGAAAAAATGAAGATTCTCGTTACCGGGTCCAATGGCTTTATTGCAAAAAACCTGCTGGTGCATCTTAACCGGTTGGAAAACACAGAGGCATCCGGCCTTCAGCGCCTTGCAGATACGGAGGAATGGGTCAGGCAATTGGATGAAGCTGACATCGTTTTTCACCTGGCAGGCGCAAACAGGCCTCCTGATCCCGACGGTTATAAGAAAGATAATACGGTTCTTACCCGATTTATAGTTGATGAACTGGAAAAGCGCGGCCGTTCATATAAATTGATTTTTTCTTCCTCCATTCAAGCGACCCTCGACAATCCTTATGGGAAAAGCAAAAAGGATGCTGAGGATTATATCCATGATCAGGTTAAAACCGGAGAAGCAGTCATCTACCGCCTGCCCGGTGTATTCGGGAAATGGAGCCGCCCTAATTATAATTCAGTTGTGGCCACCTATTGTTATAATGTGGCAAATCATTTACCGATTGAGATCAGGGATCCGGCGCATGAAATAAAGCTTGTTTATATAGATGATATCATCCGGTCTTTTATGAGCCATCTTCAGCATGCAAATGGCATGGAAAAAGTAATAGAAAGGAAGGTAGAACCTGAATATTCCATTAGCCTGGGAAACCTCGCTTCAACAATTACATCTTTTCAATCAAACAGAAATACCTTATTCCTAGCCAATGTCGGGAATAGCCTTGAAAAAGCCCTGTATTCCACCTGGCTTACTTACCTTCCTGTAAATGATTTCTCCTATGGTCTTGAATTAAAGACGGATCCCAGGGGGTCATTGTTTGAACTGTTTAAAACAAAAACATCCGGCCAGATATTTTTGTCGACCACCATGCCCGGCATTACCCGCGGAAATCATTTTCACCACAACAAGACGGAAAAGTTTGTCGTGATACAGGGCAGGGGCCTTATCCAATTCAGGTCTGTGTTGAGTGATGAAAAGATCGCATACGAAGTAAATGGTTCACAACCCAGGGTTGTGGATATCCCGCCCGGATATACGCACAATATCACGAATATCGGAGAAGATGTGATGATCACCCTCTTCTGGGCAAATGAATTGTTCGATCCCCAAAACCCCGATACTTTCTTTGAGGAAGTATAAATAACAGCCGCATGAAAAAACTAAAACTTGTAACGGTAGTCGGAACCAGGCCGGAGATCATTCGCTTGTCGAGGGTACTCAATAAATTCGATAACTCTCCGGCCTTTGATCACATCCTGATCCATACGGGGCAGAATTATGATTACGAATTAAACCAGGTTTTTTTTGAAGATCTGGGTTTACGCAAGCCCGATCATTTTTTAAATGCGGCAGGGAAAACCGCATCGCAGACCATCGGACAAATTATTATAGCCATTGACGCCCTGCTCGATGAATTGAAGCCGGATGCTTTTTTGGTGCTCGGCGATACGAACAGTAGCCTTTGCGCCATCCCGGCAAAGAAAAAGCATATTCCCATTTTTCACATGGAAGCGGGAAATCGTTGCTTTGATCAGCGGGTTCCGGAGGAGATCAATAGAAAAATCGTGGATCATATTGCAGACATTAATCTCCCCTATTCTGATATTTCAAGGGAATACCTTTTAAGGGAGGGAATACCCGCAGACCGGGTGATCAAAACGGGAAGCCCGATGTTTGAAGTGCTGAACCATTACCTTCCGAAAATAAAACAGTCTTCCATTTTAAAGCAGTTGAATCTTTCTCCCGGCAAGTATTTTCTGGTAAGCTGTCATCGGGAGGAAAATATAGACAGCCGGAAGAATTTTCATCATTTTACTGAAATTCTCAACGGCATTGCCGGCCAATTTCATATGCCTGTAATTGTATCCACTCATCCGCGTACACGCAATATGATTGAGCATGAAAAAATAAAAGTGCAGCCGGAAGTCCGGTTTCTCAAGCCATTTGGATTTACTGATTACAATGCACTCCAGATTTCCGCGAGGACGGTCCTCTCTGACAGCGGTACGATCTCAGAGGAATCTTCTATATTGAATTTTCCGGCCCTGAATATCCGTGAAGCACATGAAAGACCGGAAGCCATGGAAGAAGCTGCGGTGATGATGGTTGGCTTAAATCCGGAACGTGTAATTCAGGGAATATCTCTGTTGGATACATTAAAAGCCGGTGAAAGGAAATTCAGACTGGTTAGTGATTACAGCATGCCGAATGTTTCAGAAAAAGTGGAACGGATTATCTTATCCTACACGGACTATATAAAAAGGGTTGTATGGCAGGAGCCATTTGATAAAAAATGATCCGGTTAAAACCATTTGTGGATCTTGAGATTCGCTGCCCTTCCTGCGCCCGGAGTACACGACCGGACGACTGGCTGGTGACCGGAATGCATGTCATGACTAAAATGGAATGCCCCCATTGCGGACACAGATTTTATTCGGAGGTTCCGGTCAATGCCGGTTCGTTCTATCCGGGCGTGATTGACGCAGATACTGGCGAAAGAGAGGATAGCATGCCATTTGAGAATTGGTATTTAAATGGACTCGTTGATGCATATAAAAATCGAAACGAGGAAAGCATTTCAATTAATGTAGAGGCAAACCGGCAACTGGGGCAGCGCCCGGTTCTTTTACTCAATACCATTGATGCAACTTACGGTCATGCTATATATGAATTGTTTAGCGCAAGCTATTACCTGCAGAAAAAGGAATTTGACCTCGTGATCCTTGTACAAAAACAATTGCGCTGGCTGGTACCGGATGGTGCCGCCCAGGTGTGGGTCGCGGATATACCTTTTTCCAGAGCGGTCAACTGGTTTGATAAACTCGATCATCGAATCAAGGAATTATTAAAAGAGGTAAATGATGTCTTTATCTGCCATTCATTTGTTCAGGCGGACTCTCACGATTTCAATATTAAAGATTATGCAGGGATCAACCCTTTTCCATTGGAAAAGTGGGATGAGCGGCTTGCGAATCCCACACTGACTTTTATCTGGAGAACGGACAGATTCTGGAAAAGAGTACTTCCGCGCAGCGTTGATAACCGGTATTCCAGGAGGCTGTTTCCTAAAACGATTAACGGTCTGAGAAAACGACTCCAGTTCAATTGGATACTCGAATTTAGTGAAAAATTAAAAGAACAAATTCCATCAGTAGATTTTGCTATTGCTGGGATGGATGAAAGAAAACCGGATCTACCTTCCTGGATAAAAGATTACCGCCATCCTGTACATGAAGACGCGATCGCAAAAAAGCAGGCGGAAAGATATGCTGAAAGCCACCTGGTGATAGGATGCAATGGTTCTTCTTTATTGTTACCCGGTTGTTTGTCCGGCGGGGTCGTTAATATTGTTCCTCCTGGCATGTGGGCAGTATCTGCTGGAAGTTTCCCATTTCGGATTACAGATATTGGGGACACCCATTTTCGTTATGTAATGATCCCGGACGAAATTTCGATCTCCCGTCTGCTAAGTATTGTAATTTCTGTATTGCGTGACAGGTCATATATTCAGATTCAGGCCAGCCCTCCCTGGCGGGATCATGAATCAGGAATAGCTCCTTACGCATGGGCTGACTTCAGAAAAAAAATATTTTCAATTTCTGATTATTTTCCACTGGACAAGGGGATGATATCTCAGCGGAGGCCAGAGAAAAAAGCACAAAATGGAATTGAATCTTAAAATATTTATATGCCCCTGATCACAATTATTGATTACGGCGTAGGTAACCTGGCATCCGTAAAGAACATGCTAAAAAAAGCCGGCTTTGAATCCGTCCTGGCTTCAGACAATTCATCTATTGAAAATGCAGATAAGATCATCCTGCCCGGGATAGGTGCCTTTGATCATTGCATGCAGCGCTTTAATGCATCGGGACTGCGACCCCTGGTTACTCAAAAAGTAATCGAAGAGAAAGTGCCATTATTGGGAATTTGCGTGGGACTCCAGATGCTCATGGAAAACAGTGAGGAGGGATCGGAACCCGGACTGGGCTGGATTGCGGGGAAGACAGTTAAATTCAAAAAGGAAAAACTCGGCGATCTGAAAATCCCGCATATGGGTTGGACGGATGTCGGGATTGTCAAACCTTCTGTATTGACAAAGGACCTGGGAAATGAACCAAGGTTCTATTTTGTGCATTCTTTTTACGTGCAGCCCGACAATAAAGAAGACGAATTGTTGAGGGCGAACTACGGGTACGACTTTACTGCGGGGGTAAGTCGCGATAATATTTACGGCGTTCAGTTTCACCCTGAAAAAAGTCATAAATACGGTATGAAGATCCTTGAAAATTTCAGCCGCTGTTAATGAAAAGGATCCGCGTGATACCTGGCCTGCTGCTGCATAAAAAAGGATTGATAAAGTCTGTCCGCTTTAAGGATTATAAATATGTGGGCGATCCCATTAATGCGGTCCGCATTTTCAATGATAAGGAAGTGGATGAGTTGGCGATCATTGACATTGATGCCAGCAGGGAGAAAAGATCTCCTGATATTTCAAGGCTCGTATCTATCATAAGCGAGGCTTTCATGCCCATTGCCTATGGAGGTGGAATCAGCAGGATCGGGGAAGTGGAGCAAATCCTGATGAGCGGCGCTGAGAAGGTAATTGTCAATAAGGCAGCTGTTGAAAGTCCGGCCCTAGTCCGGGAGATTGCCAGGCGATTCGGAAGCCAGAGTATTGTGGTTTCGATTGATTTAGGAAATCAATATTTGGTTCAGTTAACGTGTGCACCGATAATGGAAAAACAAATACCCGGTTGAGTCCGGTTGCATTTGCCAGACAAATGGAGGATAGCCGGTGCAGGTGAGATATTACTTAATTCCATAGACCGCGACGGAACCTTTGAAGGATATGATCTGGGCATGATTGAAAAAGTTTCCGGATCAGTAAATATTCCTGTGATCGCCATGGGCGGCGCGGGTTCGCTGGCTGACTTCAGAAAAGCCATTGAACACGGCGCTTCTGCCGTAAGTGCGGGAAGCATGTTTGTGTTTCAGCTGACCACATCGTGCAGTCCTGATCAGCTATCCGGCCCAAAAAGAATTGGAAGAAAATGTTTACTCAGCATTATAATTTTAATGTGGGATTGCCATGATCATTTCTGCCAGGGATCCTAAATTCAGGCAGTGCGCAAAAACGGTGATGGATAATATTGCAGATCCGGATATCCGGTTTGATAAAGATGGAGTCTGCAATTATTATCATGAATACCAGACGGCAGCGAAGAAAGGGGTTTTTACAGGAGAAGCTGGCAGGAAGAAACTTGGAGGAATTGGTTATCAGCATAAAGAATGAGGGGAGAGGGAAAACGGTACGATTGCCTGATTGGATTGAGCGGAGGGGTTGATAGTACCTATGTGGCCTATCTGGCCAAACAACATGGACTCCGTCCGCTGGCGGTTCACCTCGACAATGGATGGGATTCTGAACTGGCTGTAAAAAACGTTGAGAATATTATCACGAAATGCGGGTTTGATTTATATAGCCTGGTGGTGGACTGGGAAGAATTCAGGGATATTCAACTGGCCTATTTACATGCTTCTGTAGTAGATATTGAAGTGGTTTCCGATCATGCGATTTTTGCTTCCATGTATAAGCTGGCAAAAGAACACAAGACCGGGTATATCATCAGCGGGACAAATATCGTTACCGAATATATCATGCCGCCTTCCTGGCTTATACGATAAAATGGATTTTGCAAATCTGAAGGATATTCATGCCAGGTATGGTAAGAGAAAATTAAAAACCTATCCGACCCTCGATTTTAAAAAATATATTTATTATTCTGCTATACTCAGACTGAATCCGGTTTCTATTCTCAATTATGTTCCTTATAATAAGAAAGAGGTAAAGGAGATTATTCAAAAAGAATTGGGCTGGAGGGATTATGGGGGAAAACATTATGAGTCCCAGTTTACTAAATTCTACCAGGCCTATATCCTTCCGGAGAAATTTCATATTGATAAACGAAAAGCGCATTTGTCTACCTTGATTTGTTCAGGCCAGATCACCAGGGACGAAGCCTTGGAAGAGTTGAAAAAACCCTTGTATGAATTGCCGCAGCTCAGATCTGATAAGGAATATGTATTGAAGAAGTTCGGTTTGTCTGCGGAAGAATTTGAAAAGATCATGCATCTGCCGGCACAGAGACATGGCTTATTTAAATCGGACAGAAAATTAAAGGAAATGTATATGAATATGCTCATCAGAACGGCTCCGATCAGGAAATCGATCGGGAAAGGAATCAGGAAATGAATAAACAGTTTAAGTTTGCTATCGTGGGTTGCGGACGGATTGCTCAAAGGCATGCCGAGCACATCAGAACATGTGGGGAAATTAGCAGCCATATGTGATACGGATGCCGGCAAAATGAAAATACTGGCAGAAAAATGCAATGCAAGAGGATTTAATAGTCTCGAAGAAATGCTGGCTGGCTGCACCGGAAGTAGATGTCGTTTCCGTTTGCACGCCGAATGGTTTGCATGCAGACCATAGCATCAGGGCACTGAGAGCCGGTACACCATGTATTGTGTGAAAAGCCGATGGCGCTTACCGTACCGGATTGTTCCGCCATGGTCAATGCTGCAGAGAAGGCAAATAAGAGGTTGTTTATCGTAAAGCAAAACCGCTTTAATCCACCCGTTGAAGCGGTGAAGAAGTTGATCGACGATCGAAAGCTGGGAAAGATTTACAGCATCCAGCTCAATTGCTTCTGGAACCGGAATGAGGATTATTATAAGAATTCATGGAAAGGAACGAGGGAACTGGATGGAGGAACATTATTTACACAGTTCAGTCATTTTATCGACCTGCTATATTGGTTTGTCGGAGATGTGGATTGGGTATCGGCACAAACCGGAAATTTTCATCACCAGGGCATGATAGAATTTGAAGATACGGGAATGGTGATCTTGAAGTTTAACAATGGGGCTATCGGAACCATCAATTATACAGTGAATGCTTATAAAAAAAATATGGAAGGATCGTTTACGATTTTTGCGGAGAAAGGAACTGTAAAGATTGGCGGACAATACCTCAATGAGCTGGAATACCAGAGCCTGGAAGGAGAACCCATCAGCAACCTTGCCTCCGGGAAATCCGCCGAACAACTATGGTCAATATTTCGGGTCCATGTCCAATCACGATAAAGTGTACAAAAATCTTATCGATGTGTTGAACGGGCAGGGAACAATTGCCACCAGCGGCATGGAAGGATTGAAAACAGTGGAGATCATAGAAAAAATTTATCGTCAGGCTAAAAAAAATAGTACCGGTGATTAAACCTACTGTTCTTAAGACCGGGATCGTCGATGTAAAATTTGGCATCCATGTAAAACTCGTTGAACCCGTGAACCTCTATGGTTGCAGCATTGGGGATGATTGCTTTATTGGCCCGTTTACGGAAATTCAAAAAGGCGTGCTGATTGGTGAGAAGACAAAGATTCAGAGCCATTGTTTTATTTGCGAACTGGTTTCCATCGGTCATCATTGTTTTGTAGGTCATGGTGTGATATTTATTAACGATGTGTTTGCAGGAGGCGGCCCAGCCAGCGGGAGATAGAAATAAATGGAAGGCCACCCGCATCGGCAATCATGTATCTATAGGATCCAATGCAACCCTGCTTCCGGTGAGTATTTGCGACCATGTGGTCATTGGTGCAGGCGCGGTCGTTACAAAGGATATTACAGAACCCGGTATACTATGCAGGCAATCCTGCCAGGCTGCATTGAAATGATCCGAATATAAAACGATAATGAAGATTCCTTTAGTTGACCTGAAAGCGCAGTATGAATCCATAAAAACGGAAATAGACGCAGCGATTGCCGGGGTAATCAGGCAATCTTCGTTTATTGGAGGATCCTTTGTGAGTGATTTTGAAAAGAATTTTGCCGAAGCGTACGGCGTTAAGCATGTCGTGGGTTGTGGAAACGGCACGGATTCATTGTATATATTGATGAGGATGATGGGGATTGGCGCCGGGGACGAAGTGATCACGGCCGCCAACAGTTGGATCTCCAGTTCGGAAACCATTACCCAAACAGGAGCCAGACCGGTGTTTGTCGATGCGCATCCGGAATTCCACAGCATGGACGAAACAAAACTGGAGGCCGAAATTACGAGGAATACGAAAGCCGTCATTGCGGTTCACCTCCAGGGTCAGATCTGTGATATCGAAAGCATTAAAAAAATTTGTGAGAAACACAAGCTATTTTTAATTGAAGACTGCGCCCAATCGCATTTTTCTGAATTCAAAGGGAAGCGTGCGGGCTTATTCGGCCATGCAGGATCATTCAGTTTTTATCCGGGGAAAAATCTCGGGGCTTATGGTGATTCGGGTTGCATCATTACGAACGATGATGTGCTGGCCGAAAAATGCAGGATGTATTCACATCATGGCTCGCTTAAAAAGCACCAGCATAAGATGGAAGGAATAAACAGCCGCCTGGACGGGATGCAGGCCGCCATACTAACTGCGAAATTGCCGCATCTGGCAGAATGGACGGAAAAACGGATATTGAATGCCATGCTGTATGATAAATGGCTTGCAAATATTCCGGGAATAATAATTCCCAAACAACGACCTCATACAAAGCATACATGGCACCTGTACGTGATCCGCAGCGGACAGAGGAAAATTCTTGCTGAATACTTAGCTGACAAGGGTATTGAGACAGCGGTGCATTACCCGGTTGCCCTGCCAAATATGGAGATTTATAAATATCTTGGATATCAGCCGTCCGACTTTCCCGTCGCTACACAGTTGCAAGATGAAATCCTTTCTCTGCCCATGTATCCGGAACTGACAGAAGAAATGATTGCCTATGTTGCAGACTCCATCAGGTCTTTTTTTGCATCCCTTTCCTAAACCACTGAATTCAATGGATGCAGGTTTTCTTACCAATAAAGTTATCCTTGTACTCTCGCCTCAGGCATGGGGAAACATGATGCTTGCCAAGCACCATTACGCACTTGAACTCGCTAAACGGGGCAATAAAGTATATTTTCTCAATCCTCCCGATAATCATCATTTGAGCATGAGGAATAGAAACAGGAGAATTACAATAGAGAAATTCGAAAATCATCCAAACCTGTTTTTAATTAATCAGCAATTATTCTTCCCTTATATCCTGAAGTTCCATTCAAGGTCCATATATAATATTTTAATCAGGAAACAGATCCGGGATATCCTTCATGTAATTGGACAAAAAATAGATATTGTATGGTCCTTTGATATAGGTAACCTTTTCCCTCTGCGCTTATTTGATAAGAAGATTTTTAAGGTATTTCATCCCGTGGATGAACCGGCTGACCGGATTGGAATTATTGCAGGGGCTGAAGCCAATATCCTATTTTCCGTTACGAAAGAGATCCTTGAAAAATATCAATCGTCCGGAATACCTTCTTATTTTGTAAATCATGGCCTTGCCGAAGAGTTTCTGACCCGTCAACCGCATGTTATTTCGGACAATGGCAGGATCAATATCGGCATGTCCGGAAATCTCCTCCGAACCGATCTGGATCGCCCCATTCTGATTCAGATTATAAGAGAGAACCCGGATGCCCAATTTCATTTTTTTGGCAGTTATGAAGCAAAAGATTCGAATATAGGCGCGGGTGTGGATCCGGCTACCCGTGAATTCATTGTTCAGTTGAAGGCTTTTAAAAATGTTATCCTTCATGGGGTTTTGGAAACAAAAGACCTTTCTGAAAACCTGGCAAAAATGGATGCACTCCTGATTTGTTACGATATTCAGAAAGATCAGAGCCGGGGAACCAACTACCATAAGGTAATGGAATACCTGAGTACGGGAAAAGTGATCATTTCCAATAATATTACAACATATCGTGAAGAGCCAAACCTGGTTAGCATGGTTACTGAAAGAACAACCAATGACCAATTGCCAATATTGTTCAAAAAAATAATCGGTGACCTCCCGGCAAACAACGCCGAAAATCTCATGGAGTATCGTATTGTATATGCACAGGATAATCAATATCAGCATCAACTGGATAAAATGGAGCGCTTAATTAATTTAGCATACTATCCAAAATAACCCAAAGCATAATTTCGCATGGCTGGACCTGATCAGGGTGATAGCCGCATTGGAAGTATGTTTTGGCCATTTGCGTGCGCTTTTTTTTCTTCCTTTTTCTACCCGCCCCAAAGGAATACTCATATCTGCATTTTATCTTGGGACGGGATTTGCCCATGAAGCCGTGATCATCTTTTTTGTATTGAGCGGCTTCTTAATATCGAGGAGCGTTTATTTTTCTTATTTAAAAAATACCTGGTCAGCTAAATCTTATGCTATTGACAGAATTACAAGGCTATGGATAGTAATAATACCCGGCCTGATCCTGACTGCGATTGTTGATCATATCGGGCTTCAATACTTTCATTCGGCTGCCGCTTATTCAGGAGGTGTCAAATATTTAGGCGTTCTGAATCCGGAGCAGAATTCAACGCCAGGAATTTTTCTGGGTAATATATTTTTCCTGCAGACGATTACTGTCAACCAATTTGGAACCAATGACCCTTTGTGGAGCCTCGCAAACGAATTTTGGTACTATGTTTTGTTCCCCCTGATTTATATTGCTTATGTGAGTAAAAAATTATTGAAAAGATTGGCATTATTGGGCATTGCCGTAGTTATATGCTTCTTTATTGGAAAGAATATTTCTATATACTTTTTCATCTGGCTGGTTGGATTTGCAATTGTACTGGCCCAGGAACATTTTGCTTCCCCTTCCACAAGAACCGTCAATATGCTGATCCTATCTTCTACGATACTTTTTGTTTTTATTTTAATTCTCATGAGATTGAAAATTGTGGACCGCACTACGAAGGACTTTATGTTAGCCGGTGCTACGGGGGTGCTGATATATGGATTGATCCATGCGCGGGCGCTTCCCCGTAAGATTAAAACGGTCGCTGCATTCCTTTCAGGCATTTCATTTTCATTATACGTTATTCATTTCCCCATAGCTTCATTATTAAGTGCAATACTGGTCGGTACACCAAAAATTTTTAGTTTGAGGCAGTTCTTATTTTACATACTCGCCTTTTTGATTGTCCTGATCCTGGTAACTATTTTCTGGTATTTATTTGAATCCAGATACCTTTCGTTGAGGGCCTACCTTAAAAAGGGATTATTGGCCGGCCGTTGGAAAAAAGATATATCGGCTAATTGATACTTGTTATTAACCTTGCTAACTAAAGTATAATTATGAAAGTTTTACTGCTTGCCGGCGGATTTGGTACCCGGCTTAGTGAAGAAACAGATATCCGGCCCAAACCCATGGCCGAGATTGGGGGTAAACCCATTCTATGGCATATCATGAAGGGATATTCTCATTTCGGATTTACGGAGTTCGTTGTGTTATTGGGCTATAAAGGATATTATATCAAGGAATATTTTGCGAATTATTTTTTGCATCAGAGCGATGTAACGATTGATCTCAGCACAAATGAAATGCAGGTTCATAACAATACATCCGAACCCTGGAAGGTCACTTTATTGGAAACAGGGCAGGATACGATGACCGGCGGCCGCATCAAAAGGGCCAAAGAATTCATCGGCAATGAACCTTTCCTGCTCACATATGGCGATGGTGTTTCAGATATAGATCTTAAAAAGCTTGTTGACTTTCATAAGGACCATGGGAAATTTATTACTATGACGGCCGTTCAGCCCGAAGGGCGATTCGGTGCTTTGGAAACGGAAGGCAGCCGGGTAGAATCATTCCTGGAGAAACCCAAGGGAGACGGAAGTTGGATCAATGGCGGGTTCTTTGTCTGCCAGCCGGAGGTCCTGAATTATATTGAAGGGGATGAAACCGTGTTTGAACAGGAGCCTCTGCAGCGGTTGGCAAGCGAAGGACAATTATACAATTACCGGCACCAGGGATTTTGGAAATGCATGGATACACTCCGTGATAAGAAAATGCTGAATGAACTTTGGGATAATGGGCATGCCAAATGGAAAACCTGGATCTGATGAATATCCGGAAGCTTATCTATTTTCATTTTAATTCTTCTCTAGCAAGAAGGATTCTCTCCTTATGGTTCAGGGAAGATCATTTTTATAAGATACCGTTCGGAGCGATTAAAGGGAAAAAACTGTATTACCGGAAAGACATTAATTTTCATGCAACCATGGGTGTATGGGAAAGAGATTCTCTGCAGGTACTGGATAAAGTATTACATCGCTTCAGGCTAAACCAGCCGGACAAAGTGATTGCCGATGTAGGGTCCAATATTGGATACTATTGTCTTTACTTCTCAAAATACCTCGACCCCTCTGCACAGATATTTGCTTTTGAACCCTCCAGTTCCATTCTACCTGTGTTGAAGAAGAACCTGGTGATCAATAGTGTTTCCAACGTTAAGGTCCTTGAACTTGCCCTGGCCGACCATACGGGCACCGATGAATTTTTTCTCGGGGAGCATCATCACGAATCCTCCTTGCTGAGAGAGTGGTCGAATAATGCAACCAACGGTACGAAAACTGTTGTAGCCACAACAACCCTCGATTATTTTTTTGAAAATTTCAATCAGGGTCATTATCCTGATCTGATAAAAATGGATATAGAAGGCGGTGGCATATATGCTTTAAAGGGCTGCGCAAATTGTTTAACCCGGAAAAGGCCATTCATTCTCATAGAATCTCATAATCCTGCCGAAGATAAAGCCGTGAGTGAACTGCTGCAGCAATATAATTACGAGTCTTTCCGCGTGAACGATGCCAAATGGATAGTCCGCAAGGATACAATATTCCCCGATCCGGATGGCGTTTGGGGAACCATGCTGTTGATGCCGGCTGAACTGAAACCGGAATTTATTCAAAATTACAAATGAACTTCAAAAGAATTGTGAGCCTGGAATTTGGGATCCCGGTATTGAGAAGGATTCTTAAAAAGGTATACCGGGAAGGACATTATTATAAGGTGCGGTTTGGAAAATTAAGAGGCCTCAAATCTTACTACCGGAAGGACATTAATTTTCATACGCTGATCGGTTTCTGGGAAACAGATTCCATTAACCTGTTGGACAAAGTGATCCGGCAATTCGGTTGGAAGGGGAAAAACATTGTAGTTGCGGATGTGGGTGCTAACATGGGCTTTTACTCCATGTATTTCTCAAAGCATTTGTCTCCTTCGGCCAGAATTTATGCCTTTGAACCTTCTGCATCCATACTGGATGTTCTTAAAAAAAATATTGAGATTAATCATTGTAAGAATGTTGAGATCGTAGAGGCCGCTTGTACAGAAGGTACTGGCACAGTAGATTTTTATATTGGTGAGGATCACCATTCATCTTCTATGTTGGAAAGATGGGGTAACAATTCATCTACGGGTACGCTCACAAAAGTTAATTCGATTAGCCTGGATGATTTTTTCGGTAGTGAACGGATTGGCGAATACCCTGATTTAATTAAAATGGACATTGAAGGCGCGGGCGTGTGGGCATTAAAAGGTTGTGATAAATGCCTGAAGATAAAAAGACCATTGATGCTCATGGAGTCCCATACTGCTGCGGAGGACGATGCGATTGGCTATGTGCTTTCCAATTATGAATACGAAGCTTTGCGGATAAGCACGAATAAGTGGATAGTCCATAAGGACAGGAACTATGAGGATCCTGATGGAGTCTGGGGAAAAATGTTGATGATTCCTGCGGAAAAAATGCTGACATTTAAGAACTGATCAGTTATGTTCAATAATATTTATAGGGATAAAAAGGTTATTGTAACAGGCAATACCGGTTTCAAGGGTTCCTGGCTAAGCCTCTGGCTGCATTCGCTGGGTGCAAAAGTAACAGGTATTTCCAAGGATATTCCCACGAAACCTTCTCTGTTTGAAGAATTGAATCTGGCAGCCAAAACAGAACATCATTTTGCAAATATCTGCGATGGTGCCAGGATGAAGGAAGTCTTTGAACAGGTGCAGCCAGATTTTGTTTTTCATCTTGCGGCCCAGCCCATTGTTTCGATTTCTTATGAGGATCCTGTTGATACTTTTTACACCAATACCATCGGCACGGCCAATATACTCGAAGCCCTCCGTTCCCTTAACCATCCATGCCATGCGGTGATCATTACAAGTGATAAATGTTATGACAATGTGGAATGGATCTGGGGATATCGCGAACAGGATGCTCTCGGCGGGAAGGATCCTTACAGTGCCTCCAAAGGAGCTGCCGAGCTGGTGATAAAAACTTATTTTCATTCTTATTTTAAAAAATCCGGGTCAAAAGTGCGCATAACCACAGTTCGCGCCGGTAATGTGATCGGCGGCGGAGACTGGGCGCTTAATCGGATCGTGCCGGATTGTTTCCGTTCATGGAATGAACAAAAGGCCGTTAAGATCCGGAACCCAAATTCTACAAGGCCCTGGCAGCATGTGCTCGAGCCATTGAGCGGATATTTGCGCGCGGGACAAATCCTTGCCGAAACGGAAGGGGATATTAATGGCGAGCCTTTTAATATCGGGCCAATCGCGGAACAAAATCATACGGTGCTCGAGCTATTGCTGGCTGTAAATAAATTCTGGAATTCCGGTTCCATGAAAGAGTATTTTCAAATTGATGAAACGACCGGATTTCATGAAGCCGGCCTGCTTAAACTGAACTGCGATAAAGCACTCTATTATCTGCAGTGGAAGCCCACGCTTGATTTTGAATCCACGGCGCGGTTCACCGGAGAGTGGTACAATTATTTTTACAATAACAGCAGGAAGGATATCAGCAGCTATACCCTGAACCAGATTCGGGAATATGCAGAAGTTGCCAGGAAAAAATCTATTGCATGGGTGTTATAGATGATGTTAGCCTCACAAGGCTGAGCATTATTCCCGGGGAATCCGGAGAGGTAATGCATGCATTAAAACAGCAGGAAGTTTCTTTTCATGGATTTGGGGAAGCATATTTTTCCACGGTACAATATCGGGCGGTCAAGGGTTGGAAGAAACATAGCCGGATGATACTTAACCTGATCGTTCCTTCCGGGGCCATCCGCTTTGTATTGTACGACGACCGACCCCTGAGCAAAACTTACCACAACATCATGGAACTGGAGCTCTCGAAAAAGAATTATCAACGGCTGACCGTGCCAACGGGCATCTGGATGGCCTTTCAGGGAATGTCGGCCGAGGTAAACATGCTCCTGAATATTGCCAGCATTCCGCATGATCCCGCCGAAGCGGAAAACATGTCCCTTAAGAATGAATTGATTCCCTATAGTGTGTTTGAATGAGAATACTGATTACCGGTGGATTTGGATTTGTAGGCGGCCGGCTCACCCGCCGCCTCTCAGAAGAGCATGAGGTATGGGTCTCTTCCAGAAAAGCGGCTACGGAAGATATTCTGCGCTTACACGGAAACGTTAGATGTTTTGATCACACACTATTATTATCCCAGGATACTTTCCCTTCTTTTATAGATACCGTCATTCACCTGGCTGCGTTGAATGAACTGGATTGCGTAAAGCATCCTGAAGAAGCGATCCGTGTGAATGTGAATGAAACACGAAGAATACTTGAACATGGAATAGCAAAGAAGGTTGAACGGTTTGTTTATTTTTCTACTGCCCATATCTATGGATCGCCTTTGCGCGGCACCATTACAGAAGAATCTTTACCAATTCCAACCCATCCATACGCTATTACGCATAGGGCAGCGGAGGATTATGTTATTTCTGCAACCTTGCAAAAAAAAATTCATGGTACGGTGTTGCGCCTTTCCAATTCCTTTGGAGCTCCTGTTTCCCCACAGGTAAGGCGCTGGACTCTGCTGGCAAACGATCTGTGCCGGCAGGCAGTTGAAAAAGGCAAGCTGGTCCTGAACTCAAATGGGTGTCAGTACCGGGATTTTATCTGTTTATCAGACGTTGAGGAACTTATAGCACGCATGCTGATCCAGGCAAGAAAGCCCCGGCACATCATTTATAATCTCGGATCGGGCATCAGCATGCGTGTGATGGATATGGCGGATGCAATCATTCAATCCGCCGTAACCGTACTTCAAAAAAATATTGCGCTTGAACTGCCCGCTGACTGTGTCCCTTCAACAGAGCCTGAATTAAATTATTCGATCGGCCGTTTACTGGCTGAAGGATACGAAATAAAGAACGATGTTAACCTGGAACTGGAAGGGCTATTGCAGTTCTGCAAAGAAAATTTTTCGAAAAGTTGATTGACCTCCTCGTTGTTTCCCATGCCTGCTTCACCGCCATCAACCGCAACGTTTATCATTTGTTTGCAAAAGATGGATGGAATGTGGAAATCATTGTTCCGCAGACCCTGGTTTTCGCATCGGGTGAAAAAACAGCGGAACCCCCCCAATCCGATGACCCGCCCCTGCACTACCTCAATCTGATCGGCAGCAACCCGAGGACTTATCGTTTCGAAGGTCTGCAGGCTATACTGGATGAAAAACAACCAAGGATCATCTTATTGGACAATGACCCTGTCAGCCGCCTCAGTATTCGGTTGGGCCATTGGGCTAAAAAAAATAATGCCTGGTTGTTTTGTGTTTCCAACGAAAATCTTCCGCTCGATATTTCGTCGGCGATCCATCGCAGAGGATGGAAGGCCGGCCCCGCGGCCATCGTAAAGAGATGGATGCTGGGCAGGTCAAAAGGACTGGTGGATGGGGTATTCACTGTCAATCATGATGGTGAAAGAATATTTAAGGAGAAAGGCTTTTTGAATGTACGCTATATGCCCCTTGGATTTGATCCGGCATATTTTTATCCGGATCCGGAAACCGGATGGAGAGTAAGGAAAGATCTGAATCTGCATGGAAAAGTAATTGCTTACTTTGGAAGGCTGACGCCGGAGAAAGGCATTCATATTCTGATACCCGCCCTGGGTGAATTGAAACAATATGAATGGCAGCTCATGATGGATTCGTTCGATCCTTCTACTTCTACTTATCATGAAGAAGTCAACCGGTTGTTGCAGCAGTCCGGAATTACTGACCGGGTTGTTTTTATCAACCCTTCGCATACCCAAATTGCTGCTTACATGAATGCGGCAGATCTGATATTGGTTCCATCCATATCCACGCCGGTATGGAAGGAACAATATGGCAGAGTAGCTGCGGAGGCAATGGCTTGTGGAAAAATAGTAATTGCCTCCAACAGCGGTTCACTCCCTGATCTGCTGAATGGACATGGTTATTTGTTTGAAGAAGGAAATGTGACTGCCCTGAAAAATTTGATTGAGAAAACATGGTCAGGAGATGGCCAGTTAAGTGAATTGAGCATTGCATCGTACGCAAAAAAAGATTTAAGCATCCAAAAACAAAAAGCGGTGATGGAGGAAGCATTCCGGTAGGATATCATTCTATGAAGATCTTACTGGTTGGCAGCGACTTTGAATATGGTATTGAACAATATTATATTAAGCATCTCCGGGAACTCGGATCTGAGATCGTCCATTACCCCGCTCCTGATCTCGTTTACCGCTACCGGTCCTCGAACCTGGTAAATAAAATACTTTCAAAAGCAGGATTAAGAAAGGGGTACAGAAAAGTGAACAAGGAACTCATCCGGCTGGCAGATCATATAAAGCCGGATATTATCTGGATTTTTAAAGGCATGGAGATTTATCCCGATACGCTGAAGCTGCTAGGAGCTAAATATAAACTCGCGAATTATAATCCTGACCATCCTTTTATTATTTCAGGACCCGGCAGCGGTAATAAAAACGTGACGAGCAGTGTAGGACTCTATGACTTTCATTTTTCTTATAATCTTAGCCTGCAAAAACAAATCGGGGAATCATTTCACCTGAAGACTGCTTTTTTGCCCTTTGGATTCGAGTTGCCGGAAGCGGATTTTCTTTTGGCGCAGCAGCAACCCGAGATCAATGCCATTGGATTTATTGGCAATCCGGATAAAACAAGGGTCAACAGGATCGCGCTTTTGGCTGCAAATGGATTCAGGGTGGATGTTTACGGTCATGGTTGGCACAGGACTTCCTTATCCAAATTGAAGAATGTAAATATTTACGACGCAGTTTATGGAAATGAATTCTGGTGGAAATTAAGACAATACCGGGTGCAACTGAATATTTTCAGGAAGCACAACGGGGGCTCGCACAACATGCGGAGTTTTGAAATACCCGCCGCAGGCGGCATTCAGCTTACACCATTCAGCGATGAACAGGCTCTTTTTTTTGAAGAAGGAAAGGAAATATTTTTTTACAGGAATGAAGAGGATTTGCTGAAACAGGCCGGAAATTTGTTGTCGGCTTCTGCCGCTGAAGCTGCAGTATACAGGGAAGCAGCGAGAAAAAGATCGGTTGACTCGCATTATAGTTATTATGATCGCGCACGAATCGTACAGGAAAACTTTAAAAACCTGATCAGCTGAGATGGTGACGATTGCCGGCAGTACGAAGTTATGGGCCTTTGAAATGGCTGAGCAAATGGAGAAGCATGGGCTCCTTGATAAACTCCTGACCACCTATGCTTATTCAAAAAATACTTTTGCCCGGAAATTTATAAAGCGAATTGACAAGGAAAATATTCCGACTTCCAAAATAGAGACCAATTTATTGCTCGCATTTCCCATCGGAACATTCCGCAAGAAATCCTATTTGTGGAATACAATTTTTGACAGATGGGTGGCATGGAAATTGAGAAAAAGCACAAGTAAAATATTTATCGGTTGGAGCGGCATGTGCCTGCACAGCATTCGTGCCGCAAAAAAAAGGGGCATGATAACAATTGTGGAGCGGGGTTCCTCCCATATACTTACGCAGAATAAGATATTGCAGGAAGAATACAAACGCTTTAATAAGGAATTTTCGATTAATCCCTCCCTGATCAAGCAGGAGCTAAAGGAATATGAAGAGGCCGATTATATTGCCGTGCCTTCTTATTTTGTAAAGGATAGTTTTATTGCACAGGGAATGCCGGAAGAACGGCTTTTCATGAATCCTTATGGGGCTAACGCCAGCTTTTATTCAAGACTCTCCCTGATAAAGGCAGACAATATATTCCGGATCGTTTACCTGGGTACGCTTTCCATTCGGAAAGGACTTATTTATTTCTTCGAAGCGATAAAACAACTGCGAATTCCACCCAAAGCGTTTGAAGTGTTGCTCATCGGAAGTATAGCCCCGGAGATGGAGGAAATGGTAGAAAAATATAAGCAGGATAACTGGCGTATTATCGGTCATATTGATCATTACCAACTGCCCGCAATCCTGGGAACCTGCGACATAGGCGTGCAACCTTCCCTGGAAGAAGGATTAAGCATGGTAATACCACAGATGATGGCCTGCGGGGTGCCGGTAATTGTAACGCCGAACACGGGCGGCCAGAATATCATAGATGATGGAAAAAATGGTTTTATAGCACCTATCCGAAATTCCGAAGTCATAACAGAGAAGCTAACCTGGCTGTTTAATAATCCAACTGCCCTGAATATAATGAAAAGGAAGGCAGTGGAATCTATTGAAGATAGTTTTACATGGGATGCATATGGGGACCGTTACCGCGATTTTCTCCGGAAAATTTTTATTCATTCACGCCCGTTCCGAAACTATCCGGACAGAGGTAAAAGTGTCGCGATCGCTATATACACACACCCTGAATATTATCCCCCGCTGTTGAACGCAATTGACGAGCTTGCCCAAAAAACTGATCATTTGTATGTGATTTGCAGGAACCTGAAATTGGATCAGTGGAATTATCCAGAAGGAGTTGAAGTAATCCACAGTGGTGAATTGATAGATATCCGCGTTGCTGAACAAACTTCTATCGCCTGGAAGTTTCGCTCATTTGTAAGATTCACTTTTGATTTTTATAAATTATTAATGCGGAGAAAGCACGAATGGATTATTTGCCAGGACCCTATCTCCCTGATGGCATTGCGTTTGGTCAGGCCTTTTGTCTGGTATAAGCCGAGGTTATGGTACCATAATCATGATGTTGTGGAAATCTCAGCAGTAAGGAAATATTCGGTAGGATATTTTTCAGTAGTTTCTGAGAAGAAATTTTTTAAACACATCGACCTTTTTTCCCTTCCATCATTTGAAAGATTGAATGCATTTCCTTACCAGAAGCTGAAAGGGCCCTATTTTATAATACCGAATTATCCTTCAATTAAAAGGAATGAGGACATCCTGGTTACCAAATCCGATCCCCGGCAAGTGTTAAAACTGATTTACCAGGGTCACCTTGGGAATGATCATGGATTGGAATCCTTTGTGAATTTTATTGAAGCTGAACCCGACACTACACTCACACTGATCGGGCCAGGCAATACTGAATTCATCCAGCACCTGAAAAGCATAATTATAGGCAATCATCTATCAAACCGAGTGTTTCTTCGCAGACCTGTTCCATATGCTGAACTGAGAGAAATAACTGGAAATCACCACGTTGGATTAGCCGTTCACGAACCGGTAAATATTGCTTTCCGAACAGCAGCCATGGCTTCGAACAAAATCTACGAGTATGCAGCATCAGGTTTGCCTGTCCTATATTATGACGATGAACACTACAAAAAGTATCTTTCCGTTTATCCCTGGGCCCTCCCAACAGATTTATCCATTGGAAATATAAGAGAAAAGATCAGGTATATCCGGACAAACTATGAATCGCTTTCTGAAAAGGCCTTGCGTGACTTCCAGACTAAACTCAACTTTGGTTCCATATATAAGCCCGTGATGGAGTATATGAATGCGATCAATCAGGATACAAAATGAAAAGTGTTTTCGTTTCAATATGTTTTGGATTATACCTGGTGCTTTGGCTTGCGAGTCCGCTTACCATCCTCGAGTCGCTGAGCCTTTCCATATTCGTGTTCACTTTTATGGATTTCCTGGACAACCTTGGCAAGCGAATCGTTATCATGGACCTTTCCATCCTCGCGCTATTCCTGACCTGTATCATAATGCCAATCGTTTTTTATCATATCTATACTCGAGAAAATCACCTTGCGAGGTTATGGGCCAAGTACATGCCGGTAAGTTCAGATGATTATTTTTCATTTGCACTACCTGGCGTTATGGCCATGTTCCTGGGCTTAAGAATACCTCTAAAGAAATTGCGATTCCGTAAAACGCCCAAAGTCTATCTAGAGAACGCAAAACGATATTTAATCCATAAATCAGGCATTGGAATAAGCCTCATTGGAGTTGGTCTAACTTCAGGGGTTCTTAATTTTTTATCACCAGACAACCTAAAGCAGGTTTTTTACCTGGCAGCCCATCTTACTTATGTAGGTGTATTTTATGTAATTTATTCGCCATACAGATATAAACGCCTTATTGTTCCCAGTGTTATAGTTATCATGCTGGGGCAATCTATTGCTGTGGGTATGTTCGGAGAAATGATTTATATTATGGCCTGCTCTTTGATTTTAATTCTCCTCGGATCCACGACAAGCTTCCGGACAAAACTCAGTTATGCCATGATTGGAATATTCACTATCATAGTGCTGCAATCAGTAAAAATGCAGTATCGGCAGAAGAATTGGGTTGAAGGAAAAGGTGGTGATGCTGTTTTTTTTGCTTCACTTGTAGCAAGCAGGGTAACGGATGTGACAACTTTATTGGATCCGGATAACATGTTTTTCACGGCGACCAGGATGAATCAGGGTTGGTTAGTTGCAGTAACTATGAAACGTGTGCCGTCAAGGTTTCCGTTTGGATATGGGGAGACCATCTGGAAGTCTGTGGCCTCCTCCTTGATTCCCAGATTTATGTGGCCGGAAAAGCCTCAGGCTGGGGGTAAAGAAAATCTCCGAAGATTCTGGGGCTTTAACATTTCCGGTTATAGTATGAATATCGGTACTCTTGGTGAAGCCTATGCGAATTTTAATAAGGCGGGAGGGGTTGTGTATATGTTTCTGTATGGGTTATTCTTTAATTTCTTTCTTACTTCTATATTGAAGTTTGCTGAGAAAAGGCCCACCGTCGTTCTCTGGCTTCCTTTTCTTTTCTTTTATTCCATCAGTGTGGAAACGGACCTTTTTACTACAATGGGGGCATTGGTCAAAGCGATGATTTTTACCTGGATCATTTTTCAAATTTACAAAATCGCTTTCGACATCGAACTTTAATGAAATCCCTTTCCTTTTTTTTCGCAATCCACATCCGATCTATTTTAGCGTGGAAAAATTGTTCCATGCAGTAGCAGGTGAGATCGTCGGGCAGACCTCGAATGAGTTCGATGTTCATCAATACAATCTGCCTTTTACCAGCAAATTATCCAGCATCAGGAAAAACATAGGGTTTGTCCGGAAAAACCAATCCCGAATCAATCATATTACCGGGGATGTTCATTATGCCATTCTTGGATGTGATAAGAAGAATGTCAATATACTTACTGTTCATGACTGTGTTTTACTTCATCATTACCCGAAAACCAATCCGCGACATTGGATTATCCGGTTGCTTTGGTATCAGATGCCGGTTAATAAGGCCGATGCCGTGACCGTTATATCAGAAAATACTAAACAAGATCTTTTGCATTTTACCGGCGTCCCCGCTGATAAGATCCGTGTAATCCCCAATTTTATCGACCTTCTATTTAAACCGATAGAGAGGATTTATAAAGCAGATTGCCCGAAGCTATTGTTCATCGGAACTGCCCCGAATAAAAATCTTGACAGGGTTGTTGAAGCAGTGCAGGGCTTTAACGTTGAGTTGATAATTGTTGGATATGTCACTGATAAACAAATAGCGAACCTTATAAAAAGGAATATCAAATACCATTTATTAAATAAGCTAACAGATCAGCAAATGCTGGAAGCTTATGCTGACGCTGATATCATGGTTTTCCCGTCCACTTACGAGGGATTTGGATTGCCAATTATTGAAGCACAGGCTGTCGGTCGTCCTGTAATAACAAGCAATACAGAACCCATGGCTTCCGTTTCAGGTGGAGCTGCTTACCTGGTTGACCCTTACAGCGTCGAATCCATCAGGGCAGGTATTAGAAAAATTATGGATGATGAACCTTATCGGATTCAACTGATTCAAAAAGGCTTTAAGAATATAGAACGTTATAAACTGAAAAACATTACCATGCAATACAGCGAATTGTATCAGGAACTTATTCGGAAGAAAGGAGACTAACCATGTGTGGAATCGCGGGCATATTAAATAAGCATGAGCAGGTACAACCTGATCAGATTCGCCGGATGGCCGATTCAATGTGTCATCGTGGTCCCGATTCCGAAGGGTTTTTAATTGATCGCGAATTGGCTTTCGGTCAGCGAAGACTAGCAATTATTGATTTATCGGATGCCGCCAACCAGCCTTTCGAAGACCATTCAGGACGCTTCGTGATTATTTTCAATGGAGAGATTTACAATTATGCTGAGGTTAAACCTTTTCTGGCCGGTTATCCTTTTCGCACCCACGGGGACACAGAAGTGATCCTCGCCGGTTACATAAAATGGGGACCAGATTGCCTGTACTACCTGCGGGGGATGTACAGCATTGTAATTTGGGACAAGCAGGAGAGGGAATTATTTATTTCAAGGGACAGGCTCGGAGTTAAGCCGCTCTATTACTACCAGGATCAGGAGCAATTTATTTTTGCTTCGGAGGTCAGGGCAATTTTAACTATCGCCGGCATAAAGCGCAATATTGATCAGGTTGCATTATTCGAATATTTCCGATACCAGTCCATTAGTTTCCCGTTTTCCCCAATTAAGGGAATACGCCAGGTCGAAGCCGGCACCTGGATGAAAGTCAAGAATGGAGAAATATGCACGCATAAGTACTGGGATCCGACGGCAAAAAACTATGATTTTGACTTCACCAGCAAAAAGGAGGTGCAGCAGAAAGTAAAAGAACTCATGCTTCAGTCTGTTAGGCGCCGGCTCGTCAGTGATGTTCCGGTTGGTGCGTTTTTATCAGGAGGTATTGATTCCAGCGCCATTGTCGGACTCATGGCAGAAGCCGGGGATTCTGTTCTTAATACCTTTAATATTTCATTCGACGAATCGGAATATGATGAATCTGTATTTGCCAATATTATCGCAAAGAAATTCAATACCCGGCATACCCAAATCCGACTGAGTCCTGAAGTGATGCTGGAAGAATTGATAAACGGATTGGATGCGATGGATGTTCCGAGCGGAGACGGGATCAATACTTTTGTAGTTTCAAAGGCAATCCACAAAGAAGGGATCAAGGTTGCGCTTTCCGGTATTGGTGGGGATGAATTATTTGTCGGTTATCCCATCTTCGAATATTACATTCGTCTCCAGCAGAAGCGCTGGTTATGGAAAACACCATCCGCGCTGAGGAACAGTTTATCCGGCTTTCTTGGCAAAGGCGCAAAAAAAGACAGAATGCGACAGTTTCTCGCATCGCCGTCTCCTGCTATCGAGTATACATATCCCATCCTACGACAATTATTGTCGCCTGCTTCCTTACAGGAACTCACAAACTTGAATGGAACTGATGAGTACAGCTTCGCCGAACAATTGATTTCGAAGAAATCCGCGCTGGTCAAACTTCCATTCTATAGCCAGGTTACTGCTGCAGAATATCTGGGATATACCCAGCAAACGCTTCTCAAAGACACTGATCAGATGAGCATGGCTAACTCACTGGAAATACGCGAGCCATTCTTTGATCAGGATCTGGTGGAGTTTGTTTTGTCCATTCCTGATCATTTCAAAGTGCCAGTTTATCCTAAGAGCCTCTTGGTAGAATCGCTGAAACCCCTGCTTCCCGACGAAATCGTCCACCGGAAAAAACAGGGTTTTGTTTTCCCATGGAATGAATGGATGAAAAAAGAATTACGTGCTTTTTGCGAGAATCATATCAACCTTATTTCAGAACGTGACTTTATACAGGGTGATCATCTGAAAATAATTTGGAACCGGTTTTTGTCTGGAGACCCTGATATACGATGGCAGGAAATCTGGCTTTTTGTGGTACTCGATTATTGGATGGGAAAAAACGGATGCGAATAGCCTGCGCATGCTTACCACCAAACAAAAACTGAGTTATTTTTGGGAATCCCTGCTGGCTTCACGGCAGCAGGTCCAATGCATTTGTTGCAAAAACTCCGATTGCAAAGAAATAGACAGGAAATACTTGGTCACCCGATTGATGGAATGTATGAATTGCCATTTATATTTCAGGCATCCTGTAGATAAAAAGGAAGTAAATCCGGAGTTTTATCAAACTGAATACCAGGAAAAGGATCAAATAACAACCGATTTACCGGATGAAACCTCTCTAAAGGAATTAATAGATTCTGAGTTCAGGAGCACAAGTAAAAATGCTCATAGGTTCCTCCGTTTGTTTGGAAATTTATTTCCGGAAGAAAAAATGTTGCGCATCATTGATTATGGCAGCAGCTGGGGTTACCTGGGCTATCAGTTTAAGAAAGCAGGTCATCAGGTGCAGGGATTCGAAATTTCTCGGTCCAGGGCCTCATATGGCATAAAAAACCTCGGCATGGACATCCAGACAAGTGAGATTGCCCTAAGACCAAATAATCACATTTTTTTTTCTTCCCACGTAATAGAGCACCATCCTGACATACCCGGAATGATCCGGGTTGCGGAAAAATTGCTTATTAACGGAGGTTATTTTATAGCAGTTTCTCCTAATGGAAGCATAGCATACCGGAAAAATCATCCGGAGGCATTTCACAGAGCCTGGGGTAAGGTCCACCCGAATTATCTCAATGGCGATTTTTATAATTATATATTTCAGAACCAACCATATTATGTCGGTAGTAGTCCATTCAGATTGGAAAATATCCATCCGTTGCAACAGGAATCGTTTGTGGATGATCTTTCCGGCGAAGAGTTATTGATAATAGCTCAATTGGATCAAACCCGATACCCCTGGAAATAGATAGCGTGTACACATTGAAAGATCGCATTTACGAAAAGTTATCGACCCTTCCTGAACCCCCCGGCTATTCCGGCAAGATTCCCTGGATAGTTCAACAGCAGATCGCAGCAACTAACGGTATTCATTTTATCAATACCATTGGTGTGTTGAAGGAATACCCGATTCCGGAGATTCCTGTAGGTCAGGCAGGAACTGATAACCTGTTATTGGATATCGGTTGTGGCTGGGGCAGATGGCTGGTGGCCGCATCAAATAAAAAATATATTCCTGTCGGCATCGATCTGCGTCTGGAATTTTGCGAAACGGCCCGCAGAGTTGTTCAGGATCATAAAGGAAATGCTTATACCGTGGTTGCCGATCTCCAGCAATTGCCTTTTAAGAAGAATGTTTTTGACGTAGTATGGTCATTCAGTGTTATTCAGCATACGCATTTCAATCGCCTGATCAGCTGCCTTGAACAAATAGAAGGAATTTTGAAATCAGGCGGCTATTGTTTTCTTGAGTTTCCCAACAGGAATGGCCTGAGAAACCGCTTCGGCCCGGGCAGATCGCCAAATAATATGGATTTTGATTCCTGGGATGTGCGTTATTATAGTCTGGCGGAATATCAGAAAATTTTCTCTGAATTCTTTGACAATTTTCAATTTTATAATCATTCTGCGCTGGGCATCGGCATTCTTCCCGGCGATCTGAAATATGCAAAAGGATTCAAAAACAAAACCCTAATTGGTTTGTCCAGATTGCTTTCACACTTTGTAGAAACAATCAAACCATTAAAAGCAATTTCCGATTCCATTTATATAAAATCTGTTAAGCGTGCCGGTAACAATGATTCAGCAGATCAGTGCAAAGCGTTTTTAAAAGCACACTTGATTAACCCGGGAAACAACCTGAATATTCTTCCACTGTTGCGTTGTCCGCGTAGTGGAACCGCTCTTCAGCTTTCGGAAGATAAATCCGAATTGATCAGCCGGGAAGCCGGCCTCGCATACCCCGTTAAAAACCAGATTCCCATTATGGTTTCTTCAGAAGCCAGAACGCTTTAAGGAGCCATTCTCTCATTGACAAAAAAATCCATTCTCATTCTCACTGATTGGTACGAGCCGGGATACAAAGCCGGGGGACCGATCCAATCCTGCCGCAACTTTGTAGCCGGAATGAACGGATTGTATTCCATTTCGGTGATTACCAGCGACCGTGACCTGGGGGAAACCGGGCCTTATCCGGACATCGAATCAAATCAATGGATAAACCGCCCGCCGGGTATTCCGGTTTTATACAGTGCAAACGGGTCACTAAAAGCTGGATCCCTGGCTAATCTTATTGAATCTCAGGATCCGGATTTCATCTATCTCAATAGCATGTATTCTTACCGGTTCAGCGTTCTGCCTTTGTTTCTCCTGTATAGGAAAAAAATCCGTGCACAGATTATTTTGGCGCCAAGAGGCATGCTTCAGGAGGGTGCCTTGAAATTTAAGACAGCTAAGAAAAAATTATTTATATTTCTTTTGAACGGACTTCGCATTCCGAAGCAGATTTATTTCCATGCCACCGATCCCCAGGAAAAACAGGATATTCTCCGGCAATTTCCAAAAGCAGGTAGGGTGGAGGTGATTCCAAACTTTTCAGGAGAAATTCCATCAGGTTCAGTACCACTCAAAAAAACTCCGGGACACATATGCTGTGTTTATATATCCCGGATCATTCCGAAAAAAAATATTCTGTTCTTCCTGAAGCTGCTGAACATGGTTCCCGAATCCATCCAATTGGAATTTACCATTTACGGTGAGGTGGAGGATGAGCGGTATTGGCGGCAGGCTTTGGCGGTCATGCATTTTCTTCCCAAAAATACCACCGTTTTATACCGCGGGCCAATACCTCATGAAAAAGTAATGCCAAGCCTCGCAGATCATCATGTTTTTGTATTGCCGAGCAAGGCGGAGAATTTTGGTCATGCTATTTTTGAAGCTTTTGCTGCCGGCAGGCCATGCCTCATTAGTGATAAAACGCCCTGGCGTGGCCTTAAACAGGAGAAAATCGGCTGGGACCTGTCCCTGGAAAATATGGGGGACTGGATTTCGGCGATCCGGGAAGCGTCGGATTTTGATCAGCACAGTTTCAATACCTGGAGTGAATGCTGCCGGCAATTTGCGAAGGCGCACCAGGAAAGATCGGACCTGAAGAAAGCTTATTCAAATTTATTTAGCTGAATATGTTTATACTGGGAATCAATGCCTATCACGCAGACTCGTCGGCCGCAATTTTTGAAGACGGGGTGTTGATTGCCGCGACGGAGGAAGAACGTTTCCGAAGGATAAAGCACTGGGCCGGATTCCCATCCATGGCAATTGAATTTTGCCTGAAGGAAGCCGGGATCAGCCTCCATGAAGTAGATCATATTGCCATCGGACGTGATCCTTATGCCAAGCTCGGGAAAAAGATAGCCTACCTGCTGAGAAATCCGGGCGGTGGTATTCGGGCCGTGAAGGACCGTTTGAATAATGCGAAGAAAGTATCTTCCCTTGAATCTGAATTGAAGGCGCTGGATCCCGCGGTTGATGAAAAAAAGATCAAGTCATCTATTCACCAGGTTGAGCACCACCGAAGTCATCTTGCTTCGGCATTTTTTGCTTCACCCTTTGAAGAAGCTGCCATTCTATCCATTGATGGTTCAGGCGATTTTACGACAACAATGACTGCTACCGGAAAGGGAAACCAGATCAGGGTGCTTGACTCCATTGATTTTCCCCATAGCCTTGGAATATTTTATACTTCATTTACCCAATTACTCGGCTTTCCGCACTATGGCGATGAATATAAAGTAATGGGACTTGCTCCCTATGGCCGGCCTGGAATGGTGGAAGCATTGAGAGATGTACTCTTGTTTGAAGAAGAGGGTTCATTCCAGCTCAACCTCAAATATTTCAGGTCGGCAAAAAGCGGGATCATTTCCTATGGCGAAGATCATATTCCGGTAGTGGCCCCGCTTTATACGGATTATATGATCAGCAAATTCGGCATGCCAAGAAAAAAAGACGAGCCCTTAACGCAGTATCATAAGGACCTCGGGGCCTCCGTGCAATACATCACAGAACTCCTGATCTTCCATATACTCGATGCATTGCATAAACAAACGGGGTTGAAAAATATTTGTATTGCCGGCGGTGTGGCGCAGAATTCCGTCGCGAATGGAAAGCTCACCCGGAACACTTCATTTCAACATATATATATTCCATCGGCAGGTCATGATGCGGGAATCGCTATGGGAGCAGCCTTATATGTATACAACCAGGTGCTGGGCCGGCCCCGGCAGGCTCCGGTTTATTCAGCATTCACCGGCAGCAGGTTTGATAATGAAGAAATAGAAACCTATCTGAAAATGCGAAATATCCCGTACACCCGTTATTCCGAAGAGGAACTATATGATATTGTGGCCGATCAGCTGATTAGTGCGGGCGTTGTCGGCTGGTTCAATGGACGCGCGGAATTCGGTCCGCGTGCCCTCGGTGCGCGTTCCATCCTTGCGGATCCGCGCAGAACCGATGCCAAGGATTTGTTGAATTCCAAGATCAAAAGAAGGGAAAGCTTCCGGCCCTTTGCGCCTTCGATTCTGAAAGAATATGTGACGGAATATTTTGAGGTCACGGATGAAGTACCATTTATGGAGAAAGTTTTTCCAATCAGACAGGAGAAGCACTCGGTGATTCCGGCCGTCACGCATGTGGATGGAACGGGCAGGTTGCAGTCAGTCGATGCCCAGGTATCTCCAAGATATTACCGCCTGATTGAAACATTCCGGCAAAAGACCGGCGTGCCGGTTTTACTCAATACTTCTTTCAACGAGAATGAACCTATTGTGAATTCCCCTGAACATGCACTGGAATGTTTTTTGAGAACGGATATGGACATGCTTGTTCTGGAAAATTGTGTGATCACCCGATAAATCCTTCAGTAAAAAATGTCATCCGGCGCAATAACCGTTTCCATCATAACAGCCACGTACAACAGTGCGGCGACCGTAGAGGAAACGATGCGGTCTGTGAGTGAACAGGATTATCCGTTTATCGAACACATTATCGTGGATGGGCAATCGCATGACCAGACGATTCAGATCGTAAACGGGTTTTCACATACTGCCCTGGTGGTTTGCGAAGAAGATACCGGGATCTACGATGCGATGAATAAAGGCATACGGGCTTCACGCGGCGATATCGTCGGCATCCTGAATTCGGATGATATCTATGCCCATCGCGAGGTGATCTCGCGGGTTGTGGATGCATTTCAGGATGAAAATGTGCAGGCCTGCTATGCCGATCTTCAGTATATGCAGGCAAAAGACCCCTCCCGGGTAACGCGTACCTGGAGATCCGGTAATTTTCAGCGGGACTCTTTTTATTGGGGATGGATGCCGCCACACCCGACTTTCTTTGTGAGAAAATCCGTTTACGAACGGGTCGGCCTTTTTGATACCAGTCTGCGTTCGGCTGCCGATTATGAAATGATGCTGCGGATCCTGCTGAAAAATGAAATGGCGGCCAGATACATTCCGGAAGTGATCGTAAAAATGCGCACTGGCGGGATGAGCAATTCGTCATTGATCAGCCGGTTAAGAGCGAATATGGAAGACCGGAAGGCCTGGCGCATGAATGGGCTCCACCCTTATTTTTTTACTTTATATTTGAAGCCCTTGCGGAAGATTACCCAATTTTTAATCAGATAACCATTATGGCAAAAGTTGCTTTGATCACAGGGGTTACAGGCCAGGACGGCGCTTATCTGAGCGAGTTCCTGCTGGATAAGGGATACCAGGTGCATGGTATTAAAAGAAGAAGCTCGCTGTTCAATACAGAACGCGTGGATCATCTCTACCAGGACCCGCACGAAAAGCATGTTCATTTCCATTTGCACTTCGGCGATTTGACTGACAGTACCAACCTCATCCGCATCATCCAGGAAACCCAGCCGGATGAAATCTATAACCTCGGTGCCATGAGCCATGTGCAGGTGAGCTTTGAAACCCCGGAATATACGGCCAATGCCGATGGCATCGGGATGCTTCGGTTGCTCGAGGCCGTTAGATTGCTCGGGATGACAAAAAAAACAAAAATCTACCAGGCATCCACGTCTGAATTATACGGATTGGTGCAGGCGGTTCCCCAGACGGAAACAACCCCTTTTTATCCCCGCTCTCCCTATGCTGTGGCCAAGCTCTATGCTTACTGGATCACCGTAAATTACCGGGAGGCCTATGGCATGTTTGCCTCCAACGGCATCCTGTTTAATCATGAGTCCCCGATTCGCGGAGAGACTTTTGTTACCCGCAAGATTACCAGGGCCGTGGCCAGGATCGGCCAGGGCCTTCAGGATAAGCTTTTTTTGGGAAACCTGGATGCGCGCCGGGACTGGGGCCATGCGAAAGATTATGTGGAAGCCATGTGGCTGATGATGCAGCAGGATCAGCCGGAAGACTTTGTGATCGCAACGGGCGTAACGACCACTGTTCGTGAATTCGTGAAAATGTCATTCGCCGAGATCGGTGTTCAGCTGGAATTTAAAGGAAAGGAAGACCACGAACATGCTGAAATTGTTTCCTGCAGCAATCCGGATTACCAGGTGGAAACAGGAAAAAAAGTCGTTTGTGTGGATCCAAAATATTACCGGCCCACGGAAGTAGACCTGCTGATCGGAGATGCCCGCAAAGCGCGCGAAAAACTGGGCTGGAAACCAAAATATGATCTCGCGGCCCTCGTAAAAGAAATGGTCCATTCCGATGTTGAACTCTTCCGCCGCCAAAAAATACTGAAAGAGTCGGGGTTTGAGATAAGAAATCAGTATGAATAAAGGGTTGATGGTTGATAGTTGATGGTTGATGGACTTTAGGCGGAGATTCACAACTGAATTCCATCAACCATCAACTATCAACCATCACCCATCAACGATGCGAATTACGCTGTTCAATTAAAGGTCAAAATACCCTATTGAACCATCCCCGAATGATTTAATTTTAAAATATGTCAGCCTTGGTAAATATTCTACCACATTATACCTATGAAGATTACTGCCTCTGGGAGGGTAGATGGGAGATTATTGACGGTATCCCATACGCCATGAGCCCCGCTCCGTCTATGAGGCATCAATGGATTTCATCCAATATTAAAGGAGAATTGAGAAGTGCATTAAAACTTGTATCCTGTACCCAATGCAAGGCTTATGATTTTATTGACGTAAAAATTACGGAAGACACAGTAGTTCAGCCAGACGCCTCTGTAGTTTGCGGAGAAACGCCAAAACTATTCCTGGATTTCCCACCGGTCATTGTAGTAGAGGTATTATCCCCTTCAACCCAGATTAAGGACCGGAATGCGAAATTTGACCGCTATGCAAAATTTGGGGTTCGTTATTATTTGATAGTAGATGTTGAAGAAAACAAAGTGGAAATTTATCAGCTTTCAGAGGCTCAAAAATATATAAAGCAGTCCACCGACCTTACAAATTCATTTACTTTTCACTTGCAGGATCAGTGTGACATAACTTTATCACTCGATAAGATCTGGGAATAGTAATGGTTGATGGTCGATGGAATTCAGTTGTGAATCTCCGCCTAAAGTCCATCAACCATCAACTATCAACCATCAACGATGCGAACCAGGCTTTTCCATTAAAACCAAAATGAACAAGCACGACAAAATCTATATCGCCGGTCACCGCGGAATGGTGGGATCTGCAATCAGGAGAAGGCTCGAGGCGGATGGTTTCGGGAACCTGCTATACCGCACCTCAAAAGAACTCGACCTGGGAAATCCGGCCGGGGTAAAAGTCTTTTTTGAAGAAAATAGACCGGATTACGTTTTCCTGGCTGCTGCCAAAGTAGGCGGAATCCTGGCCAACGATACCTATAGGGCAGATTTTCTGTACGAAAACCTGATGATCCAGAATAATGTGATCCATTCTTCCTGGAAATACGGCGTCAAAAAACTGATGTTTCTCGGTTCATCCTGTATTTATCCCAAATTCGCACCGCAGCCGCTGAAAGAAGAATACCTCCTTACGGGTGCGCTGGAGCATACCAATGAACCCTATGCTATCGCCAAAATTGCAGGTATAAAACTCTGCGATGCTTTCCGGGCCCAGTACGGAATGAATTTTATTTCGGTCATGCCCACCAACCTCTATGGTCCGAATGACCATTACGACCTGAAAAATGCCCATGTTCTTCCTGCCCTGATCAGGAAAATTCACGAGGCCAAAATAAACCATGAACCGTTTGTCACGATTTGGGGCTCAGGTGAACCCAAAAGAGAGTTCCTTTTTGTGGATGACCTGGCTGATGCCTGCCTTTTCCTGATGGAACATCATAACGAGGCAGGACTGGTTAATGTGGGTACGGGTAAGGACCTGACAATCATGGAACTGGCCGAAATGATCAGTGGCATTATCGGGTTCCGGGGCAGTATACAGCGGGATTTATCCAAACCGGATGGCACGCCCCGCAAACTCCTGGATATTTCCAAGCTGAAAGGCATGGGCTGGAAGGCCCGGATATCACTTAAGGAGGGGATCCGCAGGGTTTATGAAGCCTATGAAAAAGAGGCTTCGTCTACTCACGCCTAGCCTTTATCTTTACCGACTCTACAGTGCCTATGTTTAGTTTCTTTCGGAAAAAGGACGATACAGCGGTAGACCTTTCCGGTCTGGTTTCGGATATGCATTCCCACCTGATCCCGGGGGTTGACGATGGGGCGACTGACCTGGAATCCGCAATAGTCATGATCCGCGCCATGTACGATCTGGGTTACCGGAAACTCATCACGACGCCGCACGTGCAGTGGGAAATGTACAGGAACACAACGGAAGCCATAAATCGCGGGGCTCAATTAGTGCGGGACCGCCTTTCGGGGATGGATATGAAGGTGGAATTCAGGGGGGCGGCCGAGTATTTCCTGGATGAACACGTGGACGAAATGCTGGAGAGAAATGAACCCCTGCTTACCGTCAATAATAACATGGTGCTGGTTGAATTCTCTTTCATCCGGCAGCCAATGGATCTCCGTGATAAACTATTTCAGCTACAGATTAAAGGTTATCAACCGATTATAGCTCATCCGGAGCGATACCTGTATTTTGGCGTCCACAAGAATCTGTATGACGAACTTCATGATATGGACTGCCTTTTTCAGCTCAACCTGCTCTCCCTTTGCGGGTATTATGGCAAGAAGCAGGTAGAACTGGCCAACTACCTCATCAAAAAAAAATACGTGAGCCTGCTCGGCTCCGATCTCCACAACCTCCGGCACATCAACATTCTCCGTGCTTCCTCTTCCATTAGTGATACTGTTAACCGCTTGTTAGATTCAGGGGTGCTTTTGAATCCTGAATTGTGATTTAGTTGACGGTTGACAGTTGACAGTTGACCGGTTTCAGGTGCGAATTCGAGCATAAAGCCCGTCAACCGTCAACCGTCAACTGTCAACCAAATGAACAATAAACCAGCCCATCAATCCGTCTCTTTGACATACCAAGTGCCTCCCTGTCCTTTCCAACAGCCTGTTAATATTGATCCGTCTGTCCTTTTGCCGACAATCGGTCCTGGCATTATTTTTACCTTTGTTATTGATAAATAACAGCGGTATGGGTGCTCTAGAATTCAACCAGCTTTTGGTCAATAACGCAGAATTTTTGAAGCCGTTCGCAATTACTTTAACAAGGGATAGTGAGGCAGCGAAAGATCTATTTCAGGAAACATTGTACAGGGCAATTGCCAACAAGGAAAAATACAATGTCGGTACGAATATCAAGGCATGGTTGTACACCATCATGCGGAATATTTTCATTAATAACTATCGCCGCAAGTCAAAGCAAAAGACCATATTTGATTCTTCTCCGAATGATTACCTGCTCAATAACAGTCAGGCTGCCGTGATTACCGGAACAGCGGAAAGCAATCTCCGGATCCGCGATATTCAGGGAGCGATTCATAATCTGCCGGATATTTTCAGGAATCCTTTCCTTTTATATTTTGATGGATATAAATATCATGAGATTGCTGACATGCTCCAGGAGCCCCTGGGGACCATCAAAAGCCGGATCCACTTTGCACGTAAATTGCTGAAGGCACAGATTCAGCAATTTTAGAATCATTCATAAAATAGTTGATGGTAGATAGTTGATGGTTGATGGATTTCAGTTGTAAATTCGCACCTGAAGTCATTAACTATCAACCATCAACTATAAACCATCAACGATAAACCATCACCCATACAAATGGAGGACCAAGTGATCCTGGTCAATGAACAGGATGAGCAAACGGGTACGATAGAAAAAATGGAAGCTCACCGGAAAGCCCTTTTACACAGGGCTTTCAGTATTTTTATATTCAATGCTAAAGGGGAAATGCTGCTTCAGCAAAGGGCTATTGGAAAGTATCATAGTCCGGGATTGTGGACCAACACCTGTTGCAGTCATCCCCGCCCCGGGGAGGCAGTCGAATGGGCTGCAGCCAGGAGGTTGAAGGAGGAAATGGGATTTGAAACAGCCCTTAAGAAAATCTTTGATTTTATTTACCGCGTGGATTTTGAAAACGGGCTCACCGAATTCGAATTCGATCATGTATACACTGGCATTTATGCAGGTGCCGGACTGAATCCTGATAAGCAGGAAGTGACCGATTATTGTTTCAGATCTGTGGATGATATCCGTCATGATCTGGATTCCTGTCCAAAAAAATATAGCGGCTGGTTTAGGATTGCATTTCCGAAAGTAGTGGCGTGGATGGAAGAACGTAATGTGGATCGTTGACGGTTGATCGTTGACGGTTAATGGAATTCAGGTGCGGACTTCAAAACGGAAGGCCGTCAACCAGTCAACCATCAACGGTCAACCGAAACGGCCTGCT
Organism: uncultured Chitinophagaceae bacterium; assembly: GCA_963705005.1. Lineage (GTDB taxonomy): Bacteria > Bacteroidota > Bacteroidia > Chitinophagales > Chitinophagaceae > Puia. Next base: position 63,931 of record CAVPIO010000006.1, read on the forward strand.
TCACATTCACTACCCTCTTCTTCCCCCTATTATCCCTGGCCATGCGCGAATACACGGAGAGTTTGGGATCCAGCAAAAATTTAAACAACAGAATGGTATAGGAAGTATGAAAGCCAAGTGTGTTATAATAATTACCGGCTATACTTCTGATGCGGGGTAATTTGTTCCAGGGAACAGAAGGGAAATCATGGTGTTCATTGTGGTATCCGACATTGAGATTCACGGAATTCAATGGACCATAATAACTTTTCGTTTCCTGGTCCCCATGGGTGAGAAAATGCTCCTGGATCCACCGTGCACCGAGCGGGTGCAATCCCACGGAAAAAAAGAAACTCGACGTGAGGAAAACTGTGGCTTTCAGCCCCAGGAAATAAATAAAAAAGCCCATGAAGGTGAACTGTACCGCGGCATTGATCAGTGTCCATTTATCAATTATGGAAATTTCTTTCAGCCGCACGGGCCGGATCATTTGAAATAATGGATACAATAACAACCACAAGGCTTTTCCGAACATGGAATTATTGATCAGCCTTCCTTCCCAGCGATAAGGCATATCGGCGTCGAGGGCTTCCACACCCTGATAGGAATGGTGCTTCAAATGATATTTCTGAAAAGAAATGGCGCTCGGAAACACGAGCGGAAGGTTGGCAATGATAGCGGAAATGCTGTTAAAGGCCCTTTTCCTGAAAAGCAGGTTATGTGCGCATTCGTGGATGCATACATATAAAGTATGACATGCAAAAGCGCCGCCCAGATAAGCTGCGAGAAATATGATCCACCAGGATGCGTCTTTGAGAAACCAGGACAAGGTAAACTGGAAACCCACGCAAAACAAAATGATCAGGAAAGTATATGGATTTCTGCCAATAAGGTCCCGGATCTCGGGATGAAGTTGAATGATTTCCTTAGTGCGCGACTTATGCGGTTCACTTTCCGTGCTCCACCGGAAACTATCAGGCCTTGGCATGTTCTCAGTTTTCGGGAAGGTAAGGATTTAATTTGAAAATTTGAAAATTTGAAAATTTGTAAATGAGGCATAAAAACCGTTCAATATTATTTAATCGGAGTGCCTATGGAATTTTCAAATTTTCAAATTTTCAAATTCTATCTCGGCTTATACTTCACCTCCTCAAAAATCACCCGCGGTTCGATCTTCATAATAGCATCAGGGCCCAGGTCAGGATGAAGGGCCGCATATTTTTGAACGATCTGCCAGCCGACCCATTGCCCGATATTTCCCGGGGAGGCTTCCGGCATTCCCTGGGTATAGGGCGCATCTCCGACATAATTTTTTATCATTTCGGGGTCGAGGGTATAGAGATCATTCTGGAGGAAAAAATTCCAGATCTGCCCTTCATTTTGTTTGCACCAGTCGAGCTGTTTGACAGTGAAGCCAGTCTTCAGGCTGTCTGCCGTTTCGGGTAAAAGCTGATCCAGCAGCCACCAGTATTTTCCTTTTTCGATCATCTGGTAAACCAGTGGTTTACCCTGGCTCTTATCAGGAAAAATATCTTCCGCCAGTGCCTTCATGCAATTCGGAACTACATATTCCGGTTCAAAACGCCGGGAGATATAAAGCGGAAAAAGGTCCTGACCCTGCGCGCTGTGATAAAAATTAAAATCGCGACCCGCATAAAGCTGAAGTCCGATAGCAAGTGTGTACCGCGTGAGGGCCACGCCGGGTGCGTCAAACGGTCCGATAAAAGCCACTACTTTGGGCGGCAGCTGGTAACCGGGAAAATAATATTTGATGTATTGAAAACCTTTTTTCAACCCGCTTTCAAGGCCCTGCATGTTACTAAATTTCATGGTTATCGAATCCTTCACCGGCAGGTAGCTGGTCAAAAAAGCGCGGCATGCTTCAAAGCTATTCAGACTGGTATCTGAAAGCGGGCTGGCTCCCAAAATATTTACTGTAAAATCGTTTAGAAAATAAGGGAATTCCTGGTTCAACCGGAGCAGGCCTTCGCGAATATGATTCGTATCCAGAGTAAAGAAAGCCTGATCAAACCTTTCGATCCTCACATTCACATTGATCCCGGAAACATCCGGATGGTTTTTGCCATTTTTGCAGGCGAAGACGAGGAGGAGGAGTAGAGTAGGGAAAAATCGTTTCATTACTGTTGACGGTTGACGGTTGATGGTTGACGGTTGATGGTTGATGGTTGATGGTTGATGGATATCAGGTGCGAATTTACACCTAAAGTCCATCTACCATCTACCATATACCATCAACCCGAATTTCCCGCATAAGCAGTAATTTTGCACCATGAAAATCGCTCTGGTTCAGCAGAACTATCATATCGGAAATTTCGAGTATAATACCCGGAAGATCCTCAGCGGGATTAAACAGGCGCGGGAGGATGGAGCAGAAATTGCTGTTTTTTCAGAGCTTTGCGTTTGCGGTTATCCTCCACGTGATTTTCTTGAATTTGAAGATTTTATTAGCCGTTGCTACCAGTCAGTCGATGAAATAAAATCCCTTACCGCAGATATCGCCGTGATTGTAGGTTCGCCGGCCCGCAATCCCTTCCGCGAGGGCAAAGATCTCTTCAATGCAGCATGGTTTCTCTATGATAAAGAAGTGAAGGCCGTAGTTCATAAAACCTGTCTCCCTACCTACGATGTATTTGACGAATACCGCTATTTTGAACCGGGATATGAATGGAAGATCATTCCTTTTAAAGGCAGGCGCATTGCACTGACGATTTGTGAGGACATCTGGAACCTGGGTGACAATCCGCTGTACCGGATTTGTCCGATGGATCAACTGCTTCCGCAGCAGCCAGACATGATGATCAATATTTCTGCGTCCCCCTTCGATTATGACCATGAAGAAGATCGCCGCGCGGTTGTCCGGGAGAATGTTTTGAAGTATAAATTGCCTATGTATTATTGTAATGCCGTGGGATCCCAAACGGAAATTGTTTTCGACGGCGGCAGTGTGGCATACGATGAAGGGGCCAACCTCATTCAACAGCTGAAAGTTTTTGAAGAAGATTTCTGTGTTGTCGATTCGGAGAAAAAATATCCGCCAATCACTTCCGCTATTCCTCATTTTACCGCTTCATCCGAATTTAACCGGAAGGTCCGTCAATCCAGCTTTGCTAAAGCTTCGGCGAACGAGGCCCTGAATAAATCTACTCAGATTCCACAATCCACCTATTCAAACGCTCCGGCTGACGAGACGCTGAACGATTCCAATCAGGTCCGTCAACCGTCAACCGTCAACCGTCTACCCTCCCAGATCCACCAACCATCAACCATCAACCATCAACCTTCTCAGGACCGTCAACCATCAACCGTCAACGGTCAACCAGAAAACATCATTTCATACCTCACCAGAACGAATAACATTAAAGAAATCCACGACGCCCTGATCCTTGGCATCCGTGATTATTTCGGAAAAATGGGATTTAAAAAAGCCATTCTTGGCAGCAGCGGGGGTATCGACAGCGCCGTTACGCTTGCGCTGGCTTGTGAAGCGCTGGGAAAGGAAAATGTACGGGCCGTGGCCATGCCGTCAGCATATTCAACCGGGCACTCTCTTGCGGACGCCGAACAGCTTTCAAAAAATCTGGGCAATCCATTTGACAATATTTCAATTCAACCGATTTATGAAAGCCTTCTTTCATCCCTAAAACCTGTTTTTAAGGACCTGCCTTTCAGCATCGCCGAAGAGAATCTGCAAAGCCGTTCGCGCGGAAATTTGCTGATGGGCATGGCCAACAAGTTTGGGTATATCCTGCTGAACACTTCGAACAAAAGCGAGCTTGCTACAGGCTACGGAACATTGTACGGTGATATGGCCGGCGGATTAAGTGTTCTCGGAGACGTATATAAAACGCAGGTATATGCGCTTGCTCTTTATATTAACAGGGAGAAAGAAATTATTCCCCTGCATATTCTGGAGAAGGCGCCATCGGCAGAACTCAGACCGGACCAAAAAGACAGCGACAGTCTTCCTGCATACGAACTCCTGGACAGTCTCTTATATCTCTATATTGAAAAAAGGAAAGGGCCCAAAGAAATCATCGCCCTGGGAATTGACGAGGAACTCGTGAAGCGCGTATTAAAACTCGTCAACAGCAATGAATACAAGCGCAATCAGTTTTGTCCCATCATCCGCGTCAGTTGCAAAGCATTTGGTGTGGGGAGAAGGATGCCGATTGTGGGGAAGTATTTAGGTTGATGGGGAACAGTAAGCGAGTAAAGTGGATGGTATATAGTTTATGGTGGATGGAATTTGCTGGAAGCCTGCGACTGAGATCCATCTACCATAAACTATATACCATCCAATTTAATTCTTACTGCTTTACAAGCGTCGTTGTCGCCTGAACCATAAATCCGCTGATACTCTGCTGATTTGATACCACAAGCGTTTTTCCGTCAAAAGAGTTGATGAATGCTGCTTCATTTCCAAGATAGATCGAATCGGCTTTCGCAGATAAATGCCAGGCGCCGGTGGAATCTTCAGGCGGAGCGCAGGCGATACCAGCATCTATAAATTGGGCGCTGCCATTGGCATTTAGCTGGATTAAATTGTCCTTTTCACAGGCAGGAAGAGAATCATAAGCGTTGAATGTGGCGCCACCTTCATTTACTGTTAATGCGGTAAGCGCATAGGTACCGGCAAAATTGGCTGCCGTTCTCGAATTATTTGACTTGTCACTTTTTTTGCAAGCCAAAAAAAGAAGAAATGCCGAAGCCAATAATAAAGAATAACGCATCATAATCAATGTTTTAATGACTTAATTCAATTCTAACTCCGTATGTTAAATTTTATTGCACGCCTTGCCCCGATTTAACGAACTCCGGCCTTCTTATTAACGAATTCGTAATTTGCAGCCTAATTTTTTACCATCATGTATACGGCCGACGATATCAGACAGCTTAATGAAAAAATCCAGCATCAGGGTCAATTTGTAGACAGGCTGCGGGCCGAGATCGGCAGGGTGATCGTCGGCCAGCAATATATGCTTGATCGTTTGTTGATCGGGTTACTCAGCAACGGACATGTTTTGCTGGAAGGCGTGCCCGGCCTCGCCAAGACCCTTACCATTAAATCGCTTGCCCAAACTATAAAAGGCAAATTCAGCCGCATACAATTTACCCCCGACCTGTTGCCTGCAGACGTAGTGGGCACCATGATTTTTAATCAGCAGAAACATGAATTTGTGGTGAGAAAGGGCCCGATTTTCGCGAATTTCCTGCTTGCTGATGAGATCAACAGGGCTCCTGCAAAAGTGCAGAGTGCACTGCTCGAGGCCATGCAGGAAAGGCAGGTAACCATCGGCGATAGCAGCTACATCCTGGATGAACCGTTCCTGGTGTTGGCAACGCAGAATCCCCTCGAGCAGGAAGGAACTTATCCGCTGCCGGAAGCGCAGCAGGACAGGTTCCTGATGAAAGTTGTCGTTACTTATCCCAGCAAGCAGGAAGAACAGTTGATCATCCGTGCACACATGAATGGTATGAAACTGCCGGATCTGAATCAGGTTGTCGCCATGCAGGAAGTGTTGCAGGCCAGGGATCTTACCCGCAGGATCTATATGGACGAAAAGGTAGAGCAATATATCCTGGACATTGTATTTGCAACCCGGACCCCGGAAAAATACCGGCTCGATAAGCTGAAACCGCTGATTGCCTATGGCGGTTCTCCCCGTGCCAGCATTAACCTGGCGCTGGCTTCCAAGGCCCATGCCTTCCTGAATAAAAGAGGATATGTGATACCGGAAGACGTTCGCTCGATTTCAAAAGATGTATTGCGCCACCGCATCGGACTAACCTATGAGGCCGAAGCCGAAAATGTGAATGCTGATCAGGTTGTGGATGATGTGCTGAGGGCGATTGTTGTTCCGTAATTGGTTGACGGTTCTGGGAAGGTTGACGGTTGACGGTTGACGGTTGACGGACTTTGTTTGCGAATTGGTATTTGATTTCAACCACGTGTAAAACCGTCAAATGCGAAACAAGGAGGTTTGAGTTAAGGCTAAATTGTAGTATATTTTTAAACCTAAAAAGTGTACTATGACAAGTTATAAGAAACTGGACGCGTGGATATTTTCGATGGAAATGGTAAAGGAGATTTATAGTTTGACGAAATCGTATCCAAAGGAAGAGATGTTTGGATTAACTTCTCAAACAAAGAGGGCAGCGGTTTCTATTCCTTCCAATATTGCCGAAGGATTGGGACGAAATTTTAAAAGAGACAGCATTCAGTTCCTTCATATTTCCCGAGGGTCGGCCTATGAATTGGAAACTTTGTTGAGTATTGCAGTTATGACAGATATAATTAATCAAGAAATCTATATATCAATCAATCAAATGTTAGAAAAAACAATTCGATTAATAAATGGACTTATTAATTATTTAGAAAATAAACCATGATTTAAGATAATCAGTCCGTCAACCGTCAACCGTCAACCGTCAACAAAACATGCTGACACCCACTGAGATTCTCAAAAAAGTAAGAGAATTAGAAATCAAAAGCAAACGCCTCACCCGGCACATTTTCACGGGAGAGTACCATAGTGCTTTTAAGGGAAGGGGTATGAGTTTCCGGGAAGTACGTGAATATTATGCAGGAGATGATATCCGCTTCATTGATTGGAATGTTTCTGCACGCTTTAATCACCCTTACAGTAAATTATTTGAAGAGGAAAGGGAACTCACTGTTATGTTGCTGGTGGACGTAAGCGGAAGTTCTTTGTTCGGAACGGTTAAAGCGCGCAAAAAGGACCTTATCACGGAGATCTGCGCCGTGCTGGCCTTTTCTGCCGTGAATAATAATGATAAAGTGGGTTTGATTTTTTTCAGCGACCGGATTGAACGGTATATACCACCCAAAAAGGGCAGGGACCAGGTCCTCCACCTGGTTCGTGACCTCCTGGTGAATGAACCTTTGCAACGGAAGACAAATATCACGGAGGCACTCCGGTTTCTCAACAATACCCTTCGCCAGAAGACAATTACTTTTCTGCTCAGCGATTTCATCGATGAGAAATATGAAGAAGCATTGCGCGTGGCCGGTAAAAAACATGATCTCATCGGGATCAAAGTGTACGACAAAATGGATATGGAGCTACCTGAAGCAGGCATGATCGAAGTGGAGGATGCTGAAACGGGCAAAATAGAATGGGTGGATACCCACGATTATCTGCAGCGATCCTATTACCAGCAATCTTTTTTTAAAATGACCGAGCTTACCAAAGCCATATTTCTTAAATCAGGCTCTGACCTCCTGCACATGCGCACCGATGAAGATTATGTAAAAGTGCTTCAGCATTTTTTTGTGGGCAGAAACCGATCTGTATAGGCGATGCCAATATCAGCTTTTCATAGAATAGAGAATAAGCAATGGACAATTGACCATCGAGAAGCGACAGTTGGCAATGGAGGGCTGAGATTGGAGAATGAAGAGCTATTGTTGAATAATTGCGAAAGCTCAATTCAGGATTGCCAGCCTATAGCGGAAAACCCAGAAAGGAAAATGGAGAACAGACAATGGGTTGCATCGGTTGAAGAAACTAAAATGAAGAAAAGGGAAAAGGAAATGAATAATCCGCCAGGCTCCAATTTTTACTTTTTACTTTTTACTTTTTACTTTTTACTTTTTTGCTTTTCCTCCGCCTCCGCCCAGGACAGCCCCTCGGTAAAAACCACTATTGACCGCACACATATTCTGATCGGGGAACAGGTTCGTTTGGGTATTGACGTTAGCTACCCTACCGGAGAGCCTGTGTTGCTTCCCCAACCGGATACCATTCCTCATTTTGTGATGCTGGGCAAGGGCAGTGTTGACTCCCTGGTAACCGGCAACAGTACAAGTTATCACCTGGAATGGAAGCTCACCAGTTTCGATTCCGGCGTGAATAAAATCCCCGCTTTTCCCATCGCTATCGGAAACGGACGTTATCATAGTGATTCCCTGCTTGTGGATGTTTCCTATGGAGACCTGGATTCTGCAAAGGAGTACCGCGATATCAAGGGAATCATTGATGTTGAAAATCCTGCGGTAAAATATATTGCCTGGGTGCTGATTGCTTTGACTGTTTTGAGCATCATATTATTTATCCTGTCGGCAACGCGGCCGTTTCCCCGCACCGGACAACCGAGGGCCCCGATTCCCGTGGGATTATCGCCATTTGACGAAGCTATGGCTTCATTGGAATCCCTCAGGAAACTGGCCTTAACAGATGCGCCTGCTGTAAAGAAATATTATTCTGGAATGAATGATGCGCTTCGCATTTACCTGAGCCGCACGCTGGGCCTGGCGACTATGGAAAGGACCAATGAAGAACTGATCCTCCAGCTCAGCCGCCTGGAAATAAATAAGGATTTTTTCTCGCAGCTCGCAGGAACTTTGCGTATGAGTGATTTTGTAAAGTTTGCTAAATACATTCCCGGAATGGACGATAATGAGCGGAACCTGGAAGTTGTCCGTTCCGCGATCGGCTTCATTAATGAAATACAAAAAAATAGTGTTAAACGATTGGTTCAGTAATATTCACTTCGCCCACCCCTTATTCTTTGGGCTTTTTGCCGGTATTCCGTTGCTGACCTACCTGTATGCGAATCCTTCGTCCCGCAGGCAGGGTACTTTGATTGTATCCAGTATTAAAAGCTTTGGCAGCGGGAGGTCATGGAAAACCATATCCCGTCATGCGCTTTTTGTTCTCCGGCTCCTCGCAATTTCTTCCATTATCCTGGCCCTGGCGCGGCCGCAAATGGGAAGCGAACGGCAGGTAACCAGCGGGGAGGGGATCGATATCATGCTTTGCCTGGATATCAGTGGTAGTATGCTTGCCCAGGATTTCACCCCAAGCCGCATGGAAGCTGCAAAGCAGGTTGCGGGTGAATTCATAGACGGGCGGCCGACAGATCGTATCGGGCTCGTCATCTTTGCCGGTGAAAGCTTTACAATGTGTCCACTTACAACCGACCATGCCGTACTAAAGAATCAGCTCTTCAGCGTCCAGAGCGGCATGCTTGAAGATGGGACTGCTATTGGCTCAGGACTTGCCACAGGTGTGGAAAGACTGAGGTATTCCCAATCCAAAAGCAAGATCATTATTTTGCTGACGGATGGAGAGAATAACGGGGGACTACTCGATCCCAATACGGCAAAGGAAATTGCCAAATCTTTTGGAATTCGGGTATACACGGTGGGCATGGGCACGGAAGGATTTGCACCGGTACCGGTGCAAACGCCCAGCGGTGTGATCATGCAACGCGAAAAAGTAAGCATCGATGAAAAGCTGCTCACCCAGATTGCCAATGAAACCGGCGGCAGGTATTTCAGGGCCAGGGATAATGAAAGCCTCAGTGGCATTTATAAAGAGATTGACGGGCTGGAGAAATCAAAATTTGAAGTCAACAGCTTTACACATTATACCGAAAAATTTCTTCCCTTTGTAATTGCAGCTGTGGGATTCGTGCTGCTGGAATGGATATTAAGACTAACCCTGTTCCGCAAATTTCCCTGACCATGCAAGGCACCGTTTATAAATCCACTGGAAGTTGGTATACCGTGAAAACGGAGGAAGGCAAATTATGGAATGCCCGCATCAAAGGAATTCTGAAGATCGATGGGATCACATCAACCAACCCGGTATCTGTCGGGGACAGGGTGATCATGGAACTTGAGGACAGTGAGGAGCAGGCTGCCATGATTATCGAAATTCGAAAGCGCAACAATTACATCAACCGCCAGTCGCCTGCAAATAAGTACCAGCATCACATCATAGCGGCCAACCTGGATCAGTCACTCCTTATTGCCACGCTCAAAGAACCAAAAACCTCACAGGGCTTTACCGATCGTTTTTTGGTTGCGGGGGAAGCATTTCATATTCCATCGATTATCATTTATAATAAGGCTGATATCTACAGGAAAAAAGAAATGGATCTCTTTGAAGAACACCGGGAAATGTATGAATCCGCTGGATATAAAGTATTGCTGGTAAGCGTGCAGGATAAAACAGGATTGGATGAAATCGAATCGCTTTTACGAAACAAGACCAGCCTGCTGAGCGGACATTCAGGCGTTGGAAAATCTTCCTTTATCAATGTGATCGTACCCGAGATGACCCTGAAAACCCGGGATGTGAGCGGCTGGAGCGGAAAAGGCATGCACACCACAACCTTTGCGGAGATGCTCGATCTCCCGGCATGGAATGCTCGCATTATAGATACGCCGGGTATTCGCGAATTCGGACTCGTTGATATTTCCAAACAGGAACTTTCACACTATTTTCCGGAAATGCGCATCCGCCTGAATAATTGCCAGTTTAATAATTGCCTGCACATAGACGAACCTGGTTGCGCAATAAAAAAAGCCCTCGAAGAAGGCAGAATATTTCTAAAGCGTTATGTGAGCTATCGGATGATGCTTGAATCGATTTGGGAGAAGAATTATTGAGGTTGATCGTTGATGGTGGATGGTTAGATGGTGGATGGTTGATGGTGGATGGTTGATGGTGGATGGTGGATGGACTTCAGGATGGGGGCCCGCACCTGAGTTCCATCCACCATCAACCATATACCATATACTAAAAGAAAAAGCCCTCATCGAGGGCAAGTAATCGTTTTATTCTCTGCATTACTAATGATCCGTGGTTATAAACTGTCAACGGCCGTCCATCAACCATAAACCATCAACCATCAACGAAACAGCGTCCAGCAACTTACGAAGCCAGCCTGTTCGCCGTATGAATCATCAGTTTTCCTTCCAGGAACCGTGCTACTTCCACAACCGCTTCATTGTCTTTGCGGGGAGCTTCACGGAATTTTCTCGGATAGATCGAGATCCCGGTATAGATATTATAATGCAGGGTAAGCACATGGCCCTTGAAGGCGAAGTCCCACATCAAAGAATCGAAATCATCCGTTTTCTGGTTGAAATTGATATCGAGGTCATCAGACAGGATATTGGCGACTTCATAAAACCTTTTCAGGCCGCAATCATCGTCTATGACAGCTTCAGTACAACCGAAGTCTGTGCGTAAAGTCAGGCTCATAGTGTTGGGATTTTGAGGGTTTATAGAATAGGTAGAAAATTCACGATTTGTTTTCATAGGTCAAGCTTTGAATTTTGGAGCCTTTGGTAATTTCTCCCCGCTCAATATCCTTTCCGCTCCCACATTTTTACCATTGGAAGGGCAACCATATTTTGGTCCGAATACTTTGTTTATAAAGCCGCAGGAGCTTCCGGTGCTGCAAAGGATACACAGGCACAGGATGAAGAATAGATTACTACGCTTTTTCATTGGATACTGATTGTAAAATTTAAACCTACAAAAAAGAACCCTCATTTGCAATGCAAACCAGCCTATTATCGATGAAAATGAGGAATTGTTCGATGAACGGAATCGTTTCCTGTTGATTAACCCGGGCATCCCGTGATTATCTTTTGTTACGGCCTAAAAACGTCAGGACTTACTTATTTAGTCTTCCATCATCATGCTGTTTTTTCGCGATTTAAACCTGTGTTTCGGGTATCCTAATCCGCGGATCCGTTTGAGAACGGCTTCCTGCAGTCAACCGGGTTTAAGGTTCAATACTTTGCCGGTTGTCCGGATCTTCTCTTCTTCAGGTCAGGTACTCACAGACGCCCGGGGGCTCGGGCTTATGTTTGTGTATGGTATGCGATATCACCTGCCTTCCCCATACCAGCTGGCGTATAGGATATAATTATTCGCGATCCGGGCAATCTCCCCCGAAAGGCTTAGGCTTATGTTTTGTGTGTTGTATGCGATATCACCTGCCTTCCCCGTACCAGCTGGCGTATAGGATATAATTATTCGCGATACGGGCAATCTCGCCCTGGATGAGTTCCTGGGGAATATCTTTTATTTTTCGGGCGGGCACTCCGCCATAGATCGCACCCTGTTCAATCTTTGTATTTTCCAGGACCACCGCACCGGCCGCAATGATCGAATTGCTTCCCACCTCGGCTCCGTCCATGATGATGGAACCCATGCCCACAAGTACATCGTCGTGCAGTGTACATCCGTGAACGATTGCATTATGACCGATAGAAACGTTATTGCCGATAACGGTTTTTGCTTTCTGATAGGTGCAGTGAATGATGCAGCCATCCTGAATATTCACTTTGTTCCCAATGCGGATACTGTTTACATCCCCGCGCACCACCGCATTGAACCAGATGCTGCAGTCGTCCCCAACTACCACATCGCCAACGACCGTTGCGTTTGGGGCGATAAAAACATTTTTTCCAAATGATGGCGACACAGCCTTGACTGGAAGGATCACAGGCATAATAGAAATTTAGCGGTGATGAATAGACAGGTTATTACCTTCGTGGCCAGACAAAAATAAGCATAAGCCTTCACTCCCCAGAGCACCCGCATCATGAATCAACGGGATTTATTTTTCCGCCATCTTGCACAAACCTCCCCATCGCCCCTTGCACTTGAAATTGTACGGGCTGAAGGGATGCATCTTTATGCTGCGGATGGAAAAGTATATCTGGACCTGATCGGTGGAATCAGTGTCTGCAATACGGGCCACCGGCATCCTGCCGTGATTGAAGCAATCCGCAAACAGGCAGATCAATATCTCCATATCCTGGTGTATGGCGAATTACTGCAATCCCCGCAAATAGAATATGCACGTTTCCTCACATTACATCTTCCCCAATCCCTGCAGTCAGTATATTTTACCAATTCCGGCGCAGAAGCCACCGAAGGCGCAATGAAGCTGGCCAAAAGGGCAACGGGCAGAACACAGATCGTGGCATTTAACCATGGTTACCATGGGTCCACCCAGGGTGCACTAAGCATCCTGGGGGATGAATACTGGCGAAATGCCTTCAGACCACTATTGCCCGGAGTGATCCACCTGGATTATAATTCGTTTGAACAGCTGGAACAAATCAGCAGGCAGACAGCCTGCGTGATCGTAGAAACCGTGCAGGCCGAAAATGGGGTTATCAAACCAAAACCTGCAGGGTCCGAAGACTTCATTCAAAAAAAAGAAATTGAAAACCAACCGGGCCTGGCCTCATCGATTCTTAAAAACCGGCCTCAGGAAGAGCATGCACCGATTCCAAATGCTGGCCATCGAAAAACAGAACCTTTTCATAATAATAATTGGCTCCAGGCCCTTCGCGAAAAATGCGACGAATCAGGCGCACTACTCGTGCTGGATGAAATACAAACCGGTTTCGGAAGAACCGGAACGTTGTGGGGTTTTGAGCAATATGCGGTGGTTCCCGATATAATGCTGCTTGGTAAAGCGCTTGGAGGAGGCCTTCCCCTCGGGGCTTTTGTTGCGTCCAGGCAATTAATGGATACGCTTATGGATAAACCGGTACTTGGACATATTACAACCTTCGGAGGACACCCCCTGAGTTGCGCCGCCGGGCTCAGTTCCATGAATGTACTGCTGGATGAACAGCTGATGGATTCCGTTCCACATAAAGAAAAAATATTTCAGCAGCTATTGGTTCACCCGGCGATTAAGTCTGTCAGAACTGCGGGCCTGCTCATCGCCGTGGAATTTGAAAGTTTTGAAAGGAATAAACGGGTGATCGATTATTGCATCAGCCATGGCTTACTCACCGACTGGTTTTTATTTGCCTCCCATTGTTTACGCATTGCGCCCCCGCTGGTAATTTCGGATGATGAAATTGAGAAAGCCTGCCAGCTAATATTGGAAGCGCTGCATTACCTGGTTGATGGTTGATAGTTGATGGTTGATGGAAATCAGGTGCGATCTCAAAACTAAAGTCCATCAACCATCAACTATCAACCATCGACGATACAATTCAGGCTCTCTAAAATGTAAGCCTAAAACTCCCAAACACCCCAAATCTTTCCTGACTCGGAGTTGGCGAGTTGCCCGGCAGCACCCGCCACACAACATCAAAACGCAGCACTTTCAGAATATTATCCACGCCTGTTCCGACTTCCATATAAGTTTTCCCATCCAGTGAGCGGAAAGTGTAATCGGGTGAACTGTTATACAATACGTTTGCATTCGACAAGCTGCCCCACAATGCTTTGATGGTATAGAATTGTCTGAACTTCAGCTTACGGGTCAGTGGGATGAAACGAAAAAGACCATTACCGATATTGTGTTCGTAATTCACCCCCATGTATTGGTCGTGGAGGTATTCGAATTTATTCATCAGGCTAAATGAGTACTGATCATAATAATAAGTTTCGTTTCCCGGAGCCACATTCAAAAAAGGAAAAGGAAGTGTGCCGTAAGTTTTTCCGGCAAATACGTTATAATAAATACTCCCAAGCGGCGGAATTTTGATATAATCGGAAATGCTGGCATTCAGTTTTGAATACTGCTGCGTGCTGCCAAGCAATCCGGGAATACCGCGGGTGTAGGTAAGGTCCACGATCGGGTAATCGCTGCCAAGACTGGTCCTGTCGAAACTGGTTTCAAAAAATTGCTCCAGGTAAGCAAATCGAATCTTGACTGCCGCCTCAAAAGAATTCAGCGGATTGCCGTCGGGCGAGGCATAGATATCTTTTGAAGGAAGGTTGCGGATAGGATCATATATTCTATGATCGCCCGTAAGGGTTAAGGAAAATCCGGAATGCCATTCCTTGAATAGTTCCAATTTCTCTTCTTCCAGGTTCAAAAATTTAATGGGCACACCGGATTTCCTCACCGCCAGGGAAAAGATATTATCCGATGTGATCTCATCATAATATTGCTGTCCGTAGTCCAGGTCCTGCCGGTACATGCCATAAAGTGTGAAGCGCGGTGAACGCTTAAACAGGTAAAGGAAATCCCCTTCCCCGTGCAATTTCTGGTCGCCGAATCCGTAAGCCAGGTATCCGTGAAATGTCACGTCCTTATTGAATCCTTTGTTCGTTGAAAGATCAAACCTCAGGCGCAAACCCTGAAGTGCATTGGCATAGATCCAGTTGTACCATGGACCGATCGTGTAGTTGCCAATATCCAGATACCCTGTTCCAATGAAATTGATTGCGTTCACATAGTCATGAAATACTTTCATTTTCAGGAGCGTGTCCACCATCTGGTAAACCGCTTTTTCATTTCTGCTCAGATCCTCATGTCTCCTGGCCACCCAAAAGGAATCGGGTTGATTCCTTGCATTCGGAGCAAACACAACTTCTTCCAGAACTTTATTTTTCTCCAGTTCCCTCGTAATGGAGCTGTCGTTGTAAACGACGTCTTTATAGGTTGTGGTCTTTCTTCCGATTGCACCCAGTTTGTTCTTGCCGAATGCGGAAAGGTTGATCACGAATTTGTCTTTCGAGAGAAACCAGGTGCTGTCGTTGATCAGTTTGAATTCCTGGATAAGGCTCATCTGGTCCACATAATTCACGTTGGCAGAAGCATCCAGGCGAAGTGACATTTTCTGGATCGCGAAAGTACTGTCATGCACCCAGCAATCACCTTCGAAAGTATTTTGCCCTTTTCGCTTGGGAGTGAAGATGAGATGTATTAACCTTCTTGCGTTGACGTATTCTGTATCCACGATCTTATAGCGATAATAGTCGTCCCCATTGTTGCTTAAGGGGCTTACAAAACGTTTGTCAAAAACAGGGATAAAATTTTTGTAGAAGTCGATGTTTTGATCCATTCCTCCCAGGAATTTGCTTACGCTTGCGTTATCAAGCCCGACGGTCTTACTTCCCAGGATCACTTCCCGTCGTTTCAAAGGGGCGCGTTGGTAATAATAATCCGAAAGGGTTTCAGTAACATAAATGGGTAGGAAGGGATTGTCTTCCGAGCTGTCGATATTGTTCAGAACGAAATCGAAAGGCCGAAGCAGCTTGATATCCTGCAGTTTATTTTTATTGACTTTGTTGAGGTCGAGCTCCAGTTTATTATAGAGTTCGTAGGAGAAATTATCGAAACGGTAGCGGTCGTTGAATTTTTTCCGCCGGACGATCTTTTTCCATAATAAGAGTCCGAAATCCACTTTTTTGCTGATCACTACTTCGTTAATATACCTGCCCCTCTGCAAATGGAGGATCACAAAAAGGGTATCGTTCCGGGCTCTGCGGGTCAGGGAATCGGTAATGGGCAGGTCGTAGTTTT
Source organism: uncultured Chitinophagaceae bacterium (assembly GCA_963705005.1). GTDB lineage: Bacteria > Bacteroidota > Bacteroidia > Chitinophagales > Chitinophagaceae > Puia. The sequence continues at coordinate 79,984 of CAVPIO010000006.1, forward strand.
GAAATCCTACATAGGAGATTTCCAGGGTATCCTTTGGCCACGCAGGAAGGTGGAAAGTAAAGGTTCCGGCCGAATCGCTAAGTCTTCCGTTACCCGACCGGGTAAATCGCAGGGAGGCAAAAGGAACGCGTTCATTGCTATGGGCATCAAGAATAACTCCGCTTAAAACTTTCTGGGCAACAGCCTCCTGTGCGGAAAACAGGAAGCAAAGGAGCGTTGCACAAACCAACCATTTTTTCAATCCTCGCATACACCCCAAAAATACTACAATGCCGGCTAAGGAGTTGCCTCCGCTTACTCATTCTCCTTACTTTTGCAGCCATTATGGCTAACGATGTTCAAAAATTGCAGGCGATTATCTCGCATTGCAAGGAATATGGTTTTATTTTTCCTTCCAGCGAAATTTATGACGGGCTCAGCGCCGTGTATGACTACGGACAGTATGGCAGCGAATTAAAAAAAAATATCCGCGATTACTGGTGGGAAACCATGACCCGGCTCCATGATAATATTGTGGGTATTGATGCAGCGATCTTTATGCATCCCACTACCTGGAAAGCTTCGGGGCATGTGGATAATTTCAGCGACCCGATGATCGATAATAAGGACAGTCAGAAGCGGTACCGCGTCGATCACCTTATTGAATCCTATGCGGATGAGCTGGAAGCTGCAGGAAAAAAAGAGGAAGCAGACACCCTGCTTTCTTCCATGGATCGCCTGCTGGCCGCAAGCGATTTTGATGGGCTCAAAAAACTGATAGATGATAAAAAAATCAAATGTGGCGTCAGCGGAACGTCTAACTGGAGTGAAGTACGCCAGTTCAACCTTATGTTTTCCACGCAACTTGGCAGCGTGACCGATGAAGCAAATGAGATCTGGCTTCGACCGGAAACAGCACAGGGCATTTTTGTTAATTTTCAGAATGTGCAGAAGACCGGCCGCATGAAGGTTCCCTTCGGCATCGCCCAGGTGGGAAAAGCATTTCGTAATGAGATCGTGGCCCGCCAATTCATTTTTCGCATGCGCGAATTTGAACAGATGGAGATGCAGTATTTTATTAAACCCGGCACACAAAAGGAATGGTATGAATACTGGAAGCATGATCGAATGCAATGGCATCTGAGCCTGGGTATTTCCGCCAGCAAATTCCGTTTTCACGATCACGTTAAGCTCGCCCATTATGCAGACGCTGCCACCGATATCGAATATGAATTCCCGATGGGCTTTAAGGAAGTGGAAGGCATTCATTCCAGAACTGATTTTGACCTGAAGAATCACCAGCAATACAGCAGGAAAAAACTCACCTATTTTGATACGGAGCTCAACCAGCATTATCTTCCCTACGTAATTGAAACATCCATTGGCCTGGACCGCACTGTGCTGATGATCCTGAGCGAAGCTTACCTGGAGGAAGACCTCAGTACGGCGGAGAAGAAAGACAGCAGGGTGGTGCTCAAATTTCCTCCGAAACTGGCCCCCATTAAACTCGCCATTTTGCCCCTGATCAAAAAAGATGGTTTGCCGGAATTAGCCCGGGAAATTCTCGGATCATGCAGGGCACATTTCCGTTGTTTTTATGAAGAAAAGGATACGATCGGGAAGCGTTACCGCAGGATGGACGCCATCGGAACGCCGTTTTGTGTAACAGTAGACCATCAGAGCCTGGAGGACCAAACGGCAACAATCCGGTATCGCGACAGCATGCAGCAGGAACGGATTCCTATTTCCCGAATCAGGGAAATTGTGGAAAAAGAAATTTTCTAAAATATTATTCAGCCGGATACCTTACATTTGGGAATCACCTCCAATTGCCTGATTAACCTCCCTGGCTGGCACGCTGCATGGTCCAGCAAAATACCCCTTGAAGATCCATTGACTGATCCTTAATTTATTATTACCATGCTTATCAACGAGGTAACGCTCAACATCTACCTGCTGGCTTCCATTGTCATTTTATCGGGACTTGCGGGTTTTAGTTTCAGGGCAAAACGGATCATGAAAAGCCGCGCCAAGATCGAAGAACTGGAAAGAGAGATCCTTAACAATTACGAACGCATCCTGGAGCTGGAACGCGAAACCTATAACATGGAATCCCAGATGCAGGATATTACAAGCCCTGTGATCGCCATGAAACCCACGGTTGTAAATGAAGAACTCAGGATTTCCAAAAAGGTTCCTGATATTTCCCTCCGCAAACAACTTCTCAGTAAGAATAATATTCAATCTGCTTCAGGTTTATAGTGAATGGTATATGGTGGATGGTAGATGGACTTTAGTTGAAATTCACAAATCTTGTATTTTGGTTGATGGTTGATAGTTGATGGTTGATGGTCTTTATGTGTAAATTCACAATTTAGATCCATCAACCATCAACTATCAACCATCAACCTTGATCCATGCCTCTTCCCTGGCAAACCGGTAAAGTGATTCGCATTGAAGACGAAACCCAAACCACAAGAAGGTTCTGGATCCGGCTGGATTCGGGAGAGCCCTTTGATTTTAAACCTGGTCAGTTTGTAACCCTCGACCTTCCGATTCACGAAAAACCAAATAAGAGGGTGCGCAGTTATTCTATAGCCTCCTGGCCGGATGGGTCGCCGGTTTTTGAACTGGTAATTGTTTACATGGAAGGTGGCGCGGGTACCAATTATTTGTTTAATGAGATCCGCCTGGATAGCCAACTCATATTTCGCGGTCCGCTTGGCCTGTTCACTCTTCCGGATCCTATTGCAAAGGATTTGTTTCTTATCTGCACCGGAACAGGTATCGCGCCGTTCCGTTCCATGGTTCATCATATACTCAATCATAATATTCCCCACGAGGATATATACCTGATCTTTGGCTGTCGCAGATTGACGGATAGTCTCTACCAAAAAGAAATGGAAGAACTGGAACAGGAAGTTCCCCGATTTCAATACATGCCTGTTTTTTCAAGAGAAGTTCCCGAGAATCAGCAACACCTGATCCGAACAGGATATGTGCATGCTATTTACGAAGAGATCTGCAGAAATAATCTTTCCAATGGACAATCCGAAACTCCGCAAGCCGTAAAGGCCGCCCACTTTTATTTATGCGGATGGAAAAATATGATAGATGAAGCAAGGCTCCGTGTTCAGGCGCTGGGGTATGATAAGAAGGCGATACATCTTGAGTTATATGGTTAATGGTATATAGTGGATGGTAGATGGATTTTAGGTTTGAATTCGCACCAGAGGTCCATCCACCATTAACCATATACCATCTACCTTCTCAATACACCATAATCTTCTCCAAATACCTCTTATCCCCCACCTGCACTTTCAACACATACATGCCTCCGCTTACTGCACCCAGGTTGATCGTGTTGCTGAAAAATCCTCCGAAGTCGGGATAATCTGCACTGTAAATTTTTTGACCAAGCATGTTTACAACGCTTACGCCCACATTGGTGCTGTTTGATATATAAAACTGTAATCTGAAAGAACCGTTATTCGGATTGGGTGTTGCATGCAAACCGATTGCGCTTCCGAGAGAATAGGTCACTTCATTTGATACCAGACCGCATCCCAGGCTATCCGTGACCACAGATTTATATGTTCCCGGAATGAACACGGAGTCTGTTGCACCCGTTTGACCGACCAGCAAGGTATCGTTCCTGTACCATTGGTTGCCGGAAGGATAGTTGCTGGATAAAATAATTCCACTGAGTGTGACCAGTGCCGGTGTGGGCGTTTTTGCCGAACTGCAATCCGCGGCGAAGGGCATTTATCCAAAGTAACCCTCAGATCATATAAGAAATAATAATACTTCTGGTAAAAGGTTGTGTCTTTGCAATTGCTTGCGTCAATGGCGCTATTGCCCGTTATCGAGAATACACCGGGAATTCCATAGGGATAGCCGTTGGTGCTGATATTATTATTCCTGAACAGTGTGGCACTGTCGGGATCATTGGGGTCTGCTACAACGATCAGCACATGATTGCCGGGGGTAGGAACAGGAAGATTCAAAAGAAAAACCGCCCCTGTGTCTGCAGCCGAATTCACCGTTACTGCCCCCCGCTGCGGATCAGGCGTGGTTGGATAAACGTCAATCGTATTGGTGGCATCCTGGAAATAACTGTAAGCCCCCGTGCAGGAATCAAAACTGGCGAGGTCGGCCACGATAAATTGCACTTTGCCTCCGTTGCCAACATATAATCTGGCCGAAGAGATCGTTAAAGGAACATTATTGGTGAAACGGATGAAATTACCCTGGAAAAAATTATATCCACCGCTGGGGTTTTCCAATTTTGTTTTAGGTCCGATTGATCCGCTCAGTTCGTTTAATCCAAGGTAGTAGGTTTTATCGGAAGGGATTACGGTAGTGGTTGCCTGTGCTCCGCCTGCAACGGGCGTTGTGGCATTCTGACTCGCATACCACAAAAAGGCATCCGAACTATCGGTGGTATTCGCTTTCAGTCCGGCCTGCGGCGGATTGTCACTGCAAATTTCAGCTTCTGCCGTCACCGGTATGGGAGTCCCCGCTGTCACATTCAGGGTATCCGTTAGGGTATTATTGTTTGGATCCTGATCGCCGGAAAGCTGGGCGCTGGCGGTTACAGCATATGTATTTCCGGCCACCGCATTAAAAGAGGGCTGGAAAGTATAGATCACGCTTCCGAGGGAAGGGACGGAATCCGGACAAACCGTAGTAACATCCACCAGCGTGTTGCCACCTGAAGTCACCTTCAGTGAAATCGGGAAACCCACCTGGGGATTAGTGCCCGCATTTTTAATGCGCACGGAAATTCTTTCTGAATCTGTCTGGCAGAGGGATGGCAGGGGATCCTCGACTGCACTCATGCTGATGTCGTTGGACAACGCTATGAATTGTACCCTGTAATCCTCTGTTTCCCCATTGGGATAATTTCCGCAGGGCTTCACCACAGATGTGTCTGTAGTTTCCTCGGCTACAATCCGCATCACCGTGGTATTGCCGATTTTCATGCCGGCAGGCACCGTGATGGTGCCTGAATAAGTGGTTACTGCCACCATTAAGCACGGTGCTCACGGCCACCTGCTCGCCCGGATCAGTGAATGTGCCGTTATTATTGTAGTCGATGAAAATTTTTACCACCCGCTGGGCAGTGCTGGCGTCGCAACTGCTGAGATTAATTGTAAATGGAATATCCGAGCTCGACTGCAGGTTAATGGTCTTGTTGGTATAATCCGTGTATGTGGTGCAACCCGGCGGATTGGTATTGCTGATATTGCTGATATCAACCTTGTCGATCCTTGTACCAGCACTGCTGGTGGCCGCTGAAACGCAATATGGCTGACCGCCCACTCCGCTTGCAATGAGAGAATAAGCCTGCGCACCGCGCTGCAATGTTCCTTTGTGTGTTACCTGGATGGTATAAGTTTGCCCTGGGATGGCATTATTAATCTGAATTTTTTCCAGGTTATTCAGGGTATCATCACCCGTCGTGGCCGGGTTTCCGGGATTCCTGCGGTCAAGGATCCATGGCATATAAGTGGTACTGTTTCCTGTCACCCGCAGATCCAGGTCGTTAATAAGTTTTCGCGGAGGGTTGATCAGAATTTTCGCTTCATCCACTGGTGCGGGAGGGTCCGTCCAGCTCAGGGTAACTATCAGTGGTCCTTTGCCGGAAGCCACCACCGGAAGCGAAAAAGAACTTCCGTTGACAAGATTATTTTCATAAATCAGCTGATCCGTGTTATTGGATGTGATCACTGATGCCGCCTTTACCATATCAATAAGTCCGTATCCGAACTGGTAATCCGGTCCGTCGGCCGGTCCGCATTCATCTGCTGTGTGAATAAGAATGCCTTTCAGGGTTGCGGAGCGCATGAAGGTTCCGGAATGTAGTTTGGAATAATATTCCTGGAGAAGAAAGGAGGAACCCGATGTTGCAGGCGAGGACATGGACGTGCCGCTGAATATGGCGTAAGCGTCATTGGCCGTGCTGATGCAGGATAAAACATTTTCCCCATCGGCCACGAGTTCGGGTTTGATCCTTCCATCGTTGGATGGCCCCCAGCTGCTGAATTCCGCAAGCACTACATCGGCGGGTTGGCTATAACCTCCGGGAATAGGGTAGACCGCGCCTACGGTAATGATATTTTTTGAGTTTCCGTAAGTCGGTATGATATCGTAGCCGTCATTATTGCTGATACCGGCTGGCCTGTTCCCTGCCGGAACCAAAGTGCCATTGGCATTAAGGCGGTAATAAGGTTGTCCTACCGGGGGACCGTTTTCGTCCCGGTTATTGCCGGCGGACTTTACAATAAGATAATAAGGTGCATTATAGGCTATGGAATCCCAGACCTGTGCTTCGTCGGAATAATTGCCGAATTTATAGTCTACTGTGTCTCCTGGATTTCCATAGAACTCCCAGTGATTATTATCCGTGTCGAAGTTCCATCCTGCAATGGTTCCGTAGGAATGATTGGACACGAGCAGGTTTGGAGATTCTGCGAGCATTTCCGTAAGGTGATTGATATAGTCATAAGCAATGAGCTGGGGTGCTGCGAAAGACATGCCTTTTGCTGCCGGATTTACGCCAGTTGCAATCATAGTACCTGAAACGTGGGTGGAATGATCACTCAGTGCCGGAGGGGAGTCTTTCTGTAAAATCCTTCCCTTTAGTTCCTGATGGGTTCCCAACACACTCCCTCCATCCCAGATCGCGATTTTGCCTTTAAGTGCAGGGGTTGATCCGCTCAGGTTTAATCCTGTGCTCCCACCCGGCCAAAGCTGGTTTGTGCCGATCGTAGCTGCGGAAATGATATTATCATTGGTAGCAACATAAAGCGGTCTGCCTCCCGGATCAATGCCGTATAAAATAGCGCGGTTCCCATGTTTCAGGTTAACATACAGGGGCCAGCCATTTTGCCTGGAAAGGCGCATTAGCCGGTTGGCCATATCCTTATATTGGGCGGCTGAACGGGTAGCGGCGAGTTTCAGTGCAGCCACATTAGTTATTACCTGCGCGGGAACCCTGGAAAAAATAAAAAAAGCAACAAGAACCAGCGGTACAAATTTCTTGGGCATCATGTGGTTCATTAAATGGTAAATACCTTTTAAAATTACAGATTTTTAATCAGCACAGGCTTTTTTGATTTATCTTCCAGTCAGTTAGATATTGGCGTTATGCTACCTGGAAGGACCTTGATTTTGTTTGGCCTTTGCCTTCCTGCCACGCTGTTTCCGGCATTCGGGCAGGTAAAAAAAACCGGGATCGAAGGTTATATTTTCAAAGTATCCGGCAACCGGATGCCGTCTCCTGATGTAAAGCTAAGTCCCCCCAAAGGCATCCGCACTACGCTTTACATTTACGAACTTACCAACCTCAGCCAGCTGAACAAACAAGGTGAAACCGCCTTTTACAGCGCAATCAGAACCAGGTTCGTCAAGTCGGCTGAGTCCGACGAAAGCGGGTATTTTTCAGTATCCCTTCCCCCCGGCCAGTACTCTTTATTCACCAAAAAAGACGCCTTGTTTTATGCCAACTATTTTGATGGTCAGAATAATGTGGCCCCGGTAAAAGTCAGCCCCAATAAAATGACCCAGGTTAATGTGAATGTTGATTATGATGCGGTTTATTAATTTGAAAATTTGATAATTTGATAATTTGAAAATGAGGCCCCTGAGGCGTCCGGAACAACCCATTTTCAAATTATCAAATTATCAAATTTTCAAATTACCCCCTATTCTATACTCCCAAACTACCCTCCCGGTTGCTTACCTTTGCAGACCGGATGAGTAACGAGGTGTTATTGAACTTATACGAGAATTCATCCTGCCTTTTTCAGTTGGCGGACAGGATAACCATGTCCGTTCCCCAGCACCTCCTCCTGAAAAACCTTCATGGCAGTTCCCCCGCCTTTGTCATGGCAGGTATTTTTAACCTGGCCGCGACCAGCCAGTTAAACCACCTGGTGATCTGTGAGGATGCCGAGTCTGCCGCCTACCTCCACAATTCAGTGGAGAATCTCAGTAAGGGGCTGGATATCTTTTATTTCCCTACTTCTTTTAAAAACAGCAAGACCTACCATCAGATTAACAGCAGCCATGTTATGCTTCGGACCGAAGCGCTGACCCGATGGAGCGGCGGGGGAAATAAGAAAATGATATTCAGTTATCCGGAGGCCCTGTTTGAAAAAGTAGTGCTGCCTGAAACCCTTTCGGGGAATATGATACGGGTTAAATCGGGAGAGACCATTCATCCGGAAGCTCTTATGGAATCCCTGGTGGGCTATGGATTTGAAAGAGCCGATTTTGTTTATGAGCCAGGGCAGTTTTCGCTACGGGGGGGTATCCTGGATATATATTCTTACGGGAATGAAAAGCCATACCGCATCGAACTCTTCGGAAATGAGGTGGATTCCATCCGCATCTTTGACCCGGAATCGCAATTGAGCGAACGCAGGCTGATTCAGGTAAATATCATTCCTAATATTGAAACGCAGTTTGAATCAGAAAAGAAAATCCCGCTTTTCGAATTCCTTCCCGATAATACCGTGATCTGGATGAACAACCGGAAATTCATCCGTGAAAAACTTGAGATCCAGGCAAATGAGCTAAACGAACTGTTGAGGTCGGGAGGGTTGAAAGAGACAGAGCCCGGCGAAGATGCGCCGGTAAAGAAAACAATTTCTGCAGACGATTTTATATCCCTGGATTCCTTCGACGAAGCAACCAAAACCAAACACCTGGTAGAGTTTGGCTTCCCGCAATCAACCGATCCGGCAGCCATTTCCATCGAATTCCATACACGTCCGCAGCCCGTATTTAACCGCCAGTTTGACCGTCTCATCAGGGATCTCGAAAGCTGGGAAGCCAAAAAATTCCGGATCTTTCTTTTTGCAGAGAATCCAAAACAGCTCGAGAGGCTTTATACCATTTTTGAGGATTTGAAATCGGGCATCCGCTTTGATCCCGTGGCCAACTCCATTCACGAAGGATTTATTGATGAGGATCTGAAGATCGTCTGCTACACCGATCACCAGATCTTTCAGCGGTATCACAAATACAAAGTCAAACAGGCTTACAATAAAAACAAAGCCATCACCCTGCGCACCCTGCGTGAATTGCAGCCCGGCGATTATGTAACGCATATTGATCATGGAGTTGGCATATACAGCGGACTGCAAAAAATGGAAGTGAACGGCAGGCTGCAGGAGGCCGTGCGCATCATTTATAAGGACAATGATATCCTTTATGTAAATATCAACTCCCTGCATAAGATTTCGAAATACACAGGCAAGGAAGGCAGCGTGCCCAAAGTGAGTAAACTGGGCAGCGATGCCTGGCAGCGGCTTAAAGAAAAGACCAAGACAAGGGTCAAGGAAATCGCCTTCGATCTCATCAAACTTTATGCGCCCCGCAAGGCACAGCAAGGCTTCGCATTTTCGCCGGATAATTATATGCAAACGGAGCTGGAAGCCTCTTTTATTTATGAGGACACGCCCGACCAGAGCAAGGCCACGGCGGATGTAAAAAAGGATATGGAATCTCCTTCACCTATGGACAGGCTGGTTTGCGGGGATGTGGGATTTGGAAAAACGGAAGTGGCCATACGGGCCGCATTCAAGGCCTGTCTCGACGGTAAACAGGCTGCCGTGCTGGTTCCGACGACCATCCTTGCTTTTCAGCATTTCAAAACCTTCAGCGACCGGCTGAAAGAATTTCCGGTAACAGTGGACTATGTCAACCGATTTAAATCTGCCAAAGAAAAAAAAGACACTTACCAGAGGCTTGCAGATGGAAAGATCGACATCATCATCGGTACCCATGCCATCCTGGGAAAGGAGGTGAAATTCAAGGACCTGGGACTGCTGGTCATTGATGAAGAACAGAAATTTGGCGTCGCCCATAAGGAAAAAATCAAGACCCTGCGAACAAACGTGGACTGCCTTACCCTGACGGCTACTCCGATCCCAAGGACTCTGCAGTTCAGCCTGATGGGTGCAAGGGACCTGAGCATCATCAATACGCCGCCTCCAAACCGGCAGCCCATCCAGACAGAAGTGCATGCTGTATAATGAGGATTTTATCCGCGAGGCGATCTATTATGAAACGGAACGGGGCGGGCAGGTATTCTTTATTTTCAACCGTATCCAGGGGCTGGAGGAAATGACCGGCATTATACAGGGACTATGCCCGGATCTGAGCATCGGTTATGCGCATGGCCAAATGGAAGGCAATGACCTGGAAGAAACGGATCATGGACTTTATCGACCGGAAATATGACGTGCTGGTATGCACCAATATCGTGGAAAGCGGGGTGGACATTCCCAATGTGAATACCATCATTGTCAATAACGCCCATCATTTCGGGCTGAGTGATCTGCATCAGCTGCGGGGCAGGGTGGGGCGGAGTAACAGAAAAGCATTTTGTTATCTGCTGGCGCCCTCACTGGCCACATTGCCCGCAGATTCGCGGAAACGACTTCAGACACTGGAACAGCACAGCGAACTGGGAAGCGGTTTTCAGATCGCCATGCGGGACCTGGATATCCGCGGCGCGGGAAATATGCTGGGCGGAGAACAAAGCGGATTCATGGTGGAAATCGGGTTTGAAATGTATCAGAAGATCCTGGATGAGGCGATCAGGGAACTGAAGCGAACGTCATTTCAAGGAATTGTTTAAAGAAGAGATTGCCAAACAGGAAGACTATGTGCAGGATTGCACCATCGACACCGATCTGGAAATACTGATTCCGGACGATTATGTGGAAAGCATCACGGAAAGACTGTCCTTTATACGCGGCTGGACAATTGCGAAACTGAAGAGGAACTGTTGGAATTTCATCAGGAACTGACCGACAGGTTTGGGCCCGTTCCCGGGCAGGTGGAAGACCTGTTTGATACCGTGCGCATCCGCAAACTGGCTGTGGATCTGGGTTTCGAGAAACTGATCTTGAAGGATAAGGCAGTCAGGTTATATTCATCAACCGTCCCGACTCGCCTTATTTCGAATCGGAGATTTTCAGGAACCTGCTCGAATTCATTCAAAAACAAACCGAAAGGCCAGGCTGAAACAAACCGGAAAAATTTCCTGCTGATCCTGAGTGAAATCGGATCCATGAAGGAATTGCTTGAAATTCATGCAGCGGATGCACGGTCGGTGAGAAAGGAGGATCAGCAAAAAATCATGGAAATGGATAAGAAATGACTACAATTTTTTCTCCATAATATAATGCTGGAATGGTGACTTCCGTAAATTCTTCCACTATGTTCACGTATCCAAGTTTTCATAAAAACCGGTGGCGGTTTGCGGGCATGCATCAGAGTCTTTTGTAACCGAGGTCGCGGGCGATATTTTCAGCAAAGATCATCAGGGCCCGTCCGATGCCTTTGCCCTGCATGCTATGGGGACGGCCATCTGACGGAGCCGAAGGGTATGGGAATCCATGGGGTGAGGAGGCAGCAGCCCAGGATACGGTCGTCTTCGAAGGCGCCCATGAGGACGTCGTTCTTTTCTTTTTCGAGTTCTTCAGCGTTGAAAATCAAGCCCAGTGGTTTGCGCAGCATCTCATTGCGCAAATGGACCATTTGCTGGTATTCTTTTGTTCCATGATCTATCATCCTAAGCGCCATGCGGTAATGGTTTAATTTATGCTATCTTACAGTGGAAATTGCAAATTCCGGTATATAATCCAAATCAAAAAATAAAATTGAAATGTCTTGTTGGCTGTTTAGTTCAAAAATTATATTTTTGCAGCCGATAACTAAAATTTACAAAAATGTCAGACATCGCTACAAGAGTAAAAAAGATCATAGTTGATAAATTAGGAGTAGAGGAAGCAGAAGTTACCAATGAGGCTTCTTTCACCAATGATCTGGGCGCAGATTCACTGGACACCGTGGAATTGATCATGGAATTTGAAAAAGAATTTAATATTTCCATTCCCGATGAGCAGGCCGAAACAATCACCACCGTAGGTCAGGCTATCGCATACCTGGAAGAGCATGCAAATAAGAGAGTCAATGTTTGTACTGCGAATAAATTCGTTCGATCCGCTTTTCGAAGGCATACGGCTTAGAAGGCGGATTTATCCTTAATAAAATTTCCGGGCAATTCCAATATGCAATTGAAAAGAGTAGTTGTTACAGGCATCGGTGCCCTTACACCGATTGGGCAATAATCTGAATGATTACTGGAAGGGCTTGCTGAACGGGTTTCCGGCGCTGATTTCATTACCCTATTCGATGCATCAAAATTCAAGACGAGGTTTGCCTGTGAATTGAAAAATTTTGATCCCCTTCAATATCTGGAAAAAAAGGAAGCGCGTAAGATGGACCGCTTTACGCAAACTGCCGTTGGGGCCAGCGACCAGGCGGTTACGGATGCGGGCATCAACAAGGAGAATGTGAATCCCGACCGGATCGGCGTCGTATTTGCCAGCGGCATCGGCGGACTGATCACATTCCAGGAGGAAGTGATCAATTTTGCAAAAGGCGATGGTACGCCGCGATTCAATCCTTTTTTCATTCCTAAAATGATCCTGGATATTGCGGCGGGTCATATCTCGATGCGTCATGGTTTCCGCGGACCCAATTTCGCTGTGGTCAGCGCCTGCGCTTCTTCCACGAATGCCATCATGGAAGCGTTCAACCTGATCCGTCTCGGTATGGCCGATATTATTCTCGGCGGCGGATCGGAAAGTGTGATCAGCGAAGCGGGCGTAGGAGGGTTCAATGCCATGAAGGCGTTGAGCGAGCGGAATGACAGATCCCAAAACGGCCAGCCGGCCTTATGATAAGGACCGGGATGGGTTTGTGATGGGTGAGGGGGCCGGCGTGTTGGTGCTGGAAGAACTGGAACATGCCAAGGCCCGGGGGGCGAAGATATATTGCGAGATTGCCGGATGCGGCGCAACCGCCGATGCGCATCATATCACGGCCCCGCATCCCGAAGGGCTGGGCGCGAAAAATGTGATGAATGCGGCTTTGAGGGATGCGCGGATGACACGCCGGGGACATCGACTATATCAATACACATGGCACATCCACTCCGCTGGGCGATATTGCCGAAATAAAAGCCATCATGGATGTATTTGGCGAGCACGCATTTAAGGCCGAATATCAGTTCAACCAAATCCATGACGGGTCATTGTCTTGGCGCGGCCGGCGTCGTAGAAGCCATTGCCTGCATCATGAGCGTAGTGAATGACATCGTGCCTCCCACCATCAATCATTTCACCGATGATCCTGAATTGGACCCCCGCCTGAATTTTACCTTTCTCAAACCACAGAAAAGAAAGGTTCAGGGCCGCCCTGAGCAATACCTTTGGCTTCGGCGGCCATAATGCTTGTGTGATGGTAAAGAAATTTGAAAATTAGAGAATTTGAAAATTTGAAAATGAAGGTGAAAGTCGCCTTTCCCAACAGCAGAAATCCATTTTCAAATTTTCAAATTCTTAATTTTCAAATAAAATTCGTATTTTTGACAGCGTGGGAATTCTTAGATCGAATTTTAAAGGGAGACTCGTCTATTGTTTCATTCAAAACAACTTCGAAACATTCTGGGTTTTGTTCCTGGCAAGGCCGTATTGTACAAAACGGCCCTTACCCACCGCTCCGTAAAGGATGGCTCCGACGAGAATAATGAACGACTGGAATATCTGGGCGATGCTATCCTGAGCGCGATCATTGCCGATTTCCTGTTCAAAAAATATCCATATAAAGAAGAAGGGTTCCTGACTGAAATGCGGAGCAAAATGGTGAACCGCGAACAGTTGAATGAGATTGCCATAAAGATGGGTCTCCGTAAAATCAGCAATTTCAACAAGTTTGACGGCTCTTTAAAAATGAGCCAGATTTTCGGCAATACGCTGGAGGCCATGGTCGGCGCTATTTATCTCGATAAGGGATATGACAAAACCCGGCAATGGGTGATGGAGCGGATCATCCAGCCCTATCTTTTTATGGAGGATCTGGAGAACCTGGAGATCAACCATAAGAATAAACTTTATGGCTGGGCAAATAAGAATGGCAAAAACCTGGAATTTGAAACCCTGGATGAACATATGGAAGGCGGCCGCCGCTTATTTACCGTCGGGGCAGTGGTGGATGGTGAACTCATCTCGCAGGGCAGGGCCTATAATAAAAAAGATGCCAGCCAGATAGCCGCCCAGCTAGCTATGGAAAAGCTGGGGCTGAATAAGGTTGATGGAATTGATGAATGAAGGGTTGATGGTGGATGGTTGATAGTTGATGGTTGATAGACTTCATGTGCAACACTCATAATTCATAACATCCATCCACCATCAACTATCAACCCTTCCTTCAACTCTTTCCATGCATAACTCAATCAACACTCCATTCGAAGATTTAGGATGGAGAAAACAAACCAGTTTATTATCAGCCCCGGGAACCGGCTTTTCCTGCAACAAATGAAAGCCTGCCGCAGAAAGCCTTTGCATCTCCGCTTCAATATCATCAACAGAAAAAGCGATATGATGCAAACCTTCTCCAAACCGCTCGACATATCGGGCGATAATGCCCGCGGGATCCGTGCTTTCCAGCAACTCCAGCTTATTGTCGCCCAGGGCGAAAAATGCCGTTTTTACCCCCTCTGACTCCACTGTTTCCTCTTTATAGCAAGAGAGGTGAAGCAGTGTTTCAAACAAGGGAATCGAATCGGACAGTTTTTTTACCGCAATGCCGATGTGTTCGATCTTTTGCATTTACAAATATCATTAAAAACGCTTAGATAGGTTGATGGTTGGGAAGAGGTTGACGGACAACTTTGACAGTTGATTTCCGAAGGTATGACCGAGTAATCAGGCTGCAAGTGAGTTTTGAAAATTGCACTTAAAGGCCATCAACCATCAACTGTCAACCGTCAACTCTCAACCATTCCAATCACTATTTATATTTCAGTAATTTTGCATGTTATGCTCAAATTCCCAATTTACCTGGACCATAATGCCACTACGCCATGCGACCCGCGCGTATTGGAAGCGATGATCCCCTATTTTATGAACTTCTTCGGCAATGCCGCCAGCCGCAACCATCCTTATGGCTGGCAGGCTGCAGAGGCCGTGAAATTTGCACGGGAACAGGTAGCTGCCCTGGTACATGCCGATCCTGCTGAGATTATTTTTACTTCAGGAGCCACGGAATCCGATAATCTTGCTTTAAAGGGCGTAGCTGATGCGTACGCCGCCAAAGGAAATCATATCATTACGGTGGCCACAGAACATAAGGCTGTATTGGATACTTGTAAGCATTTGCAAAAAACGGGAACTGATATTTCCTGGCTTTCCGTTAAACCCGATGGTCTAATCGATCTGAATGAACTGGAAAAAGCAATCAGGCCGCAAACCATACTGATCGCCATCATGTACGCGAATAATGAAACCGGCGTTATACAACCTGTGCAGGCGATCAGCGGGATTGCGAAGCGGCACGGAGTTCTTTTTTTTACGGATGCAGCCCAGGCTGTAGGGAAAATTCCATTAAATGTGATCAGTGATGGTATAGATCTCATGGCATTTTCCGCCCATAAAATTTACGGGCCAAAGGGTGTCGGCGCTCTATATGTTCGCCGGAAAAATCCGCGTGTCCGTCTCACAGCCCAGATGGACGGTGGCGGCCATGAGCGCGGAATGCGCAGCGGCACCCTGAATGTTCCTGGCATAGTAGGATTTGGGAAAGCCTGCGAAATTTGTATGAATGAAATGGAAAATGATAACAGGAGGATAAAAATATTACGTGATAAACTGGAGAATGCTTTGCTCAGCGTGGAAGGAGCGGTTTTGAACGGAAATAAATTACACCGTCTGCCGCAGGTCAGCAATATTTCATTCAGGAACGCAGACGAAAACGCACTGATGATTTCCCTGAGTAAAGAAATTGCTTTATCATCCGGCTCAGCATGTACATCTGCCAATCCAGAACCCAGCTATGTGCTGAAAGCTATGGGATTGGAAGATGAACTGGCAAAGCCTTCACTCCGGTTCGGCCTGGGAAAATATACCAACGCGGAAGAAACTGATTTTACAATTGAAAGAGTAGGCGCGGTGGTGAAGATGGTGAGGGAGGAATTTGAGGCAAATGTGAAAATGTGAAAATGTGGGAATGTTCTTATGTATGCAATATCTATAAATTTTATTTGACTTTCATTTCCACATTTCCACATTTTCACATTAGAATTACTTTATTTAAAAATACAAGCCCCATGATATTCGTTTCTGAAAAAGCAAAGGAAAAGGTGGAGCGTCTCATGCAGGACGCGGCGATTGCCGGCAAGCCGGATTATTTTTTAAGGGTGTCCGTGGTGAGCGGCGGCTGCTCCGGATTAAGCTATAAAATGGATTTTGACAATGTAAAAAAACCAATGGACCAGGAGTTCGAAGACAAGGGTGTGAAAGTGGTCACGGACCTGAAAAGCTTTTTATATTTGGTTAATACAACGCTTGATTTCTCCGAAGGCCTGAATGGAAAAGGATTTTTCTTCAATAATCCCAACGCGAGCAGGTCCTGCGCCTGTGGAGAGAGCTTTGCGGTTTAGCAGACTAGCTATTCCTGTCATCCTTTGTCTGTTGGCCCTTTTTCTGTTGCTCCTTTTTCATAAGCTGCGTTTCAGATTCCGCGGAGTTTGAAGACCGGATGCATTTTTTTAAGATGGACCGGCAAATCACCCACCTCCATGGAAGTTCCCTGTTCATAAAAAGAGAATGCATGGACTACTTTACAAGTATATCTAAAAGTTTGATCTTCAGGTTTTCGCATTTTTAGCTCCCTCAGCGTTTGAGAGTATCCTGGTACATTTTCCAGGATGGACCGGCAACCCACCCACCTCCAAGGAAGTTCCCTTCTCATAAAAAGAGCCTGCCCTTTCATAAAAGGAGAATGCCGGGCAGGCCCGTTATTAAACCCATAACTCATAATTCATAACTCTAATCATAGACTATTCTTACAGGCTTGCCTAAGGCTTTGATATTCATGCCTTTGCAAATTATAGCTTCCGCCCGGGAAGGCGGAAGCAGGGCATTCAGGGTTTCTGAATTAATTAAAGCGCTGATTTTCAGCGAGAATTAGTATTAGCGTAAATAAAGATGGATGGCCTTAAATCGTCGATATCTGGCTATTTTTTGCCCTTTTTTGGTCATTGGAGGTAGTTTTACGATATGAAATCGAAGGTTTAGATATTACTTTTAAGGTGCCTAAAACCATTCTGGTGGCCCTAACACCTAGAAAAGTCCGACCATGAAAACCAATAAAAGGCGAATTACGTTTACGCGGATCATGTGCATTATGTTGTTTTTTGCTTCATGCGCGTATTCTGTAAAGGCCCAGCTCAAAATAGACTACGGAAAAAGCTTCGTCAATATCACCAAAGGATTGAATGGCGGTACCATTGAGCCCGGTGATATCCTGGAAATAAGGGCCACGTTTGTTTTAGGTGGCAGCGGGGCCAATGACTATGCGGATAGTTGTGCTTTTTACGATATGATTCCCGTTAACACAACATATGTTGCAGGGTCTCTGGTCATTCTCACCAATGAAGGAAAGATATATAAGAGTTTTACCGATGCGGCGGGAGATGATGCGGGCTGGGTATTCGGCAGCCTGGTTACTATCAACCTGGGGTTCAACAATGCCCCTACGGCCACTGCCCTTCGGCGTGGACGAATTAAATACAACGACAAGCCCTCTTTTTACGGAAGTACCTGTATCCTGGTAGCCAGTTACCAGGTAAAAGTAACCGGCGGCTATGGAACTATGATCAGTCTGGGTGGCGGATCCATTTCATATTTACCCCACCAGGCCGGCGGAACACTGACCTCCATCGTATTTCCGAAGGATTCGGTGATGATATCACAGAATCTTGGTATCTGTACGAATACTTCGAATACCAACGCCATCCTTTCGGAATTCGGCGGAACCTTTGGTTCCGGTAAGGCAAAGAACAGAGGGCCTTCCTCAAAAATTTCAAATAATTACACCTATGACGTGTTCGGCGCCAATACGCCGAATGACTACTTCTACAATATTTCAAACAACACAAGTACAGGGGGCGTCGGATACACAACGCTGAACACCTGGCCGATTCCAGATGCGGCAATTCCGCCTACCGCTCAAACACACCGCGTATTTGGGATATGGGATATTATCGGTGACCACACGGGAGCGCTCAATCCATTGCTCGGTAATCCGGCAGCTGATACAGTTAACAGCACGGGTGGATACATGGCCGTCATCAACTCTTCCTATAAACCTGGTATTACATTTCTGGATACGCTGAATAATCTTTGTCCGAATACCTATTACCAATACGATGCATGGTTCAGAAATATTTGTTCGCGGTGTGCATGCGACTCCAACGGACATCCTCCCGGTACAGCGGGCTATATTCCTACGGGTGCAGGGGACTCATCCGGGGTACACCCAAACCTTACTTTTAACGTAAACGGATTTGACTATTACAGCACGGGAAATTTGTTATATACCGGACAATGGATCAATAAAGGCTTTACCTACTTAACCGGCCCGGCACAAACCAGCATGATTATTTACATTCGTAATAATGCGCCTGGCGGAGGGGGTAATGACTGGGCCCTGGATGATATCGGCGTTGCTACATGTACACCCAATATCACGCTGACCCCAAATAAGCCCGATACGCTATGTATGGGATCAGACGACACGGTGCGCTTTAAGGTCACTGCTTTCTTCCCTAATTATACGCAATGGAAAATCGAGAAAAGTCTTGATGGCGGACTTACCTGGATTACACCCGGTAATGATACGCTTGGATTGCCTCCTACCGGTCCTTCTGTTCCTGTATATAATCCGGCGACATCATTATATGAGTACCTGGTGACCCGTTATTATCATTTAAATAATGTTGACACCACTATTATTTACCGTCTCACCCTGGCCTCTACAGTGGGAAACCTGACTAACCCCAGTTGTAATTTCATAACTTCTTCTCCGAAGATTGTGCGAACTGTAAATTGCTTGGTTGTGCTTCCCACAGGAATTGTGCTCAGGGGCAGTCTGAATAACGGATATGCTCAGTTGCAATGGATCAGCACGCAGGAAACGGGATCTATCGGGTATACGGTTGAGCGAAGTGATAACGGCGGCACGCAATTCAGATCCGTGGGTACTGTTCCCGGCACTGCACCCAGCGGTGGCGGCGCAAGTTATCAGTTCCAGGATCCGCAGCCGGTGGCCGGACAAGTCTTTTACCGGATCCGCATAAATGACCTTCAATACCAGACTTACAGTAAAGTTATTTTGCTGAGCAGTCAGGATATCCCACTGCAGATAAGTGGACTCATGAACCCTTTCTACAGTTCAGTTTCATTCAACATGACGGTTCCTGAAGATCATGATATCGTTCTGAGCTTTTATGATGCCTACGGAAGATTGCTTACGAGGGAATTTCAGACAACATACAAAGGTTTGAATCATATAGATCTTAATCATTTGGGCAGCCTTCAAAGTGGAATGTACGTGCTCCAGGTAATTTACAACGGGCAAATGATTACGAGACAATTGGTTAAAATGCCGGAATAAAAAAAGGTTGATGGTTGATAGTTGATGGTTGATGGATATCAGGTGCGGGTTCGCAATGAAGATCCATCAACCATCAACTATCAACCATCAACCACAACTATTAAGCAAGTAGCAATGGTTAGTCTTAAAATCCGGACGAATATATAAGAAAATGATTTGTTAAAAAAATTATTCGTCATTTCAGTTGCTGTTCCAACGATTTTTAAGGCAGATACAGGATAAACCATTATATCTGTTATTTTCGCGGTATGTGGGCCGTTTGCAAAAAGGAATTCAGACAGTTTTTCAGCAGTTTAACCGGCTACATCGCCATCATTGTCTTCCTGCTCATCACCGGCCTCCTTCTTTTTGTTTTTCCCGATACGAGCATCCTGGATTTCGGGTATGCCAGCCTGGAGAAATTTTTTGACCTGGCTCCATGGGTACTGCTTTTATTGATTCCTGCGATCAGCATGCGCAGTTTTTCTGAGGAATTCAGGAGTGGAACTTTCGAGATCCTGCAATCCAAACCGCTTACCTCCTGGCAAATGGTTAGCGGCAAGTACCTCGCAGCGCTGCTGGTTATAGCCATCGCCCTCATACCTACCTGGATTTATTTTTTTTCCGTTCAGCATCTGGCAGCACAGTCGGGCATGGACATGGGAGCCACCCTGGGCGCATATATCGGCCTCTTCCTGCTGACTGCTGTGTTTGCGGCCATCGCCCTTTGCTGCAGCAGTTTTACCAGTAATGCCATCGCTGCTTTCATATCATCGGCTTTCGCCTGTTTCCTGATCTATACCGGCTTCCATGCCATCAGCGGCATTTCTTCATTCACGGCGGGAGCAGACTACTATATTGATATGCTGGGCATTGATTTTCATTACCGTAATATGAGCCGCGGACTGGTCACGATGCGTGATCTGATTTATTTCATGAGTGTGATCCTGTTTTTTTTAACCCTTACCAGGAACAACCTGCTTAAAAGATAGCCTGAACCATGCAAAAGACCTTCTCCTCCAAATCAGGCTGGTTCTATTTGCTGATCCTGCTGGTACTCATCAATATCATGGCCTCTTTTTGGTCATTACGGTTCGACCTCACGAGTGAAAAAAGATATACCCTGAGTGAGCCGGTAAAGAAAATGCTGAATCATATCCATGATGAGGTGGATGTTGATATTTACCTTCAGGGGAACCTGAAATCGGGGTTGCGAAAACTCCGGAACAGCACGGAAGCGCTATTGCAGGACTTCAATGATTATGCGAACGGCAATATTCAATATCGTTTCGTGGATCCTATTTCCGGTGGGAATGATTCCACCCGTGCGATAATCCTGGATTCCCTGGCCAGGATGGGTATTCAGCCTATGACGCAGGTTGCCCAGGCGAAAAAAGGTGAAGAACAAAGTCAGCGCCTGGTGATCCCGGCGGCCATGATAAAATATAGGGGGAGGATTTTTCCGGTCGACCTGCTTAAAGCTGTTCAGCGCAGCCGGGAAGGTCAGTCCCCGGAACAACTATATGAAAATGCAGAAACGCTCCTGGAATATAAATTTGCCAACGCAATGGAAAAACTGGCCAGGGATTCGCTTCCGGCCATTGGCTATCTTCTGGGTAATGGGGAACCGCTTGATTTCAGCGTGTACGGCCTGATTCAATATTTGCGCGGAAATTACCGGTTTGGCATTGTGCGCCTGGACAGCCTCCCGGTAATTCCGGCCGGGGTCGATGCGCTGATCATGGTTAAGCCCTCCCTGAAATTCACTGATGATGAAAAACTAAAGCTCGATCAGTTCGTGATGCGCGGCGGAAACCTGATTTGCATGATTGATAATTTATATGCTGAAACGGATAGCCTGAAAGCAGGCAACGAAGTAGTTGCATACGACCGGGGTCTTAATCTCGACGATTTGTTTTTTCATTATGGCGTTCGAATAAACCAGGATCTCGTGGAGGATATGCAAAATGCGAGCATCAATCTCGTGGTTGGTACCCAGGGTGGAAAGCCGCAAATGCAATTGTTGCCCTGGCCCTATTATCCTTTGCTGGATGGAAATCCATCCGATCCCATTTCTGATAATCTCGATCCGGTATTTTCCCGGTTTGCCAATTCCATAGATACGATAAAAGCGGCCGGCATTATGAAATCCATTCTATTGCAGAGTTCGCCGAATGCAAGGACGGTTTCGACACCGGCGTTGATTACTCTGGAAAGCATCAAGACTGCCACTGATCCGAAGGCTTTCAACCGGGCAAATATTCCGGTGGCTGTATTGCTGCAGGGTAAATTCAGTTCTTTATATGCCAACCGGGTATCTCCTGCAATGGAAGACAGCATGGAAAAAAACTACGGGCAACCCTTCTTAAAATCCGGCGAAAAAACCGCCCGGGTGATCGTATGCGCAGACGCCGATGTGGCCATGAATGAACTGAGCGATCGGGGTCCCCTCCCTATCGGCTTTAGTAAAGACCTCAATTACACTTTTGCCAATATGGATTTTCTTGAAAATTGCCTGGATTATTGTGTAGATCCCTCCGGAATACTCGAAGCAAGATCCAAAAATTATACACTCCGCCTGCTTGACCCCGAAAAAACAGACGAAAACAAAACATTCTGGCAGCTTGTCAACATTGCCTGTCCATTATTGGTTATCCTCTTATGCGGATTTCTCTTTCAATTCTTCAGAAAGAAAAAATACAGCACTGGCTAATCTATGTTTATTTAAATTTATCTAAGCATTGACTCATTCCCAACTTGCTTATCTGATATTCGGCATCGTACTGGTGCTTGCCCTGATATTTGACCTGGGATTGCTGAGCAAAAAAGGCGCTGTCGTTACGATCAGGAAAGCATTAATGCAGACCGTTTTCTGGGTTGCATTGGCAATGGCCTTCTTTTTGTTTTTGTGGATAGATGAAGGGCGGCAAACCGCGCTTGAATATATCAGCGCTTATTTGATGGAATGGAGCCTTAGTATCGACAATATTTTTGTCTTTATTTTGATATTTACCTTTTTTGGCATCAGGGAAAAATTCTTTGGCCGCGTTCTGCTGATCGGAATCCTGCTCGCCATTCTTTTCCGGATCTTATTTATCACTGCCGGTATTGCATTGGTTCAAAGGTTTAGCTGGCTGCTTTATATTTTCGGTGCCATACTGCTGTATACGGGACTTAGCATGTTCTTTTCCAGGAAAAATCAGGGCAGCAGCCTCGACGAAAATAAAGTGTACCGCTTCCTGAAGCGCTTTCTACCCCTGACTTCGGCGGATGGCGATGGCAGGCTTCGCATCCGGGTTGGTGAAAAAAAATATTATACCGCTATATTTGTCGTAATCGTATTGCTGGCTACAACGGATATTGTCTTTGCGCTGGATTCCATTCCCGCTGTTTTCGGCATTACTCAAAACAGATTGGTGATCTATACGTCCAACGTCTTTGCAGTACTCGGTCTGCGATCCCTGTTTTTTCTTTTGCGTGGAGCTGTGGATAAATTCAGGTTCCTTCAACAGGGAATTGCCGCCGTGCTCGTATTCATCGGTTTAAAGATGCTGAGTGAACTCATCCATGTAAAGATTTCAGTGGGGGTTTCACTGGTCGTGATCCTGATTTGTATTCTGACCTCTGTTCTGATCTCGCTGACATGGAACAAAAAAGATTCATCTTCCTAAATTTCTAGTCATTGGGTTATTCCATCCGGCATATTGCATCTATTGTTAGCGGATCCTTTCTGCAGTTTAACCAGGATGACCGGATTGATCAACTGCTCACCGACAGCCGGCGCCTGGTGTTTCCGGAAACTTCCCTGTTCTTTGCACTCTATGGTCCGCGCAGGAACGGACATGCATTTATACGCGACTTATACAACCGCGGCGTGAGGAATTTTATCGTTTACCAAAAAATGGATCTGAAGGATTTTGAATCCGCAAATATCATTTTGGTAAATGACAGTCTCGCAGCCCTTCAGCAATTGGCAGCCTTTCACCGCAGGCAGTTTGATTATCCTGTGATCGGAATTACGGGGAGTAATGGAAAAACCATTGTGAAAGAATGGCTGAACCAGTTGCTCGAAGACAAATACCATATTGTAAGAAGCCCGAGAAGTTATAATTCCCAGATCGGGGTTCCCCTCAGCGTATGGCAAATGAATGAAACGCATGAACTGGCCATCCTGGAAGCAGGAATTTCCAAACCCGGTGAAATGCAGGCGCTCGCCGCGATGATCGACCCGGCAATAGGCATTTTTACCAATATCGGCGGGGCTCATGATGAGGGATTTAAAAACACCGAATCTAAGATCCTTGAAAAACTATTGCTATTCGAACGAGCGGAAGTATTGATTTATCCTTCAGACGAAGAGGCGCTGAACAACGCAATCCATTCCTGGCATAAAAAATATCCTGGTCAGAAATTGTTTTCCTATGGGAAGAAAGGTTCTGCCCTGCAGGTGCTTTCAAAGAAGAAAACGGCAGACAGCACGGAGCTCATGCTATCTTATGAAGGAAATCAATTCCCTGTTATCACCGGATTTGTGCATGAAGCAGCCATCGCAAATATGCTCAGCTGCATAGCCGTTCTTTTATATCTGGGCTTTCCGGCTGCGGACCTGCCCCAGCGGTTGAAAAGGCTAAGCCCCGTTGCGATGCGTATGGAAATCCAGTCTGGCATCAATCACTGCGCTGTGATCAATGACAGTTACAGCGCGGATATCAATTCGTTGAAAATGGCATTGGATTTTTTATCCCTGCAGCAACAGCATCCCAGGCGCACTGTGATATTGTCGGACATACTGGAAAGCGGACGTGCACCGGAAAACTTATACCGGGAGGTCGCCGTATTATTGAAAAAATACAAAGTGGACCGCCTCATCGCGATTGGCGAACAAATTACTGCTAACCGTAAACTCTTTGCGCAGGCTGCTGCGAATGAACCTGAATATTATCCAACGACAGATGCCTTCCTTGCCTCATTTCAACAACACGCATTCCGGGACGAGACTATTCTGCTGAAGGGTGCCCGCATTTTTGGTTTCGAACGGATTGACCAGGTTCTTTCCCTGCAGGTCCACGAAACCCAACTGGAAGTAAACCTGGAAGCGATGGCGCATAACCTCAGGCAATATCAGCAATTGCTAAAGCCTTCCACACGTGTCATGGCGATGGTAAAAGCTTTTTCCTATGGAGCCGGCGGATTTGAAATTGCAAGACTGCTTGAATTCCACAAGCTGGATTACCTGGCCGTTGCCTATGCAGACGAAGGCGTTGCGCTACGCAAAAGTGGAATTCGGTTACCTATTCTCGTTATGAATACGGAAGCATCCGCTTTGGACGCGATCCTGGAATACCAGCTGGAACCTGTATTATATTCATTCAATATTCTGCGGGCAATGGATCAACGGCTGAAGCGCGATGCCGTCAGCCTGTTTCCTGTACATATTGAATTGGAAACCGGGATGAACCGCCTGGGATTTTCCGGAAAGGATATGCCGGAGTTGCTGGAAGCGCTTACCCAATCATCTTTCCATGTTCAATCCGTTTTCAGCCACCTCGCTGCAAGTGAAGAACCGCAGCAGGATGCATTTACCCAACAGCAATTCCTGCACTACCGGGCGATGGCTGAAATGCTGACCCAATTCCTGCGATATCCTTTCCTAAAACATATCTCCAACTCTGCGGCCATAGTCAGGGACCCATCCATGCAACTGGATATGGTGAGGTTGGGCATTGGCCTATATGGAATAGACCCGGCAAACTCAAAGCTGCTTGATCTGAAAACCGTGGGCACGCTGAGAACAACGATCGCACAGATTAAATCCATCACTTCCGGGGAAACGATTGGTTATAACAGGCGCGGAGTGGCAGAGCATCCAATGAAGATTGCAACGGTGCGACTCGGGTATGCCGATGGTTATCCCCGAAGCCTGGGTAACGGTGCCGGGAAAATGTGGTATAAAGGACAACTCGTTCCCACGGTTGGCAGCCTCTGCATGGACATGAGCATGCTGGATATCACAGGCATCGGGGATGCGAGGGAAGGAGATGAACTGATTGTTTTCGGACCTGAACTTCCTGTGGAACAGCTGGCCCATTGGGCAGGTACCAATCCTTATGAATTACTGGCGGGCATTTCCCAGCGCGTAAAAAGAGTATATTTCGAATAGGCGACCGGTTTAGCAAAGCTTAAAGAATCGTTCTTTTGGTAACTTATTATATTTGCGGCTCATTATGAATATGAAAGAAAGAAAAATCATTTTTATTGTATTGCTGATCATAGTAGCTGATCAGGTTCTGAAGATCTGGGTCAAAACGCATATGCCTTTAAGTCATACCTGGGAAGCGTATTACCGCCTGCCGGTTTCACCATATGAAAGTGGTATTCATGTACTCGGTAAAAAATTCCAGTTATTTTTTGTTGAAAATGAAGGCATGGCCTGGGGATGGAAATTCGGAGGAAACTTCGGAAAGATGGCCCTTACATTGTTTCGGCTTGTGGCCGTAATTTTCGGAATATATTATATCCGCATGCTCATCAGGAAGAACTACAACAACGGATATATCATTTGTGCAGGTCTGATCTTTGCAGGGGCGCTGGGAAACCTGATAGACAGCATGTTTTATGGTCTCATCTTTGAAGAAAGCACTTATGACCATGTTGCCCGCTTATTTCCTGCGCATGGCTATGCCGGATTTCTGCACGGACGTGTGGTGGACATGCTCTATTTCCCCCTTATCAGGAGTCATTATCCACACTGGATGCCATTTGTCGGCGGGACCGAATTTGAATTTTTCAGCCCTGTGTTTAATATTGCCGATGCATCAATATCTATCGGAGTAATTGCATTATTTCTTTTCCAGAAAAAGTTTGTCAAAAAACATCCTCCTGAAACGCTGAACACTGAACGCGAAACAATGAATGAAGAACGCATAGTGTTGAAGCCTGAGGGCGGAACATCGGAATAGGTTGGCGGTTGGCGGTTGATGGTAGATGGATGATGGGAGATTGCGGCGGAAGAGCCAATTAAATACTTACATTATTTGGAAGAATTCCCCTAAATTAATAAAGTCCCAAATTGGGAAATAGCAAATCACCATGTCCCATCTACCATCAACCATCTACCATCAACCATAACTCTCTGGCTCGTTCAAATACGTGACCCCAATAGTGCTTTTTCTATACCAATAACGGGTCGGATTTAGTATTTTTATTTCGTTGGAGGCCTCTACCACGGCCGCTTTCCCGAAAATCCGATACCGATGAAAAAGTGCCTTACGGTTCTTTCATGCCTTCTGTTATCTTATATCGGATACAGCCAGATCGTCTCCTTCAACGGGGAGTTTTTTAAGATAGATACGCTTTACCCCTTATTTGATGTTCCATCCCACAATAAAGGACTCAGCTACCCCTGGGAGATCACTTATGGCCCGGATGATTCACTCTGGATCACGGAAGCTCACCGTTACCGTATTTGGAAAATTCATCCCGGCAATAAAGGGAACAGGGTATTGCTCGACCTGAACGGGCTCACTACTTTTAATTATTACAGTCCTCCAAACGGATACCCGGCGCCACAGGGCGGCCTGATGGGCCTTGCCCTGCATCCGCTATTACTTTCCGGCAAGCCTTATGTGTATGTCGCGATGGTCTACGATGTCTATCCTACAACCGGAACACCTAACAACAGCGATTGCGCCGGTACCGGCTCGGTAACCGATAATCCCTGTTTTTACAAGACCAAGATCATCAGGTATACATATGATCTGGTCACCCATTCCCTGGGATCACCGGTGATAGTGATGGATGATCTTATGGGCAGCAATGACCACAACTCCGGCAGACTGAAAGTGAGCCCCGTTCCCGAAAGCGACGGGCAATATCATCTATACTATACGATTGGGGACCAGGGCGCCGGCCAGTTTAACAATGGATACCGTACAAACAATGCGCAGAATAAGGACATATATGAAGGAAAGGTGCTGCGGCTGAATACCGAAGCCGATGGCGATGTGGATGATGGCGCATTCGACCGTTGGATTCCGAATGACAATCCCATTCAAAATTCAGTAAGCGGAAAAATAAATGCCGTGTATTCTTTTGGTCACCGTAATGCCCAGGGACTTGTTTGGGCGCACGTGGGTTCACAATATATTTTATACAATGCAGAACATGGAGACAAATCGGATGATGAAGTGAATGTGATTACCGCAGGTAGAAATTACGGCTGGCCCAAAGTAGCCGGCATGTGCGACGATAACTATAACGATACCGATGCCAATCCGAATAATGACATGCTCGCAAACCAGATCGTTCACAATGAACACAGTTTTTGTGATGCCAACAATGTTGCTGAGCCGCTGTTTTCTTTCTTTAACGTGGATGGATCAGCTGTTCCTTCCAGCGGATCTTCCAATTATACATGGCCGACCATCGCTCCTTCCAGTATTGATTATTATGATAAGGTCTATATTCCCGGCTGGAACAATTCCCTGCTGGTCACTTCGCTCAAACTGGGTATGTATCGCCTGAAGCTTAAGTCCGACGGAAGTTCGGTGGACAGCTCCAGCACTGCCCAGATAACGGATACAATCCCCTACCTGCATGAATACAGGGTGCGCGATCTGGCTATAGCGCCGACGGGCGATACCCTTTTCCTCGCCATTGACAGCAGTGGATCCACTTCGGGTCCCACGGGCGGTTTTACCGGCCATATGGTAGCAACAAAAACTCCTGGGTTTATATTGCGCATGGTTTATTTGTCAACGCTGCCCCTGGGTGCCAAAGAACCACCTCCGCCGCCGCCTGAAAAAGTCAATACCACCTTGGTATATCCGAATCCGGCAACAGATCATATTCATGTGCTTTGCAGTGATATTTTACAGGCGCCTTTCCGGATTCAGTTATTTGATATGTCGGGAAGAAATATTCTCACAGCATTTTTCTCCGGAAATAGTTTTGATGTGCCGCTGCAGAATGTACGCGATGGATTATATGTATTCCGTTTATTTGATGTGCATGGAAACCTGGTTATTACCAGGAAGATCCTCGTGATCAACAAATAAGGATTAGATTTTGCCCACCATTTTTTTTGGATCTACCCATTCGTCGAATTGTTCGGCTGTGGTGTAGCCCAGCCGGACCGCCATTTCTTTTAAGGTCGTTCCTTCCTGATGCGCTTTCTGCGCAATTTCTGCCGCTTTGTAATAACCGATCCTGGTATTGAGTGCTGTTACGAGCATCAGTGAATTGTCCACATTTTTCTTAATATTCGATTCTATCGGCTCTATTCCTACTGCGCATTTATCATTAAAGCTTACACAGGCATCTCCGATCAGGCGCGCACTGTGTAGAAAATTATAGATGATCATTGGTTTAAAAACATTCAATTCAAAATGTCCGGTTGCTCCTCCAATATTGATGGCCACATCATTGCCCATCACCTGCGCGCAGATCATGGTGAGCGCTTCGCATTGGGTGGGATTCACTTTGCCGGGCATGATGGATGATCCGGGTTCATTGTCCGGAATATGCAATTCGCCGATTCCGCTTCGCGGCCCTGAAGCCAGCATACGAATATCATTTGCGATTTTCATAAGGCTCACTGCAACGGTTTTTAAAGAGCCATGGGTTTCCACGATTGCATCATGAGTGGCCAGCGCTTCAAATTTATTTTCGGCCGTAACAAAAGGGAGCCCGGTGAGTTTCGCAATTTGCGCCGCAACGTTTTCCGCATAATGTTCTGGCGTATTGATTCCCGTGCCCACGGCCGTTCCGCCAAGGGCCAGTTCAGCAAGATGCGGCAGCGTATTCTTAATGGCTTTCAATCCGTGATCCAGCTGTGATGCATAACCGCTGAACTCCTGGCCTACCGTCAGGGGTGTGGCATCCATGAAATGCGTACGGCCGATCTTAACGATCCCCATATATTTTTTGCTTTATCCTGCCAGCGTGTTGCGTAATTTTTCGATCCCCGGTAAGGTGTTTTCTATAAGTATTTTATAGGCGGCAATATGCATGGCGGTGGGGAAGGTATCATTGGACGACTGGGATTTATTTACGTCATCGTTCGGATGCAATACTTTTTCTTTATCGGTCAGCTTTCCGCCCTGGAGCACGTGTCCGCGATAGGCGATCACTTCATTAACGTTCATATTGCTTTGGGTTCCGCTTCCCGTTTGCCATACCACCAATGGGAAATAGGCATCCAGGCTGCCATCCAGGATCTCGTCACAAACTTTTCCTATGAGTGTTGCTTTTTCTGCGGGAAGAATGCCGGCAGCAAGATTTGTAAGTGCTGCTGCTTTTTTGAGATAAGCAAACGCGCGGATGATTTCTTTCGGCATCCGGTTTATATCTTCCGCAATTCTGAAATTATCAATACTGCGCTGGGTTTGGGCGCCATAGTAAGCGTTGCGGGTACTTTTACTTCGCCCATCGTGTCTTTTTCAATCCGGAAATCCATGTGATTATTGTTTGACAAAGACAAAATTAACCACAATCCGGAACACTCATTGGTATTTCCGAATAAGCCGGGGATCGTATCCAGCTAAATACAGGCAGGACTTTAATGCACATCCGATAAAGACGAGCCTATCTTTTTGATCTGCTTTTCCCACCCAATCCCAATGCACCCAATAAAGTGCGTGTGATAATGCCGGCAGCGGTTCTTTCCACCTGTCTTGCTGCTCCGCTATTAAGGATTTTCTCCAGCGTGGACGGTTGTGCCTTTGCCGGGCCCGGCTGTGGTTTGGCGGGATCAGGCTGACCCTTGCTGGCGGCATCCTGCAGCTTTTGCGTAAGGATTTCATAAGCGCTTTCACTGTCGGTGTGCTGATTGTATTTCGGAACAAGTTTTGATCCTGCAACGACAGCATCTATCTCCGCAGCACTGAGTACGTCCATCCGGCTACGGGGCGGGGCCATCATGCAGTGCACCAATGGAGTGGGCGAACCTTTTTCATCCAGCATGGTCACGAGCGCTTCTCCGATGCCCAGACCTGTAATAAGATCTTCCGTTTTATAAAAGCTGGTAACCGGATAATTCTCAGCCGCCTGTTTGATTGCTTTGCGGTCGTTCGCAGTAAATGCCCGCAAAGCATGCTGCACTTTTAATCCCAGCTGGGCAAGCACCGCCTGGGGAACATCAGTTGGGTTTTGTGTGCAGAAAAAAATGCCGATTCCTTTGGAACGGATCAGCTTTACAATTGTTTCAATCTGTTTCAGCAATGCATCGCTGGCTTCCTGAAATACGAGGTGTGCTTCATCAACAAATAATACCAGTTTGGGTTTGTCAGGGTCTCCTTCTTCCGGGCAGGAACCATAAAGTTCTGCCAGCAGCTGCAGCATGAAAGTGGAAAACAGCTTGGGCTTATCCTGAAGATCCGTCACCCGCAGTACATTCACCAGGCCGCGGCCGTCATCCGAAATCCGCATGAGGTCGCTGACTTCAAAACTTTTCTCTCCGAAAAAAACGTCCGCACCCTGCTGCTGGAGACCGATTACTTTCCGGAGTATGGTGCCGGTGGATGAAGTGGATATCTGTCCGTAGGCCTGTTGGATCTCCGCCTTTCCTTCATTGGTGATGTATTGTAACACCTTAATGAAATCTTTAAGATCCAGCAGAGGCAATTGATTATCGTCGCAATACTTGAAGATCATGGCCACCAGACCTTCCTGCGTGTCGTTGAGTTCGAGGATACGCGATAACAGGATCGGCCCGAATTCACTAACGGTCGCGCGTAACCGCACTCCCTTTTCATTGCTCAGGGTGAGGAACTCAACGGGAAATGCCCGGGGCTGGTATTTAATTCCGATGCTGGCGCAACGGCTGGTAATCTGATCACTCACCGTTCCGGCGGCGCCAAGGCCGCTCAGATCACCCTTGATATCCATAACGAGTACCGGTACGCTTGCATTGCTAAGCGCTTCCGTGATCATCTGAAGTGTTTTTGTTTTACCTGTGCCCGTAGCGCCGGCAATTAATCCGTGACGGTTCATAGTCTTCAACGGCAGGTTGATGTCTGCACCGGGTACAGGCTTTCCGTTGAGCATTCCGATACCAATCTTTACAGATTCTCCCCTGAAGCTGTAACCGCTTTTGATAATGTTAAGAAAGTCTGCCATAGCTGATGAATTAAGAACTTCCATTCTCAACTGTTTACCCCAAGCAACAGCGCGAGCTTCCTCTCCAACTCCTGGATGCGCTTTTCGAAATCGGGCAGGTGGCGGGCGGCGACCTGGCTTCTCAGTGCGCTTGTGTAATCGTAGGCCGGGCTGCCGGTTACTGCACTATTGGGCGTCTTCAGGGATTTGGTAACGCCGCTTTGTGCATTGATCCTGCTGCCATCCGCGATTTGTAAATGGCCGACGATACCAACCTGTCCTCCCACCATCACATTTTTTCCGAGCTTGGTGCTTCCGGAAACGCCCGCCTGTGCGGCAATCACGGTATGATTGCCCACCTCCACGTTATGGGCGATCTGGATCAGGTTGTCCAGTTTTGCCCCTGTGCGGATTAAAGTGGAACCGATGGTGGCCCGGTCAATCGTAGTATTCGCACCGATCTCTACGCCATCCTCCACCACGACATTCCCCATCTGCGGTATCTTTTTGAAACTCCCGTCAGTTTGCGGAGCGAAACCGAAGCCATCACTGCCGATGACACAGCCCGCATGAATCGTAACCTGCTTTCCGATCACACATCCGGAATAGATTTTCGCGCCGGGAAGGATAACTGAATCCTCACCAATAGTAACTCCGTCACCGATATATACCTGGGGATAGACCTTGGTGTGATTCCCAATTTTCACCTCTTCACCTATGTAGACAAATGCGCCGATAAAAACCTGCTCGCCCAGAATAGCCGTTTTTGAAATATAAGAAGGTTCCTGAATACCGGTGAGCTGTTGTTTCACCATTTCCTGGTATTTGGAAAGAAGGGCCGCAAATGCCAGGTAGGCGTCCGGCACCCGGATCAGTGTGGCCTTTATTTTCCCTTTGAGCGCCTGACTATCATTCAGCAGAATAATGGAAGCCCTGGTCGTATACAGGTGATCCTCATATTTTGGATTTGCCAGAAAAGCCAGCTGGCCCGGGCGCGCCTCTTCGATCTTTCCGAAAGAGTCCACGGCAACTTCAGGATCTCCTTCCACTTTGCCATTAATCAGTCCTGCGATCTGCGTTGCAGAAAATTGCATATTTTATTGTTTGGGATGAAATCAGTCGCCCGAATGAATTCCTCAAGCAAGGTAACAAATATAGAATTTTTTCACCTCGGAGGCCAGACTCCGCCGGATCAGGGCATTGTCCACTGCAGAAATATCCCGTACCTCTCCGTCTTTGAATAAAATGTTTATTTTTTCATCCTCCGGATTATAAGTCGTATTGGTATGTTCTCCCTGAAAAACAAAATAATCTACTTCTTCCGGCTGAAGCTTCATTTTGCGAATCGCATTTTCCCGATGCGATTCCAGTATTTTTTTATCAACAGGTGAAGCCTGCAATTTTACTTTCAGCAGTTGCCGGTTGATCAGCATCCTGCTGAGCGCCGACAAAACCTTATCCCCATGATTCATCCACAATTTTAATGCGCTCATCACGTCATAGTCGTCTAAGCGGATGAATGCCTTCAGATATTCCACGGGTTCCTTTACTGATGGAGAAAGAAAAAAATCCAGCGGGCCAGAGCCGGAATAGAGATGCTCACCGGATGCGATCAATTCTTTTGCGCGGTCTATGATTTTCACCAGCATGCTTTCCGCACTCACTACTGTTTTATGGAGGTAGACCTGCCAGTACATCAATCGCCGGGCAACAAGAAATTTTTCGATAGAATAAATTCCTTTTTCCTGAACCATGAGTTCACCGTTATGCACCGTAAGCATATGTATTATGCGGTCATAGCCGATCACGCCTTCTGAAACACCTGTAAAGAAACTATCCCTGTTCAGATAATCCATTCTGTCCGCATCAAGCTGCCCCGATACCAGCTGATGTAAAAAACGTTTGGGATACTGATCGGTGAAAATTTCGATTGCTATACCGAGCTGGCCATTCAATTCTTCATTTAGCTGCTGCATGATTTGCAGCGATACCGTTTCATGATGAACGTTCTCAATTAACCGGTTTTCAAGCGCATGAGAGAAAGGGCCGTGCCCCGCATCGTGCAGGAGAATTGCGCATTTGGCGCCGAGCTCTTCAGATTCGCTGATCGAAATGCCCTTACCTTTTAATGAGTTGAGTGCATTTCCCATCAGGTGGTAAGCGCCTAATGCATGATGCAGGCGGGTATGCACGGCACCCGGGTAAACCAGATGGGCAAAACCCATTTGCTGAATGCGGCGCAGGCGTTGAAAAAAAGGATGCCCGATCAGCTCCAGGATCAATGGATGATCAATAGTGATAAAACCATAAACCGGATCATTGATGATTTTCCGGGAAGCTGCACCCATTGGTCATTTGATTTTGTTAAAAGAAGTCAATTCCAGGTTCAAATTTAGGAATGACTGACTGATAAACTACCTTTAGAATTACGAAATAAATCAACATGGCATTAGGAACTATACTTTGGGTAGATGATGAGATCGAGAGCCTGCAATCCCATATCCTGTTTTTGAAAAATAAAGGATACGAAGTAAATGCAATGACCAATGGACTGGATGCAATTGATTTTGTGAAAGAGAATCCGGTGGATGTCGTATTGCTTGACGAGACCATGCCAGGGATCAGCGGATTGGAAACACTTGCCAAGATCAAAGAAGCAAACCAGCAGATACCGGTCGTTCTGATCACCAAGAATGAAACAGAAAACCTCATGGATGAAGCTATCGGACGGCAGATCACGGATTACCTGATCAAGCCGGTCAATCCCAACCAGGTTTTACTGAGCCTGAAAAAAATCATAGATAATAAGAGGTTGATTGCAGAAACAACCACCACGGCCTACCAGCAGCAGTTCCGCGAATTGTTCATGGCGCTGAACAGCAATCCGGATTATAATGAGTGGATGGACCTCTACAAAAAAATAGTGTACTGGGAACTGGAAATGGAAAAAAGTAATAGTCCGGAAATGCGGGAAGTGTTTCAGACCCAAAAGCAGGAAGCGAACACCGAATTCTTCAAATTCATTTCTAAGAATTATACCAAATGGCTTAACCCGAAACAGGCCAGCGCGCCCATCATGTCCCACACGCTGATGCGGAGCAAAGTATTTCCGAACCTGGAAAAAGGAACTGCTTTGTTTTTTGTACTGATTGATAATCTCCGGTTCGACCAATGGAAAGCCATCCAACCCGTATTTGCGGAGAATTTCCGGATACAGGCCGAAGAGACGTTTTACAGTATCCTGCCCACCGCAACGCAGTATTGCCGCAATGCAATCTTCGCAGGATTAATGCCTGCAGAAATAAATGCTCTTTATCCGTCTTTATGGAAGAATGATGAGGAAGAGGGAGGAAAGAATCTGGCGGAAGAAGAATTTTTCAGGGGACAGCTGAAGCGCCTGAAGATGGATCACCTGAAAACCTCCTATACCAAGGTGTTGAACCATCAGGCCGGCCAGGACCTGGTAAATAATATCCATAATCTCGTAAACAACGACCTGAATGTGATCGTGTATAATTTCGTCGACATGCTAAGTCATGCGAGGACCGAAATGGAAGTGCTGAAAGAGCTGGCGAGTGACGAAGCGAGTTACCGGAGTATCACGACAAGCTGGTTTGAACATTCCCCGCTTCACCAGGCGCTGAAGAAAATTGCGGATAAAAAAATCACGATCGTTCTGGCTACGGACCATGGCAGTGTGCGCGTTAAGACACCCTACAAAGTAGTTGGTGATAAACAAACCACTACCAACCTGCGCTATAAGCACGGCCGTAACCTGAACTATGAAGCAAAGGAAGTTTTGGCTTTCCGGGATCCCAAAGAAGCAGGACTCCCTGTACCCACCATCAATTCTTCTTTTATTTTCGCAAAGGGCGATGGATTTCTCTGCTATCCCAATAATTATAATTATTATGCAAATTATTACCGGAACAGTTTTCAGCACGGAGGCGTGAGCATGGAAGAAATGATCGTACCGGTGATAAAAATGACAGGGAAGGGCGGGGGATGATTTTGCGGTTTTCGTAAAATTCTCGTTGATGGTGATGTTGATGGTTGATGGTTGATGGTTGATTGACTGAAGGTTTGAATTCGCACCTGATTTCGATCAAGCTTATACCATTGGTACCAAAATAAGGAATCGTAGATGATATATGGTGGAAGTCGGCCGACCTTTATTCGCAAAATTGCGCCTGAGTCCATCAACCATCAACCATCAACCATCAACTATCAACTGTCAACCCTTCCTGTGGATAAACTCATACCACACAATCCATCCAAATAAGCAACTTTGCATTATGAAATACAATCTGACGACGCTTGATAAAATCGAGAAACTCCTTCATGAAACCGGCTATGTTATCCGGTATGAGAGAGGGAATTTTCAAAGTGGATATTGTATCCTGGAAGAGAAAAAAGTGCTTGTACTCAATAAATTTCTTCCGCTGGAAGGCCGTATCAATACCCTCATAGACATACTTCCGCAGTTGAAAATTAATGCAGAGCAACTTCCTCCCGAAAGCAGAAAGGTATTCGAAAACCTGCTGAAGACGGAAGCATGATCCCGGATTTGAACTATTTTCGGTAAGTGAATCAGCTGCCTTTAAAAATTACTTTTCTTGGAACGGGCACCAGTGTTGGTGTTCCCATGATCGCATGCCCCTGCGCGGTCTGTCATTCTTCTGATAAAAAAGATAAACGCCTTCGGTCTAGTATTCTGGTTGAATCTGAAACGACCAGGCTTGTTGTGGACACTACGCCTGATTTCCGATATCAGATGTTGCGCGCGCAGGTAACCAGGCTGGATGCCGTATTATTTACACATCCGCATAAGGATCATATTGCCGGCATGGATGATGTGCGGGCGTTCAATTTTTTTTCAGGAAAACCTATGGATATATACGCAAATGAAATGACCCAGGAAGTGATCATCCGCGAATTCCCCTATGCTTTTACTGACATCCGATATCCGGGTATTCCGGAGATCCGCTTGAATACGATTGCTACCGAAACATTCTCTGTCGGAGATATTGAGGTGATGCCCGTGCAGGTATGGCATCTCAAAATGCCCGTGCTGGGGTTTCGGTTTGGAAGATTTACTTATATCACGGACGCAAGCCGGATGGATCAACCCGAAAAAAATAAGATCCTCGGCAGCGAAGTCCTTGTGCTGAATGCGCTCCGAAAAGAAAAACATATATCCCATTTTAGCCTGGATGAAGCCATTGGTTTCGTACGTGAATTAGAAATTCCCCGGGCTTATTTTACCCATATCAGTCACCAGCTAGGGAAACATGCTGATGTGCAACCGGAGTTACCAGCGGGCATGCAACTTGCATATGATGGTCTTGTGATAGGGCTACAAGACTGATTAAAAATCGTGTATGGTATATGGTGGATGGTTTATGGTTGGATTCAAACCTGAATTCCATATACTATCTACCATCTACCATTAACCTTCTTTTAGCATGTCTTTAACAAAATGATTTTTAACCATTACGTTATAGTCCGGTCTGAGTACCATCTGCAAAACAAACTTTATGAAAAAAACGATCTGGTTAACAGGATTAATGTTGGGAATATTAGGGTTTTCATTCGGCCAGACATCTATTGAATTCATTCCGACGGCCGGATATACATTTCCGGACAGGCTGGATTTTAACCAATCCTATGGCCGTATAGGTGATGCCGTTAATTTAGGTGGGTCCTTTCAATTTAATTTCAGTCAGCGTTTTGGCCTGGAGCTGATGTATGACCGCGTGGGTGCACCGGCAAAGATGTATGACTATCCGAGTCATGCGGATCAGGCGCCGTTTTATCAAACTCAGGCAGGCATAAATTATATCATGGCTGGCCCTGTATCCTCCGTGCAGGTTCCCGGGTCACCGGTTCACTTATTTTTTGGCGCATTGATAGGGGCGGCTATTAACACGCCGGGACCGACAGACCTTTCAGGTAATGCAGGTTTTGCGTGGGGCCTTCAGACAGGTACTGATATTTTTTTCAACCCGCGCCTGGGCCTGAGAATCAGCGCCAGGTTATTGTCTGCTGAACCACCCGGTGGCGGATCCGGATAT
Organism: uncultured Chitinophagaceae bacterium; assembly: GCA_963705005.1. Taxonomy (GTDB): domain Bacteria; phylum Bacteroidota; class Bacteroidia; order Chitinophagales; family Chitinophagaceae; genus Puia. The sequence continues at coordinate 117,654 of CAVPIO010000006.1, forward strand.
TATTTCGGAAGTTTCGGAGAAACCAACGGCGGCTATTTTTCAAATCCGTCCATTTACCAATTTTCCTTCAATGCAGGATTGATCATTGGCCTCGGCAGACCGCTGCCACAATATGTACGCCAGCAAAGAAGTTATCGCAGGCCTCCTCCGCGCAGATATTATTACTACTAAAAAAATTTAGACAACCGGTAATCATTTTTCCACTAAATGGGTATTGTGCCTGGCACAATGCCCATTTATCTTTAGTAAAAAGATTATGTGGGAATGGATTCATGCGTATTTGACATTTACCCGGAAAGAACGAATTGGCGTTCTCGTGCTCCTGGTCATCATCCTGGTCTTATTTGTTATGCCTTATTTTTTGCAGCCGAAGCCGGGCTCAAAGGATCCGCCTGCCTATGAGAAATATAAGGATGGGATCCGGCAGTTTGAATCTTCTCAGGCGGAAAATTCTAATAAGGAGGACAGAATCCCCGGCTACAATAGATCTGATTCTCCGATAAGTTCTGCTGATCAGGAAAATCCTGAAAGGAAAAATAATTTGCCCGGGGCCAGTTCGAATAATTCAGACCCTTATCCGGAACAGTCGAATTATCCCTCCGGGGAAAATATTTCAGCAGGTGAAATAAAGACCCGTGCGGCTCTTTTTTATTTTGATCCCAACCGGATTTCATCAGCGGATTGGCGCAGGCTTGGATTGCGTGACAAACTCATTCAAACTATTGAACATTATGTTCAAAAGGGTGGCAGCTTCCGGAGCGTATCAGATTTGAAGAAATTGTATGGGCTCAGAGCGGAGGATTTTGAGCGGTTGTCTCCCTATGTACGGATTCGGGAACCTCCCGTGAATTTCCGTCAGCAGGGCAGGAGCATTAAACCTGGTTGGGATAAGATTCGTTTAAACGCTCCACAATATGTCTTCCGCCGCTCTCCTTATTATCAAAGTGACAGGGATTATAAGAGCAGGGATAATCATGAAATGGATTCACCGTCAGCGCCTGGCTATTCTCTGCACAGTTCAGAATATATTGCCAGTGGATCCGAGAGGAAAAAATTGGAGGACATCGATATAAACCAGGCTGACTCAATCATATGGTGTCGGCTGCCGGGCATCGGCATAAAACTGGCTTCGCGGATCATCCATTTCCGGGATAAGCTGGGCGGATTTTATTCGGTTGACCAGCTTCGTGAAACTTTTGGATTGCCTGATTCTACTTTTCAAAAGATCAGACCTTTCCTGCACACCGGCACAATGGAGCTGCAAAAAATAAATCTGAATTCATCAAAACAGGAGACCTTACAGGAGCACCCCTACATAAGGTGGAAGCTCGCAAGAATGATTATCCAATACCGCGAACAGCACGGTGGGTTTAAAATGGTGAACGAGCTACAGCAAATTGCCCAAATGGACCCGGAGAAATTCAAGAAACTTGAACCGTATCTGGAGCTGAAGTAAGCCTTTCTGCGTCGGTCCGCAAATAGTTGGCGATTCAAAGACAGCAGTATGCCTGTCAGCAGTGGTAGGCCAACCTTGCAATAATTAGGATTCTTACAACCTCAAAAGACGGAAGTACTCCTCTTCGCGGTCAGATTCCTTATCAAAATACCAGTAAATTTCCTTGTTATTAATGAAGACAAATTCAATCGTATTATAATTTGATTTAGTCATTTTACCGGCTGAAGTTTTTTCGACAATCCGGTTCCCGCGGCTGAAAAATAGTACATGTGAAAGATTTACAGGGAATGAGCTGACTGCTCCTTTGGATTGCGGAGTTGTAAATATTGACATGAAATCAATTTTTATTTTTTTTATCTTTTTTCAGCGTATGATTGTCTCAACGCATAATTTTAGAACCCTTGTTAGGTTACAAATTTACAGCTTTCATATCTTTGAAAGTGAAATACAGGTAATCCCCGGGATAGCTACACAAACACAAATAGAAGGAATGAATTATGGGACAATTGACGACAGTTTTAAGGATACAATAAAGTTGTCGATTACGATCTATAAAACTGCTAATGAAACTGGGTGAGCCTGAAAAAAAAATAAAAATGCGAAAGCCTGTATGGATTGCCTGCCTGCTCTTTTTTACGGTTCCAGCATATTCCCAATCCATCGGATTGGATCAGAATAGCCTGGAAGCTGTCCATGTCTCTATGTCAACTTACCGAATGGATGGCAAGGATGGGGTTATTGTCATAAAAGATCCTTCGCTAAAAAAAGTTGATGAGCCTACTTTTGCTAAACTAAAACAGATTGAATTTAAAAATGGAACTATCGAGGTGAGCATATTATGCAAACTTCTGCCAAATGCAGCAGATTCTGCCCGTGGATTTATCGGTGTCGCCTTTAGGATAAATGACGGCAATACAAAATTTGAATGTATATATGTTCGTCCGCTAAATGGACGTGATAGTATTCAGATTAGAAGAAATCATACCATTCAATATTTTTCTTTTCCAAATTATAAATTCAATAGGCTTAGAAAAGATACGCCGGGCGAATATGAGTCTTATGCTGATATTGGAATGAATGAATGGATAAGATTGAAGATAGAAGTAAAAGAGACTTTTGCTAAACTTTATATAAACGATGGCAACGATATACGTGTTGGGACAAGTGGGGAAATGTTATAAAATTTAAAGCTGTATTTCATAAATAAACATTCTGTCACTTACCGAATCATTGTAATAGACCGAACCTTCATTAAACCCACTTGGGATAAAAATTTTAAAAGTTGTTGCTGGTGTAAACCAAGGAGGGGCGTCTTGTTCGAGACCGATTGTAGTATCTTTTTTATAAACTAAATTGTTCTGCTTAATAAATTCATTTCTCCATAAAGATGTAGCATTTAGTTCCAGGTACATGATATACTCTTTGGTAAAGTGGGCTGATTGCCAATATTTACCATGTATTAAATGAACTCCCTTTGGTGGATTATCATTACCGGACCATAAACGATATACTTCTAATGGATCCTGAGTATTATGTTCTCGGCATCCTATAAGAGATATCACTGCCGTGATTAAGGTAAAATAAAACACGGCCTTTATCATACTATTTCATCTTTAGAGGCTTAATTAGCTTTGGATCGGGAGTGGCAAAAGCAAAGAAAAAACGCGCCCATAAGTATAACGAAAAGCTGGCTATAAATTCCAGTTTTGAGGAAATAATAAAAGCGTCAGCTACGCACTATAAACCTGATCCTGCTCCAAAGCCAATAAAACCTACAAAGAAGAAATAATCCGTATCTTTCTACTCTACTTATAGCCTCAACCTTGTTTTGAGCCGCAAATTAAATTATAGTTAGTGCGCTGTAATTTGTTTCTCCTTCATATTTAAGACTGATAAGTGTTTTATTACTCAAATTTTATCAGCCATGCCAACCAAAGAAATTGACGCAGCGATCGCTGCTTTGGAAATTCAGCTTAATCATTATGAGATGATGTTCGATCGGTCAATTAGAAATAATGAAATATTTGCTAAGACCAAAATCATTTACAGAGATTTGAAAGCGGTATCAGAAAAATTGAAGGAGCTAAAAAAAATTAAAGGCTGAGAACGGACAAAATTCCCACTAGTCCCAACACATATATAGTTGCCGCCAAAAAAAACTAACATCTGTTAGTATTTTATTTAGGCAACGATATACGTGTTGGGACAACGTGATTATGCAAATGAAAAAGCGACAATAAAGTCGCTTAAAATAAAATTATCTAGATAATTATTATAATACTAATTACCCCAATCTTCGGGAGATTCTCTGAAATTCAATATTGTTGAAACATCGGCGGCGGAAAGATCGCCTCTTTCTTGAGCAACTTCAAGAATTGTATCCAAGTTACAAATACTTGCATGTAGTATTCCCCTATCGTTATATTTTTTTTCAGCAGCTTTGAAACTATAAGTCATGATACTTAAAAGACAAATTAATTGTAGCCCCTCATGTTGTAAACCCTCAATCGCTCTAAGACTACTTATGCCGGTTGAAATATGATCTTCTATCAATATTACCCTCTGCCCCGGTATGTAATCTCCTTCCACCATTTTCTTTAAGCCATATTCCTTCCGTTCTGATCTTACGTAAATAAACGGCAACCCTAATCTGTCTGCTATCAGTACACCATAAGGTATGCCACCGGTCGAAACCCCGGCTATTATATCAGTATATGATAGAAAATTTTTTAAAATAATATTGCAAAACTCACTAATTACAGCGCTTCTAATTTCAACCTTTGAGTTTATAATCCTGTTATCACAATAGATAGGCGATTTGATTCCGGAAGTCCACTTAAACGGTTCTTGAATATTAAACTTTACGGCTCCAATATCAAGTAGAAAATTCGCAATTTGCTTAGAAGGGACAATATTTAAGGTGCCTGGATTCTGCATAAAAACAGTCTTGTTATAGACGTAATGAGGCGTAACTAAAAGAATGCAAAGGTATAAAAATTCCACCTACTTAAGAACCCTTTCCAGAATAGCTAACAGATTTTTTTATTTACTCCCTTAAAAGTCAACAAATTAGAATAACTATGCAATTAAATTTATGCACATTGGTTAACAACTATCTAAGAATATGGTTGTAAATTCCCCTATTCACTCCCCATTTCCTATTAAAGGTATTTCGTTATTTTTTGTAGGGAAGGCTATTAATTGAGCATAGGTTAACCGTCCGGCACTATTCTTAATACTCAATTCAAACCTTTCTGAATCGGTTATTTTTCTTGAATTGTACCGAGATGCAAATTCATCGCAATATCTCTGCAAATGCCAGGGACTTACTTGATGAAATATTCCAATAATACCGCGTTTTAAAAGGCTCCAAAAGTTTTCTATCCCGTTGGTGTGGAAACCACTGCGCACATATTCACCCTTGCTATGGTCAACGACCACATGGGTAAATTCTTTGGAGTTCTTTAAATAGGCATACATAGCATATCCATCAGTAACCATAGTGCTACCCTTTTGGACTGTTTGGTCAATAAGATTCTTAACTTCTTTCTTTGTAACCCATTCAGTTACTTTGACAGTTACATTACCACCTGTTTCAACAATACCGATTACCGGAGTTTTAATATCTGAACGACCGCGTTGCTTAACATTTGTGCGCTTATAAGCGTGTTTATTTTTTTCAGATCCACCCACAGGTACGATTCATCAATCTGCACCGTATCTCTTCAGCATAAATGGAGCTTTAGTTTCAGCATTTCACGAACACGGTGTAAAAGGAACCAGGCGCTTTTTTGAGTAATTCCTAATTGACGTGAAGCCTGTAAGTGAACTAATCCCCTTCTTAGATGAAGTACACAGGTATATTGCGCCATACCATATCCGTAATGGAATTTTAGTGTTTTCATAAACTGTTCCAACGGTAACGCTAAACTTCTTACCACAGCTCTTTTCTCGGCATTTAAAGCCCCTATTAGTTCTGATATGGGTTTATGACACCACAAAAAGGACAAGCTGGAGTTCCATCCCAACGATATTGTTCGAGGTATTGACGACATATTTCTTCATCAGAAAAGAAATCAAATAGCTCTGGAAGTGTCTTAAAGTTTGGCATTGTTTATTTATTTGTCATAGATAAAGGTAGGGTATGATTTTGAAAATACCAAATTTATTTTAGTACCTTTGTCCTACCAATAAATAAGACATGACATTGAACCAAATTTATAGGAAACTGAAAGACGAAAAGGCTTGTACTGATTTGCTTGAAACAATTATTTGGAATAAAGTTCCCAAATGCCCCTATTGTGGTTCGGTAAATTCAATAAGATTATCTAATGGCATTAGATATCATTGCAATAAATGCAATACCAGCTATAGCGTAACTGTTAAAACCATATTTCACAAAACCAAAATCCCACTTCAAAAATGGTTTTATGTTATCCATTTAAAAGAAAAAAATGATTTATCTATTTCAGTAAGAGAGTTGGGAGAACAAATTGAAACCACAAAAGATACCGCCAATAGGATTGTTAATAAAGTAAATAATTTTTATTTACCCAATATGGAAATATTTAAATCTATCAATGACAAAATAACAAAAAATGAGTAATTTATTAAAAGCAACACACCAGGGAGAATTGCCAATTGGGAATATAATCCTTCCTTGCGCGGTTTTAGAAGATGGTACACGTATAATAACGTATAGTGCTATTTTTAAAGCATTTGGTAGAACAAAGAGAGGTTCACAGGGTGATTCAAGTAGAGTGCCCAATATGCCCGCTTTTCTTAATGCAAACAATCTGCAATCCTTTGTGGGAGCGGATTTGAGGGGGGTGCTCAACTTAATAGAATATACCGATATTTCAGGCAATCAGAATAAAGGTTACAATGCGACTATTTTACCTATGTTATGCAAGGTTTATCTGGATGCGAGAGCGACAATAAACACAAATACGGGGAAGGGATTTTTAACGAAAAGTCAAGAACCGCTTGCAAGGGCAAGTGAAATCCTTTTATTAAGTCTATCAAAGGTTGGTATTATAGCTCTGATTGATGAAGTTACTGGTTATCAAGAAACAAGGGATAAGGACGCACTAACACAATTCTTAGCGAAGTTTATTAAAGAAGAAAGAGGGGTCTATATAAAAACATATCCCGATGATTTTTTTGAAGCGCTATTTAAAATGAAAGGATTGACATGGAGCCTTGCCAATAAAGGGAAAAAACCACAATACATAGGGCATTATATAAACAATTATGTTTATTCCAGAATTGCTCCGAAGGTTTTAACTGAACTTAGGCGTGTTAATCCTAAAAATGAAGATGGTAAGCGAAAGGGAAAGCATACCCAGCATATAGACGTTGATTACGGGCATCCAAAATTAAAGGAACACTTAGTCGTGTTGACAATGTTTGCAAAAGCAGCGGGCTATAATTGGAATAATTGGGAAAGAATGGTTGAAAGAGCATTGCCAAAATTTAACCAAGACGGTAGTGCTGTACTTGAATTGGGTTTACCAGAGGGTGAAAAATAACAAAAGGACATTAATTCCGGAAATAACTGCAAAAATATATCTGCCGTGAACTACTTAACACATACCTCTCATTAGGGTTTTGGATGGCCGTCCAGCGTGTTATGGGGATTTCCTTTTCAAAGGTAAGAAATCGTTGTAAATTTGAAGTCATGGCAAAAGCAAAGAAAAAACGCGCCCATAAATACGACGAAAAGCTGGCTATAAATGCCTCTTTTGAGGAAATAATAAAAGTGTCAGCTACTCCTTATAAACCAGAGGAAAAGAAAGTGATTAAGCCTGCAAAGAAGAAATAACAAACCAACCTGTATGGAACGTTTTACTATTGACCTTCCAGATAACAAGAAAGGGGAGGTAAGGTGTTCTAATATGATAAAAGTGGAATTTTCCCAATTCTATACTGGTGGCTTTGAATCACTAATATCAGAATCAGAACCAGCAAAAACTTTTGTAGCGCTTAAATATGCAGTTATTGTTTATAATGGTGAAAATAATACGGAATACTGTCTGTTTAAATCTGCAAATGGGGAATGGTTTAAAGATTATGAAAGGAAAACACAATTAGATGACGGTTTCCTTCTTCTCTTAAAAAATGCAATCATCAAAAGAGAAAACGAAATAAACAATCATTAGAATTTTCAGAAATTCCCACTAGTCCCAACTCGTATATCGTTGCCTTTATTTAAAAAATTTGTAACTTGCTTAGAGGTTCAAATGAATCTTGGAGAGCTTGGTTAACGATTGTTTGCTGTTTAAAGGCAGCAACCCCGGTTGTTGCCTTTTTTATATCCTGAACGCTTACTTATGAATTTTGAATTAGAGGAGATCTCCCGCCAGGCCGCAGCAACCGCCAGGGATTTTGCACTACAGCATATTAAACCACACGTAATGGAATGGGATGAATCCCAGCATTTCCCGCAAGAGATCATGCATGCGATGGGAAAACTCGGATTGATGGGTGTAGTGGTTCCCGAAGATTATGGCGGCTCGGGAATGGGTTATATTGAATACATCCTGATCATTGAAGAAATAGCAAAAGTTTGTGGATCGATCGGTCTTAGTCTCGCAGCTCACAATTCTCTCTGCACAGGTCATATCCTGGCTTTTGGTAGCGAAGAACAGAAAATCGAATATCTGCCAAAACTGGCATCGGGCGAATGGATCGGATCCTGGGGACTAACAGAAGCAAATACCGGAAGCGATGCAGCCAATATGCAATGCACGGCTACCCGCGATGGAAATGAATGGGTCCTGAACGGAACCAAGAACTGGATTACACATGGAATCAGCAGCAACATTACAGTTGTGGTTGCCAGGACAGGACAGCCAAGAACAAAAAATAATGCAACGGCATTTGTCGTCCTGCGCGGAACACCCGGATTTACAGGCGGCAAAAAGGAAAATAAACTCGGTATGCGCGCCAGTGAAACGGCCGAGATGATATTTGACAATTGCCGCATTCCCGATAACTGGAGACTGGGCGATGTGGGCGCAGGCTTTAAGCAGTCCTTAAAAGTTCTGGATGGCGGAAGAATATCCATTGCTGCGCTTGGAGTTGGAATTGCAAAAGGGGCTTATGAAGCAGCAGTGCAATACTCAAAAGAGCGTCATCAGTTTGATAAACCCATTTCCGCTTTCCAGGCAATTTCATTTAAGCTGGCAGATATGGCTACTGAAATTATGGCCGCAGAGTTATTCACCCTTCAGGCTGCCGATCGAAAAAATAAGGGCCTGACTGTATCGAAGGAATCGGCAATGGCAAAATATTATTCCAGCGAAATGGCTGTAAGAACAGCTACGGATGCTGTTCAGATTTTCGGAGGGTATGGTTATACCAAAGATTTTCCGGTAGAGAAATTTTATCGCGACAGTAAACTATGCACTATTGGGGAAGGAACATCCGAGATCCAGAAGATTGTTATTGCACGCGAAGTACTTCAATGAGGATGCAATAGAGCACCATGGTCATTTCGTTTGCCCAGGACAATTCTTAGGGCATAAAATCTTCGTCCTGCTGCTTGCTGTATTTGTCGAACAGCTTATCAATAGCACCTCCGAACAGAGGGAATTTGGATTTGGCAAAATTCTTCATGATCTCTACCGCCTTGAACGCCTGCTCTTCAGTCAGCCCTTCGGCTTTTAATTTGTCGATGAGTTCTTTCATAAGTTTCTTTATTCTGGCCAGAGAAAATTTGGGAAAAACTCCAGTGGATTTAAGGGTTTGAACAGGTCAGGCGACTTTTAACAGGCTCATCTTACTGGTATCAAACTTCTTCCTGGCGTATTCGAGGGTGAGATGAAATTTATTTTCTTTAGAAGAAGGCAGCTCAAACATCGCATCGGTGAGTATGCTTTCACAGATGCTGCGCAAACCCCTCGCGCCAAGTTTGTATTCCACGGCTTTCTCCACCATGAAATCCAGCACATTGTTTTCAATGCTCAGCTGAATGCCCTCCAGCTCAAATAATTTTTTGTATTGACGGATAAGTGAGTTCCTTGGCTCCGTCAGAATGGATCTCAGCGTAACGCTATCCAGCGGATTCAGGTGGGTGACCACCGGTAGACGGCCCAGCAGTTCCGGAATAAGCCCGAATGATTTAAGATCCGGCGCATTCACATGCTGCAACAGGTTCTTGCGGGTAAAATCCTGTTGTTCTTTATTGACGTTAAATCCGATCGAATTGGTATTGATCCTTCTGGCGATAATCTTATCCACGCCATCGAATGCCCCGCCACAAATGAACAGGATATTCTGGGTATTGATCTTAATGAGTTTTTGTTCGGGATGTTTCCTGCCACCCTGGGGAGGTACCAACACATCGGTACCCTCCAGCAGTTTAAGCAGACCCTGCTGAACGCCTTCACCACTCACATCACGCGTAATGGAAGGATTATCGCCTTTTCTTGCGATCTTATCTATTTCATCTATGTAAACGATTCCTCTTTCTGCATTGACCACATCATAGTTGCAAACCTGCAGCAGCCTGGTAAGAATACTTTCTACGTCTTCCCCAACATAACCTGCTTCGGTGAATACCGTTGCATCCACAATTGCAAAAGGAACATTTAGCAATTTGGCGATCGTCTTTGCCAGTAGGGTTTTACCCGTTCCCGTTTCGCCGACCATGATGATATTGCTTTTTTCAATCTCCACATCATTGTCCGGCACTTTTTGCTGGAGACGTTTGTAGTGATTGTATACTGCCACGGCAAGCACTTTCTTTGCGTCATCCTGTCCGATTACATACTCATCCAAAAACCGCTTGATCTCTACCGGCTTTTTAACGGTGAGTTTGAACTGCGAATTTGGCGTTGCATCCTCTCTTACGATCAGCTCCTGCTGGATGATTTCCTGGGCGTGCTCCACACAGTTTTCACAAATATGCCCTTCCTGACCTGCAATCAGAATCTTCACTTCGTCGCGGCTGCGGCCACAGAAAGAACAATGAAGGGTATTTTTAGCCATCTCCTTTTTATAATAATGGTAAATTTAATCAACTTATGCGCCATTTCCCAATGAAATGGGCAGAAACTGGCCGTCCCGGTTCAGGAAACGGCCTGGACCCCGCTAAAATCTTATATGGTGCTGCTGATATGGTCTACAATGCCGTAATCAACTGATTCTTTAGCGTCCATCCAGTAGTCGCGGTCGAAGTCCTTAATGATCTGGTCGTACTTCTTACCGCAATTTTCAGCCAGCACCTTGGCGGCAATTTCCTTTACCCTCCTGGTTTGTTTTGCCTGAATTTCCAGGTCAACGCTAACTCCCTGAATATACCCTCCCAGGCTGGGCTGATGGATCATCACTTCACCATGGGGGTAAATATATCTGTGGCCCCTGGTTCCTCCACTGAGCAGGATAGATCCCATGGAAGCAGCCAGTCCGATGCAAACTGTACTTACCGGGCTTTTCAACATTTTCATGACATCATAAATGGCCATTCCGCTGGTGACCATGCCACCCGGGCTGTTAATCAGAAAACGGATTTCAGTCCCCGGCTTGTCCGCATCCAGCAGAAAAAATTTATTGATGATGTCTTTGGCAGAACGATCGTCCACCGGACCCCAAAGCTGAACCGTACGCGTTTCAAAGAAATACTTCTCGAGCTTTTTCATCAGCATGCCAGGATCCGTTTGTGGCTTGTCTTCTTTTTCTTCCTCTGGCTCATCATCCATGCGCAGGGGTTGAAACGGATATTTATTTGAATGCTTCATTATTTGTTCTTTAATTGGATTAATCTTTTTTCTCCTTACGCGGATTGGTCACCAGCACTTCGTCAACCAGGCCATATTCCTTAGCTTCAATAGCAGTGAGCCAATAGTCGCGGTCCGAATCTTTTTCAATCTGTTTAACGGTTTTGCCGGTATGAAAGGAATATATCTCGTAGAGCTCCTTCTTTATCTTCCGGATCTCATTCACCGTGATTTCTATATCACTGGCCTGACCACCGATGCTGCCACTCGGCTGGTGCATCATTACCCGGCTGTGCTTCAGCGCCGTTCTTTTTCCTTTGGTGCCGGCACACATCAGCGTTGCCCCCATGGAGGCGGCCATGCCAATACAGATCGTGGCCACGTCCGGAGTTACATATTGCATCGTATCATAAACGCCTAATCCTGAATATACACTTCCTCCCGGACTGTTTATGTACATCTGAATGTCACGGTGACGATCCGTACTATCCAGAAAAAGAAGTTGTGCAGTAATGATATTGGCCACCTCATCGTTTATCGGATAACCCAGGAAAATGATTCTGTCCATCATCAGACGGCTGTAAACGTCCATGACCGCAACATTCATAGGACGTTCCTCGATAATATTTGGTGTAAGACCTGTTACCTGGTATTTCTTATAACTGTCAAGCGTATTGCTGGAAAGACCGAGGTGTTTAACGGCGTATTTTTCAAATTCGGAGCCTGAATTCATAATAGATTTTATTTTTTCTTGAGGATGGATTGGCTGTAACAGGGGTTTCCCGTTCAAATCTCCGTCCAAAGTTCTAAACTTCCAAAAAACTGACAGAGTTGCAGTTGGAAATAATAATCCTGCTGGTTTGCAGGATTTTAATGAATCCGTCCGCCATGCTGATGCTCATGGTCGCTATGCTCCTCCTGCCCGCGATGCTCCTGCGCGGGTTGATCATGATGATGCTCATCTTCATCATGCGCATGTTCTTCGGCGTGATGATGCTCGTGCCCTTCCTGGAGTTTGGTGAACTCTTCTGCGCTGATCTCCTGATCCACCGGGTTTACCCGGGTTTCCAGCCACGACATCATCTTATCTGTTTTCAGTCGCTGATACGCTTCGTCCACAAATCTTTTGTCCTGCATCATTTTATTTGTATAATCTTCCACCCATGGCTGGTCATCTCCCTGTGGCAGGCCACCCAGGTAAGAGAATAGCTGGCGCCGGGCGGCCCCGCGCACTTCTTCCACACTGACCTCAAACGGATTTTCGGCAGAAATTTTCTCTGTGATCAGGCTCCATTTAAGGGCGTTTACAAAGGCGGGAAATTCTTTTTCTACCTCTGCCGGCGTTTTCGGTTTTTCTCCTCCGTTAAGCAGCCAGCGTTTCAGGAAAGATTCCGGGAATTCCACCCTGGTGCCGTCAAGCAATTCATGATAGATTGTATGCTGCAACTGACTGCTGGCTTGAACCTTCCACTGGGCCCCCATATCCTCCCTCACGTGCTCACGAGAATGCTTCCGCGGTTTGAATTTCCCTGGCCAGGATATATTTTTTTAAAAAAGACTTTCATCCAGTTCGGCTTTTTCCACAAATCCGACCTTCGTAATAACCAACCTAAAATACTTATCTGCATCTGCAGCACTTTCTTTGTCCAGACCCAGGTCCTGCAGGATCCATGCTCTTTCCCTGGAATCGAAGGCTTCGGACAATCTGAACGATCATTTCGTCACCCTTCTTTTTACCCATGAGCCGGGGCCGGAATGATTCCGAGAAATATTTTACGATTAATGAATTCTCTTTGGCCTGTGATCCTTCGGCCGGATTTCCTTCGGAATCCGTTTCCTGAAAACTCAGGTTAAGCACATGATCCTCACTGCTCACCGATTCCGGTTCGGTCATCGTTCCGTTTTTTACCCGGAGTCTTTCAATTTCGTGCATCCAGCATTTCGTCAGACACACGGATCTGGTAACGTACAGGCGAAAGCGAAGCCAGATCCGGTAATTGGAATGAGGTTTCAGTCCGACCTCAAAGGCAAAGGAATAATCTTCGGGCTGCCCCATATTGATCTGACGGGTATCATTTTCAGGCAAAGGAAGCGGCTGGGCAAATATGTCCAACTGCTCCGAGCTCATATAATCGGTTAGTTTTTTCTCAACACTTTTCAACACTTCATCTGTGAAAACGGAACTTCCATACATTTTTTTTATCAGCCCGGGCGGTACCATGCCTTTACGGAATCCCGGAATATTCGCCTTTCTTCCATATTCTTTCAGCGCCTTCTCAAAGGAGGGCAGATAGTCGTTTCTCTCGATCTTGATCGTGATTTTATCATTTAACAAACCGATATTTTCTCTGGTAACAGTACCCATATAAATATTTTTTATGAATGCCTCCGGCCGGAAAAGCCGTCATTTGCATGAAACGGGCTGCAAAATTAAGAAAATCCGGGGATTAAAAGAGAATAGCGACCCTTCCCGCAAATCCACCGGCCCCACCCATCAGCCAGGAAATGATGACCCGGCCTGGTCCTATTTGGAGCAGAAAATATAAGGTTATGAAGTGGCCCGGTTCGGCATTTCGCAAAAACTGAATTGGCAGTTTCTGGATATTTCGTAACTTGGGTCTGTCAATTTATTTATTATTAAACATGCTGATATGAAAAAGTTTTTCTTGTTGCTGGTGTTATCTTTCTCCATTGCTGCAACATATGCAGCCGGTGACGGTACCTGGACCGGGTACATCAGCGATTCACACTGCGGCGCAAAAGGTAATAATGACGGGCATGCCGCCTGCGCTAAAAAATGTATTAAAGAAGGGTATGCTCCTGTTTTTGTAGTTGGTGATAAAGTGTATACCATCAATGATCCTAAAAAAGTTTCCAAGTTTATAGGAGACAAAGTAACGATTACGGGGACCATTAACGGGGACGCCATAGCCATCGACAAGATCAGTAAATAGTCCCGCTTAATTACCATGGCATGCCGAATGCCCGACCAGCAGAAGTATAAATACAAAACATACTTCTCCTGGTTTTTTATATATAAGCCTTAAGAGCCGGCCCTTACTTGAATAATCTAATTTTCGATTGCTGCTATTCTGCTACAATCACCTTGTTCCCATTTTTTCGTCTTACTGATAAAACACCACCTTTTTCCATCGCGGTCCAGGTAAACCCTTCGCCGGCAGGAACTTCTTTTAACGGGTTATTATTCAGCAATACAGCCGAAGGTTTCACTTTTAGTTTTATAAGTTCTGTGCCATCATTATCAAAACTGCGGTAATAGACCCTCACTTTGCTGGTATCCGGTTTATCAAATTCAACACTCAGGTACTTCTTAAAGGAACCTTTATAATCTGCCTGCTGAATAATGGAGGTAGTAGACAGAATATGATCCTCCACAGGCGCCAGCACCGGGAAGCTGGCCATAGCCCGCAAATAATGCCTCACATAATCTCCGTATCCATCTGTAAGCCAGGGCTCATCAGTTGGGAAACAATTTTTTCCGTCAAAATCAACCGCATAAGTGGCCCAGTTCAGTTCGTGAATGGCGTTGCTGTAAAGCGTTGAATCGCCGGTTAACAACACATATAATAATTCATCTGCAGCCTGCCTTGAACTATGGCTGTTTCCCGGAACTCTGAAAACAGACTGCTCGTTGGTAACTATCACACCATATTTCTTCCATTTTTCATTTGCAAAATTTATGTGTACCCAATTAATAATGCTTTTTACCTGCATTTTCCATTCAGGGAAATACCGGGGATGTTCCATCATATACCGGGCGCAGGTCATCGCGTTTATTTGCGTTTGGCTCCACTCGCCAACATCTTCAAAAAACGGCCCCCACTTATTATTTTGTATAGGATATTTTTTGAGCCAGGCCAGTATTTTACCGGAGGCTGTTTTATAAGCAGCAGTATTGCCTTTATTTAATTGTATCAAATCAAAAAATAGTTGCAGGGTAGGCGTAAGGTTGCTTGTATAACAGGCTGTATCAGTTGATTTGCCAGTTCCGCCCTTCAATTTAAGTAAGACCGTTTTTCCGGAAAATACATTTACTTTAAAAGGAAGAGGCGAATGTTCCGCATTGCCTGGTTTTACATTTGAGGCAAGCGTATTGGCTATTTTGACCGCAGCATCCAGAAATACCGGATCATTTTTCATTTTATATACATGTACCAGTTCAAGTGCAAAGGAACCCGCTTTGTCAGGCTGTGCCACATCCTTTCCATTGATCATATCACCGTCGTAAATTCCGGAATAAATCAATGTATTATAAGGGAAAGGAATATCAGGCCACTTACAACGGGCAGGCGATAATGCATGGGTTAAATAATAACCGGCCAAAAAATAAATGTTCGCTTTTATGTTTTCATCACCCATGTACGCATATAATAACAACCACGACGAAATGGCCATCATAAACTGATCGCCACCAATACCGCGCGGGTCATCAATATCTTTATTCCACACCTGGTGGTTCATGTAATAAGGTAATCCGTTCAGGTCCCTGCGCATCTTAAACCAAAAATTCCATAGGGTACTCAGGTTATGGTCATAGGCTGTCGCGGGATCTGCGTTGAACCAGGGTATAATATTTCCATCCTTATCCGTTTGGATTGGATGGTATATCAATAATTCATTCTGCTGGGCAAATAAATTCTTTGTCGAAAACACAAAAAACAGTAGTAACAGCGTGGCCGCTTTTTTGATCATATTTTTCTGCGTATGCATTTGATTTTATTGGTTTGCGTAAATCAGGCAAATCAATTTAAGTTCTCCCGAATCACCCATCGCCTTATTTCCACTTAACATAAAACCCCCTGTATCAAAATGTACAGAGGGTTTGTGCGGGTGGAGGGACTCGAACCCACATGCCTCGCGGCGTCAGATCCTAAGTCTGATACGTCTGCCAATTTCGCCACACCCGCTTTTGGTCTTAGTGAATAAGAGCCTGAATTTTAGTGTTGACGGTTGACAGTTGACGGTTGATGGACTTTCATGTACGAGGCCGTATTTGGATTCGGTCAACCATCAACCATCAACCATCAACTCCCCCGAAGGGGGCAAAACTACCTTAAATTCCGTAAATTCGTAATAATGGAAACTGTCGCGGCTATTCCGAAGTATAATCTGACGGAAGAACAGGAAAAAAGATTGATTTTGAGGGAATACCGTGCCCTTTTACGCTCTTTGAAACCGAAGCTGAAAGCGGGAGATAAGGAGCATGTCCGGGACGCTTTTGAGCTTGCTGCCGAGGCGCATAAAACCATGCGCCGTAAAAGTGGCGAGCCCTATATCCTTCATCCGTTGGCCGTTAGCCGCATATGCGTAGAAGAGATTGGCCTCGGCGTGCGGTCCACCATCTGCGCCCTGCTGCACGACGTTGTGGAGGATACCGATATCAGCCTCGATGATATTGAGCGTGATTTTGGTAGCGAAATTGCGAGGATCGTGGACGGACTGACCAAGATCTCCAATGTAATTGATGTGAACGCCTCCCAGCAGGCGGAGAATTTCAAAAAAATACTGCTTACCCTTACTGACGATCCCCGGGTGATCCTGATCAAGCTGGCTGACCGGCTGCACAACATGCGCACACTGGATAGCATGAAGCGCGACAAGCAACTGAAGATCTCGTCCGAAACCGTTTATGTGTTTGCTCCGCTGGCCCACCGCATGGGACTTTACAATATCAAGACCGAGCTGGAAGATCTTGCGATGAAATACCTCGAGCCGGATGAATATAAGGAAATCGCGCGGAAGCTGGCTGAGACCAAACGCGAGCGTTCACGTTATATCAATGAGTTCATTAAGCCACTGCGTGAGAATATGGAGCGGTCTGATTTTGATTTTGAAATTCACGGCCGTCCGAAAAGCATTCATTCCATCTGGACCAAAATGAGGAAGAAGGGAGTGCGTTTTGAAGAAGTATATGACCTGTTTGCAATCCGGATCATCATCAACTCCCCGCCCGAAATGGAAAAAGCCGATTGCTGGAAAGTATATTCCATGATCACGGATGAATATTCTCCTTCTCCCGAAAGGCTCCGCGACTGGCTCAGCAATCCGAAATCGAACGGCTACGAAGCCCTGCATACTACGGTCATGGGCCCCCAGGGAAAATGGGTCGAGATCCAGATCCGTTCCAAACGCATGAACGAAATCGCAGAAAAAGGACTTGCCGCGCACTGGAAATATAAGGAAGGCGCAAATGATGAAAGCCGCTTTGATAAATGGTTCCAGCAGATCCGGGAAGTGCTGAATATGGAGGACAATGACTCCATCAACTTCCTTCAGGATTTCAAAATGAGCTTTCTTGCCGAGGAAATTTATGTTTATACGCCCAAGGGCGATGTAAAAATGATGCCTATCGGATCCACTGCGCTTGATTTTGCTTTTTCCATCCACAGCGCCATCGGCGAGCAATGTATCGGGGCGAAAGTAAATCATAAGCTGGTGCCCATCAGTCATAAACTGAGAAGCGGCGACCAGGTGGAGATCATTACGTCCAGCAAACAACATCCTACGGAAGACTGGCTCAATTTCGTGGTCACTGCAAAAGCAAAAAGCAAGGTAAAAGACTCGCTGAAAGAAGAGAAGCGCAAGATCGCTGACGAAGGCAAATATATCGTGCAAAAAAAACTTGAGAATTATGGGGCCGCGTTCAATCAGCATAATATAGATACCCTCACCACTTACTATAAATTCAATTCGTCCCTGGATCTTTATTACCAGGCAGCCATAAAAAACCTTGAACTCAAGGAACTGAAGGAATTTCAGTTACTTGGTGACAGGCTGGAACCACCCAAGCCGGCGAAGGCAGTAGTTGACACCAAACCGGAGGGAAGCTTTACTCCCTCCCAACGGAAAGACACCGAGCTGGTTATATTTGGCGAAAGCAGCGACAAGATTGTATACACCCTGGCGAATTGCTGCAAGCCTATTCCGGGAGACGACGTTTTCGGATTTGTGACAACCGGAAAAGGTTTGACGATACACCGCACCAACTGCCCGAATGCAACCAGGCTTCTGTCGAGCTATGGTCATCGGGTAGTAAAAACAAAATGGGCCAAGAACAAGGAGATTTCATTTCTTACGGGTATAAGGATCGTGGGCATTGATGATGTTGGCGTGATCAATAAAATTACCAACCTGATTTCCGGAGAACTCCGCATTAACATAAATGCCCTCACGGTAGAAGCAAAAGAAGGTCTTTTTGAAGGAAGCATTAAAGTGTATGTGCACGATAAGGAAGAATTGGACGACGCCGTCAGCAGACTCAAGCAGCTCAGCGGAATACATTCGGTTGACCGCTTCGACACCGAAAATGGTTAATGCCCGGCGAAAAAAATTTCACATTGGATTCCATTCACTTATTTTTGCGCCTTTCGGTTGAACCGCAAATCACTACTGATGGTTGATGTTATTCTCGGGTTGCAATGGGGAGATGAGGGTAAGGGCAAGATTGTGGATTATTTCGCACCACGCTATGATATTATTGCACGGTTCCAGGGCGGACCGAATGCCGGACATACCCTTTATGTTAATGACCAGAAGATCGTTCTTCACCAAATACCCTCCGGAATCTTTCACGAAAATACCATCAACCTGATTGGAAATGGCGTGGTGCTTGATCCGGTCACCCTGAAAAAAGAATGTGAATCGGTTAAATCATTCGGCATCGATTTTCGAAGGAATCTTTATATCGCACAAAGGACCCATATCATCCTGCCCACCCATCGCGCGCTGGATAAGGCTTCTGAAATTTCCAAAGGAAATGAAAAGATCGGATCCACGCTGAAGGGGATAGGACCTTCTTATATGGATAAAACGGGGCGGAACGGCTTGCGTGTAGGCGATTTGATGGATAAGAATTTTACCACCCAGTATATCCGGCTCAGGCTAAAGCACCAGAAATTGTTGGACGGCCTTCATTTTCAGGAAGACGTTTCGGCATGGGAAGAAGAATTTTTTGAGGCGCTTGATTTCATGCGTCAGTTCAAGATAGTGGCCGGGGAATATTTTATCAATGAAAAGATCGGCCAGGGCAAAAAAGTGCTGGCGGAAGGAGCACAGGGCAGCATGCTGGATGTAGACTTTGGCACTTTTCCGTTTGTGACTTCCTCAAACACCATTTCGGCCGGCGTTTGTACCGGCCTTGGTGTGGCGCCCCAGCAGATCCGGGATGTAATCGGCGTAACCAAAGCATATTGCACGCGCGTTGGAAGCGGACCATTCCCCACCGAGCTCAATGATGAGACCGGCGACCGCCTGCGAAAGGCGGGAAGCGAATTCGGTGCGACTACCGGAAGGCCCCGGCGTTGCGGCTGGATCGACCTGGTTGCCCTGCGCTATGCCTGTATGATCAACGGCGTCAGCAACCTGGTGATGACCAAGGCTGATGTGCTGGATGATTTTGAAAAACTCGAAGTATGCGGCAGGTACAGGATCGATGGCAAAGAGACCAGTGAAATTCCTTTCCAGATGCTGCAGCACGTTATTGAGCCGGTTCTTACGCCTTTTAAAGGATGGAGGTCTGATATTACAGGTGTCACCAGTTATGGCGGATTGCCCGCAGCCATGAAAGAATATATTTCTTTCATAGATAGTTACCTGAAAGTTAAGGTTTCATACATTTCCAACGGTCCGGGCCGTAACCAATTGATAGAAAACATCTAGCGGATAAGGCGCTGCAAAAATTCTTTTCAGAAAAATTTGGAGGTTTAAAAACTTCGCTGAAATTTTACAATCTAATCTTATTGGAACATGGCAACTAAATCTGATAAGGAGAAAAAGGATTCCAAAAAATCCGCACCTGCAACATCCAAACAGCCGACTACGAAACCTTCTTCAAAAAAAGTGAAGGAAGAGGACGAAGAGGATGAAGATGATGACGAGGTGGAAACTCCAAAATCGACTTCAAAAAAAACTGCAAAGATCGCGTCTCCTAAATCAAAAAAGAAAACAGATGAAGACGATGACGAGGACGATGACGACGTTGTTGAAGAAGATGAAGTGGATGAATGGGATAAAGTAGAGGAGGATGAGGAGTGGGATCCTGATTTTGATGAATTCGATATTCCCAGGTCCAAAGTCAAGAAAGGTCCCGCTGTCGGAGGAAAAAAGGCTGCCAAGGGGGGCGAGGAAGATGATCTTGGTTTGGATGATGACTATAAAAACCTCGATCTCTTTAATGAAGGCGGATTTGAAGAAGAGGATGATGATTTTTAATCAGGGAGATCTTAATGGCTAACCGAGCTTTTGTTTCTTTTCCCGTTACTGATCTGTATAAAACAAAACAACAGGTATTAAACTGGACATCCAGGTTTGATACCTGTTGTTTTTTAGACAACCAGGAGCACAAATCCAATACTCATTCATTTGAATGCCTGGCTGCCATTGGAGAAAAATCCCGTCTGGAAACAAAATCGGGAAATGCATTTGAGCAACTCAGCCATTTTTCTTCGAAAGAAAATGACTGGCTCTTCGGCCATTTTTCTTTTGACCTGAAAGCGGAAACAACCGCAGTTCCATCGCAGCTTCCGGATCATATAGGGTTCCCTGATCTTTTCTTTTTTGTTCCCAGGATCATTGTCCTTTTAAATCAGGACCGTTTAAGTATCGGATCGTTTGAGAACAATCACGACCAGCTGTTAAAGGAAATCCATGACTCACCGGTGATGGCTGAAAATAAAAAACGGGCTCCGGTCAGTATCCGGCAAAGGATAGAGAAAACAGAATATATCGGGATCATTGAAAGGCTGAAAGAGCATATTTTCCGGGGAGATTGTTATGAAATTAATTTTTGTCAGGAGTTTTATGCAACGCCGGTGGATCTGGATCCCATTCCCTTATTTCAATCCTTGAATCAACATTCCCCATCTCCATTTTCTGCTTATTACACGGTGGGTGGAAAATATTTACTCTGTGCCAGTCCGGAAAGATATCTGAAAAGAAAAGGGAACACGATATTGTCCCAGCCAATTAAAGGAACAGCGCCGCGAGATCTTCAGAGTAAGCAGCAGGACGAACTCTTTAAACAGGATTTGTATAACAGTGAGAAGGATCGGGCAGAGCATGTGATGGTGGTGGACCTCGTACGCAACGATCTGTCCCGGATATGCCAGGCGGATTCAGTGAAAGTTGAAGAACTTTTCGGTATCCACAGTTTTCCCCAGGTTCACCATATGATCTCCACCATTCAGGGCAGGCTGAAGGAAGGATTGGGCTGGACGCAAATGATAGCTTCTACTTTTCCCATGGGATCCATGACAGGCGCTCCGAAGAAACGCGTGCTGGAGCTGATAGAAAATTATGAAAAATCGAAGCGCGGTTTATTCTCCGGCGCTTTGGGTTATGTAAGGCCTAATCAGGATTTTGATTTCAATGTAGTGATCAGAAGTCTGCTCTATAACAAGGCGGACCGTTATCTTTCTTATTTTGCCGGTTCAGGCATCACGTCCAACAGCGAACCGGAAAAGGAATATGAAGAATGTTTCATGAAGATCTCTGCGATTGAAAATATATTAAAAAACCCTTCCGGATGAGTCCCGCAGGGTAAATGCAGTTCCTCTGCTGTCATCACCATCTTCCATCATCAGATATTGCACAGATTCGTTCAGGATCTGGTATTTATTGGAAACAAAAAGATCCATTTTATCTTCCGGCAATTTCAGATCATAACAATTATTCTCACTGGCCATTACTTTATCAAAATCCGGATTGTACCTGTTAAATTCACCCGTATCCATCTGAATGTTTTTGGAAATAACGGTTGAAAAATATTTGCCGGAAATGGTCATTGTTTTGGCCGCTGCTTCTTCATCCTTGTTTATTTTCCTCGCGAACACATACATGGAAGATCCGGAGAGCTGATCTGCTGCTTCTTTTTTAGTAAGTGTAGTTACACTCCCCTGGCCCTCAAAAGTATATTGGGTGCCAATAAACTTCTTCACATGATTTCTGGACTCCGTTGGCAGATAATACTGGAGGTCCCAGAAATTCCTGCTATGACTTTTCTTCATTGCACGGTAAACATTGGCTTCTCCGCCATTGTAAGCCGCGATCACGAGGAGCCAGTCCCCGTATTCTGTATAGAGATCCTTCAGGTATTTTGCCGCTGCGCAGGTGCTTTTGCGATAACTCTTCCGTTCGTCCAGCCGCCGGTTTACTTTAAGGCCGAGTAGCCGGGCCGTTGCGGGCATTAATTGCCAGGGCCCAACCGCACCAGCCCAGGAAACAGCTGAAGGTTTTAGTTGCGATTCAATTACGGCCAGGTATTTAAGCTGGGTAGGCAGCCCGTATTCAATCAAGATCCTGTCCATAAGATTAAAGTAAGCATGGCCCCAGGATTTCATTTCGTCCATGTCTCTTTTATTCTTCAGGATGAAATCCTGCACATAACTAACGGCATGGGGATTCAGTCTGGCACCATTGCTTCCCGTGACCGAATTCAGGAAAATCTCATTAAAGCTGCTCTTCACATTACTGGTATCGACCGGCAGGTAAAGGGAAACGGAAGTTTTGTCTTTTTTTAAGATGCCTGCCCGGGCAGTCAGGACAAGCATAACAAATGCAATCCCCGACAATAAAAGTCTTTTCATCACACAATGCTTAAAGATTTACAAACCGGAAATTCGGTTCATAAATTTTTCAATGGATGGATTGCGGATTTGTAGTTACCGGATAATGTAGCTCGTGGATCCGGTTTTCAAAAGGCCGGAATTTCGTAGGACTTATATTGCTGCATCAGACTGCAGGAGATCTGGAACAAATATAATTCCTGGAATTGGTTTGTCATAGCCTGGACACCAAAAGGCATGCCATTTGAATGCCTGAAAAGGGGTAAAGAAATGCCCGGAATGCCCGCCAGATTTGCATAAACAGTATATAAATCAGCGAGATACATCGATACGGGGTCGGAGGTTTTCTCCCCGGCCCGAAAGGCGGTGGTTGGGACTGTTGGTGAGAGAATGATGTCGAACTTATTGAATATCAACCTGGTTCTGGTTGTTAAAATTTTTCTAACCTGTTGGGCCCGGGTAAAATAGGCGTCGTAGTAGCCTGAGCTCAAAACAAAAGTCCCCAGCAGGATCCGCCTTTTTACCTCCTTACCAAAGCCTTCCGACCTGGTTTTGCGGTAAAAATCAGGGTAAAGGGCCTCCGGATCCCTGGTCCTTCGCCCATACCTCACCCCATCGAATCTGGAGAGATTGGAGGAGGCTTCAGCCGTGGTAAGGATATAATAGGCCGGAACGATAAAATCCAGTAAATCGAAGGAAATTTCCTCTACCTGGTGGCCATCGGACCGGAGATCCTCAACAAAAGACCTTATACGTTCCCTTATTTCAGGGTCAAGTGAGGGGTGTTCCAGGGCCTCTTTTAAGACGGCAATGCGGTATTTTGGAGGGGATACGGCCAGGCCGGCATTGAACTCAGGAACTGGCCGCCGGGAGGAAGTGCTGTCTTTCGGGTCAAATCCGGATATTACTTCCATTACAGTACATATATCGGGTATCGATTTTGCAAAAACTCCGATCTGATCAAAGGAAGAAGCATAGGCAATCAGGCCATACCGGGAAACCCTTCCATAGGACGGTTTAAAGCCAATTACCCCGCAGAAATCAGCAGGCTGGCGTACGGAACCTCCCGTGTCGCTGCCCAGTGATACCATACAGAGACCGGCCTGCACGGCCACTGCAGACCCACCGGAAGATCCTCCTGAAACCAGCTCCGGATCCATGGCATTCATAACCCTTCCATAGGCTGAATTCTCATTACTGGAACCCATGGCGAATTCGTCACAGTTCAGGTGCCCGATAATAATGGCCCCTTCCTGAAGCAGCCATTCCACGGCAGTGGCGTTGTAGAGAGGATCAAATCCTTCCAATATACGGGATGAAGCTGTTAGCGGATGATCTTTATAGCAAAGGACATCTTTAATGGCTATGACCACTCCGTGCAGCTTCCCGGTAGGATTTCCTTCCATTCTTTCCCGGTCGAGACGGCCTGCAATTGAAAGCGCCTCGTCTGCATACACGCGCACAAAAGCATTTAAACAGGATAGCCGTTTTATCTGTTCAAGATAATGGGAAACCGCCTCCCGGCAGGATGTGGAGCCGCTCAGGAGTGCGCGCTGATATTCAAGTATGGAAGAAAAAGAGAACAAGCTTTGTAACTACACGATCACGAAACGGTTCCTACTTCTAAGGGTTGGTCGTTGTCGTGTTGGTAGTAGCAGTAGGTGTTGTTGTGGTGGTTACCGTGGGCGTTGGCGTTTCTCTCGGCTCATTTAAACCATCTTCAAATTCTTTCTTCACATTGTTTTTGGCATCATTGAATTCGCGCATTCCACGACCCAGACCGCGCATGAATTCGGGGATCTTTTTTCCTCCGAAAAGAATCAAAACTGCAAGAATGATCAGGATCCATTCTGATCCGCCCGGCGCTGATAAAAGAAACAAACACTGCAGTAAATGGCTGAACATAATCGTATCATTTAATAGCGTAAAGGTAATCTTTTGGGAATAAAAAAACTGAAGGTTTATTCAGCCGCCTGATCATTAACAGTTGGTTAAATATCAGGAAACAATTCTTTTTTCCTTGATCCGGGCACTCTTTCCGCTTCTGTCCCGCTGGAAATAAAGTTTGGCACGCCTGACCCTTCCCACTTTATTTACTAACACAGATTCGATATGCGGAGAAAACAATGGAAAAGTTCTTTCGACCCCGACGGCATCAGAAATTTTTCGGACGGTGAAGGTAGCTGTATGGCCAACGCCCTGGCGTTTGATTACGTCTCCTTTAAAACTCTGGATACGTTCCTTGTTGCCTTCCAGGATTTTATAGTTCACGGTTATATTGTCCCCGGCCTTGAAAGCTGGAATTTCTTTTTTACCGGTTAATTGTTCGTGGACAAATGCAACTGCCGTGCTCATAACATGATTTTTAGGGATGCAAAAGTAACAAGCTTTAAGGTAAATTCAAAAACTATTGGCGACCCTGTCAGCGCGCGACATTTACCGCCCTCTTTTCCCTGATTACGGTCACCTTGATTTGTCCGGGATAAGTCATTTCGGTTTGGATCTTCTGTGCAATTTCAAAGCTCAGCTTATCGCTGTCAGTATCGGAAACGCTGTCGGATTCTACGATCACCCTCAATTCCCTGCCGGCCTGGATTGCATAAGCTTTTTCAACCCCGGGATAAGTAAGCGCCAGATTTTCCAGGTCCTTGATCCGTTGTATATATTGCTGCATGATCTCGCGGCGGGCACCGGGCCTGGCTCCGCTGATGGCATCGCATGCCTGTATAATAGGAGCAATTACATATTGCATTTCCACTTCATCGTGATGCGCGCCAATGGCATTTACCACGGCCGGATTCTCACCGTATTTCTCAGCGATTTTCATTCCAAGGAGTGCATGGCTCAATTCAGTTTCTTCATCCGGAACCTTGCCGATATCGTGCAGCAGGCCCGCACGCTTGGCAAGTTTCGGATTCATACCCAGTTCCGAGGCCATGATAGCACAGAGATTGGCCACCTCCCGGCTATGCATTAAAAGATTTTGGCCATAGGAGGACCGGAATCGCATTTTTCCCACGATTCGGACAAGTTCTTTATGAAGGCCGTGGATGCCAAGTTCAATCACGGTCCTTTCTCCTATCTCAATCACCTGTTCTTCAATCTGTCTACGGGTTTTTTCCACTACTTCTTCAATACGTGCAGGATGAATACGGC
This sequence comes from uncultured Chitinophagaceae bacterium, assembly GCA_963705005.1. Taxonomy (GTDB): domain Bacteria; phylum Bacteroidota; class Bacteroidia; order Chitinophagales; family Chitinophagaceae; genus Puia. The sequence continues at coordinate 143,570 of CAVPIO010000006.1, forward strand.
CGTCCGCAACCAGCCTCTGCAAAGAAAGACGGGCAATTTCCCGGCGAAGCGGGTCAAAGGATGAAAGCACGATGGCTTCGGGGGTATCATCCACGATCAGGTCGACGCCGGTCGCGGCTTCCAGAGCCCGGATATTGCGGCCTTCCCGGCCGATGATCTGACCCTTGATTTCATCACTTTCCAGGTTAAAAACCGTGATGGAATTTTCAATAGCCTGTTCTGCTGCAGTGCGTTGAATGCTTTGAATGATAATTTTCCGGGCTTCTTTATTGGCTTTCTGGCGGGCATCGTCGATAATTTCCTGCTGAAGGGCAAGGGCCTGGGTATGGGCCTCATTCTTGAGGCTTTCAATTAGCTGGGTCTTAGCTTCTTCGGCAGTCAGGGCCGCAATTTTTTCCAATCGCCGGATATGCTCTTCCTGGTGCTTTTCCAGTTCAGTGCGTTTATGGTTCACCACCTCAATCTGGCGGTTCAGGTTTTCCTTGATAGCTTCGTTTTCTTTTCCCTGTTTGTCCAGCATGTCCATTCGCTGGTTGATACCCTGCTCTTTCTGCTTTATCCGCAATTCGGAATCGCTGAGTTTCCGGTTTCTGTCCATTGCCTCTTTATCATGTTCGGATTTAAGCTGTACAAACCTTTCTTTGGCTTCCAGGATCTTTTCCTTTTTCAGGTTATCGGCCGAAAGCTGGGCTTCTCCAAGGATTTTCCGGGATTGCTGGTTTGCATCTTCTATTTGCTTACGGGTATTTTTGGAAAAGATCATTTTACCCGTCAGGATGCCCAGGCCAAGGGCTGCGACGGAAATGATAGTGTATATGAGGGCTGAATCCATTGACTCCTAGTTTAAAATGTTCAAAATCAAAATTTTATCATCCGGAAAGGAATGGGGATGGTGAGCGAAGGTAAGGGATTTTTATGTAGGCCGGAGGCTAAGAGTAGCCTCAGGAAAGGATCTTGTCCAATTGTTCTTCCAGCTTATTCAGGGAATTGGTAAAATCCGACGAGATTTGAGCATCTTCGGTCAGCCCGGGTTGGGTCGCGTACCAGAGAAGCACCATGGAAACATAGTCCTGCATGTCTTTCCCGGCAAACTGCTTTTTAAACTCAATGATCTTGTCATTGATGGTCTTGAGCGTGTTACGTACCGTTCCTTCATCTTCCGGTCTGATCTTGATCCGGAAAGGACGGTCGCCGATAACGATATTTATTGGAATGAGTGCTTGCATCTCTGAAATACTTGTTTTAACTTGTAATTCGCATCCGCCGGATAACGATTGTTCGAAGTTAAGTGAACTTCTTCTGAAGAATCCTAACGGGGATGGATTAATCCAGTATCCAAATCCAGTACCATGTTCCTGAAAATCAAGTCTCCGAATTTCATCGATCGCCTCAGCTTCGAAATTAACCAAACACACAATTCTTTATTAAAAGCAGTTCTGAAAGACGACCACGGCAGTGTATGCAGTGAACTTCAGAAAGAACTCGGCTTCGGACAGCAGTCTCTTGACTGGGACGGGCTTAACGAGCTTCCGTATGGCGTATATACGCTTGAAGTATCGCAGGGAGCAGATGAAATGAAGATGCGGTGTGTAAAGCGCATCTGAAATTGAAAAAAGCTATTCATTCAGCAGGGCGATGCAACGATCGATTTCCCTGACGTACTGGTTTAGTCTTTTCTCAAGATCTTTTTTCTCTTTTTCATCCAGCCCACTTCCCGACATCTTTAAAATTTCAGCCTGAAGGCGGAACTTTTCAACATCCTTTGAAAGGTCGTCACAGCGCATACTCAGGCTTTTGAACTCAGCTTTCAGCTTTTCATTTTCTTTCTGCATCGCCTGGTGCAGTTTTACCAATTGCTGAAACTTTTCATGCACTCTTTTGAGCTGAGTTTCCGGATGCGTCATGGATTTGCTTTTTCTGTTGAATTACAGTTGATTTTTCCGGATTATTTTCTGATTTCAGCTTTCAGTTCCGATTCTGCAGTTTTCATGATCCTGCTCATCATACCATCAATTTCGTTATCGGTCAGCGTTTTTTCCGGATCCAGAAAAGTAAAACTGATAGCGAACGATTTCTTGTCCTTTCCCAGCTTTTCGCTTTCAAAAATATCAAATAATTGAACCTGTTGTAATTTCTCGAGTCCGATCTTTTTTAAGGCCCTCTCAACCGATTCAAAAGGTAGGGATTTTTCCACGATCAGCGCAAGGTCGCGGTTTACCGGCAACTGCCTGGGCAATTCTGTAAAGCTCAGGGACCGCTGTGAAGCAAGCATCAGGAGATTGTCCCAGTTCAGGTCGGCATAATAAACCGGTTGGCGGATACCAAATTTACCAAGCAGGGAATTGTTAACCTGGCCCAAATACAACAGGCTGTATTTTCCATGAACAACTTCCATGGCCACGCTGAATTTTGGATGTGCAATATAGGCCGGCGTTCCCTTTATACCCACCAGCTCCAGGATTCGTTCGCAAATGCCTTTGAGATAAAAAAAATCAGGTTCCCGGGTTTTACCCTTCCAATTTTCCGGTTGCAGTTCACCCGTAAGGTAAAGGCAACAATGGTTCAACTCCTGGTACCGGCCCACCTGCTGTGCATGGTATGTTTTTCCAAATTCAAAAAATCGGATTCCGCTGATTTTCCTGTTGAGGTTCCAGGAGATACTTTCAAGGCCGGTCTCCAGCAGGGAAGGGCGCATGATATTAAGCTCGGTGCTTAGATTATTGATCATCTTTACCACGGTCTCCAGTTCTTCGGAATTAAAATAAGCACTATTGGTGATGGAATTGGTCAGCATTTCGTTGAAACCCGTGCCTGAAAGGAAGCCTGCAATCTTTTCGCGCATCGCTTCCGCATCCCGCTCCGTTTCTACAGAAGGGGAAATGGTTATGGCGGAAGGTATTTCAATATTATCATACCCATCTATGCGCATGATTTCTTCCACAATATCTGCCGGCAATTGAATATCCGGCTTATGATAGGGAGGCGCCACGAGAAGATCGTCAAGGCCTTCCCGCAGGATATCGAAACCCAGAGAAAGCAGAATATTTTTAACTGTTACAGAATGATAATTTTTACCACTTAATTTTTTCAGATAATGATATTTAAGCAGGATCTGGTCTTTTGGAAAAGTTTCAGGATAAACGTCAATAATATCCGATGCTATTTCACCACCCGTATATTCCCGTATAAGCGCGGCAGCTCTTTTTAATGCGGGCACCGTTCCCGAAATATCCATGCCTTTTTCAAAATGTACCGCAGCGTCTGTGCGGAGGCCATGACGAAAAGATGTTTTTCTTATGGAAGATGGATCGAACCAGGCGCTTTCCAGAAAAAGGGATTTACTGGAATTGGTTATGCCGCTGCCAGATCCGCCGAAAACGCCGGCAATGCAAAGCGGTGATTCAGCATCGCAGATCATCAGGTCATCTGCATCCAGCTTTCTTTCCCTTCCATCAAGGGTGATGAAGGTTGTTCCTGCAGCCAGGTTTTTTACAATGATTTTATGACCCTTTATTGCAGCTGCATCATAAGCGTGAAGCGGTTGCCCCATTTCATGCAATACAAAATTGGTAATATCCACCACATTACTGATTGGCCGGATGCCAATAGCTTTAAGTTTTTGCTGCATCCAGGCCGGCGAATCCCGGATCTGTATCCCGGCTATGCTTACTCCGGAATACCTGGCGCAGGACTTCCTGTTTTCAATCTTCACAGTTACAGGAAGGCTTTGGTTGTCCGTGCTGAAATGTGGGGAAACAGGCATTTTCACCTTGAAATCTTTTTTTTCCTGGTTGGATAAAAATGCACAAATCTCCCTGGCAACCCCAATATGGCTCATGGCATCCATATGGTTTGGCGTGAGACCGATCTCATAAATATGGTCTGATGATGGCTTGAGAAAATCAGCCAGCGGCGAGCCTGGTTTCAGGTTTCCGGGTAGCACGAAAATGCCCGCATGGCTCCTGCCCAAACCAATTTCATCTTCGGCACAAAGCATTCCCTGGCTTTCCACACCCCGTATCCTCGCCGTTTTTATGTTCAGGGGCTCTCCGCTTTCCGGGTAAATCGTAGTTCCGGCCGGGGCAACAATTACTTTTTGTCCAACCGCAACATTGGGCGCTCCGCAAACAATTTGCAAAGGCTCAGGGCCGCCCGCGTTCACCCTTGTTACTTTCAGTTTATCAGCATCCGGATGCGATTCGCAGGATAGTACTTCACCCACAACCAACCCTTTATAAAGGCCTTTGACGGATTCATAGAGTGTAAGGCTCTCTACTTCCAGCCCGACAGACGTGAGTATCCTGGAAAGAAGTTCAGGATTTGGTTTTACCGTGAGATTGTCCGGAAGATAGTCGCAGAGCCAATTGTAGCTGATGGTCATGGGATGATCCCTGTTTTTTTAGAACGGTAAAGATAGTTTTTATGGGGTTTCTGCGGATTCTGTAATACAAATGTGAAAGAGTGCATGAATGGCAGGGTTTTAGATGCTGATCGCCTGTTGGTAAATATTTGTTAACCGGTTGTCAATAGAATTACTTTTTATCCGTTAACCGGTCAAACCAGGAGATTATTTCTAACCTACTTAAAGTTAAAGCATGAAAAACACTATGCTAATCCTCATTGCAGGGGTATTTTTCCTTTTCTCCTGCGGCCCCTCACGGGTTGTGGTAACTGAGCCCGCACCTGATCCTGTTCCGGAGCCGGCAGTTTCCTACCAGTCATTTTATGATGATCTTTCTCCTTACGGAACATGGATCAACTATCCCGGATACGGTTATGTGTGGATGCCGGATGCTGGTCCGGATTTCAAGCCTTACAGCACGAACGGCAACTGGGTCTATACGGATGCCGGATGGACATGGGCTTCTGATTATAACTGGGGCTGGGCTACGTTTCATTACGGTCGCTGGTTTTTTGAGCAGGGCTATGGATGGATGTGGGTTCCCGGCAATGAATGGGCCCCTGCCTGGGTAAGCTGGAGAGGTGGAGGCGATTATTATGGGTGGGCGCCCCTTGGCCCGAATGTTTCCATTGATGTTGCCCTGGGATCTTACAATCCGCCCGCAAACTATTGGAATTTTGTGCCCCGGCGGTATATGGGAAATCCCGGCTGGCACAATTACTACGTGAATGATTCGCGTAATGTAACCATCATCAACAACACGACGATAATCAATAATTACAGCGGATCAAACCGGGCAAGGTATGCATATGCGCCTGGACCGGATCCCCGCGAAGTGAGCCGGGTCAGCGGAGCAGAAGTAAGGCCCGTGCAAATCCGGGAAGCCAATACGCCCGGAAGCAGGGTTTCGGGAAATCAATTCAATATCTACCGGCCACGGGTAAGCGAATTTCCGACTGGCCGCAATAACGCATCATCACAACCGGTTCCTGCACGCGTAAGGCCATTCAGCGAATTGAGGCCTGCTGGACAGAATCCAGGCATCAACGCAAGGCCTGCCAACCAGTCAACGGTAGAGAATCCAAATCGCAACGCGGATCCCCGCTCTTCAACGGAACCTTCAGTTCGGAACCCCAGCAATAACAATCCAGGGAACTCCGGCCAGCCGGCAATGCAGAATCAGAACGCCCGACCGGCAGCAACAGTCGGGAATCCAGTCAACAACAATCCCCGGCCTGTATCCCAACCACAGAATCAAAATTATAATTCGAATCAACATTCATCGGCCCAACCGGCTGTAATGCCCGGAGCGGTGAATGCCAGCCCTGCAAATCCGAACCGCCAGGCAAATGGACGATCTAATCCAGGGCCGGGGGTTAATCAGCCGGTACAGCAGCCTCAGAGAACGGTTGCGCAACCCTCACCCGCAAACCGGACGCAGGTGCAAGGCAGACCCGCGGCAGGAACCCAGACTACCCAGGCCCGGCCCGTTCACCAAAATCAGCGTGTGAAGCCCGCACCTAAGCCTGATCAAAATAAAGAGAAACCAAAATCAAAGGACGAGAATTAAGAATCGCGGCTTTTTGTTTCTCATACCGAAATCTGTTTACGGCTTTTACAAATCCGTAGTTCTTGTTTTGCAAAATATTTGTGAATAAATCTTTGTGCACAACCGGTGTGTATTTCCTTGTTTAAAAAGGGAAAAACTTTTTTAAATTGTGAACATCCGGGAACAATTTGTGTATATCTCCCAGGGCCCTGTTAACAACCCCGTGAATCTGTGCTGGATAAATTAAAAAAATTAAAACTTCCTTTAAAGGAATCAATGGGGTTTATATTCGCCTTCCTGATATCATTTGGTAACATTTGGATCATCACAACTTAATCATTTGCTAACAAGGAACCTTAACCATTTTTGGAAATTGGAATAAAAACAACCGGATATAAATGGAGCTCACTAATTTAAATAAAGACCGGAAACTGAGACGCAATTCTCCGGTAGATATCAGTACAATGGTTTTCGGCAAACTGCCTCCCCAGGCCCGTGAGCTGGAGGAAGCTGTTCTGGGGGCGATCATGCTGGAAAAAGCAGCTTTCGATACCGTGGTCGAAATCCTGAAGCCGGAATGTTTCTATCTGGAAAGCCACCAGCGGATTTACAGGGCCATGCAATCACTGGCACAGAAAAGTCAGCCGATCGACATGCTTACCATAGTAGAAGAATTGAAGTTCCGGGAAGAACTGGAAATTTCCGGAGGTCCTTACTATATTACGAGGCTGACGAATGCAGTCGTTTCCGCTGCCAACATAGAAGCCCATTCCCGCATCATTCTTCAGAAATTTATTCAGCGCGAACTCATCCGGATCTCCGGAGAGATCATCGGAGATGCCTATGAAGACAGCACCGACGTGTTCGATTTACTCGATAATGCGGAAGGCAAGCTTTTCGAAATCACAAACAACCACCTGCGTAAAAATTTTGACAGCATTGATACGGTGCTGGTAAAAACTATACATCGGATCGAGGATCTGCGCAACAAGAATGAAGATATTTCGGGTGTGCCTTCGGGATTCAGCTCGCTCGATCGGGTAACTTATGGATGGCAGCCCACCGATCTGATCGTTCTTGCCGCAAGGCCTTCGGTAGGCAAAACGGCATTCGCCCTGAACCTCGCCCGCAACGCGGCCCTGCATCCCCGGAAAGCTACGCCGGTAGCCATTTTCAGCCTGGAAATGAGCGCCAGCCAGCTGGTACAGCGCATACTTTCGGCGGAGAGTGAGATCTGGCTCGAAAAAATTGCGAGGGGAAAACTGGAAGAACACGAGATGAAACAATTGTATGCCAAAGGCATTCAGCGTCTGGCCCGGGCGCCTATTTTCATCGATGATTCTGCGGCATTGAATATTTTTGAGCTGCGTGCCAAATGCCGCAGACTGAAGAATAAACATAATGTGGGCCTTATCATCCTGGACTATTTACAATTAATGAGCGGCACCGGGGAAAACCGCAATGGCAACCGCGAGCAGGAGATCAGCCGTATTTCCCGGGACCTGAAAGCGCTGGCCAAAGAACTTCAGGTACCCATCATTGCACTTTCCCAATTGAGCCGTGAAGTGGAAAAAAGAAAGGAAGGGAATAAGATGCCGCAGCTAAGCGATCTCCGTGAATCCGGTGCAATTGAACAGGACGCAGATATGGTGATGTTCCTCTACCGTCCGGAATATTATGATATTACTGCAAATGAATTCGGAGAAAGCAATAAAGGAGAGACCCATGTTCGGATTGCAAAACACCGGAACGGTTCCCTGGAAACCATTAAACTCAAGGCCCTGCTGCATATACAGAAATTCATGGAAGACGACGGCGCCGGTGGCTTCGATGGTCTTCCCCCGGGCGGTAACTGGAAACCGGTTCAGGACGATCAGGGTGGCCCTAAACTATATATCCAGGCAGGAAGCAAGATGAATGATATTCCTTTTAATGAGGAAGAAGAAAGCCCATTCTGAACGGTTCCCCCACTCTTATTACCTTCAAGGTATGTCCGGAGCTTATTTTTATTTTGGTTCCCTCAGCCGCATTGCGGAAGAGTTTAAATTGGATGAACCTTCTTCCCGCCATATTGTGCAGGTGCTTCGCATGAAGGAAGGCGACAGCCTGACGCTGACCGATGGCCTGGGCCTGCAGGCAACAGCAAGGGTTCTCGAACCGCATAAAAAACGTTGCCTTGTCAGGATATCAGACAAAATAAACAAACCACAAGACGGCCGCCGGATTACCGTTGCCCTTTCATTGTTGAAAAACAGCAACCGCTTCGAATGGTTTTTGGAAAAAGCAACGGAACTGGGAATCGCAGAAATCATTCCGTTGAAATGCAGCAGGACCGAAAAACAGCAATTCAGAAAGGAAAGAATGCAATCCCTGGTGCAGGGCGCACTAATCCAGTCTCAACAATGCTGGATGCCGGAATTAAAGGATCCTATTGGTTTTCCGGAATTGATCGGGCAGGCTATTTACGATCAGAAATTTATTGCTCATTGTGCCCCCGGTGAAAGAAGACAATTGAGTGCGTTGATCAATGCCTCGCTTTCATCCCAGCTTATCCTGATTGGCCCTGAGGGGGATTTTACAGAAGAGGAAATCCTGATGGCAATCCAGTCAGGGTTCATAGCAGTTAGTCTTGGCGATCACAGGCTTCGTGCAGAAACGGCTGCGGTATCTGCTTCCGCTTTATTGAAATTAATCTGAGCACGTAAAATTTTTTTTACGATGGCCGGACCCTCATAAATAAATCCGGTCCATACCTGGACCAGCGAAGCCCCCGCGCTTATTTTTTCCATCGCATCCCGTCCGTCAAAAATACCTCCCGACGCCATAATGGGCATCTGATTTTGGGTTGCCCTGGAAATATAGTCAACGAGTTCAGTGGACCTTCGACGCAGTGGCCGGCCACTCAATCCGCCGTCACCAATCCGCTTAAGTTGATCGTCTGTGGTGATTAATTCTTGCCTGGACACGGTGGTATTGCATACGACCAGCCCGCTGAGATGAATTTCCATCGCCAGTGAAATCACTTCATCTATTTGCTTAAAATCCAGATCAGGTGCAATTTTCAGCAGAATGGGTTTGGGCTCTTCCTGCTGTGTGCGGGTTTGTTGCAAACAGGTTAGGATTTTGCGCAGGGATTCTTTTTCCTGCAACTCGCGGAGGCCGGGCGTGTTCGGGGAGCTCACATTCACCACGAAATAATCCACATAAGGAAAAAGTTTCAGAAAACAGGTTTCATAATCTTTCCATGCATCCTCATTTGGGGTGATCTTATTTTTTCCAATATTTCCTCCAATGATCATCCGGCTTTTTGTATGGACCGGGCTTTTTTCCTGCCATTTTTTTAGCCTTTCTGCAACCCGGTCAACCCCATCATTATTAAAACCCATGCGGTTGATCAGGGCCTCATCTTTTTTTAGGCGGAATAACCTTGGGCCTGGATTTCCCTGCTGGGCGACCGGTGTAACGGTCCCGATTTCCACAAATCCGTATCCGAGCGTTTCGAGGCTTTGGAGATATAACGCGTTCTTATCAAATCCGGCGGCGAGCCCGACTGCATTTTTGAAAGACAATCCCGCGAATGATCTTTCCAATACAGGGTCGTGCAGGGAAAAGCGCCTGCGGAGAAGTTGGCGAGTAAATCCGTTGGCAGTAAACATTCCCAGAAGACTCATGGAAAAACGGTGCACAGTTTCAGGAGGGAAAAGAAACAATAAGTTGCGCAACCATTTGTACATGAGGGGAAATAAAAATTAAAAAGTAAAAATTAAAAAATTGGCAGTCATGGTTTTTAATTAATCGGGCAAAGATATACCACTTTAACAGTAGCTTTTTTGCAGTAAGGGCGCGAACAATCTATCTTTGACATGCAATCATCCGATTCATTTATGCAGGAAGCCTATATCGTTGCCGGTTATCGCACGGCGGTAGGGAAAGCCAGGAGAGGCGGATTCCGGTTTTACAGACCGGATGACCTGGCAATAGAAGTGATCAAAGGTTTGTTGGCATCTGTTCCGCAGTTGGATCCAAAGCAGGTGGATGATGTGATCGTGGGAAATGCGGTTCCCGAAGCTGAACAGGGGCTGCAGGTGGGACGGATTATTGCCGCACGTGCCGTGGGTGTTCACGCGCCTGGCGTAACTGTTAACCGATATTGCGCAAGCGGACTGGAGACCATAGCCATTGCGACAGCAAAGATCAGGACCGGGATGGCGGAATGCATTATTGCCGGAGGCACAGAAAGCATGAGCATGGTGCCGACTGCCGGTTGGAAGCCCGTTCCCGCTTATTCGATTGCTTCAGTTGATCCCGATTATTATCTCAGCATGGGACTTACCGCGGAGGCTGTGGCCAAGGAATACGAGGTAAGCCGGGAAGATCAGGATCAGTTTTCCTATCAATCCCATCAGAAAGCGCTAAATGCAATAAAGCAGGGCTATTTCAAACCCGGAATTCTTCCTGTAAAAGTGGAAGAAGTTTATCTGGACAAACTGGGTAAAAAACAAAAACGAGAATTTATTGTGGATACAGATGAAGGTCCGCGTTCGGATACTTCAGCAGCCGCACTTGCAAAGCTGAAACCGGTTTTTGCTGCTAACGGATCAGTTACGGCAGGTAATTCATCCCAAACCAGCGATGGTGCAGCCTTTGTTATTGTGATGAGTGAAAGACTACTGAAGGAGCTGGGGCTGAAACCGATCGCGAGGCTGGTGGGATGTGCCAGTGCGGGCGTTCATCCGAGAATTATGGGTGTGGGTCCTGTGGAAGCAGTTCCCAAGGTATTAAGGCAGGTCGGCATGAATTTATCCCAGATCGACCTGATTGAATTAAATGAAGCGTTTGCAAGCCAATCCATTGCAGTGATCCGTAAACTCGGATTGAATCCCGAGCTCGTGAATATAAATGGCGGAGCCATTGCACTGGGCCATCCTTTGGGCTGCACGGGTTGTAAGCTTACAGTCCAGATAACGCATGATATGAAAAGGCTGAATAAGAAATACGGCATTGTAACGGCCTGTGTTGGCGGTGGCCAGGGAATTGCAGGGATTATTGAGAATATTCAGTAAAGGGCAGGTTTTCGGTAAATTCAATTATTAATTGACACAACCACAATTCATAAGGAGGCTTTCTGCAGCATTTTTTCTGTTGCTGTTTTCTTTTTGCGTGACGCCAAAAAGATTCCTTCACGATCTGCTGGCGAACCACAAGGATGCGGAAAGAGAATACAATCAGCCGGCATTGCAGATTTTTGCTTCCGGATTTCATTGCCATTGTGACGACCTGGTTGTTGTTGCTCCATTTCTCTCATATATTCAACCGGTGGAAGCTCCATTTGTTTCCATTACCCGGTATACTTATGCAGACCCGCTTTGCAAATTTGTTTTCAGGTATTTACCCCACACTGGCGTACGCGGACCCCCAATAGATTTCTGTTCTTAGGATTCAGGTAAAAAATTTATTTGGAACAAGCATTGCATTCCTTAATTGGGGTGCATTGAACAGAAATACACTCAAGACATGAAATTATTATTACTTTTTAGCCTTTATGGTTTGTCCTTTAACTGTGTTTTCAGCCAGGCCACTTCCCTGAAGCGGAATATGCTGCCTGTCAGCGGTTCCCTTTCAGGAAAAGTGGAGGATAGTACCAGCGGAAAGCCAATTTCCGGAGCCACGGTTTATCTGGCGGACCTCAAACTGGGAGCCATTGCGGATGCTTCCGGACAGTATCATTTCTCAAACCTTCCCTCAGGCACTTATTTGATAGAAGCACACGCCATCGGCTATTCAACGCTTACTAAAAATGTAACGATCTCGGGGCCGACACAAATGGATTTTACTTTGTTACAACAATATTTTGAGGAAAGTCCGGTGGTGATCACCGGCCTGTCTAAAGCCACTCAGATCCGGCGAAGCCCGGTTCCGATTGTGGCGGTCACGCATGCATCCATCGTAGACAACCTGAGTACCAATATTATTGACGCGATTGCGAAAGTTCCCGGAGTTTCTGCACTAACTACCGGTCCGAATGTTTCCAAACCCTTTATCCGGGGGCTGGGATTCAACCGGATCCTTACCCTTTATGATGGTGTGAGACAGGAGGGGCAGCAATGGGGGGACGAACATGGAATTGAAGTGGATCAATACGGAGTTGACCGGGTGGAAGTAATTAAGGGGCCAGCCAGTTTAACCTACGGATCTGACGCCCTTGCGGGGGTGGTCAACCTGATCCCGACACCGGCTGCACCTGATGGAAAAGTGATCGGCGATGTAGTGGCGGAATATCAAACCAATAATGGCATGTTCGGTGGATCGGGCATGGTAGGCGGTACTTCCAAAGGGTTTGAGTGGATGGGTCGTGTCTCCCATAAGGAAGCCACCAACTACCAGGATAAGATTGATGGAAGGGTATATGGAACTGCATTTCAGGAGAACGATGCGAGCCTTTCCTTCGGACTTCACCGGGCTTTCGGCTATTCCCACCTGAATATGTCCCTGTTCGATGACCTGCAGGAAATTCCTGATGGGAGCCGGGACTCTGCCACCCGGCAATTCACCAGGCAGATAACAGAGGCCGACACGTTCCGTCCGATAGTAACCGATGCGGAATTAAAATCTTACGCCATCACCCCACTGCATCAGCACGTGCAACATTACCGGATTTATTCCACCAGCAATTTTATCGTTGGAAATGGAAGAATCGGGCTGAACCTCGGTTTTCAGAGAAGTGTCCGCCGGGAATACAGCCACCCGCAAATTCCGGAGATTCCGGGATTGTATCTTCAGCTAAATTCCTATGTGTATGATCTGAAATATTATTTTCCCTCTTTCAAAGGATGGGATCTGACTACGGGAATTAACGGGATGTATCAGCAGAACACGACGACCAATGGCACGGAATTCATCATTCCTAATTATCATCAATTTGATCTGGGGCCCTTTGCCATGATCAGGAAAACAATTAATAACCTTGACTTTTCTGCGGGTGTCCGATACGATAGCCGATCGTTCAGTAACCAGGCATTGTACACCGGGACAAATCCGGTGACCCAATTCGATATGCCGGTGTATGGAGCGGATACGGTAGGCGCAGCAAAACCATTTTCAAATTATCATCACGTATTTTCCGGCGTGTCGGGAAGTCTGGGCGCTACTTATTCTTTTTCCAACAAATGGTCCGCCAAGCTGAACATTGCCAGGGGATACCGGGCACCGAATATTTCTGAGATCTCAGCCAACGGCGTCCATCCGGGTACCGGTATTTTCCAAATCGGCAACGATTCCTTTAAACCGGAATTCAGCCTCCAGGAAGATGGCGGCTTTACCTTTACTTCCAGGTACGCTGTTATCAACGGGAGTGTTTTTTATAACCGGATCTCCAATTATATTTTCAATGAAAAATTATTGGGGGTGAACGGGAAGGATTCCATGATGTCGGGAAACACAGTGTATGAATTCCAGCAAGGTGCGGCAGCATTATTCGGAGGCGAGTTCAGTGTGGACATTCATCCCATCAAGCCCTTGCATTTCGAGAACAGCATATCTGCTGTGTATGGGGATCAATTAAAGGCAGGGGGGAAAATGCAGAATGATAGTAACCACTACCTTCCTTTGATGCCTCCGGTTCATGGTTTGTCAGAGTTGAAATATGAATTTGAAAACAAGCAGCACCACCTGGTAAACGCATTTGTGAAAGTGCAGGCGGCCTGGTACGAAACTCAGAACAGGGTCTATCTGACAGACAATACCGAAACACCCACAGCAGGATATACCCTGATCAATCTGGGCGTGGGGACAGGAATTACCAATAAGAATGACCGGACGGTTGTGAATGTTTATATCATGGCCAACAATCTTTTTGATGTGGCCTACCAGGATCATTTGAGCCGTCTGAAATACTTCGAACCTTATCCTGATGACCCGCGGCCATTTCATGGGATATATAATATGGGGAGGAATATTAGTTTGAAGTTGGACTTTCCGTTTTAATTGTTGATGGTTGATGGTTGATGGTATATGGTATATGGTGGATGGTGGATGGTGGATGCAGTTCAGGTGCGAATTCGCAATTGAGATCCATCCACCATCCACCATATACCGTCAACAATTTTCTCAGAGAAATTACCCTAAAACAACATCCCTTCCCCGCTCAAAGGCTTTTTCCCCAAATGCTCATAAGCCTTTAGGGTAGCTTCCCGTCCCCGGGGCGTTCGTTTTAGAAACCCTTCCTGGATCAAAAAAGGCTCGTACACGTCTTCGATGGTACCCGATTCTTCGCTGACCGCGGTGGAAATTGTATTTAGACCAACTGGCCCTCCTTTGAATTTATCGATGATGGTAGACAGGATACGGTTATCCATTTCATCCAGTCCGTGTTCGTCAACATTCAGCGCCCGCAGCGCGTGTTTGGTGATATCCATTTCTATAACGCCGTTTCCGAGCACCTGCGCGAAATCCCGCACCCGCCGCAGCAGGCCATTGGCAATGCGCGGGGTTCCGCGGCTTCGCCGGGAAATTTCCGCAGAAGCATCAGAAGTAATTTTCGTGTTAAGAATGGAAGCGGAACGAAGAATGATTTTTTGAAGTGTGATGCTGTCGTAATATTCCAGCCTTGATTTTATTCCGAATCGTGACAAGAGGGGAGCTGTGAGCAGTCCACTTCTTGTTGTGGCCCCGATAAGTGTAAATGGATTCAGTGTAAGTTGGATGCTTCTGGCATTTGGTCCTGTGTCAATCATGATATCAATGCGATAATCTTCCATGGCCGAGTAGAGATATTCCTCCACTACCGTGCTGAGCCGGTGTATTTCGTCAATAAACAAAACATCGTGAGGTTCGAGGTTGGTGAGCAGACCAGCAAGATCGCCAGGTTTTTCGATCACCGGTCCTGAAGTTTCCCTGATGTTCACGCCCAGTTCATTGGCAACGATGCGGCTCAGTGTGGTTTTGCCGAGGCCCGGAGGGCCGTGAAATAGAATATGATCGAGGGCTTCATCCCTCATTTTGGCGGCCTTGATGAAAATCAGCAGGTTCTCAATTAATTGGGGCTGACCCGAAAAATCGCGGATCACCGATGGCCGGATGCTGTTCTCAAATTCTTTATCGGCCGTCCCTGACAGGTTTTTGTCGGCGTTCAAATTGGAATTTGCCATGAAGTAAAAGTAAAGAATAAGGATTGGAACTTTGCCGGGTTTACGATATTTGCGTTGGGAATTGGAGAAGAAACAACGGACAATGGAGAATTGACAATAGACAATGTAGAATGGATAATGGAGAATTGAAATGAGAGCATTGAGCGTTGAGGTATGGCAATGGACAATTGGCTGGTGATCATGAGAGGGGGAGTTGACATTCGTAAAACAAAAACTTTTTTATGAAAATCGGAATTATCGGATCGGGTGAGGTAGGCCGGGCGCTGGGAAAAGGTTTTTTAGCAGAAGGGCACGTGGTGTTATTGGGAACCCGGGATCCTTCGAAGGAAGCAGTGGTCAAATGGAAATCAGAAAACAAAGGTGCAGGAACCGGCACGTTTGAAGAGGCTGCTGTGTTTGGCGAATTGCTGGTACTGGCCATAGCCGGAAATTCAGCTGAAAATGCGCTAAGCCTGGCAGGTTTGAAAAACCTCGCTGGGAAAACGGTTATTGACGTGACCAATCCCATCGCGCCTGCACCTCCTGAAAAAGCAGTGTTAAAATTCACGACCAGCCTGGATGAATCCCTGATGGAGAAGCTTCAGCGACAGGTTCCTGCCGCGCATTTTGTGAAGGCTTTCAATAGTGTGGGTTGCTCCCTGATGTATAAGCCCTCATTTTCGGAGGGAAGGCCAACAATGTTTATTTGCGGCAATGATGCAAATGCGAAAAAGCAGGTGACGGAGATCCTCACCAGCTTTGGCTGGGACACAGAAGATATGGGAACAGCAGAAGGAGCCCGGGCTATCGAGCCACTTTGTATTCTTTGGTGCATTCCCGGGTTTCTGAGAAATGAATGGACGCATGCGTTCAAGCTCCTGAAGAAATAATAGAGTAAAAGAAATCTGCTTCAAACCTTATAAAATAATTATTCAGACTGAATGAAATCTGCGAGAAGTTTCATGCGGAAATAGAGATTGCTCATCATGAGCGGAATATTATTCTTTACTTCTTTTACAGAATCCCGGTTCATTTTTTTTATATTCCTGAGCTCAACAATTTTCTCGTCTATTTTATCCACCAGTTTTTCGGTTGTCCATCCGGAATATTTCTTATTTCTTTCTTCGTAAATAATCGCCGGAGAAATCGCACCTGACCTCAGCTTCTTAAATGAGAAATTTTCCTCAATGGCAGCCTGAATGGCTTCGTTCTGCAAGAGGTCGATCATTTGATCGTATGGCGCCTGATTAATAAATCCATTCTTAAACACGTTAAGATTATCCCGCAGTTCTATGATGACCTGCTTTTTATGAACATCGTTGGTTTTGGATTTTTTATATAAAAAAGCCAGCAAATCTTTCAGCGGAGCAATACTGCTGTTGAACCATTCCATAGTCTAATGTAAATTTATTAATCTGGTAAAACTGTCTGCCACCCTCCTGCCTGCCAAAGAGGCTTAAAGTAAACATGATGGGAATTTACTAATATTGTTAGTATCATGCGCAGATATTTTCAATCCATTCACCTTTGAAAAATCGGCTATAAAATAAGGGACTGCCCTGGGATCCAATTGGAATATCTGGTTAGATCTTTCTTTTTCAATGATTTTTGAAGAAAATGAGAAAGAAAAACAAAAAATTGTAAAATTTCACAGAAAGTCTACTCATTTAATAGAGAATGAATATCTTTATGCTCCGTTTTTTTTGAAGGCCGGAATATTACTTAATTTTTAAAACCGTTCAAAATGAGTTTACGTTTAGGGGATGTTGCGCCCAATTTCAAAGCAACCAGTACAGCAGGAGAAATTGATTTTTACGAATATCTGGGAAATGGCTGGGGAGTTCTTTTTTCCCATCCGGCCGATTTCACGCCCGTCTGTACTACCGAATTGGGAAGAATGGCTTCCCTGCAGGAAGAATTTGCAAAACGCAATGTAAAGATATTGGCTGTGAGTGTGGACCCGCTGGAAAAACATAAAGGCTGGGTAAATGATATCAATGAAACCCAGAAGGTAAGAGTAGGTTTTCCGCTTCTTGCTGATCCGGACAAAAAAATCGCCAATCTCTATGGGATGATCCATCCCAATGCTTCCGAGACATTTACGGTGCGTTCAGTGTTCGTGATCGGGCCTGACAAAAAGGTAAAACTTACACTCACCTACCCGGCTTCCACCGGAAGGAATTTCAGTGAAATCCTTCGCGTTGTCGATTCGCTGCAGCTGACTTCCAACTATAGCGTGTCTACTCCGGCTGATTGGAAAGATGGTGAAGATGTGATCATTGCTCCGTCTTTTTCACCCGAGGATGCAGTCAAGAAATTCCCGAAGGGAGTAAAAGTGGTAAAACCATATCTGCGCTATACGCCGCAGCCAAATAAGTAGTGTTTTGAATGGAGAGTTGAGATTGAAGGATTTTCAATGCTCAACTCTCCATTTTTTTAATTGGCTCAGGAGCGCGCGGAGATCTTTCGCCATGGGCGCTTCAAAGTAAAATGCGATGCCATTTTCATCAGTGAAAGAAAGCTTCGCGGCATGAAGTCCGAGCCTTCCCAGGATGGGTATTTCTTCCTCAGCAGATTTAGAGAGGTTATATTTCTTTTTCAGGGACGATACAAAAACAGGTTTGCCATCACCGTATAGTTCATCGCAGGCGACCGGGTGACCGGTCCATTTCATATGAACACGGATCTGGTGCGTGCGACCTGTGAGCAGGTTAAATTTAACGAGTGAATATCTTCCGAAATCTTCCAGCACTTCGTAGCCGGTGACTGCCGGCCTTCCTTTTCTGTGGACCATCATGATGCCGTTTTTCGCGGGGTGTTCCGCGATGGGCTCTTCAATTAATCCTGATGGTTTAACCATGCTGCCCAATATGATACCATAATAAATTTTTTCAACTTCGCGTCGTTCAAAAATGCCGGAAAGAAAACGGTGCGTTGCGGCTGTTTTGGCAAACACGATAACTCCGCTGGTTTCCCTGTCGAGACGGTGAACGGTAAAAATCTGCTGATACCGGGCAATAAGCAGGTCTTTAAGGGATAGAGCCGATTGCATTCTATCCGGCACGCTTAGCAAGCCTGCAGGCTTATTGATTACAATGAATTCTTCATTCTCAAACAGGATCCCGGGAAACTTCATGCGTGGGGAATTCAGGATTTCAGATATTTCAGAATGCGGACTTCTTTCTCGTCGAGAAAGCGCCACTTACCGCGAGGCACATTTTTTTTAGTGAGCCCGGCATACATTACCCGGTCAAGTGTTTTTACATCATAGCCCAGCGTCGCGAATATTCTTCTTACGATCCTGTTTTTACCACTGTGGATCTCGAGGCCGATTTGCGTTTTATCCTTCGGGTCGGCATAGGCCATGGCATCTACACGTGCAGGCCCGTCTTCCAGTTCGAGTCCATGGATGATCTTTTCAAAATCTGCTTTTGTGAGCGGTTTATCCAAACCCGCATGATATATTTTCCTGACTTCATTTTTAGGATGTGAAAGCTTTTGTGAGAGGTCGCCGTCATTGGTAAACAGAAGAACTCCCGAAGTATTCCGGTCCAGCCTTCCGATCGGATATACGCGTTCGTCGGTGGCTGTGGCGATCAACTGCTGAACCGTTTTCCGGCCCTGCGGATCACTTGTCGTGGTAAGGAAATCTTTAGGCTTGTTTAATAAAATATAAACGAAATGACTGGATACCGTGAGCTTTTTCCCGTTCAGTTTTACGGTGTCGGTCAATAACACTTTAGTGCCGGGATCAGTTACGGCATTCCCATTTACCGTTACCTTGCCTTCTTTTACCATCATTGCGGCGCTGCGTCTGGAACTGACACCTGCATGGGCGATATATTTGTTGAGTGGAATGCTGCCCGCTGGTTTGGGGGCTGCAATTTTATTTTCATTGCCGGAAAGCGTTTGCGTGGTCCCGGCAAGAACAGCGCGTTTATTTCTTTTTTCTTCAAAATGCCGGTCCACAGCCAGTTGCCGTTCTTTCTTAACCGCTTTTTTTTCCTGCCGCAATTCTTCTTTCACGGCGCTGTTTCGCTTGCGGTTATAAAACTTATTAAAATTGTCAGTCTTGCGTTTCATGAAATTTTCAACCAGCTATCCTGATCAGGATTTTTACCTTCTACCACCTGGTTCCTTTTTTTATTTTTTAATTTTTACTTAAGCTTTCCCCAACCTTATTCGCCAACTGCCCGCAAGCCGCATCAATATCTTTTCCGCGGCTTTTGCGAAGACGGGCATTCACCTTGTTTTTTTCCAGATGCTTCATAAACAGCGCTACGGTTGGTTCGTCAGGTTTGGTGAAAAGCGAATGTTCTATCGGATTATATTCGATGATATTTACAAGGTCCGCCGGAACCTGGCGGAAAACTTTCACGAGCTCATCCGCATCCTTCAAACTGTCATTGAAATCCCTTAAAAGGATATATTCAAAAGTGATTTCATTTCCGGTTTGCTTATAAAAATAATTGAGCGCATCAATGAGCGAGCGGATATTATTGCTGTCGTTAATAGGCATGATCTCATGTCGTTTTGCATCGTTGGCAGCGTGGAGCGATAGCGCCAGTTTGAATTTCACTTTATCGTCGCCCAATTGCCGGATCATTTTACTCACCCCGGCAGTGGATACGGTAATCCGGCGCGGACTCATGCCAAGTCCTTCCGGTGAAGTGATCCGTTCAATCGCTCTGATCACATTCCTATAGTTCAGCAGGGGTTCACCCATGCCCATGAATACAATATTGCTGAGTTTTTTTTCGTGGATCTTTTCGGATTGCTGGTTAAGAAGGACCACCTGGTCGAAGATCTCATCAAACTCCAGGTTTCTCTCCCTTTCCATATAACCTGTTGCGCAGAATTTGCAGCTCAGCGAACACCCGATCTGCGAGGAAACGCAGGCCGTCCGACGTTCGGTTGCAGGGATGAGTACCCCTTCTACAAAATGATTATCAAAGGTTTTGAATCTGTTTTTTATAGTGCCGTCTGAACTCTGCTGGGTGGTTTCGATCCGCAGGGAGGGGAAGGAAAAATCGGCTGAGAGCGTGGCCCTCAGCTCCTTACTTAGATTGGACATATCACTGAACTGAAAAGCATGCTTCTGCCAGAGCCATTCGTAAACCTGGGCCGCGCGGAACTTCGGCTCGCCCAGATCTTCCAGGTATTCCGCAATCTCCGGTTTGGAGAGCGTCCTGATATTTCTTTTATCCGTTTTCATGAAGCGGCAAAGATAATCAGTATTTACGGGCAGGAAGGCATAATAGGCGATCCTGCCGTATAAAGCGGAAATTCATAGATATTTGCCCCTCATTTGGTTGTTTACATGAAAAAAGTGTTTGTCATCGACGCGGTCAGGACGCCCATCGGAAAATATGGAGGTGCCCTGGCTGCTGTGAGACCGGACGATCTGCTGGCTTATGTTATCCGCGCCCTGCTTAACAGGAATGGAAGCATTGATCCTGAAGCCATTGAGGATGTGATTGCGGGAGACGCCAACCAGGCCGGCGAAGACAATCGTAATGTGGCGAGAATGGCCGTGTTATTGGCGGGCCTGCCGGTTTCCGTTGCCGGAAACACCGTAAACCGATTATGCGGTTCGGGTTTGCAGGCTGTCATGGATGCTTCGCGCGCCATCATGTGTGGGGAAGGCGATCTTTATATTGCTGCAGGGGTGGAAAGCATGTCCCGCGCCCCATTTGTGATGGCTAAATCCGGTCAGGCATACAGCCGCAAGATGGAAGTGGTGGATACGACGATCGGCTGGCGGTTTCCGAATAAAAGAATGACCGACGTCTATCATCCTTATTCGATGGGAGAAACTGCGGAAAATGTAGCTCAGCGCTGGAAGATATCGAGGGTCGCCCAGGATGAATTTGCGCTTGAATCCCAGGTAAAATATTTTGCTGCGCTTGCTGCGGGCAAATGGGATGATGAGATCGTGGCTGTTGAACTCGAGCAGGACAAACTGATCACCTGGTTTTCCAAAGACGAGCATCCCAGGGAAACTTCGCTGGAAAAACTAGCCAGGCTCAAACCTGCATTCCTGAAAGATGGAACTGTTACGGCGGGTAATTCTTCGGGATTGAACGATGGGGCGGCAGCCATTTTGCTGGCGAGTGAAGAAGCCCTGACCAACTATAATTTACAACCGCTGGCGAGGGTTGTATCCATGGGCGTTGCCGGCGTGGATCCTGCGATCATGGGGCTGGGTCCCGTGCCTGCTACGCAGAAAGCTTTGTATCGTGCGGGCCTTACAGTAAACGATATGGATCTTATCGAATTAAATGAAGCATTTGCTTCGCAGTCCATCGCCTGCATCCACGATCTGGGTCTGGATCTCCAGAAAATAAATGTAAACGGAGGATCTATTGCACTGGGCCATCCTCTGGGTTGCAGTGGTGTTCGCATCGCCACTACGCTGCTACATGAAATGAGAAGACGATCCGTACGCCACGGACTCGCCACAATGTGTGTTGGTGTGGGTCAGGGAGCAGCGGTGGTGTTTGAGGGAGTTGATGGTTGATGGAATTGGTTGACGGTTGACGGTTGCAGTTGACGGACTTTCCGAAAATTACAGTTTGAAAATCTATAAATAATATTTCTGTTGAATGTGCTGGATTTCATGTCCGAATTCGCAATTAAACTCCGTCAACCGTCAACCGTCAACCATCAACCCCTACTCAGCGCATATCCCACAATCTCCCCAAACCCACATTCCTCCTGAACGCCTGTTGATAGATTTTTGATTTTTGCGGCCCCGCTTTTCAGTTCTTCCGTTCCGATAATCACAACATAGGGGATCTTTTTCCTTTCCGCATATTTGAACTGCTTGTCGAATTTGGACTGATCGGGAAATAATTCACAGCGGACCCCCGCTTTGTGGAGCGCCTGAATAAGTTCAGCGCTCTTTGCTAATGCTTCGGGTCCGAGATTAAAAAAAAGAAATTCAGCGGAGTGACCCAGGCTTTCCGGAAATAGTTTTAGTTCTTCCATCACATCAAAGATCCTGTCCACACCAAAAGAAATGCCTACGCCAGGGATATTCGGAACGCCAAAAAGACCCGTGAGGTCGTCATATCTTCCGCCGCCACCGATGCTTCCAATTTCCATATTCCTTGCGCGCACTTCAAATATGATCCCGGTATAGTAATTCAATCCCCGGGCAAGTGAAAGATCAAGAACCAGGTCTTTTGAATCTGGAAAAAAGCCGAGCAGGTAACGGATGTCATTAATACCACCTAATTCATTATTGGTTTTCTCTGCCGATTTTTCATGCAACAACGTTTTGAGTTGTTCCAGTTTTTCCTCGCCGGTGCCCCGGATTTGAAGGTATTGCCCGACGATTTTTACCTGGGCAGGCGTAAGATTTTTTTCGGTCAGTTCCTGTTTCACTTTATCGAGGCCGACTTTATCCAGTTTATCGATCGCCGTAGTAATCGAATTTAATTGAGCAGTGCCTCCGCACACAGCTGCCAGCGCCTCCCAAAATTTTCCGGTGATTGATCCGCAGTTCCACGTCCATGCCTAACCGATGAAAAACTTCCAGATAGATTTGGGTCAGTTCAACTTCATTGAGCAGGGAATGACTTCCCACCACGTCGGCGTCACACTGATAAAACTCCCGGTAGCGGCCCTTCTGGGGGCGGTCGGCACGCCAAACCGGCTGTACCTGGTAACGTTTGAATGGGAAGCTGATTTCCTTATGATGCATGGCAACATAGCGCGCAAAAGGAATCGTGAGATCGTAGCGAAGCGCGCGTTCTGTGATTTGCCTGTTGTTTTCCCCGGCCAAAATTTTTTCAAATCCGGCCAGCGCCGAATCTTTTTTTGAAGGATGATCCAGTCCGTTGTTGAGTATTTTAAAAAGCAATTTATCCCCTTCCTCTCCGTACTTGCCCAGAAGGGTTTCCAGATTTTCCAGAGCGGGAGTTTCCAGCGGTTCATACCCGTACAATTCAAAAACAGTCCGGATGGTATGAAAAATAAACTGCCGCTTGTGAACGGTTTCCGCCCCGAAGTCCCTTGTTCCCTGTGGTAATCCGGCCCTGGTCATAAAGGTTGACGGTTGACGGTTGACGGTTGACGGTAATGCTTAATGATCTTGTCGCATGCTTTGTCGATCATTTCAAAAACTAAATGGTATCCGGGCTCATCGCCAAACCAGGGATCAGGAACATTCCTGTTTTCACCAGGATACAATTCATTCAGTAAAAGATCGGCTTTTGATGAATCGAATTTTTTTCTTGAAATGTTTTTGATATCATTGAGAATGTCTGAGGACATCGCATAAATCTTATCAAAGCGGTCAAAGTCTTCCGCCACAAATGCGCGGGCACACTGCGTACTAATGTCCACCGCATGCTGCCGGGCTACTTTCTGGGAAAGGGGATGGGGTGGTTCCCCGACATGGTAACCGTTGTTTGTTCCAGCGCTATCGACCATCCAGTTCAGGCCTGCAATTTTAGCTTTATTTTCCAGGATTCCCTCTGCCATGGGGCTTCGGCAGATATTGCCCAGGCAAACCATTAAAATTTTCATGGGTGCAAAGCTAACATAAATTGCAAAGCGGGTAAAGATTCAGGTTGTTTATGGATTCCGGTAACAATGGCATCTCATTATTACCTGCGCAGGTTCAACTTTTCTGATTTTGATTCATCATTAAAAACAGAGATATGCAACCCCTGGATATTCTTTATGCAGACCATCTGGACCTTTTATTTGAAAACAGAAACAAATTATACGGAGCTTATCCCCTCCGCAAATACTATCAAAGAAGATTATGTGCCGCGATATTATCCGTAGCGGGAATGGTTTTTGTTTTTGCGGGCGCGATTATTTTTTTCAGCACTGCCGGAGGAAGAAGGACTGCGGTAATCGATCCGCCGGATACGCATCTCGCATCAGTAATTATCCAGCCTCCGCCCATTAAGGAACCGCTCCTGGCGAGACCCCCTGCGGCTCCCAGGAGAGTATCAACTGGCATCCTCACAAATCCGGATATTGTCCGGAATCTGCCTGACATAAAACCGATGGCCACGCTGGAAGAATTAAAAAATGCGGCGATCGACATTCACACAGATAATGGACTTACCGAATCCGGAAATACGGGCGATCATAGAGATATTTCAGGTAGTTCCGGAAATGCCACGAAAGATTCAACGCATGAAAAGCCGGAGATTTTTGACCACCCGGAGATCATGCCCGAATTTCCAGGCGGTCCGGAAGCCTTGAAACGGTTTTTGATAAGGAATCTTCAAATGCCGGATGCCGGACTTGAACCGGGGAGCCAGGTGCGGGTAATCGCAAAATTTGTGGTCGGCCCCGATGGTAAGGTTGGCGGGATCAATATGATTCAATCCGGGGGGAAGGCATTTGATGAAGAAGTGCGACGTGTTATTTCCAGGATGCCGGATTGGAAGCCCGGGATTCAACATCAGAAAAAAGTTTCGGTTTATTTTAACCTTCCCGTAAATTTTGTGGTCCCTCCGGAAAATTAATCTTTGATTTTTTGGCGGGAAGCCATTCTCTATCTACGGGTAATTGTGTATATTGCCTTTTGCTATAAAATTGAGTTTAACATGACTGAAGATCAGGAGCCGGATAGTCGCTCCAGGAGATATATACTCAGAAGATCTATCATGGACTATGGGATGGGTGTAATCATATTTTGTCTCGGTATTTTTTTTCTGATAGCACCAAAGTTTAAAGTTGTTTTCGGTATCGATGAAATGTTCCGGTATATGTTTGGCGGACTTTGCATCCTTTATGGGTTATTCCGTGTATACAGGGGCTACAAAAAAAACTATTTTAATTAATTATCCCGGCATGGACATTTGGAAGAGATGTATGCCTTTTATTCTATTGGTATCCTGTGAATTGATCTGTTCAGGATGTGGCCACAATAAACGGATACCTGTTGAAACGGCAACTTCGGGAACCATTCATATCAGCGTGGATGAATCTTTTAAACCGGTTATCGATTCAGAGCTCAAAGTGTTTGAGAATTCATTTCCTGATGCCAAAATCCTGGTGGATTACGAACCGGAAGCGGAATGTTTGCGGGACCTGGTTAAGGATAGTACGCGATTGATTATTATTACCCGGGGGCTCAGTCTCCGGGAAGAAGCTTTTTACAGGGATTCTATCCAGAAACCTGCGTTTTCAGGTATTCTGGCCTATGATGCGGTTGCATTGATCGTAAATAACCATTCCCGGGATACGCTGATGACCATGAATGAGGTCAGATCCCTGCTGGAAGGTAAGGATAAGAAAAACCGGCATGCGGTAATGGACGGCGTATCCGAAACCAGTACCGTGCGATATGCAATGGATTCCATCCTCAAAGCTGTGCCATTGGGGAAAGATGTTACAGCAGCTAAATCCAGTCCACAGGTAATCGACTATGTATCATCAAATGATCATTCGGTGGGATTTATCGGGGTAAGCTGGATTGGGGATCAGGAGGATTCTTTGCAATTATCTTTTCTCCAAAAGGTAAAAGTGGTTGCAGTGGAATGTGATAGCTGTCCGGATAAACCCTTTGTCAAGCCCTACCAGGCTGATATTTATTTAAAAAGATACCCTATGATTCGCGGATTATTCTATGTGCTGAAGGAAAATTTCAGTGGGATTGGAAACAATTTCATCAATTTTTTGCAGAATGAGCGGGGACAATTGATATTCAGAAGGTCCTATCTGGTGCCGGCGCGCATGTCTTTTAATGTCCGCGATGTTCAGTTGCAGTAATAAATTTTTGCATATATCTTTAAATGTTTTTGCATATATCTTTACACCATAAACTGAGAATCAGAATGAGAAAACTTAGCATGAGCCTGTTATTGTCGGTTAGCTGCATCGGCGGTACGGTTATGGCACAAACAGTAGAACAAGGTAAGCAGTTTTTATACTACGAACGGTATAAAAGCGCACAGGATGCCTTCGAAAAAGTTTTGGCTGCAAATCCAAATAATATCGATGCTGTATACTGGCTTGGACAAACGATGATTCATCGTAAGGACACCCGGGATACAGCAGGCGCGAAAGCATTGTACCAGAAAATGCTTACGACCAACGGTAATGCACCCTTGCTTTTGGTCGGCATGGGTCATGTAGAATTGCTTTACGGTAATACCACGGATTCCCGCCAGCGTTTTGAAACAGCCATCAGCCTGACCAAGGAAAAGGATGTGAATGTGTTGAACGCGGTAGGATATGCAAATGTGGATGCCAAAGCGGGCGACGTCAATTACGCCATTCAAAAGCTTACGCTGGCAACCGAATCCAAACATTTTAACAATGCCGAAACCTATGTTTTGCTTGGAGACGCGTACCGGAAATTATTGGATGGCGGAAATGCGGTGACGAATTATAATAAGGCATTGGGCCTGGATCCCAAGCTGGCAGAGGCCAGGATGAAAATCGGGATTATTTACCTGACGCAGAATAACCGGGATTATTTCCTGCCCGCGTTTGAAGACGCTGTAAAGATTGATCCGGCTTATGCACCAGCTTACCAGCAATTATTTATTTACTGGTATTTCCGCGACGTAAATAAAGCTTCGGGGTATCTTGATAAATACCTGGCGAATTCTGACCAGGGCCCTGAAGCCGAATATCTGAAGGCGGATATGCTCTATGCATCCAGCAAATTCTCCGATGCACGCACGCGTGCACAGCAACTCATTACCCAAATGGACGGGAAGGTAATCCCAAGGATGTACAGGATGGTTGCTTATACTTCCGATACCCTGGGAGATCTTTCTGCAGCCAGGGATGCAATGACAAATTTTTTCAGTAAGGCCGACACTTCATCTGAACGTGGACTGGACTACAAGATATTGCCAACCGATTATGAAGAATTTGCCAAGATATATTCCAAAATGCCAGATTCTGCCTCTCAGAGCCTGGCCTTCCCGTATTATTCCCTTGCCATTGCCCTTGATACTGTTCCTGAAAATAAAGAGAAATATGCCAATGAAGGACTGGCAGTTGCAAAAAAACTCGGTAATAAACAGGCGGCTGCAACGCTTTCCGGAGCTATGTATGCGGCCATAAAGAACCCGAACAATTCCGACCTGTTTAAGTTTGGCATGGCGAATTACTCAGCCGGAAATTATAAAAAAGCCGACAGTATATTCTGCGGAACTTATGAAACCAAATACCCTGATCAGATTTACGGATACCTCTGGTGCGCAAAAAGTAAACAGGCAGAAGATGACAGCCTGAATTCGCAGGGGCTGGCTGTAGATGCCTATGAAAAACTTGCCAAATTTGCCAGGTCCATTCCGGATTCTGCCAAATACAAAGACCAGATAGTATCAGCTTATTTTTATCTGGCCAGCTACTACAACGATATTAAAAAGGACAAGTTAAAAGCTGTTGAATACATGCAGAAAGTGCTTGAGGTGGATCCTACCAATGCCACTGCAAAACAAATTATTGAACAGCTTACCAAACCTCCGAGGCAGGCGGCTCCAAGAGCTAAAACGCCTGCAGGGAGAACGGGCGGATAGGGCTTGAAATGCGGTCAGCTTGAATGCGTTGTTGACGGTTGACGGTTGATGGTTGATGGACTTTTGGTGTGAATTCGCACTAGAAATCGGTCAACCGTCAACTGTCAACCTTTTTGTATAGGATAGGGTCAGCTGTAAGGAATGTTGATGGCAGATGGTTGATGGAGTAGAGATGCGGGCTCGCGCCTGAAATCCATCAACCATCAACCATCTGCCATCAACCTTTTTTGCATCTAAACAATCTCGGAGCAAAACAATGCAATGGAAATCTGCCGTTGCTGCATTACTTTTGTTCAGCAATTGAAAGATTCTTATGAACTCCATGCTATTGCAGGTATCGGATCTGGTTTCAAAATCGCATAGCTCAACTAATTATCTGCCCATTGGCATTCAATTGCTTTTTGCGGGCGGCTTTGTCTTTGTGGTATTGGCCGCTACTCATTTCCTTGGGCCCAAAAGGAATACGGACGAAAAACTACAGAATTTTGAAAGTGGTATTGAGGCCGTAGGCAATGCAAGGCAGCCCATGGCCATAAAATATTTCCTGGTAGCCATACTGTTTGTTTTATTCGATGTGGAAGTGATCTTTTTTTATCCCTATGCAGTTAATTTCCGTGAGCTTGGGTGGAGCGGATTTGCTGAAGTATTGCTATTCGTCGCTTTTTTCCTGATTGGATTTGTGTATATCATCAAAAAAGCTGCATTGCAGTGGGAGGATTGAGCGTGAAGAACCGTTGGCATGGAATAGTTGTTATATAGTAAACCCGGAAATAGATTCCGGGATCCGTGATCCCGCCGGGGAATGTTAAAATTGATTAAAAAATGGCAAGGCCCGTAAGATTTAATGTACATACTAACCCCGCCAATACCAAAGATCATATCAGCATGACCGATATGCCGGATGGATATCCCGGCGAAGGTTTTTTTGCAACAAAGCTCAGCGATGTAGTGGGCCTCGCCAGAAAAAATTCACTCTGGCCATTGCCTTTTGCCACATCCTGCTGCGGGATTGAATTCATGGCCACCATGGCGTCCCACTATGACCTTGCGCGTTTTGGAGCAGAGCGGTTGGGATTTTCCCCCAGACAGTGTGATCTCCTGATGGTGATTGGAACAATTGCGAAAAAAATGGGGCCGATCGTTAAGCAGGTATATCTCCAGATGGCCGAACCACGCTGGGTGATGGCCGTTGGCGCATGCGCATCATCCGGCGGCATTTTTGATTCATATTCTGTTTTACAGGGAATTGATCAGATCATTCCCGTTGATGTATACGTGCCCGGATGCCCCCCGCGGCCGGAAGGTATCCTGGACGGTTTCATGCGCATCCAGGATCTGGTCGGCATGGAGTCTGTAAGAAGAAGGAACGGCGAGAGATACAGGGAGCTGATGGGGAGTTATGGGATTAAGTAATTTGAAAATTTGAAAATTTGATAATTTGAAAATGAAGGAATTGGAGAATTTGAAAATGGTTTGTTCCAGGGGACGAGGCGAAGTGGATCAGCAATTGAAAAATGAGCGGAGAAAGGATTCTGATTAAATAATTTTAATCTTAAAATAGATAATACAGGAAATATTGAAAATTAAATTATTTGGAATTTCATTTTCAAATTATCAAATTTTAAAATTATCAAATTGAAAGCATGTCTCTAACCAACGCAACAGTAAAAGAAAGACTGCTGAAACATTTCGAAGGGCAGCTGGGCAGGTTTGAAGAACCGTATGGCATGCTCAGCTTTGAAGCTCCGAAAGAACTCAACCTGAAAATCATGCAGTTCCTTTATGATGATGAGGAATTGCGTTTCCAATTCCTGACCGATCTTACCGCCGTTCATTATCCGCACCAACCCGGAAGAGAGCTGGCGGTTGTTTATCACCTGCATAATCTTAAAGACAATGTGCGCATCCGCTTCCGGATATATACCAGCATTGAAAAGCCCGATGTTTTTACGGTTACCAAACTATATGCGGCGGCAAACTGGATGGAAAGAGAGACCTACGATTTTTTCGGCGTGAATTTCATCGGCCACCCGAATCTGAAACGTATTTTGAACGTGGATGAAATGGATTATTTCCCATTACGAAAAGAATATCCGCTGGAAGACCAGACCCGAACCGATAAGGATGATGAGATGTTTGGGCGGGGATAGTCGGGTAATGTGTAAATGTGCTAATTTGAAAATTTGAAAATTTTTTATCGCCGAATCGCAAAAAAGTAAGAATAGAATAATGCTTTTGAACCAGTATCATCAATGAACCGATTAAATTTGAGGCCGGAAAATTTAGGAATTGCTCATTTGAATCTCATTTTCAAATTTTCAAATTTTCAAATTTTCAAATTGCCCAGTCATGGAGTCACAAACTGAACATCACATCAAATTGCCGGAGGGGAGTATTGAGAAATCAACCACTACCTTAAACCTGGGACCCACCCATCCTGCAACGCATGGTGTATTTCAGAATATTCTGGAGCTGGATGGAGAACGGATTGTTTCAGCAGAACAAACGATCGGATATATTCATCGCGCATTTGAAAAGATTGCGGAGCGGAGGCCTTTGTACCAGATCACTCCGCTGACAGACCGGCTGAACTATTGCTCTTCACCCATTAACAATATGGGCTGGCACCTCACCTGCGAGAAATTACTGAATGTGAAAACGCCCAAGCGCGTGGATTATCTCCGGATAATCATCATGGAGCTGGCGCGGATTTCCGACCATCTCGTTTGTAATTCGGTCGTGGGCGTTGATTCAGGCGCTTTCACCGGATTCCTTTATGTAATGCAATACCGGGAGCTGATCTACGAAATTTACGAGGAAGTTTGCGGGTCCCGCCTCACAACCAATATGGGAAGGATCGGCGGATTCGAAAGGAATTTCAGTAATGCTGCATTCGAAAAACTCGAAAGGTTTCAGGCAGAATATCCCGCTGTGCTGAAAGAGTTTGAAAATCTTTTCAACAGGAACCGCATTTTCATGGATCGTACCATGGGCACCGGCGGTATTGGCCCCGAACGTGCGCTCAATTACGGATTTACTGGTCCCAACCTCCGCGCGGCAGGTGTTGACTATGATGTCCGCGTTCATTCCCCCTATTCCAGCTACGAAGATTTTGATTTTAATATACCGGTAGGCAAAACGGGTGACAATTACGACCGTTTCCTGGTGCGTAACCAGGAAATGTGGGAGTCTCTGAAAATCATTGATCAGGCTTACCGGAAGGTGAAGGAGTTCAAGGGCGCTGAAGCCGAAATATTCCATGCCGATGCGCCGGAATATTTCCTTCCGGAAAAAAATGATGTGTACACGAAAATGGAAGCACTCATCTGGCATTTCAAGATCGTGATGGGCGAAACAGAGATTCCTCCGGGAGAAGTTTATCTGAGTGTGGAAGGCGCAAACGGAGAACTGGGTTTTTATTTTATCAGTGACGGTGGCCGCGCACCATACCGGCTGCATTTTCGCAGACCCTGTTTTGTTTATTACCAGGCTTATTCCGAACTGACGAAGGGTTCCATGCTAAGTGATGCCGTCCTCACTATGAGCAGTTTGAATTTGATTGCCGGAGAGATGGACGCGTAGAAAGCAATTTGAAAATTTGATAATTTGATAATTTGAAAATGGAAGGATTTCCGGAAGTAGGGATATTGAGTCGTGAAATGGAACGACTAATGGTTTATTTGACCACCCGAATAAATAAGCACCCATTTTCAAAAGATCAAATTAAAAACTTTGTTACCCTAATTTTCAAATTTTCAAATTCTTAAATCTAACAAATTTTCAAATTCTGCAACATTGAACCACCCCGTATTTCCGCCAGATAAGCTGGCAAAAGTGAAGGAGCTGATCACGCACTATCCCGAGGGGAAACAAAAGAGTGCCATACTTCCTATTCTCCATATTGCCCAGGATAATTTTGGGGGATGGCTCAGCACGGAAACTATGGATTATGTGGCGGAATTACTGAATATACTGCCGGTGGAAGTTTATGAGGTAGCCACTTTTTACTCGATGTGCAACGTGAAACCGGTGGGAAAATATGTATTTGAAGTTTGTCAGACCGGCCCCTGCATGATCAATGGTAGTGAGGAGATCATACAATACATAAAAGATACACTTCATATTAATGTGGGAGAAACCACCAATGACGGACTTTTTACTTTGAAGACTGTGGAGTGCCTGGGCGCATGCGGCTATGCTCCCATGATGCAGCTTGGAAAATTTTACCGGGAACACCTGACCAGGGAAAAGGTGGACGCCATCATTGAAGAGTGCAGAAAAACGGCCGCGACGAATAATTAAACCTGGATCTGGCAGGATACCTTTATATAGATCTTGTCAGTGCAAATTATATAGAGTATGGGCAGAAAATTATTGTTGGAAAAGCTGCAGGTTGAGGGAATTCGCGGCTACGATGTCTACCGGCGTGAGGGTGGCTACCGCAGTGTGGAAAAAGCATTGGGGGAGATGACACCCGACCAGGTCACGGACGAGGTGAAGAAAAGCGGATTGCGGGGTCGCGGAGGTGCAGGATTTCCCACGGGTATGAAATGGAGTTTCATCGCTAAACCCGAAGGCGTGCCCCGCCATCTTGTTTGCAATGCCGATGAAAGCGAGCCGGGAACATTTAAGGACCGATACCTGATGGAATTCCTTCCGCATTTATTGATTGAGGGAATGATCGTTTCCTCCTATGCACTGGGAAGCCATGTTACATATATATATATGCGGGGCGAATATTCCTGGATCATTGACATTCTGGAGACAGCCATCGCTGAAGCGAAGGCTAATGGCTGGCTCGGGAATAATATTTTAGGCAAAGGATTCGACCTGGAAATCTATGTGCATCGCGGCGCCGGAGCTTATATCTGCGGCGAAGAGACAGCTTTGCTGGAAAGCCTGGAAGGTAAGCGCGGACTTCCCCGGATCAAGCCACCATTTCCTGCGGTTAAGGGTGTTTGGGACGGCCCACGGTAGTGAATAATGTGGAAACCATGGCTGCCGTTGTTCCCATCATTTTAATTGGCGCTGAAGAATATGCAAAGATTGGCGTTGGAAAATCAACAGGCACCAAACTGATTTCTGCATGCGGCAATATCAATAAGCCGGGGGTTTATGAAATTGACATGACCATTTCGGTGGAGGAATTTATTTACAGCGAGGAATATTGCGGGGGTATTCCAAAAGGAAAAAAACTGAAAGCCTGCATTCCCGGCGGATCTTCTGTTCCCATTCTTCCGGCAAACTTCCTGTTGAAAACGGCCAAAGGCGAAAAGAGACTAATGAATTATGAAAGTCTTTCTGATGGTGGATTTGTAACAGGCTCCATGCTGGGTTCAGGCGGGTTCATTGTTCTGATGAAGATCAGTGCGTAGTTAGACATACCTAGACCTTCGCCAGGTTTTATCATCATGAAAGTTGCGGACAATGTTCTCCCTGCCGCGAAGGAACCGGATGGATGGAAAAAATTTTGAGAAATATAGAATACGGGCAAGGGCAAGATGAGTGATATTGATCTGTTGTGGGATATTCAGCGAAGGATCGAAGGAAATACGATTTGTCCCCTGGGTGATGCCGCGGCCTGGCCTGTAGCTGCCGCAATCCGGCATTTCAGGGATGAGTTTGAATGGCATGTGCTGAACCCGGAAGAAAGTCAGAAAAGAAATTATGGGCTCGCGCACTACGCAGATCCGCTGGAACCTGCGGTGGCGGCAGTTTAGGAATTGAAAAAAGGAATTATGGCTGAAGAAAAAAAATTATTCAAAGTAACGATCGACAATATTACGGTCGAAGTGGAACCGGGAACAACCATTCTCAATGCCGCGCGAAGGATCGGCGGAGATGTTGCCCCACCGGCAATGTGCTATTATACCTCGCTTAAAGGAAGCGGAGGCAAATGCCGCACCTGCCTGGTGGAAGTGGCTGCAGGATCCACAGCAGATCCACGACCAATGCCGAAACTTGTCGCCAGTTGCAGGACCAATGTGATGGACGGAATGATCGTTAAAAATGTGACAAGCGAAAAGGCATTGGATGCAAGAAAGGGAATCGTGGAGTTTTTGCTTATTAACCATCCGCTGGATTGCCCGATCTGCGATCAGGCAGGCGAATGCTCCCTGCAGGACCTGAGCTATGAACATGGCACGGAAGGAACGCGCTATAATTTAACAGGCGTGTATTCGAAAAACACGATATCGGTCCCTACATTCAATTGCACATGACCAGGTGCATTCTTTGCTATCGTTGTGTTTACGTGGCAGATCAACTAACCAACAGACGCGAACATGGTATTCTTGATCGCGGCGATCATTCGGAAATTGCTACCTATATCCATAAAGCACTCGAAAATGATTTTATCGGAAATGTGATTGATGTTTGCCCTGTGGGCGCGCTAACCGATAAAACATTCCGGTTCAAAAACCGTGTCTGGTTTTTGAAACCCCTGGATGCTCACCGCGATTGCCCTAAGTGTTCGGGCAAAGTGACGCTCTGGAACCGGGGAGAAGAAGTATTCCGGGTTACCGCGCGCAAAGATCAGTGGGGGGAAGTAAAGGATTTTATTTGTAATGAATGCAGGTTTGAAAAAAAGAAAACGGCGGATTGGGTGATAGAAGGGCCCACACGCATTGACCGCCATTCCGTAATCTCGGGGAATCATTATGTGGATACGGTGGAACCGAAGGAAACCATGCCGGAAGTGATGGGAGGCAGAAAACCTAAACTTCTCATGAATATTAACCAGGTGAGCGAAGTGAACCGGAAGGATATCGATCTCTCCGAAATACAGGGTCCGGCACATTCGATCGACTTCGAAAAAGAAAATTCTTGAAAAATCTGATCCATGGTCTTATTCAATAAGCTTATCGTAATTGATTTACTTTTATTTCTGGCGTTTGTTTTATTTTTCATTTTGCAAACAGACAGGTGGAAGGATCTGATACCTGGATTCGCAGCTGCAATGCTGATCTTTTCCATTGTCAATCATTCCGAACATTTCAAAGAAACGAAGAAACTTTACTAGATCAAGATGCATTCCTTATTATTATCGGCAGACTGGGGATTGATCATTGAAAAAATGGTTCTCGTGGCGATCATCATTGGCATCTCATTATTTGTTGCCATGTATGAAACCTACGCGGAGAGGAAAGTTGCGGCTTTTATCCAGGACAGGCATGGCCCGAACCGGGCTGGCCCTTTCGGAATTTTTCAACCGCTTGCCGATGGCCTTAAACTATTCAGCAAAGAAGAGATCGTTCCCAACCACTCCAATAAATTCCTTTTTGTATTGGGCCCTGGCCTGGCCATGCTCACGGCTATGATGACCAGTGCGGTGGTACCCTGGGGAGGACATATTCATGCGTTCGGCCGGGATATTTCCCTGCAGATCGCCGATGTGAATATTGGGATACTCTATATTTTCGGTGTGGTCAGCATGGGTGTTTACGGAGTCATGATCGGCGGCTGGGCTTCCAATAATAAATTTTCACTGCTCGCTGCCATCCGTGGCGCATCCCAGATCATTTCATACGAGTTGGCCATGGGGCTCAGCCTTATTGCCTTGCTGATGATGACCGGCACATTAAGCATGCACGAAATTGTGCAACAGCAGATGGATGGCAGGTATTATGTATTGTATCAGCCCCTGGGATTCCTGATCTTCCTCGTGTGTGCGTTTGCGGAATGCAACAGGACGCCCTTTGATCTTTCAGAAGCGGAAAGTGAATTGAATTTTGGATACCACCAGGAATACTCATCCATGAAACTCGGCTTTTACCTGTTTGCAGAATACGTGAACATGTTCATCAGCAGTGCGGTAATGGCTACGATATTCTGGGGCGGATATGATATACCATTTGTAAATGACGCCAATTTCGGATTGAATCATGGAGCAAACCTGCTGGCCACATTGCAGGTGTTATGTTTTTTTGCGAAGATCGGGATATTCATATTCTTTTTTATATGGGTCAGGTGGACCGTTCCCCGCTTCAGGTACGATCAGCTGATGAAACTGGGATGGAAAACGCTGATTCCGCTTGCCATTCTGAATATGCTGGTCACTGGTTTTCTGATCCTGCTCAGGCAGAATCACTGGCATTTTTGAATTTTTCCCGGGATTTCAGGAAGAAAGAGAAAAATGCGCACCGCTATTCTTCCGCGGAGAATTTAGTTGGAAGGTTGAATTGATAAAAATATTTTTGCAGCACTGAAGAGAGCTGGAACAGAGGAATAAAGTAAATTTTATGCAGGCACTCACAAGTAAGGCGAAGGTTGTTGGCCGGAAGCCAATGACATTCCTGGAAAAATTATATATCCCGGTCATTGCCAAAGCCATGGGGATCACCTTTGGTCATATTTTCAAGAAAAAACCCACGATCAGTTATCCGGAGCAAACAAGAACATTCAGTCCGGTTTTTCGTGGCGTCCAGGTATTGAACCGGGACGAAGAGGGCAGGGAACGCTGCACGGCCTGCGGACTATGCGCAGTGGCTTGTCCTGCCGAAGCCATCACCATGGAAGCCGCGGAGCGTTTGCCCGGCGAAGAAGATTTATATAAAGAAGAAAAATACGCCGCCAGGTATGAGATCAATATGTTGCGCTGTATATTTTGCGGGCTCTGTGAAGAAGCCTGTCCCAAGGACGCGATTTATCTATCCGAGACCCTGGTGCCCAGTAATTTCAACCGGGAATCATTTGTTTACGGAAAGAAAGAACTCCTGATCCCTCATCCGCTGAAAGAACCAGAGGCGTTTGCACGAGCAAGAGGGGAGAGGAGGGGTTAATTTGAAAAGTGAAGGCAAATGTGATAATTTGATAATTTGAAAATTTGATAATGGAAGGCAAATGTGGAAATGGGAAAATGTTAGAATTTGTAAATGTGAAAATGCATTCCCCACGGAAGCCCAGCGTAGGTGAGTGAAAATGATTAGGTCGGTCTGAATAAATAAAAATTGAACCTCATTATGATTTCTAAGTTTACAAATTTTTGTATTTGCTTTGAAAGGCCTTCTAATTTTCAAATTTTCAAATTTTCAAATTGTCACATTTGCCTTTCAAATTTTCAAATTTTCAAATTGTCAATTACTCCATGAGCCTGACCCAGTTCCTCTTTTGGTTCTTAAGTGCACTAGCCATATTCAGTGCTATCATGGTGGTGATCAGCAAGAGTCCCGTGCATAGCGTGTTGTGGCTGATCATTGTATTTTTTACCATCTCCGGACATTATATCCTGCTCAATGCGCAGTTTTTGGCTATTGTGAATCTGATTGTATATGCGGGCGCCATCATGGTGCTTTTTTTGTTTGTCATCATGCTCATGAATCTCAATGCGGAAACGGAGCCCCAGAAAAATAAGTGGCTGAAGATCACCGGCGTGATTGGCGGAGGCGCCTTACTCCTGGTTCTGGTTGCTGCGCTCAAAGATGCGGACACCCGGAATCAGATGGCCCAGATGGGCACCGGTGATATCGGCCTGATCCATAACCTCGGTATGGCCTTGTTTAAAGAGTATGTAATACCCTTTGAAATCAGCAGTATATTATTTTTAAGTGCCATGGTTGGCGCTGTGGTGATTGGGAAGAAGGAGTGATTTAATTTGAAAATTTGAATAATTTGATAATTTGAAAATGGGGGTGAATGAGGTGCTATAGGTGAAATGGGAATTTGAAAATTTGAAAATTTGATAATTTGAAAATGGGGGTGAATGAGGTGCTATAGGTGAAATGGGAATTTGAAAATTTGAAAATTTGATAATTTGAAAATGGGGGTGAATGAGGTGCTATAGGTGAAATGGGAATTTGAAAATTTGAAAATGGGGTGAATAAAGTACTAGTGGAAATGCTTTACCCACCGATGCGTAACGAAGTCTAAAAATATTACAGCATGCCTCGGGCCTCAATTTTCAAATTTTCAAATTTTCAAATTTTCAAATTAATTAATGGCGATCGTCATAAAACTCATATTTAAAAATATTACAGTATGCGGCGCTTTTCAATTTTCAAATTTTCAAATTTTCAAATTTTCAAATTAACCCCATGCCCATAAACTACTACATCTTCCTCTCTGTTGCCCTATTTTGTATAGGTGTTGCAGGCGTCCTTACGCGCAGAAATGCGATTATTATATTTATGTGCATTGAACTGATGTTGAATGCGGTGAACCTGCTGCTGGTCGCATTTTCAAAAATGCATCATGCTGTGTTGGCGGTCGTGGATCCGAATGCCGGCATTAATGGTCAGTTGTTTGTGTTTTTTATCATGGTGGTTGCTGCGGCGGAGGTTTGCGTGGGTCTGGCCATCATCGCGATGTTGTACAGGAATACGCATTCTGTGGATGTTAATTTCTTGAACAGGCTGAAACATTAGGAGGGTTGACGGTTGATGAGTGATGAGTGATGAGTGATGAGTGATGAGTGATGAGTGATGAGTGATGAGTGATGAGTGATGAGTGATGAGTGATGAGTGATGAGTCAAAAATGCGGAATGCAAGATCGGGATAGGAATAATTACGGGCTCTAATTTTGTAAAAAACATTTTATGTTGACCCAGCTGGATTTAGGTAGAGAATTTGTAGTTGAAGTCCGTCAACTGTCAACCGTCAACCATCAACGAATTGAAGTCCGTCAACTGTCAACCGTCAACCATCAACGAATTGAAGTCCGTCAACTGTCAACCGTCAACCGTCTACGAGTTGAAGTCCGTCAACCATCAACCATCAACCATCAACTGCGAAATTTCGCTCCTAAGCATATACCAATATGACCAAATTCGTCTATCTCGTTCCTCTTTTTCCGCTGATCGGTTTTCTGATAAACGGATTATTCAGAAGATGGATATCAAAGCCTCTTTCTGGCATCATCGGCAGCGGGATGATCCTGGCGTCTTTTGTGGTGAGCCTGCTCATTTTTTTTGAAGTGAGGGAAGAACATTTTCAACCTGTGATCGTCACTTTGTTTGAATTCATCCATGCCGGCAAACTCAGCATTCCTTTTTCCTTTCTGGTGGATCCGCTTTCTGTTTTATTTTTATTGATCATTACCGGAGTTGGGTTTTTGATCCATGTCTATTCTACTTCCTATATGCATGGAGAGGACGCTCCGGCCTTTGCGAAATATTTCTGCTTCCTCAACCTCTTTATTTTTTCCATGCTCCTGCTGGTGCTTGGATCAAACTATGTGATCCTTTTTATCGGATGGGAAGGGGTGGGACTGTGTTCTTATCTGCTGATCGGTTATTGGTTCAAAAACGAGGAATACAGCAGCGCCGCCAAAAAAGCATTTGTGATGAACCGGATTGGTGACTTTGGTTTTCTGATTGCCCTTTTTGCTATGATCAATTAT
Organism: uncultured Chitinophagaceae bacterium; assembly: GCA_963705005.1. Taxonomy (GTDB): domain Bacteria; phylum Bacteroidota; class Bacteroidia; order Chitinophagales; family Chitinophagaceae; genus Puia. The sequence goes on from CAVPIO010000006.1 coordinate 182,490, forward strand.
TTTGGAACGGCTTCATTTGATGTGATTTTTCAGCAGGCACCGAAAGCAACCACAGGATTCATTACTATGGTCACCCTTTTGCTGTTCGTCGGCGCTACCGGCAAATCCGCACAGATCCCGCTTTATACCTGGTTGCCTGATGCCATGGCGGGACCGACCCCGGTTTCCGCCCTCATCCATGCCGCTACGATGGTAACAGCCGGTATTTATATGATCGCGCGGAGCCATGTGTTGTACGACCTCGCTCCGGTCACCCAAACTGTAGTGGCTATCGTCGGACTGGCAACGGCCATTCTCGCTGCCAGTATTGCGATCAAACAAAATGATATCAAGAAAGTCCTGGCTTATTCAACGGTCAGCCAGCTGGGCTATATGTTTCTGGGCCTGGGGGTTGGTGCTTACAATGGCGCCGTTTTCCATGTCATGACCCATGCATTCTTCAAAGCATTATTGTTTCTCGGCGCAGGATCGGTGATCCATGCCATGGGCGGTGAACAGGATATCCGGAAAATGGGTGCACTGAAAAAATTCCTGCCGGTTACCCATATCACTTTTCTGCTCGGATGCCTGGCGATTGCAGGCGTACCACCTTTCTCGGGTTTCTTTTCAAAAGATGAGATCCTTACGGCGGCATTCGCAAAAAACCCGGTCTACTATATTGTTGGTGTGGCCGGGGCCATGATGACTGCCTTTTATATGTTTCGTTTGTATGCAACCACATTTCTGGGAAAATTCCGTGGAACGGCTGACCGGGAGCATCATCTCCATGAAAGCCCTGCTGCGATCACGATTCCACTAATTCTCCTTGCCATCCTGGCGACTGTCGGCGGATTTGTTGGCATTCCTGAAATCTTTGCTAAAAATGCCCATCTTCTGGGGCGCTTTCTGCAGCCCGTTTTTGAAAGTAATGAAACAGGAAATACGGAGCCGCAGATTGAAGTTGGCCTCGAATGGATGCTTATGGGAATATCAGCGGGCCTGGCGATCATAACTGTGATCTTCGCCTGGTCAAGATTCAGCCGAAAGCCTGATCTCGGCGAACCAGCTGGTTTTGGAAAATTACTTTACAATAAATGGTATGTTGATGAATTATATGATACGGTTATCGTGCGGCCGCTGAATGCCCTTGCGGATTTTCTGAATAAAGTGATTGAAAAAAATGTAATCGATGGTATGGTTAATGGTGCGGGCAGACTCGTTCAGTATGGAAGCCGGCAGTTGAGGTATTTGCAAAGCGGCCAGGTGGGCGGTTATGTATTGCTCATGGTCATCAGCGTGGTGCTTTTATTTGTCGTGCAATTGTTTTTGAGAAAATAAATCTTATGGTTCCTGTTTTACTGATTGCGATTCCTTTGCTGGCGGGGCTTATCGGCTTCTTCCTAAAAGATTCCGCAGCAAAGGGATGGTCGCTTTTTGCATCCATTCTGACACTGGGAGCATCGCTGGCAAGTATTTCTCTGCCCGATGCAAGCGGGCATCTCGCGATAAAAACAGAATGGCTTTCTTCGCTGAACAGTCAGTTTTCGCTGAGTATGGACGGATTAGCCAAGATCCTTTGCTTACTGACAGCGGTCTCTTTTCCCATTATATTCATTGCAACCTGGAGTGAACAATATAAGAAAGCGAGAAATTTTTTCGGACTCATGCTGTTAAGCCAGGCCGGATTGATGGGCGTTTTCCTGGCTGCCGATGGTTTATTATTTTATTTTTTCTGGGAATTGGCGCTGATACCCGTTTACTTTCTGGCATCACAGTGGGGAGGGGAAAAAAGAATTCAGGCGACATTTAAATTCTTCGTTTATACTTTTCTGGGATCCCTGATGATGCTGGTCGCCATTATTTATATTTCCAATCATACGCGGGACCGTTCATTCTCTTTAACCTCTTTTTATGCAGCGAAAAGCCTGTTGACATCGCAGGACCAGACCTGGTTATTCTGGCTGATGTTTGTGGCTTTTGCCGTCAAGATGCCCATTTTTCCATTTCATACCTGGCAGCCGGATACCTACGAACAGGCGCCGCCTGCAGTGACGATGGTGCTCAGCGGGATCATGGTGAAGATGGGATTATATGGAGTGTTGCGCTGGCTCGCTCCGGTGCTGTCAGTCGGAACCTATATGTGGGGCGACACGGTTTCGGCCCTTTGCATAACCGGAATGATCTATGCATCCCTGATCGCACTTCGCCAGGATGATCTCAAAAGACTCGTGGCCTATTCTTCGATAGCGCATGTCGGGCTTATGTGCCTGGCCATATTTGCTACAACGACCAGTGGAATACAGGGTGTGATGATCCAGTTGTTCAATCATGGAATCAATATAATCGGATTGTGGATTGTTGTCTACCTGATAGAAAAACAATTCCATACCCGCAGGATCAGTGAACTGGGTGGATTGGCTCAGAAAGCACCGGTTCTTACCGCCATGCTGGTGATTCTTGCACTGGCCAATATTGGTCTTCCCCTGACCAATGGATTCATTGGGGAATTTCTGATGTTCAATGGGATCTATGGATCCAAAGTAACCGTTTACAATGTTGTGTTTTTAGTGACGGCGGCGATCACCATTATTTTGTCGGCGGTTTATATGCTGAATATGGTGCAGCGGGTATTTTACGGCAATACCAATGCGCTGACTGCAAAAGCCGTGGATATCCGTCTGAATGAAAGAATAATACTGGGTTTAATCCTGGTGCTGGTTGTTTTGATCGGTGTATATCCCGAACCGTTGTTCCACCTTACGCGAAATGCGGTGGATTTTGTTTTAACCAAAATGTACTTTAAACCGTAAAGAAGAATCAAGGAAACTATGAATGCGATCATAATATCTGCTGTTTTAGGGGTGATCATGATGTTCAGCGGAATTTTCCTCAGAAAAAATTCTTCAATCGCTGCGATTGCGATCCTGGGATCCATCCTTTTGCTGGTAGCGACCGCCATGGAGATGAGCGGATATCATTTTTTTGCGATCGATACCCATAACATGCTCTATTTTGACCCTTTCGGTCTGCTTTTCAACTGCATCGTTTTTGGCGCTACCGTTTTCCTGTTCCTGATGAATGGGAAAGACATTGCCGGCATCGGCAACAATCCCGGGGAATATTTCGCATTGATCTTTTTTGTTCTTTGCGGCATTGCCATTGCAAGTTCTTTTAATAACCTGCTGATGCTGTTCCTGGGAATCGAGATCATTTCCATTCCCCTCTACATACTAACGGGGAGCGACAAGCGAAATCTCAAGAGCAATGAAGCTGCTCTGAAATATTTTCTGATGGGCGCTTTTTCCACCGGCCTCATGCTGCTGGGAATTGCTTTCCTTTACGGGGCCAGTGAAAAAGGAAGCTTTTTTCTGGATGAGATCGCCACAGGTAAGGTTGGAGGCTCTCCGATGATGATGGCCGGATTGATCCTGATCATGTGTTCCATGGCGTTCAAGGTATCTGCAGCTCCTTTTCATTTCTGGGCGCCGGATGTGTATGACGGTGCACCCACGGCGATTACTTCATTCATGGCCACCATTGTAAAAGCGGGGGCATTCATTGCATTTATCCGTTTGTTCAGAGACGCTTTCGGGGACATTAAAATTTATTGGCAGATATTCATAGCCATCCTGGCATCGGCCACTCTGCTTATTGGAAATATAACTGCTGTTTTCCAGCAAAGTGTAAAACGGATGCTGGCCTACTCCAGCATATCGCAGATGGGATTCATGCTGTTTTCCCTGCTGACCCTCAATAACCTGGCTAAGGAAGGGATTATCCTGTATACGGCCGCCTACAGTGCGGCCACGATTGGCCTTTTTGCCATCCTGGTGAAGATGAAAGACTACAGTTTTGAGGGATTCAACGGGCTGGCCAAACAATATCCGGTCCTGGCCCTGACGGCCACAATATTTTTGCTATCCCTTGCCGGGATCCCGCTCACCGCCGGATTCCTTGCCAAATATTATATGATTGCATCGGTCATGCAAACGGGCAAGTGGCTCTGGCTGGTAATCCTGGGGCTCTTCTGCGCAGCAATCAGCGTTTATTACTATTTCCGGGTGATCCAGGCCATGTATTTCAAGGAAGGGCCCGGTCAGCAACTGGAGTTAAGCATGGGATTCAGCCTGATGCTGATCCTGCTGGCATTCATTGTGATCCTGCTGGGGATATTCCCGCAGTGGCTGACTGACCGTTTATATATTATCTATCTCTGACCCCAGATTCACCCGGGGAAGTCATTTAGAATCTTTAAATTAGCCATTGCATAAGTAATATATGAGACTATCCGATGTGCTTTCCCTTGCTTTCCGCACGGTCAGGAGTAATAAGTTGCGCACAGGCCTAACGGTTGCGATTATTGCCTTCGGAATCATGGCCCTGGTAGGTATCAGTACGGCTATTGAGGCGATGAAACAAAAGTTTACGGAGAGCTTTGCCTCCATGGGCGCCACCGGGTTCACCATTCACTATCAGGACTACCAGTTTTTTGGAAATAACAGCCAGGTGACCCAGGAGAAGAAAGGGGAGAAAAAAATCAAGAAATCCAATATCAAAAAGGTAATTACCCGGGATCAGGCCGAGCAGTTTAAGGCCAGCTATCATTTTCCCTCAAAGGTTTCCCTCAGCCTGCGGGGCGGCAACAGCAATATTGCTTCTCTTGGTGCCAGGAAAACCAACCCGACCGTTCAGGTGATCGGAGGAGATGAGTTTTATGCAGAACTAAACGGATACAACCTGGATGCGGGCCGTTCCCTGAATGAGCTGGATGTGGAATCCGGAAGGAATGTATGCCTGCTGGGCAGTGACCTGGTAAAGAAGTTTTTCGGAGGAAACCAGGAAAGGGCGGTTGAGAGGATTGTCAAGATAAACGGGATACCCTATCGCATAGTCGGAACGCTGGAATCCAAGGGAGCCAGCATCGGCAGAAGCTGGGATAACATCGCAATCACTTCATATAATAATGTGAGGCGTTTCTTTGCGAATGCAGCGGTGAACCAGTTCAATCCCGAACCTTCTTTTAATATACAGGTAAAAGTGGATAATGTAAACCAGATGGATATGGCCATCGGTGAAGCAGAAGGCGTATTCCGGCCCATTCGCCGGATCAGCAGCACGGACGCGAGTAATTTTGTGGTTGACAAAAGCGACCGGTTCGTGGAAGAGCTCTTAAAAAACCTGGGTCTGATCACCTGGTGCGCGCGCGTTATCGGGTTTATTACTTTGGTTGGTGCTGCAGTTGGCTTAATGAATATCATGCTGGTGTCAGTAACGGAACGCACAAAAGAAATCGGGCTGGTCAAGGCGATCGGGGGAAGGAAGCACAGCATTCGCTCACAATTTTTATTCGAATCAATTATTATCAGCCTGATGGGTGCGGCCTTCGGTATCGTTTTGGGAATTGTCATAGGCAACTCGTTTTCCCTCGTGCTGAATACCGGATTTGTATTTCCCTGGGAGTGGCTTATCTGGGGCATGGTGATCTGTTCCATAGTGGGATTGGTAGCCGGATTATATCCTTCCTTCAAAGCAGCCCGCCTAAATCCCATTCAGGCCCTGCGTTATGAATAGCCTATTAATGGATATTGTAGAATGAATGCAGGCAAGGGTTTGCATGATTACTAATAAATTTTAAAGAAAAACTATTTTCGATTTGGCATTCCGGAAATTTACTATATTGTGTTCCCTAGGAAAAATCGACCGCGGCGAAATAACCTGTTGAAAAGGCATTACTTTAGCAACCCCATTTGCTTGGACTATTTCAAAATCATTTTTCAAATCTTCATAAACACTAAAAACAAACGATCATGGCTGAAACAAGACCGACTGCGACGGCTGCAGCGAAACCTGCAACAAGCGTGCAAGCTGCAAAAAGGGGTAATTCCATTTCCTGGCTGGCTCCCCTGCTTTGTATTGTTATTGGTTATTTAATCTGGCGATTTCTGATAGGCGCAGATAGTAATTTCACAAAACCCGATCCAAACGGCGGTTTCTGGCCCGACCAACTGGGAGCGAAGTCCGGCCTTGCCCGTATGTATCTGGGAGGCATTATCGTACCGATCCTGATCGGCGCATTGCTTACTGTACTCACATTTGTGGTAGAACGTTTTCTTACCATCGGCAAAGCGACAGGAAGCGGTAATATCAATGAATTTATCCGCAAGGTTCAGTATCATCTGGCTAATAAAAACGTGGATTCAGCCATCGCCGAATGCGACAGGCAGAAAGGAAGCGTAGGGAACGTGATGAAAGCCGGCCTGCGCAAATACAAGGAGATGATCACCACAGGAGACCTGGACACGGAACAAAAAGTGTTGGCTATTCAGAAAGAAGTGGAAGAAGCCACCGCGCTGGAACTGCCCATGCTGGAAAAAAACCTGGTATTTCTTTCTACCATTGCCTCCGTTGCAACCCTGATGGGACTGCTCGGAACCGTAATCGGGATGATCCGGGCCTTTGCCTCCCTGGGAGATAGCGGTGGAGGAGAAGCTGCCCAGCGTTTGTCACAAGGTATTTCCGAAGCCCTGTATAATACAGCCCTGGGTATCGGAACATCAGCCATCGCCATTATCATGTACAACATCTTTACAACAAAGATTGACGGTATAACCTATGGCATTGACGAAAGCGGATTTACCCTTACACAGAGCTTTGCTTCTATGTATAAATAAGCCGTTTCTTCCCTGAAAAACCCCCGGGATTTTATGGAAAAACGCCTGGATTGCATCTAATTAGTAAATCTTATAATCGTTCACTATGGCCAGAGCAAAGTTACCTAGAAAGAGTACGACGGTGGACATGACCGCGATGTGCGACGTGGCCTTCCTCTTACTGGCTTTCTTTATCCTTGCTACCAAGTTCAAACCTCCGGAAGCGCTGAAAGTGGATACGCCCAATTCGGTATCGACCAAGATCGTGCTGGAAAAGGACGTGGTGCAGGTTACCATCGACAAGAATGGCAAGGTTTATTTCTCCGTTTCAGAATCAAATCCGAATCAAAAGGTGGATATTCTGGAAGATATCAATACCGCCAAGAACCTGGGCCTTACTGCCGCGGAGAAAAAGAATTTCACGAATATCCCCAATGCATATATCGGGGTGCCTTTCAGCCAGCTGAAATCCTATCTGGATAAAACACCGGAGGACCTGAAGAATGTCGTCCTGCCCGGAATACCTGTTCTGGATAGCAATAATAATGAGATGGTTGACTGGTTCAGGGCATCTGCGACGGCATTTGCCGGTTCCCATATGAACGTTGTTGTTAAAGGGGATGATGCTTCCAAGTATCCTTCATTCGGCGGCGTGATCTGGGCATTGAAAAGGAATGACCTGATGAAATTCCAGATTGTAACCAATCCGGTTGCGGTACCGCCCGGAACAGAATTATATAAAGTAAACATTGCTACAGGAACCAAAGGGTCGTCAGATTAAATTTATTTTATTATTTAAAAACAGTTGTCATGGCAGAAGTAGATACCTCGGGCGGCGGGAAACATAAAAAAGGTCCCGGCGTCAAAAAAGGAAAAAAGCTTTCCACCAGGGTGGATCTGACTCCGATGTGCGATCTTGGGTTTCTCCTGATCACTTTTTTCATATTCACAACAACGATGAGCCAGCCGACGGCCATGCGCATGTTCCTGCCAAAGGATGTGAAGAATCCTGATGAGCAGAACAAGGTGAAGGCTTCAGCAGTTATCACCCTGTTGCTGGGCAAGGAGGACAAGATCTATTATTACGAAGGGGATGATCCCACCAAGATGCAGCAGACCACTTTTAAACAGGTCCGGGATGTTGTTCTCGACAAGAAAAGGAGAACGGACCCCAAGGATTTCGTTGTGGTTCTGAAACCCAGTCCGGATGCCACCTATAAGAATACGGTGAACATCCTGGATGAAATGACCATTGATGAAGTGAAGCGGTATGCCATGGTGGATATATCACCTACGGAATACCAGTTGGTTCAGAAAACGGAAGCCGCCAATGGGATTAAATAAGTATGGGAAACCATCAGAATTTTAGTAAATTGAGTTAATACAGAAAAGAATCCATCATGGACATAGATAAAATATTAACGGCCGATGTGCTTGACATCATCTTCGAAGGAAGAAACAAGCAGTATGGGGCTTACGATCTGCGCAAGACCTATAACCGGCGACTGCGGATTGCCATGCTGGTGACTTCCGCGGTGGTGCTGTTGCTTTGTGCCGGTTTTCTGGTCAGCAACATGAATGACAGGGCCAAAACCAAGGCGATGGTGGTGCAGGATGTACAGCTCGAGGATGTGCATGAGGAAAAAAAGGAATTGCCTCCGCCGCCGCCACCTCCGAAAGTGGAACCGCCCAAAGTGGAAATGGCCAAATTTACTCCGCCCAAAATTGTAAAGGACGACCAGGTGAAAGAGGAAGAAAAACCACCGGAAGTGGAAAAACTGGAAGATACCAAGATTGGCGCCATCAACCAGCAGGGGATCAAGGATGATAATATCACTGCTCCTCCGATTGACCAGGGCAAGGGCGTTGTGGAAGCTCCAAAGGATAATACTGATTATGATAAAACCTTCACGAAGGTGGAGATCGAGTCAAGCTATCCCGGCGGACCGGCCGCGTGGCAGCGTTATCTGATGAAGAACCTGCATTATCCCGATGATGCTGCGAGTGCTGAAATTCAGGGCACCGTGATTGTACAGTTTATTGTGGACAAAGAAGGGATTGTTAGTGATGTGGAAGCTGTAGTCGGGTCCGAATGAATTGCGTGATGAAGCCGTGCGTGTAATCAAGAGAAGCGGTAACTGGAACACTGCGATTCAAAATGGCCGTAAAGTAAAATCTTATAAGAAGCAGCCGATTGTATTCCGTTTGGAATCACAGTAGAGAATTGAAAATTATTTATGACTGCCGGAGGAATCTCTGGCAGTTTTTTTTTACCGTTGATGGTAGATGGTAGATGGTAGATGGATTTTAGTTGCGGATTCGCACCTGATATCCATCTACCATCTATCTCACATACCATCTACCATCTACCTCAACATCATGCTGGGAAAACTATCAGGCTGGGATCAAACAATAATCGCTCCCGCAACCGCGCCGGGCATAGCAGCTATTGCAGTAATCAGGCTGAGCGGAGCCAGAGCTGTTGAGATTGTAAATGATTTATTTCCATCCAAAGATTTATCGGTTCAGACATCTCCGGGTTTGTATGTTGGATTATTGAAAGATGGTGATGATTTATTGGATGAAGTAGTGGTATCGGTTTTCCGTGCGCCCAGATCTTATACGGGCGAGGATGTGGTGGAGATCAGTTGTCATGGTTCGCCTTATGTGCAGGAGAGGATAATTGCTGCCTGCATTTCAAAAGGGGCAAGGCTGGCGAGGGCAGGGGAATTTACCCAGCGTGCATTTCTGAACGGCAAGATGGACCTAACGCAGGCGGAGGCCGTGGCGGATCTGATAGCGAGTCATTCTGAAGCATCGCGTTTATCGGCATTGCATACCATGCGCGGCGGATTTGCAAATGACCTGAAAGCATTGCGGGAACAGCTGCTCGGATTTTCATCACTGATTGAACTGGAGCTTGATTTTTCCCAGGAGGATGTGGAATTTGCGGACCGCAGGAAATTTTATTCATTGATAGAGGAAATGCAGCGGGTGACCGACCGGCTGATCGAATCCTTTCGCTTCGGAAACGTGATCCGCAACGGAGTTCAGGTTGCGATTGTAGGCAAGCCGAATGCGGGGAAATCGACCCTGCTGAATACCCTGCTGAATGAGCGACGCGCAATCGTGAGCGAGATTGCAGGAACCACGAGGGACACGATCGAAGAAGTGCTGACGATGGAAGGCATTCAGTTCCGCCTGATCGATACTGCGGGGATCCGTGCGCATACGGAGGACCAGATAGAATATATGGGGATGGAGAAAAGCCATGAGAAAATTGCGCAGGCGGATATTGTATTGCAGATATTGGATGCAACAGATGTTATTCCGGAAGAAATCCTGCAGGCAGAAGGAAAGAAATTGGTGCGGGTGCTGAACAAAACTGATTTAATCTCTTCGGAGGAACTGAAAGTAAAATACCCTGATGACAAATCATTTATTTACATCTCCGCAAAAAACGCAACCGGAATCGAAAATCTGAAACAGCGCCTGGTTGAATTTGTATTGGAGGGAAAAGTAAAAACAGAAGGAACGATCATAACCAACCTGCGGCATTACGATGCCCTGATGCAGGTGCGCTCTGCGCTGCACGATATCCGCGCCGGTCTCGATTCCAAATTGCCCGGCGATTTACTCTCTCCCGATATCCGCCGCGGGTTGCATTACCTCGGCGAGATTACCGGCGAGATCACAAATGAAGAACAGCTTAGCTGGATATTTGGGAAGTTTTGTATCGGGAAGTAATCTCCTACTTCAGCTTACTTACACTGCCTTTTTATTACTCTCTGAACACCTTACTGGGTGCATATTTCAAGCAATTTACTAAAAATTATATTACCAATATCATCAAATTTATTTAATTTGGTGGAATAAATTTGTGGTGAAATTAATACATGCATTAAATAGATAGGAGAAATTATGGCTACCAGGGCAGTCATATACAGTTTAATGCGACTATAGGCAGCTGAAGTAATAATGAGTTAAATCAGGAAGAAGGTATGAGTAGCAACATGTCACTAAAAAAAATTTGTCAGCACTGCGGAAATGTCTTTACGGCGAAGACCACGGTAACAAAATTTTGTTCTGACGATTGCGCAAAAAAAAATTATAAACTGAGAAAAAAGCGGGAAGCAATTGCTTCAAGTAATAGCGAAACACAAAAAATAATCCTGGCAGAGCCGAAAGTTAAACGCGATAAAATTGTCATTGATGAACAAGAGTTAATTGACATCAAGGTGCTTTCCGCCGTAACCAGTATTGGGGAAAGAACTTTATACAGGATTGTTAAAGACAAAGAGTTTCCAAAAATAAAAATTGGTCGCTCTTTATTATTCCATAAAAGGACAGTCATAGATTATATAATTAAAAAATATGGAAACCTATGAGAGGGAAAATAAGAGAAGTCAAACTCAGAAACGGGCGATCATCTTTATACATAGATTATTATCCTGCGGTGTGGAACCCCGAAAAAAAAGTCTACACCCGTAGAGAACATCTTAAACTCAAAGTGTTTGATCATCCCGCAGATGAGTTTCAGAAGAAACAAAATCAGATGAGCAGGGAAATCGCCGAAAAGATTTATCTGAAGCGTATGAACGGACTTATGCTGGAAGAAAATAATTTATTCAATAGAGACGTCCTTGAGGGCAATTTTTTTCAATTTGCGAAGACGTTTCTTCATAAAAAGGCACGCAAGGATATCGACGTCGAGCACTACAGGAGTTCTTTGAAATATTTGCGGCGGATGGCCGGTATTAACCTCAAGTTCCGGCAGATCGACGAACATTTTCTGGAGAAATTTAAGGATTATCTGCTCACGTCCAACACGCTTAAGTCAAGAGTTAAATTCCTTGACAAGAATTCAGCAGGTTCATATTTTAATAAATTCTGCAATATCGTAGAGCGTGCATTTATTGAAAATCATTTGCAGTCTAACCCGGTATTAAAAGTTGACAAGATCCCTCCAATAGAAACTACTCGTCAATATCTGACGGAAGAAGAAATTCAATTATTAAAACAGACGCCAATAAAAGACGAAGTTGTTTACCGGGCCGGTCTATTTGCTATTCTGACTGGTCTCCGGTTTGGAGCTATTCAATCTTTAAAATGGGAGGAACTGGAATATTCCGTGGAACTTAAAACCTGGTATTTCTATTTTACAGATCCTAAGCTGAAACCGTCCAGTTAAGCACTTTATCAGTCAACAGGCAGTCGATCTGTTGGGTGAACGTAAAGATGGCAAGGATAAAGTTTTCCAGGAACTGACTTATCACCGTACAAGAGATTCCCTGAAAACATGGCTTGTGCTGGCAGGTATAAAAAAAGATATTTCATTTCATTGCTTCAGACATACCTATGCCACGCAGTTGGTGTCCAAAGGCGAGGATATTTATGTTATCAGCAAAATGCTGAATCATAAAAACGTTAAAACAACTCAGCTTTATAGTAAGGTACCTGATCGCAATAGAGTGAATGCAGCAAATAAATTATCCATATAACTAATAAACAGACGCTTATGATACACAGGACGATTGAAGATAGACTCGAGGAAATTGAAACCGAAGTCCATGATATCAAATCCATGCTTTTGAAATTTTTTACTCTGAAAACGGAGGCTACAGCGATTAAATCTGAAGAGACGTTAATGAACGTGAAAGATGTGGCAAAGTTCGCCGGTGTAGAGACTCCTATGATTTATGCCGCATGTAATAAAGGTCAAATCCACTTTATCAAAATTGGAAAGCTGTATAAATTCAAAAAAGAAGAAGTGTTGAAATGGATCGATGGTGAAAAACACCCACAGCAAAACAGCGAAATGGATGTGGATGCTTATGTCGAAAGCTACCTACAACAAAACCGGTTACACGGATAAGGCAGTTCAAACAATGAATGATGCGGTGAATAATGCCCGTAATCGCCGCATAACAAGCGGTGATAAATGGGTAATGCGTTAAATAACAAAGCTCAGGCAGCTAACTATCGTATCATTATCGTATATAATCGTATCATATCGTATCATTTTATTGAAAATTTCTAGGTTCATAATATGCATGAGTTTAGCATGAAAAAGGTATTATTGGCCTATTTACGTATCAATGTCGTATATTATCGTATCATATCGTATCAAAATTAGACAGAAAACTCCTATATTTGGGGTATGGAAGACCAGATATACACGCTTAAGCTCAAACTTGACTGGAGGCTAGCGGCCGAAATCCGCAAAGTGGACCGGTTTGATGCCTCTTGGACCGCTATCGCCAAAAAAGAAGGCAAGACTTTAAAACAGCTGCGCTCAATCGCAACTGTGCGGAGCGTCGGGGCATCGACACGCATTGAGGGATCCAAAATGTCAGATGAAGAAGTAGAAGTATTGATCAGCAAACTGAGTGTTTCCAAACTTGAAGAACGCGATGCCCAGGAAGTAGCCGGATATTTTGAAGCCATGGATGCCATCTCTGAAAACTATCCGGATATAGAAATAACAGAAAGCAGTATAAAAAATCTTCATAACATTTTATGCAAGCACAATGAAAAAGATGCCTGGCATCGCGGTGACTATAAAAAGCACAGCAATGTAGTGGAAGCCACGAGCCCTACAGGCGAGAAACAGGTAATTTTTCAAACGACTGATCCGGGAATCGCCACGACAGACGCCATGCGTCAATTGATAGAATGGTACCATGCTGACCTTGAAACACATCCCGTAATCAAGGCAGCCCTTTTTGTCTATGACTTTTTAAGTATTCATCCGTTCCAGGATGGAAATGGCCGGCTAAGCCGGTTACTCGGAACACTGCTCCTGTTAAAAGATGGCTATACATGGATTCAATACGTCAGTTTTGAACATGAAATCGAACATAGGAAATCAGAATACTACAAACAGTTAATGCAGGCTCAACGGCAAAGGCCGGGTGAAGATGTTTACCCATGGGCAATGTTTTTTCTGGATTGCCTGCTCACTATTTCCGGACACCTCCTGGAGAAATTAAACGTTCATGGGGACATTGCACAACTTGGGCCCAGAGAGAAGGCGATCTATACATTTATTGAAAACCATCCTGGAAGTAAGTCGGGAGACATAGCTACAAAAATCGATGTTCCCTTACCAACAGTAAAACGCATGCTAAACACTCTTGTCAAATTGAAATTGATCACCAAACATGGAACCGGTCCAGGAACCAGTTACAGCCTTTAAAATTACGCAGGGATAAAAATGGATATTACAAAATATAAAACTGCTTACGAAGCGCATGAAAGCAGATACAGGGTCTACCTGAATGCTTATAAAGAAGCCAATATACAAGTCCGGTTTCAGTTAGCTCATGAAATATTACTTGAACTTACTGACCGGATGGATCAAATTTACAAAGGCATGCTGCTGGTGGCACAAACGAATAATCTGACCAGTCTGTATATTTTATACAGGTCTCTGATAGACCACTTTATCAAAATTCAGTACATACAGGATAAAACATACACCGGCCTGAATGATGAAACGGCGAAGAATTATAAGGTTCATTATTTTGTTTCTGAATTCCTGGGCGAACAAGGAGGCATTCTGGAAATGGAACTCGTTCTTGATGAAAAAAAAAGCAAACCTGATAAACCAACATTTTTTCAGAACAGATTTCCTGAACTAGCTGGATTTGATAAGGCAAACGAAAAAGAAATCAATGATGCTGTACGTCAATTTGGATTATCCTCAATGGTCAAACACCTCACGGACCGATATAACGGTCTGCGGGAATCTCAAAAAGCAGGAGTTATTTCAGCTTCAGATAACCAATTTATGAAGAAACCATACTTTCATCATTATTATTACGAAGGAAAAAATTCTCCGAGCCAGGTTGTATTTCGCCTATGCCAAATAGTCTAATGGTAAACCCTTAGGCTATTTGAATTTGGTTTTATGATCTTTTTAGAAGTGCGACTACGCTCGCATATTCCTTCATTTTTGGACGGATTTTGGTATCTTTATCAAGCAGAGAAAATGATGTTTTGTTATTGGATTTATTGAGAAGATTGGACATATTTTTAGAGTTTGAGGCTGTTCTTTTATAACTGGATTTTTGCCCTGAAACCTCCACGATCTTTCTACAATAGAATGTCCGGATATCCGACATATGCTGGAAATTGATCCAATCATTTCTTTGAGCTATTTTCTCTGTTGATTAATGAATTTTGATTTGCATTTTTGAAAGTACCAGTCATCTGGGTTTAGAAACTACCTGCGCAGCATTTCAATTTCTGATTTTCGGAGATCCTTCTTTGTACTGAGAGTGATAGTAGATTATTTTGGTTCTCTTTATCGTAGGTTTTTCCTTGAAGAACTTCCATGGGAGTTAGTCCATTTAAAACATCATGAGGACGATGATTAAAATCTAAAATGGCTTTACTGAAATAATCCTTGAGGTTGGAAAAGGTATTTATCCTTTGATGATAAAGAAACCTGTATTTTAATTGCTTGTTGGCAGCCTCTATCATTGAATTGCTGTAATGCACATCTAACTGAGCGATAACATGGCGGATTTTGGGTGCATCACTTTCTGTAATCCACTGTTTTGCGACTCCATAATTCTCTGAACCATTATCTGTCAAAAGCATGCATTCACTGATTTTTGCTGGCACCAGATATTCTGCTTTTACTCTTGATAGGTTTTAAAATGTATGGCATGCTCTTCGTTTCAGCGATACCTGATATCCGAGAATGGCCCTGGAATAGTTGTCCTGCACTAGGTAGATATAGGCTTTCTTTTGATCTTCAGTTCTGAATTCAGTAAGGTCAGCATGCAATATTTGAAAAGGACAGGTGGCCCTGATACCCAGGGTATGGTTTTTTCTTCGGCTGAAGGCTTGGCTTCGTTTCAGGTTTAACAGGGATACATATTTATAGAAAGTGCTCAGCCTCATGTGGGCAGCACCATCTTTTCTCATCTGGTGGTACAGAGAACAGATCGACCAGAATTGATAACTGGGTTGAAGACAGTAAGTTTTAATAATTTCAATCTCTTTTTGCAGAAGCTGACCGGGATGTTTGATTCTGCACAGATTCAAAACGGAAGAAGAACAAGTGATATTTCTTTTAAGTCTTATATACTGTTGAAAATTCAGATCCAGATATCTAAGAGCTTTTGTAACGCCAACTATCTTTCCGATTTTTTGTATGTTACTTACCACTACCGACTTCAACGTCATCCTGCCAGCACAGATGCCTGTCGCATTTTCTTTGATGAACCGTTTTATGGCAATTACCTTTAGGAATACTCTATTTATGGAGATGAGCTTTTTATTGATCGCTACCAATTGGAGGGTATGGAAAAGATCTTTATTCTCAAGGAACCAATCATAACCGAAGGTGTTTTGTAAATCCCTTTTATCCCAGTCAAACCTGGTTGACCGTGGTATAATTTGTAACATATTTTCAGGCAAGCAGTTTAGATGAAAGGCAACCAACAGATAGGGGTGGTAGCATGTTTTGGAGCGACATGACTGCATTTGTAATGGATTCGTTGATAATTTGAAAAAGCGGATTCAATTTAACCCAGATAAACAGTTAGTGAAAAATCTTATATAGATTTGATAGTCAGGTATGTCGGATATCCGAACGCGGTGTTATAGAAAGGACATAGACGTTGCAGAGAGACGAAGCGCCTTATATCATAAATTTGAGTGTTGGCAGCAAGTTTTATGAATCATTTAAATAATTTAATATACACCCACACAAAAATCTGCCTTACATCTTTACATCTATTTGAGCACTTCATTATTTGGAATAAGCGGAGAAGTAACATTCCATTGATTCGGCTTCGCAAAACTATTCGTTGGTGGAGTTGGTATGCTCAGAACAACAGCAGTCGCTACCGCACCCGCAGCTTCGTTACCTACCTGTAAAACCAAATTTGTAAAAGCCGCAGAATACACAATAAAACCAGTATTAAACGCTAACACATTGTGGCCAGGAACCAACTTCCATTTTTGAAGATTGGGATCCTTCGATCCAAAACCGAATGGAGATATCAAATTTTGCTCAACAGGAGGAAATTTCAAATTTTGCTCAACCTGATAAACCGGCACAGCACCAGGGAGCTCATTGACCAGCCTTCCGGAATAAACAACGGTAACAAACAGTCCTGCAAAAGTCCGGATATACACAAACCCGTCTCCTGCATCTTCAAACCTGAATTTTTGCGATTCAGGTATGTTCGAAGCGTTGGCAGCGCTCGTTTTTAGCAATGCGTGGAGCGAACGATCCCCTTGATCGCTGCCCGAAAGCGGAACATCCAGATTCTTTTTCATATTCTCATAATCCAAAGTATATGGAACGAATGGCAGAAACTGATCAGGGCTATTTTCCATCGTAGTGCTCAACACCTCTGAAAGATCATGCGCCGCAGCATACCTTGCACCCAGGTATGGCGGGTTTTGACTCAAAAATCTTCTTGCAATAGTTTTTAAAATGGATGTATGATCAAAATGAAGACTGTCGTCAGGAATTGTTGTCCTCCTCAATTCGTTTTCATTTACAGGAGGATGAATTACTGTGCTATCGTGTCCAAACGCAGAGCCGCGCTTTATCCATGGCGAAACAACAAAAGTGGGAACACGCAGACCAGTTGTCTTAGGCAATTCTGGTGAAACCTGTGCTGCGGCCGGAGGGGGCACATGATCATAAAATCCGCCATGCTCATCATAAGTAATAATCAAAACCGTCTTCTCCCAATTTGGACTGGCACGAACAATTCCTACCAGATCTTCAATAAATTTTTGGCTGTTGCGTATATCAGAAGGGGGTTCATCACAAAAACCGCCTGGTGGAAAATCCTTGAAATGCGGATCAATAAAGGTAACCGATGGAAGCGCGCCGGACAAGGCAAGATTAGCAAACCCATATTCCGGATCATCATAGCTGACCACGTTTTGAGAGTCGAACGTATACTTTTCAAAAAGCCGCAACTGGCATGGGCTGTGCTCGAAATATCTCCACGAAACGCCTTGTGCCGACAAATGATCGAATATGCTGTCTGTAAATAAAAATGGTAAAGGAGAATCAGTGGAATAATCCCATTCGCCCCACGGGTCTATATTCGGCCTGCCGGTTAGTTCAAAAAAACGGTTGGGGAATGTCGGGCCGGGAAAGGAACAAAACCAACGATTACAAATTGCAAATTCCCTTGCAAGCGCATCATAGGTCGGCACATTATCGTAACTATGGTATCCCATTATCCGGTGTGCCATAGTGTTTCCATACTCATCGCCCTGTACCTGTGCAAATCCGTCCATTCTTCCACCATTTATTGCTCTGGCAGTCGGTTCAAAACTGTTGTCTGGTCCGGGAGAAAAAATAGTGTCTCCGTAAGGTAATCGGAAAGATTTTATCGTTCTTCCATTGCACATGTTAAACTCTCCTCCCTTAAGGCCGTCTATATCCGCGCGGTTCATACCCCCTTTCGCGTACGGCAGGCTTAAATATCCCAACATGTGATCGAAAGAGCGGTTCTCCATTGTAAGCACAATGATGTGATCGATGTTTGCGAGTGTGCCGGGGTTGAGTGGACCGCCTGACCAATCTGCGTTGCAAGGCACAGGAAATTGAAAGCTGTATTGGGGACCGATATAATCCAAAGTCAATACGCCCTCATTCAAATCCATCCCGGTAAGCCTGCTTGGGTTTGGATATGGAAGCGGCCCGGGATTGGCGCCGTTAACCACTCCTCCCATTAGCGCCCGGCTTGCCAGGGTATTCAATGTATCTCTTGCACCCAAAAGTTTATTCTGCGCCGTTCCGGGAATCTCATTACTTAAAAAACTTCTTAATTCATAAATTGATAACGCACCACCAATAATGCCGGCAACAATTGCACCCACTATTGCTGTCACGACATAAGTAACGGGAGACAAAGAAATGTCTTGATCAATGTGTAATTCGTAAACGCGTTTTATCAGGCTTTGTTCGAGGTCATCGTAAGACGCAAATCCGCCAGGACCGATTTTGCCACTTATCGGAGCTCCCAGAAAAGAGCCGCTGTAATTAAAGGTGGGCGGATTAGAAAACGCATCAATCAATGTTACCTGTATTTTACTAATATCCTGCATCCATCCCATCAAATCCACAACCCCATTGTCAATATCCGCTCTTAAAGTAAGCAACACGTTTAACCAAAGTTCATTTATATCAATGCTTCCGTCGCCGATGATTGTTCCTTGAAAGGTAACTTCTACGGGCCCACCCGTTTCAAAGTTGATCTTAAGGTTTAAAGGGGTTTGCAAATCATTAGGATCGATAGGCAGGCTCAGGGATTCTAAATTAATATCATTCAGCTGTACCTGCGCCAGGTTGCTGGAAGCAGGCACATCGCTCATATTGTGTGAGAATTCAATGCCCATAACCTCGTTTGGCCCCAATATTATATTGGGTGGTGGCGGAGCATTGTCAATACTCTGCATGTCAAAATAAGATCTGGGTGCAGCATAGTTTGTCTGAACGGCAAATCCAAGAGATTCTATCAAATCATTTGTATTGTTAACGCGGATTTTTACCAGGGGATCCGGGCTGTCTTTTACTTGCCGGCTGAGCAATAATTCATTCAGCTTTTTATTTACAAAGTCCAGCGAAATGGTTTTGTTCCGAACTATGGGAGACAATGTTAATGATGCCTGCGGGTTAACTATAAAACGGCGCCCGCTATAAACCCCCATGTGCTTATGGTGGCCGTTGTCTAAAATAACGCCGGAGATGGTCCACGCATACGGCTGGGTGTTGCCGAAATAAAAAGTGATTGTATAGTCAAAAATCCATTCGTCATCTTCGGACGGAATTATATTAATGTATACAACCGGCAAAACAATATCTTGTAAAAAGATATTATTCGCTGCAATGGGCAATTCGAAAATATAATCACTGGGATCATCAAAAGCTTGATTTGTGGCAATGTCTGATATAACGGAAATGTCCTGGCTTTCCGTGCTGGATTTTCTATTGACAATATGTACGTTCACAACGGTAGTACCCTTTTTGTTGTCATTATGCGTTTTGAATTCAATGGTTGCGCGGCTCAGCAGGGGTCCTTTGTATTGTCCCGATGGTGGCGGAGATTGTTGCGGGGGGTTCAATTCGGTGCCTATCCCCGAATAACTTGTATTGTCCTGATCTATGATAATTCCGGTGATCCCATTAACATTCGAACCAAATGACGGCAATTGCGTTCCGTCGTCCAGCGTTATTGTAACGGTATATTCAAATTTCCAGGTGTCATAACCTTTTGGATTAATAAAAATAATTATTTGCGGCAGGTTGAGCTCTTCAAGCGGAATGGGCTTTTTGCGCAGTGAAATATTTACCCGCCTGGTATGATTGTCGTCATCAAACCCTCCCCCTGCATTTGCATACAGGGCACACCCCAAATAAGAATTTTTTTCGAACCAGTTATTCTCTGCATCTGCATAGTCTTGTATATTCTGCGCCAAAGATCCGGGATCTCCGGAATCGGAGGTATCGCTTTTACGGTTTTTTATAAAAATGTGCAGCTGTGTATCATCATCCAAACCATCACCTGTTCTTTTGAAGTCAACGGTCATTGAACTCACTACCCGTCCGGATAAGAGCCCGAAATCTGCAAGAACAAATGTTGCCGGGTCTACAAATGTGTAATCGCCCTTGCTCATTGCTGTGTAGATACCTCCATTGCCAAAGCCCACAATACCGGGCTTTCCAGCTCCCCCGATGTTCGCTACCGTGCGTATATGTTTAATAATATCCCAACCCTGGTTAGTACCAAAATCTGCAGATCCCGAAAAAGGAGATGATGCGGGGTTTGTAAAATCTATCGTTAAAACGCCCGTATCGCCAAAGGCAACCATCTGTTTTCTTTGTCCATTGCCGATGATATCGGCCAAAAAAATAAGATAGGATGAATAATCAATGGTAGCGTAATATTGAAAATCCTTGTAAAGATATCCGAGGGAAACGCCAATAGGTTGTGGTAGTTGAAAATGGCCATCACCAAGGCCCAATGCTTCAAGAACTTCTCCATTCTCCTGTGCCGCAATAATAGATGCTCTTCCAAAGCCGTGCACATCGCCCACAAGCCGCAGGTGTTTATTTACCTGCCAGCCCTGGTTATAACCGAATGCAACAACGCCCGTCTTTACCGGGTCAAAGGTGCCATCGCCTTTATTCATGGCTACATACACACCTGCATCGCCAAAGCCTATTATATCGGGCTTGCCATCTCCATCTAAATCCACCACATATCTTGGATGTCTTTCTGTGAACCAGCCCTGGTTGTACCCAAAATCTGCAATCACAAGTTGTGCGGGATTAAAAGTGCCATCCCCTTTGTTCATGGCTGTCCATACGCCATCATCTCCAAAACCAATAATGTCTGCTTTGCCATTTCCATTTAAATCCGCCACAAATCTTGGATGTTTTTCTACGCGCCAGCCCTGGTTGTATCCAAGATTTGCAAGAACAAATTCTACCGGCAGAAAACTGCCGTCACCATTGCCCCTGCCAATATACACACCAGCATCGCCAAAGCCAATAATATCAGGATGACCACTTTCTGAAAGGGTTGCTACAAAACGTGGATGATTTTCGATTGACCAGCCCGTCGCTATGCAGAAATCGGTAATGCCAATATTTGACGGGCTGAAATTCCCGTTTCCGTCGTTTAAAGAAACCCATACCCCGTCATAGCCAAAGCCAAGAATGTCAGCGGCATGGTTACCAGTCAGATCAACTGCAATCCTGGGGTACTCAGTGCCCCAACTTTGATATGCCCAGCTCATAACATTATTTTTTAAATTGAGTGTATTGAAATAATGACTCGAAGACGTAATTCTTCCTGTAATTATGATGATTGCTCCTTAAATGACAATGTTTCCGTCGTCGATTTATTGGTAAGGATCAAAAGTAGGGGACTCTCTTTGCGCCTGGTTAATTGATTTGTCGACCCGGCCACATTTTATAATTGTGGTGCCGAATCAGCTTTACGGTAAATGCTGCTATGGCACTTGCTAAAATGATATCATTGCCGGCTTTAATATTTACCAGTACCTAATAGGTTGTAGAAGGGCGAAAGCCTATAAGTAAATCGCTAAAGTTTCCGGAATCATCTGTAGCAGCCCCTGTTTTTACTTGATCATTAGCGTGAGACTGAACAATGAAAAAACTAAAACTAAATGCATCAAACACTGCCACTTTTGCAACAGAAAGACTTTTATCAAATTTAGAAAGTAGCATTTGGTCTTATTAATCGTTCACACACTAAAGATAAAGATGTTTTTTGCGACAAACAAAGTGTTGTACAAATCCGACGGTAGGTCGTCAAGCAAAGTGGACTTTCTTGGTGAGTACACCACGGCAAATATCTTGTCACCAAACCGTCAC
>CAVPIO010000007.1:0-31295 GCA_963705005.1 uncultured Chitinophagaceae bacterium
AAGTAAATAAACACCAATGATTAAATGGCTCTTCACGCCCGGCATCATCCTTTGTTTTACGTGTTGCAATCATGGCAATTCAACCGCACCGGTGATTGGTTTTGCGGATGCATTTCAGGACAATACCATTGAACAGGCGAAAACCGGATTTATTGATGCGATGCAAAACGATGGCTTTGACGAAAAAAAGGGTACCCTGAAAATCATTTATAGAAATGCACAAGGGAATATCCCGACGCTCACGCAAATAATAAAATATTTTGTTTCCCAGCAGGTAACGCTTATTGCGACCAACCCTTCGCTGTCGACAATAACCGCAGTTCAAAACACAAAAAGCATTCCTATCTTCATGATGGTGTCCCCCACGCCGGCTTTAATGAAAGTAAATGATGCACAAGGAAGTCCCCCGGGAAATTTATTTGGTGTAGGCGAAACCCTTGATTATATAGATACGTCCTTTTTGCTAATACCCAAAGTAATTAAACCAAAATCAGGAAAATTAACGGTTGGGATGATCTTTAATCAATCAGAGCCACAGTCAGTAGAATCAATGAACCGTATCCAGAAACTTGCAGCTGAAAACAATATCAATCTCATCTACCAGCCTGTCAATTCCACGGCAGACGTACAACTGGTAACCGCTTCCCTGCTCTCCAAAAATATTGATGTTTTTTTTGCGAACCCGGACAATATAGTATTTGAATCCTTTGAAACCATCCTTCGATCATGCAATCAAAACAAAATCCCCATTTTTACCAGCGAAGCGGGATTGGTTCAAAGAGGCGCACTGGCAGCTTATGGTGCAGATATTTACCAATGGGGTTACCAGGCCGGTCTGGAGGCAGCGAAATATTTGAAAACCAAGAGCACCTCCGGCCTTCATTGGGAAATGGTCATAGTAAGAAAAAGAGTTTTTAATCCTGTGGTGGCAAAAAAATTCGATATAAAGATCCCCTCAAATTTCCAACCAGTTTAATGAATCAGTTCTATTTAACGGCACTTCAATTGTCGCTATGCCTCGGCCCAATGGCACTGGGTATTTTCATCACGATGAAGATATTCAACATACCCGACATAACTACTGATGGAAGTTATACCCTGGGCGCCACGGTTACAGCAGTATTATTGACGCAGCACTGGCCGGCATTGGCCGTGTTACCCATATGCCTGCTTGCGGGATCATTTGCAGGAATCTGCACAGGCCTCATACATACCAAACTTAGGATTGATGCCCTGCTTGCAGGAATTTTGGTTATGACAGGTCTCTACTCGGTCAATCTCATTATTCTCGGCAGATCGAACATTCCGCTGATAAATACCCCTTCCCTATTCTATTCATTTTCCATTTTCAGCAATGACATTTACAACCAGCTTTTTATTGCTATCATTATAATTTTAATATTGATTCTTCTTGTAAATTATTTATTGATAACAGATTTTGGTATTGCCATGCGTGCCACCGGTAACAACCCAATCATGACCAAATCGTTGGGGATTAATAATGACTTCATCAAGATCATCGGCCTTGGCATTGCCAATGCGCTTACAGCTCTAAGCGGATTTTTAGTCGCCCAATACCAGAGCTTTGCCGATATTAATATGGGCATTGGCATTGTTATTACTGGTTTGGGATCTGTGCTTATTGCGGACGCGCTTCGGATATGGATGAACATCACCAATATCGGCATCCAGATTTTACTTGTATTGGTGGGCAGTCTCTTATTTCAGTTAGTACTTGCATTTACGCTTGCAATGGGAATTGATCCAAATTTCTTAAAACTGGTAACTGCCATATTTGTTCTGCTGATTGTGGCGCTGCCCAGGGTGAGTCAGCAGTTGAAAAGAAATTAATCAGGCCGAATGGCATTAGGGAAAAAACATAACTTACCATGATCTCGCTGGAGAAAATTAGGAAAATTTATAATAAAGGGAAAGAAAATGAGGTTACCGCTTTGGACGACCTGTCGCTGCAAATCGGGAAAAGTGAATTTGTGGTAATTGTGGGCATAAATGGAAGCGGCAAAACGACCTTACTGAATATCATAGAAGGCGCTCAAATGCCAACCAACGGATCAATTTCCATAAACGGTATAGATGTTACCCGGTTCCCGGAATTTAAACGAAGCAGATGGGTGGCGCGCGTTTTTCAAAACCCTCATAATGGCACAGCACCCGATTTAACAATCCTGGATAACTTCAGGCTTGCGGCTTTACGCACGCAGGGAAAAAAATTGACCATCGGCATTAATATAGCATTTAAGAAAAAGGTTCAGGAAAAAATTGCGACTTTAGGCATGGGCCTGGAAAATAAAATTAATCAGCCCATGGGCAATTTATCAGGCGGCCAAAGACAGGCTTTGACCCTGCTCATGAGCGTGATGGATAATACTGATATTTTGTTATTGGATGAACCTACTGCAGCGCTCGACCCAAAGTCGGCTTTGGTCGTTTTGAATCTTGCTGATAAACTGAACAGGGATTTAGGCATTACAACCATGTTAATCACGCACAATTTAAAAGACGCCCAGCAATACGGCAACCGCCTCATACAATTGTATGAAGGCAAAATCGCACGGGATATTAACACCGAAACAAAAGCCAAATTGTCGCTTCAGGATATTTACGGATGGTTCGGGTAAAATCCACTCCTGTTCCCGGATACGCCTGTAATAGCTCCCCGCCATCCATGGATTGACAGGCACTATACAGGAGTATTGGATTTTCTGATGACCTTCTGCAGGATTCCTCTGGCACGGGATAAATTTGATTTGGAAGTACCAATCGAAATGCCAAGAGCCTCTGAAATTTCAAAATGTGTGAAGCCATCAACAATATACATGTTGAAAACAACCCTGTACATGGGAGGGAGATTTTTTACATAGCCGATCAGTTCCTTATATAAAACGAGTTCATCCGCCTTTGCGCTATTGTCTGCCTTTTCCCAAACATATTCCGGAATACCACCAACTTCCTGCGTCATGTTGTTTTTGCGCAACTCGTCGATGGATGTGTTGATGATGATCCTTTTCATCCAGGCCATCAACATCCGCTCCGGGAAATCCTCTTCATCATACCTGAACCTTTCAATATGCCGGAACAGTTTCACGAAGGCATCATTTGTAACATTCACAGCCACATCGTAACGGTGAACGTATCGAAAAGAAATTTTTAATGCATACCCGTAGAATCGCTCATAGAAAATTTTCTGGCATCGCGCCTCATTCCTTTTGCATCCTTCGATGATTTGAATTATGTCCAAAGTAATCTGATATCAGGGTTGTTTAGGCAATTGGCCAGGTAAATTCAAGGGCACCAAATTATTCTGATAATTTAATTATAAAACAAGGAAATCATCCATTGGTAGTCATCTGCAGGTTTGCGGTGGTATTCTTTTTCCAATCGGTAAAGTGCCCCCTTTCGGGGGCACTCTGTTTCAGAGGGAATACAATTCATGTTACGGCTTGACCAATTCCGTCATAATTTCCATTTCGCCGAGTCTGTTCACTTTCAAAATCTTGATGTTTGATTTGTCCTCCAGGTGAACGACATATCCCATACCATCGGCAGTCTGCACTTCTTCTACAAGGGTAATGGATAAATCAAAATAAACAGATTTTACAGCTGCCCTGACTTCCGCCGGAAGCTTCCCTTCAGCATAGTAAATCAATGAATATTGCCAGCGGCCTTTCTTATTATAAAAGACATGATCACTATAACCACCCTTAGTGAAATAGGATGTAAAGCCTTTATCATCCGAAAACCACTTCACGTTGCCGGCATCGCTGAACCGGACCTGAAAGTCCTTCAGGGCCCTGATATGGATATTTTTTGTATCCGGTAAATATGATCCCATAAAAACCGGGCTATCCAAAGAAGCCAACGCCCGAACGGATGACCTGAAGGTCTTTGTATCTGTAAATGTTACAGGTCTGCCAGAATTCTGCCGGTGTGATATTCGATTTCCATTCATATTTTCAGAATGATTGGCCAGGGATCTTGCTCCCAGAATCAGGAAGCTGGCCAGGATAATTAAATTTTTCATTAAGTAATTTTTAATGTTGAATAATTATCACAAAATTGAGCGCTCTGCACTTATTTGATGACAGAGTAATTCCCTATTTAAGATTAATCCATTCCCTATTTTACAATACGCCCCAAAATAGGATTTGAAAGAGCCATTGGCGGAAATCTCACAATTATAGAATGAGAGATGATATTATCAAAATAGGGAGAATCCCCTATTTCTGTCAACAGAATACAGGCTTGTTTTGCACAGTTCTGTTCCGGCATTTTTAAATCTTTTGGCCATGAAATTCCAAATTGCCTACCCTTCATTCTTGATTATGATCCTCATTTAGCCAAACCATTCCTAGTCCAAATGAATCATCTGAACATAGTGAAGTGTATTCAACTTATTATGATATCCGTTATTATCACGCTGAATGGTACCGGTCAGGATACAAGTAAGCAAAAATTAAAAGAGCCGGAAATTACAATCGGTACATTTTATACTTTGAATGAAACCAATAAGCATACTGTTAACCCGTTTGTAGCGGGCAATTTGGGTGATTACACTTTTGAAAACAGGTATAACTATGAAGCAGTCGGTACCTCCTCGGTCAATGCAGGCAAACGGATTTTAAAAAAATCAAAACATATTGAGATCACGCCAATGGGCGGTGTGATTTTCGGGCGATTTAAAGGCGTATCGGCCGAAATTCGAACTTCACTTAAATTTAGTAAATGGGCATTTTCAACTGACATGCAATTTAGTTTTGCATACTCATCGTGCCGCAAAAACATTTTTTTAAACCTTACAATAGCAAGATACAAGCTTACCAGCACATTCAGCATTGGCGCGGCTACGCTGCTTGGAAGACAGGTAAATCAGAATATAGTATTGGATAAAGGTGTAACCGCCGCGTTATCATTTAAGAAATGGAGTATTTGGTTTTATGCATTCAATTTTGAAAAAAAGAAAAGATATTATTGGCTAAGTGTATTTTATAATATCAAAGTAAAGCAAAACGGGAAATAGTCCGGGGACTGATCTCCCGTCACGCTCCAGGTTAAATTCATTCTATCGTTTTCATACTCTGCATTCACAACTATTTATCGTCAGGATTACATATTTTGAAAACAATTGCGGCCAACGAAGCCCCTGCGAAACAGCCTACCAGGTAAACCCATATACTACTCCAGGATTCCAGTTTCATGAGACTAATACCAATAGCTACCGCGGGATTGAACGCTCCTCCTGAAATACTGCCCAGAGCATACGCCATCGTTAACACGGTGAATCCTATTGCCAGGCCGTAAAAGCTGTTGCCGCTTGTTCCCTTGGCAGTAGCTACATTCAGCACAACAAAGGCGAGGGCAAAAGTACCAATGAATTCAGCAAGCAAACCCTTCGCTGTATCGGCCATTTCAACTGCATCATTTGGAACCTTGTCGTTTAGTAAATACATTACTGCAAAGGAGGCAATTACGGCGCCTAATACCTGCACTATTATATAAGGAATTGCGTCCCTGAGGGAAATTTTGCCTCGTAACCAGACGGCTAATGTGACCGCCGGATTATAATGTCCACCTGAAATATGGCCGCCTGCAAAAATCATTACCATTAAAACTGAGCCAATCGCTAAGGGTGCAAAATCAGCCTTTCCTCCGATCACCACCATTCCAATGGTAAAGACCAGGAAAAACGTACCAATGAATTCAGTAATGTACTTTCTCATAAGCTATTTTTCAGATGTTAAAAAAATTGGATCGGTTAATTGATCAGACCACCCGGGAATGATTTTATTTCCAACCCTTTGATTGATAATATGCAAACCCGATCTCCAAAACTTCCTCCACTTCACTCATTATGCGCGGAGCGTCTTTTTTAATATGAAAGCAGGTCTTACCCTCTAAACATTTCAACAATCCTCCCGGGAGTTTACTTATTAATTTGGGATTTGTGTAAATAGGAAAGAAATAGAATCCGACATAACCTTTTTGAATCAGAATGGTGGCAAACGCAAGCTCGGGGAATTTTCGCTTTGAAATAATAACTTCCTTGTCATAATAGATGGAGTAGTTCCCCGCTCCTTCAGCACGGACTAAAAAATTACCTTTAACGTATTGGGAAATCATTTTTTTGAGTTTGTCAAAAATAATTTGCATCACCGGCTGACCTTCAGATTTGTCTGCATATTTAATGGGCTTTTTGAGGTTTACTTTCGGCATGTGGGCTGTTTTGTATAAATGTACTGAAACTGGGCTCAATTCCTCCTTCCATTTGCCATCCTGCTATCTCGTTGATTTTCAAACTATAACGGGATTTACTGCCGCCCATGCAGGTACCCGTTTGGGAAGGATCAAACAAAAATTAATAACTCAAATTAAAAACAGGTAGAATATGGAAATGGAAGAAATGAAATCCACTTCGTAATTCCGGTCTGTAAATATTTCAGCTAATAGTTACAAACAATCATTATGGTGGCACTTCCTGTTATGGGTCAGCTTATTGCAGGGAAAGACCTTTTTGCAGAAACCAGACTATGGCTTTGGTATGCTATCGGATATCCTTTTTCTACGCCTTTTCCAAATGGGTGTTTAAAAACTACAATAAAACGACTGCGGATGCCCAAACATATTGAAAGATCTGCAAGGTTAGCGGCGTAAACGCCAAATCTTCATTTGCAGCCAATATCATTTGGAGAGATTAGACCAAAAACTTACATTGTTAAGGATATACGGTTACTTTAGTGTCTTCAAGTTTGTTATATGGGACCAGTGTCTTTAATCATTCTTTTTCTCGCTGCCATCGCATTTTCTGCAGGCGGGATATTCATCTCACGAATTTTAGTAAAGGGAACGAAGAACCCGCAAAAAGGGCAGCCTTATGAATGCGGTATTCCGGCAACAGGATCTCCATGGAACCAATTCAATGTGGGTTATTATCTATTTGCACTGATCTTCCTGATATTCGATGTGGAACTGGTTTTCATGTATCCATGGGCGGTAGTGGTTAAACAAATTGGGCTTGCCGGCATTGGTCGAAATTGTAGTATTTCTATTTATTTTGTTTATGGGGTTTTTATATGCACATAAAAAAGGAGCGTTGAAATGGATGTAGATAAAAAAAACAGTGCGCAAAAAGACTTTCCCGGTGAAATCCATGAAACAGCCGGAGGCGGTATTGTTTTAAGTAAGCTGGACGATGTGATCAACTGGGCACGTTCCAATTCACTGTGGCCACTGACTTTTGCCACCAGTTGCTGCGGTATTGAAATGATGTCTGTGGCTTCCGCAAAATATGATTTCTCCAGATTTGGTTTTGAAGTGGCAAGAGCTACACCCCGCCAGGCAGATGTAATCATCATTGCCGGAACTATCGTAAATAAAATGGCTCCTGTTTTAAAAAGATTGTACGATCAGATGGCAGATCCGAAATATGTTATTGCCATGGGTGCCTGCGCCATCAGCGGAGGTCCTTTCTTTTACAATACTTATTCTGTGGTGAAAGGCGCAGATCATGTTATACCGGTTGATGTGTACATTCCGGGCTGTCCGCCAAGGCCCGAAGCATTATTACACGCACTGATTACTTTGCAGGGAAAAATAAAAGCCGGGTTAACCAGGGAACAAATCAAAGAAAATTCTACTTTAAATCCATAAAATATTCTGAGGGATCGATATGCTGAATGAGGATTTAAAATTAAACTTACCGAAATGCTTCCCTCGATCAGTTTTGAAGAAGGAGGTGAATGGTTGAATGCCTTTGTGCCCCCGGAAGAATTATAAAGCATTTGTTCAACAACTTCGGTCAACCCGGGCCTTGATTTTGATTATCTTTTTTGTCTGACCTGTGTGGACTGGAAAACACATTTTACGATGGTATATCATTTTACGTCTACCCTGCACCGGCACAATATTGTCATAAAACCAAAATGGACAGGATGCAATCCTGAAATAGAAACGGTTTCAGATATATGGCGAACTGCAGAAATGCTAGAAAGGGAAGTGTATGATCTGTTTGGAGTGAAATTCCTGCATCATCCTGATCTGAGAAGACTAATCATGCCGGATGACTGGAAAGGATGGCCATTGAGAAAGGATTATGAAGATCCGGTAAACATGATAAAGTTATAAGCATCTGAATATCAGAAAGTTCATATAAGAAAATGATTGAAGAAATTGGCAGAACATCGGAAGGTGATTTGATCATCAATGTCGGCCCGCAGCATCCTGCCACACATGGTGTGCTGCACCTGGTCATTACACTAAACGGAGAAACCATAAAAAAAGTGGAGCCTCATCTGGGATATATACACCGTTCCATCGAAAAAATGTGCGAAAGTCTTTCTTACCGGCAATTCATCTATGTAACCAGCCGGATGGATTATCTATCTTCCCATATCAATAATCATGGCTGCGCTTTGTGCGTTGAAAAAGGATTGCAGATTGAAGTCACCACCACGTGCACAATATATCCGTGTAATCATGGATGAACTCACCCGTATTGCTTCCCATGAATTATGGTGGGGAGCCATGGCAATGGATCTTGGTGCGTTCACGCCTTTCTTTCATGCTTTCAGGGAAAGGGAAACGATCAAGGATATTATGGAAAAAACCTGTGGCGCCAGGCTCACGATGAACTACATGGTTCCCGGCGGCGTAATGGCTGAACTGCATCCGGATTTTCAAAGAGATGTAAAAAATTTCATTCAATTATACAAATCAAAATTCGAAGAGTATGATGAACTGGTAACGGGCAATGTGATTTTTCAAAACAGAATGAAATCCGTTGGTATTTTTCAAAAGAAGATGCCATTTCTTATGGATGCAGCGGTCCTGTTGGCAGAGCAAGCGGTGTGTTCTGCGATATCAGAAAACTTATATCCTTACGAAATTTATAACAAAGTGGAGTTTGAAGAAATAACAGAAACGGAAGGAGATTCCTATGCCCGATATGTGGTCAGGCTGAAAGAAATGCAGCAAAGTATCCACATCATCGAACAATTGCTTGATAATATTCCGGAAGGAGATTTCCAGGCAAAAACAAAAGCAGTCTTAAAATTGCCAAAAGGTGAATTTTATCAGAGAGTTGAAACGGCAAGGGGTGAATTGGGTGTGTATATCGTGAGCGAAGGCGGAACAACACCTTACCGGATTAAATTCCGCTCACCCGGGTTTCTCCAATCTTTCCGCTTTGGAACATATGGTGAAAGGACTGAAAATCGGCGATCTGATTGCGGCCATGGGAACACTGGATTTGGTAATACCGGATATTGACAGATAAATATGGAATGCATGTTTAGTTTAGAAAACATCACCACGCATAATTCATGAATGGCTGAACAGCCATTTCAATCCTGACCATGGCACTGGACTACTGAATTTGTACTGGTAGGTCTTGCTGCCATTACATTATTTGCCCTGCTGGATTGGGCTGGTATGGATGGAACGAAAAGTGGCGGCCGTTATGCAGATCCGTCTGGGCCCGAACCGGGTGGGTCCAAAAGGGATATTTCAAACCACTGCAGACACATTGAAACTACTGATGAAAGAAGGATTGGTACCCGATGGTGCTGATAAATTTTTATTTAACCTGGCGCCATTTATTGTGATGATCGTTGCCATGCTGATTCTTGCACCGATTGCCTTTGCAAAAGATTTCCAGATATGGGATATCAATATCGGTGTATTATATCTGTCAGCCATTTCATCACTTTCTGTTATCGGCATTCTTATGGCGGGATGGGCAAGCAATAATAAATATTCTTTGCTGGGTGCCATGCGAAGCGGTGCACAGATTGTAAGTTATGAATTATCTGCAGGGCTTTCCGTTCTTTCCATCGTTGTGATGACAGGAAGTTTAAGTATCAGGATATCATTCTTTCGCAGCAAAATGGCTGGTGGATATTCAAAGCCCATATTCCTGCGCTCATCTCATTCATTATTTTTATTATCGCAGTTACAGCGGAAACAAACCGGGCGCCATTTGATATGGCAGAAGCGGAAAGTGAACTGACCGCAGGTTTTCATACAGAATATTCCGGAATGAGATTCGCCTTGTTCTTCCTGGCAGAATATATGAATATATTTATCGTCTGTGCGATTGGAGCAACTTTATTCTTTGGCGGCTGGATGCCGCTTCATATCGGACACTGGCAGGCATTCAATCATATCATGGATTATATTCCTTCATCCATTTGGTTTTTAGGAAAAACAATCGGGCTGATATTCCTGATCATGTGGTTCAGGTGGACTTTCCCCGGTTAAGGATCGACCAGTTGTTGAATCTGGAATGGAAATATTTATTGCCGATCAGCATGTTTAATTTATTGTTGATGACTATTGTGGCCATCATGGGATGGCATTTTTAATAGAAATTATGTTTTTAAAAGATTATATAAAAGATGTGTACGGCGCTGTCAGGTCGCTGCTGAAAGGCATGAGGATGACGGGATATTATTTTACGCATCACAAGGAAATCATCACCGAACAATACCCTGATAACCGGGAAACTCTGAAACTACCGGAACGTTTCCGGGGAGAAGTGGTGCTTATTGCATGATGAAAATAATGAACATGCCTGCACAGGATGTTCTGCATGCGAAATTGCCTGCCCCAACGGAACCATTAAAATCATCAACAAATTCGACATATCCCCTGAAGGAAAAAGAAAAAAGCAATTGATACATTTGTATATCATCTCGAATTGTGCACGATGTGCAATTTATGCATCGAGGCCTGCCCGACAGATGCCATAAAAATGGCGCAGACTTTTGAACACAGTGTTTTTGACAGAAGCAAACTTGACAAAAAAATTAAATAACGAAGGATCAAAAATAAGGGAGGGCATAGAATAATGAACGCATTCAGTAATCATATTTTATATCATCTCCGCTTTTATCCTGGTATCTGGCCTTCTTGCCGTGACTATCAGGAAAGATTTTCCGTTCTGCTATTTTTCTATTGTTTTCACTGATTGGCATTGCCGGCATTGTATTTCTGGATGGAAGTTGAATTTATTGCAGCAGTGCAAATCATCATCTATGTCGGAGGCATTGTAGTACTAATTATTTTTTCCATATTTCTTACCCAGAAATCAGGTGATGAAATGCCAAAGCCGCTCCGAAACCGGACCTTGTTTTCCGTTCTGGCCTACTGATTCGGATTTACATTTACTTATCACCTGATTTATCAATATGGATTTATGCAAATGCTCATACAATCCATTTAACGTAAAAGTTTCAGAAATCGGGACGCAAATGCTAAGCACCACAGAGCATGGATATATGCTTGCCGTTTGAAGTGGTGAGTATTTTATTACTCGCTGCGATGATTGGTTGCATTGTAATTGCCATGAAGAATAAAATCACCAGAAAGAACGAAAACATACAATAACACACTAAATCGAATCAAATAAAAGCAACATGTTCAGAATGAATGAAATATCACTAACACATATTCTTTTTGTAAGCACTGCCTTATTTTTCATCGGCATGTATGGACTGTTCACGCGCCGGAATATGATTACGATGCTGATGGCCGTGGAATTAATTTTAAATAGTGTGAATATCAATTTCGTCGCATTTAATAAATATCTGTACCCGGAAAACTGGATGGCGTATTTTTTGCCATTTTTGTAATCACGATTGCCGCTGCGGAAGCTGCCGTGGCCATAGCCATCATAATCAATTTATACCGGAGCCATCATTCCATAGATGTGGAAGATGCAAACGAAATGAAATATTAAACGATGAGCACATTATTCATACATATGATCCATTTATTCCCCTCTTTCCACTGATTAGTTTTTTACTGCTCGGGTTATTCGGCAGAAAATATTTCAAAATATCTCCGGTACAGTTGGCATGGTTTCCTTGCTTGCATCTACCCTCCTGTCCCTTTACACGGCTTATCAATATTTTTTTGTTGACGGAAAAGCAAACGGCTGTTTATCAACATATTATTGCCGTGAAATATACCTGGCTTCAGTTCTCCCCCGGATGTTTCGATCGACATGGGCATTCTGCTCGATCCCATTTCTGTCATGATGATTGTAATAGTAAGTTTTATTTCTCTGATGGTGCATATATTCAGTCTGGGTTATATGAAAGGAGAAGAACGATTTGCCACTTATTATGCATTTCTCTCCCTGTTTACTTTTTCCATGCTGGGACTGGTATTATCATCCAACATATTTCAGATCTATATTTTCTGGGAACTGGTGGGTATTTCTTCTTTCTTATTGATCGGATATTTATTTTGAAAAACCATCCGCCGTCGCGGCATCCAAAAAAGCATTTATTGTTACCCGATTTGCTGATCTCGGCTTTTCTGATTGGCATACTGATCCTGGCTTTTTATAGTCGGTACCCTGGATTTCGGCACCCTGATAGAAAGACTGACTTCGGTGCATTCACCTGAATTCCTTCAGATTACTTCTGCTTCTTTTCTGGGCGTTTCCATGCTAACCTGGGGATTGGTGCTGGTATTTATTGGCGGGGCCGGCAAATCGGCCATGTTCCCTTTGCATATCTGGCTGCCCGATGCGATGGAAGGCCCCACACCTGTTTCTGCATTGATCCATGCAGCCACGATGGTTGTTGCCGGCGTATTTTTAGTAGCCCGGTTATTTCCGGTTTTTTCTATTGATTTGCTGCCCTGCAAATTGTCACCTGGGTCGGTGCCTTTTCCGCATTGTTTGCAGCTGTGATCGCCTGCACGCAAACAGATATCAAACGAGTACTGGCATTTTCAACCATGTCACAGATCGGATTTATGATGTTTGCGCTGGGCGTTTCAAAATATGGCGGGGAGAATGGATTGGGTTATACAGCATCCATGTTTCATTTGTTCACACATGCATTTTTCAAATCATTGTTGTTCCTGGGCGCCGGTGCCGTGATACATTTCGCGCACAGCAACGAAATGAAGGATATGGGCGGTTTGAGAAAACTGATGCCGGTTACACATATCAGTTTTTTGATAGCCTGTTTGGCGATTTCGGGCATTCCGCCTTTTTCAGGATTTTTCAGCAAGGAAGATATATTACTGGCGGCCTACCACTCTAATAAACTGATTTATGATATTGCCGTGTTCACATCTGCTCTGACCGCCTTTTATATGTTCCGTTTGTATTATTCCGTTTTTTGGAATAAAAACATTTCAATGCATGAAACACCTCATGGAGAAGCCACTGGTTCAATGAAAATTCCATTGATTATTTTGGCTATATGTACAGCTATTGCAGGCTTTGTTCCTATTTCATCATGGGTAACTTCAGATGGTGCATCCCTGAAATCGCCATATCGATATAGGCTTTTCTGCCTTCCCTGTTTTGCTGGCTGCCGCAGGGATTATATTGGCAGCCTATTTATATAAAACTCAAAACAGCAGACCTCAAACTATTGCTTCTTCCCTCGGCAGCTTATACAGACGCGCTTACCAGAAATTTTACATTGATGAAGTATATCTTTTTATCACAAAAAAAATCATTTTCAATCTATTGGAGCCCGGCTGCATGGATAGATAAAAATATTGTGGATGGATTCATGAATTTGCTGGCAACCATTACAGAAAAAATTTCTGCATTGATCAAAGGATTGCAATCCGGTAAAGTGCAAAATTATGCATTTTATTTTTTTGGAGGCATTGTCGGCCTAGCAGTTTTATTTATTTATTTATGAAATAACTATAATCAACTAACAATTAATAACTGATGATCTCTCCCTCCTCATCATAATTCCTCTCACTTACTGCACTTGCCATTGCTGTATTTTGCAAAGGGTTAAAACAGGTGAGAACGGTTTCCTTAATTGGTGCATCGGCACAATTTATATTCTCTCTGGCTTCTTGTTTGTTTATTGGAAAGAACGTGCAGCAGGAAATAATGCGCAATTTTTATTTGACTGTAATATCACTGGTTTGCACCATTGCATATTCATTATCATATTGGTGTGGATGGAATTTCGGTCGCGATGATCCTGCTGACTGCATTTGTTGTCATTGCAGGCGTGTTGGTTTCATGGACCAGGAAACACTGAATAAAGAATTTTTTTTCCTGCTTTTATTATTGAGTCGGGCGCTTATGGATTTTTTATTTCCCTGGATCTGTTTACGCTGTTTTTCTTCCTGGAAGTGGCCGTGATACCAAAATTCCTCTTAATCGGAATCTGGGGCAGCGGAAAAAAAGAATACAGTGCCATGAAACTTGCGCTGATGCTGATGGCGGGATCTGCACTGGTTTTTGTAGGTTGCTGGGATTATATTTCAATACCAATATCTAATGGTGCTCATAGTTTTGACCTGATAGAGATTTCACAAATGCATATTGATACTGCTGTTCAAAATTTATTTTTCCCTTTTGCATTCGTCGGCTTTGGAATTTTACTGCGCTGTTTCCATTTCATACCTGGGTGCCTGATGGAC
This sequence comes from uncultured Chitinophagaceae bacterium, assembly GCA_963705005.1. GTDB lineage: Bacteria > Bacteroidota > Bacteroidia > Chitinophagales > Chitinophagaceae > Puia. The sequence goes on from CAVPIO010000007.1 coordinate 14,431, forward strand.
ATTCCTCCGCTCCCACTGCAGCCTCTATGTTTCTGGCAGGCATATCCATGAAACTGGGTGGTTATGGTTGCTTGCGTGTCGCAACTTATCTAATGCCCGATGCAGCACATCATTATTCACCAGTCATTATTTTACTTGTCGACCATCGCAATTATATATGGAGCATTTGCTACCATGATGCAGAAAGACCTGAAATATATCAATGCTTATTCTTCGGTAAGTCATTGCGGTTTTGTTTTGCTGGGCATTGGTATGCTAACCCAAACCTCCATAAACGGTGCGGTATTGCAAATGGTTTCCCACGGATTAATGACGGCCCTTTTCTTTGCTGCCATCGGCATGATATATAGCAGAACCCATACCAGGCTGACAGAACAATTGGGGGGATTATTAAAAGTGATTCCCTTTATTTCAACCGTTTTTGTGATTGCAGGTTTGTGTTCACTGGGTTGCCGGGTTTAAGTGGTTTTGTTGCTGAAGTGACTGTATTTATGGGCAGCTGGCAAAATCCGGATCAATGGTATCGGCTGGCAACCATACTGGCCTGTGCCTCCATTGTGGTAACAGCAGTATATATTTTACGAGCTGCAGGGAAGGCCATCATGGGACCGATTACCGACAACCATTTTAACAACCTCAACAGATGCAGCATGGAATGAAAGAACTGGCTGCAGGAATTTTAATTACAGGAATTGTTGCTATCGGTGTGGCTCCATTCTGGATCTATCATCTGATCACACCCGGCACTGAATATATTATTCAACATCTGGGAAAGGCCATTACGCTTAAATAATGAATGAATATGGGAATTGATTTTTTAATATTAATGAAGCAGGAATGGGTGGTCATTGTGATTTTTTTATCCTGCTATTTATAAAAGTAGGAAGCAGAGAATGGGCAAATGAAAATATCCTGAACCTGGTAAATATTTTATTGCTGATTAATTTTATTGCAGGATTTTTCGGTATCAGGAAGGCATACTGTTCAATGAAATGTTCAAAACGAATCATCTGATCGTTACAGAAAAAAATATTCTTACTCTCGGACATATATTATCGCATTGCAATCTTCGTCCTGGCTGAAGAATAATAAGCATGTCCTGGAATTTTATATGCTCCTGCTTTCCACATTGCTTGGTATGTTTTTTATGATCTCAGCAGGTAATTATTAATGTTCTATCTGGGACTGGAATTGTCCAGCATTCCGCTGGCTGCCCTCTCCAATTTCGACCTTGAAAAAAGGAAATCCACCGAAGCTGCTTTTAAATTCATCATTTCGTCCGCATTTTCATCCGGGCTTTTATTGTTTGGCATATCACTGATATATGGAACGACTGGCACTTTGACTTTTTCGGCAATTTCCGAACATCTGGATGGTAGTCCCTTGCAAATATTTGCCTTCATTTTATTGATCTCAGGATTTGCATTTAAAATATCTGTGGTGCCATTTCATCTATGGACGGCGGATGTGTATGAAGGTTCACCGGTTACCGTCACCTCTTATTTTTCGGTTATTTCAAAAGGATCCGTATTATTCGTATTTCTAACTGTATTGTACAATGTATTCAAACCATAGGCGGTAACCTGGAATAATATACTATTTGTTCTTTCCGTGCTGACCATGGTTATTGGAAATCTGTTTGCAATCCGTCAGAATAATCTAAAACGTTTTCTTGCATTCTCTTCCATTGCACAGGTGGGTTTTATCTTGATTGGTATTTCCGGGGCGATCGCAGGCAGGAACGCATCTGTGGTTTATTTTATTTTGATTTATACCTTTTCCAATCTGGGCGCATTTGGTGTGATCAGCCTGGTTAGCGCATCAACAGGGAAGGAAAATATGGAAGATTACAAGGATTTTATAAAACCAATCCCATGTTATCCTGGGTGCTTGCCATTTCTTTATTTTCTCTGGCCGGTATTCCGCCAACTGCCGGTTTCTTTGGTAAATTCTTTTTGCTGATGGCTGGTGCAGGGCAGGGAAATTATTTATTCATTACGATTGCTGCATTGAATATGGTCGTTTCCCTTTATTATTACCTGAAAGTAGTGAAAGCCATATTTATGGATTCCAATGAAAATCCGATTAAAAAATTAATGGTCCCCGCTTCTCCCAAACTGGCTTTGTTCATCTGCAGTACCGGGATCATCCTGACGGGAGTGATGAGTTATGTTTATGAATATATATTTTTCGATGAGTACCGGATTTTAAACCTGTTTATGGCCATCAACCAAAATCATTTGTCAGAAGAATTGAATGGAATTAAATGTGCGATCGTTGAAAAAAATGTAACGCCAGAACGTGCCGCATTTCTTCAGCAACTCCTGATGTTTAATAAATACAAGGTGGAAATTGCCGAATCAGCCTCCTCCAAAAATTGCACCGCCCAAATCCTGTTTCAGAAGGCGGAGAACCTCGCCCCGCTCACCGTTGCCGATACCTGAAACATTCACCGTTGGCGTTGACCGACATGATGTTTAATCCCATCAATGCCATTTTCGGAAGACTGCTTCATACGCCGGATGGTCATGTAGTTACCCTGGCTTACTGGCATCAGAAGGATGAATCATCCCATGATGAAATACCTTATTATGAAAGAAAATCCTGATAAGGCTGCTTAACCACATTTTTTTACAACCTCGTGGCGGTTGATATCGTTTTGATTGTCTTCGAGGGCGGAGACATGATAGCCGTTGTCACCATGGTATTACCATGAATTGAGAAAGTAGCAGTTGTTGTAATTCTTAACTGACACTCCTCTCCATTTTCCGACAATAGCCTGGGCATCACAATTTGTAAAGACTGAAAAACCGGCAAGAATGCCGGTAGTAACAAGGGAATCCCTGTTGTCTTACCGCATCTTACCTGCAGCGTTCTCCAAAACCAGGTTGGAAAATATGGCAGTATCCTTTGTGGCTGGAAGGTGTGAGCAAAAGCCAATACCAACATAAAATGGCCCATCAAATTGAAGCTGAATTGGGTCTCCTACCTGATGCAAGGGTCCGCCATTCGTGCTTACAAAAAGTGCAAAGGCATCACCCCGCTTTTCCAGGCCGATGCGGTTCACATGACCGGTTACCAGGTCGGGAAGGCCCTCACGATCGTTAGCCCGCATTTCCTTCATGAGCTTTCCCTTTTCCGGGCGCCAGGCCAGGTGGAGCAGACCGCCGCCATGAATGGCGACGACAACCTCTTTAGAATCATCATCCAGACTCTGGCGGATGATGACGAAGGCCTTGCGATCATCGTAACCTGCTGTATCAGGGAAATTGATGTCAGCCGCCAGGGATACATCGCCGGACATTTTCTTCCAGAGATAGCGGAATTCATCCCGCTGATACCATACATTATAACCGGCAGAGACGATGCTATACTGCCTGGTAGCCTGGTTATAGCTGGAAGATCCGGGCACCAGCGCGCCACCTACATCGCTCTGACCTTCAAAAATGCCAATCCGGGTATGGTCCAGTCCTGGTAGCGCGGTGAAAATCCGCAGGCGGCGGCACCTGCTTATGCGTAGCAGATCCCGGCTGCGCCCAATCTGGTACTTCCACTTTCGCCGGTGCAGTTTGTGCGGAAGCCTGATACGATGCGAAACACAATACCAGGGCGGAAAGCAATAATTTTTTTGAATACATGATATTCATTTTCTGCATATTAAATAATGAGATAAATCAACGTTATCAGGCTCGTGGCACGGGTCACCAGAAACCAAAAGTTACAATTAAAATGTTTTCCAGTCCCGGCAAAAGGACTAAATCCTTTTCATGCTGTAGCAATGATGTGGTAAAAATGCCTGCCTGACATAAATGATGTAGCCCTGAAGTAGTATTTCTACCTTCTTATTTCGCCAATAATTCCTCAAGGTTTCCAAGACCGGATGTAAATCCTGCTTCAAAGCCCATTTCAATTATTTTTTTGATATCTGCTTCGCTCGTGAAGCTGATTTCAACTTCAACCTTTGTTCCCGTATTCGTCGCCATGAATTCATTCTTCCAATTCATACTTGGAAATTCCGAATTTTTCTTCCCGTTTTCATCACAGAAAGAACATAGGGCCTGAAAACTGCTATTCCTTTTGATTGATTTAAATTCTACTAAGGACCACATTTTAGTTCCATCAGGACCAACCATTGCATATAGCCAATTTCCACCTTCTTTAAAGTCTAAAGATTTTGTTTTTGCAGTCCAGGGTTTCGGAGCCCACCATTGGTCTAACAGACTACTTTCAGTCCAGGCCCTCCATACGCGTTCAAGGGGCGCATTAAATTCTCTTTTAACTATGATCTTTTTGTTTTGCAAATCTTTTGATATTTGTGTTTTCATGTTATTTTCCATTTTTATGTGATTTTAAATTATTTAAAACTTTATCTAATTTGGTAAATTTGTCCTCCCACATTTTCCGGAAGGGATCAAGCCAGTCGTACACTTCTTCTAATTTCTTTGGCTTAATACTGTAATAATATTCCCTCCCCTGGATGTTTAGTGAAAGGAGTCCGCATGCCAGCAGGATATTTATGTGTTTGGAAATTGCCTGCCTGCTTAAATCAAAACTATCTGCCACCGTGTTTGGCGTCATCGTTTTCTTTGCAATCAGTTCTATGATTTCCCGCCTCGTTGGATCAGCAATCGCCTGAAATACGTCTCGTCTCATTGTGCTTATAGATTTATCTGCTACCAATTGGTAGCAAATATACATGCAACTATTCAGTTGCACAAATTTATTTTCATTTTTATAATGATATGCTGAAAGCCAGGAATGTAAATAACCCAAGCTCTTGATCGCCAGCGACACGCACATACCGCAATGGTTGGCCCAAAAGAAATGCATTATTACTATATTGTCTTTTGCAAGTAAGCTAACTTTGTCCTTGAGATTCAAAAAAAAATAAGGATGCAATTAGCAAACAATAAAATCCTGATTACCGGGGGTGCGAGCGGCATTGGTTTAGGGCTTACCGAAAGATTCATTCAGGAAAACAATACTGTAATTATTTGCGGAAGGCGGGAATCGGCCCTGAATGCAGTTTCTAAGAAATTTCCATCTGTCATAACGAAGCCCTGCGATTTATCGGTTGAAACAGAACGTGTTGGACTTTTTAATTGGATTGTGGAAAATCACAGTGATTTGAATGTGCTCGTAAACAATGCGGGCATTCAGCAATGGATGTCCATTTCTGATCCGGATTTTTTTCAACGCACAAAAGAGGAGATTATAACGAATATCGAAGCGCCCCTCCATCTAACATCGTTGTTCATCAGTCTAAAATCGCTTCACAGCATTATGAATATAACTTCAGGTCTGGCTTTTGCGCCTCTCACAAAAGTTCCGGTTTACAGTGCTTCAAAAGCCTTCTTCCATTCCTTTACGCTCTCTTTGCGGTACTTGTTAAAATCAAAAAATATTGAAGTGATTGAAGTAATTCCACCGGCGCTCAATACAGATCTTGGCGGGAAAGGTATACACGATGCTGCTCCTCCGGTAAGTGCCTTTATAGAATCTGTGTTCAAACAGTTGAAAGATGGAAAAACAGAACTGGTATTTGGATTCAGCGAAGCCATTTCAAAAGCAAATCCGGAAGATCTGAAAATTTCGTTCAATCGGATGAACCCGGGTTGATCCGGCAGGGCTGCTGCCGCCCGCAGAGTTTCCCGGAGATTGTATAATTGAAAGATCATGGAGTTGGCACAGGAAAATAAGATAGGAAATTTATACGGGGTTGTCACTGGTGCGCCGGTACCCCCTCCAACCTACTGGCTCACCCGTTTTCTCATTCTTCGCCTCCTGGGAGCAATATATGCCGTGGCTTTTCTTGTCGCGATCAACCAGATCGTTCCCCTCATCGGCGCGAATGGACTCCTTCCCGTCGGTATATACCTGGATCGCATTGGCGACGCGCTCGGATCACGCGGGGCGGGATTCGAACGACTTCCTTCGTTGTTTTGGCTCTTCCATTCTGACGGGAGCCTCCTTACAGTGGCATGGATCGGATTCCTGCTTTCCTGCGTCGTGCTGGCCGGCTACGCCAATGCGCTGGTGCTCGCTGTTCTCTGGTTTCTTTACATGTCTTTTGTTCACGTCGGGCAGGATTGGTATGGATACGGCTGGGAGATTCAGCTCCTCGAAACCGGATTTCTCGCAATCTTCCTCTGCCCCCTGGTCGACATGCGGCCGTTTCCCAGGCGTGCACCGCCGGTGCCCGTCATCGTGCTTTTCCGCTGGCTGATCTTCCGCATTATGCTTGGCTCCGGCATGATCAAGATTCGCGGTGATGATGTCTGGCGCAACGGGACCGCACTCTATCTACCATTTCGAGACCCAGCCCATGCCCGGTCCGCTGAGCCGATGGTTTCATTTTTTGCCCCGTATGATTTTGAAGGCGGGCGTCTGGTTCAATTTCCTGGCCGAGCTCGTTGCCCCATGGTTTGTATTCTGGCCCCGGGTCGCTCGTCATATCGCGGGATCTGTGATCGTGATCTTACAGATCATTCTCCTATCCTCAGTGGCAATCTTTCATTTCTTAACTGGCTGACTATTCTTCCTGCGCTGGCTTGTTTCGACGATGGCTTCTGGTCAAGGCTTCTTCCCCGACCGCTCGTCCGCCGGGCGCAAGCGGCTATCAGCCGCGCCGAGCCATCCAGGCCGATGCATGATCACCGCCTGGGCCATCGCTGTTCTGATTGTAATTCTCAGCATCCAGCCCGTGTTCAATATGCTGTCTCCCAGGCAAATCATGAACACCTCCTTCGATCCCCTCGAATCTCGTGAACACTTATGGGGCATTCGGATCTGTGGGACGCGAGCGCTTCAACGTGGTATTCGAAGGAACGATGGACGCAGACTTCCGGCGACAGCGCAAACTGGAAAGCCTATCCTTATAAGGCGCTGCCCGTCGCTCCTGACAAACGGCCGCCGCAGATCGCCCCTTACCAATTGCGTCTTGACTGGCAAATGTGGTTCGCCGCCATGTCGTCGCCGGAAGAATATCCGTGGACGCTGACCCTGGTCTCGAAACTTCTTCACAACGATCCCGGCGCGATTAGTTTGTTCGCCGGCAATCCCTTTCCCGATAAGCCGCCACGTTATATCCGGGCAGTACTTTATCGATATAGCTTCGCACCGCCGGGCAACCCGCAGGACTCTGGTGGAATCGCGAGCGGATCGGCATCTGGCTTCCCGCCATGTCCGCCAAGGATCCGCGCCTGATCCAATCCCTGAAAACCGGCGAATGGGTTCCTTAAAAGCTTTTAAGCTGCTATTCAGCATCATTTGAATTGCTTTCGACCATGACCTGAACTGGCACATGAACAGGTTTATGAACAAGATGTTCTTTCACCCAATGCTCAAGTTTGTGATTCAGCGGTTCCAGTAAAGATGCAATGACCACGAGGATCAGCATTTCCCAAACGGGCCTGTCATTCGTAAATTCACTTACATAAGGATAGATCAGGTCCGTAATGAATTCGAAAAAAAGCAGCAGACTTAGAATTCCAAGAAATTCCACAACGCGGGCCCTCACTTTTGTCCGGCCGAGAAAAAGCACCATCAGAAAGAATATGGGAATAAAAATACCTATAGCCAGTAATTGCAAATTCCTAACGTGATTCTCTTCGGCCTTCATTTTTTGGGATGCGAGCTCCTGCTGACGGATATTCTCATCAAAAGTCAGGTTCTGAATAGTTCGCAATTTCTCCTGATTAAATATGCTGTCTTTGAGTGTAGCGGCAAACTTGAGATATTTCAAAGTGCTGTCAGCATTTTTTTTGCTTTCATAGAATGAAGCCAGGAAATCGCTTGCCTGAAGTTGTCTTGAGGTGAAATAAGATGTCCGGGCAAAAGCAAGGGATTGCTTTCCATAATAAATAGCTGAGTCTGACAGGTTAAGCCTTTGAAAAATACCCGCCATATAAAAGGTGACCTCGCAAAGCGCTTCACTGAATTTGTTTTCGGTAATAAAGGGCATTGCCTGCCTGTATAACTCCAAAGCAATCCTATCCTTTTTCAGTTTAACGTACACTTCTGCGAGATTAATCTTTATTCTGGCAATATCCTGCTTATCATTCGCCTTATTATATGCTTCATTTACTTTGTTCAGAAAATAAAGCGCCGAATCCAATGTGCCCCTTTCTGCGTAAGCGATTCCCAGGTTTTCCATACTGCTTATTATATCCTCTGCATGTCCGGGATTTTGAGCTATGGCTAAAGCCTTATAGTTATATTCAATCGATTTTTCATAATCTTTTTCATTTAGATAGACTTCTCCAAGTGCAGAAAATGTTTCCTGAACTTCATAATCATATGGTATTTGTTCGCTCAATTTTAAACTGCGGAGCAAAATATCCAATGCTTTTGGGTAATTCCCCATTTGAGAAAGGCCATATCCCATTTCAAGCAGATTACGTCTTTCCCCCCGCTTATACCGGAGCTCCTGTGCCAGCAGCATTCCCTGGTATGCGTAATAATATGTTGAATCCGGGTGGTAATAATAATATTCAGCTGCCAGCTTGCCTAGGGTTAAAACACGATTCGTGTCCTTCTTACTTTGAATAAGCAATTGCTTCAGACTGTCTATTTTAAATTGTTGCGCGAAGATTGATTGCGTGCATATATAAAGAAGGAATGTGAGAGTGTGTTTTTTCATATCAAAAAAGTTGATACCCGAAGGAACTAAATTCCCGCCGCCCACAGAATGGCATTGGCAAACATTTTTTTGAATTCGGGTGAGTGGAATAAATTGGCATGATGTCCCATCTGGAAATATACGTTCCGCGCTTTTATTTTTTCGTTCGACCAGATTACAGGATGATCGCCCATCTTAATATCCGAAGCTGGCTGATAGCTGCTTTCATCCACGTTTGCCAGCACATGAACATTCGGACGTGGATCCTTGTCATAGGTATACCATTCATCATCGGGTATTGAAAAAGATCCGGGCAGGCCTTTCATCACGGGATGATCTTTATCTTCCACGCGTACTGTGGCTGTTGCCCGCGCAGCTATATAATTCTTCCAACGGATCCCGCCCATGAACTGCGAGAACCAATCCCACATCGGGTACCCGTCAAACTCGCCGAGCAAAGATGCATGATGAAAACCAACCCAACCTCCCTGCCCTTCTTCCATGTATTTTACAAATGCCGCTTTGGATTCATCACTCCATCTGTAAGGTGGAAAATTGAGCTGGATGAATACCCTGTAACGCGATAAATAGGCTGAGGTGATTGAATCTGTGTTGTTGATCACCGTGAAATCAAAATGCTGCTCCCGGGAAAAATGGCCGAGCCAGTCAAGCGCCGCCACAACAAAACCTTCATGCAGTCCGCCGCGCTCAGCAAGCACAAGTACATGAAAAGCAGGTTCAGTGTCTGGATTCTGGCCCCATCCGGTTGTATTCGTAACTATCAGAAAGGCAACCACCAGAGATCGTACCCACCCGGAAGTTTTTATCATAGTTTCAATTATCGGTCGTTAAAGATGATCAGTGTGTAAATCTATTCAATCAATCCGGCCTCCCCAATTTATTTCACCAATAAAAAAGGCCTTTAGAAAAAGGCCCTTTTATTGATTATAACCACTTGATTTTGCAAGTGACCTACTTTAGTGTTTTTCAAATTCCTGTACAATTTCCATTTCATCCTCATCTACACGGAGTTTCCGAATAGATTTTTCATCCTGGATTTCAACAATATAAATTGTCTTGCCACCAACGATATCGATTTGATTTACAAATACGATGCTGGAATTGTAATAAACACTTCTAATTTTATTTGAGACTGCCTTATCCAGCTTATTGGCATCATAACCGGAGGCAGTATACATCCATTGCCCGTGAGCTGTGTAAAATGCACGGTAAAGGATATCATTCATAAAAAACCTGCACATCAGCGAGTGGTCACTCAGGGTAGACCATTCGGCCTCGTTTGCTTGTTGGTAGTCCTTCTTAAAATTTTTCTCTGCTTTTAGATTCACAGAACCTGATGTCCGGCTTTTTGATTTTGACAATATGCCGTAGTCCGCGGTTGAGGAGGCCCGCTGGCCATTCAAGGCGACCTGGGCATGGCTTGTAACGAATGCCATTGACATTAAAGTAATGCCGGAAAACAGGATAAGGTTTGACTTTTTCATTTTGTAAGATTTAAATTGTTAGTGATCATGTTCGATTCTGAAACAAATCTAAGGCGGCAATAAAGCCCCTCCCAGCCAGATTGTGTAGAATGCGGCACAGCCGTTTAACCTGAAGGTTAGAATGAGTAAGGGATCATACTAAAGGCGGCCAGGCTGTAGTTTTTGGAGTAACATTTCCTTTCGGCTGCGGGACACGTCAATATGAGAACCGTCGGACATGACAAGATATCCGCCTTCTCCTTTAAAATATTTATGAATCTCATTGAGATTAACTAGGAAAGAATGGTGAACGCGGAGAAAAGAATAATCGGAAAGCAATTCTTCAACATCCTTCATTGTACGGGAAGCAGTCAGTTTTTTATTATTCTTGAGAAAAAAATTAGTGTAGTTGCTGTCTGAAGAACAACTGATGATCGAATCCATTTCAACCATTTGCAAACCCTCCATTGTAGGGAGTGCGATTCTTTTAATCGGGTTTTTCGGCGAATTAAATTTTTGCAGCAGCAGCTCCAACTGAAATTCGGTAGGGCTTTGAAGATTTTTGGAGGCCCTGGCAACTGCCTGAACCAATTCTTCCCTGTCGATTGGCTTTAATAAATAATCCAGCGCACTGAACCGGATTGCCTTAATTGCATACTGGTCGTAACTGGTAGTAAATATCAACCCGAAATTGACAGCGTGTACCTTTTCAAGAAATTCAAAACCGTTCATATGAGGCATTTCAATATCGAGGAACACCAGTTGCGGAATAAATTGTGTAAGGGTTTCTATGGCTTCGGCGCCACTGTGTAATACAGCAGCAACGGTTATTTCCGGGCAAAATTTCCCAATCATAATTTCCAGGGTTTCACAGCAATATGGTTCATCGTCAACGATGATCGCCTTAATCATGATTTTTCAATTTTAAGGATGAAAAGGATTCCTCCTGAGTTTCATAATTCTGTTGAAACCTTATACTCAGATTGACCCTGGTACCGGATGGCTGTCCTGTTTTGTCAATCAGGTCTTCAATATTAAAAACGACTTTTTCATCACTTAACTCTCCATTAATCAGCGCCAGTCTTTCTCTGGTGATCCGGATGCCCATGGATTTATGGGCTTGTGAGGATTTGCTTCCTGCATTTGCAGCTACAGATCTTCCTACTCCGTTGTCAATTACGGTGCAATGAAGGATATCGTTCTCCACCCTGAATGAAATGGTAACCAGGCCATTTTCTTTTTTATGCATCAGCCCATGCCATATGGCATTCTCTACAAAAGGCTGCAGTAAAAGCGGAGGAATGAACAGGGTGGAAGGATCGACACTTTCGTCACAGGAAAGCACATAATTAAAAGCGTCTTTGAAACGGAGTTTTTCCATATCAAGATAGAGCCTGAGCATATCAATCTCTTCTTCCAGCGGAATCCAGGATTTTTTTGAATTGTTAAGGACTAAGCGGATCAGCCGGGAAAACTGGGTCAGGTAATCCGAAGCAGCCTGGGATTCATTCTTCATAATGAAACGGTTAATCGAATTCAGGCAGTTGAAAATAAAATGCGGGTTCATCTGGGCGCGCAAAGCCTGCATCTCCATCTCAGATGTTTTATGCTGTAGTGCCTTTTGTATACTCTCGTTTTTCAGTTTTTCGTTCCTGCGTTTCAATAGCGTATTTCTAAGTATTAAAAGGCTTAACAGCAATACAACGAATACAAAAGCAATCAGGATATTCCGGATCAGGGTTTCATTTTTTAATTGCTGATCCTGTATCTTAAGTTTTTGCCGGCTGATCAGTTTTTCATTATTAAGCAGTTCGATTTTTTGAACATTTTCATTAGCGGCAAATTTTCCTTTAGTCTGATCGTCCGTCAATGATTCCTTTGTCTTAATATAAGAACGGTAATAAAAATAGGCACTGTCTGTTTCTCCGCGGCTGTCATATACCGAATACAGCAATTTGTATGCATCCCGCATTCTTTGCCGGGAAAGCGTTTTAAAGCCCAGATTGAGTCCCTGCCTGGCATACAGGAGAGCCTGGTCTTCATTGTGCAATTGTTTATATGTTTCTGCGAGATCCAGTACGGTCCGAATGATCTCATTACCATCATTTAGTTTTAAATGAATGGCCAATCCCCTCAAAAGATTTGGCAGGGCTTTGTCATATTGGCCAGACAGCATGAAATATTCTCCCTTGCTCACAAGGAATATCCGGAGATCTTTTTCGGGCATCCTGGCGGTATCAAATAGATTGTACCTGTATAATGCAGAATCAAACATATGCAGATGACTATAGATCTCTGCATATTCCATTTTGGCCCAAATAAGATCTTCTGACTTTAATAAACTTATTGAATCCTCAGCCGTGAAATTTTGGAATACGGGCCTGTAATAATTCAATGCCAGGGAATAGTCTTCAATCCCCATGCAGAGTGTACCCAGACCGAGCAGACAGCCATTGATTTCGGTTCTGACGCCAATATGTGTACTTAATTGCAGGGCCAACTGTCCGGTATCGAAGCCCTTGTCAAATTCTCCTCTTTTAAGATGAATTTGTGTAATCAAACACAGAATATCCATCATGCCTAATTCATCCAGGTTTTTCTTGTACAAAGCATAAGATTCATCTGCGAATTTCAGGGCATCATCATATTTGCTTTGTCCGAAACTAACAAAAGCCAGGTGATCATAAGTTGCTGCCAATCCGGCTTTGTTTGCGGATTTTTGATACAGGCCGATAGATTCTTTGTCTAATATTTCTGCTCCAGGCAAATTCCCATAGAAAAAAGTTTTGATATTACTCTGCCGGGAAATGGATTCCGCAAGGCCATGGATATAATGGAGAGCAGCAGACATATTATAAGCCGATATGGCGTAATACTCCGCTGAATCTTTTACGGATTGTTCAATGAATAGCTGACTAAGCGCATTCATGCTGTCGATCCTGGCTGAATCCTTTAAGAGGGGCAATATTTTTCGCAGATTATCAATACGCGGTGACTGGCTGAAAAGCCACAAAGGCAATAGAAAACTGCATATGAAAAAACCGGGTTTCATGCCTTTTAAAGATACTGAAACTAAAGAGTGCTTTGAATGTGGGATAGTCCCCGGCAGGCCCAAATTGAGCAGTTGGCATGAAACGCGGATAAGCTAAAGGTTTGATTGAGCAGTTGGCGAAAGGCTAGCAAAAGAAAATGTTATCCTGATACTTCTATCGCATATTAATTTTCCTCTACTGACTCAGCTCACAAAAATTTGTAAATGAATTTGAATTCCAGATTTAATTTGTAATTGCATTAGCAGGGTCGCGCATAAAGATGGGAAAACAGCAGGGTAAAGAAATTAATAACACTGACTGGCCAGGAATAGAACTTTTATTTACCCCTGGCCAAATTGGGAGAATTCCAGCCTGCGAGAGCTAAGCCGGATATAATTAAAAACAGGCATAAAACGGAATACCAAATATTAAAACTTTAGATTTTTTTTCAATTTATTGGCAAAAAATTGCCATTTCAGGTAAGAAATATTTATATATTATATTAATATGATATGATAAGGGTACTAACCCATAAGGTCATCTTCCTTAAGGAACTGGTAACGGGCAATTGTCGGAGAACAGACGGCTAAAGGAGAAAAACCGGATTTAGAAAATTGTACCCGCCCCGGGATAAACTTTGAAGGAAGAGTGTTGCACATGGGCTTCAAAAAATGAGGATCATTCAGTTCTCAGACTGTCGACCGGATCAGCGACTGCAGCCTTGAATGAATGGAAGCCGACGGTCACGAAGGTGATCAGAACTGTGGCGCTGGCTGCCAGCGGAAAAACCCACCATGCGATGCCGGTCCGGTATGCAAAATTCTGAAGCCAGCCATGCATAGTTTACCATGCTATTGGTGAAGCGATCAGCAGGGCGATGAATACCAGGCGGAGGAATTCTTTTGATAAGAGTCCGACGATTGTCGTGACCGAAGCTCCCAACACTTTACGGTTTTTCTGCCAAGACTTGCCATTTTATTTAATAATTGATATTCAACTGAATAAGGAAATCAAAAAAATAAGAATCGTCCGGATTTGATGCAGGAGTGTTTGTTATTGAACCGGAACACACTATGATCAAATGCAATATCGGCTTGTAAAATGAGCAACTTCAAAGAAGAGGTCTTTCCAAAATAAATTTCCCCTGATCCATCAGGCTTTGAAAATATGATGAACCAGGGGGAAATTGACACTTCATTGAATTAAACCCTTTGTGCCGGGAATTCATTACGGAAGGAAAATATTAAGGAGCCGCACGAATATCCTTTACTGCAATCGGCCAAACGCCGGGCAGTGGAAAGCTGATTCCTTTATTCGATCCCCGCGTGTTGCCATCCTGCCCAAAATTATGCAGTGGCCATCCTTTGTAGGTGAGTTCCACTTTTCCAAAAACCTGGATTGATCCAAAGTCCGTTTTGCTCAAACTGGAAGGGACTACAATTTTGTCGGTTTCATAGATAGGCCAGATAGGGTTATTTGAAAAATCCGGAGCGGTAAATTTATTTTTGCCGCTGCTATCCTTGCTGAAAGTGTATATGGAATGACCACTTCCATCTGTGAAATAAAGTGTTCTACCTATACCTTCCGAAAGATCAGATTTGTATTTCCTGCCATCGTTCCCGATAAGCTGTGCATTTGCAAGCATGATCGTATAGTCAGGCCTGGCTACATACCAAACATTGGCAAAGCCATCTCCCGATGTGAGACCCGGTGCTTCGGGCTGGTTAGTTCCATTTTGTAAAGGATTATAAGAATACAGTGGCCATCCTTTGTAAGTGACTTGCCTTGCTCCCGTTGAAGAAGTAATGGAACCGAAATCGGAAATATCCAAACCGGCTCCAAGTTTATCGGCAGTCAGATTTTCAACAATAAATGAAGGCCACATCGTCTGACAGCCACCTGTACAACTGTCCTGTCCGTCTGCATCATTTGAGAAAAAATACAAAGCATGATTTTGCTTGTCCGTCAGGTAAGTTCCAAGTGTGGTACTATTCTGCAGGAGAATCTCCTGTTGAGCTATGGGCGCTGATTGAACGGCATAATTCTTTTTGCAACCAATCATAGTTATAATAGAAGCTCCCACTAAAAAAATCATCACTACCCATTTTTTAATTTCCATTTTTTTGGATTTGACATTTAAGATTTTGATTAAATAAATATTTGAACAATCATAAACGGGAGGTTACCCAGGTTGGTTGCACATTAGTAGTTCTTTAACTTTCTTCCATCATTTCATTCCCCATCCATTGTCAATGATCAGGAAAAAGAGGTAATTCCTGAAGAAGAGATAACTTGCATTACCTATTTTATTTCTGATTTTTGATTCTTTCTTTTCCAATGACCTGGGTAATGGAATTCCGGCATAACTAAATCGTTTCCCTTTCCTATAATAAATAAATTAATTAGAATGAAAGCAATAGTATGCACGAAGTATGGGCCACCGGAAGTGCTGATGCTCAGGGAAGTGGAAAAGCCTGTTCCCGGCGACAATGAAATACTGATAAGAATTCATGCGACTGCCGTCTCATCAGGAGACATTCGCCTGCGAAAAGCTGACCCCTTTGCGGTCAGGTTTTCTTTGGTCTCACAAAACCAAAAAAATCAATACTCGGGTTTGCCCTGGCCGGGGAAGTTGAAGCTATTGGCAAGGATGTAAAACTATTTAAAGAAGGAGATCAGGGTTTGGAACTACCGGATTGCGTCTCGGTGCTTATGCTGAGTACAAATGTTTGCCTGAAAAAAGCGCGCTGGCAATAAAACCGAACAATATGACATATGAAGAAGCCGCTGCCATTCCTTTTGGAGGAACAACCGCATTGTATTTTCTTAGAAAAGGAAATATCAGGAAGAGACAAAAAGTTCTTGTGTATGGAGCTTCCGGCGCTGTTGGTACGTCTGCGGTACAGCTTGCCAAATGCTTTGGGGGAGCCATACCAGTATATACGTTCTTTTAGGTAGCGTGAGCGAGTCCTTTTTTAGACGGCTTCATCCTTTATGGTCTTACTTCTTAATAGACGGGCACGTCCTTCAATGGATTTCCGAATTCCATGACGGTCACTGAAATTGTGCTTTTTCTCCTCTCTTATATACCCAGTCTGTGTGGTCAGGTCGGATAATGATCCTGACCATGGGATCAAAAGAACGTTGTGCACCAACAAAATGGAAGGAAGCAGGATAAGATCCAAAAAGTCCATTTGTATATTTTCATGATCCCGTATTTCTGTGTTTTAAGATTGAAGATCAATTTGGAACCGGAAGTTGCCGTTCTCCGGCGCTCCTTTAGGGCAGCCTGGGTATAAGATCAGGCTGACTTTGTAAGGTCTCCGGGAAGTAGTCCACTCTGGCAATGATACAAATTTTTGTTTACATTTATTGCATTTATTTGTTTACATAAATATTTAATTTTACCTGCCTGGTTTACTATCCAGAGCAGAGACAGCATGTTATAATCTGAAAAAAATAACACACTATTGTTATGCTCTTTTGCAAGTATTGCCTCACATATTTAGATGCTTGTAGCGATTGAAGTATAAACATTGTCAATAGAATTGGCATTAACCTCATTTACCATATTTCAGGAACTAACCGGAACCGGGTTTTTTCACAGTAAGCTCAATACCCAGGCAGATTCTTAATAAGAAATTTCTCCTCATTGAAAGCTCCATATAATTACTATATAAATTAAAATAACAAAAAGAAAATCCCAAAACGAACCCAGGGCAAGAGGCG
>CAVPIO010000008.1:0-137539 GCA_963705005.1 uncultured Chitinophagaceae bacterium
GGAAAGCGCTCACCGCGACGCTCGAAAACGGCGAGCGCATCACACTGCTTCTTTTGCCGCTCGATTTGAGCTTCGTCGAGGTCCTGGTCATTCGATGGACGAACGCACGAGGCGTCACGTCGGTAGCGCACGAGCCGCTTCGCGCAGGTCACGAGCTGCTTCTCCAGCCGATGTGGGAGGGCATCGAGCTCTCCGAGGCGAGCTTCGACGACACCGTGGAAGATCTCGCACACGCGGTCATCACCACGCGTCGCCTGAACGGTCGCGTCCCAGAAGGGCTCGTACGGTTCGCAGACCTCTTCTCTCTGCGCGCAGGCAGCGCGTAGTATCGGGCGAGGCATGAGCGGGCCCGACGACACGACCGGTCTCGACAAGCGGCTCGAAAAGCGTTGTGGCTCGTGCGCTAGATTCGTTCGCGTCACCGAGACCATCGATCAAAACGGGGAAGTGAAACGCGCCGGTCAGTGTTTGCTCGGCGTGTGGCCCGCGCCGCTCTACGAGACGAACACGTGCTCGCAATACGTGAAGAAGCGGCACATTCAAAGAATCACTTCCGCAAGACTGCGAAGCGACGAAATGCGCTGCGACGCAAATCGCCACGCGTTTCGGGCGGCTCGCAGCAAGGAGCGCCAGAACCCTTTATTTTCACGCTTCCCGAGGAGATTTTGGAAATGGACGCAGACGAATTTCGGTCGATTTGCGCGACGTCATCCGCGACGAGCTCGGCGTGAGCAACGTCGACATCGCCGGAAAATGGGATGGCGGTGAGGTGATCATCAAAGCCGGAAAGGAGGGCGTGCAAGACAAGCACATTCCCATCGAGTCGCTCTTCCACAAGATCGTGATGATCCGCGACAAGCTCCGCGTGCTCGAACAAAAGGTGAACAGCCATCCGAAATTGAGCGACGAAGAAAAAGTGCAGATGCAGCAGTACGTCACGCAATGTTACGGAACGCTCACCACGTTCAACGTGCTCTTCGCGGATAAAGAGGACGGCTTCGTTGGCCAAAAAAGCGAATAAGAGAGCGAATGAGTTTTTGTCGGTGCGCTGATTTTCGTTTGCGCATTTGGATGCGGCGGAAGCAAACAGCCCGAGCCAGTGATCGGTGCATCTGCACAACCCGACAATCGCGCGCCCATCGAGTTCGAATTCGACTCGATCGACAATCGACCGGTAAATGCAGCCTCAACGCGAGGTGCGCCAACCGTGCTCGCGTTCACGACGACCTGGGATTTGATGAGCCAAGCGCAGGTCGATTTCATGGTGCAGATGGCCAAGCACGACGGCGACTCGGTCCATTACGCACTCGTCGCATTGCAAGAATCCAAAGACCGCGAGCTCGTCGAGGTGTACGCGCAAAAGCTCGGCGTCGAATTTCCGGTAGCTCTGGCCGATGCCGCAACCATCGCCGGCGGCGGTCCCTTCGGCGACGTGCACAACGTGCCGACCGTCGTCGTGCTCGACCGCGAAGGGCGCATCGTGTGGCTTCATCCCGGCGTCGCAAAAGCTTCCGAGATTCGCCAAGCGATGCACGGACTCTGAGCTGGGCGCGACCAAGCCTGGTCGCTAAGTGTTAGTCACGCCTTACGTAAGCGTTCGCTAACGCTCTTGATGAGCTCCGCTTTGACGACCTTGCCCATCGCGTTGCGCGGCAGCTCGCTGAGCACGAATGCGTCCTTTGGAACTTTGTAGGCGGCGAGCTTTTCTTTGCAAAATACCCTTATTTTTTCGGTGTCGCAGCGATCGGCCATATTTGGCTTCGGCACGATGCACGCGACAACGCGGTCGCCCCATTCTTCGTCGGGGACGCCGATGACTGCGACCTCGGCGACGGCGTCGTGCTCGCGAATCACCTCTTCGATCTCGAGCGCGGACAACTTGTAGCCGCCGCTCTTCAAAATATCGATGCTGGTGCGTCCGAGAATTTTGAAGACGCCGTCAGCGCCGCTGCGACGGTGTCGCCGGTCATGAACCAGTCGCTGGCCGCCGTCGTCGCAAGCTGCAAAGCTCTCGCGCGTGGCCTCTTCGCGATCGAAGTAGCGACCGAACACGCTCGGGCCGCGGATCCAAAGCTCGCCTTCGTTTTCGCTTCCGACGATTTTGCGTTTCGACGGTGGGCAGCGGATGTCCGACGCAGCCCGGCGCGGCGCTCGCCGTCGAGGGATTCGAGAGCGCCATGCCGATCTCGGTCATGCCGTAGCGTTCGAGCGGGATGTGCCCGGTGATCTCGCGCCAGCGCTCCGCGAGCGTCACGGGCAAGCGCCGCGCTGCCGCTCGTGGCGAGCCGCAACTTGCGTGCATTGTGCATCCACTTGATCTGCGTGTCGATGCGTCTGCCGCGTCGAACGCCGTCGAACAGCTTCGCGTAGATGGTCGGCACGCGCCATGAAGACGCGTCGCGTGCGCGAGGTCGTTCCACACGCGCGCCGCATCGAACGAGCCGAAGCATGTCACGCGATGCCGCCTGCGCGCGAGCGTCGTGAGCAGCGCGACGACGAGGCCATGCGTGTGATGCAGCGGGAGCACGTGCAGCAGCAAAACGTCGCTCGTGAATGCCCCACGCCTTTTGCGAGCACGCTCGTGTTCGCGTCGAGGTTCGCGTGCGTGAGGACCGCGCCTTTCGGCTTGCCGGTCGTGCCGCTCGTGTAGAGCTGCAGCGCGTCGGTTTCGAGCTTGGGCAACCTGGAAGCATCGAAGTGCGCGGGCGCGCACGCCCCTGGGTCGATCTTCGTGCGGCTCTTTTCGTTCGCGAGCCGCGGCGCGAGATCGGTCGAGACGAGGATCGCCTCCGCGTGCGAATCGTCGAGAAAATAAGCTATTTCAGGCGCCGGATGCAGTGGCGAGAGCACGAGGACGCACGCGCCGGAGAGCCATGCGCCGAAAAGCGACGCGACGAAGGCCGCGCCGGGCGAGACCAAGATCGCGACGCGCTTTCCCTTCCTGTCGCCGAGAGCGGCGGCGATCCCTTGCGCGTGCTTGGCGATGCTGGCGTACGTGTGCTCGCCGTGATCGTCGATGACGGCGACGCCGGTGCGCCCTCAACATCCGACGACGAATGCGTACGCTTTCACGATGACCTCTTCGGGCGTCGCGCCGCCCGACCTCGCACGTCCGTGGGCGTCTATCGTGAAGCCGCGGTCGCCCATGACATAAAGGAGCGTCTTCGAGCGAAGCGCCGTCGCGTGCTCGGCGATCGTCTCTGCGACCGCGTCTGCGAGCTCCATGAAATGCTCCGTCGTACAACGCGCGTCCGTCTCCAGCGCAACGTCGATCGGTGTCGAGCTTGTAAGATCTCGCGTCCACCGATGCGAAGCTTTCGCAGACCACGCGCGCCGCGTGCTGCGAGCGCGAGATCCTCGTTGTGGGTCGAAGGCGAGCGCAAGCTTCGCGGCCGCGGGCGATCGTCTCGAGCTGGCGCGCTGCCGTCGTCGGCAATGCGGCATGCAGGCGTGTCTCCTCGACGAGCACTCCGCGATCGCCGAGCGCAGCTTGAAGGCATCGCGCACGTGATCGCCGAGATCGAGCCGCATCGATTCGACGAGCACGATTTGGCTCACGCTCGCGCCATGCGGTGCGCGCGAGCTTCATCGCGAGCTCCGGCGCATCGAGCACCATGCGCGGACGCTTGTCGGTCAGCGGAAATCGCGCCGCCGCTTCCGGATACGATGCCTCGAACGCACGACGAAATACCAGCATCGACTGCGCGCGCGCGCGGATCGTCGAGGCCCGATGCCAGCGCATTGAGGAGTGGGAGATACGCCTCGACGAAGAGACGCTCGAACCCGGCGAGCGATTGCGGGCCTCGCGCGGCGGTGAGCGCGAGCATCCAACCGCGCCACACGTCTTCGGGAGTTGCGATGGACGCGCCGAGGGTCGAGTTCGAAGGCGAGGTCGAGGGCGATGGTCGACGGTCGAGGCAGGCGAAGGCGAGGTCGCGGACGGGTCGAGGTCGAGGTCGAAGTGACGGCGATGGCGATCGACCGACGGCGAGGTCGACGACGACGGGGCGACGCGCTGAAGCGGCGTGCGGAAGCAAAAGAGACGAAAGCGGGATGGGTTTTCGCATGCGCTCCGAGATCGCGGTCGGATTTTTTGAGGACGATCCAGAACGGACGCGAGGACGTGAGATCGGACAACGCGCGCAGCGACGCGCAGTCGTCGGCGTCGAGCGAGGATCGCCCCGCGCAAAGCGGAGACAGCGCAGCCGAGCACGACTGCGATTCCCGAGAACCCAGCCTTCGCGCGCGGAAAATGCGATCGTTCATCGCGCCTTCGCGATCGTACGCGCCGACTCCCGGATGACCCGCTCCCCGCGCGGCGAGCGTGGCATCGATCGCATCATCGACGGCGTCTTCGAGCTTGCCGCGCATCGCCGTCTCGAATTCCACGCGCACGACGAGCACGCCGGTTCGCGCGAGATCGGCGATCCGCTCCGCGCCTTCCTCTTCTCCTACGAACGAGGTGGCTCCGATGCGTTCTTGGGCGAGCTCTTCGGCGGCTTGCGTCATGACGACCTCACCCGAGCCATCCCACGGGATGCACGAATCGGCCCAATTTGTGAGCTTTTTCGTTCTTTAGATACTTCGCGAAGTCGCGCTCGTGAGCGTTGACCAAACCCCGCGGGCGCTTATGATCGATCGCGTTCCCTCTACTAGGCAGGTGACGACGCTACTTGTGGATCCCTTATGAACTGAACCAGGGAGGCGCCCTGTCGCTCGGTGCGCACGCCGGGCTGCCCTCGACACGCTCGTCTCATGACGAGCCCGTCCTCAACGGGACAAGGCAGATAACTCGGAAGCCTTAAGCGCGGCATATGTCTCCCACCTAGCTTCGGCTAGGGGTTCACAACAGCGCTCGCACGGCATTGGTGGTACGGAACATTTCTTCTCCCTCCGGTGGAAACGCCGGAGGGTTTTTTCATGCCTACTCACGACGCGATCGAGCCCGAGCGCTACGCTCGCCCCATGGCCGATCGCGCAAAGGTCCTCGTTCATGGAGCCACGGGATTCACTGGCAATCTCGTCGCTCGTGCGCTCGCGAAGAAAAAGATCGCGTTCGCGATCGCAGGGCGAAGCCAAGACAAGCTCGATGCGATGGCGAAAGAGCTCGGCGGCGATGTCGAGACGGCCGTTGTCGACATTCGCAAATCGGAATCGCTCGAAGCGGCGCTGAAGGATCGAAAGGTCGTCTGCGCGTGCGCGGGGCCGTTCATCGAAGTGGGCGAGCCCGTCCTCGCTGCGGCCGCAAAGCTGGGCGTGCATTACGCCGACACGACGGGCGAGCAAAAATTCGTCGCGCTCGCTTTGTTTCGAAATACGGAAAGATTGCCGAAGCGAGCGGCGCCTGCGCAGTGCCGGCATTCGCTTACGAGATCGCGGTGGGTGATTGGACCGCGCACGAAGCCGCGAAAAAAGCAGGGGAAAATCCCGACAAAAATCAATGTAGTTTACATGCTTCGCACGCCGGAAGGCGGCATGGGCGGCGCGACGTCGCGCGGTACGAAGCTCTCGATGATCGGGATGACGGCCGACGGCGATCCGCGCCAATTCGTCGACGGTGAGCTCGTTCGCGAAGCTGCGGCGACCCACGTGCGCGCGTTCGCAGCTCCGAATGGAAAACCGGTGTGGACGTTTTCGTTTCCGAGCCCCGAGTCGGTCGTCGTGCCATCGCACACGGGTGCGACGACCGTGCGCACCTTCATGTCGTCCGGAAAGAGCGCGGCGCGTGGCATGCAAATCGGTCGCGCGATTTTTCCCGGCATCGTGCGCGCGCTGCAAGGCCCGCTCGAGCGCTACGTCTCGAAATCCAGCGCCGGGCCCGAAGGCGACGATCGCAACGCGCGCTTCGATATCTTCGCGGAGGCCACGAAAGACGGCGTCACGTCGCGCGTTTTTTTCTCCGGCTCCGATCCGTACGGGCTCACCGCGCGAGATCCAAGCGATGTTCGCCGAGCGCGCGCTCTCCGGAAAAATCACCGCGCGCGGAGTCGTCGCGCCGAGCGTCGCGGTCTCGCCGGAGGACGCGCTCGCGGCGTCTACGGCACCGGCCTCCGCATGCATTAGCTCACGAAACGGCTTGTTATTACGGGTCGATCATGAGCATTGCGTCCCGCACGCGATAGCTGATGAGGTGTGCCGCATGAACCTTCGTTTCGCCGCCTCCTCTTCTGTCGCTTCCTCTCGTCGTCGCGTGTGGAGGATCGAACACCGAGCTGCCGCCGCCGCCTTCGAAGGTGACGCTGCCGCCCGCGCCGATCGCCGAGACCCGCCGGCTCCCGCGAAGCCCGCGTATCCGAAGTTTCCGAAGAAGGCCGTCACCGACTCGTACGGCGATCTCAAGGTCGTCGACGATTTTCGCGCGCTCGAGGATGCGAAGGATCCCGCCGTGCTCGCATGGTCGGACGCCGAGAACGCGTTTGCGCGAAAGATGCTCGACGGCGATCCGCAGCGCGCAGCAGTCGCATCACGCGTGGGAGCGCTCATGGGCGAGTCGTCGCCGTCCTGGGACGGGCTCGTGCAGAAGAAAGGAAATATCTTCGCGCTCGAGCGTCGTCCGCCGAAGCAGCAGCCCTATCTCATCGTGCTGTCTACGCTCGCTTCCATCGACAAGGAGCGCGTGCTGGTCGATCCGAACGCGATGGATGCGAACGGCGGAACGTCGATCGGATGGTTCGCGCCGTCGCCCGACGGAAAGAAGATCGCGGTCGCGCTCGCGAAAGGCGGAGCCGAGCGCGGCGACGTGCACGTGTTCGACGTCGCGACCGGCAAGGAAGCAAAAGACGTCGTCGCCGAAAGAAAACTAAGGAATTTACTGTATTTAATTGCGGGGATAAATTTGTCTTTCGGTTTTGCAAGTTTTCCTTTTGTTTATTATAAAACTGCTGAAATAAAATATGAACTTGCCCGGTTCAAAGCCAGCGGACAAATCATTCCTGTACAGTTTACATATTATACTTCTAACAGGATCCGCTTTACAGAACATCAAATTCCTTTCCGGGAAGTAGATATTCCGAATGACAAAGCGGTGTATATGGTAAGTTCTTCTACCAAATACATTCCGCCGGATCCGATTCCGGATATTCCAAAGCCATGGGTGTTACAAATCGGGGAACGACTCGAACATCGCATTCATCCATAGGTGCTGTTGACTTTCATAATTACTTATATTTACTCAATGAAGATCTCCATCATTAACGGACCAAATCTCAACCTCCTGGGAACCAGGGAACCGGGTATTTACGGAAGGCAGACTTTTGAGGACTTTCTGAAGGCGCTGAAAGAAAAATATGCTGATGTGGAGATTGATTATTTCCAGAGTAACGTGGAGGGAGAACTCGTAAATGAACTTCAAAGGACGGGTTTTAGTTATGACGGTATTTTGCTCAATGCAGCAGCGTATACCCACACGTCCATAGCACTTGGGGATGCCATTGCGGCCATCAAAACCCCGGTAGTTGAAGTGCACATCAGCAATGTGTCCGGACGGGAGGAATTCAGAAAGCATTCTTATATTTCTGCAAAATGCATCGGCAGCATTTCGGGGCTTGGATTGAAAGGATATGAACTGGGCCTCCTGTATTTCCTATAAAAAGATCCGCATCAACAACGCTACGCCATTATTATCCTGCCTCGGATCCTCGGTTTTTTTGATGATGTGAAGTCCGTTGGAGGTCCAGACAATAAAAACATCACCCTTTTTTCTTCTCTCAACCTCCCTTTCTATCGTGGGTACCAATGTGCCTTTTGCGACCCAGCCAAGATCCCCCTTTGTTGAGGCTTCCCCACCCATGGAGTAGGTCTGCGCGAGGTGACCGAAATCATCCTCCTTATTGCTTACCCTGGCCAATATGGATTTTCCTATTGAATCTGCAATCCGGTAGCGGAAAACGGAGGTATCTATATAAATCTGGGATATCCTGTAAAAAGTATTAGGGAGTTTAGCCAACACCTGCACGAGGAAACGGATGCCCTGAATATGATAGGGCCCGTATACTTTTTTGATTATACCGTTGTAAGCCAGGCTGTCGGCCAGGCTGTTGAAATGAGCAGTCCGCGTAACCATTACGGTGTCCAGCCTGAATTTCTTTTTTAAAATATCTTTAACGTAAAGCGGAGAATTCGGGGATTTCTCTAATTCGGCCTTCATCCTGGAAATGGTCATTTCTTGTGAGGATGCAGTTAATGAACTGAAAATCAATATCAAAAAACAATTGCATTTGAACATGGAATGCTGTTAAGTTTGCAAATATAATCAGCTTGTTCAATCGCGGCCCCGCAACAATTGGTTATCCCTGACCGTTTTCATGAAGCATCATATCCTTTAATTATGCGACTTATACTCGGCTTTCTGCTGCTTACTTTCGATCCATGGCTATTCCCAGCCCGGGTCCTATATAATCGGCGTGAAAGGAGATACACTCAACAAGGTAGATTCAAAAGGATTAAAGCAGGGAAAATGGGTCCACCATGTGGATGAGATCAGGGGAGAACCCGGCTATGAGGAAGAAGGCGAGTACAAAAATGACAAGAAGGAGGGCCCATGGAGGATTTATGATCTGGAAGATGATCTGACCGGGCTTGAGTTTTACCGTTGGGGAAATAAAGACGGAACATGCCAGTATTTTAATGCTGCGGGTGCCCTTGTCCGTGAAGAAGGATGGCGGGCCATGAATCCCGAAAAATTATACGATACCCTGGTTGTGGAAGACGTTGAACATTTGAATGAGTACCGCACGGTGATCGTAAAGAATGAGGGTGTGGCGATCCGCCATGGTGTGTGGAAATTCTACGACCCTTCCACCGGCATGATAACCCGGACGCAAACCTATACGATGGGTAAGCTGGAAACATCCAATGCTCCTGTATTGCAGGATTCCTCCAAAATAGCCCGGGGAAACTGGTCAAGCCAAAAGAAGTGCAGGATTTCGAGAAGAAAAATGCCGGCAAAAAAAAGATCAGGGTCCGAGACGGCGAAACAGATTAGTCCTGGTTTTTTTTGCGGGGTATAGCTATTACGAGCACCTTGTCTATCCGTTGTGCATCCATATCCACGATCTCAAACTTGAAATCCTTCCATTCCATCCGCTCACCGGTATGCGGGATGTGCTCCAGCTGATGAAGAATAAATCCGGCGAGGGTGTCAAATTCATGTTCGCCCTCATTCATCCATTCTGTTTTATCGAAATGAACCAGAAAATCATAGAACGGAATCTGGGCATCCA
Organism: uncultured Chitinophagaceae bacterium; assembly: GCA_963705005.1. Classification (GTDB taxonomy): domain Bacteria; phylum Bacteroidota; class Bacteroidia; order Chitinophagales; family Chitinophagaceae; genus Puia. Next base: position 9,222 of record CAVPIO010000008.1, read on the forward strand.
CCAGAAAGGATCCGTCTTCCCTTTTTACAATTTCGTAATCTGCCATATCGGGCTGAGGAATATCTCCGACAATGGCTTCAAGAATATCGTTGAGGGTAATCATGCCCAGCAGGCTGCCATATTCATCCACAATACAACAGCTATGCGTTTTTGATTGCTTGAATTTTTCAAGCACCTGGTAAGCTGTATTATTTTCAGGAATGAAAAGAGCAGGTTTTATCAGGTCTTTAAACATAGCTGAATCATCGGCTACATACAGGTCTTTGATGGATACCATTCCCTTTATATTATCAATCTGGCCGTCGCAAACAGGGTAGAGGGAATGCGGCTCCTTCAGGATCTTTTCTTTAATCTTCTGTTCGTCCCGCTTCAGATCGAACCAGATAATATCACTTCGGTGGGTCATGAGGGAAGTGATATTCCTGTCGCCGAGATGAAATACCCGTTCAATAATTTCCTGCTCCGCCTCCTGGATGGTTCCCTGTTCTGTTCCTTCGTGAATGATGGCTTTGATTTCATCTTCCGTTACGTTGCTGTCCGTTGAAGGTTTAATAGAAAAAACTACAAAAAAAAGATTGCTCAGCCAGTTCAAAAGTGCAATTATCGGGTAACCGATGCGGGAAACCAATTTCATCGGGCGGGCAACGGTGCGTGCTATGCGCTCCGCTGCCAGCAGTCCGATCCTTTTGGGTATCAATTCGCCGAAAAGGATGGACAAAAAAGTAACGATAATCACGATAAGGCCGGTAGAAATACTCGCGGCATAGTGATGGAGGTGCGGAATCTTTTCAACATAGGGTTTCAGGTATACGCTGAATTTTTCTCCTGAGTAATAACCCGTAAGAATGGATACCAGGGTAATCCCGATTTGTGCAGTGGATAAAAAAAGCTCAGGATTTTCAGTCAGGCCCAACGCTGCTTTTGCCTTCCCGTCTCCTTTGGAGGCCATGTCTTCCAGCTTGGATTTGCGCGCTGAGACCAGGGCGATCTCCGCCATTACAAATAATCCGTTCAGAAAAATCAAGCAGAAAAGGATAACGATTTCAATCATGCTTTAACCTCACTTTAAACTTAGTGTTCCAAACTGTTTTTTGAAAAAAAGGCTCATCAGGTACCCGATCAAACTGCCAACCAGTGCGCCTCCGAGAATGTCCAGGGGAAAATGAACACCTACATACACCTGGGCATAGCAAATGATGAATGCCCACAATAATAACAGCCATCGCCAGGAACCGGTTTGATTTAAAGTTATAAAAATAAAGAAAGCAATGGCGAAGTGATTGGAGGCGTGAGAGGAGGTAAAACTTGAGCTTTGGGGACAATAATTAACGAGCACCCGCACCTGATCTGCCAAATCCGGGTTCCTGCAGGGTCGCAGCCTGAAAATGCTATTTTTAATCACCGTGCTACTGCAAAGATCGCTGATTATGGCGGTCATAATCAGTGTGGCTGACCACCATATTCCTTTTCTTCCAAAATTCACCAGTGCCAATACCAATAAAAATAAATAAAAAGGAATCCAGAATTCCGCCTGCCGGATAAATGAAAATACCATATCAAAAACCGGGTTTATCCAATCCTGATTTATTTTATTGAAAAGCCAATGATCAAGCCTGATGAGTTGCTGGAAAATAGCAGACTGATTTCCCGACAGGAGTAAAATCATGATTCCAGAATAATTGCTCTAATTTTAAACCCCATAATCAAGTTTATGTTCACAGGGTTAAAGATACCTAAATTGGTCCGATGGATTTTTTGGACTGGCATTATTTTTTTGATCCTGATGAGTTTGCTCCGGTTGATTTTTTATTTTTCATTCAATCATACCGGAAATCCGATTGAATTGTTAGCGAGGACATTTTTGCTCGGATTCCGCTTTGACATGAAAATGCTCTGTATTTTGCTTGAAGCGATGCTGGCGATTGGGTTTCTGCGGGCATGGGACCCATTTCGCTCTTCTGCAGGCAAAAAGGCTGAATTTATTTTACTCGGCATTGCGACTGTCGTATTTATGCTTTTTTACATAGTGGATTTTGCACACTACAGCTATCTTTCTGTTCGGCTTAGTGCAAGTGCTTTGAACTATCTGCAGGACACTGGCATTTCCCTGACCATGCTCTGGCAAACTTATCCGGTATTGCGGATACTGCTGGGTTGGGCTATGGGCAGTATATTTATTTTTTGGTTATTGCGGCGGGCATTCAACCGGATTTCCCGCCGGGCCAGCACCGAGGTTCCAAAAAAAAGATGGATCTGGATGCTCTGCAGTTTTCTTTTGCTGGGTGTGGCTATTTTCGGGAATCTTGGGCAGTTTCCTTTACGCTGGAGCGATGCTTTTTCCTTAGGGAATGATTATCGCGCAAATCTGGCCTTAAATCCCTTCCAGTCTTTTTTCAGCAGCCTGAAATTCCGGAAATCAGTATATAATATCAGTAAAGTAAAACAGGCTTATCCCTTGCTGAGACCTTATTTCCAGTTTCCGGGAGATTCCGGTTCCCTCAATTACGACCGGTTCATCCGCCAGCCGCCTGCAACAAACAAACCCAATATTGTAGTGGTCATTTGCGAATCTTTCAGTGCGTACAAGAGTTCCATGTGGGGGAATCCGTTGAATACAACGCCTTTTTTCAAAGGACTGAGTGAAAAAGGAATTTTCTTTGACCAGTGTTTTACACCTTCCTATGGTACTGCGCGGGGTGTATGGGCGGTACTTACAGGCATACCTGATGTTGGACAGGCCAATAGCACCACCAGCAGGAATCCCGATGCCGTTGACCAGCATAGCATCATGGATGATTTTGAGGGGTATGAAAAATTTTATTTTATTGGCGGTAGCGCAAGTTGGGCAGATATCCGCGGTTTGCTTAAAGATAATGTGAATGGTCTTCATCTCTACGAACAGCAGGATTATAAAGCGCCTAAGATTGATGTGTGGGGAATCAGCGACAAAAATTTATTTCTCGAAGCGAACCAGGTGCTTAACAAACAGACAAAACCTTTTTTTGCCATCATTCAAACAGCCGATAATCACCGGCCCTACACCATTCCGGAAGAGGATGGATCTGTTTTCCACAAGGTCCACATTGGGGAAGATTCCCTGAAGCAATTCGGTTTTGAGAGCAATGAAGAAATGAATGCGTTCAGATATACGGATTTCTGTTATGAGAAGTTCATGGATGCAGCGACCGCAGAGAAATATTTTCCTAATACTATTTTCATTTTTGTTGGTGACCATGGTATTGCAGGTAATGCAGGAAAAATGTTCCCCAGGGCCTGGACGGAGGAACGTCTCGATAACATGCATGTGCCCCTGCTGTTCTATGCGCCAGCCTTGCTGAAACCGAAAAGAATTCATGAATTTGCTTCCCAGGTGGATTTGTTGCCCACCGCAGCCGGACTGGCTAAAATCACTTATCACAATACCAGCCTTGGCCGGGACCTGCTTGATTCTGCGCATACTCCCGAGAAAGCATTCTCATTTATTTACGATCCGGATGAAGGATATTTCGGATTGGTGATGGGCGACTATTTCTACCGGGAACAAATAACAACCCATAAGGGAACGCTTTATTCTGTCGTCTCCAATGAGGATGTTGATCCAGCCAATTCGGGCGATAGCCTTGCGAAACTGACTTCCCTCACCAGGGGCATCTATGAAACATCACGCTACATGTTGTTGAATAATAAAAAGAAACCCTGATCATCCCGATGCGCCTATTTTACCTGATCGTGATTTCCTCGCTGGTGCTTTGCTTTTCCTGCAGGGGAAAGCGGGAGAACGGGAACCGGAATGCAACCGGGAATGCTCCAGAAAATTACCGTGACGAGGGACCAGGTATTTGACCTCAGTGGATACGCCGATGAGGGCGGGAGCAGTCCCTATAATCTTTTTGATGAAAATGCGTATGTTGATCCCCGTTATGACCCGGGCCCGGAGCCTTTTGTTCCCGTTACCAATTGCCAGCCCGTTTTGCATCCTGCAATCTATTTCGGTTCCGGCGTGGGTAACCGCATCGTGGTCGACCTGCTTATACCTTATGCACTGAAGGAAATCTATCTCTATGACCGATCCCTCACAAACGACAGTTTGTGGATATATACAGGAACTATGAAGAAATGGAAGTCCGTCGCGGCCATGGAGACAGTGGCGGATGCAGGCCGGCAAGGCTGGAAAAAGATAACCCTGGATGAACACAGCCGGTTTCTCATGATCAGTTTCAGCAGTTACGAAATCAATATCACGGAGATGGTTTTGTATGGAACTGCACTTCAGCCGGTTCCGCGGGAAAAACCGGTCCCGGATACTATTTCCTTTACGCAGAACCCCCTTAAACGGTTCCTGGGTGTAAATTATATCATGGAGAAGGAAGCGAAATGGTTGAAGCCATTTCACTATAGCAGGCTCTATAATTTTGCACTGGATTTTGATAATGACACTGTGCATCAGGCAAACCAGGTTCAGTTTAATATGCTCCATTACGGATATTATAATGCGGGTTTGAATAAATATATTTTTGATATTGATACCCTTCAGCGTATAAACCAGGGGAATATCTGGTTCAGCATTCGCGGCGTCTCACAATGGATGAGTAATATGGGTTTTAGTGATAAGGACCGGCCGTTGAACCAGCCCGGAATGAATTCAGGTGATCCCGCCAGTTATTCCCGTCATGCGCAGATGATGTGGAACCTGGCTGCTTTTTTCGGCAGCAAAAAAGTTGATACAGCCCTGCTCTCTATTTCCAACCGCCCAAGGCAATCCGGTCGCGGTTCGATGAGTCTTTGGGAAAACGGCAACGAAGAAGACGCATGGTGGGTAGGAAGTAAGTATTGCAGTCCTTTGGAATATTTCGCGCAAAGCACGGCCGATTGGGACGGCGATGAAGGTCGTCTCGGGAACCGCGCCGGCATACGGAATGCTGATCCGGATTCCCGCCTGATGATGAGCGGAATGGTCGGTCCGGATACAAACCGCCTGAAAGTATATAAGTTCCTCTCGGAAAATCTTCGGAGCGATCATGAGTTTCCGTGGCAGGGTGGTATTCAATATCATTATTATTGTAATCGTAAAGGCAGGGGGATTTCGCCGGAAGAAGATTCCCTGCGTGGAAAACTGGCAAAGCTGCGTAATTGCAGCAGGAGGGTGGAGCCTGGGGTGGAATGCTTTCTCGGAGAAAACGGTTATGATAAAGGGCAGGCTTCCAGACAGGCAACACCTCTTCTTCCCGGATATAATCCGGCAGAAAGCCAGGGTATCATGTTGCTCAGATCAATTAATGCAACTTTTTTTTCCGGCTTCGATGCCTATATTTTATATTGGCTGACAGATGGCAAGCCCGAAGATGCGCCTGACACCTATCTTACGAGCGGCATCTTACGCCAGATGCCGGACGGAACAACCATGCCTTATCCGGGATGGTTTTATATCAGTACGCTCGTTAAACGGCTGGGAGATTATTTGCCGGACAGCGTGGTCTCGGAAAAAGGGAGTGTTTGGATTTACCGTTACAGGCACCAGCAGTTCCGGGATTCTGTTGCGTACTTCGTTTATGCGCCGACCGTGAATGGAACCAGGGTGTTGCATTATTCGCTTTCTTTGGGAAATGTATACGGAAATATTGTTCGGGAAATTATTTTTGCCGATAATTCAGATATGGGAAATGAGAATAAATTGATTGTCTCAAATGGTTCAGTGAAGGTTCCGGTGGAAGAAAAACCCATACTGATCCTGTGTAAACAAGGCCGGTAAGAGATGCATTTCCGCATACCTAACTGGCTTCAATCTTTAAAGTATAATGATACGTGATAATTCCTGGACGATCCCCTGTATATTCTGCCCGATACTTACCCTGTTTTCCTGCTCCTTTTCTTCCAGGGCAACAAAAAAATTATACCAGCAGGCTCTGCAAAAAAAACCCTTTGATGTAATCATTGTTCCAGGCTCACCATTTGAAAGCGGACAGTGGAGCAGAACAATGAAGGGCCGGATTTATTGGTCAAAATTTCTGTATGATCGCGGAATAACGCGAAATATTATCTATTCCGGAGCCGCGGTTTACAGCCCCTACGTGGAAGCGGAAATCATGGCCCAATATGCGGTTGCCTTAGGTATTCCCAGGGAGCATGTTTATTGCGAAACCCGGGCTGAGCACAGCACGGAGAATGTTTATTATAGTTATAAGCTGGCGGTAAAACTGGGTTTTAAAACGATTGCGATAGCTTCTGACCCTTTTCAGACGCGTTTACTTCGCAGGTTTACCCGAAGAAAAGTTAGCGGCGCTGTGGCGCTGATCCCAATGGTGATGGACAGCATGGCTCTATTGGAACCGGAGATGAAAGACCCGGAGATAAATCCTGAAAAAGCTTACCAGGAGGATTTTATAAACATTAAAAAAAGGGAGGGAATCTGGAAAAGATGGCGAGGCACGCTGGGAAAGAATATTGATCGAAACGAAGACAGCAAACCATAAACAGAACGGTGGTTAGCCACGTTTTCGTATTTTACACGATAGGATCTCAGCCTGCATCCGGAAAAATGCTGTTGAATGGAAAAGACACTAATGCCTTTCGATGAAGCGAAGAGAATAACCGCACTAAAGGAATATCAGTTGCTGGACACCGGCAGTGAACAGGAGTTTGATGGGATCACTGCGCTTGCAGCCGGCATTTGTGGAACTTCTGCGGCGCTGATTTCCCTGATTGACTCCAACAGGCAATGGTTCAAGTCATCTTATGGCGTAGCCATTCGTGAAACTGCCCGTGACCATGTTATTTGTATTCGAAGCACTTGCCCACCCGGGCGAAATATTGATTTTTTCCAGGTCTCCTGCAGACGCAGCTATTGCCGGGCATCCACTGGTACCAGGAATGCCTGATATCTGTTTTTATGCCGGTATCCCGCTCGTAAATCCGCAGGGATATGCACTTGGGGTTCTTTGTGTAATTGATCGGTGCCAGCGAAGCCTGACAGAAACCCAGCTAAAATCCTTGCGTATTCTTGCAAACCAGGTAATGCAGCTGATGGAATTGCGAAAAGCAAATCAGCATCTAAGCAGACTCAAAGAGGATCTGGAAAAGAGAAATAATGAACTTGAGCAATTTGCCTATGTGGTATCCCACGACATTAAATCTCCATTGGCCAGTGTTGTATTGTCGGGAGAAATGTTGCGCGAAAATTTAAGGCATTCCATGGATGAAAATAATGACCAGTTATTGAAAGTGCTAAACCGGGCATCCTTGAAAATAAAAAACCTGGTGGACGGAATTCTTTCCTATTACCGTGGCGAAAGTGCGATGAATGAATTGGCAGAACTGTTTGAACTGAAATCCTGCATTCAATCTATTGTGGAAGTGTTGAAGGTTAGCCAGTCTGCCGAAATTAATTATCCGGAGAAAGAAGTCCTGATTCAGACCAATAAAACAGCGCTGGAACAGATCCTGATCAATCTTCTGCAAAACGCGTTGAAGTACAACGACAAAGAAAAAGCCAGCATTGAAATACGTTTTCACGAGGGGGAAGACTTCTATTATTTTGAAGTTGAGGATAACGGGCGGGGAATTGCAGATGAAGACCAGAAACAGATATTCGAACTATTTAAGACACTGGGGATACAAGATCGTTACGGTTTGCTGGGGACAGGTATCGGATTGTCCACAGTCAGGAAACTGGTGGAGAAACTGGGTGGTGAAATCCATGTGCAATCCACGCCTGGATCAGGCAGTGTGTTTGAATTTTCGCTTAAGAAAATCAAATAGGTTTACTATTACCGGATTATTTCTTTCTTATGAAGTTTGCGAAGACCCTTTTTCTGTACTTCAGCATGATCCTGCTGTTTGGCGGAATTATTTATCTTCTCCTCCGGAATGGAAAACCCCTTCAACACGAAGGAATTTTTCCTGTTCCGGATTCTTCAGCAGGCGGTTCCGTCACTTCTTCATTTTATAATGGTTTGAAGGCGCATTTGAAGGACGCGCTCCCACTTTTGCTGCTTCAAATTGTGGTGATCATTTCCTTCACCCAATTGTTGGGAACCCTGTTCAGAAAAATCGGGCAGCCAGCTGTGATCGGTGAAACCGTAGCGGGAATTATCCTGGGCCCTTCATTATTGGGGTTGTTGTTTCCTGGCGGGTTTCATTTTTTGTTTCCTCCCGAATCTATAGAAAACCTTAAATTTCTTAGCCAGATCGGGCTCATTCTCTTTATGTTTATTGTGGGCATGGAGCTGGATGCCCGGCTCATCCGGCATCAGGCTTTGGAAGCCCTGATCATCAGTCATGCAAGTATTCTTATCCCTTATACCCTTGGCATCGGCCTTTCTTTTTTTATTTATAGTCAATATGCAACTGCCCATTCCAGTTTTTTTTCATTTGCACTCTTTATGGGGATTGCCATGAGCATTACGGCATTTCCTGTTTTGGCGCGAATAATAAGAGACCGTGGGTTGACAACAACCAAACTGGGCGTGCTGGCCATTAGCTGCGCCGCATCCGACGATGTCACAGCCTGGTGCCTGCTCGCATTGCTGATCGCTTTTATTAAATCCGGCTCCGGATCGGCCGGATTCTTTACGATCGGACTTGTTTTACTTTATGCAGCCATCATGCTGATCCCCGTGAGGATATTACTGAACAGGATCCTGCATGTTTATCAGAGGCAGAAGATCGGATACAATTTCCTTATGGCTGCCATGTTTACGATGCTTCTGCTTTCCGCTTATTGTACGGAGATGATTGGTATCCACGCTTTGTTTGGCGGTTTCCTGGCAGGAGTTATCATGCCGAAAAATGACGACCTGCGGAAACTTATCAGCAACCGGATCAGCGATCTGGTGATCGTTATGCTGCTTCCCTTATTTTTTGTGCTGACCGGTTTGCGCACTTACGCAGGTTTGCTGAACCACGGTGCAGCATGGATAAGCTTTGGCCTGATCCTGGTCGTGGCCGTGGGAGGGAAATTCGGCGGGAGCACCCTTGCGGCGCGCCTCATGGGACAGAGCTGGAAAGACAGCCTTTCCATTGGGGCCCTGATGAATACCCGCGGGCTCATGGAACTTATTGTATTAAATATCGGATACGATATGGGTGTGCTGGGGCCGGAGATATTTTCTATGATGGTGATGATGGCCCTGCTTACCACAATGATGACGAGCCCTGCCCTGAGCATCATTGAAAGAATGCAGAAGAGATACATTAAACCGGTTCCGGAATGAGTTGCAGATTATATTTCATGAATGTGGTTGTTTCATGAAAAATCCTTCCGCTGGCATAGACAGATCCCTCTTTTATTTCATAGCGCAGGTCAACTTCGAAACTGGCATTTTTTTCAGGAACGATCATAGCGAGAAATTTGATCAGCGGTCCTTTCGAGATCCTCAGTTTTTGGTTTAAACGGTCTTCCATCAGTTCGCGGATCATCTCCAGCATGCAAACGCCCGGCAGCACGGGATGCCCGGGAAAATGCCCTTTGAAGATGGCATGCTGGCCGTTGAGCCGTACGGATACCCGGAAAGCCGGATGGTTTTCAGTGATGGAATCCACAGTATAGAGATCATTCCGCAACACGATAATTATGATTTTTTAAGGGTTATCGTGAAATTGAAATTCAGATGACGGATAGAAATACTGTCCGGAATGGATTCCTTGTTAAATGTCATCATTGCCTCCACTACGGGTTTTCTTTTGGAGGACCTCTCCATTTTTACAAGAGTTGAGCAATTCTTGTCTGTAATATAATAATTTACTCCTTTTGCCTGCGGAAAGCCATAATAATTGAATGCGCTGTCTGCCAGTGTAAACCGGTTCTTTTCCTGCATATTCATAAAAAGGACCAGCTCAAAATCTTTTCTCAATGTTTTGATCACGGCCTTTTTATCCATCTGCGAAATAATCTGGTATACTTTGAATTCATTCCCCCTGGAAAACCCGAAATCAAAAAAACTAAATCCCATTGCGTTGGAAAAAACAACCCTTATAGAGCTGTCGGCCATGGTCTTAATGAGCAGCATCCCGCTGATATGTTTCTTATTTACGTCTACTGATGTGCGGTAAATCGCTCGCGAGATAGCCGGTTTAAATTTATAGAGGCATTGATCTGATAACCTGATTTTCTGCAAATGGCGGTAACTATTGCAGGACAGCATCAGGCTAACCAGGCTAAGGAATGGCAAACTGCGTGTCGGGGATATTCGCATTCAATACTTTGTTGAAAAAGTGTATGCTGCTATGGTCGCCGGATAATTCAAACATATCAATTGACACAGCAGTGTAATCTTTCTTGTCTATAAAAATATTGATCTTTTGATATAGTTCTTTCAGGTTTTTCGCCACCGGATCCAGTTCGATCAGGAAAGACCCGGGTCCTTCAAATACCCTGGCCCGGAAATCAGGATTTGTCAGGATAGTGCCGCCAACGCAATCGAGCAGGATCCGGTTGACCTGCTCAAACACTTTGCCTGAATTGGCGGAGAGCTTGTTTTCTTTCTGGCCATCCCTGATATATATCCTGCCGCCGTTCAGGATAAGCAGGTAGGGGAAGGGTTGTGTATATTCCATCCGCACTTTGTTTTCTCTTTTGAACCAGAAATTTCCGCGGGAGGTGATTTTGTCTGTCAGCATACTGAGGGTCTTTTCCTGACTGAAATCACTTTTAATACTGATTGTATTTTTTGTCGCGGCGTTAAACGCCTGTTTAAATGCATCCTGGTTCTTAAGCAGTGAAAATCCCGGATATTGCGCATTTGCGGTGAGCGTTAAAATGATTCCCAGCAAACCGAAACAAAATTTATGCATAGGGATCCAATTTAAGCATTTTGTCAAGCCTCACGATCTGGTATCCTTGCTGTCGGATTTGAACGATCAACTCCTTCAGGATCTTTATTGTGGCAGGGCTGGTATCGTGTAACAACAGGATCGCTCCGGGTTTGAGGGATTTCAAAATTTTTTCCAGGAGCCGGTTTTCATTCCGGATCACTGTATCCATTGAACGAATGCTCCAGCCAATGGAAATAAAGCCGCCGCGTTCAATTGCTTTTTTCAGGTTGGGATTTGTCACTCCATAGGGAGGACGGAAAAATTTTGGCTCCAATTCCGTAATGGATTGGGTTAATTCATTCATCTGTTCAATGTCTTCCTGCATTCTTTCCGCCCCGAACAAATCAAATAACGGATGGTGGGAATAGCTGTGATTGCCAATGATATGTCCTTCTTCAACGATTCTGCGCAAAAGGTTTTCATTGGCAGGGATCTTCCTGCCGATGCAGAAAAAAGCAGCTTCCATTTTTTCTTCCCTGAGTACATCGAGAATCATTGGGGTAAAGGACTCCGCTGGCCCATCATCGAAGCTAAGTGCAATCTCTTTTTTATCCTTCCTGCCCGAACAAATGGATTTGAAAAAATACCCAAGCTGAATAAAATAACTCCCACAGAATAAAATGAGCAGGTAAGCAAACAGTATCCATGCGTATGCTGAAGGTGAAAGATCATAACGCCTGTCCAGCAGGATCCAGACCGGTATGAAAAGGATAAAGAAAATATTTACATTCCGGTAGTTTAGCATGCTGAAATTAAATATAGGGCATGATGGCTATCATCGTGGTGATTATGGATCAGGATATTTCTTAAGGGAAAAGAAACCTGCGGGAGCCAATCCGGAATTTTTTGTTCACTGATCAGTAATACCGCCAGCCATAACGCAAAACCGGAAGCCGTGGGATATTCCCCGCAAAGCTCTTTGAAAGGAATGATCGTTTTATTCCGGAAAACCGAAGAAGACAGATAAATATCAATCTCGTCATGGGCCCGGTCGCCGTTTGCGCCTGAAAGAATAAGATCCAGGTCCTCTGGCACAACCGATGATTCTTTCAAAAAAGTTTGAATCAGGCTCTTCACTGCGGCCAAATTACCGGGTTTATATAAAGTGCGCAGACCATTCAGAACCGCTTTGTTAGCTCGCCTCTCCTTGCTGCTTAAAAGAAAAAAAGCCGCTCCTTCTCCTGCAACTGTGCCTTTGGATTTTTTGGCAGTCATTCCCGGATTTTCATTCGGGGGGATATAAAGGCCAAAGCGGCTTAATATGGTATGACTATCATCTGTTATTTCATCAATGGCTCCGGTAAGGATATTGTCCATCCCTTCCCTGAGCAGGAGCATGGCATCCATCAGTGCATTTTCAAATGAGAACCCGCGGTGGACAATCGTATTATTATATCCATGGCATTTGAGTAACAGTGCAATCTGTGCGCCTACGGTGTTATGTGTGGATTGAATAAATGCAGTGGGCGTAAGCAACTCCTCCTGGTTGTCGATCATCCTGCGAAGAAAAATCCCTGTGTCTTCCAGGCAGCCGTAAGCGGTTCCTGTGACAATAGCGGAAGGCATCGCTACTTCGGCATCATCCAGGCAGACCCTTGAAGCGGCCACACCCATTTTTACGATCCGGCTCATCCTCCTGATCATTTTGCTATCCACATAACGGCTGTATTCGGGTTCAACCGCTTTCCAGCGGTTTCCATTTAGTATTTCACGATGGGCAAAAAATAAGTCTTTCTCAAGAGAATGTTGCGGAGAAATATTGCCGGCGGATCGGATATAAACCTTCATACAATTTATTAAGAAGCGGAAAAAACCAGGCAGGAACAATTGCCTCCGAAACCAAAGGAATTCGAGATCACATGTTTTACCTTCTGATGATTCAGAAATTCTGTAACAGGTGTAAATGGAAGTTCTTTCATGGGGGTTTCAAAACGGAGATTTGGGTAGATGATCCCCTGCTGTATGGCCAGTGCTGAAAACACCGCCTCCATTCCCCCGCTTGCTCCCAGCGTATGACCGGTAAAGGATTTGGTGGAGCTCATCTTTGGATAAACCGGACCAAATAGAAGTTTGATTGCTGTTCCCTCTGCGATATCATTATTGTTTGTTCCGGTTCCATGCAGGTTGATATAATCAATATCCCCGGCCTGCAGACCACTGGATATAAGTGCATTCTTCATCGCCAGGAATGAGCCCGTGCCCTCAGGGGATGAGGCCGTCTGGTGGTAGGCATCGTTGGCATTACTATATCCTGCGATCCTGCAATAGGGGGATTTATTCATCCGCTTCATAATTTCCTCAGACAGCAGCACGAGATATCCTGCGCCCTCACCCAGGTTAAGACCCTGGCGATGCTCATCGAAGGGCTTGCAAGATTCTTTATCCAGGATCATCAATGTGTTGAAACCATTTAGTGTAAATCGCGTGAGTGCGTCAGCTCCGCCCACCAGGGCAAGGTCCAGCAATCCATGCCTGATCATGCGCGCTCCGGTAAAGACTGCATTTGCAGAGGAAGAGCAGGCGGTGCTGACGGTACTGATAAAATGATTGATGCCCAGGTGGTCTGCCACGATTTCCGTAATGGAACCGCATTCATGGTGCACTACATCCCGGAGTTTTCCGGATGAAGGATTCTTCATGAAAAATTCGAAGAAATCTTCCGTCTTGTCCATACCGCCGACCGTATTGGCTGAAATAAAACCTGTGCGCAAATTCTCAATATTATGAATCCCGGCATCCTCTAAAGCTTCACCTGCAGCCAGGGCGCTCAACAGGGCAGTTCTGGGCGTCGTGGATGGAAGACCGGTCAGTGCAGCCAGCGATTCGTTGCTCAGCTTTACTTCTGCCACCGGTAACTTTCCGCGCTGCATTGTACGTAGCAGTTTGATATCATCCATGCCGGCCCTTTCCATCTGAAATGCCTGAAGGCAGCCGGCTTTGTTCTGGCCGATGGCAGAAACAACGCCCAATCCTGCTACATATACAGGCGGGTTCATGAAGCTTTTTTCGCGGGGGAATGTTCGGTAATATAGGTTGCCATGGTCCTTACAGAATGAAATACCCTGGGTCCTTCTTCTGCCTTGGCGAGTTTGATTTGATAGTCCTGTTGCAGAAGTACGATCAGCTCAAGGGCATCAATGGAATCGAGTCCCAGGCCCTCAACGAATAAAGGCTGATCATCACCGATGTCTTCCGGCTTGAGATCTTTTAGGTTCAGCCTTTCAATGATCTGCCTCTTCAACTGGTCCATTAATTTATCCATGGCTTGTGTTATTCAATAGATTTACCTCTCCAGCGGTAAAAGGTATGGCATTTTTATTACCGGATGTTTCCACCAGCATGAGCATAGCGCGGTACTCTTCTCCCAGATAGTCCACCCATCCGCAAATACAGCTTTTTACCAGTTTGCTTTCAAACAAACCGTTTACATAAGCAGCCATAAAATTACCATTGAAGGCCTTAAATACAAAAAATGCATTTTCACCTTTAAACTTATGCTTTATTGCAATTTCGCCGATCACAATGTTTGGGAGGGTGTATACAAACAGGGCCGGACTGGCGCCTGCCTCCATCGTTGCCGCGTATTTCAGATCAACATCCAGGCTGCCATGGGTATTGCTTAACACGATACCAGTATCCTCATTCCCGTATTTATTTGCATGATCACTACCCTTCAGTAAAATTTCTGCCGCCAGCAGACCAAGTTTCGACAGCTGATCCATTTTGTGGAATTTTGGATAGGCGATCTTATAATGGGTGTACAATTCGTCGAGGAAATCCGATGCTTTGAGACCTTCGCGATGAAATTCCGGCTTCCCGTTTTTGTAAACGGTATTGCCGGCAATTGAGCTTGAAGAGGTGATGAATCGGGCCGGTTGCAATGTTTGGTCGATAAGTAAATTAATGAAGTTTCGGGATCCTGCTGTCGCGGATATTAATAAGTGCGGCCAGGCGGTGCAGGGCCGTCTGATGATTTTTTACATAGGGATTATTCTGGTCCCAGACGTATCCAGCCAGCACGGAACAGATCTGGCTTTTGATCAGTTCGTCCTGGTTATCGGCAAAGAAAATAGTATCGAGCGTTCCTTCATACCAGGCCATCACATAAGAACGGAAGGTATCCACGCCCTGCATCATCGGTTTCATATATTCATTTTCCCAGTCAACTTTTCCACCCTTCAATTTTTCCACAACGAGCTTTCCTGCAATCTGGCTGGAAACGGTAGCCAGCGTGACGCCCGAGGAAAATACGGGATCCAGAAATTCCGTTACATTTCCCGTAAGCACAAAACCGTCTCCGAAAAACCGGTCCGTGGTGCTTGACCAGGATTGTAAGGTCTTTGGCTCAAATAAAAATTTTACCTGATCAAATCTTTCAGCCAGGTAGGGCTGGGATGCTATGAGCTTCCGCAATTGATCTTCTGTAGTCCCCGTATACTTTTCAAAAAATTCGGGATCCCCGACATAACCTAGGGAAGTGATTCCATTGGAAAATGGAATGATCCAGATCCACACAGCGGGCGCATGAACGACAATAGTGATCCTGTTGGGTTCATCCGACATGGATCTTTTTGTATCGGCAGTGTGAGAAAATAATGCTTTCCGCGGGGGCAGGCTGGATGGTTTATCCATATTAAATAGCCGGGGTATTACGCGCCCGTAGCCACTACCGTCAATAATGAATTTTGCCTTTATCTCTGATGTTTTGCCATCCTTATCCTGAACGGTGGTTATGGAATCCGAGCCGTTGAATGTAATGCCGGTAACCGTGGTTTCATAATGTATGGACACGCCCATTTTTTCTACGGTATCGGCCAGGGTTTTATCAAACTCACTTCGAGGAACCTGATAGGTCCATTCCCATCCCCGGGTGAACTGGTCACCAAACCGGTAGTCGCATATCTTTCCATCCTTCACGAATTTAGCTCCTGATTTCTGCTGAAAATTCTTCTCCGCTACGGCTTCCAGGAATCCGGCTTCACCAAGGGCTTCCATGCATCTCGGGAGCAAACTTTCACCGATCACGAACCGGGGAAATCTCATTTTTTCCACTATCTGCACCTTATATCCTGCTTTATTGACAATCGAAGCAGCCACTGTGCCTGCCGGGCCTGCTCCGATTACAAGTACATCTGTTGAATTCATTGGCATGATCGTTCCTGTTTTGCGTTTATATTTTTTTTGTTTTTTTACATTTTAAAAGAGTATGGCTCAAGCCGATCTCATCTATTCTTTCTTCTATTTTAAATCCTGCTTTCTCAATACAGCGGATGAATACAGCCGAGTTATACATCTGACTATTGCCGTTTGCCAAAGCGGTAAAATAAACTGAAGTTTGCTGGAGACAAAATGCAGCGGCCTCGAATCGCTGATCATCCCAGAAAGCTTCCAGGATTAAAACATATTTATCATCGTCCAGCGAATCGCGACAGCGCTTCATGATGGATATGATTTCCTCCTCTGAAAAACAATCCAGGAACTGGCTCATCCAGATAGCATCAAATCCTTTTGGGAATGGTGCTTTTTCATCCAGAATGTTTACCGGATAAAAAGAAATACGGTCCTCCAATTTCTCGAGTTTTACTTTCTCTTTTGCCACATTCAACTGTCCCGGAAGATCCATGATGGTGATATGAAGGTCCTTTGCAAACCGGGCGCTGGCAATGGCCCACTTGCCTGTATTTCCTCCGATGTCCAGTATCTTTTTGATTGTACCATCGTATACTTTGGGCAATGTCAGCGGGAAAGCTATATCGCTGAAAAAATGGTCGAAGGCAAACCAACTCTTCTGAACAGGTTCGGGCAGGGAAGAAAGGCCCTCGTAAATGGTTTCCCAGTTTCCGAATTCTTTCAGGCCTTCCGGTCTCCCTGTTTCAATGCTTTTATCGAGGGAGAATAGCCCTTTATAGCATACATCATGAATAAAATCCATGTTCACCCGCGTGAGCGGATCATTGTTAACGAAGAATCCCGTCTTGGTGATGAAATATTTATTGTCTGTGGTGGTAACCAGTCCAATGCCGAGTCCTGATTCCAGAAGAATGCGTGTTCCGTAGTGAGGAAGTTTCACCTGATCGCGTATCTGTTCCAGTGTAAGACCGTCCGCTTTGCAATCCAGCAAAACCTTCAGTATCCCGGAATTGCGGAGTACGCGTGCCACCTGGAAAACGACAGGACCAAACGCGATCCATTGTGCCAGTCCTTTCGCTTCGATGGCTGATTTATTATCCCTGCTGAAAAAATTCATGTATCAGATTTTCCGTTCGCGGAGGTTAAAGATATTTTATCCGCTGAAATTCAATTCAAATTTTCCAGGATGATGGCTGCATTGCAGCCACCGAATCCGGAAGCCGTCTTGAGGCATTTTCCGAGCTTTGCGTTGCTGAGTTCTTTTATGATGTTTACCGGCATTTCTGTTCCCGCTCTGGAAAACCCGAGGGTAGGAAATAATAAATCTTCCTTCAGGGAATGAATGGATATGATAGATTCAACCAGTCCGGCCGCTCCCAGCGTATGCCCGTAAAATCCTTTGAGGCTGTTCAGTGGTACGGAAGACATTCCGGCCAGGTGGATTGCTTTAGCTTCCATTTCATCATTATACCGCGTGGCAGTGCCGTGAGCAGAAATAAAATCGATCTCGGATGTTTTGACACCTGCCTGGTTCATCGAATTGCGGATGGCAAGAAACAACTCTTCACCTGTCCGGGATGGGCCGGAAATATGATTTGCATCATTGCTCACCGATCCGCCGCTTAGCAGAATCGCATCTTCTGTTTTATTCCCGGAAAGAATAACGGTTGCAGCCGCCTCACCGAGGCTAATACCGTCCCGGTCTGCATCAAAGGGCTTGCAAGGCTCGGGGCTTATCGCCTGAAAAGATTGGAAACCCGAAAAAATAAATGCGGTGATCAGATCTGCGCCCGCCACGATCACCTGGTCATACATACCGGATTGGATCATGCGCATTCCGGTGATCATAGCAAGTAATCCTGAAATGCAGGCATGAGAAACCACGACAGGTTCGCTAACAATGCCCAGGTATTCCGCAATCCTTCGGGCACTTTCACTTAAGCCAACCCGGGTTGCGGTTCCGGCGTTTACGGGTTCCTTTTCAATCAGGCTGATATTTCCTTTTGTGGAAGAAAGGATGAATCCGGTGCGCGGATCTGAAAAATCAGCTTCCCGTTTTTTCGCGGCATCTTTTACTGAAGCAAGAATAATATTCTCGAAGGCCGTAAAAGACGGAGGACCAGTTTTTGATCCAGGATCCAGGATCGAAGCATAAAAAGGTTTATCTGAAATGCCGGCGGGCTGGAGGCGGATCCCCGATTGCCGGTTTTTTAAAGATGATAAATTACCGGACGTATCTTTTCCCAGCGGTGAAATAATATTATCGGCCACCACAAAAACTTTTCTCATGATCGGAGTTTAGGAAGAAAGATGTTTTCTTTTCCACGCTTCAAAAAAAGGCGGGTTGGTAAGTTGCAGCGCTGAATGCTTTTTGTCCAGAAAAACCTGAATAGAAGATCCGGTGGCTACGAGCTGGTGGTTTTTCTTATTGTAAAGCTTGTAACCAAACAACAGTTTGGCTGCATCACAGGGTGTAAATGTGGTTTCCACAACCACCATGTCCCCATAGCGAAGGGATTTCTTAAAGGAACAGTCCACGTGAACTACAGGAATTACGAAACCCTTTTTATAGAAATCCAAATAGCCTATTCCGTATTGGTTGCCGAAAGCTTCCCGGCCATCTTCAAAATAGCGTATATAGTGCCCATGCCAAACAATGCCGAGCGGGTCAGCCTCATTAAAACGCACCAGGATCTCTGTTTTTACCGTCAGTTTGTTTACCATGGGCAGACTAATATATATGGATCAGGCACCTGCTTTGGCCTTCCATTCTTTGTATTTTTTCTTTTCTATCTGTTCCAGAACGCTTTTGATACCGGCAGCCCAATAATTCCTGAAACCAAATCCCATACTCACTTTCCCTTCCAGGCGGTCAGTGAATAATACTTTTCTGTTAGACATGTCCACAATCGTCACCCAGAGAGCAATTGCTTTTTCGGATTTGCCCATGGCTTCGGAAATCATGAGGATGCCAAGGCCTTTCTTGCCTTTGAAATCATACCCTTTTACCATGCTTGCAATATCCTCTTCTTTCAGGCGATGGAAATCACTGGTGTTGGTAGATTTGATCTCATCCGCATTTGTTTTGGAATTGCGGTCATTTACGTAACTCAGATCATGGTCCACTGAATTGCTCCGGTGAAATGCTTTTTGAACGTCATATTTTTTCACTTCATCCACCACAAGGTCATTCAGACCATTGTACTGACGGTCCTTGATATCGCTGACATTTGCATTCGCATCGTCAATTACTTTATTTTTGGTAAAGTCAATACCCAGCCAAAGTGCGTTTGTTCCTTCGGAGCTAAAAAAATCTTTTAGGGATTGCGCCTTCACGGATGCTGATAAAAATAAGAAGATAAGGGCGAAGGCGGCCCATTTCCTGGTTGATTGTTTTTTCATGATCTGATTTATTATTGGTTACTAATAAAAATTTTCAGGTCGCATTTCGCGATCAGCCTGTCATTCATTTTCACTGTGCCGGAAACCAGCGATACCTGCAGAACTTTTGACTGCAGCAATATTTCAAGCATGATCTCCTGGTTCACGGAAGGCCATTCAAAAATTTCGAGATGCTGAACGGCGCCAATATACCCCACCGGAACCGGTTTGTTCTTCTTTTTAAAAAAGTATCCCGTTCCAGCTGCTGCCGTTTGGGCCATAGCCTCCACCATACCTGCCGAGGAAAAAAAGCCTTCCGCTGCAAATATATTTCCTTCTCTGATTAGTAAAGTGGTTCTTGAGGTTTTTTCATCCGCGTAAATCAGTTTGTCCACCATCACAAAAGGCTCCCGCTGGGGAATGAATTCCTGAACATGAACGGCAGCAAAACTCATGAGGGTAAAGGTAGGGATTTAGGGAGAAAAATGTGTTTGGAGGATAGTTGATGGTTGATGGTTGAGGGTTGATGGTAGATGGTAGATGGTGACGGTTGATGGTAGATGGTTGATGGTAGATGGTTGATGGTAGATGGTTGATGGTTGAGGGAAATCGACGGTAATTCCCTGAAAAATAGCCGAACCATGGTATACTTATTATTCCCTGCTGAAAGTTAACCAATATCAGGTACGATTCTGCGCCGGGACTCCATAAACCATCTACCATCAACCATCCACTTTTCCAGAGGCCCAGAAATCATAATAATTATACCACTGCAGCGGATATTTCCGGATGCAGGCTTCCATTTGTTCGCAAAATTCCTGCAACATGGGTCCGGCACCCTCCTCCCTGGTTCTGAAATAGATTTTTGGGGGACTGGCGTAGAAATGGTAAGCAAGAGAAGTCTCTTTCATCCCAAATACAAAGGAAACAGGCACCCGGAAGCTTTTGGCCAGCAGGAAGGGACCTGCCGGAAATTGTGCGGGCTCATTGAGGAGATTCCCGGTGATCGTTTTATTCCCTTCAATAAAACGGTCTGCATGCATGCAGACAAACTCATTATTCTTAAGGGCCTCACTGATGGCATAAATATGGGAAAGATCTTCTTTAATGAGAATGATCTTTGCGCTGCGATGGCCCGTTACCCCATCCATGTATTCTTTAATACGCTGCTGTTCCCCGTCGAACATGACGATATTCATATCGGCATTCAGCCGCTGCAGGAACTGACCGGCTATTTCCCAGTTACCGATATGGGCGCTGAGCAGGAGCCCTCCCTGTTTTGATTCGACCATCTGTCTTAAATAATCCTCACCGTCAAAATCAAAACTAAAGCGGTTAGGGATCCCCGCCATAAGCACAACCCGGTCAATTATAGTTTGCCCGAACCAGTAGTAATTTTTATAAATGCTAAAAACCGATCGGGCGAATGAATAACCTAATCGCCATCGAAAATAATCAAACAAAAAGCGGGACGATTTCCAGGAAAATAAAAAGAAATAGACGGAAACAACGGCAAGCAGGAGGTATGCCGGCCGCAAGCCGCCGGTTCTGAGTACCCAGACGAAGATCCGGAAACCTGTTTTGTTACCCCTGGACTTGCCCTGCCATGACGGCATCACTTGGTTCTTTAAGCTGAACGCGGGAGATGATATACCCGTAAAAATCGCGGAAGCTGATGATGCCTGTAAAATCTTCCGGTTTTACTTTGAATGAAAAATTATTCTCTATAACCACAACGAGATCAATATAGTCCAGGCTATCAAGTTCCAACACCTGACGAAGATTTGCGTCCGGGGTTATCCGGTTTATATCCACTTCAAATTCTTCTGAAAGAAACCCGTTGATCTTGTCAATAATGTGTTGAAATTGTTTCATAGTAGCTGGTTTAACGTTTAAGGCGCCCATTTTCTCACGATCAAGGTCGAATTTGTACCTCCGAAGCCAAACGAGTTGGACAAAAATACATTTATATTTTTTCCCGTGGAAGTTTTTACGATGTCCAGTTTGGCAGAATCTTCATCTGGATTTACAAAATTGATATTGGGGGCAATAAATCCATTTTCCATCATGATCATACAATATACGATTTCACTTGCACCTGCCATCCAGCATTCATGGCCCGTCATGGATTTCGTGGAGCTCACAGGAACTTTTTTTTCGCCGAAAACTTCTGCGAGTGCCTTGGCTTCGCTGGAATCACCAGCCTGTGTGGAAGTGGCGTGGGCGTTGATATAATCGACCTGATCCGGTTTTAGTCCTGCATCTTTCAGCGCCATGTTCAATGAACGTACCGGTCCGTTTACTGTCGGGTTTGAAATATGTTCGCCATTAGATGAAAATCCATACCCCGTTACTTCTCCCCATATTTTTGCTCCTCTTTTTTGGGCGGATTCAAGACTTTCCAGAACAACCGTTGCTGCACCTCCGCTGGGGATAAGTCCATCCCTGTCCCTGTCAAAAGGACGGGATGCTTTGGAAGGTTCGGATTCATGAACGGAGAATGCAGAAAGGGCATCAAAATTACCCATGGCCAGGCCGTTGATTTCCTGAGCTCCTCCTGTTATTATGCAATCCTGAAGCCCGGTTTTTATGAAATGATACCCCAGGCCGATGGCATGGGATCCGCTGGCACATGCTGCGCTGATTGTAAAATTCACACCCCTCAGCTTAAATATCGTTGCCAGGTTCATGGTAACCGTGGAGTTCATCGTTTGGAATACCGCGCCTGATCCGACCAGCATGGTATCTTTTTTTTGCCGCATGATATCGACCGCTTCGATGGTTGATCTTGCCGAGCTGTCGTTGCCATAAAGAATGCCAATTTCATTTTTTTGGATGTATTCAGCATTTATTCCTGCCTGTTCCAATGCCTGGAGAGAGGCCATATAAGCATATTCACCCTGTTCCGGCAGCATGATCCGCGCCCTCCGGTCAAGCAGGCCTTTCAGGTTGGGACGATCCACAAATCCTGTAAGCCCTGAGCGGTAACCCATCGCCTTGCGGCTTTCATCCAGAATGATTCCCGATTTTCCCTTCATCAGGCTTTCCCTGACCTCTGCCAGGTTCTTTCCGATACAGGAATATATCCCCAGCCCGGTGATCACAACTCTGTTCATGACGGGAAATTAGGAAACTAATGCGGAAATGTGGGCCAATTTGATAATGGGAAGAGAAATTTGAAAATTTGAAAATTTGAAAATGAGGAGGGCAAATGTGGAAATGTGAAAATATGTAAATGTGGAAATGAGGGGGCAAATTTACTTATAGAGGGTGAATTTGAAAAACCTGGCTTAAGTCCTTTCTAAAGTATTATTGGATAAATATCTTTTAACATATTGCTTATCAATGAGATTTAAATATTTATACATTTGCATCTCATTTTTCACATTTACATATTTTCACATTTGTCTTTCCACATTTTCAAATTATCAAATTATCAAATTATCAAATTTTCAAATTCCCTAAGAGTACATCCCTCCATTGATCGAAATCACTTCTCCAGTGATATAGCCTGATTCCTGCGAGGCAAGGAATGCGACAACATGGGCTACTTCTTCAGGCGTACCGAAGCGATTGACGGGAATAAGTGCTTTCATTTCTTTTTCAGAAAGACTGCCGGTCATGTCGGTGCTGATAAAACCCGGAGCAACGGCATTCACGGTTATTCCCCTGCGGCCTACTTCCTGGGCAAGGGACTTGGTAGCGGCGATCAGGCCCCCTTTTGCTGCGGCATAATTGGTTTGGCCGGGTAGTCCTTTTTGGCCGGAAAGGGAGACGATATTGATGATTCGTCCATATTTTTTCAACAACATGCCATTGAGCACTATCCTGGTGATATAAAAAAAGCTATCGAGATTTGTCCGGAGTACATTCTCCCATTGTTCATCTTTCATCCACATCATCAGCACGTCGTCTTTGATGCCAGCATTGTTTACCAGTACTTCGAGAGAATCTTCCTTGTGATCTTCTATCCACAGGCCCAGGGTATCGGCAATCTCCCGGCTTTTGCTGACGTCGAATGGCAAAAGTTCGCCGGAACCATTGGATTTCCGGATAGTTTTCAGCGTATCCTCTGCTCCCGGGGCATTGGATTTATAATTGATGAGGACGTGATAGCCCATGGAAGCAAGCCTGATGCATATGGCTTTTCCAATTCCTCGGGAACCGCCGGTTACTAAAGCGCAATTCATGATAGCAAAATTAATGATTAAGAAAGCGGCAATCAGCGGGGGCTTTTGCCACTTGGTGCGAGGGCAAACTGCGGATCATTCTCAAAAAGGTATTGTCTTACTTTTTCCTGCTCCGCATATCTGGGAGCATCATCCACAAATTTCGGGAATATCTTTCGAATGGTTTCGTAAACGTTCCGTGTTGAAGGAGAGAGTTTTTCGTGGCAGCCCAGGAAGTCAATGGCCTGCATAATAGTCATCGCCTGTATGGCTATTACTTCATAGGAATTGTCAATAACTTTTTTGGTCATGATGGCAGCATTACACCCCATGCTCACAATATCCTGATTATCGTTGTTGTTGGGGATGCTGTGCACATACATGGGATAGGAGAGTGTCTGATTTTCCGCGACCGTGGAAACGGCGGTAAACTGTATTCCCTGCATACCGAAATTAAATCCGAGAACACCCAGATTTACAAAAGGAGGCAGGATCCGGTTGAGCTTTTCATTCAATAAATAATTCAGCTGACGTTCAGATAACATGGATAGTTTGGTGATGGCTATCTTGATTTTATCCATTTCAAGCGAAACATAGTCGCCGTGGAAATTACCGCCATGAAAAATATTCTGGTTTTCGTGGTCAATCACCGGGTTATCATTCACGGAATTTAATTCGTCCACCACAATTTTCTCAGCGTTCTCAAGGGTATCGTAAATAGGCCCCAGAATCTGTGTAACACAACGCAATGAATAATATTCCTGCACTTTATCTTCAAATACATCGTGCTGGATATTAGCAGGATTATAGAGATGCTCGGAGCGGCTGTGGATCATTTTGCTGTCTTTCAGCAAATGGCGCAGCCTGGCGGCGATCCTGTTTTGCCCCTGGTGAAGCTTCACCATATTGAGCTCTTTCGAAAAATGATCATCATAGGCTTCAACAATCTCATTCGTCATTGCGGAAAGGACGACCGACCAGCTCAATAGTCTTTTGGCCAGCAGGATATTGATTAATCCAATGCCGGTCATGGCCGATGTGCCGTTCAGGACCGAAATACCTTCACGGATTTGGATTTCCAGGGGTTTAAGCTTGAACTTTTTGAAAACCTCCGCTGTCGGGCAGCATTTTCCTTCATGCCAGACATTACCCTCTCCCAGCAGGGTTAGTGCCACATGGGCCAGCTGAATGAGATCACCGCTCGCACCTACGCCCCCGTGTTCGTAAATACAGGGAACAATATTATGATTGATCAGGGCAGCAAGCAATTCCACCAGGCTGGTATGGATGCCCGAATGTGCCTGCATCAGGCTGTTAAGTCGCGCAAGCAATACGGCCTTTCCCAGCAGGGGGCTTATCATGTTGCCCATGCCGGAACTATGACTGCGGATCAGGTTATACTGGAGCTGGAGCCGGTTATTATCGCTTACCTTATATTGGGCCATAGGACCGAAGCCGGTATTGATCCCATAAATTAATTTTCCGGTAGAAAAGCTTTTCAGGAACAGGTAGCTTGCCTCCACTCTGTCCAATGCAGGCTTGTCCAGGGTAATCTTTTCATCCTTAAATACGATTTCCGAGAAATTTTCGAGAGAAAGAATCCGGGCTCCAATGTCTACCATGTATGCAGTATGTTTAAGGTCCCTCTGATGAGCAAAAAAAGCGAAATAAGGCCAATGAGGCAAATTTTTGTTGAAAGGTTTGGCTTGCGAAGGGATTGGTTGACGGTTGACGGTTGACAGTTGACGGCCTTTTGACACGAATTTGCACCTGATATCGGTCAACCGTCAACCGTCAACTTACTTAAAGACTTCATCCTTCAATCCCCTATTTACCAAATAAGAATGAAAGCTGATCTCAATCTTCCCCCGTTGATTTTTTTGGTCCTGGCCCAGGCTCTTTTCCGGGCTGCCTTCGTCATAATCAAAAGTAACTCCTTTAGGCAGCTTATAGTCCTGTGTATTGAAACTAAATACTATTTTGTCTGGCAGGGCGGCCTGGGCATATTTGCCGTAACTCAATTCCACTTCATCCGTACCGTTTTCGCGGGTGGTTATTTTGGCTTTAAGAATCAGGGTGCGGGCGGTATCAATATATAAAGTGGCCAGCACCAGGTCAGCATTTTCATTTTCAGGCAGAAGTTTAAGCACGCGAACGGGGATGCCATTCAGTTTGCCGTTTCCCGCATCGATCACCTGGTATTTCCCGGCTACCAGGCTGTAGAGGCTGATGCTTACCGATTCTTTGGGAACCAGCGAAATGCCATGCTCATTCCTGATCCTGATCTTGCCGGGCTTTTTATAATAGACTTTTACTTCTGCATCCGGCACGCGAAGAAAGGGAATATTGGTTTTCATTTCAGCATCTGCCTCGTAGTCGTTTATTTTTTCCAGCTTATCCCGGATGGATCTGATTAGTCCGGATGCGTCCTGCGCAGGAAGGCGGACAGTG
Source organism: uncultured Chitinophagaceae bacterium (assembly GCA_963705005.1). Taxonomy (GTDB): domain Bacteria; phylum Bacteroidota; class Bacteroidia; order Chitinophagales; family Chitinophagaceae; genus Puia. The sequence continues at coordinate 35,162 of CAVPIO010000008.1, forward strand.
AAAATGAGGAAACAGAAAAAAAAGATCAGGCTTCTCTTCATTGGGCAATCGTTTAACTGAGGATATCCTTCTTATTAAAAATAATAATAGCCGAAGAAACGAAGCCTGTAATATATATAATCAGGATCCAGAAGCTTTTCATGATGGCATCCAGGTTTTCGATCGTGCCGGGTATGGCAGACCCTGTGGCATCCACTTTTGTATAGAAAAAACCTTTCCAGGCAAGCATGTGGGACGTGAAAAGAAAGGGCTTTATGGTGCGGTCGTACATGGGAATCTGCATTTCTGAAAGCAGGGTAAACACAATAACGATACTGATCGTGGCAACGATGGGGCCAATGGAATTTTCTGCAAACACGGATAAGAGAAAAGCCAGGGCAGCCACCGTGCTGAGGGCGACCGTTGCGTAAGCGAAGGCGGCGAGGTATCTCCACATCACGTCCTGCTGACGGATAATTTCCAGGGAATCGTTTCTTGCGATGAGGATATCATTCGTTCCAAAAAAAAGGATGCTTAGGGCCAGGGAAATAAAGGCAAGCCAGATCAACAGTAAAGCAGTATATATTATTGTGGCCAGAAATTTGACGAGCAGGAGTTTCGTCCTGCTTACGGGTTTGCTCACCAGCAGACGGAGCGTGCCCATATTGGCTTCACCGGCGATGGAGTCTCCGGCTACGAGGGCTATCAGAAGCGGAATATGGATAAGCAGCAGGTTCAGGATAATAAAACAAACAAAATAGCCATTCAGAATATGCGCATAGGGAATTTCGAGTGTGTCTTTTAGTCCGCCTACCAGGAATTCGATATAGGATTTCCCATCATATTTCAAAGCGGCCTGGATAATGATCACCATCACGGCGATGGCGCCGAAGCTGATATAGGTGCGCGACTTGCGGAATATTTTGAATAATTCAATTTTTAAAAGTTGCCACATGTTGCTTCCCGCCGGTTAGTGATAAAAAATAATCCTCCAGGGAATTCTTTGCCTGAAGTGACAATACATCGATATTCAATCTTACAAGTTCCCGGTTGAGATCAGGAACCAGATTTTTCGAAAGTTCAAAGATCAGGCCTGTGGATGTTGTAGTGCGGAGGGAGTCCGCCCATCTGGTGCCTGTTAAAAGCGCTTTAGCTGCCCAGGGATCTTTCACTTCCGCTTCAACAATAGTTTTTGACGGATCAACCAGGGATGCCACGGCACCCTCCACCATTTTTTTCCCTTTATCAATGATCAGCATTCGTGTGGAAACCTGTTCGATCTCGCTGAGCAGGTGCGAAGAAACGATGATGGTTTTTTGCAAGTGACGGCTGAGGTGCAGGATGAGGTTGCGCATATCCGCAATGCCCTGCGGATCCAGGCCGCTGGTGGGCTCGTCGAGAATGATCAGGCTTGGATTATGTACCAGGGCGATAGCTATTCCCAGTCTTTGTTTCATGCCCTGGGAATAGGTTCTTACTTTATCATTTGCACGGTCTGCAATGCCCACCATCTCCAATTGCTTTATCATTTCCCTCCTGACTGGTCGCATGCCGCTCATTCTGGCAAAGAGCGAAAGGTTTTCGTAGCCGCTCAGATATTTATAAAGATCCGGCTTTTCGATAATGGCGCCGATCTGCCTGAGGATTTTTTTTCTTTGCCGCGGCAACCGCATGCCAAATAATTCCATGTTTCCGGAAGAAGGAGCGATCAGCGTGAGGAGCATCCGGATGGTCGTGGATTTGCCGGCACCATTTTGTCCGAGGAATCCATACACATCCCCCTCATTTACGGTAAAAGAAAGATCATCCACAGCTGTGATGCCGCGGAATTTTTTACTGAGATGAGAAATGTTGACTAGTGCCATGGATCAGGTGCAAAATACTAAAGAAGATTGAGGGTTGAGTGGTTGATGGTTGATGGTTGATGGTTGATGGTTGATGGTTTTGTTGTTAAAGCAGGAACGGCCGTGAGAGGATTAAAGGGTCCAAAATCCTGGAACTTTTCCAAAATGTTAAAAATAAATAAGGGTTTCAGTTTTCACTGAAACCCTTCCTTCATTTTGTGGGAGCACACGGGTTCGAACCGCGGACCCTCTGCTTGTAAGGCAGATGCTCTGAACCAGCTGAGCTATGCTCCCATTAAGGGACGGCAAAGATAGCCCCTAATAATTTCCCGCAAAATAATTTCCCTGTATATTTGCGGCTCGATTTTATTTCAGACTCCGTAGCTCAGTTGGTAGAGCAAAAGACTCTTAATCTTTGGGTCCTCGGTTCGAGCCCGAGCGGGGTCACACGGTCGGAAGCCGGCAAGATTTTTGCCGGCTTTTTGATTTTGTATTTTGCTGAAACCCACTTCAGCTATATTTATTATAGCTGCGCACTTCGTTGATTCGACAGGTTCAATAACTGAATTGTTCAGAATGCAGATCTCAATTCTACCTGGCTTAACGCGGTCCTCAACCGCGAATACTTAAAATGGAATTCCATATAGATTTTTAATAGTTCGGCCTTCCAGCCGATCATTCTGAGTGAAATTTTTAAGGTAGTGATTCATAAAAGCATGAGATATAGCAATGCTGGCTTTTCTTACGAGTGATTCTGAATCATTCTGTTCGTAGATTATTAATGGGATTTACCCTGGGCGGCTTTGATTGCCTGAAATAAGATGGTTATCATTGCGACTACCAACGCGGAACTGCCAGCCAGAGCAAAGATCACCCAGCTGACGGGAACCCGGTATGCAAAATCCTGTAACCACCGGTTCATGGCCCACCATGCAATAGGAATGGAGATTACCGAAGCGAGGAAGACCAGTTTTAAAAAATCAACTGAAAGCATTCCTACAATTTGAATGACCGAAGCTCCCAGTACCTTACGGATACCGATTTCTTTGAGACGCTGCTGCGCGGCATACGCGACGAGTCCGAACAGGCCAAGGCAGGCGATGAAAATAGCGAGGGATGCAAAACCGACAAAAATTTCACCTGTCCGCTGTTCTGCGGAATAGACTTTGTCGAAGTCATCGTCCATGAACGAATAGCTGAAGGGCTGGCCGGGCGCAAATGATTGCCATTTATTTTTGATCTGTTCCAGTGTCTGGGAGATATCAAATTCTCTGACACGGAGGGCCATGCTCCCGGTCTCATTTCCTTCAAAAAGTGCGAGCGGAGTAACTGACTCCCGGAGTGAATTAAAATTGAAATTCCGGATGATGGCGATAATATGAAATTCCATCAAGGCCTTCGAATTAATATCCGACAACATATAGATTTTTTTATTCAGGCCGCCGGATGAACCGAGGAACCTTGCAGCCGCTTCATTGAGGATCACTCCGCTGGAATCCGTTAGAAAGGATTGCGAAAAATTTCTTCCCTGAAGGATTTGAATACCGAGCGTGGGAATATAATCGGGGTCCACATACCATGACTGCATCGATATGGCGTTTTTCGCATCGGGTACCGGTGACGTGAAGAATCCATTATTGTTACGGTAGCCGTTAACCGGCAGGTACCCGGTCATTGTTCCTTTGACCACGCCCTTTAACTGCATCAGTTCCTGTTTAAAAGAAACAGCCTGATTTTTTAATGCGTCCGTATTGTGAATGATCAGTACCTGCTGCCTGTCAAATCCAATATCCCGGGTCCGGATATACCGGAGCTGGCTGTAAATAATGCCCGTACCCGCTATGAGCATGACGGAAATGGAAAACTGTAAAACAACCAGTGAGTTCCTCAGCCAGGACCCTTTGAAACCACGGGCAATCCTGCCCTTCAGCACTTCGATGGGCCGGAAGCCGGAGAGTATAAAGGCCGGATAACTTCCTGCGAGCAGTCCGACAAAGATTACAATAACTGAAAAAATCAGCATCGAGAGCGGATCCAGTGATGTCTCTGCACGCATATTTTTTCCGGTTACCTGGTTGAACCAGGGAAGTATCAGCCAGGCCATAAGTACAGCCAGGGAGGAAGCCATGAAACTGACCAGCAGGGATTCGGTTAAAAATTGCTGCACCAGATTTTTTCGAAGGGAGCCGAGCACTTTTCTTACGCCGACTTCCCTGGCCCGGTTGGAAGACTGGGCCGTGAACAGATTCGTAAAATTCACGCAGGCAATGATTAAAATAAAAAAAGCGATCAGGGAAAAAATATATACCCATTGAATGTTGCCATTTGCATCCAGCTCGCCATCGGTATTTGAATAAAGATGGATGGCTTTCAGCGGGACCAGGGTGGTACGAACAAAATTTCCCTGACGGGTAAATTCGCTGAGGCTGATACCCAGCACATTTTTCAATTCGGGCCCGAGCAGATGAATTAACATGGCATTCAACTGCCGGTTAAGTGCAGAAATATCGGATCCCTTTTTCACCAGCAGATAAGTATTATAGTTTCCGCTGAACCAGTCCTGGCTGCGGCTGTCGGGGTGTTCTGTCAGTGGGAGGAAAATATTAAAATGAAAATGGGAGTTCTTTGGAATATCTTTTATGACGCCAGTGATCCGGTAACTGGAAGTATCGTTGATCACAAGGTAACGGCCTGCCACATCGGTCCGGTCAAAATATTTTTTGGCTGTGGACTCGGTGATGACCATGGAATGCGGCTCCGCCAGCGCGGTTTTCGGATTGCCTGAGATCATCGGCAGTGAAAAAACCTCAAAGAGTGTGGAATCCGCATAAGCAATGCGTTCTTCACGAATATTTGTTTTCCCCTTTTTTATCAGCAGACTGGCGGTCCAGCGCAGCCGGGTATATTGTTCCACCCCCGGAATTTCTTTCACGGCTTCGGCACCGAGCAGGGGAGGCGTCTGCGCTGTCTCCGCATTATTGCCTCCGAAACCGGATTTCCTGGTTAATGCGGTAGATCCGGTCGGCGTTTTTATTGTAACAGTCATAACTGAGCTCATCCCCGACGTAAAGGAGGATCAGCAGGCAGGCCGAAAGACCGGTTGCCAGACCAAGAACATTCAGCGATGTATAAAACCGGTTCTTCCGGAAATTCCGGAATGCGGTTTTGATATAGTTTTTAATCATAAGCGATTGATCTGTTATGACGAAGGAAACTGAAGGGAGGTTACAGGGTTCTTTAAAAATCCGTATACTTATTTACTTTATTACGATTTCGTATGTCACCGGATTGGAGGCAAGCCATTAATAAGAAATCAGGCAGAAAGTGACGCTAAAAGCCTTAAATCACTTAAAAAATGGTTCGACATCAGCCCGAGCAGGGTCACGGGAATACCAGTGTGGTAGCGGGTTACAGAGTATTGGGGTACATTTAGGGGTACAGTTTGGTAGAAAATCTGTTGCATGAATTTAAAAGACTCCTTTATAGGGGTCTTTTCTTTTATTGGGTATTGTCACGAAGATTGGCTTTGTTTTGAGTGAATCTATTCAACCCTAATTCCCATAGTAGCTTGCTTAATAGATCATCAACTTCAAATCATTTATGGCTCTTACTTACCCGTTAAACGCATAATTTTATCTTCAAACTTGAATACATGAAGTATTTATTGTTCCTTTTTCTTCCTGTATTCAGCAATGCACAGACTTTCTTTGTGAGTGGCACTGATAGAAACTGTGTAGCGAAAGTTTCAGAAAAAATAAGATTTGAAGGCTATGGATTAAAGGACTCCTCCAATGCGGATTATATTGTAAACCTGTTAATAGATGGCTCATACAGGCTCACTTTAAAAAGAGCATATCAGGGATATATTCTGATTACTGATCGAAGTATGGGTAGAGAAGTATGCAGAACGGGTATTAAAAAAGCCAACCCTGCTGCCCTCAATGGGTATAATGCTGCATACACGATTTTTACCAATATCGACAAGAAGTTCCTTCCTGAGGCTTTAAAAAAATGTCCCAAAAAGGAAGTTGCCTCAAAATTGTAGATGCCAGAATATAACATAGACTTGGGGAATGTCCGGGAGGCAACGATATTCGTGTTGGGACAGGTGGGAAAACTGTGATTGATCTAGCGCTTTTTAACCAGCGTTATTGTTTCTAGTTTTATTTCATTGGACAATGGGAAGTAGCAATTATAAATAATCAATGTATCATTATTAAGCGAAACGCGATGTGCCTCTCCTGAATGATCATTGATAAAATTTCCATCGGCGTTCAATAGTAGTCTCACTGATTCTTGTTTTTTCTTGATAGCGTAAAACATTGGTGGCATTTCCTCTTTGTTAATATCCCAAATTAAATGGGTACTGTCTAAAAATTCATAAGTAACCACATAATTTCTATGAGTGACAGCTGTATCTATTTGTTCCCATTTCCCTATAACGTCTTTATAGGTAATATTTTGAGAATATCCCGAAAGGGTTATAAATAGAAATGATAAAATAAGGGAGATTTTCAATTGGACTTATCTCCTTTTTTTTTCATTGCTTTTACCATGAATACAAAATTATTGTCAATGCCTTATTTCTTCAATCTTTTCTCAGGTCTTTACAAATCCTTTACCTCCTGATCATCATCATTCAGCTGAATTATTTCGACCTTTTCTATCATGTAAGGGCTTTTCTTTTCGTACAGTGATTTAAGCACCTTTTCCCGAATGGTCACTAGGTCAAATTGCGGATACCACCGGACTCCATGTAACTCCTTTTCGAATATCTGCGTTATGGTGATTCGGTAATAAGGCATACTGGAATTGATGGCCGCAATGGAAGGGGCATTTTAAATCTATTCAATTAATATAGGGGAAAAGAAGTCCTTCACAAACCTTCTAAAAGCCGGGGGATAGGCAGAGGCATCTTCCTGTTCCAGCAATTCCCACCAAGATTTATGCTCTTCAAGAAGCTCCTCTATATCTATGAACTTCTTAATTTCTCCTTTATTATACACAATAGCAGAAAGAAGCGCGATAACAGCATCCCGAAAAGATGGCTTATTCCGTACGCTCATGATTGGTTAAGATTAATGAACAATGTACTATTTCTTTTTAGAATTGAAATACCACCCCTTTAAACTGAAAAACACTAATCGTGAATAAATAGGAAGTAAGAGAGAGGCTTACAATTGATTATCTGAAATTTAAGATTAATAATATTCAATTTTATCAAAACAATTCGTATTTTAATCAACAAATAGTAAAATGAATAATGAATTTATATTTTGCTCAAGTTGTGGCACGAGAAACTTTATTGAAGATAAAATCTGTGGAGTGTGCGGTAAAATATTATATTCACAGCCTTCTTCCAAATCTGATGTTGACAAACCCAAAAGCCATAAGAACTTTATTGTAATTGTGCTTGCTATTGCTTTTTTTTGTATTTATTTATTATGAAGTTTCGAATGAAAACAAAAATAATAAAGCCACTGATAAGGCCGTAAGCTATTCTCAACCAAAAGAGAATATGAATAGTGCAGAATATTCCTTGATAAAAGTAAATTCAAATAGTAAAATTAAATTTTTAGCAGATGTTAGGATTGATAAGAAATTAAATGATAATCAGCTGAAGCAAATTGCCGTTCAAATAGAAGATGATGTAGGAGTTAAATCAGAACGGGGCTCTATAGCATTTTATCTTCCTGAAATGAGGACAGGAAGTGGCGCGTGGGCGGCTGTAGACTTTACTCCGGAAATATCAATAAGAATAATTGGCCAGTCGATAGAAGAAGAACAAGAAATCATGGCAGGAATAGATAATATACACGATTATGAAGGTTTATGGTCTGATAATTTCCAGCAAGGAGCTATGATGAATCGCATTAGTAAGGACAAATCACTAGGCTTTGTTATTGAAATTATTTCCCCCTCAGATCCTAAACCAAGTGAATTTGCAGATCAACTAAAAAAGACTATACAAAATGGTAGAGTTATTTATAAAGATATTGAACATCCGGGACAATATTTTCTCGTTGAAGATAATGGAGATTTATCTGTTTATGATAACGATGGATATACTTTTACTTATAAAAAACTGAAATGAGCCAGTTTACCTAAATTTTCCAACTTTTTCTTAAAATTGAGATTTTATAATATGACACCTCTACGCTCATCCCAAAAGTAAAACGCCCAGTACGCACCCAATCCCAATGGTATATTTCCTCATCTATTCGATGGTTAATAATATTTAATTATACTATTATTATTTGCTTGAGTTATAATAACATATCAGTGTTGTTTCGATGTTGAAAAAAAAAGTTCTTTGAAATTATTGTCTGTATTGGGTTTCAGCGGATTTTAGAATGGAAACGATTTGAAATTTACGGAATTTTGCCTTGCTTTAAGGTATTGATAATCAATACTTATGCATCAAGGCAAATACGTATTCTCTCAGATAATGGAGTTGATCTCCCACAAGGTATTTAATGGTTGTGTTAATCGATACAAGGGAGATTTTAAATCCAAACAGTTTTCATGCTGGAAGCAATTTCTCTGTATGGCCTTTGGTCAACTAACTCATCGGGAGAGTCTCTCTGATACAATAATTTGCCTGCGTGCTAATGGCGGTAAATTATATCATCTCGGTATTGGTCAGGCCATCGCAAAGAGCACTTTATCAAACGCAAATGAAAGTCGTGATTGCAAAATCTTCTCTGACATGGCAATGATCCTAATTGAAGAAGCCAAATCATTGTATCTAAAAGAGAGCGATCTTGAAATTGAGCTCAAAAACAATGTATTTGCGATTGACGCAACCGTAATTGATGTGTGCCTATCCGCCTTCAATTGGGCGAAATTCCGAACAACGAAAGGTGGGGTTAAGGTCCATGTTCAATTAGATCTGAAAACTGCTATTCCTGAGTTTATTCAAATTACTCCGGCCTCGGTTCATAAAGTAAATACCCTGGACAATTTAACTGTTCAGCCAGAAAGCTTTTACGTCGTAGACCGCGGCTATACTGACTTTGGGAGATTATATCATATTCATAGGAGCAAGGCTTTTTTCATTACGCGAGCCAAGGATAATCTTAATTTTTCACGAATATCATCCGTGCCCGTAAATAAGCTGACCGGAGTCATCTGTGATCAAACAATCCGTTTAAATGGATTTTATGCCCAACAAGATTTTCCAGTCAGAATGCGGAGAATAAAATTCTATGATGCTGAAAACGACCGTGTGCTGGTTTTCCTGTCTAACAACTTTGACTTAAAGGCAGCCGAAATAGCGCAGCTTTATAAACAAAGATGGAAAATCGAATAGTTTTTCAAATGGATCAAACAGCATTTAAAAATAAAATCCTTTTGGGGCAGATCTGAAAACGCAGTGAAGATTCAAATTTGGATTGCAATTTCTGTTTATGTCCTGATTGCGATTGCAAAAAAAAAAGTCCAGCTAAAGCAGTCTTTGTATGAAATTATTCAGGTCGTCAGTATCTGCATCTTTGATAAAGTGCCTTTACATGAACTATTTGCTAAACCCATACTACAAAATTTCAAAGAGCTAAATGACAATCAGCTGAAAATCTTTTAATTAAGACGAAACGTTAGTGATAACATATCAAAGTCTTTTAGGTTTTCTAAATTTTTATCAGACCTCTCAGAATTCAATGCCCGTCCTTATCTTCATATCCGAATAAATTTTAAATAAGTACAAATGGAAAGGAAATTTAAAGATCTGGATAAACTTGAGAAGGCATTTATTGATGCAGTTTACATTAAGTTTAAGACTTTCAAAAAAGCTGCTGAAATGCTTGCAATCGATAAATAAACCATTAGGGAGTTAAATAGTAACTTAAAGCCTATATGGAAACCCATTACTAAGATCCGGGATAAATGGACGGTAAAAAAGGTGGGGGGAAATTTTTGGGACTATTATGAATGGTACTTAAATACTGAAAAGTGCTGTCACTACTGCGGCATTACGCAAGAGGAATTGGACGAATTGCATAACAAAGGAATTTACAATAAAAGAACGACAAGAGGTAAGACCTTTAGAAATCGACCGAAAAAATCCTAGGGAGAGTTACAGCAATATCGAAAACCTGACATATTCGTGCTATTGGTGTAATAATGCAAAAACGGACACGTTCAACGAAGAAGAATTTATGATTATCGGTAAAGCATTCGGCATTGTTTGGAAACAACGATTAAAAAATGATAACTGATAGGCAAACTAACTTCGTTTATTTTTCCAGTCTTTTGGAAAGGAAATTACCTGAATTCCATAATCAGCTCATAAAAAGGCTTAAAGAATTTAGTATTAATTACAGCATCCTGCATGATACGAGGGACATATGGGTGTAAGAGTTAATGCCTTTACAGTTTAGAAATAATCATTTTTTGCAATATCACTATGACCCGGACTACTTAAGACCAAAGAAATATCAAATTACAAAATCCGATCCATCCCATATTTGTGATAAAAACGGAATTGCTCCTATCAAATCCAGCATTGTTCTCGATGGAGGAAATATTGTAAAATGCACCAATAAGGTTATTTTAACTTCAAAGATCTTTAAAGAAAACACTTCCTATCCCGAACTAGGATTGCTCTCTGAGGTCAAAAATCAGCTACAGGTTGAACATGTAATTATCATACCTCAAGAGCCAGAAGATTTTACAGGCCATTCGGACGGAATGGTGAGGTTTGTGGATAATGATACTGTCTTAATAAATAAATATCAAACAGTTAAAAGATACAAAGAATTTGGTTATAATTTCAGAATGAGTTTGAGAAATGCGGGATTGCGTTTGATCGAACTGCCCTATACTTCTTGGAGAAACAGAGATAACAACGATGCAACCGGTTGTTACATAAATTTTCTCGAAACAGGCGACTATATCTTTTACCCGGTATTTGCTCAACCGAGTGATAAGATGGCAGAGGTAATACTTCGTGGTCAATTTAAGGATAGAATTCTTGTTGATATCGACTGCAGGAGTCTAGCCAAATTAGGCGGCATTTTGCACTGTATGACATGGAATATCCTGAAAAATTAATCACGGCCTCATCCGACCGCGTTTAATGGGGAGAATTCTCCGTAAATATTGGAATATTCCCTTAGCATTGATCTTTCAAGTTCATCCGGTCTGTCCGTCTGAAAAAGCTCAATATGTAATACTTCAAATGGAAACAGTTTGGCAATATTCGGGTTGGATTTATAACGTCTCCCACAAATATGTGCTGACCCATTAAAATCAGGAGAAATTGACTTTTTTAGGTCTATAACCCTTTCAATAAATGAGGTAGCCTTACCAATATAAAGAACACCTTCCTTATCAGTACCTAAAAATCGGTTTATGGGTATTCGCTCTCCTTTTCTTGCAGCGACAATTTTATAGGCGCCTCCCTTAACCGAATGCTGGTTGTGAATTAAATTCCAAAAATCTTTTTCGCTAAATAAAAGGAGATCCTGTGGCATGATTGAAAGATATTTGATATTCACCGAATTTAAGTAAATTCAATCTGATATGCAGCCTGGAAGACTTTTTTTTATAGTAAATGCGAAAACCAAAGTAAACCTGTTGGATAAAAGTCTTATTCTCCTATTCGGCTCAATTGAATATTTTAAAAAACGGGTAATCCGGAAATTCCCTTCCGTAATAAAGGATCATGAAGGCGTTTTGACTATAAAAACGGATAAATCTATACTGGAGTTCTATTATGGCACAGAAGAGGTTATTGAAAAGTTTGTAATGGTGGATGTCCTCCTGACTGATAATCCTTTCTTGGATGTCACAGACCTCTGCAGGTCGAACCATTGGCTGCTCTACGATTTAGAAAGTGAACGCTACTTGAACCTGTAGCAGGACGAATAGTTAATACCTTTTTCGTGAGAGATTATCTGATCTCGAAGTTCTCAGTACCAATCTCGATTTAATTGTATGCTCCGCTTATGATTAATAATCCTTGGGTGGATTTTATTGATTCCTTGTTCAATAAACTTTAAAGCAGTAGGATTGAGTTTTATCAACCGGATTAATGGGACAGTACGGCGGCCTTGGGGTTTCTGAGCTTCGGCAACTTCGCCAGCTGCAGGAGGAGAACAGCAAGCTCAAACAGATTGTTGCTGACTTGAGCCTGGATAAACAGATGCTTCAGGACGTGATTAAAAAAAAACTTTGAAGCCACGCTAGAAGAAGCAACTGGCCCACCATCTACAGGATCAGTACAAGGTGTCGATACGCCGCAGTTGTGAAGTGATGATGATTCATCATTCGGTGTATTATTACCGTCACCACCGAAGGGAAGACCGGCCCTTGCGGGCAAGGATGAAACAGATCGCTGAGACAAGGATTCGTTATGGTCATGACCGGATATATGCGCTGCTGCGACGAGAAGGCTGGAAAGACAATCATAAGCGCACGCACCGGGTCTATAAAGAGGAAGGATTGAACCTGAGAACGAAAAGACCGCGGCGTAATAAGGCGGCAGCACACCGTATGGAAAGGCCCGACAACACTGGATTATACGAGTGCTGTTCCATGGATTTTGTATCCGACGCGCTCTTTGACGGGAAGAAATTCAGGGCTTTAACTTTAGTGGATAATTATAGTCGGGAATGTCTGGTAATTCATCCCGGTCAGTCTCTGAGGGGTAAGAATGTTGTAGAAGAACTTGAATTTAATAATTGTATAATTCAGTAGCTTAACAAGCTATAACCATATTAGTGGATAAGCATTGATATTTTTGTAATATTAATTTCTGTTCTATGTATAAAATGAACACTCAGTCCCAAAATATATACGAAGTTAAGCCTGCTGCGATTTGCTTTTTTCTTATTGCAGTAGTTTCGTTACTGTCCTGCAATGCTCCAAAGGTAAAACGATACGGATTTCTTACAATGCTTGGGCATGATACGATTTCAATAGAGAGTATAACCCGCCAGGGCAATACTTTAACAAGCGATGAAGTCGATCGCTTTCCGCGTGTGCAGTATTCGCCATACCGTGGTCGATCTTAACGACGACGGCAGCATACGACATCTTGTAATGAACATTCATACACCCAGTGAACCATCTGGTCAGCGGGATCGAAAAGTAGTTGCCGATGTCGCCAGATAATAAAGTGCAGCTTTCTAAAACAGATAGCACCGGCACGGTGAATCGTGATTTTCACAACAGGCGGCAGTATTGTAGTAGCCCATGTACCACAAATGTATAGTCTTTATGAGCTTTACTTTGCCGCGGCGTTGAAGCAGGCAGCGGCATCAAAGCTTGCGGCTGGCAGTCCTGTACAGATGCGGCAGTTTTATATTGACCGGGAATTCGACCGGTTTCCTTTGGGCCACGCCACCGTAAACCCGTTTGACAGCGGCAAGATAGAGATTACACATGACTGGCTTGCCGGAACCGGCGAGGCTATGATGGACTCTGCAGATAACATGCTCAGTTATTCAGGCGCCCGAACTACATATGATGTGCGGGTAAAACGACTTGCCACGCCACCAGACGTAAAAGACATCGCTGACCGATTTGAGGCAAAGGAGACACAAGGCGGTCTCGTAAGATCGTTAAGCGTTCGGGATACGACCCGGGCACAAATTGGTAATTCGATCTTCACCGTTGACTATGGCAGGCCGCTGTTGCGCGGACGAACACTTGCTGGGTGATGTGATACCTTACGACCATGTATGGAGAACAGGAGCCAATGCGGCTACGCAGTTTACGACGTCAACGCCGATAAGGCTTGCCGGGATGCAGGTCCCTGCGGGTACATACACGCTGTTTACCGCGCCACATACAAATGGAGTCGATCTGATTGTGAACAAGCAGACCGGACAGTGGGGTACAGAGTACAATGGTTCACTTAACCTGGGTAAAGCAAGGATCATCAGCGAGGTTGCCACTGCACCAGTGGAAGAATTCACTATATCTATCATACCCGGAGACAATCGGCACGGTACACTTGTACTCGAATGGGGTTCGTTCAGGTGGATTGCACCGATCGAAGTGCAGTGAGGTAATAGCCGGCACGCCGTCATCTGAAAGTCAGGCGGGCTTCTCTGTCCGTTTTAGCCGATACTTTTATACCACCGCCATTTGTTGAGCCTTTCACCAGATCTTTCGATTTCGTACCGGTAAAATTCTGCATCCCATCTACCGAAACCTCCCTGCCTTGCAGATCAAGGTCAAGGCCTTTCCCTTTTGGAAGCTCAAGAGAGATGTTGCCATTGCCATTATTCATCACTATTTCGCCAGTGATATTAACTGCCGACAACGAAATATTGCCATGGTCGGTAGATGCATTCACACTGCAGGACATGCCATCCAGATTAACATCTCCATGGGAAGTAGATGCGGTCAGTTCGCCTCCGATGGTGTTGCCGGATACGTCCCCGTGCTGGGTGCCGGCACGCACTTTACCTTTCAGATCTTTTAAATCGATATTTCCGTGGGAAGTGATGAGCTTTATCGTGCCTTCGCAGTTCCTGCCTGTAATATCTCCATGGTCGGTACTGACATCAATATCATTTTTGCAATCAGTAACGGAAACATTACCGTGAGAAGTTTGTCCGACCAGTTTTCCCGTTATTTTGGAAATAGTTATATCTCCATGGCTGGTTTCGGCATCCTGGCTGCCTTCCAGTCCCGTGAGGTCAATATTTCCATGGCTGGTCTTTAGAATGCTTGATGCAGTCTTTGGCGCATATATCTTGAAAGAGATACTCAGTCCGGATTCATTGAATAAAATATCTTTTTTCTGGCGCGCAGAAGCGTTGAGCACATCACCGGAAAGCGAAATCTCCAGAGTATAGTATTCATCCAATCTTTTTTGAATCTCCTGCTTGCTCAATTTCTGGTTACTATTGCTGGAATGCATATAAACTTCCACCCTCGTTTCTGAAGCAGGCACATCGGAAACGGAGATATCGCCATGACTCGTACCCGCAATGATCTTTTTAGGCGACGCGTCCTTGAATGATTTTGTGGTATACAGATAGTCTGATTCAGAATTCTGGGCCTGCAGGGCTAAGCAGGATGCAGCAAGAATAAATGCAAAGGCAATGTTTTTCATGTATATAAATTGTGTGATGTAAAAATACAACAGTACCAAAGGCGTGCCGGTTCGATGATGATTTGAGAATCAGGGATATAACAATAAAAGCAAAGAACACATTTGTCCGCTTGTGATACAGCATGCGACCGATCCGGTCACACGGTCGGGAGGTTTTTGTCAATCATAATCCTTGCATGCACATCTTAAAACACTAAATATTTATTGTTTATCAATAATATATTTATTATATTTGCAGCATAATAAAATTCGTAAAATCATTATGAAAAGAATTTCAATAATATTTCTTCAGGCAGTCATCGTGCTTATCGGCATTGTGGCACTTGCCATTTTGATTCGATTTCCCTTAACCGAGGGAAGAGCCGCGAACTTAGACTTGTTCAGTATTTACTTTGACCCGTTCATCCTGTATGGATACGCAGCATCAATCGCTTTTTTTGTTGCACTGTACAAGGCGTTCAAATTACTTGGATATATCGGACAAAATAAAGTATTCTCATCAAACTCTGTTAAGACTTTAAAAAGTATAAAGTATTGTGCAATCGTACTAAGTATTTTAATTGTGTTGGCGGGACTATACATAAGACTATTTCACAATAAAGAAGACGACCCTGCGGGTTTTCTTGCTATTTGTATCGTGACTACTTTTGTTTCTATCGTAGTTGCAACTGCTGCGGCAATATTTGAAAAACTCTTGCAAAATGCCATAGATATGAAATCTGAAAATGACTTAACAATTTAAGCTATGCCAATTATTGTAAACTTAGACGTGATGATGGCAAAGCGAAAAATTTCACTGAATGAGCTTTCTGAAAGAGTTGATTTGACATTATCTAACCTTTCTATCTTAAAGACAGGGAAGGCGAAAGCAATTCGCTTTAGCACCCTGGACGCAATTTGTAAAGCATTGGACTGCCAACCAGGTGACATTTTGGAATATGTAAATGACAGAAAAAAGAACAACGAACCGCTAACAAACGGTTTGGCACTGTCAGTTTTATTTTATATCAGACAATATTTGCAGATGCAGAAAACGTCCAAATTGTCTTGAAAGCAGCCACCATGCTTGAAAGTAGTGATTTCTAAGTATTCGCGTCTTCAGCGAACCGATCAGGAGATTTTGTCCATCCTGAAATTATCTTTCCTTTATGATATAAGTGTGGACCGCGGGAAACTGGCCCGTAACCATGGTGCCCAGGTATTCACTGTCGGATTGCCTGCTGCGGTTCTGTGCGCGTCCGGGCCATTCAGAACGGCAGTTCAATAACACATCAAACGACCGGACCTGAGGTCACGTTTGTACAATACTTCTCAAGGCACAAAGATTCCCAAAATGGAAGATAGTTCTCACCGATTCTCAACACCCATTAGCCGGATTTTTTATGCCCCTGACGGATTTGCTATAGCTGTCTGAATAATTGAACGATAAATTTGACTTATGAAAACAGAACAATTAACCAACGACGGACCACCAATGGGTCTGACACCCATACTTAATGTAAGTAATGCGGCACTGGCAGCGACCTTTTATAAGCGGGCTTTTGGAGCGAAGGAAATTGCGCGCATTTCTGCACCTGATGGACTAAGGCTGCTGCATGTTCGCATGCAGATATTTGACACCATATTTGTATTTATGGACGAGTTCCCGGAATTTTCAGGCGAGGATAGCGGATTCAGATCGCCGGCTTTGCTCGGTGGAACTTCAGTAACGCTTCACTTGCAAGTAAAGGACGCTTCTAAAGTTTGGGTCCGAGCAATTGAAGCCGGCGCACAATCAGTTATTCCACTTGAGAATCAGTTCTGGGGCGAGCTCTATGGCAGGTTAAAAGATCCTTTTGGACATGAGTGGACTATTGCACAAATGGTTAACCAACTCGCCGATCATGAGGTTGAAAAGGCAGCAAACGATCTCCTTTAAATGATCAACAACAATATACAGGTACAAAATTAATTGAACAATATTCAATTCACCATGTCATCTGGTAGAATAGTTCTTGGTGGTTTCGGTTGAATTAAAGCTATATTCACAGGGTCACATATTCCATTCATATTAATAGGTTTCAGCAGAATCCATTTGAATTTCAAAGGTTCAAACAGAACTCATTGGGGATAGCTGTTAATGTTGTTCGAGGAATAACACCGGATATTGCCCCGCAGGTATGCTGCGCGGCGGGTTGTTAAGGAGCGTTTTGTTACAGTTAAGGGACTTAGTAAAAAGTAAAAGTTCATCAAAAAAATACGGGTATGCCAGAATTGTATATTAATCTATTGATTGTTCTGATCGTTTTTGTTGTAGCCAACTTTATCAGGACTAAGTATGCTAAAGAAGGAATTGGCCTTATTATTCAGAGGGTAATCTATGTTCTTGCAATTGCTTACTTCATATTCATGGCAGTTTATTACCCACTTGAAGCTGATAGCGTTAAAAGGATTATACAGATCCTGTTCCCGATTGGAATGGTTGGGTACTTGGTTTATAAATTAACGACTTCAGCAAAGAAAACCTCTTAAAAAGCCTTCGACGAACTTCAGGAAATCGTTTCGGAAATAGAACAGGGTGAAATCTCTGTCGACGAACTGGCTGCTAAAGTGAAACGTGCAGCCCAACTAATCAAAATCTGCAAAGATAAACTGATAACTACAGAAGGAGATGTCAGCAAAATCCTTAAAGAACTGGACAACGCTACCGGCGAACTTGAAAAATAAATGAGTGCCGGACCGTTATGGAACTTTCACATAATGAAATTTATGTTGCGTCGTATCCCCATACGGTAATATGGATTCAATCTGGAACCTCAGATTTCCCTGCTTATAAATACCGGGGTATAATCCGTAAATCTTATGCGGTGAGTTTCCTATCCAATAATCCGGCGGCATGTCGCTTGTCATGGTCACATCGGGATTTCCATTCGTCAGGCTTACATCGTTCGCAGTAGCCAGGGCCGGAGCGGACATAATTATTGTTCCGGCTTTCGGATTATAGCTAACTACGTATGCGCCTTTTGGGAAAAAGTTAGTAGTAAACCGCGTCCCGGCGCTGTAATCTGCCCTGTTAAGGGATATCGCCTGCACGGCGGTCATCATATTACTTCCTTTGACACAATTGAAAATAAAACCATCCTGGGTATAGTAGACAATATCCAGATATGGCGCATATATTCCAGAGTAAGCGTTCAACCCCACATCATCCAGATATACGCTGTCATTGTGAATCGAATTAACGCGGCCTATTTGAATGGTCGGACAGTCACCCGAATTTATTCCCGGATCATAATAAGTGCGGTTTGTTGAAGCTATAAGATAATCCCCGGGATGGATCAATTGCTTAATTGCCGGAGCGGCCTCAAAACTGGCTGTCCAGCTGGTCCGGTCTATTTTAATATTGATTTTACCTGGCAGGCTGACCGCTTCTTCATAATCTTCTGTTTCCTGAATATGATAACTGATCCCGGTTCCCGAACTGAAAGCGTACTGGGAACCATGATAAAGCGGATCAATTCCATTCAGGAAAAAATAAGGGTCGTCAAAGACCCTGTTCATTCCCAGTGTGCCACCATATCCACGACCATAATAAAGGTGCACGTTATCAAATAAAGCTGCGGGATAACTACTCATTCCATTACCATATAAATTGGTGATGATCGGCGCCGTACTCAGGGTCATGTCCCGGAATGCCGCATGCATCCTGCTAAAATTCATGCGGTGTGTACTGCTATTATCATAATAGCGAAGCATTCCACCGGTGAACGTGGCCGGGCCGCCGGAAAATATATAATCCGGTGCGGGCATTCCTTTGCCGGAGAGAAAGTCAATCTGGAAGTTAATAAAACCGGATCCGGCCCCTCCGCCAACAGATCCTATCCTGAACAGGCTTTCTGAATAAATATCCTTGGCGCTGAGGGGGAACCTGTCAGTCGACACTTCAAAAAGCTGGTTGACATTTCCCGCTATATTCATTCCATTAATCATCACGCTTCCGCCACCAATCCCTCTGCCATAGTGCATGCCATCCAAAACGGTATGTGCGCTTGCCCAGCACTTGAAACGGTCAATATGGATTTCTTTACTTTGATCCTGGCCTATAGCTATGGCAACTTTCACTAAGTCCACATCACAATCAATGATATTTATCAATTCGTCGTTTGTGGTAACCGGGTTGGGTGTCAAAACAATACCTACCGCAAATTGATGTATGGCACATTGCCTTATCTCTACGCCGCTTGTTCCGCTCTGGCCCGTACCGGGCAAATATTGCTTCCGCAAAAAAGTATATCCATCTGAGGGTTTAATTTCATTTGAATCACAAAATGGATCAATCGCTATGCCGGAATAAGGAGCATAGCGTGTATCATGCACGGATCCGTTATTCCATGCGGAATAAAGCGTCGTTCCTATATTCTTATTTGTGATTGAAAGCGGGAAGGTATACCTGCCGAGGAAATTGAGATTTTCGATCTGAATGCCGCGCCCAAGTTGAATGCCTATTGCAAATCCATCTGTAAAATCACAGATGATTGATGATAAATAATTATTGGAAGCCGACTTTGCGGGAGCATCACCAAAAAGCCTTATGGTGAAAAACTGCCAGCGGCCATTTAGCACATATTGCAAAAGTAGCGGATGGGTTATTCTATATTGTCCAACCGGAAAGTATACTGCTGTGCCCAATGAAGGATGATGAATAGCGCTGTCAATCGCTTTTTGAATGGACAGGTAATCATCATGATGCCCGTCGCCCCTGGCACCAAAATCCTTTACGTTGAAAAAATGCTGTGCCGATGCCGGTGAAATAAGGCCGATAAATACGACGATAAGAATGTGCTTCATGACCCGCATAAATTAGGTTCCCGTCTTTAAAATTCTCAGCAGTTCATAAACACCAATCCACAATCCTGTTCACCCAATCTGCACGGTAAGATGCCAATACCTTTATGTAGTTGTCAGTATATCCTTCCATCATATCCCTGCTGCGGCTTCGCTCAAACAATACTTTCCGGGTTTGACCTGCCTGTTGCGCAGTGAAGTATTGTAATTTCTGAAAAGAAAGGTTGCGAAGTATCTTGTTGCGTTCATGGCGGACTGAAACAGGCACGGCGGGTTTGATTTCCAGCGCAGCTGTATTGTCCCGTTCGGAATAAGTAAACACGTGGAGGTATGAAACATCAATGGAATGCAGGAAATCAATTGTTTCCTGAAAATCCGATGTTGATTCGCCCGGAAAGCCGACGATCACGTCGGCCCCAACGGCCGCATGGGGCATCAGCATTTTAATGCGCGCCACACGGTCGGCATAAAGTTCCCGTTGATACCTCCGGCGCATCATGCCGAGTATCCTGTTGCTTCCGCTCTGCAATGGAATATGAAAATGCGGCATGAACCGTTTACTGTTTGCTACGAGTTCAATGATGTCATTGGTAAGCAGGTTGGGCTCAATGGATGAGATCCGAAACCTGGGCATTTCGGTCATCCGGTCAAGGACCTGCACGAGTTCGAAGAAGTTCGCTGATCTTTTTTTGATGGGGATAGAAGGTGCGTCAATTGCGGAGATCCGGTTTTCCAAATTATGGCCGGACAAATCTGTATTTTCTAAACCCGACTCCGAAGTGGCAACGAATCCGAAATCACCCAGGTTCACGCCCGTCAACACTGTTTCCTGAATTCCCCGGGCTGTGAGTGTACGCACATGCTGAATTGCATGGGAGATACTATCGCTCCGGCTTTTTCCCCGTGCCAATGGAATAGTGCAGAATGAACAATTATAATCACAACCGTCCTGCACTTTCAGAAACGCCCTGGTACGGTCATCATAAGAATATGCGTCATGGAATTGTTGCACATCCTCAATATCGCAACTGCAGATCCTGGTTGGATCGCCTTTTACAAGTTGGGCGATATGAGCGGCAATATTAAATTTTTCTGAGGCTCCCAACACCAGGTCCACTCCGGGAATGGCCGCGATTTCCGCTGGTTTAAGCTGGGCATAGCATCCCGTGATAACCACAAAACTTTGAGGCGATTTTCTTTGGATCTGCCTTACCAGGTAGCGGCATTCCCTGTCAGCGTTTTCTGTTACGGAGCAAGTGTTGATCACATATACATCAGCCGCAGAATCAAATGATTTTTTCTCAAAACCCGCCTTTTCCATGAGTCGCGAAAGGGACGATGTTTCTGAGAAATTCAACTTGCATCCCAGGGTATGAAAAGCCACGGTTCTTGCCTCGGTCATAAGACGGCAAAGATACAGGCCTGCAAAGAAATAATTGCGCTGTATCTTTATGAAACATGCGTTTAAGCAGCCATTTTGTTATACCCGCTCTTCATATTTTTTTTGCTGTTCGCATGTAATCCTCCGGCCAGCTCTCCTGGCCAGCAGCAAGCCGGAAAAAATCATGGACAGGATCCCTTCAACCGCCATGGTCATTTGATTCTGACCAAACATGCGCGATGTCGCATGGACTGCCGTCATATTTCCATGCACGAGATCCGGGAAGTGCTGGATTCAGGTACAATCAATTTTGCAAAGAGCGAGCCTGATGCAAAGCCCGATCCCAAATATGCAATGGAATCCTATACTGAGGAACACCAGCATCTCCGGATCATCATCGCTCCTTCAGGCGATGAGCTCATTTTAGTCACCTGCATTGAACTCGGCGTGGAATGGACCTGCAACTGCAATTAAGACCGCATTTGGGCCTTATTGGCTATTTTCGTTTTCACAGAACCTGGTTTAATGAAGGCATGGTCAAGTTTTATCCGGATTATCTACACTTTTTACGCACTTGTCTGGTTCGTCCTTTTCACACTGATTGCTTTTCCGTTTGTGATCCTTTCTTCCTTTTTTGGAAAAATTTCGGGCGGCAATTTCATCTGCAGCCTTTGTAAAATATGGGCGGATGCCTGGTATTTTTTGCTGGGCATCCGTCATCAGAATATTATCGAATCGCCTTATGACCCCGGAAAAACCTATGTATTCATCAGCAATCATATTTCTTACCTCGACATTCCCTGCATGTTCAAAGCCATCCGCAAACAGCCCTTCCGTGTACTGGCAAAAGCAGATCTGAAAAAAATTCCTGTTTTCGGGTATATCTACAGCAGGGGCGCCGTTATGGTGGATCGCGGCAGTACAACACAAAGGGCCCAAAGTGTGCGGGCGCTGAAAAAACTGCTTGGTCATCATGTATCGGTGTTTATTTTTCCGGAGGGCACATTTAATGAAACGGAAGGACCGCTGAAGTCTTTTTATGAAGGCGCCTTCCGGATTTCAATCCAGACTCAAACACCTATCAAGCCGATGCTTTTTCTGGATAATTACGACCTGATGAATTACCGGTCTATTTTCAGTTTAAAACCGGGAAAATCCAGGGTTATTTTCCTGGATGAAATTAGTCCGGAACCTTATACCTTAAAGCTGTTGAATGTTTATAAAGAAAAAGTATTTCAGGAGATGGAACAAAAACTAAGGGATTACCAGGCTTCCTGGATCAAATCCCCCGAAAGATGAACTTCCAACAGATTCCTTTGTTTATATCAAGAATCATCAGCTGATTGTACGCAGAAATTATCATACCGCTCGCGCTTCCCAGGAACTACACCTGGTCTATTCCGGATGACTTGCTATCCGGTTTGCAACCAGGCTGCCGGGTCGAGGTCATGCTGCGGAACAAAAAGTATGCAGGTATCATCAAACGTTTTTCAGATCAAAAACCGGAAGCTTTCGATCCGAAACCCATTGGGGCCGTGCTGGACTCCGAGCCCCTGCTCCATGCGCAACAACTTGCCCTATGGGAATGGATTGCTTCTTATTACCTGTGTTCGGAAGGTGAAGTAATGGCGGCATCCCTTCCGGCTCATTTTAAGCTGAGCAGCGAAAGCGTACTGGTTTTTCAGGAGAGTTACGGGGATGATTTTACTGCACTGGATAATGAAGAATACCTGGTGGCCGAGGCTCTCCTGATCAAAAAGGAATTGAAACTTTCTGCTGTGCAGGAAATCCTTCATGGTCACTCTGTTTATCCTGTGGTAAAAAGGCTGATTGATAAATCGGTTTGTTTTGTTTGGGAGGCGCTGAAGGAATCTTTCAAGCCTAAGATGGAGACTTATCTGCTGCTCCATAGTGATTACGCCACCGGGAAAAAACTGGAAACCTTATTAAATGAAGATAAAAAATTGCAGCGTGCGGAAAAGCAGATGGAACTTTTGCTGAGTTATCTTCATCTTCAGAAAACGGAACCTGAAGTTACAAGGCAGGCCCTCCTGAAAAAATCGGGCGCTTCGGATGCGCAACTCAAGGGGCTGATTGCAAAAAATATCCTGATCGCGGAAGAGCGTGTTGTTGGACGTCTCCCGCCGCTGCCAAAAAACATACAAATTGATTTCAATTTATCTCCTGAGCAGGAACGGGTATTGACAGCCATCATCGGGCATTTCGAAACCAAAATGGTCAGTCTCCTGCATGGAATTACATCCAGTGGTAAGACGCAGGTCTACATCCGGCTGATTGAAAAATTCCTGCTGGAAGGGAAACAGGTTTTGTACATGGTCCCTGAAATTGCGCTGACTTCCCAGATCGTCCGGAAGCTGCAACAGCATTTCGGCGGATATCTGGGCATTTATCACAGCAGGTTCAATCATAATGAACGATTTGAGACCTGGAACAAAGTGCGCAGCGGGGAGATCAGGATCCTGCTTGGAGCGCGGTCCTCCCTGTTCCTGCCTTTTATCAACCTTGGATTTATTATTGTGGATGAGGAACACGATGCGTCTTATAAACAGCAGGATCCGGCGCCCCGCTATCATGCACGTGACGCGGCCATTTATTATGCCTCATTGTTTAATGCAAAAGTATTGTTGGGAAGTGCGACGCCGGCAGTGGAAAGTTATTTCAACGCGGTTACCGGTAAATATGGGTTGGCAACGCTTGCCGAGCGATATGGTCAGGTGGATCTTCCTGTGATCAGCCTGATCGATACAAAAAACTACCTGCAAAAAGACGGATCAAAGATAATTATCACGGCCGATTTGAAGGACGCAATTCAGCATTCGCTTGATCACCGGAACCAGGTGATCCTTTTCAGAAACCGCCGCGGATATTCGCCGTACCAGATTTGCAAAGTATGTGGATGGATCCCCCAGTGCAAAAATTGCGATGTTTCGCTAACCTATCATAAGCTTACGAACAAACTGCAATGTCATTACTGCGGCAGCAGCTATCCTCCGGTAAATACATGCGCGGCCTGTGGTAGCCAGCAATTCATCCAGCGCAACTTCGGTACGGAAAAGATCGAAGAAGAACTGGAGGCATTGTTTCCGGCAGCCCGCGTGGCAAGAATGGATATAGACAGTGTCCGCGGCAAATCAGCGCACGACCAGCTTATAAAATCATTTGAGCAGCAAAGAGTAGACATCCTTGTGGGCACACAGATGGTGGTAAAGGGGCTTGATTTTGACCGGGTGGATCTGGTGGGGATACTGGACGCGGACAGTTTGCTGAACTTTTCGGAATTTCGTGTGAATGAGCGTGCATTTCAGTTAATGGAGCAGGTAAGCGGAAGAGCGGGAAGAAAAGATGGCAGAGGCAAAGTGCTGATTCAGGTTGCCAATACAAAGCATCCGGTTTTGCAATATGTGATGGCGCATGACTATAAATTATTCTATTCGAATGAGATCATTGCGAGGGAAAATTTTTTCTACCCGCCTTTTTCACGCATCATTCAGATTATTTTCAGGCATAAGATCAGGGAAATTGTGCATGATGCGTCGGCATTATTTGCCCTTTATCTGAAAAAGGAATTCGATGGCTTTATTACGGGGCCGGCCGAGCCCGTTGTAAACCGTATCCGCAACCAGTATATCATGGAGCTTATGCTGAAACTTCCAAAGAATGGCAGTACAATTGCATTTGCCAAGCAGGTTATACAGCAGCAGCGTGCTATCCTGCAAAATGATAAGAAATTCAGGTCCGTCACCATAATTCCCGATATTGATCCGGTATAGGCAATCTAAAACAGACAGCCCATGATTGTTGAACAGAATAAATCATTGCTTCCATTCAACAGCTTTCATATAGAAGCAAGGGCTGAAAATTTTGTTTCAGTTACAGAGGCAGATCAGTTAAGCAGCATTTTGGCGAAGGATGATAGCAAGAGCCAGCTGGTATTGGGCGGCGGCAGCAATATCTTATTTACCAGGGACGTAAAAGGGTGGATATTGAAAATGGATATTCGCGGCATTGCGATGGTCAAGGAAAACGACTCGCATATTTTTGTCCGGGCCGGAGCAGGGGAGAACTGGCACGCTTTTGTGCGATACGCGATTGGCAGGAATTGGGCCGGCCTGGAAAATCTTTCACTCATTCCAGGTAGTGTGGGAGCCGCACCCATTCAGAATATTGGGGCATACGGTGTTGAATTGAAGGATGTCTTTTATGAATTGGAGGCGTATGACAGGAAGAACAAGAAGATTTATACATTCGGACTGAACGATTGCGCATTCGGATACAGGGATAGTTTTTTCAAATCAGGAGAAAAAAACCGGTATATTATTTTGAATGTCACATTCATCCTGAACAAGACAGCCATACTGAACACTTCATATGGAGCCATAAGGGAGGAACTCATTCAGATGGATATTCGCACGCCTTCTATAAGGTCAGTTTCGCAAGCCGTCATCAATATCCGTCAATCAAAGCTCCCCGATCCGGCGGAGATTGGCAATGCCGGGAGTTTTTTTAAAAACCCTGTTGTGGATCATGCACGGTTTCAGACTCTTTCAAAAGCATTTCCCGATATGCCGGCTTATCCTCATGAAGAAGGATCTGTTAAACTGGCAGCGGGATGGCTTATCGAACAATGCGGATGGAAAGGATATCGAAAAGGGGATGCGGGCGTGCATCAGCGCCAGGCCCTAGTTCTGGTAAACTACGGCCATGCATCCGGAAAAGAGATCTTTGATTTGGGCCAGGCTGTCGCTGCATCTGTAAAAAAGAAATTTGCGGTGAGTTTGGAGCGGGAAGTGAATGTGTGGTAATGCAAGGAGTTGGAGGGAATTGTTGACGGTTGACGGTTGATGGTTGACGGACTTTATGGGCCAGTAGGTAAATAACATCTGTCAACCTCTTTTGTAAAATCTAAATTCATTTAAATTGTCAGTATTCGACGCTCGTCCATCAACCATCAACCGTCAACCGTCAACCGTCAACTGTCAACCAAAATCTTCTTCCTCAGCACCATAATTCCCCGGGCTCAGATTCATCATGGAGCCGATCAGATCCTTGAATTCTATTTTGCCTTCAACTACTTTTTTGCTGATCATGGAGTAGGCTGAAAGACCATGTAATACGAATTCCATGAGCAGGGCCATCTCCCTTTCATTTGCGTGGCGGAAGTGTTTTTTTACAAATGCATGCAGCCCGTCTACTTTATAAAGCAACTGGATCTTGTCCTGGTCCCTGGAATTAAAGAAAATATCCAGGTGATTTCCTTTGTCAAACCAGGCCGTAACGGGCTTGTATGGATTTTCCTCACCTGTTTTTCTTTTCTTGAATAATTCGGGATTGGGAAAATAATTGACAAACTGGGTCCGGAATGCCTTTTCCAATAAGTTAAAAGCCACCTGGTATGGGCCTTCCTGTTCACCTTCATAAACCAATTCAATTTTTCCGGTTATGGAAGGAATAATGCCGACGAGATCACTCATCCATACCTGGGTTTCTTTTTCATTGTTGAGCAGGGCCCTTCTCTCTGCAGCACTAAATGCGTTTTCATAAGCGGCAATAGTAAGGCGGGCGGAGACGCCGCTTTTCTTATCCACGAATTCACTTCCGCGCGCTTCAAATGCCACTTGTTCAATGAGGCGCTTTACAAGATCGCTGATTTTCACGCGCACCTGCTGGTCGCCCGTAATATCAGCTTCCTGCTCTGTAATGGCAAGGGCATGCTCGATTGTTTTGGGATAATGGGTAAGGATCTGGCTTTCGATCCGGTCTTTCAAAGGCGTAACGATAGAACCACGGTTTGTGTAATCTTCCGGGTTGGCCGTAAATACAAACAATATATCCAACGGCATCCTGAGCTTGAATCCGCGGATCTGGATATCGCCTTCTTCCAGGATATTAAAAAGAGAAACCTGGATGCGGGCCTGGAGGTCCGGCAGTTCGTTGATCACAAAAATACCCCGGTTGCTTTTCGGAATAATGCCGAAGTGGATCACTTCTTCATCGGCGAAATTGAGGCGCATATTCGCTGCCTTGATGGGATCAATATCTCCGATCAGATCTGCTACACTCACATCAGGAGTTGCCAGCTTTTCGCTGTAACGGTCATTGCGTGGTAGCCAGGAAATTGGTGTTTCGTCCTTTTTTTCTTTTAGCAACTCGCGGGCAAATTTGGATATGGGCGCGAATGGATCGTCGTTGATCTCGCTGCCGGTAACAAAAGGAATGAATTCATCGAGCAGGTTGATCATTTGTCTTGCCATTCTGGTTTTTGCCTGGCCGCGCAATCCGAGAAAGAGAATATTATGCCTTGAAAGTAATGCCCTTTCGGTATCCGGAATCACTGAATCCTCGTAGCCAACGATTCCGGGAAAGCTGTTTTCTTTAAGCCCCAGTTTTTTCAGAAGGTTTTCCCGGATCTCTTCTTTCACCTTCCTGCGGGTGTAGCCCGACTTTTTTAATTCTCCAAACGTCTTTATTTTTCTGATATCCATGTTTTCTAAATTATATGAAGCGAACACCGCAAAAGCGAGGTTTGTTTAAGGTATGAACAGATCCGGTCCCGGCTGTCAGATAAACAGTTTTTCTTTTTCCGTTTTCAAAATCCCGAAAAATAAAAGCGCCCAGGTGATCCAGTGAAGCAAAGAAGGCCTTACCATTATTCGTTTCGGTGAATTCATTCACAAACCGCTGCAGGTAAGGGTCGCTGGCGATCATAAAGGTGGTGATCGGAATCTTGATTTTTTTACACTGGGCGGCAAGGTTAAGGCATCGGGTCGTGATTCTCCGGTCAAGTCCGAAACTGTTTTTATAATATCGCTTTCCTGATTTCAGGCAGGTGGGCTTTCCATCCGTGATCATGAATATCTGCTTATTCGGGTTTCTTCTTCTCCGCAAAATATCCATGGCCAGCTCAAGGCCGGCAACCGTATTCGTATGATAGGGTCCTACCTGTAAATAAGGAAGGTCTTTTATTTCAACGGGCCATGCATCATTCCCGAAAACGACAATATCGAGTGTGTCTTTCGGGTATTTAGTGGTAATGAGTTCGCTGAGCGCCATGGCTACTTTTTTTGCAGGCGTGATGCGGTCCTCACCGTAAAGGATCATGGAATGGGAAATATCAATCATCAATACGGTGGAAGTCTGACTCTTAAAATCCGTTTCCCGGATCTTCAGGTCATCTTCCTGCATGTTGAAGGATTCGATGCCGTGGTTGATCTGGGCATTGCGGATAGATTCCGTAAAATCAATCTGCTCCAGCTGATCCCCAAACTGAAAAGGTCTTGTTTCTGGATTTATTTCATCTCCTGTTCCGGGTTTGAATGTATTATGATCTCCTGTCTTAGTCTTCTTGAGCTTACCGAAGATCTCTTCAAGTGAGCGTTTCCGGATCCCCTGTTCCGTTTTGGAACTAATCTTGAAAGATCCGGTTTGTTTATTTTCATCAATATATCCTTTCTCCCTCAGCTCCTCGATGAAATCACCCATTCCATATTCTCCGTTGGTGAGTTCGTATTCTTTATCCAGCTGATTCATCCATTGCAAAGCTTCGCCCACGTCTCCGCTGGTATAAGTAAGCAGTTGCATGAAAATATCGAGGAGTTGGTCAAATTTCGATTTTCCCTCCCGCGACGGATCATACTTTGTGAAATGAAAACCAATCATGTTTTCAAGTTAGTGCAATAAAATTAAATAAATAGTCCAAGCTTAGAAGCCTTTACCGGGAACAATATCTCCGGCAACCGGTATTCATATCAGATATAACAAACAATCCCCGAAAAGGATCACGCCTTATCAGATTCCCTGAAATTGCGATTCGGGTTGAAGGTCCGCAATACGAACAGCTTATTTTAAATTACTATTTTGAACAGCAGGTTTTTTGTTATACTGCTTGTCCATTTCATCAATTTGCATAAGTAAGCGGTAAGTGGTGAATATGTCCTGAGCAAAATCCTGCTGCCGGTTGGAAAGGTTACCCCCTTTACCCTGCAAAATCATATAAGCATTCGACGCCAGCTGATCATCACTCATTTCATCGCCCATGGATTTATAATATCGCATCTGCTGCTGAAGGTCTTTTTTCACGGATGCTTCCACTTTTTTAGCCAGTGTAATATCACCAGCCAGGTAACAGGCCTGCAGAAAATCTGTGGAGATTGCATCCTGCTGGTTACCCCGGTTAGAGGTCATGCCGTAAGGAAAATTCGATTCTCTTACATGTTTATCAAAATTCTCGAGGATATTCCGTGCAGAATCTTTCTTTCCGGCATCGATCAGGCTAAAAGCGACCTGGGCATGTGCCATTCGGATACTATTCAGGTGGCGCCGGTTCTCTTCATCATAGTACACATCTTCCTTGTCTGCATTGCCGTAACCAAATTTTTCCATAATGGTCTTGTAAGCCACGTCATTGTCCACACCGCCCTTATCCAGGGGAACCAGCTGGTAGGAAAGTCCTCTCAGCCTGACATATTTTGAAATGCCCAGATCGTTTAGCTCCTGGGTTGAAGTAAAGCATATTGGACGTTTCCAGTGGTTTGCAGCAATCACAGCGTAGATGGCAAGGTCATTCTTCAATAAATAACTACGGTTAGGAATATCAATATGCAGTTCGCTTAATAGGCTGTCTCCTTCGTGCACTGTGCCGTTGGATTTTACCGTGTTCGAGTCGACAGGTACGCTGAATTTCCTGACCGGGAAAAGGTTAAGGACTTCTCCATCCTGTTGATCTGTGTTGGTATATTTTGGATCATCGCTTCCGATCACATCCTTTAATATATAATCCAGGTCATAATATTTCTTCTGATCGAATCCGGGAAGCGGTGTATAATAAACCGCATCGCGTTTATTTCCCTGGATCTGTTCCGGCGTGTAAATGATATCAAAAGGTGCGCTCTGGTTTATTTTATACCGCAATTCGTTCATATACCAGTCCGTTCCGAGAAGGCTGTTCACCACTACGCGAACATCCGGGCGGATGCCTTCCACTTCCTGTGCATACCACAAAGGGTAGGTATCATTGTCGCCAAACGAAAACAGAATAGCGTTAGGCGGGCAACTCTCCAGGTAGTCCTTGGCCAGGTCCCGGGCAAGGGTTTTCTTGCTTCGGTCGTGATCATTCCATTCCTGGAATCCCATAATTACGGGCACGCCAAGCAGGCATATCGCTGCTGCGGCATAATTTGCCATCGGGGCTTTCAGAAAACGATCAAACTTTTCTTTGACCCAGATCACGCCCAGTCCGATCCAGATGGCAAAAGCATAACAGGACCCTACATAGGCGTAGTCACGTTCCCGGGGTTGCTGTCCGGCCTGGTTCAGGTAAATCACAACCGCCATTCCGGTGAAGAAAAAGAGCAGGAAATTGATAAGAAAGTCTTTCCTGTTTCTTGTGTATTGAAATGCAAGGCCGATCATTCCCAGGATAAATGGGAGCGCGAATAAGCGATTATAAGATTTATTTTTCGTATGAATACTATCCGGCATTTTGCTTTGGTCGCCATACAATAAATTATCGATGAAAGAGATACCTGTGATTGCATTTCCGTCCCGGACATTACCAAAACCCTGCAGATCATTTTGTTTTCCGGTGAAACTCCAGAAAAAATACCGCAGATACATCCAGTAAGTCTGGTATGCAATGAAGTACCTGATATTATTGGCCATGGTGGGCATGTCATCGTCTGAAACGCCGCCAAACTCCTTGTACACCTCAACCTGTGCCCGGTCCGTTTGATTGTCCCACATCCTCGGAAAGAAATGCGGCTTCAATTTGTCAACGTCCCAGCCCGGATGCTGCCTTTGCTCATTGGCAATTTCTTCGTCTGTAGGTCCTGAATTAAAATCCTGGCCCCGGGTTTTGCCCGCTATTTCATATTTGGTTTTTCCTTTAACGTAGAGATCGCCCGTTGAAATTGAGGGAGCACGATAAGTGTAATCCGGACCATAAACAATGGGCCAGTCCCCGTATTGGTCGCGACTGAGATAACCGACCAGGCTCACGGGATTATCCACATTGAACATATCCACGGCAGGATCTGCATTGGAGCGGATCATGGTGGTGAAATAGGTGGAATAACCGATCAGCATAAAAGCTATGGACCAGATTGCAATTTTCAGGAGATAATATTTTTTTCTTACCGCCCACCGCAGCACAAACACCAGGACGGCGCTCAGCAGGATAAAGAAAAAGCCGAACCCGGTAAAGAAGGGCAGGTTCAGGTCATTTACAAACCGGATATCGAACCAGGCAGCGCCCTTGATCGTGTATTGAATAACAAATTTCTGTACCAGGCCGGTGATGGTACATCCGATGATAAATGCGAACACCGTGCCCCATGGAGTTGCATTATATCTTTTATAATAGTATACCATAACGATGGCCGGAATGGTAAGCAGGTTCAGCAAATGCACGCCGATGGATAGCCCCATCATGTAAAAAATAAAGATAATCCAGCGGTCGGCCTTCGGCTGATCAGCGACGTCTTCCCATTTGAGGATTGCCCAGAAAACCAGCGCGGTAAAAAAAGAAGAAGAACCATATACTTCACCCTCCACTGCACTGTACCAAAAAGAATCACAAAAAGTGTAAGCCAGGGCACCAACTGCTCCTGCAGCCACAATGGTAAAGATCTGGCCGGAAGTGAGGGCCGTATTTGCCTTTTGAATGATCTTACGGGCAAAATGGGTTATGGACCAGAAAAGGAAAAGTATAGTAAGACCGCTTAATATGGCGCTCATAAAATTCACAGCCCTCGCGGCGGTCATCGGATTGTCGCCAAAAAGAATGATAAAAAAGCGGCCCATCATTACAAAAAGGGGGGCTCCGGGCGGATGCGGAATTTGCAGCTTGAAAGCGCTGGAAACGAATTCACCACAGTCCCAAAAACTGCCGGTTGCTTCCATGGTTAAAACATACACAGTGCAGGCAAAAAGACAAATAACCCAGCCCGAGATGTCATTCACCTTCTTATAATTCATAGTCCGTTGATTTTTAGGATTGACAAATATAGGGGGAAGTTAACAGAAGAGCACCTCTGCTTCAGGCTTTAACATGATAATTAGACAATTTGAAAATTTGAAAATTTGAAAATTGAAGCATTTACCTCCGTTTTGTTCCTCATTTTCAAATTACCACATTTTCAAATTTTCAAATTACTCAAAGTATAGCCTTAATGCGGAAATGAGCCGATGTGCCGATGTGTTAATGAACTGAGAATGATTGGATTTCACCTCATTTTCAAATTACCACATTTTCAAATTTTCAAATTACTCAAAGTATCGCCTTAATGCGGAAATGAGCCGATGTGCCGATGTGTTAATGAACTGAGAATGATTGGATTTCACCTCATTTTCAAATTAGCACATTTTCAAATTTTCAAATTACTCAAAGTATATCCTCACCGTTTGGTAAAACAAATAATGTTGAAGCGACTGATCCGTAAAGTCCTGGAGGCCGAACAATCCGGCCGCATTTCCTTTATGTATGGCCACTTCCAGATAATTGGCTGAATTGAATAGTGCGAGTTTTTCTCCCAGGGGCACATCGGCATAAGTTTCGCTGATCCGTTCTATGCTCTCGTTCCTCTTAAAGACGATCCGGAAACCACGACCCTTTCTTTGTTCTTCAAATTCATCCCGGGTAATATTAACGATGACATTTTCAAAATTGTCGATAAAAATGATCTGTCCTTCCATATAACTGTCGGCCAGCACCGGCCTGAGTTCATTTTTCTCAATATAGGGCAGCTTCGGATTGCCCATGGTTTCCGGCAACCGTCCCTGCTCCATCTCATGAATGGTTTTACCGATCACCCGGGTGCAGTAGAGGGTATTTTTGACTGCCTGCAGATCCAGCGGAATGCCTATGACCATTTCAGGTTTGGGAGGAACGATCATATTGATCAGCCCGTTATCTGCGCAAAAAATGAACTGCCCGTTGAATCGGGCCAGAAGCAGGTGTTCCGGTTTTTGTTCAAAGAGGTTCACGAGAATGATATGGTATGTATTTGCAGGAAATTGTAAAATGGCATTGCGGCAGATATAAGCGGCCTGAGGATAGTTGAATGGGGCGACCTGATGGGAAATATCGTGGATTCGGAAGTCTGGATCTATCTGTAAAAGCTGACCCTTGACCGCGCCTGCTATGTAATCCTGCAGTCCGAAGTCAGTAGTAAGGGTAATGATCGCCATCAGTAATCGGTTCGGTTTTAAGTGGTCTATTTGATCAGCTCTCCGTTTTTGAAATAATAACGGTGAACCAGCCTGTCACTCAGGGAAGGGAAAAATCTATTCATGAAAACCGTCAGCTTTCCGGTAAAGGTAAGTACCAGCACTCTTTTTCTTTTCCCGATGGCGTTTAATATATAGCGTGCACAGGTTTCAGCACTCATGAGCCTGGATTCGTCGAGCGGACTTTCTCCCTGTCCCACACCCTGGCCGTTAAGCGCAACATTTCGGATATTGGAAGTGGTAAAACCCGGGGAAACCCACATTACATGAACGCCGGAATCCATAAGCTCGGTTCGCAGTGCTTCAAGCCAGCCCTGCAGGGCAAATTTGGAAGCGGAATAACCGCTTCTGCCCGGAAGCCCCCGGTATCCGGCAGGAGATGAAACGCCCACGACGGTTCCTTTCTGCTTAATGATATAAGGAAGGGCGAATTTGGTGCAATATACTGCACCCATAAAATTAGTATCCATCATGCGGCGGATGACATCCGTATCGGCATCATCAAAAAGAGAGCGCATACTGATACCGGCATTATTGATGAGGATGTCGATCGTACCGAAGGTATCCACCGTGGACCTGATAAAGCGTTTGCATTCCTCTTCGTGGCTTACATCACAAACCATGATATGCAGCATAACCTGGGAATATTCCAGCTGCAAGGCATATAGTTTATCATATTGCCTTCCGCAGGTAGCTACTTTTGCACCCGCGCGGATCAAAGCATCGATCAGGGCCCGGCCAATGCCATCACTTCCACCCGTTACAATCACTATTTTATCTGTGAAAAAAGACATTATCGATTTTATGACTGCAAAATTAGGCTAAGATTAATTGATAATTGATATTTCGTAGTGGAGGGGTTGATGGTTGATGGTTGATCGTTGACGTTTTGACGGTTGACGGTTGACCGAACTTAGGTCCAAGGCCGCACCTGACAAGGCTTGCCAGCTGAAAGTTACCTGGTGAGAGTAAAAAGCTGCTGCTAAACGGGAATGGAGTAAATTGATTTCTTTTTAACGGAGAAAATTTCCATGAAAAAGATTTTCCTGTTGCTGGTTAGCGCTTTGTTTTTAATGACGGATGGCCATTCCCAATCTGATTCAGGAGTCGGGCCTCTGCCAACTGAAAGACAACTGAAATGGCAGGATAACAATTTTTATTTATTCGTTCATTTCGGCCCCAATACGTTTACCAACCTGGAATGGGGAAAGGGTTCGGAGCAGGAAGCCGTTTTCAATCCGACTTCGCTGGATTGCCGGCAATGGTGCCGTATTGCAAAAGCTGCAGGAGCTAAGGGCATTATTCTCACGGCAAAACACCACGACGGCTTTTGCTTATGGCCAAGTGCGTATTCCGCGCATACGGTGGCGCAGAGCAGTTGGCAAAACGGGAGAGGAGATGTGTTAAAGGAATTATCGGAAGCCTGCAAAGCATACGGGCTTTCCTTTGGCGTTTATCTTTCCCCCTGGGACCGAAACCATCCGGCATACGGAACAGCAGCATACAATGACGTTTTCGTAAATATGATGAAAGAAGTGGTGAGCAGGTATGGGCCATTCTTTGAATTCTGGTGGGATGGAGCCAATGGGGAAGGTCCGAATGGTAAGAAACAGCAGTATGACTGGCACCGCTTTGAATCCACTATGCGCAGCATTGCGCCTGAAACCCCAATATTCAGCGATATCGGTCCGGATATCCGTTGGGTGGGAAATGAAAACGGGATTGCCGGAACCACCAATTGGGACCTGCTCGATACAGCCGGATTTACCCGGGGACAGGGCGCGCCTCCAGTGGACACATTAAACCGGGGAAATGTGAATGGAGCAAACTGGATTCCGGCGGAGTGCGATGTAAGCATCCGGCCGGGCTGGTTTTATCACCGGGAGGAAGACAGTCTTGTTAAAACGCCCCGGAAATTATTTGATATTTATTTGAAATCCGTTGGCCGCGGTGCCAATTTATTACTGAATGTGCCGCCCGACACAAGAGGACTTATCTCATCTTATGATTCTGCCGCGCTCATGGGATTTGCCCGGCTGCGGGAAGAAAGCTTTCATTCATCCCTTTTAATAAAAGATAAGGCCCGTATCCTGCTGGGAAACAAAAATCTCACGGGCGTGCTAACGGATGATAATGAGAGAACCTGGGCCGACCTGGGAATGGACTATACCAAAGCTTTCCTCGACCTCCGGTTCAATCGTGCCCTGCAGATGAATTGCATCCAGATTAAGGAGCCCGTTCAAATCGGCCAGCGCGTAAAGTCCTTTACCATTGAAATATACGGCGGGGATCAGTTATTGTACAGTTTAAAGCAAACCACCATCGGCCATCAGCGGATTTTGACATTTCCGGTTCAGTCAGCCGACCGCATCCGTATAAGAATTACCGATTCCAAAGCAAATCCATTGATCAGCGAGATCAGTGTGTATCATATAGATGAAGCGCTGATTGCAGAACGCCCCGGAAAAGCAGAAGGTTGACAAGCATTGGTTGGTAAATTTTTAATTTCACTTTATTAATCTCAGAAAGTATCAATGGCTTTACCATGCAATTAAAAAGGGAAGACCAGTTATTTCAGCTTGCTGATAAAGGAATTATCTGGGACCTCATTATTGCAGGCGGGGGAGCTACCGGACTGGGAGTTGCGGTGGATGCTGCCTCGAGAGGATTCAAAACGCTTTTGCTGGAACAGTCAGATTTTGCAAAAGGAACTTCAAGCCGAAGCACCAAGCTGGTTCATGGTGGTGTGCGTTATCTGGCGCAGGGAAATATCGGATTGGTTAAGCAAGCCTTGCGGGAGCGCGGCCTGTTACAGCAGAATGCACCGCATCTCGTCAGGAACGAATCTTTCATCATACCCAATTATGACAGGTGGGGGGGATTGTTTTATTCCATCGGAATGAAGATTTATGATTTGATGGCAGGCAAACTCAGTTTCGGGCATTCCGCCTGCATAAGTAAAAGCGAAGTGATCGGGAGAATTCCGAATATTAAACAGGAAGGATTGTTCAGCGGGGTTCTTTATCATGATGGCCAGTTTGATGATTCGCGACTGGCAATAAATCTGGCGCAGACCTGCCTGGATCAGGGAGGTCTTGCGTTGAATTATGTCAGGATAACCGGACTGATTAAAGAAAACGGGCGGATAAACGGGGTGTTTGCAAAAGATTTGGAAACAGGAATTTCATACACCGTAAGAGGCAGATCGGTCATAAACGCAACCGGTGTGTTTGTGGATGAGCTGCTTCGTTTGGATCAGCCGGATTGTAAACCCATAGTGAGGCCAAGTCAGGGTATACACCTCGTACTGGATAAGTCTTTTTTAGGAGCAAGGGACGCGCTGATGATTCCTAAAACGGAAGACGGTCGTGTTTTGTTTGCCGTTCCATGGCATGACAAAATAGTTGTTGGTACCACAGATACTCCCCTGGATGAGCATACGCTGGAGCCGGTTGCCCTCGAAGAAGAAGTTGAATTTATTCTGAGAACTGCGGCAAGGTATTTAGAGAAGCCGCCTGAACGGGAAGACGTCCGTAGCGTTTTTGCCGGACTGCGTCCCCTTGCGGCGCCGAAAACGCAAAACGCAAAAACAAAAGAAATTTCGCGCAGCCATAAATTAATTGTTTCCGATTCCGGAATGATTACCATAACCGGCGGCAAGTGGACAACCTACCGGCTGATGGGCGAGGACACGGTGAACCGCGCGATCCGGACCGCCGGTCTTACAAAACGGAACTGCATAACGAAAAACCTCCGGATACATGGATATGAGGAGAAGACTAACGGAATCGGACATTTATTTGTTTACGGAGCGGATGCCGATGCTCTTCGCGCACTGAATTTAGAAAATGCAAACTGGGATAAGCCATTGCATTCACGCCTTCCTTACACGGCCGCTGAAGTGATCTGGGCGGTGCGCAGGGAAATGGCGAGAACGGTGGAAGATGTGCTTGCCCGCAGAACGCGGTCCTTGTTCCTGGACGCCCGCGCGGCCATAGAGATGGCTCCCCGGGTTGCCAGCCTGATGGCTACTGAACTCAAAAGGGACGCTGCATGGGAAAAAGAACAAGTAGTATCTTTCCAAAGAATTGCAGAAGGGTATTTGTTGAAAGAAATTAAAAATTAAAAATTAAAAAGTAAAAATTAAAAATTAAAAAGTTAAAAAGTAAAAAGTAAAAAGTAAAAAGTTATGGGGAATACAAGTTTAGCTAAAATTCGCAGAGACCATTTTTTAATTTTTAATTTTTACTTTTTACTTTCTTCACTACTACCTAGATGGAAAAATATATTCTTGCATTAGATCAGGGAACAACCAGTTCGCGCGCTATTCTCTTCGATCGCAGCGGCAGGATAAAATCCGTCGCTCAGAAGGAATTTTCTCAGATATTTCCTGAACCCGGTTGGGTGGAACATGATCCGAATGAAATATGGTCCTCCCAGGCTGCCGTTGCTGCTGAGGCAATAGCGAAAGCCGGAGCCGCATCTGGAAGCATTGCCGCCCTGGGAATTACAAATCAAAGGGAAACGACAATCGTATGGGACAGGGAGACGGGCGAACCGGTTTATAATGCCATCGTATGGCAGGATCGCCGGACGGCTGTTTTTTGTGAACAATTGAAAAAAGATGGATTGGCTGGAACGATCAGATCAAAGACCGGTTTGGTAATAGATGCTTATTTCTCTGGTTCGAAGATCAGGTGGATACTCGATCACGTGGAGGGCGCAAGAAAAAAAGCGGAACAGGGGAAACTCGCATTTGGGACTGTTGATTCCTGGCTCATATGGAAATTCACCCGGGGCCGCGTGCATGCCACTGATGTAACGAATGCCAGTCGCACCATGCTGTTTAATATTCTTGATCAGCAATGGGATCCGGAATTGTTACGCATTATGGACATTCCGCGAGGCATGCTGCCCGAAGTAAAACAATCCAGTGAAATCATTGGAGAAACAGAAAGCAGTTTATTCGCCGACAAAATTCCAATTGCAGGTATTGCAGGAGACCAGCATGCAGCTTTATTCGGACAGATGTGCCTGGATAAAGGCATGGTGAAGAATACCTATGGTACGGGTTGTTTTATGTTGATGAATATCGGTGACCGGTTCATTGAATCGAAAAATAACCTGCTTACCACTATTGCCTGGAAGATCGATGGGAAAATACAATATGCTTTTGAAGGTAGTATTTTCATAGCCGGTGCAGTAGTTCAATGGCTGCGGGACGGCCTCGGCATTATCCGCAGTTCTTCGGAAATTGAGGCGCTGGCATTGAAAGTAAAAGATACAGGAGCTGTATATTTTGTTCCGGCATTTGCAGGATTGGGTGCACCATACTGGAACTCTGATGCGAGGGGAACCATTGTCGGCCTCACGCGTGGCACGACGGCAGGCCATATTGCGCGGGCTGCATTGGAATCCATCGCATACCAAACAAGGGATGTGCTAAAATCAATGGAAGCGGATGCGGGACTTCCTATTAAGGAATTGAGAGTGGACGGAGGAGCTACGGCGAATAATCTGCTCATGCAGTTTCAGGCAGATCTGCTGAATTGCAAAGTGATCCGTCCTGAAATTACTGAAACGACGGCACTCGGGGCAGCCTACCTGGCCGGTCTGGCCGTTGGCTATTGGGAAAATGTGGCCGGCATCCAGCGATTGTGGAAATCAGAAAAGGAGTTCATTCCTGAAGTGAATAAGGATGACATGAAAGCAAAAATTAAAGAATGGGAAAGAGCCATTCATGCTGCACAGGTATGGAGTGAAAAATGAGATATTAATTCAAATCAATTCTATATGAGTCCGTTCACAGCAGAATACATTGGCACCATGTTGTTGATTTTATTGGGCAACGGAGTAGTGGCCAATGTGGTTTTGCCTGATACCAAGGGCCATCATGGAGGCTGGATTGTAATCACGACCGGCTGGGGTCTGGCAGTATATACTGGCGTTCTGGTTTCCGGTCCTTATAGTGGTGGACATTTGAATCCTGCTGTTACGCTGGCGATGGCTATTTCGGGGAAATTTGCCTGGGCAAGTGTCTTGCCGTATATGTTCGCGCAGATGCTGGGTGCTCTTACGGGGGCATTATTAGTCTGGATCGTTTACCGGGATCATTTTAACAGGACTCCGGAACCGGAATTGCAGCTTGCAGCATTTTCCACAGCACCTGCAATTTACAATCCGGTTATAAATGTGCTAAGTGAAGCGGTTGGAACATTTGTGCTCGTCTATGTTGTATTTTATATTACTGGCGCAGAAATTACGGATACTCACACTTTGATCGGCCTTGGTTCTGTCGGGGCATTGCCGGTTGCATTATTAGTATGGGTGATCGGATTATCACTTGGAGGAAATACAGGTTATGCCATCAATCCTGCCAGGGATCTGGCGCCCCGCATCATGCACACGATTTTGCCGATGAAGGGAAAGGGTAGCAGCAACTGGTCATATGCATGGATACCGATACTGGGTCCGTTTATCGGTGCAGCGATTGGAGCGTTGGTTTATTTAGCCACGAAATAATATTTTGCCGACAATTCAACGGTTGACATACCGTCAACTAAGTCAACCGTCAATAACCTTCCACCAACTATCAACCCCCAACCCTTCCGCCGTTTGCCCCTTTTTTTCTCATATTCCGGCCTCATGAATGACCGTTAGACCATAAGTGTCAAGCGTGCTTGGTGCAAAGTGCTATCTTAATGCCGCATTCCTATTTTTCACCAAAACTTTAATCTCATGTACAAGATAGCCAGCTTACGAAATGCGCTTGCATTCGGTTTGCTTTTTTCCTGCATCAGCGGAGTCGGCCAGGGCGTGATCACCTCTCCCCGGGTCCCGAGCCCTGCTGCGTCTGTTTCTCAAACCATTGGAATTTCAACCATCAGTGTCAATTATTCAAGACCATCGGTAAGGGGCAGGGAGATTTGGGGTCAGTTGGTTCCATACGGATGGAATGTTCAGGGATTTGGTGCGGGAAATCAGGCTCCATGGCGCGCAGGAGCAAATGAAAATACTGTGCTCCAATTAAGTCATTCAGCCACCGTTGCGGGCCATCCGGTTCCTGCCGGAAGTTATGGTTTGTTTTTTGTCATTAACAAAGACAATACGGGAGAAGTCGTTTTATCGAAAGACAGCAAAGCATGGGGCAGCTTTTGGTATGATCCCAAACTGGATGAAATGCGTGAGAAAATTACAGTGCGCGATGGTCCGCAAACAGAAATGCTTACTTATAATTTCGACAATATTACGAGAACGAGCGCTGACCTGGTGTTAAGCTGGGAGAAGAAACAATTTCCGGTAAAGATTGAATTTGCCGTTGACGATATTGTGATGGCCAATGCTGCGGAGGAATTGAAGAACACCGTTGGC
Source organism: uncultured Chitinophagaceae bacterium (assembly GCA_963705005.1). Taxonomy (GTDB): domain Bacteria; phylum Bacteroidota; class Bacteroidia; order Chitinophagales; family Chitinophagaceae; genus Puia. Next base: position 75,873 of record CAVPIO010000008.1, read on the forward strand.
TTTTCCTGGCAGGGATACGCCAGTGCTGCTGCATATGCACTTCAGAACAAAGTGAACCTGGATCAGGCAACCAAGTGGGCAGATCAGGCCGTACAGCAAAACAAAATCTTTGCAACGCTTAATATCAAGGCAAGTTTGCTGAACCTGTCAGGCAATACTACAGAAGGTGAAAAAGTAATGAAAGATGCTATTGCCATCGCCACTGAAGTGGAACTAAATAATTATGGGTATCAGATGTTAAATCAGAAGCAGCAGGATAAAGCGATTGATGCCTTCATCCTGAATACGAAGCGGCATCCTGAAAGTCCGAATGTGTGGGATAGCCTGGGCGAAGGTTATGCTCTGATGGGGGACAAGAAAAATGCGGTTATCAATTTCAAAAAAGCATTGAGCATGAACCCGCCTGCCAATGTGAAGGCCAATTCAGAAAAATATCTGAAACAGTTTGGAGCTATGTAAATTCATTTGATTGCCCGGGCAATCAAAAGTGTCGCTGCTATTAAAAAAGAAAATCCGCTGTTGCAGTGGATTTTCTTTTTTATAATGGCGATATGGTCGGGGTCTTTTATTCAATCTTCTTTTTTTTCGGTTTTGAATGTTGTCCATGAATTTGAATCACCAGATTTCAATACTTTTATCTGCTGTGGACTTTCCAGGGTCACATAATAAGAAGTACCATCTTCTGCGTGAATTTCAAAAAGATCGCTAATCCAATATCCTGCGTACTGTTTTCTCAGCGTGCTCTGAAGTTGGAAAGGCAACTGGGTGGGACTGATGAATCGGCTTACTGCCAGGAGATCACCATTTGAGGAGTAATAAGCATACAGGACCATGTTGTTCATGGTGAAGGAAGCCTTCAGGAAATTCTTGCTGCTTTCCCACTTTACATCCCGGGCATTGGTAAACTCCCGGCTAAAGGAAACTATAACATGTTTGTTGACGCCAGGGACATCTGCAGCAAAGGAAAAGCCGGTGATACCAACCAGTACCAGGGCTAAAATCAGGATTTTCTTTTTCATTGTTTTGATTTTTGTTTATTTGTTATTTGTGATTGACAATACAAAGATAAGGGTTTAGATATGTACTATGCAATACATAGTAATATGAATGGCATAATAATAGGTATGGGCGGCAGCATCCTGGTATTTACGGGCGAAACCGGCTGAATTTTTATAAAAAAAAGCATCAAATCGGGGGTGTGCGGTATATTTTGAGACTCAGGCGGTAGAAAACCGTGGTTTCTTACCTTTAAAGCCCAAAATATTATATATGTCATTCCATAAACCGGCCAGCCTGATTTTTAGCTTTTTACTGCCAATTTTTGTATTTGCCCAGGTCCATGATACTACGTATGCCGAACGTCTTGGATTTCCCAAGGGATCAAGGGTAGTCATATTGCATGTAGATGATGCAGGCATGAGTTATAGTTCCAACGAAGGGGCCATCAAGGCGCTGACGCAGGGTGTTGCCACCTCGGTAAGCGTCATGATGCCTTGTGCCTGGGTTCCTGGGTTCGTTCATTTTCTAAAGGAACATCCGGAAATAGATGCGGGCCTGCACCTGACCCTGACTTCTGAGTGGAAAGACTATCGCTGGCTGCCGGTAGCCGGGAAGAAAATGGTGCCTGGTTTGACCGATCCGGAGGGATGCCTGTGGGCAAGCGTTCCTGAAGTGATTGCACATGCGAGCCCGGACGAAGTTGAAACGGAAATAAATGCGCAATTGGACCGGGCAAGGACCATGGGTTTTGAGCCGACACATCTGGATACGCATATGGGGACAGTTTTTGGGACTCCGGCATTTCTGATGCGCTATATCCAGACCGGAATCAGGAACCATATTCCTGTCATGTTTCCGGGAGGGGCGGATGAGCTCATTCAGGCCCAGATGCACCTGACCGATGCCTACATTCTTCAGATTCGAAAAATGGGCAGAATGATCTGGGATGCAGGCCTGCCGGTGCTTGATGATCTTCACAATTATAGTTACGATTGGAAAATACCAGCGGATGTTGCAGGCGACGACCGAAAATTACAGGAATTTAAAACCGCGAAATATATTGAAGCCCTTAAATCACTTAAGCCTGGCGTAACCATGATCATCATGCATTGTTCAGATCCTTCACCCATATTTAAATATATTACAGACAGCGGACCTGTAAGAAAAGGCGATTTGCTGACCATGATCAATCCGGAATTTAAAAAAGCATTGAAGGACCAGGGAATTGTCCTGACGACCTGGAGGGAATTGAAAGCCAGAAGAGATAAGGTTCGTTAATTCACTCGACAATTAGCTTGCCAACCATGACGACGTGAATGCTACAGTAATAATCATCTGTTTCCTCGACGGCCATTTTCCAGGATTTTCCGGAAGGCAGGTTTGAGGACGACCAGAGATTGTTTGGAACCTGGGTAACATCATGGGCGACAATATCCTTATTTACCCATTCCACCGTATCACCCTTATGCACAGTGAGCAATGCCGGCTGAAATTTCATTTGATAAATTTCAATCGTATAAGTTTTAGGTTTATATTTTTCCGGAGTTGGCTTTGTGGAACAACCGGCTAAAATAATAAGGGGAAATGCCAGAATAAGGGCATCTCCCCGGAATGTGCGGATGCTCATCATTTGGAAATCTCAGTTTGAATCATCTCAGCATGTTGCAGATGGGTTTTTAATGTAGGCACCACCTGCTGCAGTAAGCCCTTTAATTCTGCATTCTGAGCCTGTGGAATCAAAATGGTTTCTACTGCATTGATCACAGCCTTGTGGTAAGCCACTTCATTGTCGATATAGGCTTTGTCAAAATCTTTGGCTGATTTTGAATTTAGCATCTTTTCAGTTTTCGCATTGTCTGCCACCATTTTCTTACTGACTGCATTATCTTTTGGCGTTACTTTCAGCCTGGTGACTAAGGCTACGGCCTGATCGATAACTGCCTGATGGTCACTCGCCATGGTTTTTGCAAATTTCAGGATTTCGGCATTTTTTGATTTTTTCTGGGCAATCCGGGCAAAACCGATATCACCCTTGTTAGCTACTACAGCAACAGAAGCGATCTCATCATCAGCGAGTTTGGGAGTCTGCGCGTTGCTTGTCATGGTCTGCATGACGAAAATAGCCAGGGTCACGGAGGCCCAGGCGGTGAAGGTTTTTAGCATTTTCATTTTCATGATTTTAAATGGTTCAATCCTATTGGAGTCGGATCCGGTAAAAAGGTTACAGGAAATTTTGGCATAATTTTGTAACCTTTCCGGGCAGGGAAACTCTAATCAGCAGTTTTATGGACAATTCGAATCAGCTGAAACTTTCGGAACCAGAAATTATTTCTGATCATGAAATCATTGCCCGGGTACTGCAGGGTGAAAAGGACCTTTACGCGCTCCTCATTCGCAAGTATAATGCGCGGCTTTACCGGATAGGGATGTCCATTATCGACAATAATTCGGAGGTGGAAGATGTAATGCAGTCGGCTTATATCAAAGCATATGAAAATCTGGCCAGGTTCGCCTTTAAATCGAGTTTTTCCACCTGGTTAATCCGGATCCTGATCAATGAAAGCCTTTTGCAGCTGAAAAAAAGAAAATTGTCTGTTCACCTGAATGACCTTATGATGAATAGCGAATTATCCCCGAAATATACCGTAGATTCCCAAACGCCGGCTTCCCGGTCTCTCAATTCGGAATTAAAGCTCATATTGGAAAAATCCATCCGGCAACTTCCCGAAATTTATCGCACTGTTTTCATCATGCGGGAGATTGAAAATATGAATGTGGTGGAAACTAAGGAGTGCCTCGATATAAGCGAAGCCAATGTAAAGGTCCGGCTGAACCGGGCAAAGACCCTGCTGAGAGATTCATTGAGCCGGTATTACAAAAAGGAGGATATCCTTCATTTTCATCTTTCCCGCTGCGACAGGATGGTGGAACGCGTTCTAACCGAAATCAAAAGCCTTCCGGCTCCCTGCAACATGAGCAATGCATTTATTTAAATGCCACTTCAAACTGCTCCGCCATCTCATCTGCGCGAACCTTGGTTTCTTCGCTTTTCTCCCCCGGATAATTCATCAATCTGGCCCTGAAAGGTTTAGCCATTGCTGAAAATGTGCATGCATATCGGAGGTCTGCGAAAATTTTTTTGAACAAAACCAAACCTGATTTGTAAGAAGGGATAAACAAATAATATGAAACGGACAGCAACAGCTCATTGGAAAGGAACTTTAAAAGAGGGGAAAGGGGAAATTACTACCCAGAGTACCACTTTGAATAAAACGCAATATTCTTTCAAGGCCCGCTTTGAGCAGGGGGTAGGAACCAATCCGGAAGAGTTGATCGCGGCTGCGCACGCCGGCTGCTTCACTATGGCTGTAGGGTCTGCCCTGACCAAGGAGGGATTTACCCCGGGCGATCTGGATACAGAAGCTATTTTGGACCTTGACATGGCCGCATTGCGTATCAGCGGCATTCAACTGGAATTAAAAGGATCAGCTATTCCTGGCGTAACGGAAGCCAAATTCAAAGAGATTGCAGAATCTGCAAAGGCAAATTGTATAATTTCCAAAGTGCTGAGTGTACCTATCACGCTGAATGTTTCTTATAAATAATGCCATGTTCACGATACCAGCCCGGATCACCAAATCATTATCAAAGTTCATGATCGCCACTTCCGTGTTCGCGGGTCTGTTTGTAGCTTGCCGTGGCCAGCATAAGGCACTTACCATAGGAGATGAGGTTCCGCTATTTACGCTTAAGGATCAAAACGACAGCGTATTTAATATTTCGGATTATATCGGAAAGAAAATCCTGGTTATCTATTTCTATCCCAAGGATGAAAGCAGCGTGTGTACTAAAGAGGCCTGCTCATTCCGGGACGCATATTCAGATTTCACGAATGCGGGAGCCATGGTGGTGGGTATTAATGGCGGAACTGTAGAGAGTCATAAGCATTTTCAGCTCAGGGATCAATTGCCTTTTACTTTGCTTAGTGATCCGGGAAACCGGGTTCTGAAATTATTTGCTGTTAAAAGTAAATTCATGATATCGGGCAGGGAAACTTTTGTGATCGATAAATCCGGAAAAATCCGGTTTACCTACGACTCTTTTACCAACGGCCCTGCCCACGAAGCTGAAGCGCTCAGGTTTATCAGGACCATGCCATCCTGATCCGCTTATTTAAAAAATTTCTTCGTATTCCCTTCGTCGCCTCCGGCTTTGTAATAAGTGCGGAAGTATTCATCTGCCGAAAGGGGCCCGCTTCCTTTGATCGCAAAAAGAATCAGCAGCAACAGAACAAGGATTGAAAGGATCAATTCAGCGCTGCTTTGTCCTGCCGTTTTAATATTCACAAAAAAAGCAGCGAAAATAAGAATGGGAATCTGAACGATTGAAGAGGTCCTGGTAAAAAGTCCGACTGCAATAAATAATCCGCCAAGCAGGTTGAAAAAAGTGACCAGGAATACCAGCACCCCGGAGTTTTGCGAAAATACGGATACACCTGACTCCTGGATCATGGATTTCAGCACGGCCGTATCCCGGATAAAACTGATTGCCCTCCAGAGTAGCGTAAGTCCCAGCACGATTCTCAATACGGTCAGCCAGCGGGGTTGATCATTGGTTTTTTCAGTAATGTTTGTTTCTGGCATATACGTTAATTTTTTTTCTGATATAAAGGGCCATTTACTATTTACATTCCTTGCGTAAAGTCACAACCGGATAATAGCAAATCCGCTTTGTTGATTATTTTTATATGGTACGGCCACTTCTTCCGCTGAGATGCGTCGGGATTCCTGAAAATTAAGCGTTCTGTTCATTTTCCAGAAGATCAATGCATCATCCGTAGGTTCCCCATGTGTATTCAGGGTGGTCGCTGTACTGAATTCATCATTCGATTTCAGGGTGCTGTTATAAATTATATACAATTTATTTCTTACCGGGAATACGAGGTAGGACAGGGAAGGGGAATTCAATTCAGTCGTTTGTTCCGCATTGATAATGCCGCTCCAGGTACTATCCCCGGCTTTAACAGGAAAATAGAACATGGTCAGATTGCCCCTGTTGAATACTGAGCGGATTCCCTGGAGGCCTTTCCGCTCAGTGTATCCATTTTTATTAAGCTCCGACTGGCTGTTTTCTTTAGCAGAGAAATTTGTAGCCAGCACAACCGGGTCCCATAGATCATTGTACGGGCCCTGCGAGACATTCGAATTCCCCGGTCTTCCATATTCTTTAAAAAGCATATAACCCTGACCAGGAACTGCAATAAAACTCTCATTGCTCAGGCTTTGATTTTTCAGACTTCCTGCCAGGGTATTAAAATGGTATGATGAATCGAAATCAAATTTGTTTTGGGAAATTGAATAATGGCTTACCTGCACATTTTTTATAGAAGTATTCCGGTACCTTGATAATAAACCAACACTCATTTCCTGTTGATCATCATTGATTGACATGGCAACATCTTCCATCGAATAATATGGCGAAAGGGGCAATTCCTGGTAATAGAAACTTTTTCCGTCGTTGGAAAAATGAAATAGTAAATAATTATTATTGGTCCTGGAGGAAGAAGCCATTAACCAGTCCCCATTATTCGCCAGTTTTATGGGCAGGTTGTCAAAACTTTCCGCAGGAAATGAAATATAATCGTCCTGGATACAAGGCTGGGTAAAATAAGGATGGTCCGATATGGTATGATAAATTATTTTCCATTCTGCATCAAAAAGAACAGCATGGATTCGCGGGGACTGGGAAGGCCTGAATTCAAAACCGATCAGGAGGTTCTTCGAAAGATCTTCTGAACGCGCAAGGATGAAGCTTGTAGCCTGCGCTGAGAAGGGAAAGCTATCTGCCAGGCGGCTGCTGGATTCAGGTGCAGCGTTTTCATCATAATGATTTACAACCAGATTTGTTTTGCCTGATGTGCGGACCAGGATCAGTTGATCAAATGATGAATTGCCGGCAACCAGGTATTCTTTGATGGTTCCGTCCATCATCAGGGCAGGAATTTCCTTTATAAAATTCAGCCGGTTATCAAATATGGCAAATCGTTGGCCTTCCAATTGGAAACTCGTGCTGTGATGGCTGCTTACCCTGCGGAACTGTTCTTTTTCAACCCAATAACTATCACCGGATTTTCCTATCACCTGAAAAGAATTAGAAGAGCGAAGGCCAATGGAAGAAGAATAGCTGACGCGCTGTGCAAATAAAAAACCTGGTAAAAGGATGATGGAAAAGAAGTAATATGATGGTTTTCTGGCCACGGGGAATAAGCACCCTTAAGTTAGCATTATTTTGAATACGAACAGGCAAGCTTGCCATTCATTTCCTGCCTGAAAATTTATCTGCATTAAACTGGCCGGACTGACCTCTTGGGATGGACAAAGAATGCCAACCATCTCCACAAATCATTTTTCCAAGGAAAACAATTTGGCCTGAATGATATGCATAATGCGCGAGCTGCCGGTTTATGGCTTCTGTGACGGTATGTTTTTCATTCCGTATCAATACAATTCTTAAAAGATCGTCGCTGCTCAGGGATTCCAATGCCCCAAAAAGGCAGTTCCAGCCTTTCTCCCATGAAGCCAGTATTTCTTCTTTGGTCTGATATTCATTTTCAAATTCCAAATCCCGGTTGCGCCAGTTCTTTTCACCATCTGTTGTAAGAAAATCCGAAAATCGTGAAAGCATATTACCAACCATGTGTTTAACAATGATGGCGACACTGTTGCTTTCTGAATTGTATTGCCAGGTCAATTTTTCTTCAGGGACCTGTCCTATCGCCTTTTCTCCCAAACCTTTGTAAAGCGCAAATTGTTTTTTAGCGCTTTCCAGCCAATTATTATCCATAGTTTTATTTTTTTGCAGCGCCCGGTTCAAAGACCTGATCGGGAAACGAAGAGGTTGCGGGTACCCTGATCACATTAAATTCATGCTTTGTTGCCTGGTGACAACTGTTGCAAGTGTTTGTAAGTATCATAAAATGGAGTTTGAAGGAGGAACTGTTTTCTTCCTGGATGGATTTGGCCAGGCTGTCCAGCGGCGGAATGATCATAGGCATGAAATGGGTTTCCGGCCGGTCACTGCAATAGCTATTAATATCCGTTAAGTCCTCCCTGATTTCATTTATTTCAAAAGCGGCCAGTTTCCAGTTTGCATTTTTACCGGCAAACCAAAGTTTTTCATGATGCAGTTGTATGCTGCTCATGAATTCACCCAGCCCGGGCCGGTATGCACTATCAATCATTTTTTGCAAACTGTCAATCCTTGCTTTCAGCAATTTCCCGTTTCCGCGATGATGTTGGGTACAGGCCAGCAGAAAAAGAATGCATAAGTAGATTGGTAAATTTGATTTCATTTTAAATATGGGATTTGGATTCCGTGCCGAAACAAGCCCCCTGTTTTCTGATCAAAATTACGATTGTTTGATTTTTCCAAGGCAGGTGTACAGGAAGACCAGGCATTTTCGAGGCTAGGATGAGCGGAATTGCCCGGAATACTAATGAAGTTAGCAAAATCTTTATTTTTCGAGGCATATATGAAAACACTTAGAAAATGCGTTTATTTATGTTATAAGCTCATTCGATTTTCCCTTTTAAAACGGCATAAATCCATATTTTGTGAAATTGAAACGCCTGATCCCCACGCAGGGGAAGACTGCCATTACTCACTTATATCAGATACTCCTTTTTATTACCTTATTCATTTTATTGGCCTCTCAATCCAGGGCTGCAAACCGCTTTTGGGTAGCGGCAGCGGCGGGTAACTGGAGCAATACTGCCAACTGGTCAGCCGCATCCGGGGGGGCCGGGGGAGCAACTGTTCCGATAGCCGGAGACGCCGTCACCTTTAATAACGGAGGTCTGGGCAATTGCAATATCGATATGGTGGCCGGCATGACGAGCATAAATGTAAATGCAACTTACACGGGAACCATCTTCCAGAATGCGAATACGATCACGATCTCCAACACAGCGACTTTTGCGGGTGGCAATTTCGCGGGCGGATCTGCGGATATTATAATCACAGGGGTCTTTACGAATTCGGGTACTGCCTTTACTTCAACTACGGGTGCGCTTGAACTAAGAAGCAATGCAGCTTTCACAGGAGGTTCTTTTGCGCACAATAATGGTACGGTAAGATTTAACGGCCTGACAGTTGGAGCACCAGGTATAACCGGGACCAGCCCTTCGTTTTATATTCTTGAATTGGTCGGGCTGGGAAAAACCTACACGTTTTCTTCCACCGGGAATATTACCGTTAACGATGCCCTCAATATCAGCGGATCATTGTCATGCGTCATTAATACCGGTGTATTTGATGTGCTCGGAGATATCAATATAACCAACTCGGCTACCGCCGGAGGAGGAAATGCGCTGATCAATATTGATGGGTCAGGCACTCAGAATTATAATGGTGCTTCAGCAGCAAATGAAGGGGCCCTGCCTCAGCTGACGATAAATAGTCCGGGAACGGTAAATCTCACCGGTTTCCCTTCCGTGGATGATAATTTTACCTATACGGCCGGTACTATCAATGCGGCCGGTTCCACTTTCTGCTTTGTAAGGTCCACAGTAGGCACATATACCATCACAGGAAGCCTCGCCTTAAATAATATAGTGTTTGACGCAGAAGCTACACTTAACGTGACGTTTGCAACCGGCACGGTGTTGACTGCAGGCGGTAGCCTCACAATAAGCGGAACGGCCAATATCAATTTGAATTCAGGCCTGGCAGGGACGACGGCAATCCAGGCAATGGGAGATATCCTGGTTAATAACACAGGTGCCGGAGGCGGAACTGCGGGCATTTTGATCGATGGAACAGGAGCGCAGGCTTTTACCAGTACGGTCCCTTCCGACGAGGGAAGGATGCCCTATATCACCATTCAAAAAACTGCGGGAATCCTGCTGTTGAGCGGTATTATTTCCGAAAGGCGCGACTGGACCTATGTCAGTGGAACCGTTGATGCCTTTACTAACTCATCCACTTTGGCATTTGGCGGCGGTAATCTCACGGTTACCAGTAACGGGATGAATTTTTACAATGTTACAGTTACTGCAAATACAACGACACTCGGAAATAATTTATCGGTTTTAAAGGATCTTGACTTCACGGGTGGTGTTCTGGCAGCCGGTGCCAATACGATCAATCTGAGTGGAAACTGGAACAACAGCGGCGGAAGTTTTACGGAGGCTACAAGCACAGTAAACTTTAATGGATCCGCTTTACAAACTATTGCAAATGCAGCCGGAGAAAATTTTTATAACCTGACTGTGAATAATTCAGGGTCCGGAATTCAGTTGGTAAATCCGGTTGGAGTCAGGAATACGCTGAATATGAATCTGGGAAATATTGATCTGAACGGAGAACCGCTTACACTCGGCATATCAACGGCCAATAAGGGCACGCTTGTGCGCACGAACGGAACGATGATCAATTCAGGATCTTTTACAAGATGGTTTAATTCGTCAACCATTCCTGACGGGTCGGTCGCAGGCCTCTTTCCTGTGGGTACAGCAACGGACTACCGTCCATTTAATGTTTCCGCACCTGTGACCAAGCCAGGTACCGGAGGTACTATTACGGTTGCTTATACGGATGCGACGACCAATTCCATTGTATCCATCCCGGACGGAGCTTTCACCGTGGTTTTGAGAAAAGATCTTAACTGGGCTCTGAGCACAGGAAACGGATTGGCCGGAGGAACCTACGATCTGGAGGCACAGGGAACCGGGTTTGGCGAAATCGGCAATCTGACTGACCTGCGGCTGACTCTCGCCAATTCTGTGGTGGGAAGTGCGGGGGTGAACGCAGGAACCGTCACAGATCCGCAGATAAACAGAACAGGTCTTTCTTTTGCTAACCTGACGAATACTTTTTTTATAGGGTCCGTGAATGCCGTTAGCACCACTTTACCGGTTAAGTTGATTTCATTTACTGCTACACTTGAAAACGGGACCGTAAAACTGGATTGGGAAACATCAGAGGAAATTAACAATGACCATTTTACTATTGAACGTTCCGCAGATGCTATCAATTGGCAGGACCTGCAGTCAATCAGCGGATCAGGAAATAGTAATACCGACTCCCATTATGCGGCATATGATGCAAATCCCATTTCAGGGATATCATTCTACCGCCTGAAACAAACGGATATGGACGGGAAGGAAACCTATTCAATGATCAGGAGCATAACAATGGATAAGCAGGCATCAATAAATGTTTATCCGAATCCGGCAACCAATTACATAATTGTAGACCAGCTTAATATTGAGAAGGCTGCCGTTGCGCTGTATAACAGCAATGGACAAAGGATGCAGGTCGCCGTGATTTATAACGGAACCCGTGCAACCCTCTACGTTTCAGGTACCGCGCCAGGAATTTATTATGTTCAAATCAGGCAAGGCAATTCCGTAGAGACCAGAAAAGTAGCCATAGCGAAATAATCATTTACTACCTGCCATATGGGATATCATATTTCCTTTCGATTGTTTATAACCCGAAGGAATATCGAATAATGATTCAGGCAGATTTTTCTTTTCCGCTTTTATCAGCTCCATGCTCATGGAATATCCATTTCCCGCCATTTGCATTTTTACAATAAATCCGGCTACATCCTGCCTGTTCCAGGGCTTGCGACATGCCGGCCTGGTAGCTATGAATGGATGTGAGCTTTTTATAAATATCGTAGCCGGGTACTTCCGTGCTGGTCCATAAATCGGAAGTAGAAGTGGACTTGAAAACTCCGCTGCCTGTGGTGGTTGTTAATTTTGAATGAATGCATTTGTATCCCCGCACAGATTCAACACCGATCCGGCTAACCCGATAAGTTTGTAATCCTGAATTTAACAGCGAACTATCTATAATATTCAGTGAATAGGTTTTACTTTCCGGGTAAAGGCTTACGCTGAATTTGGGATTGCCGGCGCGACCGATAACAATCATTTCATTGGTCATGACACCCGGCATATTGATCCTCATTTCGGAACGGCCATTCCCTGCATTGGTAAAGTATAGGTTTGCCGTATCCTTACCCGTGCCTCCACGGCTCGAAGTGGAGACTGTGAGCGTTTGGTATTCGACCCCGCTGCCTCCGGTGCAGGTCATGAAACTTTTAATAGCGGCCGCCGAATCGGCAGCAGAAACACCGCCACCACCTACCAGCAAACCCAATGCCTTCATGGTCATGTCACCCGCAGAAGTATCATTCGGATTCTGGCGGGCTGCGTCTGCAAATGCCTGCAATATTTTGTTCGGCATTACCGTATCGCCCGGAGCGGATGCAGCACTAGCCGTTTTCGGATTCACCTGCGCCTTATTGTTCGGTCGCCCCTGGTCGTTATTTGCAACAGCGTCAAATAATTGTTTTAAAGACTGTGCGTGCAATGGAGCGCTGCATGTCAACAGGGCAAGTCCGGTGATCAGGACAAATTTTATACTTGAATTTTTCATAAAACTTGTTTTATGATGAAGCTTTTATTCATGTGGGAGCATTGTTGTTTACCATATCAAAATTGATTTTCTAAAGAGACAGACGATTTAATAACCGACGAACGTATATTTATAATCGGCAGAGGTCCCAGGCTGGATCATTGCTGAACAGCATAGTATCGAAATCGGACAGTGAGGACCCTGTTGCTTAGCAATAAACCATTGATTGGTAAGCTTCTACCTTTTTGGCATCAGCTTGGAGCGCTTAAATTGGGAACCAGTTTTTTTCCGTATTTCCTTTTTCCGGATAAAAGCTTTAATCAGACATCACTATGTTTAGAAACTATTTCAAAATAGCATTCAGAAACCTGTCAGGAAATAAAATATTTTCCTTTATCAACATCTTTGGTTTGGCTGCAGGCCTGGCTACCTGTACTTTGATTGTGCTCTACATTTTCAGTGAACTGGGCTACGATAGACAGTTCAGGGATGCCGGCCGCATATACAGGATCGTTTCCGCGGGACAAACAAAAACCGAGACAAAAGATGCAGAAAAAACAAAAGGCGGATCAAAAGAAAAAGACTGGGCAGCCACTTCAGCGCCTATCGCCTGGGGATTAAAGGCAGACATGCCGGAGGTTGAACAGGTCGCACGGCTCCTTAAATTTCCGACACTTGACAAAATGCTTTTGAAATATGAACATGCTGATGTAAGTAAGGAATTCTATGAAACCAATGGATATTATGTTGATTCCACATTTTTCCAAATTTTTACCTATGATTTCAAATATGGCCATGCGCAGACCGCTTTGAATGAACCCAACAGCATGGTGATTTCAGAAGAAGTGTCCCAGAAAATGTTTGGCAACGAAGACCCTGTAGGCAAATCAGTCAATATAGGAATGCCGTACGGAAATTTCAACTACACAGTAAAAGGAGTCTTTAAAGACAAGAATATCAAATCACATATTCCCGCACATTTTTATCTTTCTATGCGAAATGGAGACATAGGGACATGGGTGGAAGTTCAAAGCAACTGGGCTACCAATAATATTTTTCATACTTATGTAAAACTAAAAGAGGGAGCGAGCGCTAATAGTTTTGAAAAGAAACTGGTTCCATTCATTGACCGGAGAGCCGGTTCAGATCTGAGGGCGATGGGCATTTCCCGTCAGTTGTTTATTCAGCCTTTGGAGGATATATACCTGCATTCTGACCTTGACGATGAAATCGCCGCCAACGGTAACCTGAACTTTCTTTACATGCTTGGCTGCATTGCGCTTTTTGTATTACTCATCGCCTGCATAAATTTTATGAATCTTTCCACAGCCCGTTCAGGAAAGAGAGCAAAAGAAGTGGGAATCCGCAAGGTATTAGGTGCAGAAAAAAAATCGCTGGTTTTTCAATTCCTTGGCGAATCCATCTTAACAAGTGTCATTGCTCTATTGCTGGCCATATTTTTAGCCAGGATGCTGCTGCCGGTTTTTAATAGCCTGACTCAAAAAAACCTGCATCTTTTGAGTGAACCGGGGCTATGGGTATGGATCTCCGGATTAACTTTTTGTACAGGCATATTTTCAGGGCTTTATCCTGCCTTTTATTTGTCGGCATTCAGGCCCATTACCGTACTAAAAGGAAAGTTATTAAATAATTTCTCTGCAACTGCCATTCGCAAGGGATTGGTTGTATTTCAGTTTGCGATTTCCATTTGCCTTGTTTTGGGAGCCATTATTATCGGCCAGCAGTTAAATTATTTGAATAGTCAGGAACTTGGATTCAATAAAAACCAGCAGATCATATTACCGTTGCGGGGTAAAGCTGAAATAAAAAACTATGCAGCCCTTAAAAACGAATTATTAAAAAACCCGGATATCAGGAGTGTGACAAGCGGTTCTACCTATCCTGGTATTGCGAGTGCAGAGGATATGCCTTTCTATGCGGAAGGAAAAAATATTAACGACGCCGTGGACGTTCATCTGGCAACGGTTGAAAATGATTATTTCAAAACACTGGGTCTTACTATAACGGAGGGCAGGCCTTTTTCAAAAGAGTTTACTTCGGATTCGAATAGCATCGTCCTGAATGAAGCTGCAATCAAATCGTTGGGATACGACAGCAGGACAGCCGTAGGTAAAAAATTATATTTTGACTTTCAGGGGAGTCATAGTACAATGCAGATCATTGGGGTGGTGAAGAATTTCAATTTTGAAAGCTTATACAATTCCATAAAACCATTTGGATTCACCATCAGCATGGGTAACAGGTATAGCTATCTTATTGCCAGCTTTAAAACTGGACATTATAGCCGCCTGGTAAAGGATGCAGAACAATCCTGGGAAAAGATTAATCCCGGAATACCTTTTGTGTATTCATTCCTGGATAAGGATTTCCAGCAGAATTATGAAAAGGATCAGCGGACATCTGGTATTGTCCGTTACTTCACTTTTATCGCAATCCTTATTGCCTGCATGGGTTTATTCGGATTGTCGGCCTTCTCTGCCGAACAACGCACCAGGGAAATAGGAATACGGAAGGTGTTAGGTGCATCTGTAGGAAATATTACCGCATTACTTTCCATGGACTTCATCAGGATGGTATTCATAGCCATACTTATTGCATCTCCTTTGGCATGGTATGGTATGAATAAATGGCTGCAAGGCTTTGCATACAGAGTTCCTATCAACTGGTGGGTATTTCCGGCTGCGGGTGCAGTAGCGGTTATGATTGCGTTGATCACCATAAGCTTCCAGGCTATCAGGGCAGCAATTACCAATCCGGCGGAAAGTTTGAGGACTGAATAATACCGTTTCATCCTTCTATGCCGACTATTTATACTTAATCTTATAGATCAGAATGATGCAGGCGAAAATAAGGGTGACCCCATTTGCCAGGGCTAC
This sequence comes from uncultured Chitinophagaceae bacterium, assembly GCA_963705005.1. Lineage (GTDB taxonomy): Bacteria > Bacteroidota > Bacteroidia > Chitinophagales > Chitinophagaceae > Puia. The sequence continues at coordinate 91,196 of CAVPIO010000008.1, forward strand.
CGGCAGGTTTTTATCTGTAATGCCATAAATAAACCAGAGCAGGGTTCCTAAAGAAAACAGGGTATACATCCCCAAAGATATACCCGATGTGTTTTTTGTTCTTATGGTTTTTATTGCCTGGGGAACAAACGAAATGGTTGTACCTGCAGCAGCAAAAAGCCCGATGATAGTAGAAATATTCATTTTCTATTTCCGCGTACTGGTTTGCCAACAAGTTAAACAATTAAAAAGGAATGCAAGTGTTCACTCCGGCCATATCTATTGTTGGTTCAACTCAGAAATCACTCTTACCTGGCCGCTGGCATTAATGATTTCAATCTTTTGTATACTTTCATCAATAACTGTAAAACGCGATGATTGAGAAAGAAAAGACGAGCCATATCCGATTTCTTCTTTCCTGACCCTGCCATTCTTCAAAGTGATCAGCAATATCCTGTCGTCATCTTTTAAAGGGATTATCTGTTGAACCGTTTTGTTCTTAAAGATTTTCAGCGGGCCGCTATTCTGGGATGCTGCGATCAGGTATGCATTTCCAGGCCCTCGCAATTTTATCAGAGATTTACCGTCTCCTGGAATGAAAAGACCGCTCTGCAAAATGGTTTGGGGTGAAAAATTTCCTTTACCATCGCCGAGCAACACCAGTCCGTTTAGCGCATCATAGCGTCCCGTGGTAACTTCGGTACCAAAGTCATTTCCATTTAATGCTAAATCGAGGTTACCGTCATGATTAAAATCATCGACGACCATACCATATACCGGCGCCAATTGTGCAGCCCAGGGTAATGGATGCATTTTGAATTTTCCATTTCCTGTATTTTCCAGATAACAAGTTGATAAATTATTGGCATGACGGGTATAGGCATCCTTCAATTCCTGTTTTGAAAAGATATCAGCGAAACTGGATTGTCCGTAGGCTTTGTATGTAAGAAACTTCTTTTTCAGACCGGGCAATTGTTTCATCATCTCGTCCCGGGAGGCGGCAGGGAATTCCTTCATGCTGCCGTCCTCATCAGGCAAATAGAGGGTGAGAATGGCATCGAGACTTTGATTATTATCGAAATCCTTTGCGTAAATGCCGAGTGGGTATTGTTTACTCGCCCGGTAAAATGAGTTTTGACCCAGATTCCCAACGATATAGTCCATGTCACCGTCATTGTCGAAATCGCCTGCCGCTATACTGTTCCACCAGCCTATTTCAGAAGCGACTCCCGATTGAGGGGTGACATCCACAAACTTCCCATGGTCGTTCCGGAAAAAACTGACCGGCATCCATTCCCCGACTACGATCAGATCAATCCATCCGTCATTGTCGAAATCCGTCCAGATCGCATCACATACCATCCCGATTTTCTGCAGGCCGGGAGCAACTATAGATGTAACGTCGGTGAATTTAGGATGCCCGGGACGCGAATCATTTCTATAAATAAAACTATTTACAGGCAGAGGATAATTTCCCGGAATCACCCTGCCTCCGATAAAGAGATCAAGATCCCCGTCGTGGTCGAAATCAGCAGCTTTGATACAACTTTTACTGGTGCGGTTCAGCGGAATAGCACCGGTGCTGTCCAGCACAAAATTTCCTTTACCATCATTCATCCACAACCGGTCCTGATAATCTTTCGCGCCAGCCGGAAATTCATTACTTCCACTTGCACAATAAATGTCCGGGTAACCGTCGCCATCAGCGTCAAAGATCAGGGTGCCCAAATTCTCTGGCAGGCGAACGTCCCTGCCCTTAATGGTTGGCAAGGTTTTGTCCAGAAACTTTCCATCGGGTTGTTGCAATAAATAATGCTGGTCATACGCTCCTCCGCTCGTTCCGATAAAAATATCGTCCAGTCCATTACCATCCAGATCGCCGGCAGCCAGGGAAGGGCCATATTGGGATAATTTATGGGGAAGAAGTTTTTCCACATTGAAATCAATATAATCCTTCTCATGGTGAGTATACTGAACATTGCTATTTGCAGTAATATCGGTAAATAAGCTGTACTTAGCCTGAGCTTCTGTATGGAAAGTATATGAAAGGGCTGCATTCCGGATATCGGCTATCAATACCTGGTTTGCGGACACATGGAGCAATTCCTGTTTTTTCCCGTCGGGCCATTTTATAATTACGGAATCCAACATGGATGCCGGACCCAGGCCAAAATGCGCTTTAGCCTCTACGGTGGAAAGATATCCCCTGTAAGGTGAGTTCTCATACACCTGATGTTGCCCATGGCCGTAATAGATCTCGGCCCAGGTGCCCAATCCGTCCGGATTTTTTCCAGGCCCTTTAAATACAATGTCCAGAAAATTGGCTCCTGATATTTTCCTGCCCGGGCTGCGGGTTGTATTCTCGTAAACAAAAGCTTCATCGTTTATATTATTCACCACGTAGTCCAGATCGCCGTCATTATCGAGGTCCACATAAACAGCTCCATTGGAAAAAGAAGCTGTTGACAAACCCCAGGCATCAGTAACATTTTCAAAATGCAGATCACCACGATTTTGAAAAGCATAATTGGGGATTTTTATCTGAGGAATCTCTGCGATTAATTCTTTTTTGGAAAGGCCGGATACCTTTCTTTCCCTGAATGCATTAAAGTCGTGATCCGTTACATCCTTAGGATAGCCATTCGTGATCAATATATCCCTTAACCCATCATTATCAAAATCGGCTATGGAGGGATTCCAGCTCCAGTCCGTTTCTGCAACTCCTGAATAAAAACTGATATCACTGAATATCGGTGGGCCGATAGAATCATTGCTTTTTATCCGCGGTCCCTGGTTTAGTTGCAGGGTATTTCGCACATATTGCAGCATATAATTTCCGAACATCATATTCTGGTAAATGGTATAATTACCACCGCCCATATTTTTCTTTTTTCTGAAGTTGTCAGCGGGATTCATATCCACGGTGAGCAGGTCTGCAAGTCCATCATTGTTCAGGTCGGCGATATCATTTCCCATGGCGTTCTGCGAAGTATGTTTGAAGTATTCCCCTATCCGGTTGGTGAAGGTCCCATCGCCATTATTAATGTAAAGAAGATCACTGCTCAGAAAATCATTGCTGACATAAATATCCTTCCAGCCATCCCGGTTGATGTCCACAATGGAAACACCCAATCCGTATCCGGGTTCCACAATTCCTGCTTGTTTGGAGACGTCTGTGAAAACAGGATGTTTCAATGAATCGCTCCAATCATTTCTATATAGTTTGTCAACATCCCTGTAATCGGTATTAAAATTATTGCTGCCGAATTGCACGACATCCCTTTGGGCCAGTTTAGTCGTGACCAGGTACATATCCAGGTCGCCGTCGTTATCATAATCGAAAAATGCGGCCTGAACAGAATAGCTTGTATCCGCGAGTCCGTATTCAGCCGCCATTTCTTTAAAAACAGGAATGCCATCCTTATTCAATCCCTGGTTTACATAAAGCAGATTTGTTCTCTGGCGCGGGTCTTTTTTAATACTCACGCATACATAGATATCGGGCCATCCGTCATTGTTTATATCGACAACGGATGCGCCATTGCACCATCTTCCTTCTCCTGCTACGCCCGCAACATCCGTTACATCTTCAAACTGCATTTTTCCCTTATTCAGATATAATTTATTGGGTACCATACTTGCGGTAAAGTAAAGATCCGGAAGGCCGTCCCGGTTAAAATCACCCACGGCAACTCCTCCGCCATTATAGAGGAATTCCATGTCAATGGGATTTATGGAATCATTTTCAGTGACCTTGTTGTTAAAATGTATATTGGAATATTCCGATGATATTTTCTTAAACAGCGTGGGTTGGTGCTTACAACCGGAGATAAGCCATCCTGTGAGCACTACCAGGCAAAGAATTCGCATTCTTAAGCTGGTAAATATTCTCATGCATGACAAATCAATCATCGCATCGTTATTGAGTAGTCTGGTAGATTTATAATTGTTATATGCAGCTCAAACAAAAAAGGGAGCAATAAAAATTACCCCCTATTGCTTATGCCGTTCAGATGCATATATCTGAAAGTCAGTCGATTTAATAACCCGCGTTTTGCGTGATATTCGGATTTTTATCGGTTTCAGAGGTTGGTATCGGGAAATAAAGATAATGATTGTCGTAACTCATATCCTGTGGATCTGTGGAACTGAAAAAATTATTGTCAGGCGTGATCATTCCACCGATAGCCCAGCGCCGGACATCGTACCAGCGCTGTCCTTCTGCAGCAAGCTCGCGAAGCCTTTCATCCATTATCCACTGGAAGATTGTTGCCTGATCGGTTACTGTCGTATTCAGATCGGCAGGCACCGTTCCGCCTGTTACCATATTTCGCGCACGTGCACGTACCTGGTTAATTAATCCAATGGCCGTAGTAGTGCTTCCGCCCGATTGCAGGATTGCTTCAGCCTCCAGCAACAAAACATCTGCATAGCGAAGGATACGCGTATTATTCATGGAAGTAACTCCACAGCAGCCTTCTGTTTTATCATTCAGAATATACTTATTGATCTGTAAATTGGTTGTATCCAGCGTAAATGGCAATCGAGGATCTCCGCTATCGAAGATGTTCTTCAATTTATCGGTGGCAAGATACAGTCCGCCGCCGAAGTAAGTGTTATTGCCGGCCCCGAAGGATCCGTAATAGGCACTGGTGACTCCAATATTCACCTGGTCATTCGCAAGCCAATAATTGGTTGTGCCCAGACCGGCAATAGGAACACCGGCCTGGAATTCAAATAAGGATTCCGAATTATTTTCTGTATTTACATTAAAATTATCCTCAAAGTTAGACACCAGACTTACTCCGCTGATTTTATTAAATGCAGCAATCGCGGCAGTATAATCGGCGGCATTTTTCGATACAGTGGCCCTGAATACAAGGCATTTGCCCAGCAATCCATAGGCGGAATTACTCGTGACCCTTCCGGTATTGGTGGAGTCCCAGGGAACGGAAGGAAGCAAATTGGCAGCGGATGTCAAATCACTAATGGCCTGGTCGAGCAATGCCGTGCCTTTGGAACTGGGTGGGTTTAACTGGGAGGTAGAAGTCAGGACAATCGTGTCCACGGGTGCTGTTCCAAAAAGATTCCACAAGTGGTATTCAGCAAATGCTCTGAGAAAAAGTATTTCGCCCTCATTATTGTTTTGGAGATTCGGCGTTGTGAAGACTCCGGAAGCAACCGTCCGGAGCTTTCCTAAAACCGTGTTTGCTCTTCCGATCAAAGTGTAACAGCTGGTAAAGATCTGGTTGAGCGTGGGGTCTGCCGAGTTCAACTTACCGAAGGTCTCATAAGCTACGTTGCCGGTAACGGTGAGGTCATCGCCGGAAAGCAGGAAAGCTTCCGATTCCGCACCTGCATTATTGTTGGCGCCGGCAGAGTTGGCGCATGAATACAAATCCGCTAAACCTGCGTAAACGCCAATGACCGCTGTACGAAATTCGGTCTCTGAATTGAAATAAGATTCCTCCGTGGCGGTCGGGGGATTAATATTCAAATCCTTTTTATTACAGGCGATATGCAGCAGCATAACAAAAGTTAATGCCAGTACTAATTTTATGAAGATGGATTTCATTTAGAATGAGTTTATAGAATTAGAAAGAGGCCTTTATACCAAATAAATACTGCCGGGTACTTGGATAATTATCATTCTCAGGATCCAGACCCGTATAATGAGTAACCGTAAAAAGATTGATACCTGTAACAAACAACCGCAGGTTTTGGAAGGTCTTCGTTTTATCCAGTATACTTTTAGGAAAAGAATACCCGATCTGGAGGTTCTGCATTCGCAGATACCCGGCATTTTCCACGAACCGGCTGGAAGTTCGGAGATTGTCGTTCGGATCTCCATAAACGGCGCGGGGCATGGTCTTCGATTGGTTGGTGGGCGTCCAGGCATTTAATACCGTCGCCCATTGATTTCTTCCGTAACCATTCATGCCTTCTGCGGCGGCGCGGGTATAATTATATTTCTGCACATCACCTACGCCCTGAAAGAAGATAGAAAAATCGAAGCCCATATAATTGGCTCCCAGGCTGAAACCATAAAAATATCCTGGTATTGTTTTTCCCAGGTAAGTCTGATCATTGGCGTCAATGACACTATCCGGCTTGTTATTGTGAGCCGTGCTTCCGGCTGTAGGCTGACCATAAATATCCTGAAAATACATGTCCCCGGGTTTGTATGTATTTCCAGAGCCGGGATCGGAAAGATTCTGTCCGATCGTGGCATCTGCATGCGTCGCCCTCCAGGCATCAATTTGTTTCTGGCTCTGAAATATGCCTGCTTCCTTATATCCATAAATAAATCCGATAGGCAGTCCTTCATCCAGACCTATACTTCTCTCAGCCGTGTGATTGGCAAGTGTCAGGACCTCATTATGTACCGTAGTGAGGTTGGCTGAAACAGAGATGCCTACTTTTCCAATATTTTTATTATAACCTAACTGAAATTCCATGCCCCTGTTCAGTACATCAGCAATATTGATATCCGAAGGCGCTTCCACGCCGGAGCTCGGTGTTAAATAAACGCTTTGAATGATTCCCTTCGTTATTTTATGGTAGTAGTCAACAGTAACGGAAAGGTTCCTAAAAAATAAGGCGTCGAATCCGATGTTCGCTGACCTTAATTTTTCCCAGGTCAGGGAAGTATTTGCGAAACTAAAAGCGGTTCCCAGATTATTTTGCTGCAAACCAGTTCCGAGGTCATAGGAAGGAGGATTGACGGGAGAAACAGCAATATATTCCCATCCGCCGGTTGTTTGCTCATTGCCCAGCACGCCATAGCCTCCGCGAATCTTCAGATCCGTAAGGAAGGTGAGGCCCTGCATGAATTTCTCACTGGAAATGCGCCAGCCTGCCGATGCTGATGGGAAGGTCCCGAACTGATGGCCCGGAGCGAAACGGGAAGATCCGTCTCTGCGTACAACCCCTTCCAGATAATATTTATTGTTATAATTATAACTTATCCTGCCCAAATAACCGATGAGAATATAATGCCCGTTTAAGGTATTGGAAGCTCTTTCCATTCCGGTGGCATTAAAATAACGCAGACTCGGATCACTGGAATACACAAATGAATTGGCAGATTGTGTTGTCCAGGTATATTCCTGCTCAGAAGCATCTACCGTAATATCGAAATTATGTTTCCCGAAAATATGCTGATAATCCCCGTTCACTGATTTTACAGTATTTACGGTGGTGCCAGTTGAAGTATTTAGTGCATCCGGCCTGGTGCCTGCCTGGGCATTCGGTACGCCGGAAAAAGGGTTGGTTGTATTTTCTCCAAATTGCCAGTTATCGAAATCAATATAATTCCTGTTGCTGATAGAATATTGCTGGCCGCTGAATGTTCCTTTTAGCCTTAGTCCGAGGATTGGCTGTATCTGAATATACCCGGTTCCTATTGCGCTCTGGTTAGTATATTGATTGCTGCTGGTGGCATTTTGTCCTAAGTAATTACTTATCGGCACATACTGTATGCCCCAGAGACGCTTGAAATCGAGTGTAGAAGGTGTTATGGGATCAGTCGCAACATACAATGGCGCATAGCCGTAAGGATTGGTTTTGTCATAAATTGCCTGCCAGGGCGCGGCTGCATAGATGCTTAAATCTCCCGTAGAAGCGGTTGACTCCCTGATGTTTTCCTGTATCAGTCTTATGTTAACCCCTGTTTCCAGGTACCTGCCTATTTTGGTACTTACATTGCTGGAGATACTATAGCGTTCTGTATTCGTTACCTTGAACGGTGCATCATTATTGGCATAACCCGCCGAAAAATTGTAAAGCGTATTGTCCGTTCCGCCGCTGGCCCTTACATTATAATTCTGAATCTTAGCGTCTTTATTAATAATGGCATGCTGCCAGTCGTAAGTCGGACTATTACCGAGGTATTGAGAACTGGTCGGGTCCCATACGGGTCCGAAGAATTGAGCCTGACCGATAGGAACAGGAACGCCGGCTACAATATCAGGATTCGCATTATAGGCATCCGTATAAAATTTAGTGTATTGTTGGGTATTTAATACCTTATATGTTTTCGGGACCTGTTCTTTTCCATAAAGCCCATCGAAGTCCACTCTCACTCTTCCTTTTTTGCCGCTCTTTGTTGTGATCAGAATGACTCCATTGGCGGCACGAACGCCGTAAATAGCCGAAGCAGACGCATCTTTTAACACCGTGATGGATTCAATATCATCCGGGTTAATTATCGTATATAAGTTTACTGGTGTGCGCCGGGTAGGATCATTGACCTTATCGGTAGTGGCTCCCGCTCCACCTTCTGCAATCGGAATCCCATCGATTACGTAAAGAGGATCCGGACTGTTGAATGTACTCACGCCTCTGATCCTAATGGTTGGTCTTGCACTGGGGTCGCCACCGGCAGAAGTAACATTAACGCCTGCCATTTGACCCTGCATAGCCATCTCCGGACTTATGGATGTGCTTTTTTCTATTTCAACGGGCCCGATATTGGATACGGCCCCGACGATATCCTTTTTTCTCCTTGATCCGTAACCCACCACAATCACTTCATTCATATCCGTTGAGGATTGATTCATGACAATGCTGAATTCAGTACGATTGGAAAGGGAGATTCTCTCTGTAATGTATCCGACTGAACTGATTACAAGGGTGCCATTTTCGGGAACGGTCATGGAAAATTCACCCTGCGCATTTGTTGCTGTTGAAATCCCGGTTTGTTCAACGGCGACCGTCGCACCATTTAAAGGTTCGCCGTAAAGGGCGGATACCACCGTTCCCTTTATTATCTTTTGGAACTTACCCTCCGGTGTGCTGGTAATCACAATGAGATCACCATCTATCTTTTTAAAGGTGAAGCCTGTATTAGCAAGTACCTGCTTCAGAATTTCGGAAACAAGCTTTTGCTTTACGTTTACAGACACGATCAGCTCTGAAGGGAAAAAATTACTCGAATAAACGAAATGATAGTCCGTTTTTGACTCGATCGTCTTCAGCAATCTACTGATTGGTACCTGGTTCATATTCAGGGTCAGCCGGGCTTCCTGGGAGTAGCCGGTCGCCGATGCCTGCATACAGGTAATCAGAACAATTGCGAAAGACATTTTCATAACCAGTGCAATTTTGGTCAGATGAAGGCCGCAGGAATACGCCCGACTCTGTAGTCTTTTTTTCATACCTTTATTTGGTTTTTGTTTGATAATTGAGACGGGCAGTCATTAGCGTGAACCCGGTCTCAGAAAACTTAAGCCAGGGGGAATGTTCCATCATTTCCCCTGTTTTTTGTCTTATTTAGTTTTTCATTTAAGTATAATTGTTTTAGCAGGCTCCGGAAGCCCTTTTTTATTTAATGACGATCTGAACTTTCCCATCCTTTTCATATTCGGCATATTCGAATGGCCTTGATAATTGCAGGGCATCCAATACCTGAATGATTGTTTTTTTGTCGAAAACACCGGTGAAGCGGTATTGCCGCACATCCGGATTTTCAAAGCGGATAGACACATTATACCAGCGTTCCAGCCGGGTTCCGATATCTTCAAAACTTTCACTATCGAATACCAGTTTGTTATCTGTCCAGGAAACCTCAACAAGCGAGCTGTCCATCGGAAAATAGGTGAGGCCGGATATTTTATATTTCTCTTTCGCCATTGGTGAAGCAGGTGTTTTCCGGGGAGAAGTTGCGGCGGCATTATCCTGTGCGTAATTGGGAAGAATAATCTTTTCGTTGGGATGCAGGATAACCACTTTTCCCGGGTCATTTTTTACAGTCACTTCAATGGATCCTCTCAGCAGGGAAGTCTCGGTTGTTTTATCCGTAGGATATGCTTTTATATTAAAAGCGGTACCCAACACCTTTACGTCCATCGAAGCCGTATGAATGATAAAGGGTTTTTGCGCATTATGGGTGACGTCGAAGAAAGCTTCTCCTTCCAATAGGATTTCCCTGCTTGAAACATTAAAATTCTTGGAGACTTTTATCGTGCTGCCCGCGTTCAACATGACCTTGGTGCCGTCCGCCAGTTGGAAGGATTTCCGTTCTCCGGCTTTGCTGTCCTCGCCATACACGTACGGAGAGGAAGGAGAGGAGGGAGATAAAACGGTTTTAATTGCGGGTGTAAGAAAGACAAAAAGCAGGACTGCAGCTGCTGCTGCGGCCGCATACAGGCGTAATTTTCGAAGTGGCGGAGATTTTCGCTCCGGCGCATTCAGGTTATCCCGTTGAATAAAACCAGATAAAGACAGGTGCTCATTCATTTTTTCAATAAATAACTCCCTGTCGTGCATAAACTGCGAAGCCGTATGATTGCCATTCAGCAGGCCGTATAATTCTTTTGCCTGTTGCAACACGCTCTTGTTTTCCGGATTTAGGTAAATCCATTCTTCCCAGAATTTCACTGCCTGTTCATTGTTGCCCAGGCAATAATCGCAAAATGAGGGGTCTTGTAAAAAATCTTCTGCTTCGTATTCTTTTGGATCCATCTTGGCGGCCTTTTAACCATAGAAGAAAAAGTGCAGCATTTTTACTATGTAACGGAGGAGAAATTTAAAGAAATCTGAAGATTTATTGGGAAATGAGCATGAGAATGGTAGCTATCATGGCAATATCAAAGGCCATACTTGGATTTTGGCTGTTGATCATGCCCGACCTGAGCGTCTTCAGGGCCGCATGAATGATATTGTAAGCTGTTCTTTTAGTAATCCCGCATTGGATGGCTATTTGGGAATAGTCCAGGTTTTCAAAAAATTTCAGGCGAAGCAGCTCTTTTTCCCTGACCGTGAGGTTCTGCATCGTCAGGATAAGTTTTTCCTTCAGTGTTTTGTTTGATTGAAGCTGAATGAGATATTCCTCATATGAAGGCTCGGAGAAAGTGGCCGTGCGGCTAAAATTTATTGCACTGGCAAGCCTGAAGTGCTGCGCTTTCCTTTCAGAGTAAAGTTCGTGACGAAGGCAGGTCAGTAAATAAGATCCCGGGTTCCTGACCTCGGGCAGATTTCCCCTTTTATCCCATAAGCGAAGCAGGATCTGGGAAATGCAATCATTCGTAAAATCGCGGTCTCCGGTCAATCGAAGTCCATAGTTCATAAGCGCCAGGTAATATTTGTCGTACAATGCCAGCAATGCATCCTGATTGCCGTTTGTTAGCATGGCCCAGATTTCCTTATGGTTAGCTTGGTTAAGCACAAGAGATTCCAATATACTGTAATTTTCCTGTACCATGCGAATATATTCTTCCATTCGCACCGTTGCAATCGTTTGGCTGGAATTATTCAAGCACCTGGAAATGGCCAGATGCCGTCCGTCTTGCCGGATTTAATATGAGGTGGGAAGTAAGCAGGTGACCGCTTTCCGGGAGCGCAGATTTGCGATCTATTTTTTTACGGGTACTTCTAAACTGATGCTTACCGGATCTCCGACGGAGCCGCCGGGTTTTCCAATTTTATAATCTTCGCGATTAATGGTGAACTCTCCCTTGAAAACTCCTGTATTTCCGCTCGGAGTAAATATAAATGGGATTTCTATGGATTTTGTTGTTGCTTTTAGGGTGAGGTCTCCTAAAACTTTATAGCCTGAAGAAGTTTTTTCAATTTTCTTTGATTTGAAACTGATCACAGGGTATTTATCCGTGTCAAGCCATTCTTCCTTGTTGCGTAGATCACTGTTGCGTAAGGATATTCCGGTGCTTACTGTTTTAGCTTCTATGGTTGCAGACAGTGAACTTCCTGCCAAATCATTTTCACTGAACTGAAGGGTAGCTTTTAATCCCGAAAAATTGCCATGCACGGTTCCGAAGGGACCTTTAATTGAAAACAATATTTTGGCGTTTGCTGCGTCCGCATTCCAATGTTCAGCAAGCATCAATCCGCCCATTACCGTTATTATGGAAATAATAAATAAGGATTTCATGTCAACCGTTTTTGTGTTTTTGATTTATTATTACAGGTCAGCCTTTGCTTAGCGGCCAACAAAAAAATGAACTCCCGCATAAAAATCCGCTCCCTCCATATTGCGCAACCCCAATAACCCGCCAAGTGCATCTCCACCAAAGAAGAAATAGCCCGCTCTTACTGCAAAGCCAAGACGGGCCCGCCAGTTTCCATAATAAATAAGCGATACAGGAAGGCTCACCTCCAGCCATTTGGTTTCGTAACGCGGCGTGATGGAATACACATCCGGTTGCACCACGCCCTGCCTGTCCCCGTGGCCAAATCCTTTAATGATAGTTGCATTTGCAAAAAAGTTATCATAGAAATTCCAGTCCGCCTGAACGCTTATCGCCGCCGGAAGGCCCATCCTGAAATGATCTCCTGCAAGTGATTTTGTTGAGTCACCGTAGAAAACAGCACTCAGTGTTTGGTCTACCTGAATATTGTTGGTAAAGTTCACTTTGTGCCAATCCGTAAAATCGGCATTAGCCGCCTGCAGGTGGTAAGCGGCAGCCATGCGATTGAAATTAATGGAACCAATATCCAAAATCGAAAGCCCCAGTTTATATACATAGTCGCTTTTACCCGGATCAAGCCAGTTGAACCATTTTTTATGAACCGGAGCAGGATCTGATGCGTCTCTGAGAAGGACATAAGTAAACCCGATATCAGCACCAAAACCATGACCATGATTTAAATCACCATAGTTGCTGATCTTTCTGTAGGAGTCATAATCGGTCCTGCCATAGTCGAGGTTTGAATTAGCAAAAATGAGGTGGGTCGTATCTCCGACCGTATAGTTGAGGTTTGTATTCTTTACGTAGGCAGCTGCAACACCCTGCAAATATTTGAAGGTTATGCCTCCTTTCAATTCACGGTTGCCCTGCTTATAAATAACCCTGGCATAATGAAAGCCGTATTCTAACCAGCTCATCCCGTTAAACCGGGTTGAATTGTCCTGCAAAGCAGTATTCCAAAGACCCTGATTTCTCAGATAGTCGAAAGCGTTTTGCGCAAGATGACCCGTAAAGTCATTTATATTCACAAAAGACCGGGATGCAAACGTGAACCCAATATCCTGATCTTTGATTTGCATATGGAAAGAAGGACCGAGTATTTCATTGGACAAGGTCAGGTTATACTTCTTGTTCGGATTTGCCTGATCAAAAAGCGTATAAAATTTATCCTCTTTTTTAATGCCTTTAATGATGGATTTGAAGCCCAGAACCGGAACCGTACCTTTCGGGATAAACAGGAAATTATTGTCAAAAAGAACATCAATAGACATCCCATTAATATCCCATTTCAATTTTGAATCTGCTATTGAGCTCGGATTAAGAAAAGTTCCCTGGATGCCTGCGTAATTGCCATTAATTATTCCCAGGTCCTGTTGAGCCAACATCGACAGGCAGCTATGAAGGCTCAGCAGGAGAATCACTGTTTTTTTCATTAAACTGGATTTAAACTTTTGGTTCAGGATTAGCTGCCCATCATGCGTTGTGAGGGGCACGTATTAGATTGGTATCCGAATAACATCTATATAAACGTGAAATTTGGTATTTGGGTTGTATGTGACTTTAAAAAATTGTGAGGCAGTTTTGATTGTAATTCAGGCTGTAATTGCTGAGTAAAAAGTTCTACAACAGCAGATGGCCGGATCGCCCGGGGTTAAAAGTGGGAAGGATTATCTGGCTCAATTGGCCAATCCCTGCACTTCCATATTAAATCCAACGCCGATGCCATTGAATTTTTTCCACTCCGCCTGGCTTGTCAGCCGGTGCCAGGTAGCTGAATTCAAAAAACCGGCCGACAAAAAAATCGCGCTTCCTTTTGGGGACGATGAACCTTCTATCCATTCGAGGGATACCAGGATATCATTTTTCAAAAGCAATTTATAATCGGACAAATTTACTTTATATGTACCGGTCTGTTTTCCTATCGGAACCAGAATATTCTGATGCAGTACATTTTCGAATGGCACTCCATTTTTGAAATCATAAATATTTAAACGGAAAACGGATGTATCCATACGGTTATCTGAGATAGTAAAACTGAAACTTTTCAGCAGCATCCGTTTCCTGCCAAGTCTGATTTTGATACCGGTTTCGCTTCCTAAAAATTTTAATGGCAATCCAACGCTGACAAATCGCGAAGTTGTCGTATTTCCCATTATTCTCGTCTTAAGCGCCTTTGCAGTCACAGTGACCGCATCCAGGTCAGCCATTTTTTGAGTCAGAAGAATAGTGTTTGTATTTTTCTTCAGCAAATCGTTTACCGGGAGGGTAAGACTTTGATATCCCACCATGGAAATTTTAAGACTATCATTCTCCATGCCCTGATCAATATGGATAATAAATCTGCCATCCGATTTTGTAACCGTTCCTTTATTTTTTCCCGGGATGCCGACGTTTACATAGGCAATAGGTTCATTATTTTTTTTATCGGCCACTATTCCTTTTATTATCAAATCAGGATTTGTTTCCACCCTGTTCATCGCCGGATAAACGGAGTCCCCGATCTGCCGGTGGAAGATCGCTGATAACTGTGCCGCTAATCCCTCGCCTTTATTTTTTAAATACTTATCAAAATAATTCAGTGCGAATTCGTTGATCTGACCATAAGATTTGGGAGCCCTTTCTTTTCTCTCCGCAATTTGCGTGACCAGGGAAGGCAGACAGGAGAAATCTTCGTGTGTGTCTTTAGGGAATCTGATATATAGCCTTTGGGCATTCAGTGAAGTCAGGATATTGAAAATTGAATCCGGCCTTCTGTCGGCCTCCTTAAATCCGCTTTCCAGGTAACCATAAGGGAAATTTATGACGGATGACCTGAAAAAAGCAGCGTTCCTTACACTGTCAAAATCCTCATCTTCTTCTTTTGATTCACCGTAGTAGTGCATTTCGGACCCGTCCAGAGATAATATTGCATTAATATCCGCCGTATTCATAGCTAAAATCAGGGCTGCCAATCCTCCCCAGCTATAGCCTATCAGCCCGGTTTCTGTTGGATCGATATTATCTGAGGCTTTGAGGTATTTGATTGCATACGCGCCGTCATAAACCTGTTCCATAAGATCTGCCGGACGGGTGCTCATATTTCCCGGGTACTTTCCCACAGAAGTAATGCTGGCAACTATATAGCCATGGCTTGCGAGCCACTCAAACAGGTTTATGTTTTCATAGCCCATGCCATTGTAGGAGCACATATAAACAATCAAAGGGAATTTTCCATTTGCTTTATCTGCATTTCTGTAACTGCAGGTGTTGAGCTGCGTTAGTTTTGCAGTATCCTTTATATTCAGGTTTGAACAGAAGTACTGAACCAGTCCGGCGGTCAGATTATTGTAAACCGTATCATTTTGAAACCGGTTTGATCTTTCCTGCAGCATATCTATTAATTCACCGTACCTGATCAATTGGCCTGATCTTGAAGTGGCCGCAGGATACCAGAGATCAATTTCCAGTGGCCGGAAATGAAATCTGTCGGTAACGCTGGTCTGAGATTTATAGATCCTGGATGAATCCTTCGTGATAATGCTCCTAAAACCTACCTTATAAAGTTTGGGGCTGTCATTTTTCTTTGCGAATTGTGCTAATGGAAAACCTACCGAGAGTAAGAACAGGGAAAAGAATAATATTGATTTCATGCTGGCGTGATCATGCCTGAAAATAATATTATTTGGGTTGGTCCTGAGTGAATATACTCCGATTTAACGGTTAATTAGGCTTGTATAGTTTTGTAAACCGCGATGGAGGTCTTCTATTTGATATTCCCTAATAAATATCCCGGATTGGCGGAAAGTAATGTATTCGGATAAATATTTTTCTTCATCGCCGGCCGAAAGCAGAGTACTTCCGGATTTTAATGGATAATAAACGTTAAGAATTTGTCTTAAAAAGAATGCTTTCGCGCAATGGATCTTCAGGAGATTCTTTCCCTCAATGGGAAAATGTGCAGAATGAAATTGCAAATTCCCTCATCAATGGAAATAAAGGAAAATTCCGGATTAAAAACTGGGAATTAACCATTAGATAAAGAGTGGAAATACCTTTAAAGAATATCCGGGATTTATTACTTTGTATTTGTAATCCTAATGAAAATGAGTCTGAAATTTCTAAAGTGGGCCATCATATTAGCCTTCGGGTTACTAGTCCTTGATGCAGTAGCTTTAGCTTTTGCTGTAATGAATGGATTTTGATGGCCGTCCTGACTAAAAATGTATAAACCCGGTTAATAGCCGGGTTTATTTTACAACTTCAAAATTGGCTGCAGTTACTTTTCCTAATTGCTGCAGTTCATCATTGTCCCATCGTTCATCAGGTGCGCCGCTGATATACATGTTGCTTCCAATGTCTGCGAGGATCAGGCCATATTTCTTGATTGCTTTGAGAATAACCTGGATTTCCGGTGGATAGCCACTGATATCATAATCAGCTTTCAGCCTGATCTTAGCACCGAATGGAAGGGAATATTGGCCACCGCTGCTATTCACTTTATGCCTTGCAGGCGAAACATAAGCCGGCATAACATTAGATGAAACAAGGGTAAAACGGATGGCGTGATTGATTGAACCGTTTGCAACTTCATCATATTTCACGAGGCCGGGAAATATCGGAAGTCCGGCCGCATCGGCGGAAGTCCATCCATCCGGCCTGAGCTGATCGGAGGCCAGATTGAAAACACTTCCTGCTGAAGCTTCCCAATGGTCGCCATTTACGCTGGCATTATATAATTCATACAGCATCGAATTGTCTTTGTCCACCGCGATTACGTGGGCATCACCCTGGCCATTGCCTTCAATGGGCGCCGTAAGCGGAATGGGATAAGGACCCGGATCGCTTTCGTCACCATAATTTCCATCGTAATTGTTTGCCCTGAACACGATGGATATTTTTTGCTGACTGCCGCAAACCACGACAAATGGGATACCGATTGGTGCATTATCCCAAAGGCCACTGCCGAAATCTGCTTTTAATCCGCTATTCGCGAATGCCGAAAGTATCTGGCTGCTGTTTGGATCTACGGGAGAGGCGGAAATATCCTGGTTCCAGGAATTGTCTGCGGGAAAAATGGACATTTTCAGGATATCGGCCGTTTGGGCATTGCAGGACTGATCCGTGCCGGTAGTTGAATCTGTTCCTTTTACAGCCGGATCTCCGGGATGAATACCGGCTTCTTTTTTGGAACAGGAAATAGAAGATAGCAAAAATACAAAAGCAAAAATGCCGGCAGTCTGCTTCATAGGTTTGGAATTGGATAACCAAATAAAGCAAACGCTGTACCATAACGGCTGGGAAAGGGGTAATTATGATACATTTTGAGTCATGGCCTGCGATTTGATTCTATCCCGACGGACTGTTCGTATTATTCCCTTAAAGCAAATGAAAAAAATCTCCGTATTATTCTTTTTGAATCTGTTATCAATAATCCTGTTTGCGCAAACTACCCCCAGGGACACCGTATCGCCTGCAAAAGGCAATGTGGATAAGCAGGTCAAGCGCATTAAGAAAGAGGATATTATTAAACATTCAGATTCACATGGCAACGAGCCGCGTAATTCATCACAAATTGACTCTACAAAACGCGATAGATACAATGATTTGCTTAATGATGATCCTGAATTCAATAAGAAATACCCTGTTTGGAAACCGGCATTGCAGGTTGTTGGGGAGAATGTTTTATTGAATGTGATGGATAGGACTGTGCTGCATTTGCAATTTGCAAAGACTGATTTCACTACCTGGAAACGTACAACAAGTGCAGGCTTTCCGTGGGGACCCGGTTGGGAATGGGATCAGGACAGATTTGGAAATAATTTTCTATCCCACCCGATGATGGGTAGCTTTTATTTTAGCGCAGCGCGTTCAAACGGCTATAATTACTGGGAATCAGCGCCTATTGTATTTGCCGGCAGTTATATGTGGAAGATCTTCGGGGAAAATGGGAAGCCGGAGCGGGAAGATCTGATCAATACGACTTTTGATGGAATACTTCTCGGGGAAGTATTATATCGCCTGAGTTCGAATATTCTGGATGACCGGACCTCAGGAAGGGAACGAGTTTTAAGGGAGATCTTCGCCGGATTAGTTGATCCGGTCAGAGGGTTTAACCGCCTTCTTCAGGGAAAATCTTTCAGGAGAACAAGCCAGGAGGTTTACCAGAAAGAACCGCTCAATATTACCCTTTATGCGGGCATACATGCTGTAAATAATGATACCAGGAGTTTGTTTTCCGGTCATAACGATGAAATGCTGAATGCCCAGCTTGATTATGGTAATCCATTTGAGGATCGTCCGCGAAAACCTTTTGATTTTTTCAGACTTCGTGCAGAATTGAATTTCGGCGTAGGAAGAAAAATTGTTGACAATATAACCGGTTACGGGATTTTATTTGGAAGAAATTTGCGGTTAGGAAAACTTGACATGCTCGCAGGCGGATTTCAGTATTATGATTATTTTGATACCAAGGGATTTGAATTATCCACTATTGCCTTCGGCGGCGGACTGTTTTCAAAATTGCCACTCTGGAAAAATGCAAATCTCTACACGAATCTTCATTTGGGCGTAGTTCCTTTTGGCGGAAGCAGCGTAGGACCTGTAAGTGATACCGCGAAATTCAGAGATTATCGTTTCGCATATGGAATGGAAGGAAAGATAGAAACCACGCTCAATCTGGGCAATTTCGCCAGCATTGGTCTTTTATATTATTATTACATCATTCATGCGTTCGACAATACCGGTAAAGATGAATCCCTTTATGGTACGCTGGGCACCAACTATATAAGTATGCTAAAGCCGAGAATTACCGTGAGGCTTTACAAGGATCTCAGCTTCGGGGTAGAACATAATATATATTTTAATGACCATTACCAGCGCAATTATCCGGCTCTGCATTATGTGGAGACTGAGCAGAGGATATTTCTTATGCTTTATTTGGAAGACCCCCAGCGGAGGGGACATTATGATTGAGGAGGGCATATTCAAACTAGGTCAATTCTTCAATGCGATATTATTATTGAGGAAAATGCTCAACAGGATCCTATAAATTGATCGATGGAATAAATACCTTTACCTGAACGTATATATAAAACCAGGCAACAGGGTACCATTGAAATAATTCAGGTTAAAAGTTATGGAGCCTTTCTTTTTTGCTGCCTGGGATTGGATTTTTGAATAGCGGTGGTAATTGTTCACCACCTGCCTGCCACACAGGTAACCAAGAACCGCACCCACCAATACATCTGAGCCCCAGTGGGCATTTTGAACCAGCCTGCTTAATCCGATCAATGAAGCGGCGGAGTAGGCAATAATCGGTGCAAACCTGCTGCTTTTGTATTCCATAGCAAAAACTGTTGCCGCTGCAAATGCTACCGTAGTATGGCCCGAGGGGAAGGAAGTATAGGAGGTATTATCCGGCTTGAATCCACTTTTGGTTTTCGTGAATTGGTAAAATGGTCCGTGCCAGGTTGGACTATTTTTACCCCTGACCGGGTCATAATACGATGGGCGCTGCCTCCCTGTCAGATACTTAAGCGAGGTTTCTATTGCTGCTGCTGTTATATACGCCTGCGTCGCGAGAAAAGTTGTGGTTTTTGTCTTTTCCTTTTTGAAAATATATCCATAAGCCGCAAAGGCAGCCAGGGTATAAGCTTCATATAGTCCGCCGAAATTAGTTACGTATAAACTCACAGAAACGGTGGTGCTGCTTTTATTTCGGATATCTGAGGTTAGTCTGTTTAGCGGTTTATCGGCAAAGAGGGCAGTTGAGGCCGTAGCCAATGCAAAACCACCAATTTTAAGCCAGTCACTGCTTGTGGCCCTGAATGGGGAACTTACCTGCTGCTTTATGTCGTCCCAGGTCAGAACCAAATAGGTGTGAACTGTTATTTTGGTGTTTTCGTTATAGGCTTCAGGGTTTGTATTATTTTTTTGCTTAGCTCCAATGCTATCCGTCTTCTTGTTCAGGCTATCCAGCTTTTTAGCTATCGTATCCTTTTGCTGGGCAAATAATAATGATGGCACAAGTAGCAGCAGCAATGAAAAAAACCTGAATCGTTTGTCCATTGAAAGTTCTTCTTAATACCAAAAACAGGGATAGTTCTGATCCTTTTTACTCAATCCGGGCCATTATTAGCAAAATAGTCAGCAAAATGCAAGCCGGTATATTTGTGCATGTTATGCCACAATTCTGAATTTTGAAAAAATTCCTCTTTTTTGCTATTGCTTTTTGGTATTTTTTTCACTCTGAATTTTACTGAAGGCTTAACGCGTCCATTTATTGGGTAATTGGCAGGTCCATATTATGTATGACCGTAATAAACCATTGATCATCTCCTCTCGTCATAATAAAATTGAAAAGGCCCTTTCTGAGCAGAATCTCTTTGCCATCCGGGCTCTGGGAACCGGTCATTTCCCAGGACGCATCCACGGCGATAATATCTGCTGTAATGAACCGGATTTTCTTATCTGTTATTTTCAGCGTGCTGTTCCTGAACCATGTCGCAAAGGGCTTAACGTTAAACTTTTCAATTTCAGTTCTGTCATGAGCGCTCATGCCGGAAAGGTCAGTAAAGTCTGCATCCTCGGCGAATAGCATAGAAAACGCTTTGGCATCATGCATATTCCATGCTTTTGATAAAGCAGAAAGTAGGTTTTGGACGCTTTGGGCGTCTCTTACCATTTGCGCCGTCTGACCGGTTGTGATGGTTGAAAGGGAGAGGTAAATAATGGTTGAGAATATGAATTTCATATATTAGGCTTTAAAATGGAGAAGGTCTTTTAATGAGAACATCAGCTTGCTAAAATTTGAGACGTCTCTAAAATTAACGAACTTCAGGTAGTGATGAAACGATACTTTACAACTAATAACTGGAATCATATTAATGACCATGCTAAAAAGAAGACAATTTATAGGCCTTACTACAAAAGCATCTGCTTCGGCGCTTTTATTTTCTTCAGGAATATTTAAGGCAGAAGCTCTGCTGGAGAAAATAGGCATTCAATTCTTTTCTCTGCCCAGCATGCTGGACCATGATCTTCCGGGAGCCTTGTCGATGCTGTCTTCTATAGGGTATAAGGAAGCTGAATTATATGGTCCATATCCTTTCAGCACAGCCGCGGCAAAAAAAAGCTGGGATGACGTAACTCCTTCCCTTGGCTTTAAGGGAAGTGGCTTTTACGGACATACCGTTGTTGAGATGAAAAGACTATTGCAGCAAAACGGTCTTTCAGTCCCTTCTATCCATACAGATCTGGATACCCTGCAAACAAATATGGATAAACTGGGTGAAGCAGCGCAGGTATTGGGAAATACTTATGTGGTGCTCCCTGCAATTCCTGCTGAAAAAAGGAAAACGCTTGATGATTATAAAAAAATGGCTGAGTCATTTAATAAAATCGGGGAGTCAGCAAAAAAATCAGGGGTCAAATTTGCTTACCATAATCATGGTTACGGCTGGAAGGAAATGGACGGGCAAATTCCGGTTGAGCTGATATTTGATCATACTGATCCTTCACTTGTTTTCCTTGAAATGGACCTATACTGGACAACCGCGGGCGGCGCGGATCCGATAGCGTTGCTTGAAAAGTATAAAAACCGCTACCGCCTGATGCACATAAAAGATATGAAGAAGAAAGTGCATTTTTCCGGAGACGGCGGAGACCCCAAACAATGGATTGAATTATTTCCCTACATGACCACAGCAGGTGACGGTGTACTTGACCTGAAATCAATTCTTACCAAGGCCAGGGAGAATGGAGTTAAACATTTCATTGTGGAGCAGGATATGGTAAGTGAACCCCAAATTGCCCTTAAAAGAAGTTTTAATTACCTGGCTTCATTATGAACCGCTTGCACATAAAACGGAACCAGGACCGGTTTCGTTAATTTTCCCTTAATCGTAATTCTTTTTCCTGATAGGGCATTTTTTATCAATATCTTAATTTCAGTTTTACCGGGAATTCATATTATGAAGACATCCTTTGATCCGGGAATTAAAAAGCGCATTATTTTTTCCTTCTTTTTACTGTTTATTGTTACAGTCACCCTTTTTGCAGACAGTGATGATGTTCCCAATGGTACTGTTACGGGAACGGTTACCACGACTGATAATAAGCCGGCTCCGGAAGTAACCATTTCATTAGCGGGTGCGAATAAGTATGCTTTCACCGATGAATACGGGAACTTTATTATCCGGCATGTGCCGGCAGGTCATTATGAAATAGAAATATCCCTGGTTGGGCATGAAACAATTCATCAGGAAGTAAACGTTGAAAACGGAAAGGCCATTCATCTTTCGCTGCAGTTGAAAATTTCCTCCCAGGAATTGCAGGCAATCGTTGTAACTGCAGGCAGGTCCCAAAATCAGCAAACAACCGGCATTGGAAAGACAAGTATTGAAGCAAGGGATTTACCGCAGGCCGTCGTTGTAGTCGATAAGGACCTGATGGCAAGACAACAGGTTTTAACCCTGGGCGATGCGCTGATGAATGTGAGCGGAGTGTATGTGATGGGTGCTACAGGCGGCACACAGCAGGAAATAGGAGGACGGGGATACTTGTTTGGCAGTACGAATACATTTAAGAACGGGGTTCAATTCAACAATAGCGTGATGCCGGAAATGAGTTCTGCTGAACGTGTTGAATTCCTTAAGGGGAGTGCGGCTATTCTACTGGGGAATGTTACAGCAGGAGGCGTACTGAATATCGTTACGAAAAAACCCCAGTTTGAAACAGGCGGGGAGATATCCATGCGTTTGGGCAGCTTTGATTTCTACAAGCCTTCGTTAGATATATATGGCCCTTTGTCCGGCAGCAAATCCATCGCCTACAGGATCAATACAACTTATGAAAAAGAAAGAAGTTTCCGGGATGATGTGCATGCAGAGCGCTATTATATCAATCCTTCTTTCCTGATTGAAATAAATGATAAAACCCGGATGCTGGTGGAAGGTGATTATCTGACTGACAGGCGTACACTTGACTATGGAGTTGGCACGATCAATTTTACGGTCAACAATATCCCGCGCAGCAGGTTCCTCGGTGTGCCCTGGAGTTATAATGCTGCGCAGGAAAGCAGCATCACTGTTACGACCACGCATCAGTTCAATGAACATTGGCAGTTGCGCAATATATCGGGTTTTTACAATTATGCTGACGACATGTACGGCACAACAAGGCCCGGAGATGACGGCGGGTTTACTATGGAATCCAATGGAAATTGGGTAAGAGGCATTCAACGCGGACAGGTAAACGAAGATTATTACCAGACCCAATTGGACCTGACCGGGAAATTTCATACTGGTGAAATAAAGCATCAGTTCCTATCGGGCGCGGTTGTGTACAAGGACCTGCCCAATACACTCAGCTTCAGCCCGCTGCTTGTATATGATTCCATTAATGTGTTTGATTTAAATAAATATCCGCAAAGATCAGATGTTCCAACCCTTTCTATGAACACACTTACCAAAGCGCCCTTATCGGTTCTGGGTTTGTATGTGCAGGATCTGGCAAGTATTACCGATAAACTTAAATTGCTTGCCGGTGTGCGATTCAACTATCAGCAGACTGTGAGTAATATTTTTACTTATTCAACAGGAAAAAATGCTGTAACCAGCATCCACGCGCATCCTTTTACTCCCCGCTTTGGGATCGTTTACCAGCCTGAAAATAATATTTCTTTATTCGCCAGCTATTCCAATTCATTTACTTTGAACACAGGTGTCGATACAAGTGGAAAGGCAATCCCTCCATCATTCATTAATCAATACGAAGCTGGTCTTAAGTCGGATTGGTTCCACAGACTTTTATACCTCAATATAACGGGCTATAGGATCGTCAATAGTAACCTTGCGCAAACAAGCCTGGCAAATGGCAATACAAACAGCAATATCAAAGAGCTGGAGGGCCAGGTTACAGGCGAGGGTGTTGAAGTTGAATTGTCGACCAAATCCATAAATGGATTTAATATGATCGGCGGATATAGTTATAACCATACCCGTTATACGAAGAGCAATACATTCAAGCCGGGCAGCCCCTTGCAATATACACCGGCCACTACGGTCAATGCCAGCCTCTATTATAGCTTTGAAAAGAATTGGGCTAAGGGCCTTAGTTTTGGCATAACCGGACTTTATGTAGCGGGAATGGATGCAGGCAAGGAAACAAGAGTGATCGTTCCGAACGATAACCGGAGATTGATTCCTCTCCCTGATTTTGCACAGGTAGATGCAACGGCAGCTTATGGGTTTAAAAAAGTGATTATCCGTGTGAAAATTTCCAATCTTTTCAATGCACTGGGTTATTATGCACATGAAGATGAAAGCGTAAACCCAATTGCCCCTCGCGAGTTTTCAGCGACCCTTTCCTGCAGATTATAAATGGAGGTTTTCAGTCCATTTTCAACTGTTACCGGAGTGAATTTTCCAAATTAAAATTTCATGAATATTTAGGTTTGGGAAACCACTTATAATCAACAATTTAGTGGTTTTAGCTATTTTACCCTGTACGATTTTCCTTCTAAAAGCGTTTATAATAGTACCCTAATCCGGACACGTAGTCATAACCCTGAAACAACCCTATGAAACATTTAGACTATCTCTATTTCAATATTTACAACCATTTCTATAAGGCGAGCCAGTACAGGCAGGGACCCAATCCCAGAATGCAGGCCATGTATTTATTTGCACTCGGCACTGGTGGTTGGCTGTTGTTATTGGAAGCGCTTTACCTGCACTTAGTGAGGCATTCGCGCTTTTCATCTCATGCGGGATCAACTATTTTTTCAGCCTCTCTTTACATGCTGCTTGCATATCTCTTTAATCATATTTTTATCGTTCAGGACAGGGACCTAAAAATATTCAGCAAATATGAAGAGAGATCCAATCTCAATCCGCGAAGGAAGGGGCATTTAATAATTTCTTTCGGCATTTTAATTTTGCCTTATGTGGCCCTCGTTTCCTGTGCCGTCTTTTTTTCCACGCATCGGCAATAGGCAGGTCTTGTTTCTTTCGACCCTGTTTATCTCCGGATAGCCCGGCTGCTTTCTGAATAATCATGCTCATCCTATCCAAATGTCATTACAATGAGAATCAGGATTGAAAGAAAGCCGTCTTTTTATTCATTGCTTCTTCAGCCAGTTTTGTACCATCAACGCGGGCTTTTATTTTAGCAAAAGCAATATCCCTTGAAGTAGAAGTATCATCGGCGAAAGGGGAGAAGCCGCAATCATCGGTAGTGCCAAGCTGTTCAACCGGAATTGTTTCGGCGGCTTCCAGAATAATATCTCGGATTTCCCCGGCTGTTTCAACCCTGGGATCAATTACATTGGTAACTCCGAGGAATATGCGCTGCCCGGGCTTCATATTTTTTTTGATCGCATTCAATACCTGGACCTTATTTTTTTCTCCTGCATATTCCAGGTAAAAATTTCCTGCTTTCAATTGAAACAATAAGGGCAAAAGATCATAATAACTGATATCAGCGCTGTGCGTTGAGTCATGATCTCCACCGGGGCAGGAATGAACACCGATCCTTTTTCTTTCCTCTTCGGAAAACCGGCTGATTACGGCATTATTCAAATCAATAAATGATTGCAACAATCCGCCGCTCGGATCCAGCTTCAAAGAGAGCCTGGCCTCAGTAAAATCAATCTGAACCTTATGGGCACCGCTATCGAGAGACCTTCTTATATCTGCCTCCGCTTCATTCAGAAGATCGCTGATGAACTGTTCGCGGGAATATCCATCAATGCCTTCGGAAGGATAAATCAGGCTTATTGCAGAGGCCGAGATAACGGCTTGCTTTACGGGAAGCGAGGTAAGCTGTTTTGCTTTCTTCAGGAAGCTGTCTGCATAGGTTTGATAATGGAAAGGCCCGGCAGTAAGTTTTGGCAATTGCCTGGTATGCCCGTCCGCAAAAGGAATCACCACCCCGTCGGGAGACAGTTGCATACCATGGATCGGGTAAGTGGCGAAGCTTGGTTTTGTTTGCTCGCCATCTGAAATTACGGGTGAGCCGGTGGCTTCAAGATATTTAATGGTTTCTGAAACCGCCGCATCATATAATTGCTGGAGATCCAGGTCGTTTAACTGACCGGCAGCATGTGCTTTGATCCCTAAAATAAGTTCAACCGGACGCGGGATACTTCCGATTGGTTCAGTTTGGATGCGCATATTAATTGGTTGACGGTTGACGGTTGACGGTTGACGGTTGACGGTTGACGGTTGACGGTTGACGGTTGACGGTTGACGGTTGACGGTTGACGGTTGACGGTTGACGGTTGACGGTTGACGGTTGACGGTTGACGGTTGACGGTTGACGGTTGACGGTTGACGGTTGACGGTTGACGGTTGACGGTTGACGGTTGACGGTTGACGGTTGACGGTTGACGGTTGACGGTTGACGGTTGACGGTTGACGGTTGACGGTTGACGGTTGACGGTTGACGGTTGACGGTTGACGGTTGACGGTCAGGGGAAAGTGAGTATACTAAGTTAATAATAATTGGAGAACCCGGGAATTATTAAATTATGAATAAAATACCTGCTTTTCGAAGTTGAAAAATTGTGGAGTATCTAATCCGGCATTTTGGAGAGTGCATCCGAAAGATTATTTTGGGAAACCAATGTATGAGAGAATAAAACCAGGGCCGGTAGGAATATCCGCTATTCAGTATACTGAGGCGCTTTTTTCTTCTTTTGCTCACGCAACAATAGTATTTCATTCCAATAGTCTAATAATGCTTTTGCTTCTGCCCTGGTTTCATACGTGGATTCCTGACCATAAGGAACGACTCTTACGGTGTGACCCTTCCCAACGTAATCATGCCCATTGGTTACATGCTTGGTTAAAAATTCGCCTGTACTGTCAATGAATTTTAAAAAAGCATTTGCTGTGGCTTTCACCGCATAGGTCTTGTTGTTTTCATCAAAAACAACATGAGGTGTGAATGATTTTTGGGCATTTGCTAGGAGGGTGAACAGCAAAATATTTGCTGATAAGTATAGCTTTTTCATCTTATCATTTCTTTATTCTTTTAGATAACGCTAGAAACATCAGCAAAAGTGCAGTTTTAGCTAATTTTTCTTCGTACTTATCTGCAGGTTCGTGTTCGGGGGGGCCTGGCTTTCCAGATTGGAACTATTATAAAGTTACTAATTTTGAGACATTCCTAGGTTGGTCCTACATGCTGTCCGAATGTAAGCAGATTGTTGTCAGGGTCAAGTAAGGAAAATTCTTTTTGTCGCCAGGGTTTAATTTTCAAATTTCCGGCTTTGGGCATTTGCAATTTTTTGTCCAGAGCCAATTGGTACCTTTCGTCGATATCATCAGTCCGGATATATACCTGACCGTAATTTTCTTTAGGATCAAGATCTTTAAACAGGAAGAAGTGCAATTGAATATTGTCTTTTTGTACCATCAGGTAGTCGTCGTACTCAGCACTGCCAAATTTCTGAAAATCCAATTTGTTTAAATAAAAGTCCGTTGTAACTGCTTTATTTCGCATGGGTAGCTTGGGACTAATGGCTGTGAGCATATTTCTTAAATTTTGACTGATCAAAATGGGAGCACTCATTGCAAGTTAATTGCCAAATGAAATGGCATGCTAATTGAGGAAAAATATTAATTCACTAATCTAAGAACATCCTTAATAATTTCCACATAGGCCATCTTACGTCTTTTTACGTCTATTTGCCGTTAATATCAGGTAATTAGGTGTGCGATCAATGCAATCCCTCTAAAGACCAGTCCTTATTGGTAGAGCCCGGCCTTGTTTAAAATATAAGCTGAACGCCTAACAATTTCATTAAAAATAAATCTTCAAAATTTTGCGCAAGTGAATACTTGCGCTTATATTTGCAAGCACTTACTTGCATATTATGAAAGCACGACGTGATGTATACCAGGCCATAGCCGATCCCACCCGGAGGGTGATCATTCATATGATTGCCGCCGAAGCCCTTAATGTAAACTCCATTGCCGAAAAGTTTGATGTCACTCGGCAGGCCATATCCCTTCACCTTAAAATTTTGACTGATTGCGGATTGGTAACGATAAAGCAGGTCGGCCGGGACCGCTATTGTGAAGCCCAATTAGATCAGCTGAGCGAGGTATCTGCATGGGTCGACCAATACCGGAGGCATTGGGAAAGAAAATTAGATGCTTTGGAAGCGTATTTAAAAAAACTCAAAAAAGAAAAATATGGAAGACAAAAAAAGTAACACGTCAGACCGTGAAATAATTATCACGAGAAAGCTCGATGCCCCTGTAAAACTGGTGTGGGAAGTGTGGACCAAACCGGAACATATCGCCAAGTGGTGGGGTCCGGATGGATTTACAAATACGATAACCCTTATGGATGTAAGGCCCGGGGGCGAATGGGAGCTCGTGATGCATGGCCCGGACGGAACAGATTATAAGAATAAAAGCATATTTAAAGAAATAGTCTATTGTAAGAAGATAGTTTATGAACATGTCACGGGGCCCAGGTTTGTTGCGACTGTCGATTTTGAGGAGCAGGGTGAGCAAACCATTATTACCTGGAAAATGCTTTTTGAAACTGCTGAGGAATTCATCCATACCGTAAAAACTTTCAAGGCGGATGAAGGGTTAAAGCAAAATGTTGCGAAATTGAATGTGTATTTGACAGGATTGAAATACAAAAGCAGAAAATAAAAGGATTTGCCTGGATTTGCTGGAATTCATTGGTATGATTAATAATTTTTTATCATCATTGACTTTGCATTTAAATAATTTTGTATGAAACAGATCGTAACACTAATATTAATAACAATTTCGATGAATTCGGCATTGGCACAAACCGGAAAATACGCAACTGTAAATGGCTTGCATATGTATTACGAGATATATGGTTCCGGTAAACCTTTGGTATTGATACATGGAGCGGCTTCTACGATTCAAACCAGTTTCGGTAGGATAATTCCCGCGCTTTCGAAGACACATAAGATCATTGCGGTGGAATTGCAGGCACACGGTCATAGTGATAACCGCGATGGCCGGCCGATTAGTTTTGAACAGGATGCCGATGATGTGGCTGCATTGCTGCAGCAGTTGCATATTGAACATGCCGACATATTTGGCTTTAGCAATGGGGGCACTACTGCATTGCAAATGGCAATGCGCCATCCTCAATTAGTTAATAAATTAATCATCGCATCCTCCATGTATAAAAGGGCCGGGGTTGCGCCTGCATTCTGGCAGGGGTTTAACCATCCAGATTTCAATGAGCTGCCTGAAGAATACAAGCGGGCCTTCCTGGCCATCAACCCCAGCCAGGAAGCGCTGCATATCATGTTCGACCAATGCGTGCAAAGGATGCTGCATTTCAATGACATTCCCGATGATTCCATATCTGCCATAAAGAATCCGGCCCTGATTATTATTGGCGATAAAGATGTCCCGCTGCCAGAGCATGCCATTGAAATGTATCACCGTATGCCACACGCCAGCCTGGCTATATTTCCCGGCGGACACGGCACATATATGGGCGAGCTTACCACGTTAAAGGCTGCACACAATCCACCTGCGGCCCTGCCCGTAATAGAAGATTTTTTGAAGGACTAACTACCGGTTTCTTCTCCCTTTGTTCTTACCATCTCTACCCCTTGTTTACACCCAGGAGAAGAAGGGGTAAACATGGTACAGACCTGCTATAGTGTCGGTAAGGCCATGGTAGGACTCCAACCCGGATTTTTGGATTGTCGTGATTTTCGGATTAGTTTTCTCCCTAACTTTAGTGAAATCCAATTTTTATGAACGTCCCTATCTTCGGTGACGACGTCACCCTGACTCCCCAAGGAAAGATTCTTGGTAGTATCTTCATGTTTACAGGCGATGGATTGTCCAAATTAGGGCTACCCAGCGGGTTCTTTTTCCAGATGCCGGATAAGTTCGCCCTGCCAACAGAACAAAGCATTAATCAGGATGGCCAGTTGATCAACACATTACCCCTTACGCGAGGTATGTGCCTTATGACTGAATATTTGCGACAGTGGATCTGGGGCCGGGTGCCGGAATAGTAGACCTGGAAATTTTCATTTTGTAATCTTTAAAAATCGTTCACTGACGACTGGTTCCCGAACTCAATTCATATTATTGTAACTTCAAAACTTACCGTGAAGTATGAAATCAATATTTGACAAAGCAGCAAGAGATGAATTGATTGGGAGAATTAATACACTTAACGAAAATAGCAGGGCTCAATGGGGCAAAATGAATGTTTTCCAGATGTTGAAACATTGTACCTTATGGGAAGAATGGATATCGGGCAAGAACAAGAAAAAATATAAACGGGTATTCCTTGGCCGCTTGTTTGGTAAAATGGCATTGAAAAATTTATTGAAAGATGAAAAGCTCATGGGGCGAAATGCACCTACTATTCCTGAACTTAGAATAAGAGAAAATGGGGATGTTTCAGCAGAAAAAGCGAAATGGATTGCCCTCATTGAAGAACATGCGCATTTTTCAAACCCTGACTTCGTTCATACTTTCTTCGGAAAAATGACAAAAGAACAAATTGGATATTTAGCTTACAAACATACCGACCACCATCTTCGGCAATTTAAAAGTTGATGATATTAAACCGCCCGGCAAGAATTTTTACTGTCTTCGGATTATTCTGTTCAGCCTTTGTATATGGACAAAATGGGAGGATTTTGAAATATCCGGGTCTCCAAAAATTAAATATTTTCCTGGGAACCTGGAAATCGCAAACCAATCCCGGATCGCAGGAGCAGGATTCGGCAATATATTCATGCCAATGGTCCCTTAATGGTAAATTCCTTATCTGTGACCAGAAAGTTAGCAACCAGGGCAAACAATCAAATAATCTGGCGATCTATGACTATGACAGTGTTAAGGATTCTTATACTCTATCGATTGTAGGGATACCTGGGGTAGGGCCCTTTGATATGCCGGTAAAAAGCATAAAGGACACGCTTATTTATTCGGGCCAGTATTCGGATAATGGTGAAACCGTATATACCCGTACCTTAAACATATTTATCACATCTTCGAAATATATTTATCTTGTTCAAACCTCAAAAGACAGTTTGAAATGGTCGAATGTATTGGAAGGAACTGCAACCAGGATTCATTTCTGACCAGCATGGCCAACTCGGGTCCATGCTGCTACTCATAGATGGAAACCCAAAAAATATTTCGGTATCTGTGGCCTGGCGGCCATTGCCATCGCGCTGCTGACAGTGAGCGTGCAGGCACTGAGAGCGGCTGTTATGAACCCGATAAAAAGTTTAAGGGCGGAATAATTTATTGTGATTGATACGAACAGGTCTCATCTAAAATTGGTTCGGTCAAAACCTATCTGGTTCCGGATAAAATCAGCAACTTGAGGATTTTATCAGCATGCCGATCAACCTGAAACCTAAAATAATATATAGTTTACTATTCTTGCCCTGGGCATTTTCCTGCGGCGCAGGAGAACGATCCACTAAGCAGAAGGATACGAGCGCGCCGTCCGGTCGGGCGATTAAATTCAATAACGATGAAAAAGCTATTGGGTGATGAAATTGATACGGTGACAAATAAGGAATTCACGCCAGTTGAGTCTGTCGTGAACCGTTCCGGATATTATTTCATAATAAGAGAAAAATGTAACTCGGGAGTTGACTGTGCCGAACATTATTTGCTGAGGTTTGATTTGAAAGGCCGGTTTGAAAGGGTGGATCTAACAGGCCAGATTGCTGCAGAAGAATCTCATTCTGAATACTTCGATTATAAGCTGGAATCTGACTCCGTCTTAGTTGCTGATAAAATTGATTATAACAAGGATTCGGCAATCGATACGATAAAAAGACGTATCAGGCTTTTACCTCAATAGAATGCGAAACAAAGTGAATGCAACGAGGCATTAAAATCTACTGGAAAATGACCCACCGGCGCATTAGTTTTATATTCGTCTTCCTGCTTTCGGGGAGCGCTTTTTCGTAAACGACAACATCAAATGAACCGGACTCTGTGGTCAGCGATTTGTTGCGCAGGTTAATAAATCATGAAGAGATCGACATGGATAGCAACTGAAGCAAGCCTTGCTCCAAAGAGCTATACAACTAAATACAAGAGGCATTTGGTAAATTCTTATCAGATTTAATATTTGAATCAGTATTTTGCCGGAAAAAATTCAATGTATTTATGCAACCAAGTTTGCCTTATGGCTGGTTATTAGCCATTTTCCTAATTTTCACTGACTCATCAGAGGTTATCGCTCAAAATTTGACTTCTGGTCAGATTGATAGTTTAGCGAACAAGGATTTAACGCTGTTTCATGTTCCGGGAATAGCTATCGGTATTGTCAAAGATGGAAAATTGCTTTATAGTAAGGGATTTGGCTTGAGATCTCTGCGAACACAAAAAGCTGTCGATTCTGAAACACTTTTCGGAATTGCTTCCAATACCAAAGCATTTACTGCAGCGGCATTAGGTTTGCTCGTTGATGAAAAAAAAATAAATTGGGATGATAAAGTCACCAAATATATTCCTGAATTTCGCCTGTTTGATCCCTTGGCTACCCAAGAAATGACTGTTAGAGATTTGCTTTGTCATCGTAGCGGATTGGCAACAGGTTCAGGTGATCTTATGCACGATCCTGACTCAACAGACTTTACAATAAACGAAATCATTCATAACTTAAGATATTTAAAGCCTGCGTATTCGTTCAGGAGTAAATTTGCCTATGATAATAATCTTTACCTGGTGGCGGGCGAAGTTATTGCCCGGGTTTCAAGAATGCCTTGGGAAGACTTTGTAAAGCAACGCATTCTAGGACCGCTGGGTATGGATTCGAGTGCTGCATCTTACTACGGTTGTAAAAAAAATGGTAATATCATCGATGCTCATAAGATGATAAATGATTCCGTCAAAGTAGTAGTACGTTATACTTCAATAAAAGATGATGCCGCAGGAGGCATTTATTCAAATGTGATTGATATGGGCAAATGGTTGCTAATGCTTTTGAATAATGGTAGATATGGTAAAAACCTGGATAAACAGTTACTGAGCGAACAAACAGTTAGAGAGTTACTATCGCCCCAAACGATAATCTCCGTCGGCAAAAGCGGCTCATATAATACTCATTTTAAAGCTTATGGTCTGGGCTGGTTTCTGCTTGATGTAAATTGTTATAAGCTGGTTTTACATACCGGAGAAGATGTTGGCATGGTATCAGAAGTCTCGATGATTCCTGAAATGAAATTAGGTATTATCGTGTTGACCAATAGCGAAAGCAATGCAACCGATGCCATTACTTACCAGATTATGGACAGTTATCTGAATGTCAATGGAGTTGATCGGTCTTCGGAAGCGTTCGTGCGATTGAGTTCCAGTGAAGAGTTGGTCAAACACGTTAAAGATAGTATCAACAAAGAATTGAGTCAGGAACAATTAACATTCCATGCTAATGCAAAGCAATTTGTCGGCCTCTATCATGATAAATGGTTTGGCAATATTATGATATCAATTCGTGATGGCAAATTGTGGTTTACGGCTCAGCGGTCGCCGCAGCTTAGAGGCTTTTTATTACCTTATAAAAACGATACTTTTTTCATAAGATGGCAAAACCCTGAAATTGACGCTGACAGTTTTGTACTGTTTAAAAAAGGCAGTACCGGAAAGTTTGACGCAATGACACTTCAGGCAGCCGTCCCTAACCTGGGTTATAATTTCGATAACCTGTATTTTCAAAAAATCAGAAATAAATAAATGTCCATAAGATCGATCGAGCCGCTGGCCCTTAACCACGGGTTATAAGATTGCTTTTTTTATTGAAATAGTCTCGCTCTGAAAGACGGCGGGACAGGCCTATGGCAATGAACAGGGATCCATGGCGGACGACCGTTTCAAAAACTAGCGAATATGGCCAATAATTTCTCCACGCTTTTAAGCAATTTCTTAATTTGAATGCTCTGCAATTTGAGTATTTACAAATAGTGTAACTCGAATGGGTAGCGTAAAATGAGCCAAATAATCATTTTATTCGGCTCAAAATAGGCTTGTATTTGAGCCGAATAAGTCCTATATTCGGCTCATGGATCGATATAACTGGCAACGTAAAGACTGGCCAAAATTTACTTTTAGCCTCGAATCTTCTGAGGACGGCCTATATGGTTTTGCCAAAAAGGCTGGGTATATAAGTGGCATATGGAAAGCAATCCCGGAAAATATGCAAATGGAGGCCGTGGTCGACCTTATGCTTGTTGAGGCCATGAAAACTTCTGAAATCGAAGGAGAGTATCTGAGTCGTAAGGACGTGCTTTCCTCAATCAAAGCAAACCTGGGCATAACGAATCCAAAAACGAAGGCAAAAGACCGAAAGGCTTCTGGTATTGCTGACCTGATGACGGATGTTAGAAATTCATTTTTGGAAACCCTCACAAAAGAGAAGCTTTTTGAATGGCACAGAATGATTTTTGGCAAATCAGAAGATATGGATATAGGCAAATGGCGGTCTCATAAAGAACCAATGCAAATTGTTTCCGGAGCTGCAGGTAAACAGAAAGTGCACTATGAGGCACCTCCGTCAAACCGGCTGGCTAAGGAAATGGATCGTTTTATCACCTGGTTCAATGAAACCGCAGCGGGAGGTAAAAAGGAAATCCGTAAAGGTCCTGTAAGAGCAGCCATTGCTCATCTTTATTTTGAGACGATCCATCCTTTTGAAGATGGCAATGGAAGAATTGGTCGTGCTTTGTCAGAAAAAGCCCTCTCCCAGGGAATCGGGAGGCCCGTGTTACTCAGCCTATCACGAACCATCGAAGCGGAAAAGAAAGATTATTATGGAGCTCTCGAAAAAGCACAATCATCTCTCGAAATAACCGGGTGGATAAATTATTTTGTTAATACGGTTCTAAGCGCTCAAACACAAGCTGAAGAGCAAATTGAATTCACATTAAGGAAAGTGAAGTTTTTTGATCGCTTTACGTCCCAATTGAATAAACGGCAATTGATAGTGATCCGGCGCATATTTGATGAAGGTATCAAGGGATTCGAAGGCGGAATGAATGCAAATAAATACATGGGACTAACTAAAATATCCAAGGCTACTGCCACTCGTGATCTGCAGGAACTTGTTGGAAAAGGTATTTTCAAGATTGTTGGAGGCGGACGAAGCTCACGCTATGATCTAATAATTTTGTAAAACTGACATGTGAATCCAGGATTAAAATTTGTTTGTAGGGTATACCAATACAAACAAAGACCACAAGCATTTTTCTAGGTCTGTAAAATTACTGTGTCAGAAAATAATTTTGATCAAGTTTAAAAGAAGCGGCGGCGGCTCCATTTAAAGAGCAAGGCGTCGCTTCTTTTTTACTGTTGGTTATCATGGATCCATTTTCATTCGCTCTTCAAATATAATTTTTAACTGGGAAGCCTCCACTGCCCAGCCTTGCAATGGCATAGTGTTGGCTACATATTTATGACTGTTGCGGATCTGATGTACAACGCAGGTTTGAACATCTGTCAGCAGGATATATCGTGCGGATGGCTTCATCAAAGCCTTTCAGATTATCGATACAGGCAATCAGGATATCTTCTACGCCTCTTTGCTTTAGATCATTGATAACACCCAGCCAGAAGTTTGCCCCTTCACTATAAGAAACGTACATGCCCAACACTTCTTTTTTCCCGTCTTTATTTATGCCTAGAATATTATACACGCACGCGTGTCTGCGTCTGACCTTCGTCTTTTACCTTATAAAACATGGCATCCATCCATACAATACAATAGAGCTCTTCCAAAGATCGCTGTTGCCATTGCTTTACCAATGGAATAACCTTATCCGTAATACTGAACTTAGGGTGGTAGCCGCAGAGATCTCTGTATCGTATGTCTCTTTGATGTGGGCGCTGATATCCCGAAGGCTTGTTCCAATACTGTAAAGGCCGATGATCTTCTCTTCCAGGCTTTGGGCCATGATCGTCTCCCGCTTCTTAACCATCTCCGGTTCAAAACTTTCTAGTCGATCCCGGGGCGTCCTGACTTCAACATTGCCTGAGGATGTCTTCAATAGCTTTTTACCCTTACCGTTTTTTCGATTTCCGGAACTTCGTTCCTCTTCATCCAAATGACCTTCAATTTCTCCTTCAAGGATGGAGTTTAACATCTTTTGTAAAAGTGGCGCAAAGGCTCCATCTTTGCTGAACAGGGATTTGCCCGTCCGGAACTGTTCTTTTACTTTTTGCTTGGCATTTCGTAATCGAATGCCTCTTGTTTTTCGTTTTCCATTTTACACACTCAATTCCAGGCCTTCATAAATGCGAACTGTTGCCTGAAATTATTGACTGTCATTATTTTCAGAATCAAGAACAGTTTTCTTGTCAACTAATATCCTCTATCAAATCCTTACAAAAAATCAATAAATTTTAGCTCGCATGGCAACCCTTCAACTTTCGCAGGCCTGGAAGACCTGGCAAAAAATTACATTCAGGTTTTGCTTTTTATTTCTTTCTTTTTTTACATTTGACTATCTCTTTTGGGCAATGGGTGCTTTGATTTTTGACTTTGACTTATACCTTGAAAAAACGCTTTCAATTTTTAATAAACCTCTTTATTGGCTTGATGCTCATTTCTATCATGTCGGCTATAATCCTTCCGTAAATGGAAATTTTCCACTGGATTACCGTTTTGCAGTAGTATTATATATTTCGGTTTTTATTGTTTGTGTGATGGCAACCGCGATTTGGAGTTGGCTTGACAGCAAACGCTCTTCTTATAATAAACTTCACTACTGGTTTAAGGTGTACCTCCGTTATGCTATTGCCATGGTAATGTTGGGATATGGTTTGGCTAAACTGATCCCTCTTCAAATGCCTTTTCCGGGTGTACTTACTCTTTTAAAGCCCATAGGAAGCCAAAGGCTTGTTGATGCATTGTGGAATTTTATGGGTGCATCACCAGCTTATGAAAGGTTTACCGGTATTTGCGAAATTTTAGGAAGTACACTGTTACTTTTCAGACGTACCTGTGTTTTTGGCAGCCTGTTTATGTGTGCTATTTTAATGAATGTGGTAGCGCTGAATATTTTTTATAATATTCCGGTAAAAATATACTCATCCCTTTTGCTTGTTAGTACTCTTTTTTTGCTGGCTCCGTTTTTTCAAAGGCTTATTCGTTTATTTTTTTATCAGCAGCAAATATCACTTGCGAAGGAACAAAATATGTTTCAAAGCAAAACAGGAAACCTCTTGTTGAATACTATTGGAGCTTTGGTGATTGCTGTAATTTTGATAAGTGGCATTTCCATAGATTCTAAATATTACAAAAAAGCTTTGACTCATTCAGCTAAACTGGATAAAATGTATGATGTTACTTCTTTTATTGCAAACGATACGCCGAAAGCTAATTTGACGGTCGAGCTAAACTGGAAGCGCTTTGTGTTAATAAAAAAAGACACCAGTAATATTGCAGTTATTTATAACGAGAAAGAACGGCAAGACTGGTATTATTATAAAATCGATAGCAATAAGAAGACTTTTACGTTGCACGATATTTCGGGCGCCGTAATAAACCGGTATGTCTTTAATTATATTTCATCTGAAAACAATCAATTGACTTTTACGGGGAAATGGAAGAATTATGATGTAAAAATAGATATGAAACCAATAAGTAATAATATGGTTTTAGGCGAAGAAAAAATAAAATGGGTGCAGGAGTATTAATTTTCTAAGGCTATCATAATACGTAATTATAAAAGAACCTCGCAATCTGCTATGGACCGAAGTCAAAGACAATTGCTTGTACCCGGAGAAATTGAAACAATTCCAGTCACAAACACATATTTTACTTCCAAAAAAATAAGTGTCGGCAGTAAATTGATAATTGTATTAAGTATTTCTAAAGCCTCAGAATTTTAAATAAATTATGCAACTGGCAAAAATGTAAGCGATGAAACTATTGATGATGTCAAATTACTTTTCCAAATAAATTGGTATAACAACAGTGTAATAAAAATACCTGTTCATAGATATTGAGGCAAACTGAAATGAATTAAATTTACCTCTATATAACCAATGTCCTATTAATACAATAACTATGTGCCGTTGAACATTATCTGATTGTGCACTGGGTCTGTAAAATGAACTGTGTCAGAAAATAATTTTGATCAAGTTTAAAAGAAGCGGCGGCGGCTCCATTTAAAGAGCAAGGCGTCGCTTCTTTTTTACTGTTGGTTATCATGGATCCATTTTCATTCGCTCTTCAAATATAATTTTTAACTCTGAAGCCGCAACTGCCCAACCTAAGTAAAGAGAGATAAGAGGTGGAGTTGAAACGTTCTTTAATAGAGTAAAAAACAGAATAAAAATAGAAGGTCGCTGAAAATCAGCGACCTTGTTCAAAATAAGTGATCCCGCTGGGACTCGAACCCAGGACCCCTACATTAAAAGTGTAATGCTCTACCAACTGAGCTACGGAATCATCCGATTAATAAACCGGAGCGTCGACCTGATCTCAAAGCAGGCTGATAAGCCCTGTTTTGAGCGTGCAAAAATAAAGGAAAATCAAGTCTTTATGGAAATTATTTATCCTCGATTGGCGATGAGGTGCAGATTGAGGGAATTCAAAGATAGTATCTGACAATCAAGGCTTTTAACTACCAGATTCTAATTAACCCGATCCTTTTCTTCTGTTTGAAAACAAGCCCATTCCAACCCTTTCCCCATCAATCATTACCTTTATACAACACGCTGACCTGTTCCAAAAAACTCCGCAACCTGATCTTTCATCCTGTAAACGCAATCCAATGTATCGTCTTGCCATGCCTGCATTGCTCTTTTTATGCATTATCTCTCAATCTTCAAACGCCCAGTCCGCCCAGTGGGTCTCGCTCTTTGACGGAAAATCTTTATCCGGCTGGAAAGAATTAGCTGGCACGGCCAAATTCAGCGTGGAGAACGGCGCTATTGTCGGTGCCACGGTTGCCAACTCGGGGAATAGCTTCCTGGTCACGGATAAGGAATACGGCGATTTTGAATTTGAAATGGATGTTAAAATAGAGGACACCACTTCAAATTCCGGCGTTCAGCTCAGGAGCCATTACGATCCGGCCGGCCACGAGGGCAAGGGGAAGGTGTTCGGGTATCAGTACGAGCTTGATCCTTCTTCGAGGAAATGGACTGCAGGTATTTATGATGAAGGGCGCCGCGACTGGCTCTATCCGATGTCACTTCATCCTTCCGCGCAAAATGCATTCAGACTAAAACAATTCAATAAGGTAAGGATCCAGTGTGTCGGAAATAATATCCGCACCTGGATCAATGGCGTTGCGGCAGCGTATATGGTGGATACCGTAGACCATAATGGGTTTATCGGATTGCAGGTGCATGCGATCCCAAAACCTGAAATGGCGGGAGAAAAAATTTATTTTAAAAATATCCGTATCAGGCCACTCAGCTCATTGAGCGAAGATTATCCGAAAGATGCTTATGTTTTGGATAATATTCCCAATCATTTATCGGCTATTGAAAAAAAGAACGGATGGAAATTATTATTCGATGGCAAGACTACCAATGGCTGGCGCGGGGCCTATAAAAAAGGATTTCCTGAAAAGGGATGGCAGGTGAAAGATGGAAACATCACCGTGCTCTCCTCTGCAGGTAGGGAGTCCGCCAATGGCGGAGATATTGTTACCCTCGGAGAATACAGCGCATTTGATCTTTCATTTGATTTCAAAATGACAGCCGGCGCAAACAGCGGCGTAAAATATTTTGTCACACTCCAGGAAAACAACCAGGGATCCGCCATCGGACTGGAATACCAGGTGCTGGATGACAAGCTGCATCCGGATGCCAAGCTGGGTAGGGACGGTGACCGCACCCTGGCTTCCCTTTATGATCTGATCCCGGCAGTCAAGCAGGCCAGGTTCGTGCATCCGGTCGGGGACTGGAATACCGGAAGGATCATCGTCTTTCCCAACAATCACGTGATCCATTATCTCAATGGTGTTAAGGTTCTGGAATATGACCGCGGTTCGCCGGAATTCAGGAAGCTGGTGGCCATCAGCAAATTTAAAATATGGCCGCATTTCGGTGAGGCAAAACAGGGCCATATCCTCCTGCAGGACCACGGAAATGAAGTGAGCTTCAGAAGCATCAGGATCCGTCTGCTCCAATAATTTTTAAATAAAGAAATATGGAAAGAAGAGTTTTCATAAAGAACGCCTCCATGGCAGGGGCGGGACTGACCGTTTTAAATTTCCCCATATTCGGCAAAAATGCGCCATCCAATAAAGTAGTGCTTGCCGTGATGGGCGTCAACAGCCGCGGTTCTTATCTCGCCAAATCTTATTCGCAGCTGGCCAATGTGGAGATCGCCTACATCTGCGATGTGGAGGACGGCGCCATTCAGAACGGTTTCGATGCGCTGAAAGATGCGCCCCGCAAACCAACGGTGGTGCGCGATATCCGCGAACTGGTGAAGAAAAATGATTTCGATGCGCTGCTCATCGCAACTCCGGATCACTGGCATACGCCTGCTGCGATCCTGGGTGTAAGCAATGGCAAGCATGTGTATGTTGAAAAACCATGCGGACAGAATCCCGCCGAAGGAGAGTTGATCTCCCAGGCCTATCACAAATATGGTAAGCTGATCCAGATGGGAAACCAGCGCCGGTCATTTCCTACCCTGATACAGGCTGTGAAAGAAGTGCGCGATGGGATCATCGGAGATCCTTATCTCGGAAAAGCCTGGTACACCAATAACCGAAAATCAATTGGTATCGGAAAAAAAATTCCTGTGCCACCAACATTGGATTTCGAATTGTGGCAGGGACCCGCACCAAGACGAGATTACAAAGACAATCTGGTTCATTATAACTGGCATTGGTTCTGGCATTGGGGAACGGGTGAGGCCTGTAATAATGGAACGCATGAAATTGATTGCTGCCGCTGGTTCCTCGGCGTGGATTATCCGACAAAAGTTACTTCAGCCGGCGGCCGATATGCATTTAAGGATGATTGGCAAACCCCGGATACACAGGTTGCAGGTTTTGAATTCGGGACGATAAAGCCATCACCTGGGAAGGCCGGAGTTG
This sequence comes from uncultured Chitinophagaceae bacterium, assembly GCA_963705005.1. Lineage (GTDB taxonomy): Bacteria > Bacteroidota > Bacteroidia > Chitinophagales > Chitinophagaceae > Puia. The sequence continues at coordinate 132,146 of CAVPIO010000008.1, forward strand.
CAGTCATTTCCCTGTTGAAGGTGCAAGTCGAGGATTTATTATTTATGGCGAAAAAGGAACACTGGTAAATCTCGGGGGCGGTGATTATAAAATTTATGATACAGACAATAAATTGGTGAAAGAAGTGAAGTCAAATGTCAGACGCAGATCCCACCAATCCGGTAAGTGCAACCGGCAATCTTGACCTTTATCATTTTCAGAATTTCGTGGACAGCATTCGCGGAATTGCTCATTTAAATTCTCCGGTTGACGAAGCGCAGAAAAGTGTATTGCTCTGCCATCTTGCCAATATCTCCCAGCGTAGTGGCCGTGAACTACATTGCGATCCCAAGGATGGTCATATTCTGAATGATGAAGGATCCATGGCCCTTTGGAAACGCGAATATGAAAAAGGCTGGGAGCCCCGGGTTTAGCATTTCGCCCATACAAGGGCCCTTGTCTATATACTTTGTGCGGAATCAGCTGCCGTGTATGAAAACGGTATAGCGGTTAAGCCAGGCCGTTATACCGCCGGGTATGCGGTTGTCGAAACCGGTTCGGGAAATTATATATTCCACACCAATCCAATTGAATAAGTTTATGAAGAGGCCTGCATATTTAAAACTTAAAGCTCCTGATATGATCCGCTATTTTACAGCCATACTTATCTTATTGATTTCCCTAAATGGATTTTCTCAAAAATTCGAACAATTGGCCCTGACGCCGCCCATGGGATGGAACAGCTGGAATAAATTTGCCTGCGACGGCATAAATGAGGAGGTGATCCGGAAAACGGCCGATGCCATGGTTTCCAGCGGCATGAAGGATGCCGGCTATGAATATGTGGTGATTGATGATTGCTGGCAGGTTGACCGCGACAGTTCCGGCTTTATTGTAGCCGATCCCAAAAAATTCCCTTCGGGCATAAAGGCCCTCGCGGATTATGTGCACAGCAAGGGCCTCAAATTCGGTATCTATTCCTGCGCAGGAAGAAGGACCTGTGCCGGGCGGCCGGCCAGCCGCGGTCATGAGTACCAGGATGCGATATCTTATGCGCGCTGGGGCGTGGACTACCTGAAGCTCGACTGGTGCAATGCGGAAGGTCAGAATGCGAAAGAATCCTATACACTCATGCGGGACGCACTGTACAAGGCGGGAAGGCCCATCGTATTCAGTCTTTGCGAGTGGGGAACCAATAAGCCCTGGGAATGGGCCGGAGATGTCGGACATCTTTGGAGAAGCTCCGGAGATATCGGCAATCATTGGGACAAGGTGGATGGTAATGATGGCAGGATCTGGGGTGGAAGCGTACTGGTTAACCTGGACCTTCAAAAAGGACTGGAGAAATATGCCGGACCCGGCCGATGGAATGACCCCGATATGCTTGAAGTAGGAAATGGAGCATTAACCGTGGCCGAAGAGCGCGCTCATTTCAGTTTGTGGTGCATGCTGGCTGCTCCCCTGATCGCTGGAAACGACCTGAGCAATATGTCGAAGGAAACCATCAGCATCCTTACCAATAAAGAAGTGATTGCAATTGATCAGGATAGACTGGGAAAGCAGGGATATTTAATTCATGATGAAGAAAATTTTCAGATCTTCCTAAAACCCATTATCCGGCGGAGATACTGCCATCTGCCTCTTCAACCGTGGGGACCAACCCAGGGAAATAACGGTCGACTGGAAAAAGTATAAGATCGGTCCCGACCATTCATTCGAGAGACTTGTGGAAAAAACAGGCAGCCGGAACCACAAGCACTGACTATAAGGCGAGTGTGGGAGGACACGATGTTGTGGTGTTAAAAATTTCAAAGTAAAAATTAAAAATTAAAAAGTAAAAATTGGATGATGATAAGGAAGCCTAAAGCAATAAAGGCTCCAATTTTTAATTTTTACTTTTTAATTTTTACTTTTTAATTAGACCCCCGCTGCGACCCCCCTGTCAACTTCGTATTTCTCGCAACACCCTTCGTATTTGTTTTACCTTTTTGTAAGGGAAGGTTCGGCTTGGCTTTGGAGAGGCCACCTCCGCCCGGGCGGTTATCCTTTTTGTTTTTCTTATTCGGTATCAATGACATATTTCCTGAGATTTGGCTGCAAAGTTAAGCAAATACCCAATTTGTATATATACAGCACCTGATTTGATCCAATGTTCAATCATCCCACCTACCGGCAACAGACCCCTGCAATTGCCTATTTACAATATTTCAGAATCCAACAGGCACTATTGGTTGTTTTCGAACCGGGATTGTCCGTTATCGTACAGTCTCAAATTGTTAAAGAAAACCTATCCATACTGATTTACAACTGATTGATGAATTGGCATGGTGTTGTAGATCTATCGGTATGGAAGAAAATACAAACGAAAATTTTATACGGACAAGAAAAAATAATAAAAAAAACATTTTGCAGGTTGCAACATCATGTAAAAGCCTGCGTCTTATTAACAGTAACAAAAAACAATAACCACAACAAAACATCGAAAAATGAAAAAGTTAATTCTCGCTCTGGCAGTGATCCTGACAGCCGGCCTAAGCAGCGCCTCAGCGAATGATCCTGTTTACGTAGGTAAAAGGGTATCCGCCGCATTTCAATCTGAATTTAATCATGCGAAAAATGTCAGCTGGGTTGAATCTCCAAAATATGTGATGGCAAAATTCAGCCTCAATAATAAGATACTGTTCGCCTATTACAATCATGATGGAAGCTTTATCGGCGTGATCCAAAATATGCTTACCACAGACCTGCCCAATAATCTCCGTCGTGCCATAAAAAAAGATTTCGGATCCTATTGGGTTTCTGAACTTTTCAGAATTGATACCGACCAGGATTCATCCTATCTATATCCGCCTGGAAAATGGAACAGAAACCATTGCGCTGAGTTCTGATGGAGCAGAAGGCTGGAAAACATTTAATGTAGCGAATGCCTCTGGAAAACAATCCACATCTCTTTAGCAGTGTATCTTTTGAGTTTAAGTTTAATCCCTCCGTTCTCCACGGAGGGATTTTTTTTATTCCTGATTCATGCGTTTCATAACTTTGCCTGATCAGCTTTTGGATCCACTATGCAAAAATGATATCCTAAACTTCTTTAGGTGCAGAAAATAACAAATCTGGTCTCTGATGATCTTAACGTGATCCGCATAGAAAGCGATTGGTTAACTGCCGAAATAGTTCCGGATCTTGGTGGAAAGATCTCACGGTGTATAATAAGCGCCTGAATCATGAATTTTTGTGGCGTAACCAGGCGCTTAAGCTGTGGCATCTTGTTTCCGGATCAGAATATGATCCTAACTTTTACGGTGGAATTGATGAATTGCTGCCCAATGATATACCCGAGATCCTCGATGGCGTCGAATATCCGGATCATGGCGAACTGTGGACTTCCCGGCTGCAACAAGAATTGGAGAAGGATAAAATATCACTGCACGGTAAACTGCAACTCAGCGGAATTTCCTACAGAAAAACAATCAGTCTCCGGGATGATGCAGCCTTTATGCATATGGATTACAAAATAAAAAATGAATCGGGCGAAAAGCGGCATTTTTTGTGGAAGCTCCATGCTGCCCTGGCTATGAAACCCGGTCGGCCGGCTCATTACTTCCGCCCGCAGAGGCAAAGTAGTGGACCCGGCATATTCCAGATTTGAGAACCATCGGAGGAATTTCAGTGGCCATCGATCGAAAATAAGGATGCATCTGTCGTTCCCTCATGATCATAATACCATGGATTTTTTTTACCTCTATGAAATTCCTAAAGCCCGAAATCAAATGATCAGCAGGAATGGAAATATTTATTCAGCTACCGGTACGACGGGGATATATTCCCTTATCAATGGTACTTTGCATCCTATGGAGGGTTTCTGAACCATTATACGGCTATCCTGGAACCGGCCACCGGAATGCCCTTGAGCGTAAACGAGGCGATCGCGCTAAAACAATGCATGGTGCTGGCTCCCGGTGAAGAAATAAAAACCAGGGTATCGCGTTTACGCGGAGAAAAATCGAATTATTTTTTAAATGAATAAAGGAAGGTATTAATTTACTGGCGCCGCATCGGGATTGCAGGGCCACGGCAATCCGCTTTGCCAATGAAGGATACGACGTTTGTTTAAATGGATATTCAGGAAGAAAGGTTAGCAGCATTTTTGAATGAGCTTCCGGAAGGAAGACATTTGTTATTCCCCGGAAGTTATGCTGATGAAAATTCGGTGGATAAAGGGCGGGGAATAGATAGAGAGAAATTGGGGAAGCCTGGACGCCCTTATCAACTGTGCAGGATTATCTGAAAGAACGGATCCCATCGAAATGGAAATCGGCCGCTGGCGAAAGTGTTCGACATCATGCTGAACGATGTATCGATGATGACAAAACTCGCTGTGAAATTAATGGGAAAGAAGAAGGATCGTGCATATTACTTCCATCCACAGCAGAGGGCAGATACGAAAGCAGTTATTCCATGGCAAAGGCAGCGATGAGATCAATATTGCCGGGGCAATGGCTGTGGAACTCGCGGACCGGCATATTTTGATAAATGCGATAGCGCCGGGGTTTGTGCGAACACCGATGTCAGTCGTTGACGGAGAAAATGAACTGGACAGCCCCTGGTTCAGGGATAATTATGTAATCGCAGGCACCTGCCATTGCAAGGGCAGCGGAGCCAGAGGAAATAGCCGGGGTTGCTTTGTTTCTCGCAGGTAGGATGCTTCTTACATTACCGGCCAGGTGATAACCGTTGATGGCGGCCTTACGATTACATTTTAGATTCAACCGGAAATAATGAAAATTGATTCTGTTGATTTTTTTTATCTGAGCATGCCGGACATACTGGATATCAGCGACGGAAGCCGGATGCTTTGCTGGTAAGGATCGGCGCCGGAGAAAGCAGGGATGGGGAGAGTGCAAGCTTCTCCTCTTACCAGTATTGCCAGCTATGTATGCCCGATGTCCCACAGCGCCTGTAAACCATTGAAGCAATCTGTAGAAGGCATGCCGATAAACGGGTCTGATGATATTCATCATATCTCTTGCAGTACATGAAAATTCCTCCGATCTGCTCCAGGCTGACCATACGCTTTCAGGAATTGACATCGCCTTATGGGATCTTTCGGGGAAACATTCCGGAACCGGTTTACAAATTGCTGGGATATAAAAAGACTTATGCCAAATCACCTTATGCCTCGCAATTATTTGGCCGCAACGCCGGAAGAACATTCAAAAAGCGCGCAGCACCAGGTCATCCGGATTCAGGGCCGTTAAATTTGGCTGGGGCGGATTGGAATCAAGAGTCCGGGAGAAGATGCGGCCCAGGTATCTGCCGCACGCGAAGGAGCGGGAAGAGAGTCTTTTAATGATAGATGCGGGAACGGTCTGGAATGAGGATCTGAATTCAGCCCGCGAAAGATTGGGAACCCTT
>CAVPIO010000009.1:0-328005 GCA_963705005.1 uncultured Chitinophagaceae bacterium
CTGCACCATCGATATGGAAATAGCTGCGGAAATGCTATTCCTTTTTTCCCAACGCCAATAAACCTTTGTAATTCTATAATAAAAGTAATCAAAGAAAAAAGTTTTCATAAAAACAAGATTGCAACCGTTCCAGCCTCTTTCCAAAAGACGCATAGAAGCTCTGGATAATACTTTACTGAAGAAACTCAACGAGCTGAAGAAAAAGGAAAAGATTCAGGACACCTCAAACATATACCAATAGTTAACATCAGGTATAGTTTTATAAGCACTATTAATAGTATCCAGGGTAAAATTAAAGTTAGAATAACGATGACCCCTTTTAAAAGCTTTATTTTATGATCCTCGTCCATCCACCTGCTTCTAAACTGATTATATTTCTTTCTATATTTGAAATAATTGATAATTATCAGGCTTAAGACAATAGCAACTCCAAGATATGGAGTCCAACTTGGCAGATGTGGCCTTGTTGGGCGTGCAAACATTATGTGGAATCCAATCGTTAAAATATTGGTTATGATGAGGAATTGAATCATACTTATACCCATAATTGCGGTATTTCCAACCCTCCCATCCCATTTAAAATATGCTTTGGTGAGTCTGTAATAGAAATAATCAAAAAAGAAGTTTTTCATTTAATCCTGAATTATTTTCCATCAATTGCATCTCCAATCCTATCGGTTAAGCTCTTGTCCGTAAATAAAGCAAAACCCACGTCCACACCTGCATAAATCCACCCCAGAGGAAGAAATGTTGTTAAAATTCCGATTCCTACCTTTGTCGCATCGCCCAAGGAAAAATTCCCATCCTTCAGGCTTTCGTATGTAGTGAAAGCTACGCCTGCCAAACCTAAAGCTTTACCCGCATAACTTGCAAATTTAGCCGCTCTTAAAGTGGAGGCCTTCTCAGCCCAATTTGTTGCACCTGTTAAAAGATCTGCAGAATAGTTATTCGCTTGGAATTTCAATGCAAAGCTAGTAAATGCGTTCCTAATGCCATAAAAGACGTCACATTGGAACCTGCCATAAAACCAGAATTTTTAACATCGCCATCCCCACCGAAAAGACTGATTAATTGATTGAAATAACCATCCATTTCTTTTTGAGAACTGAACAAATCAGAATAACTATTGTGGGAACTAGTGGCAGTGAAATTCACATTAAAGCCTCCGTTAGTTTGACTTGTGCTTATATTCGAAGCTGCATCTCCCCATGAATCCTGATAAAACAACTGAGTAAAGGTTGCATCCGCAGATGTTTGACCAGATAGCCCCGCTAATATTGCATATGCTGAGGCTGCGCTACCTGCTATCCCTGGGTTTTCGCCAGAAAAAATTGTTTGACCAACACCTGCAGTTTGAAGTGGAGGTCCCCACCCATTCATTGCTGCCCAGGTACCTCCATCAGCTGCCTGGGCTAGCCTCAGCGTTCGCCATCATGGAATTCATATTATTCCACTGGATAGTATAAATCAATGTTGCAGTAATCCCAGGAATACAAGTAAATTTGGAAAGATTAATACATAGAATGATTGTAACCCAACGACCAAGTGCATGTAGGCAAATAAATATTGTGATAGAATATTTTTGCTTTTCATCTTCACGAGAACTATTATGGAATTGGATGTTGCAAAACCAGTTGTTGTACAGCGGAGCCCGGAAGAAATCAATTTAATTGCTTGAAGAATACCGCAAAACCAGGATGAGTGCTAAAGGATTTTGCGCAATCCAAAGGTGTTCAAAAGGGGTACAGTTTATTACTGGATAAAAAAATACGGCAGCAAATCGCGCAAACCAAAAACAAGAGACTGGCTTTGCGACACTTAAAATCAGTTCCTTCTCTCGGTGGCAAGCACAGCGGACTTTGTTTGCAGAAGTGGGAGCGATAAAACTATATCACTATGTCCCGGCATCCTACCTCAAAGAACTGATTTAAATGATGAACGCGTTTGGTTATTGTGATCACCGCAAGTATCATCTATACCGCAAAGAAACAGATATGCGAAAAGGATTTGATTCTTTTGTGTGGCATCATATCGGGCGAGCTGGGTAAGAGAGTAATGGACGGGGATGTTTTTGTTTTCATCAGTAAACCCCGGACGCATATTAAATTGCTCGTATGGGAGTCAGGCGGATTTACACTTTTATACCGGCGGCTGGAACAGGGAACGTTCGAAGTTCCAGCCTTTGATCTGGATGCAAGGAGCATGCAGATCTCTTCTGACCAACTGCAATTTATTTTGCCAGGGCATCTCGCTGAAAGAAATAAAATACCGCAAACGATATCAACAATCCGGGGCAAATTGTTGATAAAAACACCGCTTCTTCTGCGCTCAATTTGAAGTGATAAAACGATCTTTGTTTTATCATGGAAGCCGCTGCAGTAAACGATTACAAGAAATTATATGACGCCTCCTAGGCTTCGCGAAGAGGGCATCGAAAATCAGAGAAGATGCGTCACAGATCAGAATAGCGAAGCTTGAATCAGAACTTGCGCAGTTAAAGAAAATGATCTTCGGTTCCCGCCAGGAACGCTTTGTTCCACTCCGGCTCCTCCGCATCCGCAATTATCTCTTGCCATCGAAGCAGAACCGGTTGCAACCAGTCTCGTCACGACTCAAAAAATAGCTTACACCAGAACGAACATAACGGTTGAACCGCAACCGCTGCTGCATCCCGGACGAATGAAACTTCCGGAAAATCTGCGCCGCGAAGAGATTATTATAGTGCCTGCTGGTGATCTCACGGGTTGCAAAATGATGGGCGAAGAAATAACGGAAGTGCTGGAATATGCGCCCGGTGAGCTCTACGTTAATAAATACAAGCGAATAAAATATGTAAAGCAAGACTCGACCCCACTATCCTGATCGGTTCTCTGCCACAGGGCCCACTGGAAAAAGCAATGGCCGGCGAAGGACTGCTGTCTCAGATCCTGATTGATAAATATGTTGACCACCTGCCACTGCACCGCCAGATGCAGCGCTTTGAAAGATCGGGCGTGAAGATCGCTTATGCAACGCTCTCCGGCTGGGTTACAGAAACCTGCAAGCTCATTGCACCTTTATATGAGGCGTTGAAAAAAGAAATCCTTAAAAACAAATTATCTGCACGCAGATGAAACACCGATAAGGGTACTGGATAAAAATAAATCCGGTAAATCGCATCAAGGATATTATTGGGTCTATCAAAACAGCATCGATAAGATCGTCATCTTCAATTACCAGGAAGGCCGGGGCAGAGAAGGGCCATCACAGGTGCTTCAACACTTCGAAGGTTATCTGCAAACGGACGGCTACCAGGTGTATGATCACTTCGACGCCCGCGCACAAGTACGGCAAATACATTGTATGGCTCATGCACGCCGCAACTTCGCAGAAGCCCTTGACAATGATAAGAACAGATCTGAATATGCTCTAAGTGAAATACAAAAGCTATATGCGATCGAAAGAGTATGCAAAGAAGAAGGCTTAAGCCACGATGAAATAAAAACCAGGCGACAGGAAAAATCACTTCCGATACTCGAGTCTCTTGGCCGCTGGATGAAAGAGCAGTACATCCACGCACTTCCAAAAAGCAATATCGGCGAAGCACTCGCCTACAGCATTAAAAGATGGGACACGCTCTCTCGTTATACCGAAAATGGAATGCTCAACATTGATAACAATCCGGTGGAAAACAGCATACGACCAGTGGCGCTGGGCCGTAAGAATTATCTCTTTGCCGGATCTCACGAAGCAGCAAAGAGAAGCGGTATGCTGTACAGTTTATTTGGGACTTGTAAAATGCATGGCATCGAACCGTATGCATGGCTGAAAAATGTACTGCAAAAAATACCATCACATCCGATCAACAAAGTGCAAGAACTGCTGCCACACCGTTCTCCCCAATAAAACACACCTCATTATCTTTGATCTGTCAGAAAATACTTCTGACCTATATGCAGTTGGTCGATGGGTTACGAATGATTACTGAGATAAGCACTTACGAATACCGGTATAAAAAATAATGCAAGGAATATAATAACTGACCTTAAGGAGTAAAATTTTGGAGTTGAGCTATAACGATTATCCAGTTTTTCAATTTTCTTTTCGTTAAAAAATCTGTAAACAATTATTGAAATAATAATCATTATTGGAATAAGGAAAGCCAGTCTGCCACCAAGGCTGTTCCCAACAGGCAGAAACGTTTCGAAGCCAAAAAAGTTAAATCGAATGTATTTGTAAATAGTAAATAGGAACAAGATATGAATCAATGAAAATATAAAAACAAACATCGATCCTAATATTCTGCCCACAAAAGGACCTCCAGTTTTTTGATTCAATTGAGTTCTGTAAATGAAATAAAATATAAAATTATACATCTCCTAAGTTAATATTTATTTGTCAAACAAGTTTTCTGTGATTGTTTTCCCAGTATAATGTTCGGAAATAAGATTTCCTATAAACATACCTGCTGCAAACCCCCAGCCAATTGGATTTGTAGCTTCGAACAATACTAATGTAATTTCACCTGCGGTAACAAATAAATCCGCTGTGTGATGGTTTTCCCAACCGTTTTCTAAACCATCCATAGTTGTTTCACCCATACTTAATAAACCCAATCCAATTCCGCCTAATTTTCCGATTTTACCTGCATCCAATATTTCAGCTTTTGTTCCGGATAAGATATTCGCTACTTTCTGGAAAACCTTAATAGATTGCTCTGTTGTTTCATAAGAAAGCCCAAGAGATTCCGTAATCACTCCAGCAGTCTGCCAACCATTAACTTTTCCGCCTCCTTCATCCGCTGATGCATTCGGATTAAATGATTCATTCGGATCATACAGCCCGTAAGTATTATATTTAATAAACCCACTTACAATATAGTCCGTATTCAGCGACTCATGCAGGAACTCCCCGCCGTCATCCGTTCCTGCATAGCTGTATTCATACCGGATCCCGGAATTGCCGCCCTTATCCGTGCCCCATTCGGCTCCGGTAATATCGGGATGGCAGGTTACATTGAATGTCCCGTCATAATTATTGGTTAATTGCAAAAGAGATTCATTTGGCATAAAGGCCAGCAAACCCTCTGTAGTACTGATCAGGTTACTTCTATCTACCTGCCGGTCTATCTGCTCATTGACATTCGTTACCCAATCCTCGAAACTATTGCTGCCTATGCCCGTCATGGATTGTACGTCGGACTGGCCTCCTCCTCCGCCTCCGCCGCCCAACAGGTTTTCAAATTCACTGTATTCATCTGCTTGCGGAAGCCGGTTATTTTGCTGTTGATACCTTATGATAGCCCCTGATGGATCTGATAATAATACCGGATTATTTGTGCAATAGCCATAAGTGGAATAATCCAGATACCCTCCTGCCATAGGATCGATTTGCGCAAATCTTCCGATCTGTGCATCATAGCCCCTGAAGCTGGTTTCATACATTTCCAGTCCCGAGCCATCGGAGAATTCCCTGTTCTGCATTTCTGAGCCGCCGTTAAAGCGCAGCTTGTTTTCTGTGTAATTTGTTTTTAAAGCTCTTGCGCTGATGGCCGACATAGCCAGACCAAACGGGTAGTAATGATTTTCTTCTAATAGCGGGCCCGTGTGATGGGTTACACTCAGGTTGTCGAAATAAACATCCCAGCCTTGTGTTTCATTGCTCACCCAGATATACAGGTAGCCGTTCTTTGTCATGGGGATTCCGGTCTGACCGGGCGTACCGAGGGTACCTGCTGTATAATTACCCACCGGGATCGCACCCGTCTGCGGGTAACTGCTCACCGGATTTAATTGCTCATCAAAAAGGATCCAGTTCAGGTAGGCTTTTGGCTTGCCCGATGGGTTGGGATCACTGTTCGTTATAAAATTATTCAGCGCAGCATAAAGCGTACCGGAAGGATTGGTTAATTGACTTACATTCTTGCTCTTTGGATGAAGCTACCCTCACTTTTTTTAAAACTTCTTCAAAATTATTCTTTGATTCATTTCATTTTACAGATCTTTTCGAAATTAAACTGAAACTATATACCATCAGGTTGTATAAAAATCACTGCAATAGTAATAGGAAGAGCTATCATCAAAAGAATGAAGCTAATTGAAATTATTGTCCCTCTTGTCTTATCAATATTATTAAACTTCGAAAACTTTTCTGACGTGATATACCCGTAACGATCTTTAGTTATATAGACATAATCATATAGTTGTATTATGCCAAGAATAAGTAGTACCAAGATCCAAGTTGGAACATGAAGACTCCGATATTTATCAATTGTAAGTTGAACAATAAGGAGAACAGAGTATAAAAACCCTAAAGTTCCAATTCCGATAGCATAACTAGCACGTTGGACTGGAGTACTCCATTTTAGTCTTTCTCTATGAATTTCGAACCAATGACTTAAAAAATAATACAAAAAATCGAGTATAATCATTATTATAAAGATAACCCTTTATTTTTCGAAATATTTAGTGATTGCGTCAACGGCCATCGTGCTTAAATTCCATCCTAATTCAAGTTCCTCACCTCCAAATATCATAATAAGTGCAGTCCCTGCTGCCTTAGTAAAATTCCATGCTGCTCCAAGTTTATCACCGTTGTGAAGATCCTCCGCACCCTCAGCGAACCCATTGATTATAGTTATTAATCCTGTTACTCTTGTTAAAGTTTTCATCAACCCCACTTCACCTGCTGCCATAGCAGCGGTTTTATAACTTTTACTTACTAAACTTGGTGACTGAGCCAATGCCCATGTCTTTTCCATTGCATCAGCCCCCAGAACAGCCATTCCGGTTAATGAGGGGTTTTCATTTTGTGTGAATGCCCCATTATTATTACTATATGAATTATCGCCATTTGAAGGATCATACAACCCGTAAGTATTATATTTAATAAACCCACTTACAATATAGTCCGTATTCAGCGACTCATGCAGGAACTCCCCGCCGTCATCCGTTCCTGCATAGCTGTATTCATACCGGATCCCGGAATTGCCGCCCTTATCCGTGCCCCATTCGGCTCCGGTAATATCGGGATGGCAGGTTACATTGAATGTCCCGTCATAATTATTGGTTAATTGCAAAAGAGATTCATTTGGCATAAAGGCCAGCAAACCCTCTGTAGTACTGATCAGGTTACTTCTATCTACCTGCCGGTCTATCTGCTCATTGACATTCGTTACCCAATCCTCGAAACTATTGCTGCCTATGCCCGTCATGGATTGTACGTCGGACTGGCCTCCTCCTCCGCCTCCGCCGCCCAACAGGTTTTCAAATTCACTGTATTCATCTGCTTGCGGAAGCCGGTTATTTTGCTGTTGATACCTTATGATAGCCCCTGATGGATCTGATAATAATACCGGATTATTTGTGCAATAGCCATAAGTGGAATAATCCAGATACCCTCCTGCCATAGGATCGATTTGCGCAAATCTTCCGATCTGTGCATCATAGCCCCTGAAGCTGGTTTCATACATTTCCAGTCCCGAGCCATCGGAGAATTCCCTGTTCTGCATTTCTGAGCCGCCGTTAAAGCGCAGCTTGTTTTCTGTGTAATTTGTTTTTAAAGCTCTTGCGCTGATGGCCGACATAGCCAGACCAAACGGGTAGTAATGATTTTCTTCTAATAGCGGGCCCGTGTGATGGGTTACACTCAGGTTGTCGAAATAAACATCCCAGCCTTGTGTTTCATTGCTCACCCAGATATACAGGTAGCCGTTCTTTGTCATGGGGATTCCGGTCTGACCGGGCGTACCGAGGGTACCTGCTGTATAATTACCCACCGGGATCGCACCCGTTTGCGGGTAACTGCTCACCGGATTTAATTGCTCATCAAAAAGGATCCAGTTCAGGTAGGCTTTTGGCTTGCCCGATGGGTTGGGATCACTGTTCGTTATAAAATTATTCAGCGCAGCATAAAGCGTACCGGAAGGATTGGTTAATTGACTTACCGTACCTTTTGCTCCCGCGGTCATATTGGAAATGCCGCTCGCCAGGGAATTCAGTACATCCGTGATCGAGGCGCTTGTTCCGGTTCCCGTCATGCTCGTATAAAAAGAATGCACGCCTATATCCAGCGTATCACCACTCATTACCTTCAGGAGTAAGGACGGGCCTGTCTTCTGTCCGTTTCCGTTTAAATGGGATAGCGAATCGTTCGGTGTAGTGGTACCATCGGCCGGATATCCGGCTATCATGCTCCTGGCATAACTGCTGTTGGTAATATTGTTAAACAGGGCCGTTTCGGTTGAGCGGTAAGCCGCTTCCATGCTGGCCAGGTATTTGGCGGTATCTTTTTGCTGCGTCAGCACCATCCGGGTATTTCCCTGGTTGTCACGAACGAAGAAATCGTATTCGTATTTATAGGCAGAAGTGCCGGTGGTATATTTATGATAGGCCCAGCGGATCCTTCCTTCTTCATGGGAGAGCATTTGCAGGGTATCGGTTCCACTGCCTGTCAGTGTCGAATAGGATTGGTACACAAATCCGGCGACATAAGTCGTGATTGTTTTTTTATTGGCGGGGCTGTCAATGATGATCTTCTGCAGGCGGCCGCCACCTGCGTCAAACACATATTGGATATTGCCTTTGCCATTGACATGCAACTGCTGGGTCAGGTTAAGAAAATTATAGGTGATGGCATCGATCTTCCGGTTATTGTCCTTCAGTTGGTTGCCGTTACCGTCGTAGGAATAGTCCGTGCTTTGTTTTGTTGCGGGGTTATACTGGAAATCGCCAAGTTTGGCCGTGGTATCATTTGCCGCATCTACAATGGCATTAAGCTTATTGCTGGCATTAGTATTCAAATAACCGTAGGTGAGCTGATCAATATAGGTTGACCCGCCAAGCTTAAATCCTTTCCGGTTAAGCGACAGGATATTCCCGTTGGCATCATAGGTCATACTGCTCAGACTAAAATCTATCGTGGCATTGTCCCAGGTGGAACCCGTTGTATTCTGTACAAAGGCAGCCGCAGTAAGCCGTCCGCTGTTATCATAGCTGTAATCATATTTCCTTCCAACTCCGTCTCCCCGGCTCTTCCATACCGTTCCCGTAATATTGCCGTTGTACTGTGATGCAGTATAACTGGTCGTTGCCGCCACAGATGTGGTGGTGTCATAGCCCAGTTCCATTCCGAAATAATTGGTTCCGCTGGCCCCGCTCACATAATCCTTATTGATGGTCGCCAACCATCCCCGGATATTATAAGCATAAGCCAGGTTTTCCAGATTGTTGCCCAGGGCTTTATTTTTCAGCTGGCCGAGTTCATTGTAACTGTAAGTAGCGATGAGTTGATCCGAAGTATTATCCACGTTCTTAACGAGAGAGATAGGCCTGCCTGAGGAATCATAACTGAGTTTACTTAAGACCGTATGATTCTGCGGGTTCGTTCCACTTTTCTGATGTTGCAGATATGTGCGAAGCACTTGTCCGCTGAAACTATACTGGGAAGTGACTTCATCCTTGCCTCCGGTATAGTTGATACTCTGCGCCTGGATAACCCGGCCGTGATCATCAAAAAAAGATTCCTGGTAGAGGTATTGGCTAGTCGTTCCAATCACTTTTACTTTGGAGCCCGTGACCGCGCCCCGTGTTTGGGTATTTTGCGTGATGGCCTGAGCATAAGTTGGCGATGCATTATAACCCGTAATAAAATAACTACTGTTACCCGTGTTCGTGGCATCTAATGAAGTTCCAAGGGATGTCCCTGTCCCACTCACCCAGGAATAATCGTCGTAAAAGGTTTGGGAAAGCACTTCGTAGTTGCTGGCCGTATTTGGATAGGTAGTGCTGCTTTGAGCCAGGTTCTGATGATAAGCTCGCGTATTGGCATCCGTTAACAATCCCCCACGCCAGGGACGGTTCTCTGCATCGTATTCTACTACCAGCCACTTACCCGAAACGCGGAGATTGGAATCCTGAGCCATCACCATTCTGTCGCGCGCGTCATATACAGCATCCGTTTCACCGGCTCCGGGTATCTTCTGGATTATCAACCGGTGTCTTGCATCATATTCATACCGGAAACAAAGTTCATTGGCTAATGACTGGCTGATCGTCCAGCTGCCATTGATGAGTTCCACGCAACGGGGTTGTAATACAAACCGCGCATTACCCAGATCGTCGTAAACATAATAAGTACAAAGCCACCCTGCATGACCCGTTCCGGGCGTTGCAGACAATTGTGCCTTTTTTAAAATGGTCTGCCCCAGGGCATTCGCATAAACAACCGTCTGGTGACCGGCTTCATCGGTCAGGATTTGTTTGGACAATGTTCCCGCCGCATAAAAAGCGGATGTAGTGGGAATTGATCCGATGGCAAAACCAATGGTCCAGATTCGTACGCTGTCTGAAATGGAATTGATCAGATATTGATACCGGACACTTTTGGGAGTTCCCGAGCCCCGGCTTCCCATCCAGCTGTTACCGGGTGCGAAAGATTGTTGCACCCGACTCAACGCTGAATTTTCAAAATCGGTTTGTCCGTAAAAATAACGTTGTGTTGGAAATTGTGTTTGGTTGAAAACGGAATCCTGTTGAAAGGCATCCAGCTTAAAACCGCCGTCATTCACAGAATCACCGGCAAGCCTGGCATTTGCTACGAAAGGAAGATAGGCATATTGCTGACGGCCGAAAGAATCGTAAACCGATGGTATCACCAGATCTTTTTTCGAAGGGGTCGCCTGTTTAAGTACTGTTTGGATGGCACGTCCAAGGGCGTCGTAATAGACCGTTGCCTGTTTAACATCATTAAGCGGTCTGCTGCGCATAGTGTCCGCATTCTGTATAGGTGCGGCAGCGCTCCAGGAACGTGCATAATTTAATTGTATTGAACTGCTGTAGGCTGGCGGTGTGGCGACCTGTGCATTCAGGTTCTGAACAAACAATGACATTATCAATTGGCATAAATGCAATAACCGCATCGGCAGCCTGGTTGTGTTGGCAGATTTAAGGGGTTGCTGCATTTAATTTGTTTTTATTGCGTTTTGCATTTCATCGCTGAGCGGACCCACTGAAGGAGCAAAAACACCCACCAATGTTCCCTGCGCATTCACCAGGAATTTCTGAAAATCTCCCCTGACCGGATTTCCCATGGTACCATTCTGTGATTGATCCGTCAGCCAGGAGTAAAAGGGATGGATATTAGCGCCGGCAACTTCCATTTTCCCGGCCAGTAAAAAATTAATTGAAATTTGTTTCTGCACAGAATCACTAATCTGACTATTCGTACCGGTTTCATTTCCAAAACTGTTGGATGGAAAAGCAAGGATTACCAGACTGTCTTTGTATAATGTGTAAAGCTGTGCCAGGTCTTTCAACTGGCTGGAATAGCTGCTTTTGGTGGCAATATTAACGATCAGTATTCTGCGGCCTTTGAAATCACTCAGGTGGATAGCAGATCCGTCTATTCCGCTTAAGGTAAAATCATAAATGGAGGAAGTAAATGCAAAAGGAATAAAAACAAGGGCGCAGAGGAGATTCCGGTATTTCATAAATTTAATTATTAATTGATCGGGCAACTTGTTTTATCATATTCCTGATAATCCACACTGTCAACACCATCACTCCAATGGTAATGATAAGTACATAAATACTCGTGCTCGCTGGGTGACCATACTGAGGACGTGTATACTTTTGTTCCTGTTTCACAGGTAGTACAGAATACAATATGTTTATCCACGCCGCTGCAGGATATTGCAACACAACTCCCGTGTGTATTCGCATAGTTTTGCCCGTTGGCGTTAAGATAGCTCTGCGCCAACTGATTGGCATCCCATTTTCCGGCATGGGAGGTAAATGTATTTGCCTGCACCGTGTCGGTCACGATTCCCGATCCCATATAGTTGCAAGCGCAGTTATTTCTTACAAACCCTTCAGTGAGAAGATCGTTTCCGTAAGTGTAGGATTGGTTAAA
Source organism: uncultured Chitinophagaceae bacterium (assembly GCA_963705005.1). Classification (GTDB taxonomy): domain Bacteria; phylum Bacteroidota; class Bacteroidia; order Chitinophagales; family Chitinophagaceae; genus Puia. The sequence continues at coordinate 11,890 of CAVPIO010000009.1, forward strand.
CTGATAATCGTACAGTTTAACGATATTCCGGTCCATATCCTTAATATCCTTTAACCGGTTAAATCCATCATATTCATAATAGCTGATCATATTATTCGGCGAACAGAAGGATGTTTTTCCGACCAATGGATCGTAAGTATAGGTGGTCATCTGAGCAGTGACCGGGTGCAGGCGCAACTCATCAATTAAGGTGCTGGTGGCCGTAACATTTACCGAGCTGGCTGATGTTGGAATAATGTGTTCGTGGTAAGTCCAGCCATTTTTTGTAAGGCCGGGGGGACTTGCGGTAACAGGCAAGCCACTGGCTGTCACGGTTGCCGCACTGGAAGTCGACCAATAGGATAAAACATATTGAACGCCCGATGGAAAACTTGTAGTAATCGTTTTTCCGGTAACCAGATTATAACATTGTTTTCCGGTCATGCTGTTGGTTCTGTTCCTGAGCGTATCGGGAACAGACCAGTTGCCATTATTGTCACCCTCAAAACTTGTGAAAGCGAAATAGAATCCGGAAGCGTTAGCAATTTCCGCTACCGGAAGGGAATGTTTATAATCATAAATATAACTGATGGTAATATCAGAAGTCCGATTTGAATGATCCAGGTTACTGTTTCCGTCATAATATAATTGCCTTTTCAATATATAATTTACATTGTCACTGAGCAGCGTGTTGTATTTCCCCGATGTTAAGGTCTCGTTGTTCAGGGATGCCAAAGGCGATACCGGCTCCAATGAATAAGTGGCTATTGGTTTAAAAATAACCGTATCGCAGGAAATAATGGAACCGGAAACCATAGCCGGAGCGCTGCCTGCGTGCTGAAGCCAAAGCTGGGTTTCAATGACAGGATCTATCACGTGATTGGTAATAAGTCCTCCGGTGATCGATGTGGTATAGTCATCGGCATATTTAAATTTCTTTATGGTCGCATTCCCATCGGCCAGGGTTTCCCGCACAGAGTCCATATTGCGGACCGTGTTATAGTTAAAATGCCTGGTGCTAACCGCGCTGTCATTGAGGTTATCATATTGTACTGATCTTTGATCCGTGAGCCTCAACCAATATGTAGGGTTGTAATCGTAAGTATATCCATAGGCAAACAACAGCGTATTTGGAATTCCGGGAATTACGTATGAGCTGTCGATATAGGGCCGTATGGATAAAAAAATACTATCTGTCGTGGAATCGTAAGTGTTTGTCGTCGCCGTCAATGGATAGAATGTAGCAGACGTCGAATCATAACGGTAGTTCACACTTTTTGTCAGTTCGACTTCATCTACGGCGTTGGAGAAAGATTTAAAATAATAATCAGATTTGTGCTTTTCATTGCCCGCCGAACTGCTTTCCGAGACCTTACCATAGAAAAAGATATTGTCTTTAATAGCGCTGCCAGGATTATTATTTGTCATGACATAGTTATTGAAATCAAACGTATCCACGATGCCAATCGGTCCCGAAGTGGAATTAAAATGATTTAGCGAACCGCTGCTGGATGTTCCGTTATCCGCCAAATAGCTGTAGTTTTTTGAGGTAGCTGGCACGGCTGCTCCTGGTAGATATCCGGCCACCGATTTAATCCGGATGCCGGGACCCGGCGCATGATGCTGGGTTGCGCCCGAATCATAATCGTTCAGCTCATATTGGTAAGTATCGAAGCCTCCGGTGGGAAAACGAACCGTATCCAACGCACCATATGAACAGTAGCTGAAATTTGGCAACCTGAGGTTATGAAGATTTTTAGTGATCAGGGGATAGGGGGATGATCCATTGTAATATCCCCAATCATCAATAACGTTGCTGAATTTTGGCGGGTAAGAAGAATATTCCTGAATATAACTAAACCGGTAAGTTTGAGAATCGGCTGCCGATTGAGGATTGACAAACGAAAAGGTCTTCAATTTTAATCTCTCCATATATTGTGGTGAAGACGTGGTTTGGTTAAGGTATTCGAAAGACAAAAAATTCTTTTTGACGATTTTTCCCGAAATCGAATCAATAACATCAATTTCGCGGAGTTTTGGGCCATTGGTTTTTTCATCTGTTCTTAATACCGGATCCGGAATAAAGGAAATCCTGCTGTTCCTGCATCGAATATTTTGCAGATACGGATAACTATTGGTAGGAAGGATTGAATCAGTAAATAACCCAAAATCGTACGTTCCCTGAGGGTAAGAGTCAGCATAAATGGAAGAATAGGACTGGGTGGTGTGGGTTGCATATGAGAGTGAAATGGTATCTTTTTTGTCTGAAGAGATGACGGATGTGAGGTACCATGCCGCTGTGTAATTAATTTGTTCGAAGAATTTAAATTCATATAGAAAAGCGGCCTGGGTTTGTCCAAAAACATATTTTGTCCCGTCTCCGGTAGTAATCGTAATATTTCCACTCAAGGTGGGCCAGGAAATGGAAAGTTCTTTATTATAACTAAGAAGGAAAGCCTTTCCGTTATACCAATAAAACCTGGCCGAATATCCATTAAATGAGCAATCGTAAATATCCGGTGCCGGGTCAAATGAAGTATCATGAGCATCGGCGTAGATATTATTTAAAAAATTGAGATTGTTCGGTTTTGACAGACTGTCCTTGATGGAATACTCCCCATAATTCCTACCTGTATTTTTTGTGTTATCCACACCTCCCTGAACTACTCTGTTTATCGCCCCTCCTGCCTGGAGGCTCCAACCCAACCCCGTCCATTCTATAGTCTCATCCAATTTTAATCCGTTATAACCGTAGTTCAGGGAAATCGGCAGCCTTAAAGAACCGCATTGAATGGTATAAATTGGGAGACTGTAACTGGAAATACCGTCATAAACGGATGCAGAACCCGCAGCACCTTCCATGGATATGGCATTCTGGTCACTGACAACAGTGGGTGTAGTACCTTGTGCTGCCGTCCTGGAAGACCAAAAGATGACGGTCAGCAACAAAATCCATTTAACTTTCTTAAATAAGCCGGAAACGGGGTTCATAAAATTATTTATCTTATTAAAAGCCATATTGAATTCGGAATTTAATTGCCTCAGTTCTCGGCGATTCGTATGAACTCAAAAAATCCCAAAGCAGGGATGCCTTTGTCTTTTTAACGACTTTGCCGGGAAGGGAAACCAGCTTGCTTACCCCGATCAATCCGCTTTTTTGCCAAAGACTGGTGACCTGTGTCTGGGACAGGGATGTGAATGGGGTTAGGAGGTTTTCTTCAAATCCGCCGCTGATAATGAAACTTTTCTTAACCTGAATATCCACAAATGATCTGAGGCTCATCCCCTGGCTCGTCAGACGGACCTCCCGGATATTGGTGCCCCAACCTATCTTGTAACTCCCTCCGATGCCAATAACATTCCCCTTAAATATCTTATACCCGATAGATAATCCGATATCCGTCGTACTGGGAAAATACCAATTTGCCTTTGTCGTCTGCATGTTAATGCCCAGATCCAGGCGATTTAAAAAAGACCGGGTTTTCTGAATGTTCGGTTTGAAATTTGGCATGTCTATATCCCCGCTTCCGGCTCCAAGGGAGGAAAGCTTATCCTTAAACTGATCCAGCTCCTGGTGTGCGGATTCAAGGTTAGATTGCATGGCAGCAACCCCGCCTGCTCCGCCGGAGGAAATCTGCTGCTGCATTAGCTGCTGGACCTCATCGCGAGTTTGTAGGCCATCCACTGCTCCTGAACTCCCGTAATCGGGAGACACCCCGAAGAGTCCGGCAAGCTGGGAATTATTCTTCATGAAGGTTTGAAATGCGGGGATTTTATTCAGGATCACTAACGCCTCTTTCATCAGCTTATCCGGATCATTGAACATCGCTTTATATTCACGGATCTGCTCACTGTAATAGTATTCTTGCTGATTATACTCTGCGAGATATTTATTCAGACCCAGAGTTTGGGAATAGCTTACTAGTTCATCTTTTAATTGTTGTTTCCGTTGGCGGATGAACTCCTTTATCTGGTCAGTTTGCTGAAACTTCGATTGCAGGAGATTAAACTGCTGCACAGCACTACTTAAAGCCTGCTGGGATTTACCGGAAGAGCCCAGTGAATTCTGATTTTGTTGCAGAAATGCAAGTGAGGTCTTTACCGAATCAATATTTGCCATATACTCGCCCTGCAAAGGCAGGGATTGGCCGGAGGCTTCAGCCTTTAATTGCTGCTCATAGGCCAGATATTTTTCCTGGGTGCCTGCAAATAGTTGCTTAGCTGCATTTGAATCTGTCTTGTATAATTTTTGTTGAATTTTCTTTTCCTTCCTTGCCAGTTTTTCCAGGTATTTTTCGGTCTGGCGGTCAAGTGATGCATTCAAATCTGCAGATTTTTTTTGTATCCGGCTAAAAAAGCGATTGGGAAACGAACTCAGTCTATCCAGTTTTGTAGAGAGAGAATCCACCTGCTGGCCATGAATAGAGGTCACCAGGCAAAATATTATTCCAACTAAGAGTTGGATTTTCATTGTTAGCTTGGTTAAAGGTTATCGGAAATGAAGTTCTCATCAAATTGAAATCATTTTTTAAACATGAACCAAATATATTTTGGGTGGCCTAAGTGTTAACACTTACAAAAAAAGCAAAAATTTAAAAAATTCAGTAAAAGTACTCGAGCAAGTTTGATCCTGCTTCGCTCATCCAATCATGGTTATCCAATAATTTCGCGAAAGTGACAAGGCAAACCTTGCTGATCGTCGTTACTGGCACTGCCACAAAATATTTTCCGCTGATTTAAACAGTATTAGTTCAATTAAGAAACAGTTTGGGAACTGATTAGTTGTTTGAACTCCTGGTGGAAGTTATTTCTTAATTACGGATAATTATAAGGCCATTACTTCTATTCGGCCGAAGCTCCTGCATTCCCAATAAGGGTTTTAATTTTTACTTTTTAATTTTTAATTTTTAATTTCCTCCCCTTACTAAAAATCCGCTGATCATTTTTCTTTCCCTTGCGGATTAATTTTTGCTCCTCTTCAGGAAGATTATAAATGCTTTGGCACTCCAGGCTGCAGCAGCCATTGTATTTCGTTGCGCATTCCGGGCACTGGATAAATAGCAGGTGGCAGGCGCTGTTCCTGCAATTCGTATGTGTATCGGCGGGTTTGCCGCACTGGTGGCAGTGCGCGATCACGTCTTCCGAGATCGGCTCGCCAAGGCGGTCATCAAATACAAAATTTTTACCCCGGAACTTATTTTCCAGCCCTTTTTCCCTTACGGTATTTGCATAGTGGATGATGCCGCCTTCCAGATGAAATACTTTCCTGAAACCCTGATGCAGCAGGTAAGCGCTGGCTTTTTCACAACGGATGCCACCCGTGCAATACATGATCACCGGCTTTTCCTTCCTTTCTCTTAATAATCTGGCCGCCATGGGAAGCTGCTCACGAAAAGTATCACTGGGAATCTCAATGGCGCTTTCGAAATGTCCAACCTCATATTCATAATGATTCCGCATATCCACGACCACCGTCTCAGGATCCTTACTGAGTTCATTAAATGCTTCTGCGTTTACATACATTCCTTTCTTCTCCATGCTGAAGTTCTCATCCCGGATACCGTCCGCGACAATCTTATCACGGACCTTAATCTTTAAAACCCAGAAGGATTTGCCGTCATCCGCTACGGCCCTGTTCAGCCGGAGACCTCTTAAAGATGCTTGTGATTCAAGAAAATCCCGGAATGCCTGTAACCTGGAAATGGGTATGCTGACCTGCGCATTGATGCCTTCCCGGGCCAGGTAGATTCTTCCGAATATTTGTAAACCGGAAAGCGCAACATATAATTCATCCCGGAAACAGCTGGGATCAGCAATGGGGAAATAACGGTAAAACGAAATGGTCGTTCGCGGCTCCGTTTCTTCCAGCAGCCTTTGTTTAAGCTCTTTTTGCGATATCCGGTTATGAAGTAGTGCCACGCCGCAAATTTACTAAAGCCCTGAGGTTTTAAGAAACTGAGCGCCGATTTCATCAAACCCTTCAGAATTGGCTAAAAATATTTTACTTTTAAACGAATTTCAACGTCGAAAAACACTTCATGAGGTTTATTCCATTCCTGATATCCGTAGCTGTAACCGTTTTACTGGTCGTTGCTTTCAACTCTCCCTGGGGGAAAATTCCGCCTGTCGGAAAGTTCCTGAGCCCGCAACATGGTTTTTGGCAGAACGCAGAGCCGGTAGATAAGGATTTCGGACAGGATCTGCAGTTGCCCGGACTCAGGGAACCAGCTGAAGTTTACCTGGATGAGCGCCTTGTACCCCATATTTTCGCAGGAAACGACGCAGACGCATTTTATCTGCAGGGCTACATGCATGCTAAGTTCCGCTTATGGCAGATGGAATTCCAGACCTATGCAGCTGCAGGCCGGATAAGCGAATTGATCGGACCCAGGGCTTTGAATTTCGACCGGGAAAAAAGAAGGCTGGGCATGGGCTATGCCGCCGAGAAAGCAGTAGCGTCATTGGAACAGGATTCGGTCTCCAAAGCAGAGGCAGACGCTTATACTGCGGGTGTAAATGCATATATCACAAACCTCAAAGAAAGTGAGCTCCCGGTTGAATATAAATTGTTGAATTATAAGCCCGAACTGTGGAGCAATCTGAAGACAGCCCTGTTCCTGAAATTTATGTCGCTTGATCTCGCGGGTGCGGAAGACGATTTCGAATATACCAACCTCAGGTCCCTCTTGGGTTATACGACTTTCAATAAAATGTTCCCGGTTAAACAGGATTCCCTGGATCCGATTGTTCCAATGGATACGCTTTCAGTAAAACCCGGCATATCGGCTTCCCATTTAGGCAAAACACCGAATGAAGCAAAAAATGGATGGACAATCTACCCAAATATGCACGTTCCGGGCGATTCAATCTGGGGGTCCAGACGAATACCAAAACCCCCGACTGGGAGCGACTCCGCATATCTGCACAGCACGGACACCGTTAGTGTAAAGGCGAGCAAGCCCGACCGGAACAATGGCAGCAATAACTGGGCAATCAGCGGAAAGAAAACAAAGAGCGGAGCGCCCATACTCTGCAATGATCCGCACCTGGGCCTGCACCTTCCATCCCTTTGGTACGAAATGCAATTGAGCTGTCCTTCCTTTAACGCTTATGGTGCAAGTTTTCCCGGCGCTCCCGGCATCATCATCGGCTTTAACGACAGTTGCGCTTTTGGATTCACCAATGCCATGCGTGATGTGAGGGATTATTATGAGATACAATTCAAGGATGACAGTAAAAAGGAATACTGGTACAATGGAGAATGGAAGCCGGCCGAATTCCGCTATGAACATATTTTGCAGAAGGGCGCGCCGGAATATATTGATACCGTTGCCTATACTGTTTTTGGTCCTGTGATGTATGATAAAAGTTATTCCGGCAACAGGCTGACAAATAATAAGTATTATGCCGTCCGCTGGAAAGCCCATGATGCCGGAAATGAATTGATGATTTTCAACGCACTGGATCATGCGAGAAATTATTCTGATTATCTCGCAGCTATCAAATGGCTTCATACGCCCGGACAAAACGTTGCCTTTGCCTCCAAGCAGGGAGAAATTGCCATTTGCGATCAGGGCGAATTCCCTGCCAAGTGGAAAAGGCAGGGAGATTTTGTAATGCCCGGAACCGACAGCAGCTATGCATGGCAGGGCATGATCCCCCAGGACGAAAATCCGATTATGGTGAATCCCGAACGCGGGTATGTAAGCAGCGCAAATCAGTATCCCGTGGATCCCAGCGTATACCCTTATTATTTAGGCGGATCTTACCCTAACTACCGGGGCATGATGATCAACCGTTATCTCAACCAGATGAAGGATATCAGTATTGAAGATATGATGAAGCTGCAAACGGACACGTACAACCTGTTTGCCGAAATGGCCAGACCCGTGCTTTTGAGAAATATAGATTCTTCCGACCTGAATGCAACGGAAAGAAAGTATTATGACCTTTTGAGGGAATGGGATCTCCGCTATGAAGCCGAAGGCAAAGCGCCATCCATTTTTAAGGAAGTTTGGGACAGTCTCACCAGCATTGTATGGGATGATGATCTTGAAAAAGATAATATGCCAGGATTTTATCCTCACGAAAGCACCCTGCTGGAAGGCATACTGCGGGATTCCGCTTATGAGTTCCTGGACGATATACGGACACCGGAAAAGGAAACCCTTAAACAGGATGTAAATCTGGCGTTTAAGAGAGCAGCAGGGGCGTGCAGACTACTGGACAGTGAAGGAAAATTGCTTTGGGGGAAAATGAAAGCAACACGCATCGAACACCTGGCCAACCTGGACCCATTCAGCCGGTTGAACATCATGAATTCCGGCGGCACTTATGCAATAAATTCTGTTAAGGAGGATCACGGCCCGAGTTGGCGCATGATCGTTCAGCTTACGTCAAGTACCGAAGCTTATGGGATATATCCCGGCGGACAAAGCGGAAATCCCGGCAGTCCTTATTATGATGATTTTGTTGACAACTGGGCCAATGGTAAATATTATCTTTTATGGATGATGACAAAAGATGAAGAGACTGATAAAAGAGTAAAAGCCATCATCCGGGTAACTACATTATAAAGCTGCATCACTATGCTCAAATACATTCTTTCCATTCTGGTTACGGCGCTGCTTTCATTCGTAAGCGGGCTGTATCTTCCCTGGTGGGGAATCTCCATCGCCGCATTTGCAGTTAGTGCAGCCATACCGCAGAAGCCGGCCTATTCTTTTCTCTCGGGTTTCCTTGGCGTATTTCTTTTATGGGAAGTCCTTGCCTGGTGGATAGATAATAAAAACAACGGGATCCTTTCTCAAAAAATAGCTTATATCTTCGGCCTGGACGGATCTTCTCTTCTGCTGATCATCATCACCTCGCTGATCGGAGCCCTTGTCGCGGGTTTTGCTGCCCTGGCAGGATCCTACGGAAGAAGAATTGTTTTCCACGCTCCTTCATCGAAGTAAATCGGAAGTCCGCTGGAGAAAAGCAACGATCTATCACTTAGCTTCGTCTTTATTTTCTCTTCATGAAGCAGGTCCTTTTTCTTTTTTCATTTTGTTTTGTCCATTTTCACACCCTCCTGGCAGCCAGGATCAGCGGAACCGTAACGGACGACAAAGGCACCATTCTTCCCTATGCTTCTGTTTTTGTAAAGGGGACTTCGCGCGGAACAACAAGCAATAACAGCGGCAGGTATTTCCTTGACCTTCCCGCCGGAAAATATATCATTGTTTGCCAGTACGTCGGGTATGGCCGCCAGGAGAAAACAATAAACCTTGGAGCTGAACCGCTGACCCTGGATTTCAAATTGTCGCTTCAGCAAACCTCCATGAAAGAGATCATAGTAAAATCCGGTGCCGAAGATCCGGCCTATGAGATCATCCGCCACGCTATCAAAAAGAGGAAATCCTATGAAAACCCGCTGGACTCCTTTACCTGCGAGGCCTATATTAAAACGCTGCTGAAAACCCGCACCCTTCCCTCCAGGATAATGGGGAAGTCAATGAGGGAAGAAGACCGGAAAGCATTGGGAGTGGATTCCGTTGGAAAGGGCATCATTTACCTTTCAGAATCGGTGACCAAAATTTCATACAAAAAACCTGACAAGATTAAACTCGAGGTCATATCAGGCAGAGAAAGCGGAACAAATGGATTTGGTTTTAATTTTCCCACATTCATCAATTTCTATAACAATAACGTAAACGTTTTTATTACCCAATTGAGCCCCCGCGGATATGTGTCCCCGATTGCAGACGGCGCATTAAATTATTACCATTATAAATATCTGGGATCATATACTGAGGATGGAAAAGAAATCAATAAGATCCAGGTGATTCCGAAAAGAAGGTTTGAACCGCTGTTTACCGGCACGATCAATATTACGGATGGCGACTGGAGGATATACAGTCTGGATTTAACCCTGACAAAGGATTACGGTCTCGAAATTGTTGACACTTTTAATATCCGGCAAATCCAGGCCCCCATTACCAGGGATGTATGGAGAACCCGGAACCAGATAGTGAATATCAATTTTAAAAAATTCGGGATAGATGCCGATGGCAGTATTTTAAATGTCTACGACAAGTACGACCTGGGCCCCAGGTTCAGGAAAAAATATTTCAACAACGTGGTGATAAAGTACGATACAGGAGTCAATAAAAAAACGATTGCTTACTGGGATTCGCTGAGACCCGTTCCATTGGAACCGGAAGAACTGGAAGACTACCGGATAAAGGACAGCATGTTCAGGAGCAATCACGATTCTGCGTCCAGTAAACGGGTAATCGATTCGCTGCGAAAAAAACAAGGCGGCATTACAATAACAAACATTTTATTCAATGGGATTAAGCGCTCTGATTATAATCCTGTCCATCCGTTATCATTCACAACCCAACCCCTCCTGCTAAAGATTGAATACAATACGGTGGAAGGATTGGTATTAAACGGTGAAGTCGCTTTGCTGAAAGAAAATACCAACACAGGCAACAGTACCGAATTCATCCCCCATATCCGTTACGGATTCAGTAATACCCGGCTGAATGCATGGGGCACCCTGAATTTTAACCGGAAAAAAGGAGTCTTCGATCTGAACGGAGGCAGCGCCAGCCGTACCTCCCTATCCTTCTCGGGAGGTAAACGGGTGAGCCAGTTCAATCCGGAAAATCCGATCGGTCCATTTATCAACGAGATCTATACCCTGATGTTTAGAAAAAACTACATGAAAATCTATGAAAATAATTTTGGCTCCGTCCAATATAAAACACGTTTTGACAATGGATTCAGAATTACTGGTTCGCTATTGTACGAGGACCGTATCCCCCTGACCAATACAACTGATTTTTCCTTCTTCGGAAATAAGAACATTCCGTTCAGCCCCAATTACCCTTTTGAAAAACTGAACGCTCCGTTTACACAGCATCAGGCATTAATTGCCGGCGTCGATCTCCAGTTCAAGCCCGGACAGCGTTATATCGAGTTCCCAGACAACAAGCTGGCCATCGGTTCCAAATACCCTACCCTGGCTTTTAGTTACCGTAAAGGAATTCCGGACATTTTTGGGTCCGATGTGGACTATGATAAATGGCAGTTTTCATTCTGGGATTACCTGAACCTGAAACTTCGCGGTGTTTTTAAGTACCGTTTCAGTATCGGTGGTTTCCTCAATACGAGAAAATTGTTTATCCAGGATTATCAGCATTTCAACGGAAACCAGACTTTTTATGCAACCCCTTATCTCAACAGCTTCCAGCTTGCTCCGTATTATGCCAACAGCACTACGGCGGCATTCTACACCGTCGGACATATTGAACAACATTTTAACGGCATGATCACCAATAAGATTCCGCTCCTGAGAAATTTGCAGTGGAACCTGGTTGCCGGATCCAATGCATTTTATGTAAACCGCAACAATAATTATGTGGAAGTCTTTGGCGGTTTGGAAAATATCTTAAAAATATTCCGTGTTGACGTAGTGGCTTCCTATCTCAATGGGAAGACCGGCCAGGTTGGTGTAAGGCTTGGCATGGATGGACTGTTCGGCGGATTTTTCAGTGCTGCATTGAACAATCCCGGAGGCCGTCCGCCGACTCCTCCGCGCCAATGACAAATTAAATTTCTTTTAGCGCCGAGACTAACGCGCCGGCTTCTTCTACGGTGTTGAAACTGTGCAAGGCAATCCGAAGTCTTTCTTCGCCTTCCGGAACCGTGGGGTACAGGATGGGCCGAACATCCATCTCCATCCTGCCCAGTTGACTGGCGACCGCTTTTACTTTTGCATTTCCCGGAACGATGAGCCCCTGAATGGGCGTACCGGATTCTTTGAATGAATATGTTTCCCCCGAAGCTGTATGAATAGTCTGATTTTGCCTGAAGAAACGGATCAGCTCTTTTAATTGCTCTCTTTCCGCATGCATGGCCGGAAAAATCTCGTAAGAAGTTTTAATGGCAGCAACGGCAACAGGAGGAAGGGCTGTCGTAAAAATAAAAGATCTTGAAAAATTGATCAGGAAATTCCGCAGCAGTTCACCGGATAAGATGGCAGCACCATGACAGCCCAGCGCTTTGCCAAAGGTTATGATCCTCGCGAAACAATTGTGGTGGATGCCTTCGTGCTGAATCAGGCCTTCTCCATGATTGCCAACCACGCCTGTTGCATGTGCTTCATCAACGATCAGGCGGGCATCAGCAGACTCGCAAAGGGCAAGCATTTCCCTGACGGGTGCCATATCTCCATCCATAGAAAAAACTGATTCGGTAACGACAAAGCACTCCCCCTTTTTTCTCAATAATTTATTTTTCAGATCCTCCAGGTCATTGTGACCAAAAGAAAAGGCCTGCGCCTGCGAGAGCCTGACCCCATCACGGATTGAAGCATGACTCAGCTGATCATACAAAATAGTATCGCCTCTTTCGGCAATGCATGACAAAAGACCGAGGTTTGCATCATAACCCGAATTGAATATCAGGGCGGAGGGCGATTCATGGAAGTTCGCAATCATTCGTTCTGTTTCTTCGATCAATGGATAATTCCCTGCCAGCAACCTCGAGCCGGTAGATCCATGGGAAAAAGAATGCCCTTTAAGCTTCTCTTCGATCAGCCTGTTCGTGGAAATTCCCAGGTAATCATTGGAAAAGAAATCATGCTTGCCCTCTGCCAGTTGCAACCGTCGATAAGCATTTTTTTGAAATCTGGCCTGCAATTTTCTATCGAGAAAATCCTGATGCATACAAGGTTGGTTTTCTAATTTAAAGACAAGGATCCTGAATTCCTGCACATGCAAACCGAAGGCCCAATCACGGGCCGTCCCTGCCCGCCAGGTGGCTGGACCGCCATTCAATCTCAGCACAAATAACCCGGGCCATCGGAACTCCCGGTAAGAAATACGCTTTGTTAACTTTAATGTTCAAAGATCCCCTTAATTCAGACATTTGCAAAACGATGACCATCACCAAAAACATCCTGGGGCTTCAACTACCCACAGATCCGAGATGGGTGGATCTGGCCGGCATATCCATAGAAGAGATCCTGACGGATCATGCTTTTTGTGAACAAAAGGCAGCGACGACCTGCATTTCACTCATTCAGAAATATGCTGACCGGCCAAGACTGGTGAGTGAGCTCGCGCCCATTGTCACGGAAGAATGGGGACACTTCCGGATGGTTCTTGCCGAACTGACCAAACGCGGACTAAAGCTGGGAAAACAAAGGAAGGATGAATATGTGAATCAGCTCATCACTTTTCAGCGCAAGGGAGGAGATTTCGAGGATCGCTTCCTGGATCAGCTCCTGACCATGGCGATGATCGAAGCACGCAGTTGTGAACGGTTCAAGCGCCTGAGTGAAGGGCTCAAAGACGAATACCTGAAAAATTTCTACCGCCGCTTTATGGAAAGTGAAGCCGGCCATTACCATCTCTTCATCGCTCTCGCGGAAACTTTTCTTGGAAAAGAAAAAGTGCGCAAACGCTGGACAGAATGGCTCAAATACGAAGCCACGGTCATTTCAAAAATGGATGTCCGCGGCGACCGCATCCATTAAAAAAGGGTGATTTTACTTACACTTTTTTCGCGAATTCATTTCGAGCCGGAAAAGTATTTGATTAATTTTGTAATGCGGCATTAAACCATTCAGGTTTTATCCATCATTGAAAAAGGCTGGTCACGAACAAGTACATCAGATATTATGAACGGTCCTTTTCAGATCAGGAAAAAAACAAACATCCATGCTAAACCTGCAATTATCATGAATGAAGATTCTAAAAACGAATTCCAACTTCTTCTATCGGGTCTGCAGCGCCTGGATTCAAAGATCGAATCGCAGCGGTTGGAAACAAAAAATGACTTCAAACAAGCTGATTCAATATTCAATTCGTTTCGGGCTGAAATAAAGGATGAATTCAAACAGGTTGATTTAAGATTCAATTCCTTTCGGGCTGAAATGAAGGGTGAATTCAAACAAGTTGATTTAAGATTCAATTCTTTTCATGCCGAACTGAAAGATGAACTTAAACAGATTCAATCAGGCACCCATTCGTTGCGAGCTGAAATGAAGGATGAACTTAAACAGGTCCATTCTGCCATCCATTCGATGTCGGCTGATTTAAAAAACGAATTGAAGCATTCCGCGACCAGGGCAGATCTGTCAGAGATGGAAAGAAGAAATGATCTTAGGTATGCAACAAAAGATAATCTTGCACAAACAAAACTAGACCTCGTTAAATGGATGTTTACCTTCTGGGCATCACTGGTGATCATGTTGTTAGGTCTTTACTTAAAAAAATAGCAATCAGGGCCATGTTGAAAAGTAGTCAATTTCCTTTTTAAAATCCAGAAATGGATATTGTTCAGCCAGTGCTTTTGTTTTTAACAGGTATTCATTTAAGAACCGTTTGTGCGCCTCTGTATCCGGATGAAGCGCCCTATGCCTGTATGCGGTTTGTATTTTTTTTATTTCCTCTGCAATGTTCCTGGAAGAAGATTCCACATAGTGTTGCATGAAATTATCCAATACAAAGGCTGTTGCCTGGTAATTAGGATGCACCAGGTCTTTGTCAAAAAACCGGTAATCCCGGAGCACATCTATTACTAATTCATAGGCGGGAAAATAATAAATGCGGTCAAACTTATTCACAAAATGGTGAACCGTTTCAATAAGCCGCGCTTTACTCCGGTTATTCTCTGTAACTCCATCCCGGATATGGCGAACCGGACTAACAGTAAATATTATTTTCAGAACAGGATTAAAGTGAAGCAGGCGATGAAGAGTTTCATCAAATACGGCCAGCATGTCTTCAATTGACAATAGCTTCTTTGTAAACCAATCAGCCGGAGCACGATGGCAGTTGGCCACCGGCATTTGATTTTCTTTCAGGGTGTAGGAAAAAGCGGACCCTAGGGTAATGATCAGCCAGTCTGATTTTTTCAAGAATTCATGAGCGGCCGACTGCGATTCGTTAATCTTTTCGAGGCAGCGTTTCTGGCTGGTATCTGAGAATAAGCCGTGGTGCTTCCAGCTTTGCCATAAATCATTCAGAAAAAAAAGATCGCTTTTTTGGTATTGTTTTCCCTCCACATAAGAGACCAGGCTGCCTGCTACACTTAGCGGATCAAAAAGTATTCCGTTTGGATTTTGCAATACATCAAATTTCACAACCTCCATATAATTGCCAATGTGTTGAGTAAAGCAGGAACCGGTCAGCAATATTTTCTGCTGGTAACGGATCCTTTCCGAAGGCGGGTTTATCTGGATCGGCAAAAAAAAGGATTCCACATCAATGATTTAAAAAAATATCATCAGCCAGGGCAACAGCACGCCCGAGAGCCTCTTCATGCAATATTGCAGGTTTCTTTTTGTTTCGGAAATAGTCAATCAGCAGCAAACTATCCAAATTGCCAACCAGTTCATCACCAGCCATCGGGCAGCCGCCGATCCCGCGCAATGCTCCGTCAAATCGCCGGCAGCCAGCAGAAAAAGCAGCTTCCACTTTTTGGATGCTGTATTCTTTGCGCGAATGCAGGTGTACGCCTGTTTCAATTGCCGGAAACCGCGTGATTGTGAAACTGGCCAGGGAATACACTTGTTCAGGAGTTGCCAGACCCACCGTATCGGCAAGTGAGATAACGTCTGCTTTCATTTCGACGAGCTTATGAATCCAATCCTGCACGATGGTTTCCGACCATGGATCGCGGTAAGGATTTCCGAAAGCCATTGAAATATAAACAACCAGCCGTTTTGAATTTTCCCCGCAGAGTTCCAGGATCTCCTGAACAGTCTGCAAAGATTTTTCGATAGAACTATTCGCGTTTCGCTGCTGAAAAGTTTCCGAAACAGAAAAGGGGAATCCGATATCGTTAATCTCAGCATAGCCGCAGGCTTCACGCGCACCCCGGGTATTTGCAACAATGGCAAGCAGTCTTGTTTCTGACCCATTCAATCTCAACCCGGCAAGAACTTCCCTGGTATCCGCCATTTGCGGAATGGCTTTTGTCGAAACAAAGCTGCCGAAATCAAGGCTGTTAAATCCCACCTTCAGCAGCGCATTAAGGTATTCAATCTTCTTTTGCGTAGGAATAATGTGGGTCCATCCCTGCATCGCATCCCGCGGACATTCGATTAGTTTGATTGGTTGGGGCAAGTTGAAAATTAAAAATTAAAAAGTAAAAAGTAAAAATAATCCTCCGATTGTTTAATAAAATACTTGTTTTGCGAGTCTTATATTCATTATTTCAACCCGCTCATCTTTCTCATCGCAAAAAATTTAGGCGAACCCATTTTTCAACATATTTTCAAATTTCCGCATTTCCAACTATTCGCTACGCATCGGAGGGCAAAGCATTTTCAAATTTTCAAATTATCAAATTTTCGCATTTTCCTACCCACCTTCCCTGCGCTTCGGTGGGAGAAGCATTTTCACATTATCACATTTTCACACTCCAACATTCCAACATTTTCAAATTTTCAAATTATCAAATTTTCAAATTATCAAATTATCAAATTCTCCCCTTCATCGCCTCATACAAAATAATCCCGGCGGCCACGGAAACATTAAACGAATCAAAATTCCCGGCCATCGGAATGGTAAACAGTTCGTCTGCCGCCTTCCGCAAATAAGGCTGCAGTCCTTTGTCCTCACTGCCCATCATAATGCAGGAAGGATCCTTCAGGTCCAATTCAAACAGCTTTTTATCTGCTTCCCTGTCGCTCGCATAAACTTTTATCCCATTGAGGTGCAGGGTGTCGACAGCCTTCAATAAACTGCTCACGCGGCAGATATGAATTTTTTCCAGTGCACCTGCAGAGGATTTCAGGGCTTCTTCATTCAAAGCCGCAATGCCTTTGTCCGGAATTACCATCACCTGGGCCCCGCAACAGACCGCACTCCGCGCGATGGCTCCGATATTCCTTACATCAGTAATCCCCTCCAGCAGGATAAATAGCGGCACAAGGCCCAGAGATACCACATGATCAACGGCCTGCTGCAGATCTATATATTGAAAAAGGGAAGCCAGCGCGACGACGCCCTGGTGGTTGGCGCGCGTGAATGAGTATAATTTCTCCTGGGGAACCTGTTGAATAGGAATGCCGAGCTTCTCCGCCAGTTTGCGGATCTCACCGATGGATTCACCGCTCACATTCCGCTGAAAAAGAATTTTATCGATTCCCCTTCCGGATTGAATTGCCTCTATTAAAGGCTGCCGCCCGATGATTATTGAAGAAGGTTTCAAATATTTATTTTTTAATTCTGCCCTGGAGCAGCATAAGCTGTATCTGCTGAATGGCGGCTACCGAAATCGAATCTGAAATTCCCCCGGATTCCAGCATTTCATATGCCTGCTCAAAGGGGATTTTCTTTAAGGTTAATAATTCCGTTTCTTCCGGCCTGGCATTGTGTTGCTCAAGCCGTCTCGCCAGAAATACCACAGCCAGTTCATCCGTTACAGAATTGGAAAGATGCATGCTGAGCAATTGCGTCCACTCATTTGCAGCCAGTCCCGTTTCTTCCATCAATTCCCTTTTTGCAGCCTGGAGAGGATCCTCTTCCATTTGTGCCGCACCTTCGGGAATTTCCCAACTGTATTTTTCAAGCGGAAACCTGTACTGGCCAACGAGATAAATATTGAATTCATCATCCAGGGGAATTACCCCGACGGCAATGCCTTTAAAATGTACTTTTCCGTAGATCCCCCTTCCTCCTGAGGGATTCAATACCTGAAATTCGGTAACCTGTATCCATGGATTTTCGTATACCGTTTGCTGGTCAAGAATTTCCCATGGATTTTTACGGATGCTCATGATCGAAAATACTAATTATAATGGCGGTGGATGCTTTAACAAAAACAGGGTCAGCCTGAGCGGCCAACCCTGTTCAGCTTTGGAACGAGGTTTTATTTGATCTTGAATGCCTGCTTTACTTTCTTAACGTAATCCAGTTTCTCCCAGGTAAACAGCTCAACTTTCCTCTGAATGGTTTTTCCGTCAGGTGATACAAATGTTTTAACCACAGTTTCCGGTTTGCGGCCCATATGGCCGTATGCCGCTGTTTCGCTATAGATCGGATTGCGCAGTTTCAACCGCTGTTCAATAAAGTATGGGCGCATATCGAAAACCTGCTCTACAATTTTCCCGATTTC
The DNA here is from genome assembly GCA_963705005.1 of uncultured Chitinophagaceae bacterium. GTDB lineage: Bacteria > Bacteroidota > Bacteroidia > Chitinophagales > Chitinophagaceae > Puia. The sequence continues at coordinate 29,992 of CAVPIO010000009.1, forward strand.
ACCATCACTCAGTTTTACCTTGGCAGTTCCGAAAGTATCAACATGAATTGAAGTGGGCTGGGCCACGCCGATCGCATAGGAAACCTGCACCAGCACTTCCGTGGCCACGCCGGCCGCTACCAGGTTTTTCGCGATATGCCTGGTTGCATAAGCCGCACTGCGATCCACTTTGGAGGGATCCTTTCCACTGAAAGCACCTCCGCCATGAGCACCCTTTCCTCCATACGTGTCTACAATGATTTTTCGGCCGGTGAGCCCGGTATCGCCATGAGGACCGCCGATTACAAATTTTCCTGTCGGGTTAATATGATATTTGAGCTTGTCATTGAACAGGTGCGCGTATTTTTTATATTTCGACTTTACCCTCGGGATAAGGATTCCGATAATATCCTTTCTGATCTTATCCTGCATCCGTGCTTCCGTGTCAAAATCATCATGCTGTGTAGAAATCACAATGGCATCTATCCGGATCGGATTGTTATTGTCGTCATACTCCAGCGTAACCTGGCTCTTTGCGTCCGGCCTTAAATATTTGATCTGCCTGTCTTCCCGTCTCAAAGCAGCAAGCTCGATGAGCAGCATATGGGCCAGGTCCAAAGCAAGTGGCATATAATTATCCGTTTCATGGCTCGCATATCCGAACATCATGCCCTGATCCCCTGCTCCCTGATCTTCCTTTTTGGTGCGGTCAACGCCCTGGTTAATATCGGCAGACTGTTCATGGATCGAAGAGAAAATGCCGCAGGAATTGGCCTCGAACATATATTCACTCTTGGTATAACCGATTTTGCGGATCACAGAACGGGCAATTTCCTGCACGTCCAGGTATGCTTTTGATTTTACTTCCCCCGCCAATACTACCTGGCCGGTAGTTACGAGGGTCTCACAAGCTACTTTTGACTGAGGGTCGAATGCAAGAAAATGATCAATCAGGGCATCGGAAATCTGGTCCGCCACTTTATCGGGATGACCTTCGGAGACACTTTCAGAAGTGAATAAATAAGACATGTTGAGCTTTTGAAATTGGGCTTACACTAACAAAAAACCACTAACTACGGAGTAATTAATGGATGGTGACGCAAAGATAATAGTTGAACCATCAGGATACCCGTTCATCGTAAAGAACTTATTGAGAAAGGTCCGTGTATAATTGCAGGTAGTCGGTCAAATCGGATTCCGCGTTGAAAGGCAATACTTTTTTGCCGCGCACTTTGCTGAATTCATCAACCAGTTTCTTATCGGTTTTCTCTGCACCAAATGTGATGGCGTCAGCAAAAAGCGCTCCTCCCCGGAAAAGTGCACTATTGGTAGCATCGCTGAAAGGCTCAAGATCTTTCTCTTTAACCGATGCATGTATATTTGCTATCCTGGTAAATCCGGCGCCCAGTTTTTCCTTAAATGTATTCTGGCCAATGGTAAAGATTACTTTACTGTGGGCAAATACCGGTTCTTTCTTATAGACAGTTTTGAGATAAAAAGGGATCAGGCTTGTCATCCAGCCGCTGCAATGGATGATGTCCGGGGGCCAGCCGAATTTTTTGACGGTTTCCAGGGCGCCCTTGCAGAAAAAGACTGTTCGCAATCCGTTATCGTCAAACCATTTTTCCTTTTCATCATGAAAGATGAACTTGCGCTTGAAAAGGTCCTCGTTCTCCAGGAAATAAACCTGTAAACGGGCATTGGGAAGGGATGCGACCTTAATTTGAAGCGGATAATCGTCATTGTCCACAGAAACATTAATACCTGAAAGCCGGACCACTTCGTGCAAACGGTGCCTCCTTTCATTTATTACCCCAAACCGGGGCATGATACAGCGCACTTCAAAGCCATTGTCATTTGATTTTATCGCTAGTTTATTCACCGTTTCAGCAAACTCAGTAAGTTCCAGATAGGGAGACATTTCATTGGCAATAAATAAAATTCTTTTCTTTGCTACCATTATGAAAGGGAATTGGTGAACAGGGAATTACCTGAAAATCAGTTTGCAAAGGTAAGGTTTATTCCCCAAATCGGCTCCCGGACTGGCTCCGGGAGACATAAAATCCTGAAAATGATACTTTTTAAGAACCCGGCCGATCTGCAAACTTTCCTTGAAAACAACCGGCAAATAAAAGGACTGAAAACCGGTTTCGTACCCACGATGGGTGCACTTCATGATGGGCATACCAGCCTTATCAGGGCATCGCAGGCGGAGACCGGGCTCACTATTTGCAGCATTTTTGTGAATCCATATCAATTCAATGACCGGAAGGATTTTGAAAAATATCCCGTTAACACGGAGAGCGATATTCAGCTGCTTGAAAAAGTGGGAACAGATATACTCTTCCTGCCTTCGGTGGATGAAATCTTTCCCCCGGGCAGGTCATTGGAAAAATATGAGATCGGGTGGCTGGAAACCATTCTCGAAGGCCGGTACCGTCCGGGCCATTACCAGGGTGTGTGCCAGGTGATGAACCGGCTGCTCATGATTGTAAATCCAAATCACCTGTTCATGGGCCAAAAAGACTTTCAGCAATGCCTGGTGATTAAGCAACTCATTACCCAACTGAAGCTCAAGGTTAAGTTTCATACTGTTCCGACCTTGAGGTCTCCCGACGGGCTTGCACTGAGCAGCCGGAACGGCAGACTGAATCCGGAACAGCGTAAACAGGCCGCGGTCATACCTGCAATGCTTGGCTACATCAAAACTGAGTTTCACGGAGGCGACCCTGGCCCTGTGCTTCATATTGCCCATCAAATGCTGGATGAAGCCGGATTTAAAACCGATTATATTGCTATTGCAGGAGCGAAAGACCTGAAACCCCTGGTATCCTGGGATGGAAAGGAAAAAGCTGTGGTGCTTGCCGCTGCATTTCTCGGGGAAGTACGACTCATTGATAATATGCTGCTCAATTGATTACTTTTGCAGGCTAAAAATTCAGGGCGACCATGGAAATAGAAATATTGAAATCAAAGGTTCACCGGGTAGTCATAACGGAGGCTAATCTGCATTATGTGGGCAGTCTCACGCTCGATGAAGATCTTATGGATGCCGCCCATTTGATCGTTAATGAAAAAGTGCAGGTGGTGAATGTGAATACCGGGGCCAGGATCGAAACCTATTTGCTGAAAGGAAAGCGTGGCTCAGGCATCTGCTGTCTTAATGGTCCGGCTGCACGAAGCGGAGCTGTAGGTGATATCGTGATCGTAATCTCTTATGCGAGGATGGATTTTGAGATGGCAAAAAAATTTGATCCCTGGGTTGTATTCCCGAAAAAAGGAAACAAATTATAGCTTCGTTTTGATCTGACAATGAAGGCCTTGCATCTTGAGAAATCCTTTTAATATTGTATCTTACCAGCCTCTATGAAGAAAACCTTCTTGGCGACCATTCAGTATGTTTTTTTTGCGGCGCTGGCAATATTTTTCGTCTGGCTGAGTATCCGGGGACTTGACCATGAAAAATGGGAGCAGCTCAAAAAAGCTATGGACCGCGCGCACTACTGGCTGCTGATCCCTGTTTTTGGTTTATTGCTGATCAGCCACTGGATACGATCCCTTCGCTGGCGCCAGCTGATGGAACCTATGGGTTACAGTCCTTCCAGGCTGAATACTTTTTTTGCAGTCATGATCGGATACTTTGTAAATCTCGGCGCTCCGCGCCTCGGCGAAGTGGTTAAATGTACTGTCCTTGCCCGTTATGAAAAAGTACCAGCACAAAAATTGGTGGGAACCATTGTGGCCGAAAGGGCCTTTGACGTGATCTGCCTGCTCCTGGTATTCGGGCTCGCTTTTTTTTTCCAATTTGATATTATCTCTTCGCTCGTACAGAATTATATACTGCCGGCATTCAGGAACAGGAACGGAGAAACAGCTTACCATAAAATTATCTTTCTCGTTGCGGCCCTGATCTTGTTTTTTATTATCCTGAAAATTATTTTCAGCCGTTTCGGCCACATTAACCTGGTTCAGAAATTAAGAGCTATCCTCACTGGTGTTTGGCATGGACTGATCAGTGTGCGCGCGTTAAAAAACAAACCCCTGTTCTTCGTCTACACGATAGCCATATGGTTTATGTATCTGCTAAGCACCTGGTGCGGTTTTTTTGCCATCGACGAAACCAGCCGTCTGACCCTCGTAGATGCGCTTACGGTACTTGCCATGGGAAGTGTCGGCATGATCCTTTCACCGGGCGGTATTGGTGCCTATGCCCTGCTGGTAATGGAAACGGTGGCCCTATATCAGATTCCGAAAGAACCATACGGACAGGCGCTCGGCTGGCTGCTTTGGTTCGGGCAGTTCCTCAGCTTCGTTATTTTTGGCGTGGTCAGTTTTATTTTACTACCCCGTGTAAATCGTGTTAACAAAAAGCCGGATGAAAAACCCGCAGGTTATACAGTATAAGATATTCTCCACACGTGAAATCGTTTTTCAGCGCAACCGCTGGAAATTGCTTAGCAAGACCATTGCATTTACTAATGGGTGTTTTGACATCCTGCATCCCGGTCATATTTCTTCCCTTTCTTCAGCTGCCAAAGAAGCCGATATACTTGTTGTTGGCCTTAATTCAGACAGCTCCGCGCGGCGATTAAAAGGCGAAGGCCGGCCGGTGATGGATGAAGAATCCCGCGCCCTGATCCTGGCATCCCTGCTGGTAGTTGACGCCGTCGTCATTTTTGAAGAAGATACACCGCTGGAACTGATCGATCTGATAAAACCCGACGTGCTTGTGAAGGGTGGCGATTATACAATCGACCAGATCGTTGGCGCAAATGAAGTACAGGCCAGCGGCGGACGTGTGGTAATCAATCCCATGCTGGATGGCTTTTCTTCTACAGGCCTCATTGGGAAAATCAGGAGCCTGTAATATTTCTTCCAGGTTCTCTCCATCAGATTCTCCCGATCCACTCAAGCTTACGGAACACAAATAAAGCGTGACCGGCATTTAATCTGTCAGTTTAGGCTCCTTGTGCATTAGATTTTGGGAACAGAAGATTGCTTTGCCGTGCAGCAAAATCATAAACCGCATTACATAATCTAATATAATTTTTCATGAATGAGTTACCATTCATCCCAATTATTAAATATTCAATCAGCTGCCTGTTTATGAAAGCTTTTTTTATTTTAAGCTTCACAAATTAGCGTTCATGCATTATAGTAAAATGTTGCGATTGTGATGAGTGGTGAAGGTGGAACGGGCGTTGTGCCAAGCGGTTCTTTATCTTGCATTACGTTATAGAAAAAGCAGGTAGTAGAAACCACCCGCTAAGTCACATGAGAAAATTCCAGGCACCCTGGTAATCTGAACTCTCAAGCACAAATTTAAACAGGAATAAATATTATTTATTCGCTGATTTACCCAAACGGGAGATCGAAGAAACGAACCTGATAATTTTAAGGTTAAAATCGAGATCCGGGCACTCAAGTGCAAATCAATTCTGAACCAACATGAAAGCATTGATTTTAGAAACAGTGAAAAAACAGCCGGATACGCTCCGGGAAAAAATTCATTCTATAGATGACAAGATCGAAATTCTGGCCACCCTGTCCACTACCGGCCAGGCAATCCATTATTTCCGGAATAACGCCCAGCCCGATTTGCTGTTCATGGAGATAGATCCTGAAAACAGCATTTATTTCAATTTATTCCAGGCTGTGGATGTGGACTGCCCCGTGGTCTTTATCGTGAACGCAGAAGAAAATTATGGGGACATACAACTCCACAATTGCATTGATGTATTAGTAAAACCGCTGGATCCTTATAATCTCAAAAAATGCCTTGAACACTACAGGGAGTTACAGCACTTCTTTATCAAGAACCATTCTTCCCTGTTCGAACATTTAAACGGCAAAGAAAAATTAAAATCACGTATACTAATAAAAAAAGGCACCGAATTTCAAACTTTTAAGATCAGCGATGTGGTTTATTTTTTTTCTGATCATAAGCTCGTTTTTCTGGTTGATAAGGAAAACAGAAAGTACCTGACTGCCGCCAGAAGCCTTTCTGAATTGTTCAGCCAGCTGGACCGAAATACTTTTTACAGGGCAAACAGGAAATTTATTGTGAATGTTGAATTTATCCAGGTTTTCAGCATCGCCCATTCCAGCAGGATCAGATTAAAGCTGATTCTGCCTATGAGCGAGCCCATATTGATCAGTCAGCAGAATACATCCTTTTTTAAACAATGGATCGGAGAAAAATTATAAAACGGATAGGCCGTCAATCGGCAGGCTTAGTTATTTGAAGAACAAAAAAATCAGCGCACTATGAAAATATTAATTATTGAAGCTGACCACCTGCAGGCCGTTTGGCTAAAGCAGGCCCTGCTGGATATCGAAACAGGCATCGAATCCATTGAAGTGCATTATTCGGTAAAGTCCTGCATGAAAAGCCTGGAGGCCGGAATACCGGATCTTATTTTCAGGGATATGGAATCCGATATGCAGCATGCCGAAATGTTAAAGGATTTGCAACTTTGCCCCGTGGTGCTGATGGGCCCCGAAAATAACCTGCATCCCAAGGTTTTCGGAATGAATTGTTTTGATTACCTGAACAAGCCCATTGACTGCAATAAGCTTAAAAATATCCTGGATAAATATAAAACGATAAGGAATCACTTTGTAAACAACATTGATCGTTTTATCGACTTCATGAATGAGCGTAACAGGGCTAAAAAACGATTCCTGGTTAAGGGAAAAACCGACTACTATCCATTATTATCGGATGATATTGTGTACATACGGGCAGATAAAAAATTGATCTCCCTGGCAGACAAGAACAATAAAAGATATGTTGTTGAGGATTACAGTCTCAGCTCGCTGGAAAAAAAACTGGATGATTCACTCTTTTACCGGGCGAACCGGAAATTTATCATTAATGTAAATTATATCCGGCGGTTTAAGCCTTTGTCCAAAAGCAGGGTCAGTGTAGAGCTTGCCCTGCCTATCAATCCGGAAATACAGATCAGTCGTGAGAATTCGATTGCATTTAAAAAATGGCTGGGAGACCTTTAAAGCCGCTGCCCTGACAACAAGATCATATGATTGAAAATAACCCTTCCGGCAACCTCAAGGCCAGCCCTGATGACAGGAATGGTTATTACGTACATGATGAAGCCCATGACCCGCTCGACCACCGGATAAAAAATGTGCTTGATTATATACACGCCAATGTAAAAAACAAGGTATTGTTGAATGATCTGGCAAGGATCGCGCTGTTGAGCCCATGTCACCTGTTGCGTGTATTTAAGAAAGCGGTTGGCATGACGCCGAAGGTTTATCTTCTGCACCTCCGCGTGGAGAAAACAATACAGTTGCTGAAGGTGGGAATGCCCTTATCCGAAATAGTGCCACTGACCGGATTTACTGATACCAGCCATCTGGCGAGGACGGTTAAAGCACATACGGGGAAGACACCGAAAGATTTCAATAATCATCCTCGATAAAACCGGTTCTTTCCGTTCCACTGATAATGTAGACACTTTTTGTAGGATCGTCTGAAAATGTAGCTTCCATATAGATGCTGTCCGTTGGATTTCCAGCCTTTGATCTGCCTCCTTTGGTCAGGATCTTGCCGTTGGCAATATTCACCGAATCATTCTGATATTCATTTATGGCGTTCGTAGCCAAAAAAGTCAGGTTCTTATAATTCAGGCCCACCTTGCATTTAAACCCCCAGGAATGCGTGAGGTCATCCACCCAGAGGGAATCCGGATCGTTGGCTGCATCATTGTAAGTAGTTAGAAAAAAAGTTCCCAGACCATACACATCAACACCATCCTGGGTAAATGTTACCCACCATCCCCCGGCTGCATTTACCGTGGCGGTTGTACCGGGATTATAAGTGCTTTTCTTACAGGCGCCTAAAAAGAGGATAGCTAAGATTACCGATGCACATAATAACTTTCGCATAAAGGTGACTTTATTGTTTGGTAAAGGTTCTTAATCCGGTGCCGTAATTAGTCGCATGGAATATCCAGGAATAAGTTGGTGGTGCCGGTGTCAGTGTATATGATTCGCTCGAAGAACTCACCTGCCCTCCGTAATCCGTCGATTCCTGAACAGGTATTGCGATTTGGGTACCGGTGTAATTAACTGCTACTACATTCAGCCCAGCACCAACAGATGCCCCGCCCGCATTTTCAACTGTATAAACGCCAGTAGCCGTTTTTGTCCAGGTGCTGGTAACACCAGTGGCTGCCCTTAAATAAGTGCCGGAAAAATCGTTGGCGGCCACATCACTGCCTATAACAACAATTGTTCTCCAGTCAGTAACGGTAAATCCTTGCGGATTGGAGGAAGAGTAAACTACATTATATATGCCCGGATTTGCTGTGCTTACCGTTACATTGGTGGTATATGGTTGCGGTTGCCCATTCAACGTGGAATTAACGGAATCCGTGAAAGGAACTCCCTGCTGAAGAATGAGGAGTCTGTCCCCCACGATGGACAAGGAGGGAAAATAGATGATCTTGGAAATGCCTACCATTCCCGGCGGGTAATTGAAATTATCCTTTTTACAGGAAAACAAAATCCAGCACGAGAAGATCAAAAAAATATGGACGCTTAATTTCTTATTCATATTCTTTGCATTGAGTAAATTATTTTCCCCACCATGTCGGCGTAGTTATTGGCACGGCAGCAGGTGCATTCTTATTGACCGAAGTTTCAGAAATTGGGAACACGAATCTCTTAGGCATCATGCCGGTAGGCAGAACTGAATTCTTGACGACCACCAGTTGCCCTGGCACATAAGAGGGATCGCTGGAATACACCGGACTGGAGGCCGGGAATCCCGTCCTGTTTTTTTCAAAGAATGCTTCAATGCCATGACCACCAAAAGCACATGAAGCCCATTTTTGACGGATAATCTGCGCGATAGGGTCAAGCACAACGCCTCCTTCCTTTTCATTTCCCCATGCATATACTCCGCCCGGAGCGATAAAGGTTGTGGCGTCATCCCCTGTTGCCGCGAAGGCAGACATTACGCCCTGCTCGTATAAACTCTGTGCATTGAGTCCGCCAAAATACCTTACGTCTGCTTCTGCCTGCAGGAAATAGGACTCAGCCGCGGAAAGAAATTCAACAGGATCTGTTGCAGCCGTGTGATCTATGTTCCGGTAAACAGGCGCAGCCGAATAATTCGGATTGGTTGCACCGAAATCCCCCTGGTTTATGGAAGTTGGTGAAGCACTCTGATAATAATAAATAATCCTCGGGTCTCCGTTGTCGGTAAGCCAGCTTACAAATGTGGTACTGGCCTTAATGTTGGAAGGCGTATTCAGATTGCGTTTATCCTGCTCATATTGCGGATTATCGAGACCCGGCGCATCAGTAAAATTCGTAATGGCGGCATCCGTTGTAAGAAAAACCGGGTTGCTCGCATATAAGGCGGTAATACCGGCTGTAGCCACATCCGCATGTGAATTGATCATGCGCAAATACATTTTCAGCTTAAGCGAGTTGGCAAAGGCTTTCCAGTTATCCATATTTCCACCGAAGACAAGATCCTGAGTGCCGGGATCCGTATTGGTTGACAACGTAAAGTCCTTTCCGAGTGCTATGTTCAGCGTATCCAGCAATTCCTGGTATATTGTAAATCCATCGTCAAACTTGGGTTGCAGGTTTGCCGCTCCCTGCAAAGCCTCAGAATAGGGGATCTGGTCATACAAATCGATCAGGATGGTAGTCGTATAAACTTTCATGACTGTTCCCATCAGGTAGAAATTCCAGTCACCTGCTTCAATTGCTTTTTGCTGTACAAAGGCATAATTTTTCAGCCCGGATTCGAACAGCACGTCCCAGCTTGAAGCAGGACCCGAAACAAATCCGTCATTGGCGTTAAGATTATAAGAATCGACATCCGTATATTGTTCTCCGAGCGCAGCCTGGGTAAAATACTGTGACCACATGCCACCGACAATGGCCAGGTCGCCCCCCACCTTTGCTGTTGTTGCAAGTACGGCAGACGGAAAAATCAGCGAAGGATTGCCCTGTGAAAGCTGGGGAACATTCGGGTTAAAGTTTATGTCAAGCGCTTTCTTACAACCCGTTTCCCAAAAAAGAAAGGAAAGAAGGCAGGCGCACGACAATAACTTATTAATCGGGATACGCATAGTCATTTTTTTAGAAGACAAGTTTTAAGATAATGCCATAACTCTTGGACAAGGGTGCAGTGGCAAATTCACCCAACTCACCGCCCAGGTCGTTGCCCAGGTTGGTTGCTTCAGGATCAACATAAACATTGGCCTTAGGCGTCCACAATAAAAAGTTTCGCGCATATATTCCCAGCGATGCGCTGGAAGCGCTGATCTTTGTGCTCCAGGCGTGGGGAAGCGTATAAGAAAGGTTGACATCGCGCAATTTCAGGAAGGATCGGTCAATGATCTGATAGCCATAGCCGCCACCCTGATTATAGGATGGATTGTAATATCCAAAATGAAAATCCGTTTGTCCGCTTCCGCCGCCGGGGTTTTGCCCTCCGAGAGCTACGGAACCAGGTCCGACAAAAGTTGTGTTTTCAACATAAACAGTTTTGCCCGTACCATCAGTCACGGCATTTACAGAATTTGGAACTATAAATGGCCTGCGGTCATTGAATGTGGTTGCAATACCATTCCCGTCGAACAAAACTTCAGCAGCAGTCTGACTGTACATCACACCGCCATAGCGGAAGTCCAGGGAAAAGCTAAGCGAGAAACTTTTGTACTGGAAGTTATTGGACAAACCCATCGTATAATCATAAAGGCCGCTTCCGAAATAACCATTTTTCAATCCGAACTGATCCAGCGGTGTTTGATTTATGGAAGGAAATCCTGTCGTGGCATCCACTACAATTTTACCATCCGGTGTTTTTTGGGGGACAGGTGCATAAATGGAAGCAACTGATTTTCCGACAACAGCACGTAATTCCGGCCCGTTTGTAATTCCGAATACAACGGGATTCAATGTACCTCCCGTGAGGTTGACCACTTTGTTATCGTTCTTTGCATATGTATAGATCAGAGACCAGACAAAATCTTTCGTTTCAATAGGCCGCAGGTTCAGTGTTATTTCCACACCTCTATTACTAACTACGCCGAGATTTTCAGTGAGTGTGGAATAACCGGTAGTTGGAGCAATTGTTATCGGGAAAATCTGCCCATCATCTTTTTTGTCATATATCGTTACATCCAACCCAATCCGGTCATTAAAGAACCTGATTTCCGAGCCGAATTCCAGTTCAGTTGTGAACACCGGCTTAAGCGAGGAGTTGGCGATATTGTTACTGACCCTGAATCCACTGACACCGTTAAATGGCGTGATCAGGGAACCGAAAGGAAGGTTGATGGTGCCTGTTGCCAGGCTAGGATACGTTAGATAAGGTGCAGGATCAGAGCCGGTCTCACCATAGGCTGCACGAAATTTCAGGTAAGAAATGATATTTCTCGAATTGAAATTCTGAGATGCTACCCAGGAAAGGTTTGCCCCGGGATAAAGAATTGAATTATTAGCAACGGGAAGGGTGCTTGACCAATCGTTTCGGATATTGCCGGTCAGATAAAGCTGATCTGCATATGAAACGGTGGCCTGAGCATAGATGCCCATTCTGCGCTGCAGAAAATAAGTGCTCGCAGTTGTGGGCGGCAGGCTTGTATTGGCAAGATTGAAAAAACCGGGAACCACCAAATTAGTTACCTCTGTAGCCTGGGATTGCTGCCTGTTTTCATAATAATTTGCACCTGCCAGCGCTTCCACGTTAAACTTCTTTCCGAGATCCTTATTAAATTTCAGAATGAAGTCGCCGTTAAGCACACTTTCATTATCGGAAGCCTCAGTAACTGACCCCACATCAGGTGTTCTCGGGAAACCCTCCACATTGTTCCCCGCATTCCAGCTGCCGGGATTGGCACTGGCAACCTGCTTCCAGTCTTTTGTGCGCGCATCGGTGAAGTCGCCTCCCACCCGCAATTGTGCAGTAAAATAAGAAAGGAATTTAAGGCTCATATCCACATTTCCGAAGAATCGGTCCGTATGCTGAACGTCCCCATTTTCATTCAGGCCGAAGTAAGGATTTTCAGCATAGGGCGTGAAATAGTTATCTATGTTGAAGAATTTGTTTGTGTAATCCCTGAAATTGTTAATGGGAATATCAACCGGTATCTGCAACAGGGACTGGAAAATTCCACCGCCATCACTGCCGGTCTGCCCGCCGGCTACCGCGTTCTGTCTGCGATTTACATAATTAAAAGAGCTATTTATTGCAAAATTTCCAAAATTGCTGTTGGTCCGCAGTGCAAATGTGTTCCGTTCCAAATAATCCGAAGTGGTGGGAATCACTCCGTCACTGGACACGTTACCGTAAGAAAAATAAAACCTGGTGATATCATTGCCACCAGATAAAGCAATCGTATTGTTTAATTCGGTACCTGTTGTATAAAAATCCCTGATATTATTTTTCTGAAAACTAAAAGGCTTCTCCAGCTGACTGTGGTCCACAATCGAGCCCCACAATCTTTCCTGGCCATCCAGTTTGGGGCCCCAGCTTCCATTTTCAGAAAGTACGAAAACGCCACCCCAGCCCTGCCCGAATTCCGACTCATAATCCGGAAGCTTGCCGACGGTGCTGAGGGTAAACGCTCCGCTGTATTCTACTTTTAATTTGCCAGCATGGCCTTTTTTGGTGGTTATCATGATGGCTCCGTTTTTGGCGAGACCGCCATAGAGTGAAGAAGCCGCCGTGCCTTTCAATACGGTGATAGTCTCAATATCATTGGGGTTCACATCGTTCATGCCATTTCCGAAGTCTGTCGTGTTGGTGAGTGCGTTTAATGTATTCGATGTATTCTGAAATTGATTATTTGTTAATGGAACACCGTCTATTACGTACAATGGCTGGTTATCACCTCCTGCAATTACACCAAACCCTCTTAATATGACTTTGGTAGAGGAGCCAGGGCCGCCGGTAGTGGAAATTTCTGCGCCGGCGATCTTTCCGGCCAGACCATCCAGCATTCCGACAGGGGCATTCTTATTTATCGTGGTCGAGCCGAAACTCGCAGCAGAATATCCAAGCTTGGCCTTGTTTTGAGATTGTCCGAGTGCAGTAACGACCACTTCTGAAAGTGCGGTTTCCCGGACGGACAACTGTATATCGAGATGATCCGAATTAATAAGAACGGACTGACTCCCATAGTTTGTGGCCGTGACCACCAGCGTTTGTCCGCGGTCAGCGTGAATACTGAAAGCGCCGTCAATATCGGCTGCAACAGAAACCTTTGTTCCTCTGAGCGTAACTGTCGCGTAGGAGATGGCCTCTCCCCTGCTGTTGGTAACTTTTCCGGTAATTACTGCTGGCTGCGCATTTACTGATATAGCGACAAAGGCTAGAAAAATCAAAAGGATAAGGCTTCTCATGTGCAGTAGTTTTGATTTTATTATTATGACGTCAATTAGTTATCCGTGAGTCATATAGGCTTAGAGTAGACAGGCAAATATGCTTAATTGCTGTACAGGAAATTGGCGGAAAACCCTCAACCTGAAGAATGAATTACTGAAACGTGATAATTGGGGAACTAAGCAAAAGGAATTGCGCGCGAAGCATATGCGCGGAAAAATTTATAGTGGCGGAATCGATAAATAAAATAAAAAATTGTTAAAACTAACCGCGGTACATACGCTCAACTTCCTGTACGATCGCTTCGATTTCCTTATCATCACCGCGTGCATCGTAGGGCTGTTTGAGACTGCTCCCGAAAAAGAAGGCGACGGTCTGCCAGAAGCGTGCGGTAAACCCGCCCCGATATTCTTTAATGATATCGTAACAATTATTTCCAGTTTGCCGGTTGATGAGTTTCATTAAGACCTTTCCCTGGTAAACCGACATACCCTCCAATGGATCAGTAAATTCTTTTTTCAGGTCTTTCTCGCGGGTTTTGATATAGGTTTTTTTCTCAGATTCGGATCGCATCTTTGCCAGCTGGCCATTAATATCATTGAGAATGATACCCGCTTTTCTTGCATATGGATAAGTGACATACACAGCATTTCTCAGTTTGGTCATGGCCTCAAAGTGTTGCCGCTGGGCCCTCGTCATCTCCCGGTTTATATTGACCAGTACGAGCGTCTCGGCGGGTATTGTATCCCCGTCATATACAATCACCATACTGTAAATCGTATCATTTTTACCGAACCGGCCTGAGGGCGCCTGTGGTAAGTTTCCGGGTGTTTTGGATGAAGGAGATGGCGATTGCTGGGCAGCAACAGGCTGAACCGAAATCAAAAGGATAAGCGGAATCAGGATCAAAAAATATAAAGCACGAATCACCCGCATAGTGTCTCTAAAGGTACCATTTTTTATGGCACCTGCAAAGGTATGGGAATGGCCTTTGTCAGGATTTTCACACTGCAGGAAGGTCAGGTGCCTGCATGCGCTGTTTTCGCCGGTAAAACATACTTATGGCAATTCCGGATACCATGATCAGAATTCCGATCCACACCAGGTTTATCTCCGGGAAAGTATACACTTTCAAAGAAACAAAGGGAACCATATCGCCCGATTCCTTAACGCGCAATTCGATTTTCCGGTTATTCAGTACTGATCCCAGTTCAACGGCCAGATTCTGGGCAAAAAGCGTATCCGCTACCCGGTGTATCCTATTGTCTTTAACATACAGCAAAGGCATTATGGTGTACCGTTCACTATCCCGGCTGATCACCCGGATCCTGGCCAGAAGGGCCGTATCTGCAGCTGTAAAATGATATTTTTCATTGTCGGGATTTACAAATACGGTATCCAGGATCATCATCCCCTTCGAATAATAAATGGTGTCGTGAATCGAAACCGGATGAGAAACAAAACCACCTGTATCCTTCTGGTTGTCCAGGATATTGGCATAGCTGATATAAGTAAATATATCGTGATCGAAGTAATGACGCTTGTCTGGGTTGTTGGAAAATCCTTCTGATCCTTTTGTATTCCTGATCAGGTTGGGCCAGAGGTCAAACGACTCGCCTGTTTTCTTATCCTTGAAATTGATCTGGAAATAAATGATGTTCCCAGCTTCATTAAGGGAATCACTGCTGAGATAGGTAGTATAATACCTGCCCATATCCGTTTTTACATTTTTCAGCAGCGTAATATTTTCAAGTGGATTTTGGTTGGATTTCGCGTCGAATGGAATATTGATCCCGGTGGTGTTATAGGAGAGTACTTCCTTCTTGGATGAAGACATCAGGATCCCAACCAGCAACAAGCCAAAGCCGGCATGCGCTACCGAAGCACCGGCCACCCTTAACCTTCCCTTCTGTGCTGTGAAAATATAAGCGGTGTTGGCAACCAATGCATATATACCGGCAAATATGGCAATGTGAATGGCGGTCAGAAAACCATTACCGTACTGATCATAGTTCACACCGCCAAACAAGCTGATACCGATAGAAATCAAAAGTGCGACTACCGTTGCTGGCCATATCTTTTTCCAGACTAGTCCCCTGGGTGTGTTTTTATATTTCAGGTATTGAACGAGAGCCGTGAGCACCCCCAGGATGATAGCAACAAAAATCTCAATCCGGTTGTAGGAAAATTTAGGGTCATCGCCGGTCGTGTGGTGGGTGCCGAATATATCGTTTATTATTGGCAGAGAAGTAGCAATGCAAATAAAAATGGCTGATAAGAAAATAACGAGCGAGCCGATGAACATCCAGAACTCACGCGACCAGGTATTTTCTTCTTTCTTGATATGCGGAATCTGCCTGTAGCGGATGAAATAAAGAATCATGGCTGGTATGAAAAAGACAAGTATAAAAAGAATCAATTGCAAATCCATACCTGAACTGACAAAAGCATGCACCGAAGTGTCTCCCAATACTCCGCTGCGCGTAAGGAATGTAGCATATAATACCAGCACAAATCCCAGCATCAGGAAAAAATAAGTTGCACGCAGGGAATGACCGGTGGCATTATAAACGACCTGCGTATGCATACCTGCCAGCAGGACCAGCCAGGGAACCAGCGATGCATTTTCAACCGGATCCCATGCCCAGTAGCCGCCGAAGGTCAGGGACTCATAGGCCCAGGCCGCTCCCATCATGATGCCTGTAATCAGGATACAACAGGAAAACAAGGTCCATGGAAGTGCTGTTTTTGTCCAGCTGCCATATTGCTTTTTCCATAGCCCGGCTATCGCATATGAAAAAGGAATAATAGTAGACGCAAATCCGAGAAAGAGTACCGGTGGATGGATCACCATCCAGTAATTCTGCAGCAGGGCATTCAGACTTTGTCCGTCCTGCATTTGGGGAATCGACAGATAGTCTGCCTGCTGAAAGATCGGCGCTTCCTGGAATAATTGTCTCACGAGCATAAAGGGGCTGTGTCCGATCTGCTGACCAAAAACATAAACGCCCAGGATCATTGTGCCGAGGCAAAACTGTGCGAAGCTGATGACTGTAAGAACGGGCGCTTCCCATTTGCCCGCCCTGAACATCAGGATGGTCCCAAGTACGCCATGCCACATCATCCACAATAAAAAACTACCTTCCTGGGCCTCCCAGATACAGGCCAGAAGATATTTCGGATCCAGTTTTTTCCCGGAATGCTCCCAGGCAAAATTGTATTCGAAATAATGCTGCCTGACAATATAATAAATGGTGCCGAAGATGATGAAGATGGAAATGGTATCGATGAAAAAGGCTATCCTGGCCATCTTTTTCCAGGCGTTCTGATCATCCGGCGTTTTTGCATTTGCGGATTTAAAAAAACAAAGGCTGGCTACAAAAGAAGCGGCGAAAGAGAGTACCACAAAAAACTGCCCCAGCTTACCGGGTAGCAGGTGTTCACCAATATAATCCATGATGGGCTATTGAGTTTGACTGAGATTCTTCCTGGCAGTCTCCGGATCGTCTTTGTATTTGGATGGACACTTTATCAGAATTCCGTCTTTTTGGGAAATTTCAAACACATCTCCATGCATTCTACCTTTCAGCACGATCCTTTCTGCTTTTTCCATATCATATGGTTTTCCATAATGATAAATGACTTTGGCGTGGTTGCCCAGGGTATCCTGAATGTGAAAGCTGAGATAGTTGGGATCCTTTACCGGATTATATTCAATCGGCTGGCTATAATCCAGTTTGGCAATGATGGTTACACTTTTCCCCTCCTTCTGCCGGGCGGAAGCAATGGTTTCATAAGTAGAGAGATTTCCCATAAAACTGACCAGCAGGCCGATAGCGGCGGCAATGAAAACAAGCAGGATGATGTGGAGGCGCTTCATGAGCCGCAAAGTTACCCGAAAAACACATTCGGGATATTCTTTTATGGGCCTTCCGAAAGGAAAGATAAACTTTTGCCCGTCCCACATACTGCATTAACTTTGCCAGCCGTTTCAAGGAAGAGAGTGAAAAAATGAATGACCTATCCACGTTCGACGCGAATATACCCAGCAATCCAAAGAACAGCATCTTTGGTCTTCCGTTTACGGAAGAGGAGGCCCGCCTGATCGTTTTACCCGTACCATGGGAAGTAACTGTAAGCTACGGTTCCGGGACCTCCCGCAGCGGTGAACACATTTTCAACGCGAGCATGCAGGTAGACCTGTTCGACCTGGAAAGCAACAATGCCTGGAGACAGGGTATTTATATGCGGCACCCTGACCGTAAGATCCTGATGAAGAGTGACTATCTGCGCAAGGAAGCCGAACTCTATATTAATTATATCTCCAAGGGCGAACAGGTTGAGAAGAATAATTTCATGTGCAAGTCGCTCAAGGAAATCAACGAAGGCAGCGCAAATCTCAATAAATGGGTTTATGAGCAAACCATCAACCTGCTAAACCAGGGCAGGCTGGTGGCCCTTCTCGGCGGCGACCACAGTATCCCGCTTGGCTACCTGAAAGCCATTGCAGAAAAATATCCTGATTTTGGCGTGTTGCAAATTGATGCCCACTGTGATCTGCGCAAGACTTACGAAAATTTTGACCATAGCCATGCCAGCATCATGTATAACGCCCTTACCGAGATCCCGCAGATATCGCGCCTCATCCAGATTGGTGTAAGGGATTATAGCGAGGAAGAATGGAATTATATATGCAATAGTCAGCGCCGCGTCATCACCTATTTCGATAAGGAGATCAAGGAAAGATTGTTTGAAGGGCAGACCTGGCAAACCATTGTAGACGAGATCGTGAACCAATTTCCGTCTAATGTCTACATTTCATTCGACGTGGACGGGCTTGATCCCAAATTGTGCCCGCACACAGGAACGCCGGTGAATGGTGGTTTTGAAGTGGAGCAGGTCCTTTATCTCATTAAGAAGATCATGGAAAGCGGACGGCGGCTGATTGGATTTGACCTGGATGAAATTGCTGTTGGTGAAACCAGCGTTGATGCCAATGTTGGCGCGCGGATCCTGTGGAAGCTCTGCAATATGCTGATGGCTTCCAACCCTTTGCCCGTAACTTCTAAAGTAGCTGAATGCGCTACGAGTATGTAGTTGCCCTCAAGCGGGAAAATGCGCGACGCACCGATTTCGCCAGTTTTTTCCTTTTAGTTTTTTCTGTCCTCGCATTTATCCTCTTGCAGATCCGCTCATCAAAGTTTAGCTATTTCCTCAGCTTTGCGGCGCTTATCCTAATCGCCGGCATGCTGCAGAATATTTTCGCGGCGCGTAAGGGGAAAGAAATGATTTTCAGGAACTGGTTGCTGGCAGCCGGCGTTTTCTGGATCGGAATGCCTTTTTTTCAATGGATGATTCTCTTGTTCATTTTCTTCGCTCTATTTGAAAGTCAGGCCAAGTATCCGCTGGAGATCGGATTCAGTAAAAATGAGATCGTGCTGAATACTTTCTTCAAAAAAAAGATTTCCTGGGAGGAACTAAATGCCGTGATACTCAAGGACGGGATCCTGACCCTGGATTTTCGAAATAATAAATTATTCCAGAAAGAAGTGTTGGACGATGATGAGCCTGATGCTGATGAGGATGAGTTTAATGAGTATTGCCTGGAGAATTTGATGGTTGATGAAGTTGGTTGATGGTTGATGGTTGATGGACTTTGGGTGTAATACTCCAATAGAATCTGCCATTATTTCTGTTGAATTCAATTTCGCTGTCAACAGATCAGGTTCGTCCATCAACCATCAACCAATTCCATCAACAATCAACTTTAAGTAAATTTGCCCAATGTTTTCCCCTTTTCTCCTCTATTCAGATGGCCACGGAAATATCTTCGAAGATGTTTCGCTCTATGCTGCAGGACGCAGCGGATGGGATGCGATGCCCGTGGATGAGGAGGATTGGATCCTGCTGCCGGAGGGGGGATCGCTATATGAACTTCCGGGTCGTCGGGGCATCGGTATAGATGTCGGGACCGGGAACATGCGACTTTGCGAAAAAGGTTGGGCCGTTGCAGCTTTTATTCCACCCGCGCATACGGGACTATATCTTGCAGCTTATGAAACAGAAAAAGACGCTCCCACCCTGCCGCTCTTTTGTTATACAGCAACAGGTTGGCATGAGAACCGGTTCTATGTTCCTGCTGTACGCATCGAACAGGATATCCGGCAGGAAGCCATTGGTTACAACGAACAAAATATTAAAAAAGGAGCCGGCCATTTACTAAAATCCTATCCGCATAACCGGCTGGTAAAACACCTGATGGAAAATTGCTGCATGACGTATCATTGTCCGGCCGCACGTAATTTTTCACTTGGCCGTTGGGAATGCCCGGTGCCCGTTTCTCCGGCATGTAATGCAAATTGTATCGGCTGTATTTCTTTTCAGCCGCAGGAGGAAACCATTCATTCCACGCAGGACAGGCTAAGTTTCCGGCCTACGGCAGAAGAGATCGTTGAATTCACCGTCCCTCATTTGCAAACGGCAGCCTACCCGATTGTGAGCTTTGGACAGGGTTGCGAAGGAGAGCCCTTGCTGATGTGGGAAACCATTCGCGAAGCTATTCTGGAAATCCGTAAACATACCGCCCGGGGCAGCATTAATATCAACACAAACGGATCGAGACCGGAAGCTGTTCATGCACTCTGCGAAGCCGGGTTGAATTCCATCCGGGTGAGTATGAACTCCGCCCGCAAGCATTTATACGAAGCCTATTACCGGCCCAATAATTATGTATTTGAAGATATAATCGAAAGCCTTCGCATCGTGCGGCAGGCGGGTGGGTGGACATCCATTAATTACTTTGTATTTCCCGGAATGACTGACAGTATCGAAGAATATGAGGCCCTGAGGAAATTCATTCAGGCCACGGATCTCCGCATGATCCAATGGCGAAATTTCAATATCGATCCCGACTGGTACCTGGGCAAAACGGGCAGCATGGAGACAGGAACTGCCATGGGTGTAAAAAACCTTATGGATCTTTTGAAAACTGAATTCCCCCTGTTAAAATTTGGTTATTTCAATCCGCCCATGGAACGCATCCGGGGAAATTTTGAAAAAGATTTTGCATCTTGATCCGGAAAATGCATTTGGTGCGCTGCCTGAGTTCTTCTGCATATTCACAAAGGTTTGAACTAACTTCGTAATGTGAATCATCGGGACATAAATAAAGAATTCGAAGCCCGCAAAAACCGGTTAGCTTCTGTTTATACTATCCTTATCAGCGTAAGTCTGTTTCTTCTTTTTTTCCTGGTATCCTGGACCCTTCCTTTTAATCCGCCGCAGCCAGTGGAAGAAGGTCTGGAAGTAAATCTGGGCAACAGTGATCAGGGTCTTGGAACCGACCAGCCCTTCCTGCCGGGTAATCCTTCTGCAAAGGACCAGGAAAAATACACGCCGCCAAAAGCCGTTGCGCGGGAAAAAGAAGCCTTGAAGAGTGTTGAGACTGATGATAAGCAGACTGAGGATGTGCCTGCCGTGAAACAGCCTCCTGTTACAAAACCCAACGCAACTAAAATCCCCGATAAAGATCTTGCTGTAAAAACGCCGCGGAAAGCCAAAGAAATTGCGCCCAATCCCACGCCGGCACCTCCCAAACCGAAAGCGGTTTTCCACGGCGTGAATGGCGATGGCAGCGGAGGTAATGATGCAGATCATTTTAAACCCGGCGGCAATCAGGGTATTGCGGGCGGGAAGGGAGATCAGGGACAGCCTGGCGGAGATCCGAACTCAAATAATTATAAAGGAGGGGGAAACGGATCCGGCGTAGCTATAGCGCGGGGATTGCAGGGAAGATCAATAAGAAGCCTACCATCCTTCACCGACGATTTTAATGAAAATGCAAAAGTTGCCGTCGATATCCATGTTGATGCATCCGGCAATGTGATCAGCGCAGAATTTCAGCCCCGGGGTTCAACTACTGCTGATGCTTCCCTGAAGGCCATTGCCTTGCGCAAAGCCCACCAGATCAGGTTTAATACAGGATCGGATGAGTCGGTGGGAACGTTGATTTTTAATTTTAAGCTTAAGAATTGAGTGGTGGATGGATGATTGTTGATGGTGGATGGACTATCATTGTGGATCCGCAACTGAGTCCATCAACCATCAACCATATCCATCCACCAAATATTCCAGGGTTTCAACTACCAGGCTATCCCATAATCCTCCCCATAATTACTACTGCCTCCCCAAAAACTGCCGTGCTTCCGATCGAAATAAATCGCATTGATGGGCCCGCTGGTGCGATCTGCGAAAGTCATTTTATATCCCATGCCATTCAGTTCCTTTCGGATCCAGGGCGATGTATTGCTGTTCAATAAAATTCTGCCGGGACGGGGTTGACGGTCCTGGAGCCTGTCACCTCCAAGGGAAAGCCATAACTGCTCGGTATTGATATTGGCCGCTTCTGTTGCTTCCTGCACCGTCATGCCGAATTCAACAACATTCAGGAAAAACTGGAGCAGGTTCTGATCCTGGGTATCTCCTCCCTGCACTCCGAAAGCGAGAAAAGGCTTACCATCTTTCATGGCCAGGGTGGGTGTTAAAGTAACCCTCGGTTTTTTATAGGGTTCAAGAACATTAAAAGGATTGATAGTAGAATCCAGCACAAAACTTTGCATCCGCTCGCTCATGCCAACGCCGGTTTCCCCTGCAATGCAGGCGGGAGTCCATCCGCCACTGGGAGTTACAGAAACCACCCATCCATCTTCATCGCAGGTTTCGATGGACGTAGTGCCGCGCCAGAGTCGGTCCATGTAGAGGGATTGGTCTTTGTCGCTTAGAGCCGAGTAGGTATCGTTGATGGTTGATGGTTGATGGTTGATGGAAGAACCGTTGGCGGTTGATGGTTGACGGTTGATGGGAGAAGCGATGACGGTTGACAGTTGACGGTGACGGGAGAACCGTTGAGGGTTAGGGCAGGCTCAGATTTGCTGAGGGAGGTTGAAGACTGCAGAAAATCCGGTTGCCTTAGGGCTGAACGCGAATCTTCGTTCGGCCAGGAGGGACCGAATCTTTTCTTCAGCTGATCTGCATAGGGATTTGTTTTGCCCTCGAAGGGATAAGGATCGCCGGGTGCAGCCGTTGAATCGTTATGGTCGTATTGAATGAGCGTGGCCCTTTCTTTCGCATAATCCTTACTCAATAATCCCTTCATCGGCTCTTTCGCAAAATAGGGATCTCCATAATAGAAATCACGGTCAGCAAATGTCAGGTTCATGGTCTGATAGATGGTATGGATATAGCGTGCACTATTGTACCCCATATCTTTCAGGTTAAAATTCTCCAGGATATTCAGGCTTTCCAATAAAGACGGACCCTGGCTCCACTGCTGAAGTTTATATACTTCAATTCCTTTGTAATTCACGTGGAGCGGCTCTTCCTCAACCGGCTTCCAGCGCGCAAGGTCTTCCATAGTGATCAGTCCTCCCTGTTCCTGGCAACCGCGCACAAATTCTTTGGCGATATCACCTTTATAAAACCGGTCGTATGCCGCATAGATGGCTTCTTTGCGCGATTTCCCCTTCTTTAAAGCATCCTGTTCGGCTTCCACCATTTTAGTCAGGGTGGCAAGCAGGTTTTTTTGAACAAAGATTTCTCCGGGATAGGGAGCTTCTCTTTTTTCACCCGGATGTGTCAAAAATACTTTTTTGCTGTAAGGCCACTGGCTGATCATTTTCCTGTTGGCCTGGATACTGTTCGCGATTTGTGCATCGATAGGATATCCTGCGGCCATCTGCATTGCCGGAGCCAGCACTTCCTTCAGGCTCATCGTTCCGTATTCCGCAAGAAGCCAGCAAAGTCCGCCCGGCGTTCCCGGCGTCACTGCAGCAAGGGGGCCGTATTCTGGCGGGAAATAATATCCCTTACTCTTATAATAACTAACGGTTGCCGCACCAGGTGCAAAGCCCAGGGCGTCCAGGGAGATCACCTGTTTTGTTTTTGGATTATAAATAATGGCCTGCGTCTCTCCTCCCCAGCTCAGCACATCCCACATGGTACAGACAGCACCGAGCATGGCGCAGGCCGCATCCACTGCATTTCCGCCTTTCTGAAAAATCTGAGCACCCGCTTCGGCCCCAAGCGGTTTTCCCGTAATAGCTATCCAATGTTTTGCGTATAAAGGAGGTTTTTCCGTAAGTTGCGAAAAACCCGGAATTGAAAATAGAATCAATCCCGCGGCGAGAAGGTATTTCATGAGCAATAATTGTTGTTTAAAGATAATTGACAATTGACAGTTGACAACTATTACTGTCCGGTAAAACTATGATAAAGCAATAAAAAAGGAGGTAAGAAACCTCCTTTAAAATGGATAGTTTTGAGTTACCACACAAAAAACTATATCCATGGGCAAAAGTAGTTTTTTTACCGGACAGCCGATCTTGGGTCAGCTATTAAATTTTATTCCGAGGTCATTGGTGAGTGGAGTTGCACGAACCCTTCAGGCTGACCGGTATTGCAAACGTTTTAGCAGTTACGATCATTTGGTTACGATGTTATATTCGATTTATAATAACTGCCATTCATTACGTGAAGTCAGTACAGGGATGCTGGCCTGGGAGCAACGTTTAAATCATTTGGGCATACATCATTATCCCAGAAGGAGTACCATTTCAGATGCTAATAACCGGCGCAAGCCGGAGTTTTTTGAACAGGTTTATATGAAGCTGCTGAGCAGATATGGTAATTTTTTATCGGACAGCCGGGGCGGCACAAGGCACCAACAGAAGCTTTATGTATTTGATTCTACCACGATTACACTCTTTCAGGAAGTGCTGCGGGGAACTGGCATCAGATCGCTCAACGGGAAGCGCAAAGGAGGTATTAAAGTGCATGCTTTGCTAAAAAGTGACCAGGATGTACCGGCTATGATCCGCTTCAGCGCTTCGGCTCAGGGAGACTCGACTTTCCTTAAAGAAGTGAAGCTGCCAGCGGGTTCATTATTGTCTTTGACAAGGGTTATAATCATTACCCTACGCTCAACCAGTTTACCAGTGATCAGGTTAGCTGGGTCACCCGGCTTCGCCAGGACGCCGTATTTGATTTTGTTGAAGACCGGCCGTTAAGTGAGCAGCAAAAGGAAAAGGGGATTATAAAAGATCAGGAAGTCATACTCGGTCACCATCATGATAAAAACAGCACCAAGGTCAGGGCACGTTTAATCTTTTATAAAGATCCGGAGACAAAAATGACGCTCTGGTTCTTGACAAATAATTTTAGGATGGCACCAGCTACCATTGCAGCATTATATCGAAAACGTTGGCAGATAGAAGTTCTTTTTAAACGACTGAAACAAAATTATCCGCTGAAGTATTTTCTGGGAGAAGTGAAAACGCAATTCAAATACAAATCTGGTGTTCGCTGATTGCAGATATGATTCTGAAGGTTATAAAAAGGGGAGCGGCAAAGAAATGGTCTTTTTCAAATTTAGCATCCATGGTGAGATTGCACCTGATGACTTATATAGATTTGAACAGATTCTTAAAAAACCCTGAAAAAGCATTATACCAAAAAGTGAAAAAAAACCCCCTGATTAATAAAAATCTTGTCCTGTTCCCAACTTAAGGGGGGTTACGAACAGAAAAAACAATAATTTAGTCTCAAAGCCAACAGGGCTGCAAAGCTAAATGGAAAACTGGTTTTTTACCGGACAGCAATGGTTGACAACGGAGAATTGAGAGAAGATAATGGACAGGGGCAATAGAGGGTGGAGAAAGCTTTGCATTCTTGATACAGGAACTTCACTCCGGCCCTGCTTCAAGGAAAAAAGTCATTCCGATCTCAAACTCCTTACCGGGTTTGCAATAGCCGCTTTGACGGCCTGGAAGCTGATAGTAAGCAGGGCGATTAAAATTGCCAGGATCGCCGAAATGATAAATATCCCCGGACCGATTTTGATCCGGTAATAATATTGCTGTAACCAGTTCTGCAAAAAATAAAAGGCGATCGGCGATGCAAGTATGGAACTGATGATTACTAAAACGATAAAATCACTGGTAACCAGAAGCAAAATTTCCGATATGGAAGCGCCCAGCACCTTCCGGATACCGATCTCTTTTGTGCGTTGCTCAGCTACATATGCCGCTAATCCGAACAATCCCAGACAGCATGTAAATACTGCCAGGACAGTAAAAATGCCCGCCAATTTGCCGATCAGTATTTCTAATTCAAACTTCCCGGCATATTCTTCATCCACAAAATGATACGAATAAGAGATCGAAGGATCATATTTTTCGAAGATGGGCTTTAATCTTGCGATCGCGGCTTGCGTGTTTACAGTTGGGGCCAGCCGGTATATATAGACATATGTCCATCCGGGCTGACAAAGAAAAAAGCTGGGTTCTGGCGGAGCAAATGGCGCATCGGTCAAAGCATTTTTTACAACGCCGATTACCCTCAGCCGGACCAGCGAACCATCCGGTCCGGTCCAGGAAATAAAAGTACCAACCGGCTCCTTAAGGCGCATCCGCTGTGCAGCGGCCTCATTCAGGATAGTGCAGGACGAATCCGCACTGTAGTTTCCGGTAAAATTCCTGCCATCCTTAAACTTCTCTCCCAGGGTCTGGAAATAATCAGGGTCACTCACTGCATTCATCGCCAGGGCCAATGGTTCATTAGGCAACTTGCCCTGCCAGTCGCTGATCGTGTTGCGGGACCTGACCTCCGTTACCTCACTCAATGATTTCGTTATGCTACTCACCTGGCCAGATGCGAGTACAGCTCGCTTTAATGGAATATAGTCTCCTGACCCTGCGGCGCCCTCCAGCAATCTGTTCGGATCATACCCTGTTGGCCTGCTGCGGGCGTATTGAACCTGCTGATTAACAATAACCGTAGTTATGATCAATCCTATGGAACAGGTGAATTGCAAAACCACAAGCGCCTTTCTTGAAAATGCCGCAGATCTGCCGTTTTGCATGCCAGCTTTCAGCACGTGCGTTGGCTGGAAAGACGAAAGGTAGAATGCCGGCTTACTACCAGCCAGCAATCCGGTGAACAGAACATAACCGGTGATGATTAACCAGAAACGGTAGTCTGACCAGGGAATGGCAATATCGCTATGGACAAGGGTATTGAAGGCCGGCAATGCAAAGCTGACAAAGGCCAATGACAATATAAAACCGACGCTTGTGAGGAAGATGGATTCGGTAAGAAATTGCAGGATCAGATCCCATCGGGAGGAACCAATCACCTTTCTGACTCCGATCTCCTTTGCCCTTTTTTGTGACCGCGCTGTAGAAAGATTCATGAAGTTAATACAGGCGATCAGCAATACGAGTATTCCAATAATGCTGAACAATCGCATATAGACGACCAGTCCCCCAATTGCCTTGCCATTCTCGAAATTGTCATATAAATGCCAGTCCTTCATGGGTTGAAGCAAAACCTGTTGCTGAAACGTTCTATATGTTGCCGGGGAATATTTTTTCACGAGCATCCTTGCATCCTTTTCCACCTGCGCAGGATCGGCACCTGGCTGCAGCCCGATATACATTTCAAAATAAGACTGGTCCCAGTTGCCGACGGCCTCCTTTGCCCAGGCACCTGAAACCAATAGGCTGAGCGGAGTAAGATAATCAAACTGAAAAGTGGAGTTACGAGGCAGGTCTTTCAGAACACCCGTTACTTTGAGATATACATTGTCATAGTCAACAGGATCATAGATGCTGACCACCTTGTTTAAAACGTTCACATCACCAAACAATGCCCTGGCTGTCGATTCCGTAAGCACAATGGAATAGGGGTCCTTCAGCGCTGCGTCCCGATTTCCCTCCAGCATCGGAAAGCGGAAAATTTGAAGGAAGCCATCGCCGGCGACGAGATTATTAAGATGTATTTTTTTATTTCCAACCGTTAGCGTATTGGGGAAGGGGCCATAGGTCGGCGCCGTAAAGGCCACCCCCCGAACATCAGTTTTCAACACATCCTCCAGGGGCCGACAAACTTCTTTTCTTGTCCGTGTCACCCCATTGTCATTGTAATTGAATCTTACCTGATATGCCTTCCCGTAGCCAGCCAGCCAGCGGTCGTAAGAGTATTGATCTTTTACCCAAAGGCCGATCAGCAGGGCGACACCCATACCGATCGCCAGGCCCAGAATATTCAATGCGCTGTATACTTTGTTGCGGCTAATGTTGCGCCACGCGGTATTGAAATAGTTCTTCAGCATAAGATCATTTGAAAGCCGGTAGCGGAAATATCTCCGTTTTCATTGGTTCAAAAAAGATACCGAATTTATTCAACATTATTTTCAAAAAATTATATAAAATCACCCCATTCTTCTGTGCGATATTGATGCAGTGACTGTCCCACTATTTTACAATAACTTTATTAATATCGGAATCCTGGGCGATTCTGAGATTAGTTGAATCTTTTGATATCATACTGACAGAACTATTCATTGTCTATTGTCAATTGTCCATTGCCAACTTCCTCACTAACTTTACCCAAAAACGACAAATGTCCACCATCAAGTGCCCGAATTGTCAGCATGAATTTGCGATGGAAGAAGCCGTGTCCGAGCAATACAAAAAAGACCTGCGTGAACAGATGATCAGTTTCACGCGGAAAAAAGAAGAAGAATTCCAGCAGAAGACTGCCGATTACTCCAGGCAGCTTAAGCAGCAGGAAGAATTCTTCGAGAAAAAGATGAGTGAAGAAAAAAAACAGCTTCAGCAATCCCTGGAAGAAAACATACGAAAGGCCATCAGTGCTGATTTTGAGAACCGCCTTAGTCTTCTCCAGCAATCCAATAGCGATAATCAGGAAAAGCTAAAGCTGGCGCGGCAAAAAGAACTGGAGTTTCTGCAAATGGAACAGGCTTTGAAAATTAAAGAGTCCGAACTGGAGCTTTCTGTACAAAGGAAATTGCAGGAGGAGCGCGAAAAAATCGCCGGAGAAATACGGAGCATCGAAGAGCAGAAGACTGCGGCTAAGGAAACGGAGCACCAGCTTCGCCTGAAGGAAAAAGAAAAGCAGCTCGAAGACCAGAAAAAACTCATTGAGGAATTACAGCGCAAAGCAGAGCAGGGCTCCATGCAATTACAGGGAGAAGTGCAGGAGCTTGCGCTGGAAACCTTATTGCAGGCATCGTTCCCATTCGACCTGGTTGCACCGGTAGGAAAGGGTGTTCGCGGGGCAGATTGTACACTTACCGTCAGAAACCAGCTTGGCCAGGAATGCGGGACAATTATTTATGAAAGCAAAAGAACCAAATATTTTGAAACCGACTGGGTTGATAAACTGAAACACGATATGCGTCAGCAAGGCGCCCATGTGGCTATCCTTGTGACGCGCGTCATGCCGAAAGACATGGATTGTTTCGGGGAGAAAAACGGCGTATGGATCTGCAATTTCAGCGAGGTCAAAGCGCTTTCGCATGTATTGCGGGATGGTATTATCCGCATCTTTCAGGCCGCCAGCACCCAGCAAAATAAAGGGCGACAAAATGCAGCTGCTCTACGACTATCTCACCGGATCCGAATTCAGCGAACAATGGAAAGCAGTTCGCGAAGGGTTTTCTTCCATGAAAATGTCAATCCAGCGGGAACGGGACATGATGGAAAAACTATGGAAGGCGAGGGAGAAGCAATTGGAAAAAGTATTATTGAATGCGGCGCACATAAAGGGATCCATGGAGGGCATTGCGGGTCAGGATACTTTTAGCATGGACCTGATCGACGACAGGGATGAGATTTTGGGAATTGAATAGAAGAAAAAAAATCCGTTTATGCCCAGGCCGCTCTGCAAAATTAGCTAAAGCTATAAGGACTACCCGGGAGCACCGGGCTCATGCAGCTGGTCATGCACAAAGTGAAATGTTTGAAAAATACATTTTTCCCGGGTTGGTTTAAGGAGCTAAGGATGAGCCCTGCCAAAGACTATGAATAAACAAAACCCAATACCAGATCATTAAAGACTTTGTAGTAAACGGTAAGGGCCTGATCCCCCTGCTTGCGAAAAGCAAAACTCAACTGCCCAAGCTCGTCTCCGGTCCGGATAAAATAAGGTTCAATCCATTGGATATGCTCCCGGAAATTCACGCTGCCAAGGCCATACCATTTGAAAATGGATTCCTTGGCCGACCAGAGCAGGGTGAGCTGACGAAGCCGATGACCCGAACGGTCCAGATCATCGAAGGCCAGCGCCAGCTCATCCGCGGAAAGGAATTTCTCCCGGATCCGCTCAATCCCGGGAACAGTCTGCTCCACATCAATACCCACCCGGTACCGGCTGCTCACAATTGCGGCTGCAAAGGTTCCACAATGCGATATGGAAAAATGGTATTTCTCTCCGGCAAGATAGGGTTTGCGCGTATCTGCGACGAGGATCTCCGAAAGTGGAAAATCGTTGAAGAGTTCCGGGAGCAGGTACCGGCCTGCGAGATGCTGAAGTTTTTTCAGCGGATGGGACACATCTCTTTTCAGAGGAACCCTTTTTAGGAAAAAAGATTCGTCCTCTTCAATATGCCAGATGGCCAGTCTTGTAGATTCGTTAATATTATGTTGATAAAATAAGGGCATCCCAACTGCGGTTATCGCGAAATTCGCCTGCATTTCCGGACGCATCGAAGACCTGAACAAATAAACAAATAAACAGCCAGACTCAATGATTTTATCTGACAAACGAATACTGGAAGAAATTGGCAAAGGGAACGATTAAAGTGGAGCCATACGACCGGGCCTGCCTGGGCAGCAACTCTTATGATGTTCATCTCGGCAAATGGCTGGCCACTTACCGCGAACATATCCTGGACGCCAAAAAACACAACGAGATCGAATCTTTTGAGATTCCGGACGAAGGCTTCGTGCTGTATCCGCATATTTTCTACCTGGGGGTGACGGCCGAATATACGGAGACGCATGAGCATGTGCCGTTCCTGGAGGGTAAATCATCAACCGGAAGGCTGGGTATTGACATACATGCTACGGCCGGAAAAGGGGACGTGGGGTTTTGCGGCAACTGGACCCTGGAGATTTCCGTCAAGCAGCCGGTTCGCATTTATCATGGAATGCCGATTGGCCAGCTGATCTATTTTCCTGTACTGGGCGAGATTGAAGTAAAATACAATCAGAAAAAAGATGCAAAATATGGCGGGCAGTCAAACAAACCGGTCGAGAGCATGATGTGGAAGAATAAATTTTAAAAAGAATCCCGGCCGAATTTCTCATAATAGGCGATCGCCAGCCCAACCACTTCGTCATATGAATTCATCCCCTGCGGCTGCCGGTTGGCCTTGAGGTAATCCCCATACAGCCTCCTGATGATGGGCTCGAAAGGGTTTTCATATTTTTTGTTGAACTCCTTCAGGTCCCTCAGGTCCTGCCTCACTTCAGGATGCAATGACTCACGGTATGGGATAAACGAAGTTGAATCAAGCATGTACAATGCGCTACCGGCGTATAGATAGAGATCCAGGTAAACGGAATAACGGAAGGCCGGATCCGGAGATGATTTGGCAGCGAGATACCCTGCAAAGTTGGCCTCTTCCTCCTTCGCGTATCCCAGCTGGTGGCCGATCTCGTGGCAGGTTGTGAAGGGTTGAACAAAAACCGGTACGGTCGTGTTTACCTGGGCTTCTCCCGTAAAGGGATTATAGTACCCGCTAAAACCAAGGTAGTCTCCGAGATAACCAAAAAGGGTGGGCTTTACGGAAGGCGTTCGATAAAAAAAAGCATCGTCATGCACCGCATAATTACGGTAAGCATTTGTGGATTCCCGGAATAATCTTTTTTTAAGATCCGGCCTTGAAGCATGGGATGCGGAATCCAGGCTGTTCATTCTGAAAACGATGGTGCTCAGCAAATGCTCGAGATCATCTTTATCATAGGGTTTGGTTTCAAGATGCAGCTGGTCGCCGATGGCGGGCCTGTCATAATTCAGGCCCCACAAAAAATTAAAGATCACATAGACCCACAATACAATGGAGACCAGTTGCCCGGCGCAAAAAAAAAGATATTCCCGGTACAATTTCCTTTGGAATGCTTTTTTAATGAACCGGACGATGGCAGCCAATATGCAAATGAAAACGACCGCATAAAAAACATCACCGATACTAAATGGTATCCAGCCGAAAGTGAAGCGCAACAAACGGGCGAGAAACGGGTAAAGACCCGCTGAATAATATTTTTCAACGGCATCGGGGAAAAAAGAAAATATTTTAATGCCGACCGCGGGTATAACCGGAAGCAACCAGGGAGCGTACCGTTTCCATTGCATACCTTTAAAAATACATTATTATTGCAGCATATACAGCAGCCATGGATCTTGATTTTAATAAGAATGAAGACAGCCTTAAGCAATCACTCAGCCAGCTCCGCAACCGGTTTCAAAAGATCGTGCTTGGCGGAGGAATAAAAGCGATAGATAAGCAGCACGAAAAAAACAAACTCACGGCGCGCGAACGCATCGCCTATCTCAAGGATGATAATTCCCCGTTTACAGAAATCGCCGCTTTTGCGGGCTATGAAATGTATGAAGAGCATGGAGGATGCCCCGCAGCAGGCACCGTTGCCGGCATCGGATACGTGAGCGGCCGCCAGTGCGTGATCCTCGCTAATGATCAAACGGTAAAAGCAGGCGCCTGGTTTCCTATTACGGGGAAAAAAAATCTCCGCATGCAGGAGATTGCCATGGAAAATCATTTGCCTGTCATCTATATTGTAGACAGTGCAGGCGTTTATCTGCCCATGCAGGACGAGATATTTCCAGACAAAGAACATTTCGGCCGCATCTTTTATAATAATGCCCGGATGAGCGCTATGGGAATCACCCAGATATCTGCGGTTATGGGTCCCTGTGTTGCGGGTGGCGCTTACCTTCCCATCATGAGCGATGAAACCCTGATGGTGGAGGGCCAGGGATCGATTTTTCTGGCAGGGCCCTACCTCGTTAAAGCCGCTATCGGAGAGACCACGGATGCAGAAACCCTGGGTGGCGCAGTTACGCACACGGCTATTTCAGGCATTGCCGATTATAAATTCAAAACTGAACAGGATTGCCTGGACCAGGTCAAAAAAATAATCTCCACACTGGGACACCAGATACAGTCGGCCGGATTTGACCGTATCAATCCCACTGCCCCCGCTAAGGATATCCATGAGATATACGGAATAATCCCGACCGATCCGTCAAAGCCTTATGATATGCTGGAGGTCATCAACAGGATCGTGGATGCGCCGGGCATCCAGCAGTTTAAAGAAGATTACGGGAAGACCATCATCTGTGGGTATGCGCGAATGGAAGGATGGGCCGTGGGCATAGTAGCCAACCAGCGCATCGTAGTGAAAACGAAAAGGGGCGAAGTGCAGCTTGGTGGTGTGATCTATAACGACAGTGCGGACAAGGCCGCGCGCTTCATCATGAACTGCAACCAGAAAAAAATCCCCCTCGTTTTTTTGCAGGACGTCACCGGATTCATGGTCGGTTCGCGCAGTGAACATTCCGGCATCATTAAAGACGGTGCAAAAATGGTGAGTGCCGTTGCCAATTCGGTGGTCCCTAAATTTACCGTGATCATTGGAAATTCTTACGGTGCCGGTAATTATGCCATGTGTGGAAAAGCTTACGATCCCCGCCTGATTCTGGCCTGGCCCACGGCCCGCATTGCCGTGATGGGAGGCGAGCAGGCGGCAAAAACCCTGATGCAGATCCAGGTTGGTTCAATAAAATCCGGGGATAAGCCCGCAGACCCGGATGAGGAGAAAAGATTATTTACAATTATCCGTGACCGTTATGAAAAACAAACGAGCCCTTATTATGCCGCGGCCCGTCTATGGGTAGACGCCCTTATAGATCCGTTGGAAACCAGGCGTATTATTTCAGAAGGCATCAAGGCGGCAAATCATAATCCCCGGCTGAGCGAATTCAAAACCGGTGTTTTCCAGGTGTGAAAAGAATATTCAGGAATCTAGAGAAATAAGGTCCATCAACGATCAACTATCAACCATCAACGAATCCCTCAAGACATTTCCCTAAAACAATCCCCCGTGCATCACGATCCGATTACCATTTACACCGATGGCGCATCCCGGGGCAATCCCGGACCGGGCGGCTATGGAACCATCCTCCTCTGGAAGGGGCATGCAAAAGAATTGTCCGCCGGCTATAAGAAAACCACCAACAACCGAATGGAACTCATGGCAGTAATCGCCGGACTGGAAGCATTGAAACGACGCGACCTGAAAGTCCATATCTATTCAGACAGCCAGTATGTGGTAAAGTCGGTCGAACAAGGCTGGCTGAAAAACTGGATCACAACAGACTTCAAAGGAGGAAAAAAGAACAAGGACCTCTGGCTACGCTATGCCAGCCTGGCCAAACTGCATCATATAGAATTCCACTGGGTAAAAGGGCATGATACCAATGCCTACAACAATCGTTGCGACGAACTCGCTACGATGGCCGCAGACGGGGGTGGATTGGTGGAGGATGAGGGATTTGGGGAGGGTTGATGGTTGACCGTTGACGGTCACCCATCAACTAATTTCGCCAGTTTGCTTCTTGAAATCAAAACAAACGTTCCAAACAAAATAGTCGAGAAAAACAAAGTAGCCACAATACTGGTCAGGTAAAAAGGAATTCCGTCTGAATAACAGAGCAGGAGTCCGTTAAAGGTTTTCGGTCGCCCCAATCCGCGGGTGCCGGTACCTGACCAAACAATAAAATTAGAAAGCAGGAAATAAACGGTTGGCGCTGCGAAGGAAGCAGCGGCAATATTGACAAGACTGGGCTTTTTAATGGCAAATCCGATGAATACCAACAGGGCAAACAGGACATAATTCTGCCATTGACCCGCATAGAATCCCTGCATGTCCGTGAGACCACCCATATAAAGCAACTGATAAAGCAAATCGGAGACAAACATGGAAAGCACGGGCATAATAAGGGCCCACTTCTTATTCTTTATAACTGCGCCGGCAAAAATGGCCATAGCCCACTGCGGTGCAAAGCCATAGGGACGCCAGGGATTGGGAATGACCCGGTAAATAGCCGCAATGAATACCAGCAGAATAAAAGACCAGATCAGCGTTTTTGAATTCTTCATCACTAAAATTTAGAAGTCCAAATTTAATTCATTTTAAAAATATATGGGCTTAATAATTTTAGATCAAAGCCCGTGAAAATGGACAATTGAAAGAGAGAAGAGGCTGTTCTGTCATGCAAAAAATTTTATCCTAATTTGCGCTTCCTCTCTCACCCATAACCCATAACCCATAACCCATAACCCATAACCCACAACCCATCCATTCTCAATTGCCCCCCGGAATCGCTGCCCGGTAAATCACTGAATTTTCCGTTGCTTTCAGATTTGATTGCGCAGCATCAAAACTCACCCAGGCTTCGCCTTTTTTCCTGTTGAATCCTTCGCCCCCTTTCTCTATAACTTTTGTTTCACCTTCCAATACGATAAAAAGCTGGACCGACCGGGAGACCAATTCAATATCCTGACCCTTCGTAAGGTGAATACGACCAAGTTCAAAATCGGGTGCCTGTGTAGGGAAAATATCAACGGCGGGATCGCCTGTTTTGGCAGAAATAATTTGCGGAATGGTCGGTTCAAATTTCAGATGCTTCAGCAGCTCGGGTACATTCACATGCTTTGGTGTAAGACCGCCGCGAAGAACATTATCGGAATTGGCCATGATCTCCACACTTTGTCCTTCCAGATAAGCGTGCGGCACGCCGGCACCCTGAAAGACCGCCTGACCAGGATTAACCTGAAGGAGATTAAAAAAATAAATGGAAAAAATTCCGCGGTCCACATCGCCCTTCGTGCTGTAAGTCAGCGCTGCCCTCGCGGCCCAGAAATCTTCTTTATTTTTTTTAAGTTTCCCTACCTGGTAATGGGGCACGATGCGATCAAGCAGTGTGGTCAGTTGTCTGTTCAATTGTCCCTGCGGCATGTCCATTACCTGCTGATAAAGGGCCTTGTAATTCCCGTTACCGAAAACAGGCACCAGGAAATGCAATTCGGGAATTTCGTGGAGGATCCTTTCCAACAGCTTGACCGGCTTAAACCCATGTAATAACCAGAATTCACTTAGGGCCATCATGAGTTCCGGTTTGTGATTATCGTCTTTATAATTTCTCTGCGGATCGGTTAGGGCCGTCCCTTTTTTATTCTCTTCTTCAAATTCTTTCTGCGCATGCTCTTTCGATGGATGTACCTGGATGGAAAGCATATCCCTTACGTCAAGAATTTTAAAGAGATAAGGCAACTGGCCGAATTGCTCAGCGACCGTTTTCCCGAGTGTTTCTTTCGGATAAGCGTGGATATAATTTTTCAGCAGTATTTTTTCTTTGTCGCCAGACTCCAATTCCGTGCTTCCCGTGCTATGCGCCCCCAACCAATATTCCGCGAAAGTTTCACCCTTTTTTACCGGCAAATTCAGCAGTTCCGGAAGGTAGTTTAACCCGCCCCAGGCATAGTGTTGTACTTTGCCCCGGACAGGCATTACCTTAAATTTACTCAGTTCCATATTTTTTATTAGTGGCTCAAAGTAAAGCAAAAATGGCCGCACATAATGAATTTGGGAAAGCGGGTGAGGAAATGGCCGCGGAATGGCTTGGCCGGCATGGATTTCAATTACTGGCCCTGAATTGGAAATCGGGGCGTTATGAAGTGGATATCGTCGCTGCCCGGGAGGAGGTATTGCATTTTATAGAAGTCAAATCAAGGCATGATGACCGGTTCGGGATGCCTGAAGATTGGGTGGGAAGGAAGAAAATGGGCCACTTATTGAAAGCCGGAGTAGCCTATCAGGAGAAATATCCACAATGGAAGCTGATTCAATATGACATTCTTTCCATTCTGGTGGATAGGATTGGCAAACCTGATTTCTTTTTTATAGAAGATGTATATTGGTGGTGATGACTACATTTCAGGATCAAACCGCCGGAATTCTTCAGTTCTATCATGCAAACATTCAGCGGCATCAGCTTTCAGTCAGAAAAGCAAGAAAAGCGAAAAGCGCACTGGCTTTGGCAAGGCTTGCGGTCTTTCTGCTTGCGGCTGCGCTTGTCTATTATTACTGGCCGGCATTGGGTTCATCGGCCTTATCCATTCTTTTTTGCGGGATTGGTCTCGGCATGCTGGTGTATTTCGATGCCGCAAAATCAGAACAGATAAAAAATCATGAACGATTGATCCTGATCAATCGGCACGAAACAGATGCCATGCATCAGCAACTCTCTGCATACGACGACGGCCTCATGTTCAGCGATCCTGTTCATGCCTACGCATCAGATCTCGATCTGTTCGGTCAGGCTTCTATATATCAGTTTCTCAGTCGTTGCCACGCAGACCAGTCCAAAAAATTACTTGCCCACCATTTACTTCATCCTCTTTCCGTCGCGCAGATCAGGGAGAAACAGGAAGCGGCAAAAGAAATGGCAGGAAAAACGGAATGGTCCCAGCAATTCCAGTCAAATGCTATGGCCAACCCCATCAGCTTTCAAACTGAAAAACGTCTCAGGCAATGGATAGAGGAACCGGCAGGAATCTTTGAAAAATCCTATTGGAAGGGCCTGTTGGTGATTTATTCCCTGATAAGTTTGACCATTTTGGCGTTTTATATATCTGATCTGATTTCTCTCTCCGGTTTTTTACTGGCCCTGGTTTGTTTTTTAGGCGTTTCTTCTCTGATCAGTGCCAAAGTGCATCCTACCTGGATCCTGCTCTCCCGCATTGAACCGGAGATGAATGCCCTTTATGAGCAATTGCATGCTTTCGAAAATGAAAGCTTTCAAACCGCTTTCAATAAGGAATTAAAAAACAAAATCAGTGGATCCGGTGCTCCTTCTGTTACGATCAGGCAATTCCGCGGGATCCTGAAAAGGTTCGACTTCCGGCTGAATCTTTTAGTATTCTTCTTCCTGAACACATTTATTTTATGGGATCTTCAGCAGATGATCGCCCTGGTGGCATGGAAGAAAAAGAACAAGCATATGCTTGCTCCCTGGTTCAAGGCCATTGCAGAAATTGAAGTGATCATTAGTATTTCTTCCCTAATTCGAAATAAACCCGGCTGGTGCTTTCCTCTAATAAACGATCGGTATTTTAATCTAAAGGCAAATGATCTTGGCCACCCGCTCATTCCTCCGGGCAATATCGTATTGAATTCATTCGCTCTGGAGGGATTGGGCAAGGTCGCCATTGTCACAGGTTCCAATATGGCGGGCAAGAGCACCTTCCTGCGGTCACTCGGTACGAACCTGGTATTGGCATTCATGGGAGCTCCTGTTTGTGCATCTGAATTTGAAGCCAGCGGGATGCATTTACTAAGCAGTATGCGGGTAGCAGACAATCTTGCAGAGAATACTTCTACTTTTCACGCGGAGCTTAAAAAGCTCCAATTCATTATTGAAAATGTGAACCGCGGGGAGCCGGTATTCATCCTGCTCGATGAAGTTTTGCGCGGCACAAATTCTGATGACCGTCATGCCGGATCCAGGGCCCTGATCCGCCAGCTGATCAGTGAAAAAGCAGTCGCCGTCATGGCCACACATGATACCGGGCTGGCCAGGTCAGAATCAGATCGCGATCCCGGTTCTGTGATCACCTACCATTTTGACAGCCAGATCAAAGATGGGGAATTGTATTTCGACTACCGGCTGAGGAAAGGTATATGCGAGAGCCTGAATGCAACGCTGCTGATGAAAAAAATAGGTATTCATTTTGATGATTGATATATTCGCCATCCAATTTCAAAGCAGGTACTTAAGAATTTCTTCCTTCTATGAGCAATCAGACTGTTAATCTCAGAACATTCAAACAATTAGTTACTCGCAATAAAAGAAAACTAAGGCTTTTTCTCAGCAGGCTGGAAAGAAGGGCGCCGAAAAATCTGCACCTGATCACGCTGGAGGTAAACAAACTGGCCTGGGCCGGCACGGACTGTTTGAAATGTGCAAACTGTTGCAGGACCATGTCCCCAACCTATACCCAAAAAGACATCATTCGTATCGCCGCCCATCTGGGCATGAGCCAGAGGTCCTTTCGGGAGAAATGGCTTTTTAGAGACAGTACCGGCGACTGGATAAACAAAAAATCGCCCTGCCAGTTCCTGGACCTGAAAACAAATCATTGCCAGATCTATGATGTGCGTCCGGCCGATTGCGCAGGATTTCCACACCACACCAAAAAGAAAATTGCGGAATACGGTAACGTTTATAAGCAGAATATAGCATACTGTCCGGCCACCTACCAGCTGGTTAAACAAATGCAGGAGGGATTTGCAAAAGAGAAATGGCCGCTTAAAAAGTAAAATTCCCTGTAAAAATTCCAAGACATCCGGATGCGGCATTGCACTATTATTCGCAACTTAGCATGACCATGTGGTCTTCCGTTAAAAAAGGATTCAAAGCCTGGCTGCAACTGGAAAAGTCACTCTCCGACCATTCCGTGGAAGCTTATCTGCATGATATAGAAAAGTTCACCCAGTTCCTCGAATTCAGAAACAGCAGTCCTTCCCCGAAAGACATCGTGTTAAAGGACCTCCAGGAATTTGTCAAATGGATCGGCGCACTCGGAATGACGGCTGCATCCCAATCGCGAATCCTTTCCGGGATCCGTTCATTCTATAAATACTGCCTTCTCGAAGATATCGTCAGCAAAAATCCCACATTGCTCCTCGAAACACCAAAACTCAAAAGAGCATTGCCTGATTTTTTAAGTGTTGCAGAGATCACGCAGATCCTGGAATCCGTAGATCTCAGCAAACCAGAAGGGGAAAGAAACCGCGCCATACTCGAGACCATGTACAGTTGCGGATTGCGTGTGAGTGAAGTGGTGAACCTCCGCCTCTCATCACTTTATCCCGACCTGGAATTTATTAAAGTTACGGGCAAGGGTGATAAGGAAAGGCTTGTTCCCATCGGCAAAACAGCGCTTAAATATATTTCCATTTACCGAAACCAGGTGCGTGTTCATGCAGGCATCAAACCAGGCAACGAGGACATCCTCTTTCTGAACCGCCGCGGTGCGGGCTTGTCAAGACAGATGATTTTTATTTTATTAAAAGAGATTGTAATGCAGGCAGGAATTAAGAAAATTGTTTCCCCCCATACATTCAGGCATTCTTTTGCAACTCATCTCGTGGAAGGCGGCGCTGACCTGCGTGCGGTTCAGGAAATGCTGGGGCATGAGAGCATTACGACCACCGAGATCTATACGCATCTCGATAGGGAATATTTGAGAAAGACATTGGAGAAATATCATCCGGCGTTTCAGTGATAACAGGGAATACCTTTTAAATTGCATAATGGCGGAATAGCCAATATAAGGCACTGTCCTTTGACTTTTCTTCGATATTCCTTCGATATAAGTTCTATACTTGTTACAACCGCCCCATTACGGCTTATAATTTTTCTTAAGACTAAGAACTATATCCAAATATTTATAAGCAACAACCTTATATCCATTTTGGGTTGCGGGGATCCAAGCCGGACTGTTTTGAATTGCCTCCATGGCAAGTTGTCCAAGATCTGAATTGTTGTAATTCAATAATATCCTGGGATCAGTAATTTGACCGTGAAGGTGTACTTTAAATTCCATTCTGAATTTAGCAGTTCCATAATTTTCAATCGCCTCTTTGTGCATGTTACAATATTCCCAGATATATTTTTGCCAGGCTTCTTCTCCCCCAGGGAATTCCGGGTCGTGCTCTACTTTTGTGAATGTAATCGTTAACCTTTGTAAGGAATCTCTCAATGCCTTATTCAGGAGCGGGCTAGCATCCTCAAGGTCCCAATCCATTTGCGGATAAGTATATTCAATTCCACTTTTTAGGCGAACAGTTATCGTTTGATTTGAAAAAGAAGTTGAAATCTTTTCAATATCCGATTCGCCGATCGTATGAAGAGGCGGTATTGAATCCTGGGTATTTATTTCTTTGCTCGATGGAAAATTCGAAAATTCATGCTTTTCTCTACTGCTAAAATGAAACAAGGATGCAAGGGAAATGGCGAGGATCGCTATTTTTAATGTCATTTAGATTGAAATTAGTGTTTAATAGGTTGTGGGCCAAAAATGCAATCATCCCAAAAACTCCCCATCCACAATCAACAACTTCACTCCCCCCTTTGAGTACGAACGATGAGAACTCAGGTTATCCGATACAACATAGCCCATGCCTTTACTGATCGTAGTTTTTTCTCCGCCTTCCAATTCTACAATAAATTCACCTTCGAGGCAATACACTATATGGCCCTTCTGGCACCAATGGTCGGCTAAATATCCTCTACTGTATTCAACAATTCGGATGCGAAGTCCCCCGAGTTGAAGCGTCTGCCAATAAGATATTCCGGTCTCACCCTCGTGTTCGGTTTTTGGAATAGAATCCCAGTCGATGCTTTGAAATGGTATATTATTCATTGTGGAATGGTCGAATGTTAAACTAATTCCGCATGAAGAAGTGCATACTTATTCAGGTAAAAAAACGCAATTGCCTCTTCAGAAAAATTTCTTCACAATACCCAATGCGCCCTGCTTCCAGGGAACGCGGTGTGACACCCCTGTGCCTGCCTGATGAAAATGGTCCATGTTGGCAATATACCATTCGTAGTTTCTCAACAGGGCATCCTGGTTGGAATATTTGGGAGCAAAGCCCAGCACACGTTCCGCTTTTTCTATAGAAACAAATGAGTCCTTGGATGCTGTTTCGTAAACCCACGGATACAGTGGGGAGATGCCAAGTTTATCCAGGATGCGCAGGACCCGGATCGCGAATCCCGCAGGGACTCCGGTGATCTTCTTTCCGAAGCCTGCCCTGTCCAGCACCGTCTGGTAATCCTGCCTGATCGTCGTAAATATTTTCGCTCCTACGTTAAATGTATCGTTTGCTTTGTCGCGGTCGATCATGGTGGACAAATAAATCGCATCGCAGAAATCCTCCACGTCCATCAGCTGGTATTTGTTATTCCCGCTTCCCAATACGGGGAATCCTTTCCCGTCTTTTGCCCAGTCATAAAATAATCCGAACACGCCCAGCCGCTCGGGGCCGATAAATGATTTCGGGCGAAAGACCGGAACACAGAGCCCCTTCTTCCTAAACTCCACACACATTTCTTCTGCCTTCACTTTACAAATTCCGTAATGTCCAACGCCAATCATTCTATCATCTTCAACCAGCGGATGGTGGTCAGGGACTCCGTAAACCGCAGTGGAAGAAATATGAACGACTCTTTGTATATGATTATCCAAGGCGGACTGCAATACATTCCGTGTTCCATCGATATCCGTTGAATAAATATCTTCTTTCTTATACAGCGGAAGCGCTGCAGCCGTATGGATCACGAAATCGACGCCCTGCATGGCCCGGTCCACCGTGGCCCGGTCGCGCGTATCTCCCTTTATTTCGTGAATGATATTTTTTTCCGGGTAATCAAAATCCGCAATGTCCAGCGAAACCACTTTATGGCCACGCTCCAGCAGATAACGGGTCATATTAATCCCCAGGAACCCGGCGCCCCCGGTTATCAGATAAGTGCTCATTGAAGAATTAAAATCTTTGTGACCATTTTATGAAGGCGCAAATATAGCCAATTTCATATTTATTGTTAATGCGGGAACCTCCCAACGGTATTCCTTCCGTTCCTGGCAAGATTGTTGAAATTCAACTCATAGAATCATTTTTCATCCTAAAATTTCAGCATATGAGCCTGCAAAGATTATTTACTGCTACTTTATCCGGCATTGTGATCGGAATTCTCATCGCCCCCGCAAAAGGAAGCGAAACCCGCCAAAAAATCTCGGACTCCGCAGACCAGCTCAAGGATAAGATCCGGCGCATCCGCGGAACAACCAACGAAGAGTTAAATGAACTCCATGAAGTGTTTGAGCATGAAATCCAGGGCCTGCGCGACGATATCCGGGAAAGGGTGCTCCGGCTCATCGAAGTGAGTAAAAAAAGCTACAATGGTGTGAAGGCGGAAGCGCTTTCTTGAGAGAAGTTGATGGTTGATAGTTGATGGTTGATGGAATTCAGGTGAGAATTCGCACATGGGATCCATCAACCATCAACTATCAACCATCAACCAATTAATAAGGTAACTCATCAACACAACCCCAATCGCTCCAATCGCATTCAACCACAGAAAACTGATCTCCAGAATGCCTTTCTGATTAAGGATATGTATGGCGATTACAAAAAGTTCGGTTACCACAGCGCTGATGAAGACTGGTGTGGCCGTTATTTTTTTGATGTAAAAGGCAACGAGGAATATGCCGAGGATCACGCCATAAAATAAGGATCCCAAAACATTTACCGCTTCTATCAGGCTGTTGCCGATATTGTAGGCCAGCTGTGCAATCACAACGCAGAATATTCCCCAGGCCAGGGTGTACCATCGCGAGTATTGATATTCCTTCTCCACTGACAAAGGCACTTTTATACTTCGCTTATGAATATCATTGATCGTAGCCGAGGCAAGAGAATTCAGCGAGGCCGCTACCGATCCCCAGGCGGACAAAAATATTACGGCAATCAGCAATCCGATCAGGCCCCGCGGCAGATGGTCAATCACGAAACGCAGGAATATATAGTTTGTATCATTACTATCCCCTTTGACCGACTTATCGTCTAACCAACGCTTGATCGTGGTTCTCAGGCGCACCTGCTCCTCCTGCGCCTTTTGCATTACCAGTCCTTCCTGCATACGGTTTTCCACCAGCGCGCCACCGGCAGGATTCATTTGCGCTATTTTTTGATCCTGCAGGTGATCATAGGCCTTCAGCACGATTTTTAGTGAATCTGCATACTTGGTTTTTGCCAGCAGTTCCAGTTGGGTCTGATTAAAGAATAAGGGCTCTTTGGCAAACTGATAATAGGAGAATACAAGCGTGCCAAGTAACAGAATCGCAAATTGCATCGGCACTTTCACCAGTCCATTCAATAGCAGCCCGATCTTGCTTTCCCTCGTGGAACGGGCCGTGAGATAGCGGCCCACCTGACTCTGGTCCGTACCGAAATAAGATAGAGCAAGAAAAAATCCGCCGATCATTCCGCTCCAGATATTATAACGGTCGTTCCAGCTAAATCCTTTTTCATTCCTGCCCGATGTGATCACATTTAGTTTACCCGCTTTACCGCTGATGTGCAGGGCGTCTGATAGTCCGACGTGCTCCGGCAGGAGATGAACCACCATGTATCCTGCCATCAGCATTCCGGCAAATATGATAATGAACTGCAGTTGCTGTGTATACGCCACAGCCTTGGCTCCGCCAGTCACGGTGTAGATGATGAGCAGGCCGCCCATCAGGATATTTGTCCACAGAATGTCCCACCCGAGCAAAGAGGAAAGAATAATGGAAGGTGCAGAAATGCTGATGCCGGTCGACATGCCTCTTTGCAATAAAAAAAGCAATGAAGCAAATGTGCGCGTTTTGCCGTCAAATCTTTTTTCGAGGAACTCATAAGCAGTGAATAGTTTCAGCTTATGAAACACCGGAACGAAAGTCACGCAAAGCACAACCATTGCAAGCGGCAATCCGAAGTAATACTGAACGAAACGCATGCCGTCAGTATAAGCCTGACCCGGTGCAGAAAGAAATGTAACCGCACTGGCCTGGGTTCCCATGATACCAAGCAGGATCAGCGGCCAGGGCGCCGAGCGGTTGCACAAAAAATAACTCTCCAGGTTTTTTTCCGCCCGGCTTTTATACAATCCGTAGATGATAATCCCGATCAGCGTAACGATCAGGACGATCCAGTCGGGGGAACTCATGAAAAATGTTTAGTAAACAGATAGAAACAGGCGATCAGGAAAAATAGAAACCCAATCACCAGTCCGTACCAGGCTTTCCATGACTTAAATAATGGCGGCCGTTCTTCTGGTGATGGTTCCATATTATTTTTTTGTATTACCCCGGCTGGCCATCAGCATGGCGGCGATCAAACCCAGCAACAAACCGATGATCATGCCGATGGTAACCTTCTTAATAACCCTCCCCACCACCAATCCGGTAACGATTGCTACTACAAATGCAATTTCCCTTCTTCTGAACATGCAATTATTTATCCTTGGTTTGATTCTGGGCAATGAGGTTTGCAAGCAAACGGTAAGCGCCTGGAACACCTGCAGGCAATTCCCTGAAAAATACTAGTCCGGTATAGGTAAAATTCCCCTTTCCGTAGCCGGTCGTGATCAGACTTCCCTGCTGGTCCTGCTCCCCGGTATCGTGCATGGAAAAAATTTCCTGGTACTTCGGATCGGCATGCGTGGCAAAATAGATTCCCCGCTCCTGGATCCAACCTTCGAAATCCTTTTCCGTGATCTGGTTGGGATAATGCAGGACGGGATTGTCCGGATGAACGAACTGCACTGCCGCATTTTCTTCCGTCACCCTTCCATTGGAAATACTGAATGGATAGGGCCCGATATGCGTCCTTGCGTC
Organism: uncultured Chitinophagaceae bacterium; assembly: GCA_963705005.1. Taxonomy (GTDB): domain Bacteria; phylum Bacteroidota; class Bacteroidia; order Chitinophagales; family Chitinophagaceae; genus Puia. The sequence continues at coordinate 74,739 of CAVPIO010000009.1, forward strand.
TTCTGAATTATTACGGTTGTATTGTACGATCAGGTTGCCGCCATTTTTTATGTACTCCATCAGCACGGCATATTTATCAAAAAGCCAGTTATGCACATCATAGGCCCTAACGCCTGTAATCACCGCATCGAAATGCTGCAGCATGGAGGAAGAAAAATTATTTTCGTTGATGATCGTTACTGTATATCCCATTTCCCTGAGTGCATCAGGCACTTTGTCACCGGCACCTTCGATGTATCCGATCCTCGCTCCCTTAATTTTCAGATCCGTAGAAACGAGCTCGGCACTTACCGGTTTAAAATAATCTATCCTCGGTATATGCGCATAAGAGATGGTTCGGCGCTGCAGTAATGTATCTGTTTTGCCATTGGATATCCGGGTAGCCCATGTCCATGCCGGCATTTGATTTCCATCGACAGGTGTAATGCGAAAGTTATAGACTGCATTGTTTGAAGAAACTTCGTTCATGATTTCAAAATAGGGTGATCCGGTAAGGGCTACAGGAGTAGCCGCGCCGCCTTTCTCCTGACTGCTTACAGTTAGATTTTGTTCAGTTTTCCCACTGAATAGCAAAACCTCAGGACTGCAGGAAGCGGTCACTTCCGGAGTGATCACAAAGGGTTCAAACGTTTCTCCTCTCGCCGGTTCGGTCCGGTCATATAATACCGGTTTTTTAATCAGGAAACTCTGACCCAGCATATCTATCCGGAAGCTGGCCTCCAGTGCAGGTTCATTTTGTGGTTGCCCGATCAGCGTTTGATCATCTACGTTATAGGAGCCGGTTGACATAGGCTCTTTAAGCCAGTAAGGCTGACTTATAGGCAAACCTGCAAGGGATACGGGCAATGAAACGGAATAGCTCTCCATCGGTTCCAGGTTTTGCTTCCAGCCCGTGTCCGTTTGATTTACCGATACTCCGCTCAGGCTAACCTGCACGGGTGAGCGATTTACAATCCGGAGTTCCACCGCCACCGTTTGATCTTTTATTCCATAAGCCTGGTGCACCGATGCTTCGAGCCAGAGACCACTGCAGGCCTCAATCAGTTTCTGTGTTTCTGCCAGCTTCTTTGCTTTCCAGTAACCCTCCGGTAATCCGGAAATGCGTTTATAAACGGATACCAGGTTTGGCAGGGATTTGGCGGGATCGGAAGGATCATAATCCTTTATCATTTTACTGATCAGGGATTCTATTTCAGATCCTCCTGTAACGCGTTTCCATGTACAGTCCACATTTTCCATCAGGCTCTTATCCGCTTTCTCTCCTTCCGTGAGTGAAAAATATTCCAGGGAATTTCCATAGGATCGGGCGATGCCAAAACCCTGGCTGCGATGCTGACTGCGGCTTTCCGCAGCCACTTCACCATAACTTTTTCCGACCAGCGGATTAAAGCCACCAACTTCAATTTTCAGCTGATCCTCACGCGTTGTATTGACATTTCCGAAATTATAGTTGTTCCAAAACAGCCGGGTCGCCTTCCACGGGCGAACACCATATTTGAATTGTTCCGGAAATTGTTTGGGATCAGCGGCGGCGGCAAATGCAAGATGGGCCAGCACGGAAGATGCAGAATGCTGTCCGTGACCTGCCCGCTTATCTTCGGGAAAACGCGTGATGATTATATCGGGTTGAAACTTACGGATAACCCAGACCACATCGCTTAATATTTTTTGTTCATTCCATAACCTCAATGACTCCTCCGTGGTCTTTGAAAATCCGAAATCAAATGCACGCGAAAAGAACTGCTCGGCTCCGTCGATGCGCCGGGCAGAAAGCAGCTCCTGGGTCCTGATCAACCCGAGTTCAACACCCTGCTCGTCACCCAGCAAATTTTGTCCGCCGTCTCCCCTTGTGATCGAAAGATAGGCCGTACGGTAAAGTTTCTCTTTGGATAACCAGGCCAGCAGACGCGTATTCTCATCATCCGGATGGGCGGCGATATAAAGCACCGAACCGAGGACGTTGAGTTTTTTCATCTGCAGTAAAATATCCGATGCATCCATTGATTCAGGAGTTTGAGCAATACCGGGCCTGCTAACGAGTACAAGCAGCAGGCAGGCAACTAGAAATCTATTCATCAGGAATATAGTCGTTTGTGATTTGGCAAATTAGTGAATCCCCGGATAAACAGGCATCGTTATTATATTGGCGGTTGAGTGTATGGTTCCCTTTACTAATTTTACCCAAATTCCGGGTCAGCGATGTTCATGAAACTTTACTCTTCCATACCTCCTGCTGTATTGCTTTGTCTGGCTTCTCTTGGTCTGCATGCACAACCGAATACAGCTTTTGAATATTCTGTTAAAAAGAAAATAGTCTGCCGGAACGGCGCCGTTGTGTCCGGGCATCCCCTGGCCAGCCAGGCTGGTATAGACATGCTGAAGCAGGGTGGAAATGCGATGGACGCTGCAATCGCAACCCAGCTTGCCCTTGCGGTGGTATTCCCTGGAGCAGGGAACCTGGGCGGTGGCGGATTTCTTGTGGCCAGATTTTCCAATGAAAAAATTATTGCGCTGGATTTCCGGGAGAAAGCGCCGGGGAGGGCAACCCAGAATATGTACCTGGATGCAGAGGGAAATGCCCTTCCCGATAAAAGCCTGAATGGCTATCTGGCCTGCGGTGTTCCGGGAAGTGTCGCGGGGATTTTTGCGTCTCTGAAATACGCCAGGCTGCCTATGAAAAAACTTATTCAACCAGCCATTGATCTGGCGGAAAAAGGGTTTGTGATCACTGAATCGGAAGCCAGCAGCCTGAATGCTTCCCAGGCGGATTTCCAAAAATACAATACTGTCCCTCCGGTTTTTATAAAGGCTTCGGGATGGAAAAAAGGGGATACTCTAATTCAAAAAGACCTGGCCAAGACCCTTCGCCTGATCCGTGATTCCGGGGCCAGGGGATTTTATGAAGGTGAAACGGCCAGACTGATCATTGAAGAAATGCAAAGGGGAAGGGGACTGATCAGTTATGCCGATTTGAAAAACTATTCGGCAAAGGAAAGAGCGCCTTCCGTGTTTGACTACAAAAAAGACTACAGCATTATTACGATGCCGCTGCCGAGCAGTGCGGGTGTGCTGCTTCCCCAGATGATGCGCATGGTGGAGGATCAGGACTTAAAAGATTATGGGTTTCATTCGGTGAGATCCATTCACCTGATGACCGAAGTGGAGCGTCTTTCTTATGCAGACCGCGCCAAATACCTGGGTGACCCGGATTTTGTGAAAGTGCCTGTAAGACGGCTCACCAGCTATCCTTATCTCTATGACCGCATGGCCCATTTCAATCCCGATTCCGCAGGAAACAGCGAGAAAATAGAAGCAGGCATAATCCCCGAGAGCGAAGAAACAACCCATCTCGATACCTATGACCATAACGGCAATGCAGTCTCACTTACAACCACGCTCAATGGCTGGTATGGCTGCAGGACGGTGGTTGCCGGAGCAGGATTTTTGTTGAATAATGAAATGGATGATTTCAGCATGAAGCCCGGAGTACCCAATATGTTCGGGGCACTGGGCGGAGAAGCCAATGCGATCCGTCCCGGAAAAAGAATGCTGAGTTCCATGACGCCGACCATCGTTTTGAACAAGGACCAGCCTTTTCTCATTGTGGGAACACCCGGAGGCACAACCATTACCACCTCGGTGTTCCAGACCCTGATCAATATCATAGAATTTAATATGTCGACGGAAGATGCGGTAAACAAACCGAAATTCCATGAGCAGTGGATGCCGGATCTGCTCTACGTTGAAAAAGGATTCCCTGATTCGGTAATTACCAAACTTCAGAAAATGGGCTACAGGACCGCCCAGCGCAGCTCCATTGGAAGGACCGAAGTGATAAAAATTACCAAATCGGGACAGATCGAGGCAGTTGCAGATATGCGGGGGGAGGATGATGATGCGGAAGGGTATTAGGGGTTTATGGTATTGGGTATATGGTGGATGGATGTTCTAGTTCGAGTTATGGGTTATGAATTATGGGTTATGAGTGATTGGCCATGGTTACTTCCGCATGTTCCAAATAACTTTAAAAATAATAGATGGTCAGCATCCGTCTCGGTTTAGGACAGAAAGTTCATCACTCATCACTCATAACCCATAATTCATAACCACCATCCACCATCCACCATATACCATAAACGATCCCCAATTGCTGACTTTATTCTAACTATTGCCCTTTCAGCACGCTTTTTGTACTTTTATCCCTCTAATCTTCGTATCTGAAAAAAGTCGGGAAAATACTTCGTAAAACGCTGCTGACACTGATCCTGCTCCTGGCTTTGTTATGGATCCTCATTCAAACCAGTTTCGTCCAGAACTGGCTGGTAGCGCGGGTTACCAATAAACTCTCCAGAGACCTTCACACACATATCAGGATCCGCGAAGTGGAGTTTTCCTTTTTTAATAAGATGATCCTGCACGATGTACTGGTGAAGGATCAAAAAGGCGATACATTGCTATATTCCGGCCAGGTTCGTCTCAACATCACGGACTGGTTTTTTTTTAAGGATAAAGTTGAGTTAAAGTACATCGGCATGGATGAAACCTATTTCCATGTTTCCCGTACCGATTCTGTTTGGAATTATCAATTCCTGGCCGATTATTTCAGCGGAGACAGTTCAGGCAAGAAAAAGCCCTTCGATGTTCAGCTCGGACAAATCAGGCTGCATCACCTCCATCTTCTAAAAACAGATTCCTGGCGCGGAGAAGATATGGATCTGCACATGCTTGCCTTCTCCGTTGATGCGGACCGGATGGATGTGGAGCATAAAAAAGCCCTGATACGTTCGGTCTTTTTTACCGAACCTGATTTTGCCATCCGGAATTATAAAGGTCGCAGGCCCGGACCCCCGCCTCCTGACTCAGGTATCCTCCACAATGATCCGCTGCACCTGCGGTGGAATACAGGCGACTGGGATATCCGGATCGCCCACGCCGTGATCGATAACGGATCCTTTGCGGATGACAAATTATCTGAAAAAAATATTTCTCCGCATTTCGACGAATACCATATTCGCTTTTCTGAGGTCCACGGAGATTTTAAAGATATTGCCTTCGTGAAGGACAGTGTAACGGCAAAGATTAGTTTGTCCACCAGGGAAAGGAGTGGCTTTGCTGTAAAAAAACTCTCTGCCAATATGAAATTCTATCCCGAAGGAATGGAATTTTATAATCTGGATCTGCAAACGGACAAAAGTCATCTCAGGAATTTTTTTGCAATGCGGTTCAGGAGCTTCGACGACCTCTCTGATTTCAATACGAAAGTAAAAATGGAATCCAATTTTGTGGGTTCCACAATCGACAGTGACGATATAGCTTATTTTGCTTCCAGTCTGGGTACATGGAAGAAAAACATTTACATTACCGGAAGAATAAAGGGTTCCGTTTCTGATCTGCAGGGAAAGAATATTCGCATTCATGCAGGGCAGCATACCAACCTGGACGGGGATATTCACCTGACGGGACTGCCGGATATAAACAAGACCTTCATTAATTTCAAATCAAATGATTTCCGCACAACCTATGCAGATGTCATCACCTTCGCTCCATTCCTAAAGACCATACATCAGCCGCGGATTGACCAGATTGAAAATCTCCATTTCGTAGGAAACTTCCAGGGCACTTTTCAAAATTTTGCCACTTCCGGAACCATAGAAACCAATATCGGAACCATGGTGACCAATCTGAATATGAAATTCCCTCCAAAAAAGGAGGCGAGTTATTCTGGTACGGTGCTCACAAATGATTTCCAGCTGGGAAAATTCATGGGCGACAGCAGCCTCGGCACGATTTCCTTTCGCGGAAAAATTGAAGGAAGCGGCCTGAGTGTAAATACAGTTAACGCCACGCTGGACGGCAATATCCGTGAATTCAATTTTATCGGATATACTTATAACGATATTTTCGTGAACGGGCGTGTAACCAAGGAGCGCTTCAACGGTACGATCATCTCCAAAGATTCCAATCTTCATGCAACTTTGAACGGCCTCATAGACCTGAGTGGTAATACGCCGAAGTTTGATTTCGACGCAGTAGTTGATAATGCAAACCTGCTCGCCATTCACTTCGTTAAAGACAGTCTTAAGTTCAACGGCAAACTACGATTTAATTTTTCAGGCAACGATATTGACCATTTCCTTGGGAAAGCCCGGATTTATGATGCTTCCCTGATTAAGAGAGGAGAAAGAATGTCTTTCGACTCGCTGGTAGTGGAATCGAACAATATCGACAGCAGCAAGACGATCATGGTGATGAGTAATGAGTTTGAGGGCGCGATAGTCGGGGATTTCTCCATCAAGAAACTGCCCTCGGCATTCCAGGAATTCCTCCACAGGTATTATCCCAGCTACATAAAACCCAATGCCGTTAAACTCACAACGGAAAAATTCAGTTTTGTCATCACTACCCGCAGGGTGGACGAATACCTGGATCTGTTCAACAATAATCTGAAGGGTTTCAATTTCACGAATATCACCGGCCGTATAAACAGCAAGGAAAACCTGTTGAACATAAACGCAGACGTTCCACAATTCAGCTACAAAAATATTTCATTCTACAAGGTTACACTGAAAGGGAATGGGAATTTCGACAGCCTTGCGCTGGATACGAGGATGGGTGAGGTATATGTAAACGATAGTCTGCATTTTCCTTCAACTCATATCCAGCTCAGATCCTTCAACGACCTGTCGGATGTTAAAATAACCACGAGCGCCAACCAGACCCTCAATGCGGCAAATGTCTCGGCACAGGTTCAAACCCTTACCGATGGAGTGAATATAAAATTCAATCCTTCCACATTTGATATCAACAGTAAAACATGGACGATCGACAAAAACGGTGAACTGCTTTTCAGCAAGAATGTGGTAGGGGCCAATGCTCTCAGGATCTATAGCGGCGACCAGCAGATCCTGGTGAGTACGCATCCGTCAGGAGAAGGAACCTGGAACGATGTGCATGTGGATCTGCGGAAAATTAATATTGGTGACTTCTCTCCCTTCTTTGTGAAGGACGAACGCCTCGAGGGACTGCTTACAGGAACGGTGGATATCACCGATCCCTTTAATCGTACTTATATTCAGTTTAACGGGAATGCCGAAGACTTCCGCCTGTCCAATGATTCCATTGGAAAACTTGCACTGAACGCGGACTACAATAAACAAAGCGGTATGGTGAACGCGCAGGTACATTCAGACAACCAGGATTATCATTTCGACCTGCGGGGAATCATAAATAGTAACGACAGCGCAAAGCAACCGATAAATATCATGATCCCGAACCTCGTAAATACGAAGATCGACCTGCTGCAAAAATACCTGGGCAGTGTTTTCAGCAATGTAACCGGCTATGCTACGGGACAATTGCAGATCATCGGCACCGGCAACAACCTGGACTATATCGGGGATCTGCAATTGAAAGACGGAAGCCTTCATGTTAACTATACGCGATGCACGTATAAAATTCCTTCTGCCACGGTACACCTGCGGGCCGATCAGATTGATTTTGGCTCTTTCCAGGTTACCGACACATTGGGAAATAAAGCATTCATGAGCAAGGGCATATTGTATCATCATTCATTCCGGGACATGCGATACGATTTTGCGCTGACCACAAATAAACTTTTATTACTGAATACCAGGATCACAGACAACAACCTGTTCTACGGCAGCCTGATCGGACGCGCAAACGTAAGGCTTACGGGCCCGCAGGAGGATTTACAGATGTATATCAAGGGAGCGCCGACTGACAGCTCCAATATTTTTATTCCTACAACCACCAGCCGCGAAAGTGCAGATGCAGATTTTATTGTATGGAAGGTTTATGGTAAGGAAATGAGACCCGAAAAAGCCTCAGAATCGGAAGATAATTTTACGGTTACCCTGGATGTAACTGCAAATAATTATGCCAATGTATATCTGATCATTGATCCGCTAACAAAAGATATCATTAAAGCAAACGGTCACGGCAACCTGCAGATCCAGGTGGGCACGAATACGAATATGAATATGCGGGGAAAATATGAGATTGATCGCGGGGACTACAATTTCTCCTTTCAGTCTTTCATCAGGAAACCATTTGTGTTCATGGAGGGGGTCAACAATTACATTCAATGGACCGGCGATCCCTACAATGCCGATATCAACATACAGGCCATTTATGAAGCAGAGAACGTGCAGTTCAGCGACCTGGGTTTAACCACGACCCTGGGTTCGGATGAAGAAAAACTCAAACGATACCATGGACCCGTTTGGGTGGTGGCCTCGCTGAGTGATAAACTCATGCATCCTGCGATCACATTTGAGATTCAGCTTCCGCCCAACAGCGAACTCCGCAACAATGTGGAAGCATCGCTGCTACTTTCACAGATTGAAAGTGATCCGAATGAATTGAATAAACAGGTGGCCTTCCTGATCGTTTTCAACAGCTTTGGTCCTCTGACAAACGGAAACGCTGTGTTTACCGCCAATGAAGCGGTCGGCGGTATTTTCTTTACCAGCATTTCCGGATTTATCTCGAGTGCGCTGAGCAGCCAGTTCTCCAATATATTCCAGCGGGTATTCAAGGATAAAAGTATCCGGGTGAATTTCAATACATCATTTTACAATGGAACCCCGCTCGAAGAAACCGTGGATGCTGCAAAAACCTATGACCGGACGAATATGAATCTTTCGGTGATCAAGAGCTTTCTCGATGAGCGTTTAACCTTCACCGTTGGAAGCGCCCTGGATTTCGGCCTCACCGCCCAGCAGGCCCAGTATGCTGCCGTCGAGTTCCTTCCGAATATCACAGCCGAATGGAAAATCACTCAGAACGGCCATGTAGTGCTTACTTTTTTCTACCGGGATTCTTATAATTATCTCTCCGTAGGTAACCATACCACCAATAGTTCGGGCTCCAGCATTTCCTACCGCCGCGACTTCGACAGGCTGGGGGAATTTTTTAGCAAGAGGAAGAAGGTGGATAGTGCGAGTGCTGTAGGGGGAAAGTGAGGGCCGATGTGCTAATTTGAAAATTTGATAATTTGATAATTTGAAAATGAAAGTACAGAATCGTTTTAAAGGAAAATTACAGATTATTGAGAAATGTAGTATTTGATAATAATGATTCGAAATTCCTTGTGAAATCATCTGTATTATTGGCGCTTTAGATTATATGGTTTTAATCTCCCACATTAGCACATTTGCCTTCCCATATTCAAATTATCAAATTTTCAAATTAACACATTGGTCCTCACATTTGCCTTCCCATTTTCAAATTATCAAATTTTCAAATTTTCAAATTAACTCTCACAACTCATGCCCCAGCTTATCCCGCTTGGTTTTCAGGTATCGTTGGTTATGCGGGTTGGAGGGAATCTGGATGGGAATAGTTTCCACAATTTCCAGTCCGTATCCGGAAAGGCCGGCACGTTTTCTTGGGTTGTTACTGATGAGTTTTATGCGGGTAACTCCCAGGTAGCGTAAGATCTGGGCACCGACACCATAATCTCTTTTATCCATCGGAAAACCCAGATGAAGGTTGGCTTCCACGGTATCCATGCCGTCTTCCTGCAGCTTGTAGGCTTTTAATTTATTCACCAGACCTATTCCCCGACCCTCCTGGTTCATATAGAGGATAATACCGCTGCCATTGGCTTCGACCATTTGCATCGCTTTGTGAAGCTGGTCCCCGCAATCACAACGCAGGGAACCAAGTATATCACCCGTGAAGCATGAGGAATGAACACGGGCCAATACCGGTTCATTTTCTTTCCATTCCCCTTTTATCAGGGCCATATGTTCATTGGAGGTATTTTTTTCCTGAAAGGCAACAAGTTTAAATTGTCCGTACTTGGTGGGCATGTTCACCCGTACGATCTCTTCAATGAGGGAATCCGTTTTCAACCGGTATTCTATAAGATCCCGGATCGCAATTATTTTGAAATCAAATCTCCTGGCGATTTCCTGAAGCTGCGGAAGGCGTGCCATGCTGCCATCCTCATTCATGATCTCCACGAGGATCCCGGCCGGATCGAATCCGGCGAGTCGCGCCAGGTCAATCGTTGCTTCTGTATGCCCTGTTCTTCTCAGAACGCCGCCTTTTTTTGCCCGCAACGGAAATATATGCCCGGGTCGGCCGAGGTCGGCCGGCCTGGTCGAAGGATCTATCAGTGCCTTAATGGTGAGGGCCCGGTCATGAGCCGAAATGCCCGTTGTACAACCATGTCCCAGCAGATCAACCGAAACTGTAAAAGCCGTTTCGTGAAGCGCCGTATTGTTATTCACCATGAGTTCAAGTGAAAGCTGGTCGCAACGGTCTTCAATCAGGGGCGCACAGATCAATCCCCGCCCATGCTTGCTCATAAAATTAATAACCTCGGGGGTGGCATTATGGGCAGCTGTAATAAAATCGCCCTCATTCTCCCGGTCCTCGTCGTCCACCACGATTACCAGCCTGCCCTGCTTAATTTCTTCAATTGCATCCTCTATTCTGTCCAACATTTAAAAAATATTTGTCCTCAAAGTTACTATTTATCCAAAATATCCCCTAGTCTGAGATTAACCTGTTGATTTTCAGTGGTCCTTATATTTATACGTAGAGTGCAGAAAAAGGCGACAGGATGTTGATAAAAAATCGGTTGAAAAAAAATGCCAAATTAAATTTTTTCTTTTCTTTAACATTCAGTTCCCACGCTTGCTTCCCATTTGTTAATGATTAAATAATTGCGCGCATAACCGGTTTCTCCTGACCCTGCTTTTATTTTACGCAGCAAAACCAACCTTTATGATAAAACGACTCGTGTTTTTGATGATCACTTCATGCTCTTTTTTTAGTCTTCTTGCACAGGAAACGACCTCTGATGTTCAGGGAAGGGTTACGGATACGCTGAACAATGGTCTTGCGGACGCAACCGTTGTTGCCATCCATCAGCCGACCGGCACACATTATTCTACTACCACACGTAAGGATGGGCGATATAATCTGCCCAACCTCCGAATTGGAGGGCCCTATCAGATTACCGTAACCTTTGTAGGCTACCGTGAAGAAAAGCAGGAAAATATCACTCTCCTGCTGGGCCAGGAGTTCAAAGCGGATTTTACTCTTACAGCAGAGACGACAGAATTATCTGAAGTAGTGGTAAGCGGCGGACGACAGGGCGGGATCTTCAATTCCAGTCACACGGGAAGCCAGGTAATTATCAACCGATCACAGATTGAGAGACTTCCCACGATTAACCGCTCCCTTCAGGATTTTACGAAGCTTGAACCAACCTCAAGCACCACTAGTTTTGGACAGAGCTTTGGCGGACGCAGCGCCCAATATAATAATGTAACGGTAGACGGCGCCAACTTCAACAACAGCTTCGGACTCGCTGCAAATCTGGGCGGCCAAACAAACTCCCAGCCCATAAGTCTGGATGCCATTGAACAGATCCAGGTAAATGTTTCGCCATACGATGTGAGGCAGGGCGGATTTTCCGGCGCAGGCGTCAATACCGTCACACGCAGCGGAACAAATGAATTCAAAGGATCCATATATACTTATCTGAAGAGTCCGGGTACGATAGGATATGATGTTGAGAATACGACCGTTCCCAGAACTTCCTTTAATTATAATCTGCGCGGTGCTACCCTGGCAGGTCCGATCATCAGGAACAAATTGTTTTTCTTTTTAAGTGGGGAACAGGTGAGGCAGACCCAGCCGGCAAGCGGTATCGTTGCTTCGGATGCCAGCCATAGTCCCGGAGGTAATGTATCCCAGGCCAATGCCGACACACTCACGGCTTTGAAAAATTTCCTTGTACAGAAATATAACTATGATCCGGGCTCATTCGAAGGCTATACGTTCAATACGAACAGTGATAAGATCACCGCTAAAATTGACTGGAACATTAATAACAAAAACACACTTACAGTCAAATATAATTATCTCAAATCATCAGCAGACCAGTTTGCAAGCACCAGCAGACCCGGATTCGGCCAGGTCACCGGTGGCCAGCCCGGAACTTTATCCCTTCCTTTTTTTGGTAGCGGCTATGTGATCAACAATAATTTCAATATAATTATTGCTGAGCTGAACACAAGGTTTGGAAACAAATCGTCCAACAAATTCCAGGCAGGTTATACGGCACTAAGGGATTTCCGTTCGCCCCATTCTTCGTCACCCACTTTCCCATTGGTTGATATCCTGAACGGCGGAACGATCTATACGACCTTCGGCTACGAAATGTATACCTACAACAATATCCTGAATACGGATTCCTACCAGCTTTCAGATATTTTCACCGCGTATAAGGGATCTCATGAAATTACCGTGGGCACGCAGGATTATTTCAAGAAATACAAGAATGCGTTTGCTCCCGGTTACCAGGGTGTTTATCAATTCAACAGCCTGACTGATTTCTATAACAGTGCTATGAACGGAATTGCCAATGCGAAATCCTACTACCTTCAATACTCCGCGTTAAAAGGAGGCGCGTTCCCTTTTGCTTTTGCAGGTTCAACTGAGCTGGGTTTCTTTGCGCAGGACAAATGGCGGATCACGAATACTTTTACGCTGACCTATGGACTCCGCGTTGATGCTACTATCTACAAACAATCCTTCACTGACAATCCTGACTTCGACGCGCTCACATTTAAAAGTGGCGCCACTTACAATATTGGGAAAGCGCCGGCAACGCAGCCGCTTATTTCACCAAGACTTGGCTTTAACTGGGACGTGAAAGGGGACAGGACCCTGCAGTTAAGAGGTGGGCTTGGAATATTCTCAGGACCTCCTCCGTTCGTATGGATAAGTAACCAGGCCAGCAACAATGGCATTCAGTTCGGTTCCTTTACCAACACGAATGTTGCCTTCAATCCGGATCCGAATGCCTACAGGCCAGCAGCAGGTGCTGCGAATACATCCTACAGCACGGCACTCGTAGATAAAAATTTTAAATATCCTTCTGTGCTTAAATCAAGCGTTGCTGTGGATAAGAAACTGGGAGATACCTGGATCCTCACCCTGGAAGGGACTTATGCGAAAGATATCAATGCCGTTTATTATTCGAATGTCAACTTAAATGAATCCAATGGCTTTGCACTGGCCGGGGCCGACAACAGAACCCGCTACCTGACCGTGGCCAACAGCAACAAATATTATTATGCGGGCACATCACTTTCTGATCCCAACATCGGCAATGCAATCCTGATGAGCAATACCAATAAGGGATATGCCTATACGGTGACATTCAGGATTCAAAAATCTATAAATAACCTGGACCTGTCTGCTGCATATACCTACAGCAGCGTTAAGAATACAGCTGAAGGCGGAAGCACCGCATCATCACTTTGGAGTGCGCGGGGTGTGGCGAATACCGATCCCAATGCACCAAATCTCGCCTATGGTTCTTATTATCAGCCCCACAGAGTGATCGCATCAGGATCTTATCATGTTAGCTATGCCAGGTATTTTACTACCTCGGTCGGGGCCATTTTTGAGGCAGCTCCTGCCGGCGTTGCTACCTTCGTATATAACGGAGATTTAAACGGCGACGGAAATACGGGCAACGATTTGATTTTCATTCCGGCAAATGCAAATCAGATCAATCTGGTCAAATCAGGTTCGGGCGGATTAGGTACCGGTGCAAGTACAGATCCGCGCACGCCTGCGCAAATCTGGAATCAGTTAAATAATTTCATTACCCAGGATCATTATCTGAATTTCCACAGGGGTGGTTATGCGCAGGCCAATGCCGCAGTGTATCCTTTCTTTAAACAACTGGACATGAATATCACGGAGGATATCTCCGTTAAAACCGGAAAAGAGATGAGACATACCCTGCGTCTTTCGCTGGATTTGCTCAACGTCGGCAACTTCCTGAACAGGAATTGGGGATTAAGAAAAACACCTTACCTCACCAATTTCCTTAAATACGAAGGGTTGGCTGCGGATGGCAAAACGCCCAGCTTCTCCTTCAGTTACCTGGATCCGGCAAATCAGGTTCCGCTCACCAGTACATATACAAATAACACCAGCATCAATGCAGCGACAGGTCAATCCTCCCGCTGGCAAATGCAGTTCGGGATCCGGTACCTGTTCAATTAATGGATAAAAAATAAACGCCGCTTAAAAAGTATGAGCGGCGTTTATTTTTCTCCCCAGGCCCATTTTAAAAAATCGGGCATCGCCCGGGCCCAGGTGGCCGCATCATGGGTTCCACCGGGTATCTCGAGATAAAAAATATCCAGATCCGAAGAATAGCCTTTTTTTATCAGTTCCCGGATAAGGTCTTTCGTATCATCTATTGAATCTATGACCCCATTGTTGTTTCTGTCCTCTTCCTCATCTGCCGTGCCGCACTCAAAAAAGAATTTGAATCCCGGCGCGTAATGGCCCTCATGGATCAGGTTGTGCATCAGTCTATGGGATTCGTCCCTGTAGCGGGGGTCGTCTTTATCCAGGCTTCTCCACCATAATGATCCGGAAAAAACACCGGTGGTCCTGAATACCTGGGGATGTGCCCAGGCAATATCCAGTGCGCTCAGGCCGCCGAGGGAAAAGCCCGCAAATCCCCAGTCAGTGAAATCGGTATCCGGAAAATATCTTCTGATAAATGGCATCAGCTCCCTGAGTACGAAGAAACTATACCTCGGAGCATGAAGCCCGCGGCTGTGGTAATCGGGAGCATGGGCAGTTCCGTATTCCAGCTTGCGCTGGGGACCAGCATGTATGCCAACGCAAAGCAGGGGTTGCAGAGCATGCGAAACATACAACTCATCCAGCAGTTCATTAAACAGCATATTGTCGAGTTCCTGCCCGTCATTGATCAGCAGGACGGGAAGCAGGCTATAAGGTGAACGGGGAGGCAGGTAAAGGTCTACCTGCACTTGCCTTCCGAGTGCCGCGGAATAGATGCTGTGGGGTTCCCTGGTTACTGATTCCGTTTTTACGGATTGCATAGTTTCAAAAATAATGAAGAATCGGGAGTTGATTTGTTTTTGTAGCATTTTAAAAATAAATTTGGTCAACCCGTCAACCTGATCACATGGACATTAAGGAAGAATATCACAAATGGCACTCCCCTGCGCTGAACAGGGATGTAGAGATGCTTGTATTCGGCCACGCCGGCCAACCCGTCATTTTATTTCCAACTTCACAGGGAGCTTATTACCAAAATAAAGATCAGGGAATGATTGAAGCAGCGAGATGGTTTATCGAAAACGGCAAGGCAAAAATATATTGTCCTGACAGTCTCGATGGGGAGACCTGGTATAACAAATCAGTTCCCCCCGATATCCGGGTGCATAATTATGAATGTTATGACCGCATGCTGGAAACCGAGCTGGTGCCCTGGGCACAGCACGAAACCGGCTATCAGCGAATGGCCCTCGCGGGCTGCAGCTTCGGAGGATATCATGCGGTAAATACTTCATTCCGCCATCCACACCTGTCCAGCTATTGTTTCTCCATGAGCGGCGCATTTAATATCAGGCAGTTTGTAAATGGCTATTACGACGATTCGGTTTATTTTAATAACCCGGTTGATTTTATTGTCGACGACAACAATCCGAATCTCTGGAAGATGGGCATCGTGCTCGGTACGAGTGAACATGATATTTGTAAAGAGGATAATGAGCGTCTCAGCGGCATTCTTCATCATAAAAATATTAACCATTGGCTTGATGTGAGGCCAAATGCAAGTCACGACTGGCCGGTATGGCGGGAAATGTTTCCGCATTACTTATCTTTAATGCATAGCAGTTGAAAGGGTTGATGGTTGATGGTTGATGGACTTTCGTGAAATTCAACTTCTCTGATTGGTTCGATCGGGACAATTCAATCTGCAAAATTATATTATGAAATTTGCACCCGAAGTCCATCAACCATCAACCATCAACCATCAACGAAAAATAAGTACGCATGAAAAAAATCGGAATTCTATACGGTCAGGAACGAAGTTTCCCCATGGCATTCATCGAAGCGGTTAATGGGAAGAATGTGCGCGGCATCCGTGCAGAGCCCGTATATATTGACAAAGTGATCCAGGGAGAATCCAGCGGTTACGCTGTGATTATTGATCGCATTTCGCAGGACGTGCCGTTTTACCGGGCATTCCTTAAAAACGCTTCGCTCACCGGCACGGCGGTCATCAACAATCCTTTCTGGTGGAGCGCAGATGAAAAATTTTTCAACAACGCACTCGCAACAAGAATCGGAGTTCCTGTTCCTAAAACGGTGATCCTGCCTTCTCGGGAATTACCTGAAGAAACTTCGGCTCTCTCTTTTTCCAATCTGGCTTATCCTCTTGACTGGGAATCTATTTTCAAATACATTGGCTTCCCGGCCTATATGAAACCATTTGCCGGAGGCGGATGGAAAAGTGTATACCGTGTGGGGAGTGCAGAAGATTTCTATCAGAAACACAGTGAAACGGGACGGCTCGTCATGCTCCTTCAGGAAGAGATTGTATTCGATGAATATTACCGCTGTTACTGCATCGGAGGGAAATATGTCCGGATTATGCCCTATGAACCGCGGAATCCCCATCACCTGCGGTACTCGGCAGGATTTACACCTGCGGAAGAAAGGGTGAGGCAAATGGAACAGATCGTGTTGCGGATAAATGCATTTCTTGGATACGATTTCAATACGGTGGAACTCGCAGTCCGCGACGGAATTCCTTACGCGATTGATTTTTGCAACCCTGCGCCGGATGCGGAAAAGACCAGCGTGGGTGAAGATAATTTTAGCTGGGTGGTGGAGACTTCTGCAACTTATGCTATCGAGCGCGCCCTGGAAGCCAGAGAAGGTTTGGATAACCTGACCTGGGGAGAATACCTCAAAAAGAGCACCCTTCATAAACCATTGATGGGCTGATCCCTTCAAACCACTGATTCTATTCTTATGGCCAATATCAACTTTCAGAATTTCACCCTGGGCATCGAAGAAGAATACATGGTGATTGATCCTGATACCCGGGACCTGAAAAGTCATGAGCAGAAGATTGTAGCTGGAAGGCCAGAAAATGATCCGGGACAAGGTAAAAGCAGAAATGCATCAGGCTGTTGTTGAAGTGGGAACCGATATCTGTGGTGATATTCATGATGCTTATAAGGATGTTTCCCTGCTAAGGAAAACAATATCACAGATTGCCGGTGACCTTGGCCTATGGGTTGGTGCATCCGGCACACATCCCTTCAGCCACTGGGAAAGCCAGCTCATTACCGATCATGCGCGATACAATGAAATCGTAAATGAACTGCAGGAGGCTGCGCGCAGCAATTTGATTTTCGGATTGCATGTGCATGTTGGAATGGAAAGCAGGGAAATGGCCAACCATATCGCTAATTCGACCCGCTATTTTTTGCCACATATTTATGCGCTGAGTACCAACTCCCCGTTTTGGGAAGGCCGCAGCACCGGATACAAATCCTTCCGTACAAAAGTTTTTGACAAATTCCCACGTACGGGCATACCCGAATACTTCGAAAGTATTGAAGCATACGAAAATTTCGTGAAGCTTCTGGTAAAGACCAATTGCATCGACAATGCAAAAAAAATATGGTGGGATCTCCGCGTCCATCCTTTTTTTAATACTGTTGAATTCCGGATCTGCGACGTTCCGCTTACTGTGGAAGAAACGATTTGTATTGCTGCTTTATTTCAGGCTGTCTGCGCCAAAATTTATAAGCTCCGAATGCAGAATTTAAATTTCATTATCTACCAGCGCGCGTTGATCAATGAAAACAAATGGCGGGCCAGCCGTTATGGAATTGACGGACACCTGATTGATTTTGGAAAAGAAGAAGAAGTAAATACGCGGGTACTGATTTACGAATTGCTCGATTTTATTGATGATGTTGTAGATCCCCTGGGAAGCCGTGATGCGATCAGCATCATTCCGAAAATTTTTGAATCCGGTACGGGAGCTGACCGTCAGCTGAAAGCATATGAAAAAAATAAGAGCCTGGTGGACGTGGTGGACTATATCCACGAACAATTTCTATATGGTTTATGAAAGCCTCTCTATCACCATTGCACTGGCACCGCCCCCACCATTACAGATTCCCGCTGCTCCGTATCTCGCCTTTCGGTGATTTAAAATATTAAGCAGGGTAACGATTATCCTTGCGCCACTACATCCCAGCGGATGACCAAGTGCAACTGCCCCACCGAATACATTTACTTTTGCGGGATCCAGGTTCATGCGTTTTGTATTTTCAATGCCTACAACCGCGAATGCTTCGTTGAGCTCCCAGTATTCGATCTGATCCATTTCCAGTCCCGCTTTCTGAACTGCTTTGGGAACTGCGAGCGAAGGCGTGGTTGTAAACCACTCCGGAGCCTGCTCGGCATCCGCGTAAGAGAGTATTTTTGCAAGTGGTTCTATTCCCAGCTCCTTTACCTTTTTTTCACTCATTAAAATAAGTGCAGCTGCGCCATCATTCATGGAGCTGGCATTGGCCGCGGTCACGGACCCATCTTTTTGAAATGCCGGCTTCAGCGTCGGGATCTTTTCAAATTTTACGTTGAATGGTTCTTCATCACGTTCAATCCGCATGGTCTCTCCCTTTTTCTGCAATTCCACCGCTACCACTTCATCTTTGAAACTTCCCTGGTTCCAGGCTTCCTGCGCGCGCTGATAACTCTGAATTGCAAAATCATCCTGGGCTTCGCGGCTGATGCCACATACAGAAGCACAAAGCTCGGCTGCATTCCCCATGGCTCTTCCGTCGTATACATCGGTAAGTCCATCCTTAGCTAGTCCGTCGATTAACAGCGTGTTCCCGTATTTATTTCCCCATCGCATATTTTCCGCATAGAACGGGACGCTGCTCATACTT
The DNA here is from genome assembly GCA_963705005.1 of uncultured Chitinophagaceae bacterium. Lineage (GTDB taxonomy): Bacteria > Bacteroidota > Bacteroidia > Chitinophagales > Chitinophagaceae > Puia. The sequence goes on from CAVPIO010000009.1 coordinate 93,542, forward strand.
TCCATTCCTCCGGCAACTACCACTTCGGTATCTCCCAACAATATACTCTGAGTGGCTAGCGAAATCGCTTTCATACCACTGGCACAAACCTTATTGATCGTACTGCAACTGACTGAGTCAGGCAGGCCGGCGAACCTGGCAGACTGCCTTGCAGGGGCCTGTCCGAGATTTGCCTGCAATACCGATCCCATCAGGACCTCTTCAATTGTTTCCGGAGTTACATGAATTCTTTCGATTGCGGCCCGGATAGCAATAGCGCCCAATCGCGTCGCCGAAAAGTCTTTCAACAGCCCTCCAAAACTTCCGATGGGTGTTCTGATGGCAGACACGATATACGCTGCTCCTTTCATTTATTCCTTTTCCGCAAGTTAAATTAATTCAACGGTCTCCCGGTTTATCGCGGCCAGGTTCAGCGGGCTTGTTTTCCGGCTGGGGCGGCCTGGCCGGTTGGGGAACCGGGCGCGGAGTTTGTTGCTGAACGGGCCTTGGTTGATGCTGGGGAACAGGTCTTGGCTGTTGAGGTGCAGATCTCTGATGTTGTGGAACAGGCTGAGGTACAGATCTCCGCTGCTGTGGTACAGATCTTTCCTGCTGTGGAACTGGTCTTGGCTGCGGCCTCGACTGCCTTTCTGTATGCGTTCCTGGCCTGGGGGCCACAGGCTGATTTGGTGTTGGCCTGGATGGATGCGGGGATGTTGTTTGTGGTCCTGCCTTCGGCGCAGGAACCGGGGCATGTCTGACTGGCGGGTTATTCGGAGCCGGCCTCGCGGCTGGTTGATTCGAAGGCCTGGTTCTTTCTGCTGACGATGGGGATGCAGGTCTTGCTGTGTTGCCGGCAGCCGGTTGAATGTGCCTGTTGTATCCGGGCAAGCTCGTTGGCTTAATTGTTTGAAGCGACCTTACAGTCCTTGGCGCCGGTCTTGCTGCAGGCGCCCGGCTGATCGCTGGTCTGTATATACTCACTTGTCCATTTTGCACCTGCCCTCTGCCGGGCCCTGAGGATTCGCGGATGGCCACGGGACGAATGGCCGAATGCGTATATCTTGCCACAGAGCTGGCATCCGGCCCCCGCATATATGCTCCCCTGCCTCCACCAGCATTCACATTGTGAATCACCGTGATATTCCTCACAACCGTAACATTCGTATTGTAATGAACAAAATAATTATTTATGTTGGTCCTGGTTATGTATCCCCGGGGAATAAAGGTCCAATAGTGTGCGGGCGGGCGATAGGAACTCCAGGCCACGCCAATTTCGATACTTGGCCCGACAGGCGCCCAGCAATAGTCCCCGCCATATTCTCCCCAGGTTACCCAGGCAGGCGCCCAGTCATAACCGGGAACCCACATCCAGCCGTAACTGTCATCATAAAGCCAATTGCCATAGTGGAATGGAGCCCAACCCCAGGCATAGTCAGAAATCCAGGTCCATCCATCCGGCGTAAACACCCAGTGTCCCGCAGTTCCATATGGACGAAATCCAGAACTGACGGCGGTGGGCACCCATACATATCCATATTGATTATAATTCACCCAGGATCCATAGGGGGAAAGCTGATCGTAAAAAACCTGGAAGCTTACGGATCCCTGGGCCCGCGATGTGGAAAGGGTTAAAAACAGGGCCAGGGTCAAAATAGATGAAACGATATATGTAGACTTTTTTTTCATTCCTGTATTGAATTCAATAAGCATGCCGTGGAAACAAAAAAAATTTCACTTATTCATTTATCAATTAAATTTAAACTTTCATTTCTGCTAATTTTTTACAAACAATTACATGGGAGACATTCAAATCAGGAAGACGCCAAAGAAATATGATGCAGTGATTGTCGGGTCTGGCGCTGGCGGGGGAATGGCCGCTTATGTGCTGGCAAATGCAGGATTAAAAGTCTGCCTGATAGAAGCAGGCCCTATGTTTGACCCCAAGACAGATTCCAACCAGTTAAAAAATCCATGGGAGTCTCCACGCCGGGGCGCGGGTACAAAATTCCGTCCTTTTGGTGATTTCGATGGCTGTTACTGGGGTTGGGAAATTGACGGTGAACCGTATACACATAAAAACAATACGGAATGGGAATGGTGGCGCGCACGCATGCTTGGCGGCCGGACCAATCATTGGGGAAGAATTTCCTTAAGGTTCGGTCCGAAGGATTTTAAGCGAAAAAGCATTGATGGTCTGGGCGAAGACTGGCCCATCGGATATGAAGATATAAAGCCATATTACGACAGGATTGACAAACTATTAGGCGTGTTCGGCACCAATGAAGGTTTGCCCAACGATCCTGATGGTTTCTTTATTCCTCCGCCAAAACCCCGCCTCCATGAATTGTTCATAAAAAGGGCCGGGACCAGTATCGGCATACCGGTGATCCCTGCAAGGCTTTCCATACTTACCAAACAAATCAATAAGGAGCGCGGAGGTTGTTTCTTTTGCGCGCAATGCGGCAGAAGTTGTAAGGTGTATGCCGATTTTTCGTCTTCTTCCTGCCTCGTGATCCCGGCATTAAAGACCGGAAATGTTGACCTTGTCACCAATGCCATGGCCCGCGAAGTACTCACGGACAAAGAAGGTTTGGCGACCGGGGTATCTTATGTGAACAAGCAGGACCTTCAGGAGTATCGGGTCAGTGGCCGTACAATAATTCTGGCAGCAAGCGCCTGCGAAAGTGCCAGGCTCCTGCTGAATTCAAAGTCCACCCGCCACCCTAACGGTCTCGCAAACAGCAGCAATGCAGTTGGAAAATATCTTCATGATTCCACAGGTGCGGATATGGGTGGTATCATTCCCGAATTATTCGACAGAAAGCGTTATAACGAAGACGGTGTCGGGGGAATGCATGTTTACACACCCTGGTGGCTAGATAATAAAAAACTAGATTTCCCGAGAGGTTACCACATTGAATACGGTGGCGGGTTCGGTCAGCCTTTGTACGGATTTAACTGGGGAATTGAAAATCTGAATGGAACCTATAAAATAAAAGGCAGGCAAAAAGAAGCCGGCGGTTATGGGGCATCTTTAAAAGAGGATTACCGGTATTTCTTCGGAGCACATGTAGGCATGGCGGGCCGCGGCGAAGCGATCGCACGTGAAGACAGCTACTGCGAAATCGATCCTGCCGTTATTGATAAATACGGTATCCCGGTGCTGCGTTTCAACACTTCTTATACTGAATACGAATTCAAGCAGGCAAAGCACATGAAAGAAACATTCGCGGAAATATTACATGCCATGGGTGCCGTGATAACCTGGGGAGGTGATGACGGGCCGCATAATAACTACGGCCTTCACGCACCGGGAAACATCATTCATGAAGCAGGAACCGTTCGCATGGGAAATGATCCCAGGCGTTCACCGCTGAATAAATTCAGCCAGGCGCATGAATGCAGGAATTTATTCTGCGTGGACGGCGGCCCGTTTGTTTCTCAGGCAGATAAGAATATTACCTGGACCATTCTCGCCCTTTCTATGAGAACTTCGGACTATATCGTGGATGAAATGAAAAAGCATAACATTTAAAATAACGGTCATGGACAGACGTAAATCGATAAAGACCCTCCTTATCGGCGGGATTTCCACCAGCGTGCTGGCAGAAGCGTGTACATCTGTGGAAAAGAAACCCCTGACAAATCCGGAGGAAGCGAAAGATCTGACGGGAACCACGCTTAACCGCATGCCTGAAGAAAAGAAATATGAAAAACAGCTGCAGGCCGAAACTTTTTTTACCCCTGAAGAAATGGCCACGATCACCATTCTGGGAGACATTATCATTCCCCGTGACGTGGTGAGCGGGAGCGCATCCGACGCAAAGGTTCCGGATTTCATAGAATTCATCGTCAAGGATATGCCGGAAAATCAAACGCCGATGCGGGGCGGACTGCGCTGGCTGGATGTGCAATGTCTCAACCGTTACGGAAAACCTTTTAAGGACTCCACTCAAAAGCAACAAATGGAAATGGTTGATCTGATCGCCTGGCCAAATAAAGCAAAACCGGAAATGACACAGGGAGTGGCTTTCTTTACCCTGATCCGCAACCTGGTCGGGACTGGATTTTATACATCAGAAATGGGTGTGAAAGATATTGGCTACATCGGTAATGTTCCAAACCAATGGAACGGCGTGCCGGATGAAGTATTGAAGCAATACCACATGGCTTATACGGAAAAGGAACTGAAGGAATGCATCAGTTTCTCCTGAGGGCAGATCGGCAATTGGCTAATTCTCGATCGGATTCAGGTAATACCCTTCTTCGCTTAACACAAACGTATTTGGAACAAAAGAAAGCAGGGACTGGGTGATCATGGAAGCCGCTTCCCGCAGATAGGTTGCCCCGATCTCCGGAGTACGTACGGCAAATTGCCAGCTTTGAATTTTGAGATAAGCCACTTTACTTTCCTGGGTCACCTGGTTGTCCATTTGTCGGAAAATCTCGGCAAGGCGGTCTTGCTGATTGTCGATGTGGGGTTGCATAGGAAGTTCAGATTTAGGTTTTCAGAGGTTTTGAACTATCGAACAATAACGATATTAATGTACAAAAAATTGTTTGCAGCTCCAATATCGTTAGTCGGGGTTTTTGCGTACTACCTTCATCCTGAGCGCCTTCCTTCTTTTTCCTTTCAGGGTGGAAGCCAGCTTAAGGGCATTATAGGCATTTACGATACCGCCGCTGACGGACAAGCTATTAAAATCAACTATTTTACCGGTCCGTGCCAGCTTTACCCTGGAATCAGGCAGCTTCATTACGGAATGTATGAGAATATATTTTAGCTGACGGGCACTCAGTTTGGGATAATACTCGAGTAAAACTGCGGCAACGCCGGCAACGACTGGAGTTGCCATGCTCGTTCCGCTGTATGCTTCATATTGATTTCCGGGAACCGTGGAATAGATCCGGACACCGGGCGCAAAAAGATCCACACCCTTTTGCCCATAGTTTGAAAATTTGGCAATCACCAGGCTGTCAGGCCCCCATGAATTGGCCCCAACGGTCAGAAATGTGGACGACTTTCCGCCCAACCCTTCGAAATACGGATTTGGATAATCCGGCATTGTATCTATATCCATCCCTTCATTGCCTGCAGCATGCACAATCAACACATCGTGATCTTCTGCATATTTCACGGCTTCATCCACCCATTTTTTGCCCGGAGATATTGGTTTGCTAAAGCTCATATTTATGATCTGCGCTCCATTGTCCACCGCATAACGGATAGCGAGGGCCACGTCCTTATCCCGCTCATCACCCTCGGGAACTGCACGGACCGGCATGATCAAAACATTATCAGCAATACCGTCTATTCCCTTACCATTGTGCCGGGATGCCGCAATGATGCCGGACACATGAGTGCCATGCATCACGGTGCCTGCAGCAATATTATTGTTGCCATAGTTGAGGTCATTCATATTATTATAATCATCGCCCGCTATTTCTCTGCGCACAGCATTAGGATCATTGGAAAAACCTTTCAGCTTTGCCTGCTCACCTGCCAAATATTCGTTTACTTCCAGCATGTATTTTTCAAGCGACATATCTTTTGAAATCCAAAACCTTTTGAAATAATACAATCCGGCTTTCCTTGCTTTCAGGATCGTCGAATCCGATGTTTGCAATTCTTCCAGGTCCCGGGAATAAACCGAAGTTTTATGAAGGGCCGCTTGCAGCAAACTATCTGTGGTCCTCAACTGGGGTATCATCTGTGCGACCATGGTAACCGTTTCGGCCTGCATGAGGGAATCCTCCAGAAAAAGCTTTTTTATTTTTTGCCAGTATGCGTAATCTGCATCTCCGACATGTAATGCACTGTCCGCTGAGGAATAGGTCTTCCGCAGCCGGTAATATTCACGATAGGATTCAAAACTCTCTACAGTAATATTTCTCCCGTCCTTGCCACCCAGAAAATTCCATCCATGCACATCATCCACATAACCGTTGTGGTCATCGTCAATTCCATTTCCGGGGATTTCTTTTGTGTTGGTCCAGATATGCCCAACCAGATCTTCATGAGAGGTATCGACTCCGACGTCAATGACAGCTACAATTACGGTATGGCTTTTTTTGCCCTTTAATAATTCATTATAGGCTCTGGTTACGCCGGCGCCAAAGACACTGTCAACCCGGTAATCCTCCAGCTGCCAGCCCTGTTTTCCATATTTTTGATCTTGTTCCTGCGCTGACACATTCAGGGACAACCCACACATGACCAGCAGGAATAGTGTAGTATTAATTCTCTGAATACATTTCATCATAAATCATTTTTAAGCTTCTTATTTTTGCGCCGTGGCAATTTATAGAATATTTGACTTCTTACCGGGGTTTCATACACGAACGGATCTTGCGCGATGAAGACGGTAAATCCTTTCAGCACAACGCTTTCCTTATACAAAGATGCCTACAGTGGTTTGTCGCAATCCACCTGGCTCCTTTCAGCTGTGATGCTGGTGAACCGAAGCGGCACCATGGTTCTCCCCTTTATGACCATTTACCTCACGGCCATGGGCTTTTCTCTTTTCCAGGCCGGTATCGTCGTGGGTCTGTTCGGAGCAGGTGCCATGTGCGGAGGATTCATTGGCGGCAGACTGACGGATAAGTGGGGTTTTCATCAGATCCAATTGATCACTCTTTCCGGTGGCGGTTTACTTTTCATCCTGCTGGGTCTGATGAAAAGTTATCAGCTTATCTGCATTTTCACTTTTATCCTCAGCCTGGTGAATGATGCTTTCCGTCCCGCAAATAATACTGCAATTGCGCATTACAGCAAGGAAGAAAACAGAACAAGGTCCTTCTCCCTTAACCGGCTTGCCATCAACCTGGGTTGGGCCATCGGAGGAACAATCGGAGGAATTATTGCATCTTTCAATTATCATTTACTATTCTGGATCGATGGACTCACCAACATCGTGGCAGCCATCCTTCTTCACTATCTGCTGAAGCCCGCGCCGGCTTCCGAACCCGGCAACCATACTGAGAAAAATATTGAACCGGCCAGATCGCCATTTCAGGATCGGGCCTACCTTATATTTATCGGCTTGGCTATACTATTTGCAATGTGTTTTTTCCAGTTATTCTCCACCCTGCCGGTCTATTACAAAAACTACCTGCATTTGTCAGAGTTTTATATCGGCATGCTCATGGGCATGAACGGCCTCATCATCGTAGTGGTGGAAATGGTTGTGATCTTCAGGCTGGAAGCAAAAAAGAAGATCATGCTTTTTATTTCCAACGGTGTTTTGTTGACCGGCCTTTCTTTTGTCATTTTCAACCTGCTGCCTTCGCATCCGATGACCGCCGTTCTTTCCGTGGTCCTGATCACATTCGGAGAAATGCTTTCCATGCCATTCATGAATACATTTTGGACAAGCAGAACCATACCTGCGAACAGGGGTCAGTATGCAGGCCTGTATACCATGGCCTGGTCGCTGGCACAGGTGGCCGGACCAACCAGCGGATCCTGGATCGCCAGCCATTATAGTTTTAGTATATTATGGTGGGCCGCCGGCGCTATGTGTTTAGTGACAGGGATTCTTTTTCGTACGGCAAAATTCTAAAATTCCCATCATTGACTTCCAAACACTTTTTTCAGGAGATCTGTTACCTGGGCAGCAGGGTCTTTCCTGATCTGTTTTTCTTCCTGCGCCACATAATAGAAAATGCCATCCATCGCTTTTTGCGTCACGTAACCCGAAAGATCCGGATTTACTTTTTTAAATGTCGTGGGCAGCTTATTATAGGTGTCGAAAACGTCTTTCCAGTATTTGGTTGCTCCTGTCTTTTGCAATGATGAATCGATTACCGGATGAAAAGCAGCCGAAAGTTGCGGTGAGGTGGTCTTTCTGAGATACCCCGTTGCAGCCGTATCGGCGCCGCGCAATATGCCCAGGCCGTCCTGGACGGTCATTCCTTTGACCGCGCTGACGAAAATAGGTGCAGCCGATTTGGAAGCATCCTCTGCCGCCCGGTTCATACTCAGAATGGCGTTATCCACCAGTTGACCCATACCCAGGTTGCGAAGGGTCTTTTCAGCATTCTGAGCCTGCGGAGGCAATAGGATCTTCACCACGGCATCTTTAAAAAACCCGTCAGCGGCTGAAAGCTTGTCCGCGCTTTTCTGTGCACCTAAAGTCAGTGCCTGTTTTAATCCGTTTACTATATCGTCCGAACTAAGGGAAGAACCACTGCTGCTGCCGGTGACCTTTTTTTTCAGGTTGTTAAGTAATGACTGTGCCTGCCCGGCTCCTGCTATACCTGCTGTAAGTAACAATGCGACCAAAAATCTTTTCATTTTTATGGATTTTAATAGATCATTTCCGATAGGATCTCCTCATGCTCTTAAAACGCAAACCAAAAAAGTATATTTTACCCCCGACTCCGAATTTGCCAAATAAGGTCTAATTTTTACTTTTTAATTTTTACTTCTTACTTTTAAAAGTATTCACAAAAAAACAAACAAAATGTTAACCCTTGAGTGATCCTTTCTTTGGCCCCGGTACTCAGACGGTTTCCGTAATTTTGCCGATCCAAAAAATGAATATGAAAAAAATTTCAATGATCCTTGCGATTTCCATGCTGTCTGCCGGATTATTCGCCCAGACAAAGAAAAAACAGCCCGCCCACCCGGCGGCGGCCCCGGCTGCTTTGAAAACCCTTACGGATTCACTGAGCTATTGTATTGGCTTAATGGTCGCCAATTTTTCCAAACAACAGGGTATTACTTCAATCAATACGGTGCAGGTTACGAATGCCATAAATGCCGAGATGAAAAACGGTACCCCCCTGCTTGACCAGCAGCAGGCGCAGCAGGTGTTAATGGGATATGTGGAAAAGGCCAAGGCCGACAAGGCAGCGGTCACAAAGAGGGAAGGTGAAGCATTTCTCGCCGACAACAAGACAAAGCCCGGTGTTGTCACAACGGCCTCAGGTTTACAATACCTGGTTTTGAAGGAAGGCACCGGGGCAAAACCTGCTGCAACAGACAAAGTAAAGTGCGAGTACGAAGGAAGACTTTTAGATGGGACCGTTTTTGATAGTTCTGTGAAGCAGGGTCATCCCATTGAATTTACGGTGACCGGGGTGATCCGTGGGTGGACGGAAGCCCTGCAACTCATGCCTATAGGCAGTAAGTGGCGTCTTTTCGTTCCGTCCGATCTGGCTTATGGAGACCAGCAGATGGGACCTGATATTAAACCGGGCTCTACCCTGGTATTCGATGTGGAATTACTGGATATTGTTAAATAGCTAGAGGTAAAGTTTTTCGTAATATTCAGTTGCCATTCGACCGGAATCGAACTGGAAACGGACATCCCGCATGCCATTCTTAAGGACCTGACGCCAGGTATCCTTTTGTCCATAATACAACGGAAGGATCTCATTCCTGAGAATCTCATACAATTGATGAAGATCATATTCATCCTGCTCAGGTACCGTCATGTTAGCGTAGTCGGCCTTTGAAATAACAAATCCGTTGTTGCCGTGATTGATGAATTCCGGGATCCAGCCATCATCAGTAGAAAAATTAACTGCTCCGTTCATGGCTGCGGTCATTCCGCTGGTGCCAGATGCCTCCCGCGGAACCCTGGGATTATTCAACCACAGGTCCGCAGCCTGTTTAAGCCGTTTGGATAAACCCAGTTCATATCCCGTCATTACAGCGACCTGGGGGTGCTCCTTGCTTAACTGCACGAGGAAATTGAAATCGTTGATAGCAGGATAATCCATGGGGTAAGGTTTGCCGGCCCAGATGATCTGGACGGGATACTTCGGATCATTCAGCAGTTCATTGAATTTTTTTTTATCGCGTGTGATGAGGTCCGCCCTTTTATAACCAGCAAACCTGCGTGCCCAAACGATGGTAAATATATTGGGATCGAACAACCTGCCAGTTTGATCCGCTACAAGTTCAAAGGATCTTTTCTTCAGATATTTTTTCCGGTCATCCAGCCAGAAATCATCCCCCTCATCCAGCTTCTTGTACAATTGTTTGTCTGACCAATAACTCCAGTTTTGTGCATTCGTAATATAAATGATGGGGCAAATACCAGTATACTTGCTCCACATCGCTTTGGCAACCTGCCCGTGCAAACGCGAGACGCCATTTGCAATATGGGCCAGGCGGAGGGCAGCCAGGGAATGGTTGAACAAATCATCTTCTATGCCCGTGATCCCACGCACTTCCTGCAAGCTTAATCCACAGAAATAACTCATTTTTTCACAGAGGAAAATATCATGCTTTTCGTTTCCGGCTTCTTCCGGCGTATGGGTGGTGAAGACAAGGCGCTTCTTCACTTCATTTACATTCTTATTGAATTTCTGATAGAGATAAAAAGCAGCACTTATACCATGGGCTTCATTTAAATGATACCGGTCGGGATTGAAATTGAGCTCATCGACCAGTTTCGCACCTCCGATACCAAGCAAAATAAACTGGGCAACTTTGGTGGCAACGTTGGCATCATAGAGCCGGTGGCTGATGGTTTGAGAAACGTAATCGTTTTCCGGCAGATCTGTGCTAAGAAGAAAAAGAGGCGCACCGTTAAATGTTTCAGGTGCCAGATAATAGGCCTTAACCCAAACCGGGTGATCGTGGATGCTGATCTGGTACTTGATGCCCGTATCCTGCAGAAAGGGATATTGTTTTTCAACCCAGGTGACCTGAAGGGTGCGGTCCTGATTTCTGGCCTGATCATAATATCCATACTTCCAGAGGATACCAATAAATATCATCTGCTGACGCAATTCATAAGCGCTCCGGACATGCGAACCGGCCAGGAATCCCAAGCCGCCGCTATAGATCTTCAGCGGCTGGTGCACGGCGAATTCCATGGAGAAATAAGCTACTTTTTTTGAAAAACGGTCGTTAATGGGGTAAGGGTGGGTAAAAGGTGTAAAACTCATAATGAATGGGTAAACGGGTGCGAATTTATTTTATTTTATAATTTAATGCTTTGGTTTTGTCCTGGCCTGGTTTGATTTTACAGCTTTGCGCTTATCATAAACGCCATCAAAATAACACCGGATGCCGCGATGATTCCCGCAGCCCTCAAGTTCCTTCATACGCACATTTTTCTCGGTAAAGGTAAATTCAATTGAACAGGGGTCCCCATTCGCATTGTAGCGGGCCACGGCAGGAGAAATAAATCTGGCTTCTCCCTTGAGTTCGCCTTTGCAGTCCCCGTTTTCCTTCTCGAAATGAACGAAGAACCTGACCACTGCATTGCTTCTTCCATCCCGGACAGAAATAAAATTACGTTTGTCCTGGATATAATCTCCGGTAAATTTATGCTTATGGGAAAGGGTGTCGATGGGATTATAGATTGGGGGCGGGCCACCCTTTTGCTCATTGGATTCGGTCATGATCAGGGTAAATGCACCCTCTTCATTAAACACGTAGACTGATTTCTTAAAAAAATTCCTCCCATCCGGATTTCTGTGCAGCCTGCTTACCGTGATGGTGTACTTGCTGTCCATAGAAGAGGAATATCTTATTTCCGGATCTTCGTCCTTTATCAGCAAAGGCAAAGCGGCCTTAAATCTGCCCGAATTGTCGAATCCAAGAACGTATAGTTCCCGCTTTGAAGAAGCCAGGGATTTGATGAATAGATAGGTTTCCTCTTTTTTTACTACGACTTTTCCGGAGGCATAAAACTTTGTTTTGGGACTCCTGCCAAAATACCTATGAAAGAGAGAGTCAGGTATGAATTGCATCAGAACACTTGCAGAAATGGCTGAATCCAAAGGTTTCCTTGAAAGGGAGCTGTCGCCAAAGCTGGCCGGAAGCCGGATGGCAGGGAACATGCCCATAAAGTCCTTTAAATCAACCGGTTTTTCCTTATCCGGCGAATTGTCTGATTTGTGTCCGCAGCTACACAAAAAGCAAACGGTCGCAGGAAGCAGGATCCTTTTCAAAAGTCGCATGAACCCCTTATTTAAAATCAAAAATAAAGATTCGGCAATAACTCAGCCCCGCTATTATTTTCCTCAACTGTTCCGAACATATTTTAGATTTGTTCAAACCGGGTGTATTCAAATCACCTAAGGAGAATGCCTGGTTAAATTTTCATGAGCCAGGTCGAATACAAAGATGTTTCTTTAAGCGAAGTACATGGCACGGTGGAAGTGAACCATACAGGTTCACGATGGAGGCAGATTTTTTCTTTTTTCGGTCCCGCCTACCTGGTCAGCGTAGGATATATGGACCCCGGAAACTGGGCGACTGATCTTGCGGGTGGAAGCCAGTTCGGATATACGCTGCTTTGGGTGCTGCTGATGAGTAATCTGATGGCTCTGTTGCTGCAGAGTCTTTCGGCCCGCCTGGGCATCGTGCGGGGACGCGATCTGGCGCAAGCCAACCGCGAAACCTATCCCAGGCCCGTTAACTTCGCGCTTTATATCCTTGCGGAAATAGCCATCACAGCCTGTGATCTGGCGGAGGTGTTAGGCATGGCCATCGGCATCCAGCTATTAACTCATTTGCCGCTTATTTATGGAGTGCTTATTACTGCTTTCGATACCTTCCTGTTGCTTTCGCTTCAGAAGCTGGGCATGCGGAAAATTGAAATGTTCATCATCAGCCTGATTGCGATTGTGGGTATTTCTTTTTTTCTGGAAATCATTCTGGCCCAACCGCATGCAGGAGAGATCAGTCGCGGCCTCATACCCAGGCTTCCGAACAAAGCGGCCCTCTATATTGCCATTGGCATCATAGGCGCCACGGTAATGCCCCATAATCTTTATCTCCATTCAGCGCTGGTGCAGACCAGGAAAATAAAAAGAGAAGAAAAACATATAAGAAGAGCGCTTAAGCTTACATTCCTTGATAGTACCATTGCATTGAATCTCGCTTTCCTGGTGAATGCTGCAATATTGATCCTCGCAGGAACCGTTTTTTTCAAATCGGGCCGCACCAGCGTGGCGTCGATCAGTGAAGCCTATAAGTTATTATCACCCCTGCTCGGCTCGAAAGTAGCCTCCACCCTGTTTGCCGTCGCCCTGATTGCAGCCGGGCAAAGCTCTACTGTAACTGGAACGCTGGCCGGACAAATTGTTATGGAAGGCCACCTGCACCTCCGTATCAATCCCATATTGAGAAGACTCATTACGCGAATGCTTGCCATCATTCCCGCAGTTATTGTGATTGGAATTGCCGGAGAGCAGCAGGTGGATCAACTCCTTGTGCTTAGTCAGGTTATTCTGAGCCTGCAATTGGGTTTTGCGGTGATCCCCTTAATTCATTTTGTGAGCAACAGGAGAACGATGGGAATTTTCACCATAAAAAAAACGACCAGGTTCTTCGCCTGGGCAATTGCAGCCCTCCTGGTATATCTTAACCTCAAGCTTGTTATTGAGGAAGGAAGCGATTTTTTCAGCCATCCGGGAAACGGAATATGGAAAATACTTCTTACTGTTGTTGCGCTGGCGGCAGTTGCTTTGTTATTCTATGTATTTATTCGTCCCTGGACCGGTAAACCGCCAGTTACAGAAATTGCCATGCACGGAAAAACTTCTGCCGTTGTTAAACTGGATATCCCGAAATTCAAAAGGATCGCGATCGCGCTCGACTTCAGCGGTAAGGATGAAAAACTGCTGGCTTTTGCTGTCGGCCAGGGTGGAATTGAATGCACGTATATCCTGATCCATATTGTGGAAAGTGCATCCGCCCGAATGTTGGGAAAACAAAGTGATGATCTGGAAACGCGAAGTGACCAGGAGAGGCTGGATAAATATCAGGAATCCCTTGAAGGCAACCAATATAAAGTCGAGACCCGGCTTGGTTATAAGCAGCGAAGCAGCGAAATCGTTCGCATTGTGAAAGAAGAAAAAGCTGACATGCTGGTCATCGGCGCACACGGTCACACCGGATTCAAGGATTTTGTTTACGGGGAAACAGTTAACACGGTCAGGCACGAAATCAAGATCCCCGTACTTATCGTAAACTTATGATGGCTGTTTTAACAGGTGTTTCAGCCTGCTGAAAGTTTCAGGTTTCATGTTCAGATAAGATGCCAGATATTTTTGTGGTACCCTTTGAAGCAAATCTGCATTGTTACGCATAAAATTCAAAAACCTTTCGGGCGAGCTCAGGCGGATCCGGTCATATTCAAAATTTTCCCTGCTTAGAAATTGCTGGGTTGCAATCAGCCTGCCCATCCTTTCCATTTTCGGACTGTATTCATAAAGCAGTTCTACGTTTTCCCTGGTTATAGAGAGCAGGGTGCAGGGTTCAATACAGTCCACGGAATAAGTGGAAGCTTCTCCGGAAAGAAAGGAATCATAGCAGCAAATAAGCTCGTTTTCCCTGGCAAATTGGGTAACCATTTCTTCCTTCCTGCGGTGAAAGAATTTTCTCGCAATTCCACTGATTATAAAGTTCAGATAACGCTCTACCTGTCCCTCAGCAATCAGCAGTTGCCTTTTTTTCGTTTGGCGCAATTCAAACATCCCTGTCAGGTAGGCCAGTTCCCGGTCATTCAAACAGACATAATTTGATACGTAGGATCTTACGGTATCAATCCATTCCATAGGTACTTTTTTGATTCCGCAAAATACCACGATAAATCCTTCGCATAAAATATTTATGAAGAATGGTCTCCTTCGAAAGATCTTCATCAAGGCACATTCCATGAGTGGTCTTTTCAAATGGGCCGGCGCCGGTCAGGGCTTTGTGAATTGATGCATTTCATGTAGGTTTGCAGACTTTTGAAATAAAATGCTTTATTCATGGCAAAGCAAATTAAAGTAGCGAATCCGGTAGTGGAAATTGATGGAGATGAGATGACCCGGATCATCTGGAAATTTATCAAAGACAAACTGATCCTGCCCTACCTTGAACTGGATATCAGGTATTTTGATCTCGGTATTGAATCACGCGACCGTACAGATGATCAGATCACTGTGGATGCTGCTAAAGCCATATTGAAATATGGTGTAGGGATCAAATGCGCTACCATCACGCCGGATGAAGCGCGCGTAAAGGAATTTCAGCTGAAACAAATGTGGAAAAGCCCCAATGGTACGATTCGCAATATCCTGGATGGTACGGTATTCAGAGAACCGATCGTGATTAAAAATATTCCGCGTCTTATTCCTAACTGGACGGCGCCGATCATTGTAGGAAGACATGCATTCGGCGATCAGTATCGTGCAACTGATACCGTAATAAAAGGCAAAGGTAAACTCACCATGACTTTCACTCCGGCAGACGGCAGCGAACCAAAGGTATTTGACGTGTATGATTTTAAGGGTGACGGCGTGGCGCTGAGCATGTACAATACGGATGAAAGTATCCAGGGTTTTGCAAGAAGCTGTTTCAATATGGCGCTAAGTAAAAAATGGCCGCTTTATCTGTCCACAAAAAATACCATTCTTAAAAAGTACGACGGGCGTTTCAAAGATATTTTCGAAACAGTTTATGAACAGGAGTTCAAAGAAAAATTCCACGATGCCGGCATTACTTATGAGCATCGTTTGATTGATGATATGGTAGCCAGCGCATTGAAATGGCACGGTAATTTTGTGTGGGCCTGCAAAAATTATGATGGCGATGTTCAAAGCGACACGATTGCCCAGGGATTCGGATCACTCGGATTAATGACATCTGTGCTGATCACACCGGATGGCAATATCATGGAGGCAGAAGCGGCCCATGGAACTGTCACCCGGCATTACCGCGATCATCAGCAGGGAAGGCCCACGTCCACCAATCCGATTGCCTCCATTTTTGCCTGGACGCGGGGCCTCGCTTTCAGAGGTAAGCTGGATCAGCATCCGGAGCTGATCCATTTTTGTGAAGCACTGGAACAGGTTTGCATTGAAACCGTGGAAAGCGGAAAAATGACTAAGGATCTGGCAGTATGCCTGTACGGGACAAAAGTGACCCATGGAAATCATTTTCTATATACAGAGGAGTTTTTGGATGCCATAGACCAGGGCCTCCGGGAAAGCATTAACATATAAAGAAATGAAAAAGCCGTCCCGGTTTAAACAGAACGGCCTTTAACGATTGCTTGCCAGATAAAAAAAGCCTATTTCTTTGTAGAATCAACCTTGGCCTTGATGCTGTCTTTAGCAGCACTTGCAGTTGAATCAATTGCAGCCTTACCGGAGTCAGCAGTTGCATTTACGGATTCGGTGGCAGATTTAGGGTTTTTTATTGTCATCTGTTTTTGTGAGTGATTTTAAGTTAATACCCTGAAGCTGAAAAAGTAACCTGTGTCCGAATATTGGGATGTTTTCATATTTTTAAGATAACTATTTAACAGTAAGCAACTTAAATTCTCTGCCGGCCATGGGTTACAAATCTTTAATTTCAGTATTAAATTAGGCAACTGCGTGACTACGGACAGCAATGAGCAAGCGCTATTGATGGGACTGGCAAACAACGAACGGAGGGCCATTGAGGCCATTTACAGGAATCATTACAGCATGGTTAAGACCCTGGTCGTTAGTAACAGCGGGACTTCAGACGATGCCAGGGATATCTTTCAGGAGGCGCTGATCGTTTTGTATGAAAAGGCAAGATCAGGCAGTTTTGAGTTGCATTCTCAGTTAAAAACCTATATCTATGCTGTGTGCCGGCGGTTATGGTTGAAAAGATTGCAGCTTAACCGGAAGTTCTCGGGGGATCTGGCTAATGCGGAGGAAACCGCAAGCATTGAGGAAGACATAGAAAGGTACGAGCTCAGGAGTTGTGATTTTGAACTAATGGATAAGGCGATGCAAAGCCTTGGGGAGCCTTGTAAGGCATTATTGGAATCTTACTATTTGCAAAAGAAGAAAATGGCTGAAATTGCCCTGGAATTTGGTTATACGAATGCTGACAATGCCAAGAATCAGAAATACAAATGCCTGATGCGTTTGAAAAAAATATTCTTCGGTCACTATAAAAAACCTTAATCGAAGCAGAATGGAAGAGATGGTTATCCTGGAGTCAATTGAAAGATATATCCGCGGGGAAATGCTTCCCGAGGAAAGAATATTTTTTGAGGAACTCCGGAAAAATAATCCGGGTGTTGACCAGCTGGTGGTTGAGCATACGGATTTCCTGCATCGGATGGAAAATTTTGGTGAACGGAAGAACCTGAAGGCAACAATTCAGGATATACATCATGAACTTTCGGAGACCGGGCAAATCGATGAAAGCGAGGAACCCAAGGTAATAAGGCCCTGGCTGAAATACCGGAAAGTGATTGGCGTTGCAGCTTCTATTGCCGGCATCACGGCACTGGGCATTACCGGAATGGTAACCTATTTCTCCTCAAAAACTGCAAATAAATCCCTGGAGGATCTTAGCCGGAAAGTTTTTATTCTGGGTGGAAATATGACTACCCTCAGTGACAGGCTTAAAGTAGACTCTTCAAAAGCGCCTCTCCAACCCGCCTTCAAATTGGGCGGTACAGGATTCCTGATCGATCCCAGGGGTTATATCGTTACTAATGCACACGTGATCAACAATGCGTCTACAGTAATCGTTCAGAATAATAAAGGTCAGGAATTCAAAACGAAGATTATTTATGTCAACCCGATCGCAGACCTGGCTTTCCTGAAAATCATGGATAGTGACTACAAGGCTCCCGCACTCATCCCTTACGGCATGAACAAAAGCAATGTAGACCTGGGAGAAGAGATTTTTACCCTGGGTTACCCGCGTGATGAAATTGTATATGGTGAGGGATACCTGAGTGCTAAAACAGGTTTCCGCGGAGACACGCTTGCCTGCCAGATATCCATAGCTGCCAATCCGGGGAATAGTGGCGGACCTGTTCTGGATAAAAATGGAGACGTGATCGGGATCCTCAGCAACCGCCAGGCACAGGCCCAGGGAGTTGTTTTTGCTATTCGTTCCAAATATATTCTTTCCGCTCTTGAGGAGATCAAATCAGATACAGCTTACGCGGATATCCGTTTGCCTCAGCCTTCCGCCATAAAAAATCTCGACCGCATTCAGCAGATCAAGAAAATTCAGGAATTTATTTACATGGTAAAGAGCTATTAATTTTTACTTTTACCGAACAACTCCTTCGGGTACTTCCCCGCATCAACTAAAGCATTCAGACTCCGTTTTACATCAGGCGCGTCTTCCTTATATGTTACGCCGAACCAGCTGGAGGCCGTCGGGATAATCTTTATCTGTCCCATCCCCTCCTGGATGAACCGGTCTCCGATGATAGGAATAAAAAATTCTGCCTTGGGATCATGGCCGTGAGCAGAAAGAAATTCTTTAAAAATTTTGTCGATAAAACCGAATACTGAAGGATCAAAGCACCAAAAATTCATAGAAACTTTTGAATCGTCAGGAACATGGAAGGTTTTGCCATTCTCTTCATATGTAATCTGGCCTTCTTTATTGCGGTATATTTTGGTTCTCTCCCTGATGGAAATAAGGTTATTATTTTCATCCACTTTACAAACCCCCCGGCTCACGGATCCATTTTCAGAAAGGGTATTTGCGAGATCATAGCCAATGATGCTGTAGCAGGTGGCATTGCACCCGGTATTGAGAAACCGGTAGGCCTTCTCAAAGGCATCCCTGCCATAAAAATCATCTGCATTGATCACAGAAAACGGATCGCCGATGGCATGCTTTGCACAAAGTACCGCATGCCCTGTGCCCCAGGGTTTGGTACGAGCGGCGGGCGGCATATACCCATCTGCAAATTCTGTCAGTTCCTGAAAAACATATTCGGTCTCCACCTTATTTTTCAGCCTGGGTTCGAAAATATTCTTGAAATCGGTTGCAAACTCCTCCCGGATTACAAAGACGATTTTCTTAAAGCCGCTCAGGATCGCATCATAAATGGAGTAATCCATAATCGTTTCACCCGAAGGCCCGAATGATTGAACCTGTTTCATGCTTCCATAACGTGAGGCCATTCCTGCAGCAAGTACCAATAAAGTTGGTTTCATCCGATCATTTTTATTTTTCTACCCACCGGTGGATCTTTGATTTCAGAGCCTCTTTTACCGCTGATGATGCAAACTGTTAAGAAAGATCCAATTGCCGTAATTTTATTGCGCTGCGAAAATAAATAATAAAGAGTAACCAGAACAAGATTTATCAGCATGGCAATTCTATGGTAAACCTGGAGGATATTTCGACGGATTCATTGAACCTTCCCATATTCCGGGAAAAAAAGCTTGAAGTAAGCGTTTTGCGCTTAGATAAAATCCATCCTGAAATCTCAGGTAATAAATGGTTCAAACTAAAGTATTACCTGGAGACCGCCAGGCTGCAGCATAAAAAAAGACTGATCAGTTTCGGTGGCCCTTATTCCAACCACATCGTTGCGCTTGCGTGTGCAGCAGGGGCAGCGGGATTTTCCTCAACAGGATTTATCAGGGGTGAAAAACCGCCTCATTTGTCGGCATCACTTTTCGCTGCACTCGAATATGGTATGGGTCTTGAATTTTTGTCGCGGGAAAGATACCGGATTAAAGAAGAGGCTTCATTTTTACTGGCCCTTCAGGAACAATATCCCGAGGCCCTGATCATTCCTGAAGGTGGATGTGGTGAACCCGGTATCCGCGGCGCGGAAGAAATCCTTTCGTTTTCCGACACAAGTATTTATTCGCATATCTGTTGTGCTGCGGGTACGGGTGCAACGCTTGCCGGGATAGCAAATGCAAGCAGGGCGGCCCAGAAAATCACGGGCATTTCTGTACTCAGGGGAACAAAGAAACTTGAACCTTTGCAGATTTCATGGATTAATGACCCTGAGAAATTATGCAGGCTAAACCTCATCCATGATTATCATTTCGGAGGCTATGCAAAAAAATCTGCAGCGCTCCTGAATTTCATGAATGAAGTTTATGAAGTATCAGGCATACCCACCGATTTCGTATACACTGCAAAGCTACTGTATGGCATTGCGGACCTGGCCAGGGTTGGCTATTTCCCAAAAGAAAGCAGGGTACTGATTATTCATTCCGGGGGACTGGCAGGAAACCGTTCACTGCCCTCAGGCACCCTTCACTTTTAATCGCCTGAAAAGGCCGCTTCCCTTATCTTTGCCGGGATCTCAAGATTAAAGATACCGGTCGTGCCATGCGATTTCTTTTTGCACCGTTTTTACTGTCCCTATTTTACCTGCCTGGTGCAAAGGCGCAGGAGACCCTCCCCGGTTTTTCCGCTTTACTGAAATCGAATGGGAAAGTGGTCATCAGCTGGAAGAACGCCTATTCCGCCATTAACCAGATAAGCATACAACGTTCTACAGACAGTCTCCATAATTTTACCACTCTTATCACTGTTCCCGATCCGCACACGCCGGAAAACGGATTTGTGGATAGCAAACCGCAGGGGCCGCACACTTATTACAGGATCTTTATCCTGCTTGGGAACAGCAGGTACATGTTTACCAAATCCAAGAGAGCCATTCCGGAGACTGTTGTTCAACAAAAACGACAGCCGCAACAACCACAACAGGTGGCAAAAAAGGAAGTGCCTGAAGAAAATGATCTCATTATTCCGAAAATTGACAATTCCCGTATCTTTTATCTCGAGGAAAAAAGAAGCCCCAATAAACCGTTGGTTGTAGGCCCTTCTAAAATAAGGGCGCCAACGATAGAAGTAGAAAAAACTCTTTTTGTAAAAAAAAGGGATTCCGTGATCATGCAGCTGCCGGGTAATAAAGTACGCAAATTCAGCGACTCACTCTTAAAGCAGACCAGGGACACTTTATTGTTTGTGAATGCGGATACCCTGATGATCAAACCTTATGTCGAGAGTCTGAAGGAAGTAAAGGACGTCTACCGGGTTTCTCCTTATGTGTTCACGGCCAAAGATGGGAATGTGAATATTGCGCTGACAGACTGGAACAAGAAGAATTATTCAGTTCAGTTTTTTGAAGATGACCATACTCCGCTGATGGAAATAAAGAATATTAAGGATCCGCTGCTGATCATTGATAAAACCAATTTCACGCACTCCGGCTGGTTCCGCTTTGAATTATTTGAGGACGGCCGGCTCAAGGAAAGGAATAAACTATTTATACCGAAGGAATTTTAATCCTGGTCCTGGCTGCTTCATTTCAGGTAAACAACCTGCCACAATCAATCCCAGGTAAATTTCATTTATTTCAGGCTGGAACCTCCTCCATAGGAATGATCACAGCATGAAACACTTCTTCAAAATGTGCTTTGAGTTTCATTTTTACCTCGGCCAGATCCCCCTTTCTTCCCAGCTCAAGAGCCAGTGAACTTACCCGTTTGTTGCGTATGCCGCAGGGAATAATGCCGTCAAAATAAGTAAGGTCCGTGTTGATATTAAATGCAAATCCGTGCATGGTGATCCACCGGCTGCAGCGCACACCGAGTGCGGCGATTTTTCTTTCACGGCCAGGAATCCCGGGTTCGATCCAGACACCTGTCTCCCCTTTTGAACGTTCCCCACGGATGCCATAATCTCCCAATGTTCGGATAATCACTTCTTCCAGATTGCGGAGGTATTTGCCAATATCCGTTCCGAATTTTTCGAGATCAAGTATCGGATATCCTACAATTTGTTCAGGGCCATGAAAGGTTATATCTCCGCCCCGGTTGGTCCTGAAAAACCGGATGCCGCGCGCATTCATTTCAGCTTCATTCAGCAGCACATTCTCCTCGTGCCCGCTTTTTCCGATCGTGTATACCGGAGGATGCTCAACAAAAAGCAGGTAATTCACCGTTTCGGAAATTTCTATTCCGGATTCGGCCGACCTGGGCCTGGTCTTTATTTCCACATTTTTCTGAAGCAGGGATTCCTGGTAATCCCAAGCCTCAGGATAGTTCATTTTACCCAGGTCCTTAAATAAAACAAGCTCTCTGTTCATGAGAAAGCAAAATTACGGGAAACGGCCTGTTTTGGTTGATGGTTGATAGTTGATGGTTGATGGATTTGGCAGCTGAAGAGAAATAGATGGGGTTTGTGGCTTCGGAGGCCTGCGCAGGGGGTTTAAAAGGCTATCTCCCTGCGGCAGAGCAAAGTTGGTGTTTGCGCGCATCAGCGTGGAAGGCAGTATTTTTGCCGGAATGAGCAGGAAACCAGGCGGAATCAAACAGGAAAAGAGAGGTTCCGGGAAAATGGAAAAAAGGATAGAAAAAGGATCCGGGACTCAGGAGAGCCTGATGGGTGATTCCAAAAGACCTACTGAATTCCAGGAAGAGGATCCTCCAGCTTCAAAAGGAGCAAGTGCTCCAAACAGTGCGGAAGAAATCGCTGAATCCTCGGATGCATTATATGAAAGATTGAACCTGGTTGTGGATAAGGGTCAGGAGCCGATGCGCCTGGACAAATTCCTTACGGCGAGGATAGAAAATATTTCGCGCAATAAGGTGCAGCAGGCGATTGATGGCGGAAGGGTGCTGGTGAATAGTCAGATTGCTTCTGCTAATTATAAAATCCGCCCAGGCGATAATATCCTGACCTATTCCGAAAAACAGGTAGCGGGAGAAGAAATTATCCCGGAGAAAATGCCTTTGAATATTTTTTATGAAGATGATGAGGTATTGGTCGTCAATAAACCTGCGGGACTGGTGGTTCATCCTGCTTCGGGAAATTACAGCGGAACCCTGATCAACGGAGTGGCCTGGTATCTGCAGGCAAAAAATAAAACCATATCCGAAGATACATTGCCGCGTTTCGGACTAGTGCACCGGATAGATAAGAATACCAGCGGGCTTCTCGTGCTGGCAAAAACAAGCGCTGCCGTAACCGCACTGGCAAAACAATTTTTTGATCATACAGTGAAACGTCTATATATAGCTCTCGTTTGGGGTGATATGGAAGAAGACAGGGGAACCATATCAGCACATGTTGGCCGCCATCAGCGCTTCCGCAAACAATTCGAATCCTATCCGGAAGGAGAACACGGAAAAGAAGCCGTCACCCATTACGAGGTTCTGGAAAGGTTTGGTTATGTGACCCTGGTTCAATGCGTATTGGAAACCGGACGCACGCATCAGATTCGCGTACATATGAAATCCATCGGCCACCCTTTATTTAATGACGATACCTATGGAGGAAATAAAATTGTGAAAGGAACTATATTCAGCAAGTACAAGCAGTTTGTAGATAATTGTTTTGCCATTTGCAGTCGCCAGGCACTACACGCCAAAACGATCGGGTTTATTCATCCTGTAACAAAAGAGGAAAAATGGTTTGTCAGCGACCTTCCCGCCGATATGGAGCAGCTGATAGAAAAATGGAGAAAATATACGGCTCCTTTAGGAAAATAGAAGTTCTGTAGAGAACAAAAAGGTACTTTGCAATTACAAGCTATTCTAAATTTGTTAATAGCCCAGGGGGTTAGCTAACTCCCTCCTTCTGAACGGAGAACCAGAAGGCGGGGGTCAAATTCAATTAAAATAATAATGAAGAAATTATTTCGGCTTGCACATTAGGCTTTCAGACCATAAGAGCCGCGATGGCAAATCCCGTAAAAAGTTTACGAACTGAATGAGCTGAGGACGCAAGTGCGGGCCCATGGCCGGGTAGCAGAAACTGTTCATCAGGTTGCCATGACCTGTTGCGGACACAGCGGATACCAAAACCGTACAGTCCGGTTTGCTCTGAATACGCAAATCATTGATTAAGAAATGAATAGCATTTTGGTACTTAATTAGCTGCTAATCCGGAAATTCCTCAACATATTTAAGTAAACTGGTAAATCTAATTAGATGTTTAGAAACTATCTCAAGATCGCTTTAAGAAATCTGGTACATCATAAGGCATATTCAATAATTAACATCTCAGGTCTTGCCATTGGAATGGCATCCAGCATCCTCATCCTGCTTTGGGTACAGAACGAATTAAGCTATGACCGGTTTCACAAAAATGCTGACCAGATTTACCGGATTATTTGTAACGCCAGTGATTTTAAAGCTGCCGTGAATCCGGCCGGAATGCCTGCAGGCTTAA
This sequence comes from uncultured Chitinophagaceae bacterium, assembly GCA_963705005.1. Lineage (GTDB taxonomy): Bacteria > Bacteroidota > Bacteroidia > Chitinophagales > Chitinophagaceae > Puia. The sequence continues at coordinate 117,426 of CAVPIO010000009.1, forward strand.
AAGCAGAAATGCCTGAAATAAAAAATACAGTCCGCCTAAGCCATTTATCCGAGGAGTTATTTGAAGCAGGTAACCGGAAATTTGAAGAAAAGCAGGGCTTTTATGCGGACTCGACTTTTTTAGACGTATTTTCTTTTCCGCTTGTGAGAGGAAACGCCAGGACAGCTCTTCTGCGTCCGGACGGCGTCCTGTTGACTGAAAATATGGCCAAGAAATATTTCGGCAGTATGGACGCCATAGGCAAAACCCTGCGGATAAACAACCAGAATTTGGTTACGGTTACTGCAGTACTTGCTAATATCCCATCCAATTCCAGCCTTCAATTTGATTTCATTTTGCCCATGTCGTCAGTTACCTGGGAGAATGATGATATTAAAAATAATGTCTGGGGTAATTTTAATTTCTACACTTATGTTCAGCTGGATAAGAATTTCATGCCTTCTCCTGCATCCATTGCAAGGTTTAACAACCAGATGGACCAGATTTACAAGAAGCATGAATCCGATATAAAAGTTAATTTTCAATTGCAGCCAATAACGAGTATCCATTTGCATTCCAACCAGCTTCAGGTGGATCTGCAGGGCCACGGAAATGCACAATATGTAAATATTTTTTTTATCGTTGCGCTTTTCATTCTCGTAGTTGCCTGTATTAATTTTATGAATCTGGCCACAGCCCGCTCTGCCCGGCGGGCAAAAGAAATCGGATTGCGCAAGGTGGCGGGCGCTTTGCGGTGGCAGCTCATCAAACAATTTTTAGGAGAATCCCTGTTCATTTCTTTTTTTGCGCTCGTGCTGGCAATTGCTTTAGTTATATTGGTTCTTCCGGGATTCAATGAGCTGGCTGGTAAAACCCTCGCTATACATTTCACGGATGCCAGGCTTTTGGTAACCCTTTTCGCCATCGCCCTCTCCACCGGCTTGATTTCCGGCAGCTATCCTGCTCTTTTCCTTTCGGGCTTTCAAGCGGTGAAGGTGTTGAAAGGAAATATAAAATCAATGGGAGCAAATCTTATTTTCCGGAATACGCTTGTAACCACGCAGTTTATTGTCTCCATCCTCCTCCTGATCGGTACTGTGGTCATTTATAATCAACTGCAATTCATCAGACACAAGGATCTGGGATTTGATAAAGAAAACCTGCTCTGCATGCCGATGACAGGAGACATATGGGGAAAACAGACGGCATTAAAAACCGAATTAAGTCAGAACCCGCTTACCAATCGTTTTACTATCATATCCGAATTGCCTGCAAACCTCATCAGCGGTACCATCAGCGTGCTTTGGGAAGGAAAGGATCCCAAATCCCAGGTGGTAATCCCTTCCATAGATGTGAGCGAGGATTTTGTTTCTGTTTTTAAGTTGAAGATCCTGAAGGGCCGGGATTTCTCCACTTCATTTAAAGCAGACTCCGGCAATTATATCATCAACGAAAAAATGGTACAGGTTATGGGTAAGACCCTGGATAATGTGGTCGGAAAACCGCTCAGCTTCGGAGAAGTAAAAGGGTCAGTCATCGGCGTCGTCAAAGATTTTAACTTTAAGCCGATTCAAGAGGCTATTGAGCCCCTGGTCTTGCGCCTGAATAAATATGGGGGGATCGTGGTAGTCAGATCAAAACCCGGAAGCACTGAAGCTACCATAAATGCGCTGGGGAAAATAAGCAGGGATCTGAACCCGGCCTATCCGTTCTCATACAAATTTTTCGATCAGGATCTGAACAGCCTATACCAGGGAGATCAGCAGATGGGTAAGATTTTTAATTTGTTTGCACTGCTTGCTGTATTTATTTCAAGCCTGGGCCTTTACGGTTTATCTGCCTTCATGGCTGAACAACGCACGAAAGAAATAGGAGTGCGTAAAGTATTGGGCGCATCTGTTTTTAATATTGTTTATCTTCTTTCAACTGGTTTTACCCGCCTGATCTTTCTGGCGATTGCAATTTCCATCCCGCTGTCCTGGTTCGCAGTGAGCCGCTGGCTGCAAACCTTTGCTTACCATATTCATGTGAGTTGGATTATTTTTTTAATCGCACCTTTCACTGCACTGATTATCGCATGGCTGACGGTTAGCTATGAATCAATAAAAGCAGCCATCGTCAATCCGGTGAAGAGTCTCAGAACCGAATGAAACCTCAGGGAATGCGCGTAGTATTGAGTCAGCGCCGATCGCATGATTATCTAATGTTCTCTTGGATCATATAATTGCGGCATCCACACCTGGAATGTTGATTGCACATCCCCATTGCCTGCCGAAGCATAATCGCACAATAACAATTGTATTGGTTGTGGACCAGCTTCTGTATACGCTTCCGGCATGAAGGAAGCACGGTATTGCATCCAGTTTTTATTTTGGTCCACCCCTTCTACCTCCAAATTAATATTTCCGTCAGCTTCCCGGATGGGGCGGTTGAACGTTCCTAAATTCGTATGCGCCAGTTGGGTATCGCGCGCCAATACAACTGGTCCTTTTAAAATGGCCGCATAAGTGGCTCCTTCTCCCTGGATCACCACCCTCCCGGTCACGTCCAGCTGTAAAAAAATTTCATCCCCCGGGGACCAGGTTCTTTTTATTTCCGCATATTCTCCCGGTATGATACCCTGCGTTTCTTTGCTATTTACTTTTAATGATGTGCGCCTGCTCCAGGCCGGGATTCTGATACGCAGGGTCATTTCTTCAGGTGCTTCCATCACCAGATGGAAATGAATTGCACCTGATAGCGGATAATCTGTTTTCTGAATAATGATAATTTTCTTTTGTGAAGGGGTTCTTAAAGCATATGACCCTTCAACAAAAAAATTAACGGATATTCCTTCATCCGTCGACATGATGGTCGTAAACGGCAGCGTAAACTGCCCCCTGGGGCCATTGGCAACGCAGCAATTTAATTTCATCCCACATTGTCCGCTTCCCGGAAGCCTGCGCCCATTCAAAGGAGTATATTTTGCCCATGTTGATCCGTCAGCACTCAGGGCGCCCATCAATGCATTGTAATAGGATTGTTCAATGGCGTCTCCATATTTTGCCTCACCGGTAAGCCGGAAAAGTTGCTGGGAAAGTTTGATCCAGGTTACCGTCACGCAGGTTTCCTGGAAATGCTCCACAGGTGATGTTTGTAATTTTTCCCCGCCAAACCAGGTCTCAACGGAAGCGCCCGAACCGGCAATATTGATTTCATTCTTCAGAATATTATTCCAGGTGGCTTCGACCGCTTGTTTATATTCTGTTTTTCCCGTCACGCGATAGAGTTCAAGTAATCCTTCATAGCAAGACATCATCTCATAGGCCTTCTGGCCCTGCTCATAGCTGTACCATACTTTTGGTTTGGGGAATCTCCTGCTTACATCCACGTTCGCTTTGCTGATTAAATGAGGGCCCTGCGGAATTTCCCATTGTCTTACTATTTCTTCCGCAAACCCAAGGTATTTTTTATCCTTCGTCTGGCTATACAAACGAACGACAGGTTCCAGCACGGAGGAAGCAGCCATACCACGGTAATTGCCCTTATTGACAATCAAGCCGTCCTTTTCCTTAATTTCCTTTATCAGGTGATCTGCTAATTTCACTGCAGAACGGAGGGTTGCCTGATCTCCTGTAAGGTCAGCATAATCCAGTAATCCCAGCATGCAGTATTTTCTACCCCAGATGTCCCACTCTTCCAGGTGATTTTCTTTTTTATAATTCCCGATATAACCATCTTCCGTTTGTGTGGAGATCAGATCAGTAACTGAGTCCTGCAATAATTTCTTCAAGGCATTATCCGGCCGGTAGCGGTAAGCCAGAACCGCAGAAGTAAACCATTTGCCCCAGAACTCATTCTGCCAGAGATGGGTCTCAGTCCTGTGCCTGAATGGTTCAACGAGTGCCTTTGGATCCTGGGCCATTATTCTGTTCCTGTAAGACAGATCAAGCTTTCTGCCAATGAATCCTTTCAATTCGGCATGGTCACACGCTTTAAGTTTATCATTAACTAATGCTGACCCGTTTGCATCCTGACTATTGAAGAATAATTTTTTCCCCGCCACGCGCAGCCGCGGTGCCAGTATAAATCCGGTTGCCGTAAGGCCACCATTCCGTATAAAATCCCTTCTTGAAAAACCGGAGGTGCCTGCTTTTTGTTTTTTATTCATAGCCCTAGTGTTTTCACCCAAAGCTCATCTTGTAATCCACGCTCACTTTTCCTTTTGAGATATCATCCAGTTTGCTGCGGAGCAATTTTCTTTTGAGGGGTTTGAGATAATCAATGAAGAGCTTGCCTTCGATATGATCATATTCATGCAGGATCACACGGGCAGAAATCCCGTTGTATGTTTTAGTATGCGTTTGAAATTGTTCGTCGGCGAACTCAAGGGTCACTTCTTCGTTCCTGAGTATTTCTTCACGGATCTTGGGGATGCTGAGGCATCCTTCAGCATAGGACCAGGGTTCACCATTTAACCTGAGCATTTTTGCATTGATGAAAACCTGTTTGATGCCGGGACCATCCGGATACTTATTTTTTTCGTCTTCACCAAGGTTAGTGAAGATCTGGGTACTGTCAACTATAAACAGCCGGATAGGTTTATTAACCTGCGGCCCTGCGAGGCCAACACCACTGCTCTCGTACATGGTTTCCCACATATCCCCGATCAGTATTGACAGATCAGGATAATCAGCCGTTATTTCCTGACCCCTGGTTCTCAGTACATGGGACCCATATGCGACTATCGGTAAAATCATGGGCAAATTTAATAAAACGCGATGATTTATGATCTCCGGTCGGTTGAAGGTTGAGGGTTGATGGTAGATAGTTGATGGTTGATGGACTTCTAGTGCAAATTTCAATTTGTAATCTGGCTGCTAAATTTGTTAAGCCAGAATTCCTTTCGCTTGCTCCACCTCCATAGACGTCCATCAACCATCAACTATCAACCATCAACCGATCCCCGGGATCCAGTATCAGGGCGATGCAAAAACTCCTGCAGCATCATCGTAGCTGCCACCTGATCAACGGTTGATTTTACCCTGCGACGATTTTTCTTAAGACCCATTTCAAGCATAGCGCGGGATGCCATTACCGAAGTATGGCGTTCATCTACAGGAAGAACCGGAATTTCCGGGAATTTCTTATGCAATATTCCAATGATCCGGTGCACATGAGGAGTTGCATCCGTTGGACTATCATCCAGGTTTTTCGGGTCGCCGATCAGGATGAGCTCTACAGGTTCTTTCTTAAAATATCCTTCCAGGAAAGTGAAAATCCGCGCAGATTCAATGGTCGTGAGTGCGGTTGCAATAATTTTCTGCGGGTCGGTTACCGCTATTCCCGTCCTCTTCAGTCCGTAATCAATTGCCAGGATGCGCGGCATGAGTAACTCAGTGTTTATGGGTAACGATAATATCCGTGATCACAAACAAGGCAAACATTACGCTTGCAATTCCATTCGCTGTCATGAAAGCCAGGTTGACCCGGCTCAGGTCCTGCGGTTTAACCAGGGTGTGCTGGTAAATTAGCATCCCGATAAAGAGCAGCATCCCAAACCAGTACCAGTATCCGAATCCACCCAGGATGCCGGCCCCGAGTACAAACAAGGCACTCAACACATGCAGGATGCTGGAGATGGCAAGTGCGTTTCTTTTCCCCACCGACGCAGGAATAGAATGCAATTGCCAGGACTTATCAAATTCTTCGTCCTGCAAGGCATAAATAATATCGAAACCGCTGACCCAGCAAATCACCGCTCCGGAAAATAAAAGCGGCAGAACTGCAAAATATCCGGTGACAGCCAAAAATGCCCCGATCGGAGCGAGTGACAAACCTATTCCGAGAACAAGATGACACAAAGCTGTAAACCGCTTGGTATAACTATAAAACAAAATGACAAAGAGGGCGACCGGAGAAAGAAAAAAACAAAGGAGATTGATAAACCAGCAACAAATCATAAACAATATGCAGCAAATAATGACGAACCTGAGCGCGCTGTTGGGTGCAATAATGCCTCTGGGAATTTCCCGGATTGCTGTCCGCGGATTTTGCGCATCAAAACGGCGATCCAGAAAACGGTTAAATGCCATGGCAGCACTACGTGCGGTGATCATGCAGATCAGCACCAGGATGAATTTCAATGCCAGGGTATCGATTGTTGGAGGACGCGCCCCCGGAGCCAATTCCTGATGGTAAACGCCAAGGAAAAAACCAATCATAGCAAATGGAAGTGCAAATAAAGTATGTGAAAACCTGATAAGACTCAGGTAGTTTTTGATCCTGCTCATTGAGAACGAAGTTAGTGTGGAAATTTGAAAATTAAGTTCCATGTTCTCATCCCCACATCCCCACATTTTCAAACTTTCAAATTTGCCCTCAAAATTTCCCAGAGCACAATGCCTGCAGCAACCGAAATGTTCAGGGAATGTTTCATTCCGAATTGTGGGATCTCTATGCAGTTATCGCAATGGCATAGTACCTCCTCACTCACCCCCTCAACTTCATTACCGAAGATCAGGACCATTTTTTCGCCTGATTCGAGGATGAAGGATTGAAGCGGTATGCTTTCTTTAGCCTGCTCTACCGCAATCGTGCGATACCCGGCATTGCGCAGTTGAAGGACGGTGTCCGCTGCAGAATCACTATATTTCCATTCCACAGTTTCTGTTGCTCCAAGCGCGGTTTTATGAATATCGCGGTGAGGCGGTCTGGGTGTGTATCCGCAGAGAAAAATGGCCTGAATAAGAAATGCATCAGCCGTACGGAAAACACTTCCTACATTATGCATGCTGCGGATATTTTCCAGCAGCAGCATGACCGGCAGTTTTTCTGCCCTGCGGAACTCATCCGTGCTCTTACGGGGCAGCTCATCCATCCGAAGTTTCCGCATGAGGCAAAGATACAGGTACAAGCTTTAATCAATCCAGGGTAAAACCCGGATATGATGGTTTTTTTAGTTGTTCACACCATGTAAAACCCTGTTTTTTTTGAGGATCGCTTGCTTACTTTTGCCGCATTCCGCAACGTTGTCCGCCATTTTACGGCATGCGGATTCCGCCCATGTCCAAAAGCTCCGAAGACACTCCACTGATGCAGCAGCACAGGGCTATTAAACAAAAATATCCCGACGCTATCCTGTTATTCCGTGTCGGGGATTTTTATGAAACCTTTGGCGAGGATGCCATCCTGGCCTCCGGGATACTTGGCATCACCCTGACCAAAAGAAATAACGGTGCTGCATTTTCCAGTGAGCTTGCCGGATTCCCCCACCATGCGCTTGATACTTATCTGCACAAACTCGTAAAAGCCGGCCACCGGGTAGCCATTTGCGACCAGCTCGAGGATCCCCGGCTGGCTAAGGGGATCGTAAAAAGAGGCGTAACCGAAATGGTAACCCCGGGAACGGCAACACAGGATAAGCTGCTTGAGCACAGAAGTAATAATTTTCTGGCTGCTGTTCATTTTTCAGAGCAGCTCCTGGGCATTGCATTCCTGGACATTTCTACCGGAGAATTTTTTGCTGCAGAAGGACCTGCGGAATATATCGATCAGTTGCTCCAAACCCTGAATCCGGCAGAAGTGATCTTTCAGCGCAACCAGCAAAAAACATTTAAAACTGCTTTCGGCGACAGGTTTTATACCTATTCTCTGGAAAGCTGGATCTTCGATGAGCATTATGCCAGGGAGATCCTGCTGAAACATTTCCAGACCCATTCGCTTAAGGGATTTGGGATTGAACACTTCGTTGAAGGCCTTATTGCAGCCGGCGCCATTATCCACTACCTCAAAGACACCGAACATCCGCACCTCCAGCATATCAGCAGCATTCAATGCATTGACAGAAAGGATTATCTCTGGATGGACAAATTCAGCATCCGGAACCTCGAGTTACTTCCCTCCGGAGAACAGGGACACTCGCTGCTACAGGTGCTTGACAATACGGTTTCCGCAATGGGCGCACGTCTTATGAAACGGTGGATGCTGATGCCTCTTAAAGATTTGCTTCCGATCCGGGAAAGACAGGAATTGGTTGAATTCTTTATCCGGGAGGCGGACCTTCGCATCCGCCTTTTGCAACATATCCGCCAGTGCGGCGATATGGAAAGAATGCTGGGCAAAACAGCTTCAGGAAAAATTAACCCGCGGGAATTGCTGCAGCTCGCCCGCGGACTGAAAGAAGCAGCAGGTATCCAACAGCGATGCGCTGGTGCTGCCGATCCCTATCTGAAAAGACTTAGCAGCCTGATAAATCCATGTCAGTTAATAGCGGATCAGATCATTGAACAACTCGTGGAAAATCCGCCCGCCCTGGCCGTAAAGGGAAATATGATCCGGGAGGGGGTTAATGCGGAACTTGATGAACTGAGAAATATTGCATCAGGCGGAAAACAATACCTTGCCGAACTGCAGCAAAAGGAATCAGAACTGACTGGCATCAGTTCCTTAAAAATCAGCTTTAACCAGGTGTTTGGCTATTATCTTGAAGTAACGAATATCCATAAGCATAAGGTACCTGCCACATGGATCCGGAAACAAACACTCAGCAACGCTGAACGGTATGTTACGCCGTTGTTGAAGGAATATGAAGAAAAGATAACAGGCGCTGAAGAAAAAATTCAAATCCTGGAGGCCCAGGTTTATGAAAGGCTGATCCTTTCCTTAAACCAGTACATCGCGCCAATGCAAATAAACTGCGGTGTAATCGCTACGTTGGATTGTCTGCTTTGCTTCGCCCAGAATGCAATTCAGAATAATTACAAAAGGCCAGACCTGCATGGTGGAACAGAAATGCAACTCAGGGACAGTCGCCACCCCGTAATTGAAAAAACTCTCGCTCACGGAGAAGAATATATTCCGAATGATCTTTTTCTCGATCCTCAGAGGCAGCAGATCATTATCCTGACCGGCCCGAACATGAGCGGCAAAAGTGCCCTGCTCAGGCAAACTGCCCTCATAACCCTGATGGCGCATATGGGTAGTTTTGTTCCGGCCTCCCAGGCAAGGATACCGCTTACCGATAAAATTTTTACCCGTGTTGGTGCATCGGATAATCTGAGCGCGGGGGAATCCACTTTTTTGGTCGAGATGAACGAAACGGCCAGCATTTTAAATAATATTACAGATCGAAGCCTGATCATCCTCGACGAGATCGGCCGCGGAACCTCCACTTACGATGGCATTTCCATCGCCTGGAGTATTGCAGAATTCCTCCATCATTCTCCTTTCAAACCAAAAACACTGTTTGCCACGCATTACCATGAGCTCAATGAACTGGAAAATAAATTTCCGGGAATTAAAAATTACCATATCACGAGCAGGGAACTCGGCAACAAGATTATTTTCCTGCGCAAGCTGTCGCCCGGTGGGAGCACCCATAGTTTCGGCATCCATGTAGCAAGAATGGCGGGCATGCCGGCGGATCTCATCGAACGCGCCAACCAGATACTAAAGCAACTGGAAGAAAGCCGCAGCGGAGGCGGCACCGCATTATATGAAGGCTTAAAAAAAATATCAGTTCCGCAGGTTCAGCTCTCCATTTTTGACGCACATACGCAGATTTTTGATGAGATCAGGAAATTATTATCCGAATTGGATATCAACCGGCTCACGCCTGTTGAAGCCCTGCTTAAGTTAAATGAGATCAAAGGCATGCTTAAGTAATAATCAAAGATAACTCAGCCACCACGCATCATGCGTTGCTTTATAGCGGCTATACCATTTACAAAGCGGATAAACAAGCAGGATCAGCAAAATCCAGATGCCATACACTGCCCATAAATTAAACCCGAAATAATCAGGCCTGAATAAAAATGGAGTATGCGCGGGCCCAATATCTTTTGCCGGTAATTTCTCAGCCAAGAATACCAGCATCACAGATAAGTGAATCAAATATAAATGCAATACATAATAGAAAAACGGAACACGGCCGAATACAACCAAAAATTGCAGTGATTTTCCTGATACATTATCGAGCAAGGCCAGAACCATCAGGGAAATCCCAATAGTTATCCCGATATAATCCAGGGACGGCGGATATTTCGTAACATTAATAAAGGACAAAACCGTGTATAATGGTGACCGCTGAACTGACCAGGGCGAAGGATCTCCATATGCATTGATGAATCGAAGAACAAGAAAAAGTAAAATCAGGGCAGCGCCGGCGCCGAACAGGATTTTTTTCCGTTGAATTGCGTCAAATCCTTTCGCGAATAACTTTCCGATTCCGAAACCCACCATCATGATTCCAGTCCATGGTAAAAAAGCGTAGGCAATGGTGATCCCGTGATGCGGGAAAAGCTGATAATGGGCAAAGAATGCATGATGTACCAGATCCCAGAAAAATCCAAAATTTCCATGTTGTGCGGCTTCGGGATAATCGAGCAGGTTATGACAAAAAACGATCAAAAGCCCGGTGAAAAGAATAGCCTGGTAAGAAAACCTGACGAAGATTCCCAAAATAATCATGCTGATACCGATGGCCCAGATCACCTGCAGGATGATTAGGTTATAAAAAGGATTGAACGTCCATGCAAATGAAACGATTATGATTTCCACTAAAACCAGCCACGACCCACGGGTCATCAAAAAGCGGCTTAATTCCTTTTTCGTTTTTTTCTGGCCTGCCAGGTAAGCAGAAACGCCGGCGAGAAGGACAAAAGTGGGTGCACAAAAATGGGTAATCCACCGGGTAAAAAACAATATTGCTGTGGTAGTAGCCAGATTTGTCGGCGAATCCGTTGAGGCATTGATATGAAAATAGTCCCGCACATGGTCCAGGGCCATAATGATCATTACGACCCCCCTCAGTATATCAATTGAATAAATCCTCGCGGATTTGGTTGTTTCGGATGACATAACATGAAGATAGCCAGGCTGTACAAGATAACCCTTAGCCGGATCATTTTTGTAATTCCAATCCCGGAATGGGAATAACAAGTTCAGATTTTAATCCATAATACATTGATAATCAATAATATACAATTTGGCATTCCGCTGGTAATCAATAGAGCGTAATCCGAATTTATGAAAACTATTATTATTTCAACTGCCCTTTTCCTGATCAGCGCCCTGAGTTATGCAGGTTGCACGCCAGCTGGTGATCAAACAACCTACGGAACGAATAACGTGTGGAACGGATACGTTTACGGAGGTTCCAACTTTAACACTTATAAAGGATATGTTACAGAAGGCATCAGTTCAAGTCCGAATTTCGATGAAAGTTTCGGTGGTGCCCAAACTACATACAATACGAACGGATGTTCAATATTAACGGATACTTTCAGTGTTCGTTATAAACTTCAGGAAAGCTTTGCCGACGGTGATTATGTAATTACAGTAGGTGGTGACGATGGATATCGTTTAAGTCTGGATGGCGGAGCCACCTGGACCATCAATCAGTGGGTGCTGCAAAGTTATTCCACTACAACCAGCACTATCCATTTGAATGGGTCTTATAATATAGTGTTGGAATATTATGAAAACTTTGGTGACAACAGAATATCATTTAATATAACCAAGAATTGTACTGGAAGTGGCAACCCGGCTACTTACGGAACTTCGAACCAGTGGATTGGTTATGTATATACCGGAATGAATTTCAACTCATATAAGGGTTATGTTTTTGAAGGAAATGCAACGACCCCCAACTTTAATGAAGGTTTTGGAGGTGGCGGTGTTAGCTATTCTACGAGTGATTGTCCTATCACGACTACCCAGTTCAGCGTGCGCTACAGGTTGCAAACTACCCTCAGCACCGGAGTATACACAATAGTTGTAGGCGGTGATGATGGATACCGTTTAAGTCTTGATGGCGGTGCCACTTATGTGATCAACAAATGGGTCGACCAGAGCTATAACACGACAACCTATACTGCAACATTAAGCGGAACCTATAATATGGTGCTGGAATATTATCAGAACGGAGGTGGAACCCAGGTGAGCTTTAATATTTCCGGAGGAACAGTGCTTCCCGTAACGCTTACCGGTTTCCAGGGTGAACTAAAACCAGACCATCAGGTGGAGCTTAGCTGGAGCACGATCATGGAAAAAGATATTGATCATTATGAAATTGAAAGAAGCGGAGATGGCCTGAATTTCACTGAAATCGGAACTATTCCTTCCAAAATGACCATTTCGACCAATGCTTATCAGTTGTTATATAACTTTACTGACCAGAATCCCCTGCCCGGTGCTTCTTATTACCGTATCAAAGTAGTGGGTAAAGATAATTACACGAGTCAGACACCGATCGTGATGATCACCAATAATCAGATTGAAGGAACAAAGATTTACCCGACCCTGGTCCAGAACAATATGGTATTTGTTGAAACTGACAAAACCCTGAACGGGGCAAAACTTGAATTCTTTGATCTTTCCGGCAGAAAATTGAGTGAAACAAATTGGGAAAGCCTTAGCGGACGGCAGAATTGCACGATCTCCAGATCAGGTCATTTACCAGCAGGTACTTATCTGGCAAGACTTACGGCCAACGGTCAGTCGATCAAAAACCAACTGATGATCGTACAGAACAATTAGGCCTATAAAAGGAAATGTTAAGATTACAGAAGAGATATAAATAAGTGTGAGAAACTTTAATAATGATTTGAATCCCCAAATAAGAATAGCTGTAAATTTGTATTTGAAGAGCCCGTTTTTGGTCCAAGATCCATCTTGTTCCCTTTCGAAGATTTCTTACTCAAAACACATAAAAAGATCCAGCATAAAATGACTGGGTTTTTTTATTTGCAGGCGTTCATATCAATTCTTTCAATTTCCTTACCACGCAGTCCACTTCCTTTTCAGAATTATTTCCGTTAAAGGAAAAACGAACCGTGACCCGGTCTGATCCCGGATACAGGGCCTGAATCACATGTGATCCCTGCTCTGCACCGCTGGCACACGCACTTCCACCGGAGGCACAAATATGATTGATATCCAGGTTAAACAATAACATGTCACTCTTTTCTGTTTTCGGGAAGCCAACACTTAAGATGGTATAGAGGCAATTTCCAAAAGGGTCTCCATTAAACAGCACAGCAGGTATAGACGCTTTCAGTTGCGAAGCCATATAATTCTTTAGTTTGCCGATATGAACCCTTTCTTCTTCCAGCCTTGCGATGGCGAGTTCGAGGGCCTTTGCGAAGCCAACGATGCCATAAACATTTTCCGTACCTGCACGCATATTCCGCTCCTGCGATCCGCCATGAATATAAGGATGGATCTTTATTTTTTCATTAATGTAAAGCATACCAACGCCCTTGGGTCCACGAAATTTATGGGCCGCACCAGCGATAAAATGTACCGGCGTCTTTCTGAGATCAAAGGCATAATGTCCGATGGTTTGAACCGTATCGGAATGGAAAACAGCATCATATTTCTTACAGATATTGCCGGCAGTGTCCAGATCCAGCATATTGCCGATCTCGTTGTTTGCATGCATCAGGCTAACCAGGCATTTGGATTCCAGCTGCGAAAGTATTTGTCCGAGATGGTCCAGATCAACATGCCCGTCTGGAAGCAACTTCAAATAGTGAAGGGTGGCATCGCCTCTATCCCGGTAGTAATCTACGGTATGCAGCGTGGCGTGATGTTCAATCGTAGATGTGATGATATGGCGGCATCCCAGATCATAAATGGCTGCAGTGATAGCGGTATTGGTTCTTTCTGTTCCACCGCTGGTAAAAAAAATTTCAGCGGGATTGGCATTGAGCAGCCTGGAAACTGTTTTACGGGCCTGCTCCACGGCGAGCCGTCCTTCCCGGCCGTAAGAATAAATCGAAGACGGATTTCCGAATTTCTCTGTGAGAAAAGGCATCATAGCATCCAGTACTTCCGGATCGAGAGCAGTTGTAGCTGCATTGTCAAAATAAATTCTTTCCATAGAAGGGAGGCAATTTGAAAATTTGAAAATTTGAAAATTTGAAAATGAAAAACAAGATTTCCATTTTTAAATCTTCGATTAAGGATTATCCTGAGCTGATAACCGCCATCCGGTTACAGATTCAGCCCCCGACGGAATACTAAATGAATTCCTGGATATCCTTCATCAGCCGCCTTGCGATATTATTTGCAGTAGTTTCAAAATTGCTCTCCGCATATATGCGCAGGATGGGTTCTGTATTGGACGTGCGGAGATGCACCCAATCATCATCAAATTCTATTTTGAGTCCATCCTCGGTATTCGCAGGATGGTTTTTATATTTTAACTTGATCTTGTCGAACAGATCGTTTACATCTATCCCCTTACCAAGTTCAATTTTATTTTTGGAAATAAAATAATCAGGGTATTTTGACCGGAATGACCGCATCCCGTTTTTATGATGTGCAAGGGCACTTAAAAAAAGCCCGATGCCGATCAGTGCATCTCTGCCGTAATGAAGATCGGGAACAATGATGCCTCCGTTTCCTTCCCCACCAATCACCGCCTGGACGGCTTTCATCTTGTTCACTACATTCACTTCACCAACCGGAGATGAGAAATATTCGCCTCCGTGCTGAATGGTAATTTCTTTTAGGGCCTTTGTGCTGCTCATATTGCTAACGCTGTTTCCGGGCCTTCGAGCCAGCACATAATCCGCCACGGCCACAAGGGTAAATTCCTCGCCGAACATGCTGCCATCTTCGCAGACGAAACAAAGCCGGTCAACATCCGGATCCACGGCAATTCCAAGGTCAGCGCCTGATTTTTTCACTTCAGCACTGAGCACAGAGAGGTTTTCCGGCAGCGGTTCGGGATTGTGTGCAAATTTACCGCTGTCTTCTTCATTCAAAACCGATACCTGATCCACACCCAGGGCCCGCAGCAGGGGCGGAATAAATATTGCGCCTGTGGAATTGATCACATCCACGACAACCTTAAAATTCTTTTGTTGAATTGCCTGGCGATCCACCAGTGGGTATTGCAATACGGCCGTGATATGTTTTTCAAGGTAGCTGTTGTCCGCTTTGCAAAACCCCAGTTTTTCAACGGGCACAAAAACATAAGCATCCTTCGCGACCCGGTCGAGGATCCATTTGCCATCCTGTCCGCTGATAAATTCACCTCTGCTGTTAAGCAGTTTCAGCGCATTCCATTCCTTCGGATTATGGCTTGCAGAGATGATGATGCCGCCGGCTGCTTTTTCGCCAATCACCGCAAGTTCAACCGTTGGCGTAGTGGATAAGCCAAGGTCTACTACGTCAAGCCCAAGTCCGTTCAGAGTGCTTGCAACCAGGTTGCGAACCATTTCGCCACTGATCCGGCCATCGCGACCGATAATGATTTTTTTTGAATTGGTCTGGGTCTCCCTGATCCAGGTGCCATATGCGGCCGTGAATTTGACAATGTCAAGGGGTGTCAGGTTTTCATTGGGTTTGCCGCCAATCGTTCCTCTGATTCCTGAAATACTCTTGATCAATGCCACAAAAGTTCCGATTTAAATGAATAGCAAAAATACGGTTTTCGAACGATCGAAACGAAGTTCCGGCTACCGGAAATAATAATTCATGCGGGTTGGTGCTGCTTTAGAAGATCCATGAATTCATCAAAGAGATATCGGCTGTCATGCGGACCTGGCGTGGATTCGGGATGGTACTGAACAGAAAATACGGGTTTATTTTTTACCCGGATGCCTTCGATGGATTGATCGTTCAGGTTCACATGGGTCACTTCCACGTTTGCATTCTTTCTTACGGACTCCGGATCAACCCCGAATCCATGGTTCTGGGTGGTGATCTCACATTTTCCGGTGACCAGGTTCTTAACGGGATGATTGAGCCCCCGATGCCCATGATGCATTTTGAATGTGGGAATTCCATTGGCCAGGGCCAGGAGCTGGTGCCCCAGGCAAATGCCGAATACGGGCTTATCTTCTTTTAAAAGTTTCTTCAGGGTCTCTACGGCATACTCCATGGCCGCAGGATCGCCGGGACCGTTCGAAAGAAAATATCCGGTAGGGTTAAAGGACTTTAATTCCGACAGATCCGTTTTGGCCGGAAACACCTTTACATAAGCACCGCGGTCAACCATGCATTTTACGATATGCCTTTTTACACCATAATCCAATACAGCAATGCGATAAGGAGAGGCCGCATCCCCGGCTTCATAAGCCGTTCCGGTGGAAACAGCCGATGCAAGTTCCAGACCGTCCATAGCCGGCACCACTGACAGTCTTGCTTTCAGCTCATCCACATCCATGGTCTCCGACGAGATAATGCAGTTCATGGCCCCTCTGATACGCACATGGGTAACAAGCGCCCGGGTATCCACGGCTTCGATACAGACAATATGATTTGCCTTGAGATAATCGTTCAGTGAACCTTTTGCCTGAATACGGGAAAATTGCTCTTCCAGATTCCGTCCGATCAGTCCTCTGATTTTCACATTATCCGATTCTACATCCTCTTCTTTCACCCCATAATTTCCGATATGAACGCTGTTCATGATCAGTACCTGTCCATAATAGCTTGGATCGGTAAATACTTCCTGGTAACCTGTCATGCCGGTGTTAAAACAAATCTCTCCTGCCGTAGTGCCTATTTTCCCAAAGGCTTTTCCATGATGAATTGTTCCGTCTTCAAGAACCAGTATTGCAGGATGTTGAATTGGAGATGCGGCCATATGCGTAGAAAAGTTTTGCAAAGAAAGGGAAAAATAATGATGTGGGAGATAATTTGAAAATTTGAAAATTACCCACACACACTAAAAAGCCCTCTGATGGTTGAGGGCTTCATGTTTTTCAATAAGGAATGCATATTTATTTTGCGGGTTCTTCTTTTTTGGCGGGTTCTTCTTTGGCTGCACTGGAGTTGCTCTGGCTGTTTTTGCCGGTTCGCCCGTTTCCGTTTTTTCTGTTGTCTTTTTGCGGCCACCTGCGCGCCGGGTCTTTTTTCCGGTTTCCTTTGCTTCGCCTTTCCCTTTACCATAGATCTCGTTGAAGTCAACCAGCTCGATCATCGCCGTTTCGGCATTATCGCCCATACGCGTCTCCTAATTTGATGATGCGGGTATAACCCCGGGACGACCGGCTACTTTTTCGGCAACCGCGCCAAACAATTCATTGATCGCCTTCTTTATCCTGCAGATAGCTGAAAACTACCCGGCGCTGGTGCGTGGTATTTTCTTTTGCCTTCGTGATCAGCGGCTCTACATATGTGCGCAATGCCTTCGCCTTGGCCAGTGTAGTGACGATTCTTTTATGGGTGATCAGCTGAATGGCCAGATTGCTCAGCAGCGCCCTGCGGTGTGAGGCGGTTCGGCCTAAATTGTTGATTTTGTCTCCGTGACGCATGACTATTTAAATTTTAGAACCTTGTACCGTGTCAGGAATTGATAAGGACTTGAAATTATTTGAATGAAAGAGCCATCTTTCGAATTACACATTTTCAATTTCAATTGATCTCATCATCCACCTTCAGCTTCCCAGATCCATGCCGAAATGCAGACCTCTTTCACCCAAGCACCTGTTCAATTTCCGCCAGCGATTTCTGACCGAAATTGCGGAACTTCATCAGGTCTTCCTGTTCGTAGGTCACCAGTTCGCTAAGCTGTTGATCTTGCAGCCTTCAGACAGTTGAAGGCACGTACGGAAAGATCCAGGTCTTCCAGCGGCGTTTTCAACACTCTTGCGCAACTGCAAGGTTTGCTCGTCCACCAGGTCTTCCTTCTTCTCTTCTTTATTATCGAAAGTGATGTTCTCATCGGTAATGATCATCAGGTGCTGGATCAGGATCCGGGAAGCCTGTTTAACGGCTTCTTCCGGATGGATGGTACCATCGGTAGAAACTTCCATGATCAGCTTTTCAAAGTCCGTGCGTTGTTCCACACGGGTATTTTCAATGGAATATTTCACATTCTTGATCGGAGTGAAAATGGCATCGGTCGGAATATATCCGAATGGCGCATCCTTCGGCTTGTTGTCTTCCGCAGGAACATAACCGCGGCCTTTGCCGATGGTGATCTCGATATCCAGCTTGGCAGAAGAATCCAGGGTGCAGATCAGCAGGTCCGGATTCATCACTTCGAAGCTGGGAGTGGCTTCGCCAATCATGCCGGCAGTGAATTCCGTTCTGTTCTTCAGGCTCAGATGTGATCTTTTCCTGAGCCACTTCATGATCAACCTTTTTCTTGAAACGAACCTGTTTCAGATTCAGGATGATTTCCACCACATCTTCCGTCACTCCTTTCAGGGTCGCAAATTCGTGATCGGCTCCTTCGATCTTGACCCCAATGATCGCATATCCTTCCAGGGAACTCAGCAATACCCTGCGCAGGGCATTCCCGATGGTAACACCATAACCCGGCTCCAAAGGACGAAATTCGAATTGGGCTTCGAAATCAGTTGCTTTTTGAAGAATGATTTTATCTGGTTTCTGGAAATTTAAAATGGCCATATTTAAATTTACGATTTAACTGTTTTAATCTCCGGCCCGCCCTCTGCGTGAACCCCAGATTATTTAGAGTACAATTCCACGATCAACTGCTCCTTAATATTCTCAGGAACACTTTCTCTTTCAGGATAGGCGATAAATGTACCTTTGAATTCGGCTTTCGTTCCAATCCAGCCAGTTGAATTTGGCATTCTTTCCCGCGGATCTGACTGGTGATGCCCGGTATTCGCCTGTGCGCTTTCTTTAAGACTGATGACGTCACCGGGCTTCAATTGAAAGAAGGAATATTGACCACTTCGCCATTGACGGTGATATGTTTGTGGGTCACCAACTGCCGGGCAGCCGGGACGCGAAGGAGCAATGCCCAGACGATAAACTGTATTGTCCAGACGGGCTTCCAGCAGCTTGATCAGGTTCTCACCGGTAACACCCTTGCGACGGGCCGCTTCTTCAAAGGTCTTGCGGAATTGACGTTCAAGAACGCCGTACGTGTATTTGGCTTTTTGCTTTTCACGCAGCTGCAGGGCATATTCGCCAGGAGCCTTGCGCTTCTTGGTAGCGCCATGCTGACCGGGAGGATTGCTGTTCTTAGTCAAACACTTACCATTGCCTAAGATAGGCTCTCCGAAAATGCGGGAAATCTTGGTCTTTGGACCAGTGTAACGTGCCATAATTGTTTATTAGATTTTTAAGTACCCGGACAAGATTATGTAAAAATCTTAAAATTGAATCCTGATCCAGCTTTATCAAATTAATACGCCGCTCATCGGTGCGGCGAATTGTCCTAAACTCTTCTTTTTTGGGCGGACGGCAGCCATTGTGTGGCAACGGGGTAACATCTTTGATCATCACTACTTCGATGCCGTTGTTGGCAAGGCGCGGATCGCACTTTCACGACCCGAACCGGGGCCTTTCACATACACATCCACTCTCTTCAAACCGGCATCCAGGGCCGTCTTGGCCGCATCGGCCGAAGCCATCTGAGCCGCATAAGGCGTATTTTTCTTGGAACCTTTGAAACCCATCTTACCGGCACTGCTCCAGGAAATGACCTGGCCGTTCTTGTTGGTAAGCTGAGATGATGTTGTTGAAACTGGCAGTGATATGCGCGTCACCATAGACATCACTTTTACGACTCCTTTTTTTTGCAGCGGCTTTTGCGCTGGTTGCTTGTGCTTTTGCCATGTCTTTTGAGGTAGTCATTTTAGGCTAATCTTTTTCGTTACTAAATTCATCCCGCTCAACCGGGACTCGAATCAACCCTCCACCTGCACCCGGTATCCGGCAATTGATTCTTACAATCGGTGCGATAATCAATCACTCCGCTTCGGATACATATTCAATTATTTCTTAGGTGCTTTCTTCTTGCCGGCAACCGTCTTACGCTTCCCTTTACGTGTACGGCTGTTCGTACGGGTACGCTGACCACGAACCGGCAAACCTTTACGATGACGCAATCCGCGATAACAGGCAATATCCAGCAGACGCTTGATGTTCATCTGCACTTCGGAACGAAGCGCACCTTCCACTTTAAATTCATTCGTAATGATATTACGGATGGCATTCAGCTCATCGTCATTCCACTGATGCACCTTCTTGTCGAATCTGATCCCGCCTTGTTAGGATATACTGGGCAGTCGAAGGACCAATCCGAAGATATAGGTCAGTCCGATTTCTCCTCTTTTATTTTTTGGTAAGTCTACACCGGCAATACGAGCCATATTTTATTTTTTATTACTAATTGATTCATGGAATACAATACCTGGATTATCCCTGTCTCTGCTTGAAAGCGGGGATTTTTCTTGTTGATCACATACAGTTTCCCTTTCCTCCTCACGATCTTGCAATCTGCACTGCGTTTTTTGATGGATGCACTGTACTTTCATACAATCTGTTTAACTTTTTATTTATATCTGAATATAATTCTTCCCCTGGTTAAATCGTAAGGACTCATCTCCACCCCCACTTTATCTCCCGGCAGGATCCGTATGTAATTCATTCTCATTTTCCCCGAGATGGTTGCCAGAATTTCATGCCCGTTTTCCAGCTTTACTTTAAACATAGCATTGGATAAGGCTTCTACAATTGTACCATCTTGTTTAATGAGTGCTTGTTTCGCCATACAGTTTTTGGGAGCGCAAAGATAATATTACTCGGCCAAAGAATAAAATTTCAACTGATAAATATCCGTTTTGGCGGCCGGAGGAGTTGAAAAGGCCTAAAACGGTGAGAATTAAGGCTTAATCCCGGGTCAGATCCACTTTTGTCATCTGGTTATAGTAGTTCTGTAGTTCATGCACCCCGATAGGATGATGGATATGACGGCGGTCTTCCCTGTACCACATTTCAAAATCGCTGAATTGATCTTTTCCAGGAAGGAGAATGCGAAATGGGCCGCGCAGGTATTTGACGGTATTGTCCCCATTCAACTCTTTATTAAAATTGAACCTGAGGAGCTGACTATCATCTAAAGGAATCGGATACAGGTCGTTCGGGCTGTACCAGAATTCCTGTTCACCTGTCCGGACGCGAACCAGTTTATCTTCATGATCCAGTTCAATGACCTCTCCTTCATACCGCTGATTCTCGTAATCAACCTGGAGAATATCCCCATCTTTAATTTCGTGAAATTTGATCATATGGCCGTTTTTTGAGGGTATGAATATAAAAAAATTATACCAAATTCATGGTCTCCGGAATTTAGCCCCGCAATTTTTTCACCTTCATTTTTAAAGGGAACGTCCGACAATATCCATGCCCGGCCATGGGATCACGGAAAGGATGATCAATAAAGCCAGCAGGAAAAGCCAGAAAGCCCGTTTATATTTCAGCGGGTCCTTTATTTGTTTTTTGACCATTCCCCTGCCGACCGTGATCAGGGCTGTTGCCAGCACCATACCCACTGGGTGCTCAATCCAGAAAAACCGGTAGAATTTATCTTTCATCAGCTGTACACCCTCGGGAAGTCCGGCACTGAGAATCCCGAAACGGCCGAAAAACAATAGATATAAGCCAATAAGCAGGGTAATATGTGCACTGATCATCGTAAAAAGCCAGAGCCTGGCGTCTGTGTCCCTCAACACTTTATTTTTCCGCCAGCCGGCAAAACTTTGTATGATGGAAAGTAAAAGCAATATCAATATGATCCAACGAAAAATACTGTGAACCTCCAGAAGGACAGCTTGCATATAAAAAATTTAGAGTGAAATTATATCTTTTCAGCTTGCCGGTTCTTAAGAACCAACCGGAATGATTGTAATTTTGCAGGATGCTATGCTTTTCCAGACCCTTTCTTTTAGCCGGATTCGTATGTCTGGTGATCATGAATGGCTGCGGAAATGGCCCGGTCATTTCCCCCCAATCGCCGGTTGAAACCAATCCGGCTTATTCCAGTCTCAATGACAGTATTGACCTTTCTCCCAATGATGCTTCGCTTTACCTGCGAAGGGCCAACCGGCTTTCTCTTGCCAACGCGCATGAGTTTGCTTACGGTGATTTCAAAAAAGCCTGGTCGCTCAAGGCTTCCGAAGACATCGCGTTACCCTATGCGGCCAATCTGCAGATTCTCGGTAAAACTGCAGAACGGCTTGCATTGCTCAAATCCTGCAGCATGAAATTTCCCGATAACCAGCGTTTGCAGCGCCTGCTGGCTGATGCGTATGGAGCTGCCGGAAACAATGATCTGGCCCTGGGTCAGTACCAGCAAATTTTAAAACGGGATCCGAGGGATTTTGAATCCTGGTATGAGGAGGCGCTCCTCCTGGAACAGCTTAAAGATACTGCTGAGGCCATCAATGCCCTGCGCAAAGCGTATGAATTGCAGGGGGTGAGTTCTTATGGCCTCGAACTGGCCCATTTGTACGCAGAGCAAAAAAATCCAAAGGCCCTGGAGATTTGCAATTTCATCCTCAAACAGGATTCAGGGTCTTTGCTTATAGATCCACTTTTCATCAAAGGCATTTACTATTCGAACATAAAACGGTATCCGCAGGCCATTGCTCAATTTGATTCATGTATCCTGCGTGACTGGAAAACGACCGATGCTTATCTGGAAAAAGGAATAGCTTTTTATCACCTGAAGAATTATAATGCTGCAATCAATACTTTCAACATGGCTGTAACCGTTTCCAATACGGATCCTGATGCCTATTACTGGTTGGGAAGATGTTATGAAGCAACCCATCAGAATGCAGATGCGATCAGCAATTATCAGAAGACGCTCTCGCTGGATAAAAGTTTTACAGATGCAAAAGAAGGAATCAAAAGACTTCAATCCGGATTTGGGGATGCTTCACACTAAGATTACATTTGACAATGGAATTTGTTATGAGTTATGGGTTATGAGTTATGAATTATGAGTTATTAATCATCCAACATCCATAACCCATAACCCATAATTCATAACTCATAACAACTACCCCTTCTCCATTCCCGTAGCTAAAACCAACTAAATGCCCCTTATCGCCCCATCTCTGCTGGCCTCCGACTTTCTTCACCTGGCAGATACATGTAAAATGGTGAATGATAGTGAGGCCGACTGGTTTCATCTGGATGTAATGGACGGCCGCTTTGTGCCGAACATCAGTTATGGGATCCCCGTGATCGAACATATTCGAAAAGTTGCCCGGAAACCATGCGACGTACACCTGATGATCGAAGAACCGGAAAAACTCACTCCTGCTTTTAAAAAGGCAGGTGCGGACATGCTCATCGTCCATCTGGAGACCTGCAGGAATCTGCACAGCAATATCCAGCAGATCCGTTCTCTGGGTATGAAACCGGCTGTAGCCGTAAACCCCCATACACCCGTTGAACTTCTTAAAGATATTTTATTCGATCTGCATCATGTGCTCATCATGACAGTAAATCCTGGATTCGGCGGGCAATCCTTCATTCCGCATTCTATTGAAAAAGTTCGCGAATTGAGAAAAATGATTGTAAAAACCGGTAAGGAAATTCTGATTGAAGTGGACGGGGGAATCACCCTGGAGAATGCAGCCAGTCTGGTTGAAGCCGGCGCCGATGTTCTTGTTGCCGGCTCATCCGTTTTTCAGGCGAAAGATCCTGCGCGGGTAATCCACCTACTCAAAAACAGCTAAACCTGATCATGGCGAAAAGCGGGAAAAAATACCTGGTTTGCTGCTTGCCGTTTGTTTTTTTTGTATTGCTACTCTATCCGTGCATGTATGCCCTTGCACAGAAGCCGACCGCTGTGGTCTCCGGAAAAGTGTTCGATGAAAATGAGAAACCTCTTTCAAATGTATCGATTATCGTGCTTGGCCGGGAAACAGGCATCATCAGTTCGGATTCGGGAACATTCCGTTTACACGTCCCCGCCGATAAAGCCTTTGCCCTACTCTTTTCTTACACAGGCTACAAGACCATACAACAGAATTTTTTGCTGAATGACAAAGAAGAAGAACAGGTGCTGATCCGCATGGAAAAATCCATTGATGCGCTGAAGGATGTAACAGTTCGGGATGAGAACGACCGTAAAGAAGCGGGGCTTATCCGGATCAATCCGAAGGATGCGATCAATATACCATCGCCGACCGGAGGCATTGAAAGCCTGATCAAGGTATTTGTTGGTTCAACCAATGAACTTACTTCCCAGTATTCCGTACGAGGCGGTAACTATGACGAAAACCTGATCTATGTAAATGATTTTGAAATATACCGTCCCTATCTCGTCAGTAACGCACAACAGGAAGGATTGAGCTTCATCAATCCGGAGATGACCCGGAACGTCAGCTTTTACAACGGCGGTTACCAGGCTAAATACGGAGATAAGATCTCCTCCGTGCTGGACATTCAATATAAAAACCCAAAACAATTTGGTGGCTCGGCATATATCGGTTTACTGGAGCAGGGTCTGGAACTGGAAGGATCCACAAAAGACAAGCGGTTCAGCTGGCTCATCGGGTTACGTAACAAAAGCGACAAAAACCTCCTCAGCTCGCAGGAAACCAAAGGAAATTATATTCCTTCCTCGAGCGACATACAAGGTCTTTTCAGTTATCAACTCGACAAAAAAAATTCCCTTGAACTATTTTCTGTCTATTCGCAAACGGCCTTCACCCTGATTCCCCAATCCGCCCAACTTACAAGTGCAGTATTTTCCCCGTATTTCACTTCGGACCTGGCCCTCGATGTTTTTTTTAACGGGCAGGAGAAGGACCTTTATTCAACCAGCCTGCTTGGGCTCACCTGGAATCATCAGCCAAATAAAGACCTGAAATTAAAATGGATGATTTCGCGATTTAACGATCAGGAGCACGAATCTTATGATATCACCGGCGATTATTTGTTCGGAGAAAGAGATTTTGATAAAACCAGTTCGGACTATGGCAATATTGTTAACCCCCTGGGAGCAGGAACCTATCAGAATTACGCGAGGGATATGCTGAACATCAGCATCCTGAATTTTTCGCACAAAGGATATTATACCCGCAGCAATCATTTCTTACAATGGGGAGTTTCAGCCGAGCAGGAAACGGTGCATGATCAGTTGAATGAATGGCAATACCAGGATTCGGCAGGATATTCTTTGCCCTATCAGCCTGGTTCTCTCCTGTTATTTAGTGCGGAGAACGGTCACGCAGACCTGGTGTCCGGTCGCTTCACGGGTTTTATCCAGGATAATATTTCTTTTAATGGCGCAAGGGCATTTACCCTGCAATCCGGCGTCAGAATAAATTACAACACGCTCAATCGTGAAACCCTTGTTTCTCCGCGCGTAGGATTTTCATGGAAACCCAAAAAGGGGAATCAGGACGTTGTCTACCGGGGCGCTATCGGGATTTATGATCAACCTCCTTTTTATCGCGAACTGAGGAAACCGGACGGTTCACTCAATACGGATCTCAAAGCACAAAAAAGCTGGCAGGTGGTGGCTGGCGCAGATTTTAATTTTCATGCCAAAGAGAAGCCTTTCCGCCTATCCGTAGAAGCCTACTATAAAAATCTATGGGATGTGGATCCTTATGATATAAATAACGTGCATATCCAATATTATGGCACGAACAACGCCAGGGCCTATGCCGCGGGTATAGAAGGGAGATTATTTGGGAACCTCGTAAAAGATGCGGAAAGCTGGATCAGCATAGGGTTCATGCACACTATGGAGAAAATTGAGGGGGCCGAATATTATAATTACACTGTCGATTCACTAAACAGGCCAGTCGACAGCACCCTGGTTCATCAGGGCTGGATAAGAAGACCGACTGACCGATTGCTCACCCTTGGGATGTTTATTCAGGATTATCTATCGACAAATAAAAATTTTAAAGTTTATCTGAACCTGCTTTATGGGAGCAACCTCCCATTCAGCATTCCGGGAAGCGTCAAATACCGCGATGCGTTGATTATTGATCCCTATATTCGCGCAGATATCGGATTCAGTGCACTTCTGCTGGATAATGACAAAAGCAACAGGAGAAGTCATAATCCTTTCCGAAACCTCGAAAATATCTGGGCCACACTGGAAGTTTTCAATCTCATTGACAGGGAGAATACCATCTCTTATCTGCTCATAAAGGACTTTTCAAATACTACTTACGCCATGCCGCAACGCCTCACACCCCGGCTAATCAATCTCAAACTGATAACCCGGTTCTAAAGCCAGTCCGGGATCCTTTCCAGAAAAGAATGAAAATTTCCCAAATAGGGATAATTCTTCCCTGCATTCAGCAGTTAAGTGATTGTAAATCAGTAATTTAATTATTGGCAAATAAATAGATAGTTAAGTAGTAAATCGAACCTTATGAAATCAACTTTAAAAAACCTGCTCGAAATGCTCAAAGAACTGATCCCTGAAACAAATCAGGACCAGCGGGAATATAATAACATGCGACTAATACCTGTTCCGGTAAGACCCCGGGAGCAGAAAAGGCCGAGTCCATTTAATACCGTTAGATAATGTATTTTCTAGAAGAGGATCTTACTCCTAAACCCGTTTCCAATATGGACATATCATCCTACCCAGAAAAATTTTCCGACGACATTACCGTAGAAATCAGTGCGGATGCCGAAGATCATTGCATTATCGTATTGGCCAATCAATCCGGACGCATACGGAGAATGATGGGCGTAAATCTGAATCAGGGGAAAAATAATATTCACGTGGAAAATGTTGACACACTTGAATCCGGATTATATCAGCTCAGTGTTAAGAATACCGATTCAACACTATTGTATACTTCGATACTCACGAAATCATAACAAAATATTCGATAACCATTACCTAAGCCTGCCAAGTTTTTAATAGCTGCACTTTTATAAGGATTACGAAGGGGCCTTTCCAGGCTCCTTCTTTTTTTCACTAACCCGGCGTCACATTTATGCGGGGTGCCGGCTATTATTCTGCATCGACTAACTTTGTGCCATGACAAAGCTCTCCGTAAACATCAACAAGTTTGCAACACTCCGTAACAGTCGCGGCGGCAATAATCCTGATGTGCTCAAGGC
Source organism: uncultured Chitinophagaceae bacterium (assembly GCA_963705005.1). Classification (GTDB taxonomy): domain Bacteria; phylum Bacteroidota; class Bacteroidia; order Chitinophagales; family Chitinophagaceae; genus Puia. Next base: position 144,222 of record CAVPIO010000009.1, read on the forward strand.
AGCTATGGATGCACAGCGTTTCGGAGCCGATGGTGTTACCGTTCATCCCAGACCCGATGAACGCCATATCCGTTATCAGGATGTTTATGATATTAAGAAAATAATCACGACTGAATTCAATATTGAAGGCAACTCTCAGGAACAGAAATTTATTGATCTTGTACTGGATGTGAAACCCGATCAGGTTACACTGGTGCCGGACGCCCTCGGCCAGATCACTTCCAATCATGGGTGGGATACGATCAGGTATGAGGTTTATCTAAAAGAAACAATTGCTGTTTTTAAAAAAGCGGGTATCCGGGTGTCCATTTTTGTAGATCCATCGGAGAAAATGGTGGAAGCCGCTTTCAAAACAGGCACAGACCGCGTTGAATTGTATACGGAAGCATACGCCAAAGGATTCCATCAAAACAAAGAACAGGCAATTGCAGCCTATCTGGCGGCTGCAAAAAAAGCAAAATCCGTGGGCTTAGGTGTTAATGCCGGACACGATCTGGATCTGGACAACCTTCATTATTTTTCACAGTCCATTCCCTGGCTGGATGAGGTATCCATCGGTCATGCACTGATCAGCGACGCTTTATACCTGGGATATGAAAACGCTGTACAATTGTACAAAAGACAATTAAAAATTGATTAGTTGCATCCAAGCAGTTCGCAGAGCCTGGAATCGAGGTCGGGACCGCGCAGGTTTTTTGCAATGATCTTTCCATTCGGGTCAATCAGAAAGTTCTGTGGTATTTGCTGTATCCTGTATTTCGCAGCTGCTTCATTGTTCCAGAATTTCAAATCGCTGACCTGTTGCCAGTCAAGCCTGTCATCCTGAATTGCTTTTATCCAGGGACTGCGTTCGCGATCCAGTGAAACGCCAAGTACTGTGAAATTCTTGGATTTGAATTTTCCATAAGCTGCCAGCACGTTGGGGTTTTCCATGCGGCAGGGGCGGCACCAGCTCGCCCAGAAATCCACAAGCACATATTTTCCTTTGAATGAGGACAGGCTCACAGGCTTGCCGGAAGTATCATTCTGGGTAAAATCGATCTCGGAAGTACCCACAGCGCCTATCTTTCCATTTTCAATTTGTTCTTTAAGATACTTACCATACATGCTTTCCTGAACAACAGGAGACAGGCTTAGGAATCTCCGTTCCAGCAGAAGCGGATCATCCGTGAGTTGGTTTGTTACGACCAGCACAAAAGGACTTACGAAAGAAGAATTTTTTTGCTGGATAAAGCTATCAATTTTAGATTCAATTATGCCTGCCGTGCTATTGTACAATACAGCAATGGAATCTCTTTTGAGTGATCCTTCAGTCGAATTCGCTAACTGGCCAAGGCTATTTAGTCTGGCGAAATAAGGATTAAAAACCTGCTGAAAGCTCATGAAATCATCCTCACTCGCGGAACCTTTTACTTCCAGAGTGGCCAGATCTTCCACCGAACCATCAATTTTTATATTTTCATTCCCGATAAAGAGAACGGTTTTCTTTTTTGGGCCACCAAAATTTAATTCATAAAGATTAGGCTCAGGAATCACTCCTTTCAGGCTGAATGTACCCCCGCTCACTGCCGACCTTGCAATGGTATCTGTTGGCTTATTGGCATCTGTAACAAAAACATCCGACTGCTCGGCCAGTCCCTGGATATGGCCACTGATGCTGAACCCCGCAGGCTTGAGATTTTGCGCATTTGCCCACCCGGTGAGGCCACAGGCTATAATCAAAAATTTCTTCATGTACCCGTTTTACTTTTTATTTTTTACTTTTTAATATTCCTTCCCTTAAGAACGTCAACTACATCCTGCAAATTATGTCCCTTGGCCTGAAGAAGGATCAGATAGTGAAAAAGCAGGTCGGCCGCCTCATTCAAAAACAAGGAATCATCCTGGTCTTTGGCCTCAATGATCAGCTCAACGGTTTCTTCTCCTACTTTTTGTGCGATCTTATTGATCCCTTTCTTGAACAATCCGGCAACATAAGAGTTCTCCTCGGGATTGATTTTTCTTTTCCTGATGATTCCTTCCAGTTCCGGCAAAAATCCTCCGGGTTCATTTTTTTCATTCCAGCAGGTATCCGCCCCCGTATGACAAACAGGTCCGGTAGGAATGGCCTGGATCAGCAGTGTATCCAGGTCGCAGTCAAGTGCCAGGCTTTTAAGCAAAAGAAAATGGCCGCTTTCCTCCCCTTTTGTCCACAACCTTTTTTTTGAACGGCTGTAAAAAGTAAGCTTGCCCAGTTCTTTTGTTTTATCGAGGGCTGCCTGGTTCATAAAGCCCAGCATCAGTACCTTACGGGTAAGTTCATCCTGAACAATGGCCGGCACCAGACCGTCGCCGTATTTTGAGAAATTGATCTCCATACAAACAAAATTAGATTCTTATACTGATACCCAATCCCTTCAGAAATTCTTTTAGGTCAGGAATTGGAATTTCACGAAAATGAAAAATACTGGCGGCAAGAGCCGCATCGGCAGACCCTTTCAGGAATACGTCTGCAAAATGCTGCATATTGCCCCCTCCTCCCGATGCAATAACCGGAACAGGCAGGCCCCGCGCAAGCATGCTGGTCAGTTCCAGGGCGAAGCCTTTTTTCGTTCCATCCTGGTCCATGGAAGTCAGCAGGATTTCACCGGCGCCCAGATCCACCGCCTTTTTTGCCCAATCCATGCAAACCGTCTCTGTAGGAACCCGCCCTCCATTCAGGTAAACGTAGTATTTCCCATCAGTAGCTTTTTTCGCATCGATGGCCAGCACAATGCACTGGCTTCCGAATTCCCTGGCGAGCCCGGCAATAAGCGCCGGGTTTTTGAAAGCCGCTGTATTTACCGAAATCTTATCTGCTCCGTTTTCAAGCAAAACCTGCACGTCCTGTATTGATGAAATACCGCCGCCCACGGTAAATGGGATATTGATATGATGTGCGATCCGACGGGCCAGCGCACTGAGGGTCTTTCTTTTTTCGTTGGTAGCGCTGATATCCAGGAATACCAGCTCATCCGCACCTTCCAGGGCATACCGTGCACCGAGTTCCACCGGATCGCCGGCATCACGCAGGTTGAGGAAGTTCGTTCCTTTTACAGTCCGTCCGTTTTGAATATCCAGACATGGTATGATTCTTTTAGTCAGCATCTGGCCAGATCCTTGAGCTTGATCAATCCTTCATAAATAGCTTTTCCCACAATGGCTCCCCTGCAACCCAGTTCTTCCAGTTTGAAAATATCATCCAGGGAACGTATGCCACCGCTGGCGATAAAATGCAGGTCCGGAAATTTTTTCACGATATTTTTATATAAGTCCAGGGAAGGCCCTTTCATGGAACCATCCAGATTGATATCAGTACAGAAAATCCTGGATATGCCCGCCTGAATATACTTCTCTATAAAATCATAAATCCATGTATCCGTATCTTTCTGCCAACCGCTGATTGAGATTTTTTCTTCCCGAACATCTGCCCCCAGGAGAAACCGGCTCGCGCCAAATTTCACCAGCCACTCCAGAAAAAGTTTTTCGTCTTTGACTGCAACGCTTCCAATGGTAGCAAAAGCTGCGCCCGAATCGAATACGATCTGCAGATCCTTACTGCTTGAAATGCCCCCTCCAAAATCAATGATCAGGCTGGTTTTTCCCGCCAGGGTTTCCAGCACGTTCCAGTTTTTCACCGTTCCCTGCTTTGCGCCATCCAGGTCAACCAGGTGCAGTCTTTTTAGGCCTGCATCCTCAAACTGGCGCGCAACTTCCAACGGATGTTCATTATATATTTTCTGGCGGGAATAGTCGCCCTGAACAAGCCGGACACATTTTCCGTTCAAAATATCAATAGCAGGAATCACTTCGATAGACATACAACAATAAAACTAAAATTGAATGAAATTTTTTAAGATTTGCTCGCCGGTAGCCGCGCTTTTTTCCGGGTGGAACTGAACACCATAGAAATTATTCTTATGAAGTCCTGAACTATATGGTCCTCCATAATCCGTTTTTGAAATGCTGTCAATCCCCAATCCGGCATAAAATCCATGAACAAAATAACAATAACTATTTTCTGCCACATTCCGGAAAAGCGGATTCTTAAGATCATAAATCGAATTCCATCCAATCTGCGGCACTTTGAGCACAGGGTCTTCAGTAGAATTAAACTTCATCACCTCTTCTTCGAAAATTCCAAGGCATTCCGTATCATTTTCTTCTGAATAAGTACACATCAGCTGCAGGCCGAGGCAAATTCCCAGCACAGGCTGCTTCAGATTCCGGATCAGGCGATCCAGGTTTCTTTCGCGCAAATAGTTCATGGCCGTGCTTGCTTCCCCCACTCCCGGAAAAATAACTTTGTCGGCCGACAGGATAACAGAAGGATCATCGGTAACTATCGCTTCTACACCAATTCGCTCCAATGCAAAAAGGACGGACTGAATATTTCCTGCATTATATTTTAAGATGACCAGTTTCAGGTAAGTGATTTTATAAATTCTACGGTCCGTGTTCCAATTTCTTCGGGTTTCGCCCCAGTCAGTGTTTTAATGTAAGCCGTACCTATGATGGCGCCGTTCGCGTAGGCACAGGCTTTGGAAAAACTTTCCTTGTCTTTGATACCAAAGCCGATCAGAACCGGATTACGAAGGTTCATTGCTTTGAGCCGGTTGAAATAACCAGCCTGATCGGAAAGATCCTTATTTTTTCCTGTCGTGGAAGAAGATGAAACGGCGTAAAGAAATCCCGAGCTCAGGGCATCCAGTTTCTGAATTCTTTCCATGGATGTTTCCGGCGTTACGAGGAAAACAAAATCCAGTTGATATTTCCGGACCAGCTTACCGTATTCCTTTTCAAATTCAAACATGGGTAGATCCGGAAGAATGAGTCCGTCCACACCTGCAGCCGCCGCATCACAGCAAAATTTTTCAAATCCATATTGTAAAACAGGATTCATATATCCCATAAGCAGTATGGGTAAATGAATTTCCTGCCGGAATCTTTCTAATTGATGAAAGAGCATGGTGATCGTCATTCCATTTGCCAGTGCAACGGAGCCGCTTGCCTGTATCACTGGGCCGTCGGCCAGGGGATCGCTATAGGGCATTCCCAGCTCGATCATATCCGCCCCGGCTTCCTGAAGCGCCTTCATCACGGGCAGTGTGCTGTCCAGGAACGGAAATCCGGCAGTACAATACACATTTAGAATATCATGCTTTTTCCGTTGAAAAAGTTCTTTAATACGGCCCATGGCTAATATCGCTTTATTTATTTCATCGCCTTCATGTAGGTATCCAGGTCTTTGTCTCCACGGCCACTCAGACAAATTACAACGGACGACTCTTTTTCAAAATGGATTTTCTCTAAAACGGCCAGTGCGTGCGCAGATTCCAACGCGGGGATTATTCCTTCCAGCCTGGCAAGCAGGAAGGCTGCATTTAATGCCTCCTCATCTGTGGCACTATAAAAATTTGCCCTCCCGGAAACAAACAAATTCGCATGCATCGGGCCGATACCGGGATAATCGAGACCCGCTGAAATACTATGCGGTTCTACCACCTGGCCATCGTCAGTTTGCATGACGAGACTCCGGCTTCCGTGCAATACACCTTTTTTACCTAACTGCGTTGTAGCTGCACTCCTGCCACTATGGATACCATGACCGGCTGCTTCCACAGCGATCAGTTTTACCCTTTCATCGTCCAGGTAATGATAAAAAGCACCTGCAGCATTGCTACCCCCGCCAACACAGGCGATCACTGCATCCGGAATATCCCGTCCGGTTTTCTCCATTAGCTGGAATTTTATTTCCTTACTGATCACACTTTGAAATCGTGCAACCATGTCAGGGTAGGGATGCGGACCCACAACGCTCCCGATGATATAATGTGTATCTGCCGGGTGATTTATCCAATCCCGGATCGCTTCGTTGGTGGCATCTTTAAGGGTTTTGCTTCCGCTGGTGGCCGGAATTACATTGGCGCCCAGCATCTTCATGCGGGCCACATTGGGTGCCTGCCGCTCAATATCTTTTTCTCCCATATACACGATGCATTCCAGGCCTTTAAGGGCGCAGACTGTTGCCGTGGCCACACCATGCTGACCAGCGCCGGTTTCTGCAATGATTCTTTTTTTCCCTAATTTCCCGGCAAGCAATATCTGACCTATCGTATTGTTGATCTTGTGCGCACCCGTATGACAAAGATCTTCACGCTTAAGAAAAATGGTGGTCCCGTATCGGCCGCTTAATCTTTCTGCATGATATAATGGCGTCGGCCGGCCCGCATAGTTCTTCAGCAAGCCCTCAAATTCACTGAGAAATCCAGGATCTCCCATGATCTCCAGGTAACGGGTCCTCAATTCTTCCACATTGCTGTAAAGCATTTCCGGAATGAAAGCGCCCCCGAATTCGCCGTAATATCCCTGCGCCGTCGGATGCTGATATGTTTTAGATCTGGTCATGTTTTATTCTTAACCTGTATTGCAAAATGCCGAACGCTTAAAGTTGAGCTCAAAATTTGATTCAGCGTAAAACGTAAACCATTTCGAGTTCACTGTTAAGCGTTAAGCGTTTTAAGAAATTCCCCTACCTTATCGAGATCCTTAATTCCACTGCTTATTTCAAATCGGCTGTTAATATCAACAGCAAAAAGTTTTTTCCCGACAGGCTCTTCACTAAATGCTTTCAATTTTTCTACATCTTCAGGTTCAATGCCGCCGCTGAGGAAAAAAAGTTTATCGATCCCGGCGGGTTTCAATACGTCCCAGTTAAACTTCTTTCCCGTACCTCCATAACCCACACCCAGTGTATCGAAGAGGAACATATCGCTGGGTTCATCGAAAGGCTTAATGATCCAGGATATCGGATCATCTTCACCCAGGCGGAAAACCTTGATCACCGTCACGTAATTTGCAATCAGGTCGCATTGGTGCGGACTTTCATCCCCATGCAATTGCACCATATCCAGGCCGAATTCATCCACCGTGCGCATCATCTCTTCATAGGGCGTATTCACGAAAACGCCCACTTTACCAATTCTTAATTTCGCCTTCCGCAACTCCTGCCCGCGGATATGCCTCGATGCAAACCGCGGTGATTTCGGATAGAAAATAAACCCGACAAAATCAACGCCCATCTCATCAAGCTTTCTCACCTGGTCGAGCTGCGTCATACCGCAAACTTTTACTCTCATCAGGATTCCTTTTAAGTTGGTCAACAAATGAGGCAAAAGCAATCGCCGGATCAGGTTCTTTCATAAATTGTTCACCGATCAGAAATCCGCTGAACCCGGCAGATTTCAATGTACGGATCGTTTCCACATCCCGGATGCCGCTCTCTGCGATAATCGTTTTCCCCTTTGGCACGCTTTGCGCAAGCACAATTGACCGGTTGATATCCACTGTAAAAGTTTTCAGATCCCTGTTGTTGATGCCGATGATATCTATCGTATCGCAAAGATGCGTCAATTCAGATTCCTGATGGATTTCAAGCAAGGTCTCCAACCCTGAATCTTTCGCAAATACCGCAAGCTTTTTCGTTTCCGTTGGAGTCAGGCAGGCAGCGATAAGCAGGATCAGGTCGGCGCCCATGGCCTTCGACTCTGTAATCTGGTATTCATCAATGATAAAATCCTTTCTAAGCAGGGGCAATGCATTTACCCGGGCTTTCAAAAAGTCATCCGTTGAACCGCCGAATGAGGGCATATCGGTAAGGACCGAAATGGCAGAAGCACCAAACCGGGCATAGGCAGACACAATCTTTTCGACGGAAGCATCCGGATGCAGGGTCCCTTTGGAGGGCGAACGTCTCTTAAACTCAGCAATAATGCCCGTCTTTCCGGGATCCTCCAGGAATTTTTTGAGCGAAAAGATTTCCCTGGAAAAAAAAGCCGCCCTTTCCAGCTCATGCACAGGTGTATCCTGCTTACGCTGACGCACTTCTTCCCTTTTGTAAGCAATAATCTTTTCCAGTATATTCAGTTCGCCCATTCTTAAATCTTAAAATTGTTTAAATACCTCTTTCTCATATTAATTTTCCAGCATTTTCGGTTCGCTCATTCTTAAATCTTTAAATCACTTAAATATCTCCTTTTCATTTTAAAGCGTCAGTGGCCAATTGCAGCCTCCCTCACCGCCCTCCCGGGGAAATGGAATTTTCAAATTCTCAAATACACAAATCCTCAAATTCCACTTTCACTGCAAGGAAATCAGTTTATTCAATGCCCCGAGTGCTTTTCCACTTTCAAGACTTTCCACCGATGCCTCAAATGCCTGGTCGTAAGTTTCATAACTCCCTGTGCAATATAGCGCCATTGCCGCATTCGCAAACACCACCGCGTTTTGCGCCCAGGAACCCTTTCCCTGAAGGATATGGAGAAATATTTTCGCCGCCTCTTCAACCGTATTCCCGCCATAAATATCAGCCGGGGTAACCATTCTCTTTCCAAGTTGCTCGGGGGTCATTACCTTTTCTCCTTCATTGGTGATCACGCGCGCATCGCCCGTCAGGGACAATTCATCGTAGCCATCCAGGCTATGAATGATCGCAAAAGAAGACTGCGTCTGCTGAAGCAGATAAGTATAGATCCTGGCCATTTCGAGATTATAAACCCCGACCAGCTGAAACTTTGGGGAAGCCGGATTCACCATGGGGCCCAGCATATTAAAAAAAGTACGGATACCCAGGTTCTTGCGGATGGCTCCAACGGCTTTTAAAGCCGGATGAAAAATTGGCGCATGCAAAAAACAAATATTACTTTCTTCCACTTCCCTGTTCAGCTTTCCTGCATCATTGCTGAACCGGTATCCCAACTGCTCCATCACGTTGGATGCGCCGCTGATGCTGGTCGCGCCATAGTTTCCATGCTTGGCCACTTTTTGGCCTGCACCGGCAACAATAAAACAGGAAAGGGTCGATATGTTAAAAGTATTCTTACCGTCACCACCTGTCCCAACGATGTCAATTACCTCATGACCATTCAGATCCACTTTAACCGCCAGCTCCAAAAGCGCGTCGCGGAAACCCTGCAATTCTTCAATTGTAATACTGCGCATAAGGAACACCGTTATAAACGCGGTGATCTCTGACTCATTGTATTGACCCCGTGATATGTTCACCAGCACATCCTTCGCCTGTTCCCGGGTGAGGGTCTTGTATTCAAAGAGGAGTTGTAGTATTTTTTTCACGTTAAAAATTAAAAAGTAAAAATTAAAAAGTAAAAAGTAAAAAATGGTCTCCGTTTTTTGTTGTTAAGAGCAATTGATATAAAATGCTGTTTCCTATTTATAAATACTTTTTCAAATTTTTTATGATTGTTTTATATTTGTAGTCCTTCTAAAAATTACATTTTCACATTTTCACATTTTCACATTTTCACATTAATTTTAATTTTTAATTTTTAATTTTTAATTTTTAATTTTTAATCAGCCAATTCCGCATAATCTTTTCCCCATCCGGCGTCAGCACACTTTCAGGATGAAACTGTACACCCAGCACATCATACTTCCTGTGTCGCAGGGCCATAATATATCCTCCTGCGTCCTTTGCCGTAACCTCCAGTTCATCGGGAAATCCGGAAGGATCGATTACCCAGCTATGATACCGTCCAGCCAGAAACTGATCAGGCAGTCCGGAGAATAGATCGGCATTCACCTGGCTGCCGGACTCATTCCGCCGAATCACTTCCACGGGCATGGCAACACCATGATATACCGTGGAAAGATTCAGCAATCTGCCGCCGAATACCTCTGCGATGGCCTGATGGCCAAGGCAAACACCCAGGATGGATTTGCTGGGAGCATATTGTTTGATCAGCGGCAGCAGCAATCCTGCTTCAGCAGGAAGCCCGGGTCCCGGAGATAAAATGATTTTATCATATTGGTTTACGTTATCCAATAGGATCTGGTCATTCCGGTAAACATCTACTTTTTCCGCTGTGATCTTCTCCACCAGGTGAACCAGGTTATAAGTAAAAGAATCGTAATTATCGAAAACCAGTATTTTCATCCGTTCATTTTTTATGATTTGCAGGCTGCCCGCAATAAAAATTATTCTTATAATGTTGCGGCGAGTTGGATGGCCCTTTTTAATGCTCCAAGTTTATGATTAACTTCCTCAAGTTCGTTTCCGGGTTTGCTGGCTGCAACCACCCCGGCTCCGGCCTGGTAGGTTAGTGTATTACGCCGGCTCAATAGACTCCTGATCATGATGGCCTGGGTGCATGCACCGTCAAATCCGATAAAACCGATACAACCTCCGTAATAACTTCTCGGTGTTGGTTCATAACCGGCAATCAGTTCCATAGCCCGGATCTTGGGTGCGCCACTCAAAGTACCTGCAGGGAAAGTAGCTGCCAGCAACTCAAACGGATTGCTGTTCTTAGCCAGCTTCCCCTTTACTTCACTCACCAGGTGGATTACATGGGAATAATACTGTACTTCACGGAAATGGGTAACCGAAACATCATCGCATTTCCTGCTCAGATCGTTCCGGGCAAGATCCACCAGCATCACATGTTCCGCATTTTCCTTGGCGTCTTTCACCAGGGTGTCGGCCATTTCCTTATCCACTTCGTCATTCCCCGTTCTCCGGCAGGTTCCGGCAATGGGATGCATTACTGCTTTTCCGTCTCTGATCAGCACCTGAGATTCCGGGGAAGAGCCCATCAGCCGGTAATCCCCATAATCAAAATAGAATAAATAAGGGCTGGGGTTAACATTGCGGAGAGCCCGGTAAACGTTGAATTCATCACCAATGAAGGATAGCTGAAATCGCCGGCTTAGTACAATCTGAAATACATCTCCGCGGAGGCAGCTTTTGATTCCTTTCTCAACCATCTCCATATATTCCTTATCCGTCAGATTTGTTCTCTCCTCTCCGATCGCAAGGAAAGGATAAACAGGCACGTCTTTGGAACGGATCAGCGACTCCACCAGGGGCAATTCACTTTCAAGGTCTGGTACCTGGTTCTCGCATAAATACAACTCGTCTTTAAAATGATTGATGGCGATGACATATTGGTAGAGCCGATAGCGCATCAGAGGAATAACGGGTTCATCTCTGGTATCGGGCAGATTGATCCTGTCAAAAAATCTCACTGCGTCAAAACTGGTATATCCAAAAAGTCCCTGGGCTGTCTTCACAGGCTTCTCCTCCGCGGTTTCCACATCAAAATGCTGCATATAATCCCAGAGCATACCAGGAACCTCAGCTGATCCCAGGCTTATCTTTTCTGTTGGTCTGCCGGGATATTTAAATTCCATCCGCAGGTTATCGGAAATCTCAATTCCCCCGATGGCATGTATGCAGATAAACGAATAACTATTTTCAGCGGCGTGGTAATCCGTACTTTCCAGCAGCACTGTATCGCGGAACCGGTCGCGTAGCCTGAGGTAAATACCCACGGGCGTGTAAACGTCGGAAAGTATTTTTTTGTAAATAGTCTTTAACTGGATCTTTTTCATAAAGCCCTGCTTAATGATTTTTGTTCCCGCCCAGCTTCATCCGGCACATAAAAAAAGCCCCGGATAAAACCGGGGCCTGATATGTTTATGACATAGCTATCGCATTACGCGCCCCGATCGGAGTTTGTATGCCACCACCATGTATTATTGATCAGCTTATTTGCCATGCTTTGCAAATATCAGCGGTAATTTTCAAATTTCCAAATCAGGTTTCAGATGATGCCTTTTGTGGTTGGTAAATAATTACTCATCGGATCCCGTTTTATTGCCATCCTCATGGCTCTGGCGAATGCTTTGAAAATGGCTTCTATTTTATGGTGCTCATTCTCTCCATGACATTCAATATTCAGGTTACACCTGGCCGCATCGGAAAATGATTTGAAGAAATGAAAGAACATTTCCGTAGGCATATCTCCCAGTTTTTCCCTCTGGAAAGAAGCGTTCCATACCATCCAGCTCCTGCCGCCGAAATCGAGCAAAACGCGGGCTTCGGCATCATCCATAGGAAGTGCAAACCCATACCGCTCCATTCCCCGCTTGTCGGCCAATGCCATACCAACAGCTTCTCCGAGTGCAATCCCGGTGTCTTCGATAGTATGGTGCTCATCGATTTGGAGGTCCCCTTTAACCTGAATGCGCAGGTCCATTTTCCCGTGACGCGCAATCTGGTCCAGCATGTGATCGAAAAAGCCAAGGCCGGTTTGGATTTCTGAATTTCCCTGGCCGTCTGCATTTAGTTCGACCTTTATCCTGGTTTCACGGGTATTTCGTTCATGAACAACATGCCGGAGTCCGGATTTGAGATAAATATAGATTTCTTCCCATTTCGTGGTCTCGAGCGCAACTTGTTTTTGAAGGTCGCTAAGGAATCGCTGATCTCTTTTCTTCCCAATCCTGCGTCGTGTTTTATCCAGATGGCCGGACAGCCCAGATTCCTGGCAAGCTGCACATCCGTTATTCGGTCGCCTATCACATAGGATCCGGGAATATCATATTCTTTATTGTTCAGGTAGCCGGTGAGCATACCAATTCCGGGTTTGCGGTCAGGCGAATGGTCCTCAGGCAAAGATTTGTCAATATGAACCCCACTGAAATGAATGCCTTCGTTCTCCAGGCTTTTCATGAGCAGGTTCTGTACGGGCCAGAAAGTTTTATCGGGGAAAGCCGGAGTGCCCAAACCATCCTGATTGGTCACCATCACCAATTCATATTCCATTTCACGGGCAATCCTGCCCATGAATTCAAACATCCCCGGATAGAATTCAAGTTTGCTGAAGTCATCAACCTGATAGGTCGGCGGCGCCTCTCTGATCAGCGTTCCATCCCTGTCAATAAACAAGATTCTTTTCATTTCCCCGCTTTTTAGATAATATGGAAATGTGGAAATGTGGAATGAAATGTGAAAATGGCTAATTTCTAAATAAACAAGATTCATTTCTTTTCCCTGCTTTTATTAGGATCCGAGAATTGGATAATGTTAAAATGCGGAAATTTGAAAATTTGCTGATTTCCAAACCAGAAATCTCATTTCACATTTCCACATTTTCACATTCCCACATTTCCACATTCTCACATTTTTATCTCCGCCCTAACCGTTTTAACTTCAGAAGCCTTAACAGCAGAAGCTTTATTTCCGAAACTGCGCCTTACATAAGTGAGTACATTGGCAATTTCAGTATCCGTCAATTCCGGATGCGGGGGCATCGTATGCTGAAATTTTTGACCTTCGATTTCAGCGTGTTGATAATTTCCTTTAATTATACATTCAATCAGGTCCCGCTTATTTCCCAAAACGCCCCTGGTTTTGATCAGAGAGGGATTCTTATTGGAAGAACCGGCTCCGTCTGCCTGGTGACAGGAAATACACAGACCGGTATATACGACCTGTCCGGCCTCCATTGACATTTTCAAAGGAGATTTCTGAGCTACGCAATGATTTGCTTCCTGTGCCGACACTGCCGCCGGACGAATAAATGCGGCAGCAAAAAAAAGGATAAGCAGTGTTTTTTGGTTAATGATCATTTTGCTTTATAGGTTATTTTCCAGACGGTTCCCCTGGAATCGTCTGTTACATAAATAGAGCCGTCCGGGCCTTCTGCCAATCCGCAGGGACGGTGTACTGTTCTTCCGGATGCCACCTGCTCAGGTGTTCCGCCAAATCCATTGGCAAATATTTCCCATTTTCCTGAAGGCTTGCCATTTTTGAAGGGAACAAATGCAAGAAAGAACCCTTCCTGTGGCTCGGGAGCGCGGTTCCAGGAACCGTGAAAAGCCACAAAGGCCCCATTCTTATATTTTTCCGGAAACTGGCTTCCAGTGTAAAAAAGCAATCCATCCGGTGCAATGTGGGCCGGAAAAACCACTACAGGATTTATCGCATCGTTTCCTCCTGTTTTCCTGCCATCGCCTCCGTATTCCGGAGCCAGGATTTTTTTATTCTGGAACCCGTCATAATAAATATAGGGCCAACCGGCATTATCTCCTTTGTGCAATTCGTACATACATTCCGCAGGGAGTTCCGCATTTTGCTTCGTTGTATATAATTTTGGGAATATGGACCCCAGCTGATCCCTTCCATGTTGCATAACAAATAAGGTATTGGTTACGGTATTCCAATCCAGGCCCACTACATTCCTTAAACCGGTGGCATAACGCAAACCATCTTTGTAAGTCTGGTTGGGTTTATCCGCCTTAAATTGCCAGATCCCTGCTGCAGAATCCAATACGGGACATGGTTTCATTCCCATCGAACCTGTCTGCCTGTCATCTACCTGGCAGGAATTGGAAAAGGCACCGATGTTTACATATATATTTCCATTATTATCGAGGCGGATTGCTTTAGGCTCATGCTCATTTCGGGCAATAAGACCTGTGACTATTTTTTCAGGGCTTTTTGGATTGCTTACCGTACCATCGCTATTCAGTTTATACCTGAACACCTCTTCGTCGGAAGAAGCATATAAATATCCGTCCTTAACGGCAATTCCGGTTCCGGTAAAATCTCCGAATTCGGCTTGCTGATCGGCTACGCCGTCGCCATTGTTATCTTTCAACTGAACAATTGTACCTCCGTTTTTCTTTGAAGCCAGCTTCACATAAACATAGCCGCCGGGTGTTACCGCAATATGCCTGGCTTTACCAAGTCCGCCCGCAAATATCGTTGCACTGAATCCGGCCGGCATCGTAATGGAAACATCCGGTGACGGAAGTTCAGGTTTGGATAAGGAAAGGGTATCGGCTGCTGCGGACGCGGCAGAATCCATGCTGTTTGTATCACTGGGTTTCCCATTGCATGATGCCGCAACCAGGATGATCATGCAGCATAGTTTGTTTCTGAACTGTTTCATATGAACCTGCTTTTAAATATAATTGGTAAAATTATGCAATTAGAATTATTTCAGCGCCCTCAATGCCTGAATAAGCTGCTCATTTTCTTCCTTTCTCCCGACGGTAATCCGCAAACAATCGCTGCAAAGAACCATATTGCTGCGGTCCCGGACCACTATTCCCTTATTCAAAAGAGCTTGATAAACCTGCGGTGCATGGTCAATTTTAACCAGCAAAAAATTGGCGTCACTCGGGTATACTTTTTTTACGGCAGGCAATTGGCGGATCTCCGCTTCCAGTAAAGACCGCATGGACACAATCTCCCGGATCATTTCATTTACACTGGCGGTTTGCGCAAGGGCCCTGATTACCAGTTCCTGGGCGGCCTGCCCTATATTATAAGGGGGCTTGATCTTATTCAATATATGAACTATCAACCCGCTTGCAAAAGCCATACCCACCCTGAGGCCGGCAAGCCCCCAGGCCTTGCTCAGGGTTTGCAGAACCACCAGGTTCGGATATTCCGTGAGTTCAGGGATAAAGCTGTTTTGCCTGGAAAAATTAATATAAGCTTCATCAATGACTACGAGCCCGTCAAAATTATTAAGGATCATTTCAATTTGCTGATGAGGAAATGCATTCCCTGTGGGGTTATTGGGTGAACAGATCCAGATGATCTTTGTCTGCTCATCCACCAGGGATTCGATGCTCTCCAGGCTGAGTTGAAAATCTTCTGTCAGCAACGCCTTCCGCACTTCCACGTCATTCACATGCGCACTTACTTCGTACATACCGTAAGTTGGCGGGCAGATAATCATATTGTCTTTTCCCGGATTACAAAATGCCCTGTGCAACAGGTCAATGCATTCATCGCTTCCGTTTCCAAGAAAAATATTTTCTGCAGGAACACCCTTGATACCGCTCAGCAGCTCTTTTATCCTCAGCTGGTGAGGATCGGGATACCTGTTGTATTGACCAGGTATCGGAGAACCGAGACTGTTCTCATTCGCATCGAGGAAAATATTTGCGGTTCCGGTGAACTCATCCCGGGCCGATGCATAAGGTACCAGTTTCTTAATATTGTCCCTTTGAAGGAGGTTGATGTCAGGCATGGGAATTATTATTCATTTATTCATTTGTTGAAGTCTGATTTCGACCGCGGCTGCATGCGCAAGGAGGCCTTCTGCTTTGGACATTTCTATCAGTGTCTGTGCGATTCCGGATAGGCCGGCTTCAGAGATTTGCTGAAAACTTATTTTCTTCATAAAACTTTCCACACCAACCCCGCTATAAACCTTTGCATACCCGTTGGTAGGCAGGGTATGATTGGTGCCGCTGGCGTAATCTCCGGCGGTTTCGGGCGCATAATTTCCAATAAAGACTGAGCCCGCATGCTCCACTTTTGAAGCCATACGTTCAGCATGCCCGCAGGCCAGTATCAAATGTTCCGGCGCATATTCATTCAATAATTCCATGGAATCCACCGTATCGCGCAGAAGGATGGTTTTACTGTTTTGAAGGGCTTTTACGGCGATGTCTTTTCTTGGGAGATTCATTAACTGAACTCCTAATTCCCGGAATACATCTTCAGCAATTTTTTTGCTGCAGGTAACGAGGATGACCTGACTGTCCGGCCCGTGTTCGCATTGCGACAAAAGATCTGCGGCAACAAAAGACGGCACAGCTGTTTCGTCGGCATAAACGGCGAGTTCGCTGGGGCCTGCCGGCATATCTATCGCTACGGCGTCCTGCTGCAATAATAGTTTTGCGCAGGTAACATACTGGTTGCCCGGTCCGAATATTTTATCTACCCGCGTTACAGTTTCTGTTCCATAAGCCATCGCTGCTATTGCCTGCACACCGCCTATCTTGTGGATAATCCGTACCCCGGCTACAGATGCAGCATAAAGGATAGCGGGATGCAGTTTACCATCCTTGCCCGGCGGCGAACACAAAATGATTTCCCTGCAGCCGGCTATCATTGCCGGAACAGCCAGCATCAGGACGGTTGAAAACAAAGGTGCCGTTCCTCCGGGGATATATAATCCGACTTTCTCAATGGGCGTGGATCTTCTCCAGCAGCGGATACCAGGCATGGTCTCCACCACTTCTTCCGGGATGAATTGTTTACTATGAAAGTGTTCAATATTTTTTTTTGCCATGCGGATCGCTGCCTTCAAAGAATCCTGGAGTTCCATTTCTGCAGCTTGCCATTCCGTCTCTTTAACCATTCGATCCCCGGGGGCAGACTTGTCGAATTCCAGGGCATACTTGTTTACTGCAGCATCGCCATCGCGCTTTACTTCCTCCATGATCTTTTTTACCGCGGGTTCCAGCAATTCCATGCTTTTTAATGGCCTCGCCAGCAATTGTCTCCATGCTGTTTTTTCCGGATATTCAATGATTTGCATCTTTAAGTTTTTTTTACAAAATCATTTTTTCGATTGGCACAACGAGGATGCCCTGTGCACCCGCGCTTTTTAATTTCTCAATGATATCCCAGAATTCATTTTCATTCACTACACTATGAACACTGCTCCATCCGGGTTCAGCAAGCGGCAGCACGGTCGGGCTCTTCATTCCCGGCAGGAGAGAAATGATTTCTTTCAGATTTGCATTTGGAGCATTGAGCAGGATATATTTGGTATGCCTTGCTTTACGAACCGAGCGGATCCGGAACAATAATTTTTCCAGGATTTCATGCCGGCCGGCATCGAGGTTTGGATACCGGATCAGGACGGCTTCAGAGTGGAGGATCGTTTCTACCTCCTTCAATCCATTCATAAAAAGCGTGGAACCGCTGCTGACCAGGTCTGCGATGGCATCCGCGAGGCCGATGCCGGGCGCAATCTCTACAGAGCCACTAATCTCATGGATCTCGGCAATAATATTTTTCTTTTGGAGAAAACCCGAAACCAGTACAGGATAGGTGGTGGCTATTTTCTTATTGCTGAGAAAGGCGGGGCCGTCATATCGCTCATTTCTTCCAACGGCCACGGACAACCGGCATTTGCCAAAGCCCAATTTTTCCATTACTGTTACTTTCTTATTTTTCTCGTAGATCACGTTCTCTCCTACGATCCCGATATCGGCAACGGCATCTTCCACATATTGCGGAATATCATCGTCACGCAGGAAAAAGACTTCCATCGGAAAATTGTCGGCTTCCGTTTTTAATTTATTGATACCGTCCTTAAAATCAATTCCGCAGTCCTTCAGCAGCTTCAGGGAATCATCATAAAGCCGGCCTGATTTCTGGATGGCAATCTTTAGTTTGATGGATGACATATAATTGGGTTCAAATGAGCAAAAAAAACAGGGGCTTACCATTCGATAAGCCCCTGCAATTATATTGTTTACACAAAACATCAGCAGCCTACCGGTTGGGCAAGGTATGATGATGATGTATGGTTAAGAAAATCTTCATGATTTATACAGCGCAAAAATAACTGGACCAAAGCACTTGCCAAAATTATTCTTATTTGGCCCCCTTTGCGTCTGCGAGGAATTTAGCGAGTCCGATGTCTGTTAACGGATGTTTGAGCAGTCCCAGGATGGGTTCCAGTGGTGAGGTCACGACATCAGCGCCGGCCTCGGCACATTGAACAATATGCAGGGAACTCCGGATGGATGCTGCCAGGATCTCGGTTTCATAACCCTGAATCGCATAAATATTGGCAATCTGCTCGATCAGCTGAACCCCGTCCCAATTGCTGTCGTCAATTCTGCCGATAAAGGGAGAAACATATTTGGCACCCGCTTTTGCAGCCAGGATTGCCTGCCCGGCAGAGAAAACAAGCGTGCAATTCGTTCTTATATTATTATCCGTAAACCACTTCATGGCTTTTACGCCTTCTTTGATCATGGGAACCTTTACTATAATATTCGGATTGATTTTCGCCAGTTTTTTTCCTTCAGCAATGATGCCGTCAAAATCAGTGGATATCACTTCTGCGCTTACGTCCCCTTTCACGAGATCGGAAATGGTCTTGTAGTGCTGAATGATATTTTCTTCTCCCCGGATGCCTTCTTTCGCCATCAGTGAGGGGTTGGTGGTTACCCCATCCAATATACCCAGATCGTTGAGTTCCTTGATCTGGGCAAGGTTTGCGGTGTCAATAAAAAATTTCATACGATAATTTTATACAAGTTGAAAAGAATAAAATAAAAATGGCAAGTTACTTACATCGCACCGCTACGACCACCTACCCTTGCTGCCTTCCGGCCCTGGGGGATTCAGCAGGAGCTGGTCGTATAAGACTTGCCGCTGCAAAGGTAAGATAATTGGGGTTAGAGTGGAAATAAGAGGGGTTGATGGTTGATAGTTGATGGTTGATGGACTTTATGTGCAATACCGAACCTGAATTCCAAAAGCGTACTTAAATAGGCACCAGTCCACCAACCATCAACTATCAACCATCAACCCTATTGGCCCGAATTCAGCGTATTCAAACTATACATCCCCACAAGCTGATCGGCGCGGCCCCCCATGCTGCGATAATAGACGAGAATGAGGTAATCATTCTCTGTTTCAAAATGATTTCCTTCCGTGAATTCAAATGAAGCTTTGGCATCCGGGTCATTTTTATTCACAGTAACATAAGCGTAATTATAGTATCCCATTTTGAGAAAAGCTGATCCTTCGTAAATACCTTTTTCTGCATTAAAATTAAGTCGGGTTTCATCGTTGAGCTTATATCCTGTGAGCATGCCGAACAAATAAATATCCTGATCGGGGATCGGCGCATTATCGGGTGGCAGAAAACTGAATTTAACCTGGGCATAATCTGCTTGCCAGGAAGGATTAATGCTTTCTGTTGTCTTGATCATATAACCACCATTGTAGTCTGCGTAATAATAATAAGGCTGCCTGGAACGGTCTGGATCCGGTTTTACAATAATGTTTGTGCTTTGTGGCAGGTAGTCTGCTTTTGCCACCCGGTCGCTTTGATAGCGGAAACTCTGGAGATCGATCCATCGCCACTGCTTCCCGCCAGGAAATACCGGCACATCGTCACTATTATATTCAAAGCTGTTTCCGGAAAAAAATGAAGGTCTGTCAATATATATAGCATTGTCCCACCGGTGATTCTGCAACACCACCACTTTCATCTGCTGGAAAGGATTGATAAGAACCAGCGATCCGCCATTTACCGTGAATTGTAATTTTTGACTGGTTTGTGCCAGTTGCGGATTCAAAGGCTGAAGAAACTGGGCTGAAATAGTAGCTGCATTTTCCGCAACCAGGAATCTTTTTGTAAAAACCAATTTGGAAGTATCATTATCTAAAAAAATTTTCAATATATAATTCCCCGAATGGATGATTGAAGAATTCTGATCTGGCAGCAATGCGCGGTAATGTGTGTACCGGGTGAGTGCAACGGAAGAATAATGATACTCGGTGATGGGATTCTGGGCAAACCCCCGGATATAATCAAAGCTGCTTAACTGTACCGGCGTCCAGTCTGCATTACATAATTGATAAGTATAAAAATAATTCTTCACGTTTGCATCCAGATCGTCGAATTCGAGATCGAGTTTTTGAGTGCCATTCAGGGTGATCACCGGATAGGCAAGCTGATTACCACGCTGGTACAATTGGGCAGAATGAATATTGGGAACATAAATAGAGTCCGGCGACTGGGCTTCCATCGGACTGCAAATCCAAACCATCAACAGGATCAACAGGTATTTCATTTTTAGTTTTCTTGCTGCAATGATAGTGCAAATCGTTAAAAAACTTTTCCGTAACCAGCGGGAAGTCTATTTTTGACCGGAAAATGCATGCTTATTGAACCTTTCTTCCTTTATAGCCCTCAGAATTGCTTTCAACAGGCAGCACTCTTTTTCCCGGTTTATCATTCGCCTTGCCGTTGCGGCCACTGCAATCAGTGTCATGGCCATGATCCTCACGATTGCTTTCACCCAGGGATTCCAGAATGCCGTTGCACAGAAAATGTACGGTTTTTCAGGGCATATCCGGGTGCAGCATTTTGAACCCGAAAAGGTAGATATTGCAGAAGAGCAGCCGATTGCTGAAAATGATAGTGTGATCACCGCTATCCGGGCAGATCCTGAAGTGACCATCGTACAACCCTACGCTACCAAATACGCAATTGTAAAAGGACCTGAAAGTTTTGAGGGTCTGCTGCTGAAAGGAATCAACAGCAATTATGATTTTGGGCACCTTCAGGAATTTCTGAAATCGGGTCGTTGGATCCGTTTTCCTGATACGGCCTATAGCAATGAGATCAACCTTTCTTCCTACACTGCCAACCAGCTCAATCTTCATACAGGGGATAAATTATTCACCTATTTTATCCAGCCTGACGGAACGCGTCGTGTACGTCCGATGAAAGTTGCAGGGATCTTTAAAACAGGCATCGAAGATTATGACCGGGTCAATGCCCTTGTCGATATCCGGCTGATCCAGCGCCTGAACAACTGGCAACCAAATGAAATCGGCGGCTATGAAGTGTTTATTAAAGATTATAAAATGGCTGACTCCGTAAGCAATCGCATTTTTTATAAACTTCCGGCCGGTTGGAACAGCCGTTCCATTGCCGAGATTTATGAGAATATCTTTGACTGGCTTAACCTTCAGAATACGACGATACCGATCGTTATCATCATCATGATCCTGGTAGCTATATTAAATCTGGTCACCTGCCTGATCATCCTCCTGCTTGAAAGAACCCACATGATCGGCCTGTTAAAATCGCTTGGATCACCGGATAAGACCATTCAGCAGATTTTTCTTGTGCACGGCGCAATGATCACGTTCGGCGGTTTGTTGCTTGGAAATGGCTTCGGCCTGCTGGTCTGTTGGCTTCAGCAACGGTATGGATTCATCACGCTGCCAGAAGATTCCTATTTTATTGCAACTGCGGCAGTAAAAATAAGCTTGCAGCAGATCCTATGGATAAATCTGGGCAGTTTTGTGATTTGCTTTGCCATCCTGCTTATCCCCAGCTTTTTTATTATCCGCAGGCTGACCCCGGTCAATGCCATGCGGTTCGACTAAACCTCCTGCATCATGAACAGGATAATACCCGTAGCCACCGCAACATTCAGTGATTCGGCTGATCCTTTGCGTGGAATGCGGATCCGGCGCTGGGCAAGAGCAGACAACTCCTGACGGATTCCCCTGGATTCATTACCGACGAGCAACATGAGTTTCGATATACGCCGGCTTTGTTCCAGGTCTTCTCCATCAAGCGCAGCTGCCCAACAAGGCGTGCCGGGGCGGGCATCTATATACTCTTTCAGGTCCGTATACAATACCTCCACCCTGGCGATACTGCCCATCGTGGACTGAACCACTTTCGGATTAAACACGTCAGCAGTATCCGCACTGCAAACAATTCTGCGAACTCCAAACCAATCAGCCGTACGTATCAGCGTTCCCATATTACCCGGATCCTGAATATTATCAAGCAATAGTGTAACGCCTCCCGGTTCCTCTGCAAAGGAGAACAGAGGTTTGCGGAAAATGGCCACTACCTGGTTGGGTGTAGTTAAAAACGAGATTCTTTCCAATTCCTTTGATTCAATTTCCACAGGAGCTTTCCTGCCGGCAATCAGGATTTGATTTTCAAGGAGCCATGCCTTTGTAGCAAAGAGTTGAGTGAGCTCAATTTGATCCGCTTGCAGCAACTCTGCTACGATCTTGGAACCTTCTGCAACAAAGACCCCGTCTGCGTCCCGGAATTTTTTGTGGCCTAAACTTTGGATATATTTGACCTGCGATTTTACAAGCATCGGTTTCCCGTTTGAATTCTATGTCATATTGCCGGCAAGTTACAGCATCACTGATCAGCCCTGCAATCGTTCCTGCGATCCTCTTTTTTGTGCTTTTTTCCTGCCGCGTACCGCGAGACTTCCCAAAGGGGAAACCATTCGTTTACAAAACAAATATAAAGGTGGCGGGAGACATGAAGACCGATCAGCGGCAGGATCTTCAGCTTCGGCTGGAAAGTCAACTGGATGATAGCCTGCAGTCCAAAACCGTTACCGCATTTGACTGGCCCTGGCACCATTTCCATGTCATTTATAAAAAGCTGTCACACCCGCCTGTATATGATTCCCTTAATCTCGGCCGCTCGATTGCCTTTATGAATGCGTTATTGAACGCAAATGGCTATTATTCACCCCTTATTCAGGACTCAGTAATAATTGATACTGTTCATAAAGAACAACGCGTTACCGTGAACTTTCTGGTTAGGCCGGGCAAACAACTAATTTTTGATTCGGTTGGTTATGAACTGACAACACCCGAGCTGCAGAAATTAACCCTGGATTCACGATCCCAGTCTGCGCTTAAAAAAGGCAAATCTTATTCCAGGCAGATGGTGCTCACAGAAATCAATCGCCTGGTAGACAGTTTTCGCAATCACGGGTATTACCGTTTTACAAAAGACGATCTGTTTGCAGAACAGGATACGGTGTTTGCGGCCCTGATTGATCCTTCCCTGGATCCACTCGAGCAGGCAGAGTTAATGGAAAAACTCAAATTGAAAAAAGAAAACCCCACCATCAGCGTCACCATAAAGCAGAGAAATAACCGGGATTCGAGCCACCTGATGAAATATTATATCGGGAACGTAACGGTTTATCCTGATCTGCCGTTGATAGAAGATACATCCCTGGTTAAGACGGATACAACAAAAATCCGGAACATAGAATTTATATCACGAACGAATAAATTCAAGCTTAAATTTCTCGCGAATAATATTTATATGAACCCCGGAAGTGAATATAAACAGGATAACTACTACCGCACGTCCAATCGGCTGAGCCAGTTTCCGGCCTGGCAATACAATAATTTTGATTTTCAGAAATCGGCGATGGCGGATTCCCTGCTTGATCTTACCCTGCGCATGTATCCGGCTAAAAAGCAAAAATTATCTGTTGACCTGGAAGCCAGCAGGAACGTGAATGATATCGTAACAACAACCAACTTATTTGGCACAGGACTCAATTTCGGGCTTCAAAACAGAAATGTTTTCAAACAATCGGTTCAGACCAATACCAATCTGCGGGGTGGCGTTGAATTGGGGTCAAACTTTATTCAAACGGAGCTGGCAAGCCTATCACATACCATTACCATTCCGCGGATCATAGCTCCATTTTCGATCTGGCAGGAGGACAAATACCGTGCGGCGCAGACCCTGATCAACGTGAGTGCTTCTTATACTGACTTAAGAGCGCTTTATAAACTTCGCTCCATTGACGGTTCATTCGGATGGCAATGGTCTAAAGTCCGTCAGCATTCGGAAGGAGAGCTGAATATCAATTCCACGCACACTTTTCTCTGGAAGCCCCTGAATATTGAATATACTACGGAGACGCTGACTGACAGTCTGAATACAATACTTGCAGCCAATCCCTCCCTCAAGCTTGCTTTCCGGCCGGGTTTGGTGATTGGCGAGCAGTTTGCCTACAATTCTGTACATACCAAAAGAAATATCACCAACTATTTCCTTGCCGGTTTTGAAGAAAGCGGGGCCCTATTGGGTTTTATCAACTCCCTGGATGAAGGACCGCTATTCCGCTACATCAAGGGAGAATTGGAATTCAGGCACAATATTGACTATGGTAAGACCCAGCTGGTATTTCGCGGATACGGAGGAGCAGGATATTCTTACGGGAAAACCAGCACCGGCGCCCGCGAAAATACACTTCCATTCTTTAAAGCATATTTCGCCGGAGGTCCTAACAGCATGCGTGCCTGGCAGGTGAGGCAGCTGGGCCTTGGCTCATCCAAATTTTATAGCGACACGCCCTATGTAAATGTTGATCTCCGTTTCGGAGATATTAAATTGGAAGGGAATGTGGAATACCGGTTTTTGCTGGGAACTCTGTTTGGCTATAAATTCCGGAGTGCCTTTTTTACAGATATAGGAAATATCTGGAACTGGACGCCGATCGATACGAGTACGCTCGCTAAAGGAAGCGATTTCCAACTGAACCGCTTTTATAAGGAATTTGCTATAGACGTTGGCACCGGCCTCCGGGTGGACTTTAATTATTTCCTGATCCGCCTCGACTGGGCCTATAAAGTTCGTGACCCGCAACGCATTGAAAACCCCGACCAGTGGTTTTATAAATTGGAACTCGGAAGTGGCCAACTTCAGCTGGGCATCAACTATCCATTCTGAATTTTTCTGCAGCCTGCTCCATCGTGAGCGCATTTTCCAAACTGTATTCGCCGATCCGTGTCCGGCAAAGTTTGCTCAGATAAGCGCCGCATCCAAGCAATTCGCCCACATCATGCGCCAGGCTTCGGATATAGGTTCCTGTGGAACATACGATGCGAAATTCAATAACAGGCAAACGGTTTGATTGCATTTCGAAGGTTTCAATATGAATTTTTCTATGTCCCAATATTACCTCTTTGCCCTGTCTCGCCAGGGCATAGGCACGCTGACCATTTCTTTTGATCGCAGAATAAATGGGGGGCATCTGAAGAATTGTTCCAGTGAAATGCCTGGCAGCAGCCTGGATCTGAAAATCGGTTATTTGTGAAAAATCCCTGAAATTTCCGGGTTCGCTTTCCAGGTCATATGATGCTGTTGTTGCTCCAAGGGTAATTGTTCCGGTATATTCCTTTTCCTGATTCATATACTCGCTGATCTTCTTTGTAAATTTTCCGGTACAAAGAATCAACAAACCTGTAGCCAGGGGATCGAGTGTGCCCGCATGCCCCACTTTTGCATGCACGTGATTCCTGATTGTTTTTACTATATCGGCCGAAGTGCAGTGCATCGGCTTGTTGATCAGAATAACCTGCCCCTGTTCAAACAAATTTGTCATACTATCAAATGTAGCCAGAAATCATATCTCGCGTCTTGCCTTGATCTGCAGATATTTATTTACCACATCCACGGTCAATTTCTCAGGAGCCGTCAACAGCGCATGGATACCATATCTATGCAATTCCTTTACGATAAGTTTTTTTTCCAGGATGAATTTCTCAGCAATCACTTTTTCATAAAGGCCTTCGATATTAGCGGCATCCCCACCGGCCAGGGCCCTGAGAGAAGTGTTTTCAAAAAAGACAACCAGCAGCAAATGTTTTTTCGAAACACTCCTGAAATAGGGCAACTGTCTGCTCAGGGAGTTCAGGGATTCAAAATTCGTAAAAAGGATCAGCAGGCTTCTCTGCGATATCCGCGTTTTGATAAGCGTGTGCAGAAAGGCATAATCCGATTCCAGGAAGCGCGTCTCCAATTTATAAAGGGCATTCAAAATGCTATTCATCTGAATGGCACGGCGATTGGCCGGAATAAATTCTGCACCTTTTTCCGCGAAAATGATCAGTCCGGCCCTGTCCTGCCTCGACAGTGCCACTCCGCTGAGGATGAGGGTGGCATGCACTGCGTAGTCCAGCAGGGTCAATCCTTCGAACGGCATTTTCATAACCCTTCCCTTGTCAATCACGCAATAAACCTGCTGGCTTTTTTCATCCGCATAATTGTTGATCATGAGCTGACCGCCGGTTCTTCCCGTGGCTTTCCAGTTGATGCTGCGGATATCGTCGCCAGCGACGTACTCCCTGATCTGTTCGAATTCCAGGCTATGCCCGGTTTTCCTTACCTGCTTGAATCCCAGATTTCCCGGATCGGTAATATGGGCGAGGAATTCAAACTGCCGGAGCCGTAAAAAACTGGGAAAAACTTTGATCTCCTGTCTGGCAAAAAAAGTTTTTCGTCGTACAATCAGGCCTAAAGGGCTTTTCAAATAGGAGTGGATGTTCCCGAAAACATATTCACCCCTTTCTTTCGGACGGATCGAATATGGAAATGTTTTCTTTTCCCCCGGTTGAAGGAGTCCGCGAATCTGGAAATCGCGGACCTGCAACTGTTCAGGGAGTTCATCAATCAGCAGAAGCATTACCGGGAAAGGATAATCGTTTTTTGCAATCAACTGAAGCTGGTTTTCGTCTCCGTTGCTCAGCCTTTCCGGTGTATCCCTTTTAATTGTTACCGCGTTGGGGTTTAAAAAAAGCATGAGCCAGTCCAGGATGCAACCGGCAATAAAAATCAGCAGTAAAAGTTGCGCAATTTGAAATACAAACGGCAAGCCATAAGAAATGACAAACAAACAGACAACGACAGCCAGCAATCGGTAAAACCTTTTGCCAAAGAAAAGGGAGAGATAGAATCTTTTGACCAGGCTCATCATTTATCTTGGAATTTCAGCTGACTGAATTAAATCACGGATCACATCATCTGCTGTTCCGCCTTCCATTTCTTTTTCCGGAGCCAAAACCAGCCGGTGCCGCAACACAGCAGGGGCCACGTACAATATATCCTCGGGTACTACAAAATCCCTTCCATTCATGGCCGCCAGCGCTTTGGATGCCTGCATAATTCCAATGGATGCCCGGGGGGAAGCGCCCAGGTAAATGGATTTATGTTCGCGTGTTGAACCAACCAGCGCGACTATATACCGGATTAGTTTTTCTTCAACATGGATAGCGCTGACCTGACGCCTGAGCGCAGCAATGATCGCAGAATCCAATACCGGCTGCACCTGGTCACTGAGATTATTGCCATTGGTAATAATATGGTGTTTGATCACGACTTCATATTCTTCTTCCGCGCTGGGATAATCCACCCTGATCTTAAATAGGAATCGGTCGAGCTGAGCTTCCGGTAAATGATAGGTGCCCTCCTGCTCTATCGGATTCTGCGTTGCAACCACCAGAAAAGGTTGCTGCATTTTCATAGTCAGACCATCTACCGTTATCTGGCGCTCCTCCATGACTTCGAAAAGTGCGGCTTGTGTTTTGGCAGGTGCGCGGTTAATCTCATCAATCAGGATAATATGGCTGAAAATAGGGCCCTCCCTGAATTGGAAAACCAGTTCGCGGGGATTAAAAACAGAAGTGCCTATCACATCACCCGGCATGAGATCCGGGGTAAACTGGATCCTGGAAAATCCAACCGAAATCGTGCGGCTGAGTAATTTTGCGGTAAGGGTTTTGGCCACGCCCGGCACGCCTTCAATCAAGACATGCCCGTCTGCCAGGATAGCGGCGATCAGCAGCTCAATCATCTGATTCTGCCCTACGATCACTTTTCCGATCTCTGATTTTAACCTGCTTAGCGTGTTTCTGAATTCCTGCAGATCTGTCCTTTCGGAAAATAAATTTTCTTCCATAACCTTTATACGGGTTTATTTATAAGTTCCATTTGTTTGTGAAGATCCATCAATTCCTGATCCGTCAATTCTGTTTTCATCCGGGCTCCGTGAATCGAACCGACCAGTTTCCTGATTATATCCGGATCCCTGCCTGTGCGGAGCGCCAGCTTTTTCGAAAATCCATCATTAAGCTCAGAAGTAGGAATAAGATAGGCCGATCTTACCTGTTCCAGAAATGCAGTAATCATTTTCAAAGCCAGGTTGTGATTATTTTTTTGCTGGAGGTACAACCGCCCTACGGTCCTGACAAAATCCACCGAAGCGTTTCCCGGAGGGGCGATGCTCAACAGGGCGCGCTGCTTTCTTTTGGAATCAAAAATATAAAGTAACAAAAACAGGCCAATGACCAGCCAGAAAGCCCATTTCAGCGACCGGTTGCTGAGAATAAACTGCAGGGCAGAAAAATCATTCCTTCGTTCATACCTGAAATAATCGTCCCAGATTACCACAGTCGTTTCTTTGGGAAGATATGACAAGGCAAAATCGTAATAAGATTGATTTTGCCGGTGAAGCAAAAAGAAATTTGAAAAGGCCAGTGGCGCAAGATGCACAAAAATTGCGCCGCCGTGCCGGAAGGGGATCCGTATAAAATCAGGTTTACCGAGATAGTTGGTACCCAGCACCTGGGTATGCCCCGTGTCTATTGAAACAAAATAGGCATCCCGGCATGATCCGGGATAAAGATATTGCATGGCCTGATGATGCACAGGATCAAAAAGGTTGAGCCGGAGGCTATCCCTTATTCCTCTGGATAGACTGTCACTTATCTGAAGATGAAGCGCATCCAGCAAGCTATCTCCAAAATCCAGGGAAGAGATAAACAATTGATGGCCCGAAGCAGCAAAGCGGATCATGGATTCCACCTCGGCCTCCTGCGGAACAATGCGGGGTCCGATAATAATATATGCTTTCAGGGTTGAATTGCCGTCGCCCTGAACAACCGAATCATAATAAAAACCCTGCGGCGACAATGTGTTTGTAATGACGCTGGCCTTCGGAAAAATAGAAGGCAGGTTCTCAAATGCATAATAAGTACCGTATGGAATCTTGTCTTTTCGCCAGAGGCTGATATACTTATTAAGACTCTTCTGACGCATGCAGGAGGCGAGACCAACCATGCAGAAGAAAAATATCGTATAGTGGATAGAGATTTTCAATTCCCCATGATTTGATTAAAGACATTAAATTTCTCCTGCAGATGGCCGAACTGCTCCGGGCCCGGAATGAACCCGCCGTAAAAAACATATTCATAGGCCGTGGCCAGCCACCTGAATTCCTTTGCCAGTTGGGGATCCTGAAATGCCGCAGCCATTTCAGCATTCGTGGACGTGGTCCTGACGAGTATGTCTTTTTTTTCGAATATCTTTCGGATGGTTTTTAAATACATGTACCGGATGGCAAGTGAGAAATTTCCCTCTTCACTGAATCGCCGTATCGCTTCATCCAGATCCACAGGCGCCTGCTCCTCCTGGTACGCAAGCTCCCCTTCTTTCTGATTCCTTCTTATTTTCCTGCTGAACCAGGTGAAAGAATTCTCCCTGGCGAGCCGGTAGATGGAATACACAATGAGCAGTAGAAATATAATAAAAATGCAGGTGCGTGCCAGCTTGCTAAATAAAAAATCAATCAGCTTGCCAAAGAGATCCGGCTCGGGAGGGGGTAGTTCTTTCCAGTAAGCGGGATCGTTCGCGTAGGCAAAATTCGGATCGCGCTGGTATGCTTTGATTATGCTGTCAGGGACCTGCCGCAAATCCGCCGGCATGGCAGGATTCCCTGCTATGGGTAAATAACTGCTGTCTGCGATTCCCGGTTCCACCTGCTCTGTATCGGCAACAGAACTGTCCGTTTGACAATACGCAGACTCTCCGCAGAACAGGAGAAGGAATAAGCCAATGTTGAAGCAGATGAATAATTTAAACATGGATGCTCTGCGATGGATCAGGGTTTTATAAGTTGAGGCATGACCAATTTCCTGCTCAGTCTTACAGGATAAATAATAAAATACCAGCTGATAAATGTCAGTGAACAAATTAATATGAGAAGACTAAGCCAGATGGGCATGCCGGAATACCTCGTTACAAATCCTTCCAGGAAAGCTGCCACAATAAAAATGGGCACCAGCCCGATCATAAGTTTTACACCGTCTCTTGCACCGCGCTTCAGCGATGGCAGTCTCTTGAAAGTTCCCGGGAACAATAAACTCTTGCCCAACACGATTCCTGCTCCGCCCGCGATGATGAAAGAGGATATTTCGAGTGTGCCGTGAATCCAGATCACCAATACAGATTTCCATCCCAGCCCCCTGGCAAAAAAATAATACTGAAATGATCCGAGCATAACGCCATTCGTAAATAACAACCAGACCGTACCGAGACAGGCGAAAATACCGGTCACAAAAATAAAAAAGGAAACCTGGATATTATGTACGGCAATCCAGAGAAACATGGAGAGGGCATCCTGGGTCTTATAGACACCAAAAGGATCTCCTTTTGCAATATTTTCTTCCGTCATTTCCACGTAACCGTCGCCGAGCACGCCACGCACAAAATGCTGATCATGGGAAGCAGAGAAAGCCGCCATCAGTGCAAAAAGAACAAAGATGATCAGGGAGTACAGTAATTCGCGGTGATATTTTCTAACCAGGAGGGGGAGTTCGGATTTCCAGAAACGAATGATCCTGGAAGATTCTTCCTTTTTATTTTTATAAATGCCCAGGTAAATACCGGAAGCCAGTTTATTCAGGTACTCAGTTACCTTACTTTGCGGGTAAAATGTTCTGGAATAACCGAGATCGTTAACCAGTTCGGTGAACCTTTGCGCCATCTCATCAGGGTCCGTAGTCGGTTCATATTGATAGATCTTCCACTTCTCAATATTCTGTTGTATGAATTGACCTTCACGCACAAAAAGATTACATTTATTGATAAATATAAAATAAAAAAGCCCAGCCTCCGAACATTGTACAGGAGCCCGTTCCAACTTACTCAGCATGCTGTCTGTCAAATTAGATACCGGATTCAATATCGAAGTCGTTTTCCCCATCAGCCCGTTCCACCGGCGGATGTTTGCCTGGTGCGTGGATATCCTGCTAATGCTCCTTTACTGGCTGTTTTGTGAAAAAATCATATTTGGCCTCCTTGGAAATAAAATTTCCAATAAAGAATGGATCTGGATATTGCTTGGGTTGCCGGTACTGCTTTACTATCCGGCGATGGAAATACTCACCAACGGACAAACAGTTGGCAAGAAATTGCTGGGGATCCGGGTGATCACCCTGGAAGGGGGGCAGGCCTCAGTAAGCCAATACCTATTGCGCTGGATTTTCCGGACAGTAGATTTTCCCGTCTGGATCTTTGCAGCCATTTTCACCAATGCATTGCCCTGGTATTGCAGCATCCTGACCTTTTCCGGCATTGGCTGTGTAATCATGTCCCACAAATCTCAAAGGATCGGAGATATCGTTGCCGGAACGATCGTGATTTTCACCCGCTCGAGAACATCCTGGCAGGACACGGTTTTCACCGAGGTGGAACCCGGTTACCGGCCCAGTTATCCACAGGTCATGCGCCTGAGTGATAAGGATATCAATTCATTGAAAAGTATCATCGGCACTGTTAAGAAAAAAAATAATCATGAAATTGCTTTCCGCATTGCCGAAAGGATAAAATGGAAATTGTCCATGCATTCGGATCAGGATCCCCTGGATTTTCTGGAAACTCTGCTTAAAGATTACAACTATTACACTTCCAATTGAAAATTACCGGCCGACCGCAGCGCCCAGAATTGCGGCGATCAGGGCAATCGCATAAAATCCCAGAACGATGATGGCCAGGATTCCGTAAAATTTGAAACAGGATTTTAGATTCTTGAATGACTCCAAAAGTATTTCCTGATCATTGTTTCGAAGGGCCGTCCGCATTTTGGAACCGAAATGAAAAAGATAAAGACAGGGGAAAAAATATAATAATGCGATCAGGATATAGACAAAAGTAAAAATGCCTCCGCTAAACATGGTGGAACCACCAATATTCATGCTGCTCATTCTTCCTGCTAAAAAAGATCCCATGAACAAACCAACCAATACTAGCATGCCACACATAATAAATCCGAGTATGGCAAGAAATCTTGCCCATTTGGCTGATTCGGCCAGGAATACGCTGGACTGCTGATCTACTTGGAGATCAAAAAGGTTGGTTGGGGTTTGTTGATCCATTTCGGGTTATTTAAGTACACAATTAAAGGAAATTCTGCCAAAGAAACAAGGAAATTGACCCGGTCTGATCAGTAGGCCCGGGCAAAGAGCACTCTTTGTGTACTTGGTTTTCCGGAAAAAATGCAGAAGCCTTCCTCTGTAGGATTGTTCAGCGGGATGCAACGCAGCGTGGCTTTTGTTTTCTCCTTGATGGCTTCTTCTGATTCCGCTGTTCCATCCCAGTGCGCTGAGATAAAACCGCCTTTTTCATCGAGCAGGCGCTCAAATTCTTCCCAGGTGTCCGCCTTGCTGATGTGGCTTTCCCGAAAATCCAGCGCTTTCTGAAACATCTGTTTCTGGATTTCCTTCAATAATCCGCTCACCCTGGCCCTGATGTCCTCCAGGGGAATCGACATTTTCTCCTTTGTATCCCTTCTGGCAACTTCCAGCGTTTGGTTTTCCAGATCCCGGACGCCCATTGCTATGCGTAGCGGAACGCCTTTCAACTCATACTGGGCAAATTTCCACCCCGGTCGGTTATTGTCATTATTATCAAATTTTACCCTGATCCCCGCATTTTTCAATTGGAGGGCCAGTTCTTTTCCTTTGCTATCCAGCATTTCCTTCTGCTCCGTTCCTTTGTAGATTGGAATGATAACCACCTGAACGGGAGCAATCTTTGGTGGAAGGATCAGGCCATCGTCATCGCTGTGTGCCATGACCAGTGCGCCAACCAGGCGGGTGCTTACCCCCCAGCTGGTTGCCCAAACATAGTCAAGCTTATTCTCCTTATCTGAAAATTTTACATCAAATGCCTTCGCAAAATTCTGACCCAGGAAATGAGAGGTCCCTGCTTGCAAAGCCTTCCCATCCTGCATGAGTGCTTCGATACAATAAGTGTCGATCGCGCCGGCAAACCGTTCACTGGGCGATTTTACACCTCTGATTACCGGAACTGCCATGTAGTTTTCAGCAAAATCAGCGTACACATCCAGCATGGTGAGGGTTTCAGCCATGGCCTCTTCGGAACCTGCATGTGCAGTGTGCCCTTCCTGCCAGAGAAACTCCGTTGTCCGCAGGAAAAGCCGGGTCCGCATTTCCCACCTGACCACATTCGCCCATTGGTTAATAAGCAGGGGAAGGTCGCGGTAAGACTGGATCCAGGTTTTATAGGTATTCCAGATAATGGTTTCACTTGTAGGCCTGACAATCAGCTCTTCATCCAGTTTTGCTTCCGGGTCAACGATTATCCCATTTCCATCCGGATCATTTTTCAGCCGGTAATGTGTTACTACTGCACATTCTTTTGCAAAGCCTTCCACATGCGCCGCCTCGCGGCTGAGAAAACTTTTTGGAATAAACAAAGGAAAATAGGCGTTTTCGTGGCCGGTTTCCTTAAACATTTCATCCAGTGCATCACGCATTTTCTCCCATAGCGCAAAACCATAAGGTTTGATAATCATGCAGCCCCTTACCGCTGAATAATCAGCAAGTCCCCCTTTCAAAACCAGGTCGTTATACCATTGCGCATAATCTGTTGCGCGGCTAGTGATTTCTTTGCTCATACGAATAGGAAAATCCGGCGCTAAAAGCGGATCCGGTGATGATTTTTGACCGGTCCCGGTTCAGGAATAATTAAATTCCGGGCAATATTTTTTGTAACTTTGGTTAGTGGCGCAAAAGTAGTAACTTAAGATTGAAACATCCAAAAGCTTTAAGTATGAAACCTCTGTATACCTTGTTTTTTATCGCCCTTGTCAGCATGACCGGATGTTCAGTTTACAAAAACAGCCCAACACCGGATGATGTTTATTATTCCCCGGGTACGCCTTCACAAACTGCTGCTTCATCAGACAATAACAACAATTATTATAGTTCTCCTAACGACAATTACGTGCAGATGCGCGTTCAGGATCCTGATCGCTGGTCTTATTTTGACGATTATAATTATGATTATTATGGCGGGTATTCCGGCTTCGGATATGGCAGCCCTTATGCGATGGGCCTGGGCCTGGGATTTGGTTATGGACCCTGGATGGGCGGTTTCGGATATTATAGTCCTTTCAGCTTTTGGAACAGTTATTATGCCTGGAACAATTTCTATAATCCCTATTACAGCGGCATCGTGTTCGTAAATGGAAAAAACTTCACTGCGCCTGCATATTCCAGGTTAAGCACGTTCAATCCTTCCGCTTATCAGGGCAGATATTATACTGACCGCCCGACCGCCTCGAACAACAGGTACTATAACAATAATGCTCCGGTTAATAATGCCTCCCGGAACCTGCGTCAATCCAATAATAATTCAAATTACAACTTCAACAGGCCAAATTTCAATTCACAACCCGTTCGTACTGCGCCATCCGGCTTCGGGGGCGGTGGCGGCGGTGGTTTCAGGGGAGGCGGCGGCGGCTCGCGTCCGGGCAGATAATCTTTTTCTATGATGAGACGATTATTATTGCTGTGCCCGCTTTTTTTTTCAATCACGATCAAGGCACAGTTACCTGATGATGCTTTGCGGTTATCTTATACAAATCCATACGGAACAGCCCGCGAACAGGCCATTGGCGGCGCCATGGGTTCCCTGGGCGGCGATATATCTTCTAATTTTGTCAACCCTGCAGGACTGGGCTTTTACAAGACAAGCGAATTTTTACTGAGCCCTTCATTTGGATTTGAAAATGGAAAGGCGTCTTATTTATCCAACAAGGGAACAGCACCTGGCGTGCAAAACTTTATATTCGGCACTTCCGGATTGGTGATTGGAAAGGCAACCGACCCGGATAAGAACACTGCCTTCAGTTTTGCCATTACCCGAACAGCTGATTTTAACGGCCATACCCGTTACAGCGGAAATAATAATTATTCTTCCGGAGCAGAAGCTTACGCCGAAGAGTATGCGAATTCCGGACTCTCCATTAACGATGCCCTGGCAGATCCGGGGATTTCATACGGTACCCGAATGGCACTTTATACTTATCTGATTGATACGGTTACCATTGGTGGTGTCACGCAGGTGATTGCTCAACCGCAAAAAGTGCTGGCTGCAGGCGGCCAGCTCTACCAGCTCAATGACATCAAAACAACTGGCGGCATAACCGAATTGGCCCTCGGATTTGCATCAGGCACACGCGATAAATGGTACCTGGGCGGATCGATCGGCATCCCGATCGTTAACTATCATCGTAACCAAGTGTATACAGAATCGGACCTAAGCGGAAACCTTAACAATGATTTTAATACGTATACCTATACAGAATCTTTTTCGACAAAAGGTGCGGGAGTCAACCTCAGGGTGGGCGCAATTTACCGGCCCGATGCCGCATGGCGGATCGGCATCGCCGTACATACGCCCACCTTGTACACGCTCACGGAGGCAGTTGATGCCAAACTTGTTTCAGACGCAGAGAATTATCACCACCTGGATTCGGTCACTTCTTCAACCCTTGATCAGATCAGCAATGCTGGCAACAGCCTTAAATACGATCTTTCTTCTCCCTGGCATTTTATTGCCAGCGGCTCTTATGTTTTCGGTACCGGGCAGGATGCCGGATCCCGCCAGGGCTTCATTACCGGGGATATTGAATACGTAACGAATAAAAGCTCCAGATTTAGCATTCCTTCTGATGAAGATGCTTATTACACAGATAATGGCTACTACGACGCACTGAATAGCACAATAAAAAATTACTATAAGAATAATTTTAATTTCCGGCTCGGCGGCGAATTAAAATTCAATATCCTGGCAGTGAGGGTGGGAGGATCTTATGCACTTAGTCCGTACGCATCTTCCGATTTAAAAGCCAGCCGCGCCACGGCTTCTGCGCGGCATCGGTTATCGAAACCGCGGGATTTTTGTTGATCTCACCTACGTTGAAAGCTTCGTGAAGGATGCCAGTTTCCCTTACAGGCTCGGAGACAAAAACAATATTTTTGCAACGGTGAATCAGCATGCGGGCACGCTTATCCTCACGGCAGGAATTAAATTTTAATTCGCTCACTAAATTCCAGGATTTCTTTCAACGGATCCTTTTCAAGCCAGTGCACAGATGGATTTTTTCTGATCCAGGTCATTTGCCGTTTTGCATATTGCCGGGTATTTTGTTTGATCCTGGTCACTGCGTTTTCCAGGTTAAGCTTTCCATTCAGGTGTTCAAACAATTCAGTGTAGCCAACCGTTTGCAGGGCATTGAAATGCTGATAAGGAATCAGCGATTTAACCTCATCCAGGAGGCCTTCTTCCATCATATGGTCCACGCGCTCATTGATCCGCTGATTTAAGATGCTGACAGGAATGCGGATGGAAAAAACAAGAACGCGAAAGGGTCGCGATTTTTTTACTGCATTCCTAAAAAATAAAATGGAATGGCCGGTGCTTTCAATCACTTCCAGGGCGCGCATCATGCGTTGCGGATTTCCAATTTCTCCGGATTCAAAGTATCCGGGATCCCTGAGTTTGATCTGCTCCTGCAACCAGGGCAGTCCATACCGGGCGATATTGTTCCCGGATTTCTATTCTTGTCTGTTCATCAGTTTCGGGGATCTTATCTAATCCTTCATAAACGCTTTAATGTACAGACCCGTCCCTCCCACCATCACAATCACATTCCGGTTTGAAAAAATTTCTTCGGCCCATTGCAGGGCCAGTGATTCAAAAACTGCAGCATTCACTTCTTCGCCGATGGAATGGGAATTTATGAATTCATGCCTTACGGATTGCAGTTCATGCATTGAAGGCTTTGCCACGCCGATGTTCAATTCGCGAAAACACTGCCGGGAGTCCGCCGAAATGATGGATGTATTAAAATGACGGGCAAGGGCCAGGGATAATGCCGTTTTGCCTGAAGCAGTCGGTCCTGTAATGATAATTACTGTTTTGGGGAACATTATTCAATTCCGGATTCTTCTTCCGGACCAGTTTCTTCTTCGCCCAGATCGCCGGATTCCTCTACTTCACCGAGTTCTCCGTTTTCTTCTCCTACCAAAATAAATCCTTCAGCACCCCGGCCAAGATCATATTTCTCTTCTACTTCAGCGAGCTTATCCCCGATCAGACCGCGGGTTCCGTATTGGGAAGGAGCGATTCCTTCACTCTTGATAAGGGCCGGATAATCGAGCTTGCTGTTCTCCTCCTTGGATACATGAATGAGTTCCACCAGGAAAGTCCAGTTCTTTACAAAATCATACTGGTAAACAAATTTTTGGTTCGGGTCCCTTATTTCCGAGCTGATAGGTGTTTCCCCCATAATTAACGGTGCCACTTTATACTCCTTGTCATATTTCTCGAGGGATATCTCCCTGCCACGTTGCCAATGATCATTGCTGCGGAAAAAAGTCGCCTGGTGCTTGTTGTCAAATTCATAGGCTTTTAAGATCCCCTGGTGAAGTTGAAGAAAATGCTGATTATGTTTCACAGCTACATCGCGGTAAACACTATCGTCCTCCTCAAAATAAACCCTGAATTTCAAAACTGCCATAATCGTTCCCGTTAATTGATTCAAAAATAAATTAAACCATCAAATTAATGACCAGCTTTATTTTCTTTAGTAAAGGTAAGTATATGCCTATTTTACCGGTTTCAGATCCATCCCGGCTGCTTTTTCCATCATAAAACGATATGCCGCCTCATAGGAGTTTTCTATTTCTCCGTCCAGGATGGCCTCCCGGATCATATTTTTAAGATCTCCCACCTGGCGTGAAGGCCTTATACCAAAAATTTCCATGATCATTTCCCCGGTCACCGGTGGTTGCCAGTTCCGGATACGGTCCTTCTCCTCCACTTCAGCAAGTCGTGAACGTACAAGCTCAAAATTTTCAAGATATTTTTTAACCTTCTGCTTATTCCTGGAAGTGATATCTGCTTCGCATAACAACATCAGGGAATCAATATCCTCACCTGCATCAAATAAAAGCCTCCGGATAGCAGAATCCGTGATGTTCTCTTTCGTAAGACTGATGGGCCGCAAATGCAACTCTACCAGCTTGCGGACAAATCGCATTTTTTCATTCAGCGGATTCTTAAACTGCTCAAAAATTTTGGGAACCATACGTCCCCCAACCACCTCGTGCCCGTGAAAGGTCCAGCCATGGTTCTTTTCAAATTTTTTGGTTGCCGGCTTGCCGATATCATGCAGGATCGCCGCCCACCGGAGCCAGAGATCATTCGTCTTTAAGGATATATTGTCAAGCACCTGCAGGGTGTGGTAGAAATTATCCTTGTGTCCCTGGCCATCAATGTATTCCGCCCCTTCCAGCTCGGCCATTTTCGGAAAAATAATATTCAGCAGGCCCGCTTTATACAACAGATCAAAGCCTATTGACGGCTTTGGCGAGCAAATCATTTTGTTAAATTCTTCGGTTATACGTTCCTGTGATACGATCCGGATTCTGGGGGCATCCTCCTTTATGGCATCGAAAGTCACCTGATCAATACGGAATCCCAGCTGGGTTGCAAAACGGATTGCGCGAAGCATTCTGAGCGGATCGTCGCTGAATGTGCTGAGCGGGTCGAGCGGAGTTTGAATTCTTTTTTCAGCAATATCATTCAACCCATTGAAAGGATCGATAATTTGCCCATAGTTATCTTTATTCAAACTGATTGCCAGCGCATTGATGGTAAAATCGCGTCGGTTCTGATCATCCTCCAGGCTGCCAATGATTATTTCCGGTTTGCGGGAAGAAGCGCGGTAGCTTTCTTTCCTGGCACCGACGAACTCCACATCCAGCATCCCGGTTTCTGTGCCGGTATCCGGTATTCTTATATGGGCCGTCCCGAAATTTTTGAAGAATGAAACCGTTGGCCTGGGAGAAAAAAAAGCAGCTACTTTATGTGCCAGTTCAATTGCATTTCCAACGCACACAATATCCGCATCCCCCGATGGACGGCCGATCAGTTTATCGCGCACAAAACCGCCGATCACGTAGGCTTCGGTCTGCAATTCAGCCGCCGCTTCAGCAATTTTGCCGAACAGTAGCAATTCATTCTCAGAACAGGCAATTTGCATGCCGGCAAAGGTAAATCAATCGGCATGGAGCAGCAAGGAATCCGGCCCTTCAGGAGAGTGTTTTTAATGAGCTGCTCGTCCCTGATTTCCAGGGCACAACGGAAATGACCCTCCGGGCAGGAGGCATATCCATGCAGGCCGCAGGGTCGGCAATATAAAGACGATTCAATCTGGACTATATGACGGATATCCGAAAGCGGTCCAAAACCAAATTCTGGTACCGTTGAGCAATAGACTGCAGTCACCGGGGCATTCATAGCCGAAGCAAAATGCATGGGGGCAGAATCGTTAACATAGTTCATCCCCGCCTTTGCCATCAGTGCCGCCGATTGAAGGAAAGATAATCTGCCGGCAAGGATTTCAATCCGGGGTTTTTGCACAGCCTTCAGAATAGATTCACAAAGAGGCAGATCCGTTGCTCCGCCCAATAAAAATATTCTGCATCCGCCAGGAATTTTATTTATGAACGAAATCCATTGGGGCAACGGATATTGCTTGGTAAACCAAACAGAAGCTGGGCTCAGGGTAATGAATTTTTCCTTTGAATAAGATTCAGCAAATGCGATGTCTT
Organism: uncultured Chitinophagaceae bacterium; assembly: GCA_963705005.1. Taxonomy (GTDB): domain Bacteria; phylum Bacteroidota; class Bacteroidia; order Chitinophagales; family Chitinophagaceae; genus Puia. The sequence continues at coordinate 183,952 of CAVPIO010000009.1, forward strand.
CGGGAGAAGGATACAAAACGGGTCGAAAATAAGACTGGTCAGTAAAATGGCTGATGAGCTGGAGATTGCGTTGTGTTTCATGCAGTTTCTCCCTTCCATTCACATCGTGTGGTATTTTCCGCGAGAATAGAAAACTGAATGGATTCTTATCAAATCCGATCGTTTCACGCGCAGAAGAGAAAGCGGTGAGCAGGCCGGTAGCTGCAAACCTTTGCACATTGATCACTTTATCGTATTTAGTCCTACGTATGCGAAAGAGCAGTTGGAAAAGATGCTTCAGCTTATCTTGTTTCTTGTTCCAGGTCATCACCTCATGAATAAAGGGATGATTCAGCAGTAAGGATTCATTGCCTTTCCTTAATAGAAAATCTATTTGTGCATCCGGAAACCATGCGCGCAATTTTTCGACGAGCGGCGTGGCCAGGACAACGTCCCCGATAAAAGCTGTTTGTATAATCAGGAATTTTTGCAAGATCTGTTTTCGATATGCGAAGAACCGCAATTTTTGCGGGTTTCCGGGTGGCGGATTGCGTCTTTCTCAAAAACAGATTCCTTCCGCATTCAGTCGCCGGGAAGTCGCCGGGTAAAAATCTCCATTGTGAAGACGGATCAAGTGTTTTCCAATTAGTTTCTTAATACAATAAGCGCTCCGGATTTATTGAAGCGGACCACGGTGGAAGCCTGAGCAGGCAGATCGTCGGACTGCCGGTATTGTACAACATAATCGACCGCATCGCGGATTTCCGAATCGATGTCCCTGAAAATAAGGGGTGCCGGTTTCCCGGATATATTTGCCGAACTCGAAACGAGGGGTTTCCTGAATCGTTTTATCAGGTTCCGGCAAAAATTCTCTTTTACGATCCGGATCCCTATGCTGCCATCCTCCGGAACGAGGTTTTCTGCGAGCCCTATAGCGCCCTCATAAATCACAGTAGTGGGTCGCGAAATGGTCTCCAGATAATCAAATATGAAAGGTTCGGGGCGACTTATGTATTTATTGATATCCCTTTGGTCAGCCAGTAAAACGATCATCGATCTGGATTCCGGACGGCGCTTCAACGCATAGATTTTTTTTACTGCGGAAGTGTTGGTTGCATCGCAGCCGATCCCCCAGATCGTATCGGTTGGATATAAAATAATACCTCCCTGGTGAAGCACTTCAAGGCATCGTAAAATATCATTTTCAAAATCCAAATAATAAATTTGAGTGCCTCAAAAATACCGGAAGTATGGAAAATAACAGAAAAACCGGAAATATCGAATAAATGGGGGATTCCATATTCTTAATTGACCCTGCACCTGTATGTTTGTAAAAATTATCCGTATGGAGCTAAAATCACTTATTGAAGAAGCCTGGAATAAACGGGAGTTGCTGAAAGAGGAGAAATACAGCAGTGCTGTGGAGGCTGTAATTGAGGAGGCTGACAAGGGGAGATTGCGTGTTGCGATGCCTTCGGATAAAGGATGGGTGGTAAATGAATGGGTGAAACAAGCGATCCTGATGTATTTCGGCATCCGTCAAATGAAAACCTGGTCTGTTGATCCATTTGAATTTTACGATAAGATGGCCCTGAAAAAAGACTATGCCATGCTGGGTGTTCGCGCTGTTCCTCATGCCGTCGCCCGCTATGGCGCGTACCTTGCAAAAAATGTAGTGCTGATGCCCAGCTATGTGAACATTGGCGCGTATGTTGATGAAGGAACAATGGTGGATACCTGGGCTACAGTCGGCAGCTGCGCCCAAATCGGAAAAAATGTGCACCTCAGCGGAGGGGTGGGCATTGGCGGCGTTCTGGAACCCCTGCAGGCTGCACCGGTGATTATTGAAGACGGGTGCTTTATCGGATCAAGATGTATTGTCGTGGAAGGCGTGCATATTGAGAAAGAAGCCGTACTCGGAGCGAATGTAGTCCTGACGCAGAGTACAAAGATCATTGACGTGAGTGGCGCCGCCCCGGTTGAATATAAAGGCCGCATTCCGGCCAGGAGTGTGGTAATTCCCGGAACTTATCCTAAAAAATTCTCTGCAGGAGAATACCAGGTAGTTTGTGCAATGATCATCGGCCAGCGAAAATCATCCACTGACCTGAAAACAAGTCTTAATGATGCCCTGAGGAATTTCGGCGTTAGTGGATAATGGGGATCAGGAAGAACTGAAAAGCGCGGGATTTTTTCGTTCCGCTGCCTCAATTCCGGAGTAATCAGAAAGAATATCAGCTTTGTTTTTCTGTACGCACACATCGTGTTCAAAGTGTACCGAAACGCTATGGTCCTGGGTCCGGACCGTCCATCCATCATCCTCTGTGTATACTTCCCGCCTTCCTAAATTGATCATGGGTTCAATGGCCAGGATCAGGCCTTCCTTTAATTTTATTCCGGATCCGCGTCTGCCATAATTAGGTACCTGGGGCTCTTCATGAAGTTTTCTGCCCAAACCATGGCCCACGAGTTCCCGCACCACGCCATATCCATATTTTTTTTCGGTGTGTTCCTGAATAGCGAAAGAAATGTCTCCGATCCGGTTGCCGGCAACGGCTTTTTCTATGCCCTTGTATAGCGATTCCTTGGTCACGCGGATAAGCCGGGCTATAGCTGCTCCGGGGTCGCCTATTGCAAACGTATAAGCATGGTCCCCATGGAAACCATTTTTATAAACACCTATATCGATAGAGATGATATCTCCCTCTTTCAATTCATTCTCGTTGGAGAATCCGTGCACGACCACATCGTTCACCGATATGCATGAATTAAATGGAAATCCGTTGTAATCCAGAAAAGAGGGAACAGCTCCATGGTCACGAATGTAATCGCCGATGAATTTATCGAGAAAGCTGGAGGTTATTCCGGCTTTCAAAACCCGGGCCGTTTCAGTGAGTGTCTGACTTACCAGCAGGCAACTTTCCCTTGCCAGTTCAATTTCCGCTTTTGTTTTGTGATAAATCATCCTAAATCACGGCATTGGTTACCGACTGGCGGCCCTGTATCCTGCCCGATTTCATAAGCCCGTCATACTGACGCATCAGCAGCTGTGTTTCTATTTGCTGCAGGGTGTCGAGGATAACAGCCACCATAATCAGCAGAGAGGTACCTCCGTAGAAAGAGGCAAAGCCCTGGGTTACGCCTGCCCTTTGTGCAAATCCGGGGAGAATACCAACCACAGCCAGCAGGATCGCTCCCGGCAAGGTGATCTTATCCATCACGGAACCAATGAAATCGGCAGTCGGCTGTCCGGGCTTTACACCAGGAACAAAACCGTTATTGCGCTTGAGATCATCAGCCACCTGTTTTGGATTAAATATGAGTGAGGTATATAAAAAGGTAAAGCCAATAACAACGATGCCGTAGAAGGTCATGTGGATATAGTCGCGTGGATCAGAAAATATCCTCGAAATTCCTTCCTTGTTCTCAAAACTTGTGTAGGAAATCAGGGTGGGAAGGAACATGATGGCTTGCGCAAAAATGATCGGCATTACACCGGCTGCATTTACTTTTAGCGGCAGGAATTGCCTGGCTCCCCCGAATTGGCGGTTGCCTACAATTTGCTTGGCATAATTAACAGGAACTTTTCGAACGCCCTGGATCAATACAATTAAACCTAATATAACGGCAATGAGTATCGCCACTTCAATTACGAAAATCAGGATTCCCCCGCTGCCCATGGCCGACCTGGCAAGAAATTCATTCCGCATTGAATTTGGAAAACGGGCCAGGATACCGATCATAATAATGATAGATGTACCATTTCCTAAACCTTTATCAGTGATTTTTTCTCCAAGCCACATGACGAACAAGGTACCTGCCGTGAGCAGAATGGGCGTAGTAACCCAAAAATAGGCACTGAAGCTTTCAATTATGGCATCCCTGCCCATGGTCCTTAAATAAGAAACATAAGCATATGCCTGGGCGAAAGTAACAATTACAGTAAGGTAGCGCGTCCACTGATTAATTTTATTTCTTCCGCTTTCACCGTCTTTCTGGATCTTCTGCATCTGAGGGACCAGGATGCCCATCAATTGCATAAAAATGGAAGCAGATATGTATGGCATGATGCCCAGGGCAAGAATGGAAGCCTGGGAAAAAGCGCCACCGGAAAATGCGTCAATCAGACCCAATGCTCCGGATTTTGCTCCGCTGAGGCTGCTTAGTTTGTTGGGATCTATTCCGGGTAACACAATAAAAGTACCGAAACGGTAAACGAGCAGGAGCGTCAGCGTAAGTATGATCTTGCTTCTCAGTTCAGCAATACTCCAAATATTCTTTAATGTACCAATAAGTTTCTTCACGTGCTTTCGGAATTATTTATGAACTGCTTCAACCACAAAAGACAGCCGGTAAGCATCAACGCAAGTTACATAAAACTATTTTATGATTTCTATGGAGCCGCCCGCGCCTTCGATAGCCTGCCTTGCTTTGCCGCTTACAGCATTCACCTTGAATGAAAGTCCTGTTTTCAATTCTCCATTTCCAAGGATCTTTATCAGCGCCGTTCTGGAAATGAGGCCGCTGGCATATAGGTTAGCGGCGGAAACTTCCTTAATATCATATTTCTCAGCCAGTTGTTCAATCTGGGAAAGGTTAAATACTTTATAAGCAACCCGGTCAGGATTCTTAAAACCACGTTTAGGCAATCTGCGCTGGATGGGCATCTGACCGCCTTCATGGGCCATTTTCCGCTGATAACCGGCGCGGCTTTGTCCGCCTTTATTTCCTTTTGTTGAAGTACCACCCTTGCCGGAGGCCTCACCGCGCCCAAGTCTTTTTTCCTTGTGTGTAGCGCCTTTTGCCGGCCTGATCGTATGTAAGTTCATCATGTTAATTTAAAAATTTGAAAATTTGAAAATTTGAAAATTTCTGAAACATGGTAATCCAATTTTCAAATTACCACATGTTCAAATTTTCAAATCATCCTACCTCCTCCACTTTCAGCAGATGGCCCACCGTGCGCACCATCCCCAATATCTGAGGCGTCGCTACCATTTCCCTGGGGTTATTCATTTTTTTCAACCCCAGCGCTTTGAGCGTCAGCTTCTGACGCTCCGGCCTGTCGATAGCGCTTTTTATTTGTGTAATTCTGATCTTTTTCATCTGCTCATTTTTATTGTTTCCCGGTCAGATGAAACTAATCATCATAAAATTTTTATTATTCACGGGCATTTTTGTCTTTCTGATGGCATTTACACCTGGTTCCCGTTCCACTTATGCATTAATAAAAATTCTATCATGGACGTTTCATTTCCTTCCGGTTTTTCCTGATTATCCATTAAATATTTTCTTCAGCGACAAATTCCTTGTTCTTGAAACCTGGATCGGCTCCCTGAGCAGGTTGAGGGCCTTAAAAGTCGCTTTAACCACGTTGTGCGGGTTTGCAGATCCCAGGGATTTGGCCAGAACGTCAGTAATCCCTGCACTTTCCAACACAGCGCGCATGCTGCCTCCCGCGATAACGCCCGTTCCATGTGCAGCCGGCTTGATCAGCACTTTTGCGGCGCCTTCCTTCGCGAGCTGATCATGGGGAATGGTTCCATGCATTACAGGAACACGTATAAGATTTTTCTTTGCATCCTCAATTCCTTTTGTTATGGCTTCCTGCACTTCCTTGGCCTTACCCAGACCATGGCCGACTATGCCGGCTTCATTGCCAACGACCACCAGCGCTGAAAAACTAAAAGCCCGGCCGCCCTTGGTAGTCTTCACTACGCGGTTGATGGAAACTACTTTTTCTTTTAATTCCAGGTCACCGGCCTTGATCTTCGAAACTACATTCGTTGTTGCCATGATAAATATTTACGTATACGCTTTATTGTACTTTTTAAAACTGTAATCCGCCTTCGCGCGCTGATTCTGCCACAGCTTTTACCCTGCCATGATACAAATTCCCGCCCCGGTCAAAAACCACATGCTCAATACCCAGCTCCTTTGCTCTCCGCGCAATAGCGGCTCCAACCAGTTTACTCTTTTCCGTTTTTGTCACTTTCTGAGCTACAATATCTTTTTCTCTGGAAGAAGCGGCTGCCAGTGTTCTGCCAGTAATATCATCGATCAACTGTACATAGATTTCATTGTTACTCCTGAAAACGGATAAGCGGGGCATATCAGCACGGCCGGAAACTTTTTTGCGTATCCGGTATCTTATTTTTTGTCTTTTTAAAAGCGTTTCCATTGTCTCAATTTAAAAATTTGAATATTACTTCCCTGCTGCCTTGCCAGCTTTCTTACGAACTACTTCACCCGCGTAGCGAACGCCTTTGCCCTTATAAGGTTCCGGCTTGCGGAGACTCCGGATCTTCGCTGCAACCTGCCCGATCAACTGTTTGTCGCTACCCTCGAGGAGGATCTTAGGATTTTCTCCCTTTTCCTGGGCGGTGGCAACTTTCAATTCTTTTGGTACTTCGAAAATGATATTGTGCGAATAGCCAAGTGCAAGGTCAAGCAGGTTTCCCTGATTCGAAGCTTTAAAACCAACCCCGATCAATTCCAGCTGTTTCCTGTACCCGTCCGATACTCCTTTCACCATGTTGGACATGAGGGAACGGTATAAGCCATGCAAAGCACGGTGACGGATCTGGTCTGTAGGCCTTGAAAGCTCAACCTGATTTTCCTTTACCTCAACGGTTATGTCGCGGTCAACCGTCTGTTTCAATTCCCCTTTCGGGCCTTTGACCGTTACGACATTGTCCTTGCTTACATTCACAGTTATCCCCTTGGGAATAAGAACCGGTTTTTTACCTATCCTGGACATATGTTAATTTGAAAATTTGAAAATTTGCTGATTTCTGTTTTGCTAATTCCAATCCTGGTAACAAATCCCTCCTTCTGTTTATTAATAAACATGACAAAGCACTTCACCGCCTACATTCTGGGCTTTAGCATCCTTGTCGGTCATTACTCCTTTTGACGTCGAGACTATAGCAATGCCCAATCCGTTTTTCACGCGCTTGAATTCGACAGGACTCGCGTATTGGCGAAGGCCCGGACGACTCACCCGTTCCAGGCTCCGGATTGCCGGCTCCTTTGTCTGAGGATCGTACTTCAGGGCAATCTTAATCACGCCCTGCTTACTGTTTTCCTCAAATTTATATTTAAGAATATAGCCTTTATCATACAATATTTCTGTCATACGCCTTTTCAGGTTCGAAGCCGGAATTTCCACGATCCGGTGATTCGCCATCTGCGCATTACGGATTCTTGTCAGAAAATCTGCTATTGGATCGGTAACCATTTTATACTTATTAATTGCTTATTAATTTTTTCGTTGATGGTTGATGGTTGATGGAATTAAATGCAATCAACCATCAACTATCAACCATCAACTTTTTTACCAGCTTGCCTTTCTTACACCCGGTATCTTTCCCTGCAACGCCATTTCGCGAAATACTCCCCTGGAAACTCCAAAATAACGGATATATCCACGCGGCCTGCCCGTAAGCTGACAGCGGTTCTTTAAACGCACCGGTGATGCATTCTTTGGAAGCAGATCGAGTGCCCTGTAATCGCCTGCGGCTTTAAGTGCAGCGCGCTTTTCAGCATATCTTGCAACCAATGCCTCGCGCTTTCTTTGTCTGGCTTTGACTGATTCTTTGGCCATGAACTTTTATTTATTGATTTGAACCCAGTTTATATTTATAATCCTTCGGCTTTTGTCCGGAATTTCAATCCTGATTAAATTCCCAATTTTCCATTCCTATTCCCTGGCGATAGCAGGAGGTCCGTTTGGGCCTGTCTTCCCTTCGTATCGGAAGGAAGCATTTTCACATTTTCTATCCTTCCTTCTTTGCATTCCTAAACGGCATACCCATTTCCTTCAGCAGCTCAAATGCTTCTTCATTCGTTTTTGCCGTAGTCACAAAAGTGATATCCATGCCCGTAATCTTATTCACTTTATCGATATCCACTTCTGGAAAGATGATCTGCTCGGTGATTCCCATAGTATAATTTCCACGGCCATCAAAGGATTTCTCACTCACACCTTTGAAATCGCGAACCCTTGGAAGAGCAGCAGCCACCAGTCTGTCCAGAAATTCATACATTTTTACCCCACGAAGGGTCACCCTGGCTCCGATTGGCAATCCCTTACGGAGTTTAAAGTTGGAAATATCTTTTTTGGATACGGTCGATACGGCTTTCTGGCCGGTAATAGTCGTCAGTTCTTCTATTGAAATATCCACGAGTTTTTTATCTGCCACCGCTCCGTTAATTCCCCGGTTCAAACAAATCTTTTCCAGTTTTGGAGCCTGCATAACCGTCTTATAGCCAAACCGCTTCATTAAAGCAGGAACGACTTCCTTTTTGTACTTATCTGCCAGGCGTGCAGTATATTTAACTGTGCTCATTATTTAATTACCTCCTCTGATTTTTTTGCAATGCGTACAAGTTTACCATTCTCCCGGGTGAGTTTTACTTTGGTAGGGCCGCCTGATTTGGCATCCCAGAGCAGCACATTGGATATATGCACCGGAGATTCCTTTTTTAAAATACCACCCTTGGTATTCTGAGCAGAAGGTTTGCTGTGTTTGGTAACTATATTCACACCCTCCACCAGCACCCGCGATTCCTCCGGATACACTTCCAGCACCTTCCGCGATTTCTTCAGGTCTTTATCGTCCCCGGAAATAATTACTACCTTATCTCCTTTCTTAATATTGAACTTCGGTCTAAATCTGTTGCTCATTTTTCTCATTTTACGCAGAACGCTTAACGGAAATCGTTGAACGCCCCTAAAATTATTATTTCAAAAATATCATGAACTTGCGTTTCTCCCAACTCATAACTCATAACTATCCTAAAGGACTTCCGGCGCAAGTGAAATAATTTTCATATACCCTTTATCCCGGAGTTCCCTGGCCACCGGTCCAAAAATACGCGTCCCCCTGGGTTCATCACTGGTGGTTAGCAAAACCACGGCATTATCATCGAAGCGAATGTAAGACCCATCTTTGCGGCGTAATTTGTTTTTAGTCCGCACGATCACTGCTTTAGTCACCGTACCCTTTTTAATGCCACCTGCAGGCAAAGCATCTTTAACAGTCACCACAATCTTGTCCCCGATCCTGGCATAGTCCTGTCCGCTGTTTCCAAGCACCCGGATGCACAACACTTCTTTGGCCCCGCTATTATCTGCAACATTAAGTCTGCTTTCCTGCTGAATCATTTCAATACGATTTTAGAATTCCGAATTATTTCGCTTTCTCCACAATTTCCACCAGGCGCCAGCGCTTGGTTTTGCTTAAGCGGACGGCTTTCCATGATCCGCACAACATCTCCGATACTGCACTCATTCTTTTCATCATGCGCATGAAACTTGGTCGTTTTTTTCAGGAACTTACCGTAGATCGGGTGCTGAACTTTTCTTTCAACAGCAACAACCACGGTTTTATCCATTTTGTTACTACTGACCACCCCCGTTCTCGTTTTCCTTAAATTTCTATCTGACATATGTGAATCAATTTGAAAATTTGAAAATTAGATAATTTGAAAATTCTTTTTTTGAATAAGGAGATCTAAATTCATTTTCAAATTTTCAAATTCCCACATTTTCAAATTTCTTTTTTTTTGTCAGCGCTGTTTTTAAGCGCGCAATATCTTTTCTGAGCAAACGAATGGTAACCGGGCTCTCCAGCGGCGAAATTGCATGCGCAAACCTTAGTTTTTTCAAACGCATTTCATCTTCTTTGATCCGCGCATTCAGATCGACTTCACTCAGATCCTTCAGGCTATTTACAAAGTCGTTTCGCTTTGCCATCCTGTTTAATTTGAAAATTTGAAAATTATATTGCCGTCACATCATGACGAACTACAAACTTTGTTTTGATGGGCAGTTTCTGCGCGGCCAGAAGCAATGCTTCCTTTGCTACGGCTTCCGGCACACCATCTGCTTCAAAAAGCATACGGCCTGGCTCCACTACCGCCGCCCAATATTCCGGGTTGCCCTTTCCTTTACCCATCCTCACTTCCTGCGGCTTTTTTGTGATCGGCTTATCCGGAAAAACTCTGATCCACACATTTCCTTCCCGCTTCATGGACCGGGTAAGCGCCTGACGTGCTGCCTCCAGCTGGCGGTTGGTTAACCAGATCCCCTCAAGGGCCTTAAGACCATAGGAACCAAAGGAAATATCGCTTCCTCTTTTTGCGATTGCACGGATCCTTCCCTTCTGCGCTTTCCTATGTTTCGTCCTCTTGGGCTGTAACATGTTTTCGAGTTTGAAAATTTGATAAATTGTAAATTAACCCCTCCTGTCTCTTCCACCTCCACCACCACCTCTTCTATCACCGCCTCCACCTCTTCTGTCTCTGTCACCACCACGGCCGCGCTCATCCCGGAGATCATCTCTCCTGTCTCTTCTGTCGCTCACATCGCTCTTTCCACCTACAAAATTCGGATTCAGGTCCCTCTTCGTAAGCACTTCTCCTTTGCAGATCCATACTTTAACTCCGATTTTCCCGTAAACAGTAAGTGCAAATACATTCGCATAGTCAATATCCATCCGAAGGGTATGCAAAGGCGTACGTCCCTGCTTGATCTCTTCAGTCCTGGCTATTTCCGAGCCACCCAGGCGACCACCCACTTTTACTTTGATTCCTTCAGCGCCCATCCTGAGCGCAGAAGCGATGGCCATTTTAATTGCCCTCTTATAGTTGATCCGGTTTTCAATTTGTCTCGCAATGGTGTCAGCGACAATATTGGCATCCAGTTCCGGACGGCGGATTTCCAGGATGTTAATCTGAACATCTTCCTTACCGGTAAGTTTCTTCAATTCTTCCTTGATGCGGTCTACCTCTCCCCCTCCCTTACCGATGATAATTCCCGGTTTGGAAGTATGAATGGTCACGATCAGCTTATTGAGCGTGCGCTCAATTACAATCTTCGCAATGCCACCCTTGTTGATGCGGGCATTCAGGTAGGTCCTGATCTTATTGTCTTCGATCAGCTTTACCGAATAATCTTTCTTACTACCGTACCAGTTGGACTCCCAACCACGGATGATTCCCAATCTCGCACCAATAGGATTTGTTTTCTGACCCATGTAGCTGATTAATTTGAAAATTTGATAATTTGAAAATTTGTTAGCGCAGTTGCTTATTCTGAAAGCAATTCCAAATTCTCAGGTATTCAATTTTTAATTTTTACTTTTAAATTTTTAGCCTTTCTCATCCACCACCAGCGTAACATGATTACTGCGTTTGCGAACCCGGTAGCCCCGTCCCTGAGGAGCCGGCCGCATTCTCTTCAGTACCCGGGCGCCGTCCACAAATATTGTTTTCACCAGCAGGCCGGCATCAGCCGCACTTTTCCCTTCATTTTTTTGTTCCCAGTTTTTTACAGCAGACCACAACAGTTTATATAGCGGCGTTGAGGAATGTTGTGGATGATGCTCAAGCAATGCCAGGGCTTTTTCCACCTGCATTCCCCTGATCTCATCTGCCAGCAAACGCATCTTGCGGGGCGAGGTCGGGTAATTTTTTAATTTTGCTAATGCTTCCATTTTTTCTCGTTTGTTCTCTTGATGTGATCTTTCTTAGGTATGCCGATAAATTTAGACATCATGATTCAACAATCTTCTTGCTGGAATGACCTTTAAAATTCCGGGTCGGTGCGAATTCTCCCAGCTTATGGCCGACCATGAATTCAGTCACATACACAGGAATAAACTTGTTGCCATTGTGCACGGCGAAAGTATGACCCACAAAATCCGGCGTAATGGTAGAACGGCGGCTCCAGGTCTTAATGACACTTTTCTTGGCTTTTCCTTCATTGATCCCAAGCACTTTGTTTTCCAGATTTGCATCTACGTAAGGACCTTTTTTAATTGACCGACCCATAGTTTAATGTCTTAATTTGAAAATTTGAAAATTTGAAAATGTATAAGTTTTTTAAGGGCTTAATCTGAAAACCATTCTCAAATTTTCAAATTGCCACATTTTCAAATTACTTCGTGATCTTCTTTCCTTTTTTCGTCTGAATAATCAGTTTATCGCTTCCTTTTCCGCGGGTTCTGGTCTTAAGTCCCCTGGAGTATTGACCGTTTCTGGACCGCGGCTGGCCTCCGGATGCTTTTCCTTCTCCGCCGCCCATCGGATGATCTACGGGGTTCATCGCTACACCGCTTGTACGGGGCCGAATGCCTCTCCATCGGTTACGGCCCGCCTTACCCATGCTCTGCAGACTATGGTCGCTGTTTGAAACCACACCGACTGTTGCATAACAGTTAATCAGTATCTTTCTCAGTTCGCCGGAAGGCATCTTCAGCACAGCATATTTATCTTCCTTGTTGGTCAGCTGGGCAGATGCGCCGGCGCTCCGAACCAGCTTACCTCCCTGGCCGGGCTGCATTTCAATATTGTGTACGTTGGTACCCAGCGGAATGTTTTTCAACTGCAATGCATTTCCAACTTCGGGCACAACGCCATCACCGGAAATAACAGCAGATCCAACCTGCAGACCCTGGGGTGCAATAATATATCTTTTTTCACCATCGCCGTAATGCAGCAGGGCGATAAATGCCGTTCTGTATGGATCATATTCAATGGAAGCAACGACTCCTGGCATGCTTTTCTTGTCTCTTTTGAAATCCACCATGCGATACATCTTTTTGTGTCCGCCGCCCATATACCGCATTGCCCTTCTGCCCTGCGCATTCCGGCCCGCAGTAACAGGTATTTTTTCCAGCAGGGATTTTTCCGGATCAGATGAGGTGATTTCTGCATATGCATTTCCGATCCTCCACCTGGTTCCGGCCGTAACCGGCTTAAATTTTCTTAGTGCCATATTTTATTCTTCAGAATATTTATAATGAAGACTCCAATTTCGCGGCAGTTGAATGCCATTCTTATGTTATTTAAATATTCGAATACAAATCGATTGTTTCGCCTTCTGCCACGGTGATCAGGGCTTTTTTATAGCCTGGCTTGCGACCTACGATCAATCCGGCTTTTGTTGACCTTGACCTTGCCTTGCTGGAACCACTACGGTGTTGACATCCACCACAGTAATGCCGTAAAAAACTTCAACCGCTTTTTTGATCTCCAGTTTATTGGCTCTTGCTGTTTACCTTGAAAGCATAGCGACGAAGCTTTTCCTGCTGGGCATTTGCTTTTTCCGTAAGAATCGGCTTTATCAGAACTTCTGATAGTTTCATCAGAATAATTTGAAAATTTGAAAATTTGAAAATTTGAAAATTTCTGAAACATGGTAATCTAATTTTCAAATTACCATATTTTCAAATTTTCAAATTCTACACTTCCACTTCCTCTTCCAAAACATTTTCGCTGCCGACTTCGGTAAGCACCAGCACTTCCGCATTCACGATATCATAAGTGTTCACATCCGCCAGCAGGTGCTTTCCAGATACGGCACATTGCTCAAACTCAGATGCAGGTTATCATTATATTCCGGCAACACAAAAAGGGCTTTCTTTCCGTCCCAGTTTCAATCCTTTCAGCATATCAACCAGTTCCTTCGTTTTTGGAGCATCCAGCTTTATATCTTCCACCACCACGATGGAATTGCTTTGGCTTTATGGGAAAGTGCCGACATTTTTGCCAGATCCTTTACTTTCCGGTTCAGCTTGAAATCGTAACTCCGGGGTTTGGGTCCGAAAATGGTACCACCTCCTTTATACAAAGGGTTCCGGATATTTCCTTTACGGGATCCGCCCGTTCCTTTTTGTTTATGCAGTTTTTTGGATGAACCTTTCACTTCCATCCTTGTCTTCACCTTATGCGTACCCTGGCGCTGTGCCGCCAGATACTGTTTCACAGCCAGATAAATCACATGATCATTCGGCTCAGCCCAAAGATTTCATCAGGTAGTTCCAGGCTTCTGCCCGTTTTATTACCTTTTATATTTAATACTGTCGATTTGCATTGTACTGTGGATTAAAAGATTACTTCTGAATGAAAACAATGGAGCCATTATGACCCGGAACAGATCCGCTAATCAGGAGGAAATTCTTATCCGGAAATATCTTTACAACTTTCAGGCCTTTCAGTTTTACCGGTCACCCCCCATGCGGCCCGCCATGCGGACGCCTTTCATTACCCTGGAAGCATCAGACGAGTTACCCAGGGATCCCGGTGCACGGCTACGGTCATGCTGGCCATGTGACTGGCCGCCTACCCCATGGAACCCATGGCGTTTTACAACACCCTGGAAGCCTTTGCCTTTTGAAGTGCCTACAACATCTAACACTTTTCACCTTCAGCGAAAATATCAACTGTGAGCGAATCCCCGAGGTTTTTTTCCAGGGAAAAATTGCGAAATTCTTTGACAAATTTTTTGGCGGAAGTATTCGATTTGGCGAAGTGATTTTTTTCCGAAGCGAGGAGTGTTTTTCCTTTTTGTCGCCAAAGGCAAGCTGGAGTGAATCGTACCCGTCTGACTCCTTTGTCTTAACCTGCGTAACCACACAGGGCCCGGCCTCAATGATCGTACACGCTATTTGCTTGCCGTCAGGGGTGAAGACACTGGTCATCCCAATTTTCTTCCCAATAATCCCTTTCATTTTTTTTGGTTTATGCCTGGAGTGTAAGGACAATCAGCGATTTTTCGCATCAGCCACGTCAGCTGGTCATGACTTCAATCCCCTCGTTTGCAACCGACCTTTTCTTTTAGCCGCCGAAGCCTTGCCGAAGGCGGCCTTTTGGCCGCCATCCGCTGTTTTCTTCGTCATCCTTTTGGATGCCCGCCTTCGCCTAAGCTAGGGCGGGTGACAGAAGTACCGGTAGTAAACAAACCCCGAACGGCTTGTTCATATTTTCTCTTCCGTTATTGGCAGAGTTTAATTATATCCAGCGCTCCTTTTTCCCCTTCCGGAGTTGGCGAGATGGATATAGAACTTTCTTTTTTCAGGCCTTGATCTCAACATCCACGCCCGATGGCAGATCGAGCTTGGACAGAGCGTCTACCGTTCTGGAAGAAGAAGTATAGATGTCCAACAATCGCTTATGCGTGTGCAATTGGAATTGTTCACGCGCTTTCTTATTCACGTGCGGCGAACGCAATACGGTAAAGATTTTTTTCTTGGTGGGTAAAGGAATCGGACCCGTTACCACGGCACCGGTGCTGCGCACTGTTTTTACGATCTTTTCGGCAGATTTATCCACCAGATTGTGATCGTAAGATTGCAATTTGATCCTGATTCGTTGAGACATAAGCCAAATCCCATTTTTCGAACGGGGATGCAAAGGTAGGGAGAAACCATTGAACGGTCAAAGAATTAGGGGCTTTTTTTGCATAATTATTCAGACCGCCCGGACAATGCGTTCTCAGATAAGATGTATATAGGCTCATCAGGTGCTGCCGGGTGCCTTCACCCTCAATAATCTCGTGCGTCCGGTTGGGATAGGCCATGAATTGAAAGTTCTTATTGTATTTGATCAGCTCATTTAGCGAGCATTTCCGCGTTATTGAAATGGACGTTGTCATCCCCGGTTCCATGGATATACAAAAGATTCCCCTGCAGATTCTTGGCATAAGTGATTGGTGAACCTTTCACATAGTCCTCATGATGTTTCCTGAGGAATCCCCATATACCTTTCCTCGTAGATATTATCGTAGGTCAGCAGATTGTCCAGCCCAGCTATGGCAATACCCGTTTTATAGATTTCCGGATGCTGGAACAACAGGTTGAGCGTGGCCGATCCTCCTCCGCTCCATCCCCAGACTGCTATACGGGAACCATCCACAAAGGGCCATTTGAGGATTTCCTCTGCCGCCATGGCCTGATCCTCAATATTCATCCTGCCGATTTTGCGGTAGATGGATTTTCTCCATGCGCTGCCCCGGGGGGAAGGAGTTCCCCTGTTATCTACAGAAATATAGATATAACCATCCTTTGCCAGATTGCCCTCGTACAGAAAATCGTTTACGATGCCATATTCATCCTTTACCGTCTGAGAACCCGGCTCGGTATAAACATAGAAGAGGACCGGATATTTTTTTGACGGGTCGAAGGAGTCAGGTTTTTGCATCCATCCATCCACAGTCACACCATCAGCCGATCTAATCTTGAAAAATGAAATTGGAGAAGCCGCGCTGTCTGCCGCGCTGGGCATATTGATCCCATCGGATCCGGGAAGAACTTTATGCTCAGGAAGACTTATCCATTCTTTGGACGGCCGCGTATAATAGTTTGAAAAATCATGGATGGCATATTTGCCTCCTGGCGATAGCTCATAATCATTGGTGCCTGATTCATTCAACGGGGTCACCCTTTCTGCTTTCCCCTTTCCATCCAGACGGCAACGGTACAGATATTTCTGTGTGGCATTATCAGGAGATGCGATAAAGTACAGAAGGTTTTCCTTTTCATTGACCATCGAAATTTCTATAACATCATAATTCCCCTGTGTGATCGTTTGTTTTTTCCCATCGCTGCTGATACGGTACAAATGCCGCCAGCCATCTTGTTCGCTTGCCCAGAGGAATTCTGCACCATGCATCAGCCAATCCCATCCCCCATTTTGTATGCATGATCCCACTCAGAAATAATATCAATAAAGGCACTGTCTTTTTCCGAATAAATTTTTTTAACAGTACCCCTCATCCGCCTTACAGATCATGATATCACTTTCATTTTGACGCCTGTTAAGATGCTGAACGATAAACTCCCCGCTATTGTCTGCCCATTCCATTCTTGGCAGGTAACCGCCGAGTTGCCCATCTGCAGGTATGCGCATCCACCGGATTTGATCGTCGGAAATACCAACAACACCGATCCTGTAAGGGGAAGGCGGCTGACCGGCCACCGGATATTCTACCGGTATAACATGAGAATACACGGAATCGGTGGTATTCAGCATCAGGTAGTCCCGGGTACTGCTGTCGTTAATTTGCCAGAATGCTATTTTCCTGCTGTCCGGGCTCCACCGGAATCCATCCCTGCAATAAAATTCTTCCTCGTAAACCCAGTCGAATGTACCGTTGATCAGCTTGCGCGTTCCATCCCGGGTGAGGGCCTTGATCTCCCGGGTTGCCAGATCTTCTACATACAAATTATGATTACTGACATAAGCCGCTTTCTTCCCATCAGGAGAAAATTTCGCAAACATAAGAGAAGATTCTGGCAGGGAACTGCCAAGCTGTTTCAGGCTATGATCAGAAAAATCATAGACCCAGTAATCACCCCTTGTATGATAACGCCATACTTTTTTAGTATTAGTATACACCAACACTTTGCTGTAGTCGCCGGAGAATGAAAAATAGCGGATCTTCAACGGAACCTGCTTTCCCGAAGGGGTGAGATCCTTCCCGCTCAGCAGGATACCCGCTTTATCTGAAGGCAGCTCATGTTTCACAATGTCTTCGCCTTCAACCTGGAAATAGCTTTCCCCATCCCTGCCCCAGACCATCGATTTATAGAACTGTGCATGACCACAGATGGCAAGACAGGCCAGAAATACTAACAATATCAGTTTCTGAAGATAAGCCCTCAATATTGACATGAGACTGATTTTGAATGTGAAAATTAGGAATTAGCCGGGAAGAATCAAGACCACTCAACATAAAAATCCCTCTTCAGCAGATAGAGAAGAGGGATCAGATCATTGAAAATTTATCAGGCTGTTACTTTACCCTTACCTTTTACTTTGGCGATAACTTCTTCTGCTACATTGCTTGGTGCGGGGCATAATGTGAAAATTCCATGGTTGAAGTGGCCCGGCCCGAACAAGTGAACGTAACTGCGTAACATATCCGAACATTTCGCTAAGCGGAACTTTTGCTTTGATCACCTGCGCATTATCCTTGCTATCCATACCTTCCAGCATACCCCGGCGGCGGTTAAGGTCACCCGTAACATCTCCCATATATTGATCGGGGGTGATCACTTCCACTTTCATGATGGGCTCAAGCAATACGGGTTTGGCTTTTCTTGCAGCTTCCCGGAATCCCTGTTTGGCACAAAGTTCAAAAGACATAGAGTCGGAGTCAACTGCATGGAAACCACCATCAAATACCCGGATCTTCATGTTTTCTACCGGATAGTTTGCCAACAACCCCGTGGTCATGGCCGATTCAAATCCTTTTTCTATGGCCGGAACAAACTCACGGGGGATGGAGCCTCCGAAAATATCATTCACAAACTGGTAATGGCCCTTCCCTTCTTTCAGGAATTCTTCATCTGCCGGCCCAATTTCAAAAATAATATCCGCAAATTTACCTCGACCACCGGTTTGCTTTTTCAGCGTTTCCCGGTGTTCAATGGTTGTCTGAAATGCTTCTTTATATGCTACCTGGGGTGCTCCCTGGTTGATTTCCACCTTGAATTCACGACGCATCCGGTCTACAATGATTTCCAGGTGCAATTCGCCCATCCCACTTAAAATAGTTTGCCCGGTTTCTTCATCCGTTTTTACCTTAAGGGTAGGATCTTCTTCCACGAGTTTGGCAATAGCCATACCCATTTTGTCCACGTCGGCCTGCGTTTTCGGTTCAATGGCTACCGAGATCACCGGCTCGGGGAAAGTCATGTTTTCGAGAATGATGGGATGATCCTCCGTTGCACAAGGTATCCCCTGTTTTAATGTCTTTGAACCCAACTGCGGCTCCGATATCACCCGCTTCAATAAAATCTATCGGATTCTGTTTGTTGGCATGCATCTGCATGATCCGGGAAATGCGCTCGTTCTTGCCGGTCCTGGTATTTAATACATAAGAACCTGAATCCAGATGACCACTATAAACCCGGAAAAAGGCGAGACGCCCAACAAAAGGATCTGTCAGCTGATCTTAAAAGCAAGCGCTGCAAAGGGTTGCTTCGCATCCGGCTTGCGTGAAATTTCTTCACCCGTATTCGGATCATGACCAATCACGGCCGCTATATCCGCAGGCCCGGGAAGATAACGTACAATCGCGTCCAGAGCCTTTTGCACGCCTTTATTTTTAAAAGAGGATCCGCACATCATGGGTATGATGGACATATCAATCGTTGCCTTGCGGATGGCCTCGTGCATTTCATCCTCGTGTGATGGAATTAGGGTCTTCAAAAAATTTCTCCAGCAGTTTCACATCATATTCTGCTACGGCTTCAACCAGGTGTTGCCTCCATTCTTTTACATCCTCCACCATATCTTCCGGAATCGGCACTTCCTTGTATGTCATTCCCTTTGCTTCTTCATCCCATATAATTCCTTTCATCGTAATGAGGTCAACTACGCCCTTGAAACTATCTTCAGCACCAATCGGCAATTGGAGGGGAACAGCTTTGGCACCCAGCATTTCTTTAATTTGTTTTACAACATTCAGAAAATCTGCACCGGCACGGTCCATCTTGTTCACGAAGCCGATGCGTGGAACCCTGTACTTATTTGCCTGGCGCCAAACGGTTTCTGACTGGGGTTCCACACCGGATACGGCACAAAACAAAGCCAGCAATCCGTCCAGTACACGCAGGGAACGCTCCACTTCAACCGTAAAATCCACGTGGCCGGGGGTATCAATAATGTTGAATTTATATTGTTTGGTATCAGGTAATTTCTTTCCCTGATCAGTAGGAAAATTCCAAAAGCAGGTTGTTGCCGCGGAGGTAATGGTAATTCCTCTTTCCTTTTCCTGTTCCATCCAGTCCATAGTAGCTGCACCATCATGCACTTCTCCTATTTTATGAGATACGCCCGTATAGTAGAGGATCCGCTCTGTGGTTGTTGTTTTACCGGCATCAATATGAGCCGCTATACCGAAATTTCTTTGAAAATGAAGGTCTGACATGGTTATGAATTATAATATTTTTCAGTCCGGAATTCCGCTATTTTGAGTTTTATCGCAAAGCTTCGGAATATTAAAACGCAATTTTCAGGTTCTGATTATAGAACCCGGAACAAGCATTTTAACGGGTGCGCAAAGGTATGCATTTTTTTGCTGAAAACAGCAGGTTGTGGGGTCAACCCGCCAAATGAAAAATCCCTTCTCCGGCAACCGCCGTGAAGGGATCTAATCACAAAAGCAAATCTTATGTATCAGATCCGGAAATGAGCAAAAGCCTTGTTGGCTTCAGCCATCCGGTGTGTATCTTCTTTTTTCTTGAAGGCTCCGCCTTCGCCCTTGCTTGCCGCAACAATTTCTCCGGCCAGTTTATCGGCCATGCTCTTGCCATTTCTTTCCCGGCTGTAACGGATCAGCCATTTGATGCTGAGGGAAATCTTGCGGTCGGCCCGAACTTCAGAGGGAATCTGGAAAGTTGCTCCACCGATCCTGCCGGCTTCGCACTTCCACGGCCGGGGTAACATTATTCAAAGCCCTTCTCCAAACTTCATACCCATCTATCATTGGTTTGCTTGGACACTCTTTCGATCGCATCATAAAAAATATTGAATGCCGTATTTTTCTTGCCCTGCCACATCAGGTTATTTACAAAACGCGTAACCAGGATGTCGTTGAATTTTGCATCCGGAGCGAGTGGTAATTTTTTGGCCTGTGACTTCCTCATGAGTTATTTGAAATTCGAATTGATAATTATTTTTTTGCCGCGGGCTTCTTGGCTCCGGCTTTTTCTTTCTTGGTTCCATACTTTGAGCGGCTCTTTTTACGATCTTTTACTCCGGCGGTATCCAGGCTTCCGCGAACAATATGGTAGCGTACCCCGGGAAGATCCTTCACACGGCCACCCCTGATGAGCACGATGGAGTGCTCCTGCAGGTTATGCCCTTCTCCCGGAATATAGGCGATCACTTCCACTTTATTGGTCAGCCTGACTTTGGCTACTTTACGCAATGCAGAGTTTGGCTTTTTGGGTGTGGTGGTGTAAACCCGTGTACAAACTCCACGCCGCTGGGGGCAGGAATCCAGGGCCCTGGATTTACTCTTTGCCCTGATAATTTCTCTTCCTTTTCTAACTAATTGCTGGATTGTCGGCATTACAAATGCGTTTAAATTTGGGACGGCAAAGGTAACGGCAGGACAGGTCGAATTATCCAAATTAATAGTTACCCTACACTATTTACGAGCCAACCCCGGGTATCGGGCCATCTTTTGCCCTCCCGGATCTCCGTAAGGATCTTTTTTACAGCGGGTGCCAAATTGAAGGAAGAGGTATCAAAAGTCATGATATAATCATGGTATTTCAACTCCCTGATATATGAAATGGTCGCTGCCGTTCCGGACCCGAAAATCTCTGTTAGTTTCCCGCTCCTGTGCGCGCTAACCACCTCTTCAATATTGATCCTCCGTTCTTCCACGGCAATACCCATGGTCCCGGAGCACCGTAATCACACTGTCCCGCGTTACGCCCGCCAGAATAGTTCCTTCGTCCAGAGGCGGAGTAACCACTGAATTGCCAAACACAAAGAAAACATTCATGGTTCCTACTTCCTGAAGCCATTTATGTTCGAATGCATCCGTCCACAACACCTGATCGTAGCCCTGGTTTTTGGCCTCAGCCGTAGCCTTCAGACTGGCTCCGTAATTACCGGCATTTTTGGCAAATCCAACACCACCCGGAGAAGCACGCGTATATTTTTCCTCAACATATATTTTCATCGGCGCAGAATAATATGGACCTGTCGGACTCAGCAGGATCAGAAATTTATAGGCAGATGAGGCTTTAACACCCAGAGACGCGTCCGTAGCAAACATCACAGGCCTGATGTACAATGAATAATCCTCTTTTGCAGGAATCCATTCCCTGTCCAGGGCGACCAGCCTTCGCATGCCCTCAATGAATATTTCCTCAGGAACAGAAGGCATTTCCATCCTTTCCGCGGAAATATTAAATCGCTTGAGATTATCGAGCGGACGGAAAATAAAAGCCTCTCCATTCTTGTTGCGGTAGGCCTTGATACCCTCAAAAATAGCCTGGCCGTAATGGAGGGCCATAATGGAGGGTTCAAATGGAATCGCCTGGTAAGGTTTAATTGAAGGCAGCTTCCATTCACCGTTATCGTAGTCTGCCTCGAGCATGTGGTCACTGAAAAATTTACCAAAAGGTAAATGCTCGAAATCCATTTCTGCCAGCCTGCTTCTTTTAACCCGGATCACCGGTATGTCCATCGTCTCCATCATAAAATACTATTTTTGATCCTGCAAAGAAACAAACATTCCCGGAGCACGCAAAACCGTCCCGGTAATTTCACAGATTTATGGGAATCAATAACATCAGACTGTCCCCTTCGCTGTTGGCTGCACTGTATCCGGATTCTCTGGTCATGGTAAAGAATCAGGATAAGCGGATTGAGGCTGCTGCCGGTTACCGTTTTCTTGGCAATAACCTCAGGAAGATAAGTATCCTGGTTCACTATCCCGGCTTAGTTTTCCTTCCGGATGCCCAGCTTGAATTTCTGGGTAAAATCCTTTCACCCTGCCATCTGACAATAGCAGACGTTGCCCTGCTGAATAACGCCGTTAACCCCATTAAAATGCAGGAATTGCAAAAACATCTGAAGCCGCAAACGGTTTTCATTTGCGGAATTAACCCTGCTTCCCTCGGAATCAGCGACCAACTTGAGCCCTTTACTATAACTGTGCAGCATGGGGTCTCTACACTCTTACTTCCTGCATTAACCGATATTAACCGGGAAACACCAGAAGGCAAACAATACAAAAAACAATTGTGGGCCTGTCTTCAAAAACTTTTTAAACTATGAATTTGATTTTCGCGACCCATAATCGGCATAAAGTGGAAGAGATGCGGTCTGCCTTCGGCGACGAATTGGAGATCATTTCAATGAATGATGCCGGGATAAAGAATAAAATCCCCGAACCACACGATACGCTTCGTGAAAACGCATTGGAAAAATCCCGGGCCGTTTACCTTCTTTCCAATGGAAAAGATTGTTTCAGCGAGGATACAGGCCTGGAAGTGGATGATCTTAACGGCGAACCCGGCGTGAGAAGCGCGCGTTATGCGGGCGAGCCTGTTTCGTTTTCAAAGAATATAGATAAACTCCTGGCCTCTTTGCCTGCTTCCTCCAGGCGAAGGGCGAGGTTCCACACCATAATATCTTTAATCCTCGATGATAAGGAATATTTTTTTGAGGGTATTTGCGAAGGTCGTATTCTGCGTAAAAGAAAAGGCACCGGCGGTTTTGGTTACGATCCCGTTTTTATGCCGGAGGGAGCCCGTAAAAGCTTTGCAGAAATGACCACCAAAGAAAAAAATCAATATAGTCACAGGAAAAAAGCAGCCGACAAAATGATCCTGTTCCTGAAAAAAAATCATAAGATAATTGATTGATCATGGCCAGAATTAAATTGGAGATTCCGGATTTTTTTTCATTCAGCACCTCTTTAGCAGTGCGGATAACGGATCTCAACTATGGGGCGCACGTGGGAAATGATACCGTTCTTTCCTTAATCCACGAAGCCCGTATGCAATTCCTCCAATCCCTTGGATATTCGGAACTCAATTTCGAAGGGACCAGCCTGATCATGAGCGATGTTGCGATTGAATTCAAAAGAGAAATCCTTTACGGCGATACATTAACTATCTCGGTTGCAGCATCAACGTTCAGCCGGGTGGGATTTGACCTGTTTTATAAACTGGAGAACATTGCCGGGACTGCAAACAGGGTGGTTGCGCTTGCTAAAACGGGCATGGTATGCTATGATTATTCCTCAAAAAAAGTTAGTCAGCTGGCGGAACCTGCCCGCCGGAAATTATCTGTCCGATCCTGAATTCCAGATTTCCCAGCTCGCCTCGGCCTGTATTTTCAGCATGTCCGCGCCGTTTTTTGTCCTTGCGCCGGCAACTTCCCCTTTCTGCAGAAACAAAGTTTTAGCAGGATTATAAATCAGGTCGAAGAGATAGTGGGCACCAGTCAGGTATTGAAAAGGAAATGGAGGCACAGCGTTTATTTCCGGATGCATTCCAAGCGGTGTGCAATTGATGATCAGGGAATGCTCGCGGATCAATTTTGCTGTCAGGTCTTCATACCGGATGCAGTCAGAAGAAGCATCAGGATTTCTTGAAACGAAAAGGAATTCAATTCGGAGTTTATTCAAAACATAAGCCACCGCTTTTGAGGATCCTCCCGTTCCGAGAATAATAGCCCGGCGATCCTGCGGCTTCCATTTCTCCATCAATGATTTTTCGAAGCCGGTCACATCCGTATTGAAGCCCGATAGTTTCTGCCCCACAATATGGATACAGTTGCAGGCACCGGTCTTTTTCACCACCTGATCCTGGGTATTCAAAAAAGGAATTACGGCCTGTTTATATGGAATGGTTACATTAAGTCCCAGCAGTTCCTTATCTTTTAAGATCGACTTCAGTTCATCAATGGTCTTAATTTCAAAATTAGAATAAGTGCAGTCTGTTATTGCCTCTGCCAGGAACTTGCTGTTAAAGTAATTCCGTGAAAAGGAATGGCCCAGCGGGTATCCGATCAGGCCGAATTTTTTCACCTGGACACTGTTTTGTGAAGGAACAAGTCAAAGGTATCGCCTCTCAGGCCCAGGCGCATAGCTTCAAGGGCAATCATTTCCTGAGGTGAGATATTTCCCAGGTTCGCATTTGCTCCTATGAGTTGTATAAAATAAAGTTGCTGTGATTTTTGAGGTGCTTCCCATAAGATTTTTTCTGAAGGGATCTGGGTAAGAATTTCCTGAACAAGCCCTTCGCGTACTTCGCCTGTACCCCGGTAAATGCCGATGTTCCCCGACTCCCTTGCCTCAGCGATCACGTAACTTGCTCCGGCATTTAATTCGCCCCGCATCTGTTCAATCCATTTATAGGGAGGAATAACGTGTTCGGCGTCCTTACTACCCACCTCGCTCAACACGGTAGCATATTTGGTGAGCCTTTCAATCAGCCGGCACTTTTCCTTATGATCAATATTTACTGAACCATCACTGACTTCCATATAACTTACTTCATGGTACTTACACATGGCTATATAATCCTCCAGTTGGTCGCGCACCAAAAAAGCTTCAAAAAGAGTTCCTCCGAAATAAATAGGGATCTTAAATGATTTGTAAACCGCGAGTTTTTTTTCCAGATCCGGCGTCACATACGAGGTGCCGAAACCCAGCTTAACCACGTCCACATGCGGATGGGCAACACTCAAAAAATTCCTTGTTTCTTCCGTGCTTAATCCTTTATCCATTACCATAGTAAGACCTACGCTACGAGGTTTCAGTGTTCTTACCGGCAGCTGACTTAGTGTAAAATTCATCGACAATAAATTGTTGATTAAAAAATCCCTGAGCTGCAAAAATAAGGAAGCTTTATCTTTTCCTGTATCTGGCTATTACATCAACAATGGAAGCTGACTGTAACAGGGAGGGGTTGAGCGCAATCATTTTCTTCAGCAGCTTGGGAGATTTGGAAAGCGCCCTGTCCAGGTGAAGCAATCCTTCCTTTGATTTCCCCATAGCAAAATAAATGGCGCTCATATAAAAAGTCAGCAGGGGCTTATTACCGGCAATGCGTATGGCCTGCTGCACCTGCTCAAGCGCTTCCTTATACATCCCGGCGAGATAAAAGCAACGGACCAGTGCTTCCCATCCCGAAATATTTTTTTGACGCAAACGCACTACGGTTGCAAAAGACTGGATGGCTTCTTTGTATTCTCCAAGCTGTATCCTGCATTCTCCGAGCGCAAGATAATATTCAGGATGCTTCCCCTGCAGCCGGATAGCAGCATCCAATTGTTTAACCGCATGCGTCCATTGCGCTTCGTTCAGGTAGGTGCAGGCGATTTTGTAAATCAGTTTGCTGTCACCCTGATTCAGATGTGAAGCTTTCCGGTAATAAAACCGGGCTTGTGCAAAATTGCGTTGTTTGTCGTAGCAATGCCCGATGGCTTCAAAGATCACATCTTCCGGGTTTTGAAAATTCCAGCACGCGTTCAAGGCTTTCAATAGCTTCCCGGTATTTCCTCAGGCGGATATAAGCATCGCCCATATTGCGATAGGCGTAATCGAATTTTTCGTCAATAGCCATTGCATATTGATAGGCATCCATTGCTTTTTCGTATAGTTTCAGCCCCTGATAAGCTGCGGCCAGGTTGAACCAGGCGAGTTCAGAATACGGGTTTTCTTCGATGATATACTGATGAAGGCGGATACTCTCTTCATTCCGGCCAGTGAAATCTGTCCAGAAACAGATCTTGTAGAAGCGCCTCCTCGTTTTAGTAATCCTGCTCCAGTATCCAGCGGAAGACAGTCAAAAATCTTGTCGAATTCTTCATAATCGTCATATACATCGGCCAGTTCGAACAATAACTCGATCCTTTCCGGTCCTTCAAAAAGACCCAGGGCCTCCCGGAGCAGCACGACGGCTTTTTCCTGTTGGTCAAGCGCCAGGTATTCATCCGTTTTAAGTATATACAGATTAATATCGGTAGCGTCGAGCGGGAAGCCCTTTCGAGGATCTGGAGGGCGTCGAAGTATTTCCGGGTCGCAATAAGCAGGTCAGCTTTCCGGATCAGCAAAACAGATGAATATGGATATTGTTCTATGCCGAGTTCAGCGGCCTCGAGCGCCTGCGTGAACTCCTCCTTACCGTCGTAATAATCAATGATTTTCTCAAAACATTCTTCGTCGAGGAAACTGTGCTTACGGCCATTTTTCAGCGCACCGTATTGCTTCAATAATTCCTTAATTTCTTCCTGTTCGGGGTGGTATGGATTTTCTTTCATTTAAGGTGGTTGTACTAAATTAGGCCATAATCCATTAATCGCAAATTAATTATGACCCCGGCGGCCCTTCTTTCCTGATTGATCAGAATGCTCCGGCTGGCGGTTCTTGCCCAAAAAAGATCGGTGAATATGTTAAAAAACAGGCGAAATAAGTGATGGAAGGTTAAAAAAAACAAAAATTTTAGTATTACCTTTGGCCCAGATGTTAGCATTTTCCCATAGATCATCCATGTTGAATACTCTGCGTTTTTGCGCCGTGAGTTTCCTGCTTTTGGCGGTGACTGTGATTGCTTTTGCAAGTAAGGGAGGCGGCGACAAGAAAAGCACAGGGAATTTGATAATAGCTTCACTCCAATCAATGCAGCTTCGTCCTTTAGTTTGAAGAAATCGCCAGCGTATAGCGGAACGATCATGACTTTCAGGCCGCAGGCCGACAACCGCATTTCCATAAATGCGATGATCACTTACCAGCGCGGCAACACCACTTTCATTCTTCCTTACCAATACAAAGTGAGTATCGGACCTGTAACAAATAGCGGCAAAACCAATCTTCAGTTCCTGGGTGTAAGGATACAGATCCCCAGATAAGTGTAAACTTTCCCGCCCTGTTTAATTGCTTAGCTTCAACTTCAGACTTTCTTCATAAGTCATCTCGCGGTATCCGCTGGTGGGAATGTCAAATTTTGATGCAGGCACCGGATTGAGATTAATAGATGCCAGCACATACTTGATATGCAGGTCGTTTTTACTGAATTCATATTCCAGCGGAAGTCCGTCCAGATTTTTAAAAGGCGGATCGTAGGTTTTATTTTCAGGGATCAGATCCCGGGTATAGAACACCGTTATGTCGTACCCTCCCGGCGTTGACGCTTTTGCACTCAGACAAGAGTAGCCTGCAATCATTTTCGTTTCGGCGGTCTTTACAAATTGAATCGTATTGAATTTTCCGTTTTTCTGATCCAGTTTTCCTCATTCATCCGGATGAGTAATTTTTGCCCGTTTACTTCTTTTAGAATTACCCCGGTGCCGGCTTTCGAATCATAAATCAGGGTGGAGGAAAATAAATTATTCGTCATTTCTGAGCGACTCAGATTGCCCTTGATATAATAAGTGGCCACTGCATTTATCTGTTTGCCTGCATCTGAACTTAACACATAGTTATAGACCAGTGTTAATTCACCCACTCTTTTTTGTGCGGAAAGAAAACCGGGAATCAGAAGGGGCAGGGCGTACAGGAGTTTATTTTTCATGAGATGATATATCTTCCCTCCGGGAATGTACCCGAGCGGGAAGGTTTAATCTAAAATAAGGACTGCAGTTCACAAGTACAAACGCTCCTGTTCAGGGTTTCTTGCCTTTGATCTGCTGAACTTTTTTCTGTGCTTCCTGCATTTGTTCAAACCGCTCCTGCCATTTGGGCTTGGTCTTGGGTTTATTCCGGTTGGCCTGCAGCTTGGCCAGCACCTTGTCGTGGTCAATAATATAATTCTGAATCACCCATTGAAGGGTAAGCGTGATGAGATTAGATACGGTATAGTACCAGGTGAGTGCCGCAGGGAGGCGGTTGAAAAACAATAAGAGCATCACGGGCATAAAGTAGGGCATGTATTTCATTGCCGGATTGCTCTGATCAGGCGTCATGCTCATCCCATATAGTGAGATCAGGAAACTGGTTATCACCGCGATGGTTGCAAACAGGCTGATATGATTCCCATAAGCAGGAATGCTGAATCCCAGTTTTACTACAACATCATAAATGGAAAGATCCTTTGCCCATAAAAAAGGCTGTCCCCTCAATGCAACATTCGAGTTAAAAAAAGTGTATAAGGCAAAGAAAATGGGAATCTGTAACAGGGCTGGTATACAGCCTCCGAGCGGGTTTACGCCGGCTTCCCTGAAAAGTTTCATCTGTTCCACGCCCATTTGCTGCTGGTCCCCGCCAACTCTCTTTTTCATCGCATCTATTTCCGGTCGCAGCGCCTTCATTTTTGCCCCGCTGAGATAGCTGCTGTATACCAATGGAGAAGTCAGCAGGCGTATGAACAGGGTAAGCAGGAGGATGGCTATGCCATAGCTGCTTACAAATCCTTTAAAGAAGCTGAAAACCGGCATGATGACGTACACATTGATGGGGCGCACAAAAGAGTACATATCCCGACCGAGGTCAACGATCCGGTCCATCCCAGGCGCTGCGTGGGTCAGGATATGATAGTCATTCGGACCGTAATACCACTGGAAATTCAATGTAGCCGCATTTCCGGGAAGTTTTGTCTGCAGGTGAATATCAGCAGTGCCCAGCAGGGTAGAACTATCGGAAGGTTCCCTTGTCCAGTGCACGTTACCATTTTCAAAGTTACTCCTTGCGATCAGGGTGCGGTTGAAGAATTGCTGTGTTGCAGATATCCATTGTACAGGCTTATCGAATGTCTTATCTGTTTTAGAAGAAATGTAATCGAATTCATTGTCCACTGAAAAGCAAACATTGGTAAGCCTTTTTTCGTAATCCACAAATGGCTGTGTCTGCTTCATTTCCACAAGCCAATTGAGATTCAGGTTTCCCTGAGAGAATAAATTATTCGCCTGCGTAGCAACCAGGTTCCAGTCAACCAGATAGCTGTCGGGATGGATTGTGTATTCATGTTCGATAGATTCCCCGTTAGGTGCAGGCAGTTTAAATACGAGTTTCTGACTTCCATCAGCATTTTTTTGCAATTCACCGGCATCAAAGTAAAGATCAGCGATCTGTGCAGTCTGGTTAACGCCGGTATTCACCGCATAATTTATGCGGTTGGGAACGGACGGATCAACCAGTTTTACCAGCGTGCTGTCGTAGGATTTGAAATGCTTTAGAATAACTTCCTTGGGCTGTCCGCCTTTGTTGCTGAAAACGATTTTCAACAAATTATTTTCTACCGTGATGAGTTTCTCAGCGCCTTCCATGGCCTGGCTCCATCCAGCCACCGTATCCCGGGCCGGTGCCTTAACCCCGGCCGAGTCGTGGGTATTGAGTTTGGCTTCCGTCAATTTTTGCACAACCGCCAGGGAATCTGCCTGGTGCTGGTGCTGCCGTTGAAGTTCCTGGCTGTTTCTGGTAGCCGTAAATAGATAAGTGAACAACAAAAGACCCAACAGCACAAAACCAATTATCGTATTGCGATCCATACCCATCTTGCACTCAATTTAGGGAGTGCAAAGATAGGGGGATCTTGGCTTTCATTGTTACCGTATATTTGCATAATAAATGTCCGTTAACACGGCCGTTTCTCAAGTTCCCGGGGTGCTGATTCCTTGATGGATAGGCTGAGATAATACCCGTAGAACCTGAACAGGATAATGCCTGCGCAGGGAAGGTGGCTTTATTTTCCTCTTCACTTTGTTGGCATTTCCTGTTTGGAAACCTGATTTCAGAAATCTTTTTTCATTCTTAAATGCCAAAAATGAAAACCCTGCTTATTCTTCTCGTCTTTTGCGGATTTAGCGCGGCTTCTTTTTCTCAAAGCAAACCGGGTGACAGCCTCTATTCCGCTCCTTCCTCAGACACCGTGCCGGTAAAACATCCGGGACTTTTCCTTCAACCAGTTGAAGTGATCGCGATCCTGGCGGGAGACAAGGCGCCCTTTACGAAAACCAATATTTCCGGTGAAGAGATTGCCAAAATCAATATCGGACAGGATATTCCTTTCATTCTTAATCAACAGCCATCCGTGCTTGCGAGTTCTGATGCGGGAAATGGCGTGGGTTATACGGAGATCTCCATCCGCGGAACAGACGTAACACGAATCAATATGACCCTCAACGGCCTTCCTTACAACGATGCGGAGTCCCAGGCAATTTACTTTGTAGACCTGCCGGACTTTGCCTCTTCTGCAAGTAATGTACAGATACAGCGGGGAATCGGCACTTCCTCGAATGGCGCTGGTGCATTCGGTGCGAGCATTAATTTTTCCACCAATGAATTCAAGCCGGATCAATATGCAGAATTCAATAACAGCTTCGGATCTTACAATACATGGAAGAATACACTCAAGGCAGGCACGGGATTGCTCGGAGGGCATTTTACCGTCGATATGCGCTTATCCCGCATTAGCAGCAATGGTTACATAGACCGGGCAACCAGCGATTTGAAATCAGCATATTTTTCCGCCGCTTATCTCAGTAAAAAAACCTCATTCCGGCTTAATATAATAATGGGCGCCGAAAAAACTTACCAGGCCTGGAACGGTGTACCAGAGGCAAAGCTTTATGGAAATCAAACGGAACTCCAGGAACATTACGAAAATAATTCAGGATACAGCGGCGCACTTTATAATACAGTGCAGGATTCAATAAATCTCTTTCAATCGAATCCCCGCACCTATAATTATTTTACTTATAAAAACCAAACGGACAATTATATACAGAATCATTACCAGGGATTTCTTAATCACCAGTTCTCAGATTTTCTTTCAGCGAATATTGCGGCATTCCTCACCCGGGGCAAGGGATATTATGAAGAATACAAAAATAATGCAGCTTATGCCGATTATGGTCTGCCCGATTACAGCGTCGGTGACACCAGTTTCAGCAACACCGACCTCATCCGGCAGAAATGGCTCGACAATTTTTTCTATGGGGGCATTTTTTCTTTCCAGTATAAAAAGAGCGGAACCGAGCTAACCCTGGGCGGTGGCTGGGATGAATACGATGGTGGTCATTACGGTTACGTCATTTGGTCTGCCGTTGGCGGGATCCCGGATGATTACAGATATTATAACGAACCTTCCCGGAAAACAGATGAAAATATTTATGGCAAATGGCAGCAGGATCTGGGAAATCATTTCAGCAGCTTTGCTGACCTCCAATACCGCCACATTAATTACAGGATTGATGGTTTTGAAGATGACCCTGCACTAAAGGTTTGGAATAAATATGATTTCCTGAATCCCAAAGCCGGGATTTCCTATAACCGGGGATCATGGCAGGGATATTTTTCCTATGCCATGGCACAGCATGAACCCAATCACGATGATTTTGAAGCAGGTGCATCAGAACAGCCCAAACCAGAAATGCTCCATGATTTTGAACTGGGCATGAATAAAAAGCGACCCCTGTTCAACTGGGGCATTACCGGATACTATATGCTATACCATGACCAGCTGGTCCTTACCGGAAAAATAAACGATGTCGGCGAATATACCCGGACTAACACGCCCAGAAGCTACCGGCTGGGTGTGGAATTCCAGGGAGCAGTAAAGCCGGTTTCATGGCTTCAGGCCTCGGGAAATCTGACCCTGAGCAGGAACAAAGTGCTCGATTACACTGAGTATGTTGATGATTATGATAACGGGGGTCAAAAAAGTTTTAATTATAAGCAGAGTGACATCGCGCTTTCGCCAGACGTAATTGCAGGAGCAACCCTGAGTTTTTATATGGTCCCGCAGCTGGAAATTGACCTGCCGGCCAAATATTCAGGAATAGCTTACCTGGACAATTCCGAAAGCAGGGATAAAAAGATCAATGATTACTATGTGCAGCAATTGCGCGTGATTTATTCCCCGAAAATTAAATCGATCCGGGAAATGACTATTGCATTTCAATTGAATAATCTTTTCAATAAAAAATATGAAGCAAACGGATATACGTACGGTTATTATTCCGGGGGTCAGCTGGTGAATGAGAATTTCCTGTTTCCCCAGGCAGGCACGAATTTTATGATGTCTGTGAATATCAGGATCTGAAGTCACCGGTTCACTTCATGATATTTTCTTTCCAGGCGATCATTCCTCCTTCGAGGTTTT
Source organism: uncultured Chitinophagaceae bacterium (assembly GCA_963705005.1). Taxonomy (GTDB): domain Bacteria; phylum Bacteroidota; class Bacteroidia; order Chitinophagales; family Chitinophagaceae; genus Puia. The sequence continues at coordinate 216,297 of CAVPIO010000009.1, forward strand.
TGGTATTGGTGAACCCGAGCATTTCGAGCATCTGGCATGCCTGTCCGCTGCGGTTACCACTGCGGCAATAGCAGATCAGCTCTTTTTGTTTCATATCCTCCAGCTCATCAACCTGCATTTGGCGGATCTTTCCCAGTGGAACAAGCAGGCCTCCAATATTAAATTCAGTATGTTCGGCAGGTTCCCGAACGTCCACCAGATTTAACGGCTCTCCTTTTGCGAGGCGTTCATTTACTTCCAATACGGAGATGGTATCCATATAATTTTTTTTATGTCTGGATTCTCTATCGCGGCGTCTGCACCGCACTGGTATCCATAATGCGTTCTCTTTTTTGTGCGCTAAGCCATAAATCTACAATCTGGCCCTGCCTGATATGGTTCAGCCTCCGGTCATAATCAAAACGGTCAGGATTCTGCCGGTAAACAAAGGCATTCGCTGTATCCGTTACATCGTTATCCGGAACTATGGAGCCGACCAGAAGTCCGCTTTCACTTAATGCTTCCCTTGCGTCGCGGTAAGTGAGTCCGAACAAATCCGGTACCACGAATTCCATTCCAACCCCGTTCCCCAAAACCAGTGTAATGGCGCTGCCCTGCTGAATTTTGGTGCCTGGTTTAATGCTTGTCCCGTTGAATTGCTGATCAAGTACGGAGTTTCTTGCAAAATCCGGTTTGAATACGGTATCGCCAAGCTTGAGGCTATATCTCCGCAGCACCATCGCAGCATTACGGAAGGTCATGCTGAGCAGATTTGGCATATCAATTTCTGGCGCCACCGCCCGGTTGATGGTTAAATATACTGTGCGGTTTACTTTGACGAGATTATCCGGTTCGGGAATTTGTTTGATCACCTGCAACGGAGGAAGGGTATCGTTGTAAATGGAATCCTGTATCTGTACATCAAATCCCTGAGATTCCAGTGTTTTCTTTGCCTGGTCAATGGACTGTCCTGTTACCGATGGAATTCTCATGGTTTTCCCGTGCCGGGTAATAATATCCAGGGATCCCAAAAAAAGGAGAAGCAACAGAATCAACAGAACGAGCCCGGCAAGCATATTTACCCATAAAGGTTTGCTGGTGAGGAATCTAAACACGAATCAGGTTTTAAGTTGAAAGATATGCAATATAGTCATGGCCTTTTGGCCCGGGATAAACTGTCTTCAATCAACGCTGAATAGAATTGATTTAGTGTCCAGCCCATCGCGCGGACCTGCTGAGGTACGACGCTGGCTTCCGTTTGACCGGGGACCGTATTGATTTCCAGAAGAAACGGTTCTCCCTTTGCTTCGTTATAAATCATATCAATCCGGATGACGCCGCTGCAATTGAATACGCGGTAAATTTTTATTGCCGTGTCCCGTATTTTTTCTGCTATAGATTTGTCCACAACCGCAGGTGTTATTTCTTCGGTGAAACCCGGAGAATATTTGGCTTCAAAATCAAAAAAATCCTTGCTGGTCTTTACTTCAGTGAAAGGCATCGCGATGATCTCGCCGCCCGAACGGAAAACACCAATCGTAAATTCCCTCCCGGGAATGAATTCCTCAACAAGCACCTGATCGTCCTCTCTGAAAGCCTTTTCCAATGCTGCAGGGATTTCTTCGGGATTATTCACTTTAGACATCCCGATACTTGAACCACCGTTATTGGGTTTGACAAACAGCGGCAGCTGAAGTTTTTCAAGAACCCCGGCCGCATCGGGCCGGTTCTGACTGAAAAGATGCAGGGAACGGGATACCCGGATTCCAGCAAATGCAGCGATGGCTACTGTATATCGTTTATTGAAGGTCAATGCCGACGTGGCCGCGTCACAAGTGCTGTAAGGAAGATTCATGAGATCAAAATAACCCTGCAGTTTGCCATCTTCCCCGGGTGTACCATGGATACCGATCAGCACCGCATCAAAAATAATTTTGCCTGACCCAAGCCGGAGGGAAAAATCATTTTTGTCCACAGGGATCCTTTCACCATCTTTTGCGGCATGAAACCAGCCGGCCGGTGTGATATCAATCCTGTAAACATCATATTTTGTTTTGTCGAGATGCGCTTCAATCGTAATGGCGCTTTTGTAAGACACTTCAGCTTCTCCGGAATAGCCGCCGGTAACAAAAGCAATAACCCGCTTCATTATATGGATTTTAGTGGTTGCCGGAATCAGAGATGGAGCTTATCTTTCTTTGCCAGCAATTCTTCCACTGTTTCCCTGTACATTTCATCGGGAATACATACATCCACCGGGCAAACCGATGCACACTGGGGCTCTTCATGAAAGCCCTGGCATTCCGTGCATTTGTTGGGAACAATATAATAAACATCCACACTTACCGGCGCATTACGCTGGTTGGCGTCGATCACGGTGCCATCCATCAGGGTATAAGACCCTTTTACGGAAGAACCGTCTGCAATTGCCCATTCCACACCTCCTTCATAAATTGCGTTATTGGGGCATTCCGGCTCGCAGGCCCCGCAATTGATGCATTCTTCTGTTATCTTGATCGCCATAATTTGATATTAGGAGTTGATTAGAACTAATTTCGCAAGTCAAAGATAATCTGAAATATGGACTTGGAGAACCGTATCGGCCTTTTGGAAAAATTGGGTAATTATATGCGGTCATCCGGTCCCCAATGGGCCTCAGCAAAGGAAAGGGCTTTCCGGCACAACCCCTGGTTCACAGCAGCATTTATTGATCTTGCCGTAAATAATATCATTTCCTGTTATTTGCAGCGGGATTTACTGGAAAACTGGATAAATTCCTATCATTTTCCTGCGGAGGAGAAAGCCCCGAAAAATATTGGTCTTGTGATGGCGGGGAATATTCCGCTCGTTGGATTTCACGATTTTTTGTCTGTCTTTATCAGCGGCCACCGCCAGCTGATAAAATTGTCTTCGAAGGATCAGGAATTATTCCCGGAGCTCATCCGCTTTCTGCATGAGGCGTTTCCTGAAACCCTGGACCTTATTCAAACGGGTTTTTTACTAAAAGGCTGCGATGCGTATATCGCTACGGGCAGCAACAATTCAGCCAGGTATTTTGATTATTATTTCGGGAAATATCCGGGCCTGATCCGCCGCAACCGTACCTCCGTTGCCCTGCTTGAGGGTAACGAAACCGGTGCAGAATTGGAAGGCCTCGCCGATGATGTGCATCTCTACTTCGGCCTGGGATGCCGTAACGTGACCAGGGTCTTTGTTCCGGAAAACTATAATTTTAGCCCGATGTTGAAGGCATTTGAAAAATACCGTTGGATGGCTGATCATAACCGCTACAAAAACAACTACGATTACCAGCTTTCCCTTGCCATTCTCAACAAACGATTTTATATGACCAATGATTCGATCCTTCTTTTGGAAGACGATTCATCCTTTTCGCCCATCAGCATCCTGCATTATTCCTTTTATAAATCCCTGAATGAGATTATTATCCCGGAAAGCGACCAAACCATCCAATGTTTGGTAGGCAGGAATCATACCCGTTTTGGGAGAAGCCAATTCCCAGGCCTGTCCGATTATGCCGACGGCGCCGATACCCTGCAGTTTCTTCGGAAGCTCGGAAACCCTCTTCCTTGACAGCTAAAATTTCTTTTGTAAATTTGCAAAAAGGGCATCTACGAAGGTCTTAGTAAATTATTTGTTAAACTGAACCTCCGTTAATAACGAATCGCTGATCCCGGTGTTATTTTGTTGTCGAAAAGGTTTTTTAATTTGAATTCAGCTTTTTCAAAAAATAAAAAAATGAAATTTAAACAAGTCGCAGGCATTGTTTTGGTCAGTGCCGCCACTACCCTGGCCAGTTTGTGGGGATATAATCGTTTCCACGGAAATCAAACCTATTTTTATGCACAGGATTCTACAAAGCTTCCTGCCAATTATGCCAAGTTCTTTGAAGGACAGAAAAATGCTGCCGGCCCGGCTGATTTTGTCGAAGCAGCGAGTGCAGCCATTCCTGCGACAGTGCATATCAAAACTAAAACCGTAAGATCGGTAAGTAATAATCTTCCCAAGAGCAATCCATTCTCTGATCTTTTCGGGATAGATCCGAATGACTTTTTTGGTGACCGTTCCCGTTCACTTCCTGAAATGGGTTCGGGATCCGGTGTCATTATCAGTGAGGACGGATATATTGTAACAAACAACCACGTCGTTGACGGCGCCGATGAAGTAACCGTAACCCTGAGCAATAAGAAGTCCTTTAAAGCAAAAGTTGTGGCAACTGATCCAAGCACGGATCTCGCTGTGGTAAAGGTGGATGCAAAGGGATTGCCCTTCCTGCTCTACGGAAATTCAGATGATCTGAAAGTGGGCCAGTGGGTGCTCGCTGTAGGTTATCCGCTTTCACTTGAAACTACTGTTACCGCAGGCATCGTGAGCGCCAAAGGCAGGTCCATAGATATTAACAGCCGCCAGAGCCAGGCTCCGGTTGAATCATTTATCCAGACAGATGCGGCCGTAAATCCGGGGAACAGTGGCGGGCCTCTCATTAATCCGCAAGGTCAATTGGTAGGTATTAATTCAGCCATCGCTTCTCCGACAGGTTCCTATGCAGGTTATTCCTTTACCATTCCCGTGAATATCGTCAAGAAAGTGGTCACCGACCTTATTAAATATGGTACAACGCAAAGAGCCTATCTCGGTATTGAATATGCGAGGGATAACCTGAGCGACGATGTGAAGAAACAGCAGGGTATTAAGGATGGTGAAGGGGTGTATGTAATGAGTGTACGGGACAAAGGAGCGGCGGCCAAGGCTGGTATCGAGAAGGGAGACCTGATCACTAAACTAAACGGCATAGAAATTAATTCCGGCGCAGAACTCGTTGGCCAGATTGCTATCTTTCGGCCGGGCGATAAAATCAAGATCACTTATAAAAGGAATGGCAGCGAATATGACGTTCCCGTAACGCTTATGAACAGCAGCGGAACAATGGATGTTGTAAAGAATAGTATTTTCGACAGGTTGGGCGCGGAGCTTCAACCTCTGCAGAAAAAAGATGCCGAGTCCCTGAATGTGAAAGGAGGCATCGTGGTAAGCTCCATTAGTGATAAAGGTTTGTTCAGCAAAACGAGAATGGAAGAAGGTTTTGTAATTTTAAAAGTAAACGGGAAAGAAGTGACCACCGTGGATGAATTCAGGAAGATCCTGGAATCTGCGGGCAATGGTTCAGTAAAACTGGAAGGCATATATCCCGGATACGACGGAGCATTTACTTATCCGCTGAAGTTGAATGACGACTAATTATCGTTGATGGTTGATAGTTGATGGTTGATGGACTTCAGGTGTGAATTCGCACATAAGTCCATCAACCATCAACCTTTTAAATACACTCCCTTAAAGTTTTATCTGGTATACACCCGGTAATCCCAGGGTTTTAACAGGATTGATTTGCCGGAATTAAAATCCTGATTCTCGTCATTAAAAATATTCCTGAAGGTACCGGAGACCATCGCGGAAAATATGACCAGGGAGACCTCGAGGGCAGAAAGATTCAAAACAACCAATACCTCGTTTCCCTGATACCGGCGGAGAAAAGACATCACCTGTTGTTTTGCATTGTTAGAAAGAATGATCGTGGATGCTGCAGGATCTCCTGACCGGAGCGCAGGGTTTTTTTTTCTTAAATCCAGCAGGGTCTTGTAAAATTCCTGCAACACGCAGGGCGTTTTCCATTCAATCACGTCCTTGTCAAAAAATTTCAAACGTTTTGTATTGGGCAATTCCTGTCCGCTGTAGATGAGCGGAATTCCATTCCAGGTGCAGCAGAATACAGCAAACGGAATGGCGGCATCACCCAGCCTTTCATATTCACTGCCACTATGGGAATTTTCATCATGGTTGCTGGTGAAAAAAGCCCGCATGGCTGTCGGCGGAAAACGATCATTATAAAATTGCAGAACATTATTCAGGTCGTCCATTCCGCCGGTTTGCTTCCAATACGATTCCATCTGATGAAGCAATTTCCAGGTGTAGCTTGCATCGAAAACCTCGTGATAGGCAACGTCCTCACATTCTGCGAGCCAGAACAAGGGTTTTTGATTGTCTAGAACGGTCCTGGCTTTTTTCCAGAAGTCAAGTGGCACCAGCATCGCCATATCGCAACGAAAGCCATCTATACCACAGTTATCCACCCAGAACTTCATGCACTGAATCATCTTATCGCGGAGTGCGGGAAGGTCGTAGTTCAGATCAATAACGTCTTCCCAGCCGTGGGCATCAAAGAATTGCCCGGCCATATTCCGCCGGTAAAATTCCGGATGCTCGGTGGTCCACCTGTGATCCAAACCGGTATGATTCGCCACCCAGTCTATAAGCACTTTGAATCCCAGCCGGTGGGCCGACCCTACAAGCAACTTAAAATCTTCTACAGATCCGAATTCAGGATTTGCAGACAGATAATCCGAACATGCATAATAGCTCCCGAGTGAGCCCAGTCTCCCTTTCAGGCTGATGGGCGTGATAGGCATAAACCAGAGGATCTCAACACCCATATCCCGCAACCGTGGCAGGTGTTTCTCAAAAGCACGGAAATTTCCCTCAGTGGTGTATTGACGCAGGTTAACTTCATAAATATTCGAATCAACGCTCCAGGCAGGGGGATGAAAAACAGGACCCATAAAGTAAAAAGTGAAAATTCAAAATTAAAAATGCTGAAAGGTACGAAAGGAGGAATAGGGGATAAAAAGTAAAACAGTGCTTTTACAATTACTCCTCAAATGCAACGCAGGCTAAATTTGTCGATTGAGTCTCCATTTTTTCTTTTTAATTTTTAATTCTTACCTGCTCCCGCCCCATCCTCTTAAAGCAATATGATTCTTAACTTCGTGCAAGCATGAAATCCTTTCAAATTCCGCTCATCTACCGCAGTCCGCTGATCTCGGCCGTGAAGCAGAAAAGGCGTATGATGGATAAAATGAAAAAAGATTTTACTCCGGCCACGCTTGATTTCGGACCGCTGCAAATTTACCTGGCGCGGCATTTTGGATTTTGCTATGGTGTGGAAAACGCTATCGACATCGCCTTCCGCACGGTAGAGGAAAATCCCGGAAAAAATATTTTTCTCCTGAGCGAAATGATCCATAACCCGCAGGTGAACCAGGACCTGGAAAACCTCGGTGTGCGCTTTTTGCAAAGTACGGGTGGCAAGCAACTCATTCCATTCAACGAGCTGCGGGGAGGCGACATTGTCATTACACCGGCATTCGGCACAAGTCTTGAAATTGATGCAATCCTGAAGGCAAAGGGTATTCATACCGAGCAATATAATACCACCTGTCCCTTTGTGGAAAAGGTCTGGAACAGATCGGGACAAATTGCAGAGAATGATTTTACCGTGATCATTCATGGTAAACCTGGTCACGAAGAAACGAGGGCCACTTTTTCCCGTGCCGCTTCAGGGGGTCCCGCCCTGGTGATCCGGAATATGGAAGAAGCTATTCTTCTTGCCCCCTTTATCCGTCATGAAAAAACTCCTGCCGAATTCTATACAGTTTTTAATGATCGCTTTAGCAAAGGGTTTGACCCATTGTATGACCTTGAACGAATTGGTGTGGTAAATCAAACAACTATGCTGGCATCGGAAACGCAGGGCATTGCTGATTTTCTAAAGCAGGTGATCACACAACAGCATGCTCGTGAGGGCAGAGCGGATACATCCGTATTCGCCGATACCCGGGATACGCTTTGTTATGCAACAAACGACAATCAATCTGCTGTAATCGGCATGCTGGAGGCTCCGGCTGATCTGGCCCTGGTGGTGGGTGGCTACAATTCCTCAAACACAAGCCATCTGGTGGAATTGTGCGAACAACAGCTTCCTGCTTATTTCATCAGTTCAGAAGAAAAACTGTTATCTAAAAATGAGATCCTTCATTATGATTTGCACCGGCAGGAAGAGATATTAAAGAAGGGCTATCTCCGGGAGGCTGATCCTTTAAAGGTGCTCCTGACCAGCGGAGCATCCTGCCCCGATGCCATTGTGGAATCAGTCATCTGTCGTCTTGCCGGATTTTTTGAAGGCAGTCTTCCTGTGGAGACTTTGGTGAAACAATGGACAACGGATGAAGTCATTTGAAAATTATTTCACCATTACTGCATTTTAAAATTATCTAAAAACTTGGTATTGAAATTCCCGCTGCGGAAATGTTCATCCTGCATAAGCTGCAGGTGGAAGGGAATCGTCGTTTTGATGCCTTCGATCACATATTCTGTCAGTGCCCTGTGCATGGTATTGATGGCTTCATTGCGGGTACGGGCCACGGCAATGATCTTTGCAATCAGTGAATCATAATATGGCGGAATGGTATAGCCTGCATAAACATGAGAGTCAACGCGTATCCCGTGGCCGCCAGGCTGGTGCAGGGTGGTGATCCTTCCCGGGGAAGGACGGAAATCATTGTATGGATCTTCTGCGTTGATCCGGCATTCGATTGCATGACCCTGGGGTTCGTAGTTAACACCGCTGATGGTTTCACCTGCGGCGATCTTGATCTGTTCCTTGATCAGGTCGAAATTGACCACCTCTTCCGTAACACAATGTTCTACCTGGATGCGGGTATTCATTTCCATGAAATAAAAATTCCGGTTCTTATCAACCAGGAATTCTACTGTGCCGACGCTTTCATAATTGATGGCCGAGGCAGCTTTAATGGCCGCTTCTCCCATCCGTTGCCGGAGTTCCCGGGTCATAAAGGGAGATGGAGATTCTTCCACCAGTTTTTGATGGCGCCGCTGGATTGAGCAATCCCTTTCACTCAAATGACAGACTGTTCCATATTGGTCACCGGCTACCTGGATTTCTATATGGCGGGGTTCCTCAACAAATTTCTCCACGTATATGCCATCATTTTTGAAAGAAGCTGCGGCTTCCAGCTTTGCATTTTGGTAGGCATGCTCCATGGCAGATTCCTCCCACACCACCCGCATTCCTTTGCCCCCACCGCCAGCCGTTGCTTTCAGAATTATCGGATATCCGATTTCATAAGCCAGCCCTTTGGCTTCATCAGGACTATTCAGCAAAGCGGCGCCCCCGGGAACTACTGGTACTCCAGCCCTGATCATGGTTTCCTTAGCCGTTATTTTGTCGCCCATGGAATTGATCATGACCGGAGTTGGTCCAATAAATTTAATTCCATGCTCCCCGCAGATCTCTGCAAATCGGGCATTTTCTGCCAGGAAACCATATCCAGGGTGAATGCCATCCGCATTGGTGATTTCTGCAGCGGCCATAATATGGGGAATATTCAGATAGGAATCCGCACTGGCAGGCTTTCCGATACATACCGCTTCGTCGGCAAACTTCACATGAAGGCTATCCTTATCGGCAGTGGAATACACTGCAACGGTCTTGATACCCATTTCCCGACAGGTTCGGATAACCCTTAAGGCGATCTCTCCCCGGTTTGCAATTAGTATTTTCTTGAACAAGGATGAAGTAATTTGAAAATTTGAAAATTTGAAAATTTGAAAATGTCCTCACGGAAAACAATTCCAATGAACGCGGCACTTTTAATTATCAGGTATAGCAAATTTGGAAATTTGAAGATATTAGGTATGATAAGGCGATGCATGAATTGGTTCGAAATTGGTTTAAATGAAGGGTTAGCAAGAAACTTCTTACATTATCTTCATTTTCAAATTTTCAAATTCCCGGACTAACTCGGGTCCACCAAAAATAATGGCTGATCAAATTCCACCGGAGAAGCATCTTCCACGAGCACTTTAACAATTTTTCCTTTCACTTCACTTTCGATTTCGTTGAAAAGCTTCATGGCTTCAATAATACAAACCACTTTGCCCGGTTCCGTTTCGTCGCCAACATTTACAAATGAGGGTTTATCCGGTGCAGAACTGCGGTAAAAAGTTCCGATCATGGGGCTTTTTATGGTGATCAGGTTGTCTGCTGATGCCGGCTCTGCACTTTTCGCTTTTCCGGAACCCGTACCGGAAGGCGCCTGGGAAGCAGGGGGCTGGGAATAACCGGGAGAAAATTGCTGCGTCGCAACGGGCGCTGCGATTACCTGCTGAACATGCTCTTCTTTTTGTTTTACTGTAATTTTAAATCCCTTTTCCTCAACCGTTACTTCACCGATGTTCGATTTGTTGACCAGCTTGATCAACTCCTGAATCTGTTTAAAATCCATCAGTTATGGCATTTACTATTAATAAGGAAGACTAAGATAAGTGTTATTCTTTCACTCTTTCCACATATTCCCCGGTTTTTGTGTTCACCCGGATCAATTCACCTTCATTTACAAACAGCGGAACGTTAACGGTAGCGCCGGTTTCAACCTTTGCAGGCTTTAGTGTGCGTGTGGCTGTATCGCCCCTCAGGCCTGGTTCGGAATAAGTGACAAGCAAAACTATTTTATCCGGAAGTTCCACACCCATCGGAATTTCCGATTCTGTGTTTATAAGCACGGAGACCTGTTGTCCTTCTTTCAAAAATTGGTGGGCATCCACCAGATTTTCCTGCATTGCAATCTGCTCAAAAGTTTCCGTATCCATGAAATTGTATCCGGTATCATCTTTATATAGAAACTGGTAATCCTTTTTTTCCACGCGAACAGGATAAATAGTATCGCCGCTGTTCCAGGTTTTTTCTATACTCCGGCTGTTATCCACCCCTTTTAACTTGGCCCACACCTTGGCGGCCGCCCGGGCTGTTTTATTCTCACCAAAATCAATGACGGTATAGAGGCTTCCATCCAATTTAATGATAAGCCCGCGGCTGATGTCTGCTGTATTTGCCATGATATGATATGATCAGTTTAGCTGTATAATAAATCTTATCCTTAAAGGGCGACAAAACTAATGGTTTTTGCGCTTACCTGCAAAGCGGCTTTGAGAACCAAGTTGGGCCATCCCGGATTTTGCTTTATTTTTATGAAAATATCCCGAATGAAAAGAGTGTTAGCCGTAATCGCCGGTTTGTTTTTTCTTTTCAGCCTGCAGGCTCAGACATCCACGCCTTCCGAGCCAGGCTATTTAAAAAATCCCGATTTCCCGCCCATACGTTTGCTGGAAGTGGATAGTGTGCATTATGTAACCAAGACCGAAATCAAAAGGAACCGTAGGATTCTGTTGATATTTTTCAGCCCGGAATGCGAACATTGTAAACATCAGATGCAGGATATTCTGGCCGATTTTGATAAATTCAAAGATATCGAAATCGTGATGGCCACTTTTCAGCCATTCGATGAAATGAAAAATTTCTATACCTATTACCGCATCAGCGATCATCCGAATATCCGGATGGGACGGGATGAGAAATATTTTCTTCCTCCCTATTTCAAAATGCAAAATCTTCCTTATCTCGCTTTATACAATAAGAAGGGACAATACATCACGCATTTTGAAGGAAACCAAAAAGTGGATACGATCCTGAACGGGTTTGACGCGAAAGATTAATCATCCTTCCGGGATAAATCTGATCACAGTCTTGAAAAATCCCTCTGCGCCTTTACCTTTGCCCTGCCTGAAAACGGCATAGTCAATCACTCATTTAAATTATTCCCGATGAAAGTTACCGTAGTAGGTGCAGGAGCCGTAGGCGCTACCTGTGCTGACAACATTGCACGCAAAGAACTCGCCGATGAACTGGTGATCCTTGATATCAAAGAAGGTCTGGCTGAAGGTAAGGCTCAGGACATCATGCAATCAGCAGCCCTTCTCGGCTTCGATACCCGGATCACAGGAAGTACGAACGATTATGCCAAAACGGCTGGAAGCCATGTGGTGGTAATTACTTCCGGGCTTCCCAGAAAACCCGGAATGACCCGCGAAGAGCTGATCGGAACCAATGCCGGGATTGTAAAGACCGTTGTTCAAAACATTCTGAAACATTCGGCAGATGCCATCCTGATCATCATCAGCAATCCCATGGATACGATGACCTATCTCACCCTTCACGAAACCGGCCTGCCTAAACAGCGCGTTATCGGAATGGGAGGAACCCTGGATAGCGCCCGATTCAGGTTTCAACTCAGCCAGCACCTCGGATGCAGTCCGGCTGACCTCAACGCATTGGTAATTGGTGGTCACGGAGACACGACCATGATTCCGCTGATCCGCTTTGCCACCTGGAACAGCATTCCTGTAACCACCCTGCTGAGCGAAGAAAAACAAAAGCAAATCGTTGCAGACACTATGGTTGGAGGCGCAACGCTGACCAGGCTTATTGGTACATCAGCCTGGTATGCGCCGGGGGCGTCAGGGGCAGCCCTGGTGGAAAGCATTGTGCGGGATGAGAAAAAACTTTTTACCTGTTGCGTTTCACTGGATGGAGAATACGGCCAGAAAGATATCTGCCTGGGTGTACCCGTTACCATAGGGAAAAAAGGCTGGGAAAAAATCATCCCGTTCGACCTGAATGCCGGCGAAAAAGACCTGTTTGAGAAAAGTGCCGCCGCCGTGAGGGGGATGAATGATGTTTTAAAGACACTCTGATTGCTTCGTTGATGGTCCCATCAACTATCAACCTTCAAGTTTTTTGGTTGGCTATTGACAAACTCGCATTCCTGACCTACTTTTGTACCGTTCCCCCAAATATATCCTCGTATCCGGCGAAAAGTCGTCTTAACCTATCGCTATAACTTAACCGTTATTTGTATGCGAGGAATTGTGCTTTTCATGGCTTTTCTGCTCATCGCGCTGCCAGGCTTGCAGGCCCAGGTGGATCCTGCTTTCAGGAAACATAACCCCAAGGAAGATCCAAATATCAACCCCTTCCGTAACTACCGCATCAATCCCGACAGCAACCTCTCCATCAATCCCTCGGTAAACTGGAATATGAATCCGTTAAAGGACAATGAGATGAACCCTATGCAGAATTCATCCATCAACCCGATGATCAACCTCCAGCTCAATCCGCAATCGAATGAAGTGCTGAATCCCGCCTTCATGAAAAGCCTCCGGCCTTCCACCAGCACCTGGAAAGGCATGTTTATTTTTAACGACTCCAATAATCTTTTTGGATATATTTCCATTGCCACGCAAAACGTAATGATTTCATTCGATAACAATGGAATCTGGAATGGATATTTCGTAAAAGCAGGGCAGCTGCTATATAATTATTTTACTGTTCCCGGCATATGGACGGGCATGTTCCTTTGTTATGACAATTCTTCCGGCTACAACCTGTTCGATAAAAACGGAAAATGGACCGGTATTCATATAAATTAACATACCTTTTAGAAACCATACGAATAACTGAAAAAAATGTGATGAAAAAAACTTTACCCCTGATCTCGCTTTCATTCTTATTGCTCTTTTCCGCCCGCTCGCAAGCACTTGAAAACCGGCATGATCCGAAAGTTGACATTAACCTGAGTCCAAATTTCAACGCGACGATCAATCCCGATAAAAATTCAAATATTAATCCGAGGTTCAACTGGAATATAAACCCTGCACATAATAACGATGTGAATCCCGAATACAACAGCACAATTAACCCTTTGAATCATTTTGAGCTTAACCCTGACGTAAACAAGACCCTTAACCCGATGTATCATAATGAGTACCACCCGAAAAATCCGGCATGGAAGGGGTTGTATATTTTCAACCGTACGGATGAGCTCATCGGTTATATTTCAGTTGCGACCCAACAACTCATGCTCTCATTTGATGCGCAGGGTGAATGGACAGGCTTTTTTGTAAAGGCGGGAAATGGCATTTTTAATCATTTCGATGTGAAGGGCGTATGGGACGGGAAATATCTTTGTTTTGATTCGGTGGTGGGATATAATGTTTTTGATAAAGATGGAAACTGGACCGGCCAGCACATCAAATAATAACTCAAAGCCTCGCCAGGATGCGGTTCACGACTGCGGCAGGATCTATTTTTTCCATGCATTTAAAGTGCCCCAGCGGGCAGGAATCATATCCGATTTTGGAGCAGGGCCTGCACCTGAGCCTGTGTATTTCAATAATCTCATAGGGAAGCTCCTGCCCCGCCTTATTGACTCCAAAGCGCTGCAGATAGTTCGATCCATAATAAGGATACATGCCGAAATCAGGAACGGTATTTCCCCAGAGTGAAATGATCGGCCTTTTATAAGCGGCTGCAATATGCATGATCCGGTGTCATTGGTCACGACCAGCTTTGCCTTTCGCACGAGATCGGCGGATTCATTCAGCCCGAATTTTCCACAGGCATTATAAATCTTGATGTGATCAGCGGCGGCAATCCGGTCCCCTTCATCGGCATCTTCGAGGCCGCCCAGCAACACGATCGGATGATCCAGCAGTTCGCAAAGTTTTTTTAAATGATGAAAGGGATATTTTTTCGTATTCAGTGCAGCGCCGATAACAACACCAACATATCCGGCCGAATGGGACATGGGAAGATCAGCTGCATTGATCACATCTTCCCTTGCAATAAAATAATCAAGGCCGGCGCCATCATTTTTCACTCCGAAACTCTCCACCGTTTCCATATAGCGGTCCACAATATGGACCTTGGGCAGCATGTTAAATTTAAAACTGGTGTAAATCCATTTCTGAACATTAAGCTTATTATAAGAAAAGCTTTTGACCTTCAGGGCATCCTTTACTTTCATGGAACGCAGGTTGTGGTGAAGGTCGATTACATAATCGAAATTTTCACGCTGGAGCTCCTTGATAACTGCCTGCAGGCTTTGCTCCAGGTAGTGCACTTTGTCAATATATGGATTGGAAGCCAGGATCTGCAGGTAGGTTGATTTGGCAAGAAAATGGATCTCCGCATCCGGCATCTGCTGCTTAAGGCAACGCACAACAGGTGTTGTCAGCACAATATCGCCAATGGAAGAAAAGCGGATAATCAAAAATTTCATCAGATAACCTTTTGCGGAAAAAATGATCCGCGAAGATAGGGATTCAACTTTTGTAAAGGCGCGGAGGTTTTAATGTTCAATGTAATTCAGATCCTTGTGATAGGTTTCTTCTGTATAATAAAATGCGATAAAACTAATCAGCATCACCAGGAGTCCGGTGATGATACCGCTCCGGATCAGGGTCCATCCCCATGACTTCTGAAAAAGATTCAGAAAAAGCAGGTTGATAAGCGGCAGGGAACCACGCACCATATTGGGAATTGTAGTAGCTGCGGTGGCCCTGAGATTGGTGCCGAACTGTTCCGCACCCATGGTAACGAAGATGGCCCAGAATCCGGTTGAAAAGCCGAGTACGGTACAGATCATATACATGCGCGCATCCTGGTTATTGTAACCACTGAAAAAAAGTATACCGGAAATAATACACAGGATATAAAAAAGAAATAATCCTTTTTTCCGGCTCTTCAGCCATTGGCAGATAAAACCGACCAGGATATCCCCGATTGAAATAGCAACATAGGCAAACATGATCGATCGCCCCGAATCAATTGCATTCCTCCCATACATCGCGCCTGCAAACCGATCGCTCTGGTTAACCAGTATGCCAATCACATACCAGGTTGGAAGACCGATAAGGATCGCCATCATATATTTTCTGAACCGGTGACCATTTGTAAAGAACATAAAGAAATTTCCGCGGACAACCGACTGTTGTTTCACCTGGAGGAACATACCCGATTCGGCCACACTTATACGAAGGATCAGGAGGGCAATACCCAGCACGCCGCCAATTTTGTAGCACAATCGCCAATCGTCGGTGACCCTGTATGTAAAATAAGCGAACACGGCGCCGATCAAACCTATTCCTGCCACCAGCGAAGTGCCAATACCACGTTTGTTTTTCGGCAGCAATTCGCTGACCAGGGTAATGCCGGCTCCCAACTCTCCTGCAAGACCCAGGCCAGCAACAAACCGGCATAGCGCATACTGGTTTACGGTATATATGAATCCGGTGGCAAAATTGGCGATAGAATACAGAATGATAGATCCGAACAGTACAGAAAGTCTGCCTTTTTTATCTCCCAATATGCCCCAGATAATTCCACCCAGGAGGAGCCCAACCATCTGCCAGTTGATCACAAGTGTACTGTCTGCCAGCATGGTTGCATCTGTTGAACCAAGACCGGTCATGGAAGCTTTCTTAACTACCGTAAATAACAGCAGGTCATAGATATCAACAAAGTAACCCAGGGCGGCAACGATAACTGCGAGCTGGAATACGCCTTTTTGTCTTGTTTGGGATAAAGCACTCATATGACTTTGTCTTCCGGATGCATGCTGGCCCTTCTGCCAAAAAACAATTTATATAAAACGGGCAGCGTAGTAATCAGTACAATTATAAGCACGATGATCTCCAGATGTTTTTTCAGGTCAAAGCCAAATTTACTCATGAAAAACCGGTCCAGGTAATGACCCGCAAACAACATGAGAAATACCCAGGATGCACAACCTATTATGTTATAGAACATGAATTTCTTTTTGTCCATCTGTACAATGCCTGCCACGATGGGGGCAAAAGTGCGGATGATGGGCAGAAACCGCGCAAAAACAATCGCCTGCCCGCCATGCTTGTCGTAAAAAGCCTTAGCATCGAACAAATGTTTTTTCTTGAACAGAAAATTATCTTTCCGCTGGAAAAGAAAGTGACCGCTTTTTTTTCCAAACCAGTATCCTGCAATGTTTCCCAGGATGCCGCAGACGGAAATCATGATCCAAAGGATCAGGAGATCGGCCAGATTACTTCCCGTTCCCCTGTGCAGCAGGGTACCGATCAGCTTTTGACTGTAAATACCAGCCACGAAGAGCAGGCTGTCCCCCGGAAGGAAAAAGCCGACCATTAATCCTGTTTCCGCGAATACGATAAACAGCAATACCCAAAGCCCCCCGTTATTTATATAGAATTCCGGGTTAAGCAAATCTTTGATCGTAAACGCAAGGAATATGGGCATAAAAATTTTATAGATTAGCAACTAAAGCAGTTTCTTCGGTTTGCGCCGCCAAATTAAGACTTATAAATATATAAGGAAATATAATCCGGATTCAATCTCACCCTCCGGTCAAACTCCGGATTAACTGTTTAATCTTTCAGCACAGCTTCCATTTTACATATAACAGCGGTAGCGAGGCTGTTTCCAACCACATTCGTGGCACTTCTCGCCATATCCATGAACTGATCAATACCCAGCAGTAACAATAAACCCTGCTGCGGAATATGGAACATAGAAAGAGTGCCGGCAATAACCACCAGGGCGGCCCTCGGAACACCTGCAATCCCTTTGCTCGTGAGCATCAGCACAAGCAGCATGATAACCTGTGTTTGAAAAGGAAGGGCTATTCCATAAGCCTGCGCGATAAATAAGGAAGCAAAGGTCATATACAGCATGCTACCGTCCAAATTGAATGAATAACCCAGGGGCAAAACAAAGCTGACGATCTTATTCGGGCAACCAGATTTCTCCAATTCTTCTATCAGCTTCGGAAAAGCCGCTTCGGAGCTGGCTGTGCTAAAAGCAAGCAGCACGACATCTTTAACATTGCCCAGCACGACAAACACTTTTTTCCCGATCCATAAATAACTTATGGCAATCAGGATGGCCCAGAGCGCCAACACACTGAAATAAAATATGAGAATGAACTTGCCGTACGAGATTAATATTTCAGATCCTTTGATTGAAAGAATCGCAGCCACGGCTGCAAAGGCCGCGAGGGGCGCAAAAATCATTACATATCCGGTGACCCGCAGGATGATCTCGGTCACTGCTTCCAGCGCACGTATCATGATTTTCCCTTTTTCACCGACAGCTGCCGTTGCTATTCCAAAGAAAATGGCAAAAACTACAATCTGAAGAATTTCATTATTAGCCATCGCTTCCATGATGCTTCGGGGAAAAACATGCGTGACAAAAGTTTTGAATGAAAGAGATGATGATGCAAGCGGCTGAAGATCCTCTCCGGCAGGAACAGGCAAATGCAGGTCATGACCGGTATGAACAATATTCATAACAACCATGCCGAGGATCAGGGAAACCAGGGAAGCACCGAGAAACCAGGCCAGTGTTTTTCCTCCGATTCTTCCTACCGCCCGAATGTCTCCGAGCTTGGCAATTCCAGTAACCAGGGCAGAAAAAACCAGCGGGGCGATGATCATTTTTATCAGCCTTAAAAACACATCCGTCAGGATAGACATGCCATCACTAAAACGACTGATCCAGGAGGCTGATGCAGTATAATGAATAAGCAATCCGGCTGCGATGCCTGCTGCCATGAATATGAGGATCCATCCGGTTAAACCAATTTTTTTCATCCGTTCATTTTTTTTCTTTCACCTGTCAGGTGAATTGATCATCATGAAATTTGTATTGTTGGACATCACTAAATCAATCATACCGGATTCCCTGGTCGGGAAAAATGAACCTGCAAACAATCGAATATTCTTCAATTCACAAAATCTCAGATTTACATTGAATTGAAAAAGAATACCGGACTGCAGAATATTTGCTTATTTTACGACTTCAATAAACATTCTACCAACCCATAAGCGATTGCCATGAGCCTATTTGTAAAAAAGCCGCTGGCCGGCCTTCTTGCTGAAGCTTCGGATAAGGGCGGACATTCCCTAAAAAAGACATTAGGTGCGGGATCGTTGGTTGCCCTGGGTATTGGCGCCATAATCGGCGCCGGTCTTTTTTCCATTACCGGAGTCGCGGCTGCTAATCAGGCAGGCCCGGCTATAACCATTTCTTTTGTTGTAGCTGCGCTGGGCTGTTGTTTTGCCGGACTATGTTACGCAGAATTTGCATCTATGATTCCGGTTGCCGGAAGCGCATACACCTATTCTTACGCCACCATGGGAGAATTTGTTGCCTGGGTGATTGGCTGGGACCTGGTATTGGAATATGCAGTGGGTGCGGCAACCGTAAGTATTAGCTGGAGCCGCTACCTCGTGAAATTTCTCGAAGGGTTTAATATTCATTTACCGGACGCCATGGCAACGGGCCCATTTGACGGGGGGATGATAAATGTTCCTGCTGTATTCATTGTTGTTTTGGTGAGTCTGCTCCTCATTAAAGGAACGCAGGAAAGCGCCAGGGTAAATGCGGTGATCGTAATTATAAAAATTTCTGTGGTGCTGATTTTCATTTTCCTTGGGTGGAAATACATAAACACATCCAACTATGATCCTTATATTCCGAAAAATACCGGAACCTTCGGCAAATTTGGTTTCAGTGGCATCATCCGTGCGGCAGCCATAGTGTTTTTTGCCTATATCGGATTTGATGCCGTGAGCACGGCAGCGCAGGAAGCCAAAAATCCGAAAAGAGACATGCCTATAGGAATCCTGGGCTCTCTCGCCATTTGCACCATTCTGTATATTTTATTCGCCCATGTTTTAACCGGGGTCACCAATTATACTTCATTCAGAGGAAAAGATGGTATTGCGCCGGTTGCGGTAGCCATTGATCATATGGGAAAAGCAGATGCGGCCGGAGTCCTTCATCCGGATTATCCCTGGTTAAACAGGGCAATCATCGTGGCCATTCTCGGAGGTTATTCTTCCGTCATCCTGGTTATGCTCATGGGTCAGAGCAGGGTGTTTTTCAGCATGAGTAAGGACGGACTTTTGCCACGCATCTTTTCTCAGGTGCATAGCAAATTCCGGACACCGTTCAAGAGCAATTTCCTTTTTATGATTTTTGTAAGCCTGTTCGCAGCGTTCGTACCGGCAAGAGTTGTTGGAGAAATGACGAGCATCGGCACCCTGTTTGCGTTTATACTGGTTTGCATTGGTGTTCTGGTGATGAGAAAGAATATCCCAGACGCGCCTCGTGGATTCAAAACTCCTTTTGTTCCCCTTGTGCCAATTTTAGGTATCATCACCTGTTTGTTCATGATGGTATTTCTCCCGCTGGACACATGGATCAGGTTGATCGTTTGGATGATCATTGGTTTTGATGTTTACCTTTGGTATGGAATCAGGCATAGTTTATTATCCGCCGGCCAGCAGGAAACCCTGACGCAGGCAAATAAAATAGGCGGAGGCGGAGGGTTGGTCCTGTCTGTATTGCTGGCAGGGGTTGCTTTTGCCCAACACTTTCAAAAGGGTGGCGGGGATGTACAAATGGGAGGAAGTGACGGCCCGGCCATTTTCTATTTTTCTTTGATATTTGCAGCTGTGCATGTGCTTATTTTCAGCGCTCGTCTGTCAAGAAAATAAAGAAATTCTACTACTTATTTAAGAACTGATTTATATGGGTCGCATTTTTGAGGTACGTAAGGCAACTATGTTTGCGCGGTGGGACAAAATGGCGAAGCAGTTTACGCGGATTGGTAAGGAAATAGCGATTGCGGTAAAGGCGGGTGGCCCCGATCAGGCAACTAATTCGGCCCTCCGCCGCTGTTTTCAGAATGCCAAGGCAGTGAATATGCCGAAAGACCGCGTGGAAGCAGCCATCAAGCGGGCCATGGGTAAGGAAATGGAAAACTATGAAGAGATACTGTATGAAGGTTACGCTCCCCATGGCATTGCCGTGTTGGTGGAAACGGCAACCGATAATCCAACGCGTACAGTAGCCAATGTCAGATCCTATTTTAATAAGGGGAACGGCGTCCTGGGAACCAGTGGCAGCGTAAGCTTTCAATTCAAAAAACTCGGCGTTTTCAAATTGAAGCCCCGGGGTCTGGATGCAGATGAACTAGAACTGGAATTGATCGATTATGGCCTTGAAGATATGGGGGATGGACTGGGAGAAAATAATGAACCCGTAATTGTACTGCATACTGCATTCAATGATTTCGGCCATATGCAAAAGGCCCTTGAATCCAGAAATATTACCCCATTGACAGCTGAATTGGAATGGATACCAACCAGCATCGTGGAACTATCAGAGGAAAATGCGCAGGATGTGCTGAAACTCATCGACAAATTAGAACAGGACGAGGATGTGCAGAAGGTGTTTCACAATCTGGCCTAGGCCGGATTGATAATTTGAAAATGTGAAAATGATAGAACAAGAAAATTTTCATCTCCATTCAATGCCTTCATTTTCAAATTACCACATTTTCAAATTATCAAATTAGTCACTCCCTCATCATTTCCATAACCGCATCCATTATCTCTTCCGCATTGGGTTTGCTGAAATAATCTCCGTCGCTTGCATATGCAGGCCGGTGGGCTTTTGCCGTGAGTGTACGCGGCGAAACGTCCAGCCATTTGTACCCGCCCTGTTCTTCCATTACCTTATTAAACATATAGGCTGCTGCGCCGCCCGGTACATCTTCATCGATGAAAATAATGCGGTTGGTCTTTTTTAGTGATTGCAGAATGATCTGGTGGATATCAAAAGGAAGCAGGGTCTGAACATCTGCTATTTCGCAACTGATACCCAGTTCTTCCAGCATGCCGGCTGCCTCTGCTATTATCCGGAGCGTAGAGCCATAGGATACAATCGTAATATCCGTCCCTTCTCTGATTATTTCCGGCACGCCAAGAGGAACCCGGTATTCAAGCAGATTAGAGGGGAGCCGTTCTTTGAGACGATATCCGTTCAGGCATTCCACAACGAGGCCCGGATCCATGCCTTCCAATAAAGTATTGTACATGCCCGTCGCCTGCACCATATTTCTCGGAACGCAAACATGAATTCCCCTCATCGAGTTAATGATCATGCCCATGGGAGAACCGCTATGCCAGATGCCTTCCAGACGATGACCACGTGTACGCACAATAAGCGGTGCCGTTTGCTTTCCGGCTGTTCTGTACTGCAGCGTAGCCAGATCATCACTAAGCGTTTGCAGGGCATACAGAATGTAATCGATGTATTGGATTTCCGCAATCGGCCTGAGTCCGCGCATGGCCAGGCCGATACCCTGGCCGATGATGGCTACTTCCCGGATTCCTGTATCCGAAATGCGCCCCTTGCCATATTTCAATTGAAGGCCGGCAAACCCCTGGTTAACATCCCCGATCAGGCCCAGGTCCTCACCAAATGCCAGCACCTTAGGATTATGTTCAAAAAGACCATCAAAATAATTATTCAGGATCTCATATCCGTTCAACATCGGGGCATCGGCCTCGTAACGGACTCCAACGGCCCCGATATTTTCAATTTTCTTTTGCCCTTCATGATACAAATGGGTATTGTAAAAGGCAGCATTTTCGGCATTGAGTTTCGCATAATAATTTCTCAGAGTGCCTGTTTCGGGTTGAATCCCTGCCAATACAAGCGCTTTGTGAATTCCACTTATCACATCCCTGCGATTGGGTTCATGATGCGCTTCCATTTCTCTGGATATCTTTTCAAGCTGAACGCGTTTACCTGGCAGTACAGGCATTAGATCTCGGATCAGCGAAACGGAATGGCTTATCTGCTGGCGAATCGGGAACATGCATTTTTCCCAGGCGGCCGTTCGGCTGTTGCGCACAGACTCCCTGGCGGTCGTCTGAATTTCGTCAATTTCTTCCTGGCTTGCCAGCGCATTTTCAATAATCCATTCTCTCATCTTCTTCATGGCGTCCCAGGTTCTTTCCCACTCCAGGCGCTCGGGCGCTTTATAACGTTCATGGCTACCTGAAGTAGAATGGCCCTGGGGCTGGGTAACATCCTCCACATGAAAAAGCGCCGGCGTATGGGTGACCCTGATCTTATGGATGGCAGATTCAAACGTTTCACACATACCCGCATAATCCCAGGCCTTCACTTTATAAATATCAATCCCGTTAGTACCTTCTTTCTTCTGAAAACCTTTCAGCAATTCGGAGATTGAACCCTTAGTGGTCTGGTATTTCACAGGCACAGAAATGCCAAAACCATCATCCCATACGAAAATGGCCAGCGGTATCTGCAATACGCCTGCAGCATTGAGGATTTCCCAGAAATGCCCTTCACTGGTCGATGCATCACCGATGGTGCAGAAACAAACCTCATTGCCCTGGACAGACAAATTTTTCATCTCCTTCAGTTCACCCACCTCCCGAAAAAGCTTGGACGCATAAGCCAGACCAAGCGAGCGCGGAATATGTGCCGCCGTCGGAGCCAGGCCGGCAGTAAAATTTTTGCGGTTGACAAGATCGAGAAACTCTCCGTTTTCGCCGACCAATGGAGAGGCAAAATGTGCGTTCATGTTCCGGCCACCACTATGCGGATCATGACGAATATCCGGATCTGCATAAAGCTGCGAAAAAAATTCTTCAATCGTGGATGTGCCGAGGGCAAATCCAAGGGTCTGGTCACGGTAATATCCGGCATAGAAATCCCCTGGCTTAAAAAATTTTGCGACTGCCACCTGCGGAACTTCTTTGCCATCACCAAAAATCCCGAATTTGGCCTTCCCGGTAAGCACTTCTTTTCTTCCCAGGAGGCTTGCTTCGCGGCTCTCACACACTAACCGGAAATCTTTCAATACTTCGTCCCGGAAATGCTCGAACGATAGATTTTCCGTATCAGGTTGTTCGGTGGCGATCAGATTTTCCATATTTGATCATTTGATGGTTGATGACCTAAGGCAGGGTTAAAAAAATAAAGCAGGTAAAATTTATTGGCATAGCTGACGTTTACTATGTAATTTTAGGACAGATTTCTCTATAAACTATGAAAAAGGGCGCTTTGTTAATAATTTGTGGCATGTTCACAGCGGGTCTATTGCGAGCCCAAACCACCGATATCTCCTCCAAAGCTACAGCGCAGACTTCAAAAGAAGACGTTCTTGTATTAAAAGAAGCATCGCATCAGTTTGGAAAAATTCCCCAGGGCCGTCCGGTAACCTATGTATTTGATATCGTTAATACCGGCAAGGAGCCTCTCCTGCTGGAAAACGTGCAGGCATCCTGTGGTTGCACCACTCCCGAATGGAGCCGGGCGCCCATTGAGGCTGGCGCCACCGCCCCTATAAAAGTGGGATATAATGCTTACGCAGAAGGACATTTTAATAAAACAGTAACTATTTTTTATAACAATGGACACACAAAGACGTTAACCATAACCGGCGAAGTATATAAGCTGCCGGCAACATCCGCTCCTGAAAACGCTTCCGTGCATTTTTTAAAACAAACAAATCAATAATAATATGAAAAAAGCCTTCCTGTTTTTCAGCGCTTTTATTCTTTCACTCTCTTTATTTGCCCAACAGAAATCAGCGGCTGACGTCATTAAATTCAAAGAAATGACCTACGACTTCGGCAAGATAAAACAGAATGTTCCGGTGAACCACGATTTTGTATTTACAAATACCAGCAGCGGAGCCGTTGTGATTGAATCTGCCACACCTTCCTGTGGATGCACCACACCTGTGAAGCCTGAAGGCGCCATACCGAAAGGTCAGGATAGCAAAATCACTGCCGGTTTCAATGCAGCCGCCCCCGGGCTTTTCAACAAATCTATAACCATCAAAGTCGCCGGCGTTGACCAGCCTCTTCAGCTTAAGATTACCGGAGAAGTGCTGACCGCTGATGCATATACTAAGTATCAGGAAGAAAAAGGAAAATCAAAATCATAATTATACCTCCTCTGTACGGCCGTTGAACGTTTGCTGACCGTCCGCAATTGTTTTCTTTCCCTATTTTCAAAATCAATGAAGAAAGGGAGCCCATGAAAACTGGTGGCCAGCAACGCCCAACGGCTTTTTTATTTGTGCCGGCAAAGGCATTGCACCCGGCGCATGGCTTATCTTTACTTTATAAAATTCTTTTCATGCCTTCCATTTCGCAACGCGGACAAGATATGCCGGCCTCCCCGATAAGGAAGCTGGTGCCCTATGCCGAGGCTGCAAAAAAAAGAGGGATTCATGTATATCATCTGAATATTGGCCAGCCGGATATTGAAACGCCGCCATCAACACTGGATGCCGTGAGGCATTTTAATTTCAAAGTTCTGGAATACAGCCACAGCGCAGGCAATGAAAGCTATCGCCGTAAACTGGTCAGTTACTATGCAAAGAAAAATATTGGCATCAATTATCAACAAATCATCATTACAACAGGGGGATCGGAAGCCATCCTCTTTGCCATGCTGAGTTGCCTGGACGCCGGGGATGAACTGATCATACCGGAACCATTTTATGCCAACTATAACGGCTTTGCAACGGAAGCCGGAGTTAAAGTGGTCCCGGTTACTTCCTATATTGAAAGCGGATTTGCTCTGCCATCCACAGAGGCATTTGAAAAAGCCATTACTAGCAGAACAAAGGCAATTCTCATCTGTAATCCCAATAATCCAACAGGCTATTTATACAGCAGCCAGGAATTGAATACTTTAAAACAGCTGGTTAAAAAGCGGGGTCTCTATCTTTTCTCCGATGAAGCCTACCGGGAATTCTGTTATGAAGGGGAACATTTGAGCGCGATGCAGCTTGAGGGTTTGGAAGAAAACGTCATTCTTTTAGACACCATTTCGAAAAGATACAGTGCCTGCGGCGGAAGGATCGGTGCGCTTGTAACGAGAAACCAGGAGGTGCTGGATGCGGTGATTAAATTTGCACAGGCAAGGCTTAGTCCCCCCACTTTCTCCCAGATACTGGGCGAAGCCGCAGTGGACCTGCCGGACGATTATTTCAATATCACAAAAGAAGAATACCGTAAACGAAGAAATGCGCTTGTGGAAAGACTTAACCGGATTGAAGGCGTCTTCTGTCCGAGTCCCGGAGGCGCATTTTATGCCATCGCAAGATTGCCCGTATCTGATGCCGAACACTTTTCCCAATGGCTGCTGGAATCATTTGCCTATAAGGGCCAAACCCTGATGCTGGCGCCCGCCGCAGGTTTTTATGGTACTGAAGGCCTTGGCAAAAATGAGGTGCGCCTGGCCTATGTATTAAATGTCGACTCCATTCACGAAGCCATGGATTGCCTTGAGACCGCTCTCCGCCAATACCCCCAAATCCTCAACTCAAGGAAGACTCATAACTTATCATATAAATAAAATAATTATATTATATTCCTTTTATTATTCCAAACAAATATGGAATTCTGAGTTAATTTTTATTTATTTTTAGAAGGAATTGGCACTTGTCGTTATATGTAAATAAAATATAATATTTTATTATCACTTGATGGCAAGCAATCGTTAACAAGCCTTCTGTTTCAACAGGAGGCTTTTGATTTTTATCTGTTTTTGAATACGGCTCCCGGATTTATTCAGTTCTGAGGCTTTTGACGGGATTTGAGACAGCGGCACGGATTGCCTGGAAGCTTACAGTTCCCAGGGCTATGATCAATGCCATGAATCCAGCCATTGCAAATATCCACCACTCAATTTGAATACGGTACGCAAAATCATTTAGCCATTTGCTCATGAACCACCAGGATATTGGAGTTGCAATAACAAAAGAGATTGCAACCAATTTCATAAAATCTTTGGAGAGCAACCGTATGATGCCCTGCACACTTGCTCCCAAAACTTTGCGTATGCCGATTTCCTTGGTTCTCTGTTCGGCAATATAGGTAGCCAGTCCGAATAATCCCAAACAGGCGATCAATATGGCCAGCACGGAAAAGATCATCGCTATTTTTCCAACTCGCTGTTCCGCCCGGTACATTTTATCGAAGGATTGATCCAGGAAACGATAGCTGAATGGCATGCCCGGAGCCAGTTCCTGCCATTTACTTTCAACCTGTTTTACCAGTCTGTTCATATTTGAAGTATTCACCTTGAAGGAAATAAGGCCTGGACTATTTCTGAGAAAAAGACTCAGAGGACCGATACTCTGGTGCAGATTTTCATAATTAAAATTCCTGACCACGCCGATTATATGAAATGCTATTGTCTTATTATCCGGGGCTGTCGAATATATTTTTTCACCAATGGGGTTTGAATATCCTAAAATTTTTTCTGTCGCTTCGTTTATAATAACCGCATTTGAATCATCCCCGAATGATTTGGAGAAATTCCTACCCTTCACCATTTGCATTCCCATAGTTTTGATGTAGTCATAATCTATCTTCCAGGACTGCATATCCAGCCCGTTTTTGAAATCCAGTACCGCTTCCTTAGAGTAGGTATTGTCACTGCGCGACGAATTGCTAACGGGCAGATACCCGCTCAAAGTGCCACTTGCCACGCCATTCAACTGCAATACATCATTTTTAAATGCCTCTGCATTATCTTTTAAAGCATAAGCGTTGTCTATAATCAATACCTGACTCTTATTGTATCCGATGTCTTTTGTTTGTATATAATTCAGTTGCTTGTAAATGACCACTGTACCGATAATAAGCATAATAGAAGTTGCGAACTGAAACACCACGAGTACGCTTCTTAAATTACCGCTTTTACTTCCTTGCTTAATTCTGCCTTTCAACACCTCGATGGGCTTAAAGGCGGAGAGGAAAAAAGCGGGATAACTGCCAGCCAACAATCCAACAATAAAAGGAATAGCGATGAGCAGAGGCAATATAAGGGGGGTGAAAAGGCTTGATATTCGCATTGATTTTGCAGCAACATCATTAAATAAGGGCAACACGAAATAGTCAATGAAAATGGCGAGGACAAGAGAAAGGACTGCCATCAAAGTGGATTCGGAAAGAAATTGTGCGATCAGGTTTTCGCGTTCTGTGCCCAACACTTTCCGGATACCGACTTCCCTTGGCGCTGTTTGCGGAACGGGCCGTTGTCAGGTTCATAAAATTGATGCAGGCAATCAGAAGAATAAATATAGCCACCGCCTGAAAAAATATATACATACTGAATATTTCCGCCTGGACTCAACTCAAAAGAACGATCTGAGTACAAGGTGGATTTTGGTCACTGGCATAAGGGAATACTCCAACTTATTGCCTGCCTTTTTAAATTCATCCATATTATTGATCTGGATGAAATGTTTAACATATGGTAGCACATATTTCTCAATATATTGATCGAAGTTTTTTTCAAAAGCTTTGTAGTCTGTCCCCTTTTTAAGTACCAGATAGGTATGAAAATTGTGGCTGGTCAATTGCCCCCACTCATAATTCACATTCTTCATGGAGAAAAGAAAATCGAAACGGAAATGAGAGTTATGCGGAATATCTTTTATTACTGCAGTGATTTTATATGATGTGCATTTTGATCGTTGGTCTCGATGGTTTTGCCCAAAACATTTGTGGTTCCAAAATATTTTTTTGCTGTCGACTCCGTAATGACTACCGTATTGGGTTCATTCGGCGCGGTTTTCGGATCTCCCTCAATTGCCGGAAGCGTAAATACATCGAAGAAAGTAGAATCAACATTTGCCACATCATTTTCATTGATATAGTCATTGCCTTTCTTAATCAGTTTACTGCCCCTGGAAGTATAAATGCGGGTGTATTGTTCAACCTGCGGGTAATCCTTCTTCAACAACTGGCCCATCATATCTGATGTCATGGGCATGTGCAACTCACCACCCCCAAAGCGGATATCCGAATTGATGCGGTAAATATTTGCTGCATTAGCATTATATCGGTCAAAGCTCCGCTCATCCAGAACATATAAGGCAATCAGTAAAAAGCAGGACAGGCCAATAGCCAGACCTGTTATGTTGATGATGGAATAGGTTCTGTTCTTCAGCAGATTCCTCCAGGCGATTTTCAGAAAATTTCTAAGCATAAATTTATTTTTACCAAGAGAATGCCAACTTATTATATGCTGATCAATAATTACTTATATGTTGGGCAACAGGGAAAGTGTTCGGCTGTGATACAGGTATCTGTTCGGTATTGAGTGGGCCGACCCATTCTGAAATTGCCATGCGGGTTGACATGCATAGCCTGCGAATCCCGGATGAATAAAACAGCCCCGCAATTCCTGCGGGGCCGTTGTTGCCCGACGAGGATTCGAACCTCGACAAACAGAGTCAGAGTCTGTCGTACTACCGTTATACTATCGGGCAGGAGCGGAAAGGTTTTTTCCCCTATCTTTAATTTTTCGGCTGCAAAGATAACAGGGGCAATTGAATTTTACACAGACCGATAGGAAACTGCTTGTATATAGTTGATAATCATATACTTATTATTTGATTTCAAGCGTGTTCCACATTCTCAATTTATTTTATTATCCAGGTTACAAACCCTTTCCGGGCAGTTACTAATATATGAACGCTAAGATTACTTTCTCAGATGAGGCACTGGCAGAGGCCATTAAAGAAAAGAGGAACCTGGATCAGGCAATTAAATATCTCTACCAGGAGCATGCAGCGGTCACAAGATCTTTTATTATGGGCAAGGGCGGCAGCGAACAGGATGCGGATGATATTTTCCAGGAAACGGTGATCTCCTTTATAGACACTGTCCGGAAAGGAAAATTCAGATTTGAATCCGGCATCAGAACTTTTCTGATCGCCATTTCAAAAAACCTGTGGTTTAATGAATTGAGAAAGCGCCAAAGATCTGATAACCGGGAAAAGCTGTTTGAGACCGGTCGTGATCCGGAAGATCCGGATGTAAGTGAGGCGATCGTTGACCGGGAGCTGAAGCAACAACTGCAAAACCTGCTTGCCGCGCTGGGCGATTCCTGCAGAAAAATTCTCACCTTATTTTATTATGAGAATATGTCGATGAAAGAAATGGTCGCCCACCTGCACTATGAAAATGAACAAGTAGTAAGAAATAAGAAATATAAATGTCTGCAACAACTTACGGGCATGTTAAAGGAAAACCCGGTTGCAGCAAAACAAATTGCCGAATTGATAAATAAATAAGAAGCCATGTTGCCGAATAACGAACTTTTACTGATTGATTACCTGGATAAGCACCTGTCTGCGGAAGAAGCGGTTAAGGTGGATTCCCTGATCCGCAACGATAAACAGGTTGCGACCGAATGGGCATACCTGGGCATGGCTGTGGAAGCGGTTGAACTCAATGCAATCCGTGAACAAGTGGTGAACGCCCGCAAAAAATTCGGAAATATGACTGAGCCGGTAACAAAAACTTCCGGAGCCCTGGTTCGCAATATGTATAAAACTGCACTCCGCGTTGCAGCCATCGTGATCGTCGTGCTTGGTGGCGCCTTATTTTATAAATACATCACCGTAAATAACAGTTCCCTTTATCAGCATAATTTTACAGAATATACTTTAAGTACAAACCGTGGGGAAGGCAATCAGGACGTTGTTGAAACAGCTTACCGGGACAAAAACTGGAATGCAGTAATACAGAATTCCGACCAGGCAATGATCAAAACCAGCGAGTATTATTTCCTGTCTGGTATGGCCGCCCTTGAATTGAAAAAATACCCGGAAGCGGTTTCCCGTTTTGAACATGTATTGAATGTCAATGCAAAATCTGCGGATAAATATTTTCAGGATGAAGCCGAATATTATCTGGCGCTGGCTTACCTGATGAACAACCAGACTGAAAAAGGAGTTAGCATGCTGGACCAGATAAGAGCAAACAAGAACCAGGTCTACTATCCCCTGGCTCGCCAGATATCAGTTACTGACCTGAAAATCATTAAGTTAAAAGACCAAAAATAATTCTGTAATCCGGTTACATTTAATTGCTGTGCGGTTACTAAATAAAGAAGCGGCTCTTTGAAAAGTATAATAGAAAGAAAAAACCAGGTTACAAAAAATCCATCAGCGGTTACTAAATAAGAAGCTGATCACAAAAAACGAATCCTAGAAAAACACCAATAAAGAATCCGACGATCCTGCGAAAAACCGAATCCTGAAAAACCAGTAAGTCCTTTATCCGGATGAAAAATCAGATCCGATCCTTAAACCAGCATTTTCCATTGAGAGATTATCCAATCCAATGAAAGACCAAACATGAAAAGTCGACGTATCCCTGAAAACACTAGAGTAGGTTTAGACAACGTTATCCATTTAAGATCCAATATCAGGCTATGAAGAGCGTCGACTTTTTTTTCTTTTTCTTAACCCAATAAAGACTGCAGAGCAAAAACATATTCCAAGAACAGCCCACCCGTAGGGCTGTTTTTTTTTATACAATGCGTCCGGGTTTCCCGTCAGGATCAAATGCGACCAGTAAGCGGGATTTCTCAGTAGCGGATTTTTTTTGATAAAGTCAATCTTGGCCTGACGCAATGCCTTTGATTTACTATACCCTTCCCGGAGATATCGATGAAAATGATCCAGGATCTCACTGGTTGACATGTCATCGGCCTTCCATAAACTATTGATCGTGCTTGGGCATCCCGCATACAGAAAAGCCCTTGCGAAACTCATTACGCCTTCATTGCTGACCAGTTGCCCTTTCCCGGTTTCACAGGCACTGATAATAATCAACTGACAACTGTCCATCCGGAGACCATAAAGCTCATCGAGGAAAAGACAATCTTCCGAACGCATGCCGGACGCGGGATAAAAAGCAATAAAAGAAGCGGATGGATCATTCATATCGGCCACTGCATGCGTGGCAAGATGAACGATAGGAAATTGATTCAGTGATTTTAGAAAGTTTTCTTTTGTGGCCAGGCTGTCAGCATATTGTTTACCCCCAAGAGAGGAGATTTCTTTTTTTGAATCCGGTAAGCGATCCAGATATCCCATTCCTTCCTTGCGCAGGTCCGCTCCGCTTGCGGCAAACGGCGCAAACGAAAGGACCGCACCTTCAAAATCAGGTTTCATAGAAACCGATTCCTTCATTGGAATAAACCTGGAGGAGAATTGATAACTGAATGAATGCTTCTCGATCAGGCGGCTCCCGTATGAGTCTTCAGGGAGGGACTCGAAGGGAAGGAGAAAGAATATTCCATCGGGCACTACAATCCAGTCTTCCTTGTTTCCTCCAAGTTCTTCCAAAGGTCTGACGAGCTGATTGTAAAGCGATCGCTCCAGGTTTCTGGAATCAATATGCTTCCCATTTTCCGAAGATTGCAATTGTTGGATCCAGGATCTTACGTTGTCCCGAATTGATTCTCCGCTATCCAACCGCAAATAACGAAAACCAGTGGCCGTAATCACAAACGCATGCACAGCATCTGCCGTGTTGCTCAAACTGATCATCGCCTGGTCAGGATTCAGGCTGTTTTGAAGGGTACTCACGGTAGGGTAGTCGTCCTGGTATTTTAATTGGTAATACCTGCTGTTTTTCTCCATCTCTTTCTGCAGATTCGCAAGTTTCGTTTCATAAACGGATTTTTCTGAATTTATTTTCTCCATGGTTTCCGCATCATATTTCTGATCAGCCTTGATGCTCAACCTGGCAATATTGAATTTAATATTGCCTTCCTGTCGTACCAGATCCCCTTCCCTGCCGGATGTAAAATGAAAATTCTGCTCCCTCAAATTAGAAACCATTACTGAGGCTTTGTTTCTTTCACTGATTAAAAATGCATCTTCCAGGTAATGGCGCTCAGGAAAAATCTTAGATAAATCGAGGCAAACCTGAAATGCCTGCTTATACGCCTGAGCACTTTTTTGCTTTAGGAAAATTTTAGCATCATCCATCTCGTAGCTTCTTTCAATATAGGTCAGCAGGGAAAGCGTGCTTTGATAGGTATCGTAAGCAGATTGCAAATCTTCCGCACGTGCAGTTTTCTTATAAAGCATCTGCCATGCATTGGCCTTTTCATATAGTGCATCGAATAAACGGTAGTACGCAAACGTTCCCATAAAGGCTGTCGGGTTATCCCTTATCCGGGTATCCTTAAAATTCCCGGAAAAAAGATTGACTGCTTCCTGTAAATGGTTGAGTGCGGTTTCCGGATCAGACCGGTAAAGATCAAGCTCACCGGAATAGAGGGCATTAAAGCCCTCATCCAGAGCATTTACATTCAAATTCGTTTTTTCCGATCTGAACCGGTTCAGCCAAGTGGCCGCAGAATCACTATGGCCAGATTCCAGCGCAACACTGGCCATTTCATTCCAGACGCCGGGTAGTTCTTCTGCCCGGACCTTGCGAAAGCAAGCCAGGGCTTCGCTGTAGGAATGAAGCCCCGCATAAGCTCTTCCCATGTTCATATAGATCTGGTTGAGGAACATCTTGCCACGCAGTGCCATTTGATACATTTTCAAAGCCCGCTCATACAGGCCAAGGCGGTAGAAACAGGTGGCCATATTCAGCTGTACACTCAGCGCATTTATCCTGTCGCCCGGCAGCTTTATATCCAGAATACTTAAAGCCTGATTAAAATAATTTTTACTCTGCAGGTAATTGCCATTGTCATAATACAAAACACCCAGTGTATTGTAGAGACGCACGCGGTCTTCCCTTTGGAGGATTGTTTGATTTTCTTCTGCTTTCAGCAAGAAATAGTTCGCCGAATCAAAATTATTCTGATTGTAAAAACCTGCTCCGGCAAACACACACATTTTTAGTTTCCCGGATTCGCCGGAAGCATAGGGCATGGCTCCTAAATAAGCCTGTGTGGCCTCCTGAAAGTTTCCGCTGATTTCAAGCAGCACGCCTGCCTTATAAAACGACTGGAAGAAGATACTGTCTGCCATACCCTGCTTTCCAAACCTGCCCGTTTGCTGAATTACATTCCAGAATCCTTTCAATGCTGCGCTGTCTGAAGCAGCACTGGAGTTGGATAAATTAAAAAGGCTGTCTGCTTTTGTATATTCCCTGCAAATGACTTTTAATGATGTAGGAACGGGATCGTGTCCCTTAAAGGAAAGGATTGCCAGAAAAGCAAGGAGCCAAAAAAAGACTTTCCCGGACATAGGCTGGATTTAAAATATGTCCAGCTGTAACGTCCGGGAAAGAGGGTTATTGTCGGCTTTTACCCGTCAATTGTTCCTTGTAATGATAATCAGCGGAGGCCTTGGTGAGCTGCTGCTCTTTCCAAGCAACAGGTTCTGCAGGGTATTCAGCAGGTCATTGGTAATGGTTCCCAGAAGTGAAGGCGGAATGCTCGATTTTTTATTGTAGAACATCAGTTTCAGACCGATCTTTTGAGGGGCATAGTTACTATTATCGTCCAGCTTATAATAAATGGTTGTATTAATTGTAGTACCATCAATGGGGAGCAGTGCGAAAAGACTGTTTTTCATTGTATTTTGCAAATCAATGATTCCGGTATGATTGTCAATGACCACACCCTGATTTTTCGCAGTATTGTTATAGTCAAACTGACAACCTTGTCCGCCTGAGCTGCCGGTGCATACCGGTAGTGCGTAAGGATTGGCATTGTAATAAGGATCTGCGTAAATTTCATTTTGGGAGATTACATACACGCTATCCATATAAGCAGCTCCGGCCACGATCAACTGGGACATACAGGTATCCGTTGTTCCGGCTTTCACAAAACTGATGTCGTAACGAGCACCGGTTTCACTTTTTGTAAGATCAATGGCGCCTGTTTGAGCGTTCAATACCAGGCCGCCCGGCCAGGATAAATAAGTCCCGTCCACACCCTGATTATTAACCGGAAAAACTATATAATCCTGCCCGTTCGTAGGTTGCGGAAATATCACTGAGTCACCATAGTCCGGAGAATAAGTACATCCCAGCAAAGGAGTTTGGGGATACGGCACATTGGCAGTATCAACAGTTGTATGGGTTGAATCCACGTGGGTGGTGGAATCCACTTTCGGCGGGGTCTGGATCTGTACAGTTTCTGTGGGATCAATGGTCTTACGGCAGGCCATTACGCTAAGCAGCAGCGACACTAAGATTGCTAATCCGGGGTAAAGATTTTTTTTCATGGGTATTCGGGATCTGTTGAAATAATACTCGAACAAGATATAAGTAAAAACCTGTATTTGCAAGTGTTTACACGTAAAATCGGAGTAAAAATCCGGTCATTGGTGTTTGAACGTTAATGTGGTTTTATTGAATGATCCGGCGGTTTTCCAGAAATGGGAAATGATCTGGAGGAGGGATCCGGATGGGTAGTTGCCCGACGAGGATTCGAACCTCGACAAACAGAATCAAAATCTGTCGTACTGCCTTTATACTATCGGGCAAAAGAAGCTGCTCACGCCGCTGATGCCGGCAAAAATAAGGTATTTTATAAGAGATAATCAGTAACCCGGCATCTGCATCAGGTCTTAAGGCTGAATCTCGACGAGATAAAAATTCTTCTTTCCTTTTTGTATGAGCAGGTACTTATCATGCAATAGCAACCGGCCATTTACATTGAATTGAATATCCTCAATTTTCCGCCTGTTAATACGCAAACCTCCACTTTGTATCAACTTTCTCGCTTCACCCTTGCTTGGAAGAATATGCGTTTCGGCAAGAAAACTTACCAGATCAATTCCGGCATCAAGGCGGGAACGCAAATATTCTGATTTCACAATGCCTTCCATGGCATGAAGGTCTGCTTCACTCAGGGTTTCTGCAGGAGCAGCCTGCGTAAATAATTTTCCCGTCGTCTTCAGCGCAGATTCATATTCGTCCCTGCCATGAATGAAGATCGTTACCTCCCTGGCCAGCGTCTTTTGCAAAATCCTATCTTCCGGATTTTTCTTATGGTTATATTGGATGCCTTCTATTTCTTTTTGTGTGAGAAAAGTAAAGATCCGGATCCATTTTTCTGCATCCTCATCCGTGGCATTCAGCCAGAACTGGTAAAATTGATAGGGTGAGGTTCTCCGGGGGTCCAGCCACAGATTTCCCTTTTCAGTTTTGCCGAATTTTCCGCCGTCTGCTTTAGTGATCAGCGGACAGGTAAAAGCAAAGACTTCGCCTCCCGTTTTCCTGCGAATGAGCTCGGTGCCGGTAATGATATTTCCCCATTGATCACTACCGCCCATCTGAAGTTTGCAGTTCTCATTTTTATAAAGCCAATAAAAATCATAGCCCTGAACCAGCTGATAGGAAAACTCAGTGAAACTCATACCGGCCGTTCCTTCGAGTCTTTTTTTTACACTTTCTTTTGCCATCATGTAATTCACCGTAATATGCTTGCCCGTATCCCGGATAAAATCGAGGAAACGGATCTCCCGGAACCAGTCGTAATTGTTCACAAGAAGCGCAGCATTCGGCAAACTGCTCTTAAAATCAAGATACTTTTCCAGTTGAATCCGCAAACCATTGAGATTCTGATTTAGCGTTTCTTCATCCAGCAGGGTTCTTTCTTCATTCTTACCGCTCGGATCTCCGACCAATCCAGTTGCACCTCCGATAAGAGCAACCGGGCGATGACCTGCTTTTTGCAAATGGACAAGGAGCAGGATGGGTACCAGACTCCCGATATGAAGGCTGTCTGCCGTAGGATCAAATCCAATATAACCCGTGGTCATTTCGCGGGAAAGTTGTTCCGCCGTGCCCGGGATGATGTTCTGAATCATACCCCGCCATTTCAGTTCCTCTAAAAGCAACATAAAAGTTCTTGACAATTTTGGCAAAAGTAAGGGATATTCGCTTCCATAACGGATCGCAATATTCTGAATAAAAATGCGTTAGATTAAGTTTATGGCATTGACTTCAGTCGTGTGCAGAACCAAAAAATACTGCTGCCTCCCCACCCTGCTGATCGTGGTTTTTTGCAACCAGGCAACGGCCCAATTTGCAAAATATTCCGATGAATTCCTGAATATTGGAGCCGGCGCCCGGGGTATGTCCATGGGAAATGCACAGGTTTCCTCGGTCAGCGATGGTACTGCGGGATACTGGAACCCGGCTGCTTTGGCGGATATCAGAACAAGTCCGCAATTAAACCTGATGCACGCTGAATATTTTGCAGGAATAGGAAAATATGACTATGCCAATCTCGTTCTCCCGCTAAAAGATAACAAAAGAACCCTGGGGCTTACCCTGTTGCGTTTTGCAGTTGATGACATTCCCAATACCGTTTTTTTAGTTCAGCCGGATGGGAGCATTGATTTCAGCAATATCACTACATTTTCATCAGCAGATTATGCCTTTCTGATTTCTCTGGCCCAGCAGGTCAACTGGATCAAGAATCGCAGAGTAAACTTCGGCATTAATGCCAAGATCATTTACCGCGAAGCGGGTGATTTTACAAAGGCCTGGGGATTCGGTTTTGATGCTGCGGTTCAGGTGGTCGGCAACCGGTGGAAACTTGGGATTGTGGCCAAGGATGTGACAACCACCTTCAATGCCTGGTCGTATAATATAAATCAGGAGTGGCGCGAAGTATTTTACGCCACTCAGAATGATATTCCATCCAATTCCATTGAATTGACTGCTCCTCAGCTGATTCCGGGATTTTCCTACGATTTCCCGATCAATAAGAAGATCAATTTACTGGCAGAGGCGGATTTTGATATAACGTTTGATGGTCGCCGTAATACGGTTCTGAGCTTCAATCCGATAAGTATTGATCCCAGAATGGGACTGGAATTATCGTATAATAATGTTTTTTTTGTAAGGGCCGGAATCAACAATTTCCAAAAAGCCCTCGATGATAAGGATACAACGAACCGAAAAGAAATATGGATTTACCAGCCATCTATCGGAGCGGGTTTTAAAATCGGAGACGTACAGATTGATTATGCATTTACTAACCTCGCGAATCAGTCGAACCCTTTATATACAAACGTGTTTTCGTTAAAAGTTGATCTGGTGGATGTGAAAAAGAAGAAAAAGAAGAACTAAAATCCACCTTAGAAAACCTGAACCAAACCATGAAGAAATTTTTTACACTGTGTTTGCTCCTCTGTGCCGGCAGGTTATTCTCACAAACCTACTACAACGAATGGATCGATCCCAGTAAAACATATTACAAATTCAAAGTTGCAACCGACGGAGTTTACCGTATACCTGAATCCGTACTGGCATCAGCGGGCCTGGCAAATACTGATGCAAAGGATTTCCAGTTATTTCGCAATGGCGTGGAAGTTCCGGTTTATACCAGCGTAAGCAGCGGTTTACTGGGCCCGGGAGATTATATTGAATTCTGGGGCCAGATGAATGATGGGAAACCGGACAAACCTCTTTACCGCAATCCGCTTTACCAGCATACTGATAAATGGAGTCTTGAATCAGATACTTCGGTCTATTTCCTCACCGTCAATCCGGGCAACCCCACTTTTCATTATAGTACCGTTGCGAATGATACAAGCTCGAATACATTACCTGTTGAGCCTTATTTCATGTACACGGCCGGAACCTATTTTCATTTTCAACTAAATCCCGGCTTTGCTGCTGTACTGGAACAATACATTTATTCTTCCTCTTATGACCAGGGAGAATTCTGGAGTTCCGATTTTTCCAATCCGGGTAATCCTGTCTCGGACAATCAGAATAATCTCTTCATTTTTAATGGGGTTGGGGCGCCGGCGGCTAACCTGAAATTCGGAGCAGCTGGCTGTTCAGATACGCTTCGGCATATCCAGGTAAAAGTGAATAATACGTTGGTCAAAGACACTTCATTAAATAGTTTTAATGATCTGGTAAGCAACATACCTATTCCGCTTACCATGCTGAACACATCATCATCCAACTTCCAGTTTCTCAATAATTCCCAGGCAGTCACTTATGCCGACCGTTTGGTTGTGTCTTTTTATGAATTGAATTATCCAAGACAGTTTGATTTTGGTGGTCTGGCGAATTTTTGTTTTGAATTACCTGCGAGGATCAGCGGTTATTTTCTAAAGATCAGTGATTTCAATCAGGGCGCTGCAACACCGGTCCTGTATGACAGGACCTCGGGGCAAAGACTGGTAGCCATCTCATCCGGCGGCATATTCACTTTCGAAATACCCGGTTCTCCTGTTGCAAGAAAATTTACCCTCGTCAGTGAGGATCCTTCAAATATCAGGACGGTCAATGCACTCACACAAAAGAATTTCGTCTCCTACAGCAACGCTGCCAATCAGGGAAATTATCTGATCATCAGTAATCCCGTCCTTTATATTGGATCCAGCGGCAATAATCCGGTACTCGATTATAAGGCCTATCGTTCCTCGTTAGCAGGCGGCGCATACAATGTGCAGATAATGGACATCAATGAACTGACGGATCAATTTGCCTATGGTATTCATATACATCCCCTGGCCATTAAGAATTTTTTGAATTACGCGCAAAATACATACGCCCAAAAACCTCAATTCGCTTTGCTGATCGGGCGAGGTATGGCTTATACGGAATACCGGGCAAATCAGGCAGATCCAAATATCGATAAGCTGGAGCTCGTTCCGACTTTTGGATTTCCCGCTTCCGATGTGATGCTGGCATCTCCGGACGGAACCGGCTCGATCAATACATTGCCGATAGGAAGGATTGGAGTGATCAGCGGTCCAGAATTGGAAGGCTATCTGGCTAAGGTAAAACAATATGAATCCGTACAGCAATCGGCTTCCAATACAATAGATGGCCGCGCCTGGCGAAAAAATGTCATTCATATAACAGGCGCAACGGACCCGTTTCTTGAAGACGTGCTCTGCAATTATATGATAGCTTACCAGCAAATTATTACGGATACGCTTTTCGGAGCGAATGTTTACCGGTTCTGCAGCTCCACTACGGATCAGGATAATCAGGTATCAAGCTCCCTTTTCCCTCAGTTATTCACGGGAGGAATCGGGCTTCTTACCTATTTCGGGCATTCTTCTGCCTCAACACTCGGATTTAACCTCGACGATCCGAGTATTTACAATAATTCAGGAAAATATCCTGTGCTCTACATAAATGGTTGCTATGCAGGGAATTACTATACTTATGATCCGGGAAGGCTTGGTACTGGAAAGACTCTATCGGAAAATTATGTTCTAATTCAAAATAAGGGTTCTGTTGCTTTCGTCGCCAGTACACATTACGGCGTAGTAAATTACCTGAATATCATGCTGAATGATATGTACACCCTGCTTGATCACAATGATTATGGAAAAAGCATCGGTACCATCCAGGCTGATGCAGGTCGAAAAATGCTTACAGACCTGCCCATCGATTTTCTGGCCCGGTGTAACATTGAAGAAATGAATATTCATGGAGATCCGGCCCTAACGATCAACGAACAAAAACTTCCTGACTACGATATTGAATCGCAGAATCTGAAGATCACGCCGACTTTTATTTCGATTTCTGACATCAGTTTTAATGTAACCGCCACATTTTATAACCTCGGAAAAGCAGTTTCTGATTCCATAACCGTGCTTTTTACCAGGAAATATCCGGATGGCACAACGGCAACTCTTTTGAAAAAAAGAATTCCAGGTATCCGGTTTATGGATTCCATACAAATTCAGGTGCCAATCGTAGCGACAAGGGATAAGGGTCAAAATTATATTACAGTTACTGTAAACTCTGATAATAATGTGCCCGAGGTGACGCTGGTCAATAACACAGTGACCGCCTCTCTTTTTATTTACCAGGATGAGCTAACTCCGATCTATCCGTATAATTATGCCATCATCAATTTGCCGACACAAAAGGTTTACGCTTCAACCGCCAATCCGCTTGCCCCTTCGAGTCAATATGTGATGGAGATGGACTCTACGGAAGCCTTTAATTCTCCATTGAAAGTTTCAAAAAATGTCACTTCCGTCGGAGGTGTATTTGAGTTTGATCCCGGGATCAGCTACCACGACAGTACCGTGTACTATTGGAGAACCTCCATTATCCCGTCCCAAAACGGCGCTTATCACTGGAATGAATTCTCGTTTGTTTATATAGATTCACTCAGGAGCACCGTTGGTTTTAATCAGTCACATTATTTCCAGCAATTGCAGTCTACCCCGAATGGTTTAACTCTTGGAACAGACAGAAACTGGCACTATGGCACCCACCAGGGAAATTTGTATGTCAACCAGGGCATATATCCGACCAGTGGAACGGGTGATGCCGACTTTTCTGTTACTGTGAATGGCATAGAGGAAATGGCAAGCGCCTGCGTAGGTCAATCCCTTATTTTTAATGTTTTTGACCAGGCAACTTTCTTGCCATGGAAAAATGTTAACGCCTCGGGAAATAATTTATTCCTGTATGGTAGCGG
The DNA here is from genome assembly GCA_963705005.1 of uncultured Chitinophagaceae bacterium. Classification (GTDB taxonomy): domain Bacteria; phylum Bacteroidota; class Bacteroidia; order Chitinophagales; family Chitinophagaceae; genus Puia. The sequence continues at coordinate 256,921 of CAVPIO010000009.1, forward strand.
AAGCGCTAACTGCAAACCTACTACCATTTACAATTTTGAATTCTCTTACATGTCACCCGCCAGTAGAAAGCTGATGATGAATTTTATGGACTCCATTCCTGTCGGCGACTTTGTAGTAGTAAGAAGTATTGATTATGATAACAATAATTCATATGCCGCAACCTGGGAGGCAGATACTTCCTTATATGGTCATAACAATTCCTTATACCATTCCCTTCTGGCCGCCGGATTTACCATGATAGATTCCATCAACCAACCCAGGTGCTGGGTACTTGTGTATAAAAAAGGCGGAGGCGGATATATTCCGCAGTATAAATATTCTCTTGGCCTTTTTGATAAGGTCGTGCTTTCAACAAACGTGGATTTGCAAAATTTGACCGGAAATATATTATCTCCGGTCTTCGGTCCCGCCAAACAATGGAAGCAGGTTCACTGGAGAGGTATCAGTTTGGAAACGCCATCCACAGACAGCGTTGGGGTCCAGGTAATCGGAGTCGATACTTCGGGTAATCAAACACCACTTTATAATCTGAATTCGGTTACACAGGATTTTGACATTTCCGCGGTCAATGTGCAACAGTTTCCGTATTTACAATTAAAGCTGACGGCAACAGATTCCCTTCACGCGACGCCATATCAATTAAAATACTGGAGAATTAATTATACCCCTGTTCCGGAAGGAGCGCTTGCACCCAATATTTTCTTTACGGGCAAGGACTCTGTCGAACTTGGGGAAATCATCGATTTCGGAATTGCATTCAAGAATATCAGCCTTCAGAAATTCGACAGCTTGAAGATTTCGCTGAGTATTATTGATAAGAACAACGTGACACACCTGATCCCGCTCCCAAGAACGAAACCGCTGGTTAGTGGTGACACCATTAAAATTGTTTACCAGATTGACAGCAAAGCGTACCCTGGTATTAATACCTTGCATCTGGATGTAAATCCGGCCAATGATCAGCCGGAACAATTTCATTTCAATAATTTTCTATACAAGAATTTTTATGTTAAAGTGGACCAGACGAATCCTTTGCTGGATGTAACATTCGACAATGTCCACATTCTTAACGAGGATATTGTATCTGCGAAACCGCATATCCTGATCAAGCTAAAAGATGAAGCTAAATTTCTCCTTTTGAATGATACTTCCGTTCTCCAGGTACAACTCCGATATCCGGATGGCTCTCTTCACCCTTATTATTTTAATACGGATACACTTCGGTTCACACCTGCAACCAGCAGCGCTGATAATACTGCAAGCGTGGATTTTTTTCCAGTCTTTCGCAACCAGGTTGATCCGCAAGGCGATGACTATACGCTGATTGTAACGGGGTCAGATAAAAGCGGAAACGCCAGCGGAACCATTCAGTATCAGGTGACATTTAAAATCATCACCAAAGCGATGATTTCGAATATGCTCAACTATCCGAATCCATTTACGACCTCTACGGCATTTGTATTTACAATTACAGGAAGTGATGTGCCTCAGAACATCAAGATCCAAATCCTGACTATAACTGGGAAAATCGTCCGGGAAATTACAAAAGAAGAACTTGGCCCCCTCCATGTGGGTAGGAATATCACCGAATTTAAATGGGATGGAACAGATATGTACCATCAGCGTCTCGCCAACGGCGTTTATTTGTATCATGTAGTCACCAATCTAAATGGAAAGTCGCTTGATAAATACCAGGCTCAGGGGGACAATACGGATCAATTCTTTACCAAGGGGTATGGGAAAATGTACCTGATGAAATAATTGTGAGCGCTGAGTGCGGGGCAAAAAACAATGGATATTAATCGGCCGGTTTAAAGCGATCCTCATGGAACTTCCCCGTAATAGAAACGTTTTGCAACTATCGGGAAATTGCAATGGGGAGTGGGCATCCCGGAACAGCATCTCCTTTATGTAATCGGTGCAGTATTCATGCAAAGGAGGGCTTTTGCTGACCCCTTCAGGGAAAATCAGTTGCGCCGGCTGAAAGAAAAATATTCCATGAATATAATATAAGCCGTAACTAATAAAGCTGCCGAAAATTACGCGGCAGAAAGCCCGCGGTAAAGAAAAAGGTTGCGGGAATAATTCTGCGTTCCAACCCATGGTGAAAATAAGAAATAAACCAGGGAAAGCAGGAAACCAGTCCCAAACCTCGGATAAGGTAAGTTCAAAAACGAGAATGCTGTGCCTGCGAGAGAAATAAGGTTTGTCAATCTGCCTTTCCGGCAAAGAGCGCTTTCCTTTATTTAATTTCAAGATCAAATTGATAGGAGAAAACACCTGAAAAAGCTGTAGACCTGATTTGCCACCAGCGCGAATTTAAAAAATCTACTCTTAATCCGATCAACGTTTCATTGAGGTGGATACTGCCCTTTTCTTGTAATTTAATGTGCAAGCTAATTTGATCCTTTATTTTCAGTCGACCGGAAAAATATTCACAAAAGGCGACGGATAAAAAGGATAACCGGTTGCAATAACTTTCCTGTATTAGAATCGATATTTTGTTTCAGACGACTTCAGGGTGCTTAAAAGAGTTTGTATTGATCATATTATCTTTAACATTAAAGAGGTTTTTAGAGCCTATGTCTGAACCTTAGTATAATAACGATGGTTGAATTATTTGTTAGTCAGCGTCAAAATCGAAATAAATACAGCGAATACAAAACTGTTTACTACGGAGTGTTGATTCCGGTTTCCGGGTAAAAAATTCAAAATGCCTTCAACATCCTGATTCATGGAATGAAATGCGTATTTCTGAAGCGGCCGTCAACCGGATCTGTGTCCAGGAGACTTCCGTAAAAAGCAATAACAGCAAATAGGGCGCGGCTGATGCAGAAGTCATATTGGGTCCGGCCAAAGGATCGCGGATAACAGAAGATTTTGAAATAAGAAATATTATAAACCAACCCTATACAGATTTTGTTTACGGATTTGGGAGATCGGCTGGAATATGGCGAAATCAAACACGCTCATAGCTGCAAACCAAAGGCTTTGAAAACCCAAATGGACATCAGGTGAGCTATTGCGGGTATATTCCATACTTGTCAAACACAAGGATAGAATAGACATGATAATTGAACGTATCTGGATGAATGACGGGAGCCGTCAGAAAGAAATAAAACCATGGCGATGCTGGCAAACAGGAGAAACAAATGAGCTGCGGATAATTTTCCAAACAATCTGGCGATTTGAAGAACAAAAAAAGTCCTGTTGGAAGCACGGAGAAAATAGAACAAAGCAGGTATTTGAAGGATTATCTTGATCCAGCCATATAAAGGAATAAAGAGGGAAAAATAAAGAGCCAGGGTTGCCATTACGGACATACCAGCAAAACACAGGACTGGGAAATCAGGATCCGAAACAGAAAATCGAGCCCGTAAAATGAAACGAACAAATAGATCTCCACAGGCGAAGCAGATGCAGGAAAAGTATACGCAGGAAATTAATTAAAAAGCCTAGCCTGTTTTTTCTTACCTATCCCTTTCACAATGAAGCCGCTCTAGTCTGAGCCATCAGAAATTTTTAGGCTTCTACCTGGGTCCATTTATGAGGCAGGGTAGCAACATCCATGGCTTGCATGTTTTCACTCCTTGGCCTGATATCATTTCATCTAATTTACGTAAGTCAAAAGTCCCGGAATCAGAAGATCAGCAGTAGCCATCTGTTATTTTATCAGTCTCAGTGCTTATGAATCAGCCATCATTTTTCCCCTACAAATTTTGATTTTGTTGCTTTTAAGGGAATCTTTTCTGAAATGTTAGGAAAAATAACAAAAAGCATACTGCACTGAACAAAACGAGGATCGGGTGCAATAAAAAACCAGCAAATCAATGGAAAAATCAACTCCTGTAAAGCATATTCAAGTGGAGAAAAAATTTTTACCTGACAATGGATTAAAAGTCAATCCACCAAAATGATCCTTCGTATTTATTATTTCAAAGGGAACCTTATTTAATCCACCTGGTTCATCGGGGAAGAATTTATTGATCGGGTTTCAACGATATGCTTCGAACATGGGATTAACACGGTTCAAGTAGCCGGAAAGGTTATTATTACCTTCGCTTGATTTGTAACTTCTAGTACAATGAAAATATATCTAACGGGTAATAAGGAAAGAAAGCATAACCTGAAAGAATAAGGTTACTGGCCAGAAAAGGCAGCACTAAAAAAAATGCAACTGAGATAAAACAAACCAGCCTACTGGCTGTAAAGGGCCTCAGGCCATAAAAAAGAAAGGAAATGCAGAGTAAAAGTAGCGGGAAATTTTTACCTCCGGACGGTGCAGGGATAAACAGGCCATATCTACCATTAGCTCCGGGCTTTGAAGAATTACCGAATAAATCAATGAATAAAACAACCACACAGGCGGTAGTAATAAAATCATAATTGGAACTCGTAGCGCATCCCCTTATCATGGGCCAGTTGAGCAGGCAAAGGATCAGGAGGAAAGAACAGCGTATCTACTCTCCGGATATTATTTATATTAGGGATCAGCGTAATCATTTATTTTATGTTAAAGAAGTATCGGAGGAACCGGAATATTTCCATCGGAAAAGATTTACTCCTGTTGTCATTCAGCGTGGCTATAACCTGCGTAATCCCCGTCGTTTCCGGAATCAGTACCCAAACTTCTGAAAGTGACCGTATGCTATATTTCCCATCGGTATTTGTGTGCATGGTTTTAGCCTATATCACCATATATCTGGTGAAAAGTAAAAAATCTAGAATAGTCCTGGTAATTTTCATTATATCTTACAATGTCTTTTTCCTTGAAAAAAATAATCTGAACTGGAGAAAAGCTTCTGCCGCCAGCTATTCTATCATAAATACGATATTATCAGATTCCACAAGATTGTGCTGAAGGGACTTGAAAAGGGGCTGAATTTAAACAGTTGGTTTACGGCCAATGAAAGATGTACAAGCCATAAGAAATTCTTAAAAAAAATAAGGATTCTGTTTTCAAAAATCTTTTTTATCAATATTCCCAACGAGATCGAGGGAACGCATACAACCCACCCCCTGTATTTAGCTTTGGGTTGAGGGTAAATGCATACAGGATAAATTGGAAGTGACCCCGCATAAGTATTTACGTTTGGAAATGTTTAATAATGAGGATGCAAATAGATAAATAGTAAGTATAGCAAAATCATTCATCCTAAAACTACCTTTATATCTGAAAATTGCCAACAGACTTCCGCCACACAGGCTATTTATTCAGGAAAGGCGTAAAGGTCATATAAGAAATATTCTTAATCCTGATCTCCCAAAGGCCTATCCTCAAAGCCAACAGCAACAATAACAACAATAACAGAAAACTGGCAATTTGCTGTACTGGTCTTATCCACAATATGATCCATGGGCTTAAAAGATAAAATTGTTCTTCCAGGCCAAGCGACCAAAAATGATTCAAAGAATTATTACTTTCCTCCGGATGTGATAATGAACAGCCCGTGATGAATTCTTTCCAAACGAATTGTTTGCAATAAAATTATGTAAGAAGGGTAGCTGATAAGATGTAGCAAAAGAAATAAAAAAATAGCAATACCCAGATAATAAACCGGAATGATACGCAGGACGCGCCTTGCGTAAAAGTTTCTAAGATAGTTCGCTGAGTTTCTTTTCTTTAATAAAATACCTGTAATTAGAAATCCGGATAATACAAAAAAAAGATCGAGACTAATCCAGGCGGGTCGTGTACACGACAAAATTTACTATTGGAACAAGCAAACCTTGCAAGTCATTCCTGTCTGGAAGAAATAAAGTTCTTGTTGAAAATTATTTTTTTTATATTGAAATATTAAATAATATTTTGGTTTCATTCTCTCCACATATTTTCCAATCAGGTCAAATTCAATATTCACAATGGATCCCGGCCGGATAATTTTCATATTCGTCAACCCGAGCGTGTAAGGGATAATGGCCACACGGAAGCTTTTTTGAGTTACGTTAAAACAGGTGAGGCTGATCCCGTTAACCGCGACGGACCCTTTTTCAATGATCAGCCGGCTGAATGATTCCGGAAATTCAAACACATACTCCAGGCTTCCGTTCCGGTTATCGCGGCCGGTACAATAAGCTGTCGTATCCACGTGCCCCTGAACAATATGTCCGTCCAGGCGACCATTCAGCTGCATAGAACGTTCAAGATTGATCAGGTCGCCTTGTTTCCACTCTCCCAGGCTGCTTTTCAAAAGCGTTTCTTCTATGGCAGTAACTTCATGAAAATCGCCGGAAACTGATTCTATGGTCAAACAGACCCCGTCATGAGCAAGACTCTGATCCACGGATAGGCAGGAAGCCAAAGGAGACGAAATGCGAAAGGTTTTATTGGTGCCATTTTGGGAAATAGCGTGCAATTCGCCCTGGGCTTCAATGATACCTGTAAACATGTTGTAAAAATCGGATTTTCCATCCTTTTTACTACTTTATTTTGAAAAACTCCTTATCTTTGCAGGCCGTAATTCATTTTTAAACGAGGATAACATTATGCTGATTATTGATTCAAAAGATTGTGAAAATATTGATAAGGCCCTGAAGAAGTACAAAAAGAAGTTTGAAAAGGCCAAAGTGCTGATACAATTGCGCAGCCGTCAGTCTTTTACCAAGCCTTCTATTAAGAGAAGAGGTGAAGTGCTCAAGGCGGTATACAAGCAACAGCTTGCCAGCGGAAAGTTTGAGCAATAGAATGGCATCAACCTGAATATATTAAGCCATCCTCCTGCAGGATGGCATTTTTATTTTATATTTGGCTGAACCAATACCCTTTTTTTGATTGCGCCAATCCGCTCTTTCATTGATTTCCTGAAATACGAAAAAAGGTATTCACAACATACCATCCGGGCCTATACAGATGACCTGGAGCAGTTCTTCCGTTTTCTGGATTCTTTCGGAACACAGGAGCTAAGCGGGATTTCCTCCCCGCTCATCCGGTCCTGGATGGCCCGTTTGAAGGAAAATAAGATAACATCCAAGTCCATCAACAGAAAAATTTCTTCCCTTAAATCTTTCTTTAAATTCCAGGTGCGTACCGGAAACCTGGAGAAAACGCCGATGAGCACGGTTATCAGTCCCAAATCAGGCAAAAGGCTGCCCGTATATGTAGAAGAAAAGGATATGAAGCTGCTGCTCAGCCATGTGGAATTTTCAGATGACTGGCAGGGGAAAACCGACCGCCTGCTGATCCTTATATTTTATCATACCGGCATGCGGCTTACAGAACTGGTCAGCCTGAAAAACGGACAGCTTGATCTGAACACGGCGATGGTGAAGGTTCTTGGAAAGGGAAATAAAGAAAGATTGATCCCGTTGAGTGCCACACTGGTAAATGAAATCCGGCAATATATTCTGGGAAAAAATGAAAGCGGCCGAAACAAAGCAGATACCCTGCTGGTAAATATCGGGGGAAAGAAATTATACAGCAAATATGCCTACCTGGCTGTCAGAAAATATTTATCCCGGGTAACGACAATCAGTAAAAAAAGTCCCCACGTACTCAGGCATAGTTTCGCAACCCATTTAATGAATCACGGGGCCGATCTGAATTCAGTAAAGGAATTGCTTGGCCATTCCAGTCTCGCTGCCACCCAGCTTTACACCCATAACAGCATAGAAAAACTACGGGAAGTTCATAAAAATACCCACCCGCGGAGCTGAGTTTTTTTTCAGAAAACCAGGGTTAATTATCGCCTGAAAATTTGGAAAAATTGGGTTAACGCGCTAATTTCAGCAAGCCGCCGGAATTTAGCGTTCCGGACGGAGAGTTCTTTTATTTATTGTTTCATTGTTTAAAAAGAGAAGCTATGAACGCAAACATTCAGACAGTACATTTTGATGCGGACAACAAGCTGGTTGATTACATCAACAAAAAACTCGCGCGGCTTGATACCTTCCAGGACAGAATCGTAAATGTAGACGTGTTTCTGAAGCTTGACAACGTGGTTCACACCATCAAGGACAAAATCGCAGAAATTAAAGTGAATGTACCAAAGCAGGAGTTTTTCGTCAAGTGTTCCTCCAAATCCTTCGAAGAATCTTTCGACAAAGCAATGGATTCACTCATCAACATGATCAAACGAAAAAAAGAAAAACAGGCAGCTTAATACTCAGAAACCCCGAAATGGGGTTTTTTTATTGCAGACCGTTGAAGCATGAAACTGTTTTGCTGTTATTTCCTTTCTCATAAAAAGCGCTTCAAAATTTTTGAATTTAACAAATTCGCTTACCTTTGCCTTCCCAAAAAAACGGGGGGATAAATCCGTCTGTTTTAGTTCTTTGTATCCCGAGATAAAAGGATAAAGTAAAAGGAATCTTTGCCAGAGTAGCTCAGATGGTAGAGCAGCTGATTTGTAATCAGCTGGTCGGGGGTTCGATTCCCTTCTCTGGCTCAACTGGCGAAAATGCTGTTTTGGGGCAAATTCAGTCAAGCGGCGTAGTTTCGCATCTTATTTCAGGGATTACCATCCGGGCAAGTAGTCAAGTGGCCAACGACAACAGACTGTAAATCTGTTCTCTTCGGAGTTCGGTGGTTCGAATCCATCCTTGCCCACTATCTGTTGTAGCCGGATAATGCGGAACCTGGATAATTTGAAAATGTGGGAATTTGAAAATTTGAAAATGAATGTGCACGTTTTAAAGTTCTTTGGATTGAAAAAATGGATTTGACTTTGTGTTCATTTACACATTTTCAAATTTTCAAATTTGTATTCCGCGGAAGTAGCTCAGTTGGTAGAGCGACAGCCTTCCAAGCTGTAGGTCGCGGGTTCGAACCTCGTCTTCCGCTCTAACCCGCCTTCGTCAGGGCTTCGGTGGGTGTGCATGTTAAGCCTTGACGAAAGCGGAGCCACCTGCCATCGCAAAAGTTATGGCGGGAAAGGTCTTAAATTGCTCATAAGCTACTCGTGCTTGCAAGCCGGGGCTTTAGCGAAAGCTTGCCGTTGTAGCTCAGTGGTAGAGCACTTCCTTGGTAAGGAAGAGGTCAAGAGTTCAATTCTCTTTAACGGCTCATGGACTGGGAGATGCGGTTGGCCTGAATGCAGGGAGGAATTAGCAGATTTAAGGAAAATAGTATTGATTCATTTAAAACACAATTTAAAACCAGATACCAATGTCAAAAGAGACCTTCAAAAGGGATAAACCCCACGTTAACGTTGGAACCATTGGTCATATTGACCATGGTAAAACCACATTAACAGCCGCCATTACCACCATCTTGTCAACAAGAGGTTTGGCAGAAGCCAGAAAGTATGATGAAATCGATGCAGCCCCTGAGGAAAAAGAGCGTGGGATTACGATCAACACGGCCCACGTAGAATACCAGACGGCCAACCGTCACTACGCGCACGTGGACTGTCCCGGTCATGCTGACTACGTAAAAAATATGATTACCGGAGCAGCCCAGATGGATGGTGCTATTCTGGTTGTAGCCGCTACCGACGGCCCAATGCCCCAGACCAAGGAACATATCCTTCTTGCACGTCAGGTAGGTGTTCCGCGCATGGTGGTATTTATGAATAAGGTAGACCTTGTGGATGACCCGGAATTACTCGAACTCGTCGAAATGGAAATCCGCGAACTCCTTACATTCTATGGCTTCGATGGAGATAATACCCCTATCATACAGGGATCTGCTACCGGAGCACTTGCCGGAGAAGAGAAATGGATTAAAGCCATTGATGAACTGATGGCTGCTGTTGACAGCTATATACCCCTGCCTCCGCGCCCGGTTGATCAGCCTTTCCTGATGTCTGTTGAAGATGTATTTTCTATTACGGGCCGTGGTACCGTTGCAACGGGCCGTATCGAAAGGGGGCGTATTAAAGTGGGTGAAGGGATTGAAATTGTCGGACTGATGGAAGCTCCTTTAACATCTACCGTTACAGGAGTTGAAATGTTCCGGAAATTACTGGATCAGGGAGAAGCCGGGGACAATGCAGGTCTTCTCCTGCGCGGAATTGAAAAGAACCAGGTCCGCCGCGGTATGGTTCTTTGCAAACCGGGCTCCATCACACCGCATACGGACTTCAAATGCGAAGTGTATGTGCTTAGCAAGGAAGAAGGCGGACGTCATACCCCATTCTTTAATAAATACCGGCCTCAGTTCTATTTCCGCACTACCGATGTTACGGGTGAAGTGGAATTGCCGGCTGGAACCGAGATGGTTATGCCTGGCGATAACAGCACACTTACCGTAAAGCTGATCCAGCCAATCGCAATGGAAAAAGGGTTGAAATTTGCGATCCGGGAAGGTGGCCGTACCGTGGGTGCAGGACAGGTAATTGAAATTCTGAAATAGCCCCCGGGCCCGGTCAGGGCCGGGATTGGATAAATCAGAAAATGTATATATTTGCAGTAACTAAAAGCTGTCTCGCAAATGCGGGATAGCTTTTAGCTTTCTACGGGCATAGTTCAACGGTTAGAATAGAGGTCTCCAAAACCTTTGATCTGGGTTCGAATCCTAGTGCCCGTGCTTGAGAAATTTTCAAATTATCAAATTATTCCCGTGAACAAGGTCACTAATTATTTTAAGGAATCTTACAGGGAGTTGCTTGAAAAAGTAACCTGGCCAAGCTGGACGGAACTGCAGCAATCAACGGTTATCGTGCTGGTTGCCACTTTTCTGATCACCTTCCTCGTATATATTATGGACATCCTGTCCAACACCGTTTTAAAATTCATTTATTCATTATTCTCCTGATGGAAACAACAAATCAAACTGCCGGAACCGCTCCGGCAGAACAGCCACCGCAAAAGGATACCAAATGGTATGTACTTCGTGTGGTAAGCGGTAAGGAAAGAAAAGTAAAGGAATATCTCGATAAGGAGATTTCACGGGGTGGATGGAGCGAAGTTGTTAAACAAGTGTTCCTTCCGATGGAAAAGGTTTACAAGGTGCAGAACGGGAAAAAAGTGATGCGTGAAAGAAATTATTATCCCGGTTATGTAATGATCGAGGTGGTGGATGGTAAACTCGGGGATGATCTGAGAGACGCAGTTAAGAACACGCCCAGCGTGATTCATTTCCTGGGAAAAGAAAATCCCATCGCCCTTCGAAAAACAGAAGTTAACAAGATGCTGGGGAAAATGGATGAAATGGCTGAAGCCGGCGGCATGAGCATGAGCGAGCCCTTTATCATCGGCGAAACCATCAAGATCATCGAAGGTCCCTTCAATGATTTTAACGGAATTATTGAGGAAGTGAATGATGAAAAGAAAAAACTGAAAGTGACTGTCAAAATTTTCGGCAGATCCACACCTGTGGAATTAAATTATATGCAGGTGGAAAAAATTGCCTGATGACCAGAGCCCCTGCAGGGGAAGATCTCCATATGAAATAGAAAAGACGCAGGTATCAGCCTGCGTCTTTTTTAGTTAAATCAGGTCAATTTTTCATTATCCTCAAACTGCAAAACGGGTCTAAAAAGAACTACCGCCTTCGCTGCTGTTCCCACCGGACTCCGGACTATATGCCGGCATATCCTGAGCTGGTGCAACCTGAGGAGCTGGAGCCGGCCGCGGAGCACGGGCAGCTTTTTTAGCAGGCGATTTCTTTGCCGCTTTCTTTTTTGGAGCTGCTTTCTTCCGGGGAGCTGCTTTTTTCTTAGCTGCTTTTTTCCGGGGAGCCGCTTTTTTCTTAGCTGCTTTTTTCCGGGGAGCTGCTTTCTTTTTAGCTGCAGCCCTTTTTCTGGGAGCTGCTTTTTTCTTTGCTGCTTTCTTTCTCGCTGGACGTCTTTTTTTTGCCGCTCTCTTCGCCTTTCTCGGCGCAGATTTCTTTTTGGGTGCAACCCTTTTTTTAGCGGCTTTTTTCTTTGACTTTGCCATAATTTGAAGACAATTTTAGTGATTTTGAGTGCAATTGGAGATTGTGGCAAAAAGTTAAACAGAAATATTCATATAGAAAAAAATGAGTGGGAAAACAAGGTGTAAATGTGAAAATATGTAAATGTGAAAATGGGAATGGTAAAGTGCGCAAATGATCTGAAATAACAGGCGCGGGCAGATCATAGGGTGCTCCCCGCGCCCAAAGCCGCTTTTCATTCAGGTGAACAACGGTCTCACAGACAAATAAACCAGAAATGCTGGCCACAAACGCCTTATCACCACATCAAAACCGTTCTCTTCACAGATTTCAAACTGAATTTCACGGCATGAATTCCATGAATCCCAATCACATTTACATATTTTCACATTTACACATTAGATTTCACATTTCCACATTGGAGTTTCAAACTATTTCACTAATTTCGCGTCCCCAATTATGGTTTGGGAGTATCGGCCAGACCGGTACGTTAACACCAAAAAATGTAAACATGGCAAAAGAAATTACCGGTTATGTCAAGTTACAGGTAAAGGGCGGACAGGCCAACCCCGCCCCGCCCATCGGGCCAGCCCTGGGTTCCAAAGGAATTAATATTATGGAGTTCTGCAAGCAATTCAATGCCAGAACCCAGGCCAAAATAGGAAAGGTCCTTCCTGTGCTCATCACTGTTTATTCGGACAAATCATTCGAATTCATCATTAAGACACCACCCGCAGCGGTCCAGATCCTCGAAGCTGCAAAATTGCAGAGTGGTTCCAAAGAGCCCAACCGGGAGAAGGTTGGAAAGGTTAACTGGACGCAGGTGGAAGCCATTGCTAAAGATAAAATGCCCGATCTGAATTGCTTTACCGTTGAAAGCGCAATGCGCATGGTTGCCGGAACTGCCCGCAGCATGGGAATCAATGTGGATGGCAGAGCTCCCTGGGACAAATGATTGTTAACGCTAAAAACATTTTGACATGGCTATCACCAAAAAAAGAAAGACCGCTGCCGGAAAGGTGGACAAAAATAAAACCTACACGCTGAAAGACGCTTCTTCCCTTGTTAAAGAAGTGAATACAACAAAGTTCGATGCTTCCGTTGACCTCCATATTCGTTTAGGCGTAGATCCCAAAAAAGCGGATCAATCCGTTCGCGGAACAGTCAGCCTCCCCCATGGCACGGGAAAGACCAAACGCGTGCTCGTATTATGTACACCTGATAAAGAAGAAGCTGCAAGAGCTGCCGGAGCGGATTATGTAGGTCTGGATGAATTCATTCAGAAGATCGAAGCGGGTTGGGTGGATGTAGATGTTGTCGTAGCTACGCCAGCTGTTATGCCCAAGATTGGCAGACTGGGTAAAGTACTTGGCCCCAGGAATCTCATGCCAAACCCTAAAACTGGTACGGTTACAAATGATGTGGCTGCTGCGGTAAATGAAGTCAAGGGTGGTAAAATAGCATTTAAAGTGGATAAGGCAGGCATTATCCATGCCTCTATAGGCCGTGTGAGCTTTAGCCCGGATAAGATCTCTCAAAACAGCCAGGAGCTGATCAACGCAGTCCTCAAGGCTAAACCGGCAACAGCCAAGGGAACTTATGTGAAAAGTGTTTTTATGGCCAGCACTATGAGCCCGGCAATTTCCATTGACACCCGGGGATTTGCGCAATAAACGGCAGGATCTGTCACCTCGCAGATCCCAACGCTAAAATACTTACCGCCGGCTGAGAGGATGCAGCCGGGACCAAAAAAAAGGTTATGACCAAGGATCAAAAAAATGAAGTGATTGAACTGTTGAAGGACAAGTTCTCCCAATACCAGAATTTCTATGTTACCAACACGGAATCGCTTAATGTGGAGCAGGTAGGGAAGCTACGCCGGATCTGTTTTGATAAAAAAGTAGAAATGAAGGTGGCTAAGAATACCCTGATCAAAAAAGCCCTTGAAAATCTTAACGCTGCCCGCTTTTCCGGCGTGTTTGATTCGTTGAACGGAGTCACTGCACTATTGTTTTCAGATAGTCCGAAGGATCCTGCAATGATCATCAGCAGTTTTCGTAAAGACAGTAACCTGGAAAAGCCTGTGCTGAAAGCTGCGTTCATCGACGGAGAAGTGTTTGAAGGAGACAAACAACTGAAAACACTTACCACCCTGAAGAGCAAGCACGACCTGATCGGAGAGATTATCGGCTTGCTGCAGTCGCCTGCCAAAAATGTAATGAGCGGTCTGAATGCAGGAAGCAAACTGGCTGGTTTGATCCATGCTCTGGAAACACGGGCGGCAGCACGCATAACATTTAACAATGAACGCTTAAAAAACTTTTTTTAAACCATCCTCCGGAGTTTGGCCTGAGCCAAGCCATGAAGGGGGAAAAAATCAAATAAAATGGCAGACTTAAAAGTATTCGCAGAGCAGTTGGTTTCGCTGACTGTTAAAGAAGTAAACGAACTCGCAAAGATCCTGAGGGAAGAACATGGCATCGAACCGGCCGCTGCAGCAGTTGCGGTTGCAGGCCGGTCAGCTGCAGGTGGCGCCGCTCCCGCTAAAGAAGAAAAGACGGCATTCACGGTGATCCTCAAAGCGGCAGGAGCCAATAAACTCAATGTGGTTAAGATCGTGAAAGACCTGACTGGCCTGGGCCTGAAAGAAGCCAAGGACCTGGTCGACGGCGCTCCGAAGCCCGTGAAAGAAGGCGTCAGCAAAGCGGATGCTGATGTACTTGTTGACCAAGCTGAAAGAGGCAGGTGCAGAGGTTGAAGTCCAGTAATATTAGTTGATGGTTGATAGTTGATGGCCAACCTATCCTATACTATTTTAATGCTTTTGCCAAAAAACAGCTAACTTTGCCGTCCGTTTGTCGTTAACGAAATAAGCTATAGAGTATTCAGCACAATATAACATGGTATTAATCAATGCTTTGGGAATTCTTTGAATTTTCAGGGGATTTTTTTGTTTTCAGGCGAACCATAGTTTGAACATCTAAAAACCGGATATTACAATATGTCTTCAACCAAACTCCAAACAAGGGTCAATTTCGGTAAGATCAAACACCTTGCTGAAACGCCAGACCTTCTCGAAGTACAGATCCAATCTTTCAAAGAATTTTTCCAGCTAGAAACGACGCCGGACAAGCGAAATATCGAAGGCTTGTTCAAAGTGTTCAAGGAGAATTTTCCGATCACGGATACCCGGAACATTTTCATGCTGGAGTTCCTGGATTATTTCATTGACCCGCCCCGATATACCATTGAAGAATGTATGGAGCGCGGGCTAACTTATGCCGTTCCGCTGAAGGCCAAGCTGCGCTTGAGTTGTAACGATGAAGAACACGTAGATTTCCAGACGATCGTACAGGATGTGTTCCTCGGAAATATCCCCTACATGACGCCCCGCGGCACATTTGTCATCAATGGCGCTGAACGTGTAGTCGTTTCTCAGTTGCACCGGTCTCCGGGTGTATTCTTCGGGCAGTCTATTCATCCGAACGGCACCAAGATCTATTCCGCGCGGGTCATCCGTTTCAAGGGTGCGTGGATGGAATTTGCCACAGACATCAACAATGTGATGTATGCATATATCGACCGGAAGAAGAAATTCCCGGTCACTACCCTGCTCAGCGTCGATCGGGTATGAGACGGATAAGGACATCCTCGAACTGTTCGGCATGGCCGATGAAGTAAAGGCGGACAAAAAGACTCTGCAAAAATATATCGGCAAGAAACTGGCTGCCCGCGTGTTGCGTACCTGGGTTGAGGATTTCGTGGATGAAGATACCGGCGAAGTCGTATCGATCGAGCGGAATGAGATCGTGCTGGAGCGCGATACTGTACTCGACGAGGAGGCGATTGAAATGGTCGATCGAAATGGATGTAAAGAGCGTATTCATTCAGAAAGGAAGACGTGGGCGGCGACTACGCCATTATCTACAATACGCTGAATAAGGATACTTCCAACAGCGAGCTGGAAGCCGTTCAGCATATCTACCGTCAGTTGCGCGGCGCCGATGCTCCGGATGATGAAACTGCGCGCGGCATCATCGACAAATTATTTTTCAGCGACAAGCGCTACGACCTTGGCGAAGTTGGCCGTTATAAGATCAACCGCAAACTGAATCTGAATCAGCCCCTGGAACAGAAGACGCTGACGAAGGAGCGACATGATCGAGATCATTAAGTATCTCGTTCGACTGACCAATGCGCAAGGCCGAAATCGATGATATCGATCACCTGAGCAACCGTCGCGTACGCACCGTTGGAGAACAATTATATGCACAGTTTGGCGTGGGCCTTGCGCGTATGGCGCAGGACCATTCGCGAACGTATGAATGTTCGTGACAATGAAGTGTTCACGCCGGTGGATCTGATCAATGCCAGAACACTTTCTTCCGTGATCAATTCTTTCTTCGGAACATCCCAATTGTCGCAGTTCCTCGATCAGACCAATCCCTTAAGTGAGATCACGCATAAACGCCGTATCTCGGCTCTTGGGCCCGGGGGTTTGAGCCGTGAACGCGCGGGATTTCGAAGTCCGTGACGTACACTATTCCCACTATGGCCGTCTGTGCACTATCGAAACACCGGAAGGTCCGAATATCGGTTTGATCTCCACGCTTTGCGTGCATGCGAAGATCAATGAAATGGGATTCATCGAAACGCCTTATCGCAAGGTGAATGGATGGAAAGGTGGATATGAAGAAGCTGACCTATCTGAGCGCCGAAGAAGAAGACGTTGCCAAGATCGCCCAGGCGAATATTCCGCTGGACGAAAAGGGCCATTTCATTGAAGACAAGATCGTTTCCCGTCAAACCGGCGACTTCCCTATCCTGGACAAGGAATGAAGTGGAGTATATGGACGTCGCCCCCAACCAGATCGTGGGTTTGAGCGCCTCGCTGATCCCCTTCCTGGAGCATGATGACGCCAACCGTGCATTGATGGGATCGAATATGCAACGCCAGGCGGTGCCGCTTGATCCGTCCCGAAATGCCGATCGTCGGTACCGGACTGGAAGCCAAGGCCGCCCGCGATGCGCGCATCCAGATCCATTCCGAAGGAGAAGGCGTGGTGGAATTTGTGGATGCCAACGAGATCCATGTGCGCTATGAACGAAATGAAACAGCAAAAGCTGGTCAGCTTTGAAGACGACCTGAAAATATACAAGCTCACCAAATTCATCAAGACCAACCAGGAAACCTGCATCAACCTGAAGCCTGCCGTAAGAAAAGGCCAGCGGGTGAAAGAAGGGCGATTTTCTGACGGAAGGATATGCCGTCCAGGACGGCGAAATGGCGCTGGGTCGCAACCTGAAAGTGGCGTTCATGCCATGGAAGGGATACAATTTCGAGGATGCCATCGTGATCAGTGAAAAAGTGGTTCGCGAAGACCTGTTTACCTCAGTTCACATTTCCGAATACGAACTGGAAGTGCGCGATACCAAACTGGGTGAAGAAGAACTGACGCCTGATATTCCCAATGTATCTGAAGAAGCCACCAAGGATCTGGATGAGAACGGGATTATCCGCGTAGGTGCCCAGATCAAGGAAGGCGATATCCTCATCGGTAAGATCACACCCAAGGGAGAAAGCGATCCTACACCGGAAGAAAAATTGCTGCGCGCGATCTTTGGCGACAAAGCCGGTGATGCAAAGGATGCTTCCTTGAAAGCACCGAGCGGAACGGAAGGCGTAGTGATCAGCAAGAAATTGTTCCAGCGGGCCAAGAAAGATAAGAACGCCAAGGTGCGGGAAAAAGCCGTGCTGGACAAGATCGAGAAAGTGCATGAGAAGAATGAAATCGATCTGATGGAAGTATTGCTGTGCAAGCTGCAGGTGTTGTTGAAAGAACACACTTCTGCCGGGGTCAATAATAATTTTGGCGAAGTGCAGATCGGCAAAGGTGCCAAGTTCACCGCAGAAGAACCTGAGTGGCATCGATTATCTGAATGTCAATCCGCTGGGATGGACCGGCGATGCCAAGACGGATGAACTCGATCAACGTTTTGCTGCACAACTACAGCATCAAGTACAACGAAGAGTTGGGACGATATAAAAGAGAGAAGTTCAATATTTCCATCGGAGATGAACTTGCCAGCCGGCGTATTGAAACTGGCAAAAGTTTATCTGGCTGTGAAACGCAAATTGAAAGTGGGTGATAAGATGGCGGGCCGCCATGGAAATAAGGGCATCGTTGCCAAGATCGTGCGTGCAGAAGATATGCCATTCCTGGAAGACGGAACGCCGGTGGATATCGTTCTGAATCCCCTCGGCGTGCCTTCCCGTATGAACCTGGGTCAGATTTATGAAACGGTATTGGGATGGGCCGGCGAAAAGCTGGGATTGAAATTTGCCACTCCGATTTTCGATGGTGCAACGGTTGAAGAAATTGCAGACCATGTAAACCGGGCTGGCTTACCCACATTTGGCCATACCTTTTTATATGACGGCGAAACAGGCGACCGTTTCGATCAGAAGGCGACCGTAGGAATCATTTATATTATCAAGCTGCATCACATGGTGGATGACAAGATGCACGCGCGAAGCATCGGGCCATATAGTCTGATAACACAACAACCGCTGGGTGGTAAGGCACAGTTCGGCGGACAGCGTTTCGGTGAAATGGAAGTATGGGCCCTTGAAGCCTATGGCGCTTCCAATATTTTACAGGAATTGCTTACGCTTAAGTCTGATGATATCATCGGCCGTGCTAAAACCTATGAAGCGATCGTAAAAGGTGATAGCATTCCCCAGGGCAGGTATTCCTGAATCATTCAATGTATTGGTTCATGAATTGCGCGGATTGGGACTTGACCTGCGGTTCGACTAGGGAATTAAAAAGTAAAAAGTAAAAAGTAAAAATTGGAGACTGATTATGCTCCAATTTTTACTTTTTAATTTTTAATTTTTACTTTATAAAAGACCCAACCAGGTTTCCCGCCTCCCCGTATGCGCCATCCAGGTGTTCCCCTGTTTCAAAATGAGAGCCGGCCCGGCCAGTTACCTTTTCTACAGATAGTTTTGCAAGAATTTTTGACCTGTTTTCTGTTTCGACCAACAACACAGTTCCGGCTATTTCCGGATTCTTGTGAACCATGATGGCTGCGGTGCTGAAGCCAGGCTCTATAAAAGTAGTATGGAATATCAATGTATATTTTGAGCCGGCAGAGGCTTTTTTATCAGATGATTTCTCAAATGAGGAACTGAAGCTGGGTTCAAATGCTTCCTTTCGCTGGTCCACCCAGGTCTTTGCCCAGGCATCGCCATCTCCCGGATGCTTTTTGTTTCTTTCAGCAACTTTTTTATTTACAAAGTCCGCTTCGTTATGGAATTTACCAACACTCAGGCTATCGTAAGTAAATTCCAGGTTGAGTGTCTTCTCCGGTTTTACAGCCGTAAGATCCCCTTCAATCAATCGCACTTGTTGTGCATTCAGCAAATAGACCGAAGCCAATAACAAACCAAGCAAGCTAATCTGCTTTTTTTTTGCCATGAATTTAATTTTAAGGGTTATTATTTATTATTGAATGTAAATGTAAAGAAATACCTCGTTCAAAACCAGCGCATCGGAAGTAGTTTATTTCCTGAGCAGGAAATGTTTCAGGTCCTGGTAGTCTGCCCTTATTTTGACGGAAACCTTTTTCTTATCTAAGAGGGAACGGACAGCATCAGGCAATAAAATTTTTTCACCCGTTACCTTTTCCACGACATCATAAAATTTTACCGGATGCGCGGTCTCGAGAAAAAACCCCGAATGGGCCGGATGTTCTTCCAGGTAACGTTGCAACGCAATCCATCCGACGGCACCGTGCGGATCGAGCAAATATCCATACTTATCGTGAACTAACCGGATGGCGGTAGCCGTTTCCTCATCTGAGACACTTTCACTGGTCATCATTTTCCTCAGGGGTTCAATATGCCTGTTGAATAATTCAAGTACGCGCACGAAATTACTGGGATCCCCCACATCCATAGCATTAGAAAGCGTGGCTTTTGCTTTTGCCGGTTTGTATTCACCGGTTTTCAGATATTCCGGCACGACGGAATTTGCATTGCAGGCAGCAATAAAATGCGTTACAGGTAATCCGGAATGATAAGCCAGCAACCCCGCACAAATGTTTCCAAAATTACCGCTGGGGACTGCAATCACAGGAGGATGGGTTTTTTCTTTCCATAATTTCCATGCCAGAAAATAATAGATCTGCTGAGGCAGCCAGCGGGCTACATTAATAGAGTTGGCGGAGGTTAAAAAAATTTCCCTGCTTAATTCCTTATCCGAAAAAGCCTGCTTTACAAGGGTCTGACAATTGTCAAAGCTGCCATCCACTTCAAGGGCAGAAATATTTTTCCCCAGGGTGGTTAGCTGCAACTCCTGGACTCCGCTTACTTTCCCCGAAGGATAAAGGATAACAACGCGAACACCTTCCACATTAAAAAATCCATTGGCTACCGCTCCACCGGTATCGCCGGATGTAGCAACCAGCACCGTCACGGGTTGCGTGTGCTTCTTCATGAAATATCCCAGGCAGCGGCTCATGAAGCGCGCCCCAATATCTTTAAATGCAAGGGTAGGTCCGTGAAATAATTCCAGAACAGAAATATTTTCTGAAATCCGTACCAATGGAATATTGAAATCAATCGTTTCGGCAACTATCTGTTTCAGCAATGCGGCGGGAATCGTATCCCCTACAAAAGGCCTCATCAGGGCAAAAGCAATTTCTGTATTGGAATAATCCTGCAAGTTTGCGATCCATTCCCCGGGGCAATGGGGAATATGGTCTGGGAAAAACAATCCTTTTTCAGAACCCATTCCCTGTATGGTTGCCGTGCGGAAGTCCACTTTTTCTGACGGCTTATTTAAATTATAATAAAGCATGCCCTCCATGTTGGAAATAGATTAAACGATGCATTTAACACCCTGCTGATTGATGGTGGTAACGTAGGTATGATAATTCAGTCCGATGCGGTCGTATACAGATCTCATCACCTGTTCCACCAAGAAAGCGATGGCTTCATTGCTGCTGAGCATGAATACTGAAGGCCCGGATCCGGAAATGCCTCCGCCGATAGCACCTGCCTCTTTACATAACCTCTTTATTTCATGGAATCCCGGGATCAGTATCGATCTGACTGGCTCAATAATCACGTCTTCAAGTGACCGGCCTATGAGATCATAATCGTTCTTCATCAAGCCAGCCACCAGTCCGGCAATATTTCCCCATTGCCGGATGGCATCTTTTAGCAAAACCTCTTTACGCAGGATCTCACGCGCGTCCGAAGTGCGTACTTCTATTTGCGGATGAACGACCGTTACATACAGGGAAGGCGTCGGGATCTGAATAATATCAAGCGGAAAAATAGAACGGATAAGCGTGACACCACCATAAATACAGGGTGCAATATTATCTGCATGTTTTACACCGGAAGCCACTTTTTCACCGAACATAGCAAACCGCACCAGATCTTCCTTCGGAAAAATATTTCCCAGTAATTCATTCGCGCCGACAACTGCCCCGGCGGCGCTCGCTGCACTGGAACCAATCCCGCTTCCCGGCTTGATTTGTTTATTAATGCTCACTTCGAAACCGACATCCTGCCCGAGCGCCGAAATCATTTCCAGCAAAGGCGCTCCGGCTGTATTCAAGGCGGGGTCGGCGGGTAAGGGATAATCGCCGGTGGTTTTTATGATCACCTGCCTCTTATCCAGCAGCCGCAGGTTCATGATATCATAGGGCTCAGCAAGACAAAGGCCCAGGACATCAAAACCGCAAACAAGGTTGGCGACAGTACCCGGTGAATGTATGGTAATCTCTTTCATTGTCTGGCTGGTGTCAAGCGCTGGCGGCGCGGATAATATCGGCAAACACACCGGAGGCGGTCACTTCCGCACCTGCCCCCGCACCTTTTATCACAAGGGGCTGTTCCGGATACCGGTCAGTATAAAATAATACAATATTATCCTTCCCATACAAATGATAAAAATCATGCGCGGGATCAATATGCTGCAATCCGACAGAAGCCTTACCATTTTCATAGCTGGCTACAAATTTCAGCTTTTTCCCCTCCTTCGCGGCCATATCATACAAATGTTTGAAATGCGGTTCTTCTTTTTCCATGGCCTTATAAAAATCGGCCACCGATCCTTCCATGCAGGATGAAGGAAGAAAAATCCTGTTGTTGATATCATCCATTTCGATCGCATTGCCGGCTTCCCGGGCAAGGATCATGATTTTGCGCATGACATCCGTTCCGCTGAGATCCAGCCTCGGATCAGGCTCAGTATAGCCTTCGTCCTGCGCTTCTTTCACCACTCTGGCAAAAGGCGTTTTGCCATTATAATGATTGAATACGAAGTTCAGGGTTCCGCTTAGCACCGCTTCGATCTTTCGGATCTTATCCCCGCTTCTTAAAAGGTCATTCAGGGTACCGATAACCGGCAGGCCCGCGCCCACATTCGTTTCGAAATAAAAAGCTGCGTTGAATTCCTTGGAAAGATCTTTGAGCTTGCGATAATATGCATACGGCGATGAACAGGCAATTTTATTGCATGCCACCACGGCTACACTTTTTTCTAACAGCCTTTCATAACTGGTTCCCACTTCCTTATTTGCAGTTACATCTATGAATACAGAATTACGCAGGTTCTTGGAATGTATGATTTCTTCAAAATGAGGAAGATTCATGGGCGCACCCTGGTCAAGGAGTTCCTGCCAGCGGTTCAGATCTATTCCTTCTTCATTCACAAGCATATTGCGGCTGTTGGCAACGCCGGCAACGCGCACCTGTAAACGCAGTTGTTCGAAAAGAAAATCATGCTGTTGCTTCAATTGCTGGATTAGCCTTTTTCCCACATTGCCGGTTCCCGTGATGAAGAGGTTCAGTTGCTTGTAAGTGGCTTCGAAGAATTCCTCATGAAGCACGTTGACGGCCTTTTTCACATCTTTTGTTGAAATGACCGCAGAGATATTCCTTTCTGAGGATCCCTGGGCAATGGCCCTTACATTGATCCCATTCCTGCCCAGCACGCCAAATAATTTACCGCTGATGCCGGGATGACTTTTCATATTATCCCCCACCAGCGCTACGATGGCAAGTTCCTGTTCCACGATCAGCGGCTGTACGTCACCGTTATGAATTTCGATGGCAAACGCCTCATCAATGGCCGTTTTGGCCACCGAAGCATGCACCGCGTCCACACCCACACAAATAGAATGTTCCGAGGATGCCTGCGTTATCAGGATTACATTGATCTGCTGGCCGGACAAGGCCTCGAATAGCCTCTTGGAAAATCCCGGAATCCCGATCATTCCGCTTCCTTCCAGGCTCAGCAACCCGATATTGCCGACACTGGAAATACCACGGATGCTGCTTCCGCTGCGCCGTGAAACCATCTCAATCAGGGTTCCCGGATCCCCGGGCGCAAAAGTATTCTTAACCCTTACAGGAATACCCTTGGTCATCAGCGGCTGAAGGGTGGGTGGATAAATCACTTTGGCTCCAAAATGCGAAAGTTCCATGGCTTCCTGGTAAGAAATATTTGAAATCACCCGCGCATTGCTGACCAACCTCGGATCGGCAGTCATCATCCCGGACACATCGGTCCAGATTTCAATGCTTTCGCATCCCAACGCACTTCCGTAGATTGCTGCTGTATAGTCTGAACCTCCACGTCCCAGGGTGGTCGTATTTCCAAAGGCATCCGCGGCAATAAATCCGGGTACTACCAGGAGGGAGGCAGCGGAGGACTGAAAATATTCAATCATCCTTTTCTTTGTAGCACGGAAATCAACCTGGGCATGTCCGTACCTGGAGTCGGTAACGATCAGATCACGGGAATCCTTCCAGTCGTTCATTATGGCCTGGTTGGTAAGACTGGCAGCCAATATCCTGGAGGACAAGAGCTCGCCGAAGCTCAGCACGCAGTCTTTGGTGCGGGGCGAAAGCTCCCGCAATAGAAAAATACCTTTGAAAATATCTTCCAGCTCGTTGCAGATTTTCTTTACCATGCTGAGAATGCCACTCTGGCTGGCTACAGGAATAAGCTGGCGCACGGTATCCAAATGGCGCTGCTCGATCAGGGTCAGGGAATCCAGATATGATTCATCCCCCGAGGAGGCGGCGATGCCGCATTGAAGGAGCGTATCCGTCATCCCTCCCAGCGCAGAAACCACAACGATCGTCCTGTCTTTCTGGTATGCCTTTCGCAGTATCTCGATGGTCTTGCCGATATTTCCGGCATTGGCTACAGAAGAGCCTCCGAACTTAAGAACCTGCATGGATAATTTTTTTGATAAAGTAAATATGCAAACAATAAGCTGCATCCGGCGTGCAGCAATAGCCCAATGGAGATATGGTTTGGTACAACCCCTTACAGGGTTGTGATGGCATGGGTGATGGTAGCACCGATTATGCGGGTAATTGCAGGTATAGCGATAATATGGTTGCCTGAATGAATCACGTCAAATAAAGGAGGTGCGAAGTTAATGAATAATTTTAAAGAAAATAAAACAAATCAACCCAAATTATTAAAAAACCAATGATTTAGTTCAATTGTTTTGATTTCTTATTATATCCTCCATGATTTGTTGAACGAATTTTAATTTCGTGCTATGAGTAACCAATCTTCCGGATTGTCTGAGTTCAAGAACCTGGTCGGTATTAAATTTCAGCTTTACAACAGTCTCTTTACATCCCTTCCTTTTCATCGAATCGAAAAGACGGGTATTTTTCTTTCTTTGCTTCTCACCTATTGTGAAGAAGGGTATCATAAAAAGTTAAGCCCGGTCCAGATCATTGATGATTTTTTCAGCAAGCATTCGCCTGAGGGAACCGACCGGGAAAAAGCGGATATACTTTTTCGGTTCGTTCAATATGTTGAGCGGCAGGTGGTGCTTTTTGATGCGTTGGAAGATGCGGCTTTTACCAGTGTAAACGACATGGGAGGCGCCGGATCGCTTAAACATCTTTCATCGGAAATAGTGCAATACAATAAGGAAGAAGAACTCAGGGAAAAACTCAGGGACTATGCTGTTCGATTGGTCCTGACAGCCCATCCCACGCAGTTTTATCCCGGCCCGGTATTGGGAATCATCAACGATCTGTCCCGTGCGGTGATTGAAAACAATGCTGCCCAGATCAATACATTCATGCAGCAGTTGGGTAAAACGCCCTTTCTTAAAAAACAAAAGCCTACTCCCTATGATGAAGCCGTTAGCCTGATCTGGTACCTGGAAAATGTTTTCTACCATGCAGCGGGAAAGATCCTTTCTGCCTTGAAAAATCAGTTTCCCGAAGCTGTAGCGGATGAGAATCCTGTAATCCAGATGGGATTCTGGCCGGGCGGTGACAGAGATGGCAATCCCTTCGTAAAAACCGCTACGACGCTCAAGGTTGCTGAGTCGCTTCGCGAGGCTATCCTGAGGTGTTATTATTTTGACGTGCGCCGGCTGAAGCGGAGGTTAACATTTAAGGAGGTTGATCTGATCATTGCTGACCTGGAGGAACAATTATACCAGGAATTGTTTGAGCCGAAACCCGAAGCCCCTCTGAAAATCCAGGGCATGCTAACGGCCATGGGGAAAATCCGGGAAATTCTCATTTATCAGAACAACGGACTTTTCCTGAACCTTGTAGAAAATTTCATCAGCAAGCTCAGGATCTTCGGATTGCATTTTGCAACACTGGATCTGCGACAGGATAGCTCGGTACATATAAAAGTTTTAAAAGCAGTTCAGGAGCGGGAAAAGTCTTTCCCCAACAATTATGAAACGCTTTCTGACGCTGAAAAAATAAAAGTACTAAGCAACCTCAAACCGCTGGCTGAAACCCCATTTGGCGATGAGCTGGTCAATGATACCCTCGATAGTATCCGGTCCGTGAAAAGGATCCAGGAAAAAAATGGCCCCAAGGGCTGTAACCGATATATCATCAGTCAGTGCAACAGTGCCCTGAATATGATGGAGGTTTATGGCCTGTTCCTTCTCGGCGGATGGAAGAAGGAGACGCTGCCCATCGACATAATCCCTTTGTTTGAAACCGTAGAGGACCTGCACAATGCGGCTGGAATCATGGCCACGCTTTATTCCCATGAGGATTACCGGGCACATCTGAAAAGGAGGAACAATACGCAAACGATCATGGTGGGTTTTTCTGACGGGACCAAAGACGGAGGTTATCTCATGGCAAACTGGGGCATTTATAAGGCCAAAGAGGAACTTACGCGCATTTCTGATCAGCATGGGATCGGAGTTGTCTTTTTCGATGGCAGAGGAGGCCCTCCGGCCCGGGGGGGAGGGAAAACGCATCGGTTTTACGCATCCCTTGGGAAAAATATCGCAAACAAGGAAATACAACTGACAATTCAGGGTCAAACCGTCAGCTCCAATTTCGGTACCGTTGATTCCGCTCAATTCAACATTGAGCAACTCGTTCATGCTGGAATTGCCAACGACCTGTTTTCCGCAAGAAAAGTTACGCTCAACCAGGAAGAAGAATCGCTGATGGGAGAAATGGCAGAAATCAGTTACAGGTCCTATACTGAACTAAGGGATCATCCTGATTTCATGGAATATCTGAATGAAGTAAGCCCATTGCAGTTTTATAGTGAAACCAATATTGGGAGCCGGCCAAGCAAGAGAAAAAATTCGGGAAAAATGGAATTCAAAGACCTCAGGGCAATTCCATTTGTGGGTTCCTGGAGCCAGCTTAAACAAAACGTGACCGGGTATCACGGAGTGGGCACTGCCCTGCAGGAAATGGAAAAAAAGGGAAAATGGCAACAGGTAAAACAGCTATATACGAATTCCCCCTATTTTAAGACTTTGCTGGACAATAGCGAAATGGCTATGAAAAAATGCTTTTTCCCTCTGACGGAAAGCTTTTCCCGGGATCCGAGATTTGGGAAAATATGGGCCCTGATCTTCAATGAGTTTGAACTCACCAAAAAGTTTATTTTTAAGCTATCCGGTAAGCAGGAGCTGATGTCTGATTACCCAATTGAACAATTGTCCATACAGATGCGGGAAAGAATCGTTCTGCCCCTGAGCACTATTCAGCAATACGCGATCGTAAAATTCCGTGAAGCAGAGAAATCCGGCTCACCGATGAAGGAGGTCTACGAGAAACTTATTATCCGGTGTTCATTTGGCGTGATCAATGCAGCAAGAAACTCTGCATGACCGGTATTCACGCCCGATATGGTACAAATATTGCAGCTTTAACCCGTCCGGCTTGGATAAACGAATATTTCATTAGCTTTACAGAAGATCATACCTCCCCTACATCCTGAAAACTGTCTAACCAACAGATCCACCATCATTTAACTCTAAGATTAAGAACGAGCATGATCAAGCGTTTCTTCTGGAATCTGTATTTTCTTACTTTCCTGAATGGCTTTTTGGTGGCCACGCTTTTCTATTTCAAAATGGAAGCTGACTATGAAAAGGAAGTATTCCAGGCCATTCGCTCAGATCTTGATAGTAAAATTGCGCTGCATGATTCACAAGACTCCATGGTGGTTAAGGTCATGCACGCCTGTCATCATCTGCTCAACGAACGGCAACCCATTTTTGAAGGCAAATCATTGGGTGGATTTAAGGCAGGTCTCCTGCACCCGGCTACCATTGATCTCATGACAGCAGAAGGGGCCTGCGGTAGTTTTTCTTACGTCCTGGCCCGTCTGCTGGAGGGCTACCATTTCCCCGTGAGAATTGCCCAGATGAAGGCAAGTGGTGAATTTGCCAAACATAATGTGGTTGAAGTGGAAACCAGGCATGGATGGGCGGTGCTGGACGCTCTTTATGACGTTTATTTTATCAAACCAGACCATGGGTTAGCCAGCTTTGCTGATGTAAAGAACAATTGGAATTATTACAGGCGTCAATTGCCGGCAGGCTATGACACAACATACCGTTATGAAGATGTTCGTTATTCCAATTGGACTAAGGTCCCGGTCATTTTCCCGGCCATTAAGAAAATATTGGACCTCACGATCGGTAAAGCCAATGCAGATGTTATTTCCGTACGAACCTATTTCCTGAAAATGTATGATATCTGTTTTGATGTAACTCTTGCTCTTTTTATAATTGTTTTCCTGCTCACGCTGATTAAGCTTATCAAGACGAAAGTATTTCCGCAAAAAAACCTTCCTGTTACTTTTTCAAATATTTACAAATATCTGCACATGCGGATTACCGACTGGAGAATGCATAGACAAAGCCAGGCTTAACCAGAGATTTCCCACATATCCACATTTGACAGGGATTGGAGTATTTCATTCCATCGCACATCTTCCACATTATTTATATTTGAATCTCTAAATCGTTGGGATGCTTAAAGTTGCTGTATTCGGGGTAGGACACCTGGGAAAGTTTCATTTAAACAACTGGAAGGAAATTCCGGAAGCCAAACTGGTGGGGTTTTATGATCCGGATCCCCAAACGTCGGCGTCGGTTGCAGAAAAATTTCAGATCAAAAGTTTTAAAGACATTGACGAACTGCTGGATCAATGCGACGCAGTCGATATCATCGCACCGACTAATTTTCATTTTGAACTTTGCGAAAAGGCCGTCCGGAAAGGCAAACACGTTTTTGTAGAGAAACCACTGGCCAATAACATGGAGGAAGCCAGGGAATTGATGAAACTGGTAAAGGAATCGAATATTAAACTCCAGGTAGGTCATGTGGAAAGGTTTAATCCTGCATTTCTTGCCCTTGGGTCAACACCGCTTCACCCGATGTTTATAGAGGTTCACCGGCTGGCAGAATTCAACCCGAGGGGAACCGAAGTGAGTGTAATCCTGGATCTGATGATTCATGATATTGATATTATACTCCATATTGTAAAAAGCGATGTCCGAAACATCTATGCCAGCGGAGTAGCAGTAATGACGGATACGCCGGATATCGCCAATGTGCGTATAGAATTTAATAACGGCTGTGTGGCCAATCTTACCTCAAGCAGAATTTCTATGAAAAAAATGCGCAAGATGCGCATATTCCAGAAAGACGCTTATATCGGGGTCGACTTTTTGACTAAGAAAACGGAAATCATAAGTTTGAACAATCTGCAGGACCCTAACGGATTTTCATTTGAAATCGAAACACGCAATGGGAAAAAATCCATTTCTGTCATCAGCCCGGAAGCGCCGGAAGTCAACGCCATTAAGATGGAGCTTGAAAAATTTACCGAATCCATCCTGGAAAATAAGCCTACTCTTGTATCTGAGGTTGATGGATACCGGGCCATGGATATTGCGCACCAGATACTTCAGAAGATCCGCTACAATTCCATTAATAGTTAAAAATGCATGAGATCGAACAGAAAAATCCATATAATCTGGTATGTGCTGAGCGATTTCCTTTCGGGCGTGCTTTCATGGATCATTCTGTATTTTACACGTCGTATCCTGCTCTCCGAACCTCTCTATGAAAATGGGATTATCTATCTCAATAACCGGTTCTGGCTTGGGCTTGCACTTATTCCAGCGGGGTGGTTGATTTTTTACGGGCTCACAGGCGTTTATCATTCCCTGTATAAGAAATCCAGGCTGACAGAATTTTCCAGCACGGCGGTTTGCAGCCTCATAGGATGCACCGTCTTATTTTTTGCGATTGTAATTAATGATCCGCAAACTGATTACCGGTATTATTACAAAGCTTATTTTACTTTCCTGCTGACGCATTTCCTGATCACCTGGTTCGGCCGCTGGCTCCTTTTATCTATTACCAAGAAACAGATCCGAAGAGGAGAAATTGTTTTTAACAGCCTGCTGCTGGGAACCGGGCCGATCGCCTTGAAAACCTATGAAGAAAGCAGGATCGGCCTCGCAGGAATCGGATACCACTACACAGGATATATGAATGCTGGAACAGTTGCCGGACCGGAAATTCCATTGCCTGCACTGGGGCCAATTCATGATCTGGAAAAAATAATTGACATCGGAAAAATCCGGCTCGTGGTCGTCGCCCTGGAGAAAAGCGAAAATGGAGAAGCGGAAATCATTATTCAGCGATTGAGTGAAAAAGACGTAGAGATTAAAATCATCCCTGGAATTCTGGATATCCTCTCGGGCTCAGTAAAAACGAGTAATCTGTTCAGTGCTGTGTTAAGTGATATCCACACCGGTCTTATGCCCGAATGGCAACAGCATATTAAAAGACTCTTTGATGTGCTGATCTCGGGGCTGGCCCTCATCTTGTTTTCCCCCCTCCTGCTCTATTCGGCTATCCGGGTAAAACTCAGTTCTGCGGGCCCCGTCTTTTATTCCCAGGAAAGAACCGGATTTAAAGGAAGAAAATTTTTTATTCATAAATTTCGCTCCATGGTGAAAGATGCGGAAATGAAGGGCCCTTTGCTATCTTCCGAAAAAGATCCCCGCGTAACGAAATGGGGCAAAACCATGAGAAAATGGCGGATAGATGAACTTCCGCAGCTGCTGAATGTGCTGAGAGGCGAGATGAGCCTTGTGGGCCCGAGGCCGGAGCGCTCTTTTTATATAGATCTCATCATGCAGAAGACTCCTTATTTTAAATACCTGCTGAAGGTTAAACCTGGGGTAACATCCTGGGGAATGGTACAATTCGGTTACGCGGAAAACGTTGAAGAGATGATCGAAAGAATGAAGTATGACCTGATTTATATTGAGAATATTTCCCTGGCGCTCGACCTTAAGATCATGATGCATACCTTACTAACCATTTTTAAAGGCAAAGGACGATAACCCGTTCAAACCGGCTTTTCATTTGAAAAAAATATTCATTTTCCCGGTAATGTTATTTTCAATATTCGCGACCGGTCAACCTGCCTGGAAGCAGGATCTCCGCTACCAGTTGGAAGTGAAGCTCGATGATAAGAAGCAGGCGCTCGAGGCAGTCATGAAGCTCAGGTATGCCAATCATTCTCCTGATACCCTCCGTTATATATGGTTCCATGTATGGCCAAATGCCTACCGCAACGACAGAACCGCCTATAGTGAGCAATTGCTTCAGAATGGAAAGACGGATTTCTATTTCTCTGAGAAAGAAAGCAAGGGGTATATCAACCAGTTGGAATTTCGCGTAGATGGTGAAATAGCAACGATCCAGGATCACCCGGAATACATTGACGTAGTGAAATTGATCCTGCCGAAAAACCTTGCCCCCGGCGAAAGCATCCTCGTCTCTGCATCTTTTCATGTAAAACTTCCCTTTAATTTTTCCGGCAATGGCTACATAAGCCATAATTATCAGGTGAGCAACTGGTATCCCGAGCCTGCCGTTTATGACAGTAGAGGATGGCATCCAATGCCCTTCCTTGTTCAGGGTGGCGCATACCATGAACCAGCCGATTATGAAGTGGAAATTGATATCCCCGGCAATTATTCCATTGCCGCCGGCTGCCTGCCTGAAAGTTCCAAAACCAATGCCAACGGAGGCAGGTCATACTATTTTTCGATGAAGAACGCAAACAGTTTTTCATGGGTGGCAGACAAGCGCCTGAGAGAGAATAATGATTCAGTTCAACTTCAATCCGGGAAAGAAATTTCTCTGCGTGTTTTTTATTTCTCCGCAGACAGCAGCATTATGCAAACGCAACTTCAACTTGCAAAGCCGCTCATTCAGCAACTTTCTCAGGAACTGGCTGAATATCCTTATTCCAGTTTAAATATCATAGAATCCCTTAAACCGCAGGAGCAAAGTTTTTCCGGGATGATCCTGCTGGATAAATCCGGCTTGCACAGGGATCCGGCAAATACCTTACGCAAAGCGCTGCTGGGACAGTGGTTTCATGCCATCAGCCTAAGCAATGAGAGATCATTTCCGTGGTTCTCCAAAGGATTCATAACCTATTTTAACTGGAATCTGCAGCCAGCCGTCTCAAATAAGGAAGATAACAGGAATGCACTGCAAAATGACTGTTTGTGGTTGCGCGTGGCTGAAAAGGAAAAAACAACCCAACCCATCAATACTGCCTCCGAGATGTTAAGCAGGGAAAATTATTCCCTGGTTGCAGGAACGAAATCCGCCTTATGGATCCGGTCCCTTGAGGGCAAGATGGGAAAAATTAACTTTGACAAGAGCATGCACGCCTATTTTGACAAATGGGCATTCCGTCATCCTTATCCGGAAGATCTCAAATTGCTGTTTCAAAATAATGACGGGGGCAGTTTGGACAGTGCTTTTGAAAAATTAAATACACTGCAATCCCCATTCGCTGCCATCGCTAAAAAAAAGCTGAGGCCGGCATTTGTATTCTCCGCCGTGGAAACCGATAAATACCAATACATTAACATCGCACCCGTGCTTGGTTATAACCGCTATGACCAGGTGATGCCTGGTGGAATGATTAATAATTTTAATCTTCCGGCAAATAATTTTCAGTTTCTTCTTATCCCGCTCTATGCCACCGGAAGCAAAACCATTGAAGGCACGGGCCGGGTCAGCTATTCCTGGTATCCGGCAAATAATATTGGCAAACTCACCCTCGGGCTGAACGGTTCCCGCTTTTCCAGCAACAGCGCAACCGACAGCACGGGATCATATCTGTTTGAGAGCTTCTCAAAGCTTGTTCCCTACCTGCGCCTGGATTTAAGAAAAAGTTTTGCAAGGAGTACCATGGAAAAATGGATCGACTTCAAATCCTATCTCATCAACGAAATTACATTTAAGGGATTTGCCGTTTCAACAAAAGATTCGCTGAATCATCCCAATGCAACTTCCGGAAGTTTCCGGTACGTAAATCAGGCAAGCCTGAATGTCCGCGATGATCGGGTTTTGTATCCTTACGATGCAAGACTGGAGCTGCAGCAAACGGATTTGTTCTACCGGGTTAACCTGACCGGTCATTATTTCTTCAACTATCCGGCCGGAGGAGGGATGGCCGTAGGATTCTTTGCAGCTAAGTTCGGCGTATGGAATGTGAATAACAATCAGGATTTGACAAGGTATGAACCCAAACTACTTGGCGTAACAGGTTATGAAGACTACACCTACGATCAGTATTTTATTGGCAGATCTGCATCTTATGCCATTGAAAACAGTTCAGTGCCGAATGCGGGTCTGGCAGCCCAGCAAATCTCCATCCGTGATGGCGGACTAAAACTCCGGATTGATGCCTATGATTATGTACAGGGAAGATCCGCAAATTGGGTAAGCGCCCTGAACTTCTCAAGCAGTCTTCCTGAAAGCCTGTTTCCGGTACCCATACCCATCCGTATTTTTTTTGACGTCGGCACATATGCCGAAGCCTGGAAGCCAAATGCACAAACCAGCCGGTTTTTATACACCGGAGGAATTCAGGTTTCGCTATTCAGGAATCTTATAAATATTTATGCACCGCTGGTCTACAGCAGCGATTTTCAAGATCTGATAAGGACTATTGGATTTGCAAAACGAATCACATTCAGCATAGACATTCAAAATTTCGATCATAAAAATTGGAGGACTGCATTAGAACATGAATTCCGGCAGTGAAAAAAATATCAGTCTTTTATCAGCTGAAAAAATTGACCTGGAGAAATGGGACCATTGTATTGTCTCTTCACCGAATGGACTTATTTATGGTCGTTCTTTTTACTTAGGTCGAATGGCCAGGAATTGGGCCGGATTGGTTTTAAATGATTATGAAGCGGTGATGCCATTGTGCTGGAACAGGAAATATGGTTTTCGTTATCTTTATCAGCCTCCTTTTACAGCTCAGCTGGGAATTTATTCTCCGGGCAATATTGACAAGCACCTCACCGGTGCATTTATAAATCTGTGCGAGAAGAATTTTTCTTTTTGTGAAATGCATCTGAACCACGGGAACAGATTTCCCTTCTTGCCAGACCGGGCAAATTATGTCTTGAGCCTCCTCCCGGCTTATGAAATGCTCCGGAAGGGGTATAGAAAGGACCTTATTCAAAATTTAAAATATGCCGGGGAACAAATAGTTCACTATGATGCGTCTGCCGACTACCAACAGGTAATTAATGCTTTTCAAAAAATATATGGCAACAGGTTTACCCATGTTCTGCCAGCGGACTACGAGCGATTTTCAGCACTTTGTGCAGATTTGTTTGAAAAGGAAATGGGAATGGCAAGGATGGTGAAGGACCATAGATCTCAGGAACTTCTTGCCGCCGGGGTATTTTTAATGGACGGGAAAAGAATATATAATATTATGAATGTGACCCTGCCCGCAGGGCGCGAAAAAATGGCCAATCATTTTCTGTTGGATAGTCTGATAAAAGAATTCTCAGGAAAGAGATTAACGCTCGATTTTGAAGGATCCCAGATCGCGGGGATTGCGGAATTTTACAGGCAATTCGGAAGCAGCCCCGAACCCTACTCATTTTTGAGATATAACCACTTGCCTTTCCCTTTCCGGTATTTTAAAAAACGCTGAGTGGAAATGCGGAACAAGAAAGGTCCTCATTTCCTCCCGGCAAGAATGGCTTCTGCGAGCAGCAGATCTATTGGCCGGGTAATCTTGATATTGGAATCCTCACCGGTCACGAAATGAACTGTTTGACCCGTTCGCTCCACCACCGTGGCCTCATCTGTAAAACTTTCGTCCTGATCCTGTTTGAATGCTTTCTGAATAATATCAGCAAGGAAGGTCTGGGGGGTTTGCACCTTGCTGATTTTATCCCGGTCAATGGGCTCAAATCCACTGGCTGAATGCATCCGGAGACTATCCCTGACCGGGATAACCGGAACAGCGCTTCCTGTTCTCTGTGCTTCGGAAAAACATTTTTTGATCAGATCAACAGATACAAGGCAACGTACGCCATCATGAACAAAAACAATGGCCTCTTTTTCTTTTATGCCGGAGAGCCCGTTGCGGACCGATTCAAACCTCGTTTTACCTCCGGGAACAATTTTGATCTGAGATGGACGGAGCGAATTTATCCGTATTTCTTCCGCGGCGGGAAAATGTTCCTGGGAAACGACAAGGAAAATCTCTATGTCTTCATAAGCATTTTGGAAAGCAGCAATGCTATGCCAGAGAACGGGCTTCTGTTGCAGAAGTAAAAACTGCTTGGGCGTAGCGGTTCCCATACGTGCGCCATGGCCGCCTGCCACGATCACTGCAATTTTTTTGATCATTCCGCTAAGCTAAGGATTCATTGATATTGCGCGATCAGTTCAGATTAATACCCGCTGACATGCTTTAAGGAGCCTTTGTTTGTCAATGGCCACCGTGCCTACGGTTTCACAAACCAGTCCACCCGCAAGATTTGCCACTTCAGCCATCAGCTTAACATCCCTGGTCATCGCATAGATCAGGGTCGCCACAGCAATCACCGTATCACCGGCGCCTGATACATCGGCAACGTTCCGGATATGGGATGGTACAATATCCGAGGCCAGGTCGTCTTCATAAAAAACCCCCTTTTCAGACAAGGTAATAAATGAGATCCGGTGTGCAAGCCGCTCCTTTAGTTTTCTATGGATGGCCCGGAGAAATTCTTCGTTCACTTCCTCCGGTAATAAATTCAATGCGTCACGGGCTTCTTTTAGATTTGGTTTGAATATGTCCACGTCCTTATACTGAAAAAAATATTTTCTTTTGGGATCAACAGCAGTGATTACCCCGTGTTTTTTACAAAGGCCGATGATGGCTCCAATCACGTTTTCTGTGAGAACGCCTTTATTATAATCCTCAAATATCATGGCCTGGGGTGATTCTTCCAGGATGAATTTTTCTACCTGCCTGATCAATTGCTCTTCCTCATTTCCCAGCAGCGGATGATCCGCTTCCCAGTCGAGTCGCAGCATTTGCTGGTTTCTGCTTATTACACGCATCTTATTTGTGGTAATCCTTGAGTCTGTCTTTACCATGTAAGACGTGTTGATCCCCTGATGCTGAAGCAATCCGGATAAAATCATTCCGTCTTCATCTCCGCCTAACACAGAAAACAGGCTTACCTGGGCTCCAAGGGAACACAGGTTAAGTGCAACGTTGGCGGCGCCGCCAATGCGCTGTTCTCTGCGGTCCACTTTAACCACAGGCACCGGCGCTTCAGGGGAAATTCTCTCCACCTGTCCCCACCAGTAGGTATCGAGCATAACGTCTCCGATCACGCCGATTTTCACAGAGGAAAATCCCTTAAATAGCTGTTTAAAATCCATTTCCATATTAACTCCGGGACTTTTTCCGATTACCTGATTCGGCAATATAATACAGGGGTATTCCTAACAGTGCAATAATCAATCCGGGCCAGGTAAATTCAGGTTTATAAATAATCAGCAGGGTACAGAAACTGATTCCCATCAGGATATAGAGAACCGGCAATACCGGATATCCGAAAGCTTTATAAGGCCTCGGCAGATCCGGTCTTTTTTTTCTCAAAATAAATATGCCTGCTATGGTGAGCACATAAAAAATCACGACTACAAAGGAAATCATATCCAACAGGTCTCCATACTTTCCACTTAGGCATAATATGGAAGCGACAACAAACTGCGCCCAGAGTGCCCAATGGGGTACGGCATTCTTATTTAGCGTCCCGGCCTTGCTGAAAAATAATTTATCCTTTGCCATGGTATAATACACCCGCGCGCCGGAGAGGATCAAACCATTATTGCAACCAAAAGTAGCCACCATGATGAGCAGGGCAATGATCACCGTTCCTCCCCGGCCAAAAATGACATTGGCCGCAGTCACTGCAATCCGGTCTTTCTCTGCATGTGCGATTTCATTCAGCGGAAGTACTGAAATATACATGAGATTGGCGCCTATATAAATGATCGTTACAATCAGGGTTCCAAAAAAAAGTGAGGCGCCGATATTTTTCTGTGGATTCTTAATTTCTCCTGCAATAAATGTGACGTTATTCCACGCATCGCTGCTGAATACGGAGCCAACCATAGCAGCAGCGATACCCCCGAATAAAGCGGCACCACTGATCGGCCTGATATTAAATCCCAGCGCAGGGTTACAGGCATCCTTAAGCGAAGTTTTGGTGGCAGTCCAGGCAGCAGCCCAATTGGCATGCCATACTTCCGGACGAAAAGCCACAAATCCCGCCAGGATCAGTCCGAATAATGCGATCAGCTTTGTGGAGGTGAAAATATTCTGGATGCGTTTCCCACCCTGTATTCCACGTGTGTTGGTATACGTTAGTAGTCCGATGATGCCGATGGATGCAAGCTGTGCCGCGCTGATGCTGAAATAAGATGGATTACCGCAGGCATTGATTCCTGTGCGCAGACTGATCAGTTTATTATCCTCACTGAGTGCGGGGATCAGGTAAGCGGCATATTTTGAAAAGGCAACCCCAACAGCCGCAATCGTGCCTGTTTGTATGACGGCAAAAAAACTCCAGCCGTAAAGAAATCCGGTCAATGGATTATACGCTTCTTTGAGATAGATGTACTGGCCCCCCGCCTTCGGGAACATACCGCTTAGTTCTCCGTAACTCACCGCGGCTGCAATGGTCATGAATCCGGTAATCAGCCATACCAGGATAAGCCATCCGGAACCTCCCACGTTGCGAACAATATCTGCGCTGACGATAAATATGCCGGATCCGATCATGGAGCCTGCAACAATCATGGTTGCGTCCATTAATCCCAGAGAAGGAATAAAAGAAGGATTTTCTCCGGACATATTCGAATTTAAACCGGAAGATAGTAAATCAGACGCAAAACAGGGATGAGGCCCTGCTACTTATTCTTGTACTCGTCGTTCAACCCCTTAATGAGGTCCGAGGTAATATTGTACGTGGTATCCCTGACATAAATAAAGGAATTCGATTCATATGAAATGATATATGAAAACTGATTTCCCTTGTTATATTCTTTTAGATACTCTTCAATTTTTTTACGGATATCTGCCTTGAGATCCTCATTATGCTTAAGCAGGGATTCCTGAAGGGTCTGTTTTTTTGCCTGATAACTCTGTTGCATCTGGGCGTATTCCTGCTGGGCCTGTTCGCTCTCGGCCTGGGACATGGTATTTCCTTTTTTCTGCCATTCAGCAATTTTTTTCTGATATCCTTTTTCCATTCCGCTCAACTCCTCATTCATTTCATTTTCTTTTCCTTTCACCTGTTGAAGAACATCCTTGAAATAATTATAGTGGGCTTCCAGTGAGTCCAGGTTGAAATAGGCGATCCTGAATGGCGAAGCCGAGGTCTTTGCGGATGGAACGGAAACGGCAGCCCTTGCATCCGTATGCTGGATGTGAATCGTATAAAACAGGACGCCCGTAAGGATTAAGGCGAGGATACCAGGAACCATCGCTATGTTTCTCATAGATGCCAATCATTTAAATGAACGATCCGGAACGGACCAATATACCCGACATAAAAGTAGGAAGCATTTCTGCTTCCTACTGCTTATTAATTCTTAAATTTTCATCTACTCTTCCTCATCAAACTGCATGGCTTCCCGGGAAGTCTGCAGCAGTTCGTATTCTTCCTTGCTGCCTACGATCATGTTTTCAAACTCACGCAAACCGGTGCCTGCAGGAATGGGATGACCCGTGATTACATTTTCCTTCAGGCCCATCATGTCATCAGTTTTACCCTGGATAGCCGCGGATGAAAGCACTTTCGTAGTTTCCTGGAAAGATGCGGCTGAAATCCAGCTTTGCGTTCCCAGGGATGCTTTGGTGATTCCCAATAGCATTGGGGCTGAAGTGGCCGAATGAGCGTCCCGGAATTCGGCGAGTTTTTTATCATTCCTGCGCAGAATGGAGTTCTCTTCCCTCACTTCCCGGAGGCTCACAATCTGGCCCGGTTTCAGCTTGGTTGATTCTCCTGCTTCTGTGACAACTTTTTTATCAAATATCCAATCGTTCTCGTCAAGGAACTCAATTTTATCCACCGTTTCGTCTTCCAGGAAACGGGTATCTCCGGGATCCACGATATTAAGCTTGCGCATCATCTGCCTTACAATCACTTCAATGTGTTTATCATTGATCTTAACCCCCTGCAGGCGGTAAACTTCCTGGATCTCATTCACCACATATTCCTGAACGGCAAAAGGACCTTTTATAGAAAGAATATCTGCCGGTGCTACCTGGCCATCCGATAACTGAGCGCCCGCTTTGATAAAGTCGCCATCCTGCGCCAAAATCTGACGGGTAAGCGGCACAAGGTATTTCTTTACGATACCATCTTTGGCCTCCACGATGATCTCGCGGTTACCGCGTTTGATATTTCCAAAAGTGACCACACCATCTATTTCTGAAACAACGGCAGGATTACCGGGATTACGGGCTTCAAACAGTTCGGTAACCCTGGGCAGACCACCAGTAATATCTCTCAGTTTACCCAGAACACGGGGAATCTTCACGATAACCTGGCCGGCACGTACTTCCTCTGCCTCATCCATGATGATATGACTTCCAACCGGCAGATTATATGATTTTGTTTCCTTGCCACCTTCCACAATAATGGAAGGGATCTTGGTTTTGTCTTTGGTTTCAATAACCACTTTTTCCCTGTGACCAGTCTGTTCGTCAGCCTCTTCACGATAGGTGATTCCCTCCAGCACATTTTCAAACTTCAGCCTGCCGGCGATTTCAGTAATGACCACATTATTAAATGGATCCCAGGTGCAGATCACTTCTCCTTTCGTTACTTTCTGGCCGTCCTTAACGGTGAGCGTTGCCCCGTAAGGGACATTGTTGGTGATCAGCAAACGGTCATTCTTCACATCCATAATCCGCACTTCCCCTGTACGGCCGATTACTACCGGCACTTTCGTGCCGTCATTATTTTCAGCCATTACAGTCCTTAAGCCGTCGAACTGAATAGTGCCGTCAAATTTTGCCATGAGGGATGATTCAACAGATGCTGAACCTGCAACCCCACCCACATGGAAGGTACGCAGGGTAAGCTGGGTGCCCGGTTCGCCGATGGACTGGGCCGCAATAATGCCCACGGCATCTCCCTTTTGGGCTGTATATCCGGTAGCCAGGTTTTTGCCGTAGCATTTTACGCAAACACCTCTCTTGCTTTCGCAGGTGAGCACGGAACGGATCTCAATGGTTTCAATTCCCGCTTCTTCAATCTTCCTGGCCACTTCTTCTGTAATTTCAACGCCTCCTTTGGCAATGATCTGGTCAGATCCCGGATCATAAACGTCATGCAGGGAAACTCGCCCGAGTATCCGGTCGTATAAAGGCTCAACAATGTCTTCGTTATCTTTCAGTGCGGTGGTTGCAATGCCACGCAGGGTTCCACAATCTTCATCCTTGATCACCACGTCCTGTGCAACATCCACCAGGCGGCGGGTCAGGTAGCCCGCGTCGGCTGTTTTCAGAGCCGTATCTGCAAGTCCCTTTCTTGCTCCATGCGTGGAGATAAAATAATCCAGCACGTTCAGGCCGCCTTTGAAATTGGAAAGGATTGGGTTTTCGATGATCTCGCTGCCGGTGGATCCGGATTTTCTGGGCTTGGCCATCAGTCCCCGGATACCCGCCAATTGCTTGATCTGTTGCTTGGAACCACGCGCTCCGGAATCCAGCATCATGTAAACAGAATTGAATCCCTGCTTATCACTGCTTAATTCGCGTATAAGGGTCTCCGTTATACGGGTATCTACTCTCGACCAGATGTCCACGATCTGGTTATATCGTTCGTTATTGGTAATTAATCCGGTATTGTAATTATCCCAGACCTCATCGACTTCACCCTTGGCATTGACCAGCAGTTCTTCCTTGCTGTCCGGGATGATAAGGTCGTTGATGCTGAATGATAATCCTCCGCGGAAGGCCATTCTGAATCCGAGCGTCTTGATATCATCCAGGAACTTTGCCGTTTTCGGCACGTTTGTCCATTTAATGATGTTACCGATGATCTCGCGAAGGGATTTTTTTGTCAGCAACTGATTCACGAATCCAACTTCTGCAGGCGTGAACTGATTGAACAGCACGCGGCCGACAGTTGTCTCCAGCAATTTCTTTTCCAGATGGTCAGCTTCACTGCGAACATTCACTTTCACCTTGATGAAAGCATGCAGATCAACCTGGCCTTCATTGTAAGCAATGATCACTTCTTCGGGACTGTAAAAAGCCTTCCCCTCCCCTTTTACTTTTTCCTTGGCAGTTGATCGTTTGCCCTTGGTGATATAATACAGGCCCAGCACCATGTCCTGCGAAGGCAGGGTAATCGGTGTACCGTTCTGGGGGTTGAGGATATTATGACTTGACAGCATCAGCAGTTGGGCTTCCAATACAGCTGCGCTGCTCAGCGGAACGTGCACTGCCATCTGGTCCCCGTCAAAATCCGCATTGAATGCCGTACAAACGAGGGGATGCAATTGGATGGCCTTCCCCTCAATGAGCTTGGGTTGAAATGCCTGAATAGATAAGCGGTGAAGTGTCGGGGCCCGGTTCAACATCACCGGATGACCTTTCAGAATATTTTCGAGGATGTCCCAGACGATGGCTTCTTTCCGGTCAACCAGCTTGCGCGCTGATTTCACCGTTTTCACAATACCCCTTTCAATCAGTTTGCGGATAATAAACGGTTTGAAAAGTTCCGCGGCCATGTCTTTCGGTAATCCGCATTCATGAAGTTTTAATTCGGGTCCTACCACGATTACGGAACGGCCCGAGTAGTCAACGCGTTTCCCGAGCAGGTTCTGACGGAACCGGCCCTGCTTTCCTTTGAGCACATCGCTCAGTGATTTCAATGCGCGACCACCTTCAGCCTTGACAGCATTTGATTTCCGGCTGTTGTCGAACAGGGAATCGATGGCTTCCTGAAGCATTCTTTTTTCATTCCTCAGGATCACTTCCGGTGCTTTGATTTCCAGCAATCGCTTCAGGCGATTGTTGCGGATGATCACCCGGCGATAAAGATCGTTCAGATCTGAGGAGGCAAAACGACCGCCATCCAGAGGAACGAGCGGACGAAGCTCCGGGGGGATAACCGGAATATATTGCATGACCATCCATTCCGGACGGTTTGTAATTCGACTATTGGCATCCCGGAAAGCTTCAACAACACTGAGGCGTTTTAATGCATCGGCTTTACGTTGCTGGGAAGTTTCATTGGCTGCCGCATTGCGCAGATCAAATGAAAGCTGATCCAGATCGATCCGCTGCAGCAGGTCATGAACCGCTTCGGCACCCATTTTCGCGATGAACTTGGAAGGGTCATCATCAGGCAGAAACTGATTGTCTTTCGGAAGTGTATCGAGAATTTCGAGATATTCTTCTTCTGTTAAGAGGTCACCGAGATTCTGATTTTTATCCGCGCGTATGCCTGGCTGAATAACCACATATCTTTCATAATACACAATGCTCTCCAGCTTCTTGGAGCTCATGCCCAGCAGGTATCCTGTTTTATTGGGAAGACTTTTGAAATACCAGATATGCACAACCGGAACGACCAGCTTGATATGGCCCATGCGTTCGCGGCGCACCTTCTTTTCAGTTACCTCCACACCACAACGGTCGCACACAATTCCTTTGTAGCGGATTCTTTTATATTTACCACAAGCGCACTCATAGTCCTTTACAGGACCGAAAATGCGTTCGCAGAACAAACCGTCTCTTTCCGGTTTGTAAGTGCGGTAGTTGATGGTCTCAGGCTTTAATACCTCTCCGTAGGATCTTTCCAGGATGGAATCAGGAGAAGCAAGACCGATAGTGATTTTTGAGAAAGTGGCTTTGGGACGATTTTCTTTTTTGATAGCCATATTTAAATGTCAGGTTTTTAGAAATAACTCAACACCCATGCATGGGCAATGCGCAATAATGAGGTGGTCAACATCAGCAAAAATTTGCTATGGTGTTGATAACCAATACTTTATAATTATAACGAAGGTGAAAATGCCAGCATAAGGAGGGCAAAGGTACATGGTTTGAATTAATTTACCAAGATTGGGCGGTTTACAAGAGGGAGAACTTAAACCTCACGGCCCGGTTGATTTTTTGGCTTGTTTCCCAGCCCTGCATATGAAAAGGAAATTGTCAGGAGAGAAAATAGCAAATAAGGTGTAATATAACGCTCTTCATAAAACGGGTATAAAAGAAAACGAACAAAAACAACAGTACAGACCGCATAAAAAAGGTAATTGACTTCCTGTTTCCAACTGAACC
This sequence comes from uncultured Chitinophagaceae bacterium, assembly GCA_963705005.1. GTDB lineage: Bacteria > Bacteroidota > Bacteroidia > Chitinophagales > Chitinophagaceae > Puia. The sequence goes on from CAVPIO010000009.1 coordinate 299,732, forward strand.
CCCGATTGAGTCCGGAAAAAATAAACAGAACAAGCAGGTACATAAAAAATGATCCTGGTATTACGAAAAAATAAAAGATTACGTTTTTCAGATACTGCTGCGGTGGCTCTGAAAAATGAGGGTCCATGAACCATAAGAAATGATGCGTAGCCATCAGGTTAACTAAAAGGGCAATTCCGACAAGGCCCAATGACATGGCGATAAATTCCTTTGTACCTGGTTTGTTTGAGAAGCCGGCAACAGGCCATTTCCACAATGCAGAAATTAATACCAATTCCGAAACCACATTATCGAGCCGAACGCAGATTGCCAGGAGAAAGAGGCAATACCAAAGGGTCTTATTTCTTCCTGAGTAAATCAGAGAAATTGCATTCAGGAGGAAGAAACAGGATATGGCATCCGGCGAGGAAAGCCTGGCAAGCAGAAGCGTTGGATAGATTATCATACAAATCATACTTACCAGAAAAGTTTTGACGGGATCCAGTCGCATGATTGCGATCCGCCATATGCTGAGCCCGATCAGAAAATAACAGAGAAGTGAAATAACGAGGGTTGCATGGATATACGAAAATCCCAACTTGTGAAAAGCCAGAGTAAGCAATATATAAAATGGTTTGATCCTATACCTTTCCAGTATCATTGGATCAGCACTGGAGATGCGATCTGCATGATCCTGATATTCCCTTGGCGGAAGTTCCTTTTGGAGAACATCCTTTGTTTTGTCAATAACTCCATCCATGGAGCCCTGTTCTTTTTCTATGACACAGGCTATGTAAAAGGGCATATCCCCATTATGCCCCGGGAATCTGGATAATAGAAAGGTCAGCAGGAAAAGCACCAGAATATAAAAGAGGAACGCATTCCTTGAAAACATATGAAATAATATTTTGCCTGTTGAACTCCTTACTCATGCTTCTGCATCAACCCATTCCTTTCCAAAAATTTTTCCCGGATGATTTTTTGAACGGGTACTTCCCGGATCTTGCTTTCGAGCCAGGAAATAACATCGAGATACAGAAATGCCCTGGTTTCAAACCTGCTTTTCTCATAAGTTTTCAGCTTCTCCAGCAAATGACCGAATTCAGGTTTTAGTTCTTTGGGAGAAAGTTTAAAAGACTTCCGAAGAAACCTGAAGATTTCTTCTTCGACCAGGCTCAGATTTTCCATCTTGGCCATAAATCGGTAAACCGCTTTGATCAGGTATTCCAGGAGGTCATAATTACCCAGTTCATAGTGTGCAATCAGGTGGAGCAGACGGGAATAGCATTGCAAATCCGTGCGAAGACCTACATTCCAGTTGATGATCTTATTGAGATATTTGATCGTTTTTTCATAATCTCCGCTGCCGAAATAAAGGGAAGCAAATTTGTAATAGAATATGAGTATGCGGTGCCCATCGAGATAAATTTCATATTCTTTCAACTTTTTTTCTATGTAGGGAACAAGGGGCAGACCCTCTGTAAACGTACCATCTATAAAATGCTTATTGATTTTAGCAATATGCAGGTACACGAAAGTCTGAATACGGTTGTTGTCATTTTCCTGCACCTGACCGGAATGAAAAAATTCTTCAAACCGCTCCAGGGTTTCTACAAATTTGGGATAATTGAGTAAATTAAAATGGGCGCCGAGCAGATTGTGCATGCCCTTGATAAAATGGGCGGTCTCTATACCGGTCATCCGCGGTTCTTTTTCAAAAAGATCCACCCATCGCCGGGTATACCGGTAATAGGAAAGAAAGTCCTGCGTAATAAATGCGTACCAGGTATAACTTTGATAGAGGTATAAGTAGGAATAAAATGTTTGATAAGCCTTGGGTTGAACAGGCAGCCTCGAATCAAAAAAATCTTTTACCGCTATTTCATCCTTTTCATTCCGTGCAACTCCATGCTGAATGTACCAGCTATATAACTGGAGAGATAAGCTGGAGAGCCTTCCGGTAAGCATCAATTGCTCATTGGCCGTTTCCATCTCCATGGCGAGGCGGCTGGCTCGGTCCTGCATACTTCGGGTAATATGCAGGGCTTCAATTTTTTGTTCGAAAAACAGGATCTGGAGAACATAGCTGATCTGGTGCAGATCACGGGCATATTCCTTGATCCGGTCGAGCAGCTTCAGGCTTTGGAGATAAAGACCCTGGTTATACAGGATCTCGGCATGATCAAGTTGTTCGTGCAGCTGGAGCGCAATATTTTGCTCATGGCGGATCAGCCTCAGGCTTGAGAGGATCTGCCTGTATAAGTGTGCCTTGCTATTGGAAAGCTGGTGCTTGCTGAGGCCTTTGTTTTTCTTAAGTAAATGGACCTCATCATAGGCATCCATCTTGTCCAGTGCATCAAACAATTGGATGATTTTCAGGTTTTCTGAAGAGGAGTTTCGCTTGACATAGAGCTTAAAATTCCTTTTCTCGGACTTTTTCAGAGATTTAACAAGTTGAAACAGTGTATCGGAGGATCTGTTGGGCATCGTAATTTAAAATGGTTAAACCCTTATCCGGACTGGATTTCAGCCCATGAACCTGCTTTTCAGGCCCGTAATTGCAAGCTGAATTTGATTTTTCTGCCGGAATAAACAAAAATACCTTCGAATCCACTCATTCCCAAAATGATATGAAAACCGACAAAATATTCATTTTCGACACCACGCTGCGCGACGGGGAGCAGGTACCAGGGTGCAAGCTGAATACAAAAGAAAAGCTTGAACTCGCTCTGGAACTGGAAAATCTCGGCGTTGACGTGATCGAAGCGGGCTTTCCGATATCGAGTCCCGGAGATTTCCTGTCCGTAACGGAAATCTCCAAAGTGGTGAAACAGGCAACCGTATGCGCACTTAGCCGTGCAGTGGAAAAAGATATTGAGGTAGCTGCTGAAGCCCTTAAAGGTGCGCGACGACCACGTATCCATACCGGGATCGGAACTTCTGACTTTCATATAAAATCAAAATTTAAATCCAACCGCAAAGAGATTATAGAAAGAGCGGTCCAGTCTGTGAAGTGGGCCAAAAATTTTGTGGACGACGTGGAGTTTTATGCAGAAGACGCGGGGCGCACTGAAAATGAATACCTGGCCAGGGTGATTGAAGCCGTGATCCATGCAGGAGCCACCGTCGTAAATATTCCGGACACTACCGGCTATTGCCTCCCCCACCAATATGGCGAGAAGATTGCCTACCTGGTCAATCACGTTAACAACATAGATAAAGCAATCATTTCCTGTCATTGTCACAACGATCTCGGTCTGGCCACCGCCAATTCCATTGCCGGCGTGATTGCGGGTGCACGGCAAATCGAATGCACACTTAACGGCCTGGGTGAACGAGCAGGCAACACAGCACTCGAAGAAGTGGTCATGATTCTCCGCCAGCACGCCCATCTCGGATTTTCAACCGGCATCAATACACAGCGTCTGAACCCGGTAAGCAGGATGGTGGCAGAAATCATGCGCATGCCGGTTCAACCCAATAAAGCCATTGTTGGTGCCAACGCGTTCTCCCACTCTTCCGGGATACATCAGGATGGGTTCCTGAAAGATGCGCTCACCTATGAGATCATCAACCCGGATGAGGTCGGCGCCGACGGTTCTAAAATCGTACTTACAGCGAGGAGCGGTCGCAGCGCATTGGCCCATCGTCTGCATAAAATAGGATATGACTTCACGCGCAATGAAATTGATGTGCTCTACACAGAATTTCTCCGCATGGCCGATACCAAAAAGGAAGTGGGCGAGGAGGATTTGCACAGGCTTGCGAGGGTGAGTGTATGAATTTTTGTTACTGCGGAAAATTTACTTCCGTTAAATGAAAAAGATGCCAAAAACTTTATTTGAAAAAATCTGGGATGAACATGTAGTCAGGACTATTCCTGATGGGCCTTCCATACTTTATATTGACAAACATTTTATTCATGAAGTAACCAGCCCTCAGGCGTTTAAAGGTCTTGAGCAGCGGGGTCTGACCGTATTTCGCCCAGGCCAGGTGATTGCCACTGCGGATCATAACGTGCCGACCCTTAACCAGCATCTCCCCATCAAGGAGGAATTATCGCGGATCCAGGTGGATACCCTGCAAAAGAACTGCGCGAAATTTGGAATCGAACTCTACGGTCTCGGGCATCCGTTTCAGGGCATTGTTCATGTCATAGGCCCCGAACTCGGCATTACCCTGCCGGGCATGACCATTGTTTGCGGGGATAGTCATACCTCCACGCATGGAGCTTTCGGCACCATCGCTTTTGGCATTGGTACCAGCGAAGTGGAAATGGCCCTTGCCACGCAATGCCTGATGCAGCATAAGCCGAAACTGATGCGCATCAATGTGGAAGGCAAACTCAACAAGGGCGTTACTATCGAAAGACATTATTCTTTATATCATTTCTAAAATCTCCGCCAGTGGTGCTACCGGTTATGCAGTGGAATATGCCGGATCAGCAATCCGATCCTTGTCCATGGAAGCACGCATGACCATCTGCAACATGAGCATTGAAATGGGAGCCCGTTGCGGAATGATCGCCCCGGACGAAACCACTTTTCATTATATAAAAGGCCGGCCGTTCGCTCCGCAGGGCGGGGAATGGGACCATGCGCTCGCCAGATGGAGAACGCTTTTTACCGATGAGGCTGCGCGGTTTGACCGCGAACTGAACATTGAATCATCAGACATTGAACCCATGATCACGTATGGGACCAATCCCGGTATGGGCATAGGTATATCCGGCAACATACCGGGGATGCAGGAAATAGAAGATAGGGAAAAATCATCATTTGAAAAATCTCTTCACTATATGGGTCTCGAGGCCGGTGCCGGTATAAAGGGGAAAAAAGTTGACTATGTTTTTATCGGCAGTTGTACCAATAGTCGTATTGAAGACCTGAGAATGGTTGCTGCCTTCGTAAAAGGAAAACAAAAAGCCGCTGATGTTCAGGTATGGATTGTTCCCGGCAGCAAGCAGGTAGAGCAGCAGGCCAGGGCCGAAGGAATTGACAAAATTTTTGCAGACGCTGGATTTTTATTGAGGCAACCCGGGTGCTCAGCATGTTTGGGAATGAATGAAGATAAAATTCCTGCAGGTAAATATTGTATCTCCACGAGCAACCGGAATTTCGAAGGAAGACAGGGGCCGAATGCGCGAACTTTTCTGGCCAGTCCGCTGACCGCCGCCGCCGCAGCGATAACGGGAAGCGTGAGTGATGTGAGAGAGCTGATGTGAAAAACAATTTGAAAATTTGATAATGAATACAAATACACCCGCGAATAATTTGAATGATTGAAAATTGCATTATGGCATTTTCAAATTTTCAAATTATCAAATTTTTAAATTAACTAAACCTCCTGATAAAAAATGCAAGCTTTCACAACAATAGCCTCCACTGCCGTCCCGCTGAACGCTGAGAACGTAGATACGGACCAGATCATTCCTGCCCGGTTTCTAAAAGCCACGAGCCGCGATGGGTTTGGAAAAAATCTTTTCCGGGACTGGCGGTATGAAAACGACAATGAATCAAGTCCTAGAAAAGACTTTGTATTGAACGATCCGGCATTTCATGGCAGAATACTGGTGTGCGCAAAGAATTTCGGATGCGGCTCTTCACGGGAGCACGCAGCCTGGGCCATTAAGGATTATGGCTTTGATGTAGTGGTGAGCAGTTTTTTTGCGGACATCTTTAAAAATAATGCACTCAATAATTTTCTGCTGCCAGTTACGGTAAGTGAATCTTTTTTAAGTGAACTTTTTAAAGCAGTTGAATCGGATCCTTCCACGTCGGTTACAGTGGACCTTGCTGCACAAAGCATCACACTTAATAAGAAGAATGGACCTGGTCTCTCTGAAAAATTTGATATCAATCCCTATAAAAAAACCTGCCTGCTGAATGGTTATGACGATATTGATTACCTGCTCAGCATGAAAGACGAGATTGCTGAATTTGAAAATAAACGGATCACCTCAAACATATGAAAAAAAACATCGTTGTCATTGAAGGAGACGGGATCGGTCCCGAAGTAACACGACAGTCCGTTAAAGTGCTGAATGCCGTTGCAGAATGCTTTCACCACGAATTTCATTACCGCTATTACCTCATGGGCGCAGTTGCAATTGAAAAACAGGCAATCCGCTGCCAGACGAAACCATCGAAGCTGCACTCCAAAGCGATGCCATCCTCTTTGGCGCCATCGGTCATCCGAAATACGACAATGATCCGGCTGCCAAAGTGAGGCCTGAACAGGGTCTGCTAAAGCTCAGGAAGTCCCTCCAGCTTTTTGCAAATATCCGCCCCATCACCACTTATCCTTCATTGCATCATTTGTCGCCCCTGAAGACCAAAAACCTGGAAGCGGTGGATTTCATCATCTTCAGAGAGCTCACCGGCGGAATTTATTTCGGCAAAAAAGAAACCAACGCAGAGCAGACCCGGGCATCTGATGATTGCACGTATACCAGCGAAGAAATTGAGCGTATAGCAGAGCTTGCTTTTAAACAGGCGCGTCTGCGGAGGAAAAAACTAACGCTGGTGGACAAGGCCAATGTGCTGGAAACCTCCAGGCTCTGGCGAAAAGCTGGTGCAGAAGATGGCAAAGGAATATCCAGGACGTAGCAGTTGATTATTTATATGTGGACAATGCTGCCATGCAAATCATTTTGAATCCGAAACAATTTGACGTGCTGCTTACAGAAAATATGTTCGGGGATATACTCAGTGATGAAGCCAGCGTGATCAGCGGTTCCCTGGGATTGCTGCCATCAGCTTCAATAGGAAAAAACAGCGCGCTTTTTGAGCCAATCCATGGCTCCTACCCGCAGGCGGCAGGAAAAGACATCGCTAACCCTTTGGGTTCCATTCTTTCCGCGGCGATGATGCTGGAGCATTTTAACATGTTGAAAGAAGCAGCCCTGGTGAGGGAAGCCGTTGCCTGGACCCTGAACAATGGCTTTGTTACAAAAGATATTGACCCGGTGAATTTTTATTTCACCACCACCATCGGGGAATTGATCAGCGATTACCTCGTAGGAAAGATATCCGGAACTGACCTTAATAAGGAAAATATCGAATTGAGGAAGTCGACGATCATTTAGTTCTTTGTTTTTTAATTCGCGGTTCGTATATTCGCACTCAACGCAACTCATGTTGAATAACAGAATATATAATAAAATCATAGTCGCCCGCCTGGTGATTGTGATTATTATTATAATTTCTGCAATTCCGGAGTGGGTTGATAATGTAAGAAAATTAAAACATCATACACGACCCGCCTCCAAAAAGGCGGGTTTCTTTTTTATCAATATGGCGGAACTCAACAAATATTCCAAAACATTCACACAGGATCAGACCCAGCCTGGGTGCACAGGCCATGTATTATGCCATTGGTTTTACAGAAGAAGATTTGAAAAAAGCACAGGTAGGCATTGCGAGTATGGGTTAGGATGGAAACCCCTGCAACATGCACCTGAATGACCTTGCCAAATCAGTAAAGCAAAGCGTAATGAAACAATGACTTGTTGGATTGATCTTTAATACCATCGGTGTGAGCGATGGCATGAGCAAGGGCACAGATGGAATGCGTTATTCACTGGTAAGCCGGGATATCATTGCTGACACTATTGAAACGAATGCGGTGCACAATATTATGATGCCATAATTGCCATTCCGGGTTGTGATAAAAATATGCCGGGCTCAATAATGGCAATGGGAAGATTGAACCGTCCTTCGATCATGTTATATGGCGGAACAATTGCACCGGGTCATTATAAAGGCAGGACTTAAATATTGTTTCCAGCTTTTGAAGCACTGGGACAAAAAATTGCAGGCAATCTGAGCGAAGCAGATTTTAAAGGCATCGTGAGAACAGCTTGTCCGGGAGCAGGCGCCTGCGGCGGAATGTACACGGCCAATACCATGGCAAGCGCCATAGAAGCATGGGAATGAGTTTACCTTATTCTTCATCCAATCCTGCCTTGAGTGAAGACAAACAAAAAGAATGTGAAGCCATGGTGAAGCCATCAAAATCTTACTGGAAAAAGATATTAAGCCAAGAGATATCATGACGCGTAAGGCATTTGAAAATGCAATTACCGTGATGATGGTCTTGGAGGAAGCACCAATGCCGTATTGCATTTGATTGCGATGGCAAAAAGTGTTGACGTTCCGCTAACGCAGGATGATTTCCAAACGATCAGCGACAGGATTCCGGTGCTGGCAGATTTCAAACCCAGCGGAAAATACCTGATGGAGGACCTCCACCAATACGGCGGCGTGCCCGCCGTGATGAAATATCTGTTGAAGCAAAATTATTGCATGGTGATTGTTTAACGGTAACTGGTAAAACGATTGCTGAAAATCTGGCAGAAGCGCCAGATCTGGATTTTGAAACACAAAAAATAATTATGCCCCTGGAAAAACCCATAAAGGCGACCGGGCATCTTCAAATACTATATGGCAATCTCGCTGAAGGAGGAAGTGTTGCAAAAATCAGTGGCAAGGAAGGAGAACGTTTTGAAGGAACTGCCCGGGTCTTTGATGGAGAGCATGAATTGATCAAAGGTATTCAATCACGGCAAAGTACAAGCAGGTGATGTAGTCGTAATACGAAATGTTGGTCCGAAAGGCGCCCCGGGCATGCCCGAAATGTTGAAGCCTACCGGAGCAATCATCGGTGCAGGACTGGGTAAAACCGTTGCCTTGATCACAGATGGCAAGATTCAGCGGAGGAACGCATGGTTTTGTGGTGGGCCATATTACGCCGGAAGCATTTGATGGCGGTCTGATCGCCCTGGTGGAAGACGATGATATCATCGAAATCGATGCCAGCAAAAACACACATTACATTAAAAGTGAATGATGAAGAAATAGACGAAAGAAGAAAAGAATGGAAACAGCCTGCATTAAAAGCAACCAAAGGAATTCTTTATAAATATGCCAAGAGCGTAAAAAATGCAGCCGAAGGTTGTGTAACTGATGAGGGTGGCATTTGAGAATTTGAAAATATGGAAATGCTAATATGGGAATGTCTAATGTGAATTAATATGGAAATGGAAAATAATTTTTAATACAGATAAATAAATCAGTATGGAAACGCTTACAGTAAAAAAAGACAAGTCAAGTGCAGCCAAAGAAGCCGTACAGAAATTATCAGGATCAGCTAGCAGTACTGGAAGATTTCTTGCAGAAAAAGTGGAAACAATTTTTGGTTATCCCGGTGGCGCTATCATGCCTATTTATGATGCATTGTATGATTATCAGGATAAGCTAAAACATATCTTGTCCGCCATGAACAGGGCGCAATCCATGCTGCACAGGGATATGCACGAACATCCGGAAAAACAGGAGTTGTATTTGCAACAAGCGGCCCCGGCGCTACCAATCTGGTAACAGGTCTCGCCGATGCAATGATCGACAGCACACCCGTTGGTTTGCATCACCGGACAGGTATTATGCGCATCTGCTGGGCACAGATGCCTTCCAGGAAACAGATGTGATCAATATCACAACGCCTGTAACCAAATGGAATTACCAGGTCACTGATGCCACCGAAATTCCTGCGGTGCTGGCAAAAGCATTTTATATCGCAAAAAGCGGAAGACCCGGACCTGTATTGATTGATATCACCAAAAATGCGCAAATGCAAAAATTCGATTATGAAGGATATACAAAATGTGAACATATCCGCAGCTATCGTCCCAAACCGATCGTGCGAAAAGAATATATTGAAGAAGCAGCAAAACTGATCAATGAAGCAAAAAAGCCTTTTGTGATTTTCGGCCAGGGCGTAATTCTCGGACAGCGCAGAAAAGGAATTTAAAAAATTTATTGAAAAAGCCGGAATCCCGGCTGCATGGACAATCATGGGCATGAGTGCAATTCCAACTGATCATCCGCTGGCTGTAGGAATGCTCGGAATGCATGGAAATTATGGGCCCAATGTGCTGACCAATGAATGTGATGTGCTGATTGCCGTGGGTATGCGTTTTGATGACCGCGTTACCGGCAGGCTCGATAAATATGCAAAACAGGCAAAAATCATTCATCTCGACATTGACCCTGCGGAAATTGACAAAAATGTAAAAACAACTGTTCCTGTTTGGGGCGATTGTAAAGAAACACTTCCGCTGCTTACCGAATCTGGTCAAGCAAAAAAAACATACTGAATGGCTGCAAAAATTCAAAGACCTACAGAAACAGGAAGATGAGATATGCATTCATCCGGAAATGCATCCGGACACAGATGAATTACCATGGGCGAAGTGATTAAATGCATTGAATGAACTCACCAATGGCGATGCGATCATCGTAACCGATGTTGGCCAGCACCAGATGGTGGCCTGCCGTTATGCAAAATTCAATCAATCGAAAAGCAATATCACTTCCGGCGGGTTCGGTACGATGGGCTTTGCCTTGCCCGCAGCCATCGGCGCAAAATTCGGCGCGCCCGAAAGAACAGTAATTGCCATAATCGGTGATGGCGGATTCCAGATGACCCTCCAGGAATTGGGCACCATCATGCAAAGCAAGAGTGGATGTAAAAATTATTATTCTGAACAATCAATTCCTCGGAATGGTGCGCAATGGCAGCAATTATTCCATGACAAAAGATATTCATTTGTGGATATTGAAAGTCCCGATTTTGTGCAGGTGGCAAAAGCGTTACGCATATGCCGGTAAAATCGGTTTCAAAAAGAGAAGAATTGAAGAATGCACTGAAAGAAATGCTCGAACACAAAGGTTCTTACTTGCTGGAAGTAATGGTTGGAAAAGAAAACAATGTGTTCCCAATGGTGCCGCAGGGATGCAGTGTTGCGGAAATACGATTGCAGTGAGTGGAATTGAAAATAAAAATTAAAAATTAAAAAATGGATGATGTACTGGCGATAACTGCGAGAACTTTTACTTATGTTGGAGTGATTACTCAATGGTTGAAGAGGGCCCTTCTGTATATAACATAAACACCGGCTATTATTTTCCAGGGACATGTTTTATTTATTGGAAGTCAGAAATTCGAGAAAATTCATTTTTCAATATTTGATCAACTATGCGAAGTGCAACTTCCATAGGGGCAAACCTGGTTGAAGGAATAGGAGGTGCATCAAGAAACGATTTTATTAAATTCTATGTAATTGCGCTAAAATCTGCAAATGAAACAAAATATTAGTTAACGCTCATAAAAGATACAATGGACGCAGACAAAATTATAATAAGAAATTTTATCAAAGAGGTGGACGAAATTTCAAAAATCATAGCCACAATCATTATCAACACCAAAAACTATTAACGAAAAATCAAGCTCCAATTTGTACTTTTTAATTTTTACTTTTTAATTTTCAACCTATGTCAAAACAGGAATATACAATCACGGTTTACACAGAAAACCAGATCGGTTTGCTGAACCGCATTGCGATCATTTTTTCGAGGAGAAAGATCAATATCGAAAGTCTGAATACTTCTCCTTCTGAAATTGAAGGCATTCACCGCTTTACAATCGTCATCAATGAAACGGAAGAAGTAGTGAGAAAACTTTGCCGCCAGATTGAAAAACAGGTGGAGGTATTAAAAGCCTATTACAATACCGAATGAAGAGATCATATGGCAGGAACTGGCATTGTATAAAGTTTCCACAGATGAGATCGCGGAAAAGGTAAAAGTGGAAAGATTGCTGCGCGAATATGGCGCAAGGGCTGTAGTGATCCGAAAAGATTATACCGTTTTTGAAACAACGGGCCATCGGGAAGAAACGGACAAACTGGTGGAAGTATTGGAGCCTTATGGCCTGATTGAATTTGTACGCAGCGCACGGGTGGCCATCATCAAAGCAAGCAGCGGCTTCCATGAAAAACTGAAAGAATTTGAACAAATGGAACCAGGCGAAGAAGTGATCGAAAATGAATATCTCGAATAAACAGGATGAAGTATTTACGATGTAAATCAGTGCAATTGAAAATTTGACAATTGAATGCACAAATAATAACACAATAATCTGTAATATTAAAACATAACAAACATAAAAAACAATAACATGGCAAAATTAAATTTCGGTGGCGTAGAAGAAACTGTGGTCACCCGCGAAGAATTTCCACTGGCCAAAGCACAGGAGGTATTAAAAAATGAAGTGGTGGCTGTGATCGGCTACGGCGTGCAGGGACCCGGCCAGGCACTGAATCAAAAAGACAATGGCATCAATGTGATCGTTGGTCAGCGAAAAAATTCAAAAACCTGGGATAAAGCCGTCCGGGATGGTTTTGTTCCCGGAGAGACTTTGTTTGAAATTGAAGAAGCCTGGAGAGAGGAACGATCATTTGCTACCTGCTAAGCGATGCAGCGCAGATTGAACTGTGGCCAACAGTAAAAAAACACCTGACAAGGAAAGGCATTGTATTTCTCTCATGGCTTCGGGATCACTTTCAATGAACAAACCGGATTATTCCCCCGAAAGATGTGGATGTATTCCTGGTTGCCCAAAAGGATCAGGTACTTCGTTGAGCAGAATGTTTCTACAGGGCCGGGATTGAACAGCAGTTATGCAATTTTCCAGGATGCAACAGGCAGAGCAAAAGAAAGAGTAATCGCATTGGGTATTGCCGTTGGAAGCGGATATTTGTTTGAAACCGATTTCAGAAAAGAAGTTATTCAGCGATCTGACAGGAGAACGAGGAACATTGATGGGAGCCATCCAGGGAATATTTGCTGCGCAATATGAAGTGTTGCGGAAAAAAGGCCATACTCCTTCCGAAGCATTCAATGAAACAGTGGAAGAACTAACACAATCCCTGATGCCACTGGTTGCAGAAAACGGAATGGACTGGATGTATGCCAATTGCTCCACTACCGCGCAACGCGGCGCACTGGACTGGTGGAAAAAATTTCGCGATGCAACACTGCCCGTATTCACCGAATTGTATGAAAGTGTGGCCTGCAGGAAAAGAATCCCAGCGATCCATCGATTCCAACAGTCAAACTGATTATCGTGAAAAACTGGAAGCAGAATTGAAAGAACTGCGCGAAAGTGAAATGTGGCAGGCAGGCAAAACAGTCAGAAGCCTCAGTCCCGAAAATCAAACCGCGCCTGCACCGGCAAAATCAGGAAAAAGCTCAAAACTTGAAGCAGAAAATAGTAATGCACATGAATATGCAAAACATACAACAGAACTAATGTCACTTCTCAGCAGAACGGGACTTGATTGTTTCCAAGCTGCGGAACGACTTAAAAAAGTAGTGATCAGGACTCCCCTCAGTTCAATCATAATCTTTCGCGAAAATATCGAATGCAATGTTTACTGAAGAGGGAAGATCTGCAGGTGGTTCGTTCCTATAAAATCCGTGGGGCATATAATATGATGAGCAGCCTGCCTGAGGAACAACTTGCAGAAAGGCGTGGTGTGTGCCAGCGCCGGCAACCATGCACAGGGCTTTGCTTATTCCTGCAAAAAACTGAATGTAAAAGGCGTTGTATTCATGCCGATCATCACACCCAAACAAAAAGTGAACCAGACCAAAATGTTTGGTGAAGACTATCGTTGAAATAAAATTGGTCGGGGATACATTTGATGATTGTGCCGTTGCGGCAAAAATATTCACAGAAGACAATCAGATGACCTTCATTCCCCCCTTTGAAGATCTTCGGATCATCGAAGGACAGGGAACCGTCGGCGTTGAAATTCTAGAAGACCACTCAGATATCGATTATTTATTTGTTCCTGTTGGTGGCGGCGGCTTGCGTCCGGAGTGGGACTTATTTCAAAACCTATTCCCCCAAAACAAAAATCATCGGACTGGAGCCGGAAGGCGCTCCTTCCATGTTCGAGGCATTCAAGGCGGGCCATCCCGTGACACTGGAAAATATTGACCGCTTTGTAGATGGTGCTGCAGTAAAAAGGGTCGGCGATCTACTTTTTCCATTTGCAAGGAAGTGCTTGATGACATGCATCTCGTACCCGAAGGCAAAGTCTGCTCCACCATTCTCAAGTTATATAATGAGGATGCAATCGTCGTGGAACCGGCAGGTGCATTATCCATCGCCGCACTGGATGATTATGCAGACGAAATCAAAGGGAAGAACGTGGTTTGTATTGTAAGTGGCAGCAATAATGATATTGACCGGATGCCGGAGATCAAGGAACGGTCCTTGCAATATGAAGGATTGAAGCATTATTTCCTGATCCGTTTTGCCCAACGACCAGGTGCGCTGAAAGAGTTTGTAAACCATGTATTAGGGCCCAAATGATGATATCACCCGGTTTGAATACATGCAAAAGACAAACAAAGAAACTGGGCCGGCCTTGTGGGTATTGAATTGAAGACTAGAGAAGGACTATGATGTATTGCTCCGGAATCTGAAAATGCCATCATATTGACTTTTCCGAAATCAACAAGGATGATAAACTGTTTGGATATTTGGTGTATGAAGCCCATAAATTCCTGAGGATGCAGTAAAGATTGTTGATATTTATGTATAATAAAGTATCAGTGTTTTTTTATAATTTTAGACGAATTGTTTGCTATTCCTTGAAAAATCTATAGATCTGACGATTGTCCGTTGATGCCATTCATTGCTTAACGAAATTAATGGAACGCAATCAAGGTTTATATCATCCTTCCTTTGAGCAGGATTCCTGTGGTATCGGTTTTGTCGCCAATATCAAGGGCAATAAATCCCATCAGATCATTTCTGATGCACTGACCATTCTGGAAAACATGGAGCACCGCGGTGCCTGCGGTTGCGAAAACAATACAGGAGATGGCGCAGGTATCATGATCCAGACACCCCATGAATTTTTCTTTGATGAATGCATCCGTCTGGGCATTCATTTGCCTGCCTATGGCAAATATGGAGTAGGCATGTCTTTTTTCCGCGGGATATCGGCTTAAGGAAGAATGCAGCGATATTTTCAACGTCTGCAGAAAAACTTGGGCTCGAAATGCTGGGATACCGCAAAGTGCCGGTAAATCCTGAAGGCATTGGTGCCACCGCATTTATCGGTTGAACCTGAAATGGAACAGGTATTTATTGCCTGCCCGGATCATATCAGCAATCCGGAGATTTTGAAAGAAAACTATTTGTGCTTCGGAATTATGCCAGCCATACCATTAACAATACGGTAAAAAAAGATGCCATTGGCTTTTATGTTGCATCACTTTCCTATAAAACGTTGTTTATAAAGGCAGCTACCAGTTTGCAGGTACGGAATTATTTCCCTGATCTGAGTAATAAAAGAGTGGTTTCGGCATTCGGACTGATCCATTCCCGATTTGCCACCAATACATTTCCTTCCTGGAAACTGGCGCAGCCATTCCGTTACATCGCCCACAATGGCGAGATCAATACGTTGCAGGGAAATCTGAACTGGCTTAAGAACAAGTGAAAAAGGATTTGAATCTCCCTACTTTTACCAAAGAAGAAATGGATATGCTGCTTGCCCATCGTCACCGAAGGGCAGTCGGATTCTGCCTGCCTGGACAATATGATCGAATTGCTCACACTTTGCGGGCGTTCATTGCCACATGTGATGATGATGCTGATTCCTGAAGCATGGGATGGCAATGAACAGATGGATCCGGTGAAAAAAGCATTTTATGAATTTCATGCATCCTTCATGGAACCCTGGGATGGCCCGGCTTCCATTTCTTTTACCGATGGAAAAATCATTGGTGCCACGTTGGACAGAAATGGCTTCGGCCTTCCCGATATTGTGTAACAACGGATGACCGGGTGATCATGGCTTCCGAAACAGGCGTACTTGCCTGTTGATCCGAAAATGATCAAAGAAAAAGGAAGACTGCAGCCTGGCAAAATGTTTGTTGTGGATATGGAACAGGGACGCATTATCAGTGATGAAGAACTGAAACAAGACGATTTGTTCACAGAAACCTTATGCGGAATGGTTGAATAAATATAAGATCCGTCTGGAAGAATTGCCTGAACCCAGGGTAATGTTTACTCATCTCGAACACGACCAGATATTCAAATACCAGAAAGCATTTGGCTATTCAACAGAAGACTTGAAAGCATCATTGCCCCAATGGCACTGGATGGAAAAGAACCGTCGGCTCAATGGGCATCCGATGTTCCGCTGGCCGTACTCAGCGATCAGCCCCAGCACCTCAGCAGTTATTTCAAACAACTATTTGCACAGGTCACAAATCCGCCGATCGATCCCATACGGGAAAGGCTGGTCATGTCGCTCGCCACATTTGTTGGAAACAACGGCAACCTCTTGATAGAAGATCCGCTGGCCTGTCACAGCGTGGCATTGAAACATCCGGTACTTTCCAATCATGAATTAGAAAAGATCAGAAGCATTGATACCGGATTTTCCAGGCCAAGACCTTGCAAACTTATTTCCGGGCCGATGGTAAGCCGGGTTCTCTTACAGGCGAGGCCTTGAACGTCTTTGCCGCTATGCTGTTGATGCCGTGAGGATGGATTTGAAGTGCTGATACTTATCCGACCGGGCGATTGATTCCGAACATGCGCCCATTCCTTCCCTGCTGGCAACAGCTGCAGTTCACCATCACTTATTCGTAAAGGTATCCGTGGTCAGGTAGGTATAATCGTGGAAGCAGGCGATGTTTGGGAAGTGCACCATTTCGCTTGTCTGATCGGATTCGGTGCCACGGCTATTAATCCTTACCTCGCACTTTCAACAATCGCGATATGAAAAACAACGGGTAAATTGCAAACTGATCTTGAGCCGAACAACTGAAGAAAAATTATATAAAAGCGGTAAATGAAGGATTGTTGAAAGTGTTTTCAAAAATGGGAATTTCTACTTTGCAATCTTACCAGGGCGCGCAGATATTTGAAATCATTGGCTTGAATAAATCAGTAGTTGATAAATATTTTACAGGCGCCACTTCGCGCATTGAGGGAATGGGACTTGATGAAATAGCAAGAGAAACACTGGCAAAGCATCTATTCGCCTTCAGCAGGAAAGATATTCCGGTGGATCGCCTGCCCGTTGGTGGCATTTACCAATGGAAACGAAAAGGAGAATTTCATTTATTCAATCCGCAAACAATTCATTTGCTGCAATATTCCACACAGCATGAATGATTATACTATCTTTTAAGAAATATTCAAAACTGGTAAATGATCAAAGCGAAAAAGCGGCGACCCTGCGAAGCATGTTTGCAATTTAAGAAAAACCGCCCTTCTATTTCAATTGATGAAGTGGAACCTGCAGAAAATATTTATGAAAAGATTTGCAACCGGCGCCATGAGTTTTGGTTCCATTTCCATGGAAGCGCATACAACACTTGCCATTGCAATGAACCGTCTTGGTGGAAAAAGCAATACCGGTGAAGGCGGCGAAGATGAAATCCGTTATGATACAATTGCCGAATGGAGATTCCATGCGCATCTGCCATAAAACAAGTTGCATCCGCAAGATTTGGAGTCACCAGTTATTATCTCACGAGGCAGATGAATTGCAAATAAAAATGGCGCAGGGAGCAAAGCCGGGCGAAGGGGGGCAATTGCCCGGTCATAAAGTGGATGAATGGATTGGGAAGGTCCGGCATTCCACACCGGGTGTTGGATTAATTTCACCGCCTCCGCACCACGATATTTATTCCATTGAAGATCTGGCACAGTTAATCTTTGATCTGAAAAATGCAAACCGAAATGCGCGCATCAGTGTAAAACTGGTTTCGAAAGCAGGCGTAGGAACGATCGCTGCGGGGGTGGCGAAAGCAAAAGCAGATGTGATCCTGATTTCAGGCCATGATGGCGGAACAGGTGCTTCTCCCATCAGTTCCATACGCCATGCCGGCTTGCCCTGGGAACTTGGACTTGCGGAAACCCACCAAACACTGGTGAAAAATAAATTGCGAAGCCGGGTAGTACTGCAGACAGATGGACAATTGAAGACGGGCCGTGATATTGCCATTGCAACGCTTCTCGGCGCAGAAGAATGGGGCGTTGCCACAGCCGCGCTGGTTGTGGAAGGTTGTATCATGATGCGCAAATGCCATCTGAATACCTGTCCTGTTGGTGTGGCTACGCAGGACCCTGAATTGAGAAAAAGATTTACGGGCAATGCGGATCATGTTGTGAATCTTTTTAAGTTTCTTACACAGGAGTTCGTGAGATCATGGCTGAGCTTGGTTTCCGAACGGTTAATGAAATGGTCGGCCAGGTGGAATGCCTTGAGGTGAAGGAAAATATTAAACACTGGAAATGCAAGAAACTTGATCTCTCTCCGATATTATATAAAGAACCCGCGTCCATGTACACGGGTGTTCACAAAATGGAAGAGCAGGATCACGGACTGGCAGATGTACTTGACTGGAAATTGCTTGACTGCAGCGAAGCCCGCAATGGAATCCGCGGAAAAAGTATTCGCTTCTTTCCGGGTAAAGAATACGGACCGGACTATCGGGACCATTCTTTCAAATGAAATCTCGAAAATGTTTCAAGCCAGAGGATTGCCCGAGGACACCATTCATTTCAAATTACAGGAACAGCAGGGCAGAGTTTTGGTGCATTCAACACACAGGGAGTCACCCTGGAACTGGAAGGAGATGCAAATGATTATTTTGGAAAAGGATTGTCGGGGGCAAGGTTAATCGTTTATCCTGCTGCTGATGCAGGTTTTGTTCCTGAAGAAAATATCATCATTGGAAATGTAGCATTTTATGGTGCCACTTCCGGCGAAGCATTTATCCGGGGAAAAGCCGGAGAACGGTTTGCCGTCAGAAATTCCGGCGCCAATGCAGTAGTGGAAGGCGTCGGCGATCATGGCTGCGAATACATGACCGGCGGCCGAGTGGTGATCCTAGGTGCAACAGGCCGGAATTTTGCTGCCGGCATGAGTGGTGGAATTGCTTATGTGTATGATGTAGACGGCAAATTTGCGTCTTTGTGCAATCCGGAAATGGTTGATCTGGATCCACTGAACGAGGAAGATGTATCTGAGATGAAGGAAATGATTGAAAAACATTACTCTTATACATCCAGTACGGTCGCCCAATTTGTGCTGGACGATTTCGAAAACCAGCTGAAGAATTTTGTGAAAGTATTTCCGAAAGATTATAAAAAAGTCTTGCTGGAAAAGAAAGCCCGCGTCGGGGTAAAATCATAATTGAATATTCAATAATCATTAAGTGAGTATAGTTCATGGGTAAACTAACAGGTTTTTTAGAATACAAACGGGAGCTTCCAGGCAAGCGTCCTGTTCAGGAAAGAAAAAAGGACTACAAAGAGTTTGTGAAACCTTTCGAGCCCGTGCAATTGAATCACCAGGCTGCACGCTGCATGAATTGTGGAATTCCATTCTGCATCACGGTTGTCCGCTGGGAAATGTGATTCCGGAATTCAATGATGCCGTATATCGAAATTCCTGGCAAGAAGCATACGAGATCCTTTCCTCAACCAATAATTTTCCTGAATTCACGGGAAGAATTTGCCCGGCTCCCTGTGAAAGCAGTTGCGTATTGGGTATTAACCAGCCGGCCATTACGATCGAAGAAATCGAAAAGCATATCATCGAAATTGGCTTTGAAAAAGGATTTGTAAAAGCAAAGCAACCGAATGTAAGAACCGGCAAGAGAATAGCCGTGGTTGGTTCAGGTCCGGCGGGAATGGCAGCTGCAGCACAGTTCAATAATGCTGGCCATTCCGTAACTGTTTTTGAGAGGGATGATGCGCCAGGCGGATTGTTGCGGTATGGTATTCCGGATTTCAAACTGGAAAAATGGGTGATCGACAGAAGAGTCGCGCTAATGGAGCAGGAAGGTGTGGTGTTCCGGTGCAATGCCCATGTAGGGGTGGATGTGCATGTGAATGACCTGCTGAGGGATTACCACGCCATTGTGCTGGCCGGAGGATCAACTATACCACGGGATTTGCCGATCCCCGGACGGGATTTGAAAGGCGTGCATTTTGCCATGGATTTTTTAAAGCAGCAAAATAAACGGGTAAGCGCAACCGAAAATAAAGAAGAGGATATACTGGCCGGTAAAAAAAATGTGATTGTGATTGGCGGCGGAGACACGGGCAGTGATTGCGTGGGTACTTCAAACCGTCAGGGTGCGAAATCCATTACGCAATTTGAATTGCTTCCCCAGCCGCCGAAGGAAAGAACCGCCTATATGCCCTGGCCGACCTATCCCATGACATTAAAGACTTCTTCTTCACACGAAGAAGGATGTGAAAGACATTGGGCTATGGCCACTACGGAATTTGTCGGGGATGGAAAAGGAAAATTAACCGCTCTGAAGATCGTTACCCTGGAATGGAAGCTGGCAGAAGATGGAAAACCGGCGCGGTTTACTGAAGTTCCGGGATCGGAAAAGATCATGCCTTGTGAGCTGGCATTGCTGGCGATGGGATTTCTCCATCCGCAGCACGAAGGATTGCTGCAGGAACTTGGCGTTGAGCTGGAAGAAAGGGGAAATGTAAAAGCAACGGATAAATCCTATCAAACGAATATAGCCAAAATATTTAGTGCCGGGGACATGCGGCGCGGCCAATCCCTTGTTGTATGGGCCATCAGTGAAGGGCGCGAATGCGCCCGGAAGGTTGACGAATACCTGATGGGAAGCTCCATGCTGGAAACGAAAGATCATTCGCTGATCGGGGTCGCGTATTAGTTGACGGTTGACGAGTGAGGTTGCTCAATTTTTTTGGCGATGCAAAATTCCCGGAAAACAGGCTTGATGTCCAGAACCGGGGTTCCGTTGATGGCGTCCAGGAATTTCACCCGGATCAGTCTCCCTTCATGTGCAATGAGCTCAACGGTGCAAAGTCCAATCCGGTTTGGCCTGTCTTTTTTCCGCTGGCCGAAAATACCCATTTCCGGAAAATCCGGATTGCCTCTGGGCCTTCCTGAAAAAACAATCTCATCCGGATCCACTCTGTCAAAAAAGTAGATTATTTCAAGGTGCGAAAAAGAGCTGATATGTTGAAATGACTTTTCCGGAATATCATCTTCAAGGATGATTTCGGAAATAATATCTGCCCAGCGATCGTCAACTGCTTTAACCCTGGAATTACTTACTCTTGCAACCGGCCTGATATTTATTTCCATACGATTCGAATGCTATTTTATCAATATTGATTTCTAAAAGGGAATTTATTAAACCGGGATTTTTCCGGTCAGAAAATAAGAAGCACTAAAATTACGAATTCAAATTGCAGCCAGCGGGCCGAACTTTAGGATAATATGGAATCCGGAAGACTGAAATGTAGATTGCTGCGCGATCGTATCCGGATATGAAACGCTCAAAAAGCAGAATAAAATAAAACCTTTTATCTTTAATCTTAATATAAACGGGGCCATGAGAACTGTTTCAAGAAAAAGATTTCTTTTATCGGGCCTATCCCTGATGCCCATTCCATTTTTGCGTTTTGAAAATAAACAAACAGATTTGAAATTATCATTCTCAACATTGGGTTGCCCTGACTGGACCTTTGATGATATTGTAAAATTTGCAGGACAGCATGATTATTCAGGAATTGAAGTGCGGGGAATTCTCCGCGAAATGGATCTGACCAGGGTGCCGGAGTTCAGTTCGGCACAACAAATCGCCACAACCTTAAGAAAAATGAAGGAACGTAACCTGGTGTTCGTGGATCTGGGCTCTTCAGCGGCCATGCACTTTCCGGAAGGTTCCGAACGGACTAAGAACCTGGATGAAGGAAAGCGCTATATAGACCTGGCGGCCAAACTGGAATGTCCGTTTATCCGTGTATTTCCGAATCAGATCCCTAAAGACGCAGACCGTCAGCAAACACTGGAATTGATCGCAAAGGGATTGAGAGAACTGGGAGAATATGCGAAAGATTCAAATGTGAGCGTACTGCTTGAATCGCACGGAGAAGTGATCTATAAGAAGGATCTGAAAGAAATTATGGTTTTGGCTGCGCATAAGCATGTTGGTTTGGTTTGGGACATTACCAATATGTGGTCGGTTACAAAAGAGACACCTGCCGAAATATATGCGGATCTGAAGCCCTATATCCGTCATACACATATCAAGGATCTGGAGATAGTGGACGGAAAAGAAAAGTATGTATTATTAGGAAAGGGCATCGTCCCCATATTCACTGCCATTGATTTGTTGTACAAAGATGGTTATGCCGGATATTACAGTTTTGAGTGGGAAAAATTATGGCATCCCGAAATTGCTCCGCCGGAGATTGCATTAGCGGATTATCCTGTGGCGATGAAGAAGCATTTTAAAGGTTGATGGTTGATAGCTGATGGTTGATGGAGATTTTATTGCGAATTCGCAACTAAAGTCCGTCAACCATCAACCGTCAACCGTCAACGTTAATAAATCATCTCAGCAAACTACAAAAAAAGCCCCGTCTCTAAAAAGGACGAGGCTTCAAAAAATATGGCAGCTACCTACTCTCCCGCATTGTGGTGCAGTACCATCGGCCATAAGGGGCTTAACTTCTCTGTTCGGTATGGGAAGAGGTGAACACCCTCGGAAAAACCACCATAAGAAATTAAAAAGTAAAAATTAAAAAGTAAAAAGGATATCACCCTGAGGGCATCTCTTTTTACTTTTTACTTTTGAATTTTTACTTTAATAAATTAACATATTGGAAGTTGTAATACGAATACTATCAGAAAGAACCCACTTAAGCCGAAGCCTAAGTAAATTATTAAAAAAAAATTAAAGCATACGGGCAATTAGTACTACTCGGCTTTACTGTTACCAGTTTTACACCTGTAGCCTATCAACGTCATAGTCTCTGACGACCCTTAAAAGAAAACTCATCTTGTGGAAGGTTTCACGCTTAGATGCTTTCAGCGTTTATCCTGTCCGTACATAGCTACTCAGCACTGCACCTGGCGGCACAACTGATACACCAGCGGTACGTACGACCCGGTCCTCTCGTACTAAGGTCATGTCCACTCAATTTTCTTACGCCCATCACAGATAGGGACCGAACTGTCTTGCGACGTTCTGAACCCAGTTCACGTGCCACTTTAATCGGCGAACAGCCGAACCCTTGGGACCTTCTCCAGCCCCAGGATGTGACGAACCGACATCGAGGTGCCAAACCTCCCCGTCGATATGAGCTCTTGGGGGAGATCAGCCTGTTATCCCCGGAGTACCTTTTATCCTTTGAGCGACGGCCCTTCCATGCAGAACCGCCGGATCACTTTAGCCAGCTTTCGCTCCTGCTCGGCATGTATGCCTCACAGTCAAGCACCCTTATACTAATGCGCTCTTCGTACGATTACCAACCGTACTGAGGGTACCTTTGCAAGCCTCCGTTACACTTTAGGAGGCGACCACCCCAGTCAAACTACCCACCATGCACTGTTTCCCGCAAGGGATTAGACTCTAAATCAAAGAAGGTTGGTATTTCAACGACCGCTCCACCCTACCTAGCGCCAGGGCTTCAAAGCGTCCCAACTATTCTACACATCCGTAATTCAAAATCAATGCAAAGTTGTAGTGAAGGTTCACGGGGTCTTTCCGTCCCGTGACGGGTAACCGGCATCTTCACCGATACTACAATTTCACCGGGCTCGTGGAGGAGACAGTGTTCAACTCATTAGACCATTCGTGCAGGTCGGAACTTACCCGACAAGGAATTTCGCTACCTTAGGACCGTTATAGTTACGGCCGCCGTTTACTGGGGCTTCAGTCAGAAGCTTTGGCTTGCGCCGAACATCCTTCCTTAACCTTCCAGCACCGGGCAGGTATCAGGCTCTATACGTCATCTTTCGATTTTGCAGGGCCCTGTGTTTTTGTTAAACAGTTGGTTGAACCATTTTACTGAGACCAACCGAAGTGGGCATCGCTTTATCCCGAAGTTACAGCATCAATTTGCCTAGTTCCTTCTCCACGGCTCACCCGAGCGCCTTAGAATATTCTTCTCGTCTACCTGTGTCGGTTTACGGTACGGGCCGCTTTAGCCTAACCTTAGAGGTTTTTCTTGGCGGCTATTAACTCACTCAATCGGGCCGAAGCCCTCATATACTTTCGTATTTCGCCAACTCGTGCGGATTTGCCTGCAAAAGCTATAACTACATCCTTAAACGTGGAATTCCGTTTCCATCGTGTGAGTGTTCACTTCCCCGTCGCCCCATCGAAACTAAAGCGGGTACTGGAATATTAACCAGTTTTCCATCAGATACCCCTTTCGGGTTTTCCTAAGGACCCGACTAACCCTGATCCGATTAACGTTGATCAGGAACCCTTAGACTTACGGCGATAAAGTTTTTCACTTTATTTATCGTTACTTATACCTACATTTTCTTTTCTGACCGCTCCAGCATGCGTCGCCGCACACCTTCGCTGCAGATCAGAATGCTCCCCTACCGATCATCCACGTAGTGGAGATCTTAGAACTTCGGTTCGTAGTTTGATGCCCGATTATTTTCCGTGCCTGAACCCTCGACCAGTGAGCTGTTACGCACTCTTTAAATGAATGGCTGCTTCCAAGCCAACATCCTGGCTGTTATAGGATTCAAACTTCGTTTGATCAACTTAACTACGTATTAGGGACCTTAGTTGCTAATCTGGGTTATTTCCCTCTCGGCCACGGATCTTAGCACCCGCAGCCTCACTGCCGCAGATATTTATTAGCATTCGGAGTTTGTCAGGGTTTGGTAGGCGGTGAAGCCCCCTAGCCCAATCAGTAGCTCTACCTCTAATAAACTTCTATATGCGACGCTGTTCCTAAAAACATTTCGGGGAGAACGAGCTATCTCTCAGTTTGATTGGCCTTTCACCCCTATCCACAAGTCATCCCATAGCTTTTCAACGCTAATGAGTTCGGTCCTCCAGTGTGTGTTACCACACCTTCAACCTGCTCATGGATAGATCACAAAGTTTCGCGTCTACCCCCACTGACTAAGCGCCCTATTTGGACTCGCTTTCGCTACGGCTCCGTTACTAAAGAACTTAACCTTGCCAGTGAGGAGTAACTCGTAGGTTCATTATGCAAAAGGCACGCCGTCATCCACACATTGCTATGCAGACTCCGACCGCTTGTAGGCGCACGGTTTCAGGTACTATTTCACTCCCCTGTTTGGGGTGCTTTTCACCTTTCCCTTACGGTACTGGTTCACTATCGGTCTCTGAGGAGTATTTAGCCTTACCGGATGGTGCCGGCAGATTCAGGCAGGATTTCTCCGGTCCCGCCTTACTCAGGATACCGCTCGTCCCTGTCAATTTGTACTTACGGGGCTATCACCCGCTATGGCTCAACTTTCCAGAAGATTCAGTTTGATGACAGTTTCTAAATGCGGTCCTACAACCCCACAGCAGCACGCCGCTATGGTTTGGGCTGTTTCCTTTTCGCTCGCCACTACTCAGGAAATCACGTTTGTTTTCTTTTCCTCCTGGTACTTAGATGTTTCAGTTCCCAGGGTTGGCTTCCTTTCGGATAATACACCTTCAGTGTACTAGGTTGTCCCATTCGGAAATCTGCGGATATAATGCTTGTGTGCAGCTCCCCGCAGCTTATCGCAGCTTACCACGTCCTTCATCGCCTCTCAGAGCCAAGGCATCCACCATGCGCCCTTAATTGCTTTAAAAAAATTGAAATTTTAATGATCGTAGATTGGTGTACCTACGTCAATATAAAAGTTACTCGGTATTACAACTTTTTTCCCAATATGTCAAAGAACATGAGTCAACTGTCGCTAATCTGAAAATTTGATAATTTGGAAATTAACCACAGCAACCTAGCATGAATGTTCGGTCTATCGAACCCGCAGAGCCTTATCGTCGAACATCATTATCGCAAAAGAACTCTTTGTAATCTGACGATCTTTGAATTTGAAAACTCGCATTCTTCGAATTAGCACATTTTCACATTTGCACATTTGCATCTCTGTGGAGGATATCGGAGTCGAACCGATGACCCTCTGCTTGCAAAGCAAATGCTCTAGCCAGCTGAGCTAATCCCCCTGACGGCTTCGAGCTGCAAGCTTCTAGCGCTGACGCCCGCAGCTTTACGGACGACTATAGTCGTCCTGCACTTAAACGCTTGCTAAGCTTCGGCATACATAGTAGACCCGAGCAGATTTGAACTGCTGACCCCTACATTATCAGTGTAGTGCTCTAACCAGGCTGAGCTACGGATCTGTCTGTAGCCCCCTCAATCTATTAGATTATCGGGTTACTGTTTTAAAGAACTATCAAAAATTAAAAGAAGGAAACAACAGCTAGTATATTATGTCATACGTGACTAGCTCTAAAAAGGAGGTATTCCAGCCGCACCTTCCGATACGGCTACCTTGTTACGACTTAGCCCCAGTCACCAGTTTTACCCTAGGCGGCTCCTTGCGGTTACCGACTTTAGGTACACCCGGCTTCCATGGCTTGACGGGCGGTGTGTACAAGGTCCGGGAACGTATTCACCGTATCATTGCTGATATACGATTACTAGCGATTCCAGCTTCATGCAGTCGAGTTGCAGACTGCAATCTGAACTGAGAGAGAGGTTTTTGGGATTAGCTTCACATCGCTGTGTTGCTGCCCTTTGTCCTCCCCATTGTAGCACGTGTGTAGCCCTGGGCATAAAGGCCATGATGACTTGACATCATCCCCTCCTTCCTCGCGTCTTACGACGGCAGTTTCACTAGAGTTCCCAGCATTACCTGATGGCAACTAGTGATGGGGGTTGCGCTCGTTGCGGGACTTAACCCAACACCTCACGGCACGAGCTGACGACAGCCATGCAGCACCTTACAGACATGTGTATTGCTACAAAGTGAGCTTTCACCCACGGTCACTCTGCATTCTAGCCCAGGTAAGGTTCCTCGCGTATCATCGAATTAAACCACATGCTCCACCGCTTGTGCGGACCCCCGTCAATTCCTTTGAGTTTCAACCTTGCGGTCGTACTTCCCAGGTGGGATACTTAATGCTTTCGCTCAGACACCAACAGTGTATCGCTGATGTCGAGTATCCATCGTTTAGGGCGTGGACTACCAGGGTATCTAATCCTGTTTGATCCCCACGCTTTCGTGCCTCAGTGTCAATAACCGTGTAGCGAGCTGCCTTCGCAATCGGTGTTCTATGTCATATCTAAGCATTTCACCGCTACATGACATATTCCGCTCACCTCCACGATATTCAAGACAGATAGTATCAACGGCAGTTTCCGGGTTAAGCCCGGAGATTTCACCACTGACTTACCTGCCCACCTACGCACCCTTTAAACCCAGTGAATCCGGATAACGCTTGCACCCTCCGTATTACCGCGGCTGCTGGCACGGAGTTAGCCGGTGCTTATTCATCTGGTACCGTCAACCACATTAGAAACCGTGGGTTTCTTCCCAAATAAAAGAAGTTTACAATCCAGAGGACCTTCATCCTCCACGCGGCATGGCTGGTTCAGACTTGCGTCCATTGACCAATATTCCTTACTGCTGCCTCCCGTAGGAGTCGGGCCCGTGTCTCAGTGCCCGTGTGACTGGTCGTGCTCTCACACCAGTTACTGATCGTAGGCTTGGTGGGCCGTTACCCCGCCAACTACCTAATCAGCCGCACGCCCATCTTTAAGCGCCGGAGCTATAATTATAAAGTGATGCCACCTCATAATGTTACGGGGTATTAATCCAAGTTTCCCCGGGCTATTCCCCACTTAAAGGAAGGTTGCGTACGTGTTCCGCACCCGTTTGCCGGTCGCCAGCCAACTGTATTGCTACACCGTGCTGCCCCACGACTTGCATGTATTAAGCCTGCCGCTAGCGTTCATCCTGAGCCAGGATCAAACTCTCCATTGTAAATGAATTGTTTGATACTGACTTTAATCTCTTTTGGAAATTAACGTCTTTATCGAATGTATTCGCTAAATAACCTTACCGATAAATCACTTGATTTATGTGCTGTTGCTTCCATACTTTCAAAGATCTTCCGGCGTTGCCGCCTCCCGTTTTTTGAACGGGAGTGCAAAGGTAAGTGCCTTTATCTATCAACCAATTTTATTCTACAACAATCAGGAGAAAAATTTGATAACCAACGTTGTCTGAAGAGCTGTTTATTTGGAAACGGAGGGCAAAAGTACAATCTTAATGCTTTCCGGTGAAACTTTTTTGCGGAATACTTATTCACATCAGGGACTAATCTGAAAATGTGCTCATTTGAAAATTTGAAAATGCCAGAACTGCCAGGTTCCTGAATAAATCTACTTTCGGTAAGGGCCTTCCCTATTTCCTCATTTTCAAATTTTCAAATTAGCACATTTTCAAATTACCCCATTAGCCCTCCCGGATATTCCACCCTCACCAAAAACAGTCCCTTCGCAGGTACATTGAAATTCACATTGCAGCCTGCTTTCCCGGCGGCGATCTGATCAAAGTCCTCCACCGAAAT
>CAVPIO010000010.1:0-286434 GCA_963705005.1 uncultured Chitinophagaceae bacterium
TATATGATAAATATGACAACCCCCTTCCTCCTCCCACCCGCTTTCAAATACAAAACAGCGGAAATGCTTTACCTGGGTTCTGCGTTTCGAAAAACTCGAGAAATCCCGGTAGTCCTTTATCCTTGCGGCTACTTCTTTTACTCTGTCCCAATCCATTGCGTATGGATAATAATATCCCCGGTCATCCAGAAATGCATCCTTCCTCCCATATATATAATACCGGTATTCACGGCTTAGCGCATCAAACCGGCAATGGGCATCCGCCGGCATTTCCCGTAGTGAACGGATACAGATATCCGGCGGCAAAATAGCATTGAGCCGATACAGCACGTCCGGGGCTATCTCCTCATCAAAATCAAAATGAAAATAGTTCTGAATGGCATGAACACCCGCATCTGTTCTCGAAGCGCCGGTCATGGCCACTGCCTGGCGGAAGTAAATGCTGAATGCTTTTTCAATCTCTGCCTGAATGGAGTTGGCGTTGGCCTGCACCTGAAATCCGCTGTAAGCCGTACCCTTATAAGACAGTTCAAGGAAATAGCGCAACATGCCATAAAGATAAGCGCTGGCGGTTTTACCCTTTCTTTTCCAGAAGCGCCTTGAATTTTTTCAGGTAGCCCTTATCAACCAGCAAATTTGCCAGCTCCTGAAAATGATCCGGATCCGATACATGCCTCAATGCCGCCTGGAGTAACTTATATTTTGCCCGGTCCGATACAAATAATTCCGCCAGGATCCTGATCTGCGCAACCGAAAAACATTTGAGCGCGAATGCGCCGGATGCTACGGATATCTTTTCCTGCTCCGTGTTGCGGATGAGAATGGCCGAACGCAAGGCTTCCATGTCCGGGTCGTCTGCCGTTTGGTCGCACAATAAAGGAGGTTTCGGAATCTTGCGGCTACTGTCCGTTTTTGCCGGTGCTTTATCTGATCCGGCCTGCGTTATTTTATCCAACCCTGCCGCCCCGGAAACTGGCACGTCATTCCTCAGCAACCGCCTGGCGGTTACCATCGGATCTTCGTGGGAATGCTTCCGGATGGCAGGTTCCGGCTGCTCGAAATATACAAACAGGGTAACCGTGTCTTTCTCTCCGCCAGGCAAAAGGTCGAGAAATACTATCTTTCGGGAGATCTTCAGCGATACCTCCCTTAGCTTTTTAATTCTTGATTTTACTCTGGCAATATTTGCAACCTTTATTTTAGACGCCGCCGCTATAGAATCCCGGGCCGGCGTTTTCAGGAGGTTCGCATTCGAGCTGTCTGAAACGGGCCCTGGCCGGATAGCAGCCGAAGCGCTGTCTGGGGAAGGCTTTTTATTACCTTCGTGAACGCGATATCAGGATCCGGTCTTTTATGAGTTTTCGCAATTGCACTATCCTTAGCAGGTTTTCTTTGAATTTTTGCAGTCGCTGAACTGTCCGGATTTCCTTTTCCCTGTATCGGCCGGGTCCTGGCCTGCAGGGCTGAACTGTCCGGCCCGGTCCCCTTACCGGAAAGGCTGTCTTTTGCAAAACCCAATCCCCGATAGGTATCATACATTACGGTTGAATCGTCCACCACGGCAGCCATCAGCCTTGCAAAACCGTCTTCACGCCTTACACCGAGCTCCAGCAGGCGGCTGCTATCCAGATCTTTAAGGGGGCGGATCGTTTCCCGGGACTGCCAGTTGTAGAGAATCCAGGAATTGTCAGCCCCTTCAAGTTGAAATCCCTGATCCTTTTTATGAATCCGGACCGCAAAAACCTGCTCAGGTATGCTTTTCCTGGGAAACCGGATAATTAAATGGTAAATACTGTCCTGTAATTGAGGAATGAGCAGATGACCATGGGTCGATGACTGCATAAGGGTTTCCCCTATGGTGGCGGTAAAGGGTTGTTTATTCTCAGCATCCACCAGGATCAGGTAGCCAGTATGCTGGCCATGAACAACGCCGGCTGTTAAAGCAAGCATCAGAGCAAAGAAACCGTTCATCCCAAAGAGACGAAGCTTTTGCATTTTTTTATATTTCTTGCTTATTCATATCCCTGGCTTTGCCGACTTAAAAACGTATTCTAATGAAACGATTTCTACTGTTTTCCCCTCTGCTGATGCTGATCTTGTCCCTGAGTGCCCAGAATGAAAGTAACCCAAAAATTGATTCTTCCCTCGCCATTTACCGTGCCTCATTCCCCCACATAAATGACCTGGTAAATACCAAACTCGATGTAAAGTTCGACTATTCCAAATGTTATCTGTATGGAAAAGCCTGGATCACCCTGAGGCCGCATTTTTACCCAACGGACACCCTTTCTCTGGATGCCAAAGGAATGGATATAAACCAGGTTTCCCTGGTGAAAGACAAACTGCTTTCTCCACTAAAGTATAACTATGATGGATCCACGCTGCGCATTCACCTGAATAGAACGTATCGCGGCAAAGAAAATTACACCGTCTACATAGATTATACATCCAAACCCAATGAGTTTAAGGGTGAAGGGAGCGCCGCTATTACTGAGGCCAAGGGATTATATTTTATTAACCCGCTGGGCAGGGAAAAGGATAAACCCACCCAGATCTGGACCCAGGGTGAAACGGAATCCAATTCCGTCTGGTTTCCCACCATTGACAAACCAGATCAGAAGTGCACGGAAGAAATCAGGATGACCGTCCCTTCAAAATATGTAAGCCTTTCAAACGGCAGTCTTATTTCCCAAAAGAATAATGGCGACGGCACACGCACAGATACCTGGAAAATGAATCAGCCCAACGCGCCTTATCTTTTCTTTATGGGCGTTGGAGACTACGCAATCATCAGGGATTCATATAAGGGGAAAGAAGTGAGTTACTATGTGGAGAAGGAATATGCATCCGTCGCCCGGAGGATTTTCGGACTTACTCCCGAAATGATCGCTTTCTTTTCTAAGGCGCTCGATTATGATTTCCCCTGGCCGAAATATGCCCAGATGACCGCCCGCGATTATGTCAGCGGCGCTATGGAAAATACCAGCGCAACTCTTCATACAAACGCCCTGCAGCAGGACGCAAGGGAGTTAACAGACGGCAACAAGTATGAGGATTACATTTCCCATGAATTATTTCATCAATGGTTTGGCGACCTGGTTACTACGGAAAGCTGGAGCAATCTTACCTTAAATGAATCATTCGCCAATTTCAGTGAGATGCTCTGGGCAGAACATAAGCATGGCCCGGATGCCGGAGCTGCCATTAATTTTCATGACGTGGAAAAATACCTGGCCGATCCGGCCAATCCCGGCAAAGACCTGGTTCGGTTTCATTATAAGAACAGGGAGGATATGTTTGATATGGTTACCTATTCCAAGGGTGGCCGGATACTCAATATGCTGAGAAATTATGTAGGTGACAGCGCTTTTTTTAAATCGCTGAACCTTTACCTCAACAGGCATAAATTCGGCTCGGCCGAAGCCGAGAACCTTCGTCTTGCTTTTGAAGACATAACCGGGCAAGACCTGAACTGGTTCTGGAATCAATGGTATTACGGCAGCGGACATCCGAAACTTGACATTAATTATTTCTATGATGATGATAAAAAAATAGCAACGGTAACAGTTGATCAGACCCAGGGCACAGGAAAAATATTTCGCATTCCCCTGGCTGTTGATGTTTACGAGGGGGTTAAAAAACAAAGGCATGAACTCTGGCTAAGCAAACTCAAAGACACATTTTATTTCCATTATAGTAAAAGGCCGGATCTGATAAATGTGGACGGCGACAAGGTTATCCTTTGTGAGAAGAAAGATGATAAAACCCTTGCGAATTTTATTTTTCAGTATAAGCATGCAGGCCTTTACCTGGACCGGCGGGAGGCTATTGATTTCTGTGCCTCGCAACAGGAGGATCAGCAAGCGCTGGATTTTTTGAAACTGGCTATGAAAGACCGCTATTTTGAATTGCGGACACTTACAATGAACTCGCTCGATATGGACAATAAGGTTGTAAAATCCGCAGTAAAACCCATCCTGGCTGATTTGGCCCAACATGATCCTGACCGGACGGCCCAGGCCAAAGCCATCGAATTACTTGGATCTTATAAAGATCCTGAATACAAAGATTTTTTTGTGAAGAAAACGGCCGACTCTTCTTATTCTGTCGCCGGCAGTGCTCTCGGGGCCCTCGATTTACTGGATCCGGAGCAGGCAGGCAGCCTGGCCGATGAATTTTCAAAGCAACCCGCCAAGGGCCAATTGCTTTTCGAGATGTCGGACATTTTTATTAAGGAAGGAGATTCCACCAAGTATAATCTGGTAATAAATGGTTTTGGGGAAATGCCGATGAGCCAGAATAAAGTCGAGGACCTGCCCTATTTTGCAATGTTTTTATTGAAGATCCGCAATGATGATCAGGTGAAGAAGGGTATTGATGATATCGTTAAGTTCCTTAAAGCCGTTCCGGAAGTTCAAAGAAAAGAAGTCACGGGATTGATCAATCAGAATATTTTAAAGCCCATAGCCGATCGCAAAGACCAGGAGGGTTTGAAAGAGCAGGCGGAGTATATCAGGGGTCAGATTAAGCAGCAATGAATTTCGTTGATGGTATATGGTAGGTAGTAGATGGACTTTATGTCTGAATTCGCTGCTGATATCCATCTACTATCTACCATATACCATCAACCTTTTCTCACCAGCTTCCCCCTGCACCACCACCACCCCCGCTTCCGCCGCCAAAGCCGCCAAAGCCGCCGCCTCCTCCTCCAAAACCACCGCCGCCTGACCAGCCTCCGCCACGTCCTGCACTGCCGAGCATGGAGCCAAGAATAAACGGAAGCACTCCGCTGCGGCTCATCAGACCACCGCCGCCCCTGCCGCCTCCGCGGCTTGCAAGGAGGATGATGATAGCTACAAAAAGAATTAATCCGAAGATGCTGCCACCACCGCCTTTACCACGCTGCCCTCTTTCTGCATAACCTTCAGGCGCTTTGTATTCGCCACGCGACGCCTTGATGATAGCATCCGTACCAAGATCAAAACCGCGGTAATAATTTGCATTATCGCGGAAGCTAGGGACAATCTCATTGTCAACGATTTCTTTTGCTGTGATATCGGGTACGGAGCCTTCCATTCCGTATCCGGTGGCAATATAAACTTTATGATCCTGGATCGCAGCAAGAATGACCACGCCATTATTCGTAGTCTTATTTCCTACCTTCCAATCACGCAGAATTTTCAACGCATAATCTTCGATGGCATAATCTCCGGTGGTTTGTATTGTAACCACAACCATCTGGATAGAAGTGGAATCGTCGTAAGCCACCAGCTTGGCTTCCAGATCGGAAATCTGATCTGCAGTCAGCACATGAGCAAGATCATTGACCAGCCGGGGTGGATTTGGGGGAGGAGGAATATTCTGGCCTGCTGAAACCAGGCAAGTGAGAATCAATAAGGAAAATAATAGTTTCTTCATGAAAACCTGGCTGTTTACCTGCCAAAAACAATATCGTCCGGCAATTCATTCTTATCGGTTTCCTCATTATAAGGAAAATGGTATTTCAATGCGCCGCCGATATTACGAATCATGTTAACAATGCCGTCGACCAAACCATCCTCCCGGAATTGCTGAATGATTTTAGCTACTTCCTGATTCCAGAATGCATCTCCCACTTTTTCATGAACGCCTTTATCTCCGAAGATCGCCAGCTGGCGGTCCTTCACAGCAACATACAATAAGACAGCGTTCCGGGCCTCCGTATTTTCCATTTTTAAAATCCAGAATATCTCCGTAGCGCGGTGGAGCGGATCCACATAGCGGCAGCGGCTCTCGACAAACAACCGGATCTCGCCGCTGGTCTGGTGTTCAGCTTCGCGTATAGATGCTACGATCTGATTTTTTTCAGCCGGAGAAAAAAAGTCTTTTTTGGAAAAGAATGGAATTTTCAATTCATTTTTAAATTAATCGGTCGTCAGAATTTAACTTCCGGCGCTTTTTCGGATCCGGGTTCCGACTGAAAATACCCTTTGGCTTTAAACCCAAACATCCCTGCAAAAATATTATTAGGGAAGGTTCTCGCCGTCTGATTAAAATCCTGAACCGCAGCATTGAAGTCATTTCGGGATACCTTAATCCTGTTTTCTGTTCCTTCAAGTTGTGCCTGAAGGTCCCTGAAATTTTGAGTTGCCTGAAGCGTTGGATAGGCTTCCGCGACCGCGAGCAGTCTTCCCAGAGCACCACTTAATCCTGCCTGTGCCTGTTGGAATGCAGCTATTTTTTCGGGCGAAAGATCGTTGGCATTTACCTGCACCTGAGTTGCTTTAGCTCTTGCCTGGATAACATTGGTCAATGTGGTTTGTTCAAAATTGGCTGCTCCTTTTACAGTATTCACCAGGTTTGGAATGAGGTCGGACCTTCTTTGATAATCACTTTGCACATTTCCCCATTTTCCCTTTGTATTTTCATCTTTGCTGACGAGACTGTTATATCCACTGCAGGCACAGCCGCCCAAAATGAGAATTACAGCCAGTATTATAATAAGCGACAGATTACGCGTACTCATAAGTTGAAAGGTTTTATTGGATGATAAATGTAGCAAATTCTCCGACAGAATATTCAGGGAACAACAGCAAAACGGTAAACGGCCGCTGGCGGCGGCAAAAGGCATTTCCCGGCCGGTGAATCCGCTAGTCCGACCCCGAAATTGCAGCAATTCCGGGAAGTTCTTTTCCTTCGAAATATTCCAGCATGGCGCCGCCGCCTGTGGAAACATAACTTACCTTATCTGCAAAACCGAATTGATTTACAGCAGCTACGGAGTCACCACCACCAACCAGCGAAAATGCCCCGTTCTTCGTGGCATCGGCAATGGCAGTTGCGATGGCCCTGGTTCCATGCTTGAAATTTTCCATTTCAAAAACACCCATCGGACCGTTCCACAGAATCGTCTTTGATTTTCTGATCACGTTGCAGAATTGCTCGGCGGCATTTGGCCCGATATCGAGACCCATCCATCCTTCTGGTATCTGATTGCTCGGAGAAGTGGAAGTTTCGGCATGTGCGTCAAATTTGTCGGCAATGATGGAATCCGCCGGAAGATGAATACATATCCCTTTGGATTCGGCTTTTGCCAGAAGATCGATGGCCGTTTGAATCCGGTCATTTTCGCAAAGTGAGTTTCCGATATTGCCACCTTCGGCTTTCAGAAAAGTATAAGCCATCCCGCCCCCGATAATAATATCCGTAGCCTTCTGCAAGAGGTTCTCCATAATGAGGATTTTGTCTGAAACTTTGGCGCCTCCGATGATGGCCACAAAGGGTTTTCTGGCTTCATGAAGCACTTTCTCTGCGCTCTTCACTTCGGATTCCATAAGCAATCCGAACATCCTTTTATCCTTCGGAAAATATTTTGCGATCACGGCGGTGGATGCGTGGGCGCGATGTGCGGTTCCGAATGCATCGTTTACATAAATATCTCCCAGCTGCGCCAATTTTTTTGCAAATCCTTCATCTCCTTTTTCTTCTTCTTTATGGAAGCGCAGGTTTTCAAGAAGCAGGACTTCTCCCGGCTTCAGTCTGGCCGCACTTAAGGAAGCTTCATCGCCGATGCAGTCAGCGGCAAAAAGAATAGGAACGGCTCCAAGCAGCCCGGACAAATGCCCGACCAGGTGCTTCAGCGAGAATTTATCTGACGGACCATCCTTAGGGCGGCCCAGGTGGGACATCAGGATGGCGCTCCCTCCATCCCCGAGAATCTTTTTAATGGTTGGAACAACCGCACGCATGCGCGTATCATCAGTGATTTCCAACTTATCGTTGAGCGGAACGTTGAAGTCCACCCTGATCAGGGCTTTCTGACCCTTGAAATTATGCCGGGAGAAAATGGACATGCGGAATTGTTTAAGGAATGGCAATAAAAAATGATGCCGGAAAAATTCCGGCACCTGGAGAATATTTATTTACTGATCAGCGTGGCAAAATAATGTACTGTACGCACGAGCTGGCTTACATAGCTCATTTCGTTATCGTACCAGCTTACAGTTTTTATCAGCTGTTTGTCACCCACCGTAATTACCTTGGTTTGGGTGGCATCGAAAAGGGAGCCGAAATGACTGCCAATGACATCGCTGCTCACAATCTCATCTTCCGTATAACCAAAGCTTTCATTTCCCGCGGCCTTCATGGCAGCATTCACTTCTTCAACCGTTACCTTCTTCTTCAGAATACTTGTGAGTTCAGTGAGGGATCCTGTAAGAACGGGTACGCGTTGTGCATTCCCGTCGAGTTTGCCTTTCAGGTTGGGCAGCACGAGTCCGATCGCTTTGGCTGCTCCGGTGCTATTGGGAACAATATTTTGTGCAGCGGCCCTGGCCCTGCGCAGATCGCCTTTGGGATGCGGTGCATCCTGTGTATTCTGATCATTCGTATAGGCATGAACGGTAGTCATGAAACCCAGTTCAATTCCAAATTTTTTATCCAGGGTGTCCGCCATCGGAGCGAGGCAATTCGTTGTGCAGGAAGCGCAACTGATCACCGTTTCCTTGCCATCCAGGATATGGTGGTTTACATTAAAAACAATGGTTTTCAAATCCCCTGTTGCAGGCGCAGAAATCACAACACGTTTTGCTCCCGCTTTGAGATGGGCTTCCGCTTTTTCTTTGTCGGCAAAAAAACCTGTACACTCCAGCACCACGTCAACATCGTTGCTCTTCCACGGAATTTCTGCGGGATTTTTATGCGTATAAATTTCAATTTCCTCGCCATTGACGATGATTGATTTTTCTGTTGACCTGACCTCTTCGTTAAAACTTCCCTGCGCACTGTCGTATTTAAGCAGATGCGCGAGAACCTTGGGACTGGTGAGGTCATTAATAGCCACCACTTCTATACCTTCCATATTATAGATCTGCCGAAAAACCAAACGTCCGATCCTTCCGAAACCGTTGATCGCAACTTTTACTGTGCTCATAGATTGCGTGTTTTAAAAATTTTAGGATGCAAAGTTACGAAACGAAAACAATTGGGAAGTTATCTGGCCAGCCTATATCTTTGCAGACCCTAATCGGCCCCCAAACCGTAAGGGCTACTGTGTAAAAAGCCGCGTTGGTCAAGGGGTTAAGACGCATCCCTTTCACGGATGAATCACGGGTTCGATTCCCGTACGCGGTACACGCGCCTTGTGGCCGAAAAATAAAAGTCGTCTCTTAACGAGATGGCTTTTTTATTTCTAACTGAATCTATCACGATTCAAACTTACTTTTTTGTGCGTTTTACTTCCATTACGACTGTCTGAGCATGCACGCAGACCCGCGCAATTTGCGCAGAAATGGAATACATGGAATAGTTTTTCTTAGTATTTATCAGTAGTCATTGTCCCGTTTGGAATCATGGGTAACGCAGTAAGCCCTGTGCCGGTGGCATCCAGGATGGCATTGCGGATGGCAGGCGCGATACCTACGATCCCTGCTTCCCCGGCACCGGCGGATGGGAGATCTTTGCGGTTTATTAGCAATACCTCAATTTTTGGTACATCGCTAAAGCGCGGAACTCTGTACGCAGAAAGGCTTGAATTGAGTATTTTTCCGGCGGCAAAATCAATCCTCTCAAAGAGAGCGCCTCCAATCCCCTGAATGATAGCACCCATTATCTGGTTTTCCAGGTGGTGTGGATTCACAATAGCGCCGCATTCAAACGCCTGTGTTACCCGGAGTATCTTTACCTCCTTATCTTCATTTACCAGCACTTCAGCACAGGTGGCTACATGACCTCCTTTTTCAAAAGCGCCCGCAATACCATAGCCATGCCCGGAAGCTTTTGGTTCATTCCATCTGAAAGCCTTTGCGGCGGCCTGAAGCACCGCTTTAAACCGGTCATCATCCATGTTTTTCAATCGGAAGTCAAGCTGGTCCATCTTAATTAACCTGGCGAGGTCGGTCATGTGGCATTCGCGCGCAAACACATTCCCTGTTGCGGCAAGCGCCCTGTACGAGCCTTGCCTTAATGGCGTTTTTGAAGGAAGATGGGCTATTTGTTTGTTTGAAGTATTGTATTGTGTGTCTAGTCCGGCACTGCCTGAATTGTAGTTAATAAATTTCCAGCTGGTAATGGTTCCGTCTTTTTTCACAGCAGCAGTAGCCTCGATTAACCCAGCCGGCCTAAAGTAAGCCCAGGTAAACTCTTCCTCCCTTGTCCAGACAATTTTAACCGGCTTCTTAACAACTTTAGCAAGGCGTGCAGCTTCAACGGCTGCTTCGCCGCTGTGCTTTCCGCCGTAACCGGATCCCGTATCGGGAACTATGACCCGCACTTTTTCTTTATTTAGTTTAAAAATATCCGCGAGATCGTCCTGAACACCAAATGGCCTTTGCGTTCCTGTCCAAACCGTAAGCTTGCCATCGACCCATTCAGCGACTGCAGCCCTCGGCTCGAGCGGTACGTGGGCTATATAATTTATGTGATAGGTTTGCGAATGTTGGAAGTCCGATTCTTTTAACCCCATTTCAATGTTGCCTTTTGTGTTTTCTGAACCTCTTTCGCCGTCTTCCCGGGACGCATTTTTCACCAGATAATCGAAGATATTGGCCGCAGATGGCTGGCCGGTCTTTTCTTCCCAACTTGCATCAATGAGCTGCAGGCCCTTTCCGGCTGCAACTACATCGGATGCAACCACGCCTATGAACTCTCCGTCCTGTACCACTGTCACTCCGGGCATGGCCTTTGCTTTTGAAACGTCCGCAGTAACCAGGGTTGCATTGTAAGACGGTGGCCGCAATACTTTGCCATACAGCATATCCGGCACATTCATATCCGAAACATACAGGTGTTTACCAGAAATAAATAATCGACCGTCTACCTTAGGAAGTGATTTCCCGGCCACCTTCCAATCCTTTGCCACAATCACCGGAACATTGTCTGATATGGTGCGGAGTATTTGTTGTCCCTTTGTCAGTCCACCATAAGCTATTCTTTGACCAGTCGCACTGTTGACTATCATACCGTTTTCAGCGATTAAACCTGAAATTGCAGTGTCCCAATTTTTGGCGGCCAATTCTATCAGTGCTTCGCGGGCTGTGACGGCCGCTTTGCGCAATTGAGTGCCCATTTGCGGAGTAGTCCGGCTGCCAAAAGTGCCTGCGTCATAGGGCACGAGATCAGTATCTCCCATAATCATTGTGATGGATGAAACCGGCAGCTTCAATTCTTCCGCTACGATTTGAGACAATGATGTACGTATATTCTGTCCAAACTCAACTTTACCTGTATAGACGCTGGTCCGTCCGTCTTCGCCAATATGTATCCATGCGCCCACTTCGCCTGGCGGAGTCATCGGCGATCCGGGCGGCGGAGTTTTGCCCGCAAACGACAGGTAATCTTTTAAGACAAAGGCAACGACCAGTCCCCCTCCGGCCAGCTTAAGAAATTTACGACGGTCGAATATAAGAGGGGCTTTGTACATTGGCAAATGATTAAGATTTGGAAGCCAGCTTAATGGCTTTTACGATAAAAGGATATGTTCCGCACCGGCAAATGTTGCCATTCATGGCCTTTAAAATTGCATCTTCAGAAGGTGACGAATTGTTGTTTAGCAACGCTACCGCGGACATGATCATGCCCGAGGCACAATAAGAACACTGGAAGACATCTACTGCCAGGAAAGCCTCCTGCACAGCATGAAGCTTTCCATTTTCTTCGAGACCCTCAATTGTTGTAATTTCTTTGCCCGCGGCGTTGCTTATGGGGGTAATACATGAATGTGCAGGTTTCCCATTTATAAGTACGGTGCAAGCGCCACAAGCGCCTTCACCGCAGCCATATTTACTGCCTGTAAGACCCAGCTGATTACGCAATACGTTTAATAATGCGGTATCGGGATCTGCTGTTATTTGGTGTTTAACACCGTTCACATCTAAAACCATGATCCGTTGTTTGAATCCGTATGGGAATTTACTAAAATTTTCTCACATGCGCGGCCGCTTCAGGATTTAATGGACCGCAGCTTCTGGCAGGATGTTCTATTTGGTGTGGTCTAATTAAAAGAGGCCGGTCAGGCCTCTTCCAATTATTATGTATTGCCGCTATATGAAGTACATGATCCCGGCTTTAATTTATAATAAGAACCAGGTTGTTGAATTACTATTTTCTAGTAACAGGATGTAGTTTTGCGCAGGTAATATCAAAGTCCCATATTTCGCCCATGCCCGGAGCTCCTCCAAATCCCCAAATGGAAACATATAATTTATTGTCCGGACCGAATGTCATTGCTGTAGGAAAATTAAGTCCGGATGCAATGGTTAATCTTTCTCCTGACGGGTCGATTCTTATGATGTCACCCGTGCCGGGTGTCGGCATTGGGTTTCCAGTTGTATTTTCGAGAACATAGATCCCGCCCAGTTCGTCAAAAAGTATTCCCAGCACAGTAGAAAAGCCGCTGGCAACCACACTGATAGTGCCAGCAGGTGTTATCTTATAGATTGCGGACTTGTTCATGACAGGGTAGGTATCCTCGTTACCCACGTAAAAATTACCATCATGGAATACCTGGCAGGTGGGAACGATATGCCCCTGCGTTGCAGAAATGTCAACAACACGGCTGATCTTTCCATTATATGATATCTTATCCAATTCACCGTGGTTTGCTTCCATCAATACAGTTCAATTCTGAAAAAATTGCCCTTAAACTGATGGCTGAAAATGTGTAACCTTTTAATTACCAAATAAAAGATTAACGCGAGTTTTTTATTTCCGCCGCTTTGAATGCGCAGCCATGAAATCCCTGAGTGCCGAGTGGTATACGGAGGTACGGCCCTTTACCTTGTAAGCCGCTTTCTTAACCGGATCATTTACAATACCACCCGCATATTTTGCGGCTTTCGCAAAAATTTCCCTATATTGAATTTGCTCTTTGGTATATTTTACGCGGCTGCGGTCAGGAAATTTACATTGAAAGGTTTTCCCATTGATGATTTTAAACACAACCTGCTTTCCAATAGCACCCGAAAGGTTTTCCAATAAAGGGTTGCCCCTGACTCTTGCCATACGAAATTTCTAATTCCACTAAATTAAGGAATTTTATCAGCGATCTTACGTCTTCTTACGTCTTTTTATGTCTTCTTAAGCTTTTTAGCTTCTTCAAAATAGGCACCTTCCTCGTTCAGCTAAAGAAGGCGTTTGATCTAGCTATGGCATTATATACTAATGGTCGCTCCTGGCGTTTCACCGTCTAATCCGCCTGCAGTACCAAACCTTCATGGGTAATTTCAAGTTCTTCAAGCATCACCTGGTTTTCCTCCGCATTCAGCTCGCCCCATTTAACTCTGCAGGGCCATGCATTTGCCAGCTCCCAGGTGAACACGGGCTTGTGTTCTTCATTTAATAATTCAATTCCAATGGTCCTTCTAAAGCTTGCACTCTGCTCCTGGAAAAAATAAGTTTTTTGCCACCAGGTAAAAAATTCCAAATCACCGACGAAAAGACCTCTTTTTAAAATTATATTCCCATATTTGGTCATTCCCGGCTGCTTGGTCTTATTATATCTGGGTGAACTGCCCTCGCGGTATTCAATCACCGTAGTAGCCGCCTCTAAACCGGAAACTTCTGTAAATCCCATTCTTGTTCCACCCCAATTGACTGAAAAATGAAACTTGGGTAAAGGATAAGTTCTTACTGGATCAGCCATAATCAATATTTTTTGATGAAGAAAATTAAATCAGAATATATTTTTAGGTCATGAATAATTTTCGATTTATACGATTTATTGTTTTCATCCTTATAAGCAATGGTGAAACTAATCAGGGTTTCCTTTAAGTGCAGGAAAAACGATTCATAACTATCCACAAATATTTTTATTTCTTTCAGCGGAGCCAGGTATCTGATTTCTTTGAAAATCGAAAGTTCCCCGATATTCTTTCTTCCACTTAATCCCAAAATAGAGGAGGACGGTTTTATTTTGAGATTCAATGCTGGTAAACCCCCGGTATTTTTTATTACCAGAAAAACCGTTTCCGCATCGATCTCAAAATCAACAACAATCAATCCCAGATTATTACCCGTTTTCATTGCAATATAAATATATGTATAAATCCCAAACCCTTCGGGACACTTTCAGATAATCCGTCGATTTTATGGACACGTTCGTCGAGTATTCTGCAGGTGTTTTTTTATACTCCGCATCTTTAACATGGAAAAGGAAAATCTATATAAAAAAACATGGAGGACAGAATACAATCATTTTCAAAATAAAAAATTATGAAAGAGACTTTAAAATTATTATCGCTTGCCGTCCTGCTGACCATGACCATGGCTTCCTGCAAGAAAAGCAATGCCACTAAGAAGGGTTCATCTCCCATGAGTGGATTCTGGACATTCAAGTCGGATCCCTCCAATCCCGATAACTATTGGAATGCGAATGTTTTATTTCTGAGCAATGGCGACTTCAGAATGTATACAGCCTTGTCTTTGGCAGATACTGCGGCGGCCCAGGCCATCGCGGATACGGCTAATCAGGTGGTGACTTTCGGCACTTACACTTTATCAGGAACCACTCTAAATATGTCGTTGACTGAATTCGGCTCTGTTGGAATATCAGCCTCCGGATCGGTAAATAGTAAGTACACTGTCTTCGACGGAACGCTTGAAGTAACAAGCGACCCCAATTCCGCCACTCCGCTCTGGATCCTAACCAAACCATGAACCTTAGCCAGGGATCTGAAATTTCTATTTCAGATCCCTTTCCCTGATCCAAACTCATTCCAAAAAATGATTCATTCCTTCATAATGCATTTCGCCGGATTTGCAAAGGCCGCATTGACTGGCTAGTGAGACTTTCTTCCGGGAATGTGCAACAATGGTTGCAAAAATGACTTTGCCCTTACTGAAAAAAACAACTATCGAAGTTTTAGTGATCATAACCGGGGACTAAAATACCAAAAAAGCAGGATAAAAATTCAGGCGGGCCAATATTACAAAATGACCGGCTGCACTCTACAATATTCAGGGTCAATTATTTACGTTTCTTTGCACCAGTAGTTTTCAACAAATGTTTTTTTCTATACTAACTTCCCAATCTATTTTCAGGATCCTCCTTCCAGGATAAAATTATTTGCAACCCGGAAAAGAATAATTCGATTTAATTTAGTTGATCAGAAAATTATTTCCTTCACTCGTTTGTCGAAAATAAATAGATATGAAAACCCGTCGTGATTTTCTCCAAGAAATAACCGTTTCGGCCTTAGGCTTGTCCATCTTACCGCATTTTGTTTATTCGGAAACGGATATCCATGATGCGCTTGGCGAAGATCCCCTGCTTCGTGTGGCTATCATGGGCCTGGGTAGTTATGGCACCAGGGTAGCAGAAGCAATGCAAACCTGCAGGAAAGCAAAATTGGTCGGCGTGATCAGCGGGACACCGTCGAAAATCAAAGCCTGGCAATCCAAATACAGTATCCCTCCGAAAAATTGTTACAACTATGAAAATTTCGACGAAATAAAAAATAATCCGGATATCGATGCGGTATATGTAATTACACCCAACGGATTGCATCACGATCAGGTTATCCGGGTGGCCCGGGCGGGTAAGCATGTGATTTGTGAAAAGCCCATGGCATTGAACGCTCAACAAGCACAGGAAATGATCGATGCCTGCAAGCGGGCAAATGTCCGCCTGCTAGTCGGATACAGGATGCATTTTGAACCACACACACTGGAAATTATCCGGATGCGGAAGGCAGGCGAGTTTGGAAAAATCATGTTTTTTCAGGGTTTAAGCGGCTTCATTATCGGCGATCCAAATCAATGGCGCCTGAATAAGGAATTATCCGGAGGCGGAGCCATGATGGATATAGGAATTTATTCTGTCAACGGTTCGCGCTATATGACGGGAGAAGAACCCATTTGGGTAACGGCCGAGGAAACCAAAA
The DNA here is from genome assembly GCA_963705005.1 of uncultured Chitinophagaceae bacterium. Lineage (GTDB taxonomy): Bacteria > Bacteroidota > Bacteroidia > Chitinophagales > Chitinophagaceae > Puia. The sequence continues at coordinate 15,858 of CAVPIO010000010.1, forward strand.
CGGATCCGGTAAAATTTAAGGAAGGTGTTGACGAAACGATACAATTTCAGTTTGGTTTTCCGAGCGGAGCAGTCGCTTCCTGCCTGTCAACCTACAGTATGAATTTCCTGGACCGTTTTTTTCTGAATGGTCTGGACGGATTTGCGGAATTGGATCCGGCAACCGGTTATGGCCCGATCCGCGGACGCACGAATAAAGGTGAATTGAACCAGCCGGCAGTAACACATCAAACTGTGCAAATGGACGAGATGTCGGACATGATTTTAAAAGGGAAGCAGCCCGTCGTTCCTGTAGATGGGGAAGAAGCCCTGAAAGATCTAAAAATAATTGATGCGATTTACCAGGCTGTAAAGACAGGGAGAAGAATAGAAATTAAAAATTAAAAATTAAAAATTAAAAAGTAAAAAATTGACCCCGGCATTGGGAATCCCAGCCTGACCGGATCCATTTTTTAATTTTTAATTTTTAATTTTTAATTTCTAATTTGGTTTTAATTTGAAAAAAAACCCACTTCACAAACTGAAATGGGTCTTCCTATTAAAGCCAAAGCACGGATCAATAAGGCAGAATCACGGTATATGTCCTTCCGTTGGCACCTGTCCAAACTAATTTGAAATAGTAGGTACCAGTTCCAGGGCAACCCGTAGGATCGCCGTTAGCATCCAATCCATAAGTAATAACTGAAGTTCCGTTGTCTGTCTTCACCGTGTTTTGTCCGCTCGTTAACCTGAAATCACAATCCTGGCGAAATACTTTCGGTTCGGTGATCAAGCTCTTAAATGTATTTCCAAACCGGTTGGTTCCCCATTCTGCAATATCATTATCTGTACCGTCAGAATAAGTTCCGGTTGTTGTAATTACAATACCATTGTCGTAGGTAAATACTCTTTGTTTGGCAATATGCCATGTGCGCTGCTGGCCATTATTGAATGTGATGCTGATCCCATCGCTGGTCACAGTATGCGTAATGGTTCCAAGCGTTGCCAGGTCCTTCAGCAGACCGCCACTGACATTTGTGAAAGTTTTGGAGCCGTTGATTATAATACTTTTACCATCCCTTACACGGGTGATTTTTAACTGCTGTATGTCAATGGTTGCAGTAGCACCTGCATCCTTCCAATGTTGTCCGTAAGGCAGGGTGACCACAACGGTTCCTGTACGAATGCGGTTACCGCGACAATTGGCGCCATCATAAACTATCGTAATAATTCGCTGGTTGTTGGCCGTGTCGTAAGTAACGGTAGCATCGCAGATCAGACCCCTTCAGAATGAATTGTCCTGAACCCAGTTGATTGGGCGCTACACTGTTCACTTCTACATCTCCTGTTGAGGATACAGAACTGCTTGCATCGCCGGAAAAGCTGGCCTGACTATTCAGGGCCGTATTTGCGTCATCAGTAACGGCTTCTGTTTCCGTTGAAACCTGCGACTCGTCATCACCGGCAGTAGAAAGATCTGCATTACTTGTCGTGCCGGTACCTGCCGGCGCGCTATCCTTTTTACAGGAAAATAGGAAAAGTCCGGATGTAATACATAAGATAATGACTATCCGGTTAATAAGATTTGCTTTCATAATTACGTTGATTTATATATCAGATCTGGCTTAACAAAAAAGGTTTAACCCGGATTTATATTTTTTTGTTAACAAGGGGTTAGTGGGCCAATGCGCTTTGTAAGATGGAAGGATTCAGGGTTTAAGCGGGGCTATTGGCCGCCAGCAAGATGGATATTTTACTATGGAGGTCCTCCGGGCGGAATGGCTTGGGAACAAATTCCATGAACCCTTTGCGTAGCAGGTCTGCACGCATGTCATCGTAAACAGCAGCCGTGAAAGCTATGGCTGGTACAGCAGGATTGATTTTTTTAATCTCACCAAGTGCGGTTATTCCATCCATTTCGGGCATTTCCAGGTCAATTAAAACCAGGTCAAATTTATTTTGACCAAATAATTCAACGGCCTGTTTTCCATTATAAGCTTCCTTCACTTCAATGCCCCACTTGGTAAGGAACCGCCTGGCAATGGACATATTAATCGCATTATCTTCCGCAACCATCACTTTCACGCCAGGGAACATGCATAAATGTTTAACCTTATCTTCATTGATGTAGCGCTTGCGGTTTTCACTGATGGAAAGTTTCAGCGTGAAATGAAATGTACTTCCCCTTCCTTCTTCACTTTCCAATTGCAACTCTCCGTGAAAAAGGCTTACCAGTTTTTTGGTGATCGCCAGACCCAGTCCTGTGCCACCATATTTGCGTGTGGTATTTACGTCGGCCTGGGTAAAGCTTTCAAAAATCTCCTGCTGTTTATTGGCGGGTATACCGATACCTGTATCCTTGACCATGAACTGAATCGTGGCTTTCTGACTGGTGGAAAATATTTTCCTGGCAACCACAACGATCTCACCGTAATGCGTGAACTTGATCGCATTCGACAACAGGTTGCTGAATACCTGGTTTAACCTCGTTTCATCAGTCAGCACTTCAATATCCAGGTTATCATCAATATCGGTCTTAAAGCCTATGTTCTTTGCATGCGCCTGGGCTCCGAATTGCAGAGAGATCTTCTCCAGGAATTTCTTCAGATCCACGGGTTCCTGCCCCAGCTGAAGTTTACCCACCTCGATTTTATTAAAGTCAAGAATTTCATTGATGAGCATCATCATATGTTCTGAAGAATATTTCAGAATATCGAGGTGCGATTTCTGGTCAGCAAGATATTCCTCCTGCAATAATAAATTGGAAGTGCCAATGATACCATTCAGGGGCGTGCGAAGTTCGTGGCTCATGTTGGAAAGAAACCTGGATTTTGCCTGGCTGGCTTCTTCTGCCTTCTGCTTGGCCTTCATCAGCTCGAACTGGGCTGTTTTGATTTCTGAAAGATCCAGGATGCTGATCTTGAGAAACCGCCTGTTATTATCCAGAAAGGGCACCATATTTACAAAAGCAAAAAATGTTTTTTGATTGGACGTGAGTGCCAGCTCCCCCTGCCAGTCCCTGGCCTGATGGCTGGCGAGTTTCATTTCAATACTTTTGAATAGATTGATGTGTTCACTGGTAAACCAATGTTCTATCGGCGTTCCTTCAATTTCCTTTTTATTCCGGATCTGCAGTAATTCACATGCGCGGTTATTACATCCGATGATGGTACGGTATTCAGCATCCATGATCAGTACCCCATCAAGTGATGTATTGTAGATGGTATCCACAAAATGTTTTTCCTTGAGGATAGCCTCCTCATTGTCCCTGTTAACGCGGAATATAAAATAGGAGAAGAATGTAGTGAGGGTAAGTGATATGGCCAGGTTACTGTTATAAAGCCTTGCGAACATACCGGCAATACGAACCTGATAATAATTTTCAAAAGGGCTTACATTCAAACAGATAAGAACAGAAATAATCGTGATGAGGTAAACAAATTTCAGTTCGGTAAAATTCTTTTTTACGTCAATAACCAGGGTCATCACCAGGAAGTACGGAAAGTACAGCAGGTATTCTCCTGCCCGTAACCCTTCCATATAATTCATCACAATCAGGTAAAGGTTCAGGTTCACAACGGCAATAATACGTGCCATCTCGAACCTTTTCTTAGCGTTCAGATGAAAGGCCAGGATAAAGATATACCCGGAAGAAAGATTGATCAGGGCGCTTATATAGAGACTGAGGGTGAAATAACTTACAACGGATAAAAGGTTACCACAAAGCGTAAGGAAAATGAACTGGTTGAAGCGGATAATCTTCTTTCGTTTGGAAGAAGTGTTGGTTTCGTCCAACCCGGAATATACAATATCCTGATAGACAGACCATAATGCTGGCGAGATCCTGGATTTAAGGGTTGGGGACAGATTAATAATTTGGATATTAAAACGCCCACGGCATAATAATTATTATTTATCGCGTTAATATATATGAATCCATCGTCCATGAATAACCCTGATGCTATTAACTCCTTCATTTTCAACACTGAAATTGATTCCAGCTACCTTCACAGCCTATATGGGGATGATTATATTTACCTGCATGAGGTTTTCGCTACTGTTATAAAGGATTATGAGTCGCTCACCGACAATATTGAATACAATTATTCTTCCGGAAATCTGAATGCCCTTAAGGCCGCAGTGCACAAAATAAAGCCCGTCTTTGGCTTTGTGGGCATGACTGCTGTACAACAGGAGTGCCAGCAATTTGAGGACCTCTGTGGCACTGTTGCATCACCCGAGATACTGAACCGTGATTTTGAAGCATTGAAAAACAGAATTTCTCAAAGTAAACAGGTGATAGAAGAAGAAATGAAAAAATTGGAAATTTTTAATAGCCAAAGTGCATGATTCTCAGCTGTATTATTGTTGAAGATTTACTGGTTGCGGCAAATTATCTCACCAACTGCTGCGAAAAAAGTGGTCTGGTGGAGGTGAAAGGACATTTCAGCAATGTTCCCGATGCCCTGTCCTTTCTCAATAACCACACGGTGGATCTTATTTTCCTTGATGTTGAAATGCCTGGTGCAAATGGTTTTGAGTTGCTGGATCAAATTGCCTTCTCCCCCAAAGTGATCCTTACTACGTCAAAAACGGAATATGCATACAACGCGTTTCAGTATAATGTTTCTGATTATCTCATGAAGCCGTTTACATATCAGCGCTTCCTCGAAGCACTTCAAAAAATTCAACCTTCCAAAGAAACCATTTCCACCAACAGCGCGTCCGACCACATTTATATCAAGACAGATGGTAAACTGATCCGCCTGAATAACGATGCCATTCTCTATATTGAAAGCATGGGTGACTATGTGAAATTTGTCACCAATGACAACAAGAAATACATCACCCATAATACCATTAAGAACCTGGAAGAGAAAGTGAGCAAGGACTACTTCCTGAAGGTGCACCGCTCCTATATCGTGAACCTGCATAAGATCGATGATATGCGGGAGAACCTGCTCTTCATCAAAGGGAATGAGATCCCTGTTAGCAAGGCCAATAAAGCTGATGTTTTCCGCAGGCTGAATATCGTTTAATCTCAATCCCCAACGCATTTAACCAATTCCATTCTTCCGCTAAGGGTATACCCCTATGCGTAGGATACAGTCCTGGCAAGGGTTTTCAAGGATAAGATGTCCGGCGAAATCCATTTATCGGAGTTTTTACCTCAAAAATCGAAGGTTTTGACGCACCGGTCGAATAAGTTATCAAACCCCTGAAATCCTGTGCATCTTTGTATTGTTGAAGCGACAGAAATCCTGAAAAACCATTTAAGATACCATGTTGTTAAACCTATGAACCCGAGATCCAATGCCTTGAAAAAATGTTGACGAACCCCTAAACCCTTATCCTTTAGAAAAAACCAAAATCCAGTAACCACAAAACCAACCTGAAATCTGTACCTTTTCTTGACGGAAAACTAAATTTTGATGACCCTTAGCAGATTTGGCAGCCACCCAAAAAGTGGCTGTTTTTTTTATTTATTCACTTCCACCAGGCAGGCGATCATCCGCTCTTTCCTCCCATTTGCCGTAAACCGGATATTCCCTTTAGGAGAAACATCAGCCTGGATGAGATTTGCAGCAGCTGGTCCCAGGGTGCTCCGAAGCCTTCCGGAATAGTCTGATTCGGGATGCTCACTGATCTTTTTATTGACCTCATACCAGTTCAGACTGTCTTTGCTCACCACGACGGCCACCAGGTCCCTGGTTCCGATACTATCTGGCTGCATGCTCTTATCCTTTGGAAACAGCCGGTAACCCGAAATGCCGCAAAAAGGTGAATATTTGGTTTTTGAAGGATCATCTGCACGGGGATAGGGAAACAAGGTATAGCTGCTGCCATCCGTTTCCCTGCCAAAAACGTAAATATAGCATTCCGAGACATTCCTGACCTCCATTTTAAACCGCTCGCCCGGTTTTACAGCCGGTATGGTCTCAAATACATTTTCAGAAGCCCGTTTCAGGGGAATATAATCAGCGGCAACCGTCTTTTTCCCGTCAAATTTTACCCTTACCAATCCCACTTCACATGAAAAGGGCCTGTTAGCGGCTTCGCCCACGGCCTGCATGGGCTCAAGTCCGTAGGCCTCCCGGACAAAGTACTTGAAATGCTTGTACCGGATCCAGGCAAACCCGTTATTACCCCATTGCGGGCCCCAGCTGTTCATAATCAGGAAAGCTCCTCCGTATTTTGCGTCATCATACCCAACAACGCATTGGGCATGGCCCCCAAACCCCATCATACTGGCATCGTCCTGGGTGGGGTTCCATACGTCCTGACCCATCATGGGTTGCATATAACTTCCTCCTACCATCATTCCAATCACCACGGGGGCGCCCTGGGAAAGATTTTCCTTTATGGCCCGGAGGTCAATCTGGTCTGTTTTTTCGCCCACAGTCAGCCTGTTGGCACCCCGCATCCGGAATTGTTCTGCTTCGGCAAGCAGCTGCTGATCGGGCTGCCGTTTGCAGTCGGCATCGTTGTAGGGGAAGTCCTGGTATGGAACGGATCCACGCCTGGTCATGAATTCCATCGCCCTGTTGATATAAGATCCGTCGCAGGCTTCCATACTGATCTGGTTGTATAGAAAAGCCGGACTGAATTTTAATGCATCTGGTGACTGACCCGTTCGGGCTGCTTCAAGGATTGTGCGGGCACCGTAGGCGCTGCTCCAGGCCACGCAGCTTCCCTGGTTTCCCTGGTCGCCTACCGGAGGAGCATATTTTTGCAGGTTGGCCGATTCAGGCAGCGGATTTTTTGAATCATCATCCGAAAGGGATTCATAAACTTTTGCCTTATCAAATACACGCGGATCCAGAATTCCACCCGTCGCTAATTGCCGGGCCGATTGCTGCACAAATGCGGAATTACAACCGCTGCGCCCAAGAATAAAATAGCCAGCTATACCGATAATCAATAACCAAAGCAGCCATCTGGGACCACGGAGCAGGGAAAATAATAATGGAAGAAGACCGAAAAGACCACCACCTCCGCCGCCTCCGCCAGGCCCACTGTCTTCAAATCCAGATCCTCCTTCGTCTTGTTGTTCCGGATCATCTGTCATTCGAATTGGCATACAGCAGATTTTTATAAGAAAAATGATTCGCTCCTTTAGAGGATGATTGGAAGAGCATTTGAAAATCAAGAAAGCGGGGAAAAATAAAAAATCTAAATCACTTCCATTTGATTGCGAAGCAGGTCCTCAAATACATCGCGCTTGCGAATGAGATGCGCCTTCCCTTCCATCATCATAACTTCTGCGGGTTTGAACCTGGAATTAAAATTCGAGGACATTTCAAAACCGTAAGCGCCTGCATTACGGAAAACGACATAATCCCCTTCTCGTACTTCGTTCAGCGAACGATCCCAGGCAAATGTATCGGTCTCACAGATATTTCCGACCACAGCATAGTTTTTAAGAGGCCCTCCCGGGTTACTGATATTTTCAATTTTATGATAGGCATCGTAAAACATGGGACGGATAAGATGATTGAATCCACTGTCCACACTAACGAAAGTAACAGCACTGGTCTCTTTTAAAACATTTACCCGGGTCAGGAAAAACCCGGCTTCACTCACCAGAAATTTTCCCGGCTCAAACCAGATCTTCAGGGGTTTCCCATTTTTGTAGGGATGCTTTGCAAAAGCGGAACCTACTTTTTCAGCAAGCAGCGAGATATCCGTTTCCTTTTCCCCTGGTTTGCTGGCTACCTTAAAGCCACCCCCCAGGTCAATGAATTCCAGGTCCGGAAAATGATGGGTAATTTCAAATAGTATTTCGATGCTCTTTACAAACACATCCGCATCTTCAATTTCGCTGCCCGTGTGAATATGCAGATCCCGGATGAGCATATTGTATTTTTTAACCACAGCGAGGACCATCGATATCTGATCTACCGGAATGCCAAACTTGCTTTTATCATGGCCAGTTGAAATCTTCAGATTGCCTCCGGCAAGGATATTCGGGCGCAGGCGGATGCCGACTGGATAGTCGCTGCCAAATTTCTCACCAAATTTTTCCAGATTGGAAAGGCTGTCGATATTAATAATCACGCCCAACTGCCTGGCTTCTTCTATTTCACTGAAAGCAATCCCGTTGGAAGTATATAAAATTCCTGAAGCCGGAAAGCCTGCGTGGAGGGCCAGCCTTACTTCATTGATTGAACTGCAATCCACATTAGCTCCTATATTCTTAACATAGCGCAGGATATTGACGTTTGTAAGTGCTTTACTGGCATAAAAAAAAACTACATTGGTTTTTTCGAATGCCGTCTTCAGGCGCTGGTACTGGTCTTTTATTTTTTCAGCATGATATACGTAAAGGGGCGTTCCATATTGATCTGCCAGCTGGATAAGCGTTTCGGGTGCAAGGGGATTTATCATGAATGCGAATATAATGGATTGCCTTTATTCGCCTGTTGGGGTGGATTCCCCGGAGGAAAGATGTTCATCTTCATCGGATCCGCTTTTTTCCAGAAGTTCTCCTTCTTCACTAACCACCAGGGCCGGATTGATTTCGGGTAAGCCGGGAGTATAATTGACAATGGATGGCTCCTGGAAACTTTCTCCCAGCACTTCCTTCAGCCTGGGAAGATCAGCCGGCTGATTGATCCCAAAATAATCCATGAAGCTGCGGGATGTTGCGTAAACCAGGGGTTTGCCAGGCATGTCCTCATTCCGCCCTGTAATGGTGATCAGTTCTTTCTCCAATAATTTCTGAATAGAATAGTCGCTGTTTACGCCGCGAATGGATTCTATTTCTCCCTTGGTAACCGGTTGCTTATATGCAATAATGGCGAGGGTTTCGAGGGATGCAGTTGACAAACGCTTCAAAAATTTCTCGCCGTTGAGTTGGGCAATCGTCTTATGAAATTCTTTTTTGGAGAGGAATTGCCAGCCGCCGCCGCTTTCACGGACTTCAAATGGATAGAAATCGGCATTGTACTTGGTGACGACCCCTTCAATTCCGGTCTGGATCTGCTCCAGCGTGAGTTTATCATCCATAAAACCGAATGCATTGTTGAGCAGTTCCGTCATTTCCATGGCCGTTAACGGCTTGTCACTCGCAAAGATCAGGGATTCTATGTGGGGGATGAGGGTGGAAATCTCCATGAGAGTTAATTTGAAAATTTGATAATTTGAAAATTTGAAAATGGATTTTCGTAACAGATCTTCAAAGTGGAAATATGACTAATAATTTTCAAATTATCAAATTTTCAAATTATCAAATTGCCTACCCCTGTAACGCTGCCGCACCACTCACTATTTCCGTAAGTTCTGTTGTGATGGCTGCCTGACGGGCGCGGTTATAGGATATGCGGAGCGTGCGCAGGATCTCATTGGCATTCTCCGTAGCCTTGTCCATAGCTGTCATGCGTGCACCGTGTTCGGAAGCGTTTGCATCCAGCACGGCTTTAAATAATTGCGTGTTGAGAATCTTTGGCATAAGCTCGGGATACCAGCTCTTCCTTGGATGGTTCAAAAATAAAATCATTGGTCTTGGTTCCGGGCACATTTTCCATTTTTGGAATCGGAAGAAAAGGTTCCACAATAAAACGCTGGGTGCTGGCATTTTTAAATTCACTGTATACAATATCCACGGCGTCAAATTCCCGGTTCTCAAACGCTTTTACGGCCGCTCGGGCGCAGGCTTGAACAGTTTCGAAGTTAAGGTGCTGAAATATATCTCTGAATTCGCCACTTACCGGAAGGTTGTTCTTAAGAAAATGCTCGTATCCTTTTTTTCCTATGCTCCAGACTAAAGTATTTCCCCTGGCAGACTGAGCAGGGTATTTTTCCCGCATTGTAGCTTTGGCGAGCTTAATCAGATTTGAATTATAGGCGCCGCAGGAGGACCTGTCGCTCGTGATAAGGATCAGCAGCGCTTTTTCAACAGGCCGGGTGGTGGAAAGGCTGAAGCCGGCTGATGCATCGGAATCGCTTACAATATTGCTTAGGACCTGTTGGAGTTTTTTGGAATAGGGCCGCATTTGCTGAATGGCTTCCTGAGCCTTGCGCAGTTTTGTGGCGCTGATCATTTTCATTGCCTTGGTGATCTGCTGGGTGCTTTGGATGGATTTTATCCGGTTACGAACTTCCTTGAGTTGTCCTGCCATTATAGGTGTTTTGCGCCGGCGGCAAAGGTAGCGCAAGCACCTCAAAATGCAAGCAGGCTGTGGAAAAAGAAGCCCTGCCAATTTCTTTTGAGCGATGCGGGAAAGAAAAAATAGTACTTTCGCTCCCCTAAATTCATTATGCCAAAAACAACAAAGAAAGACCGGCCCGTTATCCTGATTACGAACGATGACGGAGTGATGGCTCCAGGAATCCTGAGCCTGGTTGAAGCCGTTAAAGATCTTGGAAAAGTAGTAGTGGTTGCACCCGACAAACCACAGTCCGGCATGGGCCACGCCATCACCATTGGCCTGCCCCTGCGCCTGCACCGGTAGAATTATTCGAAGGCGTGGAAGCCTGGCAATGTTCGGGAACCCCCGTGGATTGCGTTAAGCTTGCTGTGGATAAGGTTCTCCGGCGGAAACCGGACATCTGTCTCAGCGGCATAAATCATGGAGCCAACCATTCCATCAACGTGATTTATTCCGGTACCATGTCGGCTGCGGTAGAAGCAGCCATTGAAAGCATTCCTTCCGCTGGTTTTTCACTGCTCGACCATAGTGTGGAAGCCGACTTTACAGGAGCGAGGAAATATGCGCGGATTTTGGTGCAGCAAATGCTTAAGACAAGGCTTGACAAACACACCGTGTTAAATGTGAATATCCCTGCAGTTCCGGTTGAGCTCATTAAGGGAATTAAGATCTGTAAACAGGCTTATGCAAAGTATGAAGAGGATTTTGTGGAAAGAAATGATCCAAACGGGAAAAAATACTTTTGGCTTACAGGCGAATTCGTGAATTTTGATAAAGGAAAGGATGCGGATGTCTGGGCGCTTGAACATAATTTCGTAAGTGTGGTACCAGTTCAATTTGACCTGACCAACTATGCTTTGAAAGCCAAACTTGAAAAATCCTGGAAATTTTGATACTTAAAAAAGACAATCTGAAGCTGGGCATCATACTGGGAATCCTTGCCCCTTTGGTAGCCATGGTAATTTATTATTTCTGGAATTTCTCCAGATCACTCAGCGTTTCAGAATATTTATACGTTTTGCGGACAAATAAGCCCCTGCTTACGGCCATCAGCAGTCTTTCCCTGCTTGCAAATGCCGTGATCTTTACCTTTTATATTAACACCCATCGGGATCAGACAGCCAAGGGGATATTTGTCGCTACCCTTTTGTATGGAATTTTCGTACTTGTTTATAAACTCGTCAGTTAGATTCCGGAACTTTCTGTGAAAAATTTGTCCGGGCCTGCAAGTACATTTTGTCCCTGCTAAAATCCATCCGGCCAAACCGGGAAGTTGATTCACTGACACAATTATTGGACAGGAGTACCAAAGTAACCGGCGAAATGAAATCATTGGGACCATTGAATGGCATCAGGGTCCGAAGCAACAACAGACAAAACCAAGGATGAAATATTACCTCATTGCGGGAGAAGCTTCCGGAGATCTGCATGGCAGTAATCTGGTCCGGGAGATAAGAAAAATAGATCCACTGGCGGATATACGGGGCTGGGGTGGGGATTTGATGCAGCAGGCGGGAGCTGTTATTGTAAAGCATTACCGTGATCTTGCTTTTATGGGATTCACTGAAGTAATCCGTAACCTGCCCGCTATTTTTCGAAATATTCGTTTTTGCAAAGCGGATATCAAAATATTTAACCCGGATGTGGTGGTATTCATCGACTATCCCGGGTTTAATCTCCGGATTGCAGGTTGGGCAAAACAATCGGGCTATAGAACCGTTTATTATATTTCTCCGCAGGTGTGGGCATGGAAAGAAAGCAGGGTCAAAGCCATCCGGGACTGCATTGATAAAATGCTGGTGATACTTCCCTTTGAAAAGGATTTCTACGGCCAATGGGATTATGAGGTGGAATACGTGGGTCATCCCCTGGTGGAAGTGATCAGCCAATTCACAAATTCAAGCACTTCCGCGCTCTATTCCGGATATTATTTTTCCAACGCAAAATCAAAACACGGGCAATCTTGCCTTTCATCGCGCTGCTGCCTGGCAGCCGAAAGCAGGAGATCCGCAAGAAACTTCCGGTGATGCTGAAAGCCAGCAGCTCATTTCCGGACTATCAGTTTGTGGTGGCAGAAGCACCCGGGCAGGATGAATCTTTTTACCATGAGATATTGAAAAATTATCCGCGGGTGGGGCGTGTAAGGAACCAGACCTATTCTTTATTGCTTCATTCCCGCGCGGCCTGCGTAACATCCGGAACAGCAACACTTGAAACAGCGCTTTTCGGAGTGCCGGAAGTAGTCTGTTATAAGGGCAGTAAGGTTTCTTATCAGATTGCCAAACGCCTGATCAAAGTGAAATATATTTCACTGGTAAACCTGATCATGAACAAACCGGTGATCAAAGAATTGATCCAGGATGAAATGACCCCTGAAAATATATCGTCTGAATTGAAAAAACTCCTCTTTGATCCGGCCACCATTCAACGCATCCGAAAGGACTACGCAGATCTTAAGAACCTATTAAGCCAGGGCGGGAATGCGGCAGAGAAGGCAGCGGGGAGTATTGTGAAGTTTGTGAGTTAATTTGATAATTTGATAATGAGGATATCAAAGGCCAGTATTGGAAAGAACCTAATATTAGCAAAGCAGGACCATTCATTTTCAAATTATCAAATTTTCAAATTTTCAAATTCCCTCAGTGTCTTTTAAAAAAAAGCCGGTAAAGAATGATGATTATCCCCACGATAAACATGAAGATAGAGATCCGGTTAATACTATGCATGGCGCGTATATAACTGTTGGTCGGCGCATTCGGATCCTTTTTTTTGAGGTATAGATATTCTGCTATCTGGCGAAGTATTCCCATAATATCATTTCCGTTCCAGGATATTTAACAATGCCTTTTAAGGGATTGTTCGGATTGTATATATTTGCAGCTCTTTTGGGGGGATTAGCTCATCTGGTAGAGCGCAAGCATGGCATGTTTGAGGTGATCGGTTCGAGCCCGATATCCTCCACTTTTTAAGACTTACCGCTTTTCCCAGCCGGTTTTATCAGTAATTTAATGAAACTGCGGGAATTTGTCAGGGAATTTATCCAGTCCGCCTTTCAGACTTTACTATTCATTATTTGCGCAAGAATCGGGTTTTGGCGTCCGGGATCCCTCTTTACTTTTGTGATATAAAAAAGAGGAAATGGAAACACAGCAGGATATAAATTTCAACAGGATTGCCGAAGCAATCGATTTTTACAAACTTCATTTCAAACAACAGCCCAGCCTGGAAGAAGCTGCGGAACATGTGCATATCAGTCCTTTTCATTTTCAAAGAATGTTTAAGGAATGGGCAGGCGTTACACCAAAGGATTTTCTTCAATACCTTAGTCTGGAACATGCAAAAGGAATGTTGACGGAAAGCCAGGCCACCTTGTTTGACACAGCAGTGGAAACTGGTCTGTCAGGCCCCAGCCGACTCCACGATCTTTTTATTAAGGTCGAAGGCATGACTCCGGGGGAATTCAAAAATGGCGGCGAACGACTTCATATCAATTACAGTTTTGCCGAGAGCCCGTTCGGTACCCTCATCGTAGGTTCTACTGGAAAAGGCATTTGTTATATGGCATTTGCGGATAACGGGCATGAACCGTCGCTTGAGGAATTGAGAAAAAGTTTTCCGAAGGCGGGGTTCCGGCAACTGACCGATAAGATCCAACAGGACGCCCTGTTTATTTTTAGCCAGGACTGGAGCAAACTCGGTGACATTAAATTACACCTCAAGGGAACTCCGTTCCAGATCAAGGTTTGGGAAACATTATTGAAAATTCCTATGGGCGAAGTATCCACATACACCGGGATTGCGGAAAAGCTGGACAGCCCGAAAGCTTCCCGCGCTGTGGGTTCGGCTGTAGCCAGCAATCCCGTAGCCTTTTTGATTCCCTGCCACCGGGTGATAAAAGCCAATGGTGAGATCGGCCAGTATCACTGGGGATCTACCCGCAAAACGGCCATGCTCGGCTGGGAAGCTGCCAAAACAAGCAAGCTCCTTAAAGCCTGACGCTAAACACCCCAAGGCGTGGGCATCGCCATACACTGGGTATTGTTTTTCACGACGCATTGAGTTAAGCAGCATGAAAGAATTTGTAAATATCCTGGAAACAGACGGTAGGGTCGATTTCTTTCCTCAATTTTTTTCACATGAAGAAAGCGATCATTATTTCAAAATCTTATCAGAGGGCATTGCGTGGAAGCAGGAACCTGTCAGTATTTTCGGAAAAATGATCCTGCAACCCCGGTTGACCGCCTGGTATGGCGATCCGGATAAGTCCTATTCTTATTCCGGTATTACCATGGATCCCACGCCCTGGACTCCAACCCTGCTGGAAATAAAACTCCGCATTGAAACCGTTTCTCCCGCTGTTTTTAACAGCGCTTTGCTCAACCAGTATCGGAATCAAAAAGACAGTGTGGGCTGGCACCGGGACAATGAGGAAAGCCTCGGAACGAATCCGGTGATCGGATCCGTCAGCTTTGGGGCCGCCCGCTGCTTTCAACTCAGGAACTATAAGCATAAATCCATTAAACATTCACTGGAACTTACCCATGGCAGCCTCCTGCTCATGCAAGGGCAGACGCAGCATTTCTGGGAGCATTGTGTTCCGAAACAATCTGCGGGACTTGGCAAAAGAATAAATATAACATTCAGGAGAATTAAAAAATAATCCTTGTCAGAATAATTCGAAAAGAGATTGCTGCCGCATCGGAGAGGCTAATGGATTTAACAAATAGTTCCCAGACTTATTGAAGTGGGGATTTTATTTGCAGTAATTAATGCAGCTTTTGTTTTAAAAACGCTTTCAACTGGGATGGCTCCATATTATTTCCGATAATTCTTCCATGGTCATCCAGAAGAAAATTAGATGGGAAAAGCTGTATTGCCAGTTTTTGAGCCTCTTTACCACCGAGATCCAGATACTGGTTCCAGGGAAGCTGATTTATTTGAATGGCTTCCTTCCACGCATCAACCAGCTTTTCTCCATCAGTAGAAATTCCCACAATATCAAATCCTTTCTGATGAAAAGAGGCAAAGATATTTTTCAGTTCCGGAAACTCAAATATACAGGCGCTACAATGGCTAAACCAGAAATCGACAAAAATATATTTATCAGCTTTCTCCAATAATGGAACCAAAACCGGACTATTCCTTACGGTTAAAAGCTGCAAACGGGGAAATACGCTGCCCAAAGCTATTGCCCTGGCTCCATTTAATTTTTGTCCCAGAACTCCTCCGGTATAAGTATTCTTAATACTGTCTGAAAACTGCGTGTATTCGGAATCCAGAATGGATGCATAACCAGATTCAAGGGAATGAATCAAATCCCATAAAGCTGCATATGAATCAGGATGCTCTTTGATATACGTCAGGAGTATTCTTTTTTTCTCAAGTTGCAACCTGCTATAATCATTTTCGTAGTTGAGCTGAAGACTGTCCGGCAAATTTTTTCCATATATATTTCTTATATGATCTTGTTTTTCTTCCAGCTGATAAATTTGCCCGTTTATCGAATTAAGGACGTCATTATAATACCACATTAATTCCTTCATACTGTTGTTGACCAATTGTGGGATTTCCCTGACGGAATCAACATTGCATCGGATACTTTGAAAACCGGGATCCACAATGAAAAAATGAGATATATATATTATTTCAGCGCCCTTATACAGAAATATCATGTATGCTAAAGGGTATGAAATGGAATCCTTAAAAAGAAATTTTCCTTTTACTAACGGTGATATTATAGACAGTCTGTGGCCAGAATAATAAATTCCCTTGTCAAACGGCACCAGTTTAATTGTTCCAGTATCCGTATTTATTGTTCCCTCAAGTGTAAATGTTGAACCGGGAGATTGGGCGCGGGCAACATTCATTACCAATAAAAAGGACAATATAAAGAACGAATTTCTGATCATAAGCAGCAATGTAACGGAATTCATTAGCCTGCTAAAAATAGCCTATTAGCCTTCACAGGATCCCTTAATTAATAATCTCTTAACACCAGGTTCATTTCCCCATAACAGGGAGTTATTTATTTTATGATATGAAACGTATCGGATATTTCTTTACGAAACTCGGAATCAGGATCTTTCTGACCCGGTTGTCCGGGTTTTATCCTGCGCTGAAAAGATATAAAATCCATTAATGGATCATCCGGCAGAAACCCGGTTGAAAATACTCTATGCCATCCAGGGCACGGGAAATGGTCACCTCAGCCGTGCAAGGGATATTATCCCTATTCTTCAACAAAAGGGCGACCTGGATATCCTGATCAGCGGGACCCAGGCGGATGTGGAACTTCCTTATCCCATCAAATATAAATTCAAAGGATTATGTTTCATCTTCGGCAAAAAAGGCGGTATAGATGTGATGGATAGTTTCCGGAAAAGCAATCTGAAACGATTATTCCGGGAAATGAAACATTTGCCTGTTGAAGAATATGGGCTTGTGATCAGCGACTTTGAACCTGTAAGCGCCTGGGCCTGCAGAATGAAACATAAACCCTGCATCGGCCTCAGCCATCAGGCGGCGGTCATGAGTAAGAAATCTCCGAAACCGGAAAAGACAGATCCGATAGGCAAGGCCGTATTGCTAAATTATGCGCCGGTTACGCATGCCTATGGATTCCATTTTGAGGCTTATGAAAATAATATTTTCACTCCGGTAATCCGCTCCCAGATCAGGAATGCAGTGCCGACAAACGGCAAACACTTTAGTGTTTATCTGCCTGCTTATGATGATAAAAGAATAATCCGGATCCTGAGTGAAATAAAAAATATTGAGTGGCAGGTTTTCAGTAAACATAGCAGGAAGGAATACAAAGAAAAAAATATCCATATCAGGCCCATACAAAATGAAGCTTTTGTTGAAAGTCTGATCCATTGTTCCGGAATCTTATGCGGAGCAGGATTTGAAACTCCCGCCGAGGCCCTGTTTCTAAGAAAAAGACTCCTGGTGATACCCATGAAAGGCCAATACGAACAGCAATGTAACGCTGCGGCAATCCGTAAGCTGGGTGTGCCTGTATTGAAAAGTTTAAAAAAGAAACATCTGGATACGATAAAGAACTGGACCCAGCTGCCCCGGGTGGTAGCGGTGAATTATCCTGATCTCACGGAAGAAATTATTGACATGATCATCCGGAATCACGGCAACGAAAACCAAATGGAATACATTTCATTGGGCTATTCCATCCATTCGGCAAAAAAATTAAGAGAAAAGAGCCTGGGGAAAATTTTAGGTTACAAGAAGGATTAATTTTTATGCAGTTCCCTCAACCCAACCATCTGGTGTTTTTCCTGGTCCCAGATCTTCAGGCGGAGGCAGGCAATAACGGCTTTGGGGTTCAAAGAGGTCCGTTTGCAATTCTGCAATTCCTTGAATTGTTTCATCACCTCAGGCAAACGATAAAAAGGTATTTTGGAATTGAGATGGTGTATATGATGGTAGCCGATATTCCC
Source organism: uncultured Chitinophagaceae bacterium (assembly GCA_963705005.1). Classification (GTDB taxonomy): domain Bacteria; phylum Bacteroidota; class Bacteroidia; order Chitinophagales; family Chitinophagaceae; genus Puia. The sequence goes on from CAVPIO010000010.1 coordinate 33,441, forward strand.
GGTAAGCCAGGCCATAACCGGATTCATCATCATATAACTTGATGATTCCATGGCTGCTTTTTCATAGGCCCATTCATTGTTTTCTGCAAAAGTGACGCCGGGAAAATTATGTTGTGCATAAAACAAATAAGCGCCCAAACCGAATGCAACAATGAAGGGAAGGAAAAAAAGACAAAGCCAGATCTGCCATCCCAGGAAAACAAAAATAAGAACCGATGCGATTACGTGCAGGATCAATGCAATCAGGGAATCAAAATGCTTCCGTGGGTTGCTGATGAATGATGCAATGCACATTCCAAAAATAAACATGGTGAAATAACCCAGGCCGATGGTCAGTGGATGGCGCACCGCAAGGTAACCGAATTTCTCCCTGGAAGACATCTCCTGGAATTTTTTCCGGGTTACAATAGGATAGGATCCTATGCTTGCACTAAATAATTTAGAATTATGATTGTGGTGATGGTCGTGTGACCGTTTCCAAATGCTTGTGGGAGAAAGAATATAAAATCCGAATACCGTCATAATAACGTCTGCAATTTTAGAATGGACAAGAATGGAATGATGCTGATGGTCATGATAAATGATGAACATCCTAACAAGCAACAAGCCGGCAAACACGCTCAACAGCAGCTTTACAGCCAGGAAAGGAATAAAGATCGTTCCGGCAAAAACGGCCGCCAGCAGAAAGATCGTTGACAAAGTATAATACCAACTTTTGCTTCTGACCTCTTTTGCGTATGGCCGCGTAGCTAATATGAGTTCTTTACCCAAAAGCATTTAACAGGCAATTAAATTAATTTTTTGAATGCTTCCATCTCCTGTGAGTCCATAGCCAGGTTTCGGGCTGCTTCCTGATATCCTTTTCAAGCATTTGCGTGTGCAGCTCGGTAAGCACGCCTACTTTGCTTCCCGGCGAAGGTAGTTCTAATCTTTCAGCGCGCATACTATAGTACCCTCTTTTAACTCTTTTAATAGACACGTACACCACCGGATAACGAATCTTTAACGCAATTTTTTCAATGCCCAGGAAGACCGGTGTGTCCTGATTCAGAAAGGTCATCCAGTATGCTCGGTCCGGAAGCGGCGTCTGGTCGGCAATAAATGCGGTCGCATTTAATTCATCCCGGTGGTTCAGCATATCCCGCAGCGTGTCTTTCATGGCAATCAGTCTGGTTCCGAAACGGGTTCGCATTTTATATATCAGGTTGTTGAAATAGGGATTGGTCAGGGGATGGTAGATAACATATAGCTGGTGTTTGCAGCAGATGCTGAAAGTGTTTCCGGCCCACTCCCAATTTCCCAGGTGGCCCATGACCACCATGCAACTCTGATTTTCCGATGCCAGCTGATTAAAGAGATTCAGGGCATCCTCATCAAGCCAGCAATGTTTCAGCATAGTTTTCCGGGAAATGGTAAGAGTCTTGAAAGTTTCCAGAAAAAGGTCGCAGAAATAACTGTAAAATTGACGGCATATCAAAGTGATTTCTTTCTCTGTTTTTTCAGGAAATGAATTTCTCAGGTTGGTCATAACAATCTTCCTTCTGTAGTGCAGCAGGTGATACAACAGGTAATATACAATATCAGATAAGCCGTACAGGAGCGGAAACGGCAAAATGGAAAGTAAATAAATGAAAGGAAGGGTAAAATAATAGAGTAGCGCGCGCAAGGATGAGAATTCCACCAAAGGTAGGGCAATTGACGCTATTTGTCAGGCTTTAACGTTAAAAAATCCGCCGGCACGAGGCAATAAATCCGGCCCGAAACCGTTATCTTTTGTTATTATTTCACCAGATGGAAATGAAACTCAGGACTGCTTTGCTGATCTCTTTTGTGGTTGTGATCTTTTCGGGGTGCAATAAGACTAATCCGTTAAAAACGGACACGCCAGCCGATTATTATCCGATGGTAGTCGGAAATTACATCATCTACCGGATGGATTCCCTCAAATTTATTAATGTCGGTTCACAGGATTCGGTTATCAGTTATCTGGCCAAAGAAGTAGTGGATGATTCGATAACAGACAACCTCGGACAGCTTAGTTATCGCGTGATCCGTTATTTAAGCGACACGACGGGAACGGCACCATGGACACCATCCATTGCCTATATGGTGACACCAACCCGTACACAGGTGCAGACGGTGGAAAATAATCTTCGCATCATCAAGCTGGTAACCCCCGTTCAGGATGATCTTTCCTGGTTAGGAAATTCTTATATCGATACCAAATCTGATACTTCACAGGTACCTTTTATGGATGGGTGGAACTACACGTATGCAAATACCGGCCAGCCCTACGATGTGGTGGGAGGAACTGTTCCGGTTACCGTTACCGTAAACGAGGCAGACCAGACTACCGGGAATCCTGATACTTTCAGCGAGACCATTTTCAGCCAGGAGATATATGGAAAGGGCATTGGCCCGATTTATAAAAAATTCCTGCATACCCAATATCAGGGACCCAACGCGAACAGTCCTGCAGGAACAACAATTGGTTACGGGCTGACCTTTAGCATGGTTAGCCATAATTAAATTCACGTTGGTTACCCGTTCATTGATCCTCTCATTTCTTTTTCTATTTCAGCAAGGATTTGCACAGCAGCCAAAGTATGTTGTCCGCCTGAGCAATAAAGCAAATTCCGGTTTCAGCTTGCAGCATCCATCCTCTTTTCTTTCTTCAAAGTCCATTCAGCGCAGATCGAAACAACAAATTGCGTTGGACTCGACGGATCTTCCTGTTTCTTTAGCCTATCTGGACAGTATCCGGAATGTTCCGGCAGTTCAAATCCTGAATTGGTCAAAATGGCTAAACCAGGTGCTGATCAGTGTAGCCGATTCCTCCGCGCTTTCCAAAATCAATCTGTTTTCATTTGTATTGTCTACCGCGCCAGTTAACGACAGATCTGGGCCCCGCCTGGCCGGCCAGGTTAGCACCAATCAGCGTGCACGGCAGGAGAGGACTTCGGGAGTTGCAACCACAACAGTTTCCGGTTCAACAAGTGCAACCTATTATAATTATGGCGTTTCATTTGACCAGATCAGCATTCATCACGGTGATTTCCTGCATAACCAGGGATTTCATGGAGAAGGCATGACGATTGCCATTCTGGATGACGGTTTCAACAGCTATCTCAGTAATCCCGCTTTCGATAGCGTGCTTAATGATCATCGCGTATTAGGCACTTATGATTATGTGAATCAAAAGGAAACTGTGAATGAGGAAGATGCTCACGGAGCCAACTGTTTTTCCATTATTGCTTCGAATATTCCCGGCACGATGGTGGGCAGCGCACCGGCTGCCAGCTTCTGGCTTTTCAAAACAGAAGATATCACTTCAGAATCCCCGGTGGAAGAACAGAACTGGATCGCCGCAGCCGAATTTGCTGACAGTGCCGGGGCGGACCTCATCAGCACCTCGCTGGGTTATGATTATTTTGATGACTCTGCATTCGATCTGGATTATCCGGAAAGAAACGGGCATACTTCCATGATCAGCCGCGCAGCAAACCTTGCAGTTGCAAAAGGAATGATCGTTACTGCCAGCGCAGGCAACGATGGAGAACAACCATCTGAAAGAAAATATGTGACCTGTCCTGCAGACGGAGACAGTGTTTATACCGTCGGGGCCATTGACCCGGCCGGCAATATTGCACCCTTTTCCAGTTGGGGACCGAATTCTTCAGGTCAGATAAAGCCTGACGGGGTTTCGGTTGGCGAGGGCGCTTTCCTGGTCCCTGCAAACGGATTTCCGCAGGCCGGCAACGGTACTTCTTATTCCAATCCGAACCTTGCCGGGCTCATCACCTGTCTCTGGCAGGCGTTTCCCGAATTCTCCTCGCATGATATTACAGATGCGGTTAGAAAGGCGAGCAGTCTTTATTTACAACCTAATGTCCGTTTCGGATACGGAATTCCAGATTTCGAAAAAGCCTTTCAATACCTGCTGAGTAAAAGACTCAATGAATATGGGCAGGTGTTGGGAAATGACTGGATCCGCGCTTTTCCAGTTCCCTTTCAGCAATCATTCAAACTTATTTTCATACCAGGCATAAATGGTGTAGCCAATTTTCAACTGATGGATGAGGAAGGAAAATTGCTACAAAAATTTTCTGCTCCTATCTCGGCTTATCAGTTGCAGGTGCAGGAGTTCAGCGGTCTGTCCGCACTGCCTTCAGGTGTTTATCTTCTGCGATACGCAGACGCTCAGCGAACAAAAACGATTAAGCTGGTTAAAGACTGAATAGAATGATCCTCTTGTACATTTTCATTCTCTTTGAAAGCTCGCAGCAAACATGGAATCGGCACGGTCCCTGAATCCCTCAAACATCTCCTGGCTGACCAGCTTAAGATTGCCAGCTACTTCAATAAATTTCACCATCCCTTCATTCTCCATGGCAAAAACGGAACAGGTAACGTAAACCAGCAATCCGCCGGGCTTAAGACAAGGAATAATATTTGAAAGAATTTCTTGCTGCCTGTCCCGATAAGGTTCAATAACCTGCGGGTCAAAAAAGAAAAGCGATTCCGGGGTCCGGCTCCAGGTGCCACTTCCGGTACATGGCAGGTCGGCAACGATGAGGTCAAAGGATTCCTTTGGAATTTCATTTTCCAATGTAAGATCAGCATGAAAAGCATGGTATTGGGAAATCCCGGCTTCCACAAAGCGCAAACGCAGGTTTTCCAGTATTGATTTGCGAATATCCGATACCGTTAGGTGAAGCCCGGTATAAAGATCGGCAAGAAGGATGGCTTTACCGCCACTGCCGGCGCAGCAGTCCCAGGCCCGGATTTTTTTCTCCGGATTAATGGCCATCTTCATGAAAGTACCTGTCTTCTGCGAGCTGAGATCCTGAATAACGGCATCCCTGTTAAGTTCCAGTATCTGCTCCAGTCTTGTTCCGTTGGCAAAAGAATACGCTTCAAAATTGATTTGATCCGCACGACTGCAATATCTGAAGGCAGTTTGTGTTTGGCTGAGTTTTGTTTGAACCTGCTTTTCTTTCCCCGGACGCACACGGATGAACAGGTCCGGTTTTATCAGAAACGATGAACAGAATGCACTGTGATCTATCGACCGGCTCAGCAGGTCACCCCAGGGAAATATTTGTGCCGGTGAAAAATCAGGAAATTTCTCCCGGACCTTATTCAACTTATCCTCCAGGGGGATTGCAATAGCTTCATTCCATTCGGGACGGAAATAGGTCAGCAATTCCATGGGCGCATCATTGCTCAGGAACAATCCCGTAAGTATGCGATCACTTTCCGGGCTAATGCCTGCTGAATGGCCCAGCCTGTAAAAACAATATACCATTTCACCAGCCAGTTTGCGGTCGCTTGAGCCCATTTGCGGATTTGCACGGAAAAAATCCTTAAGCCATATATGCAAGGGTTTTTCTCCGGCATAAGCGGCTATTATCCGGAGCGCGTAGCGGAGAAGATTATCAAATTTCATGTGCGTAAATCAAAAGGAGGCGGTATGGAATGAAAGAGGGTTCAAAGTTCGAGAAGGGCCTTTACCGGATCCTTTCCAAACAATAACTGGTCGGGGTTTTCCAGCAGCTCTTTGACGCGAACCAGAAAACTCACCGATTCCCTGCCGTCAATGATCCGGTGGTCGTAGCTGACGGCGAGATACATCATGGGACGGGCAACAATCTGTCCGTTTATCACAACTGCGCGTTCTTCTATTTTGTGCATGCCGAGGATGGCTGATTGGGGAATATTGATGATGGGTGTTGACATCATGGAGCCGAACACTCCTCCGTTCGTGATGGTGAAAGTGCCGCCCTGCATTTCTTCCATGCTTAGTTTATTATCACGGGCTTTGCCTGCAAGTTCCACTACTTTCTTTTCAATTTCCGCCATGCTCAGGCTTTCGGCATTGCGAATCACGGGCACCACCAATCCCTTCGGAGCAGACACGGCAATAGAAATATCGCAGTAATCGTGGTAGATCAGTTCTTCTCCATCTATATAAGCGTTTACCGCGGGCCATTCCTGCAGGGCATAACAAACCGCCTTCGTAAAGAAACTCATGAAGCCCAGGTTGACGCCGTGCTTTTCTTTGAATTTATCTTTAAATTTTGTGCGCAATGCCATGATCTGTCCCATGTCCACCTCATTAAATGTGGTGAGCATGGCTGTTGTATTTTTTGCTTCGACGAGTCGCCTCGAAACGGTTTTCCGCAGATTACTCATTTTTTCCCTGCGTACCTCGCGGCCGAATAAAGGTTTGCCAGGCAGGCGTCCGGGATTACTCAGGGCCTCCAGCACATCATGCTTAACAATTTTCCCATTCGCTCCTGAAGGAGTAATGGAAGATTTGTCTACTTTTTTATCGGTGATTATTGCTGCGGCCACAGGGGTAGCTTTAACATCCGCCGCGGCATGTGCCGGGGGTTCCTGAACTACGGGGTGTTTGACTATTAATTCCTGATCAACCTCTTTTTTTGCAGGGGATGGAACGCCATTGCCGGCAGTTGTTTTTTCTGTGGTCTTCTTTTCGGGCTTAGCAGCAGATTCATCAATCCGCGCAACCACATCTCCTATTTTGAGTGTTTCTCCTTCCTTACCTACGGTCTTCAATGTTCCTGCCTTTTCAGCATTCACTTCAAATGTGGCTTTTTCGCTTTCCAATTCGGCAATTACTTCATCCCGCTCAATATATTCTCCGTCCTGTTTAAGCCATTTCACGAGTGTTACTTCGCTGATGGATTCGCCAACGGCCGGGACTTTAATATCGATCATCTGCTTTGGAATTTACGGGGACGAAGATAATTTATTTAAGGTGGAGCTTTGTATTTCGTTTTGTCAAATGCTGAAAGCGGTCTCAATGATCTCAGCCTGTTCCTGGGCATGCACTTTGGCATAACCCGTAGCCGGTGAGGCCCCGGGCTGACGGCTGATAAAGCCATAGTTAATATTTTTCAGGTTCATCTGAAGAAAGGAAGCGGCACCCATATTCAGTGGCTCTTCCTGGATCCAGAACCAGGTGGCATTATGATATTTTTTATACAATTCATCCAATTGGGTGGTTGGCAGGGGATACAATTGTTCCAGACGTACCACTGCTATGTCTTTGCGGTTGTCCTTCACCTGTCTTTCTGCAAGATCAAAATAAATCTTGCCTGAGCAGAATAATACTTTTTTCACCTGGGTCGGTTCACCGGCAAACTGATCGTCGATGACTTCCTGAAATCTTCCCCTCGTAAATTCTGAGATTTTTGAATAGGTGCCCGGATACCTGAGGTGGGCCTTGGGTGAAAAATCAATCAGCGGTTTCCGGAATGGCCACGCCAATTGCCGGCGCATGGCATGGAAATAGTTTGCAGATGTTGTAATATTGGTGATTACCAGGTTAAGCTCGGCACACATCTGTAGAAACCGTTCTATGCGTGCACTGCTATGTTCGGGCCCCTGGCCTTCATATCCGTGAGGCAGGAGCAGGACCAATCCGGTCATGCGTTGCCATTTTTGTTCTCCGGCTGCAATAAACTGATCGATCATGATCTGGGCGCCATTGCAAAAGTCGCCGAACTGGGCTTCCCACAAAACAAGTGCGCTTGGATTTGCCAGCGCATAACCATATTCAAATCCCAATACCCCATATTCACTGAGGAGGGAATTGAAAATTCTGAAATTGCCCCTGGCATCCGGAATCCTGCTGAGCCGGTTGTAGGATTCATCCGTCTTTTCATCCCGGAGCACGGCATGACGATGAGAAAAGGTACCTCTGCAAACATCCTGTCCGCTCATCCGCACATCTTTTCCATCCAGTAAAATGCTTCCATATGCCAGTAATTCCCCTGATGCCCAGTCGAGCTTTTGCTCTTCTTTAAATAATTTTGACTTGTCCTGCAGCAGTTTTTCAATTTTGCGAATGGGCGTAAAAGTTTCGGGCCATTTCATCATGGCATCGAATATCTTTTTCAGATCCGCTTCGGGAATGGCCGTATCGGGTGATCTTTCAAAATCATCAACTGTGGCGCGCCGGAGGCTTCTCCACCATAATTCAGGTTGCTGATATTTATAAGGAAGCGGTTTTTGTTTTACTTCGTCGAGCCTTTCCTGCAAGTCGTTCCAGAATTTTTTCTCCATATCCCTGGCCATATCCTTCGCGTCAGCTTCACCATTTTCCATAAGCAACTGGGTATATACTTCACGGGGATTCGGATGTTTTTCAATCAATGCATACATTGCCGGTTGAGTGAATTTTGGGTCGTCCCCTTCATTATGCCCGTGCCTGCGGTAACATACCATATCAACAAAAAAATCTGCATTGAATTCCTGCCTGTACCTGGTGGCAATCTCGGCACATTTCACCACAGCTTCCGGATCATCTCCATTAACATGAAGAACCGGAGCATGTACCGCTGCAGCCAGCGAAGTGCAATAGTCCGAGCTCCGTGCATCATCGAAATCTGTTGTAAATCCGATCTGGTTATTGATCACAAAATGGATGGTGCCACCCGTGTAGTAACCTTTGAGATCACACATCTGTAATACTTCATATACAACACCCTGGCCCGCCAGGGAAGCATCTCCATGAATTAATATCGGCAGGATCTTATCGTAGTCGCTTTCATACATTACATCCGCTTTGGCCCTTGCAAAACCCACTACAACGGGATCTACCGCTTCGAGGTGGGATGGATTGGGCATGAGCTTCACGTGTACATTCTTATTGTTGGGCGTAATCAACTCACTTCCAAAGCCCAGGTGATATTTTACGTCCCCAGTCCCCATGGTCTGATCCACTTTGGCTGTGCCTTCAAATTCACTGAAGATCTGTTGGTAAGTCTTACCGAGAATATTGGCCAGAATATTCAATCTTCCGCGGTGGGCCATACCCATGACCACCTCCTTAACCTCATGATCAGCGGCCATATTGATGATGGCATCAATGGCCGGAATGCTGGTTTCCCCGCCTTCGAGCGAAAATCTTTTTTGCCCTATGTATTTGGTATGCAGGAATTTTTCAAACATCACGCCTTCGTTCAATTTTTCCAGGATGCGCTTTTTTTTCTGCAGCGGCAGGGGCTCGAGAAATTTTTTCTCCATCTCATTGGTGAGCCAGTCTATTTTTTTCTGGTCGCTGATGTACTTGAATTCGATGCCTACGTGATTGGCATAGCATTGCTGAAGCTGGGAAAGAATATTACGGAGTGTGGTGGTTCCTAATCCGATCAGGTTGCCTGCAAAAAAATTTTTATCCAGGTCTTCCTCCGTGAATCCAAAAAAACCAAGGTCAAGATTGGCGCCACGGTCCTTTCGCGGCCGGATCGGGTTGGTCTTCGCAACCAGATGGCCCTTATTACGGTATCCAAGAATGAGCCGGTAAGCACCCAGTTCTTTTTTCCAGTCAACTCCGTCGGCTGTTTTCAGGGTCCCGTCTTTTGCCGGGGCTGTCGTAGCCGAAACTGCCTGGGAACCCCCGTTTTTGGTCTGGGAAATGGCAAAATCAAATCCTTCAAAGAATTTTTTGAACTCAGGATCAACACTTTGGGGGTCCTTCACAAAATCCTGATACAAACCCTCGATGAATGCAGGCGAGGAATTTGTAATATATTGTACGTCTTTCATTATTAAATTTTATCGCCATGCCTGGCCTGGTGCAAGTTCAACACCTGTAAGCAATTATTAAAATTTTATCGCGAAAGATTCACTAAAACTGGTCATTAAACGGATTTTTAAGCCGCTTTGTAAAAATCGGCCAGAAACTCCCTTATTAATTTTCAATACTTCCCTCATTTTACTACCTTTGCCGTCCAAAATTCCGAGATCATGGCCAATCATCAGGCAACAAAAAAAGATGTGCGTAAAGCTACCAAACGCCGGGAACAGAACCGTTACTATGGGAAGACGACCCGGAATGCCATCCGCGACCTGAAAGCGATCAAGGAACCGAAAGAGGCCGGTGAAAAATTCCCGGAAATAGCTTCCCAGATCGATCGTCTCGCCAAGAAAGGTGTTATTCATAAGAATAAGGCGGCTAATTTGAAGAGTAAGCTTTCCCGAAGAATAAATCTGCTTACGAAATCAAATTAAAAATTAAAAATTAAAAATTAAAAAATGGAGCCTGCCAGTCGGGTTCTTTTTTTTAATTTTTTTTTAATTTTCCTTCCCGTGACACTGCTTATATTTTTTTCCACTGCCACAGGGGCAGGGATCGTTTCTTCCTACTTTAGGTCCTACTTTAATGGGCTCCTGTTTCTGATTTTCCGAAGGGTCGTAATAATCTCTTCCTTCATCGGTGATCACTCCGGCAGGTGAAGGGGTACCCACAAGTTCATCCTTCCTGATTTTCATCCGGCTCATATCGGTTTTCTGTTCCCGTGCTTCTTTAATAGGTGCATGCTGTTCTACCGGGATAGCACTATGACAAAGAAAGCTTACGATGTCCTTGTTCATGGTACTATCCATCTGCCTGAACAGATCGAAGGCTTCCATCTTGTAAATTACAAGCGGATCTTTCTGCTCCAGGTATGCGGTCTGAACACTCTGTTTCAGATCATCCATGGCCCTTAAATGTTCTTTCCAGGCATCATCAATAATGGCCAGCGTGATCTGTCTTTCCACGGCATTCATTAATTCGCGGCCCTGGGTGTCCAGTGTTTTTTGAAGGTTTGCCATCACATTGATCACTTTCTTGCCATCAGTAAATGGAACCACTACATTCTCGATATGCCTTCCCTGGGTGAGTAAGATATTTTTGAAAACCGGAACCGCATCTTTCTGAACATCTAACATTTTTCTTTCATAATTCAGGGTACCTTCATTATACAGTTTATCTGACAAGGCAACGGCGTCTTCGCGCTGAAACTCTTCTTCTCCGATGGAAGTATCCACGCCAAAATTCACAATTACGGCCAGTTTAAATCCTTCATAATCGTCCCCTTCCTTAAAAGAATTTATAAGGCCTTCTGCTACTACATAAAATGCATTATCCAGGTCCAGCGCGAGCCTGTCGCCAAAAAGGGCATGGCTTCGTTTCTTGTAAATGACATTCCGCTGTTTGTTCATCACATCGTCGTATTCCAGCAAACGTTTGCGGATGCCGAAATTATTTTCTTCCACTTTTTTCTGGGCACGCTCGATGCTCTTAGTCACCATGCTGTGCTGAATCACTTCCCCTTCCTTGTATCCCATCTTATCCATTAAGGAAGCAATTCGTTCACTGCCGAACATGCGCATCAGGTCATCTTCCAATGCAGAATAAAATTGGGTCGTACCGGGATCTCCCTGCCGGCCTGCACGACCCCGCAGCTGTCTGTCAACACGACGACTTTCATGCCGTTCGGTTCCGATGATGGCGAGTCCCCCGGCTTCTTTCACGCCGGGCCCGAGTTTGATATCCGTACCGCGACCGGCCATATTGGTAGCGATGGTTACCGCGCCTGTTAGTCCTGCCTCCGCCACAACCTGGGCTTCCCGCGCATGCTGCTTTGCGTTCAGCACATTGTGCGGAATTTTTTTTACCTGCAGCATTTTGCTGAGCAGTTCACTTACTTCTACGGAAGTTGTACCGACCAGGGACGGCCTGCCTTCTGCCCGGAGTCTTTCAATATCGTCAATAACGGCCCTGTACTTTTCCCGTTTGGTTTTATATACCAGGTCCTGCGAATCCTTTCGGATAACTGGCACATTGGTCGGGATGGTTACAACATCCAGTTTGTAGATGTCCCACAATTCGGAAGCTTCCGTTTCGGCTGTCCCGGTCATCCCGGCCAGCTTATGGTACATCCTGAAATAATTTTGAAGCGTTACGGTGGCGTAGGTCTGGGTTGCAGCTTCGATTTTCACATTTTCCTTCGCCTCAATGGCCTGGTGCAATCCGTCACTGTACCGCCGCCCGTCGAGAATACGCCCGGTCTGCTCATCCACGATCTTTACCTGTCCGTCCAACACCACATATTCCACATCCTTGTCAAATAAAGTATATGCTTTAAGCAATTGCTGAACGGTATGGATCCGGTCTGCCTTAATGGAATAATCATTCAGCAATAATTCCTTCTGCTGGAATTTTTCTTCGGCAGTCATTTCGGTTTTTTCAATTTCAGCGAGTTTGATACCGATATCCGGCAAGATGAAGAATTCCGGATCTTCGCCCTCCCGGGTAATGGTCTGAATTCCCATATCGGTAAGGTCTACAGAATTATTTTTTTCATCAATATTGAAATAAAGTTCGGCATCCACTTTGGGCATTTCCTTGCTCTGGTCAGCCATATAATAGTTCTCGGTCTTCTGCAGCTTCACGCGAATTCCGGATTCACTGAGAAACTTAATCAAGGCGCCGGTTTTTGGAAGACCGCGATGGGCGCGCATCAGTGCAAGGCCGCCGTCTTTCGGGTCATCATTCCCTTCCGCGAACTTTTTCTTTGCTTCATTCAGAAAATGGTTGGTCACTTTTTTCTGCGCTTCCACCAGCCGCTCAACGCGACTTTTCAGAAGATGGTATTGCTGATCATCCCCTTTTGGAACGGGTCCTGAAATGATCAGGGGCGTACGGGCATCATCAATGAGCACACTATCCACTTCATCCACCATGGCAAAATGATGCTTGCGCTGCACCATTTCATCAGGTGTGTGCACCATGTTATCGCGGAGATAATCAAATCCGAATTCGTTATTGGTTCCGTAAGTGATGTCCGCCATATAGGATTTGCGGCGCGCTTCACTATTAGGCTCGTGCTTGTCAATGCAATCCACCGTTATTCCCAGCCATTCGAAAATGGGACCGTTCCACTCGGAGTCACGACGCGCCAGGTAATCATTTACCGTTACCAGGTGAACGCCTTCACCGGCAAGTGCATTGAGGTAAGCCGGAAGTGTAGAGACCAGGGTCTTACCTTCACCTGTGGCCATTTCGGCAATTTTGCCCTGATGCAGCACGGCACCTCCAATAAGCTGAACATCATAGTGCACCATGTTCCAGGTGATCGCACCACCGGCGGCCATCCAGGAATTGCTGAAAACCGATTTGTCTCCCTCAATCGTGACAAAATCCTTTTCCACACTGAGATCGCGGTCGTGGTCTGTAGCTGTTGAAACCAGGCGGGTATTGTTTTTAAAGCGGGTGGAAGTTTCCTTTACCACGGCAAATGCCTCCGGGAGCAGGCCGTCCAGCACCTCCTCTACCTGATCGTCACGCTTCTTTTTCAGATTGTCGATCTCCGTATAAAGTGCATCTTTTCCGCCGATATCATTGAATGGAAGGCTTTCTGCCTGATTGTTCAGATCGGCAATGGATTTATCAATATCAGCCAGATAATCCTTTATTCTTTGTTTGAATTCTATAGTTTTTGCCCTGAGTTCGTCATTGGAAAGTAATTCATAGGAAGTTACGTATTGATTGATCTGCTCAACAACGGGCATGATCACTTTTATATCCTTTTCAGACTTGTTCCCGCCAAATAATTTCGAAAGAATACCCATAGTTAACAGAATTGAATTTAACTGAATTAGACTTATCAAATATGGTGCTATCCGGTTTCCGGGGTCAAATTGACAGTTTGCAAAGGTAGGGAATGGATCGTTGTTGGGGAGGGCGGGGGAAGGTTGACGGTTGACAGTTGACCGTTGACGGTTTGCGGTATGTGGATATTTTTCCCGCCATTGCTGATTTTGTCAAATAATTTAGTATTTTCGCTAAAACCATTAGCCATGTCAATTGCTGCTCAAAACCTGAAGTACCTGCGCAAGCTGCGTGGATGGACCCAGGAAGAATTTGCCAATAAACTCAAGATTAAAAGGTCCTTACTTGGTGCCTATGAAGAGGAGCGGGCGGAGCCCCGGCTCGAAGTATTGGAAGTGGTCAGCGATATGTTTAAGTTGTCTTTGGATGAATTGCTCCGGAAACGCCTTTCAGAAACCAGGGCAACAGGCTATCTGGCGAAGCGGCGCGCTCAAAAACTGGCCGGAAGTTCCAACCAGATACAACTGGTTCCCGTGAAGGCCGCAGCGGGATATCTCGCAGGTTATGGTGATCCGGAATTTCTGGACGAGCTAAATACTTTTACTCTTCCCATGCTCGCTCCCGGCAATTACCGTGCTTTTGAAATTGTCGGCGATTCCATGCTGCCTGTACCCAGCGGCTCAGTGATCGTGGCGGAAAAACTGGATGACCCCGAAACAGTAAAAAGCAATTTGACCTATATCGTGGTTTCCAGGAATGAAGGCATTGTATACAAGCGGGTGATGAAAAACAATAAGCTGAAAAACAAACTTACGCTTATGAGCGACAACACTGTTTTCCAGCCGTACACGGTAAATATGGAAGACGTCATTGAGATCTGGAAAGCGGAAATGGTGCTGAGCAAGGCGAATGTTCAGCAACGCTGGGATGTAAATCAGCTGGCCAGCCTGGTAAGCAATCTTCAGGACCAGGTGAGTACGTTGAAGAGAAAAATGAACTAAAGTGAATAAGTCTTTCTGCATTCCGGATCTGCGGGTTAATCATTATTTTTAAATCATGGCGGCTTATCGTTTGGATCGGAATTCATTTAAGGGTCAATCTGCTGAAGAAGCAGCTGATTATATTGCTTACTATAAAAAAATGAAATGGCAGGAAAGGTTGAAAATTGCTGCCTATTTAAACAGTGTTGCCTACCGATATCTTCAGGATTCTCCCCCACGAATGGCAAGAACCAGGTTCAAAGTAAGATCCGGATAATTAATGAATAATTTATTCAATGAAATTCGAAGCCTGTCATCTGGAATCCGTCCTTTTTGAAGATGGAGATTTTAAGATACGAACAGTCCATATCATCAATCTAATAATAGCTAAGAAAGCTGCAGGGCGTCCCAAAGATTTAAATGATCCGGAGCATCTTCAATAGGTATGATTTAACAGAAATCTCATTTTAAAAGCCGGGTATGTTTTAATGAATCAGGGAAATCAGGAAATGATCACTGAAAACGAATTACAGAATTGTCGACAATGGCAAATACCTGCTGTCCTTTTTCTGGTTCAATAAGTGCCACGCCTGTGAAACGGCTGAATGCGGGCAGGACGGCGAATTCCTTTCCAAAATAAAAACAGGGAAAACAAAGGGATTGCTTACCAATACCCTGTATCCGGATCCCTGGATGGATATGACCGGAAAAAAAATAGGCCGGGGAACTTGCTGACGGTTCTACAAATGAACCTTTCCTTCCCGCGAGATCTCCTATATCATGTATAAAATGAAAACGGTTCACGGAAAGAGTTGAGTGACAAAGTTTGATACCTGCGCGGCCGTACCATTCTTCCTTCAGAATATCATGGTTGCCCTTAACCAGCAGCATTTCGAGGTGCGAAAGGTCGCTTCGCCATTTTAGAAAAAGTTCCAGTTCCCTGTTGGCTTCACTATGAAACATATCTCCGACAATGATCAATTGTTTCGGTTGAAAATGCTGGATCTGAACAACCAGTCTTTGCAAATCTTCTTTATAGACCGATTGCGGAACAGCAATGCCTGATTTGCGGAAATGTCCCGTTTTTCCAAAGTGGAGGTCCGAAACGATCAATGCTTTTTCCTCTTCCCAGAAAAGGGTCCTATCAGAAGTCAGCCAGAATTGCTGGCTTAATATTTTATGCGCGAAGGGTGAATGCATGCAGGCGACAAAGATATTTTATTTTACGCGTTTCCTTTCCAAATCCCGGCTGAGTTGTTCCTGCATTTTTTTTACCCGGTCTTCCAGTTTTTCAGATGAAAGATCTTCCCGCATACTATCTACTTTCAATGGAAAACAAAATGGGGTGAGTTTTTCAGGAAACGTGATCAGTACTTTGCTCCTGCTGATCCGGTCCAGCATATTTCTCAATCTCGCCTCTTCCATCTGCTGTTCCATGACCTCATGATAAGCCTGACGGAGCAACAGGTTATGCGGGTCATATTCGCTGAATACATTAAAAAGCAATCCGGCCGAAGATTGGAGATGCCGGGTCTTTTTAAATTCACCAGGATAACCCTGAAATATCAAGCCTCCGATTACAGCTATATCCCTGAATTTGCGTCTCGCCATCTCTGCGCTGTTTACACTTCGCTGGATATCTGCGGTGAGTCCTTCCGGTGAAAAAAGTTCATAAACATTCGTATCGTCCAGGGGGATCGGCTGGTCGCTTAATAATTCAAAGCCATAATCGTTCATGGCAAAAGAAAAACTGATTGCAACTATGCGGCTCAACCTGTATGCCAGCAAGGCCGCCATGGCCTCATGGACCAGTCTCCCTTCAAAGGGATAGACAAATAAATGAAATCCATCCGGGGTTTCGATCTGTTCGATCAGCAATTCATTTTCCCTGGGAATACCGGATAGCTTTTGTTGCAAATCAAACAGGGGCTTCAGTGCGCGTAATTCAATTTCCGGAACAGGCAGACCCTTTACCACGGCCCCGGCTTCATTGAATTTTTTCCTCAGCATCAATCCCAGGTTTGCAGAAAGGGGCATGCGGCCGCCGTTCCAGCTGGGCACGATTGCTTTTTTAGCATTGGATTTTCTTACCACGGCCGTCATCTCTTTAATCATCACAAATTCCAGGTTGCGGCCGGCCAGCGTAAAAACATCTCCGGGATTCAGACGCGAAATAAAATATTCTTCAATGACACCGATATATCCTCCGCTCAGGAATTTTACTTTCATCATGGCGTCGCTGACAATGGTGCCTATGTGTAAGCGGTGCCGCATCGCCACCCTTCTTCCGTTTATTTTATATAAACCATCGATCACTTCCACTTTCCTGAATTCGTCGTATTGCCGGAGTGCTTCCCCTCCCTCGGTGATGAAGTGGAGGATCTGATTCCATTCCGTCACGGTAATATCCTGAAAACAATAGGTGGAAGAAATTTCTTTCAGAATAGTTTCCGGATAAAATCCCTCTCCGATGGCCAATGTTCCGAGATACTGGATCAGCACATCAAAGCAAAGCATCATGGGTTCCCGGCTCTCAATAAAATTCAGCTTCATGGCAGTCTTGAGGGCCGCCGCTTCTACCAGTTCGAGAGAATGGGTAGGCAGAAAATATATCTTACTCAATTCACCGGGCTGGTGGCCGCTGCGACCTGCCCGCTGCAAAAAGCGGGCGACCCCTTTCGGAGATCCGACCTGGATAACCGTTTCCACGGGACGAAAATCTACGCCGAGGTCCAGGCTTGCCGTGCAAACAACTGCTTTAAGTTTTCCGCTGTGCAAAGCTTCTTCCACCCATAGACGCAATTCCCTGTCCACCGACCCATGATGCAGGGCTATAGCTCCAGCCAAATCCGGCGCCATATTCAGGATTTCCTGGTACCAGCGCTCGCTCATTCCCCTGGTATTTATGAAAATGAGGGTTGTTTTACTTTTTTCAATAATGGGAATTACTTTATCAACAAGTTTTATTCCCAGGTGCCCGGCCCAGGGATATTTTTCAATTTCATCCGGGATTACGGATTCAATTTCAATCCGTTTGTCGATGGATGCTTTTATGATAACCGGCGGGTGATGCAGTTTAGAGAGCAGTGGAAATAATAATACGTCTTTTGCCTGATCCAGATTTCCTATGGTTGCAGAAATACCCCAGACAGAAAAAGGAAAATTATTTTTCAGCCTTTCCGGTCCGGTATGCTTTTTATTATTTTCTGCCGGATTTTGTTCAAGAGCATACTGAGGTTCTTGTCCGGGATGCCAGTCAGTCTCCGGCAAAGGCTGGTGAAAATTCTCTATCAGGTTCGTAATGTGTGAAATTGCCAGTTCCACCTGCACGCCGCGTTTGGAGCCCAGCAACTCATGCCATTCGTCAACAGCCAGGATCTGCAGGAATTTAAAAATATCCGGATGCCTTTTTTGGGCAAGCAGCAGATGCAGACTCTCCGGTGTAATAATCAGCACTTCAGGCATCTGTCTTTTTTGTTTTTCCCGCTCACTGATTTCAGTATCGCCGTTGCGGATGCCGATTTTCCATTTCATGTCAAGTTCAGCGATAACTTCCGTCATTGCACGACCGATATCTTTCGCAAGTGCGCGCAAAGGCGAAATCCAGAGCAGCCGGAGACGATTTCCAGATCTGGTTTTATAATCTTCCGGATTTTCATTGATGAACTCAATCACCGATCCAAGAAAAACAGCAAATGTTTTTCCGCAGCCGGTTGGGGCATTTACTAATCCCGAATATCCCATGGCTATGTGTTGCCAGGTTTCTTCCTGAAAGGCAAAAGGAGTTAAACCCCTGGATTCCAACCAAGCAAGAATCACCTGATATCCTTTGCTTTCCTGTAATAGCATGCGATGAATCTTTCCGGATGAATTTTGTTATGAAAACCTTTACAATGTTTTCAGATATTCGATTAGGGCCTTCCTTTCCCGGGCACTGAGTTTATCTCCAAAAGTATGCCCGAAGTTACCATAACCCGGAAGCGTTGTATTGTACACGGTGGTTCCTTCGGGTGCCGTGCGCACCTGATATTTCCAGCCACATTTTTCATAATCATATTGGGGGTTATCAAAATCGCGTGACCAGTATGGAGGCCTTTCCTTACTATTCAGCAGGGTTTCCAGATCGGGAACTGAACCGTTGTGGAGATAGGGCGCTGTGATCCAGATGCCATCCAGCGGAGGGGCGATATAGCCGTCGAATGGTTCAAGCCTTGCCGGATGATCACCCTCTGCAAACCAGGAATTGTTGAACCAGTCAACGAATTGGGAACTCTGGTAATTGCTCCTGAAGAGCATGGAATCTGTTCCGATCACTGATTCCGGAATCAGCAGGTTCGGATATTTTCCATCGCTGCCATAGCTACCATGACATTTGGAGCAATTTTGAACGAAAAGGATGCCACCTTCTTTCACGAGTGATTTGTTTACCTGCTTCGGATAAGGCGGCGGACGAAGAGACTGGATATAGGCCAGCACATCATTAAAATGACTGTCCACTTCCCTGGATTCTGATGTGTCGTTTACGGTAAATAAGTTTGATGCCATTAAGAATCTTCCGAAATCACCCCTGCCGAATCCGTTATAGAACATTGCATTTTTCTTCCATAACAGCCACCAGGGAGGAACATCAGTCGGAATCACCTCATCAGGTATTTCCAGCAGCGGCTCTTCGCTCCATCTGAAAGTGTGGCGATCCCGATGGCTTACCAGCAGGGCCGCAAGCCTGTCGGCAATATTTACTCCCCTGACCTGTGTATTTAATTTTGAGCCGACCGCCTTCACAACTTTCAGAAAAGGTTCAGCAGCTTCATATTTACGCGGATCCAGGTTTTTTAATAACTTCTCAGCCGCAGCTGCATTTTTAGGATCCAGTTTCTGACTACGCGTGAAATCAACCATGGTGTTTCCCAGACCGATGATCAGCTTTCCATCAAAAACCTGCGCGTGACACTGAAGACAATTTGGCGCCACTACCACTTCACCGTTTGGTGCGTGCACGGCGGTATAGTCATATGGTATTTCTTTGTTCTCCCCTTCCCGATCCAAATAATTGGCCGAGGCTTTCCCAAATCCCATTTTGAAATAAGACAAGGGAATTCCGCTTTTCAGATAGTCACCTGTCGTCAGGTAAGCATATCCTTTTGCAGCATCTCCTGTTCTTTGTTTGCTGGGTGGAATTGGCACCGGTTCGTCCCCGACATGCCAAAGAACGATTGAAGTGAAAGCAAAACCTGTCGCCGCAATAACCAGGATCACCAGAAGCTTCTTCATGTTGTAAAAGTAAAAAGTAAAAATTAAATAAAATGGTACCTGCTCAGGGAACCAGGCTGTAAATGTTTTTTGCTTTTACTTTTTACTTTTTAATTTTTAATTTTTAATTAATAAACAGCAACAACATTCCCATTCACCTTCTTGATAATATAAAGTTTCTTATTCTCGAGGTAATCGAGCGTAGGATTTTCTTTATTCAGAAACACAGGCTCGATATCAAAATCATTAAATACTTTAAACTTTTTTTCTCCAATACTTCCGCTAAGCTTTCCCTGGTTTGCATTTAAAAGCTGACCGAAATGAAGCAGGGTTTCATATCCCCGGTAAACCATATCCGAGGGCCTGGAATAGAAACGCGCTCTGAAATATTGCTGAATGGACAAGACCAGGCTATCCCCCGGGTTATTGTAAAATGGCGTGGTATAATATATTTCCTGATCCGAAAAAGCAGGGTCGGAAAAATCAATGGCGTCCCAGGTTGGCATGCCAAGAATCTTTGTTGTATAAGTCTTGTTCAGGGATGCCAGCTGTGTGCAGACCTGCTTCCCGAAATTCTCATCCAGGCTCCCAACCAGAACAATGGTTTTTGTATTACTATCCAGAAAGGGCAAAAAAGCTCCGGGATCGGTAACATTGTCCACATTAATATATTTCATATGCAGGGGAACGGAAGCGGTATTTTTCCCGATATCGGCAAAATCATTTTTAACAAGATCCTCCTGGGCACCTTTTTTTCTCACGTAAAGAATATTTGAAGTGGCCCAGTTACGCTGAATAAATTTATACAGCGCTTCGAAGTGCGATTTCAGTGTGGCATTCAGGATCACAAACTCAGGATTATTGCTAATGCCGCCATCATTTGGATAGTTCACATTGATAAAGGGAATATCTTTTACTCTCGCTTCCCGGGAAAGCGTGCGGAGCTCAGGAAGGTTAACATAACCGATGATCAGATCTGTGGAATCGAATACCGGTTCATCCAATACCTGCTGGAGGGTTTTGGTAACAGATCGTGTGTCATAAACGGTTATGTCCGGAGCCCTGCCGGTTTTCGCCAGGGAATCCGCAGCCAGTTGCAGGCCCTCATAAAATTCCAGACCCGGGCTGATATATTTCGGAAAATTCTGATCAAACCGGTATTGACCTGAAGCATCAAAAGCCGTATCCAGGTATAAGGGAAGAAAAACTGCAATATGATAATGGGAGGCTGTATCCTTTGCTTGTGCGAAAGCACGGGCATGTACAGCCAATAATAATACCAAACCGAACAATGATGAACCGCAATACCTCATCCTATTAATTATTTCGGATTTAATTTCTTTAATGGAAAGATTCAATCGCATAGATGGTTATTCTTCAGTGAATTTTTGCAGGCTGCCGGAATTTATTCCCATTCAATGGTAGCAGGCGGCTTGCTGCTTATATCGTATACAACGCGGTTAATACCTTTTACCTTATTGATAATATCACTTGAAACCTGGGCCAGGAAATCATAAGGAAGGTGCGCCCAGTCTGCAGTCATGCCATCCACAGAAGTCACCGCCCGCAATGCTACCGTAAATTCATAGGTGCGTTCATCCCCCATTACACCAACACTTTTTACAGGAAGCAGGATGGCACCTGCCTGCCAGACACTGCCGTAGAGCTTATGGTCTTTCAATGCCTGGGTGAAGAGCTGATCCGCCTGTTGCAACAATTTCACTTTCTCCGGATTGACCTCACCCAGAATCCGGATGGCCAGTCCGGGGCCTGGAAAGGGATGCCGTTGCAGCAAATCGTCCGGAATACCCAATTCCTTTCCAACTTTCCGCACTTCGTCCTTAAATAAAAAGCGAAGCGGTTCTACCAGGCCAAGTTTCATTTTTTTGGGAAGACCGCCCACATTGTGATGCGATTTGATGGTCATGGACGGACCATGAACGGAAACGCTTTCAATCACGTCGGGATAAATGGTTCCCTGACCCAGGAGATCGATTTCTTTCAGCTTGCCTGCTTCCTTTAGAAAAATCTTAATGAATTGCTTTCCGATGATCTTTCGCTTTTCTTCGGGGTCTGTTTTGCTTTTGAGTTTTTTATAGAATATTTTCTTAGCATCAACACCTTTTACATTCAGGCCAATACGCTTATAGGTATCCAGTACTTCCTGGAATTCATTTTTGCGCAGCACACCATTATCGACAAATATGCCAAATAGCCTTTTCCCGACCGCTTTATTAATCAGGGTAGCGGCTACTGTTGAATCCACTCCCCCGCTAAGTGCCATGATTACTTTCTTTTTCCCGATCTGATTTTTCAAATGTTCAACCGTATCATTTATGAAATGGGCCGGCGTCCAGTTCTGCGAGCAACCGCAAACATCCACAAGGAAATTACGGATGATCTTTTTGCCTTCGATAGTGTGGTATACTTCCGGGTGAAACTGGAGGCAGTATAATGGGAACCCTTCCCCGTTATTTTTAAAAGCCGCATAAGGGATCGAATCCGTTGTGGCAAGCACATCAAAACCCGCGGGCAGTTCAAGGATGGTATCCGCGTGGCTCATCCAGACCTGGCTTAAATGACTGGTATCTTTGAACAGCGGGTCTTCTTTTATTTTGCTCAGCAGCGCCCTTCCATACTCCCGCTTGTCGCTGCTCGCGACCTTGCCTCCAAAATCCCGGGCCGTTAATTGAGCTCCGTAGCAGATTCCCAGGATGGGCAGCCACCCGTGCAGGGATTTGATATTCACCGCAGGTGCGCCTTTGTCATTCACCGAAAAAGGGGAGCCGGAAAGAATGATTCCTTTGATGGCAGGATCGGGACTGATCTTTTTATGATAGGGAATGATTTCGCAATACACATTTGCTTCGCGCACCGACCGGGCAATCAACTGGGTATATTGGGAACCGAAATCGAGAATGATAATCTTTTCAGTCATGGAGTTGCGAAGATAAAGAAAGGTTTGGCGTTTAGATATTCGGGACGGGCGATTTCCTTTATCTCTCCCATGTAGCCTTTATTATGGCAATGACGTACAATCCCCTAAATGATTTTTTCTATATGGTATAAAATGCGAACTTTTGCATAACAAAAAACAACCATGAAAAAATTACTGCTTCTTGGTACTACCGCCTTATTGCTGGTTTCATGTGGCCGGTTTATGGGAAGGCGGATCAGGGGAAACGGGGTGATTAAAACAGAGGAAAGAACCGTTTCCTCATTCAGGCACGTTGAGGCCAGCGGTGAGATTAAGCTGATGGTCTCCCAGGGCGATCTCAAGCCTGTCAGGCTGGAAGGCGATGAAAACATCCTTCCTTATATTGAAGTGATCCAGGAAGGCGACAGGATTAATGTGAGAACCAGACCTGGCTATAATCTCAGTCCATCCGGCGACCTGACCGTTTATGTAACGGCGCCCGTTTACAGCAGCATTGAAGTTTCCGGTGCAAGCGATATCAAGGGTGTAAACAAGATTTCCAATCCGGAGAACCTTGACCTGGGCGCCAGCGGCGCAGGGGATATCGAAATGGAAGTGGACGCGCCGGCATTGTCCGCCAAGATCTCCGGAAGCGGATCCGTGCGCCTGAAAGGGCAGACCAAAGATCTGGATATCGATCTGAGTGGTGCAGGCCATGCTTATTGTTACAACCTGCTTTCGGAAAATACCAAGGTGGAAATTTCAGGTGCCGGTAGTGCGGACGTATATGCCAGCGTGAAGCTGGAAGCGGAAGTAAGTGGCGTGGGAACCGTGCATTATAAGGGAAATACTTCCAATGTGATTCAGCACGTCAGCGGAGCCGGAAGTATAAATAAGGAGGAATAAAGATTAATTCACCAGCTCGCGCGCGTTTTCCATTGCAGCAGCGCTAGGCTTTTCGCCGGAAAGCATCCTGGCAATTACCAGTATACGTTCTTCGTTATCCAGAAGCCGGATCCGGGTATTCATTTTTTCGTTCCTGATCTCCTTATCTACATAATAATGTGCATCTCCTTTCCCGGCAATTTGCGGCTGGTGTGTAATGCAGATAACCTGCCGGTTCCGGGAGAGATCCCTGAGCATGATCCCCGCCTGCCTGGCTGCTTCTCCTGAAATGCCTGAATCAATTTCGTCAAAGAGCAGCGTGGGCATATCGAGCGATTGGGCAACCAGCGATTTTATGCAAAGCATTAGCCTGCTCAGCTCACCACCGGAAGCTACTTTTTTAATAGAGTCAAACCGGTTACTCTTATTAGCATCAAATAAGAATTCCACTTCATCCTGGCCGTAGATATTCAACGGGATTTCTGATACATCCACCCGGATTCGCGCGTTCGGCATACCCACTTTTTTCAACAATCCATTTACTTTTTCTGCGAGCTTGTCTGTCTGGGCTTTGCGCCCGCGCGACAGACGCATGGCCATTACCCCGGCTGTTTTTATCAGCACCTCCACCTGTTTTTCCTTAGCGTTGATCTCTTCTGCCAGATTCAATACTTCCTGAATTTTATTTTCCAGCCCCTGCCGCAATTGGATCAATTCTGCTGTTGAGTGTGCGTTGTGTTTCTTAAATAGTTTGTATCCTGTGTGAATACGTTCGTTGAGTTTTTCAATCTGTTCAGCATCAAATTGTATCTCATCATTAATAGATCCGATCTCTTCTGCCAAATCCTGCGCTTCGATGTGAACAGAAACCAGACGCCGGATAATTTCAGGGAACTTCTGATGATAAGCTGCATAGGGCTCGAGGTGCTGGCCGAATACTTTTATCTGCTGAACCAGGGGTTGTTCGGACTGCTGCATGCCGTAATAGATATTCGCCAGCATGGATTTAATCGCTTCCGCATGGGTGAGCAGCTTCAAATCTGCTTCCGCTTTTTCAAATTCGTTTTCCTCCAGACCCGCTTGCTGCAGTTCGGCATATAGAAATTTGTGATAATCATTTTCCTGATCGGCCCGGGATTGTTTTTCTTTCAGGTTTTCCAAATCTCCGAGCTTTACCCGCAACTGTTGAAAAATTTGCTGATATTCTCTGAGCTGGTCTGCATGACCCGCCAGGGCATCGAGAACAGACATTTGAAAACCAGATTCCCCAAGCAAAAGGGAATCGAATTGCTGATGCAGGTCAACCAGCAGGATGCTTAGCTTGCGAAGCTGGTCAAGATTAACAGGTGTGTCATTCACAAAGGCCCTTGATTTTCCGTTGGGCACTATTTCACGGCGAAGGATCAATTCCTGATCCGAATCAAGTCCGTTATCAGCAAGAAATTTCTCAATTTCTTTTTTCCCATCTACTCCGAAGGATGCCTCCACAATACATTTTCTGCTGCGATCCAACAATACTGCTGTATCTGCGCGTTCTCCAAGGGCGAGAGAAATTGCTCCGGCTAAAATTGATTTTCCCGCCCCGGTTTCGCCTGTGATTACCTGAAGTCCGGAAAACAGGTCCATGGAAACCTCTTCCAGGATTGCATAGTTTTGTATATGAAGATGCCGCAGCATATTAATTCTTTACGGTATTCAACTAAATATAACAAATATTTTCATTCATTTCCGCAGCGTTCAATAGCTGCCTTCGCTTTCTGATCCAGCGCATTTTTATAATCATGTTCTTTCATGTCTAACACCTTCTGAAAAAATAGAATAGCTGTTTTTTTGTTCCCTCTCGATTCATAAATATATCCTGTTTGCAATGCTGCACGGGCGGCATAATATTCCCTGCGATGCTGGCCGAGCCTGATGGTTGTGAGGTACACTTCAAGCGCCTCGTCTTTCCGGTTTAGCGCGTCGTAAATCCTTCCCAGACGATAAGCGAATTCGAGCTGATCGGCCGCGCCGGTAAAAGAGGAAGAAGTTTTCCCGTTGATCAGCTGCAGGGCTTCGTGGAAATATCCTCCATCATCGAGCAGGCGCGCTTTTAGCAGCAGAGCATTTGGCCACCGGCCGGCCTGGGCATCCTTCATAGCCTGCTTGTCGGCTTCAGTTTCCGTATTTCCCATTAGCAAAAGCCTGGACCTTGCCTTTGCTGCTTTTTCCGGCTGGCCTTGCAAATAATAAATCCAACTCAGTTTCTGTAATACTTCTTTCACATAAAATTTCCCTTTGAACCTTGTGAGAAAACGTTCCAGGTAAAAAACAGCAGCCGGATCCAAATGATCTGCCTTTGCATAACCCATTTCCAGATCCCAAACGGGCATATCCAGGTATTCCGGATCAGGGTTCATTTTCTGTATGACCTGCTCCGTAGAAGCTGCCTGCTGATTGTTCAGGTAAAGATTAGCCGCGAGATATGCAAACAAATGGTTATTGCGGATATCCAGGTGCCGGCTTCGGATGAATTCAAATACTTCTTCCCTCTGATTGAGGATATAGAATTTCAGGTAGAGAAAATAAAATGCAGCTTCTTCATGAAACAATTGCGCAAAGGGATCGGAATTGGCGAGTACAGCGTCAAGCATTTGCATCCCATCTTTAATCGTGCCTTTTATTCCAAGCAATCCACTTAACCACTGGTAGCCCGGTGGGATGGTACCGGCGGCTACCTGCATTGCACCCTGCAGCATGAGCGAGGGTTGAAAGCCGGCAAATCGCTGCAGGTTATCCTTACCTGCGAGAAAAGATCTCCGGAACGACCAGGCGGCATCCCAGCGGTCGCCGAATTTTATTTCAACAGCAGCCCACTGAAAGTAAATGACAGAACGGGTGTACAAAGCAAAAGGAGAGCCTGCATCCCCTTTTTTCATAAGATTTAAACGCTGATCCTGCCCGGATTTTCTGCGTTGGTATTCTGCCGGGTCCTCGTTAAAGAACAGGGTGAAAAAATCGATATAGTTATCCAGGAAATAAGGAATGAGATTATATGGATGGGCCTTTTTTTCTGCATCGAGGAGCGCTTTCCCGGCATCGAGTTTCAGCTGGATGATCTCATAATATGCTTTACGGCAGGAGGAGTCGAAATCGTAGTGGTATTGTGCGCTTACATGACGGAAAGCAGTGCTGGCAAAAAGCAGCGAAACACAAAAGATCCGAAATGAAAAATACCGGCCGGCAAACATGACTGCAAGTTAATCGAGTCGTCCATCCGTCGAAATGTTATTTCACTTCTACCACATCATTAAGATCGTTGTCAACCAAAATCCGGCCGCAGTTTTCGCAAACGATAATTTTTTTCCGCTGGCGGATTTCGCTCTGACGCTGGGGAGGGATGGCATTAAAACATCCGCCACATGCATCTCTGACAACCGGCACAACGGCCAGGCCGTTGCGGTAATTCGTGCGGATGCGATCGTATGAATGCAATAATCGGGGTTCTATTTTTTCTCTTGCTTCGGAAGACAGCTTGGCAAAATGGCGTTCTTCTTTTTCAGTAGCTGCAATGATCTTATCGAGTTCTTCCTTCTTGTTCTTTAAGACCGTTTCCTTGCTCCCAATCGCTTTCTTGGCCTTATCCAGCAGCAGCACTTTCTCGGCTACTTCTTCATTGGCATCCTTAATATGTTTTTCAGACAGCTTTACTTCAAGCTGCTGCATTTCAATTTCCTTGTTGATGGCTTCAAACTCCCGGCTGTTCTTGACGTTCTGGCTTTGTTTATCATACTTCTTGATCAATTCGTCCGCATCTTTCATTGCCTGTTTTTTCTGACTGATGAATTCCTGTATCCCATTGATCTCCTCTTCAATCCGGGTCTGCCTGGAATTCAATCCAAGGATTTCATCTTCCAGGTCGCTTACTTCCATAGGAAGTTCCCCTTTGAGTACTTTATATTCGTCTAATTTGGATTCTATTTTTTGAAGTGCAATAAGGGAGGCTAATTTTTCTTCAACAGAGAATTCTTTGACGTTGGGCATAATTTATAAATAATAATGGACGGGATTCGTTGCAGTTCCCGCTTTAAGGACGGCAAAGTTAGGAAATTTTTCGTGTATTGTGTCACAGATCAGATCTATACTGTATTGCTCGCTTTCATAATGGCCAATATCTGCAAGAACCAACCGGCCTTCTGCTTCGAAGAATTCGTGGTACCTGATATCTGCCGTAATAAAAAAATCGACTTTGGCATCTAAGGCATTGGTAATCAAAAAACTACCGGCGCCACCGCAAAGGGCAACCCGTTTCACGGGCCTGCCGGTCAGCGGGCTGTGCCGGATTGCAGGAATCCGGAACTTTTCCTGAAGCAGGTTCAGGCATTGTATTTCGCTAATCGCCTGCCTGAATTCACCAGCCAGGCCCGAACCTGAGCCTCCCTGGCCTACTCCTGCGGCTTCAGTTTTTGGATGAAGGAATTTCCGGTCTACCAGCCCAAGTTTATCCGCTATGGCCGCGTTAACGCCTGTCAGAATATTGTCCAGATTGGTATGTATGGCATAAACGGTAATGTCATTTTTAATAGCGGCGATCACAGTTCTACCCGTTCCATTATGAGGACTGATTTGTTTTAGCCCCCGGAAAATCAGTGGATGATGGGATATCAGCAGGTTACATCCTTTTTGCACTGCTTCTGCTACAACTGCTTCCGTTGCATCCAGGCTTACCAGCGCCCCCAGGCAATCTTCTTCTGCAGTCCCCAGCAGGAGTCCGCTATTGTCGTAGGGTTCCTGGTAAGGTAATGGGGCCAGGGTCTCCAGGACCTCTATGATATCTGAGATTTTCATCTTCATAAAACCACCTGCTTGAGTTGAAGGTTGATGGTTGATAGTTGATGGTTGATGGACTTTATTGCGGATTCGCGCCTGAATTCCATCAACCATCAACCATCAACCTATTCAATATCCTTCTCCATCCTAATAAGCTTCCCTTCAGCATTAAATCCTTCCAGGATAATTCGCAGCTTGTGCGTAACATCATTATTATAGAAAGTAAAACTCAGTTTCGTATTTCCTTTTTCGGTAAGCACGTAAGGATTCCAGTATAAAGTGGTCCGCACATCCTGCACTTCGTTATTTGGATTACGAAGATAATCCGGAGAAAAATACTGGCGGACGGGAGAATAGCCGATGATCCTTGCCTGATCCAATCCCCGTATGGAGGGATCGGGTGTTTTTTCGCCGCCTTTCTTGGTATACACGGCAATCACTCCACCGGCCCCGCCACCGAAACCCACTCCTGAGCCGGGTCTGAACACTTTTACCATGGCAATATCCGGGACGGATGTTGATTTCAGCTGACTGACATCTATCTGCATTTCGTTCAGATACAAGGTTGGCGCCGAACCCCTCCAGGTGAGTGAAGGTGGGGTACCGTCAACGATCTGCAAGCCGGCTACTTTCCCCTGCAGGTAACTTAATATGTCAGGATATCCGGCCGAAGCAGGGTCCGTCAAGAGATTAAACATGGAGGCATCGCCTCCGCTAAACATACCTGAGGTATAGGTTTCGTCGAGCTTTTCGTTTTCGGACTGGGACCTCCCTTTCACAGTAACCGCTGCCAGGGTTTGCACTTTATGATTTTCTTCATCTCTCAGTCTGGCTGCCTCTTCAAATACCAGTTGGTTTTTCCGCATCAGGGCAGAATCTTCAGGCGACCAGGGCGGCAGGGTCAGCGCAATAGGTTTCAGGTTTCTGGTGCCTCTGTACAAACCGGTATTAAAAACAACGGCAGCTTCGTTGGACAGTTTACGATTTACACCAAACTGATAATAGGCTTTGGCTGTATCGTAAAAAATCATTCCGGAAATGCCAAATTTCCCTTTCGAGATCCGCGGAATGTTCAGCATTTTAATGCTTGAATCTTTGTTCTGAAGGATCACGCTCAGATTTTCATCAGGTGCGATATGGGTCACATCAACACCCAGCACTTCAACATTTAAAGAAAGATAATCCTCGATAGGATATTTGATCACCGGCGTTTTACCATGGGTCAGCAGATCCCAGCGAAACCTGCGCCATCCATGAGTAAGCATTACAAGGTCGAGCTGCGCTGCCAGCGAATCAGAATTATTTTTGAAATAATAATAAGGATCTTTTACATAGCCGTGAAGATCACCGGTAAGCAAAAGCCGGGAAATAATATTATCATCTTCACTCTTTTTGCCATCTACCTCTTCATCCGTAACGGCAAGAGACATGTTGCAGTTCATAGAATCCGGAACCTCGATCTCCAGTACATTCCGGCCCCTTTTCTGAAGGCCTTTTGAGCTCAGGGTAATTTTGGGATCAAAGCGATAATTATCGTTGTTCACAAAAACCACACGCTCTGCCAGGGGTGTTTGATTCATATCAAATACCGTAACCTGCAGAATACCTGTGGGAAGCTGGATGATGGGAATATTACCGCCACTCATGAAGTTTTCTTTCAGGTTCACGATGGCCTTATAAATCATCTGCTGATTCATATGAGCGATCACGATCAGTTTTTGATAGGTTTGATTTTCCGGCTGCCGGGCAACGGAAAAAATAAGTTTATGGCTGCCGCTGAGCAGGCGCAAAACAACGCCGGTTGATTTCACCGGCGGAAGGTCCGTCCGGTGTTCCGTACCTTTTCCATCCTGCCAGGTCGCATAGAGAACATCTGTCTTGTCTGGCGTGATGATGAATTTCCCCATACCATCATGTTCAGAAGAAAATTCAAGCAGGTTTTTGCCTGAAGCATCATGCAAAATACCAGTGATCCTGACCGGTTCTCCATAAGCATCATCGGCCTTGAAAGCAATATTATTTTCTATTCCTGCAATCATATCGCCGCCTTCAGGGAAAAAATGCAAACTGGTTTCTATAGAATTCGTGCCGGCAGTGGCCGGGGTCATGCCGGCAATACGCAGGTCTTTTTCAAAAACGAAACTCGTGTCGAAATTGAGCATCCATGTGGTATAGGCCCTGACGTGCACCCGGGATCCCTTAAAGTTAGCCGGTAAATCAAAATTTCCTGCTGAAGTTGATTCAATCAGGGGAGAAGTTTTACGCTGGATAAGATTTCCTGAAGCGTCATACAATTCCGCATAAAAATTTTTACTATAGGGTGAAGGGTCAAATCCGGTAAACACATAAGCTTTATACCATATTGTCTCTCCCGGATTATACACACGTTTGTCAAACTGCAGATAAGCTTTTTCCTGCGGGAATTTATCAGCATACACCTGCATCATCGAATCAATCTTCTGTGCAATAGCCAGACAGGGTAAAGAAATAAGTGCGGCAAAACAGAGAGATAGATGTTTCCGGTTCATATGGTAAAAATTAGGGCAAATCTCTGTTATCTTGCCAAAGAAATAAAACCGTTTTTTATTTTTAACGATAATTGAGATCAAATGGTGAAAATTCACTCAGCCAAAGAACTCTATAATGAATACCGGGAACATATGGCAAAACTCGCCGATACACGCAACGCGCTGGCGCTTATGCAATGGGATCAGGAAACGTATATGCCCGCCGAAAGGGGCGGGTTTCCGGGCGCAGCAGATTGCAAGTATTTCCGAACTGGCACATGGTCTTGCCACATCAGAAAAACTGGAGGGCCTTTTGAATTCATTGAAAGATCGTGCCGGAACTGACGACCTCTCAAAGAAAAAATATTGCGCTGACCCTGACTGATTTTGAAAAGCAAAAGAAATACAGTCCGGCGTTTGTCAGGAAATTGAGTGAAACCATCTCCAAAAGCTTTAATGCCTGGATATCAGCAAAAAAAGAAAATAAGTTTTCCCTTTTTGAAAAGGAACTGGATGAACTTATTCAGCTCAAAAAAGAGGAAACGCAGATCCTTGGATTTGCCGGGCATCCGTATGACGCATTGCTCGATGAGTTTGAGAAAGGTATCACGGTGAATTTGCTTGACAGGATATTTTCCGATCTGAAACCGGAGTTGACAGAAATCGCTATCCGTATCAGTCAGCAGGAGCAGATGGATAATTCCTTTCTGTTAAGACCATTCGATAAAAAAAAGCAATGGGATTTTGGGATGAAGATCATCGCCGGCCTGGGATTTGATTTTGATGCGGGTCGCCAGGATCTTTCTGCACATCCCTTCACCACCAGTTTCAATAAAAATGATGTGCGCATTACCACGCGCATCCGGGAAAATGATTTTAACAGCATGACCTGGAGCTGTATTCACGAAACCGGTCATGCTTTATACGAACAGGGATTGCCTGAATCGGAATATGGATTACCTTCAGGAGAATACGCATCACTGGGTATCCATGAATCCCAGTCCCGGATGTGGGAAAATCAGGTAGGAAGAAGTTTGGAATTCTGGCAGTTTCACTATCCTGCCCTCCGCGAAATATTTCCTGAACAGTTGCGGGATATTTCCCTGACCAGCTTCTATGCCGGGATCAACATGGTTAAACCATCATTGATCCGGACAGAAGCAGATGAACTAACTTATCATTTCCATGTGATGATTCGGTATGATATCGAAAAAATGCTGATCACCGGCGAACTGAATACCGCGGATATACCGGCATGCTGGAACGAACAATATCGGAAATATCTGGGCGTTACGGTTCACAGCGACCAGGAAGGCTGTTTGCAGGATGTGCACTGGAGCCATGGCAGCTTCGGATATTTTCCCACTTATAGTCTGGGAAGTTTTTATGCCGCACAGCTTTTCAATACTGCAATGAAGGAATTGCCCGCCCTGAAGCAGGAAATGGAACAGGGAAATACCTCAGGATTACTGGGTTGGCTGAGGCAACGGATACATGTTTATGGCCGTACTTATAACAGTGAGGAGCTATGTGAAAAAGCAACCGGGGAACCGCTGAAAGTGAGGTATTTTCTGAATTATCTGCTTGACAAATTCGGGAAAATTTACGAATTTTAAGGCTTGTCCAACGCTTCTTATGAAAAACCGGATACTTCTTTTCGCTATTTTCAGTTATCTCCTGATTTGCCCATCCGCGTGTAAAAAATATATTGCCCATCAGGAAGAAAATATTATTGTCAATCTTGTTACCAATGGAACCTGGCGCGTAACGAAGTATCTGGATCATCAAACCGATATAACCGATAGTTTTGCGGGTTATGTATTTCAGTTTAATGAGAACGGTACGGTGGAAGGCATATTGGGTGGTCAGACCACAGGAGGCACCTGGGTGGCCGACGTGAATGCGAGGACCATAGAATCGGACTTTGCCGGTGCTCCGGACCCTTTGAAAGAGTTGAACCATACCTGGAAAATCACTGATAGTTATACCGATTCGGTATCTGCCCAAACAGCGGTTGACAGCACTTACAATATCCTGGAATTGCACAAAAATTAATCCAGGGATCTTCCTTTCCAAAACCAGTTTTTCACCCGGCGAATACCCGGGAGCAAACCCTTAAAAGGATGTATTTTCGCTTGGCCGGCACAAAAAATCACAATTTTGAGCCTGCTTCCACGTTATGAAGCAACGTAGCAAAGATATGTCCGCTTCTATATTTCCTTTGCTGATCCGAACACCCTTTAAATCTTTTTCCAGCCCCTGGCCTGGAAAATTATTCAATTCCCTTTGAAAGCTAATGAAGCAATTCATCCTTAAATCGCTATCCGTTGAACAGAAAACTGCTGTTATTCCCTCTTTTGCTGCTGGTAACTGTCTGTACCGCGTTTGGACAGGCTCCTGTTGCAAAGATCAGCGCAACACCAATTGCGGGCTGTGCTCCGCTGGGTGTGTCATTTAGTGATGCTTCCACGGGCAGCCCAACATCCTGGAGCTGGGATTTTGGCGGTGTACCGCCTGCGGTGAGTCCGGCCACCAGCACAAATCCAAGTGCGGCTGTTATATATACTGTTCCCGGAACCTATTCCGTTACCCTTACGGTAACTAATGCCTTCGGGTCAAGCACGGCCACTCCGGTCACCATTACGGTATATCCGGTTCCAACTGCAGATTTTACCTCAAGCGTTACTGCCGGCTGTTTTCCGATTTCTGTCAAATTTACGGATAATTCAAATCCGGGCGGACTTGGCGCCTCGATTGTCAGCTGGACCTGGTCTTATGGCGATGGCAACGTGGATCTGAACATTCAAAATCCTACCCATCTCTATACCGCCGGAGGCAGCTTCCCCGTGAATCTATATGTGCAGAATAATTATGGATGTCATGGCACCGCAAATATAAAATCCGGCAACATCGTATTGACTAATGGAGTTCTCCCTAATTTCAGCACTGCTTTGGCAAACAGTTGCCAGCCGCCTGTCAGCGCTACTTTTACCAACCAGACAACTGGTCCCCCGGTGCTCTCTTATGTTTGGGACTTTGGGGACGGTTCACCAACATCAACAGTATTCTCCCCCGTACATACCTACAATGCATCGGGGCCCTATACGGTAAAGCTGACCGCAACAAGTACGCAGCAGGGTTGCCAGGCTACAGACTCGGCTGTAGTAACCATTTCTTCAAGCACGAATTCCTCCAACTTCACCTACCAGTCCAGCGTGTGTATTAATTCACCCGCGGCCTTTACCAATACTTCTTCTCCATTTCCAACCAGTTCGAGCTGGGATTATGGTGATGGCTCTCCGCCGGATCCATCAAGAAATGGCCTCCATACATACACAGCAGTGGGTACTTATCATGTTACACTGAGCAATGTATTTGCAACCTGTACAGGTACCATCACCCAGGACGTTCAGGTGGTTAATCCGCCAACTGCGGCGTTTACCGGCACTAACCTTGCAGGTTGCCAGCCACCACTAACTGCAAGTTTTACTGACCAGTCAGCCGGAGCCACATCCTGGTTATGGAATTTCGGAGACGGCACCACGTCGAACCTTCAAAATCCAACGCACACATATAATTCTTATGGAAGCTTTAATGTTACCCTTACGGCCTCAAGCACCACTGGATGCTCTAACACGCTGACAAAAGCTGCTTTTGTAAATGTTGCAAAACCTATTGTCACTATACCGAGCCTGCCGGCCTTTGGTTGCGCACCGTTCACTTATAACCCATCCCTTTCCGTTACTGCAGTAGATGGAATAGCCAGCTACCATTGGGATTTTGGTAACGGCTTTCAGTTTAACGGGGTTTCTCCTCCGGCGCAAGTCTATGCGAGCGGCGTTTGGACGGTCACCCTGACGGTTGTTACGAATGGTGGTTGCACCGTAATAGCAACGGGCAAGGTAACCGTAGGAACCACGCAGCCTGTCACTAATTTTTCGGCCATTCCGACATCGGTTTGTGTTGGGCAAAAAGTTCAATTCACAGACCTGTCCACCAACGCCCCCAATCAATGGCTATGGAGTTTTGGAGATGGAAATACTTCTACAATTGAAAACCCATTATATGGATATACGAATCCGGGAACGTACGACGTAAAACTCACCGCATATAACAATGGATGTTTTCAAACGCTCACAAAAACAGCTTATATCGTCGTTAATGATCCGCTGGCGGCATTTAGTTATGGATACAACTGTCTGGCGCAAAATCAATATACGTTCACTGATTTTTCTATTGGGCCCACGACCTGGGACTGGAATTTCGGAGATGGTTCGCCTGATTTCCTCGGCAAGGCCCCTCCGCTTCATATCTATGCTCCGGGCGCGCCTACAACTTATAATGTAACCCTCACCGTAACGAATGGTGCATGCAGCAATTCCATTGTCCATTCGATTGTGGTAAATGCGGTTACGACGATTAATGTTTCAGCCAATCCTGTTTGTAATAATACTTTGATAACGGTAAATACGACGCACCCTCCTAATATTGCAGGATATTTATTTGATTTTGGGGATGGAACCACTGCGAATTCAGGGAGCGGCTCCACGACCCATGCATATGCAAATCCAGGCACTTATCAGATCACGGTTACGACTACGGATCTTACCGGATGCAAGACATTATCAGCTCCTTATAATATGGTCGTTAGTGGCCCTACTGCCAAATTCACTACGCCCGTCACGCAGGGATGCGGATCACTTTCTGCACAATTCACGGATCAGTCCGCCCCTTCGGCCGGAGCACCTATTAAAACCTGGTTGTGGAATTTCGGGGATGGCACTACATCGAACCTGCAAAATCCAATACATAATTATACGATCGAAGGAATATTTTCTGTTGAACTGAAGGTAACTGATGTGAATAATTGTACCGACAGTGTAATTTATCCGGGCTATATCACTTTCTCTTCACCGAAGGCAAGTTTTACCACCGATGGTGTAAACTTCTGCCCTAGTTCTAATATTAAATTCACCAATACTTCGCAAAGTGCATTTAGTCCGGTTTAT
This sequence comes from uncultured Chitinophagaceae bacterium, assembly GCA_963705005.1. Taxonomy (GTDB): domain Bacteria; phylum Bacteroidota; class Bacteroidia; order Chitinophagales; family Chitinophagaceae; genus Puia. The sequence continues at coordinate 69,209 of CAVPIO010000010.1, forward strand.
AGTTGGGACTTTGGCGATGGCACAACGTATATCGGACAAAATCCGCCCTTGCACAATTATCCGCTAAAAGGCACGTATCCCGTTACCCTGAAAATCACGGACGGTTTTGGTTGCGTCAGTTCATACACCCTGCCGACTCCAATTAATATCGATATCCCGGTGGCTTCGTTTACGCTAAGCAGTGTCTACTCTGCCTGTCCGCCACTCATCGATACATTCACTTTTACCGGCAGTTATGCACAAAGTTACCTCTGGATTTTTGGGACCGGTTCTTTCGGAACATCAATGAATACAACTAACCTTTACCCTGTTCCGGGCGACTGGGATGTTTCGGTGCAGATAACCAGCCCGGGCGGATGCGTGGCAACAGCGCCATACCAGCACATACATATCGATGGGCCCGTTGGATCATTCAGCTATTCACCGCTTGGCGCCTGCGGAAGCGATAACGTTACTTTCAATGTGATCACGGCCAATGCAGTTTCGTTTACCTGGATCTTCGGAGATGGCACACCTCCTTTCACCAATAGCTCGCCGACCACCACGCATCTTTATTCTTCCCCGGGAACCTATACCCCTGCGGTAACACTTGAAGATGCTACCGGTTGTAAAGTTGCGAATCTTGGAAATGAGACCATCGTTGTGGATGGCATAACCAAAACATCTTTTACAGCAGATAAAACCCTGCTTTGCGATAACGGGACAATCAACTTCAAGGATGCGTCCGTTCTTGCGAAAGGAACAGTCATCAGTAATTATCTGTGGGATTTTGGTGACGGCAATACAACTACAGGCCTGAATCCGACAATTTCCCATTTTTATTCTGTTGCCGGTAATTATAATGTTACGCTCACGATTACAACAGTGAATGGTTGCGCTGGTCAATTCACATTACCGGTCCAAATCGTTGCGTCGCCGCAGGTGGATATCGGAGGCCTGGTACCGTCTTGTGAACCGGCAACCCTGACTTTCACCGGAATTGAAATCGTCCCGGATCCGGATGGTCCCCTCAGCTGGTCATGGAGTTTCGGGAACGGCCAAACTGCGAATATTCAAAATCCGCCGGCAGTAAGTTATCCGAAAGCAGGACAGTATTTTGTTCAGGTGATCGGAATAAATAAGGCCGGATGCGTAGATACAGCAACTCAACAATTGAATATTTACAAGATTCCTGCCGTAAGTGCCGGACCGGATATGACGGTTTGCCTTGGCGGGCCTGATTTCCAGTTAAACGCGACAGGAGATCTGGGAAATTCCTACACCTGGCAGGTGCCGGTGAACGGGACCCTCAGCTGTTTGCCCTGTGCCAGTCCTTTTGCGAATTCTCCTGTCAGTACTTATTTCGTCGTGACCGGTCAGAGTCCATTTGGGTGTCTGGCCAGTGATACGGTGAACATTACTGTCAACACGCCCGTGACCGTCAGCGTCAGCGGCCCTGATTCCGTTTGTCTTGGTCAGAGCGCCCAATTAGTTGCCAGCGGAGCAGCTATTTATAGTTGGACTCCGTCGGAAGGATTGAGCGATCCCAATATCGCAAATCCGCTGGCCACACCAACAATCAACGAGATCGGCATCACAAATTTCCAGGTGACCGGATATGATAATATAAAATGTTTCAGTGATACCAAATCCATTCAGATCACTACATTTAATTACCCGACGCTAAACCTGGGGCCGAATGTTACGATTCCCGTAGGATCTTCCTACCAGATCAATGGAACCGGTTCACCTGATATCGTTTCACTCAACTGGCTTCCACCAACCGGTCTGAGTTGTACAAATTGTCTGACACCGCTTGCCACGCCGATCAAAACAACCAAGTATGTGCTCAGCGCAATTAATAATGGCGGATGCACAATCGAAGACAGCATTAAGATTACGGTGATTTGCAATGGCAATAACTTTTTCATTCCGAATACATTTTCTCCTAATGGAGACGGAGCGAACGACCGGTTCGTTGTGAGAGGAAAAGGATTGAACATCATTCCATCCATTACCATTTATAACCGATGGGGTCAGGTCGTCTTCCAAAAATCAAATTTTGCACCCAATGATGAAGCAAGCGGATGGGATGGAACGTTCAACGGCAAGCCGGCCCCATCAGATGTATATATTTACACAATTCAAATTCTTTGCGATAATGCAACCCTGATCCCTTATCATGGAAACGTTACCCTGCTCAGATAGAAACCTTAATCAATGAGAAACCGGAACCCCATACGAAAATTAATTATAACCCTGGCACTCTTTGCGGGCAGCCTGGCGCCCGGGTTTTCGCAGGACCTGCATTTCTCCCAATTCTTTGAAGCGCCATTGCTACGCAATCCTTCCCTTGCAGGGATATTTACCGGCGACTACCGTATCCAGGGTGTTTACCGCGACCAATGGAATAGTTTTACCAATGCATACAAGACCGGATCATTCAATGGGGAATATAAAATGCCCGTCAGGCAGATCCAATGATTTTTTAACGGTTGGCATGGAAGTATTATATGATCAGGCAGGCAGTGCGGGACTGGTATCCAACGAGGTATTCCCTGCTCTGAACTACCATAAATCACTCTCGGATACAAGGACCATGTATTTGTCCCTCGGATTCATGGGTGGTTATGCGGAAAAGAGGATCGACCGGTCAAAAATCACCACTAATGATCAGTATGACGGAAGCGCTTACAATCCATCTCTTCCTGACGGAGAAACTTTTACCCAGCCGGATATACATTACTGGGATGGAAGTGTGGGGATGAGCTTCAACAGCAGCTTCGGAGAAAATCAACAGCACAGCATGTTTTTTGGACTGGCCTACCATCACCTCAACCGCCCGCGTAATTCATTTTATCAGGATGCAGCGGTAGAGCTGGATCCAAAATATGTTGTTTCAGGGGGAGCCAAATTTTATATTGATGAGAGATCGGAATTCACGGTTCAGGCTGACTATTCCAGTCAGGGAAGTGCCAGAGAAACAGTCGGCGGTGTTATTTATGGTTACAAACTCGGCGACTTTACAGATGACCCGAAATATTTGCTGGGCGTAGGCGCTTTCATGCGATGGAAGGATGCATTCATTCCTGTCATCAAACTGGAAATGCTTCCATTGTCTATAGCCATCAGTTACGATGTGAATATTTCTTCCCTGAATACAGTAAGCGAGGGTTATGGGGGATTTGAATTATCCATATCCTATATCGGATTTCTGGATAGGGAAAACTCTGCAAAGAACAGAATACTCTGCCCGCGTTTCTAGCTAAACATCTCCTTCACTTTGTCGAAAAAGCCTTTTTCATTCTTGTCTGGCTTAGGCTGAAAATTCGGTGAAGTACTTAGTTTTTCCAGACTTGTTTTTTCTTCTATTGATACCTGCTGTGGCGTCCATACATTTACATGGATGAGCTGATCCCCTTTTTCATACGAGTTAACTGACGGAAATCCTTTGCCTTTGAGGCGGAAGATCTTTCCGCTTTGGGTTCCTGCGGGTATCCTGATTTTGGCTTTGCCATCGATCGTTGGAACTTCTACCTGAATTCCAAAAACGGCATCTGTAAAAGAGATATAAAGTTCAAAAGCAACATTCAGTCCGTCCCGGTGCAGGTCGGCATGCGCTTCTTCTTCAATCAGTATGATCAGGTCTCCCGGATGGCCGCCTCTTTCTCCTGCATTACCTTTCCCGGACAGGCTCAATTGCATTCCTTCCTGCACGCCCGCCGGGATATCAATATTAACCACTTCTTCTCCGTACACCCTTCCCTCTCCTTTACAGGTTGTGCACTTGGCCGTAATAACGGATCCTTCTCCGTTACATGCGGGGCAGGTTGTTACTGTTTGCATCTGCCCCAGAAAAGTATTGCTTACGCGCCGAACCTGTCCGCTGCCGCCACAGGTTCCGCAGGTCTGCACACTGCCTTTATCCCTTGCCCCGTTGCCATGGCAAGTGCCACAGACAACATGTTTTTTAACTTTTATATTTTTATTGACCCCTTTGGCGATTTCTTCGTAACTCAGTTTTATTTTAATTCGCAGATTGCTGCCCCGAACACCCACCGTTCTGGATTGTCCTCCACCGCGCCTTCCTCCAAAAAAACTTCCGAAAATATCGTCTCCGAACACATCTCCAAACTGGCTGAAAATGTCTTCCATATTCATTCCGCCGCCACCAAAACCGCCATGGCCGCTGGTTACACCCGCATGGCCATACCTGTCATATTTTGCGCGTTTTTCACTGTCGCTCAAAACCTCATAGGCTTCGGCAGCTTCCTTGAATTTTTCTTCGGCAACCTTGTCACCCGGATTACGGTCGGGGTGAAACTTCATGGCCACTTTGCGGTAAGACTTTTTAATCTCGTCGGGAGAGGCGCTTTTTGAAATTTCCAGTATCTCGTAATAATCCCTTTTCATTCAATTCATTTTCCGACGATCACTTTCGCGAAGCGGATGATTTTATCATTTAAATAATAGCCTGGCGTAACTTCATCTATCACCTTCCCCTTCAAGTCCGGCGAAGGCGATGGGATTTCGCTGATAGCTTCGTGCTTGCCTGTATCAAAATCAGTATGGACACTTTCCATGGACCGCAGTCCCCTATTTTGCAGAATTGCCCTTAATTTGTTAAATACCAAAAGCACACCCGCCCTGATTTCGTTTATATCGTCGCTTTGCTGAAGCTGTTTTTCGGCCCGGTCGCAATCGTCCAGCACATCCAGTAAGGAAGTGATCACTTCCTTGCCTGCGGTCTGGATCAAATCCATCCTTTCCCGCGAACTACGGCGCTTATAATTGTCAAATTCAGCAAACAGGCGAATGTACTTGTCCTTTTGTTCCTGGAGTTCGGCCGTTAGTTTCTCCAGCTCCTCCTCTGCTTGCAGGGATTCATTGGGCAGGTTATTCGTGCCCGCTACATTTTCGTCTGTATTGATATCAACCGCTGATTGTCTTTCACTTGCAGCATCAAGCCCTTCCCGGTCTGTAAATTTTTCATGGTTCTTTTGCATAGTGTAGAAATTGTGGCAAAGGTAAGGTTGTCAATTATTCTGCCAACTGCTGTTTTGAGACAAATTGTCCTTGCCCGAACCGGATTCCGGCCAGTCATTCAGCTACATTTGCGGCATGATTCCCGTCATACTAAACAGAAAGATCAGTCGCAGGATAGAAAACGGCCATCCCTGGATTTTTGCAAACGAGATTGCAGAGACCGAAGAAACACTCCAACCCGGTGAGATCGTCACTGTTTTTACAGCAGATAAAAAATTTGTAGGAAAAGGGTATTTCAATCCCGGCTCACAGATCACGGTGCGATTGCTGACCCGAAACAGGAACGAGGAAATAAATGAGGAATTCTTCTTCAATCGCATTTCTTCTGCCTGGGCCTACCGGAAAAAGATCGGGTACACAGAAAATTGTCGTCTTGTTTTTGGGGAAGCCGACGGGCTTCCCGCACTGATAATTGATAAATTCAATGGGCATTTTGTACTCCAGACGCTTTCCCTGGGAATGGATCTGTGGAAACCTGCAATTGTAAAGGCCCTTGTGAATATCTTTCAGGCCGGGAAAATTTATGAAAGGAATGACGTGCCCGTGCGCACCCTGGAAGGGCTGGAGATGAAAAAGGGATTTTTAACCGCTCCATTTGACACGCAGATTCTCATTGAGGAAAACGGATTGAAATTCGGAGTGGATCTTGACCAGGGGCAGAAGACCGGATATTTTCTGGACCAGCACGAGAACCGGCGGGCCATTCAGCATATAGTAAAAGATGCGGAAGTGCTGGGCGCCTTTTGTTATACGGGAAGTTTTGAAATTCATGCAGCCAGCTTTGGCGCCAAATCGGTGCTTGGCCTGGATATTTCCGAGTATGCCATTGCCCGGGCCGGGGCGAATGCCATACTGAACGGGTTGGGGAAAAAGCTCGAATTCCGGGTTGAAAATGCATTTGACGCACTGAAAAAATGGAGCAGTGAAAACAAAAAATATGATGTTGTAATGCTGGATCCGCCCGCCTTCACAAAGAGCCGTGAAAATATTAAAAAGGCGATTTCCGGTTACAAGGAAATTAATTTAAGGGCCATGAAATTATTACGTAACGGAGGGTTTTTGGTAACTTCCTCCTGCACCAACCTAATTTCTCCGCAAGACTTTCTGGACGTGATCCAATCCTCCGCCCACGACGCCGGTAAAGAATTAAGACAGGTGCTGTTTAATACACAATCGCCTGACCACCCTGTTGTTTGGGGATTGGAAAACACGCATTATCTGAAGTTTCTGATTGTGGAAGTGAGAGGTTAATTTGAAAATGTGCTAATTTGAAAATTTGAAAATGAAAATGCATTTTGAAAATTCACCAATTTTCAAATTAGCATATTTTCAAATTAAATTCACTTATTCACCTGAAACTTTCCCGATTGTATAATCTTACCGTTGGGATCTTTGAGCTGGAAAATATAAATTCCGCGGAAAAAATCGGATAGGTTAACGACTGTTTTCTGGTCCTCTGCGGAGAATTCGTAAACTTTTTTTCCAAGAAAATTGAAGACCTGGACGGAATAGTTCCTGCCAAAATTTTTGAGGAAGTCAAACGTAATAAATGATGTGGCCGGGTTGGGATAAAAGCGCACGCTTTCAGGTTCAGGATCTGGAAAGCCCGGAATGCGGTTCTGGCTTTTGACCTGAGTGGCTGAGCAAAACATGAAAATAAGAATAAGGTAGAAAATCCTCATAGTTACTGGATAAGACAGACCGCCTACAATATACCTTTTTTTTTGCAAAAATACAAAACTCTCCGCAGTTCCAGGCTTGTTCATCCGGCCTTCTTTTCAGCGGTTCTTTTTAGGCCTTTATATCAAAGCCTTTTCCCAGTTTCCATTTGGGGAATATAATTTCCGGCCCATTTCCCGGCAGTCGTTTAAAACAGTTTCAGATCACATTTTGAGCCCTTCCAGGAGCACTAAATCGTCCTTTCCGCAGTGATTGGTGCATTTAGACGGGAATTCATGTTACTGAGTACGTCCGGCGTCTCAGACCTTATAGCCTGCCTAAATAATTATGTTTTTTACACGAAGGTCCATTTAGACCTTTCCAGGGCTGCTCAGGGCCCTTCCAGGGCTATATTTCAGGCCCACTCTGAGGTTTCATTTCAGCCCTCTTTCAACATCTTCAATTTTAACTCCGATCACTTTTTCGATCTCGATCTTGGAGAGGTTCAGGTCCCTTTGCAGGGTAAGGCTCTTGACCTGTTCAGAGATATAGCTTTTTTGGGCCTTTTCTACATCATCCAGCTTAATGAGGTTTTCAGCAAAATCGCTTTCCGCTCTTTTCAGCGATGAATATTCACCCTGGGTCAGTTTGCCCTGGAACTCCACAAGCTGTTTTGCCAGCAGATAGTTTTCATATTTGGTGAGTATATCGGCCTTTATTTCACGGAATTTTTCATTTTTTGTAGCCAGGCTGATATAATAATTTTCCTTGGCGGCTTTTACATTATTTTTTGTTCGGGTGAATATATCAAATGGCACAGCCAGGGAAAAATTATACCGGGGGTAAATAGTCGGAACATAGCCTCCGGTGGCAGTGGTAAATGCGTGCGGGTTGATTGTAAATTCATTGATATTTCCCTGGGCGGAGAACAAACTGAGATAAGCAGATTTGGCCGTCTTCACCTGGTAACCAGCGGCCAGGGATGCATGATCAACCATTTCATAAGCCGGATTTTGAAGAGCCAGTTGCACAAGGCGTTCCCTGATATCCGGCATACGGGTACTATCGGGCCGGAAAAGATACTTACTGGCCGGTGTTTGTGCACAAATGGATTCCGAGATGAACAATAAGGCCAATAAGAAATATCGCATACGATCAATTTTGAATAGTTGTTATGGGTTTTGTTTGTGGATCCGCGTCAAAATCTGCCAATTTGATAAAAATAACCATTATGGCCTGAAAGAACAAGACGACCGGACACTGTGTAATGGCCATTTGGGCGTATTGGGCCACCAGCAAGGTAAACATCATAATCAGTAAGGCAATGTAATAATTGCGGATCTGCGGATCCTTTGCGCGGAAGAAATAATGATACCCATGCCGCATCACTATAAAATAAAATATGAGCAACAGCGCCAGCCCGATGCCTCCTTCTTCAGCTACTGTTTTCATATAACCGCTATCCGGCTGCAGGGTCTCGAGATAGTGTCCGTGATTATATTTAGGTCCTTCAAATCCACAGGTGAAAATTCCTCCACCCAGCGGATGATCCTGAATATATGGCTGCACCTCGTGGCGGTCGTAATCCCGGATGGCGGCTGACTGATCTTTCGTTCCTTCAAAAGTTGACCGGATACGGTTGGTAACCACGTTCTGATAGGGCATCACCATCAGCACAGTGACGGACAAAACGGAGAGCAGAAGAAAAAAAATGGTCCTTTTCTCGTATAATGTGGAAACACAATAAAGGCAAATGCCCGCAACGATCATCAAGGTGGCTGTACGCGTGCCGGAATAGCTATAGCCAAGCAGATTGGACAAGGCAGCAGCGCCGAGCCAAATCCTTTCCTTCTTGTTGTTTGTTCGGATAAACAAAATGATGCACAACATGGAAATAGAAGCAAAAAGAATTCCGGATGTGGCGGGGTCAGAAAAAACGGAAAATTTACGCAACAGTCCGCCTTGTAATAATAACTGCAGTCCGCCGCCCGTGCCGATTGCACGCAATTCAAATCCTGAGTAACCGAACCACTGCTGCTTGCAGGCATACAATGCAAGCAGGGAACAAAGCACGATTATGAACCTTACAAAATAAATTATGCGTGCACGGGAATCCAGCAGGGAGTAGCATATATAATAAAAAACAAAATAACTCAATTGCTTCCTGAAAAAGCTGAACCATCCAAGCTGGCTGAACATCTCAGGGTTAAAAAGTTCAATCAGGTAAAATCCAAATAGAACATATAGGCCAATGGTTATAGGGTTCTTCCAAAATCTCAGATCGATATTTTTCTTCTGGTCATATTTAAGCAGGATGCTCAGGAATTCCAGGTAAGTGATCACTTCAATGAAAGTTCCGGTAGGGATGGGCAGTGTAATAAGCCGGTCAACAATTGTGGTGATAGAAGAAAAAGCAATCAGAAAATAAAGCCCGAAATACGGATATTTCATGATGAGCACGAAGAGAAGGAATGCAGAAACGCAAACAACAACGATCGGACCGATCTTATAATCTACCATCACGATGCCATACACCAAAAGCGCACCTATTAAAAACAGCAATATCCAGCCAAATGCCGTGTTTAATTTTTTCTGCAGAAAATGATATCGCAACCATTGCCGCAGGGAATAATGTTTCATTAAAGTGCCATTCGCCATCTTAGAAATACATGAATTTTATGAAAATAAAAACAATAAAAACGATAAGCACCATGGTGGTGATCACTTCAAAAATCTGTTTATTTTTTTCCTGATCACTCATAATAAAACGGCAGGGTATTGCTTTTCTGAATGATAAAACGCATTGCCAAGGGCGCCGATGGAATTTTCCCAGGTATGTGTAAGTGAAAAATCCCTTCGCCGCTTCCTTTCCTCCTCTGAGTTTAAAGAAGGGTCTTCCAGTATCTTCTGAATATTGATTATATAATCTTCCGGAGATTCACAGAGAAAGGTATAACCCCTGAACATCTCCATGGCCGGGGTAGCCGTGGCAACCACCGGTTTACCTGCGGCAAGGTATTCGTCAATCTTTCTGGGATAATTCCCAAGGGTCAGCGGGTTCAATGCCTGGGGATTCATACATATTGCAAAATGCTGCACGTAAGCCGCCGTTTCTTCCGGCTTTTTCCCACCCAGGAAATAAACATTCTTCATGCTCCTTAATCCTGATTTTCCGAAACCGACGTCCGCAGGCCCTACCAAAACAATGCTTAACCCCGGAAAGGCCCTGGACATACGGATCAGAATTTCTTCATCAAGGCGCATGCCAGTAATGGCGCCACAGTAGCCGAGCACAGGCGCAGGGATCGCCTTCATGTCTGCAGGAACGGGCAGGTTTTCTGCAATAAAATCATCCAGGTTGCAACCCTGGCCGATATCTGCGCTGTTGGGATTCCACTGTCCTGCATATGCTGCGAGATAGGCGGAATTGGCAACGATCAGATCTGCCTTTTCAATCATTTCCTTTTCACAACGCGGACCGAATTTTTCAAAGAAAGGTTGTATGGTTAAGAAATCGCGGATATAAAAAATATATTCCCGCACCGGTAATAATCCTTTCAGATACAACCCACGGTAAAAATCGTTGTCGTTCAATAATATGCTGTTTTTAAATCCAAGCTGGCGGATGGTCCTTTTTATTTCGGCTGCCAGCCGTTTGTTGTTGATCCGGTTGAAAAAATCGAAGAGTTTGTAATTGGGCGACCAGGTGCCCGACTCGAGCAATGACTTTGGATGAAGCACCCAGAAATTGTCCTGTACCTGCTGAATATATTTGTTTTCGTGGCTTCCGGATTCCAATGAACGGCGGTGCATGAGATTTTTTAAGGCCGTTTTTCTGTCCAGTGCACGGTCTACGAACAAGACCCGGTTATAACGGGCAAGCTCATACGCCATGTCCTTAAAATTAAAGGCGATATCGGAGTTCCATGGCTGGAAACTGAACATTATGATATCCCTGTTTTTTATAAAACGGTGCTTCATCATGAAATTATCAGGATTAGAGATCCAGATTCTGTTCGTCAACATTATTCAGCACGGCCCCGATAAATTTATTTTTATCATCCCTGAGGAACCCGAGGGATTCCCGGTCAATTTCATTAATGGTGTTCCGCGCAGAGAAAACCACCACAATGCCATCCACATACTCACTCAGCTCTTTACTGTCAGCATGATGGTTCAGTGCGGCGCCTTCAATCAGAATAAAATCATAATGATGTTTAAGTTTATCCAGGTTATTCAGCAAATGATTTTTTGGCAGGACTTCGGAGGGGGTGTAGTTTCCCTCATCGCAGCCGATGATGTCCACATTGGTGATATTGGTCAGCGTGGTTATGCCCCATATTTTGTCTACCCCATCCTGGCTATCCATGCTGAAGGTTTCCAGGGTTGGTTTTGCCGAAAAATCCCGGGTTAGGGTGTTGTTTGAAAAATTAGCATCAATCAGCAGCACTTTTTTCTTGCTCATGCTGAAAGTGTGTGCAAGGGATTCCACGATGGTCGTTTTTCCTTCCTGGGCTTTCGCACTGGTAAAGAGAACCACACGCTTTCCGCTCCTTTCAATTTCGTATCGCAGTTTCCGGAGGTTCTCAATAAATGGGATGGAGTTGTGCTCCCGGTCGCTCCGGGCATTGAAATCAAAATAATCCGGCAGCAATTTTTTATCCAGATCTATTTTCCCGACGGTCGATAACACCCCAATCTTTGTTTCCTTCTGAAAGATCGCAGGTGTGCGGAGGGAAGAATCCAACAATTCCAGGATGATAATAAACAAAGAAGACAGGAAAAACATTGAAAGTCCCGCTATGCTAATGATCAGTACGCCTTTGGTGGGCTCTGGTCTGATTGGGGGCTGACCGAGGAGGATCTGCTTGAAATTGAAATCCGGCGACACATCAATATCCTGCGAAGCAAAAATGCTGCTGTTATATTTTTCAAGGTCCTTCTCTGCAATAGCGAGGTCATTCTGATAAGCATTGGCAATCACTTCCTGGCCGCCACCGGAGAATGCGATCTTCCGGAATTGCTCAACACGGCCCTTATACATTTCAATATTATCGGTCGTTGCCGCAATGGATGATTGAAGATCCAGTTTCTCTTTTATCAAATCCTGCTTATGCTCTTCGGCCTTCGTTGCTGTACTGGTTCCGGTCGCTATGGGGGAGCTCCGGTTGAGCAAAGTGATTTTATTTATATTATCATCAATCTGGCGCTGAATAACAGGATCCGTGCCGCCTTTTTGGGCCAGCTTGCCTGCAAGATCCTCGTTGGTCCGGCGCAGCACCATGATCTCGTCAGCATGGTTGTTTACGGGAGCAGTTACCGTTGAAGTAGCATTGGCATTGATCTCCCGCAACTGGTCTATGACGCTTTGTAAACGTTGTTTGTAATCATTCAGATTCGCCTGCTGCGCCGTAAGGGCAGAAGTGAGTTCCTGAAGGCCACTCATGGCTGCAGTGGCAGCATCCCCCGGATTGGGCGTTCCAATTTTATCCCGGAACCGCTGAAGACGGTTGCGGAGCGTATCCACTTCCTTGCCTTTGCTTTCCCGCAGGCTGTCCAACTTATACAAAGATTCTTTCGTGTTGGTTGAAGTAAGTGAATTATAAAACTCCTTGAATTTCGTGCCGATCTTATTGGAAACATAAGCGGAAAGTTCCGGATTTTCCGAAGCGAATGACACATTTATATAGTCTGTTTTGGGAACCCTTTCAACGGTAAGACCTTTCAGTATGCTGGGCTCTCCATAGTCATACAGGTTCATCAGATTCCAAACCATCTTATCCTGAGGATCATAGGTGGTAAGGAGTTTAAGTGTGGTCAGCTTTTCTCTCAGTATGAGGCGGGCTTTGGGGAAATCTGCTTTCCGGTACGATGAATCCAGTCTTTGTTTTTCCGTGAGGGTGCGGAAAGGATGTTCAGAGTCCAGGTCATGCAACAGCAAATCATAAGAAACCATGGCCAGAACGATCGGGGATTTAAATGTTTCGATTACATTATTAAACCGGAAATCAATCTGGTTTACATCGAAAATTTCCGTTAACTGAAGGCTCACTTTTTGTGTCTGGGAAAACCCTGTAGAATACTGCGCCGTGGATACATACTGGCGCGGCATGAAAAATCTGAAGATCAATCCCCCGGCCAGGCCAAGTATCAAACAGAATATAATGGTCCACTTCCTCCTGACCAATACCTTAAAGAGATAGATAATATCCATGGGTAAGATTTTTTATTCATTCATTTTAAAAGGCATTACCAACACCGCGGTCATTCGGAGGATATTTATTTTAACAGGGAAGAAAAGGATTATTGGAGATCCGGGAATAAAATGAGTCAACCATGATGGAAGAAAAACGCATGCTGATCTCCGTCTATTGCATCTGGGTAATCAATTAGTTAGGCTTATCCAAACGCATCAAAAATAATAATAAATTTCATAAAGTAAAATTTATTAGAAGCCTTTACCTGCATTATCACCGGGCTTTGGCTAATTTTTATGAATTATCATTTTTAAAATATGTCCCCTTGGATTGAATCTTCTAAATTAGCGGCTCAGCCAACTGCTGCATGATGCTGAAGCTTTTATTCTGGTTGAGTCTTTTTGTTGTTTTTTACAGTTACCTGGGTTACGGAATATTGATTTTTTTCCTGGTCAGGATCAAGCGCCTTTTGCCCGGGTATAATCAATTGCCGGAGCAGGCTGATTTTGAACCGGAAGTCGCCCTTGTCATCTCTGCATATAACGAAGCCGGGTATATTGAAAAAAAAATCCAGAACAGCCTGGACCTGGATTACCCTGCTGACAAACTCAAACTCATTTTTATCACTGACGGGTCAACTGACCAAACACCGGACATCATCCGTAAATATGACCGCCTTGAATTATTACACAAGCCCGAGCGAAGAGGCAAAGTGGCAGCCATGAACCGGGCCATGCAGTTTGTTCGCACGCCTTTCGTGATTTTCTGTGATGCCAACACCCTGCTGAACAGGGAATGTGTTCGTGAAACGGTGAAGCATTATGCCGACCCGAAAGTGGGCGGTGTAGCCGGTGAAAAAAAGATCCAGGCAAGGGAAAAGGACAAAGCTGCAGGAGCAGGAGAAGGATTATACTGGAAATATGAGTCCCTCCTCAAAAAGCTTGACTCCGAATTTCATTCGGTTGTTGGTGCCGCAGGAGAGCTTTTTTCAGTGAGAACGGCCGTATTCCACGAAGCGTCTGAAGACACAATTATTGAAGATTTTGTACAATCATTGCAGATCTGCAAAGATGGGTTCGTAATTCGTTATGAACCAAAGGCTTATGCAATAGAGACGGCTTCTGCCTCCATGAAGGAGGAGCAAAAAAGAAAAATCAGGATATCGGCGGGCGCCTTTCAGGCGATGGTAATGCTCAAAGACCTCTTTAATATTTTTAAATATCCCATATTATCTTTTCAGTTCATATCTCATCGCATTCTTCGCTGGACCCTTTGCCCTCTATGTCTTTTTATTTTTTTCATCAGTAATCTGGGGCTTGTTTACTACAAATCGGGGGAAATCTACCTGGGTATTTTTCTCCTCCAATTGGTGTTTTATGCAGTGGCCTGGACAGGCTGGATTTTTGCAAACAATAACATACGGATGAAGGCCTTTTACGTGCCCTATTATTTTATGTTCATGAACCTGTCTGTTTTTCTGGGCTTCTTCCGGTTCCTGAGAAAGCGCCAGACAGCAGTTTGGGAGAAGGCTGCAAGGCATCAGGATGTTTAAAAAATATGCTGGTTAACCAGCTTTCTTTGAATTAAAGATTACTTAACCCAGACCTAACAAAAAAGGTCAGGCAATATTTGGATCTTAGGAAAAAATACTTACTTTTATCGTAGAATTCCTAGAAAGGTTCAATTCCTCTGAGACGCCAGAAGTTTCCAATCCCGAACCAATAAGGCTATCGAAAGGCCAACCATCCTTGAAATCCCCTATTCAGAATCACTATTAAATCCGAATTGCTAAGCCATATCCCAGGATATATCCTGTTGATGCCAATACCTCATGTTCAGCCGCCTGTGCCATTAAAATTCCAGCCTACTGAGGAACAGAGTCTAAATAAACAAATGACTTCTGCCCATGAAAAAGCAAATTTTAGCAGTTGATGATAGTAAGGCGATTCGGTTTTTGCTTCAGACAGTACTTGGAAAATCTTATCAGGTTATCACCGTTCCTGACGGTTGTTCAGCCATGCATTGGTTATCCAGGAGAAATTTTCCGCATTTAATTATTGCTGATCCGCAATTACCCGATCTGGAAAACTGGGAGTTAATACAACAACTGGCGACAAGCGGAATTTATAAAAATATACCTGTCGTGGTACTTTCGGGTTTGAGCAAAGCAGAAACAGAAGAGAATTGTTCTTTATATAATGTGCACAACTATTTTTTGAAACCATTTAACCCTGTTGAATTGGTAAATACCGTTCAGCAGTTGATAGAAAATAAGTCGTTCGATACCTATTACCCAATGAAAGCAGTTTAATCATTGCTGACGTATTCCTGAAAATTTAAACCTGAACCTACTTATGGATTTTACATTTTTACCCAAAGCGTCGTCGTTCCGCGATACGGCTTTTGTCCGGTACAGCATACGGTCGAAAGAAGCCATCACGGTCCCCGGCTATGTCTGCAGCGGCTTTTATTATATCGGCCGCAATTCAGCAAATATTGACAGGCTTGTAAAATTGTACAAGCGCGGATATGCATCTGACAATATAGAGAATGCGAAGATCGAACTCAAGCGGTCCATTGCCCAGGAAAGAAATATTATCCCGGAAGTTATTTTTTGCGAATCAAGTTTTGATTTTGCGGCTGTAAAAAGCTTTGTTCATTTTCTGAATAACAGCAGGGCGCTTTGTACAATTCCTTTTATTCTGGATTCATCCAATCTATGCGACATAGAGCTGGAGCTTTATAAAAAGCATAAGCTGGCTGATGAGATTATGCAGATCGATGCAGCAGCCGAGAAAATGCTGGTAGATAAGGTGC
Source organism: uncultured Chitinophagaceae bacterium (assembly GCA_963705005.1). Classification (GTDB taxonomy): domain Bacteria; phylum Bacteroidota; class Bacteroidia; order Chitinophagales; family Chitinophagaceae; genus Puia. Next base: position 84,907 of record CAVPIO010000010.1, read on the forward strand.
GTTTTCTCAACAAGGTAAAGGCGAGATCTGTCGAAATGAAAAACGGTCAGAAAGAAGAAGAAACGCTTATTCCGGCCGCAAATATTCACTCTGTATTGAAGCGGAGCTTTGACATTATGGTTTCACTCACCGCATTGTTGATATTAGGTCCGGTTTTCCTTCTGGTAGCCCTGGCCATACGCATTGAATCCAAGGGATCTACTTTTTATATTTCCGAAAGAGCAGGCAGGGGATACCGCATTTTTAAATTTTATAAGTTCCGGACGATGTTTGCAGGCGCGGACCAGCGTATGCAGGAATTTACCCATTTGAATCAATATACCACCCTTGCTGCTGAAGGTCCTTCCTTCTTCAAAATCAGCAATGACCCGCGCATTACCAAGGTTGGCGCTTTTTTACGAAACAGCAGCCTCGATGAATTGCCGCAGCTTCTGAACGTACTGCTGGGAGACATGTCGCTCGTAGGTAACCGCCCATTGCCTTTATATGAAGCGGCAACACTTACCACGGACCAATGTGCACAACGTTTCCTCGCACCTGCCGGCATCACCGGGCTCTGGCAGATAAAGAAAAGAGGCAGGGAAGACATGTCAGTTGAAGAAAGGATTAATCTGGACATTGATTATGCCAATAAGTACAATTTCATGTACGATCTTTGGATCATGGCCAATACGCCTTCTGCATTGATTCAGAAATCAAGTGTTTAAGCTTCCTGCGTTCATCTTTACACAGTATCTTTCCCGAAATGAATCCTTTTCCCGGGGAAAATGAACCTTTGGTTTCAATTATCACCCTAAACTATAACCAGGCGCAGGCTACCCTTGAATTCCTGGAATCCAGCCGGAAACTGAATTACAGTAATTATGAGATCCTGGTTTGTGACATGGCATCTTCCGTTTCACCTGCGACAGTATTCAATCCGTCGGATTACCCGAATACCCGCTTGCTGTTCAGCAAAAAAAATCTGGGGTTTGCCGGAGGAAATAACTGGGGCATCCACCAGGCAAGAGGTGAATTCCTTTTTATCGTCAATAACGATACAGAGCTAACGCCGGGCCTGATCCAATCGCTGCTGGAACCATTTTCCCAAAACCCAATGATCGGCATGGTTTGCCCCAAAATAAAATATTTCGCCCAGCCTGATATTATCCAGTATGCGGGATTCAGACCTATGAATAAGCTGACTGGAAGAACGGCGACGATTGGCGATCTTCAAAAGGACCATGGAGAATACAATGTTTCCGGGCCAACTGCAGCAGCCCATGGCTGCGCCATGATGGTTAAAAAAGAAATAATAAAAAAAACCGGCATGTTTCCGGAAAAATTTTTTCTTTATTACGAAGAATGGGACTGGTCCGCACGAGTTCAAAAAGCAGGCTATATAATCTGGTACCAGTCATCGGCCACCATTTTCCATAAAGAGTCCATGAGTGTTGGAAAGGAAAATCCATTAAAAGCTTACTACCACACGCGCAACAGGATTCTCTACATGCGCAGAAACAGCGGAACCCTGCACCTGATCACCTTTACCTTATTCTTTACCTTTTTCACCTTGCCCATATCCATTTTCCGCTACCTGCTGAAATTCCAGTTTCTTCAACTCTGGTGGTTCCTTCGCGGAGTGGGGTATAATTTGGTGCATTCGAGCAGGTCGGAAGAAAATTAAAAATTAAAAATTAAAAATTAAAAAGTGGAGCGTGATATTGAAGGGAGTTCGAATAGGCGCTCCTTTTTTTACTTTTTAATTTTTACTTTTTACTTTTCTCCTCTTCCCTAAAAACCTTCTCCGTATGAATAAACTCCGTTCGTTTTTTTTTCATTTTGAGGAGGGCCCTGATCATGGCAAACATAAGGACAGGTACCCTGGTCAGGGCGCGAAGGGTTCCCATGCTGTAAAAGACGATGGGAATAGAAATAAACAGGGCAAGGAAATAAATCAGGAATATGGCGGCCCAGAAGGGCCATGCAGGGAATAGAATCCGGATATTAAACAGCGCCTGGATGACGAGAAAGAATGCGATGAGGCAGAAAGAAGCAATCGCCAAAATCCGCGGCAGGAGCAGGTTCTGAAAGAATTTGTTATAATAGAGGGTGGTCTTCGGTGCAGACCGCATGTCAGCATGAAAAAACCTGCGGAGGTGATTCATCTGCGCCTCCAGCCAGCGCACTCGTTGTTTTTCGAAAACACCTGCACTGGACACTTTTTCGTCATAGACCAGCGCATCATCAATAAATTCCATCTTAATTTGCCTGCGCATGAGTTGCATATCGATCTCCCGGTCCTCTCCCGGACTCCGGAGGATTTCTTCCGAGGAGAAAATCTCCCGGATCAATGCCGTCTCAAATGCCATCCCCGACCCGATGGGGGCTGCTGAAAGCCCCAGCAAAGCCGGCCCTCTACGGAAAAGATTAACGTTGATCTCTTCGCTTATTGCATCCAGCCATGCAACCGGGGTGTTCTTGTTTTTAGCCGTCCGGTGACACTGAACCGCCCGGCAGTTATTTTGGAAAGCTGCGTTCACTTTTTCCAGGCAACCGGGGCCCATGATATTATCTGCATCGAGGATCATTACGATCTCTTCATCCGGTTCAAGCATGGTTTCCAGCGCGGCATGGAGCGACTTTGACTTCATATCCAGATCCACTTCAAGAACACGCACGGGAATTTGCCTGAGTTCGGAAATCGTGGCCGGCCGCAGCTTATCTGCTATAACGGTTACGGTAAACCGATTCTTCGGATAATCATGGATGGCCGCGGAGGACGCAGTATCGGGAATGATCATGTCTTCTTTATAGCATGGGATCAGGATGGCGATCTTTTTCTTATCGGCATGAATGGTAAATCTCCTGCCGGTAATCAGCCGGCCGCTAAGTGCCATCACAAAAAGATAGATACTATTCGCCGTCAGGTAAATGAATATGACCGCACTCACGAAATAAAGTATGGTAATTATTATATTCATTCTTTCCTGAAAGGCTTGTAGAATGATCGGGTGGCCAGGTTAAGCATCGGCAGGTCCGCCCTGGAGTCCCCATAGGCATATACCTCATAATCTTCCAGGTTCCAGATTGCTCTGATGCGGCGAACTTTTTCCTCACCGTGGCAGTTCTTTCCCTGAATACGGCCGGTAAGCAGCCCGTTATTTATTTCCAGCGTTGTGGAAACGAGTTCAAGAGACAGGGAATCGCTCCATTTCCGTATCCAGTTTCCAGCCGATGCTGAAACAATTACCAGCTCTGCGCCATCTGCCCTTAGCCTGCTTAATTCTTCCAATGCGCCCGGCCGGATCAGATGAGGAAGCCTGTTTTCGGAAAATGCATCACAATTCCTTTGGAAATCCTCTTCCTTCATTCCAGCAAAAAAATATTTAAGTAGTATTTGCTTTGCCCGGTCGTTGGCCAGCAGTCCGAGCTTGTATAACAGCAGCCAGGGCGAAAGCAATAAAAAACCGGTATAAAGGGAAAGAGTTCCTTTTTGAAACCTGATGATCTCCGGCAGTGTATCTTTTGTAGTGATGGTGCCATCGAAATCAAAAAAAGCGATTTTCTTGCGATCACTCACAACTTCATCTTTTTAAACTGAAATTCCGGGATATTTTTAATTATGAGCATGATATATCTCCAGAACCATTTTACATAAACGATATTTTTTTCTTCCCGTAGGCCTTGTAAATAATTTCGGCCACCTCGGCCGGAGTTGAAGTGATAGGCTTTGGCAGTGGTTGGTTCTCTGTCATTTTGCTGTATACAAATCCGGGTTGCACTGTCATCACGTGCACTTTTTCCCTGAAACATTTGTTCCGGAGCCCGGCCAGATAGGTGGTGAAAGCAGCTTTCGCGCTGGCATAAATGAGTTTGCTGGCCCGGCCCCGGTCGCCGGCTACGGAACTGATGCCGATGATTGTTCCATCGTGTTGGGAGATATAATATTTCGCTGCAATGTTGAGTATGGAAACAGCCCCCGTATAATTGGTATTGATCATCCGTTCAGTAATGGCCCAGTCATCAAATGCGAGCTCCTCTTCATCCAGAATGCCAAAAACGCAAATGGTAATATCGGGCCTGGGCACAAGTGAATTAAAAAATGAAGCATGACTTTCGTAGTGCAGGGCATCAAACGCATGGATACTGCAGGATCTTCCATAACGGATGGAAATATCAGATTGCAGGGGCTGCAACTGGTCCGGCCTTCGGGCCGCCAACTGGATATCGAATTTCCTGGATGCAAATTTTCGGGCAATAGCCATCCCGATATCAGAAGTGGCGCCAAGGATAAGAGCAGTTGACATGAAATTCAGTTAGGTGTTAGAAAAAGCCTGTCGGATTGGAGAGAATGTATTTTTCCTTCGGGGTTGTATTTCCTGACAATATCCTTAAATTTTCCGAGATCAGGGTAACCGCTCTGAAGTGTTTCCGGTTTCATGCGGGCGTCTTTTGACATATACAACCTGCCCCCATAGCGCAGCACTACCTGGTCAAGTTCATCAAGAAACTCCAGGAGGCCCGGCTTTATCGGAAAATCAAGTGCCAGTGTATACCCTTCCCTTGGAAATGAAATAATGCTTTCCTGTTTACCAAACACTTTGAGCACAGCCAGAAAGGATCCGAGTCCTTTATCGCTGATCCTGTTCAGAATTTCAATTAAACCGTGTTTGGCTTGCAGGGGCAATACAAACTGGTACTGAACGAAACCATTTTTCCCATAGCCTCGGTTCCAATGCAGGATAGCGTCCAGCGGATAGAAAAAAGGGTTCATAAGAAATCACATTGTTGATTTCCCTTTTGAAATTTTTAGCATAAAAAAGATAATTGAAAGCTCTTACTGTAAACGCATTCAGCACCCAGGACGGAAGGTTAAATGGAAAATTGATCTGCTTTTTTTTAGGTAATTGCAGCGAATCCTGCTGCTGTTTTTCATTCAGGTCACTCAAACGGGCATGTTCTCCCAGCATCAGGATACTCCGGCCAAACTGCTCTCCCTTCTTCAGGCAGTCAATCCATGCCACAGAATATGTATATTGATGATAGGTTTCGAATAACCTGATCAATTCTTCGAGATTGCCGGCCTTGATTTGTTTTTGCTTTATAAAGGAAGTTTCGATTTTTTTCAGCTGGAATCTCACGCGCGTGATCAGGCCCGTTAATCCCATGCCACCACAGGTAGCTTCAAACAGGTCTTCATTCATCCGGGGAGAACAGGTGATCATTTTTTTGGATGCAAGTACAATGTCCATATCAAGCATATGGTTGGAAAATGATCCGTCGATATGATGATTTTTCCCATGCACATCGCTTGCCACGGCACCGCCGACTGTAATAAATTTTGTTCCGGGCGTCACCGGCAGGAACCATCCCCTGGGAACAATTACTTCCAGGATCTGATCAAGGGTAAGTCCGCTCTGGCATTCAAAAATCCCTGTTGCCGGATCGAAAGAAAGGATCTTGTCGTACTTTAATGTGGAAATAGTGCGCTGGCCAAGGGAAGCATCCCCATAACAGCGTCCATTCCCCCGGGGAATAAAATCTCCTCCCTCATCGAGCAGTTGATTCAGTTGTTCGGGAAAAGCAAAGCTTTCTTCATTGCTTTCCATAACCGGGATAATTGCCCCAGTTAGCTATCTGCTTCTTCATCTTTTAAAAATTGTAACGTCCCTTAAATATAAAATAGCATAAATGCTCAAAATCCACAAACCAATCGTGATCTGGATAAAGAAGTCCTTGTAAAGGATTTCCGTGGGCGATCCGGATTTTTTCAATACAAATGTTATTTGCAGATACCGCATGACGCCTGCGATCACGAACAGGCTGGAGTAATATAAGCGGTAAGTGCCCAGCCTGGTAATAGTAGCCGGGGAAACCGTATAGTTGATATAAGCAACAATGATTATGGCGCTGAATAAACCGAGCATAGTATCCAGGAAGCTAAGGTTATACCCGCTCATGGATTTCCGCATGTCCGTTCCGGTAGCACCTTTTAATAAAAGATCATCCCTTCTTTTGGCAATGGCCATGAAAAGAGATAGCAGAAACGTCATGATGATCAGCCATTCAGAAGTATCCACGGCAGCTATTATGGCGCCGCCCTTGACACGCAATACAAAGCCTGCCGCCAGTACCAGGATATCGAGTATGGCAATATTTTTCAGTCCGAAGGAGTAGGACAGGTTCATCAAAAAGTAAATGCCGAGAACGAACAGAAATTGAAAGCTGTGATCGGCGAAAAGTGCAAGAGAAATACCCAGTATGAGCAGACCAACACAAATACTTACGGCAATTGGTTTTTTAACCTTGCCTGAGGCCAGTGGTCTTTTGGATTTTACCGGATGCCTGCGATCATCTTCTATATCCCGGTAATCGTTGATTATGTAAATACTGCTTGCAAAACAGCAAAAGGCCATAAAACCGGCAATCATAGCTGCAAAACGTGAAGGAACAAAAAACTGACCTGCAAAAAACGAAGGAACGATGAGAAAAAGATTCTTTGCCCAGTCTTTGGGCCTGAGGAGTTTAAAGTAATATTTCATCAAGGAAAAACTTCGGCCAATATACAACCATAATCTGTGTAATGCAAGCTATGAAGAACCATCTCAAGCGGAATTCAGCTAAATTTGCTGATACCCTCATGAGCAGGATTTCACAGGAGATATTAGAAAGTCCAATCGAGTACCTGAAGGGAGTAGGTCCGCACCGCGCAGATATGCTCCGCAAGGAACTGCGGATCGGCAGTTTCCGGGATATGCTGGAACTGTATCCATATCGTCATATCGACAAGATCCCGGGTCAATACGATTGTCGAAATAAATCCCGACACTGAGTTCATTCAAATCGCTGGAATCCTGGGTCCTTTAAATGTGCTTGGATCAGGAAGGACCAAAAGGCTGGCGGCTGAAATTAAAGGATGCCTCCGGATCGATCCGGCTTGTTTGGTTCCAGGGCATTCACTGGATGCAAAAATCCCTGAATCCGGGCTCCAGGTACCTTGTTTTCGGAAGGGTCGGCTATTTTAACGGCGATGCCCAAATCACACATCCGGAAATGGAAATCTTCGACCAGGAAAAATCCGGGAAATGATCGCCGTTTGCAACCTATATATCCCAGTACTGAAAAACTTAAGGCCCGTGGGCTGGGTGGGCGGCAACTGGCCAGATTCACGCAACAATTGCTTTCCCAGCTGAGGGAAAAGGATATTCCGGAGTTTATACCTGAACAAATCCGGTCAGAATCGAGCTATATCCCGTTTTCAGGCTTTTCAATCCATCCATTTCCCGGCCAGCCAGCTAGCTTACCAGGAAGGCGCTGAACCGCTTAAAGTTTGACGAATTGTTCCTCAACCAGGTCCGAACAGGCATGGTCAAAACCCAGAGGCAGAAACATTCACGTGCTGTGGTTTTCGGAAAAGTGGGCCCTTTTTCAATGAATTTTATTCCCGAATACTCTCCCTTCGAACTCACAGGAGCCCAGAAAAGGGTTCTGAAAGGAGATAAGGAAAGATACGGCTACCGGCAGGCAGATGAACCGCCTGCTTCAGGGTGATGTGGGCAGTGGAAAGACAATGGTGGCGCTGCTGGCCATGTTGCTGGCAGCGGACAATGGGTTTCAGAGCTGCCTGCTGGCACCAACAGAAATCCTGAGTAAACAACATGCCAGCAATTTCCGGGAATTGTTGAAAGATCTTCCTGTTTCGGTTGCTCTGTTAACCGGAGCAGTAAAGTCCAAAAACAGGAAAAAAATCCTGGAAGAACTGGCTTCCGGTGCACTCCATATGCTGATTGGTACCCATGCCATACTTGAAGAATCCGTGCAATTTCGGAATCTGGGGTTTGCCATTATCGACGAGCAGCATCGTTTTGGGGTTGCCCAGCGGGCCAGGATTTGGAAGAAGGCAGGATTCCGCCGCATGTGCTGGTGATGACTGCCACACCCATTCCCCGAACCCTGGCCATGACGGCTTACAATGATCTGGATTACAGTGTAATTGATGAGTTGCCGCCCGGAAGGCAACCTGTCAGAACGGTGCAGCGTTATGAGTATGACAGGCCTAAAGTAATGGATTTCATTAAGGAAGAAATTAAGAAAGGCCGGCAGGCCTATATTATTTTCCCCCTGATCGAAGAGTCCGAAAAACTCGATTATGAAAATCTGATGAAAGGATATGAAAATGTAAAAGCCTATTTTCCGGAACCTCCGTATTATATCAGCATGGTCCATGGGCGTCAGAAAGCGGAAGTCAGGGAAACCAATATGAAGCGATTTGTTACCGGCGATACACAGATATATGGTGGCAACGACAGTTATTGAAGTTGGCGTGAACATTTCCAAATGCGACGCGTGATGGTAATTGAAAGCGCAGAAAAATTCGGCCTGTCCCAACTACATCAGCTGCGTGGCCGGGTCGGGCGGGGCAAAGATCAGAGCTTTTGCATCTTGTTAACAGGAAACAAACTCGGAACGGAAGCACGCGAAAGTTTAAAGATCATGTGTGAAACTTCGGACGGATTCAGGATTGCGGAAAAAGATATGGAGATTCGGGGGCCGGGCGATATTTCCGGAACCAGGCAAAGCGGGATATTGGATTTCAAACTGGCGGATATTGTTCGTGATAGAAATATTCTCCGGCTCGCTGTTGCAGTCGGCAGCAAAAAATGTTGGCAGAAGATCCCGAACTTGATGCCGGCAGAGCGAATCGGAATTGCGGCAATCAACTGAAACAGGAGCAAGGTAAAACACCCTGGAGCAAGATTTCTTAACATCGAATAGCGGTTCAAAACCAAAAGGATTGAAAAAAACGGTTATTCATTTTTCTTATCCTGTTCGTGGCAGTGCTTGTCTGAAACTCTCAGGCACAGGAATTCAGGCGGAACCTGGAGTTTATTGAAAATAAAGGACAGTGGGATACAGCCATCCGATTTCAGGTCGGATCTGCCGAATGGCACTTTCTTCCTGCAGAAACATGGTTTTTCCGTGCTCTTGCAAATCCTGCCGATATGGATGCCCTTCGTCATGCCATGCATGGCATACCAGCGCAGCTTCAGCGCAGAATCCGGCATTCAGCCGCACCAACAACGTCGGTCAATTCGACAAACGCCTGCAAGTGGTCATACTGTTAAAGCGCGCGAGGCAGCAATGGTCAGGTGCCTCCGGCCAATTCCGGACTCACCATGCATTCCCAGTTATACGGTTGGAGTTTGTAAACAGTTAGTGAGCAGGTGGAGATCCCGGTGACAAAGCCACTGGATACCTACAATAATTATTTTATCGGAAATGATCCTTCCAAATGGAAGTCCAATTGTAAAGTTTACCAGGCCGTTACATATAAAAACATTTATCCCAATATTGATTTGCGGTATTATACCGAAAATGGTGCAGTTGAAATACGACCTGGTCGTCCATCCCGGTGGCAATCCGGATAATATCCGTGATGAAATACACCGGGGCGGACAAACTGATTGTTAAAAACAGTCAGCTAACCGTTCATACTTCGGTTGGAGATGTAAAGAAGTCATTCCGCACACTTATCAGTTTTCAAATGAAGGCAATAAGGATGTGGAATGCAGTTATAAAGCCGGGCCTGGATAATACCATTCGTTTCCATCTAGGAAATTATTCAAAATCATGCCACACTGATCATTGATCCGACACTGGTTTTTTCCACTTTTACCGGGATCACATTCCGACAATTGGGGTTATACAGCAACCTATGATGAAAGTGGAAATTTTTATTCCGGAAGTATCAAACTTAAACTCGATTCCCAACGATGCAATGGTAATGGGTTTCCGGTAAGTCCGGTGCTTTTCAAATCCGCTTTCAAGGCGGAGACGGCACAGACGGCTCGTTATCAATATGATATTGCCATCATGAAATTCAGCAGCAACGGAGTCAACCGTTTGTATGCCACATATATAGGTGGAAGCGGGAATGAGCAGCCGCACAGCCTGGTCGTGGATAATGCAGGAAATCTGGTTATTGCGGGCAGAACCAGTTCTCCCGAATTTTCCCGATGTAGCAACAGCACTGGCAAAGACGTTTTAAAAGGCGGCTATGATATTATCCTGGCGAAGTTCAACGCAACCGGTACCGCACCTGATCGGATCCCGGATGATCGGCGGCAGTGCAAATGACGGGGTGAACATTGCACCGAAGTATTCTAACAATATTGTTCCGATGGGTCAGAGTTCCCTTCGTTTAAATTATGGTGATGACGGCCGGAGCGAAGTCATACTGGACAATGCCGGAAATGTATATCTGGCATCCTGTACATCAATCAACAGATTTTCCCGTTACACGCAAATGCTTTTCAGAAAACAATCGGGGGCAGGCAGGACGGCGTATTTATCAAAACCACATCCGGATCTGAGATGCCATACTCGCCAGTTCCTATCTCGGAGGGAACAGTGATGATGCGGCTTTTGCTCTGGCATTAAATCCAACAACCAATAATATTTATATTGCCGGTGGCACATCCAGCACCAATTTCCCGGGAACCGCAAACGGACCCGTGATCTCTTCAGCAAATAATGGCGGCATAGATGGATTTCTATCCATCATCAGCAATGATGGAGGCACGCTTCGTAAAGACTTCTTATTTTGGTACAACAGGTACAGAAGTATTATATGGTGTTCAATTTGACAACCTGGGTTTTCCATATATCATGGGCACCACCACTGGAGCCTGGCCCGTGATCAATGCCACTTTCAGCCAGGCGAATGGCAAACAATTCATAGCAAAACTAAAACCTGATATTTCCGCTTATGTTTATTCAACTACTATTTGGAAAGGGTGCTGCCTACTCCGGATATTTCTCCCACGGCTTTCCTCGTAGACCGCTGTCGAAAATGTATATGTGGCCGGCTGGGGTGGAGGTATTGAAATGAGAAGGGAATCAGAGCGGATGGTTCCACCTGTGCAGCTATATATCCCAATTCTAAAACAACCGGATTAACTGTAACACCCGATGCCATTAAGACGACAACAGACGGAGATGATTTTTATTTTTTTGTGCTCAAAAGAGATGCAGCCAGCCAGTTGTATGGAAGTTTTTTCGGACAGAACGGTGGTCTGGGAGATCATGTGGATGGCGGAACAAGCCGGTTCGACAAGCAGGGTATTATTTATGAAGCCATTTGTGCCAATTGCTATGGCATGGGAATTTTCCCGACAACGACTGATGTTTGGGCACCCAGAAACGGAACGGGCACAACGGATGTAACCTCGCAGCTGTGAAGATTGCTTTCAATTTTGCAGGTGTGGCAGCGGATCCGAGATCCGTTTATCAATGGCCGTTATGACAGTTCCGGATGTGTTCCACTGGATGTGTTATTTAAAGATACCGTACACAATGCAAAATAATATATATGGACATTTCGGAGATGGAACTCCGGACACGACTACCACTCGCATTCCAGGTACTGCATACCTATACTGCAATTGGAACTTATCCGTCAGGCTCATTGCCATTGATTCCACCACCTGCAATATTAGCAGATACGGCCTATCTTAAAATCCGTGTGCGGACAGACCGAGCCATCATGGATTTTGATATCACTAAACTGCCACCCTGCCAGTCGCTCAATTATCATGTTTACCAATATATCCACCCCTCCGGCGGGAAAACCATTCCAGCCCGGATCATTTACCTGGGATTTCGGGGATGGTACGCTCGTGCCCGGCACCAGTCCCATCACACATTCCTATGCCGCTTCCGGAACTTACCAGGTGCAACTGATTTTGCTCGATACAAATTATTGCAATTACCCGGACAGCACTACAAAGACTTTACGTGTATCACCTGTGGTAAAAGCGCAATTTGAAGTGCCAGACGGATGTGCGCCATACACCGCTATATTCAATAACACTTCCCTGGCGGGCCAGAATTTCTTCTGGAATTTTGGAGACGGATCACACTTCCACGGAAATGAATCCTGTTCATCTGTATGCGGATACGGGCAGTTACACCATAACCCTGGTAGTGATAGATTCAAATACCTGTAATATCAGTGATTCCACCAAGCGTACCATCGATGTCATTCCAAACCGTCAGCGGCATTTCACAACCCAACCATCCCTGCCGCAATATAATACGCCTACTGTATTTACAAATAATTCCACGGGGGCAACCCATTTCGTATGGTATTTCGGGGATGGTGATTCCACATTAAAAAATTCGGCTGATACTGTGATTCATCAATACGAGCAGACCAATACATTCAATGCCTGTCTGATTGCCATTAACCAGTTTGCCTGTTCCGATACCGTTTGTCATCCCGTGGAGAGCCTGATCAATCCGTTACTGGATGTACCGAATGCATTTACTCCCGGCAGGTTTGGCCAGAATAGCATAATCCAGGTTAAGGGATTTGGAATTGCCAGCGATGAACTGGAAAATTTATAATCGCTGGGGACAGATTGTTTTCCAATCAAATAATCCCAATTTCGGATGGGACGGAACTTTTAAAGGTGTTCCGCAACCCATGGATGTGTATGCGTATACCCTTGATGCAACGTTCTTTGATGGCAAGAAAACTACCCGTAAGGGAGATATTACCCTGATCAGGTAGTAATAATATTAAAAAATTGAATTGGTCCGCCCTGATTTGATTTGATTAATTCTAAATTGAAAATTTTGTTCCGCCTCCGGATTTTTTTTGCTTTCCTGCTTTTCATCGGTTGCGCAAGCGCCATGGCCCAAACTGAATCCGCCAATCTGGAATTCATTGAAAATAAGGGCCAGTGGGACCCTCATGTCATTCTCAAGGCCGAGATCGGAAATGGGAGTTTGTTTCTCACCAAACAGGGGCTTAAAGTGGTGCTCCACAGCGCCGAAGAAATGGCCCGGGAGCGCGGCCATATTTATGTGCCTGCGAACGACAGCTCCGGCAAGGCTTCAACCGCGCAATCATTTGCTCCCGGCGGGTCCGGGCCTATCCGTTCCCACGCTTATGCAGTAAATTTTCTGCACATGAATGAAAGAACAGAAATTATTCCTGACAAACCCCTGAATACCTATAGCAATTATTTTATCGGAAATGATTCCACCAAATGGGCAAGGAACTGCCGTGTATACCAGGGCGTAACCTATAAAAATATTTACCCCGGCATTGACCTGCGCTACTATACGGCCAACGGAAAGCTTAAATACGATATTATCATTCACCCGGGCGCGGACCCGGGGAATATTGCATTACAATATGAAGGCGCAGACGGACTAACGGTAAAGAACAACCGATTAACAGTGAAGACGACTGTCGGCGACGTAAAAGAAATGGAGCCATATTCATATCAGACCGGAGACCAGGGAAGAGAAGAAATTGTTTGCCGTTACAAGGTGTCGAAAGACAATATTGTGCGGTTTGATCTGAAGCATTACAACAACAGTCGCGTGCTTGTAATTGATCCGACGCTAGTCTTCTCCACATTTTCGGGAAGCAGGATTTCTAACTGGGGGTTTACGGCAACCCCGGGTCCTGATGGTACTTTTTTTGCCGGCGGAATCGTATTGGGGAGATGGATTTCCGGTATCAACCGGTGCGTTTGAAAATAATTTCCGGGGAGGAAAATATGATGTTGGTATTATCCGGCTCAGCAGCAACGGCCGGAACCGGATGTATGCCACTTATATTGGAGGAAGCTCGGTGGAATGTCCGCATAGTATGATATCCGATGCGCAGGGAAACCTGGTGGTTATGGGAAGAACTTATTCAACTGATTTCCCCTTTCAAAGCTTTTACGGTACAGCAGGAGGCTGTGAAATGTTCGTGATCAAGCTCAATGCGGCTGGAAATAATATCATTGGTTCAGCAAGAATCGGGGGAAGCAAGTATGATTGTGTGAATGTAAAAGATCAGTTGAACGGGGAAGGCCCTGAACAGGCCACGTCCCTCATCAAGAATTATGGTGATGACTCCAGGAGCGAAGTCATCCTGGATGGCTCAAATAATATTTATATTGCCGCAAGCACCCGGTCCGATAAGGATTTCCCAATTACGGCGGGCGTCTTCCAACCTACTTACGGCGGCGGAAACCAGGATGGAGTGATCGTAAAATTAACCCCTGATTGCAGGAACCTGATCTTTGCGAGTTACCTGGGGGGTTCAGGGGACGATGCCTGCTTTGTTCTAAAACTCAACCCGATCACCGGTGATATCTATGTAGCCGGTGCCACCAGCAGCGGCGCGGATTTTCCCGGCAATAAAGCGGGCACCATTCAACCGGTAAATGCCGGAGGGGTCTGCGATGCGTTCATATCCATAATCAGCAATGACGGATCCACGATCAGGAAATCTACCTTTCTGGGTACCACCGGATTTGATGCCATTTATGGAATTGGATTCGACAAAAAAGGGTTCCCTTATATAATGGGTTCCACAACTGGCGTGTGGACCACTACACCGAATGTCGGCTTTATTAATCCCGGTGCAAAACAGTTTGTAGCCAAGCTCATGCCCGACCTGTCTGCTTATGTTTATTCGACCACTTTTGGAAAAGCGGGTCCCAATCCGAATATTTCGCCTGTAGCTTTTTTAGTTGACCGCTGTGAAAATGTTTATGTATCCGGATGGGGCGGATGGATTTATGCCGGAAAGGATCCATATGGTCTTATCGGAACAGCCGGCATGCCTGTTTCAGCAACTGCCATTAAAAAAATAACCGACGGAAGGGATTTCTATTTTATCGTTATCCAGAAAAATGCTTCCGCATTATTATATGCAACATTTTTCGGCCAGAACGATGGGCCAATGAGTTTGAGTGAGCACGTAGATGGGGGTACGAGCAGGTATGATCAGAACGGAATTATATACCAGGCCATCTGTGCAAATTGCGGGGGCAATAGCCTTACGCCCTTCCCTACCTCGCCCGGAGTGTGGTCGCCGCTCAATGGTGCTTCCTCATCTAATGGATGCAACCTGGCCGCTGTAAAAATCTCTTTCAATTTCGCCGGCGTTGGTGCCGATCCGCGTTCGCTCATCAATGGTGTTTACGACAGTTCAGGGTGTGTGCCGCTCGATGTATTGTTCGTTGACACCCTGCATAACGCCAAACAGTATATATGGACTTTTGGTGATGGCTCCCCTGATACCACCATCACCGGTTTTCAGGTAATGCATACGTATACTGCAACGGGCACCTTCCACGTGCGCCTTATTGCCATAGATTCCAATAGCTGCAATGTGAGTGACACGGCTTACCTGAACATCAGGGTGCGCAAGGATAAAGCAAATCTCGATTTTACAATTACCAAACTTCCTCCCTGCCAGTCCCTTAACTATCAATTCGACAATACCTCCGTTGCCCCGCCGGGCAAGCCGTTTGGTCCGGGTACTTTTACCTGGGATTTCGGTGATGGCGTGCGGGTTCCGGGCGTACCCACCGTTACACATTCATATGCGGCTCCCGGAACCTATCCCGTCAGGCTCGTTCTGCTGGATACCAGCTACTGCAATTACCCCGACAGCCTTACGGTTAATTTACGCGTTTCACCCCTCGTAAAAGCCCAGTTTGAAGTTCCTGACGGTTGTGCACCTTACCTGGCTGTTTTTAATAATACCAGCCTGGCCGGACAACAATTCTTCTGGGACTTCGGGGACGGTTCTGCAATTTCTACGGATGTAAATCCTGAGCACACCTATTCGGATACGGGAGCCTATACCATTTCCCTGCTGGTAATTGATCCTGGCACCTGCAATATCCGGGATTCCACTACCCGCACCATTCAGGTGCATTCAAGACCGGCAGCAGCATTCAGCACCCGGCCTGTTCCGCCGGAATATAATGTACCGACCGTATTCGTGAATAATTCCTCCGGTGCCATTCATTATACCTATTACTACGGGGACGGGGATTCGGCTATGGAAAATTCCACTGACACGCTCGTTCACCAGTACCAGGAAACAGGCTCGTATAATGCCTGCCTGGTTGCCTTTAATCAGTATGAATGTGCGGATACAGTTTGCCACGAAGTGGATGTACTGATCAATCCATTGCTGGATGTTCCCAATGCTTTTACGCCGGGCAGGTTTGGTCAGAACAGTACGATCATGGTAAAGGGATTTGGCATCGAAAGCATGAACTGGAAGATCTATAACCGCTGGGGCCAGGTGGTGTTCCAATCCAGTAGTCCTTATTACGGATGGGATGGCACTTTCAAAGGTGTTCCCCAACCCATGGACGTTTATACTTATACCCTTGAAGCTACATTCAGCAACGGCACAAAAACAACCCGGAAAGGAGATATTACGTTAATCAGGTAAGATGTATCTTTATACAGGCTTTTCGAGAAATTCTGACCCGATGGTGAGGACCCGGAAATTATTGATTCTTTTAATACTTCAGGTATTTACGGGCTCCATACTCGAAGCTCAGGATCTGCATTTTTCCCAATGGTTTAATTCTCCCCTTACTACGAATCCCGCTAACACAGGTTTTATTCCGGATGCCGATTACCGGTTGGGTGCAAATTACCGCAATCAGTGGTCTTCCATTATGGCAGAACCTTATAAAACCATGAGTGTCTGGGGTGATGCACAGGTGTTCAGGGACAGGATTCAATCCGGCTGGCTTGGCGTTGGCGGTGTCATTTTGCATGATGTTGCAGGTTCGGGAAGCCTGACAACCACCGAGATTTATGGGTCCCTCGCCTATCATCAGATGATCGGGTATTCCAGCCTGCTATCCATCGGTTTTAATACGGGGTGGGTGAACAAGCGTATCAACAATTCGAACCTGAAATTTCCCGACCAGTTCGACGGTAGTTTTTTTGATGCCCAAATGCCCACATCTGTGGTAATTGATCAGCCGAATGTGAATTATTTTGATATGCAGGTGGGCATGAATTACGCTTATTTTCCCGATAAGAACAAATACATCAATGTTGGTTTTTCCGTTCAGCATCTCAACGAAGCCAAAGAATCATTCTTTCAAACGGATCCTGTAGGATTTAACGATCGCATTCAACCCCGGTATATCGGATTCATCAATTCCAGTTTTAAAGTCAATGATCTGGTGATCATAAATCCCATGGGCTATTATACAACGCAGGCCGGCTCATCAGAAGCAGTGGGGGGATTAAATGTGCAATACAATTTATCCGGGGACGGAGATCAGCAGTTGATCGGCGGTCTTTATTACAGGGTCGCGGAATCCATTATCCCCATGGTGGGCTTTGTATATAAGAACATCCGGTTGATCTTTACTTATGATATTACCACATCTTCCCTGAGACAATACAATAATGGAAATGGCGCCTGGGAATTTGCTGTTATCCGCCCGGGAGATTATTCAGAGTACAATGGAAACAGGCATGAGTCCTTATGTCCGACATTTAAAAATTAATAATACTGAACACAAAATGCACATCGCCGAAAGCGGGTGAACAATTGAGGCGGCACAAATAAATTTGAAGAAAACAGATCAGTAAAATAAAATTTTATTTTAAATCCACTTTATGAAAAAGATTGGAGGTATATTAATCATCGTTTTGGGCCTGGCACAATTGGCATCTGCCCAGCAGGAAGATCCGCCATCCGGAGGCGGTGGCTTTGACAAGTCCAGATTATTTTTCGGAGGCAATTTCGGCCTTGCCTTCGGAACTTATACAATAATTAATGTTTCGCCCCAGATTGGCTATCATTTCACTGACCATTTTGCAGCAGGAGGTGGTCCGAATTATATTCATTATGGATATAATGATGAATTTGACCTGATAAAATATAGTCAGAATTATGCGGGACTGAATATATTCGGGAGGGTTTACCCCATCCGGGAATTTTTTTTCCAGGTGCAACCGGAACTGAATTATGTTTGGGGCAATATTAATTATTACGGTCCTGAGAAATCCTCCTCAAAAATACCGACCCAGTTTGTGCCTTCCTTATTATTGGGAGGAGGTGCGGCCATACCTGCAGGGCGAGGTGCCATTACACTTAGCGTGCTGTATGATGTGATCCAAAACGTCTATTCTCCTTATTTCCATCAGGCCATTTACGGATTGGGGTACAATATTGGTTTTTAGGAGATCTTGTTAAATATTTCAACCGGTGAGTTGCAGAAAAAGACCTTCTCCGCATATTCGCCGGTAAGAAATCCCTCCTTATCCATTTGGCTGATGTGTTTTTGTAAATGGTTATAAAAACCATCTGAATTGAGAATATATATTTTTTTGTCGTGGATCTTCAGCTGATTCCAGGTGAGGATCTCAAATAATTCATCCAGCGTGCCAAATCCTCCGGGCAACACAATTACCGCGTCACATCGTTCATACATCATTTTTTTCCGCGTATGCATGTCCGGAACAACGGCCATTTCGGTAAGTCCCTTGTGCTGAAGTTCCGATTCGAGAAGTAATTGAGGCATGATACCCATAATATGGCCCTCATGATGCAGCACGGAATCCGCCAGGATTCCCATCAGGCCGCTATGGCCGCCTCCATAAACCAATTTTAATTTGAGCATGCTCAGAAGCTTTCCCAATTCTTTTACATGTTTTGCAAAAAGGGGATTATTACCAGTGTGCGATCCACAAAAAATGGCTATCGACTCAATATTCATGTGTTATTACTTCTTTCGAAAACTAAATTGAAATTTTAATATTGTATTTCCTAATTTTCAATTGCTAATTTAGCTCCCTTAAATGTCTCCAGCACTATTATTCTTCTTTGTTATTGCTTATTTCATTCTGCTGCTCGCAGTTGCGTGGCGTACTTCAAGGGGGTCAGATAATGAATCTTTTTTTATCGGAAACCGGAATTCCAACTGGATGCTGGTCGCTTTCGGCATGATCGGCACGTCTTTGTCCGGAGTCACTTTTGTAAGTGTGCCCGGCGCAGTAGCGCGGGAATCCTTTGCCTATTTTCAGATCACGCTGGGTTATTTTTTTGGATATATCCTGATCGCTTACGTACTGTTACCAGTTTACTACAGGCTCCGGCTCACTTCAATATATAATTACCTGAAAGAACGCCTGGGCATGAGTTCATATAAAACCGGAGCTGCATTTTTTATTCTTTCCCGCGTACTGGGTGCCACGGCACGGCTTTACCTCGTTGTGAATATTCTTCAGGATGCCATCCTTTCGGGTTTTCACGTTCCCTTCTGGCTGACCACCCTGATCATTCTCCTCATGATCCTGCTGTACACTTACGAAGGGGGAGTGAAAACCATTGTATGGACAGACACGCTGCAAACCACCTGCATGCTGGGCGGTATGGTGATTTGCGTGATCTACATTTTACATCACCTGAACCTGAATCTTTCAGGAGCCATGGAAGCTATGCAGTCCAAAGGATATTCCAAAGTCTTTTTTACTGATCCCAACAGTAAATTATTTTTCCTCAAACAAATCATCGCCGGTATTTTCATCGCTCTGACCATGACGGGCATGGACCAGGAGATGATGCAGAAAAGCATTTCCGTAAGAACATTAAAAGATTCCCAGAAAAATATGCTGGTTCTTGGATGCATCATGCTCTTCGTAATTTTCCTTTTTCTTTTTCTCGGGGGGCTGTTGCATCTTTTTGCGTCTTCCGAGAATCTGCCGCTCACAGGAGATAAATTATTCCCCGGGCTTGCCCTGCATCACATGCCAAAATATATCTCCATTATTTTTATCATTGCGCTTATCTCCGCCTTGTTCCCGAGTTCTGATGGCGCGATCACTGCACTAACGGCTTCTTTCTGCATAGATATCCTGGGCATCCAGCGCAATGCTGCGCTCAGCGAAGCAAACAGAAAGAAAATCCGTCAGCGGATCCATCTCGTCTTTGTATTTGTATTCCTGTTGTTCGTGCTTATATATAAATGGATCTCGAGCGATAGCATGATTGGTATTATCCTGAAAGTTGCCGCTTATACCTATGGTCCGCTCCTCGGCCTGTTTTCTTTTTCCATACTCACCAAAAGAAAATTACGTGAGCGCCTGGTCCCTTTTATCTGCATATTGTCTCCCCTCCTTTGTTTCCTGATAGACAGTTCGCAGGAATGGCTTTTCGGCGGCAAATTTCATATCGGACTGGAATTGCTGGTGATTAACGGACTGATTACTTTTATCGGGTTGGTTTTGATTTCCTACCGTGATTCGTTGATGGTAGATGGTTAATGGTATGGACTTCCATCAACCATCAACCATCATCCATTCCCAAGAGACTCCTGAATTATTACCTTTGCACCATGGAACTTATCAATCCAAAAGCCCAATCTTATGCCGAACATTTTTCTCCCCAGGAAGATGCTCTTTTAAACCAGATTGAACTGGAGACCCTTAACCATCCTGAAAAGCACATGCTCAGCGGGGCCCTGCAGGGCAAGCTGCTTGAACTGATTAGCCTGATAACCCGACCACGCTATATTTTGGAGATTGGCACTTTTGTGGGTTACAGCAGCCTGTGCCTGGCCAGAGGGCTGGTACCGGGAGGAGAACTGCATACGCTCGAGCTGAGCGAGGAAACTGGAGCCATTGCGCGCGCAAATTTTAAGAAATCGAAAACAGATGGTAAAATAATTTTGCATACCGGAAATGCGTTAGAGATCATCCCAAAGCTGGGCAAACCCTGGGATCTGGTTTTTATTGACGCTGATAAAACCGGTTATTCGGATTATTACCGTCTGGTGATTCCCGGGTTGAAAACCGGCGCTCTGATCCTGGCCGACAACGTATTATTCCATGGCCAGGTGTTGGAGAAAAAGCTGAAAGGAAAAAATGCCGAAGCCATTCAGGCTTTTAATGAGTTGGTATTGAACGATAACCGGGTGGAAAAGGTAATGATTACCGTGCGGGATGGGTTGTTGCTTATCCGGAAAAAATAAAGACCGCTGATGAAATTAAAGGGAGGGATAATCGGGGTTTTGATCATGGGATCTGGCTTGGTCCGGGCGCAAACCGACAATCAGATACTTAGCTACATCAATACCTATAAGAATATAGCTATAAGCGAAATGCAGCGCTCGGGCATTCCCGCGTCCATCATCCTTGCACAGGGCATTCATGAAACGGATGCCGGAACAAGCGAATTGGTACACAGCTCCAATAATCATTTTGGTATAAAATGCAAAAGCACCTGGACTGGCCAGGCTGTTTCTCATGATGATGATGCCCGCGGAGAATGCTTTCGCAGTTATGCCTCGGCTGAAGAATCCTACCGGGATCATTCGGATTTTCTAACTCAAAGTCCCCGCTACGCCTTCCTGTTCAAACTTGATCCGGAAGACTATTCATCCTGGGCTTATGGTTTAAAAAAAGCAGGATATGCCACGAATATCCGATATCCGCAGATCCTGATCAAACTTATCCAGGATTACCAGCTCGACCGCTATACGCTGATTGCCCTGGGAAAACTTCCTCCGGAAGAAATGGTTGCAGGTAACCAGCAGGGCGGAACCCAGCCGAAGACGCTTGAGGGGTTCATGGACAGCACGGGGAATTTAGTAAAAAACAGGGGAATGGCTGACAGCTCTCTTCAAAGCCAGTTATTTGCCAGCGGTTCATATCCTGACGGGCCTTTTACAATCAATTCAGCCCGGGTGGTCTTTGCCCGCGCCGGCTCATCTCTCTTATCGCTATCCAGTCAATATGATGTTCCGCTTGCCAGATTACTTGAATTTAATGATATGAGCCAGGAAGACGTTTTGGCCAATGATCAGCTGATCTTTTTGCAGAGAAAGCGGAGAACAGGAATGAATCCCATTCATATTGTTCATCCCGGAGAAAGCCTTTATTCCATTGGACAATCGGAAGGCATCCGCTACGAAAGTCTTTTGGAAATGAACCGGATGAACCCGGGAGATGAACCGGCGCCCGGCGAAAAGATTTACCTGCAATCCGATGCAGCTTCCAGGCCTGCCCTGAGAAATCTGGGATTTAAAAAACCCCGGATCCCTTCTTCCTAAAACCCATACATGACCAACATCCGCATACACGACAAAAACTTCAGGCCCTTTATTTCTGCTGCTGATATAAGGAAGAAAGTCACTGAGCTTGCCGGGACATTAAACAATGATTATGCAGGGAAAAATCCGGTATTTATTGCCATACTCAATGGTTCCTTCATATTTGCGGCTGATCTTTTCAAAGAGTTAACAATTGACGCTGAAATTTCATTCATCAAGTTGTTATCTTATAAGGGAATGAAATCATCCGGACAGATCATCACATCCATTGGGCTGGATACTGAGCTATTCGGCCGTCACGCAGTGATCATCGAGGACATTGTCGACACAGGCAAAACCCTGAATGAATTCCTTCCGCAACTGGTCCATCAACAGCCTGCCTCATTGAAAATCGTGTCACTCCTGCACAAGCCGGATACTGCCATGTTTCCTATTAAAGTGGATTATGTAGGTTTCGAGATTCCTGATAAATTTGTGGTAGGATACGGATTGGATTATAACGGACTGGGTAGAAATACGGCATCGATTTATCAGCTTTTGGAATAAATATCGTTGTTAAGTATATCCTTATATCCTGAAGCCCAAACCATTCCAATTGAAGAGCCTGCCAGCCATATTGCTTGTACTGCTTATCTGCCTTTCGGGCAAGGCTCAATATTATTTGCGCGGGGAGATCAGGGATCAATGGAACAATCCGATCAGCAATGTCCGTATCATGCTGCACTCCAGCGGTTACCTTTATTATTCCGGCAATCTGGGTGGATTTGGGATAACCCTGCCCCATGAGATGGATTCACTTTCCATTTCTGCTGACGGGTATTATCCATGCTCTGTCGGGGTGAATGCCACTCAATATCAGACAATCGTTATAAAAGCTCGTTTTGCGCCTGCTCCAAAACCGCTGAACAGATTAATGTCCCTCACCAAAAACCTTACATCGGACGATTTGAACCGCTGGACAGTAGGCGCAGAAACCTACAGCTCGCTGGTTGAGAATGAATTTCTTCCTGCATCAAAATATCCGGAAACCGGATTCGCGATCAATATCAATAAAGCCTCCTACAGCAATATCCGCAGGTTCCTGAATATGGATAATTCTGTGCCACCGGATGCCATCCGGATAGAAGAAATGCTGAATTACTTTCATTACGATTACGCAAGTCCCGGAGGCGACAGTACATTTTCTTTCCGCTCCGCTTTTTCATCCTGCCCATGGAACAATAATAATCAACTGCTTTTCCTGCAGGTATCGGCGAGAAAGGCAAATATGGACAGCGTTCCGTCGGCAAACCTGGTTTTTCTGATTGATGTATCGGGTTCAATGGATCTTCCCAACCGGTTGCCCCTGCTTAAATCTGCATTCAGCCTGATGGTAAATAACCTCCGGGATAAGGATACGGTTTCGATTGTGGTTTACGGAGGCGTTAACGGCATCTGGCTTACACCGACTTCCGGGGGAGAAAAGAAAAAGATCCTCGAGTCCATTGCACAGCTGGAAGCCGGAGGATCGACGCCTGGAGAAGGCGGTATCCGGGAAGCCTATCAGCTAGCCAAAAGCCAGTATATAAAAGGTGGCACCAACCGCGTGATTCTTGCCACCGATGGAGATTTTAATGTGGGTGAGCGTTCAGAAGATGATTTAAACCGGTTGATCAGCAGTTACCGTTCCACTGACATTTACCTGACCTGTCTTGGTGTGGGCATGGGAAACTACAAAGATTCGAAACTGGAAGTTCTGGCCAGCCGGGGAAAAGGAAATTTCGCTTATCTCGATAATGAAAAAGAAGCGGAGAAAGTGTTGATGGAAGAATTTGCGCAGACTATTTACGCCGTTGCAAAGGACGCCTATATTGATATCCGGTTTGATCCTTCGGCGGTAAAACGTTACCGGCTTATCGGATTTGATAATAAGTTAAACGCCCTCGCGGATACCAGTAATATTATACAGGGAGGCGAGGTCGGGTCAGGACATACACTAATGGCATTGCTGGAGATTGAACCGGTTCAGGCGGACCCTGATTCATTGCTCAATACAACTTCATTTGCAAAAGTTTCTCTGCACTATGAGCTTCCCTTATCAGATCAGGTCCACCTGGAAGAGTATGCAGTTCCCTACCATTTCTGCAATTTCAGTGAATTGCCCAGATATTACCGTTTTGCAGGTTCTGTAGCCTTATTTGGAAGCCTGTTAAAGAAATCACGCTTCACAGGAAAAACATCCTGGGACGACCTGGTTAAAATGGCAGCAGAAAGTTATGATCCGAATGATGTTTCGCAAAAAGAATACATCCGGATGATCGAACAGGCAAAGAAAATCTATCATAAGAACAGGAAGAACAGGAAACTATTATGATACACAGATATTCTTACTCCCATCTTTCAGGAAGATAGCCGGAATCAGCCAGCTCCTCATCTTTCAAAATAGGCCAGACAGCATTATCCTTAATCATCATTTTTCTTGTAGCAATCTCTAAAACATCCAAATAATAATGATCGGTGATTATAAACCCTTTGCGAAACCTGTTTCCCATAATGATTTCTTTCATTGCGTTTTTAAGTAATGGATCCATCATGGTAAATGGTTCGTCCAACAACATGAAATGATGATTCAAATTGACTAACAGAAGGAATTGCAGATATTTTTGTTCACCAGGCGATAAGCTGTTTACTTTCTGGCGCTCGATCTTTGATATCCGGGGATCATGAAATATATTATTCTGGTCGCTGCCCCTGGGGAAATACAAAGGAATTAGATTTCTGACCATAATATTTTGGGGCAAAAAAATTTGCTCATGGTGGTAGGCTATATATTTATTCAATACTAAATTTTCATTCAGGGGAATATTGTTCAGAAAAATCTGACCGCTTTTCGGTTTTAATGTCCCGAAGATTAATCTGAGAAGGGTTGATTTTCCACTTCCATTTCTGCCAAAAATTCCTATTATGTCACCTGTCATGCAGGCCAGGTTAACATTCCTTAATATATTTTTCCGGCCATAAAAAAAACTAATGGTTTTCAGTTCCAATATATTTTCCACATGACAATAAATAAGGTAAATGAAAGTAAAAAGTTTATCAGAAAAGTATTCAGCATCATTCTATTTTTGGACAACCCTCCATTCAAATAGAAATAATATTCAATGGATTGAAAATGCCTATATAT
Organism: uncultured Chitinophagaceae bacterium; assembly: GCA_963705005.1. Taxonomy (GTDB): domain Bacteria; phylum Bacteroidota; class Bacteroidia; order Chitinophagales; family Chitinophagaceae; genus Puia. Next base: position 109,945 of record CAVPIO010000010.1, read on the forward strand.
AAAAAAAGAAAAAATATTACCTGCGATTCCAAAGCTAATCAGTATTGCAAACGTGCTTTGACTGATAACTGTTATAAATATTGTAAATAAAAGATTGTATTTAGTAACGTCTCGGTAATATCTAAAAAATAATTCACTCATAAGATACAGATCATTGACTCGCCGAAGGGGTTTTCTTCTGAAAACTATAAATCAAATATACCAGTGCCGGCAGGATAAACAAGCTGCCCGCAAGCAGGGCAATACCGAGCGTCTGAATGGCCTTATCATCGCTTCTGTGCCCTAGCAGGGAAAGGTATTTTCCTCCTTTCAATAAGATGATCCGGGGATAATGGTAGAACGTGGTTGCCAGCAGGATCATCGCAATTTGAAAACCTGCAAGGGCCCGGATTATGATTACTTTTCCTTTGGAGATGAGATACCATTGTACAAAGAGTGAAATGACGGCAGCCAGGATTGAAATGATGCCGATTATATTTCCAAAAAGCCATTCGCCGAGCGGAATATGTTCCAGGGCAGCAGCGAGAAAGACCACTGCTCCCGCACAAGCCGCGGCGATATTCATGGAGCGCGCCTTGATAATGTATCTTTTTCTCCCTGCATCGGTTTGGGCATCACCGACAATAAATATGGCGGCGAGATATCCGCAAATAGTAACCGTGAACAGGCCGACGGCAAGCGGGAAATAATTCAACCAGGAAAAAATAAAAGCGTCTGCAAAACCGGAAGCATCCGGATCGATCGTTCCCGCAACAGAGCTACCGGCAATGATCCCCAGAAAAAGCGGTGTGATAAAGCTGGAATAGCGAAAGATCTTCTTATAAACGAGTTGCATCTCATCCTGCACGGCATCATAGTGCCGAAAAGCAAATGCGGTGCCGCGCGCGATTATTCCAAGGAGCATAATGGCAAGCGGGATATGCAAATAAGTTGATACCGTGGCATAGATTTCCGGAAAGCCGGTAAATAAAATCACGATCACGATGATCAGCCACATGTGGTTCGCTTCCCATACCGGCCCGATTACGCGATAAAGCGTGTTGCTCGTTTTATCTTTATTCTTATCTGAAGTAAAGAGTTCGATAATGCCGGCGCCAAAATCGGCACCCCCAAGCAGCAGATAGAGCAGAAGGGCGGCCCACAGATAAATGATCACAACATAGAGCATATCGGTTCAATCTGGAATATCATATAATTTCGGAACCATCTTAATCTGGCGGTAGAGCAAAAAGCAAACGATCAGGGCAAGTGAAAAATATACAGCTGTAAATACTGCAAACGTATATTGAATTCCTGGCATGGGCGTCACGGCGTCGCGCGTGCGCATGAATCCATAAATGATCCAGGGTTGGCGACCCGTTTCGGTGACCGTCCATCCGGCTTCAACGGCAATGAACCCGATCGGTGTTGCAAGTGCAAAAAGTTTTAACAGCCAGGGACGTTCTGCCCATTGGTGTTTTCTCCATAAACCAAAAAAATACAGCAGGCTGACACCAAACATCAGCATACCCAGCGCCACCATCAACTGAAAAGCAAGGTGTGTTATCAATACAGGGGGGTAATCCTCTTCAGGAAATTTGTCGAGGCCTTTTACCTCCGCATTCGAATTCCCGGAGATCATAAAACTGAGCATACCGGGTATTTCAAGTCCGTATTTCACCGTCTTGGTTTTTTCATCCGGAATTCCGCCCATCAGTAAAGGTGAATGTGTTCCTGATTGAAACACCGCTTCCATCGCAGCAAGCTTTGCGGGTTGGCGTCTGGCCACATCCCTTGCCGCATGATCTCCGCTCAGGGGCTGAAGAATAGCAGCTGCGCATGCAAAAACTGCGGCAATACGAAATGCTTTTGTGTGGAAGGAGGTATTTTTTTTTCGGACGATCATGTAAGCGTGGACTCCGGCAACCGCGAATCCGGTTGCGGCAAATGCTGCAATGCACATGTGGAGTGCCTGCGAAAGCCATGCGGCATTAAACATCGCTTTAAGCGGATCGATGTTGAAATAGATCCCATTGGCGTAGGAAAATCCGGCCGGGCTGTTCATCCAGGCATTGGCGGCGACGACCAGGATGCCCGATACCAATCCGCTGATACCTACAACCAGTCCGGTAAACCAATGGAACCATTTATTAAACCGGTCCCATCCATATAAAAAAAATCCAAGCGCTATGGCTTCTACAAAGAATGCCGTTCCTTCGAGTGAGAAGGGAAGGCCGAAAATCGGTCCGGCATGATGCATGAAGACAGGCCAGAGCAATCCAAGCTCAAAGGAAAGAACGGTGCCCGAAACGGCGCCGGTAGCAAAAAATATGGCCACCCCCTTACTCCAGGCGCGCGTAACATTGCGGTAAACCGTCTTTCCGGACTTCAGATAATAATAATGGGAAACGGCCATAAAAAAAGGCATTACCATGCCAATGCAGGCAAAAACAATGTGAAAACCGAGGGAGAGTGCCATCTGGGAGCGGGCCGCTATGAAATCATTCATTGGTAAAATTAAAAAGTAAAAAGTAAAAAGTAAAAAGTAAAAAGTAAAAAGTCGGCAGCTATAGATTGCAAACATGCGCAGGGGCCATTTTTTAATTTTTAATTTTTACTTTTAATTTTTCTATAATTCCACAAACTTCATTTTCGGCGCAAGCAAATGCATCACAAGCCAGGCGAGCAGGTAAGCGCTGGAGCAAATGAGAAAAATGATATTATACCCGGTATTCAGCCTGCCCAATAATTTGAAATGATCCAGTAAAATACCGATGAATAATGGAAAAAGAATACCACCAATGGATCCGGCCATGCCGCCAATACCAACCACAGAACTTACGGCCTTCTTGGGAAACATGTCTGAAGCAGTGGTGAAAATGGTTGCGCTCCAGGCCTGATGGGCAGACGCAGCCAGGCTGATAAGCCATACTGCCGGCCAGATGCTCGTAGTATAGCGTACAAAAAAAACAGGCACAACGCAAATCGCAAACAAGAGCATGGCTGTCTTTCTCGCCTTGTAAACTGGCAGGCCTCTTTTAATCAGCCACCCTGAAAGATAACCGCCAAGAATACTTCCAAAGCTGGCGAGCACATAAACGGTAGATACGTGAATCGCAGAGCTTTGCAGGTTGAGATGGTAAGTCGTATTAAAGTAGGAGGGAATCCAGAACAGATAAAACCACCATACGGGATCGGTCAGGAATTTTCCAAAAATAAAAGCCCAGGTTTGACGGAGGGCCAGCAATCGTTTCCCGACAGGCTTCGAATTTGGTTGCCGTTCTACATCTGCTGTATCACTGTGAATGTATTCAAATTCTGAAGCAGACAATCTTTTTTGCTTACCAGGAATATCATAAAGCCAGCACCAGAAAATCAGCCAGATGAATCCCAGAGCGCCAGTCCAGATAAAGGCTTCTTTCCATCCGTAAGAAGAAAATATCCAGGCAATCACGGGTGGACCGATGACTGCTGCAATATTGGTTCCGCTGTTAAAAATCCCCGTCGCCAGTGCCCGCTCTTTTTTCGGAAACCACTCGGCTACAGCTTTGATAGCAGCAGGAAAATTTCCACCTTCTCCCAGGCCAAGTGCTGTTCTTGCTAACCCAAAACTGAATGTACCTTTTGCAAGCGCATGCAACATGGCTGCCACGCTCCAGATAATAATGGAAACGGTATAACCCAGCTTGGTTCCGATCCGGTCGATCAGGCGCCCGAAACCGAGCAGGCTGATTGCATAAGCGGATGTAAATGCCATTACGATACCGCTGTAGTCTTTTTCAGACCATTGAAAATCCCTGGCCAGATTATCCTTCAATAACCCGATCACCTGGCGGTCGAGGTAATTGATTGTGGTTGCAAAAAAAAGCAGGGTAACCACTACCCACCTGTATTTTCCGATTGGCTGATGCATCTTTGGAAGAATAACTTATAAGAAATCAGGAATTCCTGATCGCGTCTATTTGTTTAAGGAGGGCGATAGTGCATGTTGTAATCTCCGCAAATTCCTTTTTTTCAATCGCAGATTTCGTAAGGAGCTTGCTTCCCATCCCCACCGCGGATGAGCCGGAGCCAAACCATGCTGCGAGATTTTCCTGGTTAGGTTCAACTCCTCCTGTAGGCATAAACAGAAGGTTTGGGAAAAGATCTCTTACGGATCGAACAAATTCAGGGCCGAGCATATTACCGGGAAATAATTTCACCAGGCGGATGCCTGCCTGATCTGCCCTGATCAATTCGGTTGGAGTCATGCATCCGGGAATCCAGAGTACCTGATGTTTACGCGAGATGGCCAGCACTTCTTTTACAAATCCGGGACTGATCAGAAATTCTGCTCCGGCATCAAGGGCCCTTTCCGCGGCGGTTCCGTTAGTTACTGTACCGAATCCGAGGATCATTTCCTTACATTCTTTTTTACACGCCTGTTTTAGTTTTTTCAAATTTTCCAATGCGATTTTCCCCCGGTTGGTATATTCAATCACACGGATCCCGGCTGCATATAAGCACTTCATGATATCCAAACTTGTAGCCGCATCGGGATGAAAATACAATGGCAACACACCCTGCTTTATAATAGCTCCGAGAATTTCTTCTTTTTTATGCATATGATCCTGCTCTTGCCTTTATCGTTTCAATATCCTGATTGGTGGAATCTCCGGTTTCCATGAATTTTCCATAAGCGGCTGAGGCTGCAAACTGAATGGTATCCTCGTGGCTCCAGTGATTAAACAAGCCATAAATCAATCCCGCCATAAAACAATCTCCCGTTCCCACTTTGTCTACGATCTTATCAGCAACGAATTCTGACGAATGTAAAAAATGGTCTCCCGAATAAAGAGTGGCATAGTACTGTATTCCCATCCCATTCCTGTCGAAGCGGAATGTATTGGCAACCGTTTTACACCGGGAGAATTTCTTGTAAATATGCAGGGAAGTTTGTTTTGCATGTTCGAGATAAGTCCCCTGCTGCATGGAATGAAGCCGGGATTCATGAAGTGGTATGCCCAGAAGCAGATGGGCCGACCAGATATTTCCCATGATGACATCGCAGTACCGACCCAGTGTGGCCATGACATCATGCGGATTCCTGTCCTTCCACAATTTGGGCCGGTGATTGAGGTCAACCGAGATGGTTATATTTTTTTTTGACGCTGCTTCCAAACCTTCCCTGCACACTTCTGTTACCGACGCATTTAATGAAGGGCTGATGGCGCTAAAATGGAACCAGCTAACATCTCTTAAAATAAAGTCCCAGTCGAGCATCCCTTTTTTCAATTCGGCAAAGGAAGAATGAGCCCTGTCGTAAATAACACCGGTGTGTTTTACATCGGCTCCCTGCGAGAGATAATACGTGCCGATGCGGTCGCCCGATTTAAAAATAGATTCTGTAAAAATATTTTTTTCTTTTATCGAAGCAATGATATCGGATGACAAATGGTTATCAGGCAATGCAGTGCAATAGGAAACCGGGAGTCGCCATTTGGCCAATGCCGTGGCCACATTGAGTTCGGCACCTCCAAGGTATACCGGCATGTTCTGTGTTCTTAGCCAGTCACCTTCAGGACGAGGCGAAAGGTGAAGGAGCAGTTCTCCGAAACATAAAATTTTTGACATGGCATTATTTTAATTCAGAAACAGGGGCCGGATCCATATCCGTAAAGGTCATATTTTCTCCCGCCATTCCCCAGATAAATGCATAGTTTGTTGTGCCACATCCGCAATGGATTGACCAGGGCGGTGAAATAACAGCCTGATGATTACCGACCAGGAGATGACGCGTTTCCTGGGTCTGTCCCATAAAATGAAAAATCCGGTGGTCGGGCTGGAGGTCGAAATAAAAATAAACCTCCATCCTTCGAGTATGGGTATGTGGCGGAACAGAATTCCATACACTTCCGGCTGATAAAACGGTAAGACCCATAACAAGCTGGCAGCTTGGAATGCCATCTGCGTGGATATATTTGTAAATAGTCCGCAGGTTGGCCGTTTCCGCAGAGCCCATTTCTACAGGCGCAGCTTCTTCCTTTGTCATCAGGCGGTTTGGCCATGCTGCATGGGCCGGCGCGGAAAGGAAATAAAAAACCGCAGGATCCGCAGGCGATACACTCGAAAAATGAACCGTTTTAGTCCCTTTGCCAAGGTAGAGGCAACTCAGTTTGTCCATGCTGTAGTTCCCGGTGCCGGTTTCCACCAATCCCTTCCCACCCACATTAATGATTCCCATTTCCCTTCTTTCCAGAAAAAACAGAGCACGTAATTCTTTGTCTGTTTCCAGAATGATTTTTTTCTTTGAAGGGCTCACCCCGCCGAGGATCATCCGGTCATAATGGGTGTACACGGTGCTGACATGATTTTCTCCGATGATCCCTTCGCACAAAAAATGTTTCCGCAATTCATCCGTAAGCATTTGCGCGGTTTCTCTGGGGCTTACCTGAAAACGGATCTCCATAATATTTATTTATAAAAAATTTGTCTGAAAGATCAGATAGTTTGTCTGCCTACATCAGATCCAGTTAAAATAATGTTTGGCGTTATTGTAGCAGATATCCCCGATCAACCTGCCCGTCCATGGAATGTCGTTGGGCAATTCGCCATTTTCAATTTCTGTTCCAAAAAGATCGCATAGAATCCGCCGGAAATACTCGTGTCTCGGATAGGAAAGAAAGCTTCTGGAATCTGTTACCATGCCGATAAAGCGACTGAGCAGCCCCATATTGGACAAGGCATTCAACTGCCTGGTCATGCCTTCTTTCTGATCCATAAACCACCATGCAGATCCCCACTGTATTTTGCCTGCGACCGATCCATCGTTGAAATTACCCGTCATCGTTGCCATGAGTTCATTGTCAGATGGATTCACATTGTACAATATCGTTTTTGCAAGCCGGTCATTTTTATCCAGTGAATTTAAAAATCCGGAAAGTCCCGTAGCCTGCCGGAAATCGCCTATGGAATCGATCCCGGTATTCGCACCCAGTGTGGAAAGCAGCCGGCTGTTGTTGTTCCGGAGGGCACCAAGATGGAATTGCTGCACCCATCCCATTTCATGATCCCATTCCGCGAGTTGAAGCAATACCGCAGTTTTGAATTTATCTGCTTCCACAGGTCCGGGCTTCTGCCCCCTGCGTGCTTTGTCAAAAACAGACCGGATTTCAGCATCTGTAAACGATTCCGAAACCAATTGTTCCAGACCATGGTCCGAGAGCCTGCAACCGGAACTGTGAAAAAACGAATGGCGGCTTTTTAAAGCATCCAGATAAGTTTTGTATGAGCTTACCGAAATGGCTGACGCTTTTTCCAGTTCCTTCAGATATTGGTTAAAAAATGCGGGGTCATCTATCCTGAGCGCATTATCCGGGCGAAATGCCGGGAGCACGCGCACCTCAAAACCTTCTTTCTTTAATTGGAGATGGTATTCCAGGGTATCTGTGGGATCGTCTGTGGTGCATAAAAGCTCTACGTGCATTGCCTTCAGCAGGTTACGGACGCTGTATTCCGGCGTTTGCAGTTTACTGTTGCAGGTTTCGAAAATTTCTTTGGCTGAATCCTGGTTGAGTATGTTTTCGATGCTGAAATACCGTCTCAATTCCAGGTGCGTCCAATGATAAAGCGGGTTTCTCAGGGTATATGGCACCGTACCGGCCCAATGCAGGAACTTTTCCCAGGCGCTTTTTTCCCCTGTAATATATTCTTCGTTTACCCCGTTTGCGCGCATGGCCCGCCACTTATAGTGGTCTCCGTTCAGCCATATCTCCGTGATATTTTCAAACCGGTGATCGGCCGCGATTTGTTGGGGAGGCAAATGACAATGGTAATCCAGCACCGGCATCGGGGCAGCATACTCGTGATAAAGCCGTTCCGCTGTTTTTGTATTTAGTAGAAAATCATCGCCCAAAAACTGTTTCATGGAGTGAAATAAAAATTTATAATGAAACGCCTCTTTTCCAGGGAATAAAATCATGCTGGTTCAACTGCACCGCTTTCGGGATCACCTCAGCGCTGGCAGCGCGGATGCAATAGTTTAAAATTTCTTCGCCCATTTCTTCGATCGTTTTCTCTCCTTCAATGATGGCTCCCGTATCTATATCTATAATGTCGCTCATTCTTGCCGCAAGCGCGGAGTTCGAGGAAATTTTGATGGTAGGACAAACCGGATTTCCGGTTGGCGTTCCCAGGCCGGTCGTAAATAAAATCAGGGTTGCTCCGGATGCCGCCTGACCTGTGGTTGCTTCCACATCATTGCCCGGTGTACAAACCAGACTCAGTCCGGGTTTGCTGGCAGGTTCCGTATAATCGAGCGTATCCACAACGGGGGAGCTACCTCCTTTTTTTGCAGCTCCGGCCGATTTCATTGCATCCGTAATTAAGCCATCCCGGATATTTCCCGGGGAAGGATTCATGTCGAACCCTGAACCCGAGCGGGCGGCCGAAGCTTCATAATCTTTCATAAGCCGGATAAATTTCCTCGCCACGGGTTCACTCACGGAACGATCGATCAGCTCCTGTTCCACACCATTGAGTTCCGGGAATTCAGCAAGCAAAACTTTTCCGCCCAAAGCCACGAGGAGATCCGCGCAATAACCAACGGCCGGATTCGCGGTAATGCCACTGAATCCATCACTGCCGCCACATTTTACGCCAATGCATAGATTATCGAGCGAGGCAGGTCTTCTTTCGTACTGATTGATACGAACCAGTCCTTCAAAAGTCTTACGTATTGCAGTTGCAATCAATTCCTCCTCCCCCTTTGACTGCTGCTGCTCGAAAATATAAAATGGTTTGTCGAATGACGGGTTTTCTTTTTTAATATCCTGCAAAAGATCATGCGTCTGCAAGTGCTGGCAGCCAAGGCTGAGTAAAGTGACCCCTCCTACGTTTGGATGGTTTGCATAGGCCGCAAGCAATTTTCCCAGAACAGCGGAATCCTGACGAATGCCACCGCAGCCCCCGTTGTGGTTCAGAAAACGAATGCCATCCACGTGATCAAAAAGAGTTGATTGCTTTTGTTTCAGCAGAGGAACAGAAAATGCCGGGTCCATTAAATCCCTGCCTTCGCGACAGGCACGGATCAGTTCGCGTGTAAAGGCTTTATATTTTTCCGTTACTGAATATCCTAACTCATCCTGCAACACTTCCCGTATTACGTCCATATTGCGGTTCTCGCAAAAAACGGTAGGGATAAAGAGCCAATAATTAGCCGTCCCTACGCGTCCATCGCTGCGGTGATATCCAAGGAAATGCCTTTCCCTGAATTTGGAAACATCGGGCGGCTTCCAATGGAATTCCAGGTTACGGTAACTGTAGGGCGTTGCTGCATGCCTTACATTTTCCGTTGATACCCTGGTTCCTGCTGCAACATCCATTCTGGTTTTCCCCACCAATACTCCATACATGATCACCTCATTTCCAGCTTTCTCATCACGCATAAAAAATTTATGTTTCGCCGGTATGGGTTCCTTTATCAGATAGCTTATGCCTGCGAACTGAATTGTTTCTCCTGCGGAAATATTCTTTAGTGCAACCATTACGGTATCTGCCGGATGTATTTTTAATGCCTTCTTTTTCATTTAATCAGTTACAAAGGCTAAGTTACAATCATTGTGGAAGATGAAAAGAATTCCGTTGACGGTTGACGGTTGACAGTTGACGGACTTTAGACGTAAATTCGCAAATGGAATATGTCAACCGTCAACCGTCAACCGTCAACCGTCAACCGTCAACCGTCAACCGTCAACCGTCAACCATCAACCGTCAACAATGAATCATATGCAAATTGCCACGGCCCAGTTCGAAAACAAAAGCGGTGAGAAGAATTATAACCTTTCTGTGATTGAGCGGCTTTCCGGGGAGGCTTCATCTGCAGGTGCACAAGCCATCGCTTTTCATGAATGTTCCATAACGGGTTATACTTTTGCCATGCAGCTTTCCAAAGAGCAAATGCTGGATCTGGCAGAATATATCCCGGAAGGGAAAAGTATTTCCGCACTCAGGGAGATCGCAGAAAAAAATAATATTGCGCTGCTGGCCGGCCTTTTTGAAAAAGACAAACAGGGGAATCTTTACAAAGCCTATGTATGCGTGGATAAAACCGGCCTCATCGCAAAATACAGAAAGCTGCATCCTTTTGTAAATCGCCATATACTTCCCGGCGACCGATATTGCGTTTTCGATCTTTATGGCTGGAAATGCGGCATCCTTATCTGCTATGATAATAATATCATTGAGAACGTTCGCGCTACAAAACTCCTTGGTGCAGATATTTTATTCATGCCGCATGTCACCATGTGTACGCCATCCACGCGGCCCGGTGCGGGTTTCGTGGATCCGGCGCTGTGGCTGAACAGGGAAAATGATCCGACCTCCCTCCGCCTGGAATTTGATGGTATGAAAGGACGGGGATGGTTGATGAAATGGCTGCCTGCGCGGGCCTATGATAACGCATTGTACGTCGTATTTTCCAATCCCATAGGAATGGACCATGACCAGCTTAAGAACGGCTGTTCCATGATCCTCGATCCGTTTGGAGATATTCTCGCTGAATGCAGAAAACTCGACGATGATTTCTGCATTGCCACCCTGACGCCAGATAAACTCAGGGATGCCGGCGGATACCGCTATCTGAAAGCAAGAAAGCCGGCGCTCTACAAAGACATCATTGGACAGGACCATGTGTCTGAGCAAAAGGTAATCTGGCTGAATATGAAAAAGAATTAGATCTCAGTTGAATGACAATAAATATAAAAGAAGACCCCATCGCATTGGGTATCTCTGCAGGAAAGAAGGCAGCCGGCCTGATCAGGGAATCCATAAAAGAAAAGGGAATTGCCAATATCATACTGGCTACAGGAACCAGCCAGTTTGAAACATTGAATCAGTTAATCGTTGAAAAGGAAATTGACTGGAGTAAAGTGATCCTGTTTCATCTGGATGAATACCTTGATTTACCCGCAACACATCCGGCAAGTTTCCGGAAATATATCCGGGAACGCTTTCTGGAGAAATTGTCTCCGCTTAAAGCGGCATACCTGATCGATGGCGAGGCGGGAGCAGAACGGGAATGCAAACGGCTTGGTCAACTGATAAAGAAAAATCCCGTGGATGTGGCCCTGATCGGCATTGGCGAAAACGGTCATCTTGCATTTAATGATCCTCCTGCAGATTTTAACACCGATGAAGCCTTTATTACGGTCAGCCTGGATGAACAATGCCGGCGACAACAAATGAATGAAGGATGGTTCGCTTCCCTTTCTGCCGTTCCGGAAAAAGCCATTAGTATGTCCATAAAACAAATTATGATTTCCAGGCATATTATATGCTCCGTCCCCGACCTGCGCAAGGCTAAAGCAGTCAGGGATTGCTTCACAATGGAAGTGAGCAACCTTTGCCCGGCAAGCATACTTAGAAATCATTTATCTTGTTTCCTATTTCTGGACACAGCGGCTGCATCGCTGATTTCAGTCCTGCCCTGACCCGCCGCCAGTACAATAAAAATATGATGACCCCAAGCATTAAAATCAGCAACGGCCGGATCATTACTCCAGCGGGTATTGTTCAAAATGGGAGCCTGTTGATTTCCGGCGGGATAATCACCGAAATTGGCGCCACCCGAATTGACAAGCCTGCAGACCTTACAATTGACGCCGGGGGAAACTTCATTTCACCGGGTTTCATAGATATCCATATTCATGGTGGCGGGGGATTTGATTTCATGGACGGAACCATTGAAGCGTTCCTGAAAATAGCGCAGATCCATTCCTGTTATGGAACCACAGCGCTCTTTCCGACCACGCTCACCGCCGAAAAGGAAGATCTGTTGCACACGCTGGATGTTTACAGGGAGGCGCGCAGGGTAAATGAGCATGGCGCGCAGCTCATGGGCATGCATATAGAGGGGCCGTATTTCGATATGGAGCAGAGGGGTGCCCAGGATCCCCGCTTTATCCGTAACCCGGACGAAAAGGAATACAAGGAAATCATTGCGCATGCAGGGGATCTGATCGCGAGATGGAGTGCCGCCCCCGAGCTTCCGGGAGCACTTGAATTTGGCCGCTGTCTCCTGTCAAATGGAATTATGCCCGCCATTGCCCATACGAATGCGGTATATGAAGAGGTGGTAAAGGCAGTTGAAAACGGATACAGACTTGCCACACATTTCTATTCTGGTATGTCCGGCGTCATCCGAAAAAATGCTTACCGGTATGCAGGAGTAGTGGAAAGTGTTTATCTGTTGGATGAGGTAGACGTTGAAATCATTGCAGACGGCATTCATTTGCCTGCGCCGCTCTTGAAATTGATCCTCAAAATAAAAGGTACCCATCGGACGGCTTTGGTCACAGATGCCATGCGGTCAGCAGGCATGCCACCGGGAGAGAGTATACTGGGTTCCAGAAAAAATGGTATAAAGGTGATCGTGGAAGATGGCGTTGCCAAACTGCCTGACCGCAGTTCTTTTGCAGGAAGTGTTGCCACTGCGGACAGGCTGGTGAGAACAATGATTAACCAGGCAGAGGTCTCTTTGCCGGATGCTGTGCAAATGATGACCCTGGTACCCGCAAGAATCATGAAAATAGATAAGCAAAAAGGGTCTATCGCATTGGGAAAAGACGGAGACCTGATCATTTTTGATGATGATATTAAAATTCAAACAACGATCATAAAAGGGAAAGTTGTGTATGACCGGTCACAATCCTAGGCATTCAATTCAACTTATGAACACGAATCCTCTAAACCTGTTTGTGCGGTTTATTTTATTCCTTGTTTTTACCTGTGCATTTAATCCTGGTCCGTGTCAAACCCTGAAAATCGGATTCAATGATCCCCATATCCATTACATGGGCAGAGTGGCCATGGATGCTGAATCTGCCCGGCTTGCATGGACTGCCACATCGGTTAAAATAAACTTCCGGGGCACAGAAGTAAAAGCTTTTTTGAAGGATGAGCGCGGGGAGAACTATTATAATGTTATTGTAGATGGCAAACTTATCCGTATTCTTCATCCGGATAACACAAAGCAGCTTTATCTGTTAGCAACCCATCTTGGGGAAGGAAAACATGAGCTCGAATTATTTAAACGCACGGAATGGTCAATGGGGAAGACATGGTTTTATTATTTTTTACTGGATGGTCATGCATCAGTATTAGCAGCTCCGGCTATAAAAAAAAGAAAATTGGAAGTATTCGGCAATTCCATAACCTGTGGATATGCGGATGAGGATTCCAGCGGGCAGGACCGGGGAACATCTCCTTATGAAAACGGTTATATCACTTATGCCGCTATTCTGGCCAGGCATTTTGATGCCGAATATTATTGTACCAGCAAAAGCGGAATAGGAATAACCATCAGCTGGTTTCCTTTAATTATGCCGGAAATGTATGACCGCCTGGATCCTGAGAATCCTGCCAGTAAATGGAATTTTTCAAAATATACTCCGGATCTGGTTTTGATCAACCTCTTTCAAAACGATTGCTGGCTTGTAAATATGCCGGATAACGAACAATTCAAAGCCCGCTATGGCACGAAAGCACCTTCCGCTGCAACATTCATAATAGCTTACCGGAATTTTGTGAAATCAGTCAGGGAAAAATATCCGGGAGCTGCGATCCTGTGTATGCTCGGAAACATGGACGCCATGCACACCGGGTCTCCATGGCCGGGTTATGTTGAAAAGGCGGTCGAAGCCATGCATGACAAGCATATCTACACCCATTTTGTTCCATTCAAGAACACAGCAGGCCACCCGAATGCCAAAGAGCAAAAACTGATGGCTGATGATCTCATCAGATATATTGACGGGCATATAGCATGGTGAATGTAAGCGAACGAACATGCGTCAAAACCGTACACTAAAAATTCAGGCTCTTATTTTTAGTCTACTGATTAGCAGCAATTTGGCAAACTGGCATTTTTGTGGATTGCCAGGTTAAGCACTTATTTCAGAACCGGATTAAAATTCAGACATGCTTAAAAACTATTTCAGGACTGCTTTCAGGAACCTTGTACGCAGCAGGAATCAGTCGATCATTAATATAACCGGCCTTGTTGTTGGCATTGCCGCCTGCCTGCTTATTTTCCTCGTTTTGCAATACGAACAAAGCTTCGACAGTTTCCATTCAAAAAAGGATCATATTTATCGTGTTGTCAGGGAAGGGAAAAATCCCGTTGGAAGGGAATATCGCACGGGAGTGCCTTTCCCTGTAACAAACGGCCTGAGAACCGAATATCCCCAGCTGGAAAATGCAGCAGCAATCTGTGGTGATGCCGGAGTGCAGGTGCTTATCGCAGGCAGCAAAGAGCAGCCTGCAAAAAAATTCAAGGAGAACAGAGTTTTTTTTGCAGAACCTCAGTTTTTTGAAATGTTTGATTTCCCGATGTTGAGAGGAAATGCTAAGAGTGATATTGAGGAACCGAATACGGTATTGCTAACCAGGTCTACAGCTGAAAAATATTTCGGTGACTGGAGAACGGCGACTGGCAAAACGATCACGCTGTATAACCAGCCAATGAAAGTGACCGGTATTCTGGATGATCCGCCAGTAAACACGGATTTCCCTCTGAAGGTCGTGGTATCGTATGCAACCCTGGTGAAACAGGTGAATATGAATAATTGGATAAACATTTCGGATGACAATTATTGTTTTGTTCTTTTGCGTCCTCAGTATACGGCTGCTCAATTTGACAATCTGCTGCCTGCCTTTATTACGAAACACATGCCTCCGGATCATGCAGGCTACAACATAAGGCTCCAACCCCTTAAAGAGATGCATTATGATGAACGTTTCGGAAATTTCAACGGCCGCACATTCAGCAGGGAACTGATTACGGCCCTCAGCCTCATCGGGCTATTCCTGCTCATCATAGCCTGTGTCAATTTCATAAATCTTTCCACAGCGCAGGCTATCAACCGTTCAAGAGAGGTTGGAGTAAGGAAAGTACTGGGAGGCAGGCGCGGGCAATTGCTGCTTCAATTCCTGGGAGAAACCAGCCTGATATGTTTTATTGCGCTAATCCTGGCCATGACTACAGCGACAATTATGCTGCCTTTCCTGAATGGATTGCTTGAAACCCGGTTAGCCATTGACGTTCTTCAGAATCACGGCATCCAGTTATTTATGATTGTGGTATTTCTTTCCGTAACCGTTTTGTCGGGATTCTATCCTGCCATGGTTTTGTCAGGCTTCAATCCGATCAACGCTTTAAAAAGTAAGATCATTGCACATTCAGCAAAAGGCATTTCGCTCAGGAGAGCATTGGTTGTTCTTCAGTTTGTGATCGCCCAGGCGCTTGTTATCGGAACCCTGGTTGTAGTTTCTCAGATGAATTATTTCAAGAATGCAGATCTTGGATTCAATAAGACAGCGATCATCAATGTTCCGTTTCCTGGTGACAGTCTGAGCCGTACAAAACTAGGCATGCTCCGCGACCAGTTGATCCGCGAACCAGGGATCAAAGAAGTCAGCTTCAGCGCGGGAGCACCAACCGGAGGCGGCGACTGGTATACGGATCTTCAATTACCTACTAATCATACTGAAAAGGCAGATCTGATCGTCGGCATGAAGATTGCCGATACTGCATATTTTGGCATTTATAAACTGCAAATGGCTGCGGGCCGGATTTATTTCCCATCAGACACAATGAAAGAATTCGTCGTAAATGAAACCCTGCTGAAAAATCTGGCGCTTGGTAGTCCCCAGGATGCCATCGGTAAAAATATCCGGATTGATGGCAGGATGCATCCCATTGTCGGAGTGGTAAGGGATTTTCATGTCAATTCGTTACGGGACCCCATCGGCCCCATTGTGATGACAACGATTCAGGATGCTTACGGTAGTGTAAATATCCAGCTGCAGCCAGGTAAAACAAATGCATCTGTTGCCGCGGTCGCATCGGTCTGGAACAAAATTTACCCTGATTTTGTATTTGAATACAGCTTTATCGATCAGGCTGTTGCAGACTATTACAAACAGGAAAATCAGCTATCACAACTTTATAAGATATTTTCAGGTATTGCGATCTTCATATCCTGCCTGGGACTTTATGGCCTCATCTCTTTTATGGCTGTGAGACGAAACAGGGAAATCGGTATCCGCAAAGTACTTGGTGCCACGCCCGGAAATATTGTATTCCTGCTTTCAAGGGAATTCACGCTGCTCATCACGATCGCTTTTCTGATTGCGTGCCCGTTTGCCTGGTATTTCATGGTAAAATGGCTCCAGCAATACAGTTTTCGGATTGATCTGGGTGCGGGCTTTTTCATCCTGACAATCCTTGCCTCGCTCATTATCGCGTGGCTTACAGTCGGCTATTCCGCTATCCGCGCCGCCACTGCCAACCCGGTAAAGAGCCTGCGCACTGAATGATTTTGCTCTGCCAGAATAGGTTTAGGGAAAGAGTATATTAAGGCCTGAACTAAAATACCCAATAAGAGTTCAAAATACTTTATGGTTGGAGTTGTATTTATTCCATCCTGAGCGCGAACATTATCCGGCATAGATGTCACCTGTCGTTTGGCTTTTTAGTATATTTACCCTTACTTAATTTATCAATTATGAAATCGATTATTCTTGGAATCCTATTTGCAACCATTATTTATTCTGCATCTGCGCAACGCAGCGCTCCCGACGTGCTGCAAACGAAAATGGGTCCGCTTACCATACAACCGATCCAGCATGCGAGTCTGATACTCACGGTGAATGGTCTTAGAATTTATGCCGATCCAACAGGCGTTGCTAATTATCAGGGGTTACAGCCTCCCGACATCATATTGATTACAGACATACATGGTGACCACTTTGACGTCAATACCATCGATTCAATTAAAAAAGCAGGCACCCTCCTTATAGTTCCCCAGGTAGTTGCTGACAAATTATCTGCTGCTGATAAAGACCACATGGTGGTGCTTAAAAATGGCGACAACACAACTCAATCCGGAATATCAATAGGAGCAATCCCGATGTATAACCTTCCTGAAAGTCCGACTGCCATGCATACCAAAGGCAGGGGAAATGGCTATGTGCTCGGCATAGGCGGCAAGCGGATTTATTTGTCCGGGGATACACAGGGCATTCCTGAAATGCGTTCATTGAAAGATATTGATGTTGCCTTTGTTTGCATGAACCTTCCCTATACCATGGATGTGAAGGAAGCAGCCGATGCAGTGCTGGCCTTCAGGCCCAAAATTGTTTACCCATATCATTATCGCGGGCGGAACGGGTTGAGTGATATCAATGAATTTAAAAATCTTGTGGAGGCCGGAGATAAGAATATAGATGTCAGGTTGCGAAACTGGTATCCCGGGATGAAATAGATAAAATATTATGATACTTCAAAACAAGAATGCAATCATATATGGCGGTGGCGGCTCTCTTGGAGGAGCGGTTGCCAGGGCGTTTGCTGCTGCAGGGGCAAAGCTGTTTTTAACAGGCCGTAATCTTGATTCAGTTCAAAGAGTGGCAAATGAAATTCAAAGTTCAAACGGAAAAGTAGAGGCAGAAGAAGTGGATGCATTCGATGAAAATGCAATTCATGGCCACCTGGAACGGGTGGTGCAAAAAGCTGGTAAAATTGATATTTCATTCAATGCTGTCGGCGTTGATGTTATACAAAACATTCCCCTGGTCGATATTCCGATGGAGGATTTTTTACGCCCAATAAAACTGACCATGCAAACCCGGTTTCTAACTGCAAAAGCTGCCGGCAGACAAATGATGAAACAGGGCTCCGGAGTCATTTTATTTCTTACAGCAACACCAGGAGGAATAGGCTATCCATATACTGCAGGCTTTGCGCCGGCATGTTGTGCTGTAGAAAGCTTGTCGGGGAACCTGGCTTCTGAGTTAGGTGTGTATGGCGTGCGGGTTGTAAACATCAGGTCCGGCGGCTCCCCGGATTCAAAGGTATTTAAAGAGGCAATCGAAACTAATCCTGCAGGTATGCAGACCATCCTGCGAATGATGGAGGACGATACAATGCTGAAAAAGCTGCCTCTGATGGATGATATAGCCAATGCTGCAGTATTTCTGGCATCCGATATGTCTTCCAAAATAACCGGGGTTACCATTGATGTAACCAGCGGCACAACTGCAGGCTTGAATTACAGAGTGCGGTCACAGGATTCGAAGTATTCAACTTTTAATTCACCATGAAATTGGCATTCTGAGAACATGCCATAAAATGGTTTGCATTAAAAAACCCGCTCATGGAACGGGTTTTGAAAGTTAAATTAAAAAAAGTCGGGGCGGCAAGATTCGAACTTGCGACCTCCTGGTCCCAAACCAGGCGCGATGACCGGGCTACGCTACGCCCCGAACGGTGTTTTATCGCGGGGAGCAAAAGTAAGCTTTACGGCCCAATTATCATGAACCCAGGGGCAATTTTTCTGCATATACCCATCCATCCAACGATTGATCTAGAGCCATTTGAGTCTCCTTTTTAATTTTTAATTTTTACTTTTTAATTTTTAATTTCTTACTCAGTCTTCAAACTATTGACCGGATTGGCAAGCGCCACTTTCAAACACTGCGCACTTATAAGCAGGAACGAGACAGAAAACACAATTGCGCCCACGAGGACATAGTACCAGGCATGCTGTCCAATCCGATATGCATATTGTTCCAGCCAGCGGCTGGTTAAAAAGTAAGCCAGTGGCCATGCAATCAGAATAGCTATTCCAATGAGGCTGGTATACTGCTTTAAAAAAAGGATGATAATATGGTAAATTTCAGCACCCAATACCTTCCTCACGGCAATTTCTTTTGTCCGTTTGGCGAGTGCGAGGGTCAGTACTCCAAAGATGCCCAGCAAAACGATCAGACCCATCAGCCCGGTCGCTATCCCAGCCGCTTTTTTCAGATGAAGTTCCGTTTCATACATGGATTGGAATTTCTCATCCATGAAAAAGTATTCGAAAGGAGCGCCTGGAGAAAGTTCTTTCATTTTCCTTTTTAGCAGATCAATGCTGCTGTTCAATTGCCCACCCTGCAATTTCACTGATATGTAACGATAGGTGAGCGCGTCTCTCACGTGAATAAATGCCAGGGGGCCAATGGCTTCATGCAGTGAAGAGTAATTAAAATCTCTGACTACACCTACTACTGTAAAAACTCCTGCTCCGGGTGAGTGCAGCTTCTTACCGAAGGCGTCTTTCCAACCAAAGGATTTCATCGCGGCCTCAGAAATCACCATTTCGCCAGGAATATATCCTCCTTCATTCTTCCCAAAAAACCTTCCTTCAATCAATTTTATTCCATAGGCAGTAGCATAATTTTGGTCTACAATAATAGTCGGAATAATCAGTGGCTGATTATCCTTTGAGCCGTCAGGTATCAGCGAATTCGCCATTGGCGTACCTTCCGGAACATCGAAAGAGAGGCTTGCATCCTTTACCGCAGGTATTTCCAATAAGCCATTGCGGATTGTCTCCATCTTCGCCACGCCGGCTGAATCCCATTGTTTCGGAAAGGCAGAAATCACCATAAGCCGGTCCTTATTATATCCGAGGTCCTTTTCAAAAAAATAATTTACCTGTTCTGATATCGTCAGGGCCAGAATAAAAACTATGGTGGCTATCATGAATTGCAGAACCAGCAGGGATTTTCGCATCCATGTCCCTTTTTCACTTAAACTGATCTTACCCTTCACGGAAGCGACTACTTTCGAAGCACTGAGTATAAAAGCGGGATAGATACCAGCAAGGGATCCGACAAAAACAACCATCAGGCAAAGGAGTCCGGTCTGCTGGAAACTAAATTGAATCACGGGCGGGATGGAAGTTTGTAATATCTCATTAAAAGCCGGACGCAGGAAGCTATAAAGAATAAGAGACAATACAGCTGCCACAAAAGTAAGAACAATTGATTCTGTGAGGTATTGGAAAACCAATTGTCGTTTTCTTCCTCCAAAAACCTTTCTCAATCCAATTTCTCTGATCCGGTAAGCAGAAGTCCCGATCATGATATTTACGAAATTAATGATCGCCAGTAGTAGTATGCCTACTGCCACGAGCGAAAGGATAACCAGCGTTTTTTCGACGGCCGCTCCATTAGCGGTTAAGTAATAAGTGTCCAGGGGGTTCAATCGAACTTCGAGATTCTTACTGATATTTTCCGGCGCATTTAATGAAATTAATTTTCTAACCGGGCCTGAAAGCTGTGATGGCTGCACTCCAGGTTTTAACTCCAGGAAGCCAACCAGCAGAACCATATTCCATAAATCATCGCCCGCACCCGTTTGGTAATATCGATTCCCTTCAAACGGTACGAAGACAGCATAACCCTTTTTATCAATAAAATTGTTTACTGTGTTATATGAAGTTGTCTGCAATACTGCAGAAACCTTGAAATCCTGCGAAGGGCCGACTGTATTTGTTATCGTAATTGTTTTCCCAATAGCATTTCTGTCCCCGAAAAGCTTTAGCGCAAATGCTTCTGTAATAACCGCTGAACTATTATTAATAAATGCATGGTGCGGGTCGCCAAATAGTATTGGGTAGCCATACATCGATACGAGGGTTGTATCTCCAATAGCAATATCTTCCTGAAAGTGCCTGTCCCCTGCCGATACCACATTGGTTACAGGATTGTAACGGTAATAATTTTCCACCAGTCCGGGGAATTGCTGTTTCAGGGATTTAGGCAGCGCACCGATGGTAGTAAAATCCAATCCCATGTTTTTTATTTTCCATTTACTGGCCACCAGGTACTGGCGGTGAACATTCCTGAGGCCGCCATTCACTGACCCTTCATGCAATACGTATTGACCAATCAGCAGGCAAAAACAAATCCCGATCGCCAGGCAAAATATATTCAGTGCAGAGAACAATTTATGTCTGCCGAGTTGCCGGATGGCAACGAGAATGTAATTTTTTATCATGGAAGTAAAATTATTAATCGTACGAAGTGTATTTCTCTGCCAGCTTCAACGGGGCCACATTGCAATAAGCTGTTGTCAGCGCATCTTTGAAAAAAGCCTTCGTCGTTTTAGGGAGGTGTATCGTTGTCATGCCCATTCTACCCCAGCCTCCGGCAACCGGATGGATGAGTTCCACGGGACCCGCTTTACACAAAATAGCCTGTTCATGCAGTGACAGTTTCAAATTAACATCTTTATTCACTTCAGAAAGGGTGCAAAATATTTTACCCTTCACCCGGAAAGCAAACCGGTCAAAATGCGGTTTTTCATCCGTTTCTTCAAAACTCAGTGCGAGCCCGCGGGCAGCTTTTACCGTTACCATAAAAATTCTTTTAATGAATATAAGAAATTCTATAGGTGGGGTATCGGGGCAGTTCTTATTTTTTATTTAAAATCCTTTTTGCCCTGCTGCGGAAGGCAGGTGTTTCCTGTTCCCATCAGCCGGCCATGGTATCGTTTGGGTATTCGCACTACGATTTACTATGCTCTTTCCGCAGTGTCAGTTCCAGGTTCATTTTACTGTCTTTTTCTTCTTCAATTTTACCGGATTCTTTCCCATGCTGGCCTCACAGAATTCAGTATAATACAACTGCACCGTCCTTTTGTATTGC
The DNA here is from genome assembly GCA_963705005.1 of uncultured Chitinophagaceae bacterium. Taxonomy (GTDB): domain Bacteria; phylum Bacteroidota; class Bacteroidia; order Chitinophagales; family Chitinophagaceae; genus Puia. Next base: position 131,440 of record CAVPIO010000010.1, read on the forward strand.
CTGGCATATTCCAGAATGGGTTCCTGCCATTGTTTATTCTCGCCAAATGCGCTTAACTCGTCGACTACGCTGGCGCCTTTCCATCCGGAGCTCCTGATCTGCGCAGAAGCAGTAAGGGTAGCCATATCATCAATTATCTGAAAAAGGTCGCGGTATCGGTCCCGGACAAACTTAAAATCAAAGCTGTCTTTCATGGGTTGCATCTCCTGCACAATGAAAGATTCCCCTCTGAAAATTGTATAACTCAGGAGCGCGGGAGGAATATTTTGCATTCGTTGCTGGATATTCACAATCCGCTGAGCTTCTGATTCCCATTCGGGTTGTTGTAAACCCAGGTATTTTTTCAGCGCAGGGGGAGCCGCCTGCTTCATCTCCATCAGCATGTATTTATTTCTCCTGTTCGTACTTTTCAATAAAAAGATATAGCGCTTCAAACCCAGGCTGCCTGTTCCTGCAAGCCGGAAGGCAACATCCAGCACTTCGAAATTATAAGGACTATAACTGTTATGCGTGATCCATTCATTGATATGCCGGGTCAGTTCAGATTTCAATTCATTATCCAATTTGAAATGACGGGGATGTTCCAACAGGATGGTCAGGCTCTCTTTTTTTCTGACGGTCCTCTTCTCCAGGATTTGTTTTTCCTTTCTTTTGCTGACCGCCATTAAAAATGCCTGTACAATTCCTTTAGCGGTTTGTGGTTCGATATAATAAGATTTGCCTTTACTCAAGATCAGCGCATAATTTTTGAGAAAGAGTTGTCCCATTTTAATCGCCTTGTTTTCTTCTACCTTAAGAGAATCAAATGCAACAAATATGCTGCAGGTCATCCGTGCCAGCTCATAGCCGGCAGGGGCAAGCAGGGCGTCATCAAAATCGTTCAGGTCAAAATAAACCAGCCGGTTGTCTCCTTTATAACTCCCGAAATTCTCCAGGTGAAGATCTCCGCAAACCCATACAAGTGGTGAAGAAGGAAGCGTGTCATTTCCATGCAGGTCCTCGTAAAACAAATGACTGGTGCCCCTGTAAAACCCGAAGAGGTTTTTCCGCATGAGCCCATATTTCACACGAAGCATTTCCGGTATCCTTCCCTGATTAAAGGCCTCAATTCTTTCAAAGCAAGTAAGCATAGGCTGTGTTAAGATTTATAAAGATCATGTTTAAATCTGAAATTGTAATTTTAACGACCGCCATGCGAAATACAACAAAACTAAAACAGATTTTATTGAAATACGACCTGGCCCTGTCCATGGAAGAAGAATCCCTGATGAAACTGACCCTGGTTGACAAAACCACGGGCCGAATGAAATCATTCGGGCATGCATCCTACAGCCAGCTGATCAGCCAGGCATACGGATTCCTGCTGAAGGAACTAAAATCTGATTTAAATTTCCTCAAAAATAAAAAGATAGGTTTTTAAACGCCTACTCTTTCACCACCAATACCTGAAAAGTGCCGGGAACCATGGGTGGTCTTCTCTCGCCGGGTGCGGCTGTTTTTTCAAATTCCGCCGCAGGTAAAAAGGCGGTATGCGTTTTTGAATCTTCGGCAATTGTTCTTGCACTTCTTTTGGTTGGCACATCAGCAACCATTACAAATTTATCCGCATTCTCTTCATGAACGATACTCAGCCTGCCTTCTCCGCAACTCGCAAATACATCTTTCAACTCCGGATCAAATGCCACGCCATCGCACCCATCTCCGATCGTTACCCGGTCAATCACTTTGCCGTTATCTGCATCCATGACCACCAGGGTTTTATCGCATCCGGAAAATAACCTGTGCGTTTTAGTGTCGATGGCCAGGCCGGTAGGCCCTCCTGAAGGCGCCAGGGTCCAGCGATTCATCAGCTTCCGGCTATTGATATCCACTTCTGCAATTTCGCCCTTGTCCTCAATATTTACATAAAGTTTCCCCATGCCGTCCGATACTGCAGTTTCGGGTTTACCTCCGACAGGAATTGTTGCCACCACTTTTTCTGAAACCGGGTCAATCAGGCTGAGATCACTGCTTCGGCCATTACAGGTGATGATGAGCTTAGAGAACTCATCATACATTATGGCGTCCGGATTCTGCCCGGCAGCAATTTGCCCCAACACCTGGTTTGTCTTCAGATCGAAAACGGTGACGTTGTTTATCCGTCCGTTGCTTGTGTAGCCTTTGCCAAGGGAAGGAACGAATGCAATGCCATGCACACCCGTAGTGTTTGGAATAACACCCAGGGAATCCCCTGTCGTTTCATCCAGCACGTTCACCTGTGTACCATGGGAAACATATATCCGGTTATTCCCCGGGCCCACAGCAATATAGTCCCATCCGCCACTGCTGACTATTGGGAATGACCTGACAACCCTGAACCCGGAACCCTGCTGAGCATAAAGGTTGCTCAAAGCGCAGCTGCTTGTCAGCAGAAAGAAAATCAATGCATACTTTTTCATTTTTTTAGTTTTTAATTTTTATTTTTTAGTTTTCACCCCATAGAAAACCCTGAGTAAACTGGGGAATACAATAAGCAATAGTGGCAACGCAATGATGAAACCGCCGATCACGGCGATAGCCAGTGGTTGATGAAGCTGGGCTCCGGCGCCTATTCCCAGGGCCAGGGGCATCAGGGCAAATATGGCGCCCAGTGCGGTCATTAGTTTTGGCCTGAGCCTGGTTGAGATCGCATAGATAATGGATTCGTCAGCCGATTTGGTGAGTAGGGACTCTTTGAATTGCAGAAATGTGAAAATTGCATTTTCGCCAATGATCCCGACAATCATGATTAAGCCCGTATAGCTCCCCACGTTCAGCGGCGTTCCGGTAATATACAAGGCGAGATAACTTCCTGAAATGCCCAGCACGGCAACCACCAGGATCAGGAGAGCGACTTTAAAATCTCTGAACAAAAACAGGATCGTTCCAAAAACCAATAAGCAGGCACTGATCAGGATCATCAACAATTCCTGAAAGGATTGTTGCTGGTCAGCATAGGCTCCGCCGTATTCAATATGATATCCGGCAGGTAGAATTATCTTCTGCTTGATCTGCGTCCGGATCCTTTTGACAACCGTTCCCAGGTCACTGTTTTCCAACCTTGCAGTTACAACGCCCATGGATTGCAGATTTTCACGCTGAATTTCGGCATCGCCGGGATTCACCTGTATACGTGCTAGTGAAGAAATGGGATTCAATTTTCCATTGGGCAGGAACAATTGGAGGGCTCCTATGTCCGCCACGCTGATCTTCCTGTTGCCCGGATATACCATCCGGATCGGCGTCAGCTGCTCCTTCTCCAGTAATTGTCCGACAATATTGCCTTCCATATGCGTTTGCATCTGGAATTGCATATCAGCCGGAGTAATTCCAAACTGCGCAAGCCTGGAGTAATCCGGATCAATACTCACGGAGGGTCCGGCAATTACGATGCCGTCGAATACGTCAGCTGCGCCTTTGACTCCCGAAACTACGGAAGCAACCTGCGTGGAAATGGAGTGTAATTTCTGCTGATCATCTCCAAAAATCTTAATTTCTACCGGCTGAACGGAAGTCATCAGATCCCCCAGCATATCGGTGATCACCTGGCCGAAGTCAATGCGCAAAGCCGGCTGGGACGCCTCAATTTTTGCACGCAGGTCTGAAATTACTTCATCAGTAGTCCGATCCCGTTTCTCCTTTAACTGGATCAGGTAGTCTCCTGTATTGGGCTCAGTAATGAAGAATCCCATCTGGGTTCCTGTACGGCGTGAGTAAGCGCTTACTTCCGGGATTGTTCTTATTATTTTTTCCACTTGTCTCAGAATACCGTCTGTTTCTTCCAGCGAGGTCCCCGGCGGCGATGCATAGTCCAGCACGATACTTCCTTCGTTCATTTCAGGAAGAAATCCCGTTTCGAGCCGGGGCAAAATAAGAATTACCGCAACTATCAATCCAGCCATTATGATCAGACCGATCAGCGGACGGAAAATAAAAAAAGATACCCAGCGCTGTCTCTTTACGGGATGTGCAACAGCTGGTTCTGCAGATTGACGCTGTTTTTTTCGGGTAAGGAGTAAATAAATAACCGGGAGACAGATCCAGGTTACAAAAAAAGAGCAAACCAGCGTGATGATCATCGTATCCGTCAGCACTTTAAAATAAGCACCCGCAACCCCGCTCATCCAAACAAATGGAAAAAAGATGACAATGGTGCTGATGGAAGACCCCACCATGGCCGGCAGGAGGTAATGAATGGCTTTTTTGATCAGGGGTGCAGTCTGTTCCCCGGGATTTTCTTCATGCGTGCGATGGATCTGTTCCACAACTACAATCGCGTCATCAATGATGAGTCCGATGGCTGCGGCAATCGCACCAAGCGTCATGATATTAAATGTAAATCCGACTGCGTACAGCACGATCAGGGTAAGACAAAGCGTTATCGGAATCGTGATGAGGATGGTCGCACTGGCTTTCAGAGATCGCAAAAAAATAATCGCAACGATCATGGCGAGGATCAGGCCGATCCACAAGCTATCCGTAACACTTTTAATCGAAGCATTCACAAAATCAGCCTGGATATAATAAGGCTGAATGGAAACTCCCTTTGGAAGAATCTGTTTTAGTTCTTTGATCTTTTGCTCCATCAGGCCGGAAAGCATTACGAGATTTGCATTTGGCTGCTTGATAACGGCTATCAGTATTCCCTCCTTTCCGTTGGCGTTTATTTTAGTGTATTCTACGGCCTCATCTATGCTTACATCAGCAATATCCTGTACGCGCACAATCCTCTTGCCGCTATTCCGGATAACTATGTTCCTGATATCTTCGATGCTATGCACCTGAGCATCCGTGGTACTCAGATAAAGGAATTTATAGTCTGAAATGAACCCATTGGCTTTGATAAAATTTGTTTGAGCCAGGGCCTGGCTGACGGTATCCGGCGTCACCATAAGCGCGCTCATCTTCCGGGCATCCAGCTGCAACCAGTATTCTTTTGATTTACCTCCGATAACCCGCACTTCTGAAACACCTTCCACCTGCGACAAGAAAGGCTTTATCGTATACATGGCGAGCAATTTCAATTCAATGGGGGATTGCTCCCGGCCTTCCAAAGTATAGCCCATTACGGGGAGAATAGACGGATTCATTTTTTCGACGGTGATCTGTGTCTCCGGGGGAAGGAGATTTCTAACCTGCGAGATTTTGGATTCAATGCGTTGCTGGCTCAGGTCAATCGAAGCATCCCAGTTCATAAATGCGGAGATCTCGCAGGTTCCCCTGCTCGTGGTGCTGCGGATCATCTTTAGATCAGGAACCTGCTTGATGGCATTTTCAAGTGGTTTCGTAACGGTGACCATCATTTTGTTCACCGGCTGGAGGCCCGCGTCTGCAATGATCTTTATTTTTGGGAACGTGATCTCGGGAAAGAGAGAGGTCTGCATTTTATTATACGCCAGCATGCCTCCCGCAATAATCAGCACCAGCAAAACAGCAACCGGGTTTTTATATGCTAAAAAGAAATTTTTCACAATGGATGATCTAAGGCTGAATAATTTTCACTTTTGCAGTATCCGGCAATCCGTAGTTCCCTGTCAATAAAATTTCATCCTTTGGAGAAAGCGCGGGAGAAAGGATTTCTACCCTGTCCTTCGTCTCGATGCCTTTTTTAACCGGTACTTTAACGGCTGTTGTGCTGTCCGTCATTTTCATGATCCAGAAATCTGACTGGGTTTCGTCAGTTAACACCGCGGCTTTGGCAAGGGAAACAACCCTGGTCTTGATGGTTTTTGCAATGCGTACTTTGGCAATCAGGTTTTCCGGAATCGTGCGGGCACTATTTACTTTTATAACCATGCTCTGCGTTTGGGAGACCGGATCCACACTGGGCATGGCGGAGCTGATCTTTCCTGAAAGTGCCGTTCCATCGGGAAGTATGACCTGCAGCTCTTTGCCAACGGGCGCATAGGTCTTTAATTCAAACGGCAGTTCCATTAGGAAAACAAAACTATTCTCATCGCTGATAACTGCCAGTTGTTCCCCATCCTGAACATAATCACCTGCCTGATGGTTTAATTGCGTTATGAAACCTTTGGCTCCCGCCCTGATCCTGTTTGTGCCCGAAAACTTAAAAGAAGAATCCAATACATTCACGGCATCCCCGATGCTTTGCGCTTCTTTGGTTTTTATGGAAAAAAGAAGCTGCCCCTGACTTACGAATTGGCCTGGTTTGATATCGGCAGATTGGAGATATCCATTGGCGTTCGCTTTTACTATATTCTTAAGCAAAAAAACGGAAGTGGCATTCAATTCAATATAGTCCGTCATAGGGTCACTGGATATGTGCGTGACCGTTACAGGCGTTTGGACTATTGCCGGTGCCGGTGCATCATCTGCTTCAGTTTGCCGGTTCCTGCAGGAGTCAGCCACAAGAAACAGAAGGGTGGCGACAGCGCAGGATTTTATCCGTCTAACCATGATAACGGGATTTATCTGTTCCAATAATTAATTTGATTGATAATTTGCAAACGGCTCACTTTGTTTTGGGTAAGAAGATTTCTGGCCGTTAGATAATTATTGAGTGCAATAACCAGGTCCGCAATCTTTGCATCTCCCGTTTCCAGCAATTTGGCGTTTACCTGAATGAGGCCTTCAGAATATTTAATCTGATCATTGATATCTCCAATTAGTGATTCCGTTGCCTGCAATTGCTGCTTAAGCTGGGCAATCTGCTGATAGTATTGGGACTGGTAAAAATTTTTATAACTCATTCTCGTTCTGTCTGCAATATCCAGTTTAGTATATTGAAGCTTTTTCTGCTTTCCATCGTAAATCGGTACGGTAAGGTCCAGGCCAAAACCGGTTCCGAAGTTCTTATAGGCGTGGTAAGCAAAAGAAGATATGTATCCGCCATTGGCATACACGCTAAGCTTTGGCTTATAACTGAAATCAATCAGTATCCTGTTGTGAGCCAGTTGCAAACTGTCAATCGTATATTTTTGAAAGAAAATAGAATTGTCGGGATCAGGCAAAGGTTGAATAGCGAGGGCGGGTTCCTGAAGAACGACTGCTGTCGTATCAACCACTCCGCTTAAATAATTCAGGCTGGCATAATCATTTCTGAATTGGATCGCCAGTTGTTTCATGGAAAGTTCCTGCTGCTGAACGGTGACCAGCAGGGTAAGATAATCTGTTTGCCGGTACACATTACGCTGCGTAAGCGTTTTCAATACCTCCACTTCTTTTTTCAGCAGTCCATTGATTTCCCTGGCCAGGTCCAGTTCCTGCAGGGTTCCAAATGCGGTAAGATATTGGGCCGTTATAGTACGGATCAGATCCTGTTCGGAGATCTCAGCGTTATTGGTTATTCCTTCATTTTGTAGCCGCAGATTTTGAAATTGTGCGGAAAGATTTTTTTTACTTACGATGGTCCGATTGACCGTGACCACAGCGCTTAGTTCACCAATATTCGTAATTATTCCGTCGTAACCGAATCCGTTGATCACCGGGAAATAAGCATTACTGCTATTCCCTGTCACCTGCGGTTTATATTCTGCCCTGATCCGGAGACTGTCAACATGATTCGATTGAATTTGATTCCGGTAATCTTTCAGCAGGGGGCTATTTCCCAGCGCCTGTTGGATATAAAAATCAAGATTGGTCTTCTGGCAGAAAGACCATTCACCCGATAATAAATAAAGGGCCAGCAATATAAAATTTCTTCGCATGAACAAACAAAAGTTGCTCCCAAATCTGTTTATATTCTGAATTCAAAGGCAATTGCTGGTATTTGGGGAAAATATTCATCATGGGCCATGTCCGGAAAGGGATCTGCGATAACCGTAAAATCGGGAGGAGAGAGGATAAGGCTTCCGGTGGCAAGTAATTTGATACAATCATTTTATAATTATTCATTTTTAAAAATGCAATTATGGCCAGGTATTCAAAAGGCAGTCAGAAGAAAGTAAAAAAAGTAATGCATGAAATGAAAAGAGGAAAATTAAAAAGCGGCAGAAGTGGCAAATCTGTCAGGAACCGTAAACAGGCAATTGCAATCGGGTTATCCGAAGCAAGAAAACAAGGTAGCAAGGTTCCAGGGAAGAAACCTGCGGCCAAAAAAAGCAGCGGCAGGAAAAAGAAATCAGCCCCAAAAAAAAGAAGTGCTCCGGGAAAGAAAAAAGCAGCTAAAAAAAGAAGCGGAAGACCAGGAAAAAAAAGGAAATAGTTCTGCCTTAATCTGGGACCAAAGGAATCATTTCCAACGCAGGATAGCATGTGGCCGGCAAATTGCCGGCTTCCGTTTTATTTGCAATACCGCATGGATCCGGGTTGAATCCGGCATTCAAGGGGTTACCACGCAACCCCCCCCGGAAATCCCGCGTTTATTATATAAATTATTTACTTCAGTATAATCCGCCAAGTTGGAAAAACTCCTCCAAATAATATCCGGTTGCGCTGTCCAGGATCGCAAATGCCAAAAAATCCTTTATGAACAATATTACGGAACCTGCCTGAAAGTGGCTTTCAGATACATGGATACTTATGAGCAGGCCGTAGAGGTAACTAATGATGGTTTTGTTAAGATATTCAGAAATTTTGGTAGGTTTGAGATCAGGGACAGGGAGAGAATGGAAATTGTAATGCTGGGTTGGATGCGCCGGATCGTTATCAATGCAGCCATTGATTACAGAAGAAGAGAAAAAAATACGCCGGAAACCAGCGAATTGTCCCAAACAGGCAACGAATACAAAGACGACAGCCTGTTATCAGACAATAGTTTGAAGTTTAAAGAAATAATCTGTATGGTGAGGGAACTGCCCCCGGTTTACCGCCTGGTATTTAACCTGCATGTGATTGAAGGATATTCGCACCAGGAAATTGCAAACATGCTGGGCATTATGGTAGGTACATCCAAATCCAATCTTTTTAAAGCCAAAGCGAATCTGCAAAAAAAACTTGCTCAGGGTAAAACATCATTTGCCACATGTTTATTATGAACGAAAATGACTTGAACCAATTATTCAGACGGGCTTCTGAGAAATACCCGCTCAGAATAAAAACTGCTGAATGGGAAGAGGTAGCGCGTGCACTGGACGAACAAGGGAAATACTCCCTTATCCGGCATTTGCCGGAATACATGAATGGCCGGTTAAATAAACTTCGTTTTATCAACCGCCCATCTAAAAAATGCAACTGACGCCGCCAAGCCTGCAAAATGAAAAGAAAGATCATTCATGATATTTCTGCCAGTTCTGTCCAGGTCTTTATTAATCAGATCTGCGGCATCCTGATCTTTTATATCCTTTCGAAATACATTTCAAAATCCATTTTCGGGGAAATCAGCTGGTGCCTGGCCGTATTGATGCTTTCATTTGCCGTTCTTGGCTTTGGCATGGACCAGGTTATCGTCAGAAAAACTGCGACCGGAAATGAAGCTTCAAAACTGGCATCCCTCTATTCCCTGCATCTCCTGCTGACCGGCATTTTCTTCTTAATACTATTGTGGCTGATCAGGGTTTTCACAGGAGGATCAGCTTCCACACCAACGACCCTATTCTTGCTGGCTACAGGCCAGTTTTTGATCTTTCTATCCATGCCGTTCAAGCAGATCGCGAACGGAAAAGAGTTATTCAGGCCTTTATTGGCTATGTCAGTTGGTGCCAATATCCTCAAGGTGGCCGGATTGCTCCTCCTGGCCAAGATCAACCGCCTGAATCTTAATTCCTTTATTGAATTATATATTTCCGCATCGGCCATTGAATTAATGATCTGCATTTATACAGGCAGGCGTTTCCTGAACCTCCGTCCCCGGTTCTCCTTTCACCTGAAACAATACAGAGCTCTTATCAGAGAATCCCTGCCTCAACTGGGCGTGATCGTGTGCAATGCCGGAATCGCCAGGTTTGACTGGGTTCTGCTTGGCCTGATCTCGACAACTTCCATATTGGCGGAATACAGCTTTGCTTATAAGGCGTTTGAAGTTTCCACATTGCCCCTGTTTATCATTGCACCACTTTTGCTGCCCAGGATAACCAGATGGTTCCACCGGGACCCGGGGGATGCGATGAATAAAAGGAATCACTCCCTGATCACCCTAATCAGATTCGAAGTGATTCTTGCCTGCCTGGGTTCTCTTGTTTTAAATATCATCTGGTCGCCATTTGTCGACAGCATCACAAATAATAAATATGGAAGTGTCAATCAGCACACGATCCTTGTTTTATCGGCCTGCGTACCGTTTTTATATGTTAATAATGTGCTCTGGTCTGTAAACTTTGCGCAGAATCAAATGAAATTGATTCTCTCCGTTTTTACCGTTACATTTCTAATCACCTGCGGGGGGGATCTGATCCTGATTCCTTTTTTTCATGCGGAAGGTGCCGCCTTTGCTTATTTTATTGCCATTGGTGCGCAGACAATTTACTTCCTCAGGAAAACCCATTTGGAAAATGCAGGCAGGATTCAATATTATTTATTCCTGGGTATTGGAAGCGCGCTGGTCAGCGGCTTCCTTGCAACCTACGCCAGCGATGTCCTCTGGATCCAAGTGTTGATATCTGTATCCATTTACCTGTTTATTTTATTACTTAGCCGTCAGCTCCGTTTTAATGATTTATTCAGGCTTAAAAGAATCGTGTGGGCCTGAATTCAGCATTCCGGGAAAAAAAATTTAACCAGGATGAAGTCGTCCAGTCTATATGAGAAAATGCGGTCTTCAATCAGTCAAAATCTGTATCAGCAGGTTGACTGGAAATTATTCGTCTTTCTTTCTCTTTTACTCGACGTTAAATTATGGATTAAAATTCTTGCACTCCTGTTCATATACTGCCTGCGTTTCAATTTCAAATTTGGATTGAGGTGGAGAAACTCCCGGCTGCCTCTTTTTTATATTATGGTCATGGGGATTGCTGTGCTGGACTGGCTATTATATGGGCTTTACACAAATTTATCCTACGGGCTTGTACTGCTAAACGGCTTGTTCTTCTGGACATTTTGTTTACTGGCCATCCACCAGCTAAAGTTATCTGTTGACCGTTCGTCAGCAGTTGCCCTGCGTAACACCCTGCTGCTGTTCTTTGTATTCAATATGATCATATCCCTTTCAAATTTCCTGGCCATCGTTATAGAAACGGGTGCATGGAATCCATACCGGTACCAGGGCCTGTTTCAGAAATATTTTATCAGTACAGGCGACTACATTAAGGGGCTTTCTTTTGATACGTCCACTACAAATGCCCTGATCAATGCTTTTGGCGTGGTATTTTTTTTGAACAATAAAAAGATCGCACTTACTATATGCTGCATGATCGCACTGATCCTTACAGCCAGTAATCTGACAAATATCATCCTGGTTATCGCCCTGATTTTTTCATTCATATTTCAAAGTGACCGTAATCAGAAAAGTATCATTGTTCTTTGCCTGGGATTGATTGCGCTTTTTCTTGTCAGGGTCTCTCCCCAGAATAATGAGTATGTAATTTCTGCCGCGAAAAAAATGTTTACCCGTGAAGCGGGCATCGATAATTTAAAGCCTGTAATTAATACAACGGATACCCCAACGCTGGAAGTGAGACGGATCCGTTTTGCGATAAAATATCTGGATAGTGTAAGAGAATCCTGGGCATCAAATAAACTAAAAGGGGCCTCAATAAATAGTTGGATGAAACCCGTGATTCCCGGGCCGGATATAAATGGGAAGGAATACCAGAGTGCCATGGATACGACTCCATTCCAAAGAAAAATGATCAATTTCGCCAGTACACATTACACGGATACGACTGATTATTTTAAAAAGATGCGGACCACCAGGGTTCCCGGCAAGGTCATAGCCATGCAGGAGACCCTGCAATTCCTGCACAATCATCCTTCCCGGATATTCACAGGTGATGGCATTGGAAATTTCTCTTCCAAACTGGCATTCAGGGCAACGGCATTGAATATCGGAGTTAAATACCCTGAAAAATATACCTATATCGATCCGGATTTCCAGAATAACCATCTCCGGCTCTATTTATTTTATTTTACCCAGCATAAAGATGTTCATTCGATCATTCATACACCCGATTCGGAATTTAATCAGCTGCTGGGCGAATATGGAATTGCAGGCCTGATCAGTCTGCTGGTTTTCTATCTCGGATGGTTTACTGTAAGTATCAGGAAAACATCTTACAGCGCGCCGCTTCTCGTGATTATGACATGTGCATTCTTTACAGGATATTGGTTTGAGCAATTATCGGTAGTCGTATTTTTCGAATTACTAATGCTGCTGGATATGAAATTCAAAGGTGAAGGTATATTTGCCGCAGCAATAAAAAAGGAAATATAGTATGCATTTGGTAACCGTTCTGATGCCCGTTTATAATGCCGAAAAGTATATCGGCGAAGCCATTCAGTCGGTATTGGACCAAACATATGCATCTTTTGAACTCCTGATTGTGAATAATGGGTCAACTGACAACACAGTAAGTATCATTCATTCATATCCCGACCTGCGCATCCGGCTGATCGGGGAGGAAAGAAAAGGGATTTCCTTTGCATTGAATACAGGATTGCATGCAGCAAAAGGCAGTTATATTGCGCGGTTTGATGCTGATGATATTTGTCTTCCCCGGCGCCTTGAAAAACAGGTGGATTTTTTAGATGCGCACCCCGACTACGTGCTTACAGGCACTGATGCGGAATACATTCAGGAAAACGGCGATCATCTTTTTGATTTCAGGAGCATAAGCTATTCTTATGACCAGATCCTGCACCGGTTATACCAGTATTGTCCGTTTATCCATTCGAGCGTAATGTATCGCAAGGAGGCCGTATTGAATGCCGGTGGATATTCTCATTTTGCTCATCATTTTGAAGATTATTTTCTTTGGGTGAACCTGGTCAAATCAGGAAAATGCTGCAATCTTCCTGAGCCCCTCATAAAAGTAAGGTTCAATCCGGGTTCACTTACCATCGATGAAAAGTGGAAGGGGGAAGTTTTCCGAAAACTAAAGATGAAGATTATCCGGAAAGGAACAATTACTGAAAAGGAAGCCAATACCCTGCGTAGAATAATTACAAAACAGGAGGGCAGAAAAATAAAGGAAGGCTCCTATCATGCTTTGTGCTGTAAAAAATTCCTTGCTGATAATTACCAGCCTTCAAAAGCCAGGTGGCACGCTGCAAAGGCCATTTATTTCAATCCCTTCCGGGTGGAAAACTACGTTATGCTGATTGCCAGTTATTTCCCGCATAAATGGATCAGGAGCATGAAAGGAAAACCGGCAAAGAACATAAAAATAATAAATGAACAAAGCAGGTAAAGCCCTGGTTATCCTAAGCCCCGGTTTTCCTGAAAATGAGGGGGATACTACCTGTCTGCCTGCCCAACAGATATTCGTCCGTGCGCTCAATCGTCAGTTTAAATACTTAAACATCATCATCCTTTCATTTCAATATCCTTTTATTTCGAATTCATATACCTGGAACGAAAATCTGGTCATTCCCCTGAACGGCAGGGAAAAAGGAAAAATAAACAGGCTTTGGACCTGGTTCCGGGCATGGCAAACCCTGAAGAAATTAAAAGAGGAATACGATATCATCGGCCTGCTCAGTTTCTGGTGCACGGAATGTTCACTGGTCGGAACCCGTTTTGCCAGAAAATATCTAATTAAACATTATAGCTGGATCCTCGGCCAGGATGCCCGCAAGAATAACAGGTTCATTCCATGGATAAAGCCGGCAGCGGAAAACCTGATGGCCATGTCTGTTTTTCTTTCGAAGGAATTTTACAAAAACCATCGCATAAAACCCGGATACATTGTCCCGAACGGGATAGATATTTCATCCTATCCGCACCGGGTTGAAAAAAGGGATATTGATATTATCGGTGTAGGCTCGCTAATATCTTTAAAGCAATACGAAATTCTTATCCGTGTAGTCAAAAAATTGAGCAGCTCCATTCCTGAAGTTTCCTGTATTATCTGCGGAAAAGGACCAGAGGAAGAACATCTGAGGAAAATGATACTGGATAACAATCTTCAAAAAAATATTTCCCTGTTGGGTGAAAAGTCGCATGTGGAAATTCTGGAATGGATGGCAAGAAGTAAAGTATTGCTCCATCCTTCCTCGTACGAGGGATTCAGCACGGTTTGCCTCGAGGCCTTATACTCCGGTGCCCATGTAACCAGCTTTTGTGATCCGATGGGAAGCCGGATTGCCCATTGGCATGTCGTGGACAATGAAGAAGAAATGGCAGTGGTTGTTGGTAAAATTATTCAGAACCCGGACGCAGATTATGGGCGAATCCTGGTCTATTCAATGGATGATAGTGCGAGACAGGTAATGAAATTATTCGAATAGGGAGGACCCTGAAGTCTGCTTTAATTGCAGCAGGGGAATCGATTTTTCAAAAATCATTTCTGCAGTGTACCTGGTCAGGCAATGCGTGTCGCCATATCTGCAATGCGCCTGCATACAGCCGCCGCATTCCAGATCAGCAGAATCAACAAACGCGGTTGCTTCGCCCAGAGGTCTTGCTTTTTCACTCTGCGTGGAGCCGAACAACGCCATTGTTGGAATACCTGAAACCCAGGCCATATGCATAAGGCCGGAATCTTCCGACAAAACAAATTTCACTTCCTGCACTATGGCAAAAGCCTGGGCAGGCGTAGTTTTATTCACGAGATTGATCATTCGGTTTCCCAAATGTTTTTCCAGCCAGGCCGATTTGTAAGCAATGAATTCCGTACCCATAACCAGGAACTGGGTCTCAGGAAATTTTTTAAGCCATAATGCCGAAAACCGCGCATAATTATCAAGCGGCCAGTTACGGGATTCGAAAGCACCGGCCGGATTAAGTATCACGAGCTGATGCTGTTCCTTCCATCCGTTTTCTCTCAGCAATTGAATGGCCTCCTGCCTGTTGACGATTGAAAAAACAGTGTGCGGAAAACATTTTCCCAATCCGATGGCTTCAATCGTCGCGCGTGTGCGTTCTCCCGCGGCAATGGGTGATAACCGATCAAATAAGGACCATGCTTCCGGCATCAGGCTTTTACTGACGAGGCGACTGATAATATTATCCTGCAGATCTATTACCACATCATATTTTCTTAGAAAGAGCCGCGGGATCAGCCAGCAGGTATGAAGCAATTGTTTTTTTACGTTTCGTCCTCCGCGAATGGAATAAACCCGGTTAAACAAGTGCATATGCCTCGGGATTGCATCTACTTCTTCCCGCGTAAGCAGATCCAGTATGGTATCTGGCGGAAGGGTATTTCTCAGTTGCTGCAAATAAGGAAGGGTTATTACCAGGTCGCCCATGGCTTGCAACCGGATAGCGAGCACCCTTTTCGGGGCAAAAGCCTTCTTCCATTTTACAGCTAAAATATCCATGGGAACAACCAGGTTTTATTTTTCGATACAGATCATGAGGCAGAAATGGGAAAACTGACAGATGGATAATAACTCCGGATTTGCTGCATCAATCCGGGCAAATCGCCTTCAACATATTTTGTTTCTCCGTGAATGGAAATCTTACTGAATTTTGTCGCCGGAAAATTGATTAATCCCAATTGATCAGACAGCCTCGCATCGAACATCCTGATATTTCCTTTTTGAAGAACCAATAATAAATCCTCCGGATTCATGGCGTAAAAATTATCCATGCCATTCTTATCCGGTTTGCAGCGCGCTACAACAATATCTGCCTGCAGGCCGGCAGAAATACTGCCGCGATTATCAAAGCACCAGGCGGCTGCCGGTTTGCCCGTGAGCATATCCAGCAATTCTTCATCGGAAACCATTTTTTCCTTCCTGGCTAGTCGCAGGTGTTCCCAAAGGTTCCAGCTTGCAGTTAAGGTTGAATCCGTTCCCAGCGCCACGGCGGTTTTTTTGCTCAGGCTATTGACAGGCGCCGTTTTGTTCAGCAAAAAATAATTAGATGCGGGACACCATATCAGCGCCCGGAATGCGGGGGCCTGTTTATCATTCATGGCAACACCGTGCACTGCAATTATCTTTCTTCTAAAAAGATTCCACCTGATAATGCTGTCAATTTCGCGGCAGGAAGCATGGTCTGTTCCTTCGCCCAGGTGAATGACGAATGGCCGGCGTTTGGAAAAGGGAGAATTGATCTTCCATCTCCAGTTTTTCTCAAACGCGGGCGAATGCAGGGACCTGGATCGCTGGAATACTGTTATCAATTCGTCGCCCACCGGCAAGGCCTTTCCATGATTAATTACCGTGGTTACTCCATTCAGCAGATTTTTATACAGCCCCCATTGCACACGAAGTGCCAATGGTACCTGCATCACCTGTGAAATCTCCTCTTTGTTAACCCGGTGGATGTCTTTTCCCCACTCGGTATAGCTATTGTAAATCTTATTTCCTAATTGGGGAAATAAATTAAAATCCAGGTGATCGTGAGAATTGATGAATCCCGGAAAGGCAACTGAATCTCCAAAGGATAAAGACAGTTCCGCCCGATGATTTTTTAATGAGCCGGCAGAAAAAACCTCCTGTATTTTCCCTTCCTCTATCCGGATATCCGAAAACCCCCGGGTGCCGATAATGTGAACATTATGTACCAGCATCCGGTTTTGTTAAATGAATGCCATAAATAATGGGCGTTCCATAAAATTTTTCATAAATCGCAACCGCCTGCTGCTTTTCATAATAAGACCTCACCTCTTCATCAATTTTCCTTTCTATAAAACGCCGGGTTCGAAGTTGCAGTTGCCCGGCCAGGTCTTTTAGTTTACCAATGGAATGAATATGATTCCGGATTGCTATTGTTTGATCATTAACCTTGAATGTGCGCCGGGCCCCTCTTGCCAGGGCAGCCGGGTGATAATCTGTAATCATCATACTGGCTCCTGGCTTAAGAATACGATACCATTCCTTTAAAGCCCCTCCGAGATCCTGTATATGTGCGATTGTTAAGGTAGAAATGACGAGATCACAGGATTCATTTTTCAACATGGGTAGATGAACATCATTCACCAGAAAGGTTTCCGCCTCAGGATACTTCTGCTTTAAGACGGCAAGCATGCCCGCTGAAACATCGAATCCAAAAATTTTTGCCGGATCGCCCCTCCTTATTTTCTCCCAATGGCGCCCAGTTCCACAACCGATATCCGCAATAATTTTCGATTGCAGGCTGATTCCTTCCAATAAGGCCGTGGTTATCTGTTCATCCAGCGCAAGCATAAGATTATCAGGCTGACTGTCATATGCAGATGACCATTGATCATAAGCTGCCGGGGGTGCTGTTTCCTTTCTGCGCTGGGGGAAATATGATCGTTTTAGTCGCTCGAACAGAGGCATCCTTTGATATAATTAAAACGTTTATTATATAAAGCAGAAACATAAAAGTAATCATTGTTTCAATTAAATATGGCTAAGGTTCTTTTGTTCAACCCGCGAAGCGCTCCTGCAAAATACCGCATACCCAATTCTATATTAAATATTGCCGCATCTGTAGAAGGAATTTATGATTGGGTGATTGTAGACGGCAACCGCGAATTTGATCCATACGAAAAAATTGCGTCTTACTTACGCACCGGGGAATACCGGTATATCGGGTTCACGGTAATGCCCGGTCCGCAGGCAAAACAGGCCATTCCCTTTGCCATGCGGATCAAGGAGGATTTCCCGGGAACTACAATGATCTGGGGGGGATATTTTCCCACCAACCAGTTCAAGGTGATCCTGCAATCTGGCTATGTAGACTTTGTTATAAATGGGCCAGGCGACTACGCCTTCCCCCGCCTGGTGGATGCCCTGGAAAATAACAAGCCCTATGAACTGATCAGGAACCTGATCTACCGTTCGGAAGATAAGCTGTTAAAGACTCCTAAAGATGACCTCATTGAACAGGACACATTACCTCCCCTTCCATACGATAAGCTGAATCGCCTCTATCCTATTGAGAAATATCTCGGCAAAACCTACCTGGGCGAGAAGACCCTGGCATATCATTCCAGCATAGGTTGCCCTTTTACCTGTTCGTTCTGTGCCGTAGTTCCCACCTATGAAGCCAGGTGGAAGGCCAAATCGGCGCTACATACTTATCAGGATATCAAATACATCAAAGATCATTGGGATGCTGATGCCATTGAGTTCCATGATAACAATTTTTTCGTTTCGGAGAAACGGACCGTAGAATTCTCCCGTCTTATTAAACCGGAAAAGATGAGTTGGTGGGGCATGGCCCGCATCGATACTATGGACCGCTTTAAGGATGCTTCGCTGGCACTGATCCGGGAAGCCGGCTGCAAGATCATTTTCTTCGGCGCCGAAAGTGGTAATGATAAGGTGCTGAAGCAGCTCGACAAGGGTGGCACGCAGACAGGCGACCAGATCGCGCGCTTTGCAGAGCGAATGAAAAAATTCGATATCATACCTGAATATTCTTTTGTATTGGGCACCCCTGCGCCCACGGAAGAACAGGTGATGGAACAGATTGAATTCGATATCGATTTCATTAAAAAAATCAAGGGGATCAATCCCCACACGGAAATCATCATGTATACCTACAGCCCGGTTCCAACAGAAGGATCCGAGCTTTACACCGAAGTGCTTTCCAAAGGATTTTCCTTTCCCCAGAAGCTGGAAGAGTGGATAAGTCCGCAGTGGGAGAATTTCGATATGCGCAAGAACCCGCTTACGCCCTGGCTGACTCCTGAGATGATTGATAAGATCCGGAATTTCGAAACCGTGCTGAATGGATATTATCCTACCGTTTCGGATATCAGGCTGGGAGCTATGAAGCGGAAAGTAGTTCGATGGGTATCGGGGCTACGATACAAAGCCAATTTCTATCGATACCCGTATGAGATCAAACTATTGCATAAACTCTGGAAATACCGCCAGCCGGAAACCCAGGGATTCTAAAAACCTTTATGAATCTCCCTGACTCATCCATTCTAAAGAATATACGTTTTGCCGGAAATGAAAACCCGGGCAATTCATTATTCGAAAAAAAATATATTACCATCCGTTGCATGGAAAACAGGTTGTATTCAGATGATGAAGTTGCGCATCTTCCTGATATATCGCCGGATCATACCCATTTCAATGAGTGGATGATCAGAAAAAAATCCAGCCAGCGCCTGATCCATTATCTGAGGGAGAAAAAAAAACGATTGCAAATCCTGGAAACCGGATGCGGAAATGGGTGGCTTTCACACTGCCTGTCAGAGATTCCGCATACTGAGGTGATTGGTCTCGATATTAACTTCACGGAACTTCAGCAGGCGGCCAGGGTGTTCAACGAGAATGAGCGTTTAAGCTTTATATATGGGGATATGGCATCAGGAGTACTGCAGGAACGTCTATTTGATGTGATTGTTTTTGCAGCCTCAATCCAGTATTTTCCTTGTTTATCAGAAACATTGAGAACCTGTCTTGCACACCTGAAACCCGGAGGAGAAATTCATCTGATCGATTCACCATTATACCTTACCCGGGAAATTGGTGCAGCAAAAGAAAGGTCTTTCGAGTATTATGATTCCCTTGGTTTTCCGGAAATGGCAGATTACTATTTTCATCATGATATAAAAATCCTCCGGGAATTCCACCACAGGATTTTGCAGAACCCCAATTCCTTACTCAATAAGCTTTGGGGAACCAAAGATTGCTTTTATTGGATCTGTCTCAAAAAATGAGGACCTACCATGTTCACGCAATCCATTTACCATACCATTCAACGATACCGCACGCTCCAGACAAACAGGATTACCAGTCTGCCGATTGTGATCCTGATGCCTCACAGCGCCTGCAATTGCAGATGCGTTATGTGCGATATCTGGAAAGGGAATAATAATCCAAAACAACTTACCAAAGCAAATGTAGAAGCAGTTTTGGGCACACTTAAAAAACTGGAAACCCGCGAAGTGGTTATGTCTGGCGGCGAGGCTTTGCTAAATCCTAACTTCTTTGCCTTATGCAGCTTATTAAAAAGTGAAAAAATAAAAGTTACCCTGCTGTCAACCGGCATCCTCCTGAAGAAGCATGCTGCTGCACTGGTAGAATGGGTGGACAATATCATCGTTTCGCTGGACGGCGATGAAACCGTACATGATCAAATCAGGAACACACCCGGTGCATACCGGAAATTAAAGGAAGGCATTGAACATGTGCGCATTGGAAATCCTCATTTCAGAATAACGGGAAGAACTGTTATTCACCGCTTAAACTTCAGGCATTGGCCCGGGATCATAAAAAGCGCCCTGGAACTCGGACTGAATCAAATTAGTTTTTTGCCGGCAGATGTTAGCAGTCAGGCTTTCAACCGCGAGCAGGGCTGGGATCAAACGAGACAACAGGAAATTCTTCCCGGCAGAGAGGAACTCGCAGAGTTGAGTGTGGTCATTCAATTTCTCTTCCAGGAATTCGAACCACTTTTTAAGAGCGGCTTCATTGCAGAATCGCAGGCGAAACTTGAAAAAATATATACTTACTATGCCGCATTTTACGGGCTAAATCCATTCCCGTATAAAAAATGCAATGCTCCCTGGGTATCCACGGTAGTGGAAGCAGATGGTACGGTGCGACCATGTTTTTTTCATAAGGCCCTGGGGAATATTCACGAAAATTCCCTGTCAGCCATTTTGAATAGTCCGGAGGCCATTAACTTCAGGAAGAATCTGGACATGAGCACCAACGATACCTGTATCAAGTGCGTTTGTTACCTGAATCTGCCACCGGGAAAGAATTTGGCAACCTGACTGATCGACCATCATGTTTAATTCAACATTTATCCATATCAAATCTTCATCCTTCAGCACCTCCTTACCATCAAGGCAGAGCCTTCTCAAATCAGGCGTATTGCCCATTCTATTATTTATTGTCGCGTTGCAATTGATTGCCGGATTTTTTACCTACGAGCATACCCTCGGTTTTGATGAAGCCATGTGGCAATATATTGGAAGGAATTGGTTTCGTAATGGCCTGGTTCCTTATTCGGGAGGAGTCGACAATAAATCTCCGCTGATCTTTGCGGTGTTCGGTTTCTCCGATAAATTATTTGGCGTGAACTATTGGTTTCCCCGTTTACTTGGCATTGGATTTCAATCGCTCGGTTTGTACTATGTATATAAGATCGTCCGTCATATTTCCACGCAGCAAGCCGCCTTAATGGCGCTCACGATTTACGGATTTTCCCTTGTCTGGCACGGCACTGGTGGAAAATATGTTTCATTTACAGAATCGTATTGTGTCGCCTTCATCATTATGGCTGTGTACTATTCTATTTCAGGACACCAAAATAAATCCTTTTTTATCAGCGGTGCTTTAGCAGGATTAGCTTTCATGTTTAATATTTTCGCATTTTTTGGCATTTTTTCCATTCTCATTTATCTGGTATTGTCAAAAAAAAGTATGACACCTGGTTTTTTAAGCGGACTACTGGCCAGTTTAGTTATGATAGCAGGATTACTTTCCCTGGCCGGAATTCATATCCATGATATTTTTCTTTTCGCCCTCTATGACAATTTCGGCCTGGGCAGTGTAACCGATCATCCAATATCCTGGGAGCTTAATAATTTTTTCAATCATTTCTTCTACTCGGAAATGGTCCTTCTCCTCCCCGGTTTTATCGGTTATTTCTTCATTAATAAAAGAAATGATATTTTTCTCATCTGGCTTGCCTGTGAATTCATCGGCCTGAGTGTGATTGGAACATTCACTCCGCAACATTTCAAACACCTGCTGCCGGCATTATCTATAATGAACGCCTTGTGCCTCTCTTTTTTGATCGAGAGTTACGGGATACCATGGAAGCCCATTGTCATCATTGTCTGGATTTGCTTTTTCCCGAAACTACTGGAACCTATATTCAGCCTGAAAAGTCTAATGGGTGCGAAAAAGGCAGTTGCTGGTTACAATGCGTCGGATAATCAGGAGAGCGATTATGCAAAAAAAATGCTGGGTCTTTGGATCAAGTCAAATACTGCCGCGAATGACCGGGTGCTGGTTGCGGGATATGGAGCCATAGCACAGGCTTATTCGGAACGCCAGTCTCCGACTATTTATTTTAATGTTACTCAAACGCAGTTGGCGAAGAAAATATTTTTCAATGACCTGCAACTTCATCAACCCGAAATGATATGCGTTCCCAGTTTCGCGGGCTACCCGTTAAATGTGGATGCTGATATCCGGGATTTTATAAGCAGGCTGACGGCCCGTCAGTATGAAATGAAGAACCATGTGCTGGGCTATGAGATTTATCTGAAAAATAAAAATTTAAATTGAAGCTTCTGAAATATTCAACTGTGCGCCATGGATAAGATTCTTTTCACGCATTCGTATTTTTTAAGATTCGACCCAAAACAATGGGCCACAGGTCAGCCCTATCCTCCTCTGGCGACCTTGTATGCAGCTGCTGTGTTAAGGGAAGCCGGAAATAATGTATCCTTTTTTGATACGATGTTTTGCCACAGTCCGGAAGAAATTGTTCCGGCACTGAACGAATGGAACCCCCGTTTCCTGGTGATCTATGATGACGGATTTAATTATCTCACAAAAATGTGCCTGACCAATATGCGGGAAGCTGCATTCCGGATGTGCAGACTGGCAAAGGACCGCGGATGCATGGTGATTGTTTCAAGTTCGGACTCAACTGATCAATACAAAAAATATCTCCAGGAGGGAGCCGATTTTATTTTGCTCGGTGAAGCGGAAGCAACGCTTAAAGAATTGGTTGACGCCATTCAAAACGGCAACAAGGAATTTACGGAGATTAAAGGACTGGCTTATAAGCAGGAGGATAATTTCATAAAAACAGAAAGACGTGCTGTTATCAGGAATCTCGATACAATTCCGATGCCGGCCTGGGACCTGATAAATCTCAGTCCGTACAGGCAAACCTGGATGGACCATGCCGGCTATTTCTCTCTGAATATGGCTACCACGCGGGGATGCCCATATAAATGCAACTGGTGCGCAAAGCCGATTTACGGGAACAGATACAATGCCAGGTCGCCCGGGCATGTTGTTCAGGAATTGAAATGGTTAAAGGCCAACCTTGGGTTCGATCACATCTGGTTCTGCGATGATATTTTTGGTTTAAAGCCGGGATGGGTAAATGAATTCGCCGGATTGGTTGAAAAGGAAAATCTGAAATTTAAATTCAAGATACAGGCCAGGGCTGATCTGCTTTTGCAGGACAACAATGTGGCCGCACTTGCCCGCGCGGGTTGTGATAATATCTGGATGGGTGCAGAAAGCGGGTCTCAGAAAATACTGGATGCCATGGATAAAGGCATCACGGTTCAACAAATAAAAGAAGCGACACAAATGATCCGCAAGCACGGAATGAATCCTTCCTTTTTTATTCAGTTCGGTTATTTGGGTGAAACCAAAGAAGATATTGAAATGACCATCAGCATGATCAACCAGCTGTTGCCTTATGAAATCGGAATATCGGTATCCTATCCTTTGCCAGGCACTGTCTTTTATGAAAAGGTGAAGGAGGAACTGGTTCAAAAAACAAACTGGACCGACTCTGATGAAATGGCGCTAATGTTCAGGAATACATATCAACCTGCTTTTTATAAGCAATTGCACCGGTATGTACACAAAACGTACCGCAAGCATATTGCATTTGACAATTTTCGCCGCTTGCTCTTCCATCCGGCAAGGGGCAAGTTCATGCAGGTAAAGAAAGCATTGTCAGGTTTATATTATATACCTGCAGCTTTCATAGAAAAGAAAAAACTAAACCAGCTGGAAAAACCCTGATTAATTCAATCCCAGGCAAATGGAGACGAACGAGCAGCGCGCTGCGGCAGCCTTCACCAGGCAATCGGGCATATTCGATGAACGTTTCGGGAGAAATACGATCGTTCAATATAAGCGGGAGAGAGTACGGAAACTTGTGCAAAAATATCTTCCCTCAAAAGCGACAATCCTGGAACTTAACAGCGGGACCGGAGAAGACGCTATCTGGTTCGCGGAACAGGGACACCGGGTGCATGCAACGGACCTATCATCCGGAATGCAAACTGTGTTAAAGAATAAAGTGGAAATAAAAGGCTTACAGGAAATGATCAGCACCGAGTGCTGTTCATTTACCCAATTGGAATCTTTAGTCCAAAAGGGGCCATACGATCTTATTTTTTCAAATTTCGCCGGTTTAAATTGTACCGGGGAATTAAGCAGGGTGCTGGGAAGTTTCGAAAGCTTATTAAAACCGGAAGGCCTTGTTATAATGGTAATCCTGCCCAAACAATGCCTCTGGGAATTCCTTTTATTGTTCAGGGGAAAGTTTCGCACAGCCTTCAGGCGTTTTTTCAGCAGCAGGGGCATTACGGCCCGTGTTGAAGGGGAACAATTTACCTGCTGGTATTACAATCCCTCCTTCATTACGCAGAAATTGAATAAATCATTTCACTTATTGTGTCTCGAGGGCCTTTGCAGCCTGGTGCCTCCCTCCTACATGGAGCAATTTCCGGAAAAATATCCTTCCATTTACGGCTTTCTCAAAAAAGAAGAAAACCGTTTGAAAAATAAATGGCCCTGGAACCGGATCGGGGATTATTATATTATTGCATTAAGAAGAAAGACTGAATCAGAGCAAAGCCGGGTCCCGGTTAACCGATAGTTTTTTTAGTCGCTCGTTATACAAGGCCAGGATTTCCTGCTGGAAAAAGACGGGGTTTGGCCTGGAGAAATGTTTACTGGTATATAAGCTCATTCTTGTGCCTTTGACAGACCGTTTTTGTTTTTCTTCTTTGCTTTTCCAGCGCCGCGAGGTCACGCGCATGAAATAATTATCAAGCCAGTCGCCCATGCTCCCGTCAAAAATGGATTCCAGGAACTTCTTGAATCTGGAATCTCCGGCAGATCGTTCAGGCCTTTTCATGCCAATCCTGTAATTTGGATAATAGCGCCCTGCCCAATCATTCTTCAGAAAAAAATCATGAATCACCCCATTACCCTGCACCGGCAGAAGGGTAATCAGCTCAATAGCCGTAAAAATATTTTTCTCTTCGATTTCGAGTGCTTCTTCATCTATGTAATAATTCATGCAATACCAGTGCTGCCGGCCGAACAGAAAACTGAATTTCTTTAATAAATGCATAAAGGTTCTGGCTATCCAGAGGCGATTGGCCTTGGTAATAATAAAATAATCAATATCGGCATCTTCAGCCGCAAAATTCTTGGACAAAGATCCCGAAATGCCGATTACTCTTACATAAGGGATCTGATAAAGAAAATGGGAAATACGATGGGCAATTCGCAATAATGACTGTGCTTTGAGATTGCCGGTAATTCTGCGAACCGCAAGCGCGTCACCAGGCCGGATAGTGTAAAAACCATTACTTAGAAAAATGATTTTTCTTTCCAGGAGTTCGTGTAAAACAGCGGAAAGTTCCCCTATTTTCACCGGCCGTTCGAGATAGGACCATATTTCTTCCTTTGAAACCGGGTAGTCAAAGAGATCGAAATAGGCCAACACCTTTAATATGCTATGGCTTAAATCCACCGGCAGGTAAGTTATATTCAACTATAAAACGCTTTTTATGCGTCATCAGTTGCGTCCATGCTAAAGCTGTTGCATAAAAAGCTAAATGCTCCGACAGTCAGGCAACCCCTCCTTTTTGCAATGCGTTTTAATTGTATATTTTATTCGACGACATAAGGTCAGCCGATTCCGGAAGGGTTAAAAGATGAATTCTGAAAAACGATTTCCCCTACTTTTTTAAGGCAGGAATGCCCGGAACAAATCCATTGCCGGAGCCGCATTCAAAAAAATAGATGCATGTCCATGGAATGTCCTATACGTTCGAAAAACCTATTTATTACCGGATTCCGGATTATACGGGAGGGATATAAATTATGAAAGTAGCTTTCATCACCAGGGCCACGTTACATACAGTTAAGGGAGGGGATACCATTCAAGTATTACAAACGGCAAAACAGCTCGCTCAGCTTGGCTTTTCGGTGGACGTAAAATTAACCCACGAAAGGATCAACTACGCCAACTACGATTTACTTCATTTTTTTAATATCACGAGACCCGCAGATATTCTTTTTCATATCCAGAAAGCAGGAAAGCCCTTTGTCATTTCCACGATATTGATTGATTACAGCGATTATGACAACCACTACAGAAAGGGTCTGCCCGGTATGTTCATGCGATTTTTATCTGCCGACCACCTCGAATATGTAAAAGCAATCGCCCGGTTCCTGAAGGGTCAGGATAAATTGATGACGAGGTCCTATTTATGGATGGGCCAGCATAAATGCATCAAGGAAATCCTCCGCCGGGCTTCGGTGCTTTTTTCGAATTCCTCTCTCGAAACTATCAGACTCATACAGCGGTACGACTGCAATACCCATTGCATCCCCGTGGCCAATGGCATAGACCCCGAGATATTCTGCTATGACAAGGAAGTTGAAAAGGATGAGTGCCTCGTATTGTGCGTCGCGCGCATTGAAGGCATTAAAAATCAGATAAATCTGATCAGGGCCCTGAACAATACCAGGTATACCTTACTGATCATCGGATCGGCGGCACCTAATCAGCGATCCTATTACAGGGAATGCCGGCAGATCGCGGCATCCAATATTCGTTTCATGGAATATATTGACCAGGCTGAACTGGCACTATACTACCAGAGGGCAAAAGTGCATGTATTGCCGAGCTGGTTCGAAGCCTGCGGATTATCCTCCCTGGAAGCTGCGGCCATGGGATGCAACCTTGTGATCACGGCCAAAGGCTATACGCGTGAATATTATGAAAACCATGCTTTCTATTGTGAACCCGGATCCCCGGAATCCATTTTCCATGCAGTAGATGAAGCTGCGAAAGCAGGTTTCCCTGATGCACTCAGGGAAAAGGTTTTATCGCATTACACGTGGCCGAAAGCCGCTATTCGAATAGCAAAAGCCTATCATCATTTACATAAAACACATGAGCATCCGTATCGGAATAATAGGATCAAGGGGTATTCCCAATCATTACGGTGGCTTTGAGCGACTGGCGGAGCAACTTTCCCGCGGCCTTGTAGACAGAGGGCATGAGGTTTATGTTTATAATTCGCATAACCACGCCTACCGCGAAAACAATTGGGAAGGCGTTCATATTATTCATTGCTATGATCCGGAATATCTGATCGGTTGCAGCGGACAGTTTATTTATGACCTCAATTGTATTCTCGATGCGCGGGTCAGGAAATTCGATATCCTCCTGATCCTCGGCTATACCAGCAGTTCTGTCTGGGGCCGTCTGCTTCCAAGAAGCAGTGTAATCATTTATAATATGGACGGGCTGGAATGGCAGAGGGAAAAATATAGTGCAAAGACCCGGAAATTCCTGCTCTATGCGGAAAAGCTGGCGGTTCAATTCAGTGACTTTCACATTTCAGACTCCCCGATCATCCAGGCCTATTACCTGGAGAAATACCATCTGACCACCGAATATATTGCCTACGGAGCTTCATTATCCAATAATGAAAAGAAAGGGATTCTCGATGCTTTCGGGGTCACGCCCTACAATTATTTTATCCTGATCGCCCGCCTGGAACCGGAAAACAATATAGAAGCTATTCTGGATGGTTTCTCCATGAGTGATACTGAAAAACAATTCCTGATTGTGGGCAATATCAAAAACAAATTCGGGAAATTCCTGGTCAAAAAGTTCGGCGGAGACCGCCGCATCCGGTTTACCGGGGCGTTGTATGATGATCAGATAACCCATAGCCTGCGCACGTATTCCCAACTTTATTTTCATGGTCATAGCAGCGGTGGAACCAATCCCTCCCTCCTGGAAGCGATGGCCAGCCGGTGCCTGATTGCCGCACACGGAAATATGTTCAACAGGACCGTTTTACAGGATGACGCCTTTTATTTTTCAAACGCCGAAGACGTAAAATGCATGATTACCCAACCGGCTCCGGCCCTTCTGAGGGAGCAAATGGTTACAAGGAACCTGGAAAAAATAAGAACCAGGTACAATTGGGGCGAAATCATAGGTCAATATGAAAGATTTATGATGCAATGCCTGTACATTCATACCCATGAAAGAAATATTCTCAGTAAGGCTTACTCTTGCGAATAAGATAAGTTATTATCATTTACTGGCCTTTCTGATCGCATTGCCATTCGACCGGTTTTACAGTGAGCTGGTACTGATCAGTTTCCTTATTCATGCAGCTATCCAGCTTGGCGGCCCCGGGAAGATCCGTATACATGCCGCGTTATTTATCCCAACCCTGCTTTATATACTAACGGTTATGGGCACCGTTTATTCAAGCGACAAAACACAGGCTTTTAAGGATTGCGAAAAGCAGCTCGGCCTGTTATTGTTTCCGCTTATATTTTGTGTAATTCCCCTGGATTTCGAAAAATATAAGATTCGTTTGCTGAAAGCGTTTGGCCTTACCTGTGCCCTGCTGATCCTGTATCTTTTCTTTGACGCCTGGCAGGTGATACAATATAACAAACTGCCATTTTCTACCCTGCTTACACCTGCGTTTACAAACCATAATTTTTCATCACCGGTAGAATTGCATGCCACCTATTTTTCAATGTATATTTCTCTATCACTTGCAGCTTTCCTGTATTTGTTGATTTTTTCAAAGAAACGGAATGAACGGATTTTTTACATCATCGTTTGCCTGATCCTTTTTTCAGGCCTGCTTCAGCTCGCTTCCAGGTCAGTTTTCCTGGCTACGCTTTTAATATTTAATTTATCTATTCCCTTCTTTTTACTGAAGGGGAAAAAACGCAAAAAATTCATTTTTTTTTCGGCCTGTTTCTCGCTGATCGTCATTGGCCTGCTTACCGCAAGCGGTTCACTGAGAACCAGGTACCTGACAACATTAAAGCAGGATTTAACCATCGCGGGTGTTCCCCAGAATTTATCAGAATCCCGGATGAGGCGCTGGCATTATATGGGAGAACTGATCCGCCAGCGGCCTGTGCTGGGCTACGGGAGCGGGACCGAAGTGAATCTGCTGAAAGATAATTATTTCGAGCATGGATTATACAATTCTTTTCTCCATGAATTGAATGCAGACAATGAATATATCAGCCTGCTTTTAAAAAACGGGATCTTGGGTTTATTCGTCTATGTCATGGTTCTATTTCTCGGATTCAGATATGCGATCCGGTCCAAAGATTTCTTTTTTTTCAGCTTCCTGCTGATCATCGCGGTGGTTTCAATTTCCGAGAACATACTGGATGTAAACAAGGGAATCTTTTTCTTTAGTTTCTTTTTCTCTTTTTTTATGAAGGCAATCACTTACCACGAGGAGTCAGCTGATCCCGGAGGCCAGATTAAGCCCGCAAGCTGAATGCATTCAATTATGTATTTGCCAAAGCACGATCCAAATGAACATAGCCGCCGTCCACATGAATCTGCTGGCCGGTAGTGTGGCTTGACTTTTCCGATAATAAAAAAGCGACTGTTTGGGCAATTTCGGCGGGGGTCGTCATCCTGTTCCCCAGTGGGATCTTTGTCCTGATCTCACGCAACTTTTCTTCCGGATTACTGAGGGTCTTAATCCATTCCGAATAGGCCGGCGTCCAGCACTCGGCAACCACCACGGCGTTTACGCGAATCCCATATTTCAACAATTCTACGGCCCACTCCCGCGTTAGTGCGTAACGGCCGCCATTGGAAGCAGCATAAGCCGAGGTATTTCCCTGACCTGTTTCTGCCGTTTTTGAAGTTATATTGACAATGCTGCCTTTAGCTCTCTTTAAATATGGCAGGGCATGATGAGCCATCAGGTAATAATGAACAAGGTTTTGATGCAGGCTGGCAATAAATCTTTCGTAAGTTCCATTTTCCAGATCAACGCCATCATTTATCCCGGCATTGTTTACCAGCCCATCAATTCTTCCGGCTTTAGTAATGGTTTCCTCAATCGCTTTTCGGCAATGATCCGGATCAGATAATTCGGCAGTTATTGTGAATGCGCGCCCGCTTTTCGATTCTATACTATCCGCGACTGATTTATTATCCTTCGCATCACGCCCGATGATCACCGGGATCGCTCCTTCTCCGGCCAGTACATGGGCAATTGCTTCGCCGATTCCCTTGCCTCCCCCGGTAACAATAATTATTTTATCCTTCAGCAGTAAATCCATATAATGATTTAAGAAGGTTAATTCTGCGTCATCATCACCATCGGCTTAATTGCACCAGCGGCCGGATCGAGCCAATGCTTGAATTCATTACCGGCTTCATTGAATGAAACGCGGTGACTGATATAAGATGCAGGATTTATCCATCCACGCCGCATAGAAGAAATCACCCATTCGAAATCTTTTCGCGTTGCGTTCCTGCTTCCCATCAGCGTCGTTTCGCGTTTGTGAAACTCCGGATGATTAAAACAAATATCTTCCTTTTGCAGACCGATCAGTATATATCTTCCCCCATGTGCCAGCCAGCCTATTCCTCCGGAAATCGCTTTCTTATTCCCCGTGGCATCAACAACAACCGGGGGCATATCACCATGCGTAATGTCCCTCAGCTGATCAGTTATGTTGGAGGATGCCGCCTCAATAATGTGTTCTATTTTTAACACTTCCCTGCAAAACCGAAGCCGCCGCTCATTCATATCCATGGCGATTACCCGGCCACCGGCAATACGGGCGAATTCCATTGCAGCTAACCCGATCGGCCCGGCACCAACAACCAACACGAATTCACCTTCGGCGACGGCCGCACGCGAAATCCCATGCGCTCCGATTGCAAAAGGCTCCGCCATGGCAAGCGCATCGTAGCTCAAACCCTCTCCGTGAACAAGTGCATATTCAGGAACCTGCAGGTATTCAACCATTCCCCCATCCTGATGAACACCACAAACCCGGATCGTCACACAGCAATTTGGTTTGCCGGAGCGGCAGGCGATGCATTGCCCGCAATAAAAATACGGAATAAGCGTAATGGGTTCCCCTAAAGCAAAGCCATTTGTTCCGGATGAATCCATTAAATCGCCTGAAAGTTCATGCCCCAATATGCGAGGATAATTAAAATAAGGCTGTGTGCCTTCGTAGGCATGAAGGTCCGTTCCGCAAATCCCAATGCGTTTTATTTTGATGACGGCATGCCCCGGTTTTAGATTTGGCTCTTCGATTTCTTTATATTCCAAAAGTCCCGGTGTTGTACAAACCAACGACTTCATTTATATCCTTTATATTTTATTCCCGGACCCGGGCTTTAGCATAATACTTCTTCAAAAATTCTTTTTTTGAATCATTGTAAGAAGAAACCATGCCCAGCTTAAACAGGCAGTAAATATATATCCATGCGAGATCCAGTTGATAGGGCAAAAAGCCGGCCCGCGCACTGCCTGGAAAAAGGTGGTGATTATTATGCCATTCGCCGGAGAACAAGCCCGGCCTGGTCTGATTGATAGAGAGATTAGACTTGTCGAAGTCAATTCCATCAATTTGCTTATTCTTCCCCTTGCCATGGCCCGTGTAGTTGAAAGCTCTAACCAGCATTTGCCATAAAAAAGCTCCGCTGAAACAGGCGCAGACCAACGCATTTCCGCCGACAAAATACAGGATGAAATACCAGGCCGTCCAGTTAAGCAGCAACAAACTGATAACATAAGCTGGCCGGGACACGGATCCCCAGGTCAAATAATCCTTATATGAGTTCATTGCTACTCCGGTGTGATCCAAAAAATGGCGGACCCGTTCATATTTTTCCTGGCTGAGGTTTCTGGAGATACCCTGGTGGTTAATATCCGCAAGCATGCAGTACATGAACCCTCCCTTCGGATTGTAAGGGTCCCCCGGTTCATCAGATTTAACATGGTGCACGTGATGGGAGATCACATAGAGCTCTTCGGGGAATGTTCTGATCACCAGATTCTGCGTGATGAACCGCCATATCTTATGACTAAAGCGATAGGATCTGTGCGTGCAGAACCGATGGAACCAGATGGTTCCGTGCGTGCTCATGATGATCATCGCATAAACAGTCATTACGATAACCAATTTCCAGGAGATAAAATCAATTAGAAAAACAAGAAAGAATGGCAACATGCAGGCAGCCATAACCCAACTGAAAAGAGAAATCCAGTTTTTTTTGGTTTTGAAGATGTTTATGCGGGAAAATGCCTCGGCATACAATTGTCGCAGTGTCGGCCTTATCAACAATCCCTGATCATCCATCCAGCCATAAGAAGGTTGCTGAAGAATCTCGTCAATAAAAGCCATAAAAAAAGAGCAATTAAATGATTAAATATGATTCTGGCCTGAAGTAAATTCCAGGACCATTCAAACAAGTTACGGATAAAATATGGAAATGGATCTTATATATTTAGTTAAGATCCTGCGTTCCCAAATCGTTTACTTGCTTTCAGCAATTAAAAAAACAACCGATCTTCCCGGAACAGAAATCGCTATGCCAGCAGCCTGGGGAGCCGCATTGGCTTTTATAGATGGATAATTCAGCGGGCCTCCGGCACCCGAAGGCGCATTGCCATTAACATAGACGGACCCAGAGAAATCGCCGTTATCCGTTCCTCCTGTCAATGTATACCAGTAGTAATTCGTGCCCGGCCTGAAATTGTTAATGATCAGCTGCACCGTTTTTGCTGTTGTATTTTTATTCACAAGAACAACTCCGCTAGCGCCGGATGAGAAAGAAGAAGCATAGCTCAGGATATTCGCGTCGTCAGACACGACAGAACTCACCATCCTGTCGCCAAAATATTTCCAGAAATAATAAAGGTAAAAAAAAGCCGGTCGGGGGCTCCATTTAGGAACAGCAGGTTCATCTCCTATATTAAACAATCCCATATCATCCCCATTGCTCCAGCCATTTGCAATATCCCAGCGGCTGGCTTCTCCAAATTCATTTTTGATCAGCTCACCAAGGGTGATCACTGCATGCACGCCCGCTATATAAGAGGTATTTTGTCTGGATCCGACGGCTTCTATATTCCACTCGCTCAATGCGACAGGTTTTAGACCCAGCCCGGACTGCTGCAGCTGGGATTTTACATATCCCATTGCGCTGGCAGGCACCGAGGTCGCGGAATTCAGAATATCGTTAACATTAGAATTCGTATTGTAAGCTGTAAAATAATCGTGAATTATAAAAAAATCTGCAACCGCCCCGGCGGTGCTTAATACCTCCGCATTCCATGTTTGCGTCGTGGGCGTTTCCCAGGGTTGAGGAGGCTGGTCAAGGATTACAGCGCCGACATAAATCGTTTTACCGATTTCTGTGGCCGCTGCCTTCATGGAATCGCTGAAAATTTTAAAATGCTGCCCGTACAAATTGCCGGTAATAATGGCGGGCTGGCCATCCTGATTTTTTGTGGTATCTATTTTATAACAGGCTTCCCAGGTTCCGTAACATTCATTTCCAACTTCCCAGTATTTCGTCCTTCCATTGTCGTAACGCACCCAGTCCGCAGCAAGGTGCGCTGCCGCGGATACCGGATTAGCCCCGGTACCATAACGCGCGTAGGCGTAATTCACCGTAATGATACCGGTTGAGGTATTTGTCATTTGCAAAGCACTGTAATAATCATCGATCGACAAACTCCAGGATGGCGTATTCTTGCCATACCAGTAGCTGGTCGAATCCGTCGGGACCGGATTGCCGTTGCCATCAAATAAAGTGGCTGTAACATCGGAGGGCAGATGACCGAATAAGGCATTCCAGAAATATATATCACTTGCACTCCCTCCCGGAGCGCGAAGAATATTTGGTGAAAGATCTTTTATATAACCGATCAGGGACGCCTGATTGGACATCTGGCCCGTCCACATGTTGGTATTATTTCCAAAAAGATATTTCGAAACACGCGTGATCACATTACTCATATCCACCTGAACAGTCGCATCCGGAACCCCGGATGGTTTTGCCACCATGGTGAAAGAAGGAACGGTAAATGTTTTTCCAGTCCAGTCACTTCCGAAAAACCCAACCGTGCCTGAAAATGGAGGATCATTGGGGGTAGCAATCGTAATCGCGGCCTGATGTGCGGATTTGTTACAAGCTGTTAAAGCAAAAAATAGAAGATAGTGTATGACAGAATTCCGGATGCTTACCATGCTAAAATCGTTTACATAGACGGACAATAGAAACGCCATTATTATGTGATTATTTCCCTGTTCCCATCGCCCTGTTATCGAATTGAACCAGGCGCACGCACAATCCCGTCAGATAAATCCGATATCATCCACGTAGATCGTGCTGGGCACGCCCACATTAAGCCCCTGTATCACAAACTCCGTAATAGTGCCGGGACTGCCTAATGAACTCAACGGTATGGTGTAAGTAGTGTACCCATTTGCGGAAATCGAAAAACTAACAGCGTCTGTATAATCCCCATTAATCACAGCCTGCGCCATCGTTCCATCGGGTGTGCCTGTGCCACCATAAACAGAGAATTTAATAGCAGTCAGCCCAAGTGTGCTCACTGTTATTGCAGATCCTCCGTAACCGATTTGAAGGGCGCCATAGTTATTTGAAAACACAACAGAGATATCAGAAGTTCCTGTAAGGATATGCGCGTTGTCTGAAAAATTGAGGGTACTGTTATATCCCGAATATCCTCCGCCATTTCCTCCCCATCCGGTAGTAAGTCCGCTTAAATAAATTATGTATTTAAAGCCAAAGGAAGTGGTTGATTGCGTAGTTCCTCCGGGTGTGGTGACATATATATATGCCTGGACCACACCGGCGGGGACCAACACTTTTATCTGGGTGGATGATGATGAAATCACGGTAGCAGATGCGGTATCAAATTTAACTCCCAGTAGCCCGTCGAATATAGTTCCTGTTATAGTAACCGTATCACCTGCTCCTCCTACAGCAGGAGTAAACCCTGTAATGATCGGGGGCGGCTGAAGAATCGGAAAAGTAAAATTCGCCGATCCGAATTTTGTGACCACGGTCAGTGTATTGTTCTGGCTTGGTCCGAAAGGCGCATTGGCCGGTATGGTTACAATAATGCTGGTATTAGTCACCAACCCCGGATTAAAGTAAACGGACAAGCCATTGAACGAAACAGATATTGTGGTTTGCAGGTTGGATCCGATAATGGCGTACTGGTTATTTAGCCTGCCTCCGGCAATGGTGGAATCGAAAGGAAGGATCACCGCCGTGGTATAGGTGGTATCCTGCACCTGGCCGGTCGAATCAATGCGGGCAATTGTCGTAGCCTGGATCGTATCATTTTTGCTGATCAGTCTGACCCTTGTGATGGTAGGCGCCGCGCCTGTTTCAGATTTTTTGCAGGAGGCCATCCCGGCTAACAGAAAGGATACCGAAAGTATGGCGTATAGTGACCTGGATAGATTTTTCATCTTTTTCATGCTTAAATTATTTGAAATTATATGGCACAGGCGAAGCGGTTAAGTTTGGGTCAGAAGACACTTCGGTAGACGGATAAGGGAATAGGAACTGGGCATCCGTTATCGTGGTGTATCCATTTCCGTATCGCACCGGGGGAGTACTGTTATCTGATGTCCCTCTGTCCTGTTGTTCAATCAGGATTTTTCCGATAGGATGTGTGCTTACGTCAAATCCATCCACGCGGCCGATATCATACCAATAATCATTCTCAATCGCAAATTCACGCCTTCTTTCGTCGAGAATATCATCCTTGTATAACGTTGCCGGCGCGTTGGCCTCGCCAGCGGCTGCCGAAGGGTTTGGAACATAATAACCTCTTTTGATGATACTGAGATCAGCCAAACCTGCTCTTTCGCGGATAATATTGATCGCATGGAGTGCAACCGGATCCGTGCTGGAGCTTGCTCCTGCCATAACAGCTTCAGCCTCTATCAGCCAGACTTCTGCATACCGCATCATATACGTATTGTTACCGGTCGATTGCGCGGCGCCGATACCGCCATTGTCTGCCGGAGTGCCTATGACATATTTTTTTATTTGAGCGTGGGTTCCCTGTGAATTGGCATTGGCCGGCAATGTATAACCGCCAGTAGCCTGATCTATTTCCGGATAGAAATCCCCGGGCCACATGATCGTTGCTTTTGCACGCTGGTCATTAACCGTATCATACAAATCCTGCAGGTCGAATGATGGAGCGAGAACAGCATAACCATCACCTGTACCGGTGATGATTCCACTATATGCCAGGGAAGCCTGTTGCGAGTTGCCTTCTCCGTAAGAACCTGCGGCCCATTGCAGTGCAATCACTGATTCCTCATTATTATTATTGGCCGTTTTGAAAAGATCGTTAAATGTTTTGCCGCCGACATCAATACCATACAGCTTAAACTCGCCACTGTTAATTACTTTCTCCGCTTCCGTACGGGCATCGGCGTAATCCTGCATATAGAGGTATACTTTAGCCAGCAGCGCAGATGCTGATCCGCTGGAAACATGGCCCTGTGCCTGTGAAGAACCACTTCTGATCATGTGGGTGCAATTGGCCTCCGCATATTTCAAATCAATGACAATGAACTTGTATATATCCTTGACCGGATTCGTGTTCAACTGGAAATTATTGATGTAGTCACCGCTATTCTCAATGATGGGAACGGGTCCGAATATCCTTACGAGATGAAAGTAAGCCAGCGCCCGCATCAAATGTGCTTCTCCGAGCGCATTATTCACTACGTTACTGTCAACCGAAGCGGGAACCTTAAGCGGCAGGGTATTAATGAGTGCATTTGCCTGAGCCACCACGGTATATAATGAATTCCACGCGCTGGTTAATTCGAAATTATCCGGTGTAACGGAGAAATTACCAAAGTTGACCACATCACTGGAATACGTTCTTCCATTACCGCCCGATAATTCGGTGATCGCCCATCCCACTTTACCATTATAACCAAACCAGGGTGCACCATATAAAGCGTTTGTACTGGCAGCCACCTGCGCATCGGTCTGATAGAAATTATCGACGGTAATATTGTCTTCCGGCGGCCTGTTGAAAAACTCTTTTTTGCATCCGGCAGTTGTTAGCCCTGTAACAGCTGCAACGCAAATCAAATATTTTATATGCAGTTTCATAATTATAATTTGTGCGTTATTTAAAATTCAGCGTTAATTCCAATCGTAATCGTTCTTGGTGAGGGATATCTTCCCAGGTCCACGTTAGACAGGAATACACTCTGATTTTGAGCGCCTATTTCGGGATCCAGACCGGTATAAGGAGTGAATACATATAAATTCTGACCACTGACATATACTTTTAGCCTGGACAATTTCAAGCTCTTGGAATAACGTTGCGGAAGGGTATATCCCAGACTTACATTTTGTATCCGCAGGTATGATCCGCTTTCCAAAAACCGGTCGGAGATGACGAGATTACTATTATCTCCGGGCCTCGGTGCAGGAATATTTGAATTGGGATTTGCCGGTGTCCAATAATTGGCAACTGAAGCCAATTGATTCGCATATAACCCGGCGAGATTAGCCAATTGATAATTTGCCGCATTCAATATTTTAGCTCCATAAGAACCATTCAGGAAAATAGAAAGGTCAAAAGCCTTATATGAAAAATTGTTGGTAATACTATATGTGAACTTGGGATTTGGATTACCCAGGGGAACCTGATCATTAGCATCGATTTTACCATCATGATTTTCATCCACGTACTGAATATCACCCAACCAGGTATTGGCAACACTGCGATTATTGAAGAGCGGGTTAGCAACAGGATTTCCGAATTGGATCGGCGCAGATGCTAACTGCTTCGGATCATTAAATATCCCCTTTACCCTGAAACCATAAAATTCACCAACGGGGGTACCAGCCTGTGTTTGGGTGGCCACGAATGAAAGAAATCCGATGGTTACTTTTCCCTGGATAAATGGTGTACCGTTGGCCAACGATATTACTTTGTTTGTATACTCAGAAAATATGAGGGTTGAGTTCCATTTGAAATTGCCCGATACGATATTGTGGGTATGGATCGTAAAATCAACTCCCTTATTCTCCAGTTGTCCTCCGTTGATAATCGGTGGAGCAATCACACCTATTGAATTATATTCCGCCGACTGTCCCAAAAGAAATGCAGGTAAGGAAGCAGAGAATAGAAAGCGTTTGGATGTTTTATAAAAATAATCTACGCTGGCATCTATCCTGTTATTAAGAATAGTGAAATCAATACCCGCATCGGTTTGAACAGCAGTCTCCCAGGTAACTGCAGCATTGGCCACATTTCCCACGGCAAAACCGGTACCCAATCCTGTCGGGAAGGCATTCAATGCAGCGCCGTACTGATAATTGGGAATTGCCTGATTTCCAACCTGGCCATAGCCCACCCTCAATTTCAGGTTATCAAATATATTTTTGGCACTGGTGAAAAAAGGCTCTTCCGAAATTCTCCAGGAAGCTGCGAAAGCGGGGAAATATCCTTTTTGATGCCCCGGAGCAAATTTTGAGGATACATCCTCGCGTATCGTAGCCGTTAAGCTGTACCTGTCTGCGTAAGTATAAATAGCACGGCCAAACAGGGATTCCAGCGATGAGCTTGCTTTGTACTCTCCCGGAGGAAGAATGGAACCCGCCAGGTTCAGCGTTTGCAAAGTATTGCTTAAGAAATTTAAGCCTGAAATATTCGTACCTCCCCAGGAAGATTCACTCACTTCATGCCCTGCCAAAGCGGTCAGACTTTGCTTAGTTCCGAAATTATGGTTATAGGTCAGGTATTCTTTCCAACCCCAATAACTTGAATTGGAGGGATATTCAGTAAGCTTGGCGGTGTTATTGACATACAAAGCACCATAATTGTAAGTTGGCAAAAAAACCAGAGCACTGGAATAATTAAAGTCGCCATTCAATTCAGATCTTAAGGTCAGGTCCCTGGCAAATTTAATCTCACCGAACATATTGCCATTGAGATTATCCCGGGCCAGCGTGTTCGTGGTATTCAAAGCCAGACCGACCGGATTAATTTGGCCACCCACCTGATTTGCCTGAGGTCCGGCAAATGTTC
Organism: uncultured Chitinophagaceae bacterium; assembly: GCA_963705005.1. Lineage (GTDB taxonomy): Bacteria > Bacteroidota > Bacteroidia > Chitinophagales > Chitinophagaceae > Puia. The sequence goes on from CAVPIO010000010.1 coordinate 170,280, forward strand.
CATCCGCATTATAAACCACCTGATCAGGCGCACTCAGGAGCGCCGTATATATTATTCCGCCGTTATCGCTTAGAACATTATTCTGATTCGTGCGGCTACCGGCTATAGTCGTGCCTATTCTAAACCAATCATTCACTTTTCCATCCACATTTGCGCGTATGGAATACCGCTTAAATCCATTGGGGCCAATGACCGTACCCTGTTGATTCAAATAACCGCCAGACAAATAATAATTCACATTATCTTTTCCGCCGGAAATAGACACCTGATGATTCTGCGTGATCCCGGTTTTAAATATTTCCTTTTGCCAATCTGTTCCTGGTCCGAGCAAATCGGGGTTTGCAAATTCCCCTCTTCTTTGTATACCAAAAGCATCAGCAAGACCATTTTCATAATTTGCGTATTGTTTGAGGTCCATCATTTTCAGGAATTTACCCTGCTGGCTTGTTCCGTAGTAGCCATCGTAACTGATACGCGCGGATCCATTCCTTCCTCTTTTAGTAGTTATTATTATTACTCCGTTGGAAGCCTGGCTTCCATAGATGGCTGTGGCAGAAGCATCCTTCAGAACGTCAATGGATTCGATATCATTTGGATCGATCAGAGACAAGGGACTCGCACTTGTTTCACCATCTCCGCCTCCCTGCTGTCCTTTATTTGATAATCCTACCGGTTTTCCGCTGGTGGCAAAATTATTTGCGTCACCAGACATCGGCACGCCGTCGATCACATATAAGGGTTCGTTGGAAAGGCTCAGAGAAGTAATACCTCTTATATGTACAGAAGTATTGCTTCCCGGTGCGCCGGAGTTTTGCGAAATCGTTAATCCAGCCGCTTTTCCCTGCAGCAATTGGTCTATACTGGGTTGCGGGATATCAGCCAATTCTCTCGCTGAAACAGAAGAAATGGCCCCATTCACATCCTCCCTGCGCTGAGAGCCATATCCAATGACGACTACATCCCCAAGGATGGATGAAGCCAGCTTCATGGCAATATTGAAACTAATTTTGTTGCCTACCTCTACTTCCTGCCTTTCAAAACCAACAGAAGAAAATATCAGCACCGAAGATTGGTTCGGTGCTTTGATCCTGAATATTCCATTGACATCGGTTTCGGTTCCGATATTCGTCCCCTTTACGGTAACAGAAACGCCGGGAAGCATCTTGCCGTCAGGATCTGTGACCGTACCAACAATATCAATGGGCGGCGCCCGGTCTGGTCCATCTGCTTCCTTAACAGGTTTAATAACAATAGTTCTATCTATAATCTCGTAGGTAAACGGCTGATCATGCAAGCAAACAGCCATGGCCTCTTCAATCGTTGCCCCATGAATCTGAACAGTTACTGTTTTCGCTTTTTTGAGGATGGTTTCTGTATAGACAAACGTGTATCCCGTTTGCTGTTTAATTTCCTTAAACAATTTGTCGAGCGGCGCATCCTTGGCCTCAAGCGTTATTTTTTGTGAATAAACGTTGGCGCTGACATTTAAGCTTGCAACAACCACTAAAATGGCGGTTATGTTCATAACCATCAATTTGTTTTTTAGCAATCCTGCCAATTTGGGGGATTTACAAAGAGCCTTTAATTGCATACATTTGTAATGTTTGGGTTAAACAATAAGCAGTTCTCATCGATTGTATACATGGGTGACCCGGACAATTTCCTGCCATCCCGCCTGCAACGCGGGGTGGTTTTTTCGGGTTACCATTTGCCAACTGATCCCTTGATCCTACCCGCTTTTCAGGGCAGCACTTTCACTTTCTTTCCCTCAATCTCAAAATGTACAGCCCCGGTCGCCTCCAATATTTTAAAAAGAGCAGAGGCATGGGTATTCCTCGGGATTTCAGCATAAAATTTTTCGTTCACTTTTTTCTGATACTCAATGTCCACATCGTACCACCTGGCGATCTGTCGCATGATGGTTTCAATTCCAGCGCTCCTGAATTCAAACATGCCGTTCTTCCAGGCCACGGCCTCCTCGGTATTTGATTCCGCAATCAATTTCATTTTACCGTCGCGGTCAACCTCCGATTGATTTCCAGGTTTCAGAAAAGTAAATGAGTTCCCTTTAACCACCTTGATGGATCCTTCCAGCAGCGTGGTCCTCACGGATGCTTCATCATCATAGGCATTAATATTAAAATGAGTGCCCAGAACCTGCACCTGAATGCCGTTAACGAAAACAACAAAAGGAATTTTTTCTTTTTCTTTATTGCCGCCTGCGGCCTTATACAGGGCGGCCACTTCAAAATAAGCTTCACCTGTAATTTCAACCTGCCTTTCATTGCCGGTGAAAGCCGCAGGAAACCGGATGGAGGAGGCTGCATTCAACCACACTTTGGTTCCATCAGCCAATATGATCTGATATTGGCCGCCTTTTGGCGTACTTACTATATTATACTTTGTTTCAGTATTATCTTCCCTGGCAGTTTTGGCATCTTGTGGTTTATAAGCCAGTTCTCCGTTTTTGAATTTCAGAATATTCGAATTGGCCTGGGTGCCGATATTTCCGTTTTTGACACTATCCAAAACGATCTGCGAACCGTCGGCCAGTGTAAGAATGGCCTTATTACCACCTGGCGCCAGGTCGTTCTTATATCTTGCCGGGGAATTTGTGATTTTTGCAATACTGGTCTTAGATGCCCGGTTATGAGAAAAATAAATAGCCAGGCCGCCCGTCACCAGGATTATGATTGCAGCTGCAGCAGCTATTCTCCGTAAGAAATAAAATGGCCTCTTAACAACCGGTGCCATCCGTCCCGGATTTGCAATGATGCGTTCGATATTCCTGTATATCCGGTTTTCCAGCATGGCCATTTCCTCAGGAGAAAGACTTAACGACTTCTTCTCTTCATTATCGAAATATCTGTAGTACTTCTCCAGGAATTCCACTTCTGCGGGCGATGCCCTTTGCTGCTGATATTTTTTCAACAGCTCAATGAATTCAGCCTTTTGGGGGGGTGTAAGCATACAAGCAATCATTTGGGCTCAGGTATGTCACGGAAAATGAAAAATCACCCACGCTGTGGAAAAAATATTTCGGAAAAAAGAGAATCAGCAGAAATAAATGAAAAAGAATAGGATGCCCAGATGGGCAATATGGGAACGCAGACCTTGCAGGGCCTTGCCTAATTGATTCTGTACCGTTTTTTGCTTGATATGAAGCTGCTCCGCGATTTCGCGGGTTGTGAGGCTTTCTGAAAGATGCAAAAGAAAAATCTGCCTCCTTTTTTCGGGCAGGGTTCGGGCATAAAGGCGGATTAGTTTTATCATTTCCTTATTCATCAGCTGTTCATCTGCAGCTGAATGGCAATCAACGATCGTAGCAAAAGGTTCAAAATATGCCTTATCCGCAAGATCCCGTTCTACATAATTAAATACCCGGAACCTGACCGCCGTATGCAGATATGCCTGCAGGTTTTCGATATGCAGGTTTGCTCTTCTGGTCCAAATAGTAACAAAAATGTCCTGAACGATATCTTCAGCCTGCTGTCCGTTTCTTAATCTTTGGTATGCAGCATCATAGAGTTGATGCCAATAGCGGCGATACAGCAATTCAAAAGCCTCGCTGTCGTCCTGAGTCAACAGGGTAAGCAATTCGCTATCGTTATGGCAGAAATCTTTCCTCAATTGACCTTATATTGAATCAGCAAATGGCAAAACTTACTATTCTTCCTGCACTAATGGTAAGACTAAAATATATTAAAATATGCTGCTTTTAAAAAAATGTTCGGCCGGAATCCAACGTAAACACGGTTTAGCGCCGTCATAGGATGGCAACCAAAAAAAACGCAGGAAGGATGAATGTCCGCATTTAATAAGGACTCCTGAATTCATGTTTTCAATAAACATCAGGAGAAAATCAACATCCTAGGATTCCAGCAAGGTTTTCAGCCTTGCCTCCGTCCTAATTGCGCCGGGTAGTACTTCATTCTCCAGCAGCATATTCATCGGAATTGCCGGCACATTCAATGCACCTAATACTTCAACGGCGCAGTCCAGCCATTGAAAGCAGGCGCTGGAAATCCTGCCCGCGAGTGCTTCCGCAAAGGAATTATTTTGTGCTTCTTCCGTCAGTACCAGGCACTTCCCGTGTTTCTTTACGGTTTCAAATATCAGTTCTTCGTCAAGGGGAAACAAACTACGCAGGTCAATGATTTCGATTTGACCATTAAATTTTTTAGAAGCTGCCATGGCCCAGTAAACACCCATTCCATAAGTGATCACACAACAGGTATTTTTCTGGTCCTGACCGGAAGGAGATACAGCAAGCGCTACCCGGGCTTTGCCCAGGGGAATGATATAGTCCCTGGAAGGTTCCGTTGTCCGTGCATCTTCCGTCCCTGGCACCTTACTCCAGTACAGACCTTTATGCTCGAGCATCAATACGGGATTCGGATCCAGGAACGCTGCCTTCATCAGCCCTTTCATATCCGCCGCATTCGACGGGTAAACAATCTTCAATCCTTTTACTGACAGCAGCGTAGTTTCCATGCTTGCGCTATGATAAGGTCCGCCACCCCCGTATGCTCCAACCGGAATTCGAATTAGCGCCTGTACCGGAAATTTTCCGCAGCTGAGGTAAGATGATTTGGCTAGTTCCGTAACGAGTTGATTAAAGCCGGGATAAATATAATCCCCGAATTGTATTTCCACAATGGGTTTTAATCCCGCTGCACTCATGCCCACTGCTGATCCGATCAGATAGGCTTCCTGAATGGCCGTATTAAAAACACGATGATCGCCAAACTGTGCCGCAAGCGTAGCTGTTTCACGAAATACGCCGCCAAGCCTCCGACCTATATCCTGCCCGTATAAAACGGCTTCGGGATAATCTTCGAGAATTTCCCGCAAGGCATAAAGCACGGCGTCCACCATCATTATTTTCCTGGCCCCTTCCGGCGATCTTTCTCCGCCTTCTTCCATTACGGATGTTGGAACAAAAATATGTTCTGCAGCAGTATGCAGATCCGGTTCCGGTGAAGCAACTGCTTTCTCAAATTCCGCAGCCACGAGTGCACCGGCTTCTTTTTCAATTTCTTTCAACTGGCCATCGCTGAATCCTTCCTGGAATAACTGTCTTTTTAACACTTTTAACGGATCCAGGGCGCGGTGAATGGAAAGATCTTCTTCACTGCGATAGCTTTCCATGCGAACACCACTGGTATGATGGCCGAGCAAAGGAACGCGTGCATGAACCAGGTAAGGACACCTGTTTTTTCTAACGCAGCCGAAAACCGTTTGCATGCATTGGAAAGACTGTTCAAAATCTGCACCATCTATTTTAATTCTTTCCAAACCTGCAAAACCGCCGGCATAGCTGAATGCGTCCATCGTGCGCACTTCATCGGCGGTCGCGCTGATACCCCAGCCATTATCCTGAACGAGATAAATAACAGGAAGTTTTTTTAATACAGCAAATTGAAATGCTTCACTTACTTCTCCTTCCGTAAGGCTTGCGTCGCCCAGTGAACAGAGTACAACGGCTCCGGGATCTGCCATACCGGATTGTTCCCGGAATGCTATCCCCTGAGCGATACCCGTTGCGGGAATGGCCTGCATGCCGGTAGCGCTGCTTTGATGGATGATGGTGGGTTTGCCGGCAGCACGGTAATTGGGGTGGGAATAATATGATTTACCTCCGGAAAAAATATCATTGCCCCTGGCGAGCAATTGTTCCATCAGTTCATAAGGTGAAAATCCAAGACCCAGTAACAGGCTCTCATCACGATAATAGGGGCTCACATAATCCCCGGACTGCAGTTGAAAAGCCGTGGCCAGCTGAATGGATTCATGTCCCGATGAAACCGAATGAACGTATTTGCAGATGGATCGGTTATTTTCGTAGATAGCAGCCATTGCGCGGGCAATGCAAATGTGCCGGTACGCCTTGAGAAGGATTGCGGGATCAGTCATGCGATGGAGGTTCTTAAATTGAAACCCCTGATGGGAAAAGAGGCTCTTCCTTTAACAGGAACTATTTTATTTCGAGGGCAAGAAGACTTTCATCTTCTATGAAAGCTTCCAGCTCGTCTCCAACAACGCATTCACCCACGCCAGCCGGAGTGCCGGTATAGATCAGATCCCCTATATTGATGGAAAAGAAAGTAGAAATATAAGCGACAATTTTATCAAAATTATTCAGCATAAGGGTGGAATTACCCTGTTGGACAAGTTCTTTATTTTTGTAAAGGCAGAAATTAATCTCTTTTTTGTTTTTAACGTTTTGAAATGGAATCCATTTGCCCACTGCCGCAGAATTATCCCAGGCTTTAGCTTTTTCCCAGGGCAGGCCTTTTTCTTTCAATTCATTCTGGATATCCCTTGCTGTAAAATCAATTCCTGCACTGATGGCGTCATAGTATTTCGAAGAAAAGCGCTCCTGGATATACTTCCCGTTTTTTGAAATACGCAATACCAGCTCACATTCATAGTGCAACTCATTGGTAAATTCCGGATAATAAAAGGGAGTATGAGCCTGAAGCAGGGCGCTCTTGGGTTTCATGAAGATTATAGGCTCCTCAGGTACCTCATTATTTAATTCAGCCGCATGTGCAACGTAGTTTCGACCAACGCAGAATATTTTCATATTCAATTAGGGTTTTAGATAAAGATATTAACTCTGACATGCATGCCTGGAAAGGCATGAAATAGTATCATAGGAGATTGAATATGAACATCCACAGCATAAACTGTGGATTTGACCGCTAAAATAATGATTCCCAATTACAAATCATAGCGTTATCTCCATTTTGTTGTAATCATTCATGGTCCGTTCGAGGCCGGCAAAAACGAAACTTTCGATCATTTGCAATGCTTTTTCATTCTTTGCCCTGACCATGGGCAATTCTTCAGGATTCCATTTACCCAGTACATATTCTGACTGCATGCCCCGTGGAAAATCGTTTCCGATTCCATACCGCAGCCGGGCATATCGGTCTGTTTGCAATTCATCAAATACGCTTTTCAGTCCATTATGTCCTGCATCGCTCCCCGAGGCTCTTAGCCGGAGGCGGGACATTGGCAGGGCAATATCATCCGTTACAACCAATAATCGATCCAATGGAATTTTCTTGCGATCCAGCCAATATTTCACAGCCTTGCCGCTTAAATTCATATAGGTAGAAGGGAGGATGCAGGTGAGTATCTTTCCTTTGAATTTAATTTCCGCGCAGGCTGCCAGCCGCTCTGAGGTAAATGAGCCTTCATGTTTGGCCACCAGGGCAGCCACCAAATCGAATCCGATATTATGGCGGGTGCCTTCATATTCAGAACCGATATTACCCAGTCCGGCAATCAGGAACGATGACATATATCAAAATTAGTGGAATTCATGAAAGGGAAGGAACAGGAAGGACCAGAAACAAAGAAGGGCTGTTTCGAAACCAGGTTCGAAACAGCCCTCCCGTTGCAGGATTTTATTTCTTTTTTTCCGGAGTTGAAGCTTTGGCGGGAGCAGCAGGTGGAGCGCCAGCGGCAGCAGGTGCGGCGCCAGCGACAGGAGCAGCGGCCGCGGTTCCGGGAGCAGCAGGCGCAACGGTGGTTTCTTCCTGTTTCAATACGCGCGTAAGCACGACAGATGCAACCGGTATACGGGGTGAATTCAGGATCTCATAATTTTCTGCTTTTACATCTTCCACCCGAACGTTTCCGTTAAGCTCAAGATTGGTAAGATCCACTTCAATGTTTTCCCGGAGGTCTTTCGGATATGCTTTTATCCTCAGGGCTTTCATTTTGGTAATCAGCTTACCGCCATCCTTTACTCCAATTGGCGCCCCGGTGAACTTCAATGGAATGGTGGCAGTAACCCTTTTACCCTCTACGAGTTCCAGGAAATCCACATGATTCAACGCATCTGTCACCTTATTAAACTGAATGTCTTTTAAGATGCAGCGATAGCTTTTTCCATCCAGCCTGATTTCTGCCAGTTGGAAATTGGGTGTATATACAAGGTTTTTAAAAGCCGTGACAGGCGCTGAAAAGTTCAGTTCGCTTGCACCCCCGTAAATTACACCGGGCACTTTTCCCTCAGAGCGGAGTTGGCGGGTGGCTTGTTTGCCCAGTTCGGTCCTGAGTTGTCCTTCGATTGTAATTGTTTGCATTTTATATTTGATTTTGTCGATACGCTTTATCTATTATTTATTCCTGAGTTGAGAGTGGATGAATAATCCGGTAATACTCCTGTTTTCAAAGGCATTCCGGATAGCCACAGCGAACAGTTCCGCCACACTCAGCACTTTTATTTTCGGACACTGCTGCTTCAGCGGGATCGTATCACAAACAACCAGTTCCTCCAGCACGCTGCTCTCAATATTTGCATAAGCATTGCCGCTTAGTACGGGATGTGTGCACAGGGCCCGCACACTCCTTGCGCCTTTTTCTTTCAACAGTCCCGCTGCTTTTGCCAGGGTTCCTCCTGTATCACAGATATCATCTATCAGCACAACATCGCGGTCCGTCACTTCCCCGATCACGACCATACTGGCAATTTCATTTGCACGCTTGCGGTGCTTATCGCAAATCACCATTTCCGCATTGAAATAAGAAGCAATTTCCCGAATCCGGTTGGCGCTTCCCACATCGGGGGCCGCAAAGGTAAGGTTTTCGAGCTTAAGATTTTCTATGTAAGGGATAAAAATGGCGGAGCTGTCCAGGTGATCCACCGGTATATCAAAATAGCCCTGGATCTGGGGCGCATGCAGGTCCATCGTAATGACCCTGTCTGCACCGGCGGCAACTAACATATTGGCAACCAGTTTGGAGCCAATGGCAACTCGGGGCTTATCCTTGCGGTCCTGGCGGGCATATCCATAATAGGGGATTACCGGAACCACTTTATATGCCGAAGCGCGGCGCGCTGCATCAATCATGAGAAGCAATTCCATCAGGTTGTCTGTGGGGGCACAGGTACTTTGAACAAGAAACACCATATCACCGCGGACACTTTCATTGAAAATCGGTTGGATTTCCCCATCACTAAAATGTTGTATGGTTATTTTTCCGGGAGGGCAGCCATAACGACGGGTAATTTTTTCTGCGAGGTACTGGGAACCATTACCTGAGAATATCTTGGCTATTCCTTGCATAAATGAAAGTGTTGGGCGAAGATATAATCTTAAAAGAAAAGCCTGAAGGAATGGGGGAAATATTTAGGGACCCGGGAGAAATCGTTAATGGTTGATAGTTGATGGTTGATGGAATTCAGGTGCGAATTCGCACAGAAATTCCATCAACCATCAACCATCAACCATCAACTGATAATTCGAGACCTTCTTACTTATTAATAGAAGCAAGCTCAGGTTTAGCGGAAGACTTAATGGTATAGGTGTTTTTATCGGCAGATTTGCTGTTGCTGTTCACCACGTAAAAAATGGAAGAGCAAACAAAAATAGAAAAGAATAAAGCTACCAGGTACATGCCAATGCAGAAAAAGAAGGAGTTCCAGCCACCAATGGCAGAAAGAGTAGATTTCGCTTTCATGGATTTCAAATTAGTTTTTCAAAAAAGGATACCAGTGCGGGTATTACGATCCTTACCGAAAGATACCACGAACAGGGATTGTTAAGAATAAAAATAGTCCCTATTATTGATTCATGCAAGCGCAAAATTACTCTATTAAGACCTGGTCTGCAGATGACAGGCCCCGCGAAAAATTACTAAGTAAAAATGCGGAAAATCTCACGGACTCTGAGCTGTTGGCCATCCTGATCAACCAGGGTACAAGGGACAAGAATGCCGTGGATCTGGCCAAGGAGTTATTACATACCGTAAAATATAATTTAAGTGAACTCGGCAAATTGGGAGTTCACGATCTACTGAAAATCAAGGGAATAGGTAAAGTGAAGGCCGTCATAATCCTGGCTGCCCTCGAATTGGGCAGGCGGCGCCAAACAATTGGGGCACTGGATAAACCCCTTGTCAGGGACAGTCAGCAGGTGGCTGATTACCTGCGTATAGTGCTTCAGGATTATTGCCATGAGGTATTTGCAGTAATTTACCTGAATCAGGCCAACCGTGTGAACCATTTTGAGGTAGTCAGCCAGGGTGGGATCACAGGAACGGTAGCCGATCCCCGGGTAATCCTGAAAAAGGCATTGGAAGCCCATGCTGTTAACCTGATTCTTTGTCACAACCATCCTTCAGGCAATCTTAAGCCGAGCAAGGCTGACGAGGATCTGACTTTTAAAATCCGTGAAGCCGCTAAATACCTTGATATTAAAGTAATAGACCACATCATTGTAAGCCACGAGGGTTATTTCAGTTTCGCTGACAAAGGCATGATATGATCGCAGATCACGCATCACATGATAATACCGATGAAAAATGCAAAAGATGTGAAGGGTTCGCTAAGCCTGAGCGGTGGGTCCGCCGAAATTCATAGGAATCTGAACATCTTCCAGGTCCTGGATTTTCCCATTTGCTGTTTCAAATCGATTTACATTTTCGCTGAGCGCTTTCATAAATCGCTTGGCATGTTGCGGCGTGAAAATGATCCTGGATTTTACCTTGCTTTTTGGAGTTCCCGGCATCACGTTAACAAAATCGATGACGAATTCGGCATGGCTGTGAGTTATGATGGCCAGGTTGGCATATTCCCCTTCGGCCACCTGTTCGCTGATCTCTATGTTAAGCTGATTGGTATTTTGGGGTCCTTCCATGCCACTATGGTATTGTTTGTCAAAGGTACAATTTCATCGAACACCATAACCGATAGGTTCATAAAAAAAGGCCCCCGAGGGCCTTTGCCATTGTGTGGAGCATAATCTCATTAATGATCGTCTTCGATCAATCCGGTTCTGGCCACTCCGGCAATGGTCCAGGTAGCCGAATCCGGATCATCATTAAAATGGGCTTCCATATAAATACTATCAGTGACGACTCCTGAAGTAGAATGGCCTGCCTTGGGCAGGATCTTGCCATTATTTATAGTCACCAGGCTGTTATAATAATTATTCTGTGAGTTAGTCGTTGTGAATGTAAGCGCCGTAATGTTAATCATTGCTTTCACCTTGAATTGCCAGAACTGTTCATGGTCATCAATCCAAATGGAATCGGGATTATCAGCGGTATTATAAGTGGAAAGAAAGAAATACCCTACTCCGACATCATTCCCGTTTTCAAGGGCGGTCACCCACCAGCCATTTGAAGCCTGGGGGTTCATTGTTCCACCCACAACGTAAGATTTTTTACAGGACAGCGTTGTCAGAACAACAAAAAGCAACAGGATAAATATATTCTTCATCATTAAAAATTTATTTGTTTAAATGTCATACAAAAGCGAACATTATTTAAGGTGCCAATTCCTTTGAACATTCAAAAGGCCGGTCTGGTCAGGTAATGATACGAAATACGTGAGGGCCCCTGAAACATCTAGAGTACCCGTACCATATAGCCCTCCATAAGGAGTTGACTGTTGTGGCATAATAATATTTTGCCCATCCACGCAAATGAAAACACAGCCTATTGTGGTAGCAGCACTCCAGCAGTTTGATGTTGAATAGTATCCGGGGGCCAATTTCGTTACTGTAGAAGTAGTGGTAGGCGAACTTACATAATAATAAGTGCCGGAAATATCTACACCGGGCAGCTCTGCACTGGGTAGAACGACAACTGTTCTTGATACTGAAGCCGGAAATCCGTCAGAATTGACGGCGGAATAGTTCAATGTATAAATACCTACTGTATTTGCATCAACAGTGCCGGTAACCGTCACGGGCAATGAAGCTCCATTTTGAGTGGCGGTGGCCCCGGAATCAACGTACGCTTCTCCCTCCACGATGGAAACAATAGGATTTCCGGCCAAATGGAAAGTGGCGAAAAAGGTAATCCTTGATCTTCCCACCGTACCTTTCGGATAGTTGAAATCATCTTTTTTGCAGGAAAACATGCAGCTAACTGCAAAGAGGAAGAAAAGTATGGGTGTTAACTTTATTTTCATTTTTCAATCATTTAATTTTTCAAAATTATAAACCCCACCATACGGCAGTAGTACTGGGTACTAATGCGGGAGCGTTGGTATTTCTTGATGTTTCATCGTAAGGGAAAACAAAACGTTTTGGAACAGTCCCCGGCGGCAAAACAGAATTTTTGGCTATGACCAACTGGCCGGGCACATAGCCCGCTCCGTAATAAGTGGCGCTGCTTTGAGGAAATCCAGTCCTGTTCTTGTCAAAGTATGCTTCAATGGCATGACATCCATAGGCAAGTGAAGCCCATTTCTGGCGGACGATCTGCGCAACAGGCGAAAGGGGCAAGCCATCTTCAACTTCATTTCCCCATTCATAGGCTCCGCCTGGTGCAATAAAGGAAGAACCATCCAATCCCAGGGCATTAAATGCCGCCATTACACCCTGCTCGTAAAGTGACTTTGCATTTGAGCCGCCATTAAATCTGACATCTGCTTCAGCCTGCAGGAAATAGGATTCAGGCAAAGAAATAAAATGAACAGGATCCGTTGCAGACTGCGCGAAAACCGGTGCAGTCTGATAAGTAGCGTTATTGTCAGTGTAATCGCCCTGGTTTATTGAATTCGGGGTGGCTGCACCAAAATAGTAAACTATTCTGGGATCATTATTGGCCTCGAGCCAGGTAACAAAAGTAGTGCTTGCTTTTATGTTGGTGCTTGTATTTAACTGCCGATGATTTTGTTCATAAAAGGGATTATCCAAGCCTGGTGCATCTGTAAAAGTGGTTACTCCTGCATCTGTGGTGAGGAAACTCGCATTGCTGCTGTAAAGTGCGGCAATTCCCGCCGTGGCCACATCTGTGTGCGCATTAACCATGCGTAAATACATTTTTAATTCCAGTGTATTCGCAAAGCTGATCCAGCTATTTACGTCTCCGCCAAAAATCAGATCCTGTGTTCCCGGTTTAGTGTTTGTGCTGAGCGTAAAATCCTGGTTGATGGCGCTATCCAAAGAAAGTATTAAGCTTTGATAAATCGTAAATCCATCATCAAACTTGGGTTTTAAATTGGCTGCACCCAGCAAAGCTTCTGAGTAAGGTATCTGATCATACAGGTCTGCCAATACCTCGGTGGTATAGGCTTTCATGACCGTACCCATCAGGTTCAGGGTCCAATCACCGGAGGCCTTGGCTTTGTCAATTACATATTGATAATTTTTAAGGCCATTGGTGAACAGAATATCGTAAGAAGAATTGACATAACCGTCAGTATTCGGAAAATTGTAAGAATCAATATCCGTGTACTGATTTGCCAATGAAGATTGGGTGAAATACTGGGACCACATTCCTCCGATAATAGTCAAATCGCCTCCTGTTTTTCCTGCGGTGGCCAATACTGCGGCCGGGAAAACAAGCGTTGGATTTCCCTGGTCCAGTGAAGGAAAGTTAGGATTCTCATTGATGTTTAATTGTTTCTTACAACCGGTCTGAGCAAGTAATGTGAATGCCAGGCAGGCGCTCACGATCGCTTTATATTGATAAGTTAATATTTTCATTTTCATACAAATTTTTGATTAGAAAACTACTTTTAATGTTACTCCAAATTGTTTTGAAATGGGTGCAGAAGCAAATTCCCCTAACTGGCCGGTTAAGTCATTACCCAGGTTAGTGGCTTCCGGATCTACATATATATTTGATGCAGGCGTCCATAAAAGCAAGTTGCGTGCATATACTCCGATAGATGTGCTGGAGGCTTTAATTTTTGAAGCCCATGGCTGTGGCAGTTTATAAGACAGGGTGATATCCCTTAATTTCAGGAAAGACCTGTCGAATATTCTCCACTGGTAAGAGGATCCCTGGTTTTGTGTTGGATAATAGTAACCCCAGGTATTGTCGGTCTGGCCTGCTCCGGTTGCGCCAATTGGGGTGGAGTTTTCCACATAAGTCACTTTACCACTGCCATCTGTAACCGCATTTACCGAATTAGGAACAACAAATGGCTTGCGGTCATTATAAGTAGTAGCCTCGCTGTTTCCCACAAATAGGGCCAAATCCGCAGTTTCACTATACATCACTCCACCGTATCTGAAATCCAGAGAAAAATTCAGTGAGAAATTTTTGTAGTTGAAAGTATTGATCAACCCCATCGTATAGTCATACAGGCCGCTTCCATAATAACCATTCTGAAGGCCATATTTGTCAAGCGGAGCGGTATTGAGCGAAGGGTATCCTGTGGAGGCGTCAACAACAGTTTTTCCATCAGGCGTTTTTGCAGCAACCGGCGCATAAATCGAGGCGACAGACTTACCAACCACTGCTCTTAATTCAGCAGAATAAGCCGAAGTGAGCAATGGGTTTTGTATGTTACCGGTCAAATTATCCACATTGTTCACGTTCTTTGTGAAGAGATAAGTGAATGACCAGGTAAAATCCTTTGTTTCAACCGGCGTCACATTCAGTGTCAGCTCAATACCTTTGTTGGATACGGTTCCCAAATTTTCAACCAGGCCGGTATAACCTGTTGAAGGAGCAATCGGCACGGTGAAGATCTGGCCGATTGTCTTTTTGTCGTAATAAGTCGCGTCGATACCGATCCTGTTATGAAACAATTTAATTTCTGTTCCGAATTCAAACTCATCAGTGAATATGGGTTTTAAAGCTGCGTTGGCAATCGTATTGCTCACCGCAAAACCGCTCACCCCATTGAATGGAAAGGTAAGAGAGCCAAAACCCAGTCCTACATTACCAGAACCCAATTGTGCCTGCGTGAGGTATGGATTTGGATCAGCACCGGTGCGGCCATAGGCAGCCCTGAATTTCAGGAAAGAAAGGATATTTGTTGAAGTGAAGTTTTGGGATGCAACCCAGGACAGATTGGCTCCGGGATAAAAAATAGAATTATTGCTGACCGGCAAAGTAGAAGACCAATCGTTTCTTACATTCCCCGTCAGGTAGAGCTGGTTGGCATAAGCGAGGGTGACTTCTCCATAAAGTCCCACTCTTTTCCTGTGAAAAGTATTATCAATTGTTGTCGGGGGAAGGCTGGTATTAGAAAGGTTGAAAAAGCTTGGCACCACGAGGTTGGTGATGGTGGTGGATTCAGATCTTTGATCTGTCTGGTAATAGTTTGCACCAACAAGGGCGTCCAAAGAAAAATTCCTGCTCAAATCTCTATTGTATTTGACAATAAAATCACTATTGACGATGCCAAAATAATCCGCTCCCTGTCTAACGGCACCCACATCAGGGGTCTTGATTGCGGTTTCCGGGTTGCCACCATCATTCCAGCTACCTGCAGAAGGTGCATTCGGCTGTTTCCAGTCAAATGTTCTGGCATTGGTGAAGTCACCACCTATTCTCAACTCAGCGCTTAAATTGGAGCTAAACTTATATCCAAAATCCAGGTTACCAAAAAACCTGTCGGAATTTTGCTGGTCTCCGTTCTCGTTCAATCCGTAATAAGGATTTTCCGCGTAGGGCGTAAAATAATTATCTACGTTGAAAAATTTATTATGGTAGTCTCTGAAATCTTTAATCGGAAGGTCTCCGGGAATCTGAAGGAGGGATTGAAACACGCCTCCGCCACTCGCATCGCCCTGACCGGTATTTGGAACATTCAAACGCTGGTTTACGTAGTTGAATGAGGTGTTAATGGAAAATGCTTCAAAATTGCTATTTGTTCTAAGTGAAAAATTATTTCTTTCCAGATAATCTGATTTGGTGGGTATAATCCCATCACTGGTTACATTGCCATAAGAAAAATAAAATCTGGTAACATCAGTACCACCGGAGAGCGAAATGGAATTATTGTATTCGGTACCCGTGGTATAAAAATCCCGCAGGTTGTTTGGTATGGCTGAAAACGGCTTAATCAATTGGGAATTATCGACGACTGATCCCCATAGCCTATCCTTTCCATCCAGCTTTGGTCCCCATGCCCCATTTTCATCGAGCACAAAAACACCAGCCCAGCCCTGTCCGAATTCATTCTGGTAGGTCGGCAATTTACCAACTGTGCTAAAATTGGCGGAGCCGTCATATTCTATTTTTAGTTTCCCTGCTCTTCCTTTTTTTGTGGTGATCATGATGGCCCCGTTCTTGGCCAGGCCGCCATATAATGAGGATGCTGCGGTACCTTTCAGGATGCTGATACTTTCAATATCATTGGGATTCACGGAATTCATTCCATTTCCAAAATCAAGATTTCCATTGGTATTCTGGAATTGACCGTCACTTAAAGGAACCCCGTCAATAACATATAAGGGCTGGTTGTTACCTCCGGCTATTACACCGTAACCTCGCAGCACAACTTTGGTAGAAGAACCCGGGCCGCCTGTAGTGGAAATATCTGCACCGGCAACCTTGCCTTCCAGTCCATCCAGCATACCCACAGGAGCATCTCTATTTATAACAGCCGTGTTGAAGGTCGATGTTGCATAACCCAATTTAGCCTTGCTTTGAGATTGGCCCAATGCGGTTACGACAACTTCAGAAAGATTGTTGCTCTGCCTTTTAACCTGGATATTAATTGTATTACTCTCGCCTACGGGAACTTCTTCTTCTGTAATGCCCGTGCCGGAGATCACGAGGGTGGCCTTTGAATCGGCTCTGATCGAAAAGACACCATCTGCATCTGCACTAGTGCCCACTTTCGCCCCTTTAATCCGGATTGTTGCAAATGGTACAGGTTGACCTGAGGGATCGGTCACTCTTCCGGTAACTACTTTAGTCTGTGCAAATGCTAGTACGTTAAACAATACCAGCACTGTTAACAGTGTTAGAAATTTTCTCATGTGACTGTGAGTTTTGTGAATTAGAGCGTGTAAATTAGGGAACTTTTATATCTGACAAAAAAAATTGTTAAATATTCTCCCCTTATAGAGTACAGACAACCTCTGATTCCATTCCGCTGCAAAAAGCAGAAAACTTTCACCAATTAATCATGAGCTGTGCGCTGAGCGATGTTTTTTTGTCTCCGTTTATCCTGTCTAATAAACTGCCTGTGAATGCCTTACCTGGATATACGGTCTCCCCCCATTTGATCCAGACATTCAGTTTTCTGTGTGATGAAGTACTACGCTTTTTGTCTAAAGGAAAACCCTTATGCAGGTTGATATAATATCTCCATCCGTTATCAAAATATGAAGGCAATGAAAAATTGAACAACATATCATTTTCATATATATATATCCGAAAATCGTATCCCGGAGTTAAAAAACGCTGGATTCTGAGATTTGCATTCAATATTCTACTATTATAGAAAATATCTAAGAATCCAAGAAAACCCTCTTGTTTTGTTCTGATTTCCTCCCAATCCTTTCGAATCCATATAGCCTCCATGCGGCTTTTTATACGCCAGTTCCGGTCGATTTTGTAGCCCATTTCAAGTTGCCAGCGTTGTTTTACAGGCGAGAATACAGTGTGGGCGCCTATTGCAGCGCTTTCCTGATTGCCGCTTTTCTTTTCAGTTTTATATACAGAACTCAGCCACCAGTTTTTATCGCCCTGAAAAAAAACCTTAATTAAAAAATCATCGCCGCCCGACGGAGCATCCACCCGGTACTTCAGCCAGGGAAATACAAATAAATCATAATACATCTCCATGCGGAGACCAGGGCAGGGCCGGAATGACAATCCTGTATATAGCCCTTTTTCATTAACAGGACTCCCGTTCTCCGTAAATGCGTCTGCGTATACTGACTGAAATCCTGCTGAAATGTTTCTGTAGAGAAATGCAAAATCAAGCTGATCACCCAGACCCAGCAAGCCCCCCTGAACAAAGGCCAATCGCCGCAACTGATCAGAAGCCAGCTCGCTGAATAAATGAACATTGCGGTAAGTAAAATTGTAATCAAAACTGGCATTGCTGAGCGTGCGGCCTTTAAAACTGTACAGGTTATAGGGCTCATCCTTTTTTAGAAACGGATGTGAAAACCGGAAATGAATATAATTCAAGCTCAGCGTCAAAGAAGCCGTAGAAAAATCCAGGTTGCCGCCCGCTGAAAATTGATTGTTATTATTTCTGTCTGCTATTTCATTTGGAGTCCGGTGGTAACCGCTGTTTTCAAACGATGTGAAAATATCCCCGTTTCCTGAAGTATCCGAATCAGGATTACTGCTGATCTTTTGAGAGGAAATAAATATTGTACTGCTCCAGTCTCCTTTTTTTAAGGTGATCCCGCAACCTCTGTGAAAATTAAATTCGCCCGCAGAATGATAAGGTCGCAACCTGGAAGCCTGGCGCTTGATGTCAAGCACACTACCCCCTTTTGTAAAGGCAATCGTCTGCCACTGTACCAATCCCTGGCCAAGGTTTACAGTAAAATCTCCAAGGGCAAGATCCCTGACGATGCCGGTATTCCGCAGGAAAAAATGAAATGAGTAAAAATCAAATCCATATCGCTGCGCATTACGTAAAAAGGGTTCCCCCGCATCTTTTTCCCCGGTTAAACCGTATTGCAGCAATTGTTTATAATTATAAGAATATCTGAGAAAGATTTTCTCGGGACTCCCTGTGTAATAGGACGTCGAACCCCCCACCGGTCTTTCATATCCCGCAGATTTTTCCAATACCAGTGCCGGTCTCAATAGCAAAGAGGAGTTTCCGCCATTCCATCGTTCGCGAACGGCTGAATACAATGACTCATCCTTTCCAACCTTTATGTATGGAAGCAATTCCCTTATCGTTTCCAGTTCCCATCCCGGAACAGCCTGCAATTCATAAAGACTCAGGAGGGGCCCCAATAATTTTCTATATATCATGAAGTCGGCTATCTGCAGAGCGGTAAGCCCGGGAAGAGTCGCCAATTCATCGGAGCCGGCGTGATTGAGATCCAGGGGATGGAGTTTCCAATTTTCAAGACCCTGTTCATAAGAATCATCTTCCGGCTCCGCATCATTTCTTTCTGTCATTGCTTCAAGCCGGGATGCATCATTTGTTTCTTCCGGAAAATCCTGCGGAAATCCATCTAATGCTGAAAGCAAAAACAAAAGCAATATAAATCCCCTGAAACCTCTTCGTCTCATCCGGATTTATTTTTGACTTCCCATAACAATACCAGGCCCGGCGTAAAGCCCAGTGTCACCTGATAGGCAGTGAATATTTCGACGGCCAGGTTATTTTTTTTCCAGCCGGCTTTTATATATGGCGAAGCAGAAATGCTCGCCAGACCCACTGCAGCAAAAAACTGATCGTTCCACCGGTAATCAACACAACCAATGATATTGGTCGGAATGCCCGCTTCTTTTTCGAATTGTACACTCAGGAATATAAGGGAAGATGCTTCGTATCCAAACCCCATCCGGTAAACGCCCGAACCTTTTTCTGCGCCATAAATTCCGGTTCTTCCAATAAATGATATACTGAATGCAATTCCCGCATAAGTTTTTTCCGATAGATGAACCTGCAGCCCGGGCATGGCCGACACAGCCTTCAGGTTACCGTATCCTGCAGCATGATAAATATCGTAGCGGAATTGGGCGCCAATGGCTATCCTGCCCAGCCCCCTTCCATAGGATATCGCCATCGCAGTTTCATTGTAATCGGAATTTCCCGTATAGTGAAACTGGAAACCCATGCCAGCTCCTCCGGCAGAAAACGAAAGGGCCATCTGGAAATAGGCAAGTTCCTTGAGCATCCATCTTCTTTCATTCGATACCCCAAAGCGAAGGTTTTTTTCTCCTCCCAGAACAGCGGGATTCCCGGTAAATGAAAAAGCATCTGTAAAATGTGCACTATAGGCTCCCGTAGCCAGATAGGCCGATTTCACCGGCGAATGAAACACCTGCGATTCCGCGCTGATAAAGCAGATAAAATGAAAACTGCATAAGAAAATGCCCCCGGACCATTTCATGATATTCAAACTCCCGGATAAAATTAGTTTGAAGTAAGGGCGGAAATAAGGTAAAATGACCTTTGTACCGAGGTTTTAATACGGGTTGGAATTACCTTTGCGCCATGCAAATTTTAGATGGACAGCTTGTTTCCCGGAATATTAAGGATTCATTGAAACTGGACGTTGCGGCGCTGGTGACCGAAGGAAAAAAAATCCCTCATCTCGCCGCTGTGCTGGTTGGGAACAATGGGTCGAGTGAAACCTATGTGGCTGCAAAAGTTAAAGCCTGTTCAGAAATCGGTTTTAAATCCACCCTTCTGCGGTTGGAAGATTCGGTAACTGAAAATAAATTGCTTTCCCTGATCCAGGATCTAAACAACGATCCGGACGTAGACGGGATCCTGGTTCAACTGCCCCTGCCCAAACATATTTCAGATGAAAAAATAATCCTTGCCATTGATCCGGCCAAGGACGTGGATGGCTTTCATCCCGTAAATGCCGGAAAGCTGGTCCTTGGCTCGCCGGCTTTTGTATCAGCCACGCCGCATGGTATCATGTTATTGCTCGAACATTATAAAGTTGAAACCATCGGCAGGGCAGCCGCCGTAATCGGCAGAAGTAATATCGTGGGGCGGCCCATGAGCATCCTGCTCAGCGCCAACAACAAAACGGGCAATAGTACGGTTACCCTCTGCCATTCCCATACCCATAACCTGAAAGAGATTTGCTTGAGAAGCGATATAATTGTTGCCGCGCTTGGCCGGCCCGGTTTTGTAAATGCGGATATGGTTAAAGAAGGCGCGGTAATTATTGATGTGGGGATCACCAGGGTGCCCGACGCCGGTAAGAAAAGCGGGTTTGCGTTAAAGGGAGATGTTGACTTCGCCTCCGTTTCTCCAAAATGCAGTTATATAACGCCTGTGCCCGGAGGGGTGGGACCTATGACCATCGCTGCACTCATGAAGAATACTTTTACAGCCTGTGTGAATCAGAACTAACTGCATATTATTTATGATGATGGAAACGAAAGAATTGATGGTCCAAACCCTGCCCCTGGTGCAGGCGTTTTATACCTTGCAGGGAGAGGGCTTTCATCAGGGTAAGGCGGCATATTTCATCCGCCTCGGCGGTTGCGACGTGGGTTGCACCTGGTGCGACGTGAAGGAAAGTTGGGACGCATCTGTCCACCCCCGGAAAACGATTTCCGAAATTGTTTCCACTGCCAAAACTTACCCGGAAGAATAGCGGTAGTCACCGGAGGAGAGCCCCTCATGCATAATTGCAGTCAACTGACCCACCTGCTGCATGAAGCGGGATTTCATACCCATATAGAAACCTCCGGCGCTTATCCACTAAGCGGAGAATGGGACTGGATCTGTCTTTCTCCAAAAAAATTCATGAAGCCCCTGCCGGAAATCCTGGATAAGGCCCATGAACTGAAAGTGGTTATTTATCATCCATCGGATTTTGCGTGGGCAGAAAAATACGCCTCCCGCATGAATGCGGAATGCAAACTTTTTCTTCAGCCGGAATGGAGCCGAAGGGACCAGGTCACTTCCCTGATCACGGATTATATTCAAAAAAATCCAGCCTGGGAATTTTCCCTGCAATTGCATAAGTATATTCATGTGCCCTGAGGCAGCCTTCTTTAACACAAGAATAAAAGACCGGTTCCGGGCGTTATCTACCTTTGCCATGATTCATTCCCATGAACAAACTTTTCACTATCCTGCTCCTTATTAATTTCGGCAGGGTGCATGCCCAGTACGATCCTTCAAAGGTTGACAAGCGGGCAGCGCGCCTTTACCTGAAATCCCAGGAACAGGCGCAGGATGAAAAATTCTCAGACGGAATCGCTTCGCTGAAAGAAGCTGTTCGTATTGATAGTCATTTTGAAGATGCTTATCTCTCCATGGCCGGCATGTACGGGGAACTGAAAAACTATGCAGCTTCAGTAGAAAATTATGAAAAGGCAAAAGCAATCGACAGCATTTATTTTAATGATTTCAGTCTTTCCTATTCCATCAATCTCGCAGGCCTTGGCGAGTTTCAAAAAGCACTGGACGCCGTGAACAGTTTCAAGGCGGTCCCCAACCTCAACGAATCTTCACTGAAAGCAGCCGCATACCGCACAAAAACCTATCAGTTCGCACTGGATTACGCGGCAAATAAGAATGTTTCTCTCTATAAATTTGAGCCGCAAAACCTGGGTGATAGTGTCAATTCCGAAGTGGCTGAATATTATCCGACGATCACGCTGGACGGAAAAACCTTGATTTTCACACGCCGGGTGAATAATACCAACGAAGATTTCTATGAATCGCAAAAATTGGATAATGGCTGGTCGAAAGCAAAAGCGCTTGTCGGAAATATCAACAGCAATAACAACGAAGGTGCATTGAATATTTCTCAGGACGGTCAATGGCTGCTCTTTACGGGCTGCAATTTCCCGGATACACACGGAAGCTGTGATCTCTATATCTCTTATCTGACGGACCAGGGCTGGAGCACGCCGGAAAACCTCGGCAGTAATTTCAATACTGAATTCTGGGAATCCACGCCTTCCCTTTCTCCGGACAAAAGAGATTTGTATTTTACCAGCAACCGGCCAGGGGGTTATGGGGGCAACGATATTTATGTATGCCATCGTGGGGATAATGGACAATGGAGTCCTCCGGAAAATATGGGACCAACCATTAATACAGCCGGAGATGAAAGCGCCCCCTTTATTCACGCCGATAATCTGACGCTTTATTTTACTTCCAACGGATTGCCCGGATATGGTGGCGATGATCTATTTGTGGTGCATAAAAATGCTGATGGTGGATGGGGCGCCCCGGAAAACCTGGGATACCCCATCAACACAATTGAAAATGAGGGCAGCCTCATTGTTGCATCCGACGGTAAAACGGCCTATTATGCCAGCGACCGGTCAGACAGCCGGGGCCAGCTCGATCTTTATTCCTTTGAGTTAAGAACCGATATCCGCCCCGCAAAAACACTTTGGGTGAAAGGAAAAGTATTTGATGCGAAAACCGGCAAAGGGCTTCCTTCTTCTGTTGAACTGGCCGATCTGGCTACCAAACAGGTGATCAGCAACCTGCAAACGGATGAGACCGGAAATTACCTTACCACCCTTCCTGTAGGAAAAGATTATGCATTCAATGTAAATCGTAAAGGCTATCTATTTTATTCTGAACATTTCATGCTGGGCCGGCAATCACCAGATTCGACTTACCATATTGATATCCCTCTCCGGCCCATTGAAGCCAATGCAAGTATTGTATTGAAAAATATTTTTTTCGACTTCAACAAATACGACCTGAAGCCAGCCTCCCAGATCGAACTTGAAGAAGTGATCCGTCTGCTGAAAGAAAATCCGCAGGTCTCGATACAAATCAATGGCTTTACGGATAATGTGGGAAAACAGGCCGACAACCTGCTGCTATCAGAAAATCGCGCCAAATCAGTCGTGAATTATTTAAAGTCAAAAGGCATTGACGGAAAACGGTTATTCTTCAAAGGCTACGGAGATGAGCAACCCGTAAGCAGTAATGATACGGAAGAAGGGCGCGCGAAGAATAGGAGAACGGAGTTGAAGATTATGTAGAGTTACGGTTATGGAAGGGTTGATGGTAGATGGTAGATGGTTGATGGAATTCAATTTCGGACTTTCCGCCAAAGTCCATCAACCATCAACCATCTACCATCTACCATCAACTTTAAAACATCGTGACTGTATAAAAACCCTCCCCCCAAACGCGATAATACTCATCCAATATCCCTGCTTCCGCATATGTTTGGTCAAATAAGACCATGCCTCCCGATCTTCTCTATTTGATCAGCCTCACCTGTGTTCCGCAGGTGGGTTGCATTCATGCGAAAACCCTGCTACAGGCTTTCGGAACTGCCGAAGCCGTATTCAGGGCCCCGTTCCATCTGCTTGAAAAACTGGAAGGCATCGGCAGGATACGTGCTCACTCCATCAGGTCTTTTCGTGATTTCTCCAGGGCCGAAAGAGAAATTCTTTTCCTGGAGCGATACCAGATAAGGGCATTAAGCATGAATGATACGGATTATCCGCAAAGACTGCTTCCCTGCTATGACGCGCCCATTTTACTCTATTATAAGGGCAATGCCGATCTCAACCGGCAAAAAATAATCTCCATCGTCGGCACGCGTCGTTTTACCGAATACGGAAAACAAATTACCGAAAAACTGGTCCGCGATTTATTGCCTTACCAGGTTCTTGTGGTGAGTGGACTTGCCTTTGGCATTGACGCCATCGCTCATAAAGCAGCTCTGAAACAATCACTCCCGACCGTTGCTGTATTGGCTCATGGCCTGCACACGCTTTATCCGCCGGAGCATATCCAGCTTTCGAAAGAAATGACCAGGCAGGGCGGACTACTAACGGAATTTATGAGCGATACCAAACCCGACAAGCATCATTTCCCCATAAGAAACAGAATTGTTGCCGGTATCAGCGACGCCACCATCGTAACAGAAACCGGCGTAAAAGGCGGAAGCATGATTACGGCAGACCTTGCCAATGGATACCATAAGGAAGTTTTTGCTTTCCCAGGTCGCACGACCGATCTGAAAAGCGCGGGATGCCATTGGCTTATAAGGAACAATCAGGCTTCTCTTATCTCAGGCGCACAAGACCTGGTGCAGCTGATGGCCTGGGAAAATAAACAAGCATCCGGATTGAAAGAGGAGCAGAAATTATTCGCCGATTTAAGCGGGCCCGAACAAAGGATCGTGAACCTCCTGAACGAAAGGCAATCCCTGCATATCGATGTACTCAACACAATCACGGGATTTACACGGAGCCAGAATGCCGGCGCGCTTCTGAATCTTGAAATGAAGGATATTATTCTCTGTCTTCCCGGCAGCATTTACAAAATGAAATGAACGGCCCTTTAAAAAAAACGGCATGAAATTCATTTGGCAGTAATTTATCCCTTGCACTATCTTTGCACATGGCAAGAATAAATACTAAAAGCCCACCCACTCCCCGGGCCAAATTTTTTGGTGAAGGCTTAACTTTCGACGATGTCCTTTTACTACCTGCTTTTTCGGAAGTCCTTCCGCGGGAAACTGATATCAGCACCAATCTCACCCGAAAGATCTCACTCAACATTCCCATGCTTTCCGCAGCCATGGATACTGTCACTGAAGCTACCCTGGCCATTGCTCTTGCCCGGGAAGGCGGAATCGGAATTCTGCACAAGAACATGGCGATCGATAAGCAGGTAGAACAGGTCAGGAAAGTAAAAAGAAGTGAAAGCGGCCTCATCATTGATCCCATCACCCTTCATCCCGATTCGACGATTGGCGATGCGCTGGTGCTGATGAAAGAAAACAAGATCGGCGGCATTCCCATCATTGATGGAGCCCAGAAGCTGGTAGGCATTTTAACTAACCGCGATCTGCGTTTTGAAGATGACCGCAAACGGAAGATCAGGGAAGTCATGACTAAAGAAAATCTCATCGTCGCCCCGGAAGGAACTGATCTGAAAATGGCGGCGACCATTCTCCGGAAACATAAAATTGAAAAACTTCCCGTAGTGAATAAGTCAGGTAAACTGATCGGCCTCATCACTTACAGGGATATTCTCCAGCTGACGAGTTTTCCGCTGGCTGTGAAAGATGAATTCGGCCGTCTGCGGGTCGGTGCAGCATTGGGAATTACACCTGACCTGATGGACCGCGCCGCGGCCCTCCAGCAAATCGGAGTCGACATCGCCTGCCTGGACAGTGCACACGGACATAATACCGGCGTGCTCGACGCACTGAAAAAAGTTAAAAAGAATTTCCCCAGGCTTCAGGTGATCGCCGGAAATGTAGGAACCGCTTCGGGTGCAAAAGCGATGGCTGCCGCCGGGGCTGATGCAGTGAAAATCGGGGTGGGGCCGGGTTCCATTTGCACGACACGAATTGTTACCGGTGCCGGGGTACCACAGATCACAGCCATCCTGGAAGCAGCTTCTGCGCTCAGGCCGCTGGGCATTCCGCTGATTGCGGATGGCGGTATCCGTTATACCGGAGACATGGTAAAAGCCATTGCTTCCGGGGCAAATGCCGTGATGATGGGTAGCGTTTTTGCAGGTACGGAAGAAAGCCCTGGAGATACCATTATATATGAAGGAAGAAAATTCAAACAGTACCGCGGCATGGGTTCGCTCGGCGCAATGACCCAGGGAAGCAGCGACCGTTATTTCCAGGATGTGGAGGATGGAATAAAAAAAATGGTTCCCGAAGGCATCGAAGGCAGAGTGGCCTTCAAAGGAAATCTCAATGAAGTGGTGTTGCAATATGTAGGCGGACTGCGTGCAGGCATGGGCTATTGCGGCGCGAAAGATATTCCGGCCCTGCAGCGTGCACAATTTATTAAAATCACAAATGCAGGAATGCAGGAAAGTCACGCGCACGATATTGAAATCACCCGTGAATCTCCGAATTACAGCAGGTAAAAATTTATTACCCGTTTTCAATAAATGCTTGCCGATGCTCAAGTGGACAATCGCCTGTTTATTCTTTTTGAGTTCCCTTACCCTGACTGCACAAACCAAGAAAGACTCCTGCACGCTCGAGATAAGCCTGCTTACCTGTGCCCCGGGTACAGATCTCTATTCATTATTCGGACATACAGGCATTCGCATCCGGGACCGCCAAAGAGGAATGGATGTGGTATTCAACTATGGATATTTTGACGACAGCGATCCCCTTTTCTATTTTCATTTTACCAACGGGATCATGGTTTACTCCCTGGAAGCACAAACCTTTGGAGACTTCATGACTGAATATGAGTATGATCATCGCGGTGTTGTAGCCCAGGTGCTTGATTTAACCTGCGAACAAAAGATAAACCTCTATGAAGCGCTGCGGCAGAATGCTTCAGATAAAAACCGGTTTTATAATTATCAGTTCTATGCTGATAATTGTACGACCCGCGCCGGAAAAATGATTGCCGCAAACTCCCCATCCCTTCTGCTCGAAAATATTCTGCCAAATCCCTCCCCTACTTACAGGCAAATGATCCACATCTATCTGGACAGGCAACAGCAATACTGGCCGGAACTCGGCATTGACTTGCTGCTTGGAAGCAACCTGGATAAAAACCCCAGCAATGAACAGGCTATATACTTTCTGCCAGATTATTTAATGAGTGGATTCGATCATGCGCATACATCCATCGGACCATTGGTTCTCAGGAAGGAAACGCTCCTTCAGTTTTCAAAACCAAAATCAGGCGCCGCCTGGTTTACTCCAGGTATTGTTTTTGCTTTTTTATTTGTTCTGAGTATTTTACTTTCTCTGATCAGAAAAGCTTATGCACAAAAAACGATGCTGGTTTTTGATGTCGTTTTGTTCAGTTTGCTGGGTCTGGCCGGTTTGGTGATGCTTTATGTATGGCTGTTTAGGGTGGATGAGGTTTGCAGAAACAACATCAACATAATTTGGGCACTGCCGACACATTTGGCTGCCGTATTTTTTCTGGCAAGGAATCCTGCCTGGCTGAAATATTATTTTCTGATCACGGTCATTTTGTCTGCCATATTACTCCTTGGATTCAGATGGTGGCCGCAACAATTGAATACGGCCCTGGTCCCCCTATTGATGATCATTATTTTTCGCAGCAGTCATTTATTCCTAAAATTGAACCATGCTAAAGACCCTCAGCTACCAGGGCAAAACCCTCACTTATGAGCTCATAGGAAATGGTTTGCCGGTGATGCTGGTTCATGGTTTTGCAGAAGACCGCCATATCTGGGATACCCTGATCTATTCGATGCGCAAAAAATACCGATGGCTTATTCCTGATCTTCCGGGCAGCGGTGATTCCCCATTTAATCCAACCCTGAATTCCATCGCCGATTTCGCAGGCGGACTTCGCGAGATCCAGTTGGAGGAAAAAACGGGGCCAATCGTTATTATCGGCCATAGTATGGGCGGCTATATTTCCCTTGCATTTGCAGATGCATTCCCCAGCGCCTTGAAGGGGCTTGGTCTGTTTCATTCCTCCGCTTATGAAGATTCTGCTGAGAAAAAGCTGACCAGGAAGAAAAGCATAGAATTCATCCGGAAGCAGGGTTCCGGCCCTTATATTCAGCAGTCCTTGCCGGGCCTCTTTTCTGAATATTTTAAGGAATTGCACCCCGAAAAGCTCCGTGAGCAGATCGCCCGGTATGCCAACTTCGATCCTGATTCTCTCGTACAATATCTGGAAGCCATGATGAACAGGAAAGATAAGACCCGGGTACTGACAGCATTCGGAGGTCCCGTATTATTTATTATGGGCGGGGAAGACAAGGCCGTTCCCCTGAAAGACAGTCTGGAACAAAGCCATTTACCGCAGATATCGTATATTCATATCCTGGCACATGCCGCCCACATGGGCATGCTCGAAAACACCAACCTGTGTAATTCTCTCGTAGATCGTTTCCTGGACCCGATTCCCGTGTAATCTAAATTAGCAACCCACCGTGCATGGCCTGACCAAAATACTGTTTTTGTGCTTGCTTCTGACCGTGTTCAGCAATGTTTGTTTCGCCAGTCATATCAAGGGCGGTGAAATTCATTACCAATATCTCGGCCGCGGAGCGGTTTCCAATTCTGACAGATATCTGATTCGCCTCCGCTTGTTTATCAGCTGCCAGTCAACCGCAGGTCAGTTAGAGACCTCAGTGGACCTTGGCATTTTCAAGACGGCTAATAATGACATCGTAACAACCCTTGTCGGCGTTCTAACCAGGAGTGAGATGATCAATCTAACCACTCCTAATCCATGTATTATTAACCCTGCACCGGTATGTTACTGGATCCGCGAATATTCCGTAACGCAGATCTCCCCAGAGATCCGGTTGGTTATACCATTGTCTTTCAGCGTTGTTGCCGGATAGATGGTATTAGTAATATGCGGCCTAATACCGAGATTGGCGCTTCCTATGTCTGCCAGATACAGGGAACAAATAGCATAGGGCCTAATGGAGTGAATTCAAACCCTGAGTTTGACATAAAGGACACGGTCCTGATCTGTCAGAAAAGAAAATTTCAGCTGGATTATAAGGCCAGGGATTCCGATGGAGATGTAATGACCTATGAATTCGCGACGGGCTATTATGGAGGGAGCATCAACAATCCCATTGTAACCGAGCCCTCAGCGCCCGATGAGCTTTCACCACTGGTCTATGCACGCGGATTTTCAGGTTTGCAACCGCTGGGGCCAGATGTTACAATAGACCGGAACACCGGACTTATTTCGGGTCTTGCACCTCGTGCCGGCGATTACGTAGTATGTGTGCTGGTAACAGAATTCCGAAAGGGGATAGAGCTTTCGGAGCACAGGAAGGATTTTATCATTCATGTGGATGACCGCTGTGATTTCCCTTCAGCAGATCTTGAGCCGAGTTATATTACCTGCAACGGATTTAATTTCAGCTTTGCGAACGAATCACCTCCCTCACCCCTGGTCCATTCCTATTACTGGGATTTCGGCGTGAGTGGATTACCCGATACAACGTCGCAGCAGGCGCCCACTTTCACCTTCCCGGATACAGGTACCTATACAGTTAAACTGGTTGTGAACAGGGGTGAACAATGTTCTGACAGCACAACCACAAAAATGAAAATATACCCGGGCTTTTACCCTGGCTTTAAGTCGGAAGGAAGCTGCGTGCTTAATCCGGTTAACTTTTTCGATACCACCAAAACAAAGTATGGGGCCGTTTCTTCCTGGCAATGGGATTTTGGAGACGCTGCGGCCACCATGGATACTTCCGAGTTAAAAAACCCTACCTGGAAATACAGTGATTCGGGTATGAAAAAGGTAGAGCTCATTGTTGCCAGCAGCGAGGGATGCCTGGACACGGTGACGCAGAATATTCTTCTGACAGATAAACCGCCCATTGTATTTCCTTTCCGCGATACCCTGATCTGCAGCATAGATACGCTCCAGCTCCATGCAGTGGGCTTCGGTAGTTTTACCTGGAGCCCGGGCAGTTCCATGCTTAACAGCAATACAGCAGATCCCTTGGTTTTTCCTAAAACAACCACGATTTACACGGCGACCCTGAACCAGGAGGGTTGTATCAATTCGGATTCCCTGCAGGTGCGGGTAGTTGACCACGTTACCCTTTTCCCCGGGAATGATTCCACCATTTGCCTGGGAGATACTGTAATCCTGAATCCTTCAGGGGACGGACTTTATTTCGCATGGACACCCACATCCTCGCTGGATCTCCCTGCAACAAAGAACCCTCGTGCCAGTCCAACGGGAACCACAACCTATAATGTGGTTGCAAGCATTGGTAAATGCAATGCATCCGGAAATGTTACTTTGAGAACAATACCCTACCCAATGTCAGCCGCTGCCGCGGATACTTTTATTTGCTGGGAGGATACAGCCTACCTGCACGCCACGGCAAATGGGATCCGTTACTATTGGATACCTGCAAACACACTAAGTGATCCTGATATCCTGGATCCGGTGGCTTTTCCGCTGCAGACTACGGTTTACAGTCTTTATGTTTATGATACCCTGGGCTGCCCGAAGCCCGGTGTTTCCCATGTTACCGTTGAAGTAAACCCACAGATCCTTGCCTTTGCAGGGAACGATACCTCCATCGTTGTCGGCCAGCCCCTGCAGTTAAGAGGTTCAGGCGCGCCTTCCTTCCTCTGGATTCCTGATGTCGGTCTCAACCGGAATGATATTGCAGATCCGGTTGCCATATTGAATGAAAACCAGGAATACATAATGAAAGCTTTCAATGAAGTCGGATGTTTTGCTTATGACACGATCAGGGTGAAGGTATTCAGCACGGCACCGGATATCTTTGTGCCAAATGCTTTTACACCTGGCGGGGTGGCAAATACCATTTTCCGTCCGATTCCGGTAGGCATATCCAAATTGGAATTCTTCCGGGTATATAACCGGAATGGCATGCTGGTCTATAGCAGCAACCAAATCGGAAGCGGATGGGATGGTAACTTTGATGGAAAACCCCAGGGGAGCGGCGGTTACGTATGGATGGTGGAAGGCATGGATTACACGGGGAAGATTGTCAGTAAAAAAGGAACCATGGTCCTCATCCGCTGATTTCAATTCAATAAAAAAACAATCGTGAATAAAATTGTGTGCATCACCGGTGCAAGCTCAGGATTTGGAGAAGCCTGCGCCTTAAAATTTTCTTCGCAGGGATATGATGTGATCATTACCGGAAGAAGAAGTAAAAAACTGGAATCCCTGAAGAAAAGAATTGAAGAGAAAAATAAAACCAAAGTGTTGGTGCTTGTTCTGGATGTCAGAAACAAGTCTGCAGTTTTTCAGGCTATTGAATTGCTGCCGCCGGAATGGAGAAATATTGAAGTTCTGGTGAATAATGCCGGCCTGGCCCTCGGCCGGGATAATTTCGACGAAGCATCGCTGGAAGACTGGGACATCATGATCGATACGAATGTGAAGGGTCTGCTTTATGTGTCCAGGGCCGTGCTGCCTTTAATGCTACCGCACAACAGGGGGCATATAATAAATATCGGATCAACCGCAGCAAAGGAAGTATATCAGAAGGGAAATGTCTATTGCGCAACTAAGCACGCCGTGGATGCGATATCACAGGCCATGCGCATTGACCTGCTGCCTCATAAAATTAAAGTAACTGCGATCCATCCGGGTGCCGCTGAAACAGAGTTTTCCCTCGTAAGGCTGAAGCATAATGAAAAAGAAGCTAAAAAAGTTTATGAAGGATTCATTCCCCTGAGCGCCAACGATATTGCAGATATCGTTTTCTTCACCGCCTCTCTTCCCCCGCATGTTTGTATCAATGAACTTGGAGTGACCTGTCTGGCCCAGGCAAATGCTTTTTATCTGTTTAAGGATCCGGCATAACGTTTGGGGGTGGTATTTATTGTGTCAGCTTGATTATCAACCGTCAACAGTCAACGATTTCCGCTCTTGCAATCGCCAAATAATTTGCCTATTTTGTCATTGAATCCGACTATAAAATCCCCCATGAAAACCCATTCAGGCAAGTGGCTGCTTGCCCTAATTATTTTGTTCAATGTCCAGGTGATCTTTGGCCAGAAAGTGATCAGGCAGGAAAGCTGTGACACCAGGCCTTACCAGGAACAAATCGACAGCCTCAAAACATTTTTTACGGCAAGAGGTTTTATTCTGCTTCGCGAAGCATCCATGACCATGGAGAGCGAATTTGAAATGCCCATTATAGTTCCCATGAGCCGGGGTGCATTATATGAATTCATCTTCATCGGAGATCCCAGTTCACGCCTTTACGAGGTAAGGATGTACGACAATGACGAAAAGCAGGTCGTTTACCAGAAAAAGATGTGGGGTGATGTGGACGGCAATATTATTTCTTACGCTTATATTCCGCAATTTTCGGAATACCACATGATCAAACCCGTTCAGGTGAACAGAACCAAAAAGAAAATGTGCGGGTATGTGATGCTTCTGAAAAAAGTGAAAGCCGATACATTAAACTACAACGGTCAGGAAAGCGCCAGCAGATAGCGGGATGAGGTCTTCCCGTTCTTCCAGTAGGACGGTGCGGGATTAAAATAAAATACCTAATTTCCGGCACATTTTTATACGCTCCACATATTTAACTCATGATTGCGCCATTCCAAAAGCTGCTTTTATTTATTTTCATGGTTTCGGGATTCTTTCTTTTCAGTTGCAAAAAAACCAATTCAGATACAAGTAATAATAACCAGATTGTCCCGGAGCAGGTTAGTATTGAAGGAAAATGGACAGTCGTTTATTATGATGCATCCAAAATCACCTCCACGAATTCCAGCGATACCACCTACCCTGTTCATAATGAATATCTCAATTAAACGGCTGACAGCATTCTAACCGATTCATGGTATTCCATAAGTTATAACAATACGGTTTTCCCAACGCAAATTTCTATTTCTGATACGGCCGAAGATCTATACAGTCTTGGTTATGTCAGGAATGGAAAGTCGCTGTATGAAACTGAAAATGGGCTTGTCATTGACACGCGCTACATTGATAAACTAACCGATAAGGAGTTATTAGTGCATTCCCAGATTCCCCAGGGCGACGGATTTGATAAGCTTTATATTTATTTGAAAAAATGAGTTCATCATTTTGGTTTCGGCTTTTGCGCCGCCACTTCCGCCAGCGAGATGCGGATCTGAATACCTCCCCGCGTGGTGGATATCGGTGGTGAGCTTGAAATTTTCGGTGTGGTCCTTCGCTGATCAAAATAGAATTTTATATTGATGCGATTATTGATCACATAGCTTATTGACGGAGAAATGGTCACCACCCGCTGGCCGCCCACCGGAAGGGCGTCATTCTGATCGAGATAACTATTGGACGTGGCATCATCTCTGTAGCTGACGTCCAGCCTGAGTGTCAGATCATTTTCCAGCTTATTCGTAGCGCCGTCCTTCCCTGCAACGCTTATTTTAAAGGGAAGCGGAAGACCCCTTTTACGAAATCCCAGGCCTAAAGTATATTCATCCGACCTGGTTTCGCTCATTTGGTAATCAATCAGGCTCAGACTGAGTTGCCTGGATTTACTGTAACTGAATTTAGCTTGCAACTGGTTTACGAATTGCATATCCAGATCGATCAAAGGAGCAAACTGCTCGCTGATGGAAATATTTGGAACCAGGAAGTAAGGAACAAAATTCCCTGTAAGGGTATCTATAAATCCTGGCTGCCTTATGCCGAACGGATCCTGGAAATTCAGCGCCGAATTAAAGCTGTTCATACTGAGGGTGCTGATATATCCGTTGCTGATATTAAAACTCGTGAATATCTTTTCCATTCCCGGGATACGGCTCAGACCGTTATAACTGAACCGCCAGTTCGGTTTCGGTATATAACCGGAGAATGGATTGAACTTGATATTCGGATTATCCTCTTTGATCAGCGCAATCGAATTGGGACTTGCTCCGCTATACGCGGCAACAAAAGCCGGGATCAGCACATCCTGGGCATATCTCCCGTATCCCTTTGCATATCCGTCCGGCGTGGTTATTCCGCCCGAATACGGATTTATTCCACCGAGTCTCGCAGAAATGATTTGCCTGTAGGCCTCAAATGTTCTGAATGTAGAGGTAATCTGATTGGGCTTAAATCCGGCGAATATGGTTTTGACTGATATGAAACTGATGCTGAAACTTCCTGCGGTATAAGGATTCAGCCGCGCAAAAGAATTATTTCCAATGGTATCCTTATAGAGCTCGGTATAATTTTTACCAAAGGTTTTATTTATGTTAACAGTTATGTTCATATCCCTGATCGGCTGCAGTTGTGCAGCGAGAGTTATGATTTGATTATAGCTTGACTGGTTCTGGAAATTGAACAAGGTATCATTGGTCAGCAATCCTTTTTTACCAAGCCGGTTCACAAATCCGGTGTCGGGCTGTTCACCGAATATATAACCGAAGCCCGGTTCGCCCGACTTCAGATTCATGCCGAGTAATTTGGTGCTGTCCATATATCCATAAATGCTCGAAGAAGAATTTTCCGAATAATTCACTGTAACATCCTTTAGGGAAGTGAGCAGTCGTGCCAGGGCCTTTACCACGCCCGTTAAATGGGGCTGGTCATTCGATTCCACCTGCGGCGGCGGCTGTTGTTTCCGGGTGCTGTCCCCTTTCCTTCCGGGCAAGGGCGGAGGTGATGGCGACATCTGTTTTTCCAAATCACGGAGCAATCGCCACTTACTGTAGAGCCTCGAAAAGTTCAGGTCGCCGGTAACGTCTTTCTTCTGGGTATTCTGGATGGAATTTCCCAGCGCTGTAGCAAGTGTTGACGCGCCCGTCCATTGATACGAGGAACCATAGCCAAGACGGAAATTGGTCCAGTCAAGTGCAGGCAGCTTATTGGTCGGAACGGTATAGGTAAAATTAGCTGTCTGGGTATAAAGGATTGTCCTTCCTCCCTTCCAGAAATTATTCCACATTTGTTTTCTTTGCTGCTTGTCCAGTCTGCCGCTATCTTCATCCACCCATCCTTTATTCGTCGCCGTGAAGTCCACATTGAACGATCGCGTAATGTCCCATCGCAAGACGTACAACCGGTCGAAAGTAAAAAACTTATCAAATGTTTCCGGAAGGCTTCCGGCGGGCCCGTCGATATTGCGCGATCGGTAAGCACCAAACTGCCTGTTCACATCTGCGCGGAAAGTAATGACTGCCGGAACGGGATTCAGGTTAAAATCCTTGAACAAACTATACCAGGGTGATTTTGACTTGATCCGTTTTTTGAGTGGCTCCCAATATTTCGGCACCCCCACATAATTATAACCCAATCCGGCTTTATATGTGAGGAGTTCGTCTTCTTCTGCTATGGGATCATGGTGTTCCGATCGCGTATAAGAATAACTCAGGTCAAAATTCTCGATGCTCCAAAGCTTGAGTTTCTTTCCCGTAATATTATTTTTTCTTACGTTGGTGAAGTTGAAGCTTGTAATTGTCTGCGCGTCTATGGCCTCAGCCTTGATTGAATCTTTTTCTGAAGTTGTTGCAGCAGCTTTGATCTTATCCTTGAGTTTTATATCCAGATCGTAAGGATCATATTCCGGCGTACTTGCCGTGTTGGAAAGGCTCGCATAAAAAGGAACGGACAATCCCGATTTTTTCGGAAGCAGTTTCCCAAGTTCCAGATTTGTTGCTGCATCCACCTGGGTATTCGTGCTCAATGAACGCTCATTGATATTCTGGTCTATCGTTCCGAAGCCAACAGATTTAATGCTTCCTGACAAATACATGGTACCCAGGTCAGCGATCTTCAGGTCCACGCGTCCTGTTGCGGCATATCCCCCCTGGTCATTAATATTTAGCAGCCTGAGTTCATCAAACCAGACTTCCGTGCATGCCGATGGTTCTCCTACATTCTCTACGCCCAGGAAAAATGCCTGGACCTGTCCGATATTCGGATTACCTACGATTGCATAGGAGCGATGGGTCCCTGTATCTATTTCCTGGTAATAACCAGCTGTGTTCCCCGTCGCGTTTCTGTCTGTCTTTAATTGAACAAGCCTGCTCAGCGTGAGGTTCAGGTTGTTCGAATCCGGCCAGATATCAGTGTCAAGCGTTGCCCCCACGCGTGTTAACCTTAAAGGAATTTTAATTTCATAAAAATTATTTATAAAGTCACTTCCCATGCGAATCACCGCGTAAAGATCAAAGTCATTCAGGGTATTCGTTGTTGGTCCTGCGGCCTCTGCATGGATGAACATATCCATCGTTCCATAATTCCTCAGATCCAGGTTGGTATTCTTAAAAACACCGCGCGCATCCCCTTTCGCCAGATTACAGATTTGTAAACTCATGGATTGTTCATTCAGCAGGAGGTTCACATTATTGGTGCTTAGCTGCTGCTGGCGCTGAACACCCGGGGGAATAACATATGGTATCGGCGTTCTGGAACTGTTTTGTTCTATGTTCACAGCAGTGACATTAAAAGAAGTGGGGCTGGTCGAGGGAATGGTTATATACTGCCCCGATGTATCCAGCTCATAATTGAAATTGCGCCATGAATCACGGATCAGCTGGAATTCTGCAAAGCGGCATACAACAGAATCAGTAAAACCGGTCAGGAACATCCGGATGAAACGGATGGATTTAAAATCGGGGATATTACCGACTTTCTGCGTGTAAGAATTGATCGGGATCCGGAATTGGTACCAGGTCTGGTTTACCCCGTTGCCATCAACGAAATTTGTTTTATCGCTTACAAAATTTGTACCTACCGAAAGCTGGGCCGGCGTAAGGTTCACCTTGTATTCAAAATATTCTTCCAGCTCATTCATTGTATTGTCATGATCCAGGTCCTCCTGGTCAGGGTAAAGTGTATAGGCATTTACATAAGTGGAGTTGCTGTTGGCTATGGGGGAATTACCTTGCGGACTGTTTATATTTTTATAACGGTCAAGGGTATTCGCTTGTGTTGCGTCGTAGGAAGGATCACGATAATTCAGGAAATTATCTCCTGAAGGATCCTGAAGGGCTTTCTCGTACACGGCAGAGCCTGCTCCGAATTGAGCAGCCAGCCTGCTTAGATAGTTGGCGAATTTTGCCTGCTCACCTGCATCATTCATTCCGTCCAGGCCCACATCCTGGTAAGGACGGTCTGCCGGATCGTTACTGAAGGCATTCGTTACCTGCACGGGATTGGCCGGGACCGAACCCCATACGGAAGTAGTGTCCATTGCCGCCGGATTGTCCGGTGTACTCAGGCCATTTTCATAAAGCCTTCTTCCGTCTTTAAGAATGTCTTCTGAAACGCTTCCAAGGTCAAAATACAATTGCCCACCCGATCCTGTAGGGTTAACAAGAAATGGGCTCTGCATCCAGAATTCGATGTACTGTACATTGCTTGTTTCAAAATCGGTCTGATCAATCGAACGCATGATTCCCCCCCATCTGGTTTGTGGATTGGCCAGCTTTCCCGTCGGAAGAAGGCTTCCGGGCCGCACATCGAAATTATATGGACCTTTTTCTGAAGGATAGTAGGCCACATCAAATGTGATTAGCTGGGCCTGGCCGAATTCAGGAGTAAGTTGTGGAAAAAGTTGCTGGATATTGATTGGCGCAATGCGCGGATCAGCAAAATTTTCATAGTTCCTCACCGGGTTCGAGCTGTTCGTCTTATCCTGAAGTGTAGGTTCAATATTGTACCAGGCTAACTTAGCCCGGTTGAATCCATAATCCAGGGAATCATTCAGGCTGCCTTCCGGAAAAAGTCCGTCACCCGCCGGTGTGGAGGCGAGGGCCCAGCTGGTGAGCGGAAAACGAAGATCGATGGAGCTCGTGGATCCTTCAAAATCATCAATGTAAACGGCCCCGCTATTTCCTTTTCCTATCTGGGGAGGATGGCCGGGTTGAAGGTAAGCGGCTTCGCCAACTGCACTTATGGTACTCACTTCGTGGGAAGAATAAAAAGGAAGTTTGTTCAGCAATCTTGTGAGGCCGGGCCATTGGGACCGGTAGTTCACATCCGTGCCGTACATGGTATTCCTGATCGGATCCTCGCCATAATTTGTTTTAGTGAAAAATGGGCGTTCATTCAATCTCTCGATGGTGCCTCCCAGCGTAAACGATTCCGTTGCGGTACTCTTGGCGAGATAATCCAGCCGCAAACCCATGAACCCTCTTTGCTGCGTGCCGTAGCTTGCATTGTTTTCATACTGCACATTCACGGGCACATTGGAATTGAGGATTGCCTGGTTGATCACCTTTACGGTGCCGTTGTTATAATCTACTACGTAGTCGATGTTTTCCCTCAGCGTTTGACCTCCGGCAGTCACCACCACGGATCCGGGCGGAACATTGAACGCACCCAGCGAAACATCCGTGGTTGCCTGTCCTTTCGCGACCCCACCCAGGTAATACCGGTCAACGTTCGAAAATGTTTGGGCGACTGCCTTGATGGTATCATATAGTTGAGAAAAAATATAGTTGCCTTTTATACTCTGGGAGTTCTTGAAGGCAATGGAATCCAGGTCGTGGCCGAAAGGTTCAAGCAGCGGGAAGATAATCCTGGCCTGGGAAGAGACTATTGTAAACCCTTCAAGGTAATCGAATACGCCATCCGGTTGCGGATCATTGTGCGCATTTAAGCGGTCGAGGTTTAGTACAGTGAGCAATGGAACGCCGGCCTTATCTCCTGCAGGTAAATATCTCTTGGTACCCTTGCTTGGATCTTCATACAGAATATTCATCTGAAAACCTGCAGCCTGGATATTGGAGAGAAAAGAACCTGTTCCGGTCTTCAGCGTGTACACGTTTTTCATCATCAGGTTCCAGATGGGCAGGTTGGTTCTTTGGGAAGTAGCTTTCAACAGCTTGAGGTAGATTACTTTTTGTGCACCCGGATTAAATCC
Source organism: uncultured Chitinophagaceae bacterium (assembly GCA_963705005.1). Taxonomy (GTDB): domain Bacteria; phylum Bacteroidota; class Bacteroidia; order Chitinophagales; family Chitinophagaceae; genus Puia. Next base: position 208,912 of record CAVPIO010000010.1, read on the forward strand.
CTGCGTCGTATCCGGAGGAACATCCTGTGAAAACTCACCGACCTGGTAGATCCGGCCGTTGTAACTGTACTGATAAGCCACAGCCAGCACGTCGTCGGGCTGCAAAACCTGATTGAGGGAAAGGAAGCCGACCTGCGGATTAAAAGTATAATCAGTGGCATTGAGCTTACGCGCATAGACCTGTTCGTAATCCTGGACCTGGGTAAGACCAAGAGAAGTAAGTTTCCCAATCACTGATGTGGAATTTCTGCTTGCCGGATCGTTGATGATCCGGCGATAGATATCGTTGGCATCGTTGGAAGGATAGGGCAGCCCCGTTTCAGTATGCACATTTGGGTTATAGGGGCTTGTTTCCCCGAGGTCCATTAAACCTACAACCTGGCGGGCCTGGGTGGTGGCCCCGTTACGGTTGGTGACCCATACTTCCATTCTCAGGATCTGGACCTGGGATGTGACGATCGGCAGGTTAGACATGGCCTTATTGTAATTCGCACGGAAGTATTGGGCGAGCAGGAAGTGCTTGTTTTCATCGTAATCATCTGCCTTGAACTGATAGGTGGTGGTTGCGGAACCCCCCTGCAAAGATGTGGACTGGCTTTGGGAACGCTGACTTGCCAGAACGCCCGTAATATAAAGTTTGCCGAACTGCAATTGGGTCTTGATGCCGAACAGTGATTGCTCGCTCGCCATCAGGGTGCTTTTCGTAGTGAAAGAAGTATTGCCGGCTTCGATTTTCTTAACAATATCATCCGGGCCCCCCGTGTATTCCAGCTTAAGCTGATTCATCCAGTCGAATGTAGCCTGTGTATTGTACGTGATGGGCAGTTTCAGCTTGCTGCCGATATTGCCCAGCACATTCACGTTGGCATCCATATTGAAATCGAGGCCACCGGTACGCCTTGCATTTTCGGGCAGGGTCGGATTCTGCACATTCTGTCCCTGATAGCCGGCGAGGATATCCACGTTTCCCTGGGGCCTGATATCTATTTTACCGTTTCCGAATAGCCGGTTAAACAGGTTGTCATTCAGGGCCAGCTTCGGCTTATCCAGTCTGTGGTTGAGTTCGCTCAGCATGTCGGCGCGCAGACGGAAATACTGATCTTCGGATTGCTGGCCGGTGAGCTGCAGGTATTCGTCGTAGGTCAGGTAGGTAGGCTCACGGTAGTATTTATTCCCGATTTTTTCAATGATGTAATACTGGCGGGTCTTGGGGTCGTAATCGATGGAATCGTGCTGATTGGGCGGATTCTTCAGGTCGAAAGGATTTTTATCGGGGTTGGTTATGGGATCACCCCAGCGATCGTGGATGGGAAAATGCAGACTGTCAGGGAAATTTGGCCGCTGGGTGGTATCGCGGGCGGTCTGGGCATGCACAGAAACCGGAGCCATTAAGGCCACAGAAACGGCCATAGTCCATACCGTGGTAGTGATAATCTGAAGCAGATACCTGGTCAAACTTTCCTCAAGAATTAGTTAGGTCTAGATCCCGACGATAGGCTATAGGATTTTTAGAACTTGCTTTATGATATCTTCCGCTTTTTGCGGAACCGCATTGTTTAGAGCCAGTTTTTTTATGGCCTGTTCAGCTACCGGCCGGGCTATGCCCAGGGACACCAGAGCATTCAACGCATCCTGCTCCAAGGTATTGTTTATCAATGGGGAAATATTTGATCCGGAGAGTTTTTTGCCTACTTTATCACGCAATTCCAGCACGATCCTTTCCGCTGATTTTCTGCCGATGCCTTTGATGGTTTCCAGCTGCTTTACCTCACCCTGAATAATCGCCCGGGCCAGTTCGTCCGGCTTCATGGCAGAAAGCATCATCCTGGCCGTAGAAGCCCCTATTCCTGAAACACTAAGCAGCTGGATAAACATCTCCTTTTCATAAACCTCAAAAAAACCGTAAAGGATTTCATCGTCTTCACGCACCTGGTGGTAGATATGAAGCAGGCCCTTGTCCAGGTGCTGCATTTGGGAAAAAGTATGCAGACTGATCTGCACTTCATATCCTACACCATGCACATCCACATGCAGCATGGCAGGCGTTTTCAAAACAAAATCCCCGCGGAGAAAAGTGATCATGACCGCGAAAATAGTATTTTTAACCGGCGCAAATATTTTATAAAAACACACGATCTTTGCCGGATGACCCAAAAGATCACTGCCGCCATCACGGCTGTAGGCGGCTATGTACCGGATGAACTGCTCACCAACGCCGATCTCGAAAAACTTGTTGACACAAATGATGAATGGATACGAACCCGGACCGGAATTTCTGAAAGAAGGATACAGAGAGGGGTAAATCTGGGTACGTCAGACCTCTGCGTGCCTGCCATCCTTGAACTATGTCAGAAACGTGGAATAGATCCGGCAGAAATTGATTGCATTGTTGTTGGTACCGTTACCCCTGATATGCTTTTTCCATCCACGGCCAACCTTATTTGCGAAAAAGTGGGCGCGGTAAATGCATGGGGATTCGACCTGCTCGCTGCCTGCTGCGGTTTTCTCTATAGCCTTACCACCGGCGCCGCCCTGATTGAGAGCGGGAGGTATAAAAAAGTGGTGGTGACCGGCGCCGATAAAATGAGTTCCATTGTAGACTACAGCGATCGGAGCACCTGCATACTTTTTGGAGACGGGGCAGCCGCTGTTTTGCTTGAACCAAACCCTAATGGATTTGGGGTGCTGGACAGCATATTGAGAAGCGACGGATCCGGAAAAGCGCACCTGCATATGAAAGCGGGCGGCTCCTTAAGACCACCGACTTATGAAACGGTGGCAAACAAGGAGCATTTCATTTACCAGGAAGGGCAACCTGTTTTCAAATTTGCCGTGACCCGTATGGCTGACGTGAGCGAAGATCTTTTGAAAAGAAATAATCTTACAGGAGAAGACATCGCATTTCTCGTGCCCCATCAGGCGAATAAACGAATCATTGATGCCACGGCAAACCGGATTGGCTTGTCGGAAGATAAAGTGATGATCAATATTCAGCGTTTGGGAAATACGACCGCTGCAACGATTCCTCTATGCCTCTGGGAATGGGAAGACCAGTTGAAATCCGGCGACCTCCTTGTGCTGGCGGCATTCGGCGGAGGATTCACCTGGGGGGCAACGCTGGTGAAATGGGGAAATTAAGAGCTGTTTATGAATAAACTACTCCTGTTCATTGCGCTTACAGTCATGCAGATCGCTGTTGCGCAGAAAAATCTTACACCGGGGGATAAGCGACTGACCGGCCTCGACAGTGCTTTTGCCCGGGTAATTTCCCTGTGGAAGGGGCCTGGTTTCGCTATTGCAGTTGTAGAAAAAGACAGGGTCATTTATGCAAAAGGATTCGGATACCGGAATGCAGAACAAAAATTACCGGTTACAGTCAATACCTTATTCGCAATCGGCTCCTGCACCAAGGCTTTTACGGCTTCCCTGGTAGGTTCTCTTGAGGCCGGGGGAAAGGTCGACATCGATAAACCCGTACGAAATTATTTACCGGAACTGAAATTCTATAATGATGAAATGAATGACCACATCACACTGAGGGACATGATGTGCCATCGGACCGGTTTGCCCAGGCATGATTACTCCTGGTATTTCTTTACGACTTCTTCGAGAGATAGTCTCCTGAAACGCATTCAGTATATGGAGCCATCTGCGCCGGTGGGGCAGAAATGGCAGTATAATAATTTCATGTTCATGGCCCAGGGTGTGCTAATAGAAAAGCTCAGCGGCCAAAGCTGGGAGAGCAACCTGCGCTCGAATATTTTTGCTCCGTTGGGCATGACGCGTTCAAATCTTTCAATAAAAGAGCTGGAGAAAGATGCCGACGCCGCTACGGGATATGAATTGAAAGATTCGGGCGGCGCGGAAAAAATCCACAAACTGGATTACTATGAAATAAACGCAATGGGTCCCGCAGGCAGCATCAACAGCAGTGTAATGGAAATGACCAGCTGGCTCAGGACCTGGATACACGGCGGAAAATACAATGGCAAGGAAATTATTCCGGCTTCTTTTGTAAAAGATGCCATGAGCTCACAGATGCTCATTGGCGCGGCACTTCCCGACGCTGAACACAGGGATATTTATTTTTCGACTTACGGGCTGGCCTGGAGCCTGGGCTCTTACCGCGGTCATTATCGTGTTGAGCATGGTGGTAATATCGACGGGTTTTCTGCGAGCACCTGCTTTTTCCCCGCAGATTCTATCGGTATTGTTGTTCTGACCAATCAAAACAATTCCGCCATTCCTTCCATAGTCAGAAATCTGATTGCCGACAAAATACTCGGCCTAAAATACATTGATTGGAATACGGAATTGAAAGCCCGCGCAGATAAAGGCCGCGAACTTCAAAAACAGGCAGAACGCTCGAAAGTGGCTTCCACGATCGTTCATACTACGCCTTCCCATGCATTGAAAGATTATACAGGACTGTTTGAGAATAAAGGCTACGGCACAATGGAAATCAGGCTTGAAAATGATTCTCTGTTTATTCATGTCATGCAAAAAATCTGGTGGCTCCGGCATTTCGAATATGACTGGTTTGAGATTTTGCCGAAGGATAAAGAAGGCCATATCGATACTTCGGATAATCCGCTTAAAACTGAATTTCGTACCAGCGCGGATGGAGAGATCAATGAACTGGATCTGCCTTTCGAGCCTACTTTAAAACCATTGCCTTTTGTACGGACACCTAAAGTATCAGCTATTGCGCCGGATAGTCTCAAGAGGTTCACGGGAGAATACCTGATCGGAAGTCTGACTCTTCAGGTGACTCTAAAAAATGATGCCTTGCATCTATTGGTGCCGGGACAACCAGAGTATGAACTGGTGCCATTGGAAAGCAATAAATTCGGCATTAAATCAATGACCGGTTTCACCGTAGTCTTTAACAGCAATAATAAGAACGAGGTAACCGAAATGATCTCTATTCAGCCGAACGGAACTTTTAAGGCGACCCGAAAAAAATAATTTGTGCGTACCAAACACGATGCGACCATTCAACCGCAAAAAAATAATTCTCATCGGATAAAAATCACGATAAGGAGGGCCATGGCCACCGACTGCCCAGGGATGATGGACCTGATCCGGGAGCTGGCTTTTTTCGAAAAGGCTCCCAATTCCGTTACGGTGACGCTCAAGCATTTCACGGAAAGCGGCTTTGGTAAAAACCCGGTGTGGCAGGCATTTGTAGCTACTATTTCTGCAGCGGGAAAAAAGGAGGAAAAGCTTGTCGGGTTAAGTCTTTATTACATCCGCTATTCAACCTGGAAGGGTCAGCGTTTATACCTGGAAGACCTGATCGTTACGCAGCAGGCTCGTGGTCAGGGCATCGGAAAAATGCTTTTTGAGCGCACACTTCAGGAAGCAAAAAATCAGCATCTGAACGGAATGACCTGGCAGGTGCTTGACTGGAACGAGTCCGCCATTTTATTTTACCAGAAATATGGTGCGAGTGTCGAAAGCGGATGGCTCAATTGCAATCTCATTCTGCCTTAATCCACGCCGGAGACAGTGACCGTTTTATCTATTTTGTTTATGAGACCCTGAAGCACTTTTCCAGGACCGATCTCGATAAAATTTGATGCGTTATCCTCGATCATCGCGCGGACGGACTGGGTCCAGCGAACGGGCCCGGTGAGTTGATCAATCAGGTTTTTCTTGATTTCTTCTTTATCCATTACTGCCCGGGCCACGACATTCTGATAAACGGGACAGGTCGGATTGTAAAAAGTGGTTTTTTCAATTGCCGCTGCTAATTCTTCACGGGCAGACTCCATCAACGGTGAATGGAACGCACCCCCCACCGGAATCAAAACGGCACGGCGCGCTCCGGCTGCTTTCAGTTTTTCACACCCGAGCTCAACCCCTTTCAATGAACCGCTGATCACGACCTGACCAGGACAATTATAATTTGCCGGAACCAGCACTTCGCCGGTTTCTTTTTGCAACGCAAGGCATACGGTTTCAACTACGGCATCATCCAGTCCCAATACGGCAGCCATGGTTCCGGGATTGGAAGAACAGGCTTTTTCCATGTCCGCCGACCTGATGATCACCAACTGCAATCCGTCTTCGAAGGATAAAACGCCGTTGGCCACGAGGGCTGAGAATTCCCCAAGCGAATGGCCAGCCACCATTTCCGGCCTGGCGCCGTCCACGCTCTTGTATGCGATTACGGAATGAAGAAAAACAGCGGGCTGGGTAACATTGGTTCGCTTCAGGTCGGCTTCAGAACCATTGAACATGATATCAGATAAGCGGAATCCCAGAATTTCGTTCCCCTGTTCAAAAAGTCTTTTTGCAAACGCGCTCTGATCATAATGATTCTTTCCCATTCCCGGATATTGAGAACCCTGGCCTGGAAAAACATAAGCTTGCTTCATAGTTTGAACTAGAGGTTAAAAAACAAATTTGCCACAAAGCACCGATTCAGCAAAGAAAATCTTGGTCGATATGCAGAAGGCCTGACGCTTAATACTTAAGGAACAGAACCAAAACTGGTTGAAGCCGGGGCGAAAAGCCAAAACCATTCTTCGTTAGATGACAGGCATTCACTCTCCTGGGAGTTCAGCGTTCAACCCAGATCCGCAGAAATGAGCTTGATAAATTCGCTGCGTGTTTCATTTTTTTGAAACTCCCCGTAAAAAGCGGAGGTGGTGGTGGTGGAATTCTGTTTTTGCACGCCGCGCATCATCATGCAGAGATGAGAAGCTTCGATCACCACGGCAGCGCCCAGGGGTTCCAGGCTATCCCGGATGGCATCCAGTATCTCTGTCGTCAGGCGTTCCTGCACCTGCAGACGTCTGGCAAAAACATCCACCGTTCGTGCAATTTTGCTCAGGCCCGTGATCCATCCATTAGGTATGTAAGCAATATGCGCTTTCCCGAAAAAAGGAAGCATATGATGTTCGCACAAACTGTACACTTCAATGTCTTTTACAATGATCATTTCACTTACGCTTTCATGAAACTTTGCAGAGTTGAGAATGGCACGTGCGTCCAGGCCATAGCCCTGGGTCATGAACTGCATGGCTTTGGCCACTCTTTCCGGCGTTTTCAGAAGCCCTTCCCTGTCTGCATTCTCACCCAGCAGATTCAGCGCATTTTTATAGTGAACCATCAGGTTCGATGTGGTTGAATCGTCGTATTGTTCTATTTTTTTATATCCCATTTGCTTTGCTTGTATTTGCTAATACGTTCTTTTGTCGTTGATGGTTGATGGTTGATGGTTGATGGACTTTATTTTTGAATTCGCACCTGGGATCCATCAGCCATCAACCATCAACCATCAACCCTGAAGGGTATTCCACAAAATTCCTCTCCGTCTCATACAAACGTACTGAAAGCCCGAGTTTGGGATCTATTTTTTCACGCAGGATTTCATAGATCACCACCACTATATTTTCTGCTGTCGGGTTTAAATGAGCAAATTCCTTCGTATCCAGGTTCAGGTTTTTATGGTCAAATTTGGCCAGAACATGTTTCCGGATCAATTCAGACAAATCGGATAAATTAATCACATAGCCGGTTTTTGGATCGGGAACCCCTGTTAATTTAACCACCAGTTCATAGTTATGCCCATGATAATTGGGATTGCTGCATTTTCCAAACACTTCGAGGTTTCGTTCATCCGGCCATTCCGGAACAAATAGCCGGTGCGCCGCGTTGAAATGCTCCTTTCTGAATATTGCTACTTTTTTCTCCATATCTGAATTCTTTACCCTACCCGAAATATTCCACAAAGATCCGCGGGGTTTCATACAATTTGATGGCATGAAGCTTCACCTGCTGGGGAAGATGCGGCAACAACTGGTTCCATATGCCGACGATCAGGTTTTCCGTTGAACAAATTTTACCCTTTAGGAAATCCACTTCAACATTCAGGTTTTTGTGATCCAGCTTTTCTATTACCATGTCTTTGATGATCGTGCTCAGCTTCTTCACGTCGAATAAAAAGCCGGTATCCTGGTCGGGCTCGCCCTTAACGGTGACGTATAGCTCATAATTATGCCCGTGCCAGTTTTCATTGGCACAGGCCCCAAATACGGCTTCATTTTGCTCCCGGCTCCAGGAGGGGTTAATTAGTTTATGCGCGGCATTAAAATGTTCTATTCTCGTCAGAAAGACCATCCGTTCCGAAATTTTTGCAAAGGTAATACATCAGGCCGATTGCCGGGGTTTACGGATATTTGCAGCATGCACATCCTGCTTGTTTCAGCAACCGCCCGGGAACTCCTCCAAACCTCCGAATGGATTCACGTGAACGCCAACAGGACGGAACCGTTGGTTACCGGGGTCGGGCAACTGCAAACTGCCTTTCATCTGTTGAAAAAAATATATACACACCGGCCTGCTTTCATTATTCAGGCCGGCGTTGGAGGATCTTCGAATCCCGGAGATATAGGCAAGCTGTTCAGCATTTATTCCGAGAGGCTGGCCGACCTGGGCGTTGACGAGCAAAAACATTTTAAATCCATTTTTGACCTGGGCCTTGGCGAACCTGATGTTTTTCCTTTCCGCAATGGCACATTAATTAATCCTTATGCCAGGTTAATTGAGTGGAGCGATTTTACCTTGAGGGAGGGCATAACGGTAAATGAAATCAGCACAGATCCCTCGCGCGTTGATCCACTTAAACAAAGAACCCGGCCCGTTGTTGAAAGTATGGAAGGCGGTGCCCTTCATTATGTTTGTTTAATGGAGAAAATTCCCTTCCTGCAGATTCGCGCAGTTTCCAATTTACTGGGTGAGCGCGACAAGACCCGCTGGAAATTAGAAGAAGCGATAGTTCAGCTCAACGATGCACTCATTGTTTTGCTTCAAAAACTGGAAACGATAGATGAAACTCTCTTTAGGATTTAGTCCATGTCCCAACGACACGTTTATTTTTGATGCGCTCGTAAACGGGAAAATCGATACGGGTGGCTTCCGGTTTGAACCGGTATTGGAAGATGTACAGACCCTGAATCGATGGGCGATGGAGAAAAAACTGGACGTCAGCAAAATCAGCTATGGCGTATGGCCGATGATCAGGAAGGATTATGCGCTGCTCGAAGCAGGAGGAGCACTGGGCAAGGGCGTCGGTCCTTTATTAATTTCAAAAAAAACATTCGGGCTGGATGAAATCAGCCAGCTTGTTGTGGCTATCCCGGGTGAACAAACCACGGCTCACCTGCTGTTCAGTCTGGCTTTCCCCCGGGCAGTCCACAAGAAATTTATGCTTTTTTCAGATATAGAAACGGCTGTATTGGATGGTACTGTTGACTGTGGCGTGATCATTCACGAGAACCGCTTTACCTATATGAAGAAAGGACTGAAAAAGCTTATGGAACTGGGCGAGTTCTGGGAAGAAAAAACAAAGGCACCGGTGCCCCTGGGAGGAATCGTGATGCGCAAAGAATTCGATGGCGGGATTATACAAAAAGTAGATGCACTGATCCGCGAAAGTGTTTCCTATGCGCAGCATAATTATCCTATGTTGCCGGAATACGTGAAAAAACATTCACAGGAAATGGAAGAATCCGTAATGCGCCAGCATATTGATCTCTATGTAAATGATTATTCTCTGGGCCTGGGTGATGGGGGGAGAAAGGCTGTGGATGTGTTGGTGGAGGTTTATGAGGGAGAATTTGAGAATTTGAAAATTTGAAAATTTGAAAATTTGAAAATTATATCAGAAATATTCTGGATGGAAATCTTTTTTAGTTCCGGCCTGATACTCTTTTATAAGAATTCCCGGAATAATCCTTCAATTTTAGTTCTCGCTTAATATTCTTTCATAAGAGTTCCCGGCGTAATCCTCAATTTAAGTTCCCACTTAATACTCTTTCATTGCAGCGTGAAGCTTAATTCCCCGATATCGAATCCTGGCAAGATCAAAATAAATTTAGCTCCGTCTTCAAGGAATATTTTTGATCAGTGATTGGTGCAGGGCTGTTGAGATCTTTTGTGAATATGACCTGGTGCCTACACGGCTGATCGGTCGTATGCCCTGGATCGCATTGGTAAGGAACCCTTCATCCAATTCGGAAATCATTCCCGGCTCCAGGGAGGATTCATTTATGGAAAAGCCAAGCTGTGGCAGCATGCGGACGACTTCGCGGCGCATCACACCGGCTACACAACCATCACGCAAAGGAGGCGTATGCACAACCCGTCCTTTTATGAAAAATATATTGCTTGATGTGGCTTCGCAAATTTGATCCCTGCTGTTCAGGATCAGGGCATCTGTGAATCCGTTTTTCTTTGCATGGCCAGCCGCCATTATAAAAAGCAGATAATTATTTGTTTTAAGATTGCTTAGAATGCCAGTGGATTTCTTTTCTTCGTAATAAATCATGAGGCTCACCGGATGCCGGTCAGGTTTCGGAATCTCCGAACTCTCAATGATAAATCCGGGGCGATTTTTCACCGGCAGGTAACCCGGGCTTTCTTCGCGATATACATTCAGACGTATGCGCGCGGGTGCGCGGTGATTATTTTCTTCGCAAAGTTCCCGGATCTGCGCGTCTAAGAAATTTGCAGTAAAATGAGCCGGCAATACAAATTGCATAATTTTCAGTCCCTGAAAAAGCCGCTCAAAATGATACGCTTCCAACCTGATCTGGCCATTTTCCCAGCGCATGGTTTCAAAGAGCCCGTCGCCATACCTGAGGCTGCGGTTGGAAGCGGGAACGCTGGGCGAAGTTGAATCCAGGAAATTTCCGTTATAATTGATGTAATGGCTCAATGTATATTTTAAGGATTCCGAAGATAAATGATTTGGAATCATGGGCGTGGGGCCGGGGATCCAGGGTCTGCAGTTTTATTCACTCATCTGAGTAGCTTTTACAGGAAGAGTCCCTGGTATAGTCTACTCTGCATTTATTCGCTCAAATCTATAGTTTTAGCCGGAGGAGTCAGGACGATTCATTTATGAACAGCCGCCGTATCAAAACCGAACAATTCAAATCAGGCATCGAAAGATAAGCTACTGATTTTTAATTCTTTACTAAAATGGCACCTTCTTCGCATGAAATACATGGGAAAGAGGTAAAATGATAATCATGTTTAAAAATTATCTGAACATCGCTCTACGGAACCTCAGGCGCAACAAATCATTTTCTGCAATCAATATTATGGGCCTGGCCATCGGTATGGCCAGTGCAGCGCTCATTCTGTTATGGATTCAAAATGAGGTTAGTTATGACCGGTTTCACGCCAAGGAGAAGAGCTTGTATGAAATGTATAACCGCGCCAAATTCGACGGCGTGCTGACGGCCTGGAATATTACACCTAAAGTACTGGCGCCGACTCTTAAAAAGGAATTTCCTGAAGTGGATGATGCCGTCCGGATGGCCAACGCTAATTTTTTATTCAGTGTTGGCGATAGACATTTTAACCTGCCAGGCAATTTCACGGATTCCGGTTTTCTCAGCATGTTCAGCTTTCCGCTGCTGGAAGGCAATGCAACGAAGGCATTAAACGGGAACTATCAAATCGTCCTGACGGAGTCCTGTGCTAAAAAGTTATTCGGGAACGAAGATCCTATGGGGAAAGTGGTGAGGGTTGACAGTGCCGACAATTTTGTAGTAACCGGTATTCTGAAAGATCTGCCCAATAACACCCGGTTTAATTTTGAATATCTTTTACCCTGGAGCTACATGAAAAAACTGGGTTGGGATGACGACTACTGGGGGAATAATTCCATCTCAACTTACATAACGCTTAAACCGGGAATCAGGGAAGAGGCTTTTGACACGCGCGTAAAAAATATTGTGCTTGACCACGGAAAGGGTGATGCGAGCGGTTTAAATAATGAGATTTTTATTCATCCGGCAGCAAAATGGCATCTCTACTCCTTGTTTGTGAACGGAAAAATTGCCGGCGGACTCATTGCAACGATTCGCTTATTCGCTATTATCGCAGGTTTTATATTGCTGATCGCCTGTATCAATTTCATGAATCTTAGCACGGCGCGCAGTGAAAAAAGGGCTAAGGAAGTGGGCATCCGCAAAGTAGTTGGCGCACCGAAAATAAAACTGATCGGCCAGTTTTTAGGAGAATCGGTGCTCATTGCCTTCCTGGCAGGAATTGTCGCCCTGGTCATTCTTCAATTCAGTTTGGGCGGCTTCAATCTTTTAATGAATAAAAAATTATCAATTGATTTCAGCAGTCCTGCGTTCTGGTTTGCCGGACTGGGATTTATATTATTTACCGGCTTGCTTGCCGGAAGCTATCCTGCTTTCTACTTATCCTCCTTTATACCGGCCAAAGTGCTGAAAGGAACTGTTAAAGCCGCACATGCCCTGGTTACCCCAAGAAAAATTCTCGTTGTCCTTCAGTTCAGTTTTGCCATTATCCTGATCATTTCCACAATCATTGTTGAGCAGCAGATCCAATACGCTCAAAGCAGGGATTCGGGTTACAAAAAGGATAATCTCATATACAGTTATATGCAGGGCGATCTGCAAAGGAATTATGAAATGATCAGAAATGAACTGCTTAACAGTGGCGCTGCAATCGGCATTACCAGAACATCCGGTGAGTTGACTCAACATTCTGCCGATACCTGGGGGCTGCAATGGCCCGGAAGTACGGAGGCAGATAAAAAAATGGATTTTAATGTATTGAGCACAGATGATGGCTTTGTAAAAAACCTTGGGTTAACCCTGATTCAGGGCCGGGGTATAAATTCCAGATCTTATCCGACCGATTCTACCGGCCTGATGTTAAATGAAACAGCTGTTAAAGCCATGCGCCTGAAAGATCCAATTGGCCAAATCATTAAGTATAATGACAAGACCTGGCATATTGTCGGGGTAATCAAAGACTTTATTCTTGAATCTCCCTACCAGCCCATTGCGCCGATGGTGATCGCGGGGCCAGACCCGTACGGGTTTAATATTTTAAATGTCAAACTCAACCCGGCCCATCCCGTTGCAGTCAATCTGAGCAAAACGGAACAGATCTACAAAAAATACAACCCATCTTATCCTTTCGAATATCATTTTGTAGATGAAGATTACGCTGCCAAGTTTGCAAATGAAAAACGCACAGGCAGTCTGGCTGCTTTATTTGCAGGTCTTACGATTTTCATCTCCTGCCTGGGTCTTTTTGGTTTAGCTACTTATACGGCGCAAAACCGGATTAAAGAAATTGGTGTACGAAAAGTACTCGGCGCATCTGCAGCCGGAATCACTGCATTGCTTTCCAAAGATTTTTTAAAGCTCGTTATATTGTCAATTCTTATTGCCTCTCCTGTTGCCTGGTGGGCCATGAGTAATTGGCTGCAGACCTACCCTTACCGGATAACTATTGAATGGTGGATATTTGCTGTGGCCGGTTTATTATCCGTACTTATTGCCCTGGCAACCATAAGTTTTCAATCTATTAAAGCCTCATTGGCAAATCCGGTGAACAGTTTGAGAAGTGAGTGAGAGGCAAAAAAAATTTGAAAATTTGAAAATTTGAAAATGGAAAACAGAAAATTTACTCTTATTAAACTTCAACTCTCATACGCTCCAATTTTTACTTTTTACTTTTTAATTTTTAATTTCTAATTTCTACACCGTGCTAAAAAATTATCTAAAAATCGCATTCCGGAATCTTTGGAAGAATAAATCATTCTCCGGGATCAATATAGCCGGCCTTGCGCTGGGGATGGCTTGCAGCCTGCTTATCCTGCTCTGGGTGCATGACGAGCGGAGCATGGATGCTTTTCATAAAAACGGCGATAGGTTATTTTATGTTTACGAGCGGAATGTTCTGGACGGAAAAATAGAGACCTGGTACTGGACCCAGGGTCCGCTGGCAGCCGAACTCAAAAAAGAAATTCCGGAAGTAACAGAAGCGACCCCCATTTCCTGGTCGCGCACCAATACATTTTCCGCAGGCGATAAAGTGATCAAGGAAGATGGCTATGCTGCCGGGCCGGATTTCTTCAGCATCTTCAGCTATCCTCTGCTGGAGGGAAATGCCAAGGATGCATTGAACTCTCCTTCCGGCATTTCAATTTCAAGGAAAATGGCGGAGGATCTATTTGGCAGTCCGTCTGCTGCCATCGGCAGAACCCTGCGCTATGAAAATAAAAAAGATTTTACGGTTAAGGCAGTGTTTGAAAACACGACTGCCCATGTATCCGACCGTTTTAATTATATCATGAGCTGGTCAGCCTATCAGGAGGATGATAATTCCTGGGTGACCGAATGGAGCGATGTTGATCCGCGTACCTGCGTCCTGCTTCGGCCAAATGCAGATCCGGCCCTCGTTGAAAAAAAGATTGCCCACCTCCTCGATAAGTTCAACACAGAACTTAAGGGAAGCAGCCGCACGGAATTGGGTATGCAGCGATTCGATCAATACTATCTTCATTCCGATTTTAAGAATGGTTTCCCTGATGGGGGCAGGATTGAATACGTCCGCATGTTCAGCCTGATTGCCTTGTTTGTCCTCCTGATCGCCTGCATCAATTTCATGAACCTCACCACCGCGCGCTCCATGAAGCGTGCCAAAGAGATTGGTGTGCGGAAGGTGATGGGAGCCGTGCGTGGATTGCTGATCCGCCAGTTCATCGGCGAAGCGATCCTGCTGGCCATGCTGTCCATGCTACTCGCCCTTTCACTCGTCAGCCTCTTCCTTCCCGCATTCAATATGCTGACCGGAAAAGAAATTACAGTTCCTTACCTGCTACCTGGTTTTTGGCTGGTCATGCTGGGCCTGACCCTGCTCACAGGAATTTTCTCCGGCAGTTATCCGGCTTTTTTCCTTTCCGCATTTAACCCCATCCAGGTATTGAAAGGAACGCTCAGGTCCGGGTCAGGTGTTGTATGGTTTAGAAAAGGCCTCGTCGTGTTTCAATTCGTACTCTCGATCATACTGATCATTTCCACGATGCTTATCTCCCGGCAAATCCGTTTTGTGCAGACCACTAACCTGGGCTATGACAGGGAAAACCTGCTATATATTCCTGTTGAAGGAAACCTGGCTAACAAGCTCGATGTATTCAATGCGGAAGCTTTGCGCATGCCCGGAGTAAAGGATGTGAGTGCCATTACAGAAGACCCGACGGAGATGAACAACGGCACACTCTCTATTGGGTGGACAGGCAAAGATCCAAACGAACATACCCGGTTCATACATGATGCTATCGGTCCGGATTTCATGCGCACAATGAAAATTCAGATGGTAGCAGGTCGTGATTTCTTTCGACCTTACGATTCGCTCGGCTGCATCCTGAACGAGACTGCCGTGGCCAAAATGGGTTATAAGGACCCGATTGGAAAGCCCGTGTATTTCGGTACAGCGCAAAGAAACATAGTGGGCGTTGTGCATGACTTCCACTTTCGATCCCTGCATGATCCTATTCAACCTCTTGTATTGCTCATGGGCCAAAATTCCCAGTACTCCACAATACTCGTTCGCACGCAGCCCGGAAAAACCAAGGAAGCGCTTGCCAGTCTTAAAAAATTATGCTTATCATTAAACCCTGCATTTCCGTTTACCTATAAGTTTTCCGATTTGGAATATGCAAGACTTTATAAAAGCGAAGAGATCACAGGGAGTCTTTCGATAATCTTCGCCGCCTTAGCTATTCTCATCTCCTGTTTGGGCCTGCTCGGATTGTCCATCTTCACGGCCCAACAGCGAACCAAAGAAATCAGCATCCGCAAACTATTGGGCGCAAGCATGTCCACATTGTTTGGCTTATTGTCCGGCGAATTCCTCCTGCTCGTCGGCATTGCCTTTGCCATCGCCGCACCGCTCGGCTGGTGGGCCATGCATCACTGGCTGGAGGGTTATGCCTACCGGACCGGCATTCCCTGGTGGATATTCGGAATATCCGGATTAATGGCCGTTTTAATTACCCTCGCAACCGTTTGCATCCAGGCAATTCAAACGGCAAGCGCGAGTCCGGTGGAGAGTTTGAGATCGGAATAATTCGGTTGACAGTTGACGGTTGACGGATATCAGGTGCGAATTCCCACATAAAGTCCGTCAACCATCAACCGTCAACCGTCAACCAAAAAAAACAAAATCATGATAAAAAACTACTTCCTCATCGCCTGGCGGAACCTGATCAAGAATAAAACCCATTCGCTGATCAATATTGCCGGGCTATCGATTGGCATGGCGGCTTGTTTGCTGATCCTGCAATTTGTGAGCTTTGAATTGAGTTACGATCAGTTCAATAAGAACCTCAGCGATATTTACAGGGTGTATAACGACCGTTTTCAGAACGGGAAGCTGATCCAGCATGGTACGATCACTTATTCGGCTGTTGGGCCGGCAATGAAAGCAGATTTTCCTGAAGTATTAGACAATACGCGCGTTTTTCCCCTCGGATCAATTATCCTGAACAACCAGAATAAGAAAACAGAAGTGAAAGAGTCATTCGCGGCGGACAATGAGTTTCTTTCCATGTTCACTTATCCCTTGTCGGCCGGCGACATGCGAACAGCACTCAGGGATCCGAACGATATCATTCTCTCTGAGTCCATGGCAAGAAAAATCTTTGGAATCCGGGACAATCACTTCGAATCCCTGGTCGGGAAAACCGTACAGCTTGCAACAGATTCCCTCCCGTATAAAATAACAGGGATTTGTAAAGACGTTCCGGAAAATTCCCATCTTCAGTTTGATATGCTGGTATCCTATATATCGCTCTACAGCGGTAAATATCCATATAAGGAAGCCGAGTATGATTTCAGAGATTCTGATTTCTGGCATTATATCAAATTGAAACATGGAACCGATTACAAGGCCTTTGAAGCAAAACTGGCTGCATTCAGCGACCGTCATTTTCAGGGAAACAAGATCTCCGGCACTGTAGAGAAATTTTATCTGCAACCGCTTGGGAAGGCCCATCTGTATTCCGATTTTGAATACGAAATCGGGAAAACAGGCAGCGCAACTGCCGTATGGGGCATGCTCATCATTGCAACCTTAATTATTGTAATTGCCTGGGTAAACTATATTAATCTCACTACTGCCAAATCCATGGAACGCGCAAAGGAAGTTGGCGTCAGAAAGGTGGCGGGTGCAACCAAGCAACAACTGATCAGGCAGTTTCTGACCGAATCAGTTCTGATCAATATGATCGGACTGATCCTGGCCCTCATTATCATTTTCCTTGTGCAGAATAGTTTTAACAGGCTGGTTCAACATGACCTGTCTTTATCCTACCTGTTCCAAAATGGGTTGAACGGATTCAATGTGACAACCGCATTATTAGTACTTATCATAGCAGGAATTTTCATATCCGGTTTTTATCCCGCATTCGTGCTTTCATCTTTCAGACCTATTCTCGTGCTGAAAGGAAAATTCAGCAGCACCGGAAAGGGTATAATTCTCCGCAAAGTGCTTGTCGTTGGTCAGTTTGCCGCGACCGTTGCGCTCATTATCGGATCCTTTGTCGTTTACCGGCAGATACAATTTGTGCGCACGCAGGATCTGGGCATGAATTTGGACCGCATCCTCATCATCAAGCCGCCGGTCCTTACTTCTTTTGATTCCACATTTATGGCGCACGAAAACAGTTTTAAGAATGAGCTCAGTCAATTGCCCAATATAGCCGGAGCGGCAACCGCCGAAAGGGTCGCGGGTGATGAGCTGGGAAGGGCTTTCAAAATATCCAGAACAGACCGGAACCAGAGTAATCAATATACATTCAGGCGTCTTGGCATAGATGACAAATTTCTCGATTTGTACGGGGTGAAATTGGTTGCAGGCAGGAATTTTACATCGACCGACTATAACGCCGATTACGGCAAATTGCATAATATAATGTTGACTGAAGCGGCGGTGAAATTGCTTGGATTCAGTTCAGATGAAGATGCCCTTGGTAAAGTAATCAACGTTTATGACAAAAAATGGGATATCATCGGCGTTACGCGCGACTTTCACCAGAAATCCCTGCATTATCCGATAGAGGCTACCATGTTGCTGCCCACTTATGGCACTTACAACCCCATCTCCGTGAAGGTAAATACGAGGAACCTGCCATCCACCATTGAAGCCATCAAAAAGAAGTATGCCAGTTTTTTCCCTGGAAATCTATTTGATTATTATTTCCTGGATGAAAAATTCAACGAACAATACAAGAACGATATTTTATTCGGAGAGATATTCAGTTTATTCGCGGCATTTGCGATATTCATTGCCTGCCTGGGATTGCTGGGACTCTCCCTGTTCGCGACGGCCCAGCGCACCAAGGAAATCGGCGTCCGTAAAGTGCTTGGCGCTTCGGTGCGCAATATCATCTTATTGTTGTCTTCAGATTTTCTCTGGTTAATCCTTATTGCATTTTTAATTGCATCACCTGTAGCCTGGATTGTCATGCACAACTGGCTTCAGAATTTTGCATACCGCATCAGCTTCAGCTGGTGGATCTTTCCGGCAGCCGGCCTCCTCGCCTTCGTGATCGCCATGGGCACGATCAGCTTCCAGGCAGTTAAAGCTGCGGGAATGAATCCGGTGAAGAGTTTGAGGACAGAATGAGATAATTTGAAAATTTGAAAATTTGAAAATGCTTTTCCTTCAGAAACGAAACTTTCCGCACCAATTTTTACTTTTTAATTTTTAATTTTTAATTTTTAATTTAAATCCCGTGCTTAAAAATTATCTAAAAACAGCATTAAGGGCACTGCAACGGAATAAAGTTTATTCACTTATTAATATCCTGGGACTGAGTCTTGGGCTGGCAAGCGCCATGCTGATCATTTTATATGTGAAGGATGAAATCAGCTATGACCGGTTTCATAAGCAGGCCGGCCAGATTTACCGCATTGGATTTAAAAACTTCAAACCGGATGGGAGTTTGAATTTCACAGCGGGCGCTACGGGTTATTTGCAGGGACCCCGCTTTTCTGCGGCTATCCCGGAAATAAAAACCTTCCTGCGTATTTCGAGTACTCAAAAAGATATCAGGACGGGAACCGAGGTTAAATCCCAGGACTTTCACCTGGTGGACACCAGCTTCTTCTCCGTTTTTTCCTTCCCCCTGCTGAGCGGCAATCCAAAAACTGCACTGAAAGAACCGCATTCGGTCGTTATTTCTGAAGATCTGGCCAAGCAACAATTCGGCACAACCAATGCATTGGGCAGGACCATCATGATAAAAGATGATAGTGACCGGTTCGTTCCTTATGCCGTTACCGGCGTTGCCAAAAGATGCCCGCAGAATTCTTCCATCAAATTTGATATTTTATTGCCCCTGGTAGTAAATAAGGAAGATGAGACCCGCCAGGAAAACTGGTTCAGTTCCTTCCTGAATACTTTTGTAGTGCTTAATCCAGGCGCAAAGCTGAATGCCGTGGAGGCCAAAATGCAAAAGACTTATGAGGCGGATGCCAAAGAAGAGATTAAATTTATTGCCGAAAAATTTGGCGACAGTACGACCACCCACTACACCCTCCAGGCCCTGGCGGACATGCATCTCAGTTTGGCCTATGGTGCATATGGTAACGGCCTCACGGACGGCAGCAAGCCTATATACTCCTATATACTCTCCGGTATTGCCCTTTTTATTCTGCTGATCGCCTGCATCAATTTCATAAACCTCACGGTGGCCCGTTCCTTAAAGCGGACAAAAGAAATTGGTATTCGCAAAGTAGTTGGTGGAAACAGGAAGCAGCTCATCGAACAGTTCCTGGGCGAATCCTTCATTTTATGTCTTGTTGCCTTTATACTTGCCATTCTCTGGGTTCAGCTGGTGCTGCCAGTATTCAACGATCTCTCCAATAAAGCGCTGGCTATCTCTTATCTCTTTGACGTAAAACTGGTTTCAGGATACATCGGTCTTTTCATCATCACCAGCCTGCTGGCCGGCTTCTATCCCGCCTGGGTACTCTCCGGTTATGATCCGGTACAAACCCTGTATAGCAGGTTCAAACTGGCAGGAAAAAATTATTTGCAGAAGGGCCTGGTCGTATTGCAATTCAGCATGGCTTCATTTCTGATCATCTGCACGATAACCATTTACTCCCAGTTCAATTTCCTAACTAATGAAAAATTAGGCTATGACGACACGAATGTTGTAACGGTTAATATGAACAGCGGAAGAACAACCAGGAATGAGGACAAGCTCCTCAGGGAAGACCTGATGAAAAGCCCGGCCATTGAGGATGTGGCATTCAGGAATTCAGGAGGCTGGGGCACTGAGGCTAAAGTGAATGGGGAAACGAAGATTGGGTTCGACTATGAGACCATTGATGAATCTTATTTGCCTTTATTGAAAATACCCGTGATCAGGGGCAGGAATTTTTCGAAGGATTTTCCTTCAGATTCTATCCACACCGTTCTGGTGAATGAGAGTTTTGCAAAAAAAGCGGGATGGAGGGATCCTATTGGCAAACAAGTGGAATTCTTCTCTGGTGAAAAATATACTGTCATTGGCCTGGTAAAGGATTATCATGATGAGCCACTGACCTCGGAAATAGCACCCCTGCTGTTTACCATGAAGGCAAAAAATCCTTATGGAGAAGCATTCATCAAATTAAGGCCGCATAACGAAACGGCCGGTTTAAAGTTTATTGAATCCAGCATCAAAAAAATATTCCCGACAAGCCCCTATTCTTATTCATTCAAAAACGACGAGAACCTCAAAAACTATGAAGCGGAAGCCAGATGGAAAAAGATCATGATGTTCGGCGCTGCCCTGACCATTTTTATTTCCTGCATTGGATTATTCGGCTTATCTGTATTATCGGCCGAAAAAAGGATAAAGGAAGTAGGCATCAGGAAGGTACTCGGCGCATCTGTGAGCGGAGTCGTGACCCTGCTTTCAAAAGACTTTCTTAAACTGGTGATCCTCTCGCTGTTGATTGCCGTGCCCGTCTCCTGGCTGGCTGCAAGCAAGTGGCTTGAAAATTATCCGTATCGCATCAGCCTCAGCTGGTGGATGTTTGCCGCGGCTGCATTGCTCGTTGCATTCATTTCCCTCGCAACGGTAAGCTACCATGCAATAAAAGCGGCAATGGCAAATCCGGCGAGTAGTTTGAGGACGGAGTGAGGGGAGGAAGGGTGGATGGTTGATGGTTGATGGTTGATGGTTGACGGTTGACAGTTGACGGACTTTAAGTAGGCGGCATCACTTTTTAATTTTTAATTTTTACTTTTTAATTTTCATTTTTAAACCTCTTCAATTTAAGACCAATGTAAATCGCGAAGAAAATGGCAATTGCTGTGCCCGCCACGATACCGAAAATCTGCATTGGAGTATTAAAGGGATACAAGCCTGCGGTAACCATTCCTATCCGGCCAGCGACATCTATGGCAAGTAAAACGATGGCGATATATGCTGCCTGTTTGGTCCTGGTGAGAAGAAGTAATCCGCTCGCGAGATAACATGCGCCAAGGCCTGCACCCATATAGGTTGCAATATTTTTCTGAACTGTGGTAAGGCCCAAAAAGGAATGAGTGAAGCCTGTCACTATCTCGGCGATACCAAAGAGAATCATTAAATATGCAATGATGGTAAGACCTGAGGTTTTTATTTTTTCTGCCATCGCTGTTATACATTTCCTATTTTACAATAAATGACTTGCCAGATACAGGGTAATTCCTTTGTAATTTTTTTTGTTCCTCCTATTGTTGAATTAATGCTCAACTTTCAAATATTTCAAAGCCGCATCCATGATGGGATCCTGATCCCCCGTGACTGATTCAATTGTCTTTTTTACAGGAATATCTATTTTTATACCGGTTCCCTGGGTCTGTCGCTTATCGGGATAATAAATTCCATAGCCCGAGTAAGAGATATTTAATTCCCCTCCCATGGGTATGGATGTCAGTACACCGTCCGTCCCGGCCGTCTGACTGCCAATTGTTATTGCACCGGGGATGGTCTGTAGAACCATGCATGAATATTCGCCCTGGCTCTGGGTTCTATCATCGGCGAGGATTACCACTTTTCCTTTATAAGCATGCTCATTAGTATGCCCGATTTCAGGAGAAGGCTTCCAGCGAAATAAGCCCGGGAAATCGGGCAAGGCGATGGATGAATAATTTATTATTCCGGGTTTACTCAGGAAAGGATCAGTAATATAAATGAAAGCATCGTTCTGCGGATAATTCCTTACGTCAAAAATGACTGCCTTCGCCCGGTTGATCATGTATTTTAATGTGTCGAGGTTCCCATTCCAAATTTGCGCAGCGTAGATGACGAGAAGGGAATCGCCCAGTTTTTTGTACCCGACATTATTAAAAGTATAATTGGTTTGTGTTCCCCAGTCCCTTTTTGAGCTCAGGATCGTTGGAACGATTGTATTAAAAATATGGGTTCCCCTTTTTATTGTCAGTCTGGCGGAGGGAGCTTGCCCGTCTAACAGATTCCAGCTTAAAAAGTGATCCTGCCCCACCTGATTGGATGCCGGAATATATTTTCTCCGCTCATCAATTAAATGCTTAACGTCTTCATTATTAATTTTCAGAATAATATCCCCTCTGCGAAGGTTGAAAGCTTTTTCAATGGCATCATTTTCCGGCTTCCTAATAAAAACCTTTCCATCAAAAATTTCATAGTAGAAGGGCACCCTGTACCCGCCAAATACTAAATCCTGGATCAGGCCTGGATGGCCGGAAAGGATCACAGCAGAATGGCCGTCATGGAGCGACTTACTCAATTCCAGCAAAGTCTTATAATAGGATAAGGAATCATCCGAGTGAATGATCCGGGGAATAAATTTTCCCAATACATCGTCCCAATCATCCGTAAGGTATTTATAAGGTGCAAAATAGTTTATGATGTTCCAGAAGCGGGCGAGGAACAACAGGCGGTAAGTCGAATCAGGGAATCCTGAATTTTCATAGTGGTTCTCCCCGCTGAAATCGGCAGTCTGGCCCAGGATCTTTATGTATTTATTGTCGCTCTGGTTTTTATTTTCGTAAACAAATTCCAACCTGGCCTTAACCTGATCGCTAAGCCATCTTGATTGTTTGATCCAGTCAATATTTATTTTGTTGTAGGTGCAGAGACTATCCGGAGCCGGTTTGGCGTTGATCTTTTCAACAGGGCCGGCGGTTTCTATTATAGCCATGACCTGATCATTAAATTCAGCAATCGTTCCGGCACTCCCTATATTCTTTACATTACTTATGAATACTGAATCCCAATTGCTTTTGCCTGAGGCCACGCCCGGATGATAATATTTTAAGAATCCCCAGACCTTCGTGAAAATTCCGATCTTCTGATATTTGGTTTGAGCGGCAACCTGAAAGGCTGAGCATAAAAAAATAAGGCCCGGGACCAGGAATCTGAAAGCATTGAGGTTTGGCATTGTTTAATTACCTGAGGTGAAAGAAAAAAATTGCATAATCGTCTGGCAAAACTGCACTATCCTATATGGGAAAATAAACTTATTATTTTAATCGAGTGGCCCACTGAATGAGGAGTTATGAGGATTCAATTAAAAAACCGGCCCGATCATAAAATAACACTTATAAGTGCCACAGCCAAACCGGTCAGAGCAGCATAGAGCGTAATCCGGCTTCCTTTACGCCTGTCTTTTTGCCTGGATTCTTCATCGGTAACCTGCTGAACGGTTCCGGGAGCGCCAAAATTAAAAATGCCTTTATTAGCAAAGCCAGAGCAGAAATGGGCCCGGGCCTGTAAAAAACCCGAAGCCGCCATCATCGCAGGGAAGAAGACAAGGAGCCTCCACCAGTGATTGACCTTAAACCAAATCAGCACTACAATCAGCGCAGCGGTAATCACAAGCGTGATCCAGCCAAAATTTCTTCTCCGCGCAATCTCAGCGTGGCCGATATTACAAACTCCCGGGATATATTCTGCCTGTTCTGTTTGAGCCATGGTCTGCTAATTTTATTGTTAATTCCTTTGATTCAATTGCCAGGTTATCTCACAAGCTTAATTTTATACAGCATATGAAGCGGGCGATCCATCAGGGGCTTTCAACCGCAAAATTAAAATAATAGGAGCTCATGGAACAAAACAATAAGGATCAGAAAACAGCGCTGCTGGTAATGGATGTTCAGGGGGCGACAGTAAAGATGCTCGGGGATAGTGCTTCGTTTACGGAGTCCATGAACAGGGTAATACAAACAGCGAGGGCGGCTGAAATCCCTGTAATATACGTGGTGGTCGGGTTCAGAAAAGGATACCCTGAAGCCAGCCCGAATAACAAATCTTTCTCTTCAATCAGGCAGAATCCGGCCATGCGATTTGACACGGAAGAAGCGAGCCGGGTGCATGAATCCGTTGCACCGCAGCCCGGCGATATCAAAATAATCAAAAAGCGGATAAGTGCATTTACCGGGAGCGACCTGGAAGTGGTTTTACGATCCCTGGGCATATCGCATATTGTACTTACGGGCATTGCCACGAGCGGTGTTGTTCTATCCACCCTGCGTGAAGCCGCAGACAAGGACTATACCATCACCGTAGTTTCCGATTGTTGTGCCGACAGGGATGAAGAGGTGCACCGGGTATTAATGACCAAGATTTTCCCAAGACAGGCAGAAGTAGTAAAAGCCGCGGAATGGGGTGCTATTTTGAAGACTGCCTGACAAACTGTGCGTTTGCATTAATCCTGACCTCATTGCTCCGCATCACTTTCCCGGTGGCGTCCGATAAACCAAAGTTCACTCCGAAATCCTTCCGGCCATAAATTTTGAAACCTCCATCAACCATCAACCATCAACAATCAACCCTCTCATGGTTGCTCAATAATCCCATTCTTCACCGCATACATCACTAACCCGGCCATTGACCTTGCGCCGGTTTTGGTTTTGAGCTTATCGCGGATGGCTTCTACGGTGCGGGGGCTGATGTCCACCAGGTCGGCGATCTCCTTGGTTGTTTTTTCTTCGCACATCATTTTGAGGATGGCGGTTTCTTTCTCGGTGAGGTTGGCTTCCTGTGGGGCTGCGGCTTCCGTACGACGGTTGCGCAGGCCATTCAGCAGGGCCTTGTTGGTCAGCTCATTAAAATAGAATTCCTGCTCGTAGCAGGTTTTAATGGCCATATAGATATTTTCCGAATCGGAATTTTTTGTGAGATAAGAATTGGCGCCGATCTCCATGAGCTTTGAGATCATGGAATGGTCGTTGTGCATGGACAGGATGATCACTTTAATCTGGGGATAGAGCTTGCGGATCTCGGGAAGGGTGGTGATGCCATCCATGATGGGCATTTGAATATCGAGCAGGATCACATCTGGCTCCATATGCTTAAGCAGGTTGAGGAGCTGCATGCCATTGTCGGCCTCGGCTATGAGTTCCACATCCTTCTTGATGGATAAAGCCGTTTTCACACCCGCGCGGAACATGGCATGGTCGTCAGCGATGATGACTTTTATGGTATGGTCGGTGTCCGGTTTTTTCATAAGGCGATAAATTTAGGCCAGGGTACGGAAATATTGCTAAAATTGGATAAAAAAGGCGATAGTTACTATAGGGATATTACGAAATTAAATGATTTCGGATAATACGAAGAACTTAAATCTACCAGGTTGATTTACGGTAAGTTGTCGAAGAAGTACCATGGGCCCATGGGAAAGCTACGAGAGGCTCCGTAAAACCCGAACTGTAAAAAATGCGCATTCCTGCTCTAGGTGTGTTTGTTATACACCTATAAATTTGTTTTCAAGTTGATTGACAGGAATAAGCGACCTGAAAGATCCAATGTCCGAAGATTACCGTCCATTAAAGAGTTTCCAATATCCACTGAAATCCGAGCGAAGTCCAATGTCAATCAACTTCTTTTGCTGATTATTCGCGTTTTACTTGAAATACCCGGCACCTGCCGCTGTAACCCGGTCAAACGAACGAGCCTGTGAAAAACCCGGAAGGCCTGTTCCAATACCTCTGAAACCTTATCTATCTGTTGTTGGGCTTCAATTTTATTTGCCTGCTTTTTTGTGTGGATGATCTGAGGATGAAAACAAAAAAGCAGGCTTTATTTTATTCCTACCCTAGGGGTAATTGCTTAAGGACCTTTAATGTTTCCTATATACGAAATAAATAATCTCAAAAAAGGGTTTTTTCCCGTTCTTCTTCATTTAAATGTTCATATATTTTCGTAGTCCCTTTTGAGCAATAGGGGTTATATGAACAACACCGTTTTCACCAGCCACTACTTCACTGACTGGATCCTTACAGCTACCACCTTGGTAAGTTTTGTGATCAGTTGGAAATATCGAGGTCATAAACAGCTGTTTATTATTCGGATTTATATAGCAGCATCCTTGTTCGTGGATATACTCTCATCTGTGACGGAATTATTATTTCCAGAAAATAAGGTAGTGGCTGAAATAAACAACGCAACACTTAATCTTTATTCTCATTTTAGAGATTTCGATAATATATATATTTATTAGCACGATTAATTACAAGAAAAGGATTCAGAAAAAGCATGAAGATCCTTTACATGATTTATATTTTCGTTTGCGCATTACTTTGGATATATTTTCCTCACGCAATTATATTCGAATATTCCCCATCTATACTGCAATAGAAGGAATATTAATTACTGCGTTATGCCTTCTATATTTTTATCGAATTAATCCAAATCCTTTCCTATAAGGAGATTCTGGAAAATCCTCATTTCATGGGTAATCTCGTGGAGTACTTATTTTATTTTAGCACGACTGTTCCCATATTATTTCATACTACAGCTTATTAGGAATATACTCCCTCATTCAGTGTCATTTATAATTGCGCCAATTATTGTCTTTATACGATTTTATTCTTAGCATTTATCAAAGCCTTTCTATGCCCTATTCCCATACAGAAATAATCATATTTCTAATAATAATAACTGTCGTTTATTTTGATCATGGTGGTCTTTATAATAATGATCCTAGTTTTACTTCAAAAAAAACAAAAGGGCTATTACTCAGATCTTAAAGCAGTAAAATACTTTTACGATAAAGAATTGTATAAAGCCCAACTTGAAATCCAGGAACAAACTTTTCTTGAAATTTCAAGAGAAATACATGACAATGTCGGACAGTTTCTTTCCCTTGCAAAATTAAGCCTTACCACTCTTGATCTGAAGAGACCAGAAGAAGCAAAGGATGGCATCAACGAAATATCAGAAATACTAGAAAAAGCTCTTGAAGACCTCAGAGATATGTCCCGGGCAATGAACCCGGATATCATTCGGAAGGGGGGTCTTAAAAAAGCCATAGAGATGCAGGTCGGCTTTCTTCAGAGGGGAGGAAAATACCATGTGACCTTCGATACTATTGGCGATTACAAATCGATCAGTGAAAAAAAAGAAATTATTCTTTTCCGTATCCTGCAGGAAGCAGTAAATAATATTATTCGTCACGCTGCAGCAAGTGACATTGTCATATTGCTTTGTACAATCAAGGAAGAATTACAGCTATTTATCCAGGACAATGGCAAAGGATTTGATACAAAATTCCCATATTCACCTTCCAGAAAGATCGGCGGCATAAGTAATATGAGCCAAAGGGCAAGATTAATTGACGGACGATTTGATATTGAGAGCGACATTGGCAAAGGCACAAAAATCACCGTAACAACCCCTGTATAATCATGCAAAATCAAAAAGACCTTGCGGTAAAGATTGGATTGATTGATGACCACATACTTTTAAGAGATTCCCTTGCAGGTGTGATCAATTCTTTTGAAGAATATTCGATTTCCATGCTGGCTGACAATGGAAAAGAATTCATTGAAAAGCTAAATCCTTCAAATAAGCCGGATATCGTGATTTTGGATTTGAATATGCCTGAAATGGATGGTCATGAAACCACGCATTGGATTGCCGAGAATCATCCGGAAATAAGAATTCTGATCCTCACTATGTATGATTCGGAAACCTTGATTCATTTAATTAAAAGTGGTGTGAGGGGATTTTTGAAAAAGGATGTTAGCCCAGGTGAACTCCGGAACGCGCTGCATTGCATAATGGCAAACGGCAATTATTGTTCACATACTATTACCGGCAGGCTTTTTAATCTGATGAAAAATCAGGGATCAAAAAATTCAACTTGGGGAAATGTGATCTTAAGTGAGAATGAAATTATCTTTTTAAAGCACGTAGCATCAGAAATGACATACAAGGAAATAGCTCTTCTGATGAAAATCAGTCCGAGGACCATTGACAATTACCGTGACGCCTTGTTTTTGAAACTTAGTGTGAAAAGCAGGGTTGGCCTTGCGATGTATGCGATAAGAAGTGGAATCGTAACAATGAATTATTAAAATTTAAGCCTTAATCGATAAGCTTATTTCGCATTCCATACATAATAAGGCCTGCAATGGTTTTAGCTCCGACTTTTGTCTTCATATTCTGCCGTATGGTTTCAATAGTCCGCGGACTGAGAAATACTTCTTTGGAAATCTCTTCAGTTGTCTTATCCTGTGCGAGCAATCTCAGGATCCTGACTTCCTTCTCGGAAAATTTAATGGGATCCGGATAAAATTGGCGAACCTGTCTTTTGGTCTGCAGTTTAGAAAGGACAGCTTTATTAACCAGGTCATTGAAATAAAAATCGTCATTCATGCAAGCCAGGATGGCCTGATAAATCTCTTCCGGATCGGTGGTTTTGGTTAGATAGGCATTTGCCCCCATCTCCATCATTTTGGAGATCATTTCCTGATCGTCGTACATTGTAAGCACAATAATTTTGACCTCCTCATATTCTTTACGCAAAATCCCAATCGCATTAATACCGTCAACTTCGGGCATCCGGATATCCATAAGCAGAACATCTGGTTTTTTCAATTGCATCTTATGAACCAGGTCCCGGCCATCTTCCGCCTCCCAGATTATTTTAAGGTAGTCCTTGTTTTTCAGTGCCATCTTGATCCCATCCCGGAAAATCTTGTGATCGTCAGCAATGGCGACCTTGATAACTAGTTCCGCGCTCATAAGAGTGTTGGTTGTAAAATTGTTTCTATGCGTTAGGTTTATGATAAAATCCTGATTTACAATAATTATATGTCCAAAGTACACAATTCAATAATAGCAATTTTACGTTGTTTATGGTATTTACCGAAAATTTGAAAAAGGGCAAATCTTCTCTAGGTTACAGCTTTTCTTCCTTGTACATTTGATTTATAAGTTGATTGATAGCGATGACTTCACAAACCATCCAATGTCCAAACTTACCGTCCAGTAAGATCTTCCAGTATCCGTGAATGCCAGTAAAATCCGGTATCAGTCAACTTTTTTTCTTTTTTTCTCCGAATAAACGCTGAAAGCCAGTAATAATTGCCGAAATGGCCTTCTGAATGCGTAATACTACCTTCCCTGCCTGGTTTTCAAAATACCTGTAAATTGGCCTAAGGGTTTCTATTTATCCACAATGTTGATTATTATGGGGATAAGAAAATTTATTTTCCCCAAAAACCTAAAATAAGTAAAAAAATCCCTCGTAAAAATACGAATTAGCCTCCGGAATACTACGCTTCTTATTTATGTGTTTTTGCTACGTATATCTACGAAAAGCCTCTACTGCTTTGAATCTCAGGCAATTTAAGTCAAATTAACGTTCAACAATAGCGTTGTTTCATCTTTTTTTTAGGGGTTATTTACGGTGTTTTTCAAGATTCAACACCTCTAAAACTTCTGTTATGAAAAAGGATTTACTCGTTAAGAACCAGGTAGATTACTCCGCAATAGGAGGACAGATTACCCACGAATTAGCCGCTAAAGATGGTTAAAAATCATCATGATGCCCATTCCATAGACGAGTCTAACTCATATTATATCGGCAAAAATATTATCGAACAAATGCTGGCCCAGCCTGGCTGTGTTGGAATTCGGTTTTTTGATGCAATTAACGAAACTGGCACCAAGACATTGGTTTATGTTGGCATTGACTCGAAAGGAAAGAGCTATTCTGGAATATTCAACTGTGAATGACCATGGAAAACTTGCTGTGGTAGAAGGTATGGCAGCCGATAAAGTGAGATGTGACGAAGCCAATCAATTGGTTTGATGATACTAATCAATAATAGTAAATCTGCAGTTAACTTTCTATATTTGGATATACCATTTATAGCAAGTGCTACCAATAATCAGTATACTTTCTGCTCTATTACCCATTATCTTTTTCTGTATTTTTCTGTTTAAAGAATAGTACAAGAGGATTATGGGTAATTTTCATTTATACTGTAGCTGTCCTTCTTGTTTGATGGGTTTTTATCTTCCTCATCCTGGGCATTCGAGAACAAATATCTTTATGGAATGTTTTTGCAATATCTGGAATATTGCATTTTTTCGTATTTCTTTTATATAACAATCAAGAAACGGTTAATTAGAGTCCTAATTCTAATTTTTTCAGTTCTATATCTATTTTACTTTTAGTCTTCTAGCGTATTCATAGACAATCATTTCAATTCAATATTGAGTGCAATTAAGTTCAGTTATTATACTAATTCTTTGCATAGTCTTTTTCGTACTTTCGATGAAATTATCCGCAGAGCCATAAATTTATTTTCTCCAATTTTTTTGATTGTCGTTGCCCTTCTTCTCTACGTTGCAAGCACATTATTTTTATACATCATTGCTAGTCGCTTAACTGCAAAGGAAATGGGAAAAATACTGGAGTATAAACAATATTTCCAATATCCTCACCAATCTAATCTTTTCTGTAGCCTTCCTCCTCAACCGTTTCCAAAAGAAAAATCCAATCCCTGAAAACGCCGCTGTTGATTTTACCAGCTTTCCAGACGACCGGTAAAATTTATAACCCAAAACCCTGTAAGCCTTTCCATGGTACTATTGCAAGCCTTGACCCCAAACAACGATATTCCCATGGTGCTATTTTTTGGCACCATTGGTATGCTCGCCCTGACGATCGGGCTGATCGTGTTCATCAGCTTTCATCAGCGAAAAGTGATCCGCTACCAGCAGCGGCTCCAGCAACTGGAACAGGACCAGCAAAAGACCCTGCTCAATGCGTCCATCCGCCTACAGGAAGAAGAACGCCAGCGCATCGCTGCCGACCTGCACGATGATGCCGGTCCGCTCCTGGCCACTGCCCGCCTCTACCTGAATGAAAATTTTGTGAACCTCGACAAGCAGACCCAGCTCCAGAGCATTTACAATGCCAAGCAGATCATCGACGATACCATCCAGCTGATCCGCAATATTTCCCATAGCCTGATGCCGCCGACCCTGAAGAACTTCGGGCTCGAGTCCGCCGTCAACGATCTTTTTCAGAAGATCAGCGGTTCCGGCAGCATGAACGCCAGCTCCCGCTTTCATGAATACCGCGAAAGGCTGAAGCCGGAAAACGAACTGATCATTTTCCGCATCATCCAGGAACTCGTGAATAATATCCTGAAACACAGCAACGCCAGCTTTATCCACCTTACGCAGAACACCAGCGGGCAAAGGTTTTTTATCCGACTGCACCATGACGGGCGCGGCCTTACACAATCGGATTTTGAAAAACTGGGCAAGAGCAATGTGGGGCTGGGGCTGAAAAATATCCAGAGCCGGCTGAAAGTGCTTCAGGGAAAAATATTCTTTGAAAAGGATATGTCACAAACCTATTATAAGGTGACGATAGAGCTAAACCGGGACGAAGACAGCCGGTCTACCATCGGAACAAATTAATCCGTAATTTTAGCTGCCACTACTGATACAATAGCCTATGGGATTAATTAAAGTAGCGATTGCCGACGACCACAAAATCTTTCGAAAGGGCGTGATACTGTCCCTTCGCGCTTATAGCAATATCAAATTTGTACAGGAAGCGGAAAACGGCCAGGAACTGCTCGACGGCCTCCCGGCCTCCCTGCCCGACGTGATCCTGATGGATCTCCGCATGCCGCTGAAGGACGGCATAGAAACGACCAAGCAAATCGCCAAGCTCTATCCCCAGATCCATATCATCGCCCTCACCATGTACGAGGACGAGCGCTTCGTGAGCCATATGATGGAGATCGGCGCCAACGGCTACCTGCTTAAGAGTGCCGACCCTGCCGAGATCAAGCGTGCCATCATGGAGGTTTCAGCCAAAGGCTACTACCTGAATAATTTTGTGAACCGCATTTTATTGAAGAAGTCGCACTCGCGCACCAAAGTCATTCCCAACCTCAATACGGAAGTCACCCTGAGCGAACGCGAACGCGAAGTGGTGAAATATATCTGCATGGAATTTACCGCCCAGGAAATCGCCCAGAAACTCGAAGTGAGTCCCCGCACAGTGGAAGCCATCAAGGACCGCCTCATGGAAAGGTTCGGCGCCAAGAATACTGCGGGATTGGTTTTCTTTGCAGTGAAGAATAATCTGATTGATTAGAAAGAAATTTTTGGTTTCTGGTTCTTCCAATTTTTAGTGGGAAAGACTGGCAAATAAGAAGGATTCCGTATTATTTTCCCCCTTCGCCTGGCCTTAGGAAGTGCTAGTGTCGAAATAAAATAATAATTCCAGTTTGGACTACTAAAAAGAGCATCAGGGAAATGAGGAAAGGTTTGAACCTGCGGCCCTTTGATTTATCGTTATAAATTAATGTAATGAGTGTTAAGGTAACCCATCGAGAGTCTGTGCAAAAACTATAAACACGAGTGGATAAGAGATTGGAAAGTTTTTTCTTATTGACACAGGATAGCATAATATTTGTTTATAATACAGGTATAAAAACTGTCCAAATGGAATACATATCAGGAAGCGACCGGAATCAGATGCAATTTTTCGCATTGGATGAATTGGTAGCAAATGATTCTTGGGTCAGGGTGATTGACTTGTTTGTGGATTTGCTTCCATTAAAAGACCTGGGGTTTAAGTATACGGTTCTTCAAAAAGAAGGAAGACCTCCTTATGATCCTTCGTTGTTTTTAAAACTGTATTTGTATGGTTACAAGCATTCTGTGAGATCATCTCGCAAACTGGAGCACAGCTGTAAAGTGAACATTGAATTATGGTGGCTGCTCAAAGGCTTAAAACCTTCTTTCAGGTCCATCGCCTATTTCAGAAAAGATAATGCAGCTGCAATAAAGGCAGCTTTCAGATATTTCGTTATAATGCTTCAGGATTTGGAATTAATAGAAGGCCAAACAATAGCCATTGACTCATTTAAAGTAAGGGCCCAAAACAACATACGTAAAAACTACAACCTGAAGAAGATTGACCGGCATATTGATTATATAGATTCTAAGATTGAACAATACGAACAGCAATTAGATGAGGCTGATGCTGCGGAAAAGGATCAATTAAGAGTTAAAATAACAACGCAACAGCATAGACGACAGAAATATGAGGCATTAGAAAAAAAGCTTGCTGAAAGTGGTGATACACAAATAAGTGTCACCGATCCTGAGGCCAGAGCACTCCTGGCAAATAACAAAGGTACTGATGTTGGTTATTGTATTCAGGCAGCAACCGATCAAAAGCATAAGCTGTTTGTTCACGCAAACATTGGGGCTATAACTGATAAAAGGGAGTTGGCGCCAATGGCATTGGAGGTTAAGCACCTGCTGGATTTAAAGGAATTTAATGCATTGACCGATGCGGGATATTCGACGGGAGATCAGTTTCAAATTTGCAAGTCTGCCGATATTGTAACCTACTGTGCTCCTATGCCTAGCACTGCACCAAGCTATGATTGTATTCCCACCGCAGAATTTATTTATAAACGAGGAATTGATTGTTATATATGTCCGTCCGGTGAAATCATGAAAAAGATTGGAAAAGGAGTAAGCAGGGGCCATTACACGGCTTTTGTTTATAAGACTACTGCTTGCAAAAAATGTGCTATCCGTCAGGACTGTACAAAAAATAAAAGCGGACGGGTAATTGAAAGAACAGAGTACCAGGATGTGATAGATGAAAACAGGGAGCGGGTACTTATCAACAAGGACTATTACAAACTACGCCAGCAAATCATCGAACACCAGTTCGGCGTGTTCAAGAGACAGTGGGGATTCACCTTTACATTGCTGAAAGGAAAAATTCATGTGATGTCGGAAGTGAATTTGCTAATGATGGTTTATAATCTTAGCAGGATGATCTCAATTTTAGGCATGGATGAACTGAAAAGAAGGCTGGGAATCTTTTCGGCCTTTTTATTCACTCAGATTATCATATTTAAAACGAAATGGGGAGGCACATGGAGATATGAAAATTATGTAGTCAATTTTTTGAAACCAATTTATCTAACAATTAAAAAGCCGGGGATCTTTTCAGCAATGACCTGATGGCATTTATAGAAAATCAAAAATGGTTCTTGCACAGACTCTCGACCAACTGCATATAGGTCAGAAGTATTTTCTGACAGATCAAAGATAATGAGGTGTGTTTTATTGGGGAGAACGGTGTGGCAGCAGTTCTTGCACTTTGTTGATCGGATGTGATGGTATTTTTTGCAGTACATTTTTCAGCCATGCATACGGTTCGATGCCATGCATTTTACAAGTCCCAAATAAACTGTACAGCATACCGCTTCTCTTTGCTGCTTCGTGAGATCCGGCAAAGAGATAATTCTTACGGCCCAGCGCCACTGGTCGTATGCTGTTTTCCACCGGATTGTTATCAATGTTGAGCATTCCATTTTCGGTATAACGAGAGAGCGTGTCCCATCTTTTAATGCTGTAGGCGAGTGCTTCGCCGATATTGCTTTTTGGAAGTGCGTGGATGTACTGCTCTTTCATCCAGCGGCCAAGAGACTCGAGTATCGGAAGTGATTTTTCCTGTCGCCTGGTTTTTATTTCATCGTGGCTTAAGCCTTCTTCTTTGCATACTCTTTCGATCGCATATAGCTTTTGTATTTCACTTAGAGCATATTCAGATCTGTTCTTATCATTGTCAAGGGCTTCTGCGAAGTTGCGGCGTGCATGAGCCATACAATGTATTTGCCGTACTTGTGCGCGGGCGTCGAAGTGATCATACACCTGGTAGCCGTCCGTTTGCAGATAACCTTCGAAGTGTTGAAGCACCTGTGATGGCCCTTCTCTGCCCCGGCCTTCCTGGTAATCGAAGATGACGATCTTATCGATGCTGTTTTGATAGACCCAATAATATCCTTGATGCGATTTACCGGATTTATTTTTATCCAGTACCCTTATCGGTGTTTCATCTGCGTGCAGATAATTTGTTTTTAAGATTTCTTTTTTCAACGCCTCATATAAAGGTGCAATGAGCTTGCAGGTTTCTGTAACCCAGCCGGAGAGCGTTGCATAAGCGATCTTCACGCCCGATCTTTCAAAGCGCTGCATCTGGCGGTGCAGTGGCAGGTGGTCAACATATTTATCAATCAGGATCTGAGACAGCAGTCCTTCGCCGGCCATTGCTTTTTCCAGTGGGCCCTGTGGCAGAGAACCGATCAGGATAGTGGTCGAGTCTTGCTTTACATATTTTATTCGCTTGTATTTCTTAACGTAGAGCTCACCGGGCGCATATTCCAGCACTTCCGTTATTTCTTCGCCCATCATTTTGCAACCCGTGAGATCACCAGCAGGCACTATAATAATCTCTTCGCGGCGCAGATTTTCCGGAAGTTTCATTCGTCCGGGATGCAGCAGCGGTTGCGGTTCAACCGTTATGTTCGTTCTGGTGTAAGCTATTTTTTGAGTCGTGACGAGACTGGTTGCAACCGGTTCTGCTTCGATGGCAAGAGATAATTGCGGATGCGAGGAGCCGAGTGGAACAAAGCGTTCCTGGCGGGAACCGAAGATCATTTTCTTTAACTGCGCAAGTTCTGATTCAAGCTTCGCTATTCTGATCTGTGACGCATCTTCTCTGATTTTCGATGCCTCTTCGCGAAGCCTGGAGGCGTCATATAATTTCTTGTAATCGTTTACTGCAGCGGCTTCCATGATAAAACAAAGATCGTTTTATCACTTCAAATTGAGCGCAGAAGAAGCGGTGTTTTTATCAACAATTTGCCCCGGATTGTTGATATCGTTTGCGGTATTTTATTTCTTTCAGCGAGATGCCCTGCAAAATAAATTGCAGTTGGTCAGAAGAGATCTGCATGCTCCTTGCATCCAGATCAAAGGCTGGAACTTCGAACGTTCCCTGTTCCAGCCGCCGGTATAAAAGTGTAAATCCGCCTGACTCCCATACGAGCAATTTAATATGCGTCCGGGGTTTACTGATGAAAACAAAAACATCCCCGTCCATTACTCTCTTACCCAGCTCGCCCGATATGATGCCACACAAAGAATCTGTATGTCGTCAGAAGAAAGTGGACTTTTTGCTAGCGAGTGTTTTTCAAGTTTAAGTTAGTAGATATTTTTAAGTTTTTTAGGGTTAGGATTAAATATTGTTTAGTTTTTCATGAGCGTACAAAGCTCGTCTCATCTTCATATTCTGGGTTTTTACCTTTTCCCGCCGCCGCAGGATTTGTTCCTGCCTTCCAAAGTAAACATCAGCTGGCGTAACATTGTTCAGGGATTCATGATAGCGATTGTTGTTGTAATAGGTTACAAATTTTTCAATTGCTGTGATCAGTTCATCCGGGCAGTAGTAGTTGTCCAGATTTACGATATTTTTCATACTTCGATGATATCGTTCGATTTTTCCTTGCGTTTGCGGGTGATTCACTTTTCCATGGATAGGTATCACTCCTTTTGAGTGCAGGTATTCTTTCAGCTCTACAGCGATGTAACAGGAACCATGATCAGAAAGCATTTTTGGGCTTTGCCCCTTCGGCAGGCAGGCAATCACAAGTGCTTTGTCAACTGAGCGCTCGACATCGGCTGCCTTCATCGTTTTACAAAGCTCCCAATAAATAATATAACGACTGTAATCATCCAGTATCGTGCTGAGGTAATACCATCCCCAGCCCAGGATTTTAAAATAAGTAAAGTCTGTTTGCCATAGTTGGTGGACGAACTGTGTTTTGTTTTTAAATTCATTGGAGGCCGACAATAGAATAAAGGCAGGCGTTGTAATCAGACCCTTTGCCTTTAAGATACGGTATACACTGCTTTCTGAGATAAAAATCTTCTCTTCATCGGTGATCCTTACTGACAGCTCCCTGGGGGATAATTCAGTATGTTCGAGTGCCATTTCTACAACCAGTTGTTTCTGTGGCTCTGGAATCGAGTTCCACTGGCGCCTGGTTTTCTTTTGAGGCAAAAGACCATTCATGCCCTTTGACAAATAGATCCGATACCATTTGTAAAACGTGCTTTTATGGATCCCCAATTCCTTTAAGGTCCTGTTTACACTCCGTTCGGAACGCTCAACGATGCGGATGATTTCTTGTTTTTCTGCCGGAGTAACTCTCATATATTTTTTCCATTTTTCACTTACCCCAGCTTGTTCAAGCTTTTTTTTACGATGTCATAACGGATTACCAGGTCGGCTAGCGTTTCTTTAAGGAGTTGGTTTTCCTTTCTCATATCAGTTACTTCATCAGAAGTCGCTTCACGTGTTGTATCTCCTGCCAGGCGCTTTTTACCGGCTTCCAGAAACTCCTTGTTCCACCGGTAGAACTGCGCCTGGTGAATGCCATACTTCCTGCAGAGTTCTGCTACCGGGCTTTCCCCGCGTATAGCTTCCATTACAATGAGGATCTTTTGTTCGGACGTGAATATCCGTCTTGTTTTGTTGCGAATGTCCTTTACGAAGTTTTCTGTAGATGACTTTTGAGGTTTCGTTTCCATGTTCTAATTTTTAATAGTTAACATTTAAAGAAACACTCGCTTAATTTACTAAATTACTGGTACACTTTACGCTGAAGATTTACAG
The DNA here is from genome assembly GCA_963705005.1 of uncultured Chitinophagaceae bacterium. Lineage (GTDB taxonomy): Bacteria > Bacteroidota > Bacteroidia > Chitinophagales > Chitinophagaceae > Puia. The sequence goes on from CAVPIO010000010.1 coordinate 246,534, forward strand.
TTGCCACGTACCCGCTATATTCCTTAACATTGAGTTTCCCTTCGGTAGCAATATCTACAGTGTTGAATTTTACTTACTACGATGGTTATAGCTGGGGAAGCTGGTACGGTGCCTATAGTTCAAAAGACAATACTTTTGATGGAAACTTTCAGACCCCAAACAATTCTATTTACCCCTATGCTCAACCGCTAACCCAATCTACTTTTACAAGAGGAATGAAGACAGGGTATTGGGATGCATCATCAGTGCATGCTTATTTTTTCGACAATTATGGAAGAGTAATTCAGTCAAAAGATTATAATATAACGACGGGAGTTGATATAACCACTATTCAATATAATTTTGGAGCCAGACCACTCCAGACTTACTTGAGACAACAAATTGGAGGCACTTCAAATCCTCAAACTCATACTGTATCAACAAAAATGGATTATGATCCCATGCTTAGAATCATGCACGTCTATAAAAATATAGATGGAGCATCATCAGATCAATTAATCAGTTCCCTTCAATACAATGAACTTGGACAGTTGCAAAAGAAAACCTTTGGTTCCAATATTGAAAACCTGACTTTTGATTACAATGTAAGAGGATGGCTATTGGGTGGCAATCGAGGATATATCAATAATTCAGCGGCCAATTATTTCGGTTTCGATCTTGGTTATGATAAGTCTTCTACTGTTGCTTCCGGTACAAGTTTTATTACGCCTGTATTTAACGGCAATATAGCTGGATCAGTTTGGAAAAGCGCTGGCGACGGAATTAACCGCAAATTCGATTATACATTTGACAATGCAAACGAGCTTAATTCAGCGGCTTATCTACAGAACACAACAGGAAGCACCTGGGATAAGAGTTATTTAGACTTTTCAGTTAACAGTATAACTTATGATTGGAGTGGTAATCTAAGTTCAATGAGTCAAAATGGCTTTTTGCTTGGTTCGGCCTCTGCTAATATTGATAACCTGACTTATAGTTACGCCATTGGTAATGGCAATAGCAATCGACTTCAGAATGTTACTGATGCAAGTAACAACCCATTGTCTACTTTGGCAGATTTTCATTATCCTTCCTCAAAACCTGTGGGCAATATTGATTATACCTACGATAATAACGGAAATATTACCAGTGACTACAACCGTGGGATCTCATCAATTACTTATAATTACTTGAATTTACCTTTACTGATTACTATTACGAATAAGGGAACAATTCAATATATATATGACGCAGTGGGCGTTAAGATAAGAAAAATAGTTGCAGATAATACTATTGCAGGTAAAACAGTTACTACTACAACGGATTATATTGGTTCTTTTGTATATAAGTCCAAAAAAACTACTCCGACTGCAGATCCATCAGATTATTCTTTGGTTTTGCAGTTTGTTTTCCATGAAGAAGGCAGAATACGTTATTTTCCTTTGCTTGGGACGGTACCTGCTCATTTTTCATATGATTATTTTCTCAGGGATCATTTAGGAAATGTTCGCATGGTATTAACAGACGAACAACAGCAAGATATTTATCCGGCTGCAACGTTGGAAAATATAACTTATAATGGTGGCACGGCATTGAGCGTCGAAAGTAATTATTACACAATAAATTCAGGAGACATTGTGCAAACCTCAACCCTGCCCTGGTTTTCTGGTATTACGGGAAGCAATTATCAGAACCAAAATAATAATGGAGTACCTATTAACAACGATCAATATAGCAATGTATTAGCAACCAGTACTGCGGCTTACCGACTCAATGGACAAACCGGGGACAAATACGGACTTGGAATTACTTTAAAAGTAATGGCTGGGGATAAGATTTCAATATTAGGTAGAAGTTTTTGGCATAACACTGGGCAAACCCTTAGTTCATATCCAATAACAGGAGTGCTTTCGGCTTTTCTTGGCGCATTTGCGAGTACGCAAGCCGTAATTTCTGGAGGTCATGGAATAGCAACAGGAGGAGTTCTTGACGGGACAACCGCGATAACTACTCCACTTACTACGATTTTAAATGGTACTCCAAATCAGCCGAATCCAGCAACACAACCAAAAGCCGCATTAAACTGGATTTTGTTTGATGACCAGTTTCGGCCTGTTAGCGTAGGGACTGATCTTGTTGATCCGACCGGAGCCTCTGTAAAAGCCCATTCGATCTTAAACATTCCGATGACCAAAAATGGGTATTTGTATGTTTATTGTAGCAACGAAAATAACATCGATGTATACTTTGATAATCTTCAGGTTGTAGATACCCGTGGACCTATTCTAGACGAAACTCATTATTACCCATTTGGATTGGCAATGGCTGGGATCAGCGACCATGCTTGGAATAAAATGCCTAACTACGACCATTTTCAAGGCAATGAATTGCAATCCCAGGAATTTAGCGATGGTACTAGTCTGGAAGAATATGACTTTGACGCAAGGTATTATGATCAACAATTAGGTGTCTGGCATGCGCAAGATCCCGCTGGCCAGTTTTCAAGCCCATATATAGCTATGGGTAATAACCCTATTCAATTCGCTGACCCAAAAGGAACTTGGGTAAACTTGGTTGTTGGAGGGATAATAGGTGGAGCAATAAATGTGGTTTCTAATATTAACAAGATAGATAACCTTTGGGATGGACTAAAATATTTTGGCATTGGGGCACTTGCCGGAGCATTAGGTGCAGGGGTTAGCAGCGGTATAAGTTCTGTGATGGTAGGAGGCAGCTTTGGGGCAGGATTTATGGGAGGTGCTGTTGCGGGGACTGGCTTTCTTGTTGGTGCAGCTTCTGGCTTGGGTGGTGGTCTTGCCGGCGGATTTGGAGCTGGGTTTGGAAACAGTATAATTGGAGGGAGTGATATTGGAAATTCGTTAGGAAGCGGACTTAGGTCAGGAGAGTTAGGAGGAATTTCTGGCGGTGTGGTGGGTGGCATCGTTGGAGGAGTTGACGCTCAATCGAAGGGATTGAATTTCTTTACTGGAAAAGCTGTGAAAGACCTATCGGAAGGAATCGGAGCGACAAATATTCCAACTAATGCACAATTGGACAAGATATCCTTAAAATATGTTGGTAAATTTGAAAGCATTAGTGTATATGAGTCAAGTGCCCTAGGCTCAGGATATGGTTCTGGAGGGATAACCTTGCCAGGATTTGGGATTACGGTCGGACAAGGCGCTTTTACCCAAATGAGCAGAAATGATACTTGGAATTTATTAGCTCATGAATTTGGCCATGTACTACAATCGTTATTACCTTATGTTGGTGCAGATGGCTTCTATGGAATAATAGCACCTCAAAGCCTGGCAAGCGCCACTATTAATCCTGAAGGACATGATTATTTTTGGACTGAAACATGGGCTAATTACCTTTCAAATAATTATTTTGGTAGTTCCTGGAATTATGACGCATTTCCAGTAAAAAATATCAGCTGGGGTAATCTTTTAATCTTCCTTGACTGGCGTCTTGCTCATCCTGTGATTTTACCTGCATTATATCCATAAAAACGTTCGATGAAAATTATATTTCCATTTTTCTGTTGCCTAATTTCTTTTGGATGCGTTTATGATCCGCCCATAACTGGAAAAGAATTGATATTTAATAATCAATCAAAAATTGAAATTTTTGTCACGGATAAAAATATTTCCGAAGGAATAGGGCCTATGTATGATACCATGCTAGTGAATAACAGGGTTTTTATTTCCAAAAAACCATATTTTATGGAGAAATACACCCAATGGGAAGATTTTCTTTCAGAAGATTTTCTGAAATCAATGGTGAAGAAAAATATTGATTCAATATCATTTAATTTCATAGAAATTTTAGATGAAACTAAGGCGGATGTGCAAAAAGGTAAAACTACTTTTATAAAAATCAATGTCAAAGAAATCTTAGAAAATGATATAAATCGTGTTATATATACATCAGATTCAATTCGATTGTATCATAAATTTGATATGAAACATATTTCTAAACAACAAGCATCAAATCGCTTAAGAGAAAAATAACTGCCGCCAATTATCTTTAATCTATTCGAGAAGTGAAATGGATGGGTCTCCGTATCCCAGCGACCAAGTACCTATTGGCCAGAAGTATTCTTCTACAGGTTGGTTTAAAAAACGATTATTATTTTACCTGGCGCATTGGTAGAAGATCCTGGATTTTGTTGATCGGATGAGAAGGTATTTTTTGCAATGTATTTTTCAACCAGGCATATGGTTCGATGCCGTGCAGCTTGCAGGTTCCAAATAAACTGTACAGCATGCCGCTTCGTTTGGCCGCTTCATGAGATCCGGCAAAGAGATAATTTTTTCTACCCAACGCAACCGGCCGTATGCTGTTTTCGACCGGATTGTTATCAATGTTCAGCATTCCGTTTTCGGTGTAACGTGACAGGGTATCCCATCTTTTAATACTGTAGGCAAGGGCTTCTCCGATGTCACTTTTTGGAAGTGCATGGATGTATTGTTCTTTCATCCACTTACCCAGGGATTCAAGTAGTGGTAGTGATTGTTCTTGTCTTCTGCTTTTTATTTCATCTGGCAACAATCCTTCTTCTTTGCATTTTCTTTCAATGGCGTACAGCTTTTGGATTTCACCGAGCGCATATTCGGCAATGGATTTGTCGTTGTTCACTGCCTCAGTAAAATTACGCCGTGCGTGCGCCATGCAGTGTATTTGCCGGATATTTTTGCGCCCGTCAAAGTGATCATATACCTGGTAGCCGTCTGTCTGAAGATAACCTTCGAAGTGTTGCAGCATCCGGGCAGGTCCTTCCCGCCCGCGTCCTTCCTGGTAATCGAAGATGACTATCTTATCGATACTGTTCTGGTATACCGTAACCCATCGAGAGTCTGTGCAAGAACCATTTTTGATTTTCTATAAATGCCATCAGGTCATTGCTGAAAAGATCCCCGGCTTTTTAATTGTTAGATAAATTGGTTTCAAAAAATTGACTACATAATTTTCATATCTCCATGTGCCTCCCCATTTCGTTTTAAATATGATAATCTGAGTGAATAAAAAGGCCGAAAAGATTCCCAGCCTTCTTTTCAGTTCATCCATGCCTAAAATTGAGATCATCCTGCTAAGATTATAAACCATCATTAGCAAATTCACTTCCGACATCACATGAATTTTTCCTTTCAGCAATGTAAAGGTGAATCCCCACTGTCTCTTGAACACGCCGAACTGGTGTTCGATGATTTGCTGGCGTAGTTTGTAATAGTCCTTGTTGATAAGTACCCGCTCCCTGTTTTCATCTATCACATCCTGGTACTCTGTTCTTTCAATTACCCGTCCGCTTTTATTTTTTGTACAGTCCTGACGGATAGCACATTTTTTGCAAGCAGTAGTCTTATAAACAAAAGCCGTGTAATGGCCCCTGCTTACTCCTTTTCCAATCTTTTTCATGATTTCACCGGACGGACATATATAACAATCAATTCCTCGTTTATAAATAAATTCTGCGGTGGGAATACAATCATAGCTTGGTGCAGTGCTAGGCATAGGAGCACAGTAGGTTACAATATCGGCAGACTTGCAAATTTGAAACTGATCTCCCGTCGAATATCCCGCATCGGTCAATGCATTAAATTCCTTTAAATCCAGCAGGTGCTTAACCTCCAATGCCATTGGCGCCAACTCCCTTTTATCAGTTATAGCCCCAATGTTTGCGTGAACAAACAGCTTATGCTTTTGATCGGTTGCTGCCTGAATACAATAACCAACATCAGTACCTTTGTTATTTGCCAGGAGTGCTCTGGCCTCAGGATCGGTGACACTTATTTGTGTATCACCACTTTCAGCAAGCTTTTTTTCTAATGCCTCATATTTCTGTCGTCTATGCTGTTGCGTTGTTATTTTAACTCTTAATTGATCCTTTTCCGCAGCATCAGCCTCATCTAATTGCTGTTCGTATTGTTCAATCTTAGAATCTATATAATCAATATGCCGGTCAATCTTCTTCAGGTTGTAGTTTTTACGTATGTTGTTTTGGGCCCTTACTTTAAATGAGTCAATGGCTATTGTTTGGCCTTCTATTAATTCCAAATCCTGAAGCATTATAACGAAATATCTGAAAGCTGCCTTTATTGCAGCTGCATTATCTTTTCTGAAATAGGCGATGGACCTGAAAGAAGGTTTTAAGCCTTTGAGCAGCCACCATAATTCAATGTTCACTTTACAGCTGTGCTCCAGTTTGCGAGATGATCTCACAGAATGCTTGTAACCATACAAATACAGTTTTAAAAACAACGAAGGATCATAAGGAGGTCTTCCTTCTTTTTGAAGAACCGTATACTTAAACCCCAGGTCTTTTAATGGAAGCAAATCCACAAACAAGTCAATCACCCTGACCCAAGAATCATTTGCTACCAATTCATCCAATGCGAAAAATTGCATCTGATTCCGGTCGCTTCCTGATATGTATTCCATTTGGACAGTTTTTATACCTGTATTATAAACAAATATTATGCTATCCTGTGTCAATAAGAAAAAACTTTCCAATCTCTTATCCACTCGTGTTTATAGTTTTTGCACAGACTCTCGTTGGGTTACGTGTTAAGTCGACAAAACTAATGGAAATCAGTGCTGCATAGAAGAAATCGACATGGAACCAGATCCCTAATGATCTGATGAGGCTCGCATCAATAAATACCAGCCCTGTTACAATTATATACCTCATGTGAAGAGCCGTGTTGCGTCTATTCTTAATTGCAAGAATATAGAAAGTCGAAAACAATAAAGTATCGGTGAATGGTAAATAAAGCGATTTCAGGATTAGCGCGACGGGCATTTTTTGCGCCTGCTCTTCCCCTATCTGCTTAGTCATCATGCCAATGAATGAACAAATAATGAGGGGCACCAAAACGTAAGTAAACCTTCCCAACAACCGGTGGGCGGCCAATTTTTTATACCGGATCAGGAATGGCTGAACAATGAGTAAAATAATCCAAAGCAATAAAACAAATGCGTGGAAATGTACAATGATGGTCGTACGGTCATTGAAATGCGGGAATAGCCCAAAATAGGTTTTGAAAAATCCAAAGATTACCAGTGCCAGCAAAAAGAAAAAGGGGTAGCCGATGTTTCTGTATTCTTTTTCCATGCTGGTTTTAGCAAATATATTTCAAAGACGGTCTGCTTCATAGTACAAATGCGACGTCTTAAAGAAACACGCCATTTTTCAGGCTGACAGGGGTTTCCCGGAGGGCAGCTTCAATTTGGGAAGGATTTGAACCTGCAAATTCTTTGAAGTCCCGAATAAAATGCATTTGATCAAAGTAACCGCATTCATGTGCCAATTGCAGCCAATTGATATTTGGGCGGCTTTCTTTTATGACCCATGCACGGGAAAACCGGACCAGCCGTGAAAAAAATTTCGGTGATAATCCGATCCTGTTCCTGAATACTCTTTCAAATTGCCTGTTGCTAAGACTGGCCTCGTAAGCCAGGCGTTCAATTCGGATCAGGCCACCTCCTTTCAACATTAAAAGCATTACCGGATCAATAGGCAATCGCTGTTTTAACTTGTATGATTTGGAAAACAGAAATTGTTCGATTATACTTTTCATGTTGTAAAATGAATCTGCCTCGCCCAATTGTTCAAGAATGAAATTGATTTCATTTCCCCATACGTCTGTTGCGTCAATCCCCTGGTTTCCTAAAAGCTCCTGCATGGGTATTCCTAATAAGCGGTATAAGCCTCCAGGCTGAAAAGAAACTTTAATAACATGATGCCGGTACCCGAAGCGTAGATTCATACGCTCGGTTCTTGGGCCTCCTATGACAGATGGCGGCGCTTCGTTTACCCCATTTTTACCATAGCGATCAACGCTTATGCGGTCGCCGGGATAAAAAAATAAAGATTGTTCCGGGAAAGGAGGAAAAGGGAAAACGGGCCTTGGTTTCGAGTTGTCAAAATCCACGCGGCTGATCATGATATTATTTACCCATTCCTTTAGGCTGGGATGTGGCAGAAAGAATTGAGGATCCATGATGCATTTTAACGGATATAAATTTACGGCATCTGGCAATCAATGTGTCGCTTATAAATATTGATCATTCCGGCCAATAATCTGCAGATTGCCGTTTTTTCGGTTGCCCGATGAACTTTCTTCTTCATCAATGTGGCCAAAGGTTCGATCTGCCGGCAACCGCCATTGTAAGGAACCCGGATACATTCTTTATCCCCGCCTTTCAGTAAATTCGAAACCTAAACGCTCAACATGAGAAAGCTCGCCCTTATCCTTATTTCATGGATCTGCATAGGCACGGCCCGGACCCAGATACATGACCTGGACAGTCTTCGCAACCTGCTGTCAAAAAGCAAATCTGATTCGGATGCCCTTTATCTCATGGAGGAGCTGGCCACCAGCTATGAACATTTCCGCCCGGATTCTACTTTTTATTTCGGCAGGCAGATTTGGCAGATGGCCCAACGGCTGAACGATTTTCACGATCAGGCAGAGGGACTGAGAATTATGAGCCTTGGTACAAGGCAAATGGGGAACTATCCTAAAGCGCTGGAATATGCCCTGCAGGGTCTTAAAATCAGCGAACAAAAGAATCTGAGCTACGATATATATAAAGCGCTATCGGCCATCAGTACAATATATTATTTTCAGAAAGATGGAAAAAATGCAATTGCATATGCGTCAAAAGCCCTCTACATGAATAATGGCACAAAAGACATGAGCATACTGGAAGACTGTTGTCAGGGACTGGCCGAGGCGTTTGAGTTAATGGACATGATGGATTCCTCTCTTTTTTACGATACAAAGGCTTACCAGATAGGATTGAAAATGCATGACGAGCAAGGAATCGCATACTCCCGGGAGAATATAGCAGATTCATATTTCGAACTGGGGAAGGATAGCATGGCACTATTGAATTACAGACTGGCCATTCCATACTTTGCTTTGCACCATGTAGACGAAGGAACCTGCGAATCGGCGCAATACCTGGCAAGGATATTTGAAAAAAGAAACAGGCCGGATTCTGCCTTATGGTATGGGCAACTCTCCCTCCGTGTGGCTCAATCGTCTCTGTTGACTTCCAGGCAGTCCGAAGCCAGCGATTTTCTCGCAGCATTTTACAAAAAGAGACATCAGCCTGATAGCGCCCTGAAATATCTGGAATTCAGCGGGGCCCTCAAAGACAGTCTTTTCAATAAAGAAAAAGTGCAGGAGATGGAGAACCTCACCTTCGATGAGAATAACCGTCAACAGGAACTGCTGGATGAAAAGAAAAAAGACAAAGAAGCTTCTGTCAGAAACCTGCAATTAATTGCAATAGCCATTTTTATTCCCGTCTTCTTTTTGTTCGTGCTCTTCCTTGGAAGGATCAAGGTGAAAGCCCGTCTGGTCGAATTCCTTGCCATAGTTGACCTGCTTCTCTTTTTTGAATTCATTACCGACCTCATCTATCCATATATCAGCGATTTCACGAATGACCGTCCTGTTTGGGAAATGCTGATTCTCGTGTTGATCGCATCAATGCTGGAACCACTCAACTTTACTATTGAACATTGGATAAAGAAACATCTTGTTGCCAAAGAGGTGGCGAAGGCTTCGAGGGTGGTAAGTACTTCTGTTGATGATGGGATATAGTGAAATCAAAGGGGCACTGCCACAGGAAAAATGGTCTTCCCAGCCTGCCGCAATGCACCTTTACAATTGTCACAACCACACCCCGTTTAAGTTAAGCGGACTTTCTAGCTTTGTGTTATCAACAAAATAAAATAGTATGCGAAAAATTATTGTCGCCAACAGAATAACAATGGATGGCGTATTGCAGGCGCCGAGCGGACCTGATGAAGATCAACTGAATGGATTCAAATGGGGCGGCTGGGCGGTTCCTCACCAGGATGATCAGACATTCAGCACCCTGAACAAAATAATGTCAACTCCGTTTGACCTGTTGCTCGGCCGCCGCACGTATGAAGTATTTGCGTCGTACTGGCCCTATGAAAATGGTTCAATGGCTCAAACCTTCAACCGGATCAATAAATATGTGGTGGCTACAACCCCAATTGATCTGTCATGGAAAACTTCCATCCTGATCAACAGCGATGTGGTGAATGAGTTGAAAAAATTAAAACAACAGGACGGCCCAGACCTGCTGATGTTTGGCAGCAGCCGTTTGCTACAAACTTTATTATCCAATCACATGGTTGATGTGTTGCACAACTGGATATTTCCCGTCACGCTTGGCGTAGGGCAAAAACTCTTTGAAGAAGGCACGCAGCCGCAGCAATGGAAATTGACGGAGTCTGTAGTGTCAAAAACGGGAGTGGTTTTTGCGAGTTATGTTTTGGATGGGGAGGTGAGGGTGGGTTCACTTGCACCCGAAGAAGTAACTAAAGCTGCGCTTGCCCGCCGGGAGAAATGGAAGCAGAAGTAAATTAATGAATGCTATTTCTGGCCGGAGATTAAAGCAATTGCTCCTGTGTAATTTTGCCTGTTTGCAAATTCAAGGTCATGAAGTCGAAATGATTCCAGGCACGCTTTATTTGCCCTTTTTCCAAAAGCGTTATAGTTACTCCGGTAAAGTTAACCAGCTTCCCTGTTTCTTTATGGGTAGCCGTTATGGAACACAAGGCTGTTACGTAGTCACCATCAACAAGCGTTTTATCGACCGTTACATGAATATCTGAATAAGCATCATTAAACGCTCTATAGAAAAGCTTGAAATTCTCAGTGCCAATCATGGATTCGGGTCCCAGACCAAAAGCCTCCACCTCTGGATGCAGCATCTCATCAATAGCACTTTCATTGCTGTTGTTCCATACTTCATTATACCAACGAAGCACGATATCTCTTTTTTGATCAGGCATACACTTTGTTTTGGGTGAACAATAAATATTACTCTCAATTTACACAATAAATGGATGCGTTTTTGATATAGAGAAAAACCCTGATAATGTTGTAGGAAGCTTTTGACAAATTCTCGATAATGGAATCCATGTCAATCGTGAAAAAACAGAATTACCGAATGAGGATCGATCCGACTGAAGCTATGTATCCTCTTGATTATTTTGTACATTGGTAGAGTAAAAGTATTTAATGGAACTAAACTCAATAACCTTCTTACTGTTCTTACTTATCCTTGCCTTTTCATTTTGGGTGATCATTTTTTTTCATGAATTAGGGCACGCTATTGCGATACTTCTGATGACAAAGGGTAAAGTTGAATTTTATATCGGCTCTTTCGGAGATCCTGGAAAATCGATCCGCATATCTCTCGGCAGACTGGTCATTTCCTCCAAATACAACCCTATTCTATGGGTTAAAGGTTGCTGCAGGCCCCCGAACGAAGAAATTTCTGTCTACAAGAAAATCCTGTTTACAGCTTGTGGACCTTTAGTATCAGTCCTTATTACTTTAATTACATGGTATTTATTGGCAACGTACCATTTTAATGTAGGCCTCAAATTGCTTGTCGAAGGGTTTTTCTGTTTATCCTTTGGCGTCAGCTTTGCTTGCCTCATCCCAACCGGAAAGTTACGATTCAATCATTTGGGCCGACCCTTGCACAACGATGCAAAGCAGATATTAAACCTGTACAAGTCAAGAAAATATTTTCAAAACTATTGGAAGATTGTGGAACATGTAAGGAATAAAAGTTATTCCAGTGCAGTAGCCCTAACTGAGCAAATTATTCGGAAAGGAGAAAATGGTCTTCATGTCTATCGTATTGGAGTAGTAGCATATTGTTATACCGGCGAGTATGAAAAGACTATGGAAATAAATGATTCGATCAAAACCAAATATAGGTTTAACGCGGATGACTATACTAATTCCGGTTTGCTTTATATCATGACAAATCAATTTGATAATGCTGTAAAAAGTTTGGAACAGGCCTTGATCTTTAGGCCTAATCACATTTATGCCATGAATAATCTGGGTTATGTACTCTGCTTACAGGAAAAGTATGACGAATCCCTGATACAGCTTGACAAGACCATTTTATCATCTCCTTCATTTTCGCCACCCTATTCGAACAGGGGGCTGACTAAAATTCAAATGGGAGACATCGAGGGGGGCTGTCTGACATCAAAAAATCCCTGTCTTTAGATCCCAGTAACTCCTATGCTTATAGAAATTGGGGAATATGTTGTCTGAAAATAGGCGATCTAAATGAGGCGGAACAGTTGTTTGAAAAGGCTAAGGACCTTGACCCAAATACTCATTTTATAAATAAATACATTGAGGAGGTTAGGAAACTGAAAGCTGATGTTATGCATTGAATGGGGATTCTTTTGTTAAATTGGATTGCCTTGGGTAAATAGAGCGGGGCATGGAGATAGTCTTAAAAATTATATCCAATCATTAAATTGAAAAGTGAAAGCAGATGCAGATGCTGTTAATGCTTTTCAAGATGGATTGAGGACAAGGGCCTTAGCCAATCCGCAGCTAATATTATATTTACTGCAACCAATGGGAGATAACGAAATTAGCAGCCTTTGGCATTTTTATTTTGATGGGCCACACCCCACAAAATCGATACCTGACAGATTGGTAGCCATAAAAAATAAGGATGAACACATTTTTGAGTTGATAGAGAAAGCGTTAAGGCAAGTCAGACTTGAGGGCTAATGAATAGTTTCAACTATGCCAGGGACACTTGTCAACTTTTACTTGTTAAAAATAATATTGCAAAAGACACAGGAAAAATTATAAAATATAGAAGTGCAGCTCTATATGTCAATAAGTGATATTTAGAATTGTTTTTCATTTTTCTAAGGCGAAAAGCGATTACGCCCATCGCTATTGGTGCACCAAAGACGAGATAGAATGTGCCAAGAGATGCCAACGCTGACCAAGACCAAAAGTATGTTGTAAGTGTCAAAAGAAGCAGTCCACCATAGGTTACGAAAACAATGAATAGTTGGAGTATTGGCGCCTTTTCAATCCTGGCCCTTTTCATTGTTCTTCTCAATTGGAGAAACCAGAGAAGTCCAGCCAACGGAATAACTAAATAAATTGCCAAGCCAACTAAAATGTCCTTAAATGTCAAAATAATTCTTATTACTTCCTTTAATAATGATCACATTTTCTTTTCCTTCAATTTATAGAAAGATAAAAGCCAGCAAAGATATAACCAGAAGGACCAGATAGGATTAAGATTTTATTTCGCAGCCAGAAGATTTCTTTTACTACTATAATCAAGAGCGTATGCCCGTTTGGTCGCTTCATTCAGAAAGGATCTTTTTATAAATACTTCTACTTTTTCCTGCTTTACGAGGAATGGCGCCAATAATTTTTCTGCCCGGCCAGCTTTTATGCCAATCCTGCGGGCGAACTCAATAAAATCATCCTGGCCACGGTGATGTGTTTTTTTGAAAGCCGGCGATTCAAATTTGTCAGCAAATAAACCTTTATCAAGCGCAAAATCCGGGTCATCTACATGAATCCGGGTATTGACAAGATCATAGGCAGGACTTAAAAAATAATCACCAATATCTGTTTCCAGCAATGCAAAATTTTTAAGATGCGCATCACCGTTGGAGAATAAATAATTGAATATTACCAAAGAGAAGTATTTTTCCAATTCCACCCGCCAGGCCGGAACGTTTTTTACAATCAATGCAGCAGCTTCTTCATAGGAATATTCATATTTGTAATTGATACCGCCAGTCACTTTGGTCTTTCCGGCTAATGTGGCAAAATCTTCTTTGCCCCAGTGGCTGCCATCTTTTTTTACATCAAACCGGCGGGTAATATAAGCCGGAGAGCCGTCCTTAAACCAGATCATACCATTATCTGCTGTATGAATACCATAAACCTGAGCTGCCAATTGCATCGTCAGGTGTTCGTTGGCCGGCACCTGATTTACTTTTTTCAGATCTCCTGGTATGGGCTTTAGCATATAGCCACCCTGTTCTTCTCCAACGGTAAGTCGCAACACGTTTTTTTCAAGTAATAAGGATAGCTTTTCCTGAACTCCCGATATCGAAATGCGTTTTCTGTTGTCCATGAATTTTTCCAAATCTGAATCGCCCTTTTGGGGCGCGCTATAAGGCAGGATGTGGCTGACTTTTTTGCCATTAAACATCCGGCGAAGAAATGCCGGACTATAGGTTTCGAATCCTTCGGCCAACGTACCAGGGCAAAATTTTAATTCAGGTACGCTCATGAAATGATAGGTTTAACTGTGACCGCTCCGATTGTATCGTACCTTGCCGTAGCAGCGAGCAATCCGAAGTCATCTTCTTCGTCTATTTTCAAAAGCCGGCACTGTAGTTTTCGGTTTGCACCTTCGGAAAGCATATTGAAAAAAAACGGGAACAAATGATTTGCATTATATTCCTGTTGTGTTTTAGGCAGCGTTAGACTAATAGCAGGTTTTTGCGGGTCGGCGTAATAGGCATCAGTATATCGGAAAGAGTAGCTCTTGCTGTTCTGTTCCTTTAATACTCCGGCCAGTTCCCTGTTTCTGTATACTTCAACACTTCTCATAGTTTATAAGGCAATTTTCTTGACTTCGAGTTTTACTTCCAGGCCCAGGACCCGGACAATCTTTTCAATCATGTCCAGCGTGGGATTGGATCCTCCTCTTTCTATCTTATAAAGAGAGTTGACGCTTATTCCAGCCAGTTCTGCCAAATTGGGTTGGGTGATCCTTAAGGCTTTCCGCCTTTGCTGAATGGTTCTGCCCAGGGTATCGGCTAACATTAAACTGTGATTTTGGAGTAAAGATAGCTATTTTAGCGGAATTATGTTCAAATAATCACACTATAATATGATTTAACGGTAAAACACGGCTAATACCCTGATCACATTATTATTATCAGATGTCTTACAACCAATAAAAGAAAGGCCTTTATTAGCCTGGCTGATTCTTGTGATGTATTGTTTTAAATTTATTCCTCAAAAATGACTTCTTATGATCGGGCGAAAAAACAATAAATTATTAACCATTTTACTGTTATGTTTATTAACAGGCACATTAGATGGAATATTATCGTTCATACTCAGTTATCCCACCAGCCCTGAACTATCATACAGGTATATCGCGAGCGGCTTGTTTGGCACAGAAGCGTTTAAAGCAAACTATATGGTTTTTTGGGGAGTACTATTTCACTATTTAATCGCTTTAGCTTTTAGTGCTGTTTTCTTTTTATTGTACCCGAATTTTAAAAGAGCGATAAAGAACAAATATATTCTAGCGTTAGTTTTCGGACTGATCATTTGGATAATTTCAACTTTTGGAATTCTCCCCTTAAGTAATGTTCCTGATATAAAGGGCGTCCCAAAATATCCAAGCCAACTTAACCTGGTACCCGCAATTATTAGCATTGCCGGATTAAGCCTGTGCCTGGGCCTGCCTATATCATTGATTGCCGGCAAATATTACCGGAAAAATGCTGGTGCAGCGAACCAGAATTTAAAAGTGAGTATTTAATATTAAATCCAAAAGATTTGACGACTTCCTAAAATTTCCCAAATTCTGGCTGACACTAAAGAGCTAACCGATATTCTTCTTAACATTTCCAAATAACATAAAACCCGATATCGCAAGTCCTGCTTTCAATAAGGTAGCTCTCGAGAGAGTCCCTATGAATTTGGTTTTAACCACCCATACCGATTTGCAGACGGCACAGGAACGATGGCCGGAGACAGTGCCCATGTGACTACTTTAGATCCAGTCACTGTGACGCGTAAAAAATCATCAAGTAGCTTTTTTGAAGTTGGTTTCTTTGGACTATCTTAGGTTCTATTTTTAATATTAAAAGTAGTCCATATGCTTCCCTGGCAAACAATCATTGTAATTGATAAGGATTGCCGCACACCTATTTATCTGCAGATTGCCAATGCGATTATCCAGGAAATGAGAAAAGGCAGAATCGGACCGGGTATTAAATTGCCTGGCACCCGGCAGATGTCCGAAATACTCGGGCTTCACCGAAAAACCCTGGTCCGGTCTTATGAAGAACTCGACGCCCAGGGTTGGATAGAAATGCATGCTTCCAAAGGCACATTTACCAGTAAGGAATTACCGGAAATAAATCCGCGGAGGTTTTACATAAAAACAGAAAAACGAAATTCATTCGCCAAAGAAACCGGCTACAAGGTCAGAATCAATAACGATATCCGAAAACCGGTATTGCCCTACCGGAATATTACCGGGTTTCATGACGGCCCCGATGTGCGGCTGATGCCCGTTCAGGAATTAGGCAGGGCTTACAAAAGCATTTTGTCCAGACCCGTTAATTTAAGATACATGAGTTATGTTGAAATTGCGGGCGTAGAAAAATTCCGAGTGGTTTTGTCGGAATACCTGAACAGCAGCAGGGGCCTGCAAACGGATTTCGAGAATATCATGATCACCAGGGGAAGTTCAATGGGCCTTTATTTACTTTCCTGCGTGCTTTTCTCCAGGGGTGAAAATATCATTGTTGGCGAAACCAGTTATTATTACGCCGATCGTTGTTTTGAAAATGCAGGTATGCATTTGGTCAGGGTTAAAGTGGATGAGTCCGGTATAGATGTGGATGCGATTGAAAAACTATGCCGGAAAAAGAAAATCAAAGCGGTTTTTGTCACTCCTCATCACCACTACCCCACAACAGTTACGCTCGCTGCCTCCCGCAGAATCAGACTGGTGGAACTGTCTGAGAAATTCGGATTTATTATTATCGAAGATGATTATGATTATGATTTTCACTATCAGAGCAACCCCATTCTTCCTCTGATCAGCGCCGATCAAAAAGGGATGATCGTGTATATCGGAACACTGAGTAAAACCATTGCACCGGCTATCCGGACGGGTTATATAGTTGCTCCGTCTAATTTGATCCTGGAATTGTCCAGAATACGGCAGATCATAGATACACAGGGTGATCCGATCATGGAGATGGCGCTTGCAGAAATGTTTTCAGATGGCGAGATCCGGCGGCATATGAAGAAAGCACAGCAGGAATATCACCGTCGCCGGGATTCTCTTTGCGAACTGCTTACTCAAAAACTTCCCGGCATCATTGACTTTAAGATCCCTGACGGAGGCCTGGCTGTATGGGCAAAATTTGATAAATCTGTGCCATTACCGCCGCTGACAGAAAAGCTGAGATCTCAGGGGCTCATTTTATCCAATGGATTAATCCATAATATTTCTTCCAACTCCCTCAATTGCACCCGCATGGGATTTGCCTGGATGAATGAAAAGGAAACCGAACAGGCAATGACCATCCTTACAAAAACAATCAAAACGGTCCGGACTACCTAATTTATATAAACCGGATACTTATGTAGTCCGGATGATGTATACTTTTATATCGTCAGGTGAGTAATTAATTAAAAAGTATAAATCATGAAAAAGATTTTGTTCGCCTCGTTTTTGGTGATCTTAGGATTTACAACCATGGCGGCTGGCAGAGATATCAATGAAAAACTGGTTCAGGCATTCAAAGAAGCCTATCCGAATGCGGTACAGGTAAGCTGGGTGGAGTATCCCGAATCCTATGTCGTATATTTTCAATTGGAAGCTGTTAAGGCAAATATTATATTCAGTAAAGAAGGAACACTTATAAGAGCCACCCGTTACTACAAGGAAGAATATCTGCCTTATTATCTTGTCGCTGCTATTCACGAGAAATATCCTTCAAAGAAGATTTATGGTGTTACCGAAGTTTCTACTCCTGACAAGATAGAATATTATATAAAACTGGAGGATGCAAAAGCCTTGATGACCATTCAGATGGACAGTGAAGGAAATATCAAAGTATTGGAGAAATTAAAGAAATCCTAGAGTACTCCTTATGCTACTGTGTTCTTCTTTTTGTATGGCCCGCGCCGCCATGAGAAATGGATCTTGTCATTTTATTGGCCTATTGATCATTGTTCCTCTCAGCAAAAACCCACCATTGCATTTCTGCATGGTATTCGTAGTGCTGTAGCCAGCATTGCAAGCTGACCCGCATGGGTCATAGCATCAGAAATGGGAACCGATATTCTTCTTAACATATCCAAATAACATAAAACCCGATATCGCAAGTCCTGCTTTCAACAAAGTAGCGCTCGAGGCGAAATTATTAATGTTGCACCGGGCGGCAGGAATCCTTCCTGCGAGATAGCACTCTTTTTTGATTTCCTGGATGAGAAAGCTGCCTATGCCTCTTTTTCTCATATCCTCAATCACCTCCATGTACAAATCTGAAAAAGGCTTATTATAGTGAAGCAAAAAACCACCCGTCGCCACTACGTCACCATTTAATTCAACCACATAGGTTCCCTCCGGCTCATGCTTATGCTCAAAAAGACGATCAGCTTCTTTCCTTTTTCTAAAACATGCACCGGGAACGCTCAGGCTGCTGGCAAATTGGTCACGGAATAAAATCACATTTGAATTTATATTTTCTGCAAATTCAAACATCAGTCCTGATAAAAGAGGATCGTTGGATTGGCATTCAATAAACTGCGGTTTTGAAATTGCAAGCAATTCTCCAAATAAAGCTGAAGAATATTTTCTGTAGGGTGGTGTAACATAAAATTCAAAAATCGTATCTCTGTTAGCTAGTTCCTGTCCCTGAACCGACCCGTAACCGACATTTACTCCATCTACTGAAAGAAAATAAGAATCCGACCAATTCCTTTCGTGAACAGCATTATACCTGATCTGTGTATTTAATTCTTCAAGAAATAACTGTCTCAAATATTGGATATCCGCAAGTTCTGTCTTGCAGGCCTGAAAATTTACATTTGTGATCAGGGCCATTTTCCTTATTTAAATTAAATACCTCAGGCAATCTGCCAGGATTGTCAATAAGCCAAAGGGTGCCAAAACTGAAAATATCATTCAGCAGTAGCGGCTTCAAAAATCGGAAACTTTTCTAAATATTTATTCCTGAGATAAATGCCCATTATATTAGTGACAGTACCCATATCCAATGGTATTTCAATTTCGTGTTTCAAAATTATATATTTTATATGCGATGAAATAGGGTGTTTTAACGTTATTAATATCTTTTAATTCCCTTTTATCAAATCCCGAACATTTTCATTAAAATTAGCCCTGTCTATACCCGTAATTTTCTCCAAAGCCTTAAAGTAATTTTCATTCCCAGGTTGCTTTTTGCCGCAACTCAGCAATTCAATAACGGAAGAAAATCCTTTTTCTTTTTCTATTTTCTGAACCAGTAAAGCATTGATGGCAAAATCCACATTCAAAGGGAATCTGGATTTTTCGTCAAAATTCTTGCTTTGATCATATAATGCAACCCAATCTGCATCCGGATTTGCAGCGGCATATATTTTAAATCTTTTCAGGACCTCATTCCAGCTCAGCCCCCAGCTGCCACCGTACAAATATGCTGTTCCTTCATCCACCGGCCTGTTAATGATATCTACGGAAAGCACTCGGTGAAGTCTTTCATGCCATAAATCATGCGGGTCAAAGGAGGCAAAGACGGAACCCAGTGCACCGTTTACTTCAAGATCATGATTATTTTCTGTTGCCGTTAGTGTATTATGTGCAAAGCCACTATAATCTGATTTGTAATCAACTCCGACTAATTGGAGAACCTCATGAAAATTATCAGCACAATAAAAATCAGTTGGTCGCACAGGGGCATTCAGCTTTTTATCGTAGTCAGCAACCATTTGAAAATATTTTTTTGCATTGGTATCATTGAGGCTATTCTTAAAGTACAGGTTTACGTTCCCCATTTTCCGGGTTTTCCATGCAACTGTATTCTGTTTTAACGGAGAACTGAAATAAAACCGGCCCTCCTTTTTGCGTCCCTCCAGGGTAAAACTTGCCCTCAGGAGGGCTCTTCCTTCATTTGTTCCCATATATGATATTTGAACAAGATAAATCGTGTCATTTATCCGGGCGAGATTCATTAAGTATGGTTTATAAAAGTTTTCTGATTTTAATGCAGTATTCGTCTCCAGGTTTTTCATCTCGTCCATCAGGACAGATGTTTCCAGCAAATCCGAATTCAGAACATAAGTATTTTCCTTATTTTGTTTCGGGATCTGGGATAAAAAATTATTGAGTGAAGCAAGCAGTTCAATTTTAACTGCCGAATCCCTCGGTAATCGTGTATCCGATGGAATATTCAAACCTGATTGTCCGAATGCTGAACCAGTTATCTGAATAATAAAAACTCCTATTCCCGGCCATTTAATATTCATGTTTTTTAATTGAAGGGTTGACGTTAAAGTTAACTGACTTGAATTTGCTCGTGGGCATTCTGAACTGCCAGGTTTATCCATTCCTGCTAAAAATTGGCCGGGATTAAAGCTGATTATTAGCCCAAAATTCATGGCCATGAAGCCTTCCCGATTTTAGGACAGTGCTAATTTAGATTTTTCCCTACTATTATTACTACTATTATGGCTGTTAATTGTGGTAAACCCGGAATGGGTTTTGGGCGGTGCGGGTTTTCCACTGTTAACAGCCTTCGTTGCATATTCATTGGGCGTCAGATCATTTAAAGAGCCGTGCGGGATTTCATTGTTATAAGTTTTCATCCATTCATCCGAAAGGATTCTTAATTGTTCCAGGTTTTCAAACAGGTAAGCATCTAAAACGTCTTCCCGGTAAGTTTTATTAAATCGTTCGATATAGGCATTCTGCATCGGTCTTCCCGGTTGGATATAGTTGATTTTAATATTTTTCGATCTGCACCACTCAGTAAATTCAAGACAAGTGAACTCCGGTCCGTTATCAAGCCGAAAGCTTTCAGGGAGCTCTCTGCGTTGTCCCAGTATTTCCAGTTGATTTATGACAGATACACCTGGAATAGAATAATCCGGATGGACCGTCAGGGCCTCTCTGCTGTATTCATCAATAATGTTCAGAACTCTTGTCCTTCGGCCATTGGTCAGCGCATCACTCATAAAATCCATACTCCATACTTTATTGAGGCCTTCTGTAATGGCTAATGGCACTTTAAGCCTGGCGGGTAGGCGTCTTTTACCCTTTCTTCTAAAACCAAGTCTCATTAGCCGGTATACTCTTAGTACCCGGTTGCGACCCCACCGCAAGCCTTCACGCCGGATGATTTTATAATAGGTGTCAATACCCTTACGGGAATATTTCTCTGCAAGCTCTTGCAGTTTATCAATCACTTCTGTATCGTCTCGGCGAGTCTGATAATACCAGAGTGATCTGGACAATCCGGTTACTCTGCAAGCCCTGTCAATGGATAAGGGTTCTCTCTTTTTTTAATACTCCAGGCAACCAGTTCCTTCTTCTGACAGGGCTTTACAATTTTTTTTCGATTATCTCTTTAGCCAGTTTGTAATCCAGGCTCAGCTCGGCGTACATATGCTTCAGGCGCTTATTCTCCTCCTGAAGGTTTTTCAATTCCCTAACCTGCAAGCCGTCCATTCCTGTGTACCTCTTTTTCCAATTGTACACCGTTGCTTTTGAGATGCCATTCTCCCGGCAGAGGTCCTCTATTGCCCGGCCGCCTTCATACTGCTTGATGATCGAAAGAATTTTGCTTTCGGTAAAGTTTTTTCTTTTCATAATTGAACAGTTTAAATTTACAAAATTGTATAAAATTTAACTGTCCGATTTTTTCGGGAAGGCTTCAGAAGCAAAACGGGTATGTTTACGGCTATGATAAATCCGGAAATTTAACCTCTAAGAAATATTTTTACTATGATTTTAGAGCGGGCAATAACATTAATTTTCTAAACAAAAGACCAGCTAAATATTATTTTTACTCATTAGATGATGATCTTCTGGTCTACCTAGATTATGATAGCATCCCAGGAAAAAAACTTCTTGATTTACAGGCAGATTATTTTTTTTCCGAAAATCTGAATATGAGTTGACAGGTATGAATGATTATCAAGGCAAAGGAATGGAATTATTTTTATATACACCAAATCCACCAAAATTTGATTTCAGATACAGTTTAGTTTTAATTGATTCCAATTATAAAGTTTTGTCAGTGCTGAAGGAGTTTGACAATAAGGTACCCTGGTCGCGCTTTGACTATAAAGGGGACTTAGCACAAGTAAATACTAAACTGGCAGTTCGATTGAAGATCCAAGATTCTATCAATAATAAAAAGATAGAAATGTACAAGAAAGTGAAATAGAACAACATTTACTGATTTTCTGTCTAACGCTTTTGATTCTATGAAAGGAAATATTATAGCGGCTATTATGATGTCATCCGTGGCATTTATTTATTGCACTAATTCCAAAGGTCTAGGTGGGATTATTGTAAAAAAAGATGATTCAAATTCTAAAATTCAAAGCAGCAATATATTACAAGATCGTCTATTGGATTCTACAAGGTCAACGAAGAATAATGCAAATATGACTGACGAAAAAGTTTCTTGTGATAGTTTATTAACATTACTTGCGAAATCAAGTTCTTTAGACAAAAAATATGTGGATGAATTCCAAGTTCAAGCAAACGAGGTCGCAGATGGTATATTAAAGATTAAGATTACTAACAAGAATGAACTGGGAATTGATGTGCCTCTTATTTGGCTTGATTTGAATATAAAGAAAAAAGAACTCAACGATGTCACTATTGATCCTGAAAGACCGATTAAGTTAAAATATGATACTATTATTTTCAATAGCATAGTAAAGAATTGCAAAATAGTTGAATAGATTTTATCCTTTCGACAAATCTATTTTTGGTCATTCTCATTCCGCCCGCAAACTCTCTACCGGATTTGCCCTCGACGCTTTCAATGTTTTGAATCCAATGGTCAGCATGGCAATAGCAATGGACATCAACCCCGCAACAGGAAATATCCACCAGCTCAAAGGAGCGCGGTAAACATAACTCTGCAACCAGTGGCTAAGAAAATACCAGCCAATGGGAACGGCGATGGCAAAGGCCAGGGCAATGAGCTTTAGGAAGTCTCCGGACAAGAGGCCGGTAATGGTTGCCAGGGAGGCGCCCAATACTTTGCGTACGCCGATTTCCTTGCGGCGCTGTTCCAATACAATCGATACAATGGCAAAGAGCCCCAGACAGGATAAGATGATCGCGACGCCGGCAGAGGAGAGAAATATGGTTGATAGCTTTTCCTCCCTGGAATACCAGCGGCGTGTATTTTCTGTGAGATACGTGGGGACCACCGTATTGTCCGGTTCAATTTCTTTATAAGCGGCTTTCACAAGGTTCATCGTCAGCAGTGGGTTCGTGGTTTTTACTTTTACCAGGATATACCTCAGGGAGCCATTGTTGCTCATCATGAAGGCGAAGGGCGATCCCTTCTCATACATCG
The DNA here is from genome assembly GCA_963705005.1 of uncultured Chitinophagaceae bacterium. Lineage (GTDB taxonomy): Bacteria > Bacteroidota > Bacteroidia > Chitinophagales > Chitinophagaceae > Puia. The sequence continues at coordinate 269,731 of CAVPIO010000010.1, forward strand.
AATAAAAATGAATGTCGGGAACAATCCCTATGATATTCCATTTGGGCGCCGAACTGTCGGCATAAAAGCTCAGCCCTACGATATCTTTATTCCCTATTTGCTTTGCCAGGCTTTCTGTAATCACCATATTGCTGATCAAAGAAGAAGTATCTGAAGGAAAGCTCCGGTTGAAATCCCTGCCCGCAACAGGCTTGATGCCGAGTGTGGAAAAGAAATCGTAGTCAACTTTAAGCATATCGGTTTCTATGGCCTTCCCATTATAAGTGAAACCCCAGCCCCATTTGCTGGTGCTGTAATCCATGCCCAGACCGACATTCGACGAACTGCCGGATATACTAACCACCTGCGGCTGCTTGTATAACCTTTCCCTCAACTGGTCTATATACCTTCCTGCGTTTTCCTCTTTCTTCACCGGGATGCTGATCACCGATTCCTGCTGAAAACCAAGCGGGGCAGTCCGCAGATATTGAAATTGCTTGTAAATAACAATGGTGCTGCATATCAGCAGGCAGGACAGGATAAACTGAAAGGTGATCAGCCCGTTGCGCAATACTCCTGACCGGTTCAGTGATAGTTTGCCTTTCAATACGTTTACCGGATTGAACCGGGAAACCATCCATGCAGGATATCCTCCCGCAAGGAAAGATACCAGCAACATGCCTCCGATCACCATCAGGATCACCACCGGATTTACCAGTTCGGATATTTTCAATTTTTCACTAAACAGATCATTGAACGGCACCAGCACCGTGGTGGTTATCACAATGCCCAGGATCACCGAAATGCAGCACAACAAAAAACTCTCCGCCCAAAACTGGAAAAAGATTTGTTTCTTTTCTGCCCCGATGGTTTTCCGGATCCCGACTTCCCTTGCCCTGGTGAAAGGCCCGGGCCACATTCAGGTTGATGAAATTGAAGCTCGCGATCGTAAGTATAACGAAGGAAATTATGATCAGCGTATAGAGATAGGTTTTACTTATATAAGGTCCGAAGGCAAGCGATTCATCAAAATGCGCGGATGCAAAGGGTTCCAGTTTAAAGGCCAGGAGGTCACCGTTTTTATCCGGAAGAAATCCCTTCCCCTTCAGGTAATCATCGTCAGCCACACGATATTTCTTCATGATATTCCTCAATCCATTTTCCACCTGATTTTGTGTGTATCCCGGAGCGGTTTGCACAAACACATTATGGTTCTGACTATGCCAGTCATTTTTCTTACTGGTATAATCGCCACTGATCTCCATCCTGGCCAGAATATCATATTCGAGAGAGGAATTCTGAGGAGCGTCCTGGATTACGGCAGATACCATCAGGTCGGTCCAGCTCCCATTCACATTCAGCTTTACCACTTTGCCAATAGGATCTTCTTTTCCGAACACGGCTTCTGCCGTCGATTTGCTGAGTACAACATTGGATGTGCTGGCCAGCGGATTTATCCCTTCACCTGATACCAGGGGAAAAGAAAACATACTGAAGAAATCATTGTCCACCAGCCTGATCTCCTTATCGACTTCTTTGTTTTTATAACGTATACCAACACCCGCCCAAAGGAGACCAGTTGTCCTAATTATGCCGGGCACCTGGGATTTCAGGGTGGGCGCTACAGGATAGCTCATCGATGTGCCCTTCGCATCCCCGTCCGGTCCATGGCTCAGACTATATACCTCAAAGAGAGAAGATTCATTCGCATGAAACTTGTCGAATGAGAATTCGCGGTGCACCATCAGCATGAGCAATATGCTGCAGGCAAATGCGACTGACAGGCCAAGCAGATTAACGATCGTGTTAAGCCGGTGCTTGATGAGATTTCTCCAGGCGAGGATGAGGTAGCTTTTGAACAAATTTGAAAATTTGAAAATTTGAAAATGGAAAGGCAAGGGGAAATTTGAGAATTTGATAATTTGAAAATGAGGGGGCCGTTTTTCATTTTCAAATTTTCAAATTAGCACATTTCCTCATTCTCTTGCCGCTAAGAGAGTGCCGGATTCACAATTGGTTCTTAATCAGAAAATTAGGATTGGCGATGATGGATTTAAATGTTCGCAAATGATACAGTCCTGTTCGGTTCTATTTTGTATTTGTCTCGTCCGGGAAAAAGTTGGTCATTTTTATATTTTGAAGAATACTTTCTTTTTAAATAAGAAACGGAGCATTGCCGCTTCGAGGGCAAACACGACGAGGGATCCGAGGATACTGGCTGCAACCAATGGGAAATTGATGAATCCGAAGAGGCCGCCGGTGATGGTGAGGATATATTCGGTGAACCATCTGTCGCCGACGATCTCAAAGAATAGATATATAAATATTGAGTTCATGCCGAACCAGGTGAAGAAGACCAGCCAGCGACGATGCATTTTGATATCGATCCACCAGTAGCAGATTGCGAGGAATAATACACAATATCCGCCGGATGCCAGAACAAAGGAACTGGTCGCTATTCTTTTTATAATGGGCGTGATGCCGGCAGCGTCCAGTCCGAATCCGAGGATTAATAATACGGCGCAGCTTATGAGGAGGTATCTCATTTTTTGCGCCCCTGTCCTGCTGCTCAGCAAAATCTTTCCTGCCAGCACGCCCCAGATGGTATGGCAACTGGTGGAAATACAATTGATGGCCACCCATCCGTCATGGTTTATTTTGTTCATCAGCAGGGTATCCACATAGTTTCCGAAATTATGCTGGTCAACAAAGGGCTGGTCAAATCCCGGAACATGTGCATAGCGGTAAAGTAATTCCGGGATCAGCAGGCATAAAAAACTCACGAAGAGCTGCACGGCAATCGGAAAATCCATGATGAGAAATGCAACCAGTGTGGTGAATGATAATTGGGTCAACACGTCCCAGAGCTCGAAGGATAGTCCTGTTTTTCTCACCGCATAATCCAGCACGCCCCAGAAAAATAACCAGAAACATCTTTTGAGAATCTTGACAAAGGTCTGGTTCCAGGTCATCTCCTTTCTTCGCTTATTCATGGAGAAAGCGAGTGCGGTACCTGCCACAAACATGAAGGTTGGTTGCACCAGGTCCCAGAAATGTAATCCGTGCCAGGGGTGGTGCGTGAATTCATTGAGGATCGGCGCGCCCCATGTTCCTGCCACGGCAGGCCTAAGATGTTCAAAAAGAAGCGTGCTTTCCAGAGTCAGGAAGACCATGGTGAGGCCGCGGAGAAAATCGAGGGAGAGGAGGCGGTTGTTTTGTGGGAGTGGTTGCATGGTAATTTGAAAATTTGATAATTTGAAAATTTGAAAATGCTTTGCCCTCCGTAGCTTTAGCGAAGGAGGGGGTGGATCAGCGTCAGGTTAGGAAGTCGTCGCTCCAGCGGTAATCTTTTATCAGTTCGAGTTCTCCTTCTTTGCCGGGGTTTTCGGTTCCGTGTTCCATGCCGAGAATGCCTTTGTATCCTTTGTTATATAAATGCTTGAATATATTTTTATAGTTCATCTCGCCGGTGGTGGGCTGTTTCCTGCGTGGATTATCGCCGATCTGGAAATACCCGATCTGATCCCAGCTCCAGTCAATATGCTCGATGATATCGCCCTCGTTGCGTTGCATATGGTACATGTCGAACAGCATTTTGCAGGAAGGACTGTTCACCGCTTTGCAGATCATGAATCCCTGATCGGAATAGCGAAGAAAAAGATCCGGGTTATCGCTTAAGGATTCGATCACCATCACCAGTCCGGCCGGTTCCATGATCTCCGCGCAACGACGCAGCATTTCAATCACGTTGGCCGTTTGGATGCCTATCGGAATTTTTCTTTCGAAATATCCTGGCACTACGGTGACCCATTTAGCATGACAACGTTTGGCCACTTCCACGGCTTCCTTACATGCAACCAGGTATCGGTCCGTGAATTCCTGTTTGCCCGTGGTGAAGGATGTTTTCCAGTTATCGCCGGCATCGATTACAAATACGCCCATGCTCATGCCGAGCCTGGCAAGCTGGTTCCCGATCTTTTCCTGCATGGCCTTATCCCTTTGCATCATGCCATTGTCTTCCATCGCGCGGAAGCCATTGTCATAAGCAAATTTCAACTGGTCGAGAAAATCATTTCCGGCCAGCTCTTTGAACATGCCATCGTGTATGCCATAGAGCAGGTTAAATGGTTTGTCGTCGTTCAATCTAAATTCGTTTATCGTTTTATCATTGGCCTTCAGGGAAGCGCCTGTCAATAGCGTGGCTCCGGTCAATAGTGATTGCTGCATGAAATTCCTGCGTTGCATCGGCTAAGATTTTATCTTTTAAATACTTTTGTATTCACTCAGGAATACCTGAATGTTCTGTCTTTGGTAGTCGAAAAAGGAACCGTAAAAATCCGGTCCTGCGGTAATGTAGGAAAAGCAATGGAGAAAAAACGATCGCCAATACAGGAGAATCTCTTCGTTCCAAATAATCCATATCTTCATCGGGAGCATTCCTGCCAGATGCTTCCGGTCCCTCAAATGTAAAAACAGTTTCATGAAAAACATGATTTACCGGTTTTTTTTAATTTGCTGCCTGTGGAACCTGGCTTTTAGCGGAAACTGCCAGCAGCGATACCAGGCAACCTGGGAATCTCTCTCTAAATATCAGACGCCTGACTGGTTCCGGGACGCCAAATTTGGAATTTTCATTCATTGGGGCGTCTATTCCGTGCCGGCATTCGGCAGCGAATGGTATCCGCGCAATATGTATGATACCGCATCAGACGAATTTAAACATCATGTAGCCACTTATGGCCCTCAGGATAAATTTGGTTACAAGGATTTTATCCCGATGTTCAAAGCTGAGAAATTCGATCCGGTGCAGTGGGTGGCCCTGTTTAAAAAAGCGGGCGCTAAATATATCGTGCCCGTCGCCGAGCATCATGATGGTTTTGCCATGTATAATACCGCGCTTTCCAGGTGGAATGCTTTTAATATGGGGCCCAAAAGAGATATCATCGGTGAACTGGCCAAAGAAGTGCGCAGGCAGGGTTTGATCTTCGGGGTTTCATCCCACCGGATAGAACATTGGTGGTTTCTGAATCACGGCCGCGAGTTTAAGTCGGATGTTCTCAATCCGGAATATGCGGATTTCTATGGACCAGCGCGACAGGAAAATGAAACCATGAGTCCAGAGTATATGAATGACTGGCTCCTGCGCTGCACAGAGCTGGTGAATAATTACCAGCCGCAACTTTTCTGGTTCGACTGGTGGATACAGCAGCCGGCGCTTGAACCTTACCGTAAATCCTTTGCCGCCTATTATTATAACAAGGGGCTGCAATGGAACAAGGGCGTTGTGATCAACTACAAATACGACCGCTCTTTTCCCCAGGGCGTTGCCGTGCTGGACCTGGAAAGAGGCAAGCTGGATTCCGTCCGCCAATTGCCCTGGCAAACGGATGATGCCATCGGAAATAAATCCTGGGGCTATATAAAAGACAACACGTTTAAGAGCGCACGCTATGTAGTTACCAACCTGATTGATATCGTAAGCAAGAACGGCAACCTGCTATTGAATATCGGTCCCAGATCCGATGGTACTATTACTGACGAAGAAACGCAGGTATTGCTTGAAACAGGCAAATGGCTGGATGTTAACGGTGATGCCATTTACGGAACCAGGCCCTGGAAGATTTATGGAGAAGGGCCTACAAGATCGGCCAGTGGCTCGTTCGCGGACCAGACCATTCCTTTCAATGCGAAAGATATCCGGTTCACAACAAAGGGAGATACGCTTTTTGTGATCACGCTCGGTTTGCCGGCAGAAAAAACAATCGTGAAATCGCTGGGTTCGAAATTAATTGCGAATGAGATCGAAACAATTTCCCTCCTGGGCAGCAAGGAAAAAATAAGCTGGTCACAGCATAGGGAGGGCCTGGTTATAAACCCTTCTGCAAATTATCCTTCAGCGATTGCTGCGGTGTATAAAATCATTTTTAAAAAATAGGCCCATGCCCAGCCACCTGCCTGGTCTTTACGGGTTAGATGAAAATCTCTGCAGTATTCATCCTTTCGGAAACGGGCTCATCAATAACACCTGGAAGATAAGCTGCGGAGATGAGGAATATATTCTGCAACGCATCAATCAACAGGTTTTCAAACTACCTTTTCTCATCTGTGATAATATCCGGCAACTATCCGCTTACTTCAAAAAGAATTATCCGGAATATTTATTCGTTTCTCCAATGCTTAGCTTGTCAGGGTCAGACTTCATCATTGAAAATAAAACGGATTATTACCGGCTATTCCCTTTTATCAAAGACTCCTGTACTTATGATATTGTCGCAAATCCATCACTTGCTTTCGAAGCTGCAAGGCAATTCGGCAGGTTCACGCGCCTGCTTTCGGCATTTGATTCTTCCCTATTGCAAATTACGCTGCCTGATTTTCACAATCTCAGCTTAAGATATCAGCAATTTGAATCAGCGATAGAACTCGGCGAGCCTGAACGGATTGCCCGTTCTGCCGAAAGTATAGAGATCCTGGTCAAAAATAAATCGATAGTAGAAACCTTCGAAAAAATTAAAGCCAATCCCAATTTCAAACTCCGGGTAACACACCACGATACCAAGATCAGCAATGTTCTCTTCAACAGGGAGAATGGGATTGGATTATGTGTGATCGATCTCGATACGGTAATGCCCGGATACTTTATAAGCGATGTGGGTGATATGCTGCGGACCTATTTATCTCCCGTAAGTGAAGAGGAAAAAGATTTCAGCCGTATAGAAATACGGGATGAATATTTCCGCGCCATCGTTCAGGGATACCTGGGAGAAATGCAATCTGAACTTAGCGATCAAGAAAAGAGGCATTTTGTGTATGCTGGAGAATTTATGATCTATATGCAGGCCATCCGTTTCCTGACGGACTATCTGAATAATGATATTTATTATGGTTCAAAATATGAGGAACATAATTTTATCCGCGCAAACAACCAGATTGTTTTATTAAAACGCCTGATGGAGAAGGAAGAAAAACTAATTCAGATGTTGGATCCCTTTCTCAATGCTTCTTCTGCATGAGGGTGTTCCAAATCACTTCATAAACGTCAGTGGCCAGCAGCTTGGCGGACCCGGGAGCATGGTCTGAAATAAGGACGGGATAATATTCGGGAAGAACGCCCACGCTCCCATGGGATCCTTTGATCAGGTTTGCATCGAGGGGAATCACATCCATCACGTATCGCAATCCAGATTTTTTTCGCATCAGCTTGTAGCCGGCCCGCATTTTTGAGGTCATGAACATTTCAACAGGATCATAGCCTGGTTTTTTGTGTATGTCCACCGAGCGCGCATAGTCCGGTGCCTTCTTATCATCAAACCAGAAATAATATGCAAACCAGGCATTCGGCTCCGCCACAATAACAAAATCACCGCTTCGCTCGTGGGCAATATGATGGCGCTCCTGTTCTTTTTTATCCAATATCAGGGCTATTCCCGACGCAGAGGAAATCAGGGTTCTCACTTTTTCTTTAACGGAAGGATCATTCAGATAAACATGTGCAATCTGATGGTCAGCCACTGCAAATGCTTTCGAAGCGCCGGCATCCAGCAATTCCAGTCCTCTTTCCTCGCGGACCTGCAATAGTCCCTGTTCCCTGAACAAACGGTTCAGATAGATCGGTTCGTTCACCGGGCCGATGCCATATTCTGAAAGGATGATGATCTCCGCATGTTTGCTTTCATAATAATTGACCAGGCTCATGACCACTTTATCAATCTCCTCAAGCTCTTTGGAAATGGCCGCGTCCTTTGGGCCAAATTTCTGGAGGCAGTAATCGAGGTGCGGCAGATAGATCAGGGTAAGTGTGGGATCATGGCGCTCGTCGGTTAGCATGGAAGCATCGGCGATCCAGCGCGAGGATTTGATATTTGCTCCGGGTCCCCAGAATTGAAACAGGGGAAACTGACCGAGTTTTGTTTGGAGATAGTCGCGCAGTTTCGCGGGCTGAGAATAGCAATCCGGGATCTTTCTTCCATCGGCAAGATAATTCGGTCTGGGTGTTACCGAGAAATCAACCGATGAATACATATTGTACCACCAGAACATATTGGAGCAGGTAAATCCAGGCTCTATTGCGCGGGCCCTGTCCCATATCTTTTCTCCGCTGACCAGTTTATTCGATTGTTTCCAGAACTTTATTTCACATTCGGCCTTGTCGTACCAGCCGTTTCCGACAATGCCATGTTCGGAGGGCCATTTGCCGGTAAGGTAAGTGGACTGCACCGCCGTCGTTACCGCAGGAAGCATGGGATTTATGGAAACCATGCTTCTCCGGGAAATATAGTCCTGGATAAAGGGTGTGTAGTCCCCTATTAAAGAAGTAGAAAGTCCGACCACATCGATGACAACTGTTTTAAGCATATTCAGGATTTTATGTTCCCTTCATCAAGCAATTCCATTACCCATTGAAGTTCCCTTGTAATAGATTCCCCCAAAGCTAATTTCAAAAAAGGAGGAAGCACTTCCCAGGTATAGGTTTCTATTTCGAGATGCCGGGTGACCGGAGAGTTTTTTTGGATCTCCATTATTTGCCTGATATGGCTTTGGGTTGATTCCAATATTCCAAATTGCCCGGCAAATACAGGAACGTGGAAATGTGCGCGCCATTCCCTGCTATCCGGATCATCGGCTTCATCGAGCGCCTGGTCAAGATCAGGATAATGCTGCAGCCTTCCATCTTTCTTTCTCGCTACCACCTGGTGAAGGTAAACCGGTTCATTATAAGTGCTGAATGCCTGCCTGATAGCCTCCCTTTCACTCCCTTCAGCGAATACTCCTTTCAATGCCGCGCTGATCTGTATTTTACCAATGCCGATGCCCTTTTGTTTTAATTGCCTGATCGTCTCTTCCTGGTCTTCATACCCGATCGCAAAATGGCAGACATCATAACAGAGCCGTATATGCGCTTTCAATAGCGCCGTAACTTCAGTAGAACTGATATTCAATTTTGCAGTAAACATGGCATGGCCCGCCGGCAATAGTTCATTTTCATACCAATCTATAAACTCTGCTCCGGATTCCAGTATTCCATCGGGTTCGGGTTCAATATCCAGATGTAACCATTTCCCGGATTTTTTTTGGATCCGGAAAAGCTCTTCTGCCACGAGCAATATATTATTAGTTGCTTTCTGTCTGGCCGTTTTTAAAGAGTCCGGTGATCCAAACCAATGACGATAAGAAAGAGGGGAAGTGGAAACGCCACCGTCCATGCCTGCAGGTAGCAATTTTTCCAATATCCTAAAAAGCCGAATGGTATAGTTTACGCGGTCAGTAGTTGTCCAGTCGGGCGTATGCACCTGGTCCTTTACCCTCACATGATGAAATCCACCATAGGGGAAACCATTCATGGTAAATACATAAGCATCGTTTTCTTTTAACCATGTGCTGAAAACTGCGAGTTGTTCATCCCGGATAAGATCAAGGCTGGCTTCGTTGGATAGTCTGAGCCCGATGCCCATGGGCATATCCGGAGAAATATTTTTTTTAACTGATGGGAAATATTTTTTGAGGGCTGCAAAATGGTCGGACCAGCTTTCGCCGGCATGTATATTGGAACAATAAGTTAAATGCCCTGCACTGGTCAGCATGGATAGATAATAATTTACAAATTTCTTACCGGGTCCTGAATATTATACCTGCTGAGCTCCTTTGCAGTTCGGATAACGAGGGCCGTATCCATTTCATTCACTTCCTTACCCGCTCCGATATCCGTCAGCAACATGATGGTAAGCCTGCCGCCCAGGTGTTCCCGGAATTCCTGCAGGCCCTGAAGCACGGGGCTGTCCTGGTCCCTGACCTGCATGAGCGGATGGGTGATTTCAAAACCCAGCTTTATAAGCAGATGCAAAATCCGGTCGGCCAGTGCTCCTGGTAAATATCCCGCCAATGATGAATACATGGTATCCAGGGCCATTCCCATCGCGACCGCTTCACCATGCAATATTTCGAAATTGGTGAGCTGCTCAAGCTTATGTGCACTCCAGTGGCCAAAGTCAAGCGGACGTGAAGATCCTTTTTCAAATGGATCAGGGCCGGCAATATGTTGCAGATGTAATCCGGCGCAATGCCGGATCAGGTAATTCATCGCATCGTGATCGCGGTTTACGAGCGCGGTAAGATTCGTTTCAATCCAGTTAAAAAAACCGGCGTCCCTGATCAGGGATACCTTTACAGCTTCGGCTATTCCGGCCCGCCAGTTCCTCTGATCAAGCGTGGTTAAAAAGCGATCGTCGTTGAATATGGCAACCGGGGGCGCAAAAGTTCCGAGGAAATTTTTCTTCCCGAATCGGTTGATGCCATTTTTGACCCCTATGCCTGAATCGTTTTGGGAAAGAACGGTGGTCGGAATCCGGATATGGTTTATTCCACGATGGGAAACAGCGGCGGCATATCCCGCGAGATCAAGTATGGAGCCGCCGCCAATGGCCGTGATATATGAATGGCGGTCAATTCCATGGCGGTGCACGGCTTCGGCAATATGGTCAAAGAGTAAGGGCTTGTTTTTTGCCGATTCGCCTCCCGGTATTACCATGAATTCCTTTATCAGCTGAACCACGGGATATTTGCTGAACCAGGCAATAATATCCTCTTTCAGGTTCGGATGTTTATTTGCCACGCCCTGGTCAATCACAAAAAGCATTTTCTGGATCGTTTGCGGAACCTGTCTTTCTTTCAAAAAAGAATAAAATGTTTCGTTGTTCAAATCGAAAACAGCACTCGTAAAATAGACCCTGTATTCAAACTGCACACTAAAAGACTGAACCTGATAATCCATACAATCAAACACTTTAGGAAGGGATAAAATTAGGCAAGATCATCATGTCACGGCAAATAATCGGGAGAGCCAGATGGAAAACGGGAGCAAAAAAAAGAATGACGAGGGCCGGATAAACAGATCCGAAAGCCGCTGCCAGCGAGGCATCCATCACAATCAGCGCAATTACTCCCGCTTTCACTGATTTCCCGATATTTATTCCGGATGGATGGCTCATTGCCGCTACCAGCGGCCTGAAGATCATCCAACCGAATATCAGCAGAAATAAAACTGTTACTGAAATGGTTTGCCTTTCCCAGCCAAAATAAAAAATGCTGCCGATCACAAGTAAATAAAGAAATGATGCTCCGTACAATAAACCCCGGTTACCACCATGCACTTCCCCCCTGCTAATCATGGTTATGGATGAAATATAAATCACCGGAATAAATGCGAGGAACCAGTAAGACACGAGCGATGATGCCAGGATGCTCATCCCAAGCAAAAGATTTAGGCCCCTGCAAATCCCCATATTCAGGGGACCGAGAAAAGCCTGATGCTTTCCCCATTTATCATAGACCAGCGCGGCCAAAACAATAGAGACTGCAATCAGTCCTGCCAATACGTTTACCAGGAATGCGCTCGTTATCCCGACCAGGAAAAGAAATGATCCGAGCATGGAGGCATGCCGCAAGGAAACAGCGCCTGAAGGAATTGGACGCTCGGGTCTTTCCACCGCATCGAGTTCCGCATCAAAAACATCGTTGAATACAACGCCTCCCCCGTACAAACCTGAAGTGGCAAGGCATAGCAAAAGAACAGAGAGCAGCTTTGCGGGTTCCATGGCCTGCCGTGTAAAAAAACCTGTAATCGCAATTCCGGCCAGCACATCGGCAATGGATGTAACGATATTGGCAGGCCGCATTAACCTGAGAAAGGCCATTGGCTTCTTCAAGATTATTTTTTTAACGGATGATAATGGATGCCTTATCTATCCGGGGTTGCTGGCCGCCGCGAAGAATGGAATTGCCTTCAAAGCGCTGGCTCTGATCTATTTCACGAACTGCAATAAATTCCATTTCACGGATCTGTCCGCTTTGACCAAAAGCCTCAATAGCATTGAGATAAGTTACTGAGCGAATATCTTCATCACTTATACCCCGGGATTTCATGAGGGCCGCGGTTTTCGGAACAGCCAGTGGATCGCTTATCCCCCAGTCAGCCGCGGAGTTCACCATGATGCGTTCCGCTCCATATTGTTTTACAATTTCAACCATTCTTTCATTCCCCATTTTAGTAAAAGGATAAATAGTGAATGCGGCCCAGAAGCCGCGGTCCAGAACTTCTTTTACGGTTTCTTCATTATTGTGGTCAACGATCACCAGCGCGGGATCGAGTCCCTGCTCCAATGCAATATCTATGCTGCGCTGCGTGCCCCGTTTCTTGTCGCGGTGAGGCGTATGGATCTGAACAGGCAGACCAGCTTCCTTCGCCAGATCTAGCTGAAGCCGGTAATATTTTTCTTCGGCCGCCGTCTGGTCGTCGAAGCCGATCTCCCCAATGCCCACCACGCCTTCCTTATAAATAAAAAGCGGCAGAATTTCCATAACCTGTTTTGCAAGGGCTTCGTTATTTGCTTCCCTGGAATTTAATCCGATGGTGCAATAGTGGCTTATTCCAAACTGGGAAGCGCGGAATCGTTCCCATCCGATCAGGCTGGAGTAATAATCCCGGAAGCTGTCCACGCCGGTCCTTGGCTGACCCAGCCAGAATGCAGGCTCGATAAGGCCTGCAATGCCTGCATCAGCCATGGACTGGTAATCGTCTGTTGTGCGGGAAGTCATGTGAACATGCGGATCAAAAAAACGCATGCCCCTGATCGCATCCAGATCCACAGCAGTCTGGTTTCCGTTATGCAATTCTTTTTCTCCCGTTGAATCGTTGCAACACATGGCTCAATAGTTTATTCTTTTTTTACAATAGCGCTTATCCATTGAGGTTATGCCAGTTAAATTCTTCTGTCGTAAATTCCTTTTTCTTTCCCGCTTCATCCTCCCACAAATGCCTGGCGGGCGGAAATTCACTTTGCGAACAGGCCAGCAAAGCAGCTTTTTTTTCAATGCCGTTCCCACTACTCCATAACCTTTGAATATCGGGGAAGTTGAAGGCATTGAGATATTTACCGGTCAGTCGCCACAATTGCGGATTTACTGCACGGGCCGCTGCCCATCGCTCATGGGCATAATCAAACAGTATATCCGCCAGGTCCCGGTTGGCCCGCTGATCCATTCCAATAATGCGGTCCACATTCTTATCAGCAAAGAATGCTTTAAGCACCATCTGGTTAAAAGCCGGCTCATCCAGCCAGCGGGCGGGATACGCATTCTCATACATGATCGCTTCCAAAACGGTTCCGATATTACTGCGTATCCCTTCGGCACAGCGTGCCTTCCATGCTCCAGGATAGGCCAGCACCGGGAGCGCGCTGTACAAAGCAACCAGCTCATTCATGGAAGCCCCGGAAAAAAGATTTTCAATTTTAGAAAGATAGAGTGCCCGGTCAGAAGAATCCACCTGCATGATCAGCCATACCCTGCACAGCCTGTCGATCGTCCACCCCCTTATATCGAGTGAAGCATTATCTATTTCAGGCATTCCAGAACCGATCCTCAGTTTTTCATTGCCTGTTTTTCTGGAGATGAAGGAAAACAAAGCGTTGAGCGCCGATGCATTTTTTTCTGTTTGAACCACCGGGGCTTTTTCAGCGAGCCATTGCCAGCCTTCCTGGTTGAGATGCTGTCTGATCACGGATTCTATATACTCTATCTGATTCATCAAAAAAGGGTTCTGTTCAGGCAGCAGCAAAATAATTAATGGCCAGTGCTGCGCTGATGATGAGCAATCCGAAGAATTCCCTCGTCTTTTCTATATAAGGTTTTGTAGCCTGCATGGTTTCCACAATGCTTGGTCTTTTGTATTTGAAGATCCAGTCTTTCACCCCATCCCTGCTGAAAAAAATCTGGACGGCATAGATGAGGTAGAAGCCAATGGCAAAAAGATATACTACCGGAAAATATTTCCTGAAAATGGCCAGCCCGCAACATATTGCTGCCACCATATAAATCGTTACCCATAACCATGCATCGGGGTCATTCAGGTTTACGTAAGCAAACAGGATGAAGGAAACAAAAAACAAACAATTCAGGATGATCATTAACATAGAATGCAGATTGGATGGGACTACAAAATTATGCAAGTTAAATGATTGAATGGCAAAGCTGAGTGGCCTGACAGCCCTTTGCATACATGTTTTTTGGGTATAAGAGATTTTTATAATAACTTTTATAGCTGAATTGACCCGAATGAACCTGGATCTGGGAAATAAAAAGATCTTAATATTAACGATTGCCCTGGGACTGATTGCCCTCATGGCGGCGTTCAGCACGAACACCGAACCGGTCGATTATATCACGCAGGTGAAACCCATTTTCAATAAGAATTGCATTACCTGTCATGGCGGGGTAAGGCGTTTGTCAAATTTTAGCCTGCTTTTTCGTTCAGAAGCGCTGGCCGTTAACAAATCAGGCAAACCGGCCATCATTCCCGGAGATCCGGATCACAGCGAGATGATCCGTCGCCTCACGCTGAAGGATGCGGAAGAAAGGATGCCTTATAAACACGATGCCCTCAGCGCATCCGATCTCGATATTTTATACAGATGGATAAAACAGGGCGCCCGTTGGGGAGAACACTGGGCCTATGTTCCTGTGGGTCCCGTGGAAGTGCCAAAGCCAAAAGCGCATTTCTTCGGATTGATACCACCAGAAAAAATCAGCTGGGCAAAAAATAATATCGACTATTTTATCTATGCCAGGCTTAAGGAAGAAAACTTAAAGCCTTCCCCCGAGGCCGGGAAATCCGTTTTGTTGCGAAGGGTAAGTCTGGACCTGACCGGCCTCCCTCCTCCCGCTTCACTGTCAGGAAAGTATTTACAGAATCCGGATGATCATGCATACGAAGAGCTGGTAGACTCTTTATTAGCTTCCTGTCATTTCGGTGAACGATGGACCTCCATGTGGCTCGATCTCGCGCGGTATGCTGACACCAAGGGTTACGAAAAAGACAATGAAAGAAATATCTGGAAGTACCGCGACTGGCTGATCAGCGCATTTAATGAAGACAAGCCCTACAATGCTTTTCTGACAGAACAACTTGCGGGAGACCTGCTGCCCAACCATACGGACGCACAAATGATTGCCACGGGCTTTCACCGAAATACCATGACCAATGATGAAGGTGGAACCGACAACGAAGAGTTCCGCACCGCTGCTGTGCTCGACCGCGTCAATACCACCTGGCAGGGCCTGATGGGAACAACCTTCGCCTGCGTGCAATGCCATAGCCATCCTTATGATCCCTTTCATCACGACGATTATTACAAGTTCGTAGCCTTTTTTAACAACAGCCGGGATGAAGACACTTACGCCGATTATCCCCTGCTCCGGGAATTCAACCAGGCCGACAGCCTTAAGGTTTTAAAAGTATATGACTGGCTGAGAAAAAATAGTACGGAAGAAAAAGCAAAAGAGGAATTAAGGTTTCTCAAAACCTGGCAGTTCTCCATCAATTCAATCCAGGCGGATCAATTCGTGAACAGTGCGCTGGCTGACACTAAATACCTGACATTCAGAAATCATGCTGCAGCCACGCTGCACCATGTGAACCTGGATCAGAAAGACAGGCTGGTTTACCGCTATGCCGGATTTCTGCCCGGCGGTGTGTGGACCATCCACCTGGATAGTGCTGACGGAAAGATCTTAACCAGCATTCACCCTTTAAAAACAAAGGACTGGGTGATCACTTATGCCGATTTTCCTGCAGTGCAGGGATACCATGATCTATACATGCAATACAGCAATGCCGGATTGAAGGATGAGAAAAAAGACGGTATGCAGTTCGACTGGTTTCATTTTACCCAGAAATTTCCCGGCAACGCTGCAAAGGATTATGAAGAAATTGAAAAAATGTATTGGCAACTGCTGCGTGAGGATGTTCCGGGCACACCGGTGATGATGGAGAACCCCGCTTCCATGCACCGGAAGAGCTATGTATTTGAGAGAGGCAACTGGCTGGTTAAAGGAGATCAGGTGGAGCCCGATGTTCCCCATTCCCTGAATCCATTTCCAAAGAATGCACCCCGCAACCGGCTGGGGTTGGCGATGTGGATTACGGATAAACAAAATCCTTTGACGGCAAGGACCATGGTGAACCGTTTATGGGAACAGCTTTTCGGCGCGGGCCTGGTAGAAACCCTGGAAGACATGGGCACGCAGGGCGCGCCACCAACACATAAAGAACTGATGGATTATCTCGCTTATAAATTTATGAACGGGGACAACTGGAGCGTAAAGAAGCTGTTGAAAGAAATCGTGATGTCGGCCACCTACAGGCAGGATTCCAAAGTAAGCAGGGAGCTTCTCAAAAAAGATCCGTATAATAAATTATATGCCAGGGGATCCCGCGTGCGTTTGTCTGCTGAAGAAGTGCGGGATCAGGCACTCTCCGTTAGTGGCCTGTTGAGCAATAAGATGTTCGGGCCGCCAGTGATGCCCTGGGAACCAGCCGGCATCTGGCATTCTCCTTACAATACGAGCGACTGGGAAAAAAGCAAGGGCGAGGACCAATACAGGAGGGCCGTATATACTTTCTGGAAACGCACGGCGCCATATCCGTCCATGATCACGTTCGATGTTGCGTCAAGAGAAGTATGCACATCAAGGCGGATTGTAACCAATACGCCATTGCAGGCCCTCGTTACGCTCGATGATTCTGTTTACCTTGAAGCATCGCGGCGGCTGGCTTTTCGCATGTTGAAAGAATCGGCAGATAAAAAAAATGAAGCGGAAGTTATCAACACAGGATATGAGCTGGCGATGCTGAAGCCGGTCACCACGCAGAAAATGCAGGTGTTGAAGCAT